>NZ_QBKS01000001.1 GCF_003054285.1 Litoreibacter ponti
GCCGCCCATTTCGCCCTTGGCAATGACAGCGCCGCCGAGCGCGTCATCCGCGACACCTCCACCGGCAACATCTTCGCCGCCCAGCTGAACGGCGCATTGGCCAATGAGAGCGCCGCCGAGCGGTCGGTCAACAAGACCGCCGACGTGGCGACGAAAGCCTCCTCCGACGTGCTGCGCTTCTTCGCGCTGAGCAACGACAGCGCCGCCGAGCGGATCGTGAAGTAACTTCCCCCCCGCGGTCTTCTCCCTGGACCCAAAAGAAGTCCTCGCCTGAAAAGGCGGGGGCTTTATCGCGTGTAGGGCCGGCAATCTTTTACGAAAAGATTGCGCGCAAATCCTTCTCAAGGATTTGGCGCAGACTTTCCGGGGAAAGTCTGCCTAGCCTCTGGTCAGCAGACGCATGCCTTGCTCGATCCCTTGCAAGGTCATCGGCACCATGCGGTCCGCGCCGAAGATATCCTGGATCATCGTGATGCTTTGCGTGTAGCGCCAATAGCGCTGCTCGAGCGGGTTGATCCAGAGATGTGCGGGCCACTGGTCGCGGGCGCGTTCGAGCCAGACCTGGCCTGCCTCGGGGTTCATATGCTCGTTCGCGCCGCCGGGATAGGCGATCTCGTAGGGGCTCATGGAAGCATCGCCCACAAAGATACATTTGTAGTCGGAGCCGTAGGTGCGCAGCACCTCGTGGGTAGGGGTCTGCTCGTTCCAGCGGCGGGAATTGTCCTTCCAGACGCCCTCGTAGAGGCAGTTGTGGAAGTAGTAATGCTCGAGATGCTTGAACTCGGCGCGCGCCGCGCTGAACAGCTCTTCGACGACGCGGATATGGGGGTCCATCGAGCCTCCCACATCGAGAAACAGCAGAACCTTGACGGCGTTGCGCCGCTCTGGCCGCGTCTTGACGTCGAGATAGCCGTGCTCGGCCGTGGCGCGAATTGTGCCATCGAGGTCCAGCTCTTCTGCGGCGCCATCGCGGGCCCAGCGGCGCAGGCGTCTGAGGGCCACTTTGATGTTGCGGGTGCCGAGCTCGATCGTGTCGTCGAGGTTTCGGAATTCTCTTTTGTCCCAGACCTTTACCGCGCGCTGGTGGCGGCTTTCCGACTGGCCGATCCGGATGCCTTCCGGGTTGTAGCCATAGGCCCCAAAGGGCGACGTGCCTGCGGTGCCGATCCATTTGTTGCCGCCCTGGTGGCGGCCTTTCTGTTCTTCGAGACGTTTCTTCAACGTCTCCATGAGCTTGTCGAAACCGCCGAGCGCCTCGATCTCGGCGCGTTCCTCTTCGCTGAGGTGCTTTTCAGCCATCTTGCGCAGCCAATCTTCAGGCAGGTCCATGGCCTGAAGTACATCATCGACATTGATCTGCTCGAGCCCCTCGAAAGTGTGGGCGAAGGCGCGGTCGAACCGGTCGAGATGGCGCTCGTCCTTCACCATGATCGTGCGGGCGAGGTAGTAGAAGCCGTCGATGTCGTAGGTGGCGAGCCCCGCCTTCATACCTTCAAGGAAAGACAGGTATTCGCGCAAACTGACGGGCACCTTGGCCGCGCGCAGGTTGTCGAAGAAGGGCAGAAACACCTAGCTGACCGCGTTGCGGGCCATGAAGATCGCAATGAACAGACCGATCAGGCCGAAGAGGATGGCGAATGCGCCCGCATATTGCGCCATATCAAGCCGATTGCCGCCCTTGCGTTTCGCCAAAAGGGCCCCGAGGCCCGCGCCGAAAACCAACCCGATGACTGGGGCCATTTATGCCTAGCTCCGTACTCGGCGGGGGGCCAAACCTTTGATCTCGTTGAGCCGCATCCGCACATTGCGTTCCGAGCCGAAGCCATAGCGGCCCCATCCCAAAGAGTCGAGCCTGACGCGGCGGGCCTCGTCCTTGCGGCCTGCGGCCTCGAGCGCTTCGGCCTTGATCATCAGAAGCGTCGCCAAAAGGGCGGCGTTGGACGAGTTGCGCGCGGCGGGGATGCTTTCATCGGTCAGACGCACGGCCAGGTCGGACTGCCCCGAGGACAGCGCGAAGGCCGCCATCTGCGTGTTCACATGGGCGGAATGCACCGACGCGCCGTAGAGCTGTTTGTAGATGTTGCCGGACTGCACGAAGGCGGAAATCGCCGTTTCGGGCTTAGAGGCCAAAGACACGCGGCCTTGCACGAAGAGCGAAAAGGCGAGCCGGTTGTCGGTCCAGCCTTGGGACTTGGCGATCTTGACCGCCTTGGCGGCGTGGGAGGCCCGCTGGGACTGTGCCGTGCCAAGCGCGAGCGCCCGGGTGATCGCGTCGTTCCATTGCTTGGGCGTGCGGTTGGCGCCTGCGTTCGTGGCGCGATTGCCGCGCGGGTTCAGGCGGTTGAGCAAAGCGGGCAGGGCGCGGGCCGCCTGGCCGCGGGTCATGCCGTTCTTCAGCTCTGGCGCATAGTAGGCGCGCAGGATCAGCATGTCGAAGCCGGTCAGGACCGTGTGGAAATTGTCGTCGTTGAAGATCGAATCCGGCAGCCGATAAAGATCGTTCAGCGGGCCGAGCGCCTGGGCGATTTCCTCGTGCAGGCAGTCGCGCACCTCTTGGGGGCTGACGTCATTGGGGATGATCACGGTGGCTTTGGTGCGGTTGGACAGGCGGGTCCAATCGGTTTTGCCATTGCCGCGGTTCTTCTTGAACTCGGCCCAGCTGGCGACATTGGGAACCACGAAACACGCGGCCTGCGGCACGGCGCGCTGCAGGGTCTTGCGCGGGATCGCCTCGACCATGATCTGAGCGTCCTCGCCGGAGCGGGCGCGGGTAATGTCGATCCGCGCCTCGGAGCGGAAGCGGGCGAGCAGGCGGGCGAGATCGCCCTCCAGCCCGGCGGGGGTCTTGCCGCGCACGCCGACCTTGATCGGACCTTCGAACTTGGTGAGCCATGGCAGCGGGCGGCCGCTTTCCATCTGGAACGTCAGGTCCAGAAAATCCTGCGCGATCTGCGAATTGGGGCGATTGACCCCGCCCGCGCGCTGGTTGGAAAAGGTTTTCATGGGCGGGAGGTCTATGGCGACGGGAGCATTGCGGTTGGCGACCTCGCTGTCGGAGGTCGGCACACAAGCGGCCATCAGGCACAGAATCGGGACAGCTAGGCGATGCATCACAGCTTTATACCCGTTTATTTTTCGTTAAGAACTCGTTTTCGCAAACGAGGTTAAAGAGTGGCTGCGTGGTCACATTGTCCACTGGGCCGCATCGGACGCATGCCGGGGCCGGAGCGCCCACGCCGGGGCACGCAAAGAGTGTCAGTGTCACGGTGTCGTCCCGCCTTCTTGCTCGATTAACGCAGTGTTAACCTCTCGATTGGGGCGCGAGTACGTGGCGAATTGGGCATTTTGCAGGCCATTGTCGCCAAATCGGCATCACTTAGCGCTGGCCTCGCGCCATGAACGCCAACCGCTCGAACAGATGTACGTCCTGCTCATTCTTCAACAAAGCCCCGTGTAACTTAGGTAACGCGTTTGTGCCGTTTTGTTTGAGATCCGCCGCCGTGAGGTCCTCGGCCAGCAGCAATTTTAACCAATCGAGCACCTCGGAGGTGGAGGGCTTCTTCTTCAAACCCGCCGTGTCGCGCAACTCGTAGAACTGGGTCAGCGCGGTTGTCAGCAGGTCGGATTTCAGCCCCGGGTGATGCACCTCGACGATGGCGCGCATCGTTTCCATGTCGGGGAAGCGGATGTAGTGAAAGAAGCAGCGGCGCAGGAAGGCGTCGGGCAACTCTTTCTCGTTGTTGGAGGTGATGATCACGATCGGGCGCTGGCGCGCGCGCACGGTCTCGCCGGTTTCGTAGACGTGGAACTCCATGCGGTCGAGTTCTTGCAGCAGGTCGTTGGGGAACTCGATGTCGGCCTTGTCGATCTCGTCGATCAAAAGCACGCATTTCTCTTCGCGCTCAAAGGCTTGCCAGAGTTTGCCGCGCTTGATGTAGTTGGCGACGTCGTGGACTTTCTCCTCGCCAAGCTGGCTGTCGCGCAGGCGGGAGACGGCGTCGTACTCATAAAGGCCCTGCTGGGCCTTGGTGGTCGACTTGATATGCCACTCGATCATCTCGAGGCCGAGCGCATTGGAGACCTGACGCGCAAGCTCGGTTTTGCCGGTGCCGGGCTCGCCCTTGACCAGCAAGGGACGCTCCAACGTCACCGCCGCATTGACCGCAATCGTCAGGTCCTCGGTGGCGACATAGCTGTCGGTGCCGGTAAAGCGAAGTGTGTCTTGAGACATAGTTTCGGAATTCATATTCAAATCAAGCCTCTGTGACCCGGAGTTCATTAATCGATATTTCTTGGTCTTCACCCCCTTTTAACTTCCCTTATCCGCGTGACAAGTGCCCCGCCTTCCGCTAGGAGAGCCGCAGATAGACACGTGTGCACAGGGGAGCGAGTCGTCTTGTCGAACGCATCCGCAAAAGTCGAGGGAGCTGGGATGAAAGCCGAAGTATTTCTGCCAGAAGATTACCGTCCTGCCGAGGACGAGCCGTTCATGAATGAGCGGCAGACCGAATATTTCCGCCGCAAGTTGCTGGATTGGAAAGCGTCCATCATGGATGAGACCGCCCAAACGATCGAAGGGATGCGCGACGGGACGCGCAACATCCCCGACATCGCCGACCGGGCCTCCGAAGAGACCGACCGCGCGCTGGAGCTGCGCACGCGGGACCGCGAGCGCAAGCTGATCGCCAAGATCGACAGCGCCCTGCGCCGCATCGAAGAGGGCGAGTACGGCTATTGCGACGAGACCGGCGAGCCGATCTCACTCAAGCGCCTCGACGCCCGCCCGATCGCGACCCTGAGCCTTGAGGCGCAAGAGCGCCACGAGCGGCGCGAAAAGGTCCACCGGGACGACTAAGGCCCGCGCAGGACAGAACAGAAAAGACAACCGCCAGCGCCCCGATGCGCTGGCGGTTTGCGTTTGAGAGGCCACCACCCGCGATGCTGAATTTCGCCGCCGCCATCTTCTTGCTGCTGATCACGCCCGGCCCCGGGGTGCTGTCGCTTGCTGGCGTCGGTGCCGCCTTCGGCTTCCGCTCCGGCTTGCGCTATATGACGGGGCTGTTTCTGGGCACGAACATGGTGGCGCTCGCGGTCGTCTCTGGCCTTGCGGCGGTCGTGCTGGCCAGCCCGGTGATCCGGCTCATCCTGCTGGCGCTGTCGACGGGATATCTGCTGTATCTCGCGGCCCGGATCGCGCTGGCGGGCTCAAACATCGCCTTCTCGCCCGCGGCGCGACAGCCGGGCATCCGGGACGGGCTGCTGCTGCAGGCGGTCAACCCGAAGGCCTATGTCGTCAATACCACGCTTTTTGCAGGCTTCGCGCTGTTCGAGGACGCCTATCTGGCCGAGGTCGTGGTGAAATTTGTCATCATCAACGTCATCTGGATCTCGATCCACTTCCTGTGGCTGTGGGCCGGCGCGTCGGTCAAACGCATGGAGCTGGCGCCCCGCACCCAGCGGATCATCAACGTCGGCATGGCGGCGGCGATGCTCGGTGTCGTCGCGCTCGCGGGTCTGAGCGCGCTTTAGGCGGCGAGGTCGACCCAGACCGGCACGTGATCGGACGGCTTCTCGCGGCCGCGAATCTCGGCGTCGATCTTGCACTCGGTCAACAGATCGGCGGCCTGCGGCGTCAGCAGCAGATGGTCTATGCGGATGCCGTCATTGCGGTTCCACGCGCCCGCCTGATAATCCCAGAAGCTGAATTGCTCGGGCGCGGGGTTGCGGGTGCGGAAGGCTTCGGTGAAGCCGAGGTTCAGAATGCGGCGATAGGCAGTGCGGCTCTCTAACTTGAAGAGCGCGTCGTCGCGCCACGCGTCGGGTCGCTTCGCGTCCACGGCTTGTGGGATGATGTTGTAGTCCCCCGCCATCATCGCGGGCATCTCAGAGGCCAGCAGCTCTTGTGCGCGGGCGAACATCCGGTCCATCCAGGCGAGCTTGTAGTCGTATTTCGGCCCCGGCGTCGGGTTGCCGTTGGGCAGGTACAGCCCGCAGAGCCGCACGGAATGGGTGTCGCCAGTCACGGTCGCCTCGATCCAGCGGGCCTGTTCGTCTTCGTCATCGCCGGGTAGGCCCCGGGTGACGTCCTCGAGCGGCAGCTTGGAGAGGATCGCGACCCCGTTGAAGCTTTTCTGGCCGTGGGTTTCGACGTTGTAGCCGAGGTCTTCGAAATGTTCGCGCGGGAAGGCCTCGTCCACGGACTTGATCTCTTGCAACAGCGCGACATCGGGCTGTGCTTCGCCCAACCAGTCGGTGAGCGCGTTCATGCGCGCCTTGATGCCGTTGATGTTGAACGTGGCGATTTTCATGAGCGCGGTCCCCTGTTTGGCCAAGGTATCCCGCAGGGCGGGGCCGGGGGCAAGGGGTCAGGCGACCAGAGCCTGCGGCTCGCCACCCACGGCCCGTAGCCAAAGCGCATCGAGCGCGCGCAGCTTGGCGGCATTGAAACGGTGCTCTTCCTTCCAATACTCGCCGGAGGGCACGTAATAGCCGAGCCGCTGTTCGGTCTGGCGGGCCTGCGCTTCCAGCTCGCGGTCCCAGCGGGGCAGGGCGACATCGGCGGCGGTCTCCGGCGTCGCGCGCGGAAAGACGAGCCTGCTTTCCCCGGAGGACAGGTTGACCATGGCGCAGCCCTGGCGGGCGGCGTGGATCATGAGGCGCGCCGACTTGGCTTCGAGCGATTGCAGCGTGACATCGTCGCGCAGCGGGTCGGCGGTGCCTGTGCCGTAGAAATGCGTGTTTTGAGTGCGCGGATAGACCATGTCGCAGCCCATCACTGCGATGGTGCGGGGCCGGTGGTGGGACAGCGCCCAATAGGCGGCGGTGAAGGCCATCGTGCCCCCGGCATAGACAAACCCGCCATAGGTATTCTGGGCGGGCACATAGTCACGATAGGTCGTGGTGCGGCCAAAGGTCGGCCTGCGGTCCACGGGAAAGTCGCAGGGGTGGATCAGCTCATCCCAATCGGGGCGCACGCGCCACGCGTTATTGATGGCCAGCACGTGATCGAACGGCTCGCGCGCCCATTCGCGCGCCTCGAGCGCGTTGGGACCACTGCCCAGGATCAAAAGCGTCTGCATCGCGCACCTCGTGGCTAATTTGCCTGTTGAACCGAAGGAGATAGGGCGCGCGGAGGGCGGGGAAAGCACAAACACTCAGCAGCGGCGAGGATTGCCGATTTAGGCAGAATTGACGGCGATGGGCGCGAAATCACCCATGTTGCGCCCTATTCGCGCCCCGGTTGGTGGCCAAACACAGCTCAAACGCCAAGCCTGAGAGGCAGACCCGATGAAAAAGCTTATGACACTCGCCGTAATCGCCAGCTGCGCCCTGGGCGCTGCAGCACAGGCCAAGACGGTGACCTATATCGAAACCGTCACCCGCGCCGATGGCACCCGGATCGTGACCATCACGAAGGTGCAGGAGCCGTCGCTGACGGTGACGAAAGCTTCGCTGAACCGCTCGCTGCTGCGCTCGAACCTGCGTTAAGCGGCGGGTTCACACAAATCTTGCTATGGGGCGCGCCTGATCGGGCCCTGTGACTCAAAACACACAATCTCCCTCGACCAGAGGGCGCAATGCCATATTTGCGCCCCTTTTGCGTGTTCTGTTTCTAGTATCGAAACAAATAACGATAAAAAACAAAACACTGCGTGAGGCAGAACAATGAGAGTAGTATGGCTGTTGGGCGCCACGTTGGCGCTGTCGGCCTGCGGTGTACCCGAGGCAGAGGATGTTCAAGCATCCCGCGGGGCCATTCAGGGCCTGTATTTCATCCCATTTGAGCCCGAGGTTCTGGAGAACTCTCCGGCCTGGGACGCGGCACTCGAGGAGTACCGCAAGGAGCTTTAGGCCCCGTCGGAGAAGAGATCGCAAGACGGGCGCGGCCGCCACGGGCCTGCGCCCTTTTACCGTTCTATCACATGGAAAAGGACGTGCCGCAGCCGCAGGACGAGGTGGCGTTGGGGTTCTCGATCGTGAACCGCGCGCCGATCAGCTCTTCGGTGAAGTCGATCACCGCATTGGACAAAAACGGCAGCGACACGCTGTCGACAACCACAGTCTCGCCATCCTTGGAGAGCACCAGATCATCCTCGGCCGGCGTGTCGAGCTTGATGTCGTATTGAAAGCCCGAGCATCCGCCGCCATCCACAGCCACCCGAAGGGCCTGACCGTCCGACGACGCGCCAATCTCGGCCAATCGCGCGAAGGCGCGGTCGGTGACTTTGGGGGGCAGAGTGAGGTCCATGGCGGCGGTGTCCTGTGGCGTTGGTCTAGCGTAAAGGTAAGGGGGCAATGCCCCGATCTCAAGCGCCGGGCCGGGCTAGACCGGAAAATTCTCGTCATCCATCGGATCGTCGAGGGGCTCGCCCGACAGGAACTGTTCGGCGGATGCGGTCTCGCCGGTGGGGAAGCCGCGGATCGTGGTGCCGGGCAAGACCATGCCCTCCAGCTCTGCCATATCGCGGATCCATTTGGCGTCCGACAGGACCGCCACCCGCTTGACGTGACCCAACGCGCCGAAGAGCTGCGGCAGGCGCTTCATCTCTTCCATCACGGCCCCAAGTTCCGGCAGGCCGACATCGTGGTAGACCATCCGCATCGCGGCATCCTGCATACCTGCGATCATCGGCAGCAGGGTATCGAGGCCCTGTGACATCTCTTCTGCGGTGATGCGCCCGCCGATCTCGACATGGATGAGGGCGGCGCCGGCTTTTTCGACGGTGAACATGGGGGCAGTCCTTTCAGATAAGGTCACGGACGAGTATACCACAGTCCGCCGCACGAGCGCACGGGGGCTGATGCGGCCCTCGCCTGCGCCAAAGGGATCGTGTAGGAGGCGCAGGACCGCCCGCAAAGGAGACGCGCCATGCTCGCCGCATATGCCTGCCAGCCCGAAGACAGTCGCGGGCGGCTTTACAGCGAAGAAGAGAGTACCTTCCGGTCCTGCTTCCAACGCGACCGGGACCGCATCATCCACGCCAGCGCCTTCCGGCGGCTCAAGCACAAGACGCAAGTGTTCATCGAGCATGAGGGCGATTATTTCCGCACCCGGCTGACCCATTCGATCGAGGTGGCGCAAGTCGCGCGCACGATTGCGGGGGTCTTGGGGCTTAATGCGGAGCTGACAGAGGCGGTGGCGCTGGCCCATGATCTGGGCCACACGCCGTTTGGACATACGGGGGAGGAGGCGCTGGACGCGCTGATGGCACCTTACGGCGGGTTTGACCACAACGCGCAGGCGCTGAAGATCGTCACCTCGCTGGAGCGCCATTATGCCGAATGGGACGGGCTCAACCTGACCTGGGAGAGCCTCGAGGGGATCGCCAAGCACAATGGCCCTGTGACCGGTGATTTGCCCTACGCGCTGGAGGAATATTCCGCGCGGCATGATCTGGAGCTGGGTACGTACGCAAGCGCCGAGGCGCAGGTGGCGGCGCTGGCCGATGACATCGCCTATAATAACCACGATCTGCATGACGGGCTGCGCGCGGAGCTGTTTTCGACCGATGAGCTGGCGGAGCTGCCGCTGGTGGGCCCGTGCTTTGCGCGGGTCGACGCGCTGTATCCGGGGCTGAATTACTATCGCCGCCGCCATGAGGCCTTGCGGCGGTTCTTCGGCCTGCTGGTCGAGGATGTGATCGCTGTGGCGCGTGCGCGCTTGAATGATCTGGCGCCGGCCTCTGTAGCCGACATTCGCGGGGCGGGGCGGCCGATGGTGCAGTTCTCGCCCGAGGTCTGGGCGCAGCTGAAAGACATCCGGGCGTTCCTGTTTACCCGCATGTACCGCGCGCCCGCCGTGGTCGAGATGCGCGTGCAGGTGACCCAAGTGGTTGACGAGTTGTTCCCGCTGTTCATGGAGCGCACGGACCTGCTGCCCAAGCAATGGCGCAAGGATGTCGAAGACGCCGACGGAGAGACCGCGCTGGCGCGGATCGTGGCGGATTACATCGCGGGCATGACTGACCGCTTCGCTCTGCAAGAGCACGAGCGGCTGATCGGTGGGGTCGCCGCGGACAGCTATGTGACAGGCCGCAAGTGATCCAGATGTGTGCTGCGCACGCGTCATTTTTTATTGGGGGCCAGCCCCCAAACCCCCGCCGTACTTCCGGAACAAAGAAAGCAGAACGCGGGATCATCGCTGGACGCCCGGGCCCGGCATGGTAAACCCCCGCCACATGCTATGAGGTAGGATGATGAACCTGTTTGCTGACATGCGCGCGGTGGTGATTTCCGCGCTGGACCAGATGGTCGCCGACGGCGCGCTGCCGGAGGGCCTGGATTTTGCCAATGTGGCCGTCGAGCCGCCGCGTGATGCCGCCCATGGGGATATGGCAACGAATGCGGCGATGGTGCTGGCCAAGCCTGCGAAGCTGAAGCCGCGCGACATTGCCGACGCCTTGGCTAGCAAGCTGATGGATGATGCGCGGGTGGCCCTGGCGGACGTGGCCGGGCCGGGGTTTTTGAACCTGCGTCTGGAGACAGGCGTTTGGGCGGGCGTCGTGCAAGCCGCGCTGGAGCAGGGATCCGGCTTCGGGCGCTCGGACATGGGCGCGGGCCGGAAGGTGAATGTCGAATATGTCTCGGCCAATCCCACCGGACCCTTGCATGTGGGCCACACCCGCGGGGCGGTGTTTGGCGATGCGTTGGCCTCGCTTCTCGATTACGCGGGCTACGATGTCACGCGAGAGTATTACATCAACGATGGCGGCGCGCAGGTCGATGTGCTCGCACGCTCTGTCTACCTGCGCTACCTCGAAGCCCATGGCCAGGAGGTGGCTTTTGAGGACGGCACCTATCCGGGCGACTATCTGGTCGCGGTGGGTGAGGCGCTGAAAGACAAGGTCGGTGACGCCTATGTCGACACGGGTGAGCAGGTCTGGCTGGAAGAGGTGCGCGATTTCTCCACCGACGCGATGATGGATTTGATCCGTGCGGACCTTGCCGCGCTGGGTGTCGAGATGGATGTGTTCTACTCGGAAAAGTCGCTCTATGGCACGGGGCAGATCGAGGCGGCAATTGCCGATCTCAAGGGCAAGGACCTGATCTACCGCGGCACGCTGGAGCCGCCGAAGGGCAAGGTGCCCGAGGATTGGGAGCCGCGTGAACAGATGCTGTTCCGCTCTACCGCCCATGGCGATGATGTCGACCGCCCGATCCAGAAATCGGATGGGGCATGGACCTATTTCGCGCCCGACATCGCATACCATTATGACAAGATTTCCAGAGGGTTCGACGAGCTTATTGATGTGTTTGGCGCCGATCATGGCGGCTATGTGAAGCGCATGAAGGCGGCGGTCTCGGCGCTGTCGGACGGCCGTGTGCCGGTCGATATCAAGCTCACCCAGCTGGTGCGGCTGTTCAAGGATTGCGCGCCGTTCAAGATGTCGAAGCGCGCGGGCACCTTCGTGACCTTGCGCGATGTGGTGGACCTGGTGGGCTCCGACGTGACCCGTTTCGTGATGCTGACCCGCAAGCAGGATGCGCCGTTGGATTTCGACTTCACAAAGGTGCTGGAGCAATCGAAGGACAACCCGGTCTTCTACGTGCAGTACGCCCATGCGCGGGTGTGCTCCGTGCTGCGCAAGGCCCAGGCTGAGGGCTGGGATATGTCGGACGCGGCCCTGGCGCAGGTCGATGTCAGCGGCAACACCCATGAGGCGGAATTGAAGCTGGCGGCGAAGCTCGCCGAATGGCCGCGACTGGTCGAAATCGCCGCGCGGACGAACGAGCCGCACCGCATTGCCTTCTACCTTTATGAGCTGGCGGGCGAGCTGCATGCGCTGTGGAACCGCGGCAACGAGCTGCCGGAGCTGCGCTTCATGCAGGACACGGCGGAGGCGAGCGCGCCGAAAATTGCCCTCGCACGTGCCACGGCGATTGTTATTTCCGCAGGTCTTGGTATTCTGGGTGTGGCTCCTGCCGAAGAGATGCGCTGACGTCCAATGATCCGCGCCCGGTCGAGGAGCCACGAGCAGGCTTAAAGACAGACCACCCGAAGCCAATTCGGGGGCGGAGAGGCGAGAATGGCAGATCTGGAATTCGGCGCATATGACGCGCCCCGCGCGCCCGAGCATCAAGGGATGCAGGGCCACGTGTCGCGTATGATGAGCTTTGTAGGCGCAGGCAGCTCCGTGGTGCTTGTGCTGGGACTGGCCGTCTGGGGCTACCAGCTGACAGTGCGCGATGTGAGCGGCGTGCCGGTGATCCGGGCGCTGGAAGGCCCCGCGCGCGTTCAGCCCGCGGACCCGGGCGGGCAATTGGCGCAGCATACCGGGCTGGCCGTGAATTCCGTGCAATCGGCAGGCACGGCCGCCGGGCCAAGCCCCCAGGTGATCCTTGCCCCGGAGCCGATCGACCTGACCCAGGAGGATGCAATTGCCCCGGGTGACGTCGAAGTCGAGGTGGACGCCACCGGCGTCGTGGAAGAAGCGGTGGGCACGATGGTGTCCCTGACCGACGATATCGAACCCGAAGACCCGGTCGCCGAGGCGCTGGCCCTGGCCGAGCAACTGGCCGCGGGCCAAGCGCCGCTGGATGCCTTGGACGAAGAGCCGCGCCCCGATCTGGCGCGCCCGATCCTTGACCCGTCCGTGCCGGGCGTGCGCCGCTCGCCGGTGCCGCAGCGAAAACCGGAGGTCGATCTGGCGTCGCTGCAGGCCGAGGCCGCCGTCGCGGCTGCGACCGCCGCGTTGGGCGGGGGCGGGACGCCAGAAGAGCTGGACGCGTCAAGCATCGCATCGGGCACCCGGTTGGTGCAGCTGGGCGCGTTTGACGACCAGGAAACCGCGCGTGCGGAGTGGGACAAGATCGCAGCTCGGTTCGAAGATTACATCGAAGGCAAGCAGCGCGTGATCCAGGAAGCGACGTCGGGTGGGCGCACATTCTACCGTCTGCGCGCGGTCGGATTTGAGGATCTAAGCGCCTCCCGCCGGTTCTGCGCCGTCTTGGTCGCGGCCAACGCCGCCTGTATCCCGGTGTTGGCCCGTTAGGGCCGCTTTTGTTCGCTTTGTGCAAGGGCCGCTTCGTCGAAAGATTTAAGGAGGCCCTCTAATGGCATCTGGCGCCTATATTTTCGGATGTGAGGGGTTGAGCCTCTCGGCGCCGGAACGTTCGTTTTTTGCAAGCGCACAGCCTTGGGGATTCATTCTTTTTGCCCGAAATATCGTGGATCGGGCGCAATTATCGGCGTTGACGGCGGAGCTTCGGGCCGCGGTCGGGTGGAACGCTCCGATCCTGATCGATCAGGAAGGCGGGCGGGTCCAGCGGATGCGCGCGCCGGAATGGCGAGAGTATTTGCCTGCGTTGGATCAGGTCGAGGCCACGGGCGCGCACGCCGCCCGCGCGATGTATCTGCGGAACCGGCTGATCGCGGCGGAGCTGTTCGAGGTGGGGATTGATGCCAACTGCGCGCCGCTTGCGGATGTGATCTGGCCCGAAAGCCACCCGGTGCTGCGCAATCGCTGCTACGGGTCCGATGTCGAGACGGTGGTGAAGATGTGTCTGGCCTGCGAGCAGGGGTTCTTAGAGGGTGGCGTGCTGCCGGTGCTCAAGCATATACCGGGTTACGGGCGCGCGGTCGTGGATGGTCACAAGGACCTGCCGACCGTGGATGTGCCGCGGGCGGAGCTGGAGGCGCTGGATTTTGCGCCGTTCAAGCGGCTGACCCATATGGCGATGGGCATGACGGCGCATATTGTCTTTCCGTGCATTGATGATTTGCCCGCGACGACCTCGCCCAAGGCGATGAAGATGATCCGCGAGGAGATCGGGTTCCACAACCTGATCATGACCGATGACATCTCGATGGAGGCGCTGTCGGGCACGATTGCGGAGCGCGCGCGCGCGCCACTCGATGCGGGCTGCGATGTGGTTTTGCACTGCAATGGCGATCTTGAGGAAATGCGTACGGTCGCGGACGTCTCCGGGCCAATGAGCGAGGTTGCGCAAATCCGCGCCGGTCGGGCGTTGGACCAGCGCAAAACCCCAATGGATATTGACATTTTGGCCGCTGAGGACGAGCTTCGGACGCTCATTGCGGGGGCTTAAATGGTCGATCAGGATCAGACAGCGGACGAGTGGGAGGCGGGCACGGTCGAGGCCCGGCTGGCCGCCGAGGCGTTGATCGTGGATGTGGACGGGTTTGAGGGCCCGCTGGACCTATTGCTGACGCTCTCGCGGACGCAAAAAGTTGACCTGCGCAAGGTCTCGATCCTACAGCTGGCCGAGCAGTATCTTGTATTTATTGAGCAAGCTAAGGCACTAAGGCTGGAGCTTGCCGCGGATTATCTGGTGATGGCGGCTTGGCTCGCCTTCCTGAAATCACGCCTGCTGCTGCCGCCGGACCCGACCGAAGACGGACCATCGGGCGAGGAACTAGCGGCTCATCTGGCGTTCCAGCTGGAACGGCTGAGCGCGATGCGGGAAGCCTCGGCCAAACTGATGGCGCGAGATCAGCTGGGGCGAGATTTCTTTGTGCGCGGCGTGCCGGAAAGCGTCGAGCGGGTGCGGCGGGTCACCTACACGGCGACGCTTCTGGACCTGATGCAGGCCTATGCGCGTATCAAGACGAAGGACGAATTCCGCCCCTTCGTGATGGACCGCGAAAAGGTCTTCACGATGGAGCAAGCTCTGGAGCGGATGCGCGGCTTGATCGGCTTTGCGGGCGATTGGTCGGACCTCACGACCTGGCTGCCCGAGGGATGGGAGACCGACCCGGTCAAGCGCCGCTCGGCCACGGCGGCGACCTTTGCGGCGTCGCTGGAGCTGGCCAAGCAAGGCCAGATCGAGCTGCGTCAGGGCGAAGTATTCGCCCCGATCCAGATACGAAAGAAGGACAATTAAGTGCCTGAAGAGCAAGAAGAAACGCTATTTGAGGCCCCGCCCATGGGCGAGCAGGAACGGATGGTCGAGGCGGTGCTGTTTGCCTCCGTCGAGCCCGTATCGGTCAAGGAGTTGGAGGCGCGGATGCCCCATGGCTCTGACCCCGCGGAGGCGCTGGTGCATCTGAAGAAGCGCTACGAGGGGCGCGGCGTGCATCTGGTGCGCGTGGGTGACGCATGGGCGATGCGCACGGCGGGCGATCTTGGCTTCTTGATGCAGAAAGAGACCGTCGAGACACGCAAACTGTCGCGCGCGGCGATCGAAACGCTGGCCATCGTGGCCTACCACCAGCCGGTGACGCGCGCGGAGATCGAAGAAATTCGCGGTGTGTCTGTGTCGCGTGGTACGATTGATCAGTTGATCGAGATGGAATGGATCCGCTTCGGCCGCCGCCGGATGACGCCGGGCAGGCCGGTGACCTTCGTGGTCACGCAAGGATTTCTTGACCATTTCGGGCTAGAGAACGCGCGCGATCTGCCGGGGCTGAAAGAGCTGCGGGCCGCAGGTCTGCTGGACAACCGCCCGCCGCCGGGTGCGGATGCCTTGCACGACGACGACGATGAAGACGAAAGCCCAGAGGGCCAGAACGAATTGTTTGAAGACTGAGCTACATAGAAGAGCAAAGGAGCAGGCAGATGAACCAAATTATCAACATGTTCATGCGGATTGTGATGCGCAAGCTGATCAAGGCAGGGATCAACAAGGGCGTCGACATGGCCGCCAAACGCGGTGCTGCGGGCGACGAGCTGACGCCCGAGCAGCGTCAGATGGCGGGCAAGAACAAGAAACGCGCCAAGCAATCGGTGCGTATGGCCCGCCGGATCGGGCGGTTTTGAGCCGCACGGTGTTTCGGGATATTTGCGGATCGACCCTCCGGGGGCCGTATTTTCGGAACAAAGAAAGAGCGGGTCACGGGGCCTTGAAGTGTTTGGAGAGTTTCAGGCCCTGGCCCTGGTAGTTCGACTTGATGTCGATGCCGTAGAGCTGGGTCGGCACCTCTGACATGTGCTCGTAGACGAGGCGGCCGACGGTTTGGCCGTGTTCCAGCACAAACGGGGCTTCGTGGCAGCGCACCTCCAGTACCCCGCGCGAGCCGGTGCCACCCGCCCCGGAATAGCCGAAACCGGGGTCGAAGAAGCCCGCGTAATGCACCCTGAATTCGCCGACCATCGCGAGATAGGGGGCCATCTCTGCCGCGCATTGCGGCGGGATGACAATGCTTTGCTGGCTGACGAGGATATAGAAGGCGCCCGGGTCGAGGATCAGGCGGGCGTCGGTTGTGCGCAGCTCTTCCCAGTACTCGGACGGGTCGTAGTGGCCGATCTTGTCGAGGTCGATGACGCCGGTGTGGGGCTTGGCGCGGTAGCCGACCAGATCGCCCTCGGCCGGAGACAGATCGACAGAGAAACCCAGCCCGTCGGAGATCACCGCCTCGCCGGAAACGATAGGAGAGGCGGCATGGAGAGCGCGCAGCTCGGCGTCGTCCATCACGGTTTTGCCGGCGCGGAAGATGATTTGGTTAAGCATTTGCCCGGTGCGCGCCACGACGGAAAAGGACCGCGGGCAAATCTCGGCGTAGAGCGGGCCGACATAGCCTGCGGGCACGCGGTCGAACTCGACCCCGTGATCGGTGATCACCCGGGTCAGCAGATCGAGCCTGCCGATCGAGCTTTTGGCTGACGCTGCCGCCGACATGTCTTCGGGCAGGGCGAGATGTTCGAGCAGGGGCACGACATAGACGCAGCCCTTCTCTAGCACCGCGCCCTGGGTCAGATCGACCCGGTGCATGGTGAAGTCGTTGAGGCGCCGCTCGACCGGGTGATCGCGGCCCGCCAGGAAGGACGCGCGGACACGGTAGGCGTGGGTGCCGAGGCGCAAGTCGAGGGAGGCGGGTTGGATCTGGCCGTCCGCGATAGGCTCTTCCGCGGTGATCGCGCCCTCGTCGAGCATGATCCGCATCTGGTGGTCGGCCAGCACCCCGCGATTGAATTGCATTGCGATCATCCCCCCTCAAGAACCACGAAACGCCCGGCGCGGCGGCGCACGGGCGTTTGATGATTGGTCGGGCTAGCAGGACTCGAACCTGCGACCTTCCGTCCCCCAGACGGACGCGCTACCAGGCTGCGCCATAGCCCGACGAATAGCGACATGTCATAGCCAAATTCCAAGCGGTGGCAAGGGCTTTGCTCAGAAAAACGCGCCATGGGGAAAGCTGCTTGCCGCCTTGGTCTCAGCTGTCCGCCGCCTGCCCGGCGATCCGGTCACGCAGGGCGGCAAGGCGCGCAACGTGTGCCGCCAGGGTCGGATCAGCGGCGAGCTTTTCGGAGCCATTGGCGCGCAGGCGGCGTTTCAGCGCCCGCGCCGCGGCGATTGCCTGCTCTGAGCGGTCTGCGGAGGCAGGCTCCGATGGGGCCACATCTGCGGGAAGCTCGGTCGGGGGCAGGGTCTTTTCGCGGTTTGGATCGAGTTGCGGGGCCAATGCGGCTGCTTCGGGTTCCGGCTCGGGCTCGGGTTCCGGTTCAGGCTCTGGCGTGTGCGCCTCCGCTGCGATCTCAATATCTGTTGTCTCTGTCTCTTCGTCGTTCGGATCGGGGGCAGGGGCCTCGTCCAGATCGAGCGTGGATTGCGACGCGGATATCTCCTCCTCGGGCTCTTCTGGTTCCGTCCGCGCTGGCATCGCGACGACATTGTCGGCGCTGTCTTCGACCGTTTCCGGCTCGTCGGAGCCATCGTCTGAGCCCTCCTCGGCCTCATCTTCGGTCTCGGACGCCGCCTCCGCCGTGGGGGCTTCTTCGCCTGCATTGATCTGTGCGGCGGAGGGGTCGATGTGCATCGCGGCGCGTTCTGGCTCGGCGGGGGTGCTGTCGGCTTCGGCGTCTTCCGACCATGCGGCGATGGTTTCGGCTTCTTCGACGACTTCACTCTCGGCGGTGGTCTCGATCTCGGTGCCGTCGGCCTCCGCCTCGACCTCGTCGCGGCGGCGTTTGGTGCGTGGGGAAGCTGCGTCGTCGACCCCGTCGAGCGACTGGGACAGGCCCGCCACGGTCTTGACGCCTTCCTCCTTGAGCATCTTCTGCACGCCGCGAATGGTCATGCCGTCATCATGCAACAGCTTCTTGATGCCGCCGATCAGCAGCATGTCGTCGGGGCGGTAATAGCGCCGCCCGCCGGCGCGTTTCACCGGCTTGATCTGGCTGAACTTGCTCTCCCAGAAGCGCAGGACGTGCGCGGGCACGTCGAGCCAATCGGCCACCTCGGAGATGGTGCGGAATGCGTCGCGGGCTTTGGTCGCCATGGTCTCAGGCCTCCCTCAGAGGTGGGCTCAGGACTTGTTGCCGGTTGCCACGCGGTCCTTCATCAGGTGCGATGGGCGGAAGGTCAGAACGCGGCGCGGGTGAATGGGCACCTCCTCGCCGGTCTTCGGGTTGCGGCCGACACGGGCGGATTTTTCGCGCACGGAGAACGTGCCGAAGGAGGAAATCTTGACCTGTTGGCCGGAGACAAGCGCGTCGGACATATGTTTGAGGACACTCTCCACCAGATCAGCGCTCTCGTTGCGCGACAGGCCCACCTCGCGGAACACGGCTTCGCTTAGATCCATGCGGGTCAAAGTCTTGGCAGTCATACGGTCCCCCCCGGTTTATGTGTTAGGGGAGACGATAGGCGCGCGGCAAATTCCGAGTCAATATCAAGGGCTTGGATTGCGGCCTTTCAGCAAGAATTGAGCCGTGAAATCCGGCTCAGAGGCGCAAAACCACCGCGCCCCATGCCAATCCACCGCCAATCGCCTCCATCACAAGGACTTGGCCGGGCTGGAATTTGCCCTGCGTCTTGGCAACTGAGAGCGCCAAGGGAATCGATGCGGCGGATGTATTACCATGGTCCTGCACGGTCACGACCACCCGCTCCATCGGGATGTTCATCTTGTTCGCGGTCGACTTGATGATGCGCAGATTGGCCTGATGGGGGACGACCCAGTCGACATCGGCGTCGCTCAGGCCGCATTTCTCGAGCGCGGTCTCGGCGGTCTTGGCGAGCTTTTCGACCGCGTGACGAAAGACCTCCTTGCCCTGCATCACGAGCACGCCGGTGGTCTGGGTCTTGGAGACGCCGCCATCGACATAGAGCAGATCACGGTAGGTGCCGTCGGAGTTCAGATCGGTGGCGAGGATGCCCGCATCGGCGGAGGTGCCCTGGCCCTCTTGGGCCTCCAGCACCACAGCGCCTGCGCCATCGCCAAACAGCACGCAGGTCGTGCGGTCTTCCCAGTTCATGATGCGCGAGAAGGTCTCGGCCCCAATGACGAGCACCCGGGTGGCCTGACCGGATTTGATCAGTGCGTCCGCGTTGGCCATCGCGAAGACGAAGCCCGCGCAGACGGCCTGTACGTCAAAGGCGAAGCCTTTCGTGCCGAGATTGCCCTGCACGATCGTGGCCACGGAGGGGAAGGTCGTGTCCGGGGTCGAGGTGGCAACGACGATCGCGTCGATCTGGTCGGCCTTCATGCCGGCGTCGATCAAGGCGGCCCGCGCCGCCTCGGTGGCGAGGTCGGAGGTGGTCTGCCCATCGGCTGCGAAATGGCGGCGTTCGATGCCCGAACGCGCCCGGATCCACTCATCCGAAGTGTCCATCCACGCCTCGAACTCGGCGTTCTCGACGACACGCTCGGGCAGGGCGTGGCCCATGCCCCGCAGGGCGGATCGGATCATGCTCATGTGCTGTTGGTGCCCCCTGCCGTTTGCGGCTCCCCAGCCGTGTCGGCAACTTGACCCGCCTCGCTCGCGGATGCAACCCGGGCGGCGAGCTTCTCACCGAAACCTGATTGGGCCAGCTGCACCGCCAGTTTGATCGCCGCCGAGACGCCGGTGGCATCGGCGGAACCGTGGGATTTCACCACCGTGCCGTTGAGGCCCAGAAACACCCCGCCATTGACACGGCGCGGGTCGATCCGCTTGCGCAACCGGCGCAGGGAGGGATAGGCGAGCAGGGCCGCGATGCGCGACAGGGGCGAGAATTTGAACGCCTCGCGCAGGCCCTCGGAGATCAGGTTCGCCGTGCCCTCGGCAGTCTTGAGAGCGACGTTGCCGGTGAAGCCGTCGGTCACGATCACATCGACCCGGTCCGACGGGATATCACCGCCCTCGACGAAGCCAACATAGTCGAAGTCATTGCTGTCGGCGGCGGCCTCGATCATCTCGTGGGCGACTTTCAGCTCAGCCCGGCCTTTGTGCTCTTCGGTGCCGACATTGAGCAGGCCGATGCGCGGCCGGGCGATGCCGAAGCCGTTGCGGGCGTAGCTCAACCCCATGAGCGCGTATTGCAGCAGATCGTCCTGATCGGCGCGAATGTCGGCGCCCACGTCCAGCATCACGTTGAAGCCGGACGGATTGCGGGAGGGCCAGAGGCAGGCAATGGCAGGGCGGTTCACGCCGGAGACCTTGCGAAGGCGGATCATCGAGACCGCCATCAGCGCGCCGGTGTTGCCGCAGCTGACGCAAACGGTGGCGTCGCCCGCGCGCACCGCCTCGATTGCCGACCACATGGACGTGCCTTTGCCATGACGCATCACATGGGACGGTTTCTCGTGCATCGTAACCACGTCGCTGGCGTGGCGGATGTCGCAGATGTCGGTGATTTTGCGCTTGGCGATCAGCGGTTTCAGTTGCGCCTCGTCGCCGTGCACGATGTAGCGCAGGTTGGGGTTCTTTTCGGCTGATTTGGCCATCCCGGACACGACAGCGGCGGGGCCCAAGTCCCCGCCCATAGCGTCGATGGAGATAACGGTGTCAGATGATCCCACCGGAATGCCTGCCCATATTTGCTTGGCTGTGCGCCGCACAACTGTTGTTGCAGCGCAGCCTAAGCTTAAGCGGCGTCGTCGTCCAGATCGACCTCTTCGGTCAGTGCGACGACCTCACGGTCGGCATAGTGGCCGCAGGAGGGGCACACGTGGTGCGGGCGCTTCAGCTCGCCGCAGTTGGTGCACTCGTCGGGATTGGCCGCGACCAGCGCGTCATGTGCGCGGCGGTTGTTGCGGCGCGACTTGGAAACTTTATTCTGCTGGACGGCCATGTCTCAACCTTCGGTGTTCGGGGGCCATCATGCGGCCCAGTGTATCTGTTTCGCGCGCCATCACGGCGCCTTTGTAGGGGCGTCTACCGCCTGCGGATGCGGGCGTCCAGAGCCATATTCTCAAGAAGCGCGGAAAATACGCATTCTGCCCCGTTTGGCAAGAGATTCGATGCCGATCCGCGCCGTCTCAGGCGTCCGAGCCGCCGGAGCGCTCCATCTTGGCCTTCAGCTCGGCCAGACCGGCGAACGGTTTGACGGCATCATCGTCCAGCGGCTCCGCCCCGGGCGGGGCAAAATCGCGCTGGCCCAACTCCGCGCCCTCGGCGCGCGGGAAGGGCGGCAGCGCCAGCGCCAGCGCCTCGGCGGCAACCTCCGAGAGGTCCAGCGTCGCAGGCAGGGCCTCGGAGATATCGTCGCCGTCCATCTCCAGCTCGGCCTCGGTCGGCGGCTCATAGTCGGCAAGATAGTTGCGCTCCAGCGGCTCCTCGATCCGGGTTGTCACCGGCTCCAGCGTGACCACGCAGGGCTGCACCACGGTCGCACCCAGACGGGCCTCGAGCCGCCAATCGGTCTTGCCCATGGGCTTCAGCACCCCTTCAAGCCGCAATTTCCGCACCGCAGAGATGTCGAGCGCTTCGGCAAGGGCCGCCAGTGCATCGGCGTTAGGGATATGGGAGATCGGGGTGGGAACCCGGCTGGGCAGATCGGCCAAGCGAAGCAACGTAGGGTCAGCCATGGCAGAGCTATCTTTCTTGATCACGTGCGCGTCCTTCTGTAAGCCCTTCATTAAGCCTTCGAGGCATTGTTGAGCAAGTAGCATAAGAAACGGGGGTCGCGCGGTTATGCGGCACGGGGAGAACAAGCGGTCGAGACGTACCGCGACGCTGACGGCGGTGGCTTTCGCGGTGGCGCTTTCGGCGTGCAGCCCCATCGTGCGCAACCACGGCTACATCCCGCTTCAGGAAGATCTCGACACACTCGCCGTGGGCGCGGACACGCGCGGCAGCGTGGAAGACCTGATCGGCAAGCCGTCAGCCTCCGGCGTTCTGGCGGGCGGTGACTGGTTCTACGTCGGCAGCACGGTCGAGCATGTCGGCTGGCGCGCCCCGCGCGAGACCAACCGACAGGTCGTGGCCCTTCGCTTCGAGGACGATGTGCTGACCAATGTCGAGCGCTACGGGCTTGAGGATGGCCAGGTGGTCGAGCTGTCGCGCCGGGTCACCGAGACGAATGTGCGTGACGTGACGTTCATTCGCCAGATCCTGCGCAACTTCGGCAATATCGACCTGGGCGAGGCTTTGGGCGGCTGATCCGCCGCCCGCCTGACCTCACTCTTCCGGCTCGAACTCCAACGCGACACCGTTGATGCAGTAGCGCAGGCCGGTGGGCTGCGGCCCGTCCGGAAAGACATGGCCCAGATGGCCGTCGCAGCGGTTGCAATGGACCTCGGTGCGGGTCATGAACCAGCTTTTGTCGACGCTCTCGCCCACCATCTCGTCATCGAGCGGCGCATAGAAAGAGGGCCAGCCGGTGCCGCTTTCGAACTTGGTTTCGGCATCGAATAGCGGCGCGCCGCAGCCCGCGCACATGAAGGTGCCCGCCGCCTTGGGGAAGTCGTCATGGGTGTGCGCCCGCTCGGTGCCGTGCTTGCGCATCACCTTGAAGCCCAGATCGCCCAGTTGCGCGCGCCATTCCTCGTCCGACTTGATCACTTTATCCATACGCGTGGTCCTTCCATGCCCGCTCAAAGGGCTCTTGCCTAAATGCCTGTTCCGCTCCTAGATAAGTCGTGAGAGGCCGAGGTCCAAGACACCCGGCCCGATCCGGAGGGCCGCGCCATGCCACTTCTCGCCAAAGGCCGCTACAGTGCACGATTTGCCGACGGGGACGCCGACATCCGCGCGGCGCAGGAGCTGCGCGCGCTGAGCTTCCGGGACGGGGCCGCTTTGGACTGCGACGCGTTCGATCCGTTGTGCCAGCATGTTCTGGTCGAAAACGCGCGCGGCACGCTGGTCTGTTGCTTCCGCCTGATGCCGCTCGACAATGGCCGGGCCATCGCGCGCAGCTACTCCGCGCAGCACTACGGTCTCGCGCGGCTCGAGGCGTTCGAGGGGGCCATGGTCGAAATGGGCCGCTTTTGCATCCACCCTGACCACCACGACCCCGACATCCTGCGGGTCGCCTGGGGCGCGCTGACGGCCTATGTGGACGAGAACGGCGTGGAGATGCTGTTTGGCTGCTCGTCCTTTAAGGGCACCTCGGAGGAGGATTACCTTGATGCGTTCTCGCTGCTCAAGGAGCGCCATCTTGCCCCGAAACGCTGGCTGCCCCGGGTCAAGGCGCCGAAGGTTTTCCCGTTTGCCTCCAAGCTCAGGCTGCGCCGCCCGGACCTGAAGGCCGCGATGCGGGCAATGCCGCCGCTGCTGCGCACCTATCTTCTGATGGGCGGTTGGGTCAGCGATCATGCCGTTGTCGACCGCGATCTGAACACGTTGCACGTCTTCACCGGTCTCGAGATCGGGGCGATCCCGCCCGCGCGCAAGAAGCTCTTGCGGGCCGTCGCGGGGTAGGCGCGCGCCCGGGCGGTTGACCCTCCCAGCCTTTGGCCGTAGCGGAGGGGCATGGCCCGTGCACCCCTTCTTCAGCTCACCGATATCTCGCTCACCTTTGGCGGCGATCCCGTCTTCGAAGACCTGTCCCTCGTCGTCCATCCGGGCGATCGGGTGGCGCTGGTGGGGCGCAACGGGTCTGGCAAGTCGACCCTGATGAAGGTCATGGCGGGCTTGGTCGAAGCCGATAGCGGCGCGCGGGTTTTGGCCCCTGCGACCTCCACCGGATATATGGAGCAGGACCCCGACCTGTCGGGCTTCGCGACCCTTGGGGACTACGCGTCCAGCGATTTGGATTTTGGCGATGCCTACAAGGTTGAAGCGGCCGCGGAAGGCCTAAAGCTGAACCTTGGCGCGCCTGTCGAGACCGCATCGGGCGGCGAGCGGCGGCGCGCGGCGCTGGCGAAATTGCTTGCCGAAGCGCCTGAGTTGATGCTGCTGGACGAGCCCACGAACCACCTTGATATCGAGGCGATCGCGTGGCTGGAACAGGAGCTGAAATCGACCCGCGCGGGCTTCATCCTGATCTCCCACGACCGGGCTTTCCTGCGGGCGCTGACCCGCGCCACGCTGTGGATCGACCGGGGCGCTGTGCGCCGTCAGGAAAAGGGCTTTGACGCGTTCGAGGCCTGGCGGGACAAGACCTGGGAAGACGAGGACATGCAGCGCCACAAGCTCAACCGCAAGATCAAGGCGGAGGCCCGCTGGGCGGTCGAAGGCATCTCCGCGCGCCGTAAGCGCAACATGGGCCGTGTGCGCGCCTTGGGCGAGCTGCGGGCGGAGCGCGCGGCGCAGATCACCCGGCAGGGCACGGCGTCGATGGCGTTTGAAGCGGGCCCGAAGAGCGGCAAGCAGGTCATTGTGGCCGATGGCATCTCCAAGAGCTTTGGCGAGCAGCAGATCGTGAAGGACTTCTCCCTGAAGGTCGGGCGTGGGGAGCGGGTCGCCTTTGTGGGCCCGAATGGCGCGGGCAAGACGACGCTTCTCAACATGCTGATCGGGCAGGCGGAGCCGGACACCGGCACGGTGACGCTGGGCACGAACCTGATCCCGGCGGTGTTCGACCAGAACCGCGCGGCCCTGAACCCCGATGACACGCTTTGGGCGTCCCTGACCGAAGACACCGCCCTGCGGGTCCGGGGCCAGTCCGACTACATCATGGTGCGCGGCACGCCGAAGCATATCGTGGGCTATCTGAAGGAATTCCTGTTCGACGAAGCGCAGGCCCGCGCGCCGGTCCGCTCCCTGTCGGGCGGCGAGAAGGCGCGGCTGCTGCTGGCGCGGCTGATGGCGCGGGAAAGCAACTTCCTGATCCTCGACGAGCCGACCAACGATCTTGACATCGAGACGCTCGACCTGCTGCAGGAGCTGATCACCGACTATGACGGGACCGTGCTGTTGGTCAGCCACGACCGGGACTTTCTGGACCGGGTGGCGACGACGACCATCGCCTTGGAAGATGGCCGCGCGACGGTCTATGCGGGCGGGTGGAGCGACTATCAGGCCCAGCGGGGCGAGGTGGCCAAGTCAGAGGTGGTGACCAGGGCGAAGCCAAAGGCACAAGCCAAAAGTGCCGAGACGCCCAATGCCGGTTTGAGCTTTACAGAGAAGCACCGGCTCGAGGCGCTGCCGGGCGAGATCGAGCGGCTGGAGGCCGAGATCGCCAAGCTGGGCGAGTTCATGTCGGACCCCAACCTGTTCACCGATCACCCGGCCAAGTTCCAGAAGGCCACCGATGCGCTGGTGGAGCGACAGGCGGCGCTGGACGCGGCGGAAGAAGAGTGGATGATGCTCGAAGAGAAAGCCGGGGAGGGCTGACAGACATGGCAAGCGTGACACTGGACGAGATCGAGGCGCTGTCCTTTGCGGCATTAACGAAGCACGGAGCCGCAGACTGGGTGGCGCGCGAGGTCGCCCGCGCGGTGCGCCGCGCGGAAGAGACGGGCAACGTCATTTGCGGGCTGTATTACCTGGAAAGCTACTGCATTCAGCTGGCCTCCGGCCGGGTGAAGGGCGATGTGGAGCCCGAGGTCACGCGTCCCCGCCCGGGCGCGGTGAAGGCGGACGCGAAGTTCGGCTTTGCGCAAGCGGCCTTTGCGCGCGCGCTGCCCAAAGCGGTCGCGGCGGCGAAAGACTGCGGCACGGCCTCGCTTGCGGTGGCTCATGCGCACACCTGCACCTCGCTGGGCTTTTTCACCGAACAGATCGCTGCCGCCGGGCTGGTGGGCATCGGTTTCACCAACGCATCCCCCGTGGTGGCCCCGCCGGGCGGCAACAAGGCGGTGATCGGCACCAACCCGATTGCCATGACCGTGCCGGGTGACGGCGCGCCGGTGATGCATTTCGACTTCTCCACCTCCGCCGTGGCCTTGGGCAAGATCACGATGGCGAAGGCCGCGGGCGAGCCGATCCCCGAAGGCTGGGCGGTCGACGCCGACGGCGCGCCGACAACAAACCCCGAGGCCGCTTTGGGCGGCGCGCTGGTCTCGACCGGCGGCTACAAGGGCTGGGGCTTTGGCCTGATGGCAGAGGTCATGGCGGCCTGTATGACCGGCTCGGTCAATTCGCTGGACGTGGGCGGCCTGAAGCTGGCCGATGGCCCGCCGCACGGTTTGGGGCAGTTCTACTTTCTGATGGACCCGGGCACCTACACGGACGCCTTCGGCGCGCGGTTCGCGCGGATGGCCGACGCGGTGGCCGAGCAGCCCGGCGCGCGTATCCCCGGGGCCACGCGGGCTGAAGCGTCTGTCGTGCAAGTCGCTGATGCGCTTTGGGAAAAGCTGTCCGCGCTGACTTAAGCGCGGCCTGTGATCTGGGTCAGGAAGACCCCGGCAGCCATCACGGCGATGCCGGCCGCACGCGTGAGCGTGAGCGGGCTTTGGGTTGCGCCAAACAGGGCGAAATGGTCGATCAGCGCGGCCGAGATCAACTGCCCCAAAAGCACGAAGAACACCGCGTTCCCGACGCCGAAATGCGGCGCGATGTAAGTGATCGACAGCACGTAGAAGGCGATCAGAACACCCGCCAGCAGCAGGTGTTTCGGCGCGCTGGCGACCTTGGTGATGGCTTGCGGGCCGGTGAATAGAACCACAGCGAACGCAGTCGCGAATGCGACGGCGAAAAGGACAACGGATGCGGCGGCTGGCGCGCCAATCTGGCGGCCAAGGCTTGCGTTCAGGGCCGCGAGGATCGGGATGCCAATGCCCGCCGCGAGCATGATCAGGGCATAGCTAGGGGTGGTCATGGCGGAGCCTCCGGCGGGAATATTTCTGCCAAGATGAAACAGGCACCGGGCAAGGGCAAGCGCACGGATCATGTGCATTGGTGATGGATAGGCGGGCGCGGAGCGGTTCGGGTAAGGTGCCAGAGCTGAAAAGGAGGCCGCCATGCCGAACACCTACCACGAGATTGCGTTCACACCGAGGGTCAAGGCTTTGCAGGAAGCGCAGGGCAGCCGCGAGATGTACGCGAAATACGAAGCTTCGCCAAAGCCTATGAAGACCGAGCTGACGGAGGCTGAGCAGAACTATTTGGGCGCGCGGGACAGTTTTTACATGGCCTCGGTTGGGGAGACCGGCTGGCCGTATATGCAGCATCGTGGCGGGCCCGCCGGGTTTGTCAAAGTGCTTTCATCTCACGAGTTTGGCTGGGCAGAGTATGTTGGAAACCGGCAATATATCTCGACCGGGAACATCGCGGGCGAGGACCGCGTGTCACTGTTTTTCATTGATTACGCCTCCAAGACACGACTGAAGGTGTTCGGCCATGCGCGGGTGATCTCGCCGGATGATCCATTTATGGCCCAGCTATCCGATGGCAGCCCGGCGCAGGTCGAGCGCGGTATGATCGTGCGGGTGGCGAGCTATGAGTGGAATTGCCCGAAATACATCACCGAGCGATACACGCGTCCCGAGGTCGAACAGGCGCTGGCCCAGATGGGCGCGCGGATTGCGGAGTTGGAAGCGAAACTCGCCGCTCAGTAGGTGGCGCGGCCGCCAGACAGGTCGAACACCGCGCCCGTGGTGAAGCTGTTTTCCGCCGAGACGATCCAGGCGATCATGTTCGCGGCCTCCTCGACCTCGAGGAACCGTTCGCGGGGGATCTTAGACAGCATGTAGCCGATGTGCTCCTCGCTCATCTGATCGAAGATGGGCGTGCGGGCAGCGGCGGGGGTCACGCAATTAACGGCTATGTTCTTGTCAGCATTCTCTTTTCCCGCCGATTTCGTGAAGCCGATAACGCCCGCTTTGGACGCGGAGTAGGCGCAGGCGTTGGGGTTGCCCTCCTTGCCTGCAATGGAGGCGATATTGAGGATGCGGCCGTAATCGCGCGCGCGCATGCCAGACAGAACGGCCTTGTTGGTGTTGTAGGTGCCGGTCAGATTAACCGCCACGATCTGCGCCCAAGCCGCGTCGTCGTAGTCCTGGATGGGGGCGTTGGGGCCTGCGATCCCGGCGGAGTTCACCAAGATATCGACCGGGCCAAGGGCGGCTTCCGTGGACTGCAGCGCGGCTTGAACGGATGCCATTTCGGATATGTCGCAAGAGGTGCTGAAATCGGCCTCGGCCTTCTGCATGTCCCACACCGCGACCCGCGCGCCGGAGGCGTGCAACCGCTCGACCACCGCCGCGCCGATGCCTTGGGCACCGCCGGTGACTACGGCGGTTCGACCCGTCAGATCATAGGTGTTCATCAGTCGCAAATCCCCTGCAATTCGACCCCATCCCACGGCAGCACCATCTTGGCGCGATCCAGTTTCGAGGTCATGTTTTTCAATCGGAAATGCGGGCTGAGCAGCCGCTCAAGCCGCTTCGTGCGCGGCGCATCCGGGGCCAGCGCCGCGCAGCAGACGTATTCCGACGCGATGGCGCCTTGCTGTTCGTAGCCGAACTCGAGGAAGTCGGGCTCTGCGTCGAGCTCGAACAGGTAGGGGTCGGGGCTGATCTGATGCTCGCGCGCGGCCTTCAGCGGGTGGAAGCCGGTGGTTTCACGGTTTTGCCATTGCCATACATGGACCAGTTCATGGGCGAGAAACATCGACGCCAGAAGCGAGGCCGCGTCGGGGTAGGCGGGCATGTAATCGCGCGCGATGTAGTCGGGGTTGATGTTGATTGTATTGAACAAAACCGTCGCCGCGGGGGAGCCTGTCAGAACCGCTTCTTCCGGTGGCGGGAACAGTTTCTGGGCGCAGGTCGTGCGGGGCGGGGCCGGGTAGGATGCGCTGTAGAGCTGCAAAACCGGGGCCTGGCGGATGCGGATCTTGGACGTGTCGAGCTGGGGGCCGTGGAATTCCACGGCAAAGCGGGTCTCGGCCTCTGAGAGAGGGCGACCGCAGGCTGCAAGGGTCAAGAAAGCAAGGAGAAACAACAGGCGCATGAGGGCAGAGTGGCAAGTCTTCGCCCGCCTCGCAAGGGATTTGATCTGCCTCAAGGTTGTTGTGACACACACAACTTACGGTTAGGATCACAGCAGGAGGCGAGCATGAAATATCTTTACCTTACAATGGTTTGTGGCGTGGCGGCCTGCGCCCAGCCCGAGCCGCCCACGGGCAAGCAGCTGTTTGCCGAGAATTGCGCATCGTGCCACGGCGCGGATGCGACGGGGGAGGGCTGGGCGAGCGACGTGCTCAAGCGCAAGCCCGCCGACCTGACCCGGCTCAGCGCGCGCAATGGCGGCGTGTTTCCAATGGAGCGGGTGCTCAGCACCATCGACGGCTTCCACCGCAACCCGCGCTTCGAGACGGCGATGCCCGAGTTCGGCAGCTTCTTCGCAGGTCCCATGGCGGCGGTGGAGCTGGACGGGGTCGTCACCCCGGTGCCGGAGCCGCTGCTGGCGGTGGCCGAGTATCTCGAGGCGTTGCAGCGACCCTAGGGCGGGGCAGACGCGCCTTGATTTGCATCAACGCGCCCGCGGGCGCCGCCGACTAGGCTCAGGGGGATCGCAACGACAGGAGACCCTCCGATGAGACATCTGACCGCCGCCGCGCTGGCCGCCCTTTGCATGACCCCTGCCACCGCCCAGAATATCGAGGCGGGGGCGGAGTATTTCTCGCAGTATTGCGTGGCCTGCCATGGCACGGAGGCCCGGGGCGACGGGCCGATGGCGCAGGTGATGATCATCCGGCCCACCGACCTTACGATTCTGGCGGGCGAGAATGACGGGGTGTTCCCGCGCGCCTGGGCGATCCGGCGCATTGACGGGACCGACCCGCTGGTCTCCCACGGCAGCCCGATGCCGGTCTACGGCCCGTTCTTCGAGGGCGAGGGCGTGACCATCCCGGGCGAGGACGGGGTGTTGATCATGACCAGCCAGCCGGTCGTCGATCTGATCGGCTACCTGGAGAGCATTCAACAATAACGCCTCAGCGGCAGGGCCCGGCGCGGTAGGTGCCATCGCCATTGGCATAGGCGCATTCGCCGGTCTGCCGGTTGCGCGCCACCAGCGTGCCCGCGACCGCGCCGCCGAGGGCTGCGAGGATGGTCCAGTTGGTGTTGGCGTTGAGCGCCCGGGCGGTGAGCACGCCCACCGTGGCGCCCGCGACGCCGCCGATGATGTCGTTCTCGGTGTCCGAGAGGTTATCGCAGGCGGGCAGTGCCAGCAGGGCGGCGGTGGCGAGGGGGATCAGAATGGTTTTCATGGGGTCCTCCATCGGGGTCCCCGCGGGGGTGCGGGGGATGTGGAGGGGATACATCAAGAGGGCCGGGTCCGGATTGATCGGGGTCAATTGCGGATGACAGGGAGAGCTTTGCACCCGTGCGGAACCAAGGCGTAGCCGCCGCACATCGCCGTCCCGCCCCGTTTTGCCGGAGGCAAACCTGCGGTTTGACGGGGCGGCGATTTGGTTGGTGTTAGTGAGACGTTCGTTCTGTGGAATGCGCTTGGCCGCCAAAAAGCGCTTGCGTTCAGAGGCTGGGGATCCTCCTCCCCCCGATCTCGCGGGGATGATTTTGCTCAAAAGCTGCGCTGCAAATTTGAGAAAATCCATGTTGTGCTGACTAAGTGATCGCGTTTTGCATCAAAGGATTGAAGTTTGGGAAATCCTATATAGATTTGGGCGAAGGCAGGGGGATTGAGATAGTTGTACGGGCTGACCTGGGAAATTCTATATGCGTGGGCTGGCTATGATTTCTGGGGTGGAGTTTTAGCTTTATTCAGTACATTTTTCGCGTTTAGGGCTAGCCGAAACTCGAAATTGGCAAAGATGGCGGCAAACAATGCGGTTCAATCTATTAACTCGATTGAGGCAGTGTCGGAAATGGGGAGTCTTTTGAGGGTACTCAAGGAGATTCGCTGGCGGTTAGATCGTATGGATTGGGAGCGAATCTCAGAGCATTGTACGGATGCGCAAGCGATAGTTGCAACGCTTCAAAGTTCATCTTCGGTGGAAATCTCTGAAGAAGGCTCTAAGGCCTTAGCGGGCATGGCCACCCAGATGGCTTGGTTGTCCAAACTATCTGATAAAGCCCTGCACGAAGATGGCCCCATCGATCAGGTGAAGGTCAAGAATATGTTGAACAGAAACACTTTGAAGGCCACTGCTCTGCAAGTAGAATTAAAAGAGAAGGCGTTGAATGCATGAGTGATAAATGGGGTCAATTGCTTCAGAAATTGGTTTCACTTACCAGGGCCGGAAAGCTGTCTTGGAACGAAACAGTTCATGGAGACGAAATCTCAACTCAATTAGGCGAAATGAAGGTCGAAGTTCAGTTTTTCGAATTAATTGACGAGTACCGTCTTATAGTTAGAGACGAATTTGGAAAAGAAATTGATGCCTTCACAGATGATGAGCTCACTTCGACAGGTTTTATTTCTGCTGGAGGTGTTTTCGCATCGCTTTTCCGAACTGTTAAACGTCAAAAATCCGGCGCTGATCAGGCTCTCGATAACATTCTGAGAGAACTGGATAATCTGGACGATGAAGTCCCGTTTTAGACTAAACATCCACATCCTCAACAAACTTCGCATTCTGCTGGATGTACTCAAACCGCAGCTCCGGCTTCTTGCCCATCAGCCGTTCGACCAGATCGCCGGTCTCTCCGGGCTCGTCCTCCTGCACCGTCACGCGGATGAGCTGGCGGGTGGCGGGGTCCATGGTGGTCTCTTTCAAATCCTTCGCGTCCATCTCGCCCAGACCCTTGAAGCGTTGCACGTCGATCTTGCCCTTGCCGCCCAGACCCTTCGCCAGCGCGGCCTCTTTTGCTGCGTCGTCGGGGACGTAGAGCCGGTGTGCGCCTTGCGTCAGGCGGTACAAAGGCGGGCAGGCCAGATAGAGATGACCCTGATCGATGAGCGGGCGCATCTGCACGAAGAAGAACGTCATCAGCAGCGACGCGATATGGGCGCCGTCGACATCGGCGTCGGTCATGATGATGATCTTGTCATAGCGCAGATCGTCGAGGTTGAACTTGGTGCCCATGCCGCAGCCAAGCGCCTCGCACAGGTCGGAGATTTCCGCGTTTGAGGTGAGCTTGCCGGACGCGGCCCCCAGCACGTTGAGGATCTTACCCTTGAGCGGCAGCAGCGCCTGCGTTTCGCGCTTGCGGGCACCCTTGGCGGAGCCGCCCGCGCTGTCGCCCTCGACGATGAACAGCTCCGTGCCCTCGCGGGTCTTGGAGGTACAATCGGTGAGCTTGCCCGGCAGGCGCAGCTTCTTGGTGGCGGATTTGCGGGAGGTCTCTTTCTCCTGCTTGCGGCGCAGGCGTTCCTCGGCCCGCAGGACGAGGAAATCGAGGATGGCACCGGCGGACTTGGTGTCGGAGGCGAGCCAATTGTCGAAATGGTCGCGCACGGCGGCCTCGCAATATTTCGCGGCGGCCTCGGTCGACAGGCGGTCTTTGGTCTGGCCCACGAAGGCGGGCTCGGCGATGAAGCAGGAGACCAGCGCGCAGCCGCCCGAGATCAGATCGTCGCGGGTGATCTGCCCGGCCTTCTTGTTGTTGGTCAACTCGCCATACGCCTTGATCCCCTTGAGGATTGCGGCCCAGAAGCCGGTCACGTGCGTGCCGCCCTCGGGCGTGGGCACGGTGTTACAATAGCTCTGGATGAAGCCGTCGCGGGCTGGGGTCCAGTTGATCGCCCACTCGACCTTGCCAGCGGCGCCGAACTTCTCCTGAAAGTCGACGGTGCCCGCGAAGGCGGTGTCGGCGTAGGTGGTGGACTTGCCAAGCGTTTCGGACAGGTAGTCGCTGAGGCCACCGGGGAAGTGGAACGTGGCCTCCGTCGGGGTCTCGCCATCGTCGATTGCGGACTTCCAGCGGATCTCGACGCCCGAGAACAGGTAGGCCTTGGAGCGGATGGACTTGAACAGCCGCGCAGGCTTGAAGCGGTGATTGCCGAAGATTTCCACGTCGGCGTGGAAGGTGACCGTGGTGCCGCGGCGGTTCTGGGTCTGGCCGACCTCGGCCACGGGGCCAAGCGGCAGGCCGCGGGAGAAGCGCTGCTCGAACACCTTCTTGTCGCGCGCCACCTGCACGACCATGCTGTCGGAGAGCGCGTTGACCACCGACGCGCCGACGCCGTGCAGACCGCCGGAGGTCTGGTAGGCCTTGCCCGAGAACTTGCCGCCCGCGTGGAGCGTGCACAAGATCACCTCGAGCGCGGATTTGTCGGGGAACTTGGGGTGCGGGTCGATGGGGATGCCGCGGCCATTATCCTTGATGGTGATCGAGTAGTCATCGTTCAGCTCAACCTCGATCCGGTTGGCAAAGCCCGCGACGGCCTCGTCCATGGAGTTGTCGAGCACCTCGGCCACCATGTGGTGCAGGGCGCGCTCGTCGGTGCCGCCGATATACATGCCGGGGCGCTTGCGCACGGGCTCGAGCCCCTCCAGCACCTCGATGGAGGAGGCATTATAGTCGTCATTGCTTCCCGCACCGGAGAACATGTCGTCTGCCATGGATATACCGCTCTGATTGGCTTTGTTTTGCTGGATTATGGCAGAGCGGCGGGGGCGGGGGAAGAGCGCGCGATGCCAGATGTCCCGTAAAAGGCGCGCCTATCCACAAGATCGTGGGGGACGCGGCCGATTTCCGGCGCGTCGCGGCCCAGGCGGGCCGCATCTTGAGCCAGATCAACGTCACGCCACGCGCGATCGGCTAATGGGGGGCATCCGACAGCATGAGGGAGACGCAGATGACGCGCAAAGTGACCGCGATCGAACCGAAATCCGAAAGGGCCGCAGAGCCGCCCGCCCCGGCACCGAAACCGGCGCCCGTGGCGCCCGTTCCGGCGGCGCGGTTCGAGCAGGACAGCTATCCCTACGGCGACCGCCTGCCGCGCAAGGCCTATGAGGCTGACAAGGCCAAGCTGCAGGCGGAACTGCTCAAGGTGCAGCTTTGGGCGCAGGAGACCGGTCAAAAGTTCGTGTTGCTGTTCGAGGGACGCGATGCGGCGGGCAAGGGGGGCGCGATCAAACGCTTCACCGAGCACCTCAACCCGCGGGCGGCGCGGGTCGTGGCGCTGAACAAGCCCAGCGATGCCGAGCGCGGACAGTGGTACTTCCAACGCTACCTTCAGCACCTCCCGACCGGGGGCGAAATCGTGCTCTACGACCGCTCCTGGTACAATCGCGCAGGCGTCGAGCGGGTGATGGGGTTCTGCGCCCCCGATGAGTATCTGGAGTTCATGCGCCAGACGCCGGAGCTGGAGCGCATGTTGGTCCGGTCGGGCATAAAGCTTTACAAATACTGGTTTTCCGTCACCCAAGAGGAGCAGAAACGCCGTTTCGACAGCCGCGCGGACGACCCGCTTAAGCGCTGGAAGCTCAGCCCGATCGACAAGGCGAGCCTTGGCAAATGGGACGACTACACCGAGGCCAAGGAGGCGATGTTCTTCTACACCGACACCGCCGATGCGCCGTGGACCGTCATCAAGTCCGACGATAAGAAACGCGCGCGGCTGGGCTGCATGCGGCATTTCCTTGCCAGCCTCGACTACCCCGACAAAGACGAGGCTCTGGTGGGTGCGCCGGACCCGCTGCTTGTGGGACGCGCGGAGCATGTGATCCATCGCGACGCGCATATTTTGGGCAAGGCTTTGCATCCAAGCACCCGGCACACCGGGTAGAACTTGCCGCCAGCGCGGCAGGCCCTTATGTCACTGCATATGAGGTATCTCCTTGCCGCCCTGATGCTTGCGCCCGCCCCCGCGCTGGCCCACCCGCATGTCTTCGTGGACACGGGGGTTGAGGTTATTTTTGACGAGGCCGGGCGGGTCACCCATCTGCGCATCACCTGGGAGTATGACGAGCTCTACTCGCTGTGGATCACCGAGGACATGAAACTCGACCCGGATTTTGATGGCGAGCTGACCGATGCCGAAATGGCCGCGCTGCAAGGCTTCGACCAGGACTGGATGCAGGGCTATTACGGCGACACCCGCGCCTATCTGGGTGGCACCGAGCTGGCGCTGTCGCGACCGGTGGCCTACACGGCGGATTACAAGGACGGCCGCCTCAGCTCGACCCATTTGCGCGAGGTGGAAGGCAGCCCGTTCGTCAATGACGCCCTCGTGATAAAGCCCTATGACGAGACGTTCTACACCGCCTATGACGTCACCAAGCCCGTACGCCTGACCGGCGCGCCCGCGGGCTGCGGCTTTGACGTGGTTGTGCCGGACGTGACCGGCGCCCTGACTCAGATCCAGGAGCAGCTTCTGGCGCTCGACCCCTCGGTCGATCCGGCGGATGTGGGCTTTGACAATATTGGTGCGCAATTCGCCACGCAGATCGAGGTGACATGCGCGGGATCGTGAGCCTTGTGGCCCTCGCCGTGGCCGCCTGCGGGCTGTGGTTGTGGCAATCGGGCGGCTTTGACCAGCTGGCCCTTTGGGCTGCGGGCGAGCAGCGCAGTTTCCAAAACCAGATGGCGGGCACCCTGCGCGGATTGCGCGCGGGCGAGGCCGGGGCACTCGCAGCCCTTATGGGCGCGTGCTTTGCCTACGGGTTCTTCCACGCGGTCGGGCCGGGCCATGGCAAGGTGTTGATCGGGGGCTACGGGCTGGGCCGCAAGGTGCCTTGGCTGCGGCTGTCGGTGATCTCCCTGCTGGCCTCGCTGGGGCAGACGGTCACGGCCATCGTGCTGGTCTATGCGGGCGTGTGGATCCTGGGGCTTGCGCGCGAGCAGATGGTGGGCGCGGCGGAGGATATCTTCGCGCCCGTGAGCTATGCGGCCATCGCGGCCATTGGCCTGTGGCTGGTGTGGCGGGGCCTGCGCAAATTGCGGCCAGCCAAACACGCGCATGACCACCACCACGATCATGATCGCGACCATCATCACCATGGTGATGATGATGTGTGCTCCAGCTGCGGGCATAAGCACGGGCCGAGCCTAGATGACGTCACAAAAGCCCGCTCGCTGCGCGACGCGCTGGCCTTGATCGCGGGCATTGCGATCCGACCCTGCACCGGGGCGCTCTTTGTGCTGATCCTGACGTGGCAGATGGGCATCGCCCTGGCGGGGATCGCCGCGACATTTGCCATGGCTCTGGGGACTGCTTCGGTCACGATCGCGGTCGGGTTGGCGGCCATCGGCCTGCGCGGCGGCATTCTGGCGGGTGCGCAAGGCGGCGTTCTGGCACGCGCGGTGCCCATCATCGAAATGGTCGCGGGCGGTTTGGTGGTCGTGATCGCAGGCGGTCTGCTGCTGCGCGCGCTCTGAGCGCGCAGCCAGAGTTTCCCCGAAACTCTGGGCCAAAGTCTTCATAAGACTTTGCGGCCGTCGCGCTTGCTGCGTCTGACAAAGCCCGGTAGCCGTGGGTCATGACGTTTCGCCAACATATTCGCGCGGTTTTGGTGCTGGGCCTGCCCCTTGTGGGAAGCCATTTGGCGCAGTTCGCGGTGCACCTGGTCGATGCGGTCATGCTGGGCTGGTACGACGTCACTGCCTTGGCGGCGAGCGTGCTGGCAGGATCTTATTTCTTCGTGTTGTTCATTATGGGCGGTGGCTTCGCCTTCGCGGTGATGCCCATGGTGGCGGAGGCCGCGGAGAAGTCCGACGAAACCCGCATCCGTCGCGTCACCCGCATGGGGCTGTGGCTGTCGCTGATATACGCTGTAGCGCTGTTGCCGCTGATGATCTGGTCCGCCCCGATCCTGCGCGCTTTCGGCCAAGACCCGGAGCTGGCGCAATTGGCCGAGGACTACCTTGCCATTGTCGGCATCGGCATGATCCCGGCGCTGCTGATCATGGTGTTGAAAAGCTACCTCGCAGCGCTGGAGAAGACGAGTTTCATCCTGTGGGTCACGGTCGCCGCCGTGGGGGTCAACGCGGCGCTGAACTGGGTGCTGATTTTCGGCAATCTCGGCGTGCCAGAGCTTGGGCTGCAAGGCGCGGCATTGGCGTCGGTGCTGACGCAAAGCCTGACCTTGGCGGTTTTCGCGCTCTACGTGGCGCGCGGCAAGGCGACCCGTGAGCATGCATTGTTCCAGCGCATCTGGCGCCCGGACCCGGAGGCATTCGGGGCCGTCTTCCGCCTCGGCTGGCCCATCGGGCTGACCAATCTGGCCGAAAGCGGGATGTTCTCGGCCTCGTCCCTGATCATCGGGCTGATCGGCACGCTGCCACTGGCGGCCCATGGGATCGCGCTGCAGATTACCTCGGCCACATTCATGGTCCATATCGGCCTGAGCCAGGCCGCGACGGTGCGCGCGGGGCGGGCGATGGGGCGCGCGGATTGGGCTTCGCTGGCCCTTGGCGGACGGGCGGTCGTCGCCGTTTCGATGGCGGTCGTGGTCGTGACCATGCTGGCCTTCCTTCTGTTGCCTGAGCTGTTGATGTCGGGCTTCCTCTCGCCCGACGAGCCAAGCCGTTCGCAGGTCTTCGCGCTCGGCGCGAGCCTTCTGGCGGTCGCGGCGCTGTTCCAGCTGGTCGATGCGGGGCAGGTGATGGCGCTGGGGCTGTTGCGGGGCATTCAGGACACGAAATGGCCGATGTATGCGGCGGCGCTCAGCTATTGGGGCCTTGGCATCCCGGCGAGCTACGTGCTGGGGATCACGCTGGGCTATGGCGGTGTCGGCGTCTGGCTGGGGCTGGTGATCGGCCTGCTGTTCGCCGCGGTGCTCTTGTGGTGGCGTTTCCTGCGCCGCTTTGGTGAGCTGCGGCGGGCGGGATAAGCAGGCGTGCATCAGTGGCGGTATGCGCAAAAGCGCGAGAAGTGTTGCGGTTCAGGCTGGCGAGGGGATACCGAACTAAACAGCAGCGGCTCGACATAGGCGCGCCGCCCGCCGCTCAGGCTGTGTGACTAGTCGCTGGGCCCGGTACAGGTGTCGAGCGGCAGATCAAGCGCCTTGGCGAGCGTCTCTGCCACCGCATCAAGCGCCGCGTGATCGCCACTGACACTGGCGACTGTGCGGTTGATCTCGCCGGGGCCATCGCGCAGCTGCGCAGACAGGCGGAGCGACAGGCTGGCCATCGACCCACCGCGCGCCGGGGTCAGGCGCACCAGATGCAGCTCGCGCATCAGCGTGCGGGGGAAGAGGTCCGCGATGTCAGGACTGCGAATGGACAGCAGCATGTCCTGTCCGGCCAAGGCCAATCCCGGGGGCAAGGTCGCAGCGTCGCTGGGCCAGTCCCGCGAGAACCGGATGATATTGGCACCCGGGGTCGGGGAGGGGTCGGCCCAGATCGGCTTGGCCGCCGCGCAGGCCGCGTGTTCCTCGGCCGAGAGCGGCGCACGCCACGCGGGATGGATCGCGACGGAGGCCTCGGTGATCGTGTCCGGGAACAAACGGTGTCGGTCATTTTGGCCATAGGACTGCTTTTCGGGTGGCCAAACGGTGCAGCTGAGCCGGGCGAGCCCGAAGCGCCATTCGCGTGAGACGGTGTTGCTGGAGCTGGTCTCGGCCCCTTTGCCGAAGATCTTCGTGAGCCGCGCGAGCGCGCCTGCGTAGTTCAGGCGGTGATCCCCGTCGCCGCGCAGCGCGCACCACAAGTAATCGGGCGGCGCGGCGAGATCGGCGACCTCATAGACCTGCGCGTGCAACGGCGCGTCCAGCCCGGGGAAGAACGGGGCAACATCATCGGGGATGCAATAGTCGAGCCCTTCGCTCCAGACCGACGGGCTCAGGTGGTAGCGGTCGATCCAGTCTGACAGCGGCGCGCGAAAGGGTATTTCGCAGGCATCGAGATGGTCCCAGAGGGCGGCCTCCGGGCAGCGTGGCGCGCGGCGGCGCCGCCAGATCAACCCCGGTCCTTGAGCAGCCGGTCGGCCTTCTTGCGCACCAGCACAGAGCGCAGGTCATGCATCGCCAGAAGCAGCGCGTCTGTGACCACTTCAAGCTGGTCCGGCTCGGCCTTAGTCTGCGCCCAGTGGGTCGTCAGGTTCAGGTAGTCCACCGCGCGGTAGATGTCGTCAATATCGCGAGTGGCGAGCACGGCCGTGCGCTCTTCCATCCAGTCCTCGATCACCTCAAGCTCTTCGGCGGACAGCTCATGATCGCCATGGGGCTTGATCTGGCCGTTGCGGATATTGACGACCGCGATCTCGGACATGTCGATGCGCCGTTGCCGGTTTTCGGTGTCGACGCGAAAGACGGTCGCCCCGTTCTCGCGCACGCGGAAGTAGAATTCAGGAAGCTCGCTCGACATGTGTTCGGTTGGACCCGGCCTTATTTGCGTCTGCGCGACGCTATCACAGGAATATGCGGCACGGGAACAGCGATTTCGCGCGAAGGGTACGGCGGGGTTTTCAGGCGTCGGCAGAGACACCCAGCTGGCGCGCGTAGCGACGCCACGTGTCGAGCGCGGCGGAGTTGATCGGCTGCCGGACGCTCATGGCGCTGAGCGTCCTGACCGCGCGCGGGTTCGTCTCGGGTGCAAGGCACGCCGCGTCGAAGCCAAGCTCGACCCGGTCCAGCAGATCGCGGATCGACGCCTCGGGCGCCGTCACGAGGTCTTCGTAGTCAATGATGTGAAACCGCTCCGTCAGGCGGGTGCCCCAGAACGCGACCATCTCGTCGAAGCTTTTCTGATAGGCGCGGATATCTTCGAGGTCGTAACTGAACAGCTGCTTGCCGGGCTGAAACACCTGCTTGTAGAGCGACAGGGCGACGGCGTGCGGATTGCGGCGCACGACCACGATATGCGCGCGCGGCAGGGCTGCAAGCACCGCGCCTGCGTAAAGCAGTGTCTGGATCGACTTGTCAGTGTGGCGCGGACTGGGGCCGAAACGCTCGATCATGTCGCGGGCGTAGGCGGCGCCAAGCTCCGTCAGGGATTTCTGCGTCAGGTTCAGCCCCGCTTTCGGCGGCATCATCGGATCGCCAAGATGCGCCTGCATCTGGGCCAGAAAGGCGCGCGTCTCCCCGCCCGCGCAAACATCGGGGTGGGCGGACAGGATCTGCTCTGTCAGGGTGGTGCCGGAGCGCGGCATTCCGGTCACGAAGATGGGCGCGAAATCACTCGCCCCGCGCGCGCCGCCGACATCGGCAAAGGCGCTCTGATAGGCCGCCACCTCTCGCTTGCGCGTGTCGATGTCATAGGGCTGCAACGTGCGCATGATCCGGTTGCCGCTGGTGAGAAGCTCGAAGGCTTCGTCGTGGCGACCGAGATCCTCATAAACCTTGGCGAGCGCGAAATGCAGGTGCATCGCCTGAGCGCTGCCAGTCTTCACCGAGCCGCGCATCTTTTCCATCTGCGCAATCGCCGGATCAGTGACGGTTGCGGGGACAATGCGGGTGCGCAGGCGGTACAGCTCAGTATCGCTGGGGCTTCGCGCGATCGCCGCGTCAAGATCGCCGACCGAATGCTCGATCTGGCCCAAGGCCTGATACAACATCGCGCGTCGCGCCAGGATCGGGGCAGGGGACTTGGCGCGGGGCAGGATGCGGGTGAGCGTGTCGATGGCGCTCTGGAACAGATCGAGCTGCTCTTCGAGCTTTGCCTTCATTTCCAGGAACGCAGGTTCCGCATCCGGCCCGTCGATCCGTTCCATATCCCGCAAGGCTTCGCGCGGACGACCCAGTGCCTGCAGAAGGCGAGCGCGGAAAATGTAGACCTGACGCACCTCAGCCAGTGCCACATCCACGGCCGCCAATGCGGCCGTGAGGTCACCTTGCTGCGCCTTGGCGCGCGCCTCCTGGATACTGCGGTCGAACTTGCCCACGGTCTTCGCCTGTTGCGTCGTTGAGCCCACAAAAAATGTGGGCCGTGCCTGATGCGCGGGCGTTACCCCGCCACGCTTAGACAATAAACTAGAGTGTTCAGTTTACCTACGGGAAAGTCACGCTTCTTAATCGCAAATGGAATTCTGTGCAGGAAATTGCCGCATAAGGGGCCCGTGCAGGCAATAATGCGCACGGTTTGCCTGAATTTTAATCAGACAATTTCGCAAGTCCGCCTCGCGCAGATCGGCGCGAGGCGTCGGAATTGGATGGAGATCAGCTCAGACCCGCGCAAAAGGTCTGAATGCGCGTGCAAGCCTCTTTCAGGTTCTCGTCCGAGGTGGCGTAGCTGACCCGGAAGTTGGGGCTCAGCCCGAAGGCCGCGCCGAAGACGACGGCGACGCCATGTTCTTCCAGCAGCGCGGTCGCAAAGGTCTCGTCATCGACGATCTTTGTGCCGCCTGCGGAGGTCTTTCCGATGCAGCCCGCAATGGACGGGTAGACGTAGAACGCGCCCTCCGGCTTCGGGCAGGCGATGCCATCGGCGGCGTTAAGCATCTCGACCACCAGGTTGCGGCGGCGCACGAAGAGCTCGTTGTTGGGCGCAAGGAAATCCTGCGTTCCGTTCAGCGCCTCGACCGCGGCCCATTGGCTGATCGAGCAGGGGTTGGAGGTCGACTGCGACTGCACCTTGCGCATCGCACTGATCAATTCCACGGGCCCGCCCGCATAGCCAATGCGCCAGCCGGTCATCGAATAGGCCTTGGAAACCCCGTTGACCGTCAGCGTGCGCTCGTAGAGCTGCGGCTCGACCTGCGCGGGCGTGCAGAATTCGAAATCGTCATAGGCCAGATGCTCGTACATATCGTCGGTCATCACCCAGACATGGGGGTGGCGCATCAGCACGTCTGTCAGCTCCTTGAGCTCGTCCCACGTGTAGCCTGCGCCCGTCGGGTTCGACGGAGAGTTGAAGATTAGCCACTTGGTTTTGTCGGTGATCGCGGCCTCAAGCTGGTCGGCGGTCAGCTTGAAGCCGGTTTGCAGCGAGGCCTCCGCAATGATGGGTGTGCCGCCGGCCAGCAGCACCATGTCAGGGTAGGACACCCAGTAGGGGGCCGGGATTACCACCTCGTCGCCCTCGTTCAGCGTCGCCATCAGCGCGTTGTAGAGGATCTGCTTGCCGCCGGTGCCCACGCTGATCTGGGCAGGGGTGTAATCCAGCCCGTTGTCGCGCTTGAACTTGGCGCAGATCGCCTCTTTCAGCTCGGGGATGCCGTCGGGCGCGGTGTATTTTGTCTTGCCGTCGGCGATGGCCTGCACGGCGGCGTCCTTGATGTTTTGCGGCGTGTCAAAATCCGGCTCACCCGCGCCCAGACCGATGACGTCCTTGCCCGCCCGCTTCAACTCTGCCGCCTTCTGGGTCACCGCAATCGTCGGCGATGGCTTTACGCGGGAAAGGGTCTCGGAGAGAAAGGACATGTGACGCCTCGTCAGGTTGAAGTGCTTCTGGTTTGCTCTTAGGCAGAGCCTCGACCGCATTCAAGCGATAACGCCTCCCAGGGAGCCTTTCGATGGACGACGCAGACGCCTATTTCAGCAACGAGAACGCCACCTTCGGCGACCGCGTGGCCGCCGCGCGCGAGACGCAGGGCTTGAGCCAGGAAGAACTGGCCCACAAGCTTGGCGTGAAGCTGAAGACAGTGCGTGGCTGGGAGGATGACATCTCCGAGCCACGGGCCAACAAGTTGGTGACGCTGGCGGGCGTTTTGAATGTCTCGATGCGGTGGCTGCTGACCGGCGTGGGCGAGGGCGTGGATGCGCCCGAAGACGAAGTCGCCTTGTCGGGCGACGTGCGCGAGGTCCTGCTGGAGATGCGCCGCACGAAAGCCGAATTTGCCCGCCTCACCGACCATTTGGGCCGTCTCGAAAAGCGTCTGGGCAAACTGCTGCGAGCGGGCGAATGAAAGAGCTTGGCCCTGAAGGCGAGACCCGCGAGACCAAGATCCGGCGGCTGAAGCTGCGCTCCATGCGGCGCGGGATCAAGGAGATGGACCTGATCCTTGGCGGCTTTGCGGCCGAGGGGCTGGAGGGTCTGAGCGACGAAGAGCTTGCGCTCTATGACGAGATGCTGAGCGAAAGCGACCACGACATGTACCAATGGGCGTCCGGGCAGGCCGAGGCGCCCGCACGATTTGCGCCGTTGATCCAGAAGGCCGTGAAGGGTGCGGGTCTGGGCTGAGAAATCTCTAGGCTTTTAACGGTTTCTTTGTGATTCGTGGCCTATTCCGGCGTCGAAGAGCAGATGTAAGCCGGAGAATTTCATGAGTATGCAAAAGCCTTTGGTCAGCCCGGAAGCCCGGGTTTTCATGACCAGCTATCTGGACAGTTTGGCCCTGGTCGAGCGGCTCCACCGTCTTCTTCTCGACGTGATCAAGGACGAGTTCGAACGCCTCGGCATCCTCGATATCAACTCCGTGCAGGCGCTGCTTCTGTTTAACATCGGCGACAACGAGGTGACCGCGGGCGAGCTGAAGTCGCGCGGCTACTATCAGGGCTCGAATGTGTCCTACAATCTCAAGAAGCTGGTCGAAATGGGCTACATGCACCACCAGCGCTGCGAGATTGACCGCCGCTCGGTGCGCGTGCGCCTGACGGAAAAGGGGCGCGACGTGCGCAACAACGTCTCAGAACTGTTCGAGCGTCACGCCGTTGGTCTGGAAGAGAAGGGTATTCTGGGCACGACCGGGATCGACGAGATCAACCACTCGCTGCGCCGGATGGAGCGGTATTGGGCAGATCAGATCCGGTATATCTACTGACGGGCCGCGTCGCTTTTGCGGCGCGCTTCGACCTCTGCCAGACGCGCCTTGGCGCGTTTGGACTGCCAAATGGACATGACGACAAGCCCCGCCAAAAGCGCGATCGAGACGGCATAAGACGACAGGACTGTGTCTGCATATTTTCCAAGATCAGGCATTAGCAGGCTTTCGATACTGAACTAACTGGGTTGGTATCGACTAGGATCGGGGCGCAGGTCATGCCATCCGCTCCTGCGCCACAAGAGCCGCGGTGCGCCGCGCGCGGATTTCAGTCCGGGTGCGCAGCAGGACCAGCGCGAGGAACAACAGCACGAAGCCCGCAATACTGACGAGCAGCGGGAAATAGAAGACGTCCGCCACGTTCTCTTCCTTGTCCAGCGACAAAGATGCCCCCTGGTGCAGGCCCTGGTTCCAGAAATTAACCGCGTAGCGTGACAGCAAGGCGAAGACCGATCCGACCAAGCACAGGACCGATGTCAGGTCGGCGGCAGTGTCCGGGTTTTCGATCGCAGCCCAGAGCGCGATGTAGCCAAGGTAGAATAGGAACAGGATCAGGAAGGATGTCAGCCGTGGGTCCCACGCCCAATAAGTGCCCCACATCGGCTCACCCCATATCGCCCCCGTCGCCAACGCGATCAACGTCATCGTGACCCCCACCGGCGCCGCGGCCTTGGCCGCCAACGCAGAGACATGGTGGCGTCGGATGAGCCAGATGAGCGAGCAGACCAGCATCATCAGCCATGCATTGATTGCCATCAATGCGGACGGCACATGCAGGTAGATGATCTTTACGGTCGAACCCTGACGGAAATCGTCTGGTGTGAAGAAGAACCCCCACACCAGACCGACGACAAGGCAGACAAGCGACAGCACGGTGACCGCGGGCAACAGCTTGCCCGAGGTCTGCATGAAGCGCGTTGGATTGGCGTATTCCCAAATCGACATGTGTCAGATTTATGGGACGGGCGCGACCGGGGCAATGGGCATTCTGGCGCGCTTTGCCCTCCGTGGGTCACGAGCGTGTCAGCGCAGGTTCATGCGCAGGGCCGCGGCGGTCGCAAAGGGCAGCAGCGCCGCGCATCCGGCGGTGATGGCGGCCACGAAGAGAAGCGGGGTCGTGGCGGCAAGCCCGTCCGCCCCGCGCCGCACGGCCTCCGCCCCGAAGATCAGGGTCGGCATGTAGAGCGGCAGCACCAGCAGCGAGATCAGCAACCCGCCACGCTTCAACCCGACTGTCAGCGCCGCACCGAACGTGCCCAGCATCGACAATGCGGGCGTGCCAAGCGCAAGAGAGGTGATCAGCCAGGCCGTCGCCTGCGCATCCATGTTCAGCAAGACGCCCAGGACGGGTGCCGCGAGCGTCAGTGGCAGGCCGGTGGTCAACCAGTGGGACAGCGCCTTCAGGGTTGCCGCCGCCTCCAGCGGGAGCGGGGAGGTCGCGAGCAGATCCAGTGTGCCGTCCTCAAAGTCGAGCTGAAAGATACGGTCGAGCGACAGCAGGCAGGCCAGCAAGGCCCCGACCCAGAGGATGCCCGGCGCGATGCGCGACAGCATCTCGGCATTGGGGCCGACGCCGAACGGGACGAGCACCACGAGGATCAGGAAAAAGGCAAGGCCAAGCCCAAAGCCGCCGCCCACGCGAATGGCGAGCATCAGGTCGCGGCGCAAAAGGGCAATCACGACAAGGCCTCGTCTAGAAATGGATCGCTTTCGGGCGCGGCTGCGCGTGTAGCCTTGAACTGCCCGACATCGAGCACGCGCGCGGCGGGCAGGCCAAGATCGATATGGGTCGCGATGATCGCAGCGCCGCCGGCGTCGAGATGCGCGGTCACGGCCGCGGCAAAGCGGGCGACGTTTTCGGTGTCGAGCGACACGGTCGGCTCATCCAGCGCCCAAACGGGGCGGCCCGTCAGCAACAGACGCGACAGCGACAGGCGTCGCTTTTGCCCCGCAGACAGGTCTTGCGCACGTCGCGTCAGCAAGTCGCCCAGGTCGAAAGCCTCTACTGCTGGCCGGATGTCGCCGGTGCCGAAGATGTCGGCCCAGAATTGCAGGTTCTCGGCAACGCTCAGCTGTGCCTTCAGACCGTCGGCATGGGCCGCGTAGGCAACGTCATCGCACGATGTGTTCAGCGTGCCGGAAACCGGGGGTGTCAGCCCTGCGAGACAGCGCAGCAAGGTGGTCTTGCCCGCGCCGTTGGGTCCGCGCAGAATCAGCGCCTCTCCGCCGCTGACGGAGAAGCAAACGTCGGACAAAACCGTCACCGGGCCGCGCCTGCAGGCCAGATTTTGCACGCTGAATTCCATGGGTTAAGCCGTAGCGCATCACTTTGGTGCCGGAAACAAAGAAAAATGTATGCAATTGCATACAATTATGATGTCCGGGGCGTTTTGCCCCCTTGATCGCCTGAAAAACTTGGGGCATCACCACATCTGAACAGCCCGAATTCACATAACCTCAGGAGCTTTGCCTATGCCCATCGTCGTCGGACATGATACCTCGAAAACGCGCCGGACGCTCAAAGCGGGCGGCAAGACCGTCGCCTATTACTCCATCAAGGCGGCCGAGGAGGCAGGGCTGGGTGAGTTTTCGAACCTGCCCGCGGCGCTGAAGGTCGTGCTGGAGAACATGCTACGCTTCGAGGATGGCAAGACGGTCTCCGTCGACGACATCAAGGCGTTTTCCGACTGGGGCAAGCAAGGCGGCAAGAACCCCAAGGAAATCGCCTATCGTCCCGCGCGCGTGTTGATGCAGGACTTCACCGGCGTGCCCGCAGTGGTCGATCTGGCCGCGATGCGCGACGGGCTTGTGGCCCTTGGTGGCGACGCGGAAAAGATCAACCCGCTCAACCCGGTCGATCTGGTCATCGACCACTCGGTGATGATTGACGAGTTCGGCAACCCGCGCGCCTTCCAGATGAACGTGGACCGCGAATACGAGCGCAACATGGAGCGCTACACGTTCCTGAAATGGGGCCAGTCGGCCTTCAACAACTTCCGCGTGGTGCCGCCCGGCACCGGCATTTGCCACCAGGTGAACCTCGAGTACCTGGCCAAGACCGTTTGGTCCGACACCGACCAGAATGGCGAAACGGTGGCCTACCCGGACACGCTCGTTGGCACGGACAGCCACACCACCATGGTCAACGGCGCGGCTGTTTTGGGCTGGGGTGTTGGCGGGATCGAGGCCGAGGCCGCCATGCTGGGCCAGCCGATTTCCATGCTGATCCCCGAAGTGATCGGGTTCGAGCTGACCGGCGCGATGATGGAGGGCACCACCGGCACCGATCTGGTGCTGAAGGTGGTCGAGATGCTGCGCGAGAAGGGCGTGGTGGGCAAGTTCGTGGAATTCTACGGCAAGGGCTTGGACAATCTGCCGCTGGCCGACCGTGCGACGATCGCCAACATGGCGCCGGAATATGGCGCGACCTGTGGCTTCTTCCCGATCGACGACGAAACGCTGCGCTATCTCACCAACACCGGCCGCGAAGAAGAGACGATCGCGCTGGTGGAAGCGTATGCCAAGGAGAACGGCTTCTGGCGCGACGCGGATTACGCGCCGATCTACACCGACACGCTGAGCCTCGACATGGGCACCATCGTACCTGCGATTTCCGGCCCGAAGCGGCCGCAGGACTACATTGCTCTGGACCAGGCCGCGACGAGCTTTGCCGAATATGTCAAAGGGCAGCGCCCAGAGCCGTCGGCCAAACGCGAAGAAATGGCCGAGTGGACAGGCGAGGGCGGCCAACCCGCGCCGCACCATATCCCGGGCGATATCGGCCACCACAATGCGGCCGCGGTCAAAGGGCAGGATTACAAGCTGCATGACGGCTCCATCGTGATCGCGTCGATCACGTCCTGCACCAACACCTCGAACCCGTATGTGATGATCGGGGCCGGTCTGGTGGCGCGCAAGGCCCGCGAAAAGGGCCTGACCCGCAAGCCATGGGTGAAGACCTCGCTTGCGCCGGGCAGCCAGGTGGTGTCCGCCTATCTGGAGGCCGCGGAGCTGCAGGAAGATCTCGACGCCATCGGCTTTAACCTTGTGGGCTACGGCTGCACGACCTGCATCGGCAACTCCGGGCCCATCGCGCCGGAGCTGTCGGAGGCGATCAACGAGGGTGACCTGATCGCCACGTCGGTGCTGTCGGGCAACCGCAATTTCGAAGGCCGCATCTCGCCCGATGTACGTGCGAACTATCTCGCCTCACCGCCGCTGGTCGTGGCCTACGCGCTGGCGGGCGACATGAATGTCGACATCACCAAGGAGCCGCTGGGCCAGGATCAGGACGGCAATGACGTCTACCTCAAGGACATCTGGCCGACCTCCAAGGAGATTGCCGATCTGGTTGAGAAGACCGTGACGCGCGAGGCCTTCCAGGAGAAATACGCCGAGGTCTTTACGGGCGATGAGAAATGGCAGGGGGTCGAGACGACTGACAGCCAGACCTATGACTGGCCTGCGACCTCGACCTATGTGCAGAACCCTCCTTACTTCCAGGGCATGGACAAGGATCCGGGCGTGATCTCGAACGTCGAGGGCGCCAAGGTGCTGGCGGTTCTGGGCGACATGATCACCACCGACCACATCTCGCCCGCGGGCTCGTTCAAGGAAAGTACGCCCGCCGGGCAGTATCTGGTGGAGCGTCAGGTCGCCCCGCGGGAGTTCAACTCCTATGGATCGCGTCGCGGCAACCACGAGGTGATGATGCGCGGCACATTCGCCAACATCCGCATCCGCAACGAGATGCTTGATGGGGTCGAAGGCGGCTACACCAAGGGCCCCGATGGCTCGCAGATGTCGATTTTCGATGCCGCGATGGCCTATCAGGAGCAGGGCACCCCGCTGGTGATCTTCGGTGGCGAGCAATACGGTGCCGGGTCCTCTCGCGACTGGGCGGCCAAGGGCACCGCGCTTCTGGGCGTGAAGGCCGTGATCGCCGAGAGTTTCGAGCGCATCCACCGCTCCAACCTCGTGGGCATGGGCGTGATCCCGTTCGAGTTCACCGGCGGTGACACGCGCAAGTCCCTTGGCCTGACAGGCGAGGAGACGGTGAGCATCACAGGGCTCGAAGGCGATCTGCAACCTTTGTCCGAAGTGCCCTGCGAGATCACCATGGCGGACGGCACGGTGAAGAACATCACTCTGAAGTGCCGGATCGATACCGCGATCGAGAAAGAATATATTGAGCATGGCGGCGTGCTGCATTACGTGCTGCGCGATCTCGCAGCCGCGTAAGGTTTTCGCCCGCGTATGATCTGGCCCGCCCCAGGTTGATCCTTGGGGCGGGCCTTTTTTGTGCCCGGGCGAGGAGGGTCAGGCTTGGCCTTTGCGCCGACAGCCTGCATTGTGGACCCTATGAAAGGTTTCCCCGATCTTCCGCCGCTCTGGCTTGTGCTGTTTCTGATGATCAACTGGGCGGTCTCGACCGCAATCCCGGGCAATCCAAGCGCGCCGGTGCTGGATTATGTCAGCTGGGGGCTGATCGGGCTGGGCTTGGCGTTGATCGCGTGGTCGGCCATCTGGTTTTGGCGCCGCAAGACGCCGATCGAACCGCACCACACGCCGAAAGCCCTGATCGTCGAGGGTCCGTACCGTGTCTCGCGCAATCCGATTTATCTGGCGCTTGTCATCATCCTTGCGGGTGCCGTGATCGGGCGCGGCCAGCCGGTCTGCCTGATTCTCGTGCCGCTGTTCTGGGGCACCCTGAACCGGCGCTTCGTACTGCCCGAAGAGCAAGGGCTGCGCGATGCATTCGGCGCAGAGGCCGAGGCCTATCTGTCGCGCACGCGCCGCTGGATATGACAAAAACTCGCAAAGGCTTGATTGGTGTGTGCACGAATGCGAGCCTAGATAGGGCACACACGCAAAAGGGACGATTTCCTCACATGCTCAAACGCCTGACCGCCGCCGCGCTTGCCGCGCTCGTTCTGACCCCTGCGACCGAGGCTACGGCCGGGGGGCCGGTTGTGGTCGAACTTTACACGTCGCAGGGCTGCTCGTCCTGTCCGCCTGCCGATGCTCTTCTGGGCGAGCTGGCAGAGCGCGAAGACGTCATCGCCTTGAGCCTGCATGTGGACTACTGGGACTATCTCGGCTGGGTCGATGCCTTCGCCGATCCCGCCTATACCGCCCGCCAGCGCGCCTACGCCAAAGCCGCGGGCAGCACAATGATTTACACCCCGCAGATGGTGATCGGCGGGCGCGACCAGATTGTCGGCACCAAGGCGATGAAACTCGCGGCCCATATCGACAAGCACAAGGCGCAGGCCAATCCCGTGGATTTGAAACTCGCGCGCGCTGGCGACACGCTCGAGATCGAAGCGGTGCCGGCGGCCAATGTGCCACGCGGCATGGTGATCTTCCTTGTTCGCTACACGCCGCAGCAAAGCGTCAAGATCAAGCGCGGCGAGAACGCGGGCCAAGACCTGACCTATCACAACGTCGTCGACAGCTTCATGGCGATCGGCAAATGGGACGGGGGCAAGCCACTGTCGATTACCGCTGATGCACCGGGCGAGACGCCCGCGGTCGTCATCATTCAGGACGGCGCGTCCGGTCCCATTTTGGCCGCCGCGCGGGTCGACTGACGCTCCGCCGCGCGCTCTGGCTTCCAGCGCCGGTGTATCCAGAACCACTGCTCCATATGCTGGCGCACTAGCGCCTCTAGGCTGTCATTGAGCGCTTGGGTCATTTGCACCGGATCGGTGTGTGGGATCGGCGCTTCGCAGATCACCTCGAAATCGAGACCATTGGGCTGGCGCACGCCGTAGACGGGAACAACGAGGGCGTCATATTTCAGCGCGAGCTCTGCGGCGGACAGCGCGGTCGGGGCGGGCTTGCCGAAGAAGTCCAGATCGGCCCCGTCGCCCATGTATTGATCCATCAGGAACCCGGCCATGCCGCCGCCGCGCAGGAATTTGATGAGGCCGGATAAGCCTTTACGTCCACGCGGAAAAACCGGCTCGCCGATCTTCGAGATTGCCGCGACATAGTGCGGATTGAAGAACCCGTTGTTCATTTCGCGGTAAAGCGCGCCCACGTTGAAGCCTGCCGCGATCAGCGCCGCGCGCGGCGCGTCGTAATTGCCGAAATGGCCGGTGACTAACACCACCGGACGGCCTGCTTTGTGGGCCTCGCGCAACGCGGCAACCCCATCACCTGTCAGCGGCGCATGCTTGAAACGGTCGGTAAAGCCGCGGCCCGAATATATCTCGATCAACGTGCGGCCCGCATTGTCCGGCACGGCGCGCACGAGGCGCTCGACCTCCGACGCAGGCAGGTCCGGCAGGACATAGGCAAGGTTCTCGCGCACGCGTTTGGAATAGCCTGCAACCGGAGCCACGATGCGCGAGACGATCCAGCCCGCCATCGGGACGCGCGCGCGATAAGGCACCGCCAGCGCCAGTCCAATGATGCCACGGATCGCCAGATTTGCGATGAAATCGGGCGCGCCTCTGCGCCCTGCCGCGGTGCTGCCTAGTGCCATGGTCTAGCTCGCTTTGACGCGTGTTTCCCGGTGCCAGACATAGAGCCCGGCCCCCACGATCACAAGAGCGCCGACATAGACCGGCCCGTCGGGGTAGTTGGCGAAGAACACGATCCCCCAGATGGTCGAGAACACCAATGCCACGTAAGTGAACGGGGCCAGCAGCGATGCAGGCGCCATCGAAAGCGCGCGGATCAGCAAGAGCTGCCCCATGGTGCCAAGTAGCCCAACGCCCAGCATCCATGGCAGATCACCCAACTCCAGCGGCTCCCAAAAGAACGGGACGATCGCGCAAAGAACCACGGTGGCGACGCTGCCGGTATAAAAGAGCGAGGTCCACACGTCCTCGCCATGGCCCGCGTACCGGGTCAGCAGCGCGTAGGTGGAATAGCACGCGACACCGCACAAGGTCAGAAGCGCGTAGGGCGTGAAGGCCTCTGTGCCGGGGCGCAGCACGATCATCGCGCCCAGGAAGGCGACGCCCGCCGCCGCCGCGCGGCGCATCCCGAACCGCTCGCCCAGAAAAATCGCAGCCCCGATCATGATCACCACCGGGCTGATCTGCATCAGCGCGGTCGTCTCGATCAGTGACATCTTGAGAAAGCCAAAGAAGAAAAAGCCCGTCGTGCAGAGCAGCATGAAGCCGCGCAGCACTTGCAGACCCAGCCGCTGCGTTTGAACGACACTGCGCAGGCGCGGGGCGACCAGAAGCGTGACCACCACCATCTGCACCGTGTAGCGCGCCCAAAGCGTCTGGATCGTGTCGACGCGGGTCGACAGCGCCTTGGCGCAGACATCCATCAAGGTGAACATGAGCGTGGCCGCGACCATCAAGGCGATGCCGCGAGCGATATTGGTTTGGGCCATGGGCTACGGCGCTTTGGGCAACCCGGTGCCGATCATGCTGTCGCGGGTCACGAGCGCGGCCAGCGCCGCCTCGTCGAGGCCGTCGGTCCCGGAAGGCCGGGCAGGCAGCACGATGTAGCGCATATCTGCGGTGCTGTCATGGACCCGAAGGGTCTTGTCTGCGGGCAAATCCACGCCAAACTCGCGCAGCACAGCGCGCGGCTCGCGCACCGCGCGGGAGCGGTATTCGCGGGTCTTATACCAATCGGGCGGCAGCCCCAGCAGGTTGCGCGGGTAGCACGAACACAGCGTGCACACGATCAGGTTGTGTACGTCCGCGGTGTTCTCCACCGCCACCAAATGCATCGGTCCGATGTCGAACCCCATCTCGCGCGCCGCGTCCGATCCGTTTGCCAGTAGCCGCGCCTTGAAATCCGGGTCGGTCCAGGCCCGTGCCACCACAGCCGCCCCGTTCGCGGGCGAACGTGCATCCATCGCATCGACCTGCGCCTGAATCTGTGCCGCCGTCAGCTCGCCTTTCTCGACCATCAGCTCGCGGATCGCGACCTCCATGGTCTGCCAATAGGTCAGCGGCCCGTCATTGTCAGCGCGATAGGGGTGGCCCGAGGGCGATAGGTGATCATGGTCGTGATGGTCATGGGGCATCTTGGTCGATCCAATGCTCGTAAATCTCGGCGTCCAGCGTGTCTTGCGGGGCTTCAGCGTCCGGCCAGATATGGCCCATCTCGAAACGGACGCGATACAGGACACGCTCCGGCGCGGGCACCATGTAGGCCAGCTGTTCGGGGTTTTTGAACGGGCCGAGAACCCGCTCGATCACGCCCTCGCGCCCACGCAGGTAATGCGGCGTTCGGATATGGCCCGGCGGCGCCATGCGCTTGATCTTCACACGGGTTCCGGGCGTGAGACTCACGACTGCGCCGCCCCGTAGGTGTCACCGCGCGCCTTCACCTCTTCCATCTTGGCGCCGAGCTCGGTTACCGAATAAACGCCAGCCTCCAGCAGATTCTGGTTCAGCGCGGCGACCCAGCGTTCGTAGTAAGTCATGGTCTCGAAGGCGTCTTGGCCCATGTCCTCCAAGGCGCGGCGCAGCCCGTCCACGGTGAAATGCCCACGGCCCTGACCCAGGATCACCAGCGCGTCAACGCGCTTTTCCCAGATCGCGAAATCGTGGCCGTCCTGGGGGACCGGTCCGGCAGCATCGCCGCCCATGTCGTGCCAACGGCGCTCGGGATGCTCCATCATCTAACCTTTCGCCAACGCGTCGATTTGTGGCCCCATATGGGGCATGGGGAAGCCAGCTTGTTCCAACGCCGCCAGAATGCGCGGGGTCGGTTGCTTGCCCGCCTGCGCCAGCCCCCACACGATGGCCGACCGTGTGCCAGATGCGCAATAGGCGAGAACCTTGCCCTCGACCTGCTGGCCCGCGACGTTTTCCATGGTCAGCTGCCCCATCACCACCGGGTTGTCCGAAAAGCTGAGCCCTGCGTCTTTCGCAGCGGCCTCGATGTCAGAGGGCTTATCGCCGGGCATGCTTTCCATTTCGGGGCGGTTGCAGATGATATGGGTGAAGCCCTCGGCCTTGATCGCCTCGAGATCGGAGGGATGGATTTGCGGGCTGACGGCGAAGTCGGGGGAAAGCGTGCGGATGTCCATGAGACTTCAGATACTGTGGGCAGGCGGTCCCGTCCAGAGCTTGCGAACCGGGGGCAGGGCGGCCATGCCCGCGCACATGGAGGCGAAGAACAGCGCCCCGTTCCACCCGCCAAAGGACAGCGAAGCCACCGCGGGCCCGGGACACAGCCCCGCAAGCCCCCACCCTGCGCCAAACAGAACCGAGCCTGCGATCAGGTCCGGCGACAATCTGGTCTCGGGGCGCGCGGGTGCTGTGCCGCGTGCTTCGGCCAGCCGCCAGGCGAAGAACATCGGGATGATCGCCCCGCCCATCACGAAGGCCAGCGTCGGATCCCACGCGCCGAAAATGTCGAGCCAGCCGATCACCTTGCGCGTATCGGTCATGCCGGAGACCAGCAATCCGGCCCCGAAGAGCCCGCCTGCGAGAAGAGAAACCAGAACCCTCATTGGAATAGTCCTCGCATCGCCACGACCATCACCGCGCCCGCCAACAAATAGATCAGCGTCGCTACGATGCCGCGCGGGCTGAGCCGCGAGATGCCGCACACGCCGTGCCCCGAGGTGCAGCCATTGGCCAACCGGGTGCCGAAGCCCACCAAAAGCCCCGCAGCTACAACCGTCGCGACGTTCGAGGTCAAATGCGTCTGAGCCCCGCCTTGCACTGCGACAATGACAGCGGGCACGGCGATCAGTCCGGCGACAAAGGCCAACCTCTCGCCCGCGCGCCCGGAGCCGTCGACAAGGCCCCCCAAAATGCCCGAGGCCCCCATGACCCGGCCGCCCAGCAGCAAGTAAATCGCAGCCGCCGTGCCGATCATCAGCCCACCGACAAGTCCCATCATCCAATCCAGTGGCATCTGCTCCCTCTCTCTCTTCTTTTTGCTATTGGGGCTGCGTCACAGCCCGTTCACCGGCACCTTCAAGAACACTTTGCCGTCCTTATCCGGCTCCGGCATGTTGCCCGCGCGCATGTTGACCTGCAGGGACGGCACGATCAGCTTGGGCATGCCCAGCGTCGCGTCGCGCCCCTCCCGCAGGGCCACGAAGTCCTCGCGGCTGACGCCGCCGCCGATGTGAACATTCGACTTTTTCTCTGCGCCAACCGTGGTTTCCCACGCAAACTCGTCGCGGCCCGGGGCCTTGTAGTCATGGCACACGAAGATGCGGGTCTCGTCGGGCAGCGCGAGGATCTTCTGTATTGAATCATAGAGATCGCCCGCCGAGCCGCCGGGAAAATCGCAGCGCGCGGTGCCGAAATCGGGCATGAACAGCGTGTCGCCCACGAACGCCGCATCGCCGATCACATAGGTCATGCAGGCGGGCGTGTGGCCTGGCGTGTGCAGCACATCCGCGCGCATCTGGCCCACATGGAAGCTGTCGCCCTCGACAAACAAGCGGTCAAACTGTGACCCGTCCCGCTGGAACGCCGTGCCCTCATTGAACACCTTGCCGAACGTGTCCTGCACGGTCGTGATCTCGGCCCCTATGCCGATCTTGCCGCCAAGCCGCTCCTGCAAGTAGGGCGCGGCGGACAGGTGGTCGGCATGCACATGGGTCTCGATGATCCATGCCACGTCAAGCTTCTCGGCCTGCACGTAAGCGATGATCTCATCGGCAGAGGCGGTATCCGTGCGCCCGGACGCGTAGTCGAAGTCCAGCACGGAATCCACGATGGCGCAGGCCGCGCCTTGCGGGTCTCGGACCACGTAGGAGGCCGTGTTGGTGGCCTCGTCGAAGAAGGCTTTGACGTCGGGGGTCATGGAGAAGCTCCTTACGTATTCATTTAGACGAATATGATGTCTTGCGGTCTCGCGTCAAGCCGTCTTCGCAAACCTTTCCACCAGAAAAGCCTCCAGCGCGGCGAAGGCGCGGGCATCGGCCTGCGCGCTATAGGCCATGCCGTCTTCCGGCGACTGCGCGGCGGGGTTCGTGAAGGAATGCCCGGTGTTGCCGAAGGCCAGCATCTGCCAGTCGTCGCACACCGCGTTCAGCTCTTGGGACAGGGCCAGTACCGCGTCGGGGGTCGCCAGTGGATCGTCCCAGCCATGCAACGCCAGGACCGAGGTGTTCATCTTGGCCGATCCGCCCTCCGGCGCGTCGAACAAGCCGTGGATCGGTACGACGCCTGCCAAGGGCTCGCCAGAGCGCGCGAGGTCCAGCACCGCCTTGCCGCCGAGGCAAAACCCAATCGCCGCGACCCGGCCTGGGTCCGCGCCTTCCAGACCGCGCGCGGCCTTCAGCGCCGCCACCATCCGTGCCCCGAGGGCAGGGCGGTCGGCCTGCAACTCGCCCATCTTCGCGCTGGCAGCATCGCGATCATCCGTTCGCCAGCCGCCGCCGTAATAGTCGACCTCGACCCCGATGTAGCCTAGCGACGCGATGTAGCCGGCCTTGGATTTCGAGAACGGGCCGACGCCACCGAAGGCGGGCGCAACCAATACGACCGGGCGCGGCCCGTCGCCCGCCGGTCGGAAGACCGTGCCGACACATTCGACATCCGCCGTGTAGCGCAACTCCTCCATCATATCTTCTCCTGCGTGTATTTCTTCAGCTCCGCCCGGGCGACCTGTCGGCGGTGCACCGCGTCCGGGCCATCGGCCAGACGCAAGGTGCGCAGATGCGCCCATTGCCGCGCGAGCGGCGTGTCCTGGCTGATGCCGGCAGCGCCGTGCATCTGCATGGCCTGATCGGTGATCTCGAGCGCGATGCGCGGGGCTTCGACCTTGATCTGGCTGATCCACGGCGCGGCGGCCCGCGCGTCGCCCTGATCCATCATCCACGCCGCCTTCAGGCACAACAATCGCGCCTGCTCGATCTGCATCCGAGCGTTGGCGATGTAGTCGAAATTGCCGCCCAGCTGCGCCAGTGGTTTGCCGAACGCTTCGCGGGCCAAGGCGCGGCGGCTCATCAGCGCCAGCGCCTTCTCCGCCATGCCAATGGCGCGCATGCAATGGTGGATACGTCCCGGCCCAAGCCGCCCTTGGGCGATCTCGAAGCCGCGACCCTCGCCCAGTAGCATGGCAGAGGCGGGCACGCGGACATCGGTGAAGCGGATATGCATGTGGCCATGGGGGGCCTCGTCGTCGCCAAAGACCTGCATCGCGCGCAGCTTCTCGATACCGGGCGTGTCCGAGGGCACAACAATCATCGAATGCTGCTGGTGGCGCGGCCCCTCCGTCGCCGTGCGCACCATGACGATGTAGACCGCACAACGCGGATCGCCTGCGCCGGTCGCCCACCATTTCTCGCCATTCAGAACGTAGTCATCGCCGTCCCGCACACAGGACAGCGCGATATTCGTGGCGTCGGAGGACGCAACATCGGGCTCCGTCATAAGGTAGGCCGACCTGATCTCGCCCGCCAAAAGCGGCTCCAGCCAGCGCGACTTCATGTCGTCGGAGCCGTATTTCTCGAACACCTCCATGTTGCCGGTGTCCGGCGCGTTGCAGTTGAAGGTCTCGGGGGCCAGATGTGCCTTGCCCATCTCCTCGGCCAGATAGGCGTATTCCACTGTCGAAAAGGCGTGGCCGGTCACGGGCGACCACAGGTTCCACAGCCCCGCGTCTTTCGCCTTGCTCTTCAACCCCTCGATGATTTCAAGCTGCCGCGCGTTGTGGGTCCAGCGGTCCCCCACCTCGACTTGCGCGAAATACTCGGCGTCGAGCGGGGCGATCTCGTTCGAGACCATGTCCGCAACCTCGCGCAGCACGGGGGCGAGCCGTGCACTGATGCCTAGATCCATCCGAAACCTCCCTTGAACTGGCCATGAGGGTCGACGCGCGCGGGGCGCTTGTCAATTGCACAAAGCGGGGTAATGTCGGGCCATGGGTGGAGCCGCGGAATTAACCATTAAGGATGTCGCGCCGTATCTGGCGGAGCAGGTGCCGGACCTGGGGGGCGTGCAGCGGCTCGACAAGTTCTCCACCGGGCAATCGAACCCGACCTACAAGCTGGTCTGCGACAGCGGCGCGTATGTGTTGCGCGCCAAGCCGCCGGGGGTTCTGCTGCGCTCTGCCCACCTCGTCGAGCGGGAATATCAGGTGATGCGGGCGCTCGCCCTCACGGATGTGCCCGTGCCCCGCATGGTGCATCTGGCGACCGACGAAACCTCGCCCATCGGCCGCGCCTTCTTCGTCATGGATTTTCTCGACGGGCGCATCTTCTGGGATCCGGCTTTGCCGGAGCTGGACCCGGACGCACGCGGACAGATTTATACGGCAATGGCCGACACGCTCGCGGCGCTCCACAGCGTGGATGTCGACGCCGTTGGGCTGTCTGACTTCGGCAAACCCGGAAACTACTTTGCGCGCCAGACCGACCGGTGGTCGCGGCAATACGTGGCCTCGGTCGAGACGCCGGACCGCGGCATGACCGGCCTGATGGCCTGGCTGGAACTGCATCAGCCCGAGGATGATGGGCAGGTCGCGTTGGTCCATGGCGACTACCGGCTCGACAACATGATTTTCGCGCCGCAAGCCCCTGACGTCATTGGACTTCTGGATTGGGAGCTGGCGACGCTCGGGCACCCGCTCGCGGACTTGGCCTATCAATGCATGCAATGGCGGCTGCCGCATGCGGGCGGCATGCGCGGGCTTGGCGGCGTGGACCGGGCAGCGCATGGGCTGCCTGACGAGGACGCCTACGTGGCGCGCTACTGCGCCGCACGCGGCATCGCGCGGCCCGACAACTGGGCGTTTTATCTGGTGTTCAGCTACTTCCGGCTCGCCTCGATCCTGCAAGGCGTGGTCGCGCGGGCCGAGGGTGGCAACGCGTCGAACCCGGAGGCCGGTCGGAAATACGCCGCCGCCATCCCGGTGCTGATCAAACAGGCGGTGGACATAGCGCAGGAAGCAAGCGAAAAAGCCCTATGAAACAGGCTCCTAAACATCCCGTCCGGCTCGAGCGGCAGGGCAGCATCGCGCTCATCGTGATCGAAAATCCGCCGGTCAACGCCCTCGGTGGGGCCGTGCGGCGCGGGATCGCGGCTGCGTTGAGCGCGGCAGAGGCCAATCCGCTTGTGACGGCCATCGTGATCTGTGCCAACGGACGGACTTTCCCCGCCGGCGCCGATATCCGCGAGTTCAACCAGCCCGCGCAGGAACCCGGTCTGGGCCAGCTCTGCACCATGATCGAGACGTGCAGCAAGCCAGTCGTCGCAGCGCTGCACGGCACGGCGCTGGGCGGCGGGCTGGAGCTTGCGATGGGCGCGCATTTCCGCATCGCCTCAACCGACGCGCGCGTCGGCCTGCCCGAGATCAACCTTGGCATCCTGCCCGGCGCGGGCGGAACCCAGCGGCTGCCGCGCCTCGTGGGCGCGGAGCTTGCGATGGACATGATGCTGGCGGGCGCGCCGGTCAGCGCGGGCATCGCCGCCGAGATGGGGCTGATCGACCGCGTCACCGGCGGCGATCTGCGCGAGGCGGCGGTCGCCTTCGCGCGCGAGCTTTCCATGCCGCATCCCACTGCGGAGCAGCGCGGGCAATTCTCTGACGCGAACGCGTATATGGCCGCCACCAAAGCGCGTCGTGCGGAGCTTAAGCAAACAGGGCAGGCAAGCCGCGCGGCGCTGAAGATCATCGATTGCGTAGAAGCCGCCCTTCTGGTGCCGATCGAGACCGGGCTTGAGATGGAGCGCGCGGCGTTCGAGGAATGCCTCCGCTCCCCCGAAAGCCAGGGCATGCGCCACGCCTTCTTCGCCGAGCGCGCCGCCGCCAAGTTTCCCGAAGACGCGCCGCCACGCGACATCTCCCGCATCGGCATCGTCGGCGGCGGGATGATGGGGGCGGGTATCGCGATTGCATGTCTGCAGCGCGGCTTCGACGTCACACTGGTCGAGCAGGGCGAAAGCGGCGTGAACACGGCGCTCGAGCGGATCGGCACCCATTACGAGCGCGCCATCGCCAAGGGCCGCCTGTCCGAGGCGCAAGGTGCCGCCGCGCTGACGCATCTGCAGCTCACGACCAAGCTCGACACGCTGGGCGACGCCGATGTGATCATCGAGGCGGTGGGTGAGGATGAAGAGCTAAAGCTCAGAATTCTAAAGGAAATCGGCGATCAGGCGCGACAGGGCGCGGTGCTCGCGACCAATACGTCCTATCTTGATCTGATGCGCCTCGCGCAGGCCACTGGCAGGCCAAATGACACCGTGGGTCTGCATTTCTTCGCACCTGCGCAGGTGAACAAGCTGGTGGAGGTCGCCGTGCATGACGACGCCGACGCCTCCGCGGTGAGCACGGCGCAGGCGCTGGTCAAACGGTTGGGCAAGGTGGCCGTGCGGGCAAAAGTCTCAAGCGGCGTCGGCGCGGGATACATCGGCAACCGCGTGCTGGAGGCGTATCGGCTTGCGGCCGATATCTTGCTTGAAGAGGGCGCGACACCCCAGCAGATCGACACTGCGATGCGCGGTTTCGGCTTCAAGATGGGGCCGTATCAGGTCGCGGATATGTCGGGGCTCGACATCGCCCACGCCCGGCGTCAATCCAGCCCGCGCGATGCTGACGCGCGCTATGTCGAGATCGCCGACAAGATCGTGGCGCAGGGCTGGCTGGGGCAGAAGACCCATCGCGGCTACTACGTCTACCCGGAAGGCGCGCGCGACGGTGTGCCCAATGGCGATGTGCTGAAGCTGATTGCGGCGCATAGGGCCGAAAACGGTATCACGGAGCAGTCCTTTACCGAAGCCGAGATCCGCGACACGCTGTTGCTGACCATGGTCAATGCCGGAGCGCAGCTTCTCACCGAGGGTGTCGCCGCGCGCCCGGGCGACGTGGACACGGTGATGATTCACGGCTTCGGCTACCCGCGCAGCCGCGGCGGGCCGATGTTCGAGGCGGACACGACCACGCCCGCCCTGATCATGCGCAGGCTTGAGGCGTTACAGGCGCAAGCGCCGAATTTATGGACGCCCGCGCCGCTTCTGCGCGAGCTGGCCCGCGAGCGCCGCAAATTTGCTGATCTGAACTGAATATATATCTTGCAATGACGCCTGCGCCTTGCCAGTGTCGATGCCAATGCTGCCAGGAATACGTATTCACACCCGATAAAGCGAGAATTTCGCGCCTTTCGAGACGTAGCGTTCGACAGGGGGTGAATGTGCATCCTAGGCTGCTGAGGAAGACAGGAGGCGTGGCAAACGGCCCGCCCCACACCAGGGAGAAGACCTTATGAAACATTTCAAACTCGCACTGCTGTCAACGGCCGCAGCTGTCTCGTTCGGAACCATGGCGGCGGCGGATGGCCATGCCAAATGCGGAATCGAAGCGGGCCGCGTCAGCATCGTCGGCAACGAATTCCCGGCGATCCAGACCATCGGGGCAGGGGCCATGGCCTGCGCCTCCGACACGGTCGAGGTGAAGACGAACCTCACCGCCGATCACCAGAAGATCAACGTGGCCGGCATGTCGGGCAACCCGGCGGAGTACACCACCGCCATCGTCGCGAACTCCTCGATCGTGGCGCTGATGAACGAAGATATCATCCGTCCGCTCGATGATCTGGTGGCCAAGCATGGCGACGGCATTCAGGCCAACCAGCTGATCACCGTGGGTGGCAATATCATGGCTGTGGCCTTCATGGCGAACGCGCAGCACCTCGTCTACCGCGCCGATATCCTGGCCGAGGCCGGGGTCGAGCCGCCGAAGACCTACGAGGAGATGCTGGCAGCGGCCAAGGTCATCAAGGACAAGGGCCTGCTGGAGAACCCCGTGGGCGGAGCCTACAAGGCGGGCTGGAACCTCGCCCAAGAATTCAACAACATGTATATCGGCTATGGCGGGGAGTTCTTTAAGCCCGGCACGGCCGAGGTCTCCATCAACAACGAGCAAGGCGTCGCCGCGCTTGAGATGATGAAGTCGCTGTCGGAATACATGAACCCCGACTTCCTGACCCACGATTCGAACCTGACCTCGGCAGAGTGGAAGGCCGGCAACGTGGCGCTGATGAATATGTGGGGCTCGCGCACCGGCGCGCTGGTCGACGCCGAGGGCACCGCGCCCGAAGTGATCGAGCACACGGCCCTTGGATCCCCCATGACCGTGGGCGGTGGTGATATCGCTGCCACGACGCTGTGGTGGGACGGCTGGACCGTGGCCAAGAACATCTCCGACGAGGACGCCGAGGCGACCTTCCTCGCGATGAAGGCCGCGATTGATCCGTCGATCCTGAACGAAGAAACCTCGCCGCAGGCCGTTTGGCTGATCGAAGGCTACGAGCCCACCGCGCAATCCGCTGGTGTGTTCGGCGCGGTCGAGATGGCCTCCAAGCCCTACCCGATGCTGCCCTACCAGGGTCTGCTGCACACCGCGCTCGGCGCCGAGCTGGCGGACTTCATGCAGGGCAAGGAAAGCGCCGAGCAGGCGCTGGCCGATGTCGAGGCCGCCTACACGGCAGCCGCCAAGGAAAACGGCTTCCTGCAGTAAGCAATCCATACCGGGGGCGGTGGCCATGAGCGCGGCCGCCCCCGGACCACGCCCTTAGGGGCAGGGCGAGGCGCTTCGGGGGATACGCCATGAAACACCGCACATTCTTCTGGTTTTTCCTGCCCACCGGGCTTGCGATGCTGCTGTTCATCGCGCTTCCGATCATCTCCGTGCTGATCCAGTCGGTTTACGCCCCCCACGAGGCGGTGCTGATCACCGTCGAGAATTCCGGCCCGTTCGGCACAACCACTTCCACCACAATCGACCAGCAGGCGACCGAGGCGCTGCGCGCCGCAGAGCCGCTGGGCCGGTTCGTGGGGCTTCAAATCTATCTCGACCGCGGGCATCTGGCCTTTGGCGAGGTCGCCGAGCTGTGGCGCACCACCGACAGCTGGGGCACCTTCTTCTCGCGCCTTGGCAACCTGCCGTTCTACCGCGCCATGGCCTTCACGCTGACCTACACGTTCACCGCCACGCCGCTGCTGATCGTCTTCGGCTTCATCATCGCGCTGGCGGTCAATTCGCTGCATCGCCACCTCAAGGGACTGGTGATCTTCTTCTCCCTGCTGCCGATGATCGTGACGCCGATCATTGGCTCGCTGATCCTGTTCTGGATGATCGACAGTCGCGGGGTGATTGGCTCGCTGATCCAGTATCTTGCCGATGATCCGAACCTCAGCCTCAAGGCGTCCACCCCGCTGGTCTGGATATCGATTATTGTCTACGGCATCTGGCATTCCGCGCCCTTTGCCTTCGTGGTGTTCTACGCAGGCCTGCAGACGTTGCCCCAGGACACGCTCGAGAGCGCACAAATCGACGGGGCCACCCGCTGGCAGCAAATCCGCTACGTGGTGATCCCGCATCTGATCCCGCTCGTGACCTTCGTGGCGTTGATCAAGCTGATGGACAACTTCCGCGTCTTCGAGGAAATCGTGGGCTTCAACGCCGAGGCCCACGCGACCTCGCTCAGTTGGATCATCTACAATGATCTCGGTGGCGAGACGCGGCTGCTCTCTTCGGCCTCCGCCACCTCCGTGCTGACGATCATCGGCGTCGCCATCCTGCTCTCGCCGGTGCTGATCCGCACCTGGCGCGACTTCAACGCAAAGACCCACTGATATGTCGCGCGCCCAACGCAAAAGCCCCGCCCTTCGCATCAGCCTGACGCTGTTCCTGGTGATCTGGCTGTTCATGGCGGCCTTCCCGTTCCTGTGGACGCTGTGGGGGTCGTTCAAGGTCGAGCTCGACTTCTTCTCGATCACCGACTGGACCGACGCGCTGACCGGTCCGCGGACCGAAGCGACCTATGGCTCGCCCTTCACCGGCGCGGGCTACGAGGGCGCGTGGATTCAGGAAGAGTTCTGGCGCGCGGCGATCAACACTACGCTGGTTTGCATCTTCGTGGTCTGCACCTCGCTCACCATCGGCACGCTGGGCGGCTACGCCCTGTCGCGCTCGGGCAACAAATACGTCTTCTGGCTGCTGATCACCGCGCTGATCTTTCGCGCCATGCCGCCGATCACGCTGGTGGCGGGCTACCTGTTGCCGTTCTTTGAATGGAACCTCTGGGGCCACTTGGCCACCACGGTGATCGTGCTGGTGGCGATCAACCAGCCATTCACGCTGTGGATGCTGCATTCCTTCTTCACCAAAATTCCCAAGGATCTGGACGAGAGCGCCATGGTCGATGGCTGCACCCGCTTTCAGGCCTTCCGCCATGTGATCATCCCGGTCATGTGGCCCGGCGTGATCACCACGGGGCTGTTCTCGTTCCTGCTCGCCTATAACGACTTCGCGGTCACCGCGATGCTGCTCTCGAAAGAGAACCAGACCATGGTGCCCAAGATCGCAAGCTTCCTTGGCACTACCCAGACCGAGGGCAACGTCATGTTCGCCGTGGCCTCCGTGGTCTCGGCCACCGCGCCGCTCTTCGTGCTGGTGCTCTTCTTCCAACGTCAAATTGTCTCCGGCCTGACCGCCGGTGCCGTGAAAGGCTGATCCCATGGCAGAGATCGTGCTCAAGAATATCAACAAGCGGTGGGGCACCTTCATCGGGGTGAAGGATTTCGACCTGACCATCGCGGATCGCGAGTTTCTGGTGCTGCTCGGCCCTTCGGGCTGCGGCAAGACCACGACAATGCGCATGATCGCGGGGCTGGAGGACCCCACCGAGGGCGACATACTGATCGACGGAAAACGCGTTAACGATATGGAGCCCAAGGACCGTGACATCGCCATGGTGTTCCAAAGCTACGGGCTCTACCCGAATATGAATGTCTACGAGAACATTCGCTTCCCGCTGAAGGTCCGCAAGGTGCCGGAGGCCGAGCATAAAGAGCGCGTCATGCGCGCCTCCGCCATGGTGGAGCTGGACGAGTTCCTGCACCGCAAGCCCGCCGCTTTGTCCGGCGGCCAGCGCCAGCGTGTGGCGCTTGCCCGTGCCATCGTGCGCGAGCCGAACGTCTTCCTGATGGACGAGCCGCTGTCGAACCTTGACGCCAAGCTGCGCGTCTCGACCCGCGCCCAGATCAAGAACCTCAGCCACGAGCTGAAAGTGACCATGATCTACGTGACCCACGACCAGATCGAGGCGATGACCCTGGCCGACCGCGTCGTGGTGATGGAGAAGGGGATCGTCCAGCAGGTCGGCACGCCGACCGAGATCTATGACAACCCGGCCAACACGTTCGTGGCCAGCTTCATCGGCAACCCGGCGATGAATCTGATCGAGGGCGAGATCAGAGATGGGGTGTTTTCGGCTCCGAATATCACCGTGTCGCGCCTGTCCGCTGCCGATGGAAAAGTGACGCTCGGCTTCCGCGCCGAGGATGCCGCCATGACCGATGGCGACGGCGAGGTATCGGCCCCGGTCTACTCGATGGAGCTTCTGGGGGACGCGACCATGGTTACCGTCCGATCCGGCTCGTCGCTGATGGCGATCAAGGCAGGCAAGGAGTATCGCTCCGAGATTGGCGCACAAGTGAAGGCGTCTGTGCCGGCTTCGATTTGCCACCTCTTCGATACGGCTTCCGGCGCGCGGCTCTGAGCGGGGGAAAGCCGCGTCGACGCGGCTTTTGGAAACCGTCTTGCAAGACGGTTTCAGACGCGAATTCGAATTCGCGTCAGGGAAGGCCGTTCGCACGGCCTTCTGCCCCGCCTTGAGTGACGGCGTTAACATTTGCCGTGCCCGACAAAAGTCCGACTAAAAGCCGACAGATGTCCGACAGCGTTTTTGGGGCTCTCGCAGAGGGCCGTTAACCCTTTTTCACACCATTTGCCCGCGCCACGAAGTCCACCAGATGCGGCACGTAATCTTCCGGCCCATCCCCCCCGGTGTTGACCGCCAAGGCGTAGGAATTCTTGATCGCAGCCCCCATCGGATTGGCGGCACCAGCCGTGTCCGCCATCGAGGCGAGATAACGCATGTCCTTGTAAGCATTGGTTAAAGTAAACTTATGCGCGTTTTTATTCCCCTCGACGGCGTAGCCCATGAAGGTCTGATAGAACCCGCAATCCATCCGCGATCCACGGATCACGCTGTCAAACTGCTCGGTGGTGATGCCGGACTTCTCTGCCACCGCCAGCGCCTCCGCATAGAGCGCGCCGTATCCCATGGCCAAAAAGTTGTTCAATAACTTCATCTTATGCCCCGCACCCGACGGCCCAAGATGCACTATGTCCTTGGCCCAGGCCTGCAAAATCGGCCTGATCCGCGCGAAGACCTCCGCCGACGCCCCCACCATGGTCGCCAACTGTCCCGACTCCGCTTGAACCGGCGTGCCGCCCAAGGGCGCGTCAGTCATGTGAAACCCTGCATCTTCAAGGCTTTGCGCCAGTTTCTCCGTCGATCCGGGGTCGGAGGTGGAGCAGTCGACAATCACCGATCCCGCCTGCATATGCGGCATCATTTCGGCCACGATCGCCTCGACCTGCGGGCTGCCGGGGGCGCAGATGTGAATGACCGTCGAGCTGCGCGCGATGTCGGCCAAGGTGCCCACTTCCGACGCTCCCAGCGAAACAAGGTCTTCGACCGGCGCGCGGTTGCGGTGCGCAATCACGCTAACCTCATGGCCTGCTTGCAAAATATTCTTGGCCATGCCGTGGCCCATCAGGCCCACTCCGACAAATCCGACGCGCTCTTTGGTCATTGCATTTCTCCCTTTCGCGGCGGAGTGTGACCCCGCCTGCACCCAGATGACAAGGAGAAAGCCATGCCCGAATTCGCGACCTATCCCAGTTTGAAGGACAAGCGCGTACTGATCACCGGCGGCGCATCGGGCATCGGCGCGTTAACCGTTGAAGCCTTCGCGGAGCAGGGCGCAAAGGTTGCCTTTCTGGATCGCGACGCGGATGCGACTGCTGCCTTGGCCAAGGCGACGGGGGCGGCTTATCGGCTATGTGACCTGCGCGATATCGACGCGACCCAGACCGCGATTTCCGAGCTATCCCAAAAGCTTGGCAGTTTCGAGGTACTGGTCAACAACGCGGCCCGTGACGACCGCCACGACTGGCGGGAGGTGACGCCGGACTATTGGGACGAGCGGATGGACACCAATTTGCGGCACATGTTTTTCGCGATGCAGGCCGTCGCGCCGGGTATGATCGAGGCAGGCGGAGGCAGTATCATTAACCTTGGGTCCAACTCCTGGTGGGAGGCCGTCGGCAACTTCCCCGCCTACGCCACCGCGAAAGCTGCGGTCCATGGCCTGACCCGCACCATGGCGCGCGATCTGGGCGGACACCGCATCCGCGTGAACACAGTCGTGCCGGGTTGGATCATGACCGAGCGTCAGAAAGAGCTGTGGGTGACCCCGGAAGCCATTGAGAATCATCGAAATAACCAATGCCTGCCCGATCTGATCGAGCCGGTTTATGTCGCGCGAATGGTGTTGTTTCTGGCGTCCGACGATGCCGCGATGTGCACCGCGAGCAACTACATGGTCGAGGCGGGCTCGATCTAGCGCAGGATGATCCCAATTACGACCATCATCAGCCCCACGGAGGCGAGCAATAACGCGCCGAGGTTGGCGCCCATGGTCGATTGAAGCACCGCATGCAGCTCTTCGTCACTCAGGCCCTGCTTTTTGGCCCTCGCGACTTTGACGATGCACCATCCAAGGCCCAGTAGACCCATGACGGTGATGATCGTTCCAAGCGGGATGAGATTGGCCATGTTGCGCTCCTGTCGTGCTGCGCTTCGCCTAGCGCAGCGGCAGCGCGCGCGCAACCGAAAGGCTCTTGAAGCGCGGGCAGGGGCCTTGTATCCGAAGGACCTTCTGCCTCGTTTTTCTTTTAAGGAGCCGCGCCCATGTCCGACACTTCCGACGTTGATAGCACTTACCGTGTCACAGCAGATGAGCTGCGCCAGTTTGTCGAGCGGTACGAGCGTCTTGAGCAGGAAAAGAAGGATATCGCCGACCAGCAGAAAGAAGTGATGGCAGAAGCCAAGGGCCGCGGCTACGACACCAAGGTTCTGCGTAAGGTGATGGCGTTGCGGCGTCGCGATCCGCAAGAAATCTCGGAAGAAGAAGCGGTGCTGGAGCTTTACAAAGAAGCGCTCGGGATGTGATCCGTCAGGGCGTCACAAATGTGACGCCGGGCATACGCTCCAATTCCTCGAGATCGCGTTCGTAGAGCTCGGTCATCTGCGCCACGTAGCTTTCGGTCCAGCCGGGCAGATCGATCTCCTGCTCCATGTTCTCGGCCCCGAACTTGTCGAGGAACGCCGCAATGATCCGCTGCCTTTGGCTTTCCGATTTCGGGGGATGGGAGGCCAGATAGGCTTGCAGCCGGTTCAGCCCGCCACGTCCCATGATCGTACCCAGAAACTCATTCACGCCCTCGTAGACAAAGCCATCCGCCGGTCGCGCAATCTGGTCGAGCACGCGCGGCCAGATCATCGGGGTGTCTTCGTTGCACCACACGTCGATGGGGGCATCGGGAACAGACTGGCGGATCCTGCTGATCATTTCCGACCAGCGCACGGCCATCGGGTCGACCCCGCTTAGAAACAGCTCGAAATTGGGCTCCTGCGCCCGCTCGAAGATCGCAGGAATGAAGGTTGCGGGATCGCGCAGCCCGATGCAGATGCGCAAATCCTGACGTGAGAACAAGTTGCGCAGCCGCGCGGCCTTGAGCCCGGCCATCGGGTAAAGCACCCCGTCGCCCAGCACCCGGCCCGCGACACATAGGAAGCTTTCATGGCTCAGGATCACCCGTTCGGCATTGTCCTCATCCATGATGAGATCAAGCAGCGTCTCCTGCGTCTCGAGAGGGGCAACATCGCCGATGAGCGCCTGCATGGTTTCTCTGATCGCCGGCCGATACCGGGAGGGCTCAGGCACGACGATCCCCTGCCGCGCCAACGCGTCACGGTTTTTGTAGAAGCATTTCAGAAGGTTGTCTTCATCCGTGCTGTGCGCGCCGATATGTAGAACGATTTCCATTCAGGTCGGGGAACTCTGCAACTTGATCCGTTTGGGACTGTTTAACCGCTCGAGGGTGGCAGGACCAATGCGAATTGCTGCAGCTCTCAACAGGTCGTGCGCACTGTGGCATTTGCAGCCTTGCGTCCCGCGCCCTCGCCGCATTATACAGCGGTCGAATGCCCCTATAGCTCAGCTGGTAGAGCAACTGATTTGTAATCAGTAGGTCCGCGGTTCGAGTCCGTGTGGGGGCACCATTTCACCGTCCAGATTTAATCGAAAACGTCCGGTAATCTTTGTTTATCAGGGCCTTATCGAGGTCAGTTGTCCAGCGCTATTTTGTGACGTTCAGCAGCGCACCCCCAGATTGGGGGTACGATGAAAACCGAAAAAACTGCGTAGCCCCAATTATGCCCGTTACCGGATTGATAGCAAAGAGCGCCCGTTGGTGATCGGGGATTATCCAGCGGTGACGCTGGCCAAAGCGCGACAAGCCCGAGACATCACTTAGGCGCTCTTGGCGGATGGGCAGGACCCAAGCGAAGCGACACAAGAAGAAAGACGCATGCGCATTAAGGCCAAAGGCCAAACGTTCGAGAAGGTTGGCGCGTCATGCATTTTCTACAGGCCTGAGGTCACGGACATTGATCGCTCCAATAAAGCTCCCTTTGCATTTCCGATGCTGACGGGCGCGCGGGGCGGGGCGGTGGCGTCCGTGGGTCTGTAACACATTAACTTGTTCGAAGAATGCGTTTATCAGGACGCGCGGGAGGTTAATACTTAGGCCTCTAAGTCGATCACCACATATTTCCTGCCGATCGATACTGACGATCTGACTTGCCTCAAAGCTTGGGTCATGTACCTCAAAGAGGTCGCGCGGTGTTGCCCCGACGATCCACTGTTTCCACCGCTCAAGATTAAGCCCGTCGAGGGAGAGTTCCAAGTTGTTGGGTTTGAACGCCACATCTATAAAAACGCCATCCGCGCTGTGATCAAAGAGGCTTCCTGGCGCGCCGATTTACCGCCATTCATCCCTCACGCTTTCCGCAAGACCGTGGTGAAGTGTGCGGATACCGCGTACCCGACAGGCGAGGCGTTCTAGGCCTTCTCGCAAAACATCGCACATTCGAGCGAGGTCACGACAATTAGCCATTATTGCCCAGTGTCGATTGAAAGGCAGGGCGAGTTGATTAAGCCGCCACCCAAAGCTTGATTGCGATGGTTCTCATCCGCCACAAATCTTACCCTTAGTGACCTGAGCACACAAATGAGGGAGGGTCTTGTTGCCCGGTCGGACCTAGAGCTTTAGATTTTCTTGAGCGGATGGGCCAGACCAAGGCCTGAGAGGGCGTTGCCCAAGAGCAGAGCTTGTGCGGCCAAGTGACCGGGCAGGGGCCGCCGGTTCGATCAGTTCAGCAATACCGCGCCGAGGGCCTGGACCGTTGCAGCTTGGGTCGGTTCCGTGACCGGTACACCTAACGCATCTTCCAGCCGTTTGACATGGCCCGCCATCCCCGCACAGCCCAGCAGGATCGTGTCGGCCAGGTCCTCCTCGACGAGGAGCCGCGCAACCTCTTCGATCCGGGGAAAGGCTGCTGCCTCTTCGCTCTGTGCAACTGATAGGTGCAAGGGACGTTCTGCGGCCAAGCGGCTTTCCAAACCCAGCGCACGGATGTAGGGCAAATGGCGCGCGATAGATTTGGTGCCAAGGGCCACGACCCCCACCCGCGCCCCACGTTGCAGCGCGGAAAACAGTCCGCTTTCCTGAATGCCAAAGACCGGTTTTGGTGTCGCCTCGCGGCAAAGCGCCAGCCCGGGATCAGAATAACATGCGATGACATAGGCATCTGCATCTTCTCGCTCCAGAACCACGCGGCGCAGTGGCAGCACCACGCTTTCAGCGTCAAGCATCGTCTCGATCCCGAACGGTCCTTCCGCGAGCGTCATGCACTCGATTTCGATCTGTCCCTTTATCTGGAGGGGCGCAAGGCAGTGCTGCAGCCCGTTGGTCACAGCGGCATTCGAGTTGGGGTTGATCACCAGTATCCTTTTCATTTCAGCCCCTCAGAACAGTTTCGCGCCGAAATTTGTGGCCTGTGCCATCTCGGGGGCGCGCGGGGGTAAAAACCCGGTTGGATCGAAAGGTTTGCGGGGAATGAAACTGCCATCGCCGGCTTTGGCCTTCAACTCTCCACCATCCACGATGATACGGCCCTGATTGATCACGGTGACCGGCCAGCCGTTCAACTCCCACCCCTCAAAGGGGGTGTAATCCATGTTGTCATGCATGCCTGCGGCAGTCACCTGCGTCGTCTTTTCCGGGTCCCAGATTGCGATATCTGCATCGTAGCCAATCGCAATCGCGCCTTTCCGGTGCCCCATACCAAAGAGCCGTGCTGCGTTGCTCGCGGTCAGTGCAACGAACTGCTCCAGCGTGATACGGCCCGTTTGCACCCCTTCGGAGAACAAAAGCGGCGCGCGCAGCTCGATCCCCGGCAGGCCATTGGCGATCGTTTTGAAGGGTGGGGTGTCACCAGTCGAAAGCTTGCCAGACTTGTCAAAACGGTATGGCGCATGATCTGAGGAATAGAGCTGCAGTGAGCCCGCATTCAGATGCCGCCACATATCGGTCTGGGTTTGGACATCGCGCAAAGGCGGCGAGCAGCAGAACTTCGCACCTTCAACGCCGGGGCGATCCAGATCATCGGCGGTCAAGAACATATATTGCGGGCATGTCTCGCCAAAAATCATGCGGCCGTCCATGCGCGCTTCGGCAATTGCGCGGGCCCCAGCATCGGTCGAAATATGGACAAACAGCAGCGGCGCCTCGACGAATGACGCAAGCGCAATTCCGCGCCGCACAGCCTCGACCTCGGCGGCGGCTGGATGGCTGACGGCATGGTATTTCGGCGCATCATACCCGCGCTCAAGGAGCCGCCCCACCATCCATTTGATCATGGCGTTGTTTTCGGCGTGGACCATTGTCAGCCCGCCGTTCTCGCGCGCCATCACCAGAATATCGAGGAACTTCTCATCCGAGACGATCATCTTGTCATAGGTCATGAACACCTTGAACGACGTGATGCCACGCGCAAAGGCTGCGGGAAGGTCTTTTTTTAACGCCACCTCGGTCGGGTCGGTGACGATCAGGTGATAGGAGTAATCGAGTACAGATTTCGGCGCAGCGCGGTCGTCATAGGTTTGCAATACCTCAGGGATGGTCTGACCACGCTGTTGCGCGGCAAAGGGTACAATCGTGGTATTGCCACCGAAGGCTGCTGAGACGCTACCAGTGAAATAATCATCGGCTGTCATCATGCCCATCGAGGATTCTTGCGCGATATGGCAATGCGTCTCGATCCCGCCGGGCAGCACGTACTTGCCACGTGCATCAATCACGTGTTGCGCATCACCAAGACCCAATCCGAGAGCAGCAATCTGTCCGTCCTTGATCCCGACATCCGCCTTGAACGTGGCACAGGCATTCGCAACAGTGCCGCCGGTGATTACTGTGTCATATGTTGCCATCCCTCAGCTCCCCTTTAAGTCGATCAAACGCCGATCCAGCCGCGCCATAAGTCGCGTGATCTCCGTATGGTCTTCGCGCGTCAGCGTGGGTCCTGGCATACGGGCCGCGTTGCACTTCAACGCACCTCTTCGACGCAGGATCTCTTTGCGAATGGCCAGCCCCGCGCCCGGCTGTTGTTCCAGCCGAATGATGGGCAAGTAAGCATCGAACAGATCACTGGCCGCGTCATATGCACCCTCATTGCAAAGCCGCACGACGGCGACCAGCATCTCGGGGAAGGCAAAGCCGGTCATGGCGCCATCAGCCCCACGCGCCATTTCTTCGGGCAGGAATATCCCGCCATTGCCACAGAGGATCGAGACTCTGCGGCGCTCAAGGGTGCGGATCCTGGTCAGCTTGTTCAGCCCCGGCCAATCCTCATGCTTGAGCATGACCAGCTGTTCAAAATCCCACACCATCCGGGCAAAAAGCTCCGCCGATAGCGACACGCCAGTGGCCAACGGAAAGTCCTGATAGCAAACGGGCACATCCGGCCCAAGCGCCTCACAGCATTGGGACAAAAAGCCATGCTGCTTCTCGTCAGTTCCCAGACCGCGCGGAGGCGCGATCATGACACCGGCGGCACCTTGGTCCATTGCGGCGTGGCTCAAGCTTGCGATATTAGCAATCCCGGCATTCGAGACGCCAACGATCACAGGCACCCGCCCAGCCACGCGTTTGAGCATATGGGACATGAAGGCCAGCGCCTCGTCCGAGGACAGTTTCGGCGCTTCGCCCATCATGCCAAGGATCGTCATCCCGCTGACGCCGTGCTCCAAATAGAACTCTACCAACTGATCGGTGCTGGCGTAGTCGATCTCGCCCGTCCCGGTAAACGGCGTGGCGGAGATGATGTAGACGCCCGCGGCGGTCTCGTTCAGCATCAAGAGGCTTCCTTTCCGGGGGCTGGCGGGATGGCGATCTCGAAAACCTCTCCCAGCTCAGCATAACTTTGTCCCATTAGGCGGCCAATGGGGCGATAGGCATCAAGGCTGACATGAAATGTATCTGGGTCGATGATCCCCTCGCGCGCCGTGATGGCCTGCACTTCGGCGATACAAAGATGCCTGCGCGCAGTGATCTGGCGCAATTCGAACAAAGTGCATTCCAGCCGCACAGGTGCCTCGGCAATCCCCGGAACCGAGACCTTGCGCGAGGGCAAAGCCGTAAGCCCGGCAAAGGTCAGCTCATCCTCTTCCGGACCAAGGGACGCGGCGCAGGCGACCATAGGCCCGGCCAAGGCACGGTCGACAAGGTTGATCACCAACGCGCCCGTTGCCGCGATATTGGCGGTCGTGTCCTTGATGCGATCATTGTCGCGCCGCGTTTCCAATCCCAGAACGGCGAGCGCGGGGTCCTCCGAGAAGACGTTGAAAAAGCTGAAGGGTGCGGCGTTCAAAACACCGGCCTTGCTTTGCGTCGTGACAAGGGCAATCGGGCGAGGCATCACTGTCGCGCTCAGGAGTTTGTAGCGATCATGGGCGGTCAGGTCGGAGAAATCGGCAAACATTAATCGGGTGGCTCCGCGCCAGCACGCTGCGTGATCAGCCCGTAGTGCTCAATCCGGCGGTGGCGCTTGAAGTCAAAGATCGTCGACTTCCCAAAGTTGCAGGCCTCGAGATCGCAGTGATGGACGATCATTTCGTCCTCTTCGGTCTTGGTTTCGGCCACGATCTTGCCATTGGGATCCACGATAAGAGAGCCGCCAATCAGTGAATGACCATCTTCCACCCCGGCCTTGGCCACGGCGACGACCCATGTGGCATTCTGATAAGCACCCGACTGACAGCTGAGCCGGTGATGAAACAACCGGTCTTCGGGGCCCTCGCTGCTCATCTGCGAATTGACAGACGGCGTGTTGAAGCCAAGCGTGACCATCTCCACGCCTTGCAGCCCCATGACGCGATAGGCTTCCGGCCAGCGGCGGTCATTGCAGATCATCATGCCCATGATCCCGCCAAGATTGCGCCAAACCGGAAACCCCAGGTCGCCGGGCAGGAAATATCGTTTTTCAAGATGTTGGAATGCGCGCTCCGGGTCATACTCGGAATGCCCCGGCAGATGAACTTTGCGGTATTTGCCAATGATTTCTCCCTCCCGATTGGTCAGGATCGACGTATTGAAGTGCTGCCCCTCGGGCGTCAGCTCACCATATCCAAAGCTCATCGCGATTTTCAGTTCGCGCGCCCGGGCGAAGAGTGGCGCGGTGTGCGGCCCGGGCATCTCAGCCTCGAACCACTGGTCAACCTGCGCTTGGTCCTCCACATACCAGCGCGGAAAGAAAGTTGTCAGGGTCAGCTCAGGAAAGACCGCAAAAACCGCACCCGCCGCGTGGGCTTGTTCGAGCAACGAAATCATGCGCGCGACCACTTCTGCGCGGCTCTCGGATTTCTGGATTGGGCCCATCTGCAAGGCAGCAGTCGAAATTTCACGCATCAGACGTCCCTTTTCTCATCAACATCATGTTTCCTGTAAGGCGCGCTACCGGCCAAAGGAGTGGGTAAAACCTGAGGATCTTTGTTTTACCCTAGGGAAGTTGTTTGAGAAGGGAAACTGCCGTAGAAAGCCGCGCTGTCCATGAGCGCTAGCTTTAGGACCGTCAGCGCGGAATAACGCGCCCGCAGGTTGAACAAGGTGCGACGTGAATAGCGTCCTAAAGGTCAATCATGAAAATACATTCAAAATGGACCACTCGAATAGGGCTGGTCACTGCGTCGTAACTGGTCAGTGTCTGGTCGAGCAGCTTTGCCCACAAAGTGCGAATTCGTCCATCAACTCATTCTGCGGTTGCAGCGAACGTGCGGTTCGACGGGCCGCGCCGCGGCGTTGACTGCTTCGGTTGTAGGTCGGCTTTGGGCTGAACCTCGATATTTCACCGCGTCACGCGACCATGAGGCCCTTCTATGTCCGCCCGCTTCGACGCCCGCTGTTTCATGCGTTTTTGATGAGCATCTCCTGCCCGCGGTGCATTCGCGTCGACTGTCGGAAAGCGCGCATTCAGTAGGGTTGGGGAACAAATTGCGGTTTGTGCCAAGACATGCTGCCGCTCTATTGAGCCGCATTGTTCCAAATTAGATCAGGTCGTAAACGCTCTAGCCGCGACGCGCACGTCGCGCGAAAGCCAGAATGCCCAGACCACCGAGAAGAAGGGGCAAGCCCGCGGGCAGCGGGATCGGGTTTACCGGATCAATTACGTTTTGGACCGTCACAGATGCCGCCAAGAAATCTTGGTCTACGAAGGCATTGAACGGGTTTGTGCCGAGCGGATCTGAAAAGGTTATAAACGCGAGCACCGTGTCATTGAAGTTGCCCGCCCCGCTGCCGCTGAGGCCTCCGAACTGAAGTTCGATCTGGTTTTCAGTGAAGCCAACTGCGATCAGATCGCCGGCGAGGAACTCACCATCATCATCCTGCACATCAAAGCCGCCGCTAAAGTCATTCGTCGGATCGGACAACAAGAACCCAAAAGCAATGCTGAGGAACCCGTCACCATTCAGCGAGACGCCAATTGCTTCATCGACGGTGGCGCCAAATGTGGACAGATCGCCATCCGTCTCAAACACGAGATAATCGAAATCAGCAATACCTGCTGTCAGCTCTGGGTCGCCGGTGGTCAAACCAAGAGTTGCGGCAGATGCAAAACCGCCGATCATGGTTGCAACAGCTGCGGTTGCAGCGAAGATTAAGTGGCGCATAACGTTGTTCCTCACTCAATACTCATACAAATTCAAAGGCATCTGCAGACAAAATGGTAAGATTATCAGCGGTGACACCATCCCCTCGAACATAGATTGCATCCCGATCTCCGTCGAGGAAAATGACAACTTGAGACGAGGTTTCACGGATCGATCCAATGGTCGTTCCCGCTTCGAGAACAATGCTGTCGACACCGACCTCATAGTCCATGATCACATCACGCTCACGGATGCCGTTGTTGGTTTCGGCACCGAAGACAAATTCATCCTCGCCGCCACCGCCGATCATCCGATCATAGCTGCCACCAAGACTGCGAATGATCTCGCCGTCATCGGTCCCGCGCAAGAAGTCGCGGCCCTCGGTCCCCACGATTTCAGGCTTGGCCGCCACATCATCGTTTGTGACCGTGGCGACCCCAGCCCGGTCGAGAATGGTGGCATTCTCAGCGGAAAGGAGCTCCAGGCGGATGATCTCGTCCGCTTCGACATCGGTGTCACCAGCAATCGAAACGGTGATCGTGGCTTCTGATTGACCCTCGCCAAAGGCAAGAACTCCCGCGGGAAGAACGCCGCCGACGAAATCATCTGCATTCACCGTGCCATCGACGGCGCCGAAGGTGACACTGCTTGCGTCCGACAGGTCACCGGAGCGTGTGACAGTAAAGGTGAATGTCGTGGCCCCAGCATCACCTTCGGATTGAGTATCCGCATCGGAAATCGACAGGGTCGGCGGGGGAACGACTACTACATCGTCATTGGCCACCGTGGCTGTGCCAACGCCGTTCAGGATGGTCGCGCCGGTTGCATTGCTGAGAAGGATCGAGATTTGCTCGTCGGCCTCAACATCCGTGTCGCCGGCAATATCCACCGAAATTGTGGCCTCGGATTGGCCTGGTGCAAATGTCAACGTTCCGGATGGAAGGACGCCACCCACGAAATCCGCCGCATCCACAGTGCCGCCGGACGCCGCAAAATCGACAGAGCTGGCCTCTGAGAGGCTGCCCGTGCGCGCGACGGTGAACGTGAATGTGGTTGCTCCAGCATCGCCTTCGTCCTGTGTCGCCGCAGGAGCAATGGACAGCACGGGCGGTGGGACGTCATCGTTTTGTACGATCGTCGATCCGGTGTCGTCGATGATCACCGCGTTGGTCGGGTTGGACAAGACCACAGCAAGCGACTCGGCACCTTCAATGTCGGTGTCGCCTGCCACGGAGACCGTGATTGATGCCGTGCTTTCGCCCACCGCAAAGGTCACGGTGCCCGAGGGCAGTATGCCACCGACGAAATCATCACCGTTGACGCCGCCCGAGACGCTGAAATCCACACTACTGGCCTGCGAAAGATCGCCGCCGCGTGTCAGCGTGAAGGTCACATCCGTCGAGCCTGTGTCGCCTTCGTCAAATGCGGGAGCATCGGAGATCGATATCGTGGGCAGTGGCGCCGCATCGTCGTTCAGGATAGTGGCCACGCCGGTGTCATCGCTCAGGACCGCCCCGAGAGGGTCGGAAAGACGCAGAATGATCTGCTCGTCCGCCTCGAAATCCGTATCGCCTGCCACCTGGATGATTATGTCGGCTGTGCTTTCGCCTGCGGCGAAGCTGACCGTGCCGGTTGGAAGCACGCCGCCCACAAAGTCATCAGCAGATACGCCGCCTGTCGCTTGGACGGCGAAGGTCGCGCTGCTGGCCTCGGACAGGTCACCGGTGCGTGTGACCTCGAAGACGAAATCCGTTGTGCCCGTGTTGCCCTCATTGGCACTGGTCGCGTTTCCGAGGCTGAGGGCAGGAGGCGGTGTGTCGTCGTTCAAGACACCACCGAAGGCCACGGTATTGATGAGTGTGGCGTCGGTCGGGTTGCTAATCACAAGACGAATGGATTCATTGGCCTCCACATCCGTGTCACCGGCGATCTGCACAGTGATGTCGGCGGTGCTTTCGCCTGCGGCGAAGGTGAGCGTCCCGGATGGAAGGACACCACCCACAAAGTCATCCGCGTTCACAGTTCCGCCAACGGCGGCGAAGTCGACGCTGCTGGTGCCCGTCAGATCGCCACTCCGCGTCAGAGTGAAGGTGTAATCGGTTGTCCCCGCATCGCCCTCATTCTGATCAGCGGCGGCGGCAATCGAGATTGTTGGCGGCGGTGTGTCGTCATTGGTCACAAAGCCGAATGCCACTGAGTCCGCGATTTGGCCATTGTTGGCGTTGCTCAGATTGACGCGGATGACCTCGTTGCTCTCGACCTCGGTATCGCCTGCGATCTGAACAGAGATCGTCTGTTCACTGACGCCCGCGCCAAAAGTGAGCGTGCCAGGCGCGGGAAGCGTACCGCCCACAAAGTCCGCCGCGTTGACGGAGCCAAAGTTGAAATCGAAATCAACCGTCGTCGGATTGCTGAGGTCGCCTGTGCGCGTAACCACGAAGTTATATGTTGTGGCTCCGCTGTCGCCCTCGTCCTGCGTGCCTGCATCGGCAATGGTGAGGGTCGGCTCGAAGCTGTCATCATTGAGGACGCTTGCAAATCCAATGCTGTCCGCAATCGTCGCGTCGGTCGCATTGGTAAGGTTCATGCGGATGATTTCGTCATTTTCCGCGATGACGTCGCCAGCGATATCGACGCTGACCGTTTGTTCGGTTTCACCCGCTGCGAATGTCAGTGTCCCGCCTGCCGGGATGACGCCGCCGACGAAATCATCCGCATTCACGCTGCCGAAGTTGAAATTGTAATCAACCGTGCTCGTCCCGGAAAGCTCACCCGTTCGCGTGACCGTGAACGTGAATGTCGTCGTGTCGCCTGTGTTGCCCTCCTGCTGGGCATCCGGGTCATCTACGAAGAAGCGATCAAGAGGATCATCGTCGCGGATCGTGCCAATGGCAGTGCCGCCGCCGACAATCTCTGAATCGACCGCATTGCTGAGCGTGACTTCGAAAGTCTCGTTGCCCTCGTTGATCTCAGTATCGCCCGCAACCTGAATGGTGATGGTCTGCTCCATCTCTCCTGCCGCGAAACTGACCGTACCAGAAGGCAGAACACCTCCTGCAAAGTCTGCCGCATCGGCCGAGCCGCCGGACACCGCGAAATCCACAGTACTTGGATTAGTGATGTTGCCGTTGCGCGTGACCGTGAAGGTGAAGTCCGTGGTTCCGCTGTCGCCTTCATCCAGGCTTGGGGCGCCACTGATAGAGACCTGTGGCAGATCCGGCTCGATGATAACGACATCCTCGTCGGCAAAGCGCAAGGTTTCGACATCGACCGTGTTCACGGTTGCATCGAAGCCATTGGTCGAGCCGTTATTGTCGACAACCTCGGCGGTATTGCCGTTCACCGTGATCGTGTAATCGGCGCGGTTGCCCTGGAAAACCGCAATGTCTGAGCCATCGCCGCCGTCGAAGTTGTTGGTGCCGGTGTCACTGACAAAGATGTCAGCGCCCGAGCCGCCGATGGCATTGCCGAAGCCCGTGATGTCGTCGCCCTGTGCAATCCCGCCGGACACCTGGTCGTTGCGCAGGTCGATGGTCACCCCAGCCGTATCGGTTTCGTAGGAAATCGTATCGCCGAATTGACCCGCGAAATCATCGAAGCTGTCGGAGGCCACGACCGTTTCGGTTGATGAAGTGCCGAAGAAACGCAAAGTCACGTTGTTGCCGGTCGTGATGCCGGAGAAATCGATGCGAACCGTGTCCGTGGTCGCGCCTGAAGTCCTCACGTCGAGTAACTGATTATCACCCAGGGTGAAGTTCGACAGATCGATGTTCAGACCGTCGTAATTGCGCAAGGACAGGAACGCTCCGTTGGTGACTGCATTTCCCGACATCGTCACCGCGCCCAGATTGGCGACCTGGGCACCATCCATCGTCATGAAACCATTGTTAAGGAACTGAGTGGATTCGATCCCGGAGATTGTCGTGCCGACGATATTCGCACTTTGTAGCGTCAGCGTATCGGTGCCGGTGCCGCCTACGATTGAGCTGTTCTGGAAGGTGAAGAAGACGTTGATCGTGTCGTCGTCGGCTCCGCCGTCGAGAATGCCCGAAGACGAGGTTGCGTTCAGGGTGTCATCGCCGTCGTTGCCGAAGACCTCATTGTTGCCAGCGCCGCCTTCGAGCAGGTCGTCGCCACCCCCGCCATTGATGATGTCATCGCCAGAGGCTCCGCTGATTTCATCGCGCGCATCAGTGCCGGTGATCGTCTCGTCGGCATTGCTGCCGTTGAAATCGATAAGGCCAGTGCCATTCACAGTCGCACCGGAGAAATCCACGGTGAGTGCGTCGCCCGTCGAAAAGAAGTTACCGGATCGAATATCAAGCTCTTGTCCGGTTTCGAGCACGAGGCCGCTGAAATCCGCGGTCTCGCCTGAATTGCCTGATAGCAGGAGGAAGCCGCCATTGGAGCTTGCCGAGCCCGTCAAGGTGAGCGTGCCGAGATTGCCGATCTGGCTGGCATCAATGGTCATGAAGCCATTGTTGGTGAATTCTGTAGCCTCAATCCCTGCGATGGTCGTACCCACGAGACTGGCGCTTGAAAGGCGAAGCGTGTCCGTTCCGGTCCCACCATCGATAGAGCTGTTTTGGAAATTGGACGTGATAGAGATCGTATCATCGTCCGCGCCGCCGTCGAGCGTACCCGTGGAGCTGCCGGTCGTATTCAGCGTGTCGTTCCCGGCACCGCCCGAAACATCATTGTTACCTGAACCGCCATCGAGAATGTCGTCGCCGCCACCGCCAGCCACGATGTCGTCGCCTCCGAAGGCATTGATTTCGTCGGCCGCGTTGGATCCGATGAATGTCTCGTTTGCGCTGCTTCCATCTAGATCAATCAGGCCTGTGCCAAGAACAGTCGTGCCGGATAGGTCGACGGTCAGAAGATCGTTGGTTCCAAAGAAATTGGACGTGCGAATATTAAGCTCTTGCCCATCATTGATGATGAAGGCCCCAAGATCGGCGGTATCACCGGACGAGCCGGACAGGAGCAGAAAGCCGCCGGACGTGGCCGCATTGCCGGTCAGGATCGTCGTGCCAAGATTGGCGATCTGATCTGCATCAATCGTTTTGAAACTGTTGTTGGTGAACTCTGTAGCCTCGATGCCCGCGATAGTCGTCCCGACAAGCGAGGACGCCCCAATGCGTAATGTGTCGGTGCCAGTGCCGCCATCGATGGAGCTGTTCTGGAAGCTGCCATTGACTGTGATCGTGTCGTCATCGGCTCCACCGTCCAAAGTGCCTGTCGCAGTCGAAAACGATGTGATCTCGTCATTTCCGGCACCACCGAGGACCGAATTGTCGCCTGATCCGCCGTCAAGTAAGTCGTTGCCAGCGCCACCGGAGATCACGTCATCTCCGCCGGCGGCTGTGATTTCGTCCCCTGCACCAGAACCGATGACGGTCTCGTCCGCGTTGCTGCCATTGTAATCGATCAGGCCGGTGCCAAGAACTGTCGCAGCAGAAAAGTCCGAGGTCAGCGTTTCTCCGGTCCCAAAGAAATTGCTTACGCGGATGTCCAATTCCTGACCGTCGCCGATGGTCAGGCCGCTGAAATCAGCGGTTTCGCCGGAGGCGCCGGAAACAAGAAGGAAGCCTCCGTTTGTTGCCGCGAAGCCGGTGAGGCTCAGAGAGCCGAGGTTGGCAATCTGATCGGCATCAACGGTCATGAAGCCGTTATCGGCAAATTCGGTGGCTTCCACTCCGGCAATGGTCGTGCCCGCAAGATTTGCACTGGTCAATCGCAGGGTGTCCGTTCCGGTTCCGCCGTCAATAGTGCTGTTCTGGAAGGAGCTGTTGATTGTAATCGTGTCTTCATCGGCGCCCGCGTCGATGCTGCCGGTGGCCGTGGCCGCGGAATTGATCGTATCATTGCCGGAACCAGCCGTGATCGTGTTGTTGCCAGAGCCGCCGTCCAGAGCGTCGTCGCCAGAACCGCCCGAGATGACGTCATTGCCACCCGCACCGGTGATCTGATCGTCACCGGTCGAGCCTGTGATCGTTTCGTCCGCGTTCCCGCCGTCATAATCAACGAAACCGGTGCCCAGAACTGTCGTGCCGGAAAAGTCTACTGTCAGAGCATCATTCGTGCCGAAGCCGGAATTAGAGCGGACTGTGACCTCCTCTCCATCCCCAATCGTCAGATTGGAGAAATCAGCCGTATCACCAGACGCGCCCAGAAGGCTGAAAAATGCGCCGTTCGTCGATGCAAATCCGCTTAGGGATACTGCGCCTAGATTAATGACTTGCTCCGCACCAATCGTCAGCGTTCCATTGTTCTCAAGTACGGTTGTCTCGAGGCCCGATAGTGTTGTGCCAGTCAGGTTCGCGCTTATCAGGAACAGTGAATCTGTGCCTGAGCCACCGGTGATCGTGCCGTTCTGAAAGCTGCCGGTTACTCTGATCGTATCGTTTTCAGCGCCACCATCGAGTGTTCCGGTCGCAGTCGTGCTCGAAATAAGTTCGTCATCTCCGGCACCACCAGAAACAGCATTGTTGCCAGAGCCGCCATTCAGCGTGTCATTCCCGCCAGCGCCATCAATGATGTCATCGCCCGAGCTGCCGTTAATGATATCGTCGCCGCTTGTCCCGGTAACCGTCTCGTTCGCGCCACCACCGTTGAAAACGATACCCGCTGTGCTGGAGACATTCGCGCCCGAGAAATCCACGGTCAGGTTGTCGCCGGAGAAAAAGCCGCTTGTGGTGCGAACGGTCAGGGTCTGGGTGCCTGTTAAAGTCAGTCCTGAAAAATCCGCGATATCTCCGGAATTGCCGACAAGGCTTAGGAATCCGCCGCTCGTCGAAGCGCTTCCGGTCAGAAGTATCGTTCCAAGATTGGCAATCTGATCGGCTTCAATTGTCGTTGTGCCATTGGTTTCGAACTCGGTTTGTTCGATACCTGAAATCGTTGTTGCGGTTAAATTGGAGCCGGAAATCCGCAAAGTGTCGAAGCCGAGACCACCATCGATCAACCCGGTACTGGTTCCCGCAAGCCGAAATGCGCCAGAAATGGTCAGGATGTCGTCCGCACCCGTCCCTTCCAATTCAGTCAGAGTTCCGATGGCAACGCGGTCAGAGTTGTCAAGATTGGCCAAAGGCTTCACCCCCAAAACAAGGCGAGAGAACCTGGCAAGACTTTGAATTAAATAATTATATCGACCCCAACTATACGAGCCGATCCCACCAGTTACATCTCGCGAACAAATTGCGAATAGTTAACGGTCACAGAATCCTGACGTTGAGTCAACGGATTCGTATTCGCAGTGAAAACTCAGATTAAAATTTCACTTTGAATTCGGGTGCATAGGGACACGAATTTTTTACGCGCGAGACCTGGTTGAGTTGGCGCTTGCAGCGAATGGCCATTCTGACCTGCCAACAAACTGCGCGGTCTCGCAAAGTGGTCCCTCGATCCGGATAAAATGACTGTCTTTTGCCAGACTGTCAGAACGGGGCAACGACGAGGTCTTGATCTGCCCGCAATTGGTGGCCGTCGTGAGGTCTGTGAGTGTTGTATCTCGGTCTGACCAAGGCGGTGCGAAATGACACTGGTGAATTGCGCTCGGTGCGATATGTCGAACGCCTTCTGTGTCTCGATCAGCGAGCCAATCTGGTTGAGCTTGACCAGCAATGCGACCGCACAGCCCTTGGCGATCCCATCCGCGAAATGCTCAGGATTGGTTGCAAAACGATCGTCGCCCTCAAGCTGACCCTTGCTGTAGATCTTTTCAGTCGAGAGTCTCCAGCCGTCCTCACCCATTCCGTTATTGATGCTGGTGACGGGGTAATTGAGGACCAGTTTGTAAAGTAAGAGAGCGTTTCCTCGGATCTGAGCGAGGTGCCTTGCCCCATGATTACGTGTTTGCGATCCATAATATATTCCGTGGGACCACACGAGTTCCCTCATTCCCATGTCGATGGCGCTCTACAGGACCTTCGTTGAGCATGGCCATTAGCCCTTTGTCTTCGCACGCACCTTTCCCGCTATCGAAAATACCTTCTTGTATGTTTTCCTTGTCGTAGAGCATACAAAAAGGTATGAAAATTCGAAAGGCGGGAGAATCGACCATGGATCATATCGTTTTCGGGGCTGCTGGCGGGATTGCTGCCATCTGGCTAATCGTTCACGTCTTCGTCGGCGGGAGAGAGATTGCACGACCATTTGTTGCGGCAACGGAATTGGCGCCGGTTGTGAAACACACGCAGTACCTCTGCTGGCATTTCACGACAGTGGCCATCGCCTGCATGGCGGCGTTCTTCGGGATTGCGTCAATGACCGGGCTGGCGGCCTACGCCGTCGCTGCGACGGCGCTGGCCTTGGGCTTCTGTGTTGTCGGCATTGGTCTGGTCGCCGTGCTCGGCGAGGCACATACCCGTTTGCCGCAAGGCTGGCTTTTTCTGCCGGTGGCGGGATTGGGCCTGGCGGGGCTCGCAATATGAAGAAGCCTCGGTTCAGCAAAAAGGATTGGATCACGCTTGGCCTTTCGGAACTGTCCGGCAAGGGCTGTGATGCGATCAAGCTGGAAGCGATCTGCAAAGCTGCGGGGCTGACGCGAGGATCGTTCTACCATCACTTCGACGACCACGAGAGTTTTCTGACCGGACTTGCCGAGCACTGGTTGAAAGTCCAGACGGAAGACGTCGCCGCTGTCATTGACGCGGATGACCCTGCGAAAGACCGAAGCGAGGCGCTGACCCGGGCGGCCATGGAAATCGATTATAAGTTGGAGCTTGGCATCCGGGAATTAGGGCGGCGACTGCCAGCGGTGCGAAAAGTCATACGTCAGGCAGACACAGTCCGACTGGAGGTGGTGAGCCAACTCTATAAGGCGCGTTTCGGGCTTGATGCGGGCGCGGCCGATCAGTTCGCATATCTCGAGTACGCGGCCTTCAGCGGCATCATATTGCTGAACCCAGACATATCGGCGAAGCGGCAAAGGGCCTTGGCTGATCTCTTCGACCGAACATTGACGAAGGCACTATCAGGGGAAGAGGTCAAATGAGACGTCTACTAGGTGCTCTTTGGCAGCTTGAGTTTTCGCGAAATCTGTCCCGTCAGGCGGGCGTCCGGATCGGTCGGCGGGATCATTGCTCGGAGGGGGCAGCTACGAAACCGCGCATCGGGTGCGGGCACGAATTGGATCTGTCTTTCGCCGCGGTGCGCCGCATGGGCTACGCAGGCGATGCAATAACCGACCATGGCTTTCGTGCATCCGTTTTAACTCTTGCGAATGAAGACGGCCTTTGGAACCCTGACGCCATCGAGCGCGCCTTATACAGTTACGTTTCGCCTCTTGCGCAGAGGCGCCTGTGCGGCTGCTATGAACACGCAACATTTGGATCATAAAACAGGCATCGGCTGCAAAGATCACATATCCGCTTTCCTTCCTAACTGGCGGTTTACAGGCAAGATTTTCACACATACGCTCAGGGAATTGATGGCCAATTTGATTAGATAATGCTCCAAACAGCTCCGAGTGAAATTTCGGCTTGGCCCTTCTCGCAAATCGAGCCAAACGCACCTTTTGCTAAATTGGATTCGCGTGTATCCGTGGCGCCGAATCTTTGGGAAGATCGTCTGTTCGGGTCGGCACCAGAACCGGTTTATGCGGTCCTTGATGGCGCTCTTTTGCCCGGTTTATCCGATGCCCTGGCGCTTCACGGGGAGCGAGCCAGATGTCTATTCAACAACTCGGCAGCCCGGGATTTCGAAGAAACTGCGCCTTGGCTCTTTCAGCTCCAGCAAGATTGCAAATTCAGCCAATCCTTATTCGTTAGGGACCCGGACAAGAACGTGCCGTGGCATCGTTGGGGCCGGGATGGCTACGTTTTGGTGCAGTGCGATTTCGGCCTCGACGCATTGCGCCACCACCTTAGGAAGCACACCCGCATCCAAGACGCTTCGCGAAAATGGTACCTGTACAGGTTCTGGGATCCTCGGCTCATGACCTACGTCGTAGCCGATTTTCAGCACACTCAATGGACACCTTCGGTCTGGAAGATCCCTCGCGGTGGAAAAATACACTGGTTCGATAGAGATGTGCTTCGCACAATGAGTGTTTCCAAGTCGGAGCCTGCGAACAATGTTGATCATCAAGTATTTGACGCGCTGGCGCGCTACGGATTTTGGATTGAAGCGGGCAGGGTCTGGGATGAAAGCGGGCGCGGGCTGGAAGGGCGCCAAGAGTTTCAGCTTTTGGTCATCCGATTTTGCGAAACTGCGGGATTTCAGGGCGCCTTGGCGATCGAGCATGCGGCAATCGCCTTGCTGCTGTGCCCGCCAGAGGTGCTGATCGAACGGTACCGGGAGCGTCTGCCGGTTCGTGATCCGCTTCGCGCACAAAGCGTTGCAACGTCAATGTCGAAATACGCACTTCGCAAGGGATCCAAATAATGGCTGGATCGATCCGAGACATAATTAACCAGCAAGATGATGAGATCTACGATCGGTTCGACTCCTATCTTCCTGTTTTCGAAGAAGAGGTCGAAAGATACGCGGCAAGCAATGGGCTAGTTCCGGGCGGAGGCAGTCCCGAGGTGGCTCAATGCAGTGCTCAATATTTTCCGACACAGCCCAGCAATAGTACAAAATTCTATGCTCTCGAAATCAGCGTCTACATCAATGGGTCCGGCGTACAGGGCGGACATCCGACCAATCCAACCAATGGGGCCGCGCGTTTGCCGACTGCGGCAGAGCTGGATCGGAACCTGATCCGATCGGCCAGCCCACAGAATACTCGAATACAAATTAGTCTCGATGCGCGGAGCACCTTTTGTCAGATACACCGTGTGCGGGAGAGAGCGTTAGAAGGAAACCAGCGGTTTTTGCCCTGTGACCATTCGCAAAAGTATTACATCAGGCTGATGTCCGATACGTATGTCGGCGATTCCGGGGACTATATCCGGGGCTATTGGGTCGCCGAAGGGCTTGACCCGGATCACCCGTCCTTGATCAACGAGGCGAACGCCAACGCCTATGGCAACTCTCTTGGTCGCCCGGTCGCAAGGAGCGGTCCGGGCACAGGACAGTTTGCACCTGATACGACCGAAATGGTCACTTGCCGGAATTTTCTCTATACTGGTCCACTCTTGGACGGGGATGAACAAACCATAGATAGACTTCTCGTGGAGATGGAAACGCGTGGGGTGACTTACAACGGACAGCAAATCGCCCCAAGCCACCGTCGTACAGGATATAACAACTTGATTTTTGAGCAGATATGGTACGATTGATCCTTTCCTTGGCCGCATCCTTGATCCTTTTTCCAATCGCCGCACTTTCGGACGAAGCGCTTGAATCCTGCCTGTTGGATCAGCTTCCCCAATGGCAGTTTGAACAGGCCGATGGTGACGCCTATCGGGCAACGCGCCTAGCGCCGGACCTATCTTGGTCACAAAGCCATTCATTGAGCCTGGGTGTGGAATTATGCGATACGCAAATTGTTGAAGCCGTACCGATCCGCCTTCAGTCGTGGCCTGAGAGCCAGGTCTTGCCAGAACTGGCGGAAACCTGGCTGGTGCGCTTTGGCGCATCAGGGCCGGACATTGGGGGCCTCATCGCACATTTAGAGCTCGATAATTTGGCGATGGCGCAAGACATCTTGGCCGACGGGGTCATCTCTGTCGGATTAAGCGCTCCGAAAGGCGCGCCCGGGCTTTCCATGTGTGACGAGATCGACTTTGCGCGCGTCGCTGCACAGTTGAATAGCCGTACTTCATTCCCTGGCTTTGAGATCACCCAGTTTTCAATCGAAAACCCGTCGTCGGATCCAGAGCTTAGAGCGATGTTCGAAAGCCTGAACCCGGCCTTGCTGGCGTGCTCTGTATCGTTTGTGGCTGTTGTGGGCGAGCGTAAGTGACGCGGATTGACGACCCATGGATCGGCTTCGAGGCAGAGCGTGCTGCGCGCGCGCATGACGGCGTGCCAGTGGTTATCTGTGACCGGATCACCGGAGTTATCCCTCTCGCACCCAAGATCACATCACACCCTACGAAAGCTGTCCCGGACGCGCTTCTTGAGCCGATGTTTAGCGCAGGTCGCGGGCAATTGTATCTCTTGCTCGATGGGGCGCGCCTGCCGGGATGCCGCGAGATTTTGGAAGCGTCTGGGGCCGCCCACGAATGCCTTTTCCAGGGAAACGCATTCGACGAGCTCGCGGACGAGGCCCCGTGGATCGCGGAGTTGGAGCCGGAAAGCCGTCTGGCAAAGCAGCTCTTTACCAAAGGGTCCGCACCTTGGCACATGTGGGATCAGGGGCCACATGTCGTCTTCAGGGCAGAGAACGGATTGGACGGCATCCGGCGCCATTTGAGGCGTTTCAACCGTGTCAAAGACACGAACGGCAAGTGGTTCTACATGCGCTACTGGGAGCCTAGCATCGTGGAGCGATACTTCTCTCAGCTTCATGATGATGTCACCCGCCGCAAGGCCTGGTTTGCCGCGGAAGGTGTCACCGAGATTTATCTGACCCTGCCAGCGGAGGACGCGGTTTTGGCACTGCGGCCTTCGCAGCCGATGACCCGACGGATCGGTGCATTGCAGCCGGAGCTGACGGCAAAGGAGCGGACGATGTTCGCGCAGACCCGCGAGGCCGCGTTCTACGCAGCGCTCGGAGCGGGGATGGCTGCACGAAATATCGACGTGATACCGTTGGGGCGTGCGAGTGCCCCGACGCAGGACAACTGGACCGATCTTGCCAAAGCCGTCGCGGCCCATGCCAAGGGCATAAACGTGCGAACGCAGCACGGGCTTGCGAAATTGACCGTCCTGTGCGGATCGCTTGGGCTGGCTTTCTGGCTGGACCCTCGCTTTGATCACGACCTGCGGGTGATCATCAACGCCAAACATGCATCCGAAGCAGAACGATTGAATGCCGCCAAGGAGCTGTACGACAAGACCGATGTGCCCGTGCAAGCCATCGAAACCCTCAAGGCGATGGTCGGGAAGCTGCACTGCTTAGACGTGCCCTCCATCCTTCGCCAAATCGCCCCGAAAACACTCGGCCACCTTTCGGATCAAGACCTGCACTCGGTTGCCGGGTTGATCCTGAGCTTCGACCCCAAGATATCATCCTGTCCTGCCGACGTGCAGCGCTGCGCGATTGGTCTTGGGGCGGCATTGGGTGTCGCCTGGCTCGCCAATCCCTTTTATACAGAGCTTAAGGCCGCTCATTTAAGCCCCGCTGACCCATTGCAGCAGGTCGCCGAATTCTTGGAAAACCTTTTTGAAGAGATGACCCGATGAACATGAGAAGCAGCTGGGAATTTGCCGGCGAATTCCCTCAAGCCCCGCCCTCGACCGAATGCGAGAACTGCCATGACTGCATTCCGTTCTACGAGCCGACCGCCGCGCGGGTGATCCGTGCGCTGCAGCTGCCCGTGGATGACGGCGTGACTGCTGATCTTGGCGAGCGCTATCCGATGCTGCGCTACATCAATCCTCTGCCCGCGCGACAGATTCGTAGCTACTACGCACAGTTGGACAGGATCGCGCGCATCTCCGGGCTTTATGCCGCTGGATTTCGATGGCTGGAAAGCCTCGGCGTGCAGATCCCATTCGTTGGCGCGGCGGCCTTTGCATCCAACGTCGTGCGATGGGAGGTGGCAGACCTGGTTCACGGATATGGAAATACGGTCTACGAGCAGGAACGGCGTGGCATGAACACGACCGGCCGCCACGACCTGAACGCGATCACCGGGGTGATGAACAAACTGATCGCAGGCAACGCCGTTGTCTTTGTCGAGATCTTCGCGATCTTCGATTTCTGTGTCCGTCATTTCCGCAGATTCGGGCGTCCACGCACCGAGGCGGAAATCGCCGAGTTCGAGACATGCCTGGGGAACTTCATAATGTGGTGGGACGAAGTGCAGCCGGGCAACCGGATGTTTCGTCAGATGAGGGATATTCAGGTCGACCGTGACGGATTGATCAAAGACGGGATCATCGCTTCGCTGCGGGCAGAAACCGGGGACGCTCGTCGGGCGGCGAGCACCGATATGATCCTGTATAACGAGCAGAACTACACGTTGCAGGAGTACATGTACGACCTGATTGATAGCGATATCTTCGGGATCATTCCATTCGACCCTGCCGAAATCGGCTTGCTCGTCAGGGGCTATCGCGCCGCCGCAAAATTCTCTTACGAGAAAGATGCGCAGGTCGCGGACCGGTTCATTGTCGCCTACGACAGGTCCGGCTGGCTAACGGAAGCCGCTGATCGCTACCCCTACACGATCGAGGTGGTCTCACAATTTGACCGGCTTTATTTCGACGGGGGCGACCGCAGGTATCTCGGGGCCGAACATGGAAGAATGGCGGCAGATGCGCGCGGTTTTTAGTGCAGCGATCGCAATCGTTGCCGCGCTCTCGGTCTGGGCGGTGGCGCAGACAGAGCGCGAGCGTCTTTCGCTTTCGCCCTACGCAAACCTGTACGCATTGCAGCAGAACACCTCGCTTGATCTCGGGTTTCTACCGCAAGAAAACAACCCTGGCTTCGGCGGCGAAGGCACCAATACGGACATCACATTTGACAGTGGCGCGCTTTCGCTGGACTGCATCAATGGAAGCTATGTCGTCGCGTCTCAAAACGGGCTTTTGGTCCGGGCCGATCTGTTTTGCCCGACCCGTGACATCGATCCGGAAACCGTGGTCCAGACACTCGAAGCATCAGGGTTCTCCAAGGTGAGGGATTTCGCCCAGAGCCCGAGACGTCCCAAGGAGTGGGGCAGGAGGATCGACGAAGCCTTCGCCGCCTTGGCAGGAGAGCCAGACGGCGGGCGCGTGACACGGATACCGCTGTCGCGTTGGGAACGCTCCGATGGCCTTGCAGTCAGTCTGGGTGCCGCGATCTTCGCCCCATCAGGTAACCAGCCAATGCTGGAGATCGACATCTCGATACCCAAGACATGTCTTCTTGCTCTGTCGGTCTTCTCCAAAGCACGCGCTGGCGGGAAAAGCTGGACAAGCCCGTTGGTCAAGCCTGTGCGCCAGGTCTTCGGAAACCGGGAATGGGCGGCTCTACCAGATGAGACGAAATACGCGCTAGCTGCCAAAGCGGCAGATGCCCTGTGTGACACGTAGTGCGAGGCCGGTCGACGGTCGAACACCGTCAGTTCTCATATATCCATCGTCTTTGCGAAGGCGCTGAAAGGGCATGATTCATGGGCGGTGTTCTGGTTGAATTTGGAATTCCACGAGGTTCCATATTCGTGTTGTAGCAACCTAAAGGCTTGCGGAGTTGATAGGTAATCACGCTCGCGCGGCCCAGCCCATCCGGGTTGTGAAATACGATGACGCAGCGCACATGGATCCCCTGATCGCCCAGCACTTTGATATCATCGAGGCAATGCGTGGAACGTCCAACGAGGCCTTGGTGACAGCGGTCCGTGCTCACCTTCCAGCCTCTGCCGAGGCGTACCGCACGCTTTACAACCGCCGCTTCGGCGCGCGTGTCCATTCTGCATAAAGAGTCGCCGGTAACTGGATTGCTCAAGAGATCTGTGACCGCCTTATTATTGACTGTCCGTGCCGGAATTCACTAGCTGTACCGCGCATGTCGTTTTCCGCAGCGAAAAGATGACACCGCTCTGACCCCCGGTTTGACCCCCAAATTTTCTCACCGTATACGACGGTATACTGTCGACGAGCCGGACGGCTTCGGGTATGAGAGCGCAACTCTAGCCATTGGGAGCACCTCATGTCCGACATCATCTATACCAAAGTCGACGAAGCACCGGAGCTGGCCTCGGCGTCGTTTCTGCCAATCATTCAGAAATTTGCAGCGGCCGCGGGCGTGAGCGTAGGGAAAAAAGACATCAGCCTTGCCGGGCGGATCCTCGCGACCTTCCCCGAACATCTGAGCGAAGATCAGCGGCAATCGGATGATCTGGCCGAGCTCGGCCGTTTGGTGAAAACCGCAGACGCGAATGTGATCAAGCTGCCAAATATATCGGCCTCGGTGCCACAGCTGGTGTCCGCCATCAAAGAGTTGCAGTCTCAGGGGTTCGCTCTGCCCGACTATCCCGAGGCCCCGGAAACCGACGCCGAAAAGGCTGTGCGCGCCAAGTATGACAGCATCAAGGGATCGGCCGTAAACCCGGTCCTGCGTGAGGGGAACTCCGACCGAAGGGCGGCTAAAGCTGTCAAGAGTTTCGCACAAAAGAACCCGCACCGCATGGGCGACTGGTCTGCCGACAGCAAGACCCATGTGTCTTCAATGCAAGGCAATGATTTCTTCTCCAACGAGACCTCCGCGACGCTTGGCACGGCTGCTGTGGCCAAAATTGTTCTGGAGACGTCAACTGGCGAGACCGTCCTCAAAGACGGCATCGAATATCCTGCGGGTACGGTCGTTGATGCGACGTTCATGAGCGTATCGGCGTTGAAGGACTTCCTCGCGGCCGAGATCGAAAAAACCAAGGAGCAGGGCATTCTCTTCTCCTTGCACCTCAAGGCCACAATGATGAAGGTCTCCGACCCGATCCTGTTCGGGCATGGGGTCAAAGCCTTTCTCGCCCCGGTCTTCGACAAGCACGGCGACACAATGGCAGAGTTGGGGGTGAACCCGAATTCCGGCCTTGGCGATCTGCTGGAACGTGTCAAAGGCAACGCCGCGATCATGGCCGACATCGACGCCTGTATGGCGGAGCGTCCACCGATGTATATGGTCGACAGCGACAAAGGGATCACCAACCTTCACGTCTCCTCTGACGTGATCATCGACGCCTCAATGCCCGCGCTCATCCGCGCTGGTGGCAAGGGCTGGGGGCCTGATGGCAAGGAAGCAGACGCCAATTGCGTTATCCCCGACAATTCCTACGCGCCGATCTATGACGAGACGATCAACTTCTTCAAAAAGAACGGCAAGCTGGACCCCGCCACTGCCGGGACCGTTCAGAATATCGGCCTGATGGCCCAGAAGGCGGAAGAGTACGGGTCTCACCCGACGACATTCGAGATCGCGGAGGCCGGGACGGTGAAGATGATCCTCGATGACGGCACTGTACTGCATCAGCACGAGGTGGAGGCCGGTGACATCTGGCGCTCTGCATCGACCCGGAAGGCCCCTATCGAGGATTGGGTCAACCTCGCCATCTCGCGTCAGAAGGCGGAGGGCTGCCGCGCGATCTTCTGGCTGAATGAACAACGCGCCCATGACGCCGAACTGATTGCTTACGTCAAACCGATCCTCGAGGCGCAAGGCGTGGCCGATAAGTTCGAGATCATGGCCCCCCGCGAAGCCACCCGCGCCTCGCTTGAGACGATCACCAAGGGTGAGAACACAATCGCCGTCTCGGGCAATGTGTTGCGGGACTACCTGACGGATCTGTTCCCCATTCTGGAACTGGCAACATCGGCCAAGATGCTTTCGATTGTGAAGCTGATGAATGGCGGCGGCCTTTTCGAAACAGGTGCTGGCGGGTCCGCACCAAAACACGTCCAGCAACTCAACAAGGAAAACCACTTGCGGTGGGATAGCCTTGGTGAGTTCTGTGCGCTCGGCGAAAGCCTGATCTTCCTCGCCGATGCGAAGGGAAACGAGAAGGCCCGCGTACTGGGCAAGGCTGTTGAGGTCGCCACGCAAGGCATCCTCGACAATGGCCGGTCGCCTTCCCGAAAGGTCGGTGAGCCGGACAACCGCGACAGCCATTATTGGTTCGCCCGATATTGGGCCGAGGCCTTGAAGGAGCAGAACGAGGATGCAGAACTTGCGGCTCACTTTGCCCCGATTGCCGAGGCCCTGGCGAGCAACGAAGACGCAATCTTGAGTGAACTTGCAGCCGTACAAGGCCCGCCCGCCGATCTCGGCGGGTATTATCGCACCGATCCAAGCAAGACCGCGGCGGTGATGCGCCCGTCTGAAACGCTAAATAATATATTGAGTTAAGGCTATCCCGTGGGAAGCAAGCTGGGCACCGCTCTACGGTGCTCAGCTTCTAAAAGCAGGGGTGGCCGACGCCGGCTAGATGATGTCCCACCCGGGGAATCGACACGCAATAAAAATTCTGATCGTGATCCGATCCGTCGTTGACGATTCGGGGGCGCGCGAGTGGCCGGTGCGAGTAAGGCGCACATCACCACCTGACCACATGACGGAGATTTTGAATGAGCCCGGATGTGTGGGTTTGCAGAAACTGCCAATACAGACGTCAGCTGAAGGTTCCTTCAATGGTTTCTCCGCATTATCGACGATAGTGGACAATGGCTCGCAAAGGATCGCCCTTGACCGAGCGGGTCGGTGCCGGAGTGACGACACCGAGATTACTCCGACAATGACCGCGAAGACATTCGTTCAATTAGCTTTGGGGGCGTCAAAAACTCCGCTTGTCCCCTGTCACTCTGCCTGCTCGACCGTGCCGTCGGCCAGCATGGCGTCGACCTCTGCGGCCTCGAATGCCAGCTCGGAGAGAAGCGACCGTGTGTCTGCACCGAGGGGGCGTGGCTTTGAGTTGGCCGCGTAGGTTTCGGCTTTGAACGGCAAGCCGACAAATCCGGCGGGGCCTCTGGTTGAAAAGGCCCGATCTTTAGCGGGGTTGAGATCAAGGGCCTCGGGCAAGCTGCGCAAACGCGCGCAGGGGACACCCGCCTCGAGCAGAATGACCTCCCATTCATGTGCGGTTTTGGCAAGCAAGACAGCGGTCAGGTCGCTGACGAGCGCGCTCTTGTTCTTATCGCGCTCTTGGGGCGTCGCGAACCGCGGGTCGCTCAGCCAACCCGATCGTCCAATCGCCTCTGCCAATGAACGGAATTGCCCTTCTTCATTGACGCCGAGGCTGAGGTGTCCCTCTTTGCAGGGGAAAATCCCTGAGGACGGTGACCTGCTGTTGGCAGCATTGCCGCGTGCTTGCGGCTCCGTGCCCGTCAGGCGGTAGTCTGTGATCGTCGAGCTCATCAAGGCAAAGGCCGTTTCCAACATCGACACATCGACAAAAGCGCCCTCACCGCAGTGGTTTCGTGACATCAGCGCAGACATGACGCCTAACGCTCCGGCCAACCCTGTGGCGTAGTCAATAATCGGCGCGCCTGTGCGGATGGGGCCGGTTTCTGGCGTGCCCGTCAGCGCCATCAAGCCGCTGATCGCTTGAATATTCACGTCATAGGCCGGGGAGTCCGACATTGCGTTGTCACGCCCATAGCCTGTCATGGCGCAGTGGATCAGGCGTGGGTTGATGTCGCGGGTGTGGCGCTCTGTCAGGCTCAATCGTTCAAGTGTGGCGGGGCGATGGTTCTCAACCAGAACATCGGCAGAGCGGAGCAGTCGTTCAAAGACCTCGCGGCCTCTCGGAGTTTCCAGATCGACGGCCAAGGTTTTCTTGCCCGCGCTTTGGGTGAGGAACGCGGTGCTCATGCCCTGGGACGCGCGGACCGGATCGCTGCCGCCCCTGTGGCGCATCGCGTCGCCACGTCCGGGTCGCTCTACCTTGATCACCTCTGCACCCAACTGGCCCAGGTAATAGGCACATGCCGGACCGGCGAGCACATGGGTCCAGTCGATCACGCGTATCCCGTGCAGTGCCGCGACCATTATGCGTCCCTCAACGCAACGGATCGCGCCTGCTTATGGACGGAGCGAATGCGCACAAAGAGCGCCGCAAAGCCGATTAACAGAAACGCGAGCGCAATCGGGCGGGTGACGAAGATCATCAGGCCGTTGTCGCTCAGAAGAAGGGCCTGCCGGAACGTCTCCTCTGCGCCGCTTGCCAGCACGAAGGAGATCACGAAGGCCGCTGGATTGAAGTCGAGCTTTCGCATAGCCCACCCGGCAAAGCCCGCGGCCACCATGACATAGACATCAAACAGGTTGCCCCGAGACGTGTAGGCCGCGACGAAGGAGGTCAGAAAGATGATGGGATAGAGCACCTGCGTCGGAATTCGGGTGATGAACCTTCCCACATAGGCCGCGCCGAAATAGCCGATCACGCCATACATGACGATGCCGATCAGCCCGCACGCAAACAGCGAAAACACCAGATCGCGGCTTGTCAGAAACATCGTTGGGCCGATCTGGATGCCGTGGATCAGAAACACCCCGATCAGGATCGCGCCGATGGTCGAGCCGGGGATGCCCAGTGTCAGTAAGGGGGCCATGGAGGGACCGCTGACGGCGTTGTTAGCAGCCTCCGGCGCGGCTACGCCTTCCAGTGCGCCCTGTCCCCATTTGTCCGGGTTTTTCGCGCGGCGCTTGCCTTCGCCATACGCCACAAAGGCTGCGATGGCCGAGCCGAGGCCGGGCAGCATCCCGATAAAGGCGCCAATGAAGGACGACCGAATGACATGCGGCATACAGGGTCTGTATTCGGCCCAGGTGAGGCCATTGCGGTCTGCATCGCTCTCGCCCGTCGGCATCATCTCCGCCTTGACGCCGCGCTCTTCGATTTGCGTGAATACCTCTCCGAGGACGAAAATCCCTATCATCAATGGCACAAGCGAAATGCCGTTGGTCAAATCAAAACTGCCGAAGGTGAAGCGTTCGGTCGAGCTGATCGGATCAAGCCCGATCATCGCGACCAGAACCCCAAGCGCCGCAGAGGCGAGGCCCCGTGTCACGGATTTCCCAATCACCGACCCGATGACGATGAACGCCGCAAAATAGACCGCAAACAGTTCTGGTGGGCCAAGCTTCAAGGCAATGGACGCGATCCATGCAACGCCCACGATCAGCAAGATCTCTCCGGTAAAGTCGCCGATCACCGATGAGATGGTGGCGACCTTCATGGCCTTTCCCGCTTTGCCTTGACGTGCCAGCGGATAGCCGTCGAGTTGCGTCGCCGCGGATGCGGCCGTGCCGGGCGTGTTGAACAGGATTGCGGCGATCGAGCCGCCATACCGCCCCGATTTTCCGATCACGTACAAAAAGGCCAGCGCGGGCAACGGATCCATGTAGAAGGTCAGTGGTAGCAACATCGCGATGGCGGCGGAGGCCGTCAGACCGGGAATGGCCCCCACTATCATGCCAACAATCGCGGCCAGAAACACCCAGCCCAAGAGAGCGGGATCGCTCAAAACCGTGGCAAGACCTGCAAAGATGTCCATGGGTCAATATCCCCCAAGTACATCGAGCAGGTCGAACCACCGGCCAAAAGGAGGGAAAACACCCAAGGCAACGAAGAACACCGCGTGATAGATAGCAGGACAGAGAACAGCCGCAGCACACAGCCCGATCCGGTTGCGCACACCGAAGATGTAAAGCACCAGTGGCGCGGCCAATGCGGTACTGAACAGATAACCAACTGCGGATATCGACCAGACATAGGCCACGGACAGAAGCAAAAGTGCCAAGATGGCGGGCAAGTGCTTTCGGTCCGACGGTTGGGATGGTCTTGCCCCGTAGAGTTCGGCGATGCCCAACAGGATCAACGAGATCGAGCCAGCCAGCGGAAAGAAGCGTGCGCCCCAGCGTCCATATTGGTCCAGCCCGATGCCCATGCTGGTGACGGTGGCGCCGATCCCGATCGCGATCAGCGCCACGCCGACAGGACGCGATGCGGGAGAGGCCTGCGTCGACACGCCTACCCCTGAGACTTCAGCGCATCTATCACCGGTTGGGTCTCTCGCTGCATCTGGCGCAAACGCGCCTCAGTGTCCGCGCCGCTCAGGAAGGCGGGAACGTTTCCGCGCTCCAGCATCAAGGCTGCGAATTGCTCTGTTTCGGTGATCGCCTTCAGGGCGGCTTCCATGCCGCTTACGATCTCGGGATCGGTGCCTTTTGGCGCGAAGAAGACAATCGGCGAGGACACCGCAACATAGTCAAAGCCAAGCTCCGCCAGCGTCGGGACATCATCGCGCACCGGATCGCGTTCTGGCGCGGCGAGCGCGAGGACGCGCAATTCGTTTTCGAATCCGGCGGCTTGCTGAATGCCGACGAAGGCGAAGTCGACCTGCTCTCCGATGACTGCCGCGCGCGTAGGCCCGCCGCCCTTGAAGGGCACGTCCTGAGCTTCAAGGTTATTGCGATTGAGGAAGCTCTGCCCTGAGACCTGATGGAAACCACCGCGTCCGTTATGGGCCCAACGCAGTGACCCGGGATTGGCCTTGGCCGCGTCGACCAGATCCTGCACCGTCTTGAACGGGCTGTTGGCGGGCACGATGACGGCCGGGGTCAGATTGCCGATTTGGGCAATGATCTCGAAGCTGTCGAAGGGGTTCACATCCGTGTCGCGCAACATCGACGTCAGCAAGAACGACCCCGCCGATGTGACCATGACCGTATTACCGTCGGGCCGTGCGGCTGCCGCCTCGGTCGCGCCGGTGATGCCGGACGAGCCGGGTTTGTTCACGATCACCAACGGAACCGGCAAAATACCATCGGCGGAGGCCGCCGCCGCACGCGCCAGGGCATCCGTGCCACCACCGGCAGAGTAGGGCAAAATCGCATTGATCGGGCGGCGCGGCGCCCATTCTGCAAAGGCCGGGCCTGCGGCCAGAACGGCAGAAGCAGACACGCCCGCTTTGATAAAGTCACGTCTTTCCATGATGTCCTCCCAAAGACACCGGCACTCATATGTGTCCCGGTAAAAGTTGTTGCTCGACCCTATCAAACGGAGCACCATACAAATAACGCAATTATCGCATCTATAATTCGAAAAATTGGAACAATGAATATACGAGCTTTGCGCATCTTCGTCTTCGTCATGGAAGAAGGCACGCTTGCCCGTGCGGCCGACCGGATGCATCTGAGCCAATCCGCCGCCAGCCGTCAGCTTATGCTTCTAGAGCAGGAATTTGACGTCACGCTTTTCAGTCGCACGCAAAAGCGCCTGATCCCCACGCCGGAAGCAGAAAAGTTTTATCCGGAGGCGCTCAGCCTCTTGGCGCAGATCGACGAACTCCCCACCGTGTTCAGCCAGATGCGCAAAGATGTGCGCCCACCGCTTCGGATCGTGTCACAAACCCGGATCGCAAGCGGACTTGTGCTTCCCTCCATCGCGGAATTTGCCAGCGCGCATCCGGACCAGCCTGTCAAACTGGAAATCATGCTGCGCCGCGATCTGGGTCGACGGATCATGCACCAGAAGTTTGATGTGTGTGTCTCGGCGCTGCCCTTGCCGGTGGAGAAGCTTGAGCCGATCCCACTTGGCGCAGCAACGTTGTGCATCGCCCTTCCGCGCGCGCATCCATTGGCCGCGTATCCTGCGCTCGGACCCCGAGACCTGATCGGCGTTCCCTACATTGCCCTGGATGAAACCACGGTGCTTCGCCGCCTGATCGAACGCGAGGTAACCGGTCTTGCCAAGCCCGCCTATGAGGTGTCCGTGGGCAATGCCGCGTACCGGCTGGTTCACGACGGGCTGGGGTTCGCCTTCGCCGATCCCGTCTCGCTTGATCCCGCATTGGCGCCGGGAATTGCTCTGGTGCCATGGGAAAGACAACTGAGTATCGAATTTGCCTATTTCATTGCTGAGAGGAAAGAGACAGAACCTTCGTCCCATGCGTTCGGCCGTATCCTGCAAAGCCAATTCGAAGCGAAATCCAGGCAGACCAACCTAGGAAGCAATGGCAGAGGGAGCGTGTGAACCTGAGGCGCCGCTGCTCTCCACACCGGATAGTGGGCGTCTTTGCGCGAATGACGGCTTGGCGAGTTGGAAGTGAAACTATCTGACCGCTCATTGATCGGCAGAAAAGAACTGATCCAAGCCATAAAGAGAGAGTGTCGAGGCTGCGCTCGCTGCTAGCGCGGACGCTTGTCAGTACCTCCGCCGTCGCTCAACAACTTCGCCAACTATCGATAACCGCGTTACCGATATCGGCGATGTCTCTCGCAGCCGTTGTCTTGCCCTCGACCCGTATCATCGCCAATGCGCCCCATAGCAGGCCCAGCAAATATGTTGCACGTCGCTCGATCAACGCATCGTCCGCGTCCATCTGGCCCGATGAGCGGGCGTTTTCGAGAGCGGACACAAGCGAAGATCTAAGCAGCTTTCGATAGCCTTCAATGCGCGCTTTTACGTTTTCCGAGGCGCGGCGAACATCGAGCACGGTGTTCACCATCAGGCACCCGGCATGGGCCGGTGCATCGGGATCGGCGGGGGAGCTCATAGCCGTGAACAGCTTCTGGATCGCGTCGAGATCGCCTTGTGCCACCATGCCTTCATAGACTTCCAGAGCACCAAGGTGATAGCGGTCCAATGCCGCGAGGAACAACCCCTCCTTATCGCCGAACGCATTGTAGAGGCTGATCCGCTTGATCCCCGTCGCGTTTTCGAGGGCATTGATGGGTGTGTCGTCAAAGCCCGTGCGCCAGAACGCCACCATCGCCGCATCCACAACCGTATCTTCGTCAAAACTTCTTGGACGGGCCATATCACACCTATTTTATAATTCTCAGTATATAACTCTGGACAACGGCCATGGCAAACGTTATTTATTATAGAACATAAGTTATAAAACGATCCTGACAACACGGAGCATTCCGATGAGGTCCATTCTCTGTCACGTCGCCCTCTCGGCGGCGATCACATTAGGTTTGCCTGCGATAACCAATGCGCAAGATGCGATGCGCAGGCTTGATGCGACGATCGTGGAGGGCGTTTCCTTGCGCCGGACGGTCAGAATGTCCTTTAATGACGCGCCTGCCGAGCTTCTGCCGCAGCTTCTCACTCGCGTGGATCTCTACGATCCAAACATCGTCGAGGTGCGCTTTGATCACTCGCAAAGCGAGACCCCGGGGCAATTTGGCGTCGGCTCCAGACGCATTTGTGTCTTCGGCGATGGTCGCGAGTTGGTTGAGCCCATCGTCGTCTACGATCCACCACATTCCCTTGGTTACACCGTTGATGCCGAGGCCTCGACCATGTCTTTGCCTGTCAGCGACATCATCCTGATCTACGACTTCCAAGCAGCCGAAAGCGGCGGAACCGACCTGACCGTCAAGGCCTACTTCGATCCTCGGATCGCTGGCACGGGCCCGGTGATCGAACCGGTTCTGACTGGAACCTTGCGCCGTACCTTTCAGACCGCCGTGGACGTCTTCGGCGGCACATATCGCGGTGACGAGAAGCCTTGAGGCGCACGCCTCTCATTCCACCAAACCCAAGGAGCCCCACTCATGATCTTTACAAAAACCCGTCGCACCCTTGCCATGGCAGTATTGGCACTGACACCCGCCTTGGCCTTCGCAGAAAGCGCGACCGTCGTCGAAATTGTCACCTTCAAGGCGCAGGCTGGCGCTGACGCCTCGGCCGTGACGGCCGCTCTCGATCCGATCGCGGCGCAGATGAGCAAGTATGACACTCTCGTCGCGCGCTCCGTCGCGGAAGGGCCCGCCGGCACATGGACGATGGTCAATTACTGGACAGATCGTGATGCGATGAACCGCATCAATGAAGAGGCTCTGACATGGCCTGAATTCGCAGCGTTACCGGGTGTTGCAAACCTTGAGACACTTCAGATGCAACAACTCGACATCGCGTCCTCCGTTGGTCTGGAGACCGAGTGATGCAGATCGCCCGGTCACTGACCGTGTCGGCACCGGTGGACCACGTCTGGTCCATCCTTGCCACGGACTATGCCAAGGTCGGTGAATGGGCGAGGGCGGTTCAATCGTCCGAACCCAACACCGCTGTCGTGCCTCTTGCCGGGGCCCCGGTTGGAGGGCGCGTCTGTACGGCCTCAATCGGCGATGTGACGGAAACGATACGCACTTTCGACCCGGAAGCCCATGTCCTTGCCTACGATGCCAAGGCGGCAGCCATGCCCTTCTTCGTTCGCAACCTAAGCGGGCGCTGGAAGCTGCACGGGGCCGGGGGCGCGACCGAGGTCGATCTGTCCTTTGTCGCGGACCTGATGCCACCCTTCGGCGTGCTCATGGGGTGGGCCATCCGGCGCCAGTTCAGCAGCGCGATCGACGAAACCCTCGAGGACCTGAAACTCTTTGCCGAGACCGGCAAAATACACCCAGACAAGGCCGCGGCACTGGCCGCCTGACACTTAGGAAAAGACAATGACACTAGAACTTTGGTCCGTTTTCGTTACCGGTGGTATGCTTTGGCTATCCATCGTCATACAGCAACTCCATCTCGACAAGATCGGCGGCACGGCCTACGCGCTGTCTAATCGCGCAGATCCGCCGCCGGATTCCCCGGCACAGGGCCGATTGCTTCGTGCCGTGCGCAACCAGAGCGATGTGGCCGCCGTGTGGATCGCGCTGGTCCTCGTTCAACAGATCACCGGATCCTCGGGGGCGCTGACATATTGGGCCTCACTCGCGATGATCGTGTCGCGGATTTTCTATCTGCCTCTATATGCGTTCGGCATCACGCCGTTCCGAAGCCTTAGCTGGGCCCTGTTCCTGTTCGCGGCCCCCGTGTTCGCCGTCGGTGTCGTGTTGGGACTGGGCACGATCGGCGTTGTCGCTGGCCAATGAGCTTGCTGGGAAGACTGATGAAATCGGAAGGGCGGTCCAACGCGGATCGCGCTTTCGACAACCGTCGCAGGGCCGCAGATACGCTGACATTGGCGGAGCTTGAGCCTGGCCATTCAGTGCTGGAACTGGAGCCAGGGAAGGGATGGTTCACAGGCCTCCTTCTTGAGCTGATTGGCAGTTCAGGGCAGTTGACCGTGCAGCAGCCTTCCGAGTTGGACGCGTTCTTTGGAAAGGATGCACGGCGGCGGGTGGAAAGATCGGGCAAGCCAAATGCGCGGTACAGCTCTTCATCCTGGGAGACGCTCGACGCCGATGAGGCCTCAATTGACCGTGTCATTTGGTTGCAGGGGCCGCATGAGCTGTGGTTCGTGCCGGGGCCAGGCATAACCTTCGGCCGCCCCAGCAACGTCTTCGCCGAAATCGCTCGTGTTCTTAAGCCTGAGGGAAAGCTCGTGCTGATAGACAACCTTGCTCCATCGGGGATTGGTCAAGCGTCCGCGGGGGCGTTGCATCGAAGCGTGCCCGAGGAGCTCAGAGCACTCATTGAAGAGACGGGCTTACGCCTGAGCCATGAAGACCGAAACTGGATCAGTGAAACCGACGACCCGCTCGACGTCCCGACCTACGATCCAAAAGTGCATTTGAAGACCAAGCAATTCGCACAGGTTTTTATGAGGTAGTTTGATCAAGGCGAACAGACCTTAGGCACCAGACACGTCGTGTTTAGCCGTTGCCATCAAATCTCCAAGTCTCTTCGTGACCTTTAAGAAGACCCGAAAATCAAAACGGTTTCGTGTAACTCTGTCGGCTTCGCTGCCACTCGTCGCGACAGACGGGTGACCCGCAGAATGTCGTAAGATTGGGGAAAGGAATGTGCGGGCGAAAAGTGCTTTCGATAACTTTTCCATGGCCGTTCGGTGGTCTGGCACCGCTAGGTGCGGGCAGGCGACGATCACAGATATTATCGTCTTGGTTATGATTTTGGTTGATTTCATGAGAGTATTCTTCGCTCTTCGAGGATTCAGGTTTGCGCGCGATTTTCCTCTGCGAAATGCAAATCGCGTCGCGCCGACGATGCAACGGAACTGAAATCAAGGAAGGCCGAGCCACTTCCGTAGAGCGGAGTAAAGACCTCGGGGCTATTTGCTGTGATCTGTCCGCTGACGGCGGCGGCGCTCGGCGTCGTCCCATGCTGTTAGAGCTTGATAGTCCGGGACAAACCCCAAACCCTTCTGCGCGTCTGACGAAACGACCTCCTGCGAGGTCACAACGTCGATCACGGCGGGGGCGTTTTCCAGCGCGCGGCGTAGCGCATCTGGCAGGTCTTCGGGGTTTTCAACCCGCTCCCCATGGGCACCGAGCGCCCGGGCCATACCGGCGTAGTCCGAGTGGCGCAGCGTCGTCCCGACCACGCGGCCGCCATAGTTAAACTCCTGATCGAAGCGCTCGATATTCCAGGCGGCGTTGTTGGAGACAATGAACACGGCTTTTGCGCCGTGGCGTACCGCCGTGTCGATCTCCATCGCGTTGATCCCGAATGCCCCGTCGCCATTGACCGAGATCACCTGACGATCGGGATGCGCGAGCGCTGCAGCGATGGCGAATGGCACACCTACGCCGAGACACCCGAACGCGCCGGCATCGAGATACGTCCGTGCCTGCAGGCCGACGCGGGCGAAGCTGAGAAGATCGCCGCCATCCGCCACGGCGATGTAATCCGGGTCCGCGATCTCCTCGATCGCTGAGAAGATCGCCAACGGGTGGATCTTGCCATCGTTGCCCAGCTTGGGTGGTGGATTGCTTTTGCCCTTAGCAATCCGCTCCTTGTGCTTGCCGCGAAGTCCCAACAGCCAATCCGCGTCGCGCGTACCGGCGTCGGTGCCAAGTGCCTCTGTGAGGGCGGTCAAAGCCGTCGCAACGGGTGCAAGGATTTCGGGCGCTCCGCGCCTGTTGTCGATTAACTCACCCGCTGTATCCGAGATGCGAAGGAAGATCGCATCGGGGAACACGGCGGGCGACCCGAAGCCAAGCTGGTAATCCAGCTTGCGGCCAAGTGTTATGACCAAATCGGCTTGCCCCATGGCGGCGGCGCGCACGGCACCTACGATCGATGGGTGGTTCGCAGGAACAAGGCCCCGACTTTCCTGCGTGTCGAGATAGAGCGCATCGGTCGCATCAAGGAAGCCCACAAGAGCGTCGCCCGCACCACGCGCGCCGCGGCCACTGATGACGAGCGGCCGCTTGGCGGCGCGGATTGCCCGAACAGCCTCGTCCAGTGCGTCGGGGTCAGGATTTGGCCTGCGCGGGGGTTTCGGCGCAAGCCAGTCCTGTGGGAGCAGATTGGCAGCGATCCGGGTGCGCAGCACATCGGTCGGCACCTCGATATAGCTTGGCCCGGGTTCGCCCATGTCGCCCTGCGCGCGGGCGATGGCCTCGTCCATTTCGCGCAAAACCTGTTCGGCGACGCGGGCCGTGCGGGCATAGCGCGTCACCGGGCGCATGATGTCCACATGGGGGATATCCTGCAGCGGCCCCATATTCGCCTGTGGCCGCGAGGTGCAGCCACCGATCAGCAGGACCGGTGCCCGCGCGAGGGAGGCATTGGCCATCCCCGTCACGCAATTCGTCACACCGGGGCCCGCGGTCGCCATCGCGACGCCCAGACCACCCGTCAGCTCCGCGTGGGCATGAGCCATGTGGATGGCCGCGCCTTCGTCGCGCACGTCAATGATGCGGATGCCGCGACGCGCAAGGTGGTCCCAGATGGGTTGGATGTGCCCACCCTGAAGCCCGAATACGCGATCGATGCCGCGTTTTTCCAGGGCCTCCGCCATCCATGCCGCAACGCTGTCTTCGTCCTGATTCAGGTCCTGTCGCTCTGTCACGTGGGTGTCTCCGTCGTGTTGGTGACCTGATCCTTCAGCATTTCGCGCAAGACGCGGTGCAGGATCTTGCCGGTGGTGTTGCGGGGCATCTCGTCTTGGTCGAGGAACACGATTTGGCGCGGGCGTTTGTGGCCCGCCAGTCGGTCGCGGGCCCATGACAGAAGGTTGTCGGCGCTGACATCAGCGCCCGGTCGAAGGACGACGGCGGCGGCGACACGTTCTCCCCAACGGGCGTCTTCGATGCCGACGACCGCGACATCGCGCACGGCATCATGCTGGGACAGGACGCTTTCAACCTCGGCCGGGTAGACGTTTTCGCCGCCAGTGATGATCAAGTTCTTCTTGCGGTCGATAAGCTTGATGAACCCATGCTCATCGCGCAGCGCCATGTCGCCCACGGTCAGGTAGTCGCCGCGAAAGGCCTCGGCGGTTTTTTCGGGCAAGTTCCAGTAGCCCTCGAACGCGTAGGGCGAGCAGGAAAACAGCTCACCGACCGCGCCATCTGGCACCTCGTTCCCATCATCGTCGAGGATGCGGACCGGGGCAGAGCCCGTGACTTCGCGGCCGACCGTGCCCAAGTGGTCGAACAGCTCGTCGGGGTGAAGAAGAGTGACCCAGCCCGCTTCGGTCGAGCCATAGAGTTCGAAGAGCTGGGAGCGGGGGAACATCTCCATGATGGCGCGCTTGGTCTCGATCCGGGCCGGGGCGGAGGAGACCATCAGCTTCTCGACCCGCTTGAAACCGCTGGCATGGCGGTTCGGCGCGTCGAGCATCATCATGTAATGCGTGGGCACCATGGACGAGAAGGTGACCCCGATCTCACCGATGGTTTTCAGGCACAGCTCGGGGTCGAAACTTTGGCGCGAGAAGATCGTCACCGCCGCGCCGATGGCCAGAAAAGAAGTGAAGAAGTTGAGCGAGTTGGCATGGCACATCGGCATGACCAGAAGCGCGTCATCGCGGCGGGCGAGCCCAAGCTCGACCTGCGTCATCAACGCCAGCATCGCCATCCCGCGATGGCTGCGGATCGCGCCTTTAGGGTTGCCGGTGGTGCCCGAGGTGTACATCAGGCACCACGGATCTTCGGGGGTGATAGGGACGTCAGGCTCTATCTTCGCGCCTGCGATCAGCACCTCTTCGTAGCTCCGCCAACCCGGCGCAGGGCTGTCGTGCATCAGGATGAACCGCTCCGGCGGCAATCCCAGATCGGGGCGGATTGTGTTTACTGTCCCGACCAGATCAGACCCGGCGATCACCGCGGAAACCGCGCAATCGCGGCAGATGAACAGGGCCTCGGGCGGGGTCAGGCGGAAATTGATCGGAACGGCGACGATGCCGGCCTTGGCCACCGCGCAATAGATCTCGGCCCATTCCAAGCGGTTGAAGGCAAAGATAGCGATCCTCTCACCCTTGCCGATGCCCAAGCCGATCAGAGCATTCGCCAACTGATTAGCACGGGTGTTCCACGCGCTGAAGGTCAGCTCCCGCTCAAGATCGCGGGCCCCGACGCGACTGGGCTGCAACCGCGCCTGCGCAGCGAGCATTTGTCCGGCGTGGGGCAAGGAAGACACGGGGCTACGGACCTTTCCGGCAGGCTAATGTCGTGGTTTCAGGTGCCACTGCGAACGATCTCCGGCGACGGTTCACCACCACGTCTGGGCACCAGAACCTTGCGGGTCTTCTCGAATGCCAAACCAATATGGCGCTTCATGGCGGCTTCGGCGGCGGGGCCATCGCGTGCAAGCAAGGCCTCCATGATGTCTTTATGGTCGTCCCACGATTGCCGGGCGGAGTCAGGGTCGCGCAAAATCTCGGTCATCGAGCGCAGCATGTGCGGCCAGTTCGCGCGCATGGAGTCCTCGATGACGTGGTTGCCGCTCCAGCGGTAGATCGTCTGGTGAAAGCGTACATCGGCCTTCAGGAGCCGCTTGATATCGCGCGCCTCGATGGCGGCGCTGCCTTCGCGCAGGATGTCGCGCGCCTCGGATGCCGCATCATCGCCGATCCGTTCGGCGGCGCGTTTCGCGGCGAAGGGTTCGACGACACCGCGAAACTCGTAGATGGAACGGTACTGCTCCATATCGACTTCGCTGACCACGCCCCCCCGACGACCGTTGTCGCGGACGAAACCATTGGCCTTCAGAATGGAGATCGCACTGTTCACCGGCTGGCGGGAGACATTGAGCCGGGTCGCGATCTCGTCCTGGTTCAGGCGTTCGCCCGGCGGAATTTCGCCGGAGCAGATGGCATCAAGCAGAATATCGTAGACCTGTTCTACCAATGATTTCTGGGGCTTGATCGATTCCATGTGCTCTCCTTCTTCGCCCGCAGATCGGGCGGTTGCGCGAGATGAATAGACATAATTCGGTATTTCGTATACGAAATTCTATTAGTCTGAGTCGATTTGCCTCCTGTTTTCAGGTGAACCGGCCAACACATGGGAGGAACTGACATGTGCCATGTCTTTGCCGGACAGGATCCGGAACGATATGCCAGCCGCACGCGCCGTTTGCGCTTGAACGGCCAGAGTACCAGTATCCGTCTTGAAAATGCCTATTGGGACACGCTCGACCAAATCGCCGCGCGCGATGGGGTGAGTACACCGATGTTCATTTCGACACTTCATTCAGAGGTCCTCGAGCTGCGGGGCGAGCCGGAGAATTTCACATCTCTGTTGCGTTGTGCGTGCCTGAAATTCATCGAAATCTCCCGGCCTGAGCCCGCTGCAGCTTTCGCGGCGGAATAAGCGCAAGACTGCCTGAAAAGAATCCAGGCAGGTAGTAAAGGCATACTACCAAGCCATACCGGGTCACCCCTTACGCTGATTTCACAAACTGGAATCGCGTAGGGGAGCGGGCATTTTGGCCAAGACAATTCATTCGATGATCCGTGTTCTTGATGAGGCACGATCGGTCGAGTTCTACAATAAAGCCTTTGGGCTAACGGTCGCGGACCGTCTGGATTTTCCGGAGTTCACGCTCGTTTACCTGAGCAACGCCGAGCAAGAGTTCGAGCTAGAGCTGACGGTGAACAAGGACCGGACCGAGCCCTATGACCTTGGTGACGGCTACGGCCATCTGGCCGTCTCGGTAGGCGACCTGGAGGTCGAGCATGCCCGCTTTGAGGCCGAAGGCCTCGCACCCCGCAAACTGGTGGAGTTCGCGCCCGACGGCGAGCTCGTCGCGCGGTTCTTTTTCGTCGCAGACCCGGACGGCTACCAGATCGAGGTTCTGGAACGCGGGGGACGGTTCAAATGATAAAGGGAGGATCAGACATGACCGAAGGAATGGGCCCGAAAGGGCTGACACGACGGCAGCTCTTGTCGCAGGCAACGGCGGCCGGCGCCTCGTTCGTGATCGGCAGCGGCTTCATGGCGGCAAAGGACGCGGCATGGGCGATGGAGACGACAGCGCTCAAGCCGGACACGTTTGCGACCCTCGTCCAGATGGCCCGCGATATCTATCCGCATGACAAGGTGGCGGACGAATTCTACGTCATTGCGGTCAAGGGCTATGACACGGCCGAGGCCGCCGAAGGCATCGAGGCCGGGATCGCGGCCCTGGATGCCGCCGCGCAAGGCAAGGGCCACGACAGCTATCTTGGCACCGGGTGGGAGCGCGACCGTGTCGATATCCTGCGCGGTATCGAAGACAGCGCGTTCTTCCAGCAGATCCGCGGCGGCCTGGTGACCGGGCTTTATAACCAGAAAGCTGTCTGGCCGATCTTTGGCTACGAAGGCGAGAGCTTCAGCCAGGGCGGCTATCTCGAGCGCGGTTTCAACGACATCAATTGGCTTTGAGCCATAAGGGAGGACAGACTTATGGCAGCTCCATTTGATCTGAACGACGACAATGTGGTCGTCATTATTGGCACCGGCGCAGGCGGCGGTGTCTTGGCGAATGAATTGGCACAAAAAGGCGTCAGCGTCGTCGCGCTGGAAGCCGGCGGTCGTCACTTGCCGGAAGATTTCATCAACGACGAGTGGGACAGCTTCGGGCAGTTGGCCTGGCTCGACCCGCGCACGACCAGCGGGGATTGGCGCGTGGCCAAGGACTTCTCCGGGCTTCCTGCGTGGATCGTGAAATCGGTCGGCGGCACGACCCAGCACTGGGCGGGCGCCAGCCTGCGGTTCCAAGAGCATGAATGGAAGGCCGCGTCGACCTATGGCAACGTCCAGGGTGCCTCTCTGCTCGACTGGCCAATCGAGGCGGCCGAGATGGACCCGTGGTACACCAAGGCGGAAGACAAGCTGGGCGTGACCCGCACCGGCGACCGTCCGGGCCTGCCGGGCAACAACAACTACAAGGTGTTCGAGGCAGGTGCGAAGGCGCTCGGCTACAAGGACGTCCATACCGGGCGCATGGCCATCAACGCCGACGACAAGCGCGACCGGTTGATGTGCCAGCAGACGGGCTTCTGCTTCCAAGGCTGCAAATGGGGCGCGAAATGGTCGGCTGGCTACGTCGACATCCCCGAAGGCGAAGCGACCGGCAATCTGGAGGTGCGTCCGCAGTCCCACGTGGCCCGCATCCTGCACAACGACGCGGGCAAGGTCACGGGTGTCGAATATTTCGACGCAGAGGGCAACCTGCAGATGCAAAAGGCCCGGGTAGTCTGCGTTGCGGGCAATTCGTTCGAGAGCCCGCGCCTGCTGCTCAACTCCGCCTCGTCGATGTTTCCCGACGGGCTTGCCAACAGCTCGGGCCAGGTTGGCCGCAACTACATGCGGCACATGACCGGATCGGTCTACGCGGTCTTCGACAAGCCGGTGCGCTTCTGGCGCGGCACGACCATGGCGGGCATCATTCAGGACGAGGCGCGACACGATCCGTCGCGCGGCTTCGTCGGCGGCTACGAGTTGGAAACGCTGGCCCTTGGCCTGCCCTTCATGGCCGCCTTCCTCGATCCGGGCGGATGGGGCCGAGAGTTCACCTCCGCGCTCGACGAATACGAGAACATGGCGGGCATGTGGATCGTGGGCGAGGACATGCCGCAGGAAACCAATCGCGTGACGCTGAACCACGACGTCAAGGACCAGTACGGTCTGCCGGTGGCCAATGTGCATTTCGACGACCACCCCAACGACATCGCGATGCGCAACCATGCCTACCGGCAGGGCATGGCGGTCTATGACGCGGTCGGGGCCACGCGGACCTTCCCGACCCCGCCTTACCCGTCGACGCATAATCTTGGCACCAACCGGATGTCGGCCAATCCGCGCGATGGGGTCGTGAACAAGTGGGGCCAAACCCACGACATCGACAACCTCTACATCTCGGATGGCTCGCAATTCACCACCGGGGCGGCGGAGAACCCGACGCTTACCATTGTGGCGCTGGCCATACGTCAGGCCGATCATCTGGCGGGCGAGTTGTCCAAAGGAAATATTTGAACCAAAGCGGCGCGCCCATCCCGGCGCGCCGCTTTCATTTTTGGGAGGAAAGACAATGAAAAATCTTGCAACCTATGTCAGTGCCGTCGCGCTGATCTCGGGGGCGGCCCTGGCGCAATCCGCCGATGTGCCCGACAACCTCGAAAAGCTCTCGAACTTCCAGACGACGGGGGTGACCGACTTCACCTTTATCGAGCAGGGTGGAGATTACGCCGAAGGGATCAAGAAGATCCTGGCCGAGGACATCACCGTGCCCGACGGCTTCAAGATCGAGCTTTACGCCATCGTGCCCGATGCGCGCTCCATGGCGGTCGGCCCGCAAGGTATCGTGACCTTCGTGGGAACGCGCAAGGACAAGGTCTGGTCCGTCACGGATCGCAACAAGGACCGGGTGGCCGACGAGGTGAAGGATTTCGCGCCGTCGCTGACCTTCTCGATCCCGAACGGGCCATGCTTCTCGAAGGACGGGTTCCTCTATATCGCCGAGCAGAACCGCGTTCTGCTCTTCCCGGCTGCGGAGTTCTTCTATGAAAGCCCCGACGTGGCGGCGTTCAATCTCGTGGCGCAGGGCGACCTGATCCCGCCGGAAGAAGAAAGCTTCAACCACTCCGCCCGTGTCTGCCGGGTCGGTCCGGATGACAAACTCTACATCTCGCTGGGCCAGCCGTTCAATGTCGCGCCGCCCGAGAAGCTGGACCTGTACAACGAATGGGGCATTGGCGGCATCATTCGGATCAACCGCGATGGCTCGGACCGCGAGGTCTACACATACGGCGTTCGTAATTCGGTCGGGCATGACTTCCATCCCGTGACCGGTGAATTGTGGTGGACCGACAATCAGGTTGACGGCATGGGCGACGATATCCCGCCCGGTGAGCTGAACCGGCAGACGGCCATGGGCCAGCATTTCGGCGCACCTTGGTACGGCGGCGGCGACATCCGGGTCAGCGATCACGGCTACGACAAGATGGAGGTGCCGGTCGACGTGGTGATGCCCGTGGTCGAAACCGTGGCCCACGCGGCAGACCTTGGCATGACGTTCTATTCGGGCAACATGTTCCCGGCCAAATACAAGAACGCCATCTTCTCGGCCCAGCATGGCTCGTGGAACCGCACGGAGCCGGTCGGAGCCCGCGTCATGGTCACCTTCATCGACGAGGAGGGCAACGCGACGATGGAGCCCTTCGCCGAAGGCTGGCTGGACGAGAACGGCGAATATCTTGGCCGTCCGATGGATGTCGCGCAGTTGCGGGACGGCTCCATCCTGGTCTCCGACGATCTGGCCGGTGCGATCTACCGCATCAGCTACGGCGAATGAGACTGGCACTGACACTGGCGCTCGGCGGGGTCTTCCTCGCCGGCGCTGTTTTGTCCGAGGCGGACCGTGCCGCGGGCCGCAAGGTCGCGGGCATGTGCCGGACCTGTCACGGGCTGGACGGTTTTGCGCTCATCCCCATCGCGCCGCATATCGGAGGAGAGCCCGCCGCGTATCTCGCAGCCCAGCTCAAAGCCTTTCGCGATGGCAGCCGCGAACACGAGATGATGACCGTTGTGGCGCGTGGATTGAGCGACGCACAGATCGCCGATGTGGCCGCCTGGTATGCGGGCCACACCGTAACCGTCAGCCACCCCGAACCCGCAGAAAATGCGCCGGAGCTTTGCACGGCCTGCCATGGCAGCGACGGTATCTCTTTGGTCGAGGATGCCCCCAATCTGGCGGCTGAGACGAATATCTACATCGAGACCCAGCTCAAGGCGTTTCGAAACGGCCAGCGCGCCAGCGACATCATGGCCCCGATCGCCAGTGAGATCAGCGATGAAGACCTGCGCGACATCGCAAACTGGTACGCCGCGGCAGAAATTGAGATCAAGCAGGTCGATGCGGACTAAGAAATCCGGACAACCCGTGGTCGAATTTCGGAATGGCGTACAAGCGGCACTATTGATTTTGCATTCATCAAATGTCGGAATAAGCGCATGAAGATAAAGGTGTCCGCCGTGAATTGCGCTCTGGCCTAGGCAACCCGACGCTTAGGTAAAGTACGTTGCAATTCCATCAGGTGCGATCGAGGTGACCAACCGCCTAAGTTCTTAGCGTGTTTCTGCGTCGAACTTTGACAGGCGGGACCACACCATTACCGTTGCAAGGATGCTATTTTGAAACCTGTTTGGGGTTATGTGACGATCTTGTCCTTCGAAAAGCTTCTCGGCTGAAGATCCCTAAGACTGTCGTTCTTTCTACGAGTCCATCCGCCAGTCAGAAAAGATCATTAAAGCGACTCGACAGACGCGTGGTAATGACTAACATCTGTCGGTGTTTAAGTTTTTTATTTGAGATCATTTTGCATTCTCCTGCACCTGCCTCTGAGCCGCTCCCGGATAGCGCTTGTTTGCCTTGTAGTAAGGTCCATCTGCACGTCGATTCCAATCGGGACGGCGTGCCGGATGATACTTACTTGACCAATAATATCTGGAGCTCTGGTCCGGCAGGCAAGGGCGCGATCCTTTGTGTGAATTGTGACAATGACGATGGAAAAAGTGGCGCGAAGGCGATCGATAACACCGACTTGAAGGACAACAAGATCAACGGCGGAACGGACTTGTCGGAGATTGCGCCGCTCGATTTGCGCAAGGAAACCAAGGCGAGCATTTCTCCGGCGAACGTCGTGCTTTCGGTATCGTCCGGAAGTCGCAGTTTCCAAGACTACATCCGGATATTTGATGGGCGTGCCGCAGGGTCGGTTGAGATCATCGGGCCCAGCACAGGTGCCGAAAAGACGTTTTCTGATGCCGATTTCGATGCAAATGGACGGATTGAGCTCGGTATGGAGGCCGTGAAGTTTCCGAATGCAGACCTTGGATCGGGCCAGAAGGCCTTTGACGGCTACATAGAGCTGACCTTGCGGGTCGAAGCCGGCGGGGCTGTGCTTCACTCCGAGACGGCCAAGCTTCGTGTCGCACCGTGGATATTGTTCACGCATTTTGACGAGACAGAAAAGGTCTATGTCGCGGCGCAACCCACCGGAGATCTGACTGAGAATACAGGCTATTTCATTCCGGCCTTGAAAAAGATTCTTGGTGGCAAGCTTGAAGTGATCCCGGCTGGCGAGTCTTTGGGGGATCGATGGACGCAAGATATTATGGAGCTTGGGTACAGTGCGGTTCCGGCGAGCCATGATCTCGTCTCAGTCATCCGTACACCGCGCAGCCGCGGCGCAGGGCCCGGCGATCACTTTGCCAAATATCCAGGCCGCGAAATGCTTGGTCCCGATTTTGGCTACTACGAGGCGAATAAGCCTATCCCGAACTCCAGCCTCGATTCATTTGGAAATCTGGAATGTTCTCCTCCGATTGGAACACATTACCCATTTGGCAGAATTGTCTACGGCACGACAGGTGGCGGGACCGGTCATGCCAACATGATGGTAGAGATGCGCGAGCTTTTGGAGGGGCAGGGGATCCAAGATCCGATCCCACTGGACACCGGGTGGCTTACCGTGGGCCACGTGGATGAATTCTTGAGCTTCATCCCCGACAAATCCGGCACCCACGGGTTCAAGGTGGCCTTCGCGTGTCCCGAGGATGCGCTTGATCTTGTGCGCAAGGCGGCTGCCGCGAAGCCGACTGCACCTCTTTTCGACGCGATCACAGGCAATGACGGCGCCGTCTTTCCGCTACCGCCGCTAGGCAGTATTGGCGGCTACCTCGACGAGTATATCGCCGCAAAGACTGCTGGACAGTTCATGGCAAATGCCGATGCGGTTGCCCTTCAGACGAAGGTGCAAAAAACCTTGAATGATCAAAAGACCATTCTCAAAAAAGAGCTGTCGCTTAAGGATTCCGACTTCATTGATCTCCCGATCTTGTTCACAGCCACCGACAAAACGGTACTTCTCGATTGTATTGCGCTGACCCCGGGATCGGTTAACATGTTGGTGGTAACCAAGGCCGGGCGTAAAGCGGACTTAATTATCCCCAAACCGTTCGGGCCTGTGCTTGGCGCGACGGGGACAAAGAGCGAGTTCGAAAAGGCCATCGACACCGCCTTTGCACCGAACCCCGACGTCAAAGTACATTACGTGGATTGCTTTTTAACCTATCACATCATGCAAGGCGAAATCCATTGTGGAACCAATTCAAACCGCAAGCCGCCCACCAAGAAGTGGTGGCAATAATGTTGGGCGTATTGCGCACATTCTTTGCATTTTCGGTCCTACTTATAACTGCATGCACGACATCCGCTGAGGATATTGACTCCATGACCCAAAAAGAAATCCAAGAACTTTCCGGCTTGATGGGGGCGGCATATGTCGAGCGAAGAAACGCTTTCTTACGCGGTGCGGACTTATTGCCTAATTATGATGCCGCACTCTCCGATCACGATCCGCGGTATCGTGCGCAGTACCTTATTCTGCGCGGTTGGCAGAAGAATGCACCGCTCTACAATGAGATTGACGCCGAGCTTGCCGACGTGCCGGCCGAGATGATGAGTAAACGCGCAGCGGGTATGCATCCATTGTGGAACAAATTCACGCGAAAAACCCAACAAGAGTGGAAATACGATGTCTTACCCTATGCTTGGGAAGACATTCTCAAGTTCGAAGACGTCAAGCCGGACTGGCAGGTCACCAATAGCCTGTTCATGATAAGGGCCTATCCCCACGAGGACTCAGTTGATCCACTTCTCATCGCCATGCATCTCAAGGAGGCCGACAACGCTGCGACCTATGCCGCATGGTTGCGAGAGATGCCAAAAGACGCCCTTGAAGAGAGGCTGGAGGAGACTGGTCGCTTTTACCAGTTTGTGCGCCCACAGTTGCTTGATGCGTTAAGGGGGCGTTAGGTGCCGGGCACCGCCTGCTTAGAGGTCGCGCCTATCGACGTGAAACGCGTACCTGCACAGCCGAATGTTCCGTTTTGGGACCGAACATGGATCGATCCGGACCTGTTTGAGCTTCTGTTTGGCGATCCGTCCCAGAGAACCTATCTCGTTGTGGACGCCTGTTTGAGAACAAATATAACCAAGGTGTTCGATCTCGATTCACAGGATTTACCCGTGCGATGTCTGTTTCAAGGCGAGGCAGAAGAACGCTTTAGAGAGAGCGCGCCGCACCTTGTAGATTTGACTGTGCACGAAAGCGGTGCCACGCGCTTTCACCGCGAGTTTTTCGCTGAGCATTGGGAAAAAGGGACCGGGATACTCCTGTGCTCGGATGCGCCCATGGATACGGTCTGGAAGCATCTGCGAAAATTCACCCGGACCCGTAGCATAGACGGTCCAGACCGCTTTTTCCGGTTCTGGGAAACGAACACGGCACGCGACTACTTCGAGGCCATTGCGAAGATGCCCTCACGCTGCAAGGACTTGTTTCAGATTAAGGGTGGGGGCTGGATTTCGGTCATCGTAAGTTATGCCGACCAAATCGGTCAGGCGCACAAGATCATCCCGAACAAATCTATTGTTTCTACAGCGGCCTACTCAAACGGAGAATTCACACTTACACCGACCGAAGACGCAGCCCTTCTGAAAGGCGTTCTGAGAGGAAGAGCGAAATCGGTTGAAATGGCGATTCCGCCTGACGTTTCCGAACACACCCCAGCAGAACGCGAGCACTACGTTTTCGAGGCTTTAATGGAGCAATACTCAAGTGGTGTTCGCGATATCGAACAGATCAAGGCAGCTGCCGTCCATAAGTTGCAGGAAGCCTCAACGGCTTGAACATGCGTCCTCTATGCGCGAACTCGGTTGGTTAAAGTGTGAAAAATGGTCCCAGTTGCAACGCGTGGACGATCCACGCTGTTACCATCAATTTCAATGCTGCAAACACGAAACGGATTGATGTCCGTCTTTCGTATTCAGGTCTGGCCCAGCCCCTGATCCGAGCCCGTTTCGTTAAATGATCCGTTCCTGGTTTTTTCGCTGGTCGGATTGTGGTCAAGGCCTGCTGAGCGGAACCGTTGCGAAGCTCAAGCAAGGTAGGCCGGGTGGCACGGTTGAGAGCGGCATAGACTGCCGGAGCAAGTCCGCCCAGTGACGTGTGGTACCATTTCTTAGGGCTTTCGACCGAGTGTTTTGTTATTGATTGGTGCAGAGGCGCGTTGGGCTCGGCTCCGCCACGTCGAGCGTTTCCCGGCGAGAAGCGAGGGATCCCAACTTGCAGTAGAATCCTCGATATCGATGCGCAATGAGCCGTCCAATTGTCAATACCATGTACCCTCGGTGCGAGACTACAGACCTTGATCGCTGACCCGATGCCACCCGAAACCTTACGGTCGCGAAAGCGGGTGGCCCGTGTGACTTACTCGCCAAACGTGACCTCGCTGAACCAAGCCAAAGAATCGTCTTTATGTGTTGGAAACTTCCCGTTAGCGTTCACGAAATGGGAGGAACTGACATGAAACTTATGAACTCACTTTTGTCCGGCGCTGCGGTGTCGCTGGCCTTGGCGCTTGCAGGGCCGGTTGCCGCTCAGGATTGCCCGCGTGGCGATCTCGATGAGCGCTTCTGCGACGTGGACGGCGATCTGCTTGCCGATACCCCGACCGATCCGGCCGATCAGGTCGACCCGGACACCTTGATTTTTGCCTACACTCCGGTCGAGGACCCGGCCGTCTACAAAGAGGCTTGGTCGGATTTCCTGACCCATCTGGAAGCAGAGACTGGCAAGGACGTCGTTTTCTTCCCCGTCCAGAACAACGCAGCCCAGATCGAAGCGATGCGCTCGGGCCGCCTACATATTGCGGGCTTCAACACCGGCTCGAACCCGCTTGCGGTGAACTGCGCGGGCTTCAACCCGTTTACCATCATGGCGTCCGAGGACGGCAATTTCGGCTATGAGATGGAAATCATCACGTATCCCGGATCCGGCATCGAAAAGGTCGAGGACATCAAGGGCAAACAACTGGCCTTCACCTCGCCTACGTCCAACTCCGGCTTCAAGGCTCCGTCCGCGATCCTGAAGGGCGATTTCGACCTGCTGCCCGAGCGGGATTTCGAGCCGGTCTATTCCGGCAAGCATGACAACTCGATCCTTGGCGTGGCCAACAAGGACTACCTCGCCGCATCCATCGCCAATTCGGTCAAGTCGCGGATGATTTCGCGCGATGTGATCAAGGAAGACGACGTCAAGGTAATCTACAAGTCCCAGACCTTCCCGACCACGGGCTTTGGCACGGCGCATAACCTCAAGCCCGAGCTGAAGGAGAAGATCCGCAACGCGTTCTTCAACTTCGAGTGGGACGGCACCACGCTGCAGGCGGAGTTCGAGAAATCGAACGAGGGCCAGTTCCTCGAGATGACCTACAAGGAATTTTGGGACGTTATTCGCAAGATCGACGCCGCCAATGGGGTCAGCTACTCCTGCGAATAAGACTTGATCAGGCGGGCCACGTGGCCCGCCTTTTCCAATTATAAATCAAAAGGCAGGGGGCTTTGATGCTGCGGCTTGAGAAGCTTGTGAAGACCTACAAGACCGGCGATCAGGCGCTGAAGGCGGTCGAGTTGGAGGTGCCGGAGGGCCAAGTACTGGCCCTCATCGGACCGTCCGGGGCGGGCAAGTCCACGCTGATCCGGTGCATCAACCGCCTGGTCGAGCCCACCAGTGGCAAGGTCTATCTCGGCGACACAGAGCTGACCGGCCTGTCGTCCGGCGCCTTGCGCAAAGAGCGTCGGCGCATGGGGATGATCTTTCAGGAATATGCCCTCGTCGAGCGCCTGACCGTGATGGAGAACGTGCTGTCCGGGCGCCTTGGCTACGTTGGGTTTTGGCGCAGCTTCCTGCGCAAATTCCCGCAATCAGATGTGGATGAGGCGTTTCGGCTTCTCGACCGGGTGGGGCTCGCCCATATGGCCGACAAGCGGGCCGACGAGTTGTCGGGCGGCCAGCGCCAACGGGTCGGCATCTGCCGCGCTTTGATCCAGAATCCCGCCTTGTTGCTGGTGGACGAGCCAACAGCATCGCTTGATCCGAAGACCTCCCGCCAGATTATGCGCCTCATTTGCGAGCTCTGCGAGGAGCGCGGGCTCGCCGCGATCATCAACATCCACGACGTCGCCCTGGCGCAGATGTTCGTGCAGCGCGTCATCGGCCTGCGCTTCGGCGCGGTGGTTTATGATGGGGCGCCCGATGGCCTGACCCCGGACAAACTGACCGAAATCTACGGCGAAGAAGACTGGGAGGCCACGATCAAACCGGTCGACGAGGATGAAGACGAGCCCGAGGTCGCCGCGCAATGAGCGACACGACTTTTGATGTGAACGCGCGCATCGGCCAGCCTTGGAAAAAGCCGCATTTCATTCAGCGCAGATGGCTGCGGTGGACACTGCTCGCAGGCTTCATCGCCTATCTCATCGCGTCCTACATGACGATCGAGGTGAACTGGTCGCGGGTCTATGAGGGTCTTGAGCGCGGCAAGAACTTCGTCCTCGCATTTACCAGCCCCGATTTCACGAGCCGGTCGTCCGACATCTACGAAGGCATGGTGGAAAGCATCGTCATGACGGTCGCGTCCTCCGTGGTGGGCATCGCGATCTCGATCCCAATCGCTCTTGGTGCGGCGCGAAACGTGGCCCCATTGCCGGTCTACCTGATCTGCCGCGGCATCATCGCGGTCAGCCGTGCGCTGCAGGAAATCATCGTAGCGATCCTGCTAGTGGCCATTTTCGGGTTTGGCCCGCTGGCCGGTTTCCTGACACTCAGCTTTGCCACGATCGGCTTCCTGTCGAAGCTATTGGCCGAGGATATCGAAAGCATGGACAAGGTTCAGGCGGAGGCGATCAAGGCGTCCGGGGCACGGTGGGCGCAATGGATCAACTACGGTGTGCAGCCGCAGGTGATGCCGCGCCTGATCGGTCTGTCCATCTACCGGCTCGACATCAATTTCCGCGAAAGCGCGATCCTCGGGCTCGTCGGGGCCGGGGGCATCGGCGCCACGCTGAACACGGCCTTCGACCGGTATGAGTACGACACGGCGGCGGCGATTCTACTCATCATCATCGTGATCGTCATGGCGCTTGAATACATGTCCGGCGTGATCCGGGCGAGGGTGCAGTAATGCCGGTGCAAGACGCCCACGGGCTCAAAGTCTGGCAGCGGCGCACCAGCCGCGAGAGCCTGTTTCACTGGGTGCTCTGGTTGGTTGGCATCGCCATCTTTGCCTATTGCTGGCAACAGATCTCGGCCGCGACAACGTGGTTCTTCGTCTGGGATGCGCCGCGCATCGCGGGCGACATCTGGACCCGTGCGACCCCCCCCCGGTGGGAGTATATCGCCCAACTGGGCCGACCGATTTGGGACACGCTCAACATCGCGACCTTGGGGACTTTGCTGGCCCTTATCATGGCTGTACCGGTGGCCTTCCTTGCCGCCAGCAACACCACCCCGTCGCGCTACCTGATCCGGCCCATCGCCTTGTTGATCATTGTGTCCACCCGGTCGATCAATTCGCTAATCTGGGCATTGCTGCTGATCGCGATCATCGGGCCAGGGGTTTTTGCGGGGGTCATCGCCATCGCAATCCGGTCCATCGGCTTTTGTGCCAAGCTGCTCTATGAGGCCATCGAAGAGATCGACGACACCCAGGTCGAGGCGATCACCGCCACCGGGGCCTCCCGCTGGCAGGTCATGGCTTACGGGATCGTGCCACAGATCCTGCCTGCCTTTGCCGGGATCGCCGTGTTTCGCTGGGATATCAACATTCGTGAGAGCACGGTGCTGGGGCTCGTCGGAGCAGGGGGCATTGGCTTGCAGCTGTCGTCCTCACTCAACGTGCTGGCGTGGCCGCAAGTGTCGCTGATCTTGCTGGTGATCCTGCTCGCCGTCGTCATTTCGGAATGGGTCTCAGCCAAAGTGCGTGGCGCGATCATTTGAAGACCGAAGACGCATTTGCCGCGTATGAGAGCGTGCGCCACCGTTTGCCAGCAGCCACGAATGGCGGCGCTTCTATGCGCGCGCCGCATCTCGAGGCCATTGCCGATGGCATCGACACCTTCCTGCTGGATGCGTTCGGGGTTTTGAACATCGGTGAAACGGCGATCGAAGGCGTGCCGGAGCGCGTCGCGCGGCTGCAGAAGGCGGGTAAGCGGGTAATGGTCGTCTCGAACGCTGCCGGGTTCCCCCATGCGGATCTGATGAAGAAATACGCCCGGCTCGGATATGATTTCGCGCCCGAGGACGTGATCACCAGCCGTAAGACGACGCTCCACGCGCTGGCGTCCCAGCCATCCCGAAAATGGGGGCTGATGGCGACTGAAAGCCTTGGCCGTGCCGATCTGGAAACGCTCGACATAACCTATCTTGCCGAGGCCGCCCGCGACTACGACGCGGCGGAGGCATTTCTGCTGCTCGGAAGCGCCGTCTGGACGGAAGAGCGGCAGACCCTGCTCGTGGAGTCCCTGCGCCGCAATCCGCGGCCTGTCTACGTGGGCAACCCGGACATCGTCGCACCGCGCGAGAGCGGCTTCTCGACCGAGCCCGGTAGCTTCGCGCACAGGCTTGCTGACGCGGCCGGGATTGAGCCCATGTTTTTCGGCAAACCGTTTGGCAATATTTTCGAGCTGACCTTTGCCCAGTTGGGCTCCGTTGATCCGTCGAGGACGGTCATGGTCGGTGACAGCCTGCACACCGACATTTTGGGCGGCAACGCAGCGGGTCTGAAGACCGCGCTGATCGCGGAATACGGCTTCTTTGCCGGGCACGATGTGGATACCGCGATCCGGGATTCAGGCATCGCGCCAGACTTTATCTTAAGCCGCCCTTAGCCCGTCTTCGCCTCTGCCAGGGCAATCTGCTCACGCCGCGTCGGTGATCTGCTTTCGCGCCGCCGCTTGCTCGAATGCGAGGTCTTGTGATGCGCCCCACGCCTCGACCGAGAACCGTTTGACCATTTTGCGCAGGGCGGACATGCGCTCTTGCCGCTCGGCCTGCTCCATCGACAGGGCGTGAAGGATCGCCTGATCCATGGAGCGTTGCGAGAACGGGTTGGTGATGACGGCGGAGTTCAGCTCGACCGCGGCACCGGCAAATTCGGACAGGACCAGCACCCCGTCGCAGTCGGTCCGCGACGCGACGTATTCCTTGCACACAAGGTTCATCCCATCGGCCAAGGGCGTGATCCAGGCGACGTCGGCGGCGAGGTAGTATTTGATCAAATCATCAAAGGCGATGGCCCGAGATATCAGCGCAATGGGCTGCCATTCGAGCGTCCCGAACCGGCCGTTGATCCGGCCCGCGGTCTCTTCGATACCCGCCTGAATGCCCTCGTAGGCGGTCATCGCGCGATTGGCGCTGACCGAGACATGCATCAACCGCACCTTGCCGCGCAGCTCCGGATTGTTCTCGAGCACACGTTCGAAGCTTTCCATCTGCTCCAGCCCGCCCTTGGTGTAATCGGTGCGTCCGACGGACAGGATCAGCTTGCTGTCGCCCATATCTGACCGGATACCTGCGGCGCGGGCCTTGACCTCCGGGTCGTTGGCGCGGTCTTCGATGAAGTCCACGGCGACGCCAACGGCAGAAGAGCTGATCGCCACATCTCGTCCTGCGTAGGACAACAGGGTCGGTGCGCTGCGCTCGCTGAGCGCGGTGCCCTCGGATATCAACTCTTCCTCGACGGGAACACGCTCCTTGACCCGAACATCAAGCAGGCTGCGCGCGACGGACACAAAATTCGCCGCGTAGCGCGGGATGTGAAAGCCAACGACATCGCAGGTCAGCAGGCTCTCTACGATCTCCTTGCGCCACGGCAGGACGTTGAAAAGGTCGGCAGACGGGAAGGGGGTGTGGTGGAAGAAAGAAATCGTCAGATCGGGGCGCATCTGGCGCAGATATCCAGGCACCAGCCACAGATTGTAGTCATGCACCCAGACTTTCGCCCCGCGATCGGCCTCGCGGGCGGCAGCCTCCGCGAACGCCCAGTTCACCTCGCGGAAGGTCGGCCAGTCCACGGGGTCGTAGTTGTACTTTTCCTTGAAGCTATGGAGGATCGGCCAGAACGCTTCTTTCGAGGTCACGTGGTAGAAGCTGCGCACCTGCTCGGCCGTCAGAGGCAGGCGCGAGACGGCGTAGCTGCCATGGGCGTCTTCAATCTCGACCACTCGTTCGAAATCTGGGTTGGCCGGATCATCGGCGAGTTTCCACGCGATCCAAGCCCCGTGATCGGCCTTCCCGAAAAAGCTTTTCAGCGTCGGCACGATCCCGTTCGGGCTGGAGTTCTCGCGGAAGGTAATCTTCCCATCTTCCTCAACCTCTTCATAGGGCTGGCGGTGGTAGACGATCACAAAATCAGAGGCCATGTTTACGCGTCCAAATGGTCTGGGTGCAGGTCGAAGGCGCTGATCGCCTCGACAATGCCGGCGGCCCCGATGGCCTCGGCCCGATAAATGGTAGGCCTTTGCGGGAGCTGGTCCAGCAGCGGCTCTTCGGAGCCACCGACTGCGACAGCAGGGGTTCCAGCGACCAACATGGACAAATCGTTCAAAGTGTCACCAGCGGCGAGGACCGAATTCGGCGAAAGACCCAGATGCGCAATCAGGCGTATCAGCGACGGCCCTTTGCTGACCCCGCGTGGCAAAACGTCGAAGAAACGATTGTCGGAGATCAATACGTCCGCCCCCATCGCCTCGACCTCGTGTTTGGCCTGTGGGTCGAGCGCGTCGGGGTCCATATCGTAGCTCAATCTGTAACGAAATTCCGTTTGTTGCAGAGACAGGCCCGAGCGATCTTTCAGCGTATCCCGGACCCGATGTCCCAAGTCACCCCAGGCCTGCGAAATCTCTTTCTCGAGCGGCTCGATTGGATGGATCGCGCTGTCACGCACCTCCGCGATGGTCGTGCCGACATCGCCGATCACATATTCCGGCCAAGGCACACGCCCATCGCCACATAGCTCGGCGATGAACTGCGGGTCGCGACCGGTGACGAAGACGAGCCCAACCGTGTCGCGACTGGCCCGCAACCAATCATAAAGCTGGTCGCGGTCGTCGTCGGTGCCACCCAGAAACGTGCCATCAAGGTCAGTGGCCAGAACCATGCGCCGGTCGGCCAATGGGGGAAGAGAAAGGGTCATAAGGTCCTATCGTTTCAATCAGACGGGAGTTGCTGCGACCGGATTGGGCAAGGACAGATCCATCGCGCGCGGCTCGGCTTCAATCGGGCGGGTCCAAAGGTTTTTGAAGGCCTCTTGCAGCTCAGCGCGACCGCCGAGTACCGCATTGACCGTCTCGCAAATCGGCATCGAAACCCCAACGCGGCGGGCGAGGTCCATAATCGAAGTCGCGTTGGCTTCGCCTTCTACAACGATCGGACGCCCCTCGAAGCATTTCTTGCGCGGCGTTCCTTGCCCCAACTGCATGCCAAGCGACATGTTGCGCGAGGTGGTCGACGAGCAAGTCAGTGTCAGATCACCGGCCCCGGAGAGGCCCGTGACCGTCTCGCGCCGCCCGCCGAGCGCTTCAGCCAGAGCCTTCATCTCGTCCATGCCTCGGGTGATCAGCGCCGCACGGGTGTTCTCGGCAAAGCCCGCGCCGGTCATCATTCCGCACGCAATCGCGATCACATTCTTGACGGCGCCGCCAATCTCTACGCCGACAAGGTCATCGGATATGTATGTCTGGAAAGAGGCGGTCGACATGGAATGCGCGAAGCGTGCAGCGACGCTTTGATGGGGCGTTAACCTGTCCGCGTAGGTGAACGGGAAGGCGACGCAGGCGGCGGTTGGGTGGCCGAGCGCGGTCTCCCGGGCGAACGTCGGGCCAGAGATCGTGCCGAGTGGCGTTTCGTCAAGCTCTTCCTCCGCAACCTGCGTCATCAACAGGCCCGTGACGGGCTCGATCCCCTTGGTGCAGACGGCGACCGGGATGCCTTCCGGAATAAATAGCGCCAGGCGAGCCGCGACGGAGCGTACGGCACGCGACGGGACAACTATGATCACTGCGTCGCAGGCCCCAACGGCGTCTTCCATATCCTGCGTGGCGCGGATTGATGGTGGAAGGCCAATGTCACCAAGGTAGCGCATATTTCTGTGACGCTCGTTGATCTCTGACACAGTCTCGTTGTCCCGCGCAAACATCGCCACCTGCCGCCCGGCCGTTGCCGCGACGCTTGCGAGCGCGGTCCCCCATGACCCTGCGCCGATCACGGCAATGCGATGGTAGGGATGTGTCGTTGGCTCGGGCGGCGCGATATTGGGGCTCATATTCATGCGGGGTCCTGTCCTTGCGCAGCGTCGGCACGCCCTTCGCTGCATTGCGACAAATCGTGACCCAACGGTTGGCGCTTCCGTTGGTTCCAAGCTTTTGTCCAAGTGGAATGCCGGGGCTGATGGGCGACTACAAGGAGACCACGCGATCGTGTTGCAAACCGGCCAGCTCCCATGCATTTTCTGCCCTATATTTGAGCAATTCGGATGATTTAGTGGCGGGGCACAATTCAGTCGCTCTGGCTCGCGAGCGTACTGTACGAGCCAAAGAAACCCATAAAATAGAGGCAAAACCGCGGAAGTAATTGAACTTCCGTGCGATTTTCTCATGCGGAATGAAGAGTTCTCGCATTCAAACCGCCGTCACGTAGCGATGTCCACGATTTCAGCCTTGGCGGGAACCAGCTTGGGCAGTGGGTTGTTTGCTGGACATCTCGACCTCCGAGAGCAGTTCTTAATCAATCCTCAACGCCGCGCCGCAGAATGGCAAACATCGAAGGAGCCCTCCACAATGCCGAAACCCGCCGTAAGAACCGCAATTTTTCCAGTAGCCGGGCTCGGCACGCGTTTTCTCCCGGCGACGAAGGCTACTCCGAAAGAGCTGTTGCCGGTTCTGGATACGCCGCTCATCCAATATGCCATTGACGAGGCGCGCGATGCCGGGATCGAACGGATGGTCTTCGTCAGTCACCCTTCGAAAGACGCGATTGAGCGCCACGTGCTTGACGATTTCGAGCTGCGCCAGACTCTGCGAGAGCGGGGAAAAGCGCGGATCGCGCGGAAATTGAAAGAGGCAGCGCTTGACGAAAAAGACGTCGATGTGAGCTTTGTGATGCAGATGGAGCCGTTGGGCCTGGGCCACGCCGTTCTGCAAGCCAAGGACGTCGCGCTTCCGGGCGCCGTCGCTGTCCTGCTGCCGGATGATTTGATTGTCGGCGGTAAGGGCTGCCTGTCCGAGATGATCGAAGCCTATGAGGAAAGCGACGCAGGCCACCTTGTTGCAACGATGGAAGTCCCTTCGCAGGACGTGTCGAAATACGGCATCCTTTCCGTTATCGAACGCACCGGTCAGCTGTCGCGCGCCGATGGCATGATCGAGAAGCCGCAGCCGGAGAAAGCCCCGTCCACCAGCGCTGTAGTGGGGCGCTACATTCTGGATGAAAGCATCTTCGCTGCGTTGGAGACGCAGAAGCCCGGTGTGGGGGGAGAGATCCAGCTGACGGACGCCATCGCCGCTGGCGTCAAGACACTCGGGCTCGCCGGGTACAGCTTTTCCGCGCTACGCTTCGATTGCGGCTCAAAGCAGGGCATGCTCGCAGCGCAACTGCATCTCGCTCAGCAGGATCCCGAATTTGCGGACGTGCTAGACGCCTTTGTCACCAGTCAGAGCCGCGACCGCGCGGCATAAGATATACTCGGCTCACGCTGAAAGGCGCGCAAATTGTCCAGTTTTGCGCGCCATTTCTGTTTTTTAGAGCCTACAATTCCTGAAAATCCGATCAAAAGGCCGATTATCGAACCTTCGGCCTCTTAAAATACGACAAATTTTGTCAACAGCTCTTGAGCACCGGGGCTAACTGCCACAAATAGTGCGCAAACCTGCCCTTGGCCCCCGAGACTAGGAGTTCGCGTGTCCCTCTTCCTTATCGTCGCCTTGCCCTTCCTGGGTGCGTTGTTGCCGGGATTGATGAACCAAGCAGGGCGTGCGGCATGTGCCGGGGTGACCTTCATGGTGACGCTCTCGGCCTTGGTTGGGCTTTTGACAAACGCGCCCGCCGTCTTCGCAGGCGAAGTGGTTCAGGTCGGCGTCGATTGGTTGCCGCTTCTGGGCATGAATTTCACCTTGATGCTCGACGCGCTTGGGTTCTTCTTTGCCTGTCTGATCCTTGGCATCGGGCTTTTGATCATCACCTACGGCCGCTACTACCTGTCACGCAAAGACAATATGGGTGAGTTCTTCACTTACCTGTTGCTCTTCCAAGGCGCGATGGTCGGTATCGTTCTGAGCGATAACATCCTGCTTTTGCTGGTGTTTTGGGAGCTGACGTCGCTGTCTTCCTTCCTGCTGATCGGCTACTGGAAGCACCTTCCCGAGGGGCGGCAGGGCGCGCGCATGGCGTTGACTGTCACCGGTATGGGCGGCCTCGCGATGATCGGTGGCATGCTCATTCTGGGCCAGATCGCAGGCTCCTATGACCTGAGCGTGATCCTGCAGAACCGCGAGGCAATCCAGGACAGCCCGCTCTACCTGCCAGCCTTGATTTTAATCCTGCTCGGCTGTTTTACCAAATCGGCGCAATTCCCGTTCCACTTCTGGCTGCCGCACGCGATGGCGGCACCGACGCCGGTATCCGCCTATTTGCACTCCGCGACGATGGTGAAAGCGGGCATTTTCCTGATGGCGCGCATGTGGCCGGTGCTGTCCGGCACGCCGGAGTGGTTTGTGATCGTCACGACCGCGGGCCTGATCACGATGGTGCTCGGCGCGCTGATCGCGATCTTCAAGCATGATCTAAAGGCGCTTCTGGCTTTCTCGACGGTCAGTCACCTCGGCCTGATCACTATGCTTCTTGGCACTGGCACGCCTTTTGGTGCGATGGCAGCGATGTTTCACATTCTCAACCACGCGACCTTCAAGGCGGCGCTTTTCATGTCTGCGGGCATCGTGGATCACGAGGCGCATACGCGCGATATCCGCCAGCTTGGCGGCCTGCGCCACCTCATGCCGATCACGTTCGTCATCGCGACCCTTGGCGCGCTGTCCATGGCGGGCATTCCGCTGCTCAACGGCTTCCTGTCGAAAGAGATGATGCTGGAGGAGGCGACGCACACGGTGCTCTTCAACTCGCCTTGGCTGGTGCCGGTCTTGGCGACCGTCGGCTCGCTCTTCTCTGCCGCCTATTGCTTCCGCCTCATCGGCCATACCTTCCTCGGCCCTGTGCGCGACGACTACCCGGCAAAGCCGCATGATCCGGGCTTCGGGATGTGGGGGCCGCCTGCATTCCTGATCGTTCTGGTCGTTGTGATCGGCTGCGCGCCATTCCTGGCGGAGCCGTTCGTGAAGCTCGTCACAGCCGCTGTGATCGGCGAGGCGGGCGAGGTTCCGAAAGCCTATTTCAAGATCTGGCATGGGCTGGTCCCGGCGCTGTTCATGTCCATCGCGGCCGTGGTGGGTGGCTTGCTCTTGATGCTGATCTACAAGCCCTTGCTGGCCGCTTGGGAAAACACGCCGCGCCCGGAGGCCAAGACGATATTCGAGGCCTTGATCGCGGCGATCGTCAGGCTCGCCCAAGCCGTCACGCACACGCTGCACAACGGCGCTTTTACACGCTATGCGGCGATCATGGCGGCCACAACCACGCTTGCGGGCTACTACGCGTTTACGACCGGCACGTTGGGCGCGGCCACGCGAGAGCTCACACCGATTGAGCCGATCGCGATAGCCGGCTGGGTCATGCTGGTCGCGGCGACGCTGGGCATGGTGTTCATGCATCGCAACCGTCTGTTGTCGCTGGTGTTGATCGGGATCGTCGGGCTGATGGTCTCGGTGGCATTTGTCTACTTTTCCGCCCCGGATCTGGCGATGACGCAATTCACGGTTGAGGTGGTGACGATCATCCTACTGTTGCTTGCGCTGAACTTCCTGCCGAACGCCACCCCCATCGAGAGCACCGTTCTGCGCCGCCTGCGCGACACCAGTGTCGCGATTGCGGGTGGATTGGCGACGATGGCGATGAGCTACCATTTCCTGCTGCGCGACGCGGTCGCCACGCCGATCTCGGAGTTTCACCTCGCAAACTCCTACAAAGGCGGGGGCGGCACCAATGTGGTGAATGTGATCCTCGTCGATTTCCGGGGCTTTGATACCTATGGTGAGATCATCGTGCTGGGTATCGCCGCGCTGCTGATCTACGCTCTGACAGAGACACTGCTGTCCGGCCCTGTCCGCGCACGGCTGCTGAACCGCAAGCCCGATCAGCCGCGGGCGGGGGACATGCACCCGACGATGATGGTGGTGCTGACCCGCGTGATCATGCCGGTCGTGCTGATGGTGGGCTTTTATATCTTCCTGCGCGGTCATAACGAGCCCGGTGGCGGGTTCATTGCGGGGCTCGTCGTTTCCATCGCCGTGGTCATGCAGTACATGGCGAGCGGTTTTTCCTGGACCTCGGCGCGGCTGAGATACCCGTATCACGGCGTGATCGGCGCAGGCGTGCTGATCGCGGGGCTGACAGGCATCGGCTCCTGGTTCTTCTCCAAGCCTTTCCTGACCTCGGACTTCACCTATGTGCGCATCCCGCCCTTCCAGCAGTTCGAGCTTGCGACTGCGGCGCTGTTTGACCTAGGCGTGTTCCTTGCGGTCGTTGGCGCCGTGATGCTGTCGCTTGAAAGCTTCTCGCGGCTTGCCCGGCGCGCGCATGTGCCCGAAAGCGAGCATCCGATGGACATCGACCCGTCCCGCGAAGCGCCGCCCGATAGTCTCGACATCAAAGCGGAGAGCGCGTGACCATGGAATTGCTCGTCTCCTCCGCCATCGGCATCCTGACGGCCGCCGGTCTTTACCTTGTGATGCGCCTGCGCAGTTTCCCGGTCATTTTGGGGATTTCACTGCTGACCTATGCGGTCAACGTGTTCCTCTTCGCTTCGGGGCGTCTGACCACAGGTTCCCCGCCGATCCTGCGCTACGGGGTCGAGACCTATGCCGATCCGCTGCCCCAGGCGCTTGTGCTGACGGCGATCGTGATCTCGTTCGGCATGACCGCGGTCGTGGTGATGCTGGCGCTCGGGGCCTATCTGGGATCCGACGACGATCACGTGGATGATCCGGTGCCTTCCGAGGATGAGGAGGCACAGTCATGACCCATTGGCTGATCCTTCCCGTCATCCTGCCCGCGATCCTCGCGCCCTTTATTGTGCTGGCCGCACGCTATCACATCGGCATCCAGCGGGTGCTGTCCGTCGCGGGCGTCATCGCCCTGATCGCCATCACGGCGGGGCTGGCATGGCAGGCCTCTGACGGCACAGTGATGCTCTACCAGCTTGGCGATTGGGCCGCGCCCTTCGGCATCGTGGTCGTCGGCGACCGGCTGTCGACGATGATGGTCTTGCTGACTTCCGTACTGGCCCTGTTTGTGTTGCTCTACGCCATCGGCTCTGGCTGGGATGAGCGCGGGCGGCACTTCCACGCGCTGTTCCAATTCCAGCTCATGGGCATCCTTGGCGCGTTCCTGACGGGCGACCTGTTCAACCTGTTCGTGTTCTTTGAGGTGCTGTTGATTGCCTCCTACGGACTGATGATCCACTCAGGCGGCAATGAGCGGCTGCGCGCGGGCGTTCAGTATGTGCTGTTCAACCTGTTGGGCTCGACCCTGTTCCTGTTCGCACTCGGCGCGATCTACGCCGAGGCGGGGACGCTCAACATGGCGGATCTCGCCCAGCGGGTGCAGTTGATCGGACCGGAGGCGACGGTGGGCATCCGCATAGCCTCGGTACTGCTGTTGCTGGTCTTCGCGATCAAGGCCGCGCTCGTGCCACTGCATTTCTGGCTGCCGTCAAGCTATGCCGAGGCTCCGGCACCGGTCGCAGCCCTCTTCGCGATCATGACCAAGGTCGGCGCCTACGCGATCATCCGCGTCTACACCATGATCTTCTCGCCAGAGCTGGAGGCGACTGCGGGCCTGCATGGCTGGTGGCTGCTGCCCGCCGCATTGGTGTCTCTGGCGATTGGGATGGTGGGTGTTCTCGCGGCGAAAAAGCTTGACCGACTTGTGGCCTTCTCCGTCATCGGCTCAATGGGCATGGTGATGGTCGCGATCTCAATGTTCACGGAAGTGAGCATCGCGGCGGCGCTTTACTATATCATCCACTCGACGCTCGCCGCCGCGGCCCTTTTCCTGATCACCGACCTGGTGCGTGCATGCCGGATGAACCTTAACCTGACCCCGATGGCCCCCGTTGCGGGCGCGGCGCTGACGGCCGGGCTGTTCTTCATGGCCGCCATCGCGATGGCCGGCCTGCCACCGCTGTCGGGCTTTGTGGGCAAACTGTTGATCCTGCAAGCGGCTTTCACCGACGAGATGGCAGTTTGGGTCTGGGCCACGGTCCTGATCTCAAGCCTGATTTCCGTTGTGGGTTTCGCCCGCGCGGGCTCCGTTGTGTTCTGGAAGGCCCAGAGCGTGACGCAGGAGGAGACTGCCGAGGTCGCCCCGCAGCCATCGGCCCTGTCCTACGTGGCCGTTGGCAGCTTGCTGGGACTGCTGGTGCTCTACACTGTCTTCGCGGGCCGGGCCCATGCCTACATGACCGAGATGTCCGCCCAGCTTTTCGCGCCGGATCGCTACATCTCGACCGTGCTCGAGACCCCGGGCAAGCTCAGCGAGACGGTCGGCGAGAAGAAAGAGGGGGACAACTGAGATGCTCAAACGTGCGTTCTACTGGTTGATCCCGCATCCGTTCGTCACCCTGATCCTCGCCGTGGTCTGGACGCTGCTGCAAAACCAGATTTCGGCCGGGATGGTGGTCTTCGGCATCATTTTGGGGATCATTATTCCCTGGGCCACCTCGATCTGGTGGCCGAATACGCCCAAGGGCTTCCGCCTTGGCAAGATGGCAAGCTATGCCGTGATTGTCCTGTGGGATATTATGGTGGCCAACGTGCAGGTGGCCTGGATCGTGCTGACCAAGCCCAACAGCAAGCTGAAGCCCGCGTGGATTGTCGTCCCGCTTGATCTGGTCCAGCCAGAGGCGATCACGATCCTCGCCGGTACCATCACGCTGACGCCCGGCACGGTATCCGCCGATCTGTCGGATCAGGGGCACAGCCTGTTGGTTCACGTGCTGGACACCGATGACCCCGACGGGGTGTGCGATGAGATCAAAAGCCGCTACGAGGCCCGCTTGAAGGAGATTTTCCTATGAGTTTCGCCACAAGTTTCATGTCCGGCGCGCTGACGATCGCCTTTGTCATCGCGGCGCTTGGACAGATCATGTGCATGATCCGGCTGGTGATCGGGCCAAGCACCGGGGATCGTATCCTTGCGCTCGATACGATGGTGGTCAATGCCATCGGGCTGATCGTGCTTTTGGGCATCGCGCAAGGCACCACGATCTATTTCGAGGTCTCCATGATGATCGCCATGTTAGGCTTCGTGTCTACGGTCGCCTATGCGCGCTTCGTGCTTCGCGGGGATATCATCGAATGACCGAGATCTTAGAAATAGCCGCCGCTATCTGCCTCGTCATTGGCTCGATCTTCACGCTTGTGGGCGCCATTGGCCTTTTGAAGTTCAACGACAGCATGACCCGAATGCACGCGCCGACAAAGGTCGGCACTGTGGGGGTAGGCATGTTCCTGCTTGCCTCGATATTCTATTCCTTCACCTATTCCGAAGGCTCGTTGCATCAGGTGTTGATCATGGCGTTCCTGTTCGTCACCGCGCCGATTTCGGCGAACTTTCTGGCGAAGGTGAACATTCACAAGCGCTCATGCGACACACCGCCTACGCCGCCGCGCGACGACACGTGGTCGACCCTGAACGTGCCCGTGGCAGACCGGGACATCGAGCCGCCCAAGAGCCCCTAAAGCGCGTTTAGCCCCGTCTCGACCAGCAGCTGGGTTAGCATCGCGCGTGCGCGGGTCACATGATCGCGGTGCAGATCGCGGGCCCTGTCAGCAAATCCAAGGCCTATGGCATCGAGCACCGCCTGATGATCGCGGTTCGATTGCACGGGCAGCGGGCGCAGCGGCAGGGTAACCAATCGCGCGCGACGCACCTGATCGGTGTAGCGCGCGAACACCTCCATCAGGCGCGGATTGTCGGAGAGCCGCACGAGCTCGGCATGGAAATCCGCATCTGCCTCGGCCCACGCGGTGAGGTCCTTGCGCGCCAAGGCCGCGTCCATACGCGCGATGCAGTCCTGGGCCTGCGCAAGCTCCGAACGTGACAACCCGCGCGCGGCGGCCCGTGCGGCGGCAAGGCTTTCAAGCTCGCTCAGCAGGTCGTAGATGTCCGCCATGTCTTTGGCAGAAATCGGCAAAACGCGCATTCCGCGCCGCGGTCGGACCTCCACCAAGCCTTGGGCCTGCATCGTCAACGCCGCCTCGCGCACCGGTGTGCGTGACATGCCAAGCGCTTCGGCAAGGTCAGCCTCAAAGTGGTTCGAGCCGGGCGCAAGCTCCCCGGAAAATACCATCTCGCGCAGCCGCTCCAACGCGTGTTCGGTCTGGCGCGCCATGGCTCAGACCTCGACCCGTTGGCGGGTCTCGGCGGAGCGGTAGATCGCGTCCTCGACCTCTCGCACGATCAGGTAATCCTCCGCCTTGTTCTCGAACGGTGCACCGACCTCCAACGCCTCCACGACGTGGTTTTGCAGCGCGAACACGCAGTCCCCGCCAAATCCGCGCCAGAGCTGCGGGGGCAGAACCCGGGTCATGTCGCGTGTGCCGAACTGGCGAAGCTCCACCGTGCCGGCGCCGGAGAGGGTCAGCGTGCCACCGGTGCCCTCGAACAGCCCTTCGCCCAATGTCAGCCGGTGGTTCTGCGCGCTGTGATCAAGCAAACGGTTGCCGTCGAACATCGCCCGCGTGCCGTCTTCGAATTCGAACAGAACGTGGCCCGCGTCTTCGCCTGCGATGGCCGGGTTCATGCGGCGCAGATCGGCATAGACTGCTACCGGGCGTCCAAACAAGTAGCGAAACGTGTCGATCCAATGCACGCCGGTCTCGTGGATCAGCAGCCTTGGCATGGTCTGGAAATAGGGCTGCCGGTCAAGATAGGCGTCGGGCCCTTGGCCGTCGCCTGTTCTCAATCGAAACGTGCCTTGATGCGGCGTCCCGATCGCGCCGTCATCCATCAGATATTTGATTGCACGGTACCACGGCTGGAAACGGAAATTTTCATGGATGATCAGCGGGATGCCGGCTTTCTTTGCGGCGTCCGTGACCCGCCGCGCTTCGTCCAAAGAGGTGCAAAATGGTTTCTGGCAAATGATCGCCGTGACCCCGGCATCGAGCGCCGTCATGATCGCCTCGGCGTGTGTTGGCGGTGGGGTGATGATGTCAAGGATATCGGGTCGTGTGCGCTCGAGCATTTCGTCCAAGGACTGGAATGCAGGGAGGTCCGTCGCTTCGGCCCTCACCAGGTCCATGTCACAGGAGCCGACCAACTCCACCCCGGAATTGCGCCGCCACGCGTCGTAATGAAACGCCGCGAAATAGCCCGCGCCTAGGCAGGCGACCTTCACAACAGGCGCGCGGCGATGGCCTCTGCCGCCTCCGATGTGCTGGCTGTGCCGCCCAGATCGCGGGTCACGCCGTCCCGGTCCGCGATGGCGGCCTCGACCGCTTCGCGCAGGCGCGTGCCATCTTGGGACAGCGCCGCAATGCCGTGGGTCTCGCCCAGCCAATCGAGCATCATCGCAGCCGACAGGATCATCGCAAACGGGTTGGCAATGCCCTGACCCGCAATATCGGGGGCCGAGCCGTGGCAGGGCTGAAACACCGCGTGCTCGTCGCCGATATCGGCAGATGGTGCGAGCCCCAGCCCCCCCATCAGGCCCGCGCCAAGATCGGACAGGATGTCCCCGAACATGTTTTCGGTGACAAGCACATCGAAAACCCACGGTTTTTCCACCATCCAGAGCGCGGTCGCGTCGACATAGGCGTGATCATGGCTGATCTGAGGATGGAGCGCCGCCTGCTCGTCGAAAATCTTGCGGAAAAAGGCGAAGGCCGCAAAGACATTCGCCTTGTCGACGCATGTGACCTTGCCGGGGCTGCGCCCCGTTGCTTTGCGATTTTGCGCAAGTTTGAAGGCAAAGCGGTGCAGCTTCTCCGATGTGGCGCGGGTGATTTTCAGCGTCTCATAGGCCTCTTCGTCGTTGCGTACGTCGCGCGTGCCCTGCGAATGGAACAGCCCTTCGGTGCTCTCGCGGATGAGCACAAAATCGACCGTCTGTCCGCCCTTCAGCGCAAGCGGCGTTGGCTGGCCGGGCGCGATGCGCACCGGTCTCACGCCCGCGTACAGGTTCAGCGTCTTGCGAATCTCAATCTGCGGCGAGATTTCGGTGCCGTCGGGATAGCGGACGGAAGGCAGGCCCATGGCCGACAGCAGGATGGCGTCCGCTGCCCGGGCTGTCTCCAGCGACGCATCGGGCAAGCTCTCACCGTTGGATACGTAGTGAGCGGCCCCTGCAGGCACGGTGTCAAAGGCGAAATCATACTCATCGCTGCGCGCGGCCAAGCCCTTTAACAAAGCAACCGTCGGGTGCATGATTTCCGGACCGATGCCGTCGCCATCAAAGACGGCAATCTTGAATGTTTTTCCCATGGATGCGTAACTCAGCCTTGTGATTATACGTTTGATCGCACATTAACGTATACGTTAATGCATGCAATAGAATAAGGACCGCTCATGTACGCCGTCGTCGTCACCTTCCAGATCGCGCCAGATGCGGTCGCGGCCTTCTTGCCGCTCATGATGCAAAACGCACGCTCATCGCGCGCCAACGAGCCGGGATGCCAGCAATTCGACGTCTGCACAGACCCGGAGCGGGCGGGGGAGGTGTTCCTCTACGAGATCTACGACGACCGCGCGGCGTTCGAGGCGCACACGGCGTCGGCGCATTATGCGCAGTTCCAGAAGGACATTGACGGAATGGTCCTATCAAAGGACGTGCGATTTTTCTCGCAGGTGGCCCGATGAGCGCCTGGCAGGTCCACGCGCTGAAATATGCGGATCGTAACGACCGCACGCGCGTCGAGAGCTTTCTGTTCGACGACGATCACAATGCGCCGCATCCGATGGATTATTTCATCTGGGTCCTGCGTCGCGGGGCCGAGGTCATTCTGGTCGACACCGGCTATGACGGGGCGGAGGCCGACACGCGCGGCCGTCCGATCATTCGCGATCCGCGCGACGCCTTGGCCGAGATCGGACTGCAGGCCGAAGACATCTCGCAAGTGATCGTCACCCATCTGCATTACGACCACGGCGGTGGGCTGCACCTTTTTCCAAACGCCGAAATCCATCTGCAGGAAGCCGAGATGGCATATGCCACCGGCCCGTGCATGTGCCACGGTGCGCTGCAAATGCCCTTCACAGCGGAGCATATTTGCGAGGCCGTGCGCCGGGTCTTCCAGGGCCGCTGCGTCTTCCACAAGGGGGACGGTGAGGTCGCCGAAGGCGTGACGGTGCACTGCGTTGGCGGCCATTCGCGGGGGCTTCAGGTGGTGCGGGTGCGCACCGATGCGGGCTGGCTCTGCCTCGCTTCTGATGCCACGCATTTTTATGAGAATGTGTTTGAGAACAAGCCATTCCCCATCGTTGTTGATCTTCAGAACATGCTCGACGGGTTCGCGACGATCCAGCGGCTCGCCTCGGATCGGTCGCTGATTATTCCGGGCCATGATCCGCTGACGACGGAGTTGTTCCCGCGCGACGGGCCCGAGTTCTGCTGGCGTCTGGACCAAGGGCCACATAAGGGTTTCCCGTTCTAGCCGCGTTCACAAACCGCCTAAATTTTACCAGTTGATAAAATTCTGATCTGTGGCAAGCTTCGTCGAACCCTGACGCAGCCCGGAGACCCCATGTCCGACGCCACGCCCCTGACCCCCGGCATTGCCGCGGGCCGCTTGCCCGCCGAAACCCTGGCCGAGAACTTCTCGGATCTGCATCCCGCCTACGCACCGCACGAGGCGGCGGTTGCGGCGGATCGCTGCTATTTCTGCCATGATGCGCCCTGCATCACGGCTTGTCCGACGGACATCGATATCCCGCTGTTCATTCGCCAGATCCAGACCGGCACGGAAGAGGCCGCGGCCAAGACGATCCTGTCGCAAAACATCCTTGGCGGGATGTGTGCGCGCGTCTGCCCGACAGAAACCCTGTGCGAGCAGGCCTGTGTGCGCGAGGCCGCGGAGGGCAAGCCGGTAGAGATCGGCCGCCTGCAGCGCCACGCGACCGACACGTTGATGGAGGCTGGCATGCATCCGTTCACCCGCGCCGCACCCACCGGCAAGAGTGTGGCTGTAGTGGGGGCGGGCCCCGCAGGCCTCGCCTGTGCGCACCGGCTGGCGATGCATGGCCACGACGTCGCGCTCTTTGACGCAAAGCCGAAGCCCGGCGGGCTCAACGAATTCGGCATCGCGGCCTACAAGACGCCCAACGAGTTTGCCGCGCGCGAAGTCGAGTGGCTGATGCAGATCGGCGGTATCACGATGCATTCGGGCAAGGCGCTCGGGCGGGATATCGACCTCGACAAGCTGACAGCGGAGCATGACGCGGTGTTCCTGGGCATGGGGCTTGCCGGCGTCAATGCATTGCGCGCACCCGGTGAGGACAAGGACGGTGTGCTCGACGCGGTGTCCTTCATCGCGGAGCTGCGCCAGACAGACGATTTGACCAAGCTGCCCGTGGGCCGCAACGTGGTGGTTATCGGTGGTGGCATGACGGCGGTAGACGCCGCGGTGCAGTCCAAACTCCTGGGCGCGGAGATGGTGACCATCGTCTATCGCCGCGGCACCGACCGCATGGGGGCGTCCACCTACGAGCAGGACCTCGCCACCTCGAAAGGCGTGCGCATCATCGCAAACGCTCAACCCGTCGCGGTCCATGGCAATGGTGCCGCGGTCGAGGTCGAGTTCGAGTACACACGCAGTACGGATGCCGGGCTCGAGGGCACGGGCGAGACCTTCCGCCTCAAATGCGATCAGGTCTTCAAGGCAATCGGACAGGCGCTCGAAGGTGTGCCGGACGGGCTGGAGCTTGATGGGCGCAAGATCGCCGTCAACGGCGCGGGCCGCACCTCGAACCCGAAGGTCTGGGCGGGCGGCGATTGCGCGGCGGGGGGCGAGGACCTGACCGTCACCGCGGTGGCCGAAGGCCGCGACGCCGCAGAAGACATCCACGCGCGGCTGTCCTCCTGACATGCCCGAGTTGCCGGAAGTCGAAGCTTACGGGCGCCGGATCAAGGACGGCGCGCTCCACCGCACGATCGAGACGGTGACTTTGGGCAACGACACCAAGCATGTCGAGCTGCCCGGGCCCGAAGATCGCGCGCGTTTTGAGGGGCATCAATTCACCGAGGTGCGCCGTCACGGAAAATACCTCTTCGCCGGGTCCGCAACCGGCCCTTGGATGGCGCTGCATATGGGCATGGCGGGCTCGGTCCGGGTGTATGACGCCGAGGACGGCAACCCGGATTACGCCCGGCTGATTGTCGCGTTCGAGGGCAGCCGACGCATGGCGTTCCGCGATCCGCGCAAGTTCGGCTGGGTCAAATACGTCGACACACCCGAGACGGAGATCGAAGCGCGCGAGCTGGGTCCCGATGCGCTTGACCTCGACGCCGATGGATTTGCGAACCGGCTTGAAGGCGGGCGCGGCGCGATCAAATCGGCGCTGATGGATCAGTCGCGGCTGGCGGGGATCGGCAATCTTTGGGCCGATGAGACGCTCTACCAGACGGGCATTCATCCGGCCACGAAGATCCCGGAGCTGAGCCGCGACGACATTTCGGGCCTCCACAAGGCCTCAGACAGGATTTTGCGCGGCGTCTGTGACGTGGATGCCCACTATCGCGAACTGCCGGACGCGTGGCTGATCCACCGCCGCGAGGAAGGGTACGCCTGTACGCGCTGTGACGGCAGCATCGCCCGGATCAAGGTGGGCGGCCGCAGCTCTTATTTCTGCCCCAAGCATCAGGTGGAGGCCGCATGAGCCCCGCCAATCTAATTGTCCCAAGAGGAGAAGTCCCATGGCTGACCTGACAACCGATTTCCTTGGCATCAAAAGCCCCAATCCGTTCTGGCTGGCCTCTGCACCGCCGACCGACAAGGAATACAATGTGCGCCGCGCCTTTGAGGCGGGGTGGGGCGGTGTTGTCTGGAAGACGCTTGGGGCAGAGGGGCCGCCCGTCGTCAACGTCAACGGGCCGCGCTACGGTGCGATTTACGGCGCGGACCGGCGCTTGCTTGGGCTCAACAATATCGAGCTGATCACCGACCGACCGCTTGAGATAAATCTGGAGGAGATCACCCGCGTAAAGGCCGACTACCCCGACCGCGCGATGATCGTATCCCTCATGGTGCCGTGCGAGGAAGAGGCGTGGAAAGCCATTCTGCCGCGCGTGGAAGAGACCGGCGCGGATGGCATCGAGCTGAATTTCGGCTGCCCGCATGGTATGTCGGAGCGCGGCATGGGCGCCGCCGTGGGGCAGGTGCCGGAATATATCGAAATGGTGACGCGCTGGTGCAAGGAGAACTACTCCAAGCCCGTGATCGTGAAGCTGACCCCCAACATCACCGACGTGCGCAAGCCCGCAGAGGCGGCCTTGAATGGGGGTGCCGATGCGGTGTCGCTAATCAATACGATCAACTCGATTACTTCGGTCAACCTCGACACGATGAGCCCTGAGCCTTCGATTGACGGAAAAGGCTCCCATGGCGGCTACTGCGGCCCCGCGGTGAAGCCCATTGCGATGTCGATGGTCTCTGAGATCGCGCGTCACGCGCAGACGCGTGGTCTGCCAATCTCTGGCATCGGCGGCATTACAACATGGCGCGACGCGGCGGAGTTCATGGCGCTGGGATGTGGCAACGTGCAGGTCTGCACGGCCGCAATGACCTATGGCTTCAAGGTGGTGCAGGAAATGATTTCGGGCCTGTCGGACTGGATGGACGAGAAGGGGCACACATCGACCGCGGATTTTATCGGGATGGCGGTGCCGAACGTGACCGACTGGCAGTACCTTAACCTCAACTACGTCGCCAAGGCCAAGATCGACCAGGATGCCTGCATTAAATGCGGGCGCTGCTACGCGGCCTGCGAGGATACCTCGCACCAGGCGATCTCGATGTCAGGGGACCGCACGTTCGAGGTGATCGACGCGGAATGCGTGGCCTGCAACCTGTGCGTGGATGTTTGCCCGGTGGAAGACTGCATCTCGATGGTGCCGATGACGCCCGGCGAGGTGGACCCCCGCACGGGCAAAATCGTGGAGAAGGAGTACGCAAACTGGACCACGCACCCGAACAATCCGGGTGCTGTGGCCGCAGAGTAGCCTACCAGCCGTCTTCGGTGATGATTTTGTCCTCGTGCGCGCCAAGCTCCTTGAGCGCGGACCGGACATCCTTGACCATCGGTTTAGGGCCGCACAGGTAGAAGTTCTGCCCAAAATCGTCGATCAGCTCGGCCAGAATTCCCTTGTTGAGCTGCGGCGCGTGCATCGGGCTGTTTTCCTGTTCGGTCACGAGGAACGTGGTCTCGAGACCGTCATAGCCTTCCCACTCTTCGCGCAGGATGATGTCTTTCTCGGTGGCGTTTGAGAAGATCAGGTGTGAGTTCTGGAAGTCGCCGGTCATGGCGCGCTTGCGCAGGATCGGGATGAATGGGGTGATGCCGGCACCGCCTGCGATAAACACGCCCGGGCCTTGGTCCTGGATCGCGCCAAAGGGCTCGTCGAGCATTACTGTATCGCCCGCGCCCAGCTTCGCGACCTGTTCTGTTACGCCGTCATGGTCAGGGTAGCTCTTGATGACGAAGCTCAACTCCGGGTCCTCGGGCTGTGAGGTCATCGTGAACGGCCGTGCCTCGTCGCGCCAGCCGTCCTTGTCAATGGCAAGTTCGGTGGCTTGGCCGGGGGCGAAGTCGAAGCTTTCCGGGCGCTCCATGGTGAGGTGGTAGGTGTTGTGGGTGATCGGCTCGACCGAGGTCAGGGTGACGGAATGGCTCATGTTGTGCTCCTTTTGCACAACCAACCGCAGCCGAGGCGTTCAGGTTCCCGGCGCCAGCGTTTTGCGAAACACGGCTTCTAGATAATCCGGTGCTGTCTTGAACGGGTCGCGCGGGCCCATGACGGTGCGGACCTGCACATCGAAATCGGCATAGTGCTGCGTCAGCGACCAGATCGAGAAGATCAGGTGGTAGGGGTCAAGCCGTGCAATCAGGCCGTCCTCCATCCACCGCTCGAACACGGCGCATTTCGCATCCACCAGAGGGCGTAGCTCGTCGGTCAGCGCGTCCTTCATGCGCGGCGCGCCTTGCACGATCTCGTTGGCGAAAAGGCGGCTTTCGCGCGGGTAAAGCCGGCTCATCTCCAGCTTGCGCCGTACATAGGTCAGGATTTCCTCGATCGGGTCGCCATCCGGGTCAAGGTCGCGCAGCGGGTCAAGCCAGGTGTCCATGAGCCCGCCCAGAAGTTCGACATGCACTGCCTCCTTGGACGGGAAGTAATAGAGCAGGTTGGGCTTCGACAGCCCCGCGCCCTGCGCGATCTGGTCGAGCGTGGCACCGCGGAATCCATGGGTCGAGAAGACCTCCAGCGCGGCCTCCAGAATGGCTTCGCGGTTGCGCTGCTGGATGCGGGTGCGGGGGCGGCCATCTGCCATCTGTCGGGTGCCTCATTCTTCATCGATTGCCGCGTCGGCGGGCAGGTTTCGCGAGAGGAATCCTTGACACCCCATGACCCATGGGTAGCCTCTCTTTGACCGACTGGTCAAATACTGGGGAACATCTCATGGCAGCACCTGGCGAAAACCTGAAGATCAATGGCGCGCGCCTTTGGGACAGTCTGATGGAGATGGCCAAGATCGGCCCGGGCGTCGCGGGCGGCAACAACCGCCAGACCCTGACCGACGAAGATGCCGAGGGCCGCGCCCTGTTCCAACGCTGGTGCGAGGCGGCGGGATGCACGATGGGCCTTGATCAGATGGGCAATATGTTCGCGCGGCGCGAGGGGTCAGACCCGGATGCGCTGCCGGTCTATGTCGGCTCCCACCTCGACACGCAGCCAACGGGCGGCAAGTATGACGGCGTGCTGGGCGTTCTGGGCGGGCTGGAGATTATCCGCTCGCTCAACGATCTGGGCATCACCACCAAGCATCCCATCGTCGTGACGAATTTCACCAATGAGGAAGGCACGCGCTATGCCCCCGCGATGCTGTCATCGGGCGTCTTCGCGGGCATCCACACGCAGGATTGGGCCTATGATCGCACCGATGCCGAGGGAAAGACATTCGGCGAAGAGCTAGTGCGCATCGGCTGGAAGGGCGACGAAGAGGTCGGCGCGCGCAAGATGCACGCCTTCTTCGAGCTGCATATTGAACAGGGGCCGATCCTGGAGGCCGAAGGCAAGGACATCGGCGTCGTCACCCACGGCCAGGGTCTCAGCTGGACGCAGGTCACCATCACCGGCAAGGACAGCCACACCGGCTCGACCCCGATGCCCATGCGCAAGAATGCAGGGCTCGGCATGGCGCGGGTGCTGGAGCTTGTCGACCAGATTGCCCTGTCTCACGCGCCCCACGCGGTGGGCGCGGCGGGCCATATCGACGTCTACCCGAACTCGCGCAATGTGATCCCGGGCAAGGTTGTCTTTACCGTCGACTTCCGATCCCCTGATCTGAGTGTGATCGAAGATATGGAGGCACGGCTTGCCGCCGGTGCCAAGACGATCTGCGATGATATGGGGCTTGGCATCGAGATGGAGAAGGTCGGCGGCTTCGATCCCGTCACCTTCGACGAGGGGTGCGTGAGCGCCGTGCGCAGCGCGGCAGAGCGGCTGGGCTACAGCCACCAGAATATCATCTCCGGCGCGGGGCATGACGCCTGCTGGATCAACCGCGTGGCGCCCACGGCGATGATCATGTGCCCCTGTGTCGACGGTCTGAGCCATAACGAGGCCGAAGAGATCAGCCCCGACTGGGCAGAGGCGGGGGCCAATGTGTTGTTCCACGCCGTGGTCGAGACGGCGGAGATCGTCTCTTGAAGCGTCTCGCCGCCCTGTGCGCGGCCTTGCTGCTGACCGCCTGTGCGCCGCCCCCCGGCGAGACCTTGACCGTGCGGCCCGGCATTGGATCCGATGTCGATCTTGATGCGATCCGGCCCCCCTCGGGCGTCACCTACCGCTTTGATCTGATTAATGACGGCCTGCCGATCCCGACGGATATGCGCCTGACTTCCCGCAAGCGCGGGGCGACAAGTTACACCTATGCCGGGCAGATGATCCTGACGCTGCCGGATGCCCGGAACCTCGAACAGATCACCGCGATCCTGTCAGAGGCCATCGGCGAGGCGCCGATCAGTGCGCGGGGCAACCAGCTGTTCATTCCCATCGGGCTCAAGGCCGACAACCGCTTTCGGGCGACCAGCTCGTCGATCACCGGCGACACGACCCGCTATGCGCCCAATGATTGCTTCGCGGTGCTCGGCACCTGCCGCTACAAGGCCATCGACCGCGCCGGGCGGGCGGCTTCGCTGGTGACCGAAACGACCGAAGAGGGCGGCATCTGGCGCTCCCGCACCAAGCTTGACCCGCGCGAGAAGAACCCCGGGCTCGTCAACGAGACCCGCCGCGCGATCTACTCGATCGACAAGAACGCGGTGCTTCTCGACATGGTGGTGCTGCGCGGCTCCGGCGGCCAGCGGTCCCGATTTGCCATCAAGCGCAAGTGAGCGCTTAAAAGACTGACCCATTCCCGCAGGCCGCGCCCTGCGCCCGAGACTGAGACCAAGGAGAGACCCCGATGAGCAAGGTGATCAAAGGCGGCACAATCGTCACGGCGGACCGCAGCTGGACCGCGGATGTATTGATCGAGGGCGAGAAGATCGCCGAGATCGGCGAGAACCTGAAAGGCGACGAAGTCATCGACGCCGAAGGCGCCTATGTCATCCCGGGCGGCATCGACCCTCACACACATCTCGAAATGCCGTTCATGGGCACGACCGCGGCAGAGACGTTCGAGAGTGGCACCTTTGCCGCCGCCGCCGGTGGCACCACGATGCTGGTGGATTTCTGCCTGCCGGGCGAGGACGGCTCGCTCTTGTCCGCCATTGATGATTGGGACCGCAAGTCCAAGGACCAGATTTGCTGCGACATCTCCTACCACATGGCCATTACCGGCTGGAATGAGAACATTTTCAATGAGATGGAAGATGTTGTTAACAAGCGCGGGATAAACACGTTCAAGCATTTCATGGCCTACAAAGGCGCGCTGATGGTGGAGGATGACGAGATGTTCGCGTCGTTCAAACGCTGCGCAGAATTGGGCGCGCTGCCATTGGTCCACGCGGAGAACGGTGACATTGTGCAGGAGCTGCAGCAGAAATACATGGCCGAAGGCATCACCGGACCCGAGGGCCACGCCTATTCCCGCCCGCCCGAGGTCGAGGGCGAGGCCGCCAACCGTGCCATCATGATCGCCGACGCCGCTGGCACGCCGCTTTATATTGTGCACGTGTCCTGCGAGCAGGCGCACGAGGCGATCCGGCGTGCGCGACAGAAGGGGATGCGGGTCTATGGCGAGCCGCTGATCCAGCACCTGACCCTCGATGAGAGCGAGTATTTCAACAAGGATTGGCAATACGCCGCGCGCCGGGTAATGAGCCCGCCGTTCCGCTCCAAGGACCATCAGGCCTCACTCTGGGCAGGCCTTGCCGCAGGCTCTCTTCAGGTCGTGGCAACAGATCACGCGGCCTTTACCGATAAGCAAAAGCAGATGGGGCTCGACAATTTCACGTCCATTCCCAACGGCACGGGCGGCCTGGAGGAGCGCATGGCGATGCTTTGGACCACCGGGGTCGAGACCGGCCGCCTGACGCCGGAAGAATTCGTGGCCGCGACCTCCACCAACATCGCCAAGATCCTCAACATCTACCCGCTGAAGGGCGGGATCAACGTGGGTGGCGACGCTGATGTCGTGGTGTGGGATCCGACCATCAGCCGCGAGATTGCCGTCAGCACGCAGAAATCGATCATTGATTACAATGTGTTCGAAGGCATGACCGTCACGGCACAGCCGCGCTACACGCTGTCGCGGGGTGAGGTGATCTGGGCCTACGGGCAAAACTCGCAGCCGCAGCCCGGCCGCGGAAAATTTGTGCGACGCCCGGCCTTTGCCTCTGCCTCCAAGGCGCTTAGCCGCTGGAAATCGCTCAACACCCCCCGCAAGATCGAACGCGATCCGCTCAACATCCCGTCCGGGGTCTGATTAGAATTAAATGTTGCACAATACCTCCAAATTGGACCGAAACGCCCGCCCAGTGTCACAGTCTCGCCCCAAAGGTTTGGAATTCCTTACCCTCAGATCGGGACAAATGAAGGGGTTTCCGGATGCAAATTCTGTTTACCAAAGCTCTCTTGGTAATGGCGCTGGGGCTGCTGGCCGTCGGCACCTGGATCAACGACGTGGCAATTGCCGACGCGATGTTCATCTTCGCAGCTTTCGCGATCGGCGGGGTCTGGTCGAAATACAGCGCGGCCAACGACGAGGTCGCTCTCTAGAGCCTTCGTCCATGCGAGGGCTGCGCTAGATGGCCCTCGACACGACCGCGCCGGTCATTTCGGCGCAAAACCTGGATCTGGTGTTCCAGACAGCCGACGCGCCGGTTCATGCGCTCTCGGATGTGTCGCTGGATATCGCTCCGGGCGAGTTTGTCTCCTTTATCGGACCATCCGGCTGTGGCAAGACCACCTTCCTGCGCTGCGTCGCGGGGTTGGAGCAGCCCACGGGCGGCACGCTGACCGTCAATGGCATGACCCCCGAAGAGGCGCGGCAGGCCCGCGCCTATGGCTACGTGTTTCAGGCCGCGGGGCTTTACCCGTGGCGGACGATATCTGGCAATATCAAGCTTCCGCTAGAGATCATGGGCTATTCAAAGGCCGATCAGCAGGCCCGCGTGTCGTCGGTATTGGAGCTGGTTGATCTGTCGGAGTTCGGCGCGAAATACCCGTGGCAGCTGTCCGGCGGCATGCAGCAACGCGCCTCCATTGCACGGGCGCTGGCCTTCGATGCGGATATCTTGCTGATGGATGAGCCGTTCGGTGCGCTGGATGAGATCGTGCGCGACCATCTCAACGAGCAACTGCTCGCGCTCTGGGCGCGGACAGGCAAGACCATCGGGTTCGTGACCCATTCGATCCCCGAAGCCGTTTATCTGTCGACCAAGATCGTCGTGATGAGCCCGCGGCCTGGGCGGATCACAGACGTGATCGACAGCCCGCTGCAGAAAGACCGTCCTCTAGAAATCCGCGAAACGCCGAAGTTTCTGGAAATTGCGCACCGGGTCCGCGAGGGCTTGAGGGCAGGGCATCTCGATGACTGAGCCGATCCGCCGCGCCACCGCGGACGATGCGCCCGCCTGCGCCGCGATCCTGAACGCGTGGATCGACGGCACGGACTGGATGCCGAGAACGATATCGCCCGACGCGATCGAGACGGCCCTGCGAGAGGGCTTGCCGAAGCGCGAAGCATATGTGGTTGGCGATCCGATCGCAGGCTACCTGTCGCTTGATCCGGCGGAAAACCATATCTGGGGGCTCTATGTGGGTCGACCCGGGCAGGGGCTTGGCAAGGCGCTCTTGGACCGCGCCAAAACCGGGCGCAGCTACCTCAAGCTCAACAGCCACGCCGCCAACAAAGCCGCGCACCGGTTCTACGCGCGAGAAGCGTTTCAGCCGACCGGCGCGCCGTGGCAGGGCAACGACGGCATCCCCGAGATCACCTTCGAGTGGCGCGCATGAGAACCGCGGGTCCAGTTTTGGTCGTGGTCGCGGCGATCTTTGCGATCTGGTACGCCGCCGTGCCGGTGATGAACATCAAGGAAACCCTGACCGGGCTGGAGCGGGCAGGGGCGCAGGTCACCCCGGACAGCCCGATGGCGCGACGCGATGCGGGCCACCTCGGGCTCGTCCTGCAAAACAGCTTCGCCATCCCAGCGACCTACGCGCAGGACCGGCCAAGGCTGCCCGCGCCGCATCAGGTCGTTCTGGACTTGTGGGACACCACGGTGGAGAAGAAAGTCACCTCGAAACGCAGCCTCGTCTACCACGGCTGGATCACCCTGTCCGCGACGCTTCTGGGCTTCGTCATCGGCACCGGCGCGGGGATCCTGCTCGCGGTCGGCATCGTCTACAGCCGTGCGATGGATATGAGCGTGATGCCCTGGGCGATTGCGTCGCAGACAATCCCGATCCTCGCCATCGCGCCGATGATCATCGTGGTGTTGAATTCCGTCGGGCTGCAGGGGCTCGTGCCGAAGGCGATTATCTCTGCCTACCTGAGTTTCTTTCCGGTGGTCGTGGGCATGGTCAAGGGCCTGCGCGCGCCAGATGCGATGCAGATGGATCTGCTGCGCACCTATAATGCCTCGCGCACGCAGGCGTTCTGGAAGCTGCGGTTGCCCGCCTCGATGCCCTATCTCTTTGCCTCGCTCAAGATCGGCGTGGCCGCGTCCCTAGTCGGTGCCATCGTGGCGGAGCTTCCTGCGGGCGGCGCCACGGGGCTTGGCGGGCGGATGCTGACAGGCAGCTATTACGGACAGATGGTGCAAATTTGGTCGGCGCTCGTCTTTGCGGCGATCCTTGCGGCGGGTCTTGTGCTGATCATCGGGGTGATCCAGCGCGGCACTCTCAAGCGAATGGGGCTCGCATGACGCTGGTGGCTCTTGCCCTGATCCTGTGGCTTGCAGCCTGGGCGCTCAATGTGCGGCTTGCCAATGGCCCTGGCTCCCACACTCCGGCCGTTCGGCTGGCGGTTCCCGCAATCTTCGGCCTGACCCTGCTGGTGATGTGGGAGCTTCTGGTGCGCGGCCTTGAGGTCCCGCTGGTGATCCTGCCCGCGCCCAGCCAAGTAGCCGTAAAATTCGCCGAAGAGCTGCCGACGCTCTGGCTTGATTTCAAACAGACCTTCCTCAAAGGCGCGCTGTCGGGATACTTGATCGGCTGCGGGGCCGCTTTTGCGACCGCCATCCTTGTCGATAGGTTCGATTTCCTGCGTCGCGGCCTGCTGCCAGTGGGCAATTTCGTGGCCGCCCTGCCTATCGTCGGCACCGCGCCGATCCTCGTGATGTGGTTCGGCTTCGACTGGCAGTCCAAGGCGGCCGTGGTCGTCGTGATGGTCTACTTCCCGATGCTGGTCAACGCCGTGGCGGGCCTGCAGGAGACCACGGCTATGCAGCGCGATCTGATGCGCACCTATGGCGCGGGTTACTGGGCGTCGCTCACCAAACTGCGTCTGCCCGCGGCCTTGCCTTTCATCTTCAACGGGCTGAAAATCTCGACAACCCTGGCCCTGATCGGCGCGATCGTGGCGGAATTCTTCGGCTCGCCCACCATGGGGATGGGCTTTCGCATCTCCACATCGGTCGGGCAGCTGGCGCTCGACATGGTCTGGGCGGAAATCGTGGTCGCGGCCCTGGCGGGCTCGGCTTTCTACGGGGCGGTGGCGCTGGTCGAGCGCCGCCTGACATTCTGGCACCCCTCGCAACGCAAACAACAACACTGAAAAATCCAACCTGGAGGACAACATGAAAAAGCTACTCTCAACCGCCGCTCTGGCGCTGACGCTCGCGGCAACACCGCAGTTTGCGGCTGCCGATGGCCACGCCGACAACTCGGTCAAGCTGCAGCTGCAATGGGTCACGCAGGCCCAGTTCGCAGGCTACTACGTGGCAAAGGACAAGGGCTTCTACGAGGAAGAGGGGCTCGACGTCACGATCCTGCCCGGCGGTCCCGACATCGCACCGCCGCAGGTGCTGGCAGGCGGCGGCGCTGACGTGATGCTCAACTGGATGCCCTCGGCTCTGGCCGCGCGCGAAAAGGGCCTGCCGGTCGTCAATATCGCCCAGCCGTTCAAATCCTCTGGCCTGATGCTGACCTGCTGGAAGGACACCGGCATCACCTCGCCACAGGACTTCAAGGGCAAGACCATCGGCGTGTGGTTCTTCGGCAATGAGTATCCGTTCCTGAGCTGGATGAGCCAGGAAGGCATCTCGACCGATGGCGGCGAGGACGGCGTGACGGTTCTGAAGCAGGGCTTCAACGTCGACCCGCTGCTGCAACGGCAGGCCGATTGCATCTCGACCATGACCTACAACGAATATGGTCAGGTGCTGGATGCGGGCGTCTCCGAGGATGAGCTGGTGACGTTCAAATACGAAGATCAGGGCGTCGCCACGCTGGAAGACGGCATTTATGCGCTTGAGCAAAACCTCGCGGACCCGGCCTTCAAGGAGAAGATGGTCAAGTTCGTGCGCGCCTCGATGAAAGGCTGGAAATACGCCGAGGCCAACCCGGATGAGGCTGCGGAAATCGTGCTTGAAAACGACGAGAGCGGGGCTCAGACCGAGGCGCATCAAAAGCGCATGATGGGCGAGATCGCCAAGCTCACCGCGGGCTCCAATGGCGCGCTCGATGAGGCGGATTTCAACCGCACGGTCGAGACGCTTCTGGCGGGTGGCTCGGATCCCGTGATCACCAAGACGCCGGAAGGCGCATGGACCTCCGAGATCACGGATGCGGCCCTGAACTAGACCTATTGCAAGGCGGCCCCCGGGGGCCGCCTTGCGTGCCTGACGGAACACCGCCCGCTCGAATTTATCCAATTCGACACATTTTTTCCGAACATCCGCCACAATTTGGAGCCACTGTCTGGATCGCGCGGCGCGGATCAGACCGCCCGCTGAGTGTGTAATTGTGTGATGTCGGAAGGACCTATGATGGATCACCAACGTCTTGAGCCGCTTAAGGGCAAGTCGGGCCGCGAGCCCACCAATGTGACCAAAATGACGATCAAGGAGCTGCTCGCCCAAGAAGGCGTCGAGTTCAAGGACGTCGCCATTGAGAGTAAGGCGCCCGATCAGCCGCTCAAAGCGCCCCAGCGTGTACACGACCACAAAGCGCTGCAACCTCTCGAGCGCGGCCCGGCGCAGGTTCAGCCCACCGCCGTGACATTCAAGACCATCGCCGAGCTTCTCGCCGAAGAGGGCGTGAGCCAGAGTGACATGCCGCTGATGCAGGCAAAGCCGAAGCCAGACGCCGACTAAACGCCGACAAACCTTTCCGAGATGTCGGCGGTCAGCTCGCCCATCGGGCCGGCCCAAACCGTTTTGCCACGCTCAAGGATGACCGCCTTGTCCGACACTTGCGCGAGTTCGCGCAGGGATTTGTCGATCAACAAGATGCTGACGCCGGTCTTTGACTTCAGAGTGCGAATGGCTGCCCAGATTTCCTGACGGATGATCGGTGCCAAACCTTCCGTCGCCTCGTCGAGGATCAGCAGGCGCGGGTTCGTCATCAATGCGCGACCGATGGCCAGCATCTGCTGCTCCCCACCCGACAAAGATGACGCTCGTTGCCCCAAACGCTCGCCCAGCCGCGGGAACAGCGCGGTGACCGAGGCCAGCGTCCACGCACCGGGCCGGCAGGCCGCAATCAGGTTCTCCTGCACGCTCAGATCCTTGAAACAGCGCCGCCCCTCCGGCACCAGCCCGACCCCCATACGCGCGACCCGGTGGCTGGGCAGCGCGTGCAGATCGGTGCCGTCCAGCGCCAATGTGCCTTGCGCGGGGATCATCCGGCATATCGCCTTTACGGTCGAGGATTTGCCCATCCCGTTACGTCCCAGAAGCGCCGTGACCTCGCCTTCCTGCATCGCCACATCGACCCCGAACAACGCCTGCGAGCTGCCATAGCTGGCGGTCAATTGCCCTACCTCGAGAAAGCTCATGCGGCGTCCCCCAGATAGGCGTCGCGCACGGCCTTGCTGGCGCGGATTTCGGCCGCGGTGCCGGTGGCGATGATCTGGCCATAGACCAGAACGCTGATCCGGTCGGCCAGCGCGAAGACCGCGTCCATGTCATGCTCGACCAGCAGGATCGGGGCCTCGTCGCGCAGCTGGTCCAGAAAGCCGGTCATCGTCCGCGAGCCCTCCGCGCCAAGCCCGGCCATCGGCTCATCCATGATGAAGGCCCGCGGGCGCAGGGTCAAAGCGACAGCCACTTCCAGCTGGCGACGCTGGCCGTGCGAAAGGTTCGCGCAGCGCATATCTCTGAGGCCCTCAAGACCGACGCGATCCAATGCGGCCTCGGCCCGCTCGGTCAGTTCAGCTGTGTTCAGGGCAGGGCGCCAAAATCGCCACGGCGTGCCTTCGGCCCCGATCGCGCCTAGCACCGCGTTTTCCAGAACCGTATCCTCCATCGCCAGCTGCGAGATCTGGAAGGTGCGGCCCAGCCCGGCACGGGCGCGCGCTTGAATGGACCAGTCGGAGACGTCCCGCCCCAACAGCTCGACCCGCCCGCTGTCAGGGCGCAAAGCGCCGCATATCTGCTGGATCAGGGTGGATTTGCCCGCCCCGTTCGGGCCGATTATCGCGTGGATCTCGCCCATGCGCAGCTCGATCGAGACGTCTTGCGTCGCCTTCAGCGCGCCGAAACTCTTGCTCAGCCCGTATGTCGCCAGCACCACCTCAGACATGGGCGCCCTCGCGCCCTGTCAAAAGTCCGATGAGACCCCCGCGTGCGAACAGCACAATGCCCAGCAGGATCGCGCCAAGATAGATGTGCCAGAACTCGGTCAGGCCCCCCAGCCAATGCTCCAGCGCCACAAAGATGCACGCGCCGATCACCGGCCCCATCAAACGGCCCACGCCGCCGATGATGATCAGCACGATCAGCTCACCCGACAACTGCCAGCTGAACATGGTCGGCGACACGAAGCGGTTGAGATCGGCAAACAGCGCCCCCGCAAGCCCGGTGACCGCGCCCGACAGGATGAAGGCCAGCAGCTTCAGACGCTGCGGGTTCAGCCCCACGGTTTCCGCCCGCGTGGCGGACTGCCGTGTTGCATTGAGCGCCAGACCAAAGGGCGAGGCCCGCAGTCGCGCGGAAAGGAAAAGAGCTGCGCAGAGCAGAGCAAAGCAGATGCCGAAGAACTGGATCGGCACCAGTGTGTTCAACCCCGGAAAGTCGTTGCGCACATAGATCGACAGCCCGTCCTCGCCGCCATATTCCGCCCATGAGATCGCGAAATAATAAAACATCTGCCCAAAGGCGAGCGTGATCATGATGAAATAGACGCCCGAGGTGCGCAGCGACAAAAGCCCCACCAAGGCCGCGACGCAGGCCGAGACCACCATTGCCACGAGCCAGATCACCGGCATCAGCTTGGTGCCGTCCGTCGCGAACGGGCCGATCTCGAGCACGGTATAGGTTTGCGCGTGGTAGGCCAGGATGCCCATCGCGTAGCCACCCAAACCGAAGAACAGCGCGTGGCCGAAGCTCACCATTCCGCCGATGCCCAGCACGATGTTGAGCCCCACGGCGGCCAGCGCCAGGATCGCGACCCGTGTGGCCAGAGTGATCGTGAAGGGCTCGTCCACGCTCACGGCCCAGAGCGGCACAGCAAGCAGGCCGAGCAGGACCACCGCGTTGATCAGGCGCTCGTCGAACCTCATGCGCGGGCCCCGAACAGCCCGGTGGGCCGCCAGACCAAAACCAGCCCCATCAGGATGTAGATGCCCATCGACGCGATGGCGGAGCCGGATTTTTGCGCCGGACCGGGCTCCATGAACAGGGCGAACAGTTCCGGCAGAAAGACGCCGCCCAGCGTATCCGTCAGTCCCACCAGCAGCGCGCCGACGAACGCGCCACGGATCGAGCCGATGCCGCCGATTACAATCACGACGAAGGCCAAAATCAGCACCGGCTCGCCCATGCCGACCTGCACCGACTGGATCGCGCCCACCAGCGCGCCCGCCAGCCCCGCCAGTGCCGCGCCAAGTGCGAAGATCAGCGTGTAAAGCTTTGAGATATCGACCCCGAGCGCTGCGATCATCTCGCGGTCATTTTCGCCAGCGCGGATCTGGATGCCGATCCGGGTGCGCTCGATCAGGGCCCACAATCCCACCGCTACCGCCAGCCCGATTGCGATCAGCGAGAGGCGGTAGAGCGGGTACTGGATGCCGCCCGGGAGGGTGACCGGGCCGGACAGCGCATCCGGGATGTCGAGAAACAGCGGAAAGGAGCCGAACACCCACCGCGTGCCTTCCGAGAAGATCAGGATCAGCGCGAAGGTCGCCAACACCTGATCAAGATGGGCCGCGCGGTAGAGCCGCCGGATCACGACCATCTCGATCAGCGCGCCCGCCAGCGCCGCCGCCGCCAGCGCCGCGACCAGCCCCAGAAGGAAAGACCCCGTGGCGCCTGCCACCGCCGCCGCCGCAAACGCACCGACCATGTAAAGCGAGCCGTGGGCCAGATTGATCAGCCCCATCACGCCGAAGATCAGCGTCAGACCCGCAGCCATCAGGAACAGCATGATGCCGAATTGCAGACCGTTGAGGATCTGCTCGATGATCAGGATCGAGGACATGGAGTAAGGCTCCGGGTTCCCGCGCGCCGCTAAGATACAAGGCGCGCGGGAACGGAGGTTTTACATCTTGCAGTCGGCCGCGTAGGCGTCGGAGTGGTTCTCCAGCGCGGCGCCGATGATCTTGTTGGTGAACACGTCACCCTCCTTGATCACCTCACGGGCGTAGATCGTCTGCACCGGATGGTGGTTCGGACCGAAGGCGAAATCCCCGCGGGTGCTGTCGAAATCAGCCGCGCGCAGGGCTTCACGGAACGCATCGGCGTCGGCGGGGGCGGCCTTCTCCAGCGCGGAGATCAGCAGGTTCGCCGTGTCAAAACCCTGGCTCGCATAAAGCGAGGGCAGGCGGCCATATTCAGCCTGAAAGCTCTCGACGAAGGCCGCGTTGGTCGGATTGTCGAGGTCCTTGTTCCACTGCGAGGTGTTCACGACCCCCATGGCGGCATCACCGACGGCCTGCAGGATGCCCTGATCAAAGCTGAAGGCGGGACCCACGACGGGGATGTCCACGCCGCTGTCGGCATATTGCTTTAGGAACGAGATGCCCATGCCGCCGGGGAGGAAGAAATAGACGCTGTCGGCGCCGCTCGCGCGGATTTGCGCGATCTCTGCGGCGTAGTCGGTCTGGCCGAGCTTGGTGAAGACCTCGCCCGCAAGCTCGCCCTCATACATGCGCTTGTAGCCGGTCAGCGCGTCCTGGCCCGCGGGGTAGTTCGGGGCCATGATGAAGCTGTTCTTGTAGCCGGCGGTGTTGGAATGCGCGCCAGCGGCCTCGTGCAGGTTGTCGTTCTGCCACGCCACGTTGAAGTAGTTCTGATGGCAGCCCTTGCCGGCCAGCGCCGAGGGGCCGGCATTGGGGGAGAGGTAGAATTTGCCCTGCGCCGTGGCGCTCGGCACGACGGCCATGGCGAGGTTCGACCAGATGATGCCGGTGAGCACGTCGACCTTCTCGGACTGGATCATCTTGTCGGCCAGCTGCACCGCGATGTCGGGCTTGCGCTGGTCGTCTTCGATGACGACCTCGATATCGTCGCGGCCCGATTGCGCGATGGCCAGCATGAAACCGTCCCGCACGTCGATGCCTAGCCCCGCGCCGCCGCCGGACAATGTGGTGATCATGCCGACCTTGACCTCGGCCAGAGCGCCTGTCGCGCAGACCGCCGCGGCGGCTGTCGCCAGTAGTAGTTTCTTCATGTCTTTCTCCCTGATTTTCGTGGTCTAGAAGGCCGAAAACGTCAGCGTTGTCAGCGTTCTAGCGATGCCCGGTATCGGGCTTATGTTATCGTTGATAAAGCGGCCGACATCCTCGCCATCGGGCACGTAGATCTTGACCAGGAGGTCCCAGTCGCCGCTGGTCGAGAACATCTCGGAGTGGATCTCCTTCAACGCGATGGCATCGGCCACGCGGTAGGTTTCCCCCGGCTTGCAGCGCACCTGCACAAAGACGCATGTCATACTCAGATCCTCCCCCGCGTGTCAGTCGCACCCGCCTTTATACGGGGCATTTCGGGATTGAACACGGGGATTTTTCACCTCGCGCGGGCGCGATCTGGCGGCCTTCATCCCTGATGCATCAGGATCTGCTTCCAGATCGCCACCTCGTCGTAGAGCGTAAACTCATGGCGCAGCGACCAGTCCCGCCCGTCATTGCCATAGGGCCCGAACTCGGCATGGGTCATGCCCATCACATGCACCTCCGCACCGGTGGGCGCGCCAAAGCTGCCGTGGCCATCATGGGTGCCGGTCAGCGACCAGCGTACGGCGGCCCGCGGCGGCAGCATCGGGTCGTGGCGGCCGATCACGTGGTGCACCTCGAACTTCGCGGACGGGAAGGACGAGCGCAGTGGCAGCCACAGCTGATCGGCCCCGGCCCATGAAATCTCGTGCCGGTCGCCCGCGTGGTAGACATGGCAGGCCCGGTCATAGAGCGCGGGGATCACTGAGAATTCCTTGTCCATGATGCGCGTCAGGATATCGGCCAGCCGCGCCCCCCATTCGTTGTCGTTGCCGCGCGAATTATAGCCGCCATCCACGTCGTCACGCGGATGGAACGGTTTGACGCAATGCTCCGACCCACCTTCGCGGTCGATCATATCGCGGGTGAAAGCGACCACGTCCATGCCCAGCTGCTTGACGATGCCCGAGACGTCGCGGATCAGCCATTCATCGTAAATCTGGTCGTTCTTCGCCGCGCAATCCGCGATGGCGCGGATCTGAAAGCTGCGACCGGTGGGTGCGCCGAAGCTGCCATGACCCAGATGCGTGCCGGTGGTCAGCAAGCGGTGGGAGGACAGGAAGCCCGCGTCCTCGTCGCCGGACCAGATCACATCCTCGCCCAGCAATTGCCGGTCCGGGAACTCGGCGATGGTCGCCATCGTCCCGTTGATCACGTTCTGATTGCCCCGCACCAGACCGGACGGAAAGCGCATCGGCAGGTCTTCGGCATAGTAGTGGTTCAGGGTGGACAGGCCGCGATCCTCCCAGATTTCCTTGGTGATCTTCAGGATGTAGTCCGGCAGGTCCTTGAATTGATTGCTGAAACCCTTCATGTGCTCCATCCTTCTGGAATGCGGGCACTGCGGCGGATCACCAGCGGTCCCTCGATTTCTGTTTGCTTGGGCGGCGCGTCGCCCTCGATTTGCGCCATAAGCTGGGCGATGACGGCATCCACCATGCGGTTGGCGGGCTGGCGCACCGTGGTCAGCTCGAACGTGGGCCAGGCGGCCATCGCGACGTCGTCATAGCCCACAATCGAGACGTCTTCCGGGATGCGTAGGCCCAGCTCACCGCGGACCACATCCATCACGGCAAACGCCATGTGGTCATTGCCTACGAAAATCGCGTCCGGGCCTTCTGAGCCCGCAAAAAGCGCGCGCGCAGCGGCCATCGCGGCCTCGCGCGAAAACAACCCGTCCACCACGCCGAAGGCTTCATATCCGGCCTCTGCCAATCCCGCCTCGAATCCTGCCGCGCGGTCGCGCCCGGTCGATGCGCCCTGCCAGCCGGAGATATGCGCGATGCGCGCGTGACCGCCCGCGATGAGCAACTCCGCCACCCGCTTTCCACCGTCGAAATTCGCCGAAGTGACAGAGGATAGCTCCCGGTCCGACGAGCCGCGGTTGAAAAGAACCATCGCGACGCCTTCTTCGGACAGCCGGTCGGTAAGGGTCGATGACATCGCGACCGAGGCCAGAATGATCCCATCGACCTGATGGGCCAGCAGGTCATGCACCACCGAGTCCACATCGGACGCGTGATTGGCGGCCATGAAGACCATGATGTGGTAGCCTTTTTCGCGCAGCCCCCGCGAAAGCTTCTCCAGCGCCTCGGTGTAGAACGGGTTGTCGAGATAGGCCACGATCAGGCCGATGGTCTTCGATTGCCCCGTGATCAGCGACCGGGCCAGCGTGTTCGGTCGGTACCCCAACTCTGCGGCGGCGCGTTTGACCTTGTCGGCCAGCGTGGCCGAGACCTTCATGCCCGGGGTGAACACCCGGCTGACGGTGGGCTGCGACACGCCCGCCGCGCGGGCCACATCGAGGGCCGTGACCTTAGGTGCCATGGTGACCTCCGACCAGCTCGCCCATGCGGGCAAATACGTCGACTCCGAGCTGACGATAGACGTCGAGCAGATCGACCAGCACCCAGTTCTCCCGGATCAGGCCGTTCTCGAGACGCCAGAAATCAAGTGATCGCATCTCCACCTGCTTTCCCGACGGCGCAATGCCCATCCAGCCGCCATGGGTCAGGTGCTGGCGCATATTGGGCCAGCCGGTGACGGCCACGTAGCTGCCTTGCGCGAAGAAATGATAGTCCAACTGGTCGCGGTAATTGCCCCGGTCCGGCATGGCGGCCAGAAACGGGATCTGGTGATGCCGGCGAAAGCCGTCGATGCCGCGCCCGGTGCCGATGCCCGCGGGCCCGTACCACGACATGCGTGGATGCCAGAACCGCTCCATCTCCATCACTTCCGGGCCGCCTTCACCGGGATGCCTGCCCATATGGATCAGCATGTCCTGCACGACCACCAGATTGGCCGCGCCGTCCTCGCTATGGGGCCCAAGCCCATCCTGCGTGGCGGGGGAGGGCGTCAGCCATTCGCGCCCCAGCGAAGGCGCCATTGGCCAGGCACCGGCCTGCATCATCAGCTCGGGGATGTCCCAGATCGCCTGCATCTCGACCACGCGCGCGTCTTCGATCCGGTAGAACTCGTGAAAGCGCATATGCGCCTGCCGGCCCGTTGCCGGAATGCCAAGGAACGGCGCGTCGAACAGGCCGGTGTAATAGCCGCCGCAGCCGATCCAACGCCCGCCTTGCGCGGTCTCGCCCTCAATGACGATCCAGTCGCGCCGCTCCAGATCAGGGATCGCGCCGAACAGTGGCTCAAACGCGTGATCATATAGCAGGGCGGGCCCCGTGAGATCGCCGAACGGATGGCACAGGTGTATCACCGCATCCGGCGCGAAGGCGGCGTCGAGCGCCGCGCGGACCGGGGCTTCCTCGAAATCATAGAGCGCCGCACACAGGTCGTGGATCATAGCTTGGCCTGTTCCGCCATCATGTCGTAGCCCCATTGCAGCAGCGCGTCGGGCAGATCGACAAAGACCCAGTTCTCGACCAGCAGATCCCCCTCCCGCCGATACCAGTCGCAGACCCGGAAGCGGGTGGTGACGCCGGTGGGCTCAAACCCCAGATAGGACCCCGTATGGGTCCCCTGCAGCGAGGGCCAGCCGCCGATGCACGAATAGTCGCCATCCGCGAACCGGGTGAAATGCTTGGTGGGCGTGCGCGGAGACATCCCGCCGCCCCAGCCCTCGAACGCGGCCTCGAAGGGGACCTGGAAGCGCTGGAATTCCTCGATGCCGACGAACCGCCCAAAGCTCGCGGGGCCGTACCACATCATGTTCGGGTGCCAGTAGGGGCGCCAAGCCTCGTCCGGGGTGGCGAGCCCGTCGAGCATGTCCACCATGATCTGATAGGTCCGGGCCGAGTGGTCTGGGTCGGCAAGGTCGGTGCGCAGCCCATCATGGGTGGCGGGCCCGGGGACCATGAAGCAAGCGCCCTGTGGCGTGCCCAGCGGATAGCGCCCGATCTGCATCAGCAGCTCCGGCAGGTCGAGGTAGATGTAGCTCTCGACCGCTTGGCCGTTCTCCATCCGGTGAAAATCGCCGATGCGGATGTAGGCCAGCTGATCGGTGGGCGCGATGCCCAGCCAGTCGCGCCGGAAGGTGCCCACGAGGTAGCCCATGCCTGACGTCCAGGCACTGCCATCGAAGGAGTTGCCGCCGATCGAGATATCGGGGCGGTAGTACAGCCCTTCGAAGGCGCGCAGCAGCGGGTCGAGAAAGCCCGCGATCACACCCTCCGGCCCGCTGAGATCGTTGACCGGATGCGCCACATTGACCTGCGCGCGGTCGGCAAAGAAATCGTGCACCGCGCGCGTTTGCGCCGCGGCGTCCCGGTGCCGGAAGGCGGACCAGAATGCGGTGTAGGCCTGTTTGTCCGCGAGCGCCGCGTCCGCCATCACTCGGCTGCGTCTTTGTATGGCGCGGGCCCGCCATAGGGAACATTGATGCCCCCGTAACGGCGCACGCGCACATTGGCCTGCTCCGCATGGCCCACGAAACCTTCAAGCAGGCACAGCCGCGAGCAATAGGCGCCAATATCAGCAGCGGCCTCGTCCGTGGTGACTTTCTGATAGGAGTGGGTCTTGAGGAACTTGCCCACCCACAGCCCGCCCGTGTAGCGCCCGGCTTTCTTGGTGGGCAGGGTGTGGTTGGTGCCGATGACCTTGTCGCCATTGGCCACGTTGGTCCGCGCCCCAAGAAACAGCGCGCCGTAGCAGGTCATGTGCTCCAGGAACCAGTCGTCGCGGTCGGTCATCACCTGCACGTGCTCGGAGGCGATGTCGTCGGCGACCTCCAGCATCTCCTCGTAGGTGTCGCACAAGATGATCTCGCCGTAATCCTCCCAGGATTTCGACGCGGTCTCCTGTGTGGGCAGGATTTCAAGCAGCCGATCGATCTCGCGCATCGTGTCCTCGGCCAGCTTGCGCGAGTTGGTCAGCAGGACGGCGGGGGAATTGTAGCCATGCTCCGCCTGACCCAGCAGATCGGTGGCACAAAGTTCGCCATCGACCGTGTCGTCGGCGATCACCATCGTTTCCGTGGGGCCCGCAAACAGGTCGATGCCCACGCGCCCGAACAGCTGGCGCTTGGCTTCCGCCACAAACGCATTGCCGGGGCCGACGAGCATGTGCACGGGCTCAATCGTCTCGGTGCCGAGCGCCATGGCCCCGATGCCCTGCATGCCGCCCAGCACATAGATCTCATGCGCGCCGCCCAGATGCATGGCTGCGATCACTGCTGGGTTCGGCTGGCCCTGAAAGGGCGGCGTGCAGGCGATGATGCGCGGCACGCCCGCCACGCTCGCCGTCGCCACGGACATATGGGCGGACGCCACCATCGGGAACTTGCCCGCAGGCACGTAGCAGCCAACACTTTGCACGGGGATGTTCTTGTGGCCGAGGATCACGCCGGGCATCGGTTCCACTTCGATATCGGTCATCGAGGCGCGCTGGGCCTCGGCAAATGCCTTGACTTGTGCCTGTGCGAATTTCAGGTCTTCCATGTCGCGCGGATCGACCTGCGCGATGAGCGCTTCGATCTCGTCGAGGCTCAGGCGATAGGAAGGGGGGGAGTAGTTGTCGAACTTCTCCGATAACTCTCGCACGGCGGCATCGCCCCGGGTTTCGATGTCTTTCAGGGTCTCTTCGACGATTGCGCGAACCTTGCTGTCATCCTCGGCCCGCTCGGTTTCGGGTTTGCCGCGCTTGAGATACTCGATCGCCATGGAAGATCCTCCGCAAAGTTCAATGCCGGAAGTGTGCCGCGTTCTGAATACGTATTCAAGTGAGGATTGAGGCGTCAGAGCGCTTGTAGCGCAGGCCGGTTCTGCCTAGCGTCGGCTCCTATGTCCGTCACCGTTTTCTTCGCTGTGCTCACGGCTGCGCTGCTGCACGCCACGTGGAATGCCATGGTCAAGGGCGGGGCCGACAAGCGGTTGAACATGGCAGGCGTGGTCATCGGCCACACGCCGCTGGCGCTGCTCGCCTTGGTGTTCGTGCCTGCGCCGGCCCCTGAAAGCTACCCCTATATCCTCGCCGGGATGGTGCTGCATTTCGGCTATCAGATGTTCTTGCTGGGCTCCTACAAGATCGGCGATCTGACACAGGTCTATCCCATCGCGCGCGGCGTCGCGCCATTGCTTGTGGCCGGGGTGTCTGTCGTGGCGCTGGGGGTCGAGTTGTCGGGGCTCGAGCTTCTCGCCGTCATCACCATCGCCATCGGCATCCTCAGCATCTCTCTGGTGCGCGGGGCGGACGGGCTGCGCAACGGTAAGGCTACGGGGATGGCGCTGACCACCGGGTGTTTCATCGCCTCCTATTCGCTGGTCGACGGCATGGGCGCGCGGGTGTCGGGCAGCGCCGTTGGCTTCTACGCGTGGCTCGGCCTTGCCAATGCCGCGATCTTCGCGCTCTACATGGCGGTCACGACCCCGCAGGTGCTCCGCGATATGCCGCGCAAGGGGGCCAAGCTGTTCTGGATCGGCGGCGGCGCCTCATTTCTCGCCTACAGCCTCGTGATCTGGTCCTTCACCCAGGCTCCGATTGCGCTGGTCACGGCGCTGCGCGAGACCTCGATCATCTTCGCGCTGCTGATCGGCGTGCTGCTCATGGGAGAGCGGCTGAGCCTCGGCAAAATCCTGTCCACTGCAATCACCTTGGCGGGGGTGGTTCTGCTGCGGGCCGGGAAGAGCTGAGCTTGCGCAAACGTGAAGGCCCCGGGGCAACCGGTCGCGCCTGATTTGCTTGACCTTCCAAGGGGCTTGGCCCCATCTATGGCGCATCACGTTGACAGGTAGGACAATGATCCCAGAGCTCGGACAATTTGCGCTTTCCCTCGCCCTGATCGCGGCCATCGTGCAAAGCGTTGTGCCGATCTGGGGGGCCTCTAACGGCAATGTGTTGTGGATGCGGTCTGCGCGGGCCAGCTCGCTGGTGCAATTCGTGCTTGTGGCCTTCGCCTTCGGGGCCCTGATGCGCAGCTACATCGTGTCGGACTTCACCGTGCTGAACGTGGTGCAGAATTCCCATTCGCTTAAACCGCTGATCTACAAGATCTCCGGCACATGGGGCAATCACGAGGGCTCGCTGCTGCTCTGGGTGTTGATCCTCGCGGCCTTCGGCGCGGCGGTGGCCTTTTTCGGGCGCAACATCCCGCAGACGCTGATGGCGCGCACCCTGTCGGTGCAGGCGTGGATCACGGTGGGCTTCATCAGCTTCATGGTGTTCACTTCCAACCCGTTCACCCGCGTCTCGCCGCCGCCGCTGGACGGGCAGGACCTCAACCCGCTGCTGCAGGATATCGGTCTCGCGATCCATCCCCCGCTGCTTTACGTGGGCTATGTCGGCTTCTCAATCGTCTTCTCCTTCGCCGTCGCCGCCCTGATCGAGGGGCGCGTGGATCCCGCATGGGCGCGCTGGGTGCGCCCGTGGACGCTGGCCGCGTGGACTGCGCTGACCGCGGGCATCGGGCTGGGATCGTGGTGGGCCTATTACGAGCTGGGCTGGGGCGGCTGGTGGTTCTGGGACCCGGTCGAGAACGTCTCCTTCATGCCGTGGCTTCTGGGCACAGCCCTACTGCATTCAGCCATCGTGACCGAGAAACGCGATACGTTCAAAAGCTGGACCATCCTGTTGGCGATCTTGACTTTTTCGCTGTCGCTGCTCGGCACCTTCATCGTGCGCTCGGGCCTGCTGACCTCGGTCCATGCGTTCGCCGTCGATCCGGAGAGGGGCGTCTACATTCTTGGCCTTCTGGCCGTATCCATCGGCGGCTCGCTGGCGCTCTTCGCATGGCGCGCCCCCGCGATGGAGGGCGGTGGCTTGTTCGCGCCGGTCTCCCGCGAGGCGGGGCTTTTGATCAACAACCTGCTGCTCGCCACGGCAACCGCGACCGTGCTGTTCGGCACGCTCTACCCGTTGTTTCTGGAAGCGGTCACGGGCGACAAGATCTCCGTCGGCCCACCGTTCTTCAACGCCTCCTTCATTCCGATCTCGCTGGCGCTGGTGCTGGTCATGGCCGTTGGGCCGTTCCTGTCGTGGAAACGCGCAGACCTCGCAGGCGTGCTGTCGCGGCTGAAATTCGCGCTTGCGCTGGCCTTCGTCGCGGCGCTGGTCATCTGGTACGTCACCACCGGTGGACCGGTCCTGGCAGTGCTCGCCATGGCAATCGCCCTCTGGCTGCTATTCGCCACCTTGCAGGAATGGGCGTCGCGCGTGAAACTGTTCAAGCCCGGCGCGTGGGGCCGCATCCGCCGGCAGCCGCGCGCATCCCACGGCATGACCATGGCCCATGTGGGCCTCGCCGTGCTCGTCATGGGGGCCACGGGTGCCTCGGCTTGGAAGTCCGATATCGTCACCTTCGCCGAAGAGGGGACGGAGGTGCAAATCGCGGGCTTCGATCTGACCTTCGAGGGGGTCGAGCAGGTGCGCGGTCCGAACTACATCGCGCAGGTCGGGACCTTGAATGTCACGCGGGACGGCGAATTCGTCACCAAGCTCTACCCGGAACGACGGGTCTATCCCGCCGCGGGCTCCTCCACGACCGAGAGCGATATTCGACAAACGCTCGCGGGCGACCTCTACGTTTCCATCGCCGAGCCCGCCGCCGAAGGGGCGCAGGGCAAATGGACCCTGCGCGTTCTCTACGAGCCGCTGGTGAATTTCTTGTGGATCGGCACCTTCCTGTTGGTGATCGGCGGCTGCCTGTCCCTGTCGGATCGCCGCTTGCGGGTGGGCGCGCCGCGCAAGTCGCGCGCGGGGCCGGCCATCGCGACCCCGGCGGAGTAGTCAGCCATGAGACGTCTTCTCTTCGCGCTGCCACTGGTGGTGGCCATCATCATCGGCGGCTTTGCCATCTGGGGGTTGTCGGGCGGGCGTGACCCGGGCGCGATTCCCTCCGTGCTGATCTCTCAACCCGTGCCTGAGCTGGCGCTCGAGCCGGTCGAGGGCGTCGGCTCCCCCGGCTTTACGACCGCCGAGCTGAACGAGATCGAGGGCATCAAACTGCTCAACGTCTTTGCCTCGTGGTGCGGCCCATGCCGGGCCGAGCACCCGATCTTGACCCGCATCGCGGAAGAAGAGGGGGTGACCCTGATCGGTCTGAACTACAAGGACAAGCCCGAAGCCGCCGCGGCCTGGCTCGAAGAGCTGGGCAATCCATATGTCGCCGTCGGCTCCGACTATTCGGGCCGCGCGGGGATCGAGCTGGGCATCTCGGGTGTGCCAGAAACCTTCATCATCGACGAGGACGGTATCATCCGCCACCGCATGGCTGGCCCTGTGGTGGGCGACGGCCGCCGCCGCTTCACGGAAATCCTCAACGAGGTTCGCCAGTGAAGCGCCTGCTGATGATCCTGTGCCTGTTGCTCGCGACACCGCTGATGGCGGTGGAGCCAGACGAGGTACTCGATGACCCCGCGCTCGAAGAACGGGCCCGGGCGATCTCGGCCAATGTGCGCTGCGTCGTGTGCCAGAACGAGCCCATCGACAGCTCCAACGCGGGCGTCGCGCGCGACCTGCGCGTGCTGATCCGCGAGCGGCTTGTGGCCGGTGACACCAATCAGCAGGTCTATGACTTCCTCGTGCTGCGCTACGGCGATTTCGTGCTGTTCAAGCCGCCCTTCAAGCCCTCGACCTATGCGCTGTGGATCGGGCCTTTCGCGATCCTGTTCCTTGGCATTCTGGCCGTGGTCGTGATGCTCGCGCGCAGGCCGCGGGCGCCGGCATCCGCAACGACGGGGCTCAGCTCGGAAGAGCAGGACGCCCTCGACAAGCTGTTGAAAGAGGACCCGCCGAAATGATCTTCTGGGGCCTTGCCGCCATTCTCGCGCTTCTGACCGCGCTGGCCTTCGTTTGGCCGGTCCTTAAAGGCTCGACCGAGACGCTCGACCGCGCCGACAGCGCCATTGCGATCTTTCGCGACCAGCTGGCCGAAGTTGATCGCGACGCCGAGCGCGGCCTGATCTCCGATCAGGAAGCCGCCGCCGCGCGCACTGAAATTCAGCGCCGGATGCTGGCCGCCGACCGCGCGCGCTCCGGCAAGGATGCCCGCAAGGGCGGGGCGGGTCTGCTGCTGCTGTTCGCGGCTCTGACCCCGGTCGCAGGCGCGGCGCTCTACACCCAACTCGGTGCCCCCGGGATTGCATCGCAACCCTTCGCCGAGCGGCAGGCGGAGCGGGACGAGAAGCAAAACCTCGGCGCGCTGACCGCGCAGCTGCGCACGCGCCTGCTCGACGATCCGGGCGGCGGTGAGACCCGTGGCTGGGAGCTTCTGGCAAGCACTTACATGAACATGGGCCGCTTCTCGGATGCGGTGCAGGCCTTTGCGCGCATTGTCGAGCGCGACGACGCCACCTCCGCCACGTGGTCGCAATATGCCGAGGCGCTGATTTCTGCCGAAAACGGCATCGTCACGAAGCCCGCGGAGGACGCGACAGCCCGCGCGCTTGAACTGGATCCCGACAATCCGGCGGGCACCTATTACCGCGCCGTGGCCCTTGATCAGGCGGGCCAGACGCTCGATGCGCGCAAGCTGCTTCTCGACCGGGTCGCGCGCGCCGAGACCCCTCAGCCTTGGATGCCCGCCTTCCTGCAGGAAGCCAACCGCATGGGGGCGAATTTCGCGCTGCAACCCGTGACTTTAGGTGACTTCTTCGAGGCCCCGCGCGGACCCTCCGCCGAGGATGTTGAAGCGGCGCAAGAGATGAGCCCCGAAGAGCAGCAGGCCTTCATCCGAACGATGGTCGACAATCTTGCGGACCGGCTCGAAGATGAGCCCGGTAACCTGCAAGGCTGGCTGCAACTGGCGCGCGCCTACATGGTGCTGGGTGAGCGGGACAATGCGCGCGGCGCGCTGGAAAGCGCCAAGAAGTTGACGGACGCCCTGCCCGAAAACGACGCCCGTCGCGAAACAGTCGAACAGGGCTTGCGGGAACTTGGCGGCTAGCGCGCCTGCGCCACGGCCTCCATCACCGCATCCTGGGTCAGAAACTCTGGCAATGCGATGCCTTGCGGCGCGCTCGGCCCGTAGACCTTGTTGAACGGGATGCCAAAGCGGCCATTGTCTTGCAGGTAGGTCAGGATTGCCTCGTCGGGCCGGGTCCAGTCGCCACGCAGGGCCGTCACCCCGTCTGACGCCAGAGTGTCGGCCACCGCGCCGCGGTTCAGCACCCGGGCCTTGTTGGCCTTGCAGGTCAGGCACCAGCTCGCCGTGATATCGACGAAGACGATATCCCCGGCAGCCACGCGCTCTGCAATGGCTTGCTCTGAAAAGACGGCCCACGCCCGCTCTGGCGCGACCGGGGCAGGCGCCGGAGCAAGGATCGCAGGCACGAAGATCGCCGCAGCGAATAGGGCGAATGCCACGCGCTTGGCCTTCGGGATCGTCAACACAACGACGCCCGTCACAAGCAACGTCGCCAGAATACCGGCAACCAAAGCGCCAGACACCCCCAGCAGCACAAAGCCGAGCCATAGCGCGGTCGCCAACAGACATGCAGCCATCACCCACCGGACCCGCACCATCCACGGGCCAGGCGTCGGCAGGGCCTGCACCAGCGACGGCCGCAACGCGACCAGCAGATAGGGCAGGGCGAGGCCCAGCCCGAGTGCGGTGAAGATCACCAATGTGTCAAGCGCGCTGCCTGCCAGCGCGAATGTCACGGCGGTGCCAAGAAACGGGGCAGAGCAGGGCGTCGCCAACACCGCCGCCAACGCGCCGGTCGAAAAGTCGCCCAGCAGGCCCGGCCCGCTTTCCATCTGCGCCATTTTCGTGTTCAGCCGCTGCGGCAAAGTGATCTCGAACAGCCCCGCCATATTCGCGGCGAACGCCACCATGATGGCGATCATCACGCCCAGAAAGACGGGGTTCTGAAATTGCGTCCCCCACCCGATGGAGCCGCCCCCCGCGCGGACCGCCAGCAGCACCGCGGCCAGCGCCCACATGAAGCAGAGCACACCAAGCGCGGAGACGACGAAGCCCGCCCGGATGCGCGCGGGCGACTGGTCGGCGGCCTTCAGCGCAGAGGTGAATTTCACCGCCAGCACCGGCAAAACGCAGGGCATGATGTTCAGGATCAACCCGCCCAGAAGGGCGATCAGCACGACCGACCACAGGCCCGGACCGGCCACATTCTGAAACGGACCCGCGGCCATTTCGGCGGGCGTGATGACGGCCGCGCGCGCGCCATCGGTCAGCGTCAGCTCCATCGCGGGTGGGGCGTCAGGCAGCGACTGGACAGGAAGCCGGATCAGCGCCTCACGCCGGTCGGAACTCAGGCTGACCTCCGGCGGCCCGAAGGTCGCGTTGGGTCCAAGGTCGGGGAACACATGCGGGTCCGTGAAGGGCGTGGCGCTGACCGCCTCGACCTGCAAGGACGTGTCATCCATGAAGTAGGCGGCTGTAATCCCCGCGTCCTCCGGCGCGCCGGGGACACGGGCAGCCGCATCGGCGATCCTTTCGGCGGCCGCTGCGTCGATACCCGACGTGCCCGCGGGAAGCGTCACCGATAGGGTGAACATCTCCGGCACACACAGCTCCTCGCACACCAGCACATTCGCCTCGACGCTTAAGACCACCGTTTCACCCGCTTCGTCGAGCATGATCTGTAGCGGGAAGGTGACGGCGTCGGCATAGCCGTAATTCTCGATCTCGAAGGCCTCGAACCGGGTCGGGGCGGGGTAGAGGATGTCCGCGCGGGCGACGTTCGCTGCGCCGGACCAGTCCAGCTCCGGCGCGTATCCGACCGCGCCGGGAGATTTCCAGTAGGTCTTCCAGCCAGGTGCAAGCTCCAGCTCCAGCGCGGCCGAGATCGTGCCCGCATCCGGCGTTACGCTGTTTTCAGCCGTGATCAGCCGCGCGGTAAGGCGGTCGCTCTGGAACGCCAGCGAGCTTGCCGCGGCAAGCGGCACTGCCAGCACGGACAGCCACAAAAGAACTAGGCCAAGGATCCTCATGCCCCACTGGTCCCGCGTCACAGGGCGGAAGGCAAGAGCCAAGCCGCGCGGGTCACCGCCTCGTGAAGAAAATAGCCACCCATGTGTTTGACAATCCTCGTTTCGGCACTCACCCTCTCGCCAACACTTTCCCATGGAGCCCGCCGATGACCCGCTTCGCCACCACCGCGCTTGCCCTTTGTCTCGCCGCGACGACCGCCGCCCCCGCGCAAGACCTTTCTGACGAGGCGTTGCGCGATCTGATCCTGCAGACCATCCGTGACAATCCAGAGGTGGTGATGGAAGCGATCGAGCTTCTGCAAGCCCGCCAGGAGGAAGAGGCCGCCGCCGCCGCACAAGCCGTGCTGTCATCGAACCGTGACGCGCTGGAGCGTGATCCCAATGCGCCCGTCATGGGCAACCCGGAGGGCGACGTCACCATTGTCGAGTTCTTTGACTACAATTGCGGCTATTGCCGCCGGGTCTTTGGCGATGTGAAGAAACTGGTCGAAGGCGATGACAATGTGCGTATCGTGATGCGCGAATGGCCGATCTTGGGAGAAGAAAGCGTCTTCGCCGCCCGCGCATCTTTGGCATCCCGCAAACAGGGAAAATACGAAGAGTTCCATGTCGCGCTGATGGAAAACCAAGGTCGCGCCAATGAGGCGACTGTTATGCGGATCGCAAAGGATCTTGGCATGGACACGGATCAGTTGCGCGCCGACATGGACGCCCCCGAGGTTGTGGCCCACCTGCAAATCAGCCAGCAATTGACCCAAGCGCTCGGCTTCAATGGAACGCCCGCCTTCGTGTTCGGTGACGAGCTGGTGCCCGGCGCGATCCAGATTGAACAGATGGAAGCGCTGGTCGCGGATATCCGCGACCAGGCCGGTTAAGTTTGCATCAATCGTAGCGCAGCTCGGTCGCCTTGCCGCGGAAGATGAAGTAGCTCAGGATCGTGTACCCGAGGATCGCGGGCAACACCCAAAGCGTTCCGAGCAAGATGATGAACAAGCTCTCCGGCGCCGATGCCGCCTCGTAAATCGTAATCTGCTCCGGCACGACATACGGGTAGAAGCTGTAGGCCATTCCACCAAAGGACAGCGCAAACAGCGCCGAGGCCGCTGCGAACGGCGTCCAATTGTAGCGGTCGTCGTAGTAGGGCAGCCGCCGCAATTTCCACCAGATGTATCCCACCAGCGCCGCCGACAGGATCGGCAACGGCGCGAGGTAGAGCATCGCAGGATATGAGAACCACTTGTCGAACAACCGATCGCTGACAAACGGTGTCGCCAACGAGATAGCACCGATACCAAGGATCAATCCCCAAATGCCGCCCTTCGCCCAACCGACGGCCTTCGCCTGCAAGACGCCGTCGGTCTTGTGGATCAACCACGCCGCGCCGATGAAGCTGTAGCCCACGGTCAGGAACAATGCCGTTAGCGTGGCAAAGCCCGCATTGATCCACGTCCATTGCAGCCCCATCACGTACATACCCAACATGAACCCTTGGGACAGCGACGCCATCAGAGAGCCGGTGAAGAATGCGCCATTCCAAAAGCGTTTCTGGGCTATCGGGGCTTTCGCCCGGAACTCGAACGACACGCCTCGCAGGATCAAACCGAACAGCATGATCGCCACGGGTAAGTAGAGCGATGTCAAAATTACCCCATGGGCGGGCGGGAAGGCCACCAGCAGCAAGCCAATGGCCAAGACCAACCAAGTCTCATTCGCGTCCCAAAACGGCCCGATGGAGGCGACAAGGCGATCTTTCTCGGCCTCGTCGGACAAGGGCATGAGTAGCCCCACGCCCAGGTCAAACCCGTCGAGCACCACGTAGATCAGGATCGACAACCCCATGAGGGCGGCGAAGGTGAACGGCAGCCAGACGGCCGGGTCTCCGAATAATTCCATTTCTTGGCTCACTCTCCGGGTTGAAGGGCGCGCAGGCTTGGCTCTGCCTCGCCGCGTCGGGGGTACTGGCGCGAGCTCAGCGGCTCGCCGCGCGAGGATTTCGCAGCCAGGTAAGTAATCACACCAATGTAAGCGACAATCAGCGCGGCATAGATCAGGAGGTATGCGATCAGGGTGCTCAGAACCATAGGCGCGGGCACGTCGGCCACGGCCTGTTTGGTGGTCATCACGCCCTGAACAAGCCACGGCTGACGCCCGATCTCGGTCGTGTACCAGCCCGCCAGCGTCGCGATCCACCCCGAAAACGTCATGGCGGTGAACGCGTAGAGCATCGGCTTGGGCAGGTTATCTGCGCCTCGGCGGCGGATCATATACGCGCCCGCCCAGCTCAGAAACAGCATCGCGAAGCCTATGCCCACCATGATGCGGAAGCTAAAGAAGACAGGCGCCACCGGTGGGTGATTAACGGTGCCATCCTCGGCCACAAAGTCGTTCAGACCCGGCACAACGCCGTCTGCCTTGTGCTTCAGGATCAAGGATGCGCCGTTCGGGATGCCGATCTCGAACCGGTTCTCGCGAGCCTCCTCGTCCGGCAGCGCGAAAAGCACCAGTGGGACATTGCCACGGGTTTCCCAGTTCCCCTCCATCGCGGCCACTTTCTGCGGCTGATATTCCAGCGTGTTCAGGCCATGAAAGTCGCCCATGAGGATCTGCGCCGGAATCAAGCCCGCGGCGAGGAACACGCCAACCCGCAGGGTCGATTTTACGCTTTCCTTGTGGTCTCCCCACAGCATGCGCAGGGCCGAGATGCCCGCGATCACGAAAGCCACGGTCAAGCCGGAGGCCAGAAGCATATGCGTCAGGCGGTATGGCATTGACGGGTTGAAGATGATCTCAAACCAGCTGGTCGCGTGGGCCACGCCTTCGCGCATCTCAAAGCCTTGCGGCGTGTGCATCCACGAGTTCAGCACGATGATCCAGAAGGTCGACATGGTGGTGCCAAATGCCACGAGGAACGTGGCCAGCGTGTGCACCCATGGCTTCACCTTGGACGCGCCGAACAGCATGATGCCGAGGAACACGGCCTCAAGGAAGAAGGCCGTCATCACCTCATAGGCCAGAAGCGGACCCGCGATATTGCCCACCTTTTCCATGAAGCCCGGCCAGTTGGTGCCAAACTGGAACGACATGGTGATGCCCGACACCACGCCCATTGCGAAGGACAGTGCGAACACCTTCACCCAGAACATGTAGGCGTCCATCCACTTCTGATCCCCGGTCGCGTTAAACCGCAGCTTGAAGAACAGCAGCACCCAGCCCAACGCGATGGTGATCGTCGGGAACAGGATATGGAACGAGATATTCGCCCCAAATTGGATGCGCGATAGGATCAGGGTGTCCATGGGTGCCTCTTGCGTCTCGGGTTTCTCATTTACTTACGCCTGAGATAGGCGATTAGATGCAGATATCAGCGCATGTGCGACACAACGCGCATGCGGCGAGATGGACGCGGTGGGGGGAGAAATTCATGGCGAAAATAGCGATCAATGGTCTGGGCCGTATCGGCCGCTCTATCCTGCGGCTCCTGACCACGACCGAGGCCGGGGAAGGCTTCGAGATCGTTGCGCTCAACGACATCGCGCGGCCGGAGCTTTGCGCCTATTTGTTGAAGCATGACAGTGTGTTCGGGCTATTTCCTAAAGCCGTGTCTCACGACGATAGCGGGCTGACCATCGACGGTACGCGCTATCCGTTGACGGACAACCCGGACCTGTCTCAGATCGACCTGTCAGGCGTCGATCTGGTGCTGGAATGCACAGGCAAATCCAACTCGCGTGAATTCGCCACTCGCGGGCTGCGCGCCGGGGCGTCCCGGGTGTTGATTTCGGGCCCGTGCCCCACCGCCGATCAGACGGTTGTTTTGGGCGCAAATGACGAGATGCTGGGCGATCAGCAGGTGATTTCCTGCGCTTCGTGCACCACGAACGCGCTCGCACCCTTGGCCCGCGCGATTGACACGGCGTTTGGTCTGGTCTCCGCGCATATGACCACAATCCACTGCTACACGGGGTCGCAGCCAACCGTTGATGCGCCGCGTGGCGATCTGGTGCGCTCGCGCGCCGCGGCGCTCTCGATGGTGCCCACGACGACCTCCGCCGGGCGGCTCACCGACCTGGTGTTGCCGGACCTTGCGGGCCGCATCTTTGCGACCTCGGTCCGGGTGCCCACGGCCTCTGTCTCGGCGATCGACATGAGTTTTCAGGCGCAAAGCGCTGTATCCGAAAAGCAAATCAACAAAATGCTCGCAGCGCTGCCCGCGCCGATCTTCGGTACGACAACCGAGCCGCTGGTCTCGTCAGACCTGCGTGGACGACCAGAAAGCATCGTCATGGCATTGCCCGAAACCCATGTCACCAAAAGCGCGACAATGGCGCGGGTCTTCGGTTGGTACGACAATGAATGGGGCTTCTCGAACCGCATGATCGATCTGGCGCGGCGGATGACGTCGATGTGAGTTTGCGCAGGCGGCGCAAACTGCTACCCCGCTCAAAACGAATTCCCCGAGCAGGAGCAGCCAATCCGATGAGCCCCAAAACAACCCGCCGCACCTTCTTGATCAGCGCGACTGCCGCTTTGAGCACACCCGCGATTTTGCGCGCCCAGACGGTCGATGCACCGCTCGACGAGATCGGCGTCCCGCAAGCCCCGCAGGGCGTGCGCCGCAACGCGTCGAGCTTCAGCTACCAGAACTGGCAGGACCATTTCGAGACCTTGGGCGTCGCGACCATCGTCGCCGACACGACATCGCGCGCGCTGCACTACTGGAACGCCGACGGCTCGGACTACCGCGTCTACGCGACCTCCGTGCCACGGCGCGAGGACCTGACAAAGCGCGGCTATACCGAGATCGTGCGCAAGCGCGTCGGTCCTGACTGGACGCCCACGGCCAACATGATCAAGGAGGACCCGACGCTGTCATACATGCCGCCGGGCCCCGGAAACCCGCTTGGCACGCATGCGATGTATCTCAGCTGGCCCGCCTACCTGATCCACGGCACCCATGACACGCGCAAGATCGGGCGGCGTTCGTCCTCGGGCTGCATCGGGCTTTACAACGAGCAGATCGAAGAGCTGTTCGGTCTGTGCCCCGTCGGCACACAGGTCCGCGTCATCTGACACGGCCCCCCCTGCTTCGTTTTGGCGAAAATACTCAATTGCGCGGCGTGAGCCATCCGCTCATGCCGTCTTGATCAGCGCGCTGATCTCCGCGACCTTCTCGGCCAGCAACGCGCGATCTGCGCGGGTCTCGACATTGAGCCGCAGCACCGGCTCTGTGTTGGACTGCCGAAGGTTCACCCGCCAGTCCCCATAATCGCACGACACGCCATCCAGCCGGTCCACGGCGTTGGCGTGACTGACATACGTCGCCTCGAACGCGTCAATCGCGGGCTGCTTGTCGTCGAGCTTGAAGTTGATCTCGCCTGAGCTTGGGAAGCTCTTCTGCATGTCGGCCACCATCTGGGACAGCTTTTGGCCCGTGGCACTCATATGCTCGATCAGCAGCAGCCACGGCACCATGCCGCTGTCGCAATACATGAAGTCGCGGAAATAATGATGGGCCGACATCTCGCCGCCATAGACCGCATCCTCCGCGCGCATCTTCGCCTTGATATGCGAATGCCCCGATTTCGAGGCCACGGCCTCGCCGCCCATCCGACCCACAAGGTCCTCCAGGGCCCAGACCACGCGCGGATCATGGATGATCTTCGCGCCCGGATGCTTGCCAAGAAAGGCCCCGGCCAGCAGGGCGACGACATACTCGCCATCGATGAAGCCACCGGTCTCGTCAAAGAAGAAACAGCGGTCAAAGTCGCCGTCCCACGCGATACCCATATCAGCCCCTTCGGCCAACACACGCTCCGCAGTCTGCGCGCGGTTCTCAGGCAGAAGCGGGTTCGGGATCCCATTAGGAAAGTCGCTGTCGGGCGTGTGATGCTGGCGGATGAACTCCACCGGAGCCCCCAGTGCGGCCTCGATCGCATCAAAGGCGGGACCGGCCACGCCGTTGCCGGCATTCACCACGACCTTCATAGGCCGCCACATCGACACATCCGCAAAGCTTGCAACGCGCGCGGCGTAGTCGGCGCGTGGGTCGCGGTGCTCCAGCGCGCCGCGCGCCTTCGCGGGGCCGAAATCGCCCGCTTCCACCAGCGCCTGTATCTCGCCCAGCCCGTCGGCGGACGAGATCGGGCGCGATCCCTCGCGCACCATCTTGATGCCGTTATAGTCAATCGGGTTGTGCGATGCGGTGACCATCAGCCCGCCCCCGGCGGCATAATGAGACGTCGCGAAATAGACCTCCTCGGTGCCGCACAGGCCGATGTCGATCACGTCCACCCCTTCGTCCCGCAAGCCTTCGGCAAGCTGGCCCGCCAGCGCCTTAGAGGTAGGGCGGATGTCGTAGCCGATCACAACCTCGCGCGGGACAATGGAGCGCGCAAAGCCTCGTCCGATCCCATAACAGATGTCTTCGTTCAGCTCGTCGCCGAGCCGTCCGCGCACATCGTAGCTCTTGAAGCAGGTCAGGGTGGTCATCGTGTCGTCCTCGCGCTTGAATTGAGCGCAGGCCTAACGCACGGGCGGCGGGGCTCCAAGTGTCATCTGGCCAAAAAGAAGGCCCCGGTGTCGCCACCGGGGCCCCAAATCAGCCGTGAACCGGGATCAGACCTCTTCGGGCAGGATCAGGTTCAGCGCAATCGCGATCACCGCCGTGGGTGCCACGGCAGAGGTCATCAGCGTTTTCAGCACGCCCGGCACGTATTGCACGGCCTCGGGCACCAGGTTCAGGCCAAGGCCCGCCGCCAGCGACACCGCGATGATGATCATGTTGCGGCGGTTCATGGTGACCTCCGTCAGCATGTTCAGGCCCGCGGCCGCCACCATGCCGAACATCACGATCACGCCGCCGCCCAGCACCGGCAGCGGCATGGACGCGATCACAGCGCCGATCTTCGGGATCAGGCCGCAAATGATCATGATCAGGCCCGCGACCGTCACCACATGGCGGCTCATCACGCCGGTCATGCCGACGATGCCGACATTCTGGCTGAACGAGGTATTCGGCAGTCCGCCAAAGACACCCGCTACGGCGGTACCAAGCCCGTCCGCGTAGGTCGCGCCCGCGATTTCGCGGTCGGTTGCCTCGCGGCCTGCGCCCGCCTTGGTCGTGGCAGAGCAATCGCCCACGGTCTCGATGGCCGACACGATGGAAACCAGCGTTACCGCGACAACCGCGCCCAGCGAGAACTCGAACCCGTAGGGCAGGGGCTGGATCGCCGTGATCCAGCTAGCATTGCCCACCGCGCCGAAATTGACCATGCCCAGCACAAAGGCCAGCGCGTAGCCCGCGAGCAGGCCAATCAGGATGGCCGCGTTGGACACAAAGCCCTTGGTGAAGAACTTGACCACCAGCGACACCACGACGACGGTCAGCGCCACGGACCAGTGCATCAGAGAGCCGAAGCTTTCGGCCTCCATCTGGAACTTGGCCGCGCCGCCGGCTGCGTATTTGATCGCCACAGGGATCAGGTAAAGACCGATCGCCAGGATCACCAACCCGGTGACCAGCGGTGGGAACAGCCAGCGCAGGTGCTGGATCACGCCGCCCAGCAGGAAGTGCACCGTGCCGCCGATGATGCAGGCGGTCAGCGCGACGCCCAGACCTTGCGTCGCCGCGACGCCCGCCAGCACGCCCACGAAGGCAAAGGAGGTGCCTTGCATGATCGGCAGCTTCGCGCCCACAGGGCCGACGCCCACGGTCTGGAACAGCGTCGCCACACCCGCAAACAGCATCGCCATCTGGATCAGGTAGACCTGCTCGGCAGAGCCGAAGGCCAGTCCGGCCGCGCCTGCCACGATGATCGATGGTGTCACGTTAGAGGCAAACATCGCCAGCACGTGTTGCAGCCCCAGCGGCACCGTCTGGCCGAGCGGGGGCGTGGTGTTCGGGTCCGAATAGGCGCCCGCGTTGGTTACGTCAGTCATTGGTCTCTCCCCGTAATGACGTCTTGTTATCCGCCCCATCCCCATGGGGTCGGTCGTGTCGGCGCGTTATCCGCGCTCTATCAAGACCGGCTCAGCCAGTCTGAATTCTTCCAGGTTCGCGCCCGGACCGATCCGGTCGACCACTGCAAACAGCCCCGGCGCATGCAGGGGCGTCAACACCCCGTGCCACGTGCCTCGATGAAAGTTAATCGCTTGGCCGGGGGCTGTCTCAAACGCGACAATCTCGCCGGGCGTGTCGCCCAAATCTTGGGCGCAGATCACCAGAAACGGCTCAAAGCTCATCGGAATGAAGGCTTGCGAGCCCTCCGGGTGCCGCTCGACCAGCGTCAGCGTATAGGGCAAGCTGCGCGGCTCGGCCTGAAACAGGCTGATCCCGGCGCGCCCATCGGCGAAGTCGAGCTGGGCGCGGTCGTGGAAGCGCCCGCACAGCCCCTCGTTGATCATCTTGTCGGGTGCGCCCGCACAGTCGAGCACGTCGCCAAAGGGCGCAAAGGCCTCCGCCGTCAGGGGCTGCGTGCGCACTACCACGGCAGCTTCGCGTGGCGGTTCACGTCCTTGTAGAGCAGGTAGCGGAACGGCCCATCGCCCGTCGCGCGGCAGGCTTGCGGGCAGAAGGCGCGCAGCCACATGAAGTCGCCCGGCCCCACCGACACCCAGTCGCGGTTCAGCAGGTATTCGGCGGTGCCTTCGAGAACGTAAAGCCCATGCTCCATCACATGGGTCTCCTCGAACGGGATCAGCCCGCCGGGTTGGAACGTGACAATGTTGACGTGCATGTCGTGGCGCAAATCATCGGGCGCGGCAAAGCGGGTGGTGGCCCAGACCCCGTCGCAATCGGGCATCGGCGTCGGCGCGACCTCCTGATCCGAGGTCACGAAAGCCTCCGGCGCGCTCAGGCCCGGCGCGGGCTCGTAGCGTTTGCGGATCCAGTGAAACGTCGCCGGGGCCGCGCCACGATTGTGCAGGGTCCAGCCCTGGCCCGGGGGCAGGTAGGCGTAGCCGCCTTCCTCCATGACATGGGTGCCTGTCGCGCAGCGCAGCTCCAGTGTACCGCCGACAACGAACAGCACCGCCTCGGCCTCCGGGTTGCTTTCCGGTGTGTCGGAGCCGCCGCCCGCCGCGACCTCGCAGATATATTGCGAAAACGTCTCGGCAAAGCCCGACAAGGGCCGCGCGACGACCCACGCGCGCATCCCCGTCCATCCCGGCAGAAAGCTCGTCACGATGTCGCGCATGACGCCCGCGGGCAAGAAAGCATAGGCTTCTGTGAAGATCGCCGTTCCGGTCAGCGGGTCCGATTGCGAGGGCAGGCCACCCGGTGGCAGGGCGTAGCTCATGGCAACATGTCCTTCAGCCGATGCTCGGCGATCCGCTCGACCTGCGCGCAGGCCTCGGTGAACTCGGCCTCCGATGTGTTGCGGATACGGCGTTCAAACGCCGCAAGGATCGATGATTTGTCATGATCCCGCACGGCAATAATGAAGGGAAACCCGTGCTTTGCGGTATAATCTTCATTTAATTGCGTGAAGGCGTCGCGCTCTGCATCCGTCAGTGCGTCCAGCCCGGCGGAGGCCTGTTCCGACGTGCTTTCCGCCGTCAGCCGCTTGGCGGCGGCCAGCTTCCCCGCGAGGTCGGGATGCGCGTCCAGTACCTCCAGCCGGCGGGTCGCGGGGGCTGCGCGGAACGCGCGGCACATCGCATTATGTAGACCCACGGCGCTGTCATGGGCGGGTCCCAGCTCCAGCGCCCAGGTATCTTCGGCGACCCAGGGCGAGTGTTCGAAAATGCCGCCATAGGTGTTCACGAAGCTTGCCTTGTCCATCAAGGTCGGGCGGGTGACCGGCACCGGTGGATGCGCCTCGCGCCAATGCTTGGCAATCTCGGCGCGGGTGGCGAACCAGACCCCATCGTAGCCCTTGGCATAGTCGATGAACCGCTTGAGCGCCTGCACCCGCCCCGGACGCCCCACAAGGCGGCAATGCAGCCCCACGGACATCATCTTCGGCGCGCCCTCGGTTCCTTCTTCGTACAGCGCATCGAAACTGTCGCGCAGATAGGCTTCGAACTGGTCGCCGGAGTTGAACCCCTGCGGCGTCGCGAACCGCATGTCGTTGCAATCGAGCGTGTAGGGCACAATCAGCTGGTTCCGGCCATCAAAGCGCAAGTAGTAGGGCAGATCATCTGCATAGCTGTCGGCGACATAGTCGAACCCGCCATGCTCGGCGGCCAGCCGGACCGTGTTTTCCGAACAGCGGCCGGTGTACCAGCCGCGCGGTGGCGTGCCGGTGACTTCGGAGTGTAGCTTCACGGCCGCATCCATATGGGCGCGCTCGTCCTCGGGCTCGAAATCCTTGTATTCGATCCATTTCAGCCCGTGCGACGCGATCTCCCAGCCCGCGTCCTTCATGGCCGCGACCTGTTCGGGGGAGCGCGCCAGCGCGGTCGCGACGCCGTAAACGGTCACGGGCAGGTCTTTCAGCAGCCGGTGCAGCCGCCAGAACCCGGCCCGTGCGCCGTACTCATAGATTGATTCCATGTTCCAGTGGCGCTGATCTGGCCAGGATGCGGCACCGACGATCTCCGACAGGAAGGCCTCCGACCCGGCATCACCGTGCAGGGTGCAGTTTTCACCACCTTCTTCATAATTTACAACGATTTGGACGGCGATCTTCGCGCCATTTGGCCAATTGGCATCGGGTGGCGTGGCGCCGTGGCCGCGCATATCTCTGGGGTATCTTTGCATGTCATCCGCCATGGATTATCGCTACATCATCTACAATCAGTGCGTGTTACAAAAAGTTTTTGAAAGAGTTTTCCGCGCCGCCCCCTAGGATCACGCCAAGCGCTCGGGCAATTCTTGCCCATCGCCACATCTGAAACGGAGGCCCTCATGGCTGGCTATCTGACGACCCACGTGCTCGACACCGCCCGCGGTTGCCCGGCGGCGGGACTGGAGATCGTGCTCTACCGCGTCACCGGCAACAGCCACAGCAAGATCGCCACGATGGTGACCAACAGCGACGGGCGCACCGACAGCCCGATCCTGCCCGAGGACAAGTTCCAGACCGGCACCTATGAGCTGGTGTTCAAGGCCGGCGCCTATCTCGACACGTCGGGCACGCCGCCGGAGGATCCGCGCTTCCTCGATGAGGTCCCGATCCGCTTCGGCATGTCAGAGCCTGATCACTACCACGTGCCGCTGCTGCTTTCGCCCTTCGGCTACTCGACCTATCGCGGCAGCTGATCTGCGCATTTGACACGGACCACTTGCGCGGGCGACGATACGTGCATGGACACCGCCCCCTCGAAATTGCCGACCATCGGCACTGTCACGGTCTGGGAACTTTTGCGCGCCTTGCGGGAAGGTGCCCGTGATTTTGCCCGTGCGCCCGCGTTCGGGCTGTTTTTCTCGGCATTCTACGCCCTATGCGGCGCGATCCTTGTCTATCTGGGCGCGGGCACCTTCACCTGGACGCTGATGATGAGCCTTGGCTTCCCGCTGGTGGCACCCTTCGCCGCTGTGGGGCTTTACGAGGTCAGCCGACGCCTGGAGGCGGGCGAGCCCGTGACATGGGCCGCGGTCCTTTCCGTCGTCTGGGCCGAGCGCGGACGCCAGCTGCCCTGGATTGGCGCGCTTCTCGTGGTCATCTTCCTGTTCTGGAGCTTCTTCGCCCACATGTCCTTGGCCCTATTTCTGGGCAACATGCAGCTGACCAACATCACGACCTCCTGGGATATGTTCGTAACCCCCGCGGGCCTGTCGCTGATCGGTTTCCAGATCATCGTCGGCGCGGTCGTGGCCCTATTCACCTTCACTCTGACGGTGGTCTCCATGCCCTTGCTGCTCGATGCAGAGCTCGATTTCATGACCGCCATGGGTGTTTCGATCCGCACCGTCATGCGCAACCGCGCGGTGATGCTTCTTTGGGCCGCGATCATTGCGGTGCTGTTGCTCATTGCCATGGCGCCTATGTTTCTTGGACTGTTCGTGGCCTTGCCGGTGCTGGGCCACGCCACGTGGCACGTCTACCGCCGCGCGCTTTATCAGGAGCTCTGAGCGGCCAGCACCCAAAATGCCTCCAACGCCGCGTCGGCGCGCGCGCTAATCTCTTCCGCGCTCAAAGGGGGCAGCGTGCCGATAATCCGCCGCACCTGAAGATCCCCGACCAATAGGCTGAGAAACCACCCCGCAAGCGTACCCGCACGGTCCGGATCGATTTCTGTCATCAGCGCGATGATGCGCGGGAACACCGCCTCGCGCCCGCCCTTGGCGATCAGTTGCCCCAGCACGCCTGACGGGTCGCTCGCGGCCGCGCGGTTCAGCAAGACCGACCGCTCGCCCACAAGCAATCCCAGCAGGACAGGGGCCAGCGCCGCCAATGCGCGCTCCACCGTATCGTCGCCTTCGATGGCCGCGTCGAGTGTCGCCTGCGTCTGCGCCGCGTTGCCTTTCACGATCTCGCCGAACAGCCCGGCCTTGTCGCCGTACCAGCGATAAAGCGTTTCGTTCGACGCTTTCGCGGCCTTCGCGATCGTCAGCATCGACGCCCCGTCATAGCCGCGTTCGGCTAGCACGCGCAGGGCGACGTCTTCGATTTCGGCGCGGCGGGCGTCTTGGTTCTTCACGGGCGGGGCCTTCCAACAGACTTGCGTTAAATCCGAACATATGTATACGGATATGTAAAGCCGTACAGATATATTCGGAAAAGGAGTCGCGCCGATGACTGCCATCACCAAACCGCTTTCAATCACCGCCACGCTATTCGCGGGGGCCATCTTCGGTTTCTTCTATGCGTGGGTTTGCTCGACCATGTGGGGGCTCGACACGATGCCGCCGGCCCGCGCGATCGAGGCGATGAATGCGATGAACGCCTCCGTGCGCAACGCAACCTTCTTTCCCACTTTCTTCGGCACGCCCGTCGTGCTGGCCCTTGCCGCCCTGTGGCAGCGCAGGGCGGGATATCGCCGCGCGTCGATCTGGTTCTGGCTGGCAGCCGCGACCTATCTGATCTTGGGTGCAGGGCTGACCATGGCGATCAACGTGCCGATGAACGAGGCGCTTGCCGTGACCCCGATCCCGCAAACCGGGGCGGAAGCAGAGGCGATCTGGCAGGCCTATTCCGGCAAATGGCAGTCCTGGAACCAGATGCGCACGCTCGCCTCCGGCGCGGCCCTGCTTTTCGCCTGCATTGGCCTGACGGCGCTCTAAAGCCCCAATGCCTGCGCGATCCGCGGACCCATATGGTCGAGAAAGAGCCGCAGCTTCGGGTCGCGATGCCGCTTGTGGGCAAAGAGCATGCCCAGTGTCACTGGCGGCGGCGGCGTCCGAGTGCACAGCTCCACCAGCGCACCGGAGGCCAGATGCTCGGCCACCTCGTGGCGAGGCTTCAGGACCACGCCGTAGCCGCCTAGCGCCCATGTCGTCAGCACGTCGCCATCATCGCTCTCAAACGGGCCTGATACCGCGTAGCGTACCGGCCCGTCCGGCGTCTGGAGCGGCCACTGAAACTCCGGCGCGCCGGGGTAGCGCAGGTTCAGGCAGTCGTGATGGGCCACAAGGTCCGGGCCATCCTTGGGCTGGCCCTTGAAGGCGAGGTAGTCCGGCGAGGCGCACAAGACACGCTCCACCTCCCCGATCCGGCGCAGCATCAGGTTGCTGTCCGGCGGATTGCCCTGGAACAATACGACGTCGAGGCCTTCCGCCGTCAGGTCGATCTTGCGGTCCGACAGCCGAAGCCGGATGTCGACCAGCGGGTAGAGCTTCTTGAACCCTGGGATCTCGGGGGCCAGAACCGTGCGCCCGACCCCCAACGGGGCCGCGACAAAGAGCGTGCCGCGCGGCGAGCGGGTCATATCGGTGACCGCGGCCTCCGCCGCCTCGATCGCTTCGACGATGCGCTGCGCGCCGTCATAAAAGACGCGGCCCTGTTCCGTCGGCGCGAGCGAGCGGGTGGTGCGCGAGAATAGCCGCACCCCCATCTGGGTCTCCAGCGTGTTGATCCGGGCAGAGGCCACGGCAGGCGAGATCCGCTGATCGCGCGCCGCCGCCGACATCGATCCCAAATCGAATACCCGCAGGAAGGTCTTGATCGTCTCGACGTAGCTCATCGCCATTTTCCAAAACTTTTTGAAACTGCCCCCAAGAATTCTCTATTTCGCGAAAGTAATCAACTGTGGTGAGATGCCCGAAACAGGGAGCGGCGCGATGTACGATCTGGCAATCATGTGGGACTGGCTGGCCTTCGCGGTGCGGTGGCTCCATGTCATCACCGCCATCGCGTGGATTGGCAGCTCGTTCTACTTCATCGCGCTGGACCTCGGCCTGAACCGCAATATCCACGGTCCCGCCGATGGCGAGGAGTGGCAGGTCCATGGCGGCGGCTTCTACCATATTCAGAAGTATCTGGTCGCGCCGGAGGCGATGCCGGAGCATCTGACCTGGTTCAAATGGGAAAGCTACGCGACCTGGCTGTCGGGGGCGGCAATGCTGGCGGTGGTCTATTGGGCCGGGTCCGAGCTGTACCTGATCGACCCGAATGTCGCCGACCTGGCAGCGTGGCAGGCGATCTTGATCTCCGCGGCGTCGCTGGCGGTGGGCTGGGTTATCTATGACGCGCTGTGCAAATCGCCCTTGGGCGAGACACCCACGACGCTGATGATCCTGCTCTTCGTGCTTCTGGTAGTCATGTCATGGGGCTACACGCAGGTCTTCACCGGCCGTGCGGCGCTGCTGCATCTGGGCGCGTTCACGGCCACGATCATGACGGCCAACGTGTTCTTCATCATCATGCCCAACCAGCGCATCGTCGTGGCCGATCTGAAAGCAGGCCGCACCCCGGATGCCAAGTACGGCAAGATCGCCAAGCTGCGCTCGACCCATAACAATTACCTGACCCTTCCGGTCATCTTCCTGATGCTGTCCAACCATTACCCGCTGGCGTTCGCTACCGAGTATAACTGGATCATCGCCGCGCTGGTGTTTCTGATGGGCGTCACCATCCGGCACTATTTCAACACGATGCACATGAAGAAGAAGGTGCCGAACTGGACCATCGGGGCCACCGTCATTTTGTTTATCGCGATCATGTGGCTCTCGGCGTTGGGCGGCCCGCAGGCGGAGGAAGAGCAGGCGATGGGCCCGGTGGCAACGCAATATGCGCAGGCCCCAGGCTTCGAGCGGGTCGAGGAAATCGTGCTTGGCCGCTGCTCGATGTGCCACGCGCGCGAGCCGTTCTGGCCCGGGATCCGATGGGCCCCCAAGGGCGTGCATCTGGAAACCACCGCCGACATCGCAAGCTATGCGCGCGAGATTTACCTGCAGGCAGGCGTCAGCCACGCCATGCCGCCCGCCAACCTCAGTTTCATCGAGGCGGACGAGCGGGCGGCGATCCGTGGCTGGTACCGTGGGGCGGGCGAAGAAAACTCTTGAGAAACAATCGGTGATGCTCCAGCCTGTAGGCCAAGGGAGTCTGCCAAACCACCGCAGGGGCGCGCGCGCCGAACTTCCTCGTGCAACATCAAACGAGGGCCTCGATGGAACTTAAAGATCACCGCGACATCAATGCCAGCCCGGCCGAGGTCTGGGCCGCGTTGCTTGATGCGGACGTGCTCAAGGCCTGCGTGCCGGGCTGTCAGGAGATGACCGGCTCGCCCGAAGAGGGATTCGAGGCGGTCGTCGTCCAGAAGGTCGGCCCGGTGAAGGCGACGTTCAAAGGCGCGGTGCAGCTGACCGACATGGTTGAGCCACACAGCCTGACCATCTCGGGAGAGGGCAAGGGCGGCCCGGCGGGTTTCGCCAAGGGCGGCGCAGACGTCACCCTGACCCCCATCGACGGCGGCGGCACACGGCTGGGCTACGAGGTCGAGGCCAAAGTGGGCGGCAAGCTCGCCCAGCTCGGCTCCCGCATCATCGACGGCTTTGCCAAGAAGATGGCCGATCAGTTCTTTGAGCGGTTCCAGACCGCTCTGGAAGGCGCGCCCGACGAGGGCGACCATGACACAAAGAAAAAAGGCTGGCTCAAGCGCCTTGTGAGCTGAGACCCGCCAACACCTTACAGACACTTAGGGAGGAATTTGAATGACGAAGGTATCCATGACGGTGAACGGCAAGTCCGTCTCCGGCGAGGTGGAGGGGCGCACGCTGCTGTCGACCTTCCTGCGCGATGACCTGCACCTGACCGGCACCCATGTCGGCTGCGACACGTCGCAATGCGGGGCGTGCGTGGTCCATGTGGACGGCAAGGCCGTGAAATCCTGCACGATGTTTGCGGCCGAAGCCGAAGGCGCACAGGTCGACACGATCGAGGGGCAGGCCAACGCCGACGGCTCGTTGAACACGATCCAGGCGGCCTTTCAGGAGCACCATGGCCTGCAATGCGGCTTCTGCACCCCGGGCATGGTGATGTCCGCCGCGGCGCTGCTGAAAGAGAACCCCAAACCGTCCGAGCAGGAGGTGCGTGACTACCTCGAAGGCAATATCTGCCGCTGCACCGGCTACCACAACATCGTCAAGGCGATCATGGCGGCGTCCGGTCAGGATGTGCCCGCCGTGGCGGCGGAATAGCGGATGCGCTTGGCTCTTGCGCTGGCGCTCCTGATGGCGGTTCCGGCGGCCTCTTTCGCCAATCCCGACCGGGCGGCGCAGATGTGCCGCTGGCTCGATTCCCTCGATGTCACCGAGGGCGGATGCCGGGTGGCGGACAAGTCCGTCTACGTCAAGATCGACGCGCCGAAGAGCGAGGCCGCCGAAATGTGCTCCACGATCACGAGCACCCTGCGTGGCGACGGCATCCGGTTCGACTCGGGCTGGAGCCTGCGGATTTTCAATCCCAAGACTGGCAACGCCCAAACAGCGATTTGTAAGCTTTAGCACGGCCCCGGCACGCGGGACCGGCCTTTGACAGAACAAAAAAAATGACGGGAGATAAGACATGCCAAAAGATGGAGGCATCGGCGCCAGTTCCAAGCGGCGCGAAGACCTGCGGTTCCTGACGGGACGCGGCAAGTACACCGACGACATCAACCTGCAAAATCAGGCTTATGCGCATTTCGTCCGCTCCGACGTCGCCCATGGCACGCTCAATGGCGTCGACACCGCGGCGGCTGAGGCCATGCCCGGCGTGCTGCGCGTGTTCACGGCCAAGGACTTCGAAGGCGTCGGCGGCATGCCCTGTGGCTGGCAGGTCACCGACCGCCACGGCGAGGTGATGCAGGAGCCGAAACACCCGATCCTCGCCGAAGGCAAGGTGCGCCATGTGGGCGATCCGATCGCCGTGGTCGTGGCCGAGACGCTCGATCAGGCCCGCACCGCTGGCGAGGCGCTTGGGATCGATATCACCGAGCTGCCCGCTGTCATCGACATGCCGTCCGCGCTGAAAGACGGCGCACCCAAGGTGCATGACGATCTCAGCTCGAACCTGTGCTACGATTGGGGCTTCGTCGAAGAAAACCGCGAAGCCGTGGACGAGGCGATCAAGAACGCCCACCACGTCACCACGCTGGAGCTGACCAACAATCGCCTCGTGGCCAACCCGATGGAGCCGCGCGTCGCCGTGGGCGATTACGACTTCTCCACCGACGAGCACACGCTCTACACCACCTCGCAGAACCCTCACGTGATCCGCCTGCTGATGGGCGCCTTCGTGCTGGGCATCCCCGAGCACAAGCTGCGCGTCGTGGCCCCCGATGTGGGCGGCGGTTTCGGTACCAAGATCTTCCACTATGCCGAGGAAGCCTTCTGCACCTTCGCCGCCAAACAGATGGGGCGTCCGGTCAAGTGGACCTCGTCGCGCTCGGAGGCGTTCATGTCCGACGCCCATGGCCGCGACCACGTCACCAAGATCGAGTTGGCGATGGATAAAGAGGGCCACTTCCTCGCCCTGCGCACCGACACCCACGCCAACATGGGCGCGTATCTGTCGACCTTTGCACCCTCGGTTCCGACCTGGCTGCATGGCACTTTGATGGCGGGCAACTACAAGACCCCGCTGATCTATGTGAACGTGAAGGCGGTGTTCACCAACACCGTGCCTGTCGACGCCTATCGCGGCGCAGGCCGCCCGGAGGCCACGTTCCAGCTGGAGCGCGTCGTCGATAAGGCGGCCCGTGAGATGGGGATCGACCCGGTGGAGCTGCGCCGCAAGAACTTCATCACCGAATTCCCCTATGCCACCCCGGTGGCCGTGGAATACGACACCGGCGACTACCACGCCACGATGGACAAGCTGCTGGAGGTCTCGGACCACGCGGGCTTCGCGGCGCGCGCCGCCGAGAGCAAGAAGAACGGCAAGCTGCGCGGCTTCGGCATTGCGCATTACATCGAGGCTTGCGGCATCGCGCCGTCGAACCTGGTGGGCCAGCTTGGTGCGCGGGCGGGGCTCTACGAGAGTGCTACGGTGCGGGTCAACGCTACGGGCTCGATCTCGGTGATGACCGGCAGCCACAGCCACGGGCAGGGGCACGAGACGTCCTTTGCGCAAGTGGTGGCCGACATGATCGGCATTGATGAGAACCAGATCGACATCGTGCATGGCGACACCGCCAAGACCCCGATGGGCATGGGCACTTACGGCTCCCGCTCCATCGCGGTGGGCGGCTCGGCCATGGTGCGCGCGACCGAGAAGATCATCAACAAGGCCAAGAAGATCGCGTCGCACCTGCTCGAAGCCTCGGAAGGGGATATCGAGTTGAAGGACGGCGCTTTCACTGTCGCGGGCACCGACAAGTCGGTGGCCTGGGGGGATGTGACCCTCGCGGCCTATGTGCCGCATAACTACCCGCTCGAAGACATTGAACCGGGGCTGGAGGAGACCGCGTTCTATGACCCGGCCAACTTCACCTATCCTTCCGGCGCCTATGGCTGCGAGGTCGAGGTGGATCCCGAGACGGGTCGGGTCGCGGTCGTGGGCTTTTCTGCGGCCGATGATTTCGGCAACATCATCAATCCGATGATCGTCGAAGGCCAGGTCCATGGCGGGCTGGCGCAAGGCATCGGGCAGGCACTGCTGGAGAATTGCGCCTATGACGAGCAAGGCCAGCTTCTGTCGGGCAGCTACATGGATTACGCCATGCCGCGCGCCGATGATCTGCCGATGTTCTCGGTCGACCATTCCTGCATCACGCCCTGCACGCACAATCCGCTGGGTGTGAAAGGCTGCGGCGAGGCGGGGGCCATCGGCTCACCCCCCGCAGTGGTCAACGCCGTGATCGACGCGCTGCAGCGCGCGGGCCACGACGTCACCCATATCGACATGCCGCTCTCGCCCGACCGGGTTTGGGCTGCGATGAACGGCCAATAGATAGGAGCGCCAGACATGTATAATTTTGAACTCACCCGGCCCTCCACCATCGCGGATGCGGTCTCGGCCCTGGCCTCGGACGAGGCGCAGGCCTTGGGCGGGGGCCAGACTCTGATCCCGACGCTCAAGCAGCGCTTGGCCAGTCCCGAGACGCTCGTCAGCCTCAGCGGCATCGACGAGATGAAAGGCATCTGCCGTGACGATGCGGGGCGGCTGTGCATCGGCGGGGCCACGACCCATGCCGAAGTGGCCGCCGATGGCAGCTACCCCGCGCTGTCGGCCATGGCGTCGCACATCGGCGATCCGGCGGTGCGCAACCGCGGCACGATCGGCGGCTCGGTTGCCAATAACGACCCGGCCGCGTGCTACCCGTCTGCGGTGCTGGGCTCCGGTGCGACCGTGGTCACCAACACGCGCGAGATCGCGGCGGACGACTACTTCCAGGGCATGTTCACCACCGCGCTGGAAGAAGGCGAAATCGTCACCGAGGTGAAATTCCCGGTGCCGGAGAAGGCGAATTACCAGAAGTTCGTGCAACCCGCCTCGCGCTTTGCGCTGGTGGGGGTCTTTGTCGCCAAATTCGCCGATGGCGTGCGGGTGGCTGTGACCGGCGCTTCCGAGGACGGCGTGTTCCGCTGGACCGAAGCGGAAGAGGCGCTGTCGGCGAATTTCGCCGCATCGGCGCTGGACGGGCTGGATGTTTCGGCGGACGGGATGATCTCGGACCTGCACGGCACCGGTGCGTATCGCGCGCATTTGGTGAAGGTGATGACCGGCAGGGCCGTCGCGGCCTGTTAAGGAGGCAATTTCTCTGTGAGAAATTGCGACCAAATCCTTATGAAGGATTTGCGATCAGACTTTTCATAAAAGTCTGATCACCCCATCGCGCGCCGCGCCACGCGGCGCGCGTTTAGGAAAGCTGCAACAAAAGCCGCCGTCATCAGCAGCACAATCGTCGGCGCAGGCGCGCTGTCGAGAAAGAAACTCGCGTAAACCCCCAGCACTGACGAGACAGTGGCGATTCCCATCGACAACCACAGCATCACGCCGAAGCGTTTCGTCAGCAGAAACGCAATCGCGCCCGGCGCCACGAGAAATGCAATCGCCAGGATGATCCCCACCGCGGTCAGCGCCGCGACGACCACAAGCGAGATCACCGCCAGCAGCCCGAAATGCAGCGCCCGCACCGGCAGGCCCTGGGCGCGGGCCTGTTGCTCGTCAAAGGCATGCAGCAGCAGATCGCGCCAGAAGAACGCCATCAGCGCCGTGACCACCACCGCGATCACGCCGGTCTGCCACAGATCCGCGGTGCCGATCCCCAGCATGTTGCCAAAGAGGATATGATCGAGATGCACGTCGCTCTCGATCTTCGTGTACATCACGATCCCCAGCCCAAACATGCCCGAAAACACCACGCCCATCACCGTGTCGCGCTTCACGCGGCTGTTCTCGTCGATGAACCCGGTGAGCCCGGCGCAGGCCATGCCCGCCAGAAAGGCCCCGATCCCCAGCGGGATCCCCGCGATATAGGCCAGCACCACCCCCGGCAGCACCGCATGCGAGATGGCGTCGCCCATCAGCGACCAGCCTTTCAGAACCAGAAAGCACGAAAGCAGCCCGGCGGGCACCGCGATCATCACCGAGATCAGCATCGCGTTCACCATGAACGGGAACTGGAAGGGCAGGGACCACTCCATCACGCCGCCTTCCTGGCACGCGCCCGCGCGGCGAGCATCCCATGCTTGGGCGCAAACAGGAAGGCCAGCAGGAACAGCATTGTCTGCAGGCACACGATCACGCCGCCGGTCGCGCCGTCGAGGAAGTAGCTGATATACGCCCCCACCATCGAGCTGCCCGCGCCAATCGCCACGGAGATCGCCAGCAGCCGCGGGAAGCGGTCGGTCAGAAGATACGCGGTCGCCCCGGGCGTCACCACCATGGCGATCACCAGAAAGGCGCCCACTGTCTGCAACGCCGCCACGGTCGAGGCGGAGAGCAGCGTGAAGAACATGATCTTCAAAAGGTCCGGGCGCAGTCCGATGGAGCGCGCGTGGCTCTCGTCAAAGAAGGTGACCATCAGATCCTTCCACTTGGCCAGCAAGATCACCAGCGACACGCCGCCAATCAGCGCCAGCTGCAGGATATCCCCGGGCGAGATTGCCAGCACATTGCCCATGATGATCGTCTGGATGTTCACAGACGCGGGCGAGAGCGAGATCATGAACAATCCCAGCCCGAAGAAGGAGGTGAAGATCAGCCCGATGATCGCGTCCTCCTTCAACCCCGTACGCTGGTTCAGAAACAGCATCGCGCCGCCTGCCAACCCGCCCGCAAAGAACGCTCCAAGCGCGAAGGGCAGGCCCAGCATGTAGGCGGCTGCAACCCCCGGCACGATCGAGTGGCTCAGCGCGTCGCCGATGAGCGACCAGCCTTTCAGCATCAGGTAGGCCGACAGGAAGGCGCAGACCGCGCCGACCAGCCCCGACACCCAGATGGCGTTGAGCATGTAGCTGTAGGTGAAGGGCTCCAGCAGCGGGCTCACTTGTCGGCCACCTCGTCTTCGCGCTCGTCCTCGTCATCGTGGTGGTCGTAGATCACAAACGGCCGCTCATCGTCGGAAATGACCGTCAGGCGGCGCTTGTCCTCCTCGTCATCGTGCAGATCGGCGCCTTGCATGACGAAGTGGCGCAGCACGCCGCCAAAGGCGCGCTCCAGATTGGCGGAGGTGAAGACCTCCTCGGTCGGGCCGTGAGCCAGCACCGTGCCCTTGATCAGGATCGTGCGATCGCAGAATTCCGGCACCGATCCCAGGTTGTGGGTCGAGACTAGCATCACCCGGCCTTCGTCGCGCATGTCGTGCAACAGCGCGATGATGGCGTCCTCGGTCTGCACATCGACGCCTGTGAACGGCTCATCCAGCAGCACCACGCGGCTGTCTTGCGCCAGCGCGCGGGCCAGGAACACGCGCTTTTTCTGCCCGCCCGACAGCTCGCCGATCTGGCGGTGGCGATACTCCAGCATGCCAACCCGCTCCAGCGCGCGTTCCACCGCTTTGTGATCTGCGGCGCGGGGGATGCGGAAGAAGCCCATATGGCCGTAGCGGCCCATCATCACCACGTCCTCGACCAGCACGGGGAAGGACCAGTCGACCTCCTCCGCCTGCGGGACGTAAGCCACCGTGTTGGCCCGCAGCGCGTCGCGGACGGTGCCGCCCAGGATCGATATTTCGCCCGAGGCGGTCGGCACGAACCCCATGATTGCCTTGAACAGTGTCGACTTGCCCGACCCATTCACCCCCACCAGCGCCGCGATGGTGCCTTTCGGCAGCTCGAACGAGGCGTCCCGCAAGGCCGTGTGGCCGTTGCGGTAGGTGACGGTGATGTTATGGGCGCACAGGCCGGAGCCGTCCGCCATGGGGATTTCGATCAACGTTCAAGCCCTTCTGCAATGGTCTCCACGGTGACCCGCAACAGGTCCAGATAGGTCGGCACCGGGCCATCCGCCGCACTCAGGCTATCGACGTATAGCACGCCGCCATAGGCCGCATCGGTTTCCCGCGTGATCTGCTCGGCGGGCGCGGCGGAGACGGTGCTTTCAGAGAAGATGACAGGGATATTGTTCGCGCGCACCGCATCAATCACCGCGCGCACCTGGCTGGGCGTGCCTTGGGCGTCGGCGTTGATCGGCCAAAGGTACAGCTCCCGCAGGCCAAGATCGCGGGCGAGGTAGGAAAACGCGCCTTCGGACGTGACCAGCCAGCGCCTTTCGTCCGGCAGGGCCTCGATCCGGGCCTTCAAGGGGCCGAGGGCTGCGAGGATTTCCGCCTTATAGGCCTCCGCGTTCGCGCGGTAGGTATCAGCATTCTCGGGGTCATGTTCCGCAAACCCGGCGGCGATGTTGTCGACGTAGATTTGCGCGGCCTCGACCGACATCCACGCATGGGGGTTCGGCTTGCCGTCATAGGGGCCTTGGGTGATGCTCATCGGCGCCACCCCGTCGGAGACCGTGATCGAGGGCACGTCGCGCAGGTTGCCGAAGAACTGCTCGAACCACAGCTCCAGATTGAGCCCGTTCCACAGGATCAGGTCAGCATTCTGCGCGCGCAGGATATCGCGCGGGGTCGGCGCGTAATTGTGTATTTCGGCGCCGGGCTTGGTGATGCTTTCCACCGTCGCCACGTCCCCCGCGACCCGCGACGCCATGTCGGCGATGACGGTGAAGGTGGTCACAGCCTTGAACTTCTCGGCGGCATGCACGGGCAGGGCACACAGGGCAAGGATCGCGGCAAGGGCGGCAGGCAGGGCAAGACGCATTTCGGGCTCCGGCGGATTACAGAAACTCACCGGTTGAATATGAGAATGATTTGCAACAAGTCAAGGAAGTTGCGATTAATTCGCAGCTAGTACAGCAGCTCCCGCTGCTTGAGCTGGCGGCGCGTGTAGCTCTTGGCGATCGGTCCCCATTCGCCGGCCACGAAATCGCGGTCCTGCGGAAGACACCGCAGCCCGCAGATCTGTACCACCCGGTCCTGCTCGGGGATCGTCACCCAGAACCGCCCGCCCGGGGTGGAGACGAAGCCCACCACCCCCTCATCGGTGTCAGCGACCAGATCGTTGAAGGACGGCACCTCGCTGTCGGCATCGGGGTCATAGGCAGCATGGGTGTGGAAGGAGGCGATCGGCTCGATGCTCTCGTCGCGGAAATTGCGCGGCGTGCAGCCATCAAGCCCGCCGCGGTAGCTCTTGGTCGCAACCAGCTGGCCTTGTGCCGTGCGCCCGATCAGCCCGCAAAACTCGCGCCCGGTCTTGAAGCTGCGGGCCTGCAGCCCGGTCAGAAGCTGGCGCGCCGTGGCCTGCAGGGTGCGATCCTGCGCAAGTGCGGCGGTGTCAGCCGCGGCCGGTGCCACGGACAAGAGGCAAAGGGCGATCACTCTCAGCATGGCTTGAGCCTAGCGCGAAGCGCTGCGCCCTGTCTATATCCGCGGTCCCGGCGTAAGAGGGGGCAGAGACGAAAGGACCAAGCCCATGCAGACCGACTACATCATCGCCCCGCCGCCCCAGGCCTCCGCGGCCATTGCGGGCAGCGACAGCCGCTTCCCTATCCGCCGCATCTTCTGCGTGGGGCGCAATTATCTTGAGCATATCCGCGAGATGGGCAATGACGAGCGCGATCCGCCCTTCTACTTCACCAAGCCCGCCGATGCCGTGGTGCCAAGTGCCGCCACGATCCCGTATCCGCCCGCCACGCAGGACCTGCATCACGAGGTCGAGCTGGTGCTCGCCATTGGCACGGGCGGGGCCAATATCGCCGAGGCGGACGCCTTGTCCCATGTCTGGGGCGCCGGGGTGGGGATCGATTTGACCCGCCGTGACCTGCAGGCGCAGGCCAAGAAGGCGGGCCGCCCGTGGGACATGGCCAAGGGGTTCGACAACTCCGCGCCCTTGGGCCCGCTACACCCGCTCGCGGCACCGGTCGAGAGCGGTCGCATCTGGCTGAAGGTCGGGGGTGAGGCCCGTCAGAACGGCGATCTGTCCGAGATGATCTGGAGCGCTGCGGAATGTGTCGCGCACCTCTCCACGCTCGTGACCCTAGCGCCGGGCGATCTGATCATGACCGGCACCCCCGCGGGCGTCGGACCGATCGGTCCGGGCGACAGCCTCAGCGCAGGCATCGACGGCTATGGCGAGGTCTCGGTCACCCTGAGCTGAGGCCAAAGCAGCGCCGCAAGGCTCGCGCCAAGGATCGGCAGGGCCGCCAGCGCCAGCACCGCCCAACCAAAGCCCGCCACGATCGCGCCGCCGCCAAAGGCGCACAGCGTAGCGACCAGCGCCACGACCGTGTCATTGGCCCCTTGCACCACCGCGCGCTCTTCGGGCGCGGTGGCCGCCGTCAGCATCGTGGTCGCCCCGATGAAGCCGAAGTTCCAGCCAAGGCCGAGCACGATCAGCGCGCCGTAGAAATGCGTGGGCGTCAGCCCGCTTGCCGCCCACAGGGCCGAGAGACCCAGCAGCGCAAGCCCAAGCCCCACGATCACCCGCGCGCCGAACCGCTTGATGGCAAAGCCCGTGAAGAAGCTCGGGGCGAACATCGCGACGACGTGCCAGCGGATCACGTCCCCCGCCAGCGTCTCCGACAGCCCGCAGCTGACCATCGCCAGCGGCGTCGGGGCCATCAGCAGTACCATCACACCCGTCGAGGTGGCCGCCATCAGCACCGCGATCCACACCTCACGCCGCGCCATCATTGCCGCTGACGCGCGCAGATTGAGCTTGGCGGGTGCGGGCCCGGCGCCGTTGATCCGCACGGCCAGCAGGGGCAGCAGCCCCACAAGGCACAGCACCGAGATCGCGGCGTAGGCACCCGCCAGCGGCACCGGCGCGAACAGGTCCTTGGCGACGATGAACAGCTGCGGCCCCACGAAGGCCGCGATCAGGCCGGAGGTCAGCATCAGCGAGATCGCCACCGGCTGCCAGCGCTCCGGCACGACCTCGGCTGCGGCGAAGCGGAAGTAGTTGAAGCACGCCAGCGCCGCGCCAAGCGCCATATGCGCGGCGCAGAGCAGCACGAAGCTCGATTGGAACAGCGCGACCAGCCCCATGATCCCGCCGATGCTGGCCAGCACGCCGCCCACGACAAAGCCGAACCGCCGCCCGAACCGGCCCATCAACAGCGAAAACGGCCCCGCCGCCACCAGCCCCGCCAGCGTCTGCACGGAAGGCGGGAAGGTCGCGAGCGCAGGCGAGGGGGCCAGCATCAAGCCCGCCAGTCCACCCAGAATGATCAGCATCGGCATCGCCGCGCCCAGAAGCGTGTTGGCCGATAAAAGCCCGATATAGCTGATCGTATCGCGGGTCATGGCGCGCTCCTGTGTCTTGACAGCTCCACCTTTAGCGGCGATCCACTATGTCTGAAATGTCAAACAGGCGTCAAAAATGGACAACACTGATCTGCGAGATCGTCCCATGCGCAAGATAGATGTGCTGCTCTTCGACGGGGTCAACCTGCTGGACGTCTCCGGCCCGGTGCAGGCCTTCGCGTCGGCCCATGGGCATTACCGCCACCGCTTCGTAACCCGCGACGGCAAGGCGGTGCGGGCGGGCTGCAGGATGCAGATCACCCCGGACGCCGCCCTCGCGCCGTCGGACGCCGATCTGCTGATCCCCGGCGGTGCGGTCGACCCGCTTTTGTCCGACGAGGCGCTGATGGCGCAGGTCAGAGCCCGCGCCGCGGGACAAGGGCGGCTGATCTCGATCTGCTCGGGCGCGTTGATCTTGGCGCAGGCGGGCCTGCTCGACGGGCGGACCGCGACCACCCATTGGTCGCGCGAGGCGCAGCTCGCCCGGTATCCGCAGGTCAACTGGGATCTCGACGGCATCTATGCCGAGGACGGCAAGATCTATACCTCGGCGGGCGTCACCACGGGCATCGACCTGGCCCTGGCGATCATCCGCAGCGATCTTGGCCGTGAGGTGGCGCTTGCCGTCGCGCGCGAGCTGGTCGTGCAATTGCGCCGCACCGGCGGGCAGAGCCAGTATGCCATCCACCTCGCCGGCCAGATCAGCGACGACGACAGTCTCGCGGGGGTGATCGAGGCGGTCGTCGCGCACCCCGACCGCGACTGGACGCTTGAGACGCTGGCGGGGGAGGCCGGTCTGAACCCGCGCACGCTCGCGCGCCGCTTCCGGCGGGACATGGACCTGTCGCCCGCGCAATTCGTCGAGCGTACCCGGCTCGATCACGCGCGCGGTTTGCTGTCGGCCAATCTGCCGCTGAAATCCGTCGCCGTTCAGGCGGGGTTCGGCGATCTGCAACGCATGCGTCGCGCGTTCCAGAAGCGGTTCGGCGTGGGGGCCGCCGATTACGCGCGCCTCTTCCGCGACGACGCCGCATCTTCAATTCCGGCGCAATCCGGTCCATATGGGCAGCATGTTGAACGCTGACCCCATAGTCTCGGTCGCGCCGATGATGGATTGGACGGACCGGCATTGCCGGGTGTTCCACCGCCTGATCTCGACCCGCGCGCTGCTCTACACGGAGATGGTGACCGCGCCCGCATTGGTGCGCGGCGGGGCGCATCATTTGCTGGACTTCTCCCCCGAAGAGCACCCTGTGGCGGTCCAGCTTGGCGGCTCGGACCCGGCCGAACTGGCCGCGGCCGCCACTTTGTGCGCCGAGCGCGGCTATGACGAGATCAACCTCAACGTCGGCTGCCCGTCGGACCGGGTGCAGTCGGGGTGTTTCGGCGCCGTCCTGATGGAGCGCCCCGGCCTTGTGGCCGATTGCGTCGCCGCGATGATCAGGGCGCAACCCGTTGAAGTCACCGTGAAATGCCGCATCGGGGTCGATGACCAGGACCCCGCGACGGTGCTGCCCGATTTCCTGACCCGGATCCGCGACGCGGGCGTCTCTCGGATCGCCATCCACGCCCGCAAAGCGTGGCTGCAGGGGCTCAGCCCGAAGGAAAACCGCGATATTCCGCCGCTGGATTACGATCTGGTGCACGCGATGAAAGAGCGGTTTCCCGAGCTGCATATCTCACTCAACGGCGGGCTCGAGACATTGGAGGCGGGCTTGCCGCATCTCGAAACGCTCGACGGGCTGATGTATGGCCGCGCCGCCTATCACCAGCCCTGGGACATCCTGAGCGAGGTCGACGCGCGCGTGTTCGGCTGCGCGCCACAGCCCCGCAGCCGCGCCGATGTGGTCCACGCGATGCTGCCCTATATCGAGGCGCATCTGAGCGAGGGCGGCAAACTTGGCCAGGTCACGCGCCACATGCTGGGGCTTTTTGCGGGCCAGCCCGGTGCGCGAGGCTGGCGGCGCATCCTGTCGGAAGGCGCACATAAGCCCGGCGCAGGCCCGGGCCTGCTTTTGGACGCGCTCAGCGCCGTCGCGATGGCGCAGGCCGCATGAGCGATCGCGGCTGGCGGCTGTTTTCCTTCGAGCAGGCCGTCGCCGACTGGGCCGCGCAGGCGCGCCGGATCGCCGTCCCGCTCACCCGCGACGAAACACTCCATCGCGATTGGCTGCGCTGTGGCGGGACATGGTTCGTGGGCGTCAACCTGCTACCGAATGACGAGACGGCCCAGTTGCAAGGCGGCCCGGCGCTGAGCGGCGCCGCGATTGACCATTTGCGGGACACGGGCTTAATGGCGCCGCTCGACCGCGCGCAGGTCTCCGTGATCTACCCCGGCTACCCGAAGAAGTCCTCCGCGGAAAGCGACGCCGCCTTCCGTTTCCGCCGCGACCGCGATGCCGCCCATGTCGACGGGCTGCTGCCCGAGGGGCCATTGAAGCGTCGCTACCTGCGCGAGCCGCACGCGTTCGTGCTGGGTCTGCCGCTCAATGACAGCACCGCCAGCCCGATGGTGATCTGGGAGGGCAGCCACGAGATCATGCGCGCGGCCTTCGCCGCGCGGCTTGACGGCATCGACCCGCAGACATGGTCCGGCGAGGACCTCACGGACACCTATCACGCCGCGCGCAAGCGCTGTTTCGAGCGCTGTCAGCGGATCGAGATCCGCGCCCGCCCCGGCGAAGCCTACCTGATCCACAGGCTTGCCCTGCACGGTGTTGCGCCATGGCGCGAGGGCGAGACTGCCCCGCCCGAGGGTCGCATGATCGCCTATTTCCGCCCGGAATTACGCGACATCGCGCAGTGGCTCGCGTGACGCGCCAAACTTTTTAGAAAAGTTTGCCCCAAAGTCTTCATAAGACTTTGGCGTGGCTCAAAGCTGGCTCTGGAAGAGCCAGATATTCAGCCCGCCATGGGGCACTTTCGGCCCTTGCATCAGTTTGAGACCCGTGGCTTTTGCCAGGGACGGCTCGGACGTGATGATCCCGACCTTCCAGCCGCCAAACCGCGCAGTCAGCGTCTTGCCAAGCGCACCGTACAGCGCAAACAGCTGCTTTTTCTGCCCCACACGTCCGCCATAGGGCGGGTTGACGATCACAATGCCGGGCGGGCCATCCGGGGGGCTCGCGTCACTCACCGCGTGGTGGCTAAAGGCGCACAACTCCTCTACCCCGGCGCGCGCGGCATTAGCCGAGGCGGAGCGGATCGCGCCCGCGTCCCGGTCAGAACCGAAGGCTAGGGGCGGGCCAGTGACCGGGCCAAGTGATCTGCGCATCTCCGCGAAGGCCTCAGCATCAAACCCAACGAAGTGCTGGAACGCAAAATCCCGCGACCGTCCCGCCTGCGCGCCGCAGGCGATCTCGGCGGCCTCGATCAGAAACGTGCCGGAGCCGCACATCGGGTCCATGACCCGCTGCGTGCCATCAAAGCCCATCGCGCGCAGAAACAACGCAGCCATCGTCTCGCGTATCGGGGCCTTGCCCACTGCTTCCTTGTGGCCGCGCTTGTGCAAAAGTGCGCCTGAGGTATCGAGGCTCAGCGTCACGACATTGCGCTCGATGCGCACCAGCAGGCGCAGCTCGGCCTCGCTTTCCATGCGCAACCCTGCGCCGGCCATCGCTTTGCCGATCCGTTCTTTCGCGGCGCCTTCGTGATAAATTTTCGAGCGAGCGCAGGTGACCTCGACACGCACGGCCACCCCGCGCGGAAGCACTGCATTCCAGTCAAACTCCGCCGCGCGCTGCGCCAGCACGTTGAGATGTGACGCCCGAAACGTCCCGATCCGCGCCAGAACCCGGCTCGCGCCGCGCAACTCCAGGTTCAGCCGCCACACGTCGGCCCACGTGCCCACCATCGTCACGCCGCCGGGGCCGTAGCGCGCATCCTTGTAGCCAAGGGCGCGGAACTCCGGCAGCAGCATCGGCTCCAGTCCCGGCGGGGCGGCGGCGAAAATCTCGAACTCTTCCATGGGGCCTGCATAGGGCAGGCGGGCGCGGGACGCTACTTACATCACCAGCTCATTGTCGCGCTCTTCCTCGCGGCTCTCATCGCGCGAGGCCAGGGCGATGCCGAAGGTCAGGATGCCCACGCGCCCCGCGGTCATCAGCACGATGATCACCACCTTGCCCAGGGGCGACAGCTCACCGGTAGCGCCCATGCTCAGACCCACCGTGCCCATGGCGGAAAGCGCCTCGAACAAGAGCGCCGCGAAGTCCAGGGCAGGCTCGGTCAGCAGCAAACAAAACAGCGCCGCGACCATCAATCCAAGATAGAAGACCAGCGAGGCGGTGGCGGTCTGCAACTGTTCAAACCGGACACGGCGCTTGAAGAAGCGCACCTCGTCGCGGCCCTTCAGGGTCGAGCGCACCAGCCCGATCAGCACCGCAAACGAGGTCGTCTTCAATCCCCCGCCCGTGCCCGCGGGCGACGCCCCGATCACCATCAAAAACATCACCACCAGCAACACCGCCATGGACAGCTCGCTAATGGGATAGGTGTTGAACCCCACCGTCGTGGCCGCGGTCATCACCTGGAAGAAGGCGGTCATGATCCGCTCCTCGGCGGGCAGGGCGATGATGCCGGGATCGGTGACCATCACAACGGCGGTGCCGAGGATCAGGAACAGCATGGTCAGCCTAAAGATGACCTTCGAGGTGAAGCCCAGGTTGCGCTGTCGCCCCATCAGGGTGCGCCACAAATCGACGATGATCAAGAAGCCCATCGCCCCGAAGATGCTCAGGGCGGAGATGGTTGCATTGACGGTGAAGTCGCCGCGAAAGGCCTCAAGGCTGGACGAGAACAGGCTGAACCCCGCGGTGCAAAACGCTGATACCGCGTGGAAAATTGCCGCCCATAGCGGGTTGTCGACACCGGCCGCGGCGAATTTGGGATAGAGGATCGCCGCGCCGATGGCCTCGCAGATCAGGGTGAAGATGACCACGGAGCGCAGGAACAGCTTGGGCGAGATATCCTCCGGCAGGTTGAACGCTGCGCGGCACGTGCGCGCGCGCATTTTGCCGAGGTTATCCTGCAGCGCCAGCACTGCGAAGGAGCCGATGGTCATGTAGCCCAAGCCCCCGATCTGGATCAAAAGCAGCACCACAAGCTCCCCGAAGAAGGTAAAGCTCGTGCCGGGATCGACGGTGACCAGACCCGTCGTCGACACCGCAGAGGTGGCGATGAACAGCGCGTCGAGCGCGGCGACCGGCGTGGCCTGCGCAAAGGGCAGCGACAGCAAGGCAAAGCCGATCAGCATGTAGGACAGGTAGCCGATCAGCAGCAATTTGGCGGGCTCGGTGTTGTCCGCGGCCAGCCGCAGTCGCACAAGCGCGCGCCAGACAGGATTATGGGTCGAAAGATCGGTTTTCATGCGAGGGCCCGTGCAACTTCACGTCAACGCCCCAACCGGGATTAGGTTCCCGCGATCCGTTTAGCCCATCCGTGCCTTGCGCCCACCGCGCCGGACCTTCAGCCGGGCGGCGCGCGACGGCAGCTCCTCCAGCAGGGCCGCGCGGGCGTCATTGCTCATCCGCGACCATGCGCCGATTTCGTCGATGGTGCGCAGGCATCCGGTGCAGATACGCTCTGCCGGGTGGACCACACATATCTTGACGCACGGGCTTTGCACCTCGTCGCGCTGCCAGATCTCACTGCTCATGTTTCTGCCTTTATATGCCGGATTCGGTCCAGCGCTCCCTGAAGGATAAACCCGGCTGCCACGTGGTCAATCACCTCCGCGCGACGCTTTCGTGACGTATCCGCCGCCAGCAACGCCCGCTCGGCCGCCACGGTGGACAAGCGCTCGTCCCAGAAGACGATCGGCAGCTCCGTCAGTCGCGCCAGATTGCGTGCAAAGGCTCGCGTCGATTGCACGCGCGGCCCCTCGGAGCCGTCCATGTTCAGCGGCAACCCCAGCACAAGCCCGCCGATGTCGCGCGCCGTGGTGATCTTCAAGAGCACCTCGGCGTCCACGGTGAACTTGCGGCGCTTGATCGTCTCAAGCGGCGTTGCGACCGACAAGAAGACATCCGACACGGCCACGCCCAGCGTCACCGTGCCCAGATCCAGCCCGGCCAGCGCCCGCATCGGCGGCAGTGCGGCGGCAAAGCCCTCCATATCGTCGTAAATCTCGCCCAAAATCCGCGCTCCTTCGATCCCCGCAATACGCAGCCTGTGGCGAAAGGTCCACCACCTTGCGCCCGCGCTTGCCTGCCATGTCGCAACTGGACAATGTTGTGCCGAATAGGGCCCCGCGCGCGGCCCCGATCTGTCGCAAAAGCAAACCGTTGATCTGTGCCCAAAGGCTGCCGCCCATGAGACGCTATTCCGCTTTCGCCATCGCCCGAGAGGCCGCCCGCTACCACACAGGATGGGAGCGTGCATGGCGCTCGCCCACGCCCAAGAAGAAATACGACGCGATCATTATTGGGGCAGGGGGGCACGGGCTGGCGACGGCCTTCTACTTAGGCAAAAATCACGGCATCAAGAATGTGGCGATCATCGAGAAGGGCTGGCTCGGAGGCGGCAACACAGGGCGCAACACCACGATTATCCGCTCGAACTATCTGCAGGATCCGTCGGCGGCGATCTACGAGAAGTCCCGCTCGCTCTACGAGACCATGAGCCAGGACCTGAACTACAACGTCATGTTCAGCCCGCGCGGCGTGATCATGCTGGCCCAGACCCACCACGAGGTGCGCGGCTACCAGCGCACGGCCTACGCCAATGCGCTGCAGGGGGTGAAAACCGAGTGGATCGGCCCGGCTCGCGTCAAAGAGCTCTGCCCGATCATGAACATCGATGGCCCGCGCTACCCGGTGCTGGGCGGGCTCTGGCAGGCCCGCGGCGGCACCGCGCGCCATGATGCGGTGGCGTGGGGCTACGCCCGGGCGTGTTCCGACATGGGCATGGACATCATCCAGCAATGCGAGGTCACCGCCGTCCGCTCCGAAGGGGGCGCGGTCAAGGGCGTGACCACCACCAAGGGCGAGATCGACTGCGACAAGCTCTGTATCGTCGTCGCGGGCAATTCCGGCCACGTGGCGGGGCTCGCGGGCTTCCGCCTTCCGATCGAGAGCGTGGCCCTGCAAGCGCTGGTGTCAGAGCCGATCAAGCCCTGCATGGACATCGTGGTGATGGCCAACACGGTGCACGGCTACCTGTCGCAATCCGACAAGGGCGAGATGGTGATCGGCGGCGGCACGGACAGCCATAACAACTACACGCAGCGCGGCAGCTTCCACCATATCGAGGAAACCGTGCGCGCGCTGAACGAAACCTTCCCGATCCTGTCGCGCCTGAAGATGCTGCGCCAATGGGGCGGCATCGTGGATGTCACGGGCGACCGCTCGCCCATCCTGTCCAAGACGCCGCTGGGCAATTGCTTTATCAATTGCGGCTGGGGCACCGGCGGGTTCAAGGCGATCCCCGGCTCCGGCTGGGCCATGGCAGAGCTGGTCGCCAAGGGCCACTCACCGCTTACCGCCGAGTTCGGCCTCGACCGCTTCCGCGAGGGCCGCTTTATCGACGAAAGCGTCGCTGCCGGGGTGGCGCACTGACATGGCGATTTCCTGCTCAGCACAATTCGGCGCATCGCGCGCGGCCATTCCGGCCAGCCGCCGCCCAAATCGGCGCGCATCGTCCACGCCCGTTGAGCCATGGGCCCACCGCGCGATGATGGAGGCCTCACCAAAGGAGGTACTCCAATGTCTGACTACACCACTCACAACGAAGGCGTCGGCACCACGGGACTCGTGGTGGCAGCCGTGCTCATCGGCCTCTTTGTCCTCGTTTTGGCCATGCTGGGCACCGGCACCGTCCCCGAAGACGGCGCAGCCCCAGCCCCTGCGGCGCTGGAAGAGACGGCCCCAACCGCACCTGCGGCGCCCGCCACAGACGGCTAAAACTCACCGATATTCACAACCTCGCCAAGACGGCGGGCGCTCCCTCGCGCCCGCCGTTTTCGTGCGTGAAAGGAGCGCATCATGCTGGTCCTGACCTGCCCTTATTGCGGCGTCGCCGCCGAAGAGACCGAACTTCACGCAGGCGGCGAGGCGCATCTCAAGCGCGAAACAGTAGGCTCCGACGACGACGCCTTCGAGCAGTATCTTTTCACCCGCCGCAACCCCCGCGGCGTGCATTTCGAGCGCTGGCGCCACGCCAATGGCTGCGGCAAGTGGTTCCACGCCGCCCGCTGCACCACCACGCTCGAGGTCTTCGGCACCTACACCGCCCAGACCTCCACGCCCCCGCAAGCGATGCTCGACACGATCGCGGCCAAGCGCCCCGGATGGTCCTTTGACGACTGGCTGGGCACCTCATGATTTCTTTGTTCCCAAAATACGGCCCCCGGAGGGTCGCTCTCCCCGCATCCAAGGGTCTGTTACGATGAGCACACGCCTCGCCACCGGCGGCCGCCTGCTGGACCGCGCCACACAGGTGAAATTCCAGTTCAACGGCAAGCATTTGCGCGGCCACGCGGGCGACACGCTCGCCTCCGCGCTTCTGGCCAATGATCAGATGCTCATGGGCCGCAGCTTCAAATACCACCGCCCCCGCGGCGTGGTGGCCTCCGGCGCGGAGGAGCCGAACGCCCTGATGAACCTCGGCAAGGGCGGCCGGTTCGAGCCCAACGCACGCGCCACCACGACAGAGCTGTTCGATGGGCTCTACGCCGAAAGCCAGAACCACTGGCCCTCGCTCGACTACGATGTGGGCGAGGTCAACGCGCTCGCCGCGCGCTTCATGCCCGCGGGTTTCTACTACAAGACCTTCATGGCCCCGGCGCCCGCGTGGAAACACGTCTTCGAGCCGTTCATCCGCAAGGCCGCAGGCCTCGGCCGCGCCCCCAAGGAGCGTGACGCCGACCGCTACGAGCATTTCTACGCCTTCGTCGATGTGCTCGTCGTCGGCGGCGGCATCGCCGGGCTACAAGCCGCCAAGGCCGCGGGCGAGGCCGGCGCAAAGGTCCTGCTGATCGAGCAGACCGCCCACTGGGGCGGCCGCGCGCCAGTCGATGGGGCAGAGATTGACGGCATGCCCGCCGAAGACTGGATCACCAAGACGCTGCAAGCCCTTGGGAAGATGGACAATGTCTCCATCCGTACCCGCATGATGGGCGCAGGCGTCTATGACCATGGCTACGCACTGGGCTATGAGCGCCTGACGGATCACGCGCCCACGAACGATCTGCCACGCCACCGCCTCTGGCGCATCCGCGCGGGCCAGATCATCACCGCCACCGGCGCCATCGAGCGCCCGCTGAGCTTCGCTGGCAATGATATTCCCGGTGTGATGCTCGCCTCCGCCATGCGCGACTACGTCGCCAACTACGCCGTCTCCCCCGGCGACCGCACCGTGGTCGTGACCAACAATGACGACGCCTACCGCACCGCTCTGACCCTGCTCGACGCAGGGCTCGCCGTGCCGATGATCATCGACGCGCGCGCCCAGGGCGGCGGCGATCTGATGGAGCAGGCCAAGGCGCGCGGCATCCGGGTCGAGACCGGCACCGCCATCGCCAAAGTCAACGGCCACAAGCGCGTCACGGGGGTCGAGATCTGTCCCCATGCGGGCGAAGGCAAAACCATGAAGCTAGTCGCCTGCGACGCGGTCGCCATGTCCGGCGGCTGGTCGCCCGTGGTGCACCTGTGGTCCCATTGCGGCGGCAAGCTCACGTGGGATGACGCGCAGGCGCATTTCAAACCCAACCCAGACGCCGCCCCCAAGGGCGCGGACGGCGAGGCCTTCGTGATCCCTGCGGGCATCGCCTCCGGTGCGATGGACACGCCTGACGTGCTGGCAGATGCCCATGCGGCGGGGCGCGAGGCCGCCACCCGCACCGGCCACACCCCAAAGCGCACAAGCGCGCCAAAGGCACAGGCGCAGCCCATGGCCCCGTTGCTGCCGGTGTGGAAAATGCCCCAAGGCGCCCACGCCAAGCTGCGCGCCAAGATGTGGCTCGATTTCCAGAACGACGTGAAGGTCTCCGACGTGCAGCTCGCCGCGCAAGAGGGATACGAGAGCGTTGAGCACACCAAGCGCTACACCACGCTCGGCATGGCAACGGATCAGGGCAAGCTTAGCAATATCAACGGCTTGGCGATCCTCGCGGACAGCCTCAACAGCCCGATCCCGCAGGTCGGCACCACCACATTCCGACCGCCCTACACGCCGATCTCCATGGGCGCGATTGCGGGCGAGGCGCAAAACGAGCTGTTCCAGCCGATCAACAAAACTCCGCTGCACGACTGGCACGAGGCCAATGGCGCGTATTTCGAACCCGTCGGCCACTGGCGCAGGCCTTATTGCTTCCAGCGCCCCGGCGAGAGCGTCGAAGATGCTGTCCACCGCGAGGTAAAAGCGACGCGCGACAGCCTCGGGCTGCTTGACGCCTCCACCCTTGGCAAGATCGTCGTCAAGGGCCCTGACGCGGGCAAATTCCTCGACATGATGTACACCAACATGATGTCCAACCTGAAACCCGGCAAGTGCCGCTACGGGCTGATGTGCACCGAAAACGGCTTCCTGACCGATGACGGCGTGGTCGCACGGATCGATGACGACACATGGCTTTGCCACACCACCACCGGCGGGGCGTCGCGCATTCACGCCCACATGGAGGAATGGCTGCAGACCGAATGGTGGGACTGGAAGGTCTACACCGCCAACGCGACCGAGCAATTCGGCCAGATCGCCGTCGTCGGCCCGAACGCGCGCAAACTGCTCGAAAAGCTTGGCGGCATGGATGTCAGCAAGGAGGCGCTCGGCTTCATGGAGTGGAAAGAGGGCCAGATCGGCGGCTTTGACGCCCGGGTCTTCCGCATCTCTTTCTCGGGCGAGCTCAGCTACGAGATCGCCGTGCCTGCCAGCCAAACGGCGGCCTTCTGGGACGCGCTGCACGCGGCGGGCGAAGAGTGGAGCGCCACCGCCTACGGCACCGAAGCCCTGCACATCATGCGCGCCGAGAAGGGCTTCATCATGATCGGAGACGAGACTGACGGCACCGTCATCCCGCAGGACCTTGGCCTGCACTGGGCGCTCAGCAAGAAGAAGGACGACTACCTCGGCAAGCGCGCCCAGCAGCGCAGCCACATGACGGACCCGAACCGCTGGCAGCTCGTCGGGCTCGAGACGCTCGATGGCTCGGTCCTGCCGGACGGGGCCTACGCGGTGGCCGACGGGCGCAACGACAACGGCCAGCGCAACACGCAAGGCCGCGTCACCTCGACCTACCACTCCCCAACGCTGGGGAAAGGTATCGCCATGGGGCTGGTGCTGAACGGCCCCGACCGCATGGGTGAGGTGATCGAGTTCCCGATGATCGAGGGCGATCCGGTCAAGGCGAAGATCGTCAGTCCGGTCTTCTATGACCCCGAGGGGGAGAAGCAGAATGTCTAATGTAGTCAGCGCGTTGCAGAGCAAAGTGAACGGGGATGGTTTCGCGGACATCCGCGAGCTGGGCTTGCAGGGCATGATCACCCTGCGTGGCGATCTCGCCTCTGCTGCGGTGAAAAAGGCGCTCAAGGCCGCAACCGGCACCGACATGCCTGGCCAACGTGAAATCTTCATAAAGGGCGACAAAGGTGCGGCCTGGATGTCGCCCGACGAGCTGCTGGTGATGGTGCCCTATGCCGACGCTCAGGCGACCACGGACCAACTGGCAGACGCGCTCAAAGGCCAACACGCGCTCGTCGTCAACGTTTCCGACGCCCGCGCGGTGATGCAGATCAGCGGCGCAGGCGCGCGGGAGGTGCTCGCCAAGCTCGCCCCGGTCGATCTGTCCCAAGATGCCTTCCAGCCCGGCATGATCCGCCGCACCCGGCTCGCGCAGGCGGCGGCGGCGTTCTGGATGGACAGCGACACCAGCTTCAAACTCGTCTGCTTCCGGTCCGAGGCGGGCTATGTCTTCGACCTGCTCGCGATGTCCGCCAGCGCGGGCTCTGAGGTCGGGTTTCTTTGTCACTAACTCCGTGTTAGCGATGTCATGTAAGTCTTTAATTTGGATGAAACATTGTACTTCAAAGCCATTTCACTGGCCGCAGCCCTTTTGGCTGTCGCACCCGCCGCTGCAAGCACAGTTACACTCGATTGCGTCATGACCGATCTTGCCCGAAGCGGCGGCTGGATTGCCCGGGCGGCGCTGATCAAGGTCGATACCGCGCGCAAGAGCGTGCAGTTGCTCAAGCCCACACCCGACCAGTTGAACGGGTCCGTGCGCAAGGCGAAGCTCGCCCGCAATTCCGGGGGCAAGATGGTGTTGCGCTGGGTGGTGACCGGAACCCGGAGCAAGTCGAACCAAACGACGCCTGCCTTCAATTACCGCGCGATGGTCCAGACCGACACTGGGGCGGTGAGCGTCATCGCCAAGCCTATCGGTTATGGAAACGATTTCCGCGCGTCGGGCAGCTGCAAGATCAGCTGACGTTCCGGCTTACAGGGTCTTCATCACGCTGAGCGCCTGCCAGTAGCCTTCCTCATTGGCGAGCTTTTCCATCGACAGCACCCGGCCTTTGTGGTCGAGCAGGTAGAGCTGCGGGGCCTCGATACAGCCCAGATCCTCAGCCACGTGGTCGGGCTGGTCGAAAAGCACCCGGACAGGAAGCCCGGCGGCCCGGGCGCGGTCCTCGATCTGGTTCTTGTCGATCCAATGGCTGTTGGGATTGTCGATGGCGGTGATCAGGTCGATGCTGGCGATCCGGTCCGGGTCCATCTGGTAGAGCGGGATCAGCGTTTCGAACTCCCACTGCATGGGGCCATTGGTGCGGTACCAGCTGAGCGAGTAGACCAGATGCAACTGCCCCGGCGCCATCGCGGCGATCGTGTCCTCCAGCCGGACCGTGCCGCCCTCGGGCCACTGGCCAAACGGGTCGTGCTGGGGCAGGGCGTAATTGATGGGGAAGGGCTCGCGCATCTCGGGCGGCCAGTATCGCAGCGGGTCGGAGCCCATCAGTTGGCAGTAAAGCGCAATCGCGCCCTTGTTGCGCGGGGCGGTGGCCAGCATCTGGCCTGCGACGGTCTTCGCCTCCTCGCGCCGCCCGCGGTTCCACAGGATCAGCGCGTCCATGAACAGCTCCAGCGCATCGTGGTCGAGCAAATCGTCTTGCAGACCCATCCGCTCCCGCGCATCGCGCCGCGCCCGCAGGTAGAAGTCGCAGCCCGCGACATCGCCACCTGCCAGATGGCTGAGCGCGAGGAACAGCTGCAGATCGGGGACGTCCAGCGTGCCGATCTTGCGGGTCAGGGCATCGGGGTCCTTGGGACGCTTGCTGAAGAACGGCAGGCCCTTGGGCAGGGCCGCGTCTTCAAGGGGCGCGCGCAGGGCCTCGAAATCCTTCCAGTTCCCTTGCGACCAAAGCGTGTTCAACGCGGCCACGTCGTAGTTTCGCGACCGGATGCCTTCGATCAGCCCGTCATTGACCCGTGGGATCAGATGTAGACCGAAGGGCCAGGGCCCGGCCTCCAACGTGTGGATGGCGCCGCTGTCGGGGTCGAGAAACGCCATGCCGTTGACGCCATTGCCCCGCGCGGCGCGGATCTTCGCAGGCGAGGGGGGCTCCATATCGATTTGCAGCAGATGCCAGCCGGGCTTGATCCCCAGTGCCTCCGCCGGGGAGCCGGGCCAGACGGTCAGCACACGCTGGTCCTGCCGCATCGCCTTGTCGCGTAAGTTCTGGGGCCAGGAGGTCTCTTGCAGAGCGCGCATGAAGGGGGTCCGTTGTCGTGTGTCCTTGGGCGAAAGGCTCGCCCGTGGGATGTATCCTTGGCAAGTGTGCAAAAGTGGTTAACCGCGCCTGCGTGACCCGCCTCACACATCTCAATTGTTCCGGGAACCTTCGCGCGCGACGGCGTGTTGGCAATACGAGGCTTGACCGCGCCCGTCCGGGCGCTCACTTAAGCACTATGTAATTTGACAACTCATCAAGGGGGCCCTCTACCATGGCTTTTGAACTTCCCGATCTTCCCTACGCCCATGACGCACTGGCCGATAACGGCATGTCGAAGGAAACGCTGGAGTACCACCACGACCTGCACCACAACGCCTATGTGACCAATGGCAACAAGGCCATCGAGGGCACCGAGTGGGAGGGCAAGAGCCTCGAAGAGATCATCGTCGGCACCTATGATAAGGGCGCCGTGGCGCAGAATGGCATCTTCAACAACATCTCCCAGCTGTGGAACCACAACCAGTTCTGGGAAATGATGGGCCCCGGTAAATCCTCTATGCCGTCGGAGCTGGAAGCCGCGCTGAAGGACAGCTTCGGCTCGGTCGACAAGTTCAAGGAAGAGTTTTCGGCCGCAGGCGCAGGCCAGTTCGGCTCCGGCTGGGCGTGGCTGGTGAAAGACACCGATGGCGGCCTGAAGGTTACCAAGACCGAGAACGGCGTGAACCCGGTCTGCTTCGGCCAGACCGCGCTTCTGGGCTGCGACGTGTGGGAGCACAGCTACTACATCGATTTCCGCAATGCCCGGCCGAAGTATCTGTCGAACTTCCTCGACAATCTGGTGAACTGGGAAAACGTCGCCTCGCGCATGTAAGCGGAGCCGATGTCAGCCAAGGACAACATGAACCTGCCCGACCCGCATCGGGCAGGTTTCTTTATGGGCTTCGCCGATTACTGGTGGGGGGCCTACACGCGCATCAAGCTGATCAAGCATGATGTGCTGACGGATAAATTCGCGCCCGGCGAGGCGTTGACGGTCGCGATCATCTCGGACATCCACGCCGACAAGACCTTCATGCCGATCTCCCGGGTGGCTGAGGCCGTGGAGATGGTGAACGCGCAGGCCCCCGACCTGATCTACATGGGCGGCGACCTGCTGGCGCAGGACAACTGGGTGATGACGCCCGAGCCCGCCGAGGCGGTGGTAGAGGTCCTGTCCGATCTGAAGGCCCCGTTCGGGGTGTTCTCGACCACCGGCAATCACGACTGGTGGGACGACGAAGCGACACAGGCGCGCGAGAGCGACACGCCCTTTACCGTGCCGATGCTGGAAGCGGCGGGATTGCGTGTGCTGCGCAACGAGGCGGTGAAACTCGATCACCCGGGCGACATCTGGGTGTCGGGGATCGAGAGCCAATGGGCCTATGAGGGCAAGAAGCACGACCAGCACACCGGCGCGCATGATCTGGACGCGGCGCTTGCCGATGTGCCGCACGAAGCCTTCAGCCTGCTGCTGGCCCACGAGCCGGATATTTTCCCGAAACTGCCCAAGCGCGATCTCAACGGGCCGATCGACGTGGTGTTGTCGGGCCATACCCATGGCGGGCAGATCAAGATCTTTCACACCCGCCCGATTATCCCATCGGAATATGGCCGACGCTACGCCTATGGACACCGGATCGAGGAAGGGCGCGACCTGATCGTCTCGGGGGGCTTGGGCTGTTCGATGCTGCCGTTGCGGTTCGGTGTCTTGCCGGAAATCACGATGGTCACGATCCGCTCCGCCTGACGCGACCCCGGAACTCTGCCCACACGGCGCGCGTTTCCCCTTACAGACATTCAACATACGAAAAAGGAGGCCCGCCATGGCGGAACGGCACAGATCGAAAGATGGCAGCAAGGACAGCGAGAAGGTGCTTGGCACCGAGGGCGCTGTCTCTGGCGAGGGTCGTACCGGAGGCCGGCTCGCCCGCGACATCGGGACAAAAGACGAGATGAAGCGCGCCAAGGAGCGTCCGGCAGGTGCGACCCGCGTCACGAAATCCCATGAGGCGGAGGACGCGCAATGACGCGGCTCAAGCACAAGACATGGGTGCTGATCGCCGATGGCGAGAAGGCGCTGTTTCTCGAAAACCAGACCGATGGCGAGGACCCGCATCTGGAGGTCTTTCGCGAGGAAGAACAGGACAATCCCAAGGATATCGACCAATCCGCCAACCGCCCGGGGCGCATGCATGATGGCGGGCCGCGGCACCGATCCGCGTTTGACGACACGGATTGGCACGAGCTTGCGAAGGAGCGCTTTGCCTCTGATCTGGCCGATATCCTCTACAAGCAAGCCCACAAGGGCCGGTTCGAGCATCTTGTCATTGCCGCCGCACCAAATGTTTTGGGCGAGCTGCGCCAGGAGTTGCACCAAGAGGTCTCTGACAAGGTGATTGGTGAGATCCCGAAGACGCTGACCAACCACCAGATTGACGAGATCGAGCAGATCGTGAAGAACGATCTGGCAGGTTAATTCGACCTGACGGAGCCGTGTTCCGCGGCACGACATCCTTCAAACAAAGCCCCGGGGCCTGCGGCCTGTCGGGGCTTTGTTGCATCTGGCTGGCGGCAACGTGATTGGCCCGGATGCGGCTCTTCTGGCAGATGTCGCGTGAGTATTTGAGACCAAATGGAGATATCATGCGCGCACTGATCCTGAGCCTCGGCTTGATTTTTGGCGGGGCGGCACACGCAGATGTCACCGCGCGCGACGGGTGGGTCGTGCTGCCCACGGACAAACCCTATGACGTGCTGGTCGACGACGTGAAAGCGGCGGTGAAGGCGGGCAAGATGGGCGTCGTCACGCAAGCCGGTCCCACCGGGGCGGCGAAAGCGCGCGGGATCGAGATCCCCGGAAATCGCGTGATCGGTGTCTTCAACAACAGGTTTGCAGTCCGCATCCTGGGCCTGTCCACGGCGGCCATGATCGAGGCGCCGATCCGCATGTATGTCACGGAAACGGATGGCGGCGCGACGCTCAGCTACAAGACGCCGACCCTTGTCTTCACGCCCTATATGGACGAAGCAGGGCCGGAATTGGCAGAGGCCGCCGCCGAGCTGGACGCAATTTTCGACACGATCGCCCGTGACGCCGTCGCGCGCTGAGGAGGACCCCCCAATGGCTTTGAAACGCGCCGCCGATCTGGTGGCAGAGCGGCTTTACGAGGCCGGGTGCCGCCACGCCTTTGGCATGCCCGGGGGCGAAGTTCTGACCATCGTCGATGCGCTGGAGCGCGCGGGCATCGAGTTCGTGCTGTGCAAACATGAGAACGCCGCAGGTTTCATGGCCGAGGGCGTGCATCACGTCACCGGCGCGCCCGCCGTGCTGGTCGCAACCGTCGGGCCGGGGGCGATGAACGGCGTCAATGTGGTGGCCAACGCCCACCAGGACCGCGTGCCGATGATCGTGCTGACCGGCTGCGTCGATCCGGACGAGGCGCTGACCTACACGCATCAGGTGCTCGACCACACCCGCGTCTTTGACGAGATCACCAAGGCCACGTTCACTCTGACCGCCCAAGGCGCGGATATCGTGGCGGACAAAGCCATCGGCATCGCCACGGAAGGTCGAGGCGGTCCGGTGCATATTGATGTGCCAATCTCTGTGGCCGACGCTCAGGCCGCACCAAAGCTGCGCCGCCGTGCGAAAGCGGCACTCACGGCGCCTGCCGATTGCGATCTGGCCGAGGCGCAGACCTGGCTCGATGCGGCCGAGCGGCCGGTGATCATCGCGGGGCTCGATGTGCTCTACGATAACAGCCATGGGGAGCTGCTGCATTTTGCGGAGACTTACGGCGCGCCGGTGATCACGGCCTACAAGGCCAAGGGGGTGATCCCTGAAATCCATCCGCTGTCGCTGGGGGGTGCGGGGCTTTCTCCTTTGGCGGACAAGCACTTGCTGCCCTTTGTTCAAGCCGCAGATCTGATCATCTGCGTGGGCTATGACCCGATCGAAATGCGCCCGGGCTGGCGCGAGGTCTGGGACCCGGCGGAGACCCGCGTGATCGACATCACCGCGGAGCCGAACCACCACTACATGCATCAGGCGGGCCTGAGCTTCATCTGTGACACAGGCGCGGCCTTACGCGCTCTCGCGGGCGGCGGGGTCAAGCGCGACAGCTGGCCGGGCGGCGAGATTGCGGCGGTGAAGGCGCAAATGGAGCAGGCGTTCCCGACCTCGGACGCGTGGGGCCCGGGCGCTGTCATCGCCGAATGCCGCGACGTGCTGCCGGACGACACGATTGCGACCGTGGACAGTGGCGCGCACCGCATCCTGCTCAGCCAGATGTGGACTTGCCACAGCCCGCGCACGTTGCTGCAAAGCTCGGCGCTCTGCACCATGGGCTGCGCCGTACCGCTGGCGATGGGCGCGAAATATGCGGACCCGTCGCGCACGGTCGTCAGCTTCTCTGGTGATGCGGGCGCACTGATGGTGGCGGGCGAGTGGTCCACGGCCAAGGAGCACGGGCTGAACACGATCTTCGTGGTCTTCGTCGACGCCTCGCTGGCGCTCATCGAGCTGAAACAGCGCCAGCGGCAGATGAAGAATGCGGGCGTCGATTTCGCCCGGCACGACTTCGCCGCCATCGCGCGTGGCTTTGGCGGGGAGGGGCATACCGTGACCTCGCGCGCCGAGCTGCGCGATGCCTTGACGCAGGCGATGCAGGCTGAGACGTTCTCCGTCATTGCCGCCGTCATCGATGCCAAGGGCTATGACGGTCGGATCTAGAACAAGGGACGGACATATGGCGGGCGCGCTTGACGGGGTGAAGGTTCTGGACCTGAGCCGGATTTTGGCAGGCCCGACCTGCACGCAGCTTCTGGGCGATCTGGGGGCCGAGGTCTGGAAGATCGAGAACCCGGCCTCGGACGGCGACGACACCCGCAAATGGGGCCCGCCCTTTGTTGAGGACCCGGACGGCGCGCGCACCGATCTCAGCGCTTATTTCATGTGCGCGAACCGCAACAAACGCTCGATCGCGGTCGATATCGCGACGCCCGGGGGGCAGGCCACGATCCGCGCCATGGCGGCTGAGGCCGATGTGGTGATCGAGAATTTCAAACCCGATGGGCTGAAGAAGTACGGGCTGGACCATGCGAGCCTGCTCATGGCGCACCCTCGGCTCGTCTATTGTTCGATCTCGGGCTACGGCCAGACCGGCCCGAACCGCGACAAGCCGGGATATGATCTGATGGCGCAGGGCTTTGGCGGGATCATGTCGCTGACTGGCGAGCCGGAGGGGCGTCCGATGAAAGTCGCTGTTGGCATCGCGGACGTGATGTGCGGCATGTACGCGACCGTGGGCATCCTGGCCGCCCTGCGCCACCGAGATGCGACGGGGGAGGGGCAGCATATCGATCTTGCGCTGGTCGACAGTCAGATCAGCTGGCTGATCAATGAAGGCGTCGCGCATCTGGTCACGGGCAAAGAACGCAAGCGTCAGGGCAACGAGCACGCCACCATCGTGCCCTATCAGACCTTCGAGGCCGCCGATGGCCACGTGCTGATCGCGGTGGGCAACGACAGCCAATACGCGCGGTTTTGCGACTATCTCGGGCGGCCCGATCTGGCGGAAAACCCCGACTACGCAACCAATCCGGCGCGGATCCAGAACCGCTCGAAGCTTCTCAAGATCATCGAAGGCCTGCTGGCCGAGCGGTCCATGGCCGACATCATCGCGGGGCTGGAGGCGCGCAAGGTGCCGGTGGGGCCGGTCAACACGCTGGGCCAGCTCTTCGCGACCGATCAGGTCGCGGCGCGGGGCATGAAGATCGACATGGCGCGGGACGATGTGGCGGGCGGTGCGGTGCCGCTGATCGGCAATCCGCTCAAGCTGTCGAAGACGCCAGTCACCTACCGCCACGCGCCACCGCGCTTCGGGCAGGATACGGCCGATGTGCTCGCGGCACTCGGGCTTTTGCCTGATTCCAACGACGCAGGGTAAGCCACCGAAATATAGCGAAATTCCGCCGAAAATTCCCCGTAGATGGCGGGTTTTTGATCACCGTTTCCCTTATTGGCGTCACGTTGGCGTGACTATGGACGCGCGAACATAGACCGACGCTCCTCAATCGCTATCAGTGAAATGTGGGCTCGGCGCCCGCGCAAGAATCGGCAGCAAGAGAGAGCATCCATGTATCAAGACGTCTTCGGGCAGGACACGACCCTCAATTCCCGCGACGCGTTGGCCCATTGGGATGCCACGCTGATGGCTTTCATGGCCCATGGGGCCGCGACGCCGACCCATCTGGGCGCGACGCTTGAGGCCGATCCGGACTTCGCGCTGGGCCACGCCGTGAAAGGCATGTTCTATCTGCTGCTCGGCCGCCGGGAGCTGAACGACGTGGCCCGCGACGCGCTGGGCCTCGCCGAGGCCGCGGCGCTGACCCGGACGATTTCCGCCCGGGAGACCTCGTTCCTGAAGGCGCTGAAGGCGTTCTACGAAGGCCGCCCCTCTGACGCGATCTCAAACCTCGAAGACGTGCTGAAGGTCCATCCCGGCGACACGCTGGCGATGAAGCTGTCGCACGCGATCCGCTTCGTGCTGGGCGACGGCGTCGGCATGCGCGCCTCGGTCGAGGCGGTGATGCACGCCTACGGCCCGGATCATCCCGGGCGCGGCTACCTGATGGGCTGCCACGCCTTCACGCTGGAAGAGACCGGCGAATACGCCCGGGCCGAAACGGTCGGGCGCATGGGACTTGCTGTCTCTCCCGATGACGCATGGGGCCTGCATGCGGTCGCCCACGTCTACGACATGACGGGCAACGCCAAGGGCGGGATCGACTGGCTGACCGGTCGGGAAGAGGCTTGGGCCCATTGCAACAATTTCCGCTACCACGTGTGGTGGCACAAGGCGCTGATGCATCTCGACCTCGGCCAGACCGACACGGTGCTGGCGCTCTACGACACCGAGATCCGCGCCGACAAGACCGATGATTACCGCGATATCTCCAACGCGACCTCGCTTCTGAGCCGGCTCGAACTCGACGGCGTCAATGTCGGCGGCCGCTGGGAAGAGCTGGCCGACATTTCTGCCAACCGCACCGAGGATGGCTGCCTGATCTTCGCGGACCTGCACTACCTGCTGGCGCTGATCGGCGGCAAGCGCGAGCACGCGATCACCAAGCTGATGGGCCGGATGCACCGGGACGCCAAGGCCAACCGGGTCGAGATGGACCGTCGCATGGCGGCCCCGGGCCTGAGCGCCGCCGCCGGGCTCGAAGCGTTTGGCGAGGCGGATTTCAAGACCGCTTTCCTGAACCTCGCACGCGCGCGCAGCACGATGCAGCAGGCCGGCGGCTCCCACGCGCAGCGCGATGTGTTCGAGCGGCTGACGATTGATGCGGGCATCCGCGCGGGCTTCCTCGACGAGGCCGAGCGCATCCTGAAAGACCGCGTGCGCAAACGCTCCGCCGAGGATGGCTATGCCGCCGCCCGCTTCGATCTGATCGCCCAGGGGCGCGACGCATCCGCTTGCGCTGCCCGCGTGCCTGCTGAATAAGCGGGCCAACCGAGGCAGATCAAAGATATGACGATGGCCACGCTCAATCCTGCTGATGCTTATGCCGCCAGTCCGGCGGCCACTGGCACGTCGGGCGCTACCACGCGCGACCCGCGGCTCGACTTCTATCGCGGCATCGCGATGTTCATCATCCTGTTCGCTCATACGCCGGGCAATTTCTTCACCTCCTGGATCCCCGCCCGCTGGGGCTTCTCGGATGCCACCGAGATCTTCGTGTTTTGCTCGGGCATGGCCTCGGCCATCGCCTTTGGGCGCACGTTTGATCGGGCGGGTTGGGCGCTTGGCACCGCGCGCGTCGCCTACCGCGTCTGGCAGGTCTACTGGGCGCATATCGGGATGTTCTTCTTCATCGCGATGATGCTGGCCTTCTGGGACAGCTTCGGCATCTTCGAGAAGACCTATATCAACACGCTGAACCTCGTGCCGTTCTTCGAGGGCGTCACCCGCAAGGGGGTCGAGCTGGCCACCACCGCCGACCAGTTGGTGGGGCTGTTCACGCTGACCTATGTGCCGAACTATTTCGACATCCTGCCGATGTATATGATCATCCTCGTGATGATGCCGTTCGTCATGGCGCTGAGCCGCGTGAATATCTGGCTGATGTTCGCCGTGATCGCCACCGTCTGGCTGTTCGCGCAGCGCGGTCTGCTGGCGTGGATGGGGGCGGAGCATCTGTGGCTGTCACTGCCCGCGGAGCCGTGGTCGGAGCGTCACTGGTTCTTCAACCCGTTCGGCTGGCAGCTGATCTTCTTCACGGGCTTTGCGTTCATGCGCGGCTGGATTCCCGCGCCGCCGGTCAAGACGTGGCTGATCGTCGTGGCTGCGGTGATCGTGGTGGCGAACATTCCGCTTTCCAACATCGGAGTGCGGGCGGTGAACCGCGAGTGGTTCGGTCTGGCGTTCGAGAACAACCCGGTGATCAACTGGCGCGTCTCCAACAAGCCGCTAATCGACAAATCCGCCTTCGGCATCCTGCGCTACGTGCATTTCCTGGCCTTGGCCTACCTTGCCTGGGTCGTTGCGGGCGTCGGCGGGCACCGCCTGATCGCCAAGGGCCACTCGGCGCTGTCGCGCAGCTGGGACACCATCGTGCGCGTGATCATGAAGGTGGGCCAGCAGAGCCTTGCGGTCTTCGTCTTCTCCATGGTCTTTGCGCGGATTTCCGGCTTCACCATGGATCAGGTCGGGCGGGAAACGGCCACCGTGGTTTTGGTGAACCTGACGGGTGTTGCAGCGCTCATTCTGGTTGCCTACTTCGTCGCCTGGATCAAAGCTACGCCCTGGAAACCCAAGAGGACGCCTGTCTGATGAGCCTCGACCGCCGCACCTTCCTGATGATGCTGGGCGCCGCCTCCGTGGCGGGGCCTGCCGGTGCGCTGCCGATGTTCAAGGGCGAGGCCAGGCCGTTCTCGCGCCTGTGGCTGAAACAGGAAGCCGCGCGGCTGGCGGGCGAGGACTACCAGCCCATGCCCGAGGTCGACCAAAGCTGGCGCGACCTGACCTATGACCAGTACCGCGCGCTGGTGTTCGACACCAAGAAGTCGCTCTGGTCCGACACCGACCGGGCCTTCCAGATGGACCTGTTCCATCCCGGCCTCTACTTCCCGCGTCCGATCGAGATCAACGTAGTCGAAGGCGACGAGGCCCGCACGCTGGCCTTCGATCTGACGCTCTTCAAGCGCTACAAGCAATTCCCGAAAGAGCTGGTCGACAAGGCCATGGACGAGGACCCGATGGACAGCAAGCTGGGCTATTCCGGCCTGCGCCTGCGCCACGAGCTGTCCAAGCCCGGCAAGTTCGAGGAATTCATGGTCTTTCAGGGCGCATCCTACTTCCGTGCCATCGCGACGGGGCAGAATTACGGCCTGTCGGCCCGCGGCCTCGCGCTCAACACCGGCGATGCAGCGGGGGAGGAATTCCCCGAGTTCACCCGCTTCTGGGTCGAGGCCCCGGGCGAGGATGCGAGCGAGATCATCGTGCACGCGCTGCTCGACGGCCCGTCCACCACGGGCGCCTACAGCTTCACCATCACCCCCGGCGCGCCCGCCCATGTCGCGGTCGAGGCCACGCTTTACCCGCGCACCGAGCTGACCCATGTGGGCATCGCGCCGCTGACCTCGATGTTTCTGTTCGATCAGACCAACCGCACCCGCTTCGACGATTTTCGCGAGGCGGTCCATGATAGCGAGGGGCTGCTGGTTTATAACGGCGCGGGCGAGATGCTGTGGCGGCCGCTGGCCAACCCGGCCACCTTGCAAGTATCCAGCTTCGTCGACGACAACCCGCGCGGCTTCGGCCTGATGCAGCGCGCCCGCGAGGTCGAGGACTTCGCCGATCTCGAGGCGCATTACCACAACCGCCCCTCGCTCTGGATCACCCCGGATGGCGGCTGGGGCCGCGGCTCTGTCACGCTGGTCGAAATCCCGGCGGACAAGGAAATCTACGACAACATCGTGGCCTATTGGCGCCCGCGCGAGCCGCTCGCCGCAGGGCAGGAGCACGACTTCGCCTACCAGATGCATTGGGGCGGCGAGCCCGAGGGCGTGCGCCCGGTGGCCCGCGTGCTGAACTCGCGCATCGGCAAGGGCTATGACAAGACCAAGCCGTACTCGATCATCGCGGTGGATTTCGCCGATCACGAGGCGTTCGGCACCGAGGAGAAAGACCTCGACGGCATCACGCGCTTCATTGGGGCCAATCGCGGCGAGGTGACCGAGGGCGTCTTGCAGCGCAACCCGGGAACGGGCGGGGTGCGGCTGGCGTTCAAGTTCGAGCCCGGAGAGGCGACCTCCGCCGAATTCCGGGTGCAGCTGGTGAAGGATGGCAAGTCGTTGACGGAAGTCTGGCTTTACAGGTGGACCGCATGAACGCGCTGACCGATGTCACCCCCGCGCCGATGATGCCGCCCGAGCGGCCGTTGGCCTTCCCCACGCAGGATTTGTCCCGCGACTTCAGCGATGGAGCCGCGCCGCAGCTGGCCACCAGCCGCGGCACGTCGATGTGGCGCTGGGCCACCTTTCTGCCCGCACTTCTGACCACCGGCGCGCTGATCGCCATGTTCACCGACTGGTTCGCCATGGGCGGTTTGTCCCTGTTCGAGGGCTTGCTGATCGCGCTCATCGCGGGCACGTTCTTCTGGATCGCCCTATCGGTCTCCACCGTGACCGTGGGCCTCGCCGCCATGCTGCGTCCGCGCCCACTGGCGACGACGCCCGCCGCGCCGCAAAACGTGGCGCTGCTGGTGCCGGTCTATAACGAGAACCCGTCCGACGTGTTCGGAAATGCCTGCGCGATGCTCGAAGAGCTCGACGCGATGCGCCACCCGCACCATTACACGCTGTTCATCCTCTCTGACACGCGCGACGAGACCATCGCCGAGCAGGAGCTGCGCGCCTTCGCGACCTTGCGCGCGCAACTGCCGGAGCATGTCGCGCTGCACTATCGCCGCCGCCCGGACAATATTGACCGCAAGGTCGGCAATCTGGCCGATTGGGTCGCCCGCTGGGGTGGGGGGTATGAGGCGACGCTGGTGCTCGACGCCGACAGCCTGATGTCCGGCTCCGCCATCCTTGCGCTGACCGACGAGTTGGCCCGCGACCCGTCGGCGGGCCTGATCCAGAGCTTCCCGCAGCTCTTCGGGGCAGAGACGCTTTTTGGCCGGGTGCAGCAGTTCTCGAACACGATCTACGGTGCAGCCCTGGCCGAAGGTCTGGCCAAATGGGCCGATCACGAGGGCAATTACTGGGGTCACAACGCTATCATTCGCACCGCCGCTTTCGCGTCCTGCGCGGGGTTGCCGCGGCTTGATACGTTCCGCTCCAAGGGCGCGCTGATCCTGAGCCACGACTTTGTCGAGGCAGGACTCTTGCGCCGCGCGGGCTGGGGCGTGCGCTTCGTGCCGCAGGTGAAAGGCAGCTATGAAGAGGTCCCTGCGACCCTGATCGACTACGTGCTGCGCGACCGCCGCTGGTGTCAGGGCAACCTGCAGCACCTGAATATCCTCGGCTCCAAGGGCTTCCATCCGGTGACCCGCTTCCACCTGTTCCACGGCGCGATGGGCTACCTGCTCAGCCCCGCATGGTTCGCACTGCTGACCGTCTGGGCGCTGATCGGCAAGGGCGAAGAGGCCAACGTAATCCGCTACTTCACGGGCGAGAACCCGCAGGTGGCCTGGCCCGAGATGAGCACCGTGTCGAACTTCGCCATCCTGGTGTTCATGTACGGCATGCTGCTTGCGCCCAAGTTCCTTGGCGCGGTCGCTTTGCTGCGTACGGGACCAGCCTTGCGGGACCTCGGCGGTGCGGCACAATTCGCCTTCAGCTTCGTGTCCGAGATCGTGATCTCGGTGCTCTACGCGCCGATCCTGATGGTGCAGCAAACCATCGCCGTGGCGCGCACCGCCCTTGGCTACAAGGAGCGCTGGACGCCGCAATCGCGCGGCGGTGGGCGCTACTCGCTGGTGACCGTGATGAAGTTCCACGCGGTCGAAACCGTGGCGGGCGCCTTGTTGGTCGCGGGCCTGTTCGAGGGGCTGGTGACGCTTTGGCTGCTGCCCATCGCCGTGTCGCTGGCGCTGGCGGTGCCGCTGTCGCTGATCTCCGGCGCGCGGTTGACGCGCCACGCCTGGACCGCCCGCCAGCTTGGCACGGCAGAGGTGTTCAACGCCCCAGACATCATCCGCCGCGCCAAGGAGGAACGCTCCCGGCTGCGCGCCATGCTGGACCGGGCGGAGCGCTTCCCGGCAGAATAGCCGTCACTCCAACCCTTCAAACCAATCCAGCGCGAGCGTGGACCAGCCCTTGGGAATGCCGTGTGCGCCCGGATGCATGACGAATTCCAAAGAGCCCGCCTCGCAGCTCTCCCACTTACGGCGCCAGAAGTCTTCCGAGGTCTCGAACGTATCGGCGCGCAACCCGGCGCAGCCATTGGTCTCGCGCCAGATCTGCATCCCGTAGAACACGTCGCCCTGCAGGATATCGAAGGAGCGCAGCGGGCGGCCCTCCAGCGGCACGGTCTTGTCGCGCCAGCCATGGGTGTGCAGCAGATCGACCGGGCCGGCGCAGGCCTCCATGTCCGGGTGAGGGCGCCAGAAGCTGCCCGCCACGGGCGCGTAGGCGCGGGCGAGGGTCGGGTCGTCGCAGGCGAGATAAGTCACCATGGAGCCGCCGATAGAGAAGCCGCCGAGCAGGATCCGGTCGGGGTCGATGCCGTGGTTGTCTGCGGCGTCCTCGATCACTGCGCGGATGAAGGCCAGCTCGTCGCGCTGCGCGGGCCGGTCGGGGTGAAATGACCAGCCCGGCCCGAAGCGCGAGTTGGGCCGCTTCAACCCGTTGGGGCCGATCACCGCGTAGCCGCGCGCGAGGATCGGGCCACCCATGCGCAGGATGCCCGTGCCTTGCCCGCCCGCGCCATGCAGGAACACGACCGCGCCCACGGGGCCGTCCGCCCCTTCGGGTATCGCGATGTGGTAGCTCCCGGTCTCGATTTCGCAGGGCTGATCCGCAGCCCCGCAGGCCAGCGCGGGAGTGGCAAGGAGCGTGAGCGCCGCCGCGAGCAGATGCCTCATTTCACGACCGGCAGCCCGCGTTCGATCCAGCCGGGCCCGGCGCGCGAGCCGAGCATGCCCTCGGGCACATCAATGATATTCGTGAACCCCGCCTCGGTCAGTCGGTTGGTGAGCCGCGCCGAGCGCACGCCGCGCGCGCAGATCAGCGCGACCGGAGCGTCGGTGCGCCCGCCCGCGAGCGTTTTGAGCGCGTCGGTGAAATCCTCGCGGCGCATGTCGAGCCGCGCCGCGCCCTCGCCGGTTCCGGTCCTGTCCCATTCGTCGGGACGGCGGATGTCGACCAGCAGGATATCGCCCGCCACCGCCTGCGCGTGCGCCTCGGGCGCTGTGAGCTTGGTGGCGGCGGAGGCCTCGGTGATTGCGGCGTAGAACAGGTTGCGCCCGCCCGCCGCAAAGAACGCGCTGCCCGCAACAGCGAGGGCGCCGCCGGTGAGCAGCGCGCGTCTCGAGAGCTTGGTCATCAGCTGGCCGGCCCGATATATTTCTCGACGATCCCGGCGGCGACCTCCGCGGGCACCACGGGGGGCACGAGGGTCAGCAGCGCGCCGTCGGCGTCGAGCAGGTAGACGAAGCTGCCATGGGCGTAGACGGGCCCGTATTCGGGATCGAAGAAGACCTCCTCGGTCTCGATCTGGTAGGCGTCATAGGCGACCTGCAAGGCGTCCTCCGCGCCGGTCAACCCCACGAAATCTTCATGGTGCTGCGCCAGCGCGGAGCCGAGCGTGTCGACCGTGTCGCGCGCCGGGTCGACGGTGATCATCACCGGCGTGATCTCCAGCCCACGGGCGGCCACCGCATCGGCCACATCGGCCATCAGCGGCAGTACGGCGGAGCAGATCTCCTGGCAATTGGCGTAGCCGAAGAAGAGAAGCTGCGCCTTGCCGTCGGGGTCGGCCTGCGTCCGGGTCGCCCCGGTCTGGTCGATAAGCGTGTAGTCCCCGCCCAGATCAAAGGGCAGGGGGGATTGATCCGCCAGCGCCGGGGTGCCGAACGCGAGCAGGGCAAGGCCAAGTCGGATCACTCGAAGAGCTCCTTCTTGAACGCCTCGTCGATCTCGAGGCCAAGGCCCAGATGGCCGCTGTCGGCGATGATCGCATTGACGCGCGGGTCACGGCGGAACCAAGGGCCTTTGCCGCCTGCATCCGGATTGGCGGCCTCCCAGGCCTTCGTCCAGTTGCGTGCCTTCACCGGTTCCGCGCCATCGGCCGCGATGGTCTGGACCTGGTAGATATTGGTGGCACCGGGGATATCCGGGTCTTCGATAAGCAGGCCGTCGACGGTCACGCTCTGGCCGCAAAACGGCAGCAGGTCCACGACGGCACCCTGGAAGCCCGTCTGGTTGTTCTTGTTGGGGAAGACCAGCACACCGTCGGCGGCGCGCAGCAGCCCGAGCTGGCGGGTGCCGTCGCCGCAATTCTCTGCGCAGTCGCCGGTCACCTCGCAGGTGATGTCGACCACTGTCGCCTCGAACTTGGCGGGGCTTTCGGCATAGAGGTTCCAGCTGCGCGCCTCGGACCCTTCGGAGAAATCGGCGGCGGTGGCGGCGGCAGGGATGGCCAGCAGGGCCGCGAATGCAAGATACTTCATCATGGTCTGGGCCCTCACTTCTTCGGCTTCGGAATGGCGAAGCCGGGGATCACCCCGTAATCTTCGTGGTTGAGGTTGGTGATGCCGTGGTCGGTCACGACCTCCTCGACCACCAGGTAGTTCAGCCCGTCGCGCTTGTAGAGCATCCCGTCGGCGGTGATCTCGTGGCTGGCGAGGTTCAGGTTCGTATCGCCGCCCGCGTTGTTGTCGTCGCCTTCGATCTTGAGGACCATGTAGACCTCCCCATCCTCGCCCAGCAGCCCCACGGGAATACCGCCAGCCGAGCACCACAGCGCGCAGGTATGATGCGCGGAGCCGACCACCGCGTCCGGCCCGCCCATGACGCCCGAGAAGTAGCACCACGTGTCGATGATCTCGCCGCGAACCTGAATGCGCTCGCCCTCCGAGGCCGCATAGGCCGGGCTTGCCAGCGCCAGCGCGGCGGCGATGAGGGGGGTGAATTTCATGGGGGATCCTCCGGTGTTGTGATTCTGTGTCGCAGCCTAGCAGGGAACGCTTGCCCTTGGGTCATCACGTCTTGGGGAGCGATTGCCGCGCGTCCGAACCTTCACGCTGCGCGTCCGGCGCAGCAGCAGATGGGCGTTCAGTCGTCGCGCCCAGGCTCGTCGGGGTTGCTGGAAAACAGCGCGATCTTGTTGCCCTGCGGGTCGCGCAGATAGCCCACGTAAAATTGCGGGCCGTAGGCTGCGCGGAAGCCCGGCGCGCCCTCGTCTGTGCCACCCGCGGCGCAGGCAGCCGCATGCAGGCGGCGGACCTCGGCCTGGCTGCGCGCCTCGAACGCCACCATCGCGCCATTGCCGGCGGAGGCGGGTCGCCCGTCGAAGGTGGGTTTGACGTAGAAATCGGGCGAGACCGGAGAGGCGCCGGGCGGGGTGGGCAGCACGTAGCTCAGCCCCTCGGGGCCTTCGGTCAACCCGTAGCCGAGAGGCGGCAGAATGGCGGAGTAAAACGCCCGGGCGCAGGCGATGTCATCGGCGCCGACGGTGACGTAGGAAATCATAGCGTGCCCCTCTCAGCCGAGCGCCGTCTCGAGGCCCGCGGTCAGGGCCTCCACATCCGGCATCACGGAGACGAACTCCAAAAGGCTCGCATCGGCGAACCCCTCGGTCACCACATTGTCCATCAGCGCCACCAGCGGGTCCCAGTAGCCCGCGATATTGAGCAGGCAGATGGGCTTTTCATGCAGGCCCAGCTGGCGCCAGGTCAGCACCTCGAAGAACTCGTCGAGCGAGCCCGCACCGCCGGGCAGCACCACGATGGCGTCGGCGTTCATATACATCACCTTCTTGCGCTCATGCATGGTCTCGGTGATGACAAAGGTGGTCAGGTCGCGCTTGCCGACCTCGCGCTCGAACAGGTGGGTGGGGATCACGCCGAAGGTCTCGCCGCCCGCAGCCTGCGTGGCCTTGGCGACCTCGCCCATCAGCCCGACATCGCCCGCGCCGTAGACCAGCCGCCAGCCATGGGCCGCCAGCGCGTGCCCGAGCGCGTTGGCCGCGGCGCGGTAGGCCGGGTTCGCGCCGAAGCGTGAGCCACAATAGACACAGACGGACTTGGCATCGGACATGGGGGGCTTGCCTCGCGCAGAAGTGGTTTGCCTCCTTCTATGGGGCCTGTAAGGTTGCCGCAACGCCCTTTGGGACAGGGCACGGGGGAAGAAGGAAAGCTGCTATGGCCATTTGGTCAAGATTGGGGCTGAGCGGGCCCGCAGCCGCCGCCGGAGGCGCGGTGCTGGCGCTGATCTGTGTCGCGGTTTTGCTGTGGTACATTGGCCCGCCGCAGACCGAGGAGCAGGCGGTGGAAACGGCCGCGCTGTCCGAGCCCGTGTCAGAAGCTGCACCAGAGCCCGCGCCCGAAGCGGCCCCTGCGCCTCAGGTCGCGCCGGAACCCGCCGCAGACCCCGTTGCGACCCCGGCACCTGCGCCTGAACCTAAACACGAACCTGCGCCTGAGCCGCAGCAGCAGATCGCCCAGACACCCGAGCAGCCCGAGACCGCGACAGTCGAAGCGCCCGCGCCTGATCCGGCACCCGAGCCTGCCCAATCGCCCGCACCGGAACTGACCCCGCCCGCTTTTGACGTGGTGCAGGTTCAACCCGACGGCGGCGGCGTGATCGCAGGCCGCGGGGTGCCGGGGCGTCCGGTCAAATTCTTCCTCGATGGGGAGGCCTTCGCCGAAGCGACCGCAGACCGCTCCGGCAAGTTCGGCCTGGTGCTGGATTTCCCGGCTTCGGACGCGCCGCGCGCGCTCTCCATGGCCTCGGTCCTGGAGGATGGCAGCGAGCTGCCGTCGGGCGGCACGTTGCTGATCTCGCCCGTGCGCCTTGCGACGCCGGAACCCGCACCTGAGCGCGATACCGAAGAGGTCGCGCGCGAAGAGCCGGAGGCGCCAGCACCGGACCCGACGCCGGTCGAGACCGACGTCGCGCAGGCCCCGGAGACGCCCGAAGTCGCGCCCAATGGCCCCGAGCAGGCGACAGCGGAGCCGGAACCAGAAGTCGCGCCCGCGACGCCCGCGGCCCCGGCGGTCGTGCTGGCCGATACCACCGGGGTCTCGGTCATCCAGCCCGCGCCGCGACCCGCGGCCCCGCAAGACGATGACACCGCGCCGCAAGTCGCCAATGTCGTGATCGACACGATCACCTACGACACCGAAGGCGAGGTGGCGCTGACCGGGCGCGGGGCCAGCGAGGGTTTCGTGCGCATCTACCTCGACGGCGAGCCGGTGACGACCACGCAGATCGCCGAGGATGGCGGCTGGCAAACCCCACTGCCCGAGATCGATGCGGGCGTCTACAAACTGCGCGTCGACGAGGTGTCCGAGACCGGCACCGTGACCAGCCGGGTCGAGACGCCGTTCCAGCGCGAGGCGCCCGCCGTGGTGGCCTCTGCCCCAGTCGGGCCGCAGGCGGTGACCGTGCAGCCGGGCTTCACGCTTTGGGCCATCGCGCTCGACCGCTTCGGCGACGGGATCGAATATGTGCGGGTCTACGAGGCGAACCGCGACCTGATCCGCGACCCGGACCTGATCTACCCGGGGCAGGTGTTCACGATCCCGGAAGGGTAGGCACCGCGCGCGCTTTGCAAAATCGCTCTTTCCCTCCCGCGCGCTACGGGTAGTCTCCAACACTCGGTCCTGAAGGTGAAAGGTCGGCGCATGATCCCCAACAGCTCTGCCCTGTTTGAACCGCTGACACTGCCTTGCGGGGTGGTGCTGAAGAACCGGATCATCAAGGCGGCGATGTCGGACTCGCTGGGCGATGGGCGGGGGGACCCGAGCGATGCGCAGATCCGGCTCTATGAGCGGTGGGCGGATGGGGGCTTGGCGGCCTCGATCATAGGCGAAGTACAGGGCGATCCGCATTTTGCCGAGAAGCCCGGCAATCTGGTGCTGACTACCACGTCGAATGAGGCACAATTCAAGCGGCTGGCGGAGGCGGGCAAACGCAATGGCGCGCAGCTGTGGCTGCAGCTGGGCCATGCCGGCGCGATGGCCTATCCGCCGATCAGCACGCCGAAAGGGCCGAGCGCGCTGGATGTGCCAGGTCTGACTTGCGGGGCGCTGAGCCTCGACGAGGTCCAGGCACTGCCCGCAGCCTTTGCCGCGACGGCGGTGCGCGGCAAGGATTTGGGCTTTGCCGGCGTGGAAATCCATGCGGCACACGGGTTCTTGTTGAGCCAATTCCTGTCGCCGCTCTTCAACACGCGCAGCGACGGCTATGGCGGCACATTGGACGGGCGGATGCGGCTGGTCCTGGAAGTGGTCGATGCGGTGCGCGCAGCCGTGGGGTCGGAGTTTCCCGTCGCGCTGAAGTTGAACGCGACGGATCAGTTGGAAGGCGGCTTTGTCGAGGACGAAGCACTTCAGGTCGTCGCGGCCTTGGATGGCAGGGGCATCGACCTGCTCGATATCAGCGGGGGGACGTATTTCCCCGGCGCGCGCTCTGCGTCTGACAGCGCGGGAGGCGGGCCTTACTTTGTGGAGTTCGCTAAGCGCGCGCAGGCGGTGACCGATATGCCGTTGATGGTCACAGGCGGGTTCAAGACCCGCGCGGCAGCAGAAGAGGCCGTCGCCAGCGGCACGGTCGACGTCGTGGGGCTGGCACGCGCGTTGGTGCTGGACCCGAACTTGCCCCGCATATGGGCTCACGAGCAGGGCGATTTGACCTTCCCGCGCTTCCAGAATCCGGGCGAGGGCGCGATCACGGCGTGGTACTCCATGCGCCTGACCGAGATCGGCGAAGACCGCGAAACGGACGCGCTGCCGGAGCTGGAGGCGGCGATGGAAGCTTATGTCTCGCGCGACGTGGCCCGCGAGGCGCTGTGGCGCGCGCGGTTCGGGCCTGCATAAGCTCTGGTCCTTCCGGGGTGCGCGCCCTAAGTTGCGGAGCCTGAGACAAGAGAAAGTTCCCCGCACATATGGTTACTGAAGTTACTGACGCCCGCCTCAATCAGGATCTGCGCCGCGATGGATGGCGGGTGGTCAAGCGGGTGATCCCCTATCTGTGGCCTGACGACCCGGAGAAGTTCTGGGTCAAGCGGCGCGTGGTGCTGGCGCTTGGCTTCCTGATCATCTCGAAGCTCGTCGCGGTCTACACGCCGTTTCTCTACAAGGGCGCGGTCGATGCGCTGAGCGGCGAGACTGCGGACAGTGCGCTGATGCTCGCCATGGGGGCGGTGGGCCTGACGGTGGCCTACGGGATGGCGCGGGCGATGAATGTGGGCTTCCAACAGCTGCGCGACGTAGTCTTTGCGCTGGTCGGCCAGCGGGCGCTGCGGATGCTGGCGCTGGAGACGTTCACCCACATTCACCGCCTGTCCATGCGCTACCATATCACGCGCAAGACCGGCGGGCTCAGCCGGATCATCGAGCGGGGCGTGAAGGGCGTGGAGTTCCTGCTGCGCTTCTTGCTGTTCTCCATCGGGCCGCTGATCCTGGAGCTGCTGATGATCGCGGTCATCTTGGCTTTTGTGTTCAATATCTGGTACTTGGTGGCCGTTCTTGTCACGATTGCGATCTACACCTGGTTCACCTTCGCGGTGACTGAGTGGCGCGTGAAGCAGCGCAAGGAGATGAACGATCAGGACACCGACGCCAATCAGAAGGCGATCGACAGCCTGCTGAATTTCGAGACGGTGAAGTATTTTGGCGCCGAGGCGCGGGAGGCGCGGCGCTACGATGGCGCGATGGAGAAATACGTGGCCGCCGCGCTGAAGACATCCTACTCGCTGGCGTTTCTCAACTTCGGTCAGTCGCTGATCATCACCTCCGGCCTTGTGGTCGTCATGGTGCTGGCGGCGATGGGGGTGCAGTCGGGCGAGCTGACTGTGGGCGATTTCGTCATGGTCAACGCCTACATGATCCAGATCACCATGCCTTTGAATTTTCTCGGGACCGTCTACCGCGAAATCCGGCAGGCGCTGGTGGATATGAGCGAGATGTTCGATCTGCTGGGCCAGCCCGCAGAGGTGCAGGACAAGCCGGATGCGTCCGAGATCAAGGTGACCGGCGGGCATGTGCGGCTCGACGGGGTCGAGTTCGGCTATGACGCGGCGCGGCCGATCCTGAAGGGCGTGAGCCTTGATGTGCCCGCAGGGCAGAACGTGGCGATCGTGGGGCCGTCGGGGTCGGGCAAATCGACCATCGGGCGGCTTCTGTTCCGCTTCTACGATGTGGGCGCGGGGAGCCTGACGATTGACGGACAAGACGTGCGGGATGTGACGCAGGACAGCCTGCATTCGGTGATAGGCGTGGTGCCGCAGGACACGGTGCTGTTCAACGACACGATCCGCTACAACATCGCCTACGGGCGCGAGGACGCGACATTTGCCGAGATCGAGGCGGCGGCGAAGGCCGCGAAGATCCACGATTTCATCCTCGACCTGCCGGAGGGATACGACACGGCCGTGGGTGAACGAGGGCTGAAACTGTCAGGGGGCGAGAAGCAGCGGGTGGGCATCGCGCGCACGCTTTTGAAGAACCCGCCGATCCTGCTGCTGGACGAGGCGACGAGCGCGCTGGATACCGAGACCGAGGCCGACATTCAGGCGAGCCTGGAGGAGATGGCGGAAGGGCGCACGACGATCACCATTGCGCACCGGTTGTCCACCGTGGCCGATGCCGACCGGATCGTGGTGCTGGAGCATGGCGTCGTGGTGGAAGAGGGCACGCACGGGGAGCTGCTGGAGCGCGACGGGCGGTATGCCTCGCTTTGGCATCGCCAGCAGGCCGAGGACGCGGAAGCGGCGTGATCTGAATGGGACGCGTACCGCGGCGCGCGTTCATTTATGCTCTTGGGAGGTGTCGCCATTGTGCATGCACCCATGGCGCATCAAACGCGTGCCTCCCGCCGCATGGGCATACCACCGGAGTATTTCGGACCAAATGGAGACCAAAAAAATTAGGGCGCGATCCGAACCGGTCGCGCCCTTGTCCGACTGGTCTGGGCTAGTTGATAATCACCATGGGGTAGCCGACGACGATCTTGCCGCCATGGGCTGTTCCGTCGCCAAGGCGGGCTGCCGGCTTGTTGTTGATCATCACCTTGCTGGAGCCCTGCGCGATCGTGTCGGGCGGGCCGACGCAGACGCACATATCCCCCACCACGGCGGCGGGCATATTGCCGATCATCACGTTGGGCGCGCAGGGGCCGGAGATCGGGCCACCGACATGGGGCTTCGGGCCGGGATCGACCATGGGGCAGACGTGGTTGTCGCCGAGGCGGGCTGCGGGGGGCATCGCGTCTCTCCTTCTTCAGCCGATATAGATCATGTCGCCATCGACGGCGGTGTCGCCATCGGAGGTCAGCGTGCTCTTGGTGCCGGATTTCGCGGTGACGGTCTGCTTGGCGTCGGCCGCGATATCACTGGCCTTCAGGTCCAGCGTCTCGGTCGCGGCGACGGTCACGTTGTTGTCGGCGACCAGCGTCACATCGGCGCCGGAGGTGATGGTCACCCCTTCCTGGCCGGACAGGTCCAGCGTGCCCATGGAGTTGACCGACAGGTTTTGCGCCGCGTTCAGCCGCAGGCTGTCGCCCTCGGGCGTGATGACCAGATCGGGCGTGGCGGAGGCCTGTTTCGGGCTGCGCGGATCCTGCACATGGACCACAAGCCCGCCGGGTGTGGTGATGACGAGGCGCTGCGCCTCGGCGTCGTAGCTGATGTCGAGCGGGTCTTTGGAATGGGTTTTGCTCATAATAAATCTCCTGACAATGGCATCAGTAGAGCAGATTTTGCCCGCCATATAAAGGGGCTAGTTGCCGATCTGGGGCAGGCGGTTGGTGACGACCCTGGGGGCGGTGCTGGCGCCGTCGACCCGAAGGAAGCGCGAGACCGGGTTGGAGACCTGCAGCTCGCGGATCAACCCGTCCACCGCCGGACCCATGGGAACACCGAGCGCCACATCGCGACCCTGCCGGGTGGTGCCGGACGACATGATCGACGCAATCTGCGGGCCTTGCGTGGTCATCACGAAGACCGGCGCGCCGGACGCGCCCTTGTCGATGTCGCAGGTGTAGTGCAGCACGCTGGCCGCGGAATGGGTCATCGCGCAGCCGTCTTCGAGCGAGGGGACCTGCGTGCGCCCGCGCGCATAGCTGACCACCATCACCCGGTCCGACGGCGCGGGCTTGCGGTGGGTGCGGAAGGGTTGGATGGCGGCATCGTTGATCTCGCGCTCCAGCTCGATCACGGCCACATCGGCGGCGATATGACGGTAGGTGTTGGTGCCGCCGCCGAAGCGGTAGTCGCGATGCACGGCGACCCGCTTGGCGCTGCGTGTGGCCGCTGCGCGCCCGTGGCGATAGCCCGCCTTGAACACCAGCTTCTCGGGGTCGTGCAGCCGCCCGGTCTTGTTGTCGAAGACGCAATGGGCGGCGGTGAGCACCAGTTTCTTGCTGATCAGCGCGCCGGTGCAAAAGCCGCCGCGACCAATGTCGATGCGGCCCACGGCCTGCCACGGCCTTGCCTCGGACGGGGTATCGAGCGCCTGATGCGGGGCAGCATCCTTGGCAACGGCGGGCGCGCAGAGTGTGGCAAGCGCCAGCGCGAGGGGCAGCAGATATCTCATGCCCCATGGTTAATCCCGCAGTTTGGCAATTTTTGGGCGCGGAGGCTCAAGCCGCGGAGCGCAGCTCCTGCAGCCGTTTGATCTGGCGGCCCTGCGCGTCGAAATTGCCCGGGTCGAGCCAGGCCTCCAGCGCCGCGCGGCAGGCGGGCCATGTGTCGCGCAGGATCGAGAACCATGCGACATCACGTTGCCAGCCATCGACGATAGCAGCGCGCCGCCAAATGCCCTCCGGCTCGAAGCCAAGGTTTACCGCGGCCTGCATCGAGCGCGCATTCTGCGCCTGGCAGCGCCAGACCAGCCGCTCGTAGGCCAGATCATCCATGCCGAGGCACATCAGCTTGAAGATCGCCTCCCGCGCGGCAGGGGTGCCCTGCAGGGCGGGGGCGAACCAGATGCTGCCGATCTCGAAGGCGCCGTCGGTCTGGGACACATCGCAGATCGAAAGCCAGCCCTGCGGCGTGCCGTCCGAGTTGATCACGGCCCAAAAGGGCTGGTCTTCGCGGGTGGTGAGGTCAGCCAAGATCTCGCGCAGGGCGTCGAGCTGTGCGAACGGACCATAGCGCAAGTATGTGAAGCTGTCGGGTGCCGCTTGGGCGAGCTTGAAAAGCGGCTCCGCATGGGCGAGCGAGAGCGGCTCCAGCAACATATAGCGGCCTGCAATGGAACGCTTTTCAGGGAAGTCCCAATGGGTGCGAGGGGCGCGCGTGCCCAGCATCGGCTAGAGCGGCAGCTCGTCGAGCAGCCGCGCGGCCTCGGTATGCGGGTCGGTGAGCTTTGCGCGATCCTCCCCGGGGTAGAACCGCCCGCGGGTGGCCGTGGGCAGGGGCTGGGGCGTCAGCACATGCACCTGCGGGCCGGACTTGGCGCATTCATCCTGCATCGTACGGGCCATGCGCATCTGGGCGGCCTTGCTCATGCCGTAGCCGCCGTGGAACTTCTCGGCCTTCACGGGATCGTTGAAGAAGACGGCGTGCGCGTCCGGGGCGGCCTTGAGCAGGGGCAGAGTGTTGAGGATCAGCCGCGCGGTGGCGCGAATGTTCGTGGCGATGGTCTTGTCGAGATCCTTGGCGTCGAAGAATTCCATCGGCGAAAGCGGCGGCGCATGGATCGCGGCATGGACCAGCAGGTCCACATGGCCCCACCTCTGGTGGATCGAATGGCAGATCTGCGCCATGGCGTCGTCATTGCAGATGTCGACGGGCACCAGGGTGGCCGCGCCGCCCTTGGCCTGAATGCGGTCGTCGAGCTCTTCAAGCGCGCCGGTGGTGCGGGCGAGCGCCACGACATGGTAGCCGCGCTGCGCCAGCGCCTCTGCCATGGCGGCGCCAAGGCCGCGCGAGGCCCCGGTGACCATGGCGATTTTTTGTGTCTCATCACTCATAGGCCGACCGTTTCCCAGCCCAGGCCGCGGGGGTCAAGCCCTCGTTGCGCTTGACGCCTTCGCCGCACTGCCGCAAAACAGGCGGTAAGATTAATGCAGCTGGAGGGACAGCCATGACTTTGACGCAAGCCGCCTTTGGGGCCGACACATTCACCAAGAAGCTGGCGCTGGTGCTGGGCGGCTCGCTGTTCATCGCGCTGGCCGCGCAGGTCAGCGTGCCGTTCTTCCCGGTGCCGATGACGCTGCAGACGCTGGCGATCCTGATCGTGGGGCTGTCCTTTGGCGCACGGCTCGGCGCGGTGACCCTGCTGGCCTATCTGGCCGAAGGCGCTGCGGGCCTGTCGGTGTTCGCCAATGGCGGCGCGGGCTTTGCCTATATGATGGGCCCGACCGGGGGCTTCCTGCTGGGCTTCGTCGCGATGGCTTATGTGGCCGGTCTGGCCGCGGGTCGTGGCATGGTGACGATGCTGGTCGCGAGCTTTGCCGCCGCCGCGCTGATTTATCTGCCGGGCCTGGCCTGGCCCGCTGCGATGCTGGGCAAGACCATGCCCGAGCTGCTGTCCGGTTGGATGCTGCCCTTCCTTGCGGGCGATGCGCTCAAGGCCGTGCTGGCCGTTATGGCGGTTGCGGGCGGCATGAAGCTGCTCGCCAAGTAAGCCTGACAAGATACGGGTTTCAGCGCCGCTCCGGGCTCCCGGGGCGGCGTTTTTCGTTTTGCTCGGGGGATGAAAAGAGGCGTCCGCCCTGAAAGGGATCGTGGCTGCGCGACGCCCCATGTGAGTTCGGGACGCATCTGTGCGGGTGTGTCAGGCCCGCGGTAGCTCACCGGTGAGGCGCGATGGTGCCGTATGTTGTCCGGCACCGCGGTCACGAGGTTTTCAGATGCCCCTTCGGCTGAGGGCCGAGGGGGCGTTGGATCCAGGGGCGGTTCTAGCCCGTCTGCGTTAACGATGTCTTAGGCCTGCGGTCGCTGGCCTGTAGGGGGCGCCAAGCCGCGTCGACGCGGCTTGTTGAAACCGCCTTTGAAGGCGGTTTCCATGCGATTTCGAAATCGCATGGTGAAAGCCCGTTCGAACGGGCTTTGGCGCTTAACGGATCAGGCCGCGCCGCGTTCGCGTGCGGGAATCTCGAGCCGCTCGGTCTGGCCTTCGCGCGCCAGGATCAACGCGGCGGTCTCGATCGCCACGACCTCGCGCCCGCCAATGCGGTCGCCGACCTTTACCATCTCGATCCGTCCGCCCCGGTGGCGCAGCAGCGAGCGGGTCTCGGTCGGGGTCTCCACCGTGCCCACAAGCGCCAGCGCGTCCAGCGGCAGCACGTCGTTGAGCGTTGCGATCTTCAGGGTCTCGGGCGGGGTCGGGGTTGTTTCACTCATCGGGTACAGATTCTTACATTAGCTCACGTCGGAGCGGCTGATCTAAGAGCCAAAGTCGGGGAGCGAAAGGGGACGCAGTGTCCGTCGGCAAGTTTTTGCCGCAGTGCGGCAGAGGCGGCTGTCTTGGCCGTTTCAAGCTAAGCAGCCTTGCCGTGTCAAAGCGACCGTGCGAGAGTCCGATGCATTATTTCATGATTTTTTTTGCTGCATTGGAGCGAACCCATGTTGGAGGTCTTGCTTAGTCTCGGCGCACAATTGCTTGCCGATGAAGCGGTGCAAAAGTCTCTCGGAACAGCGGCGGTCACCTTGGGCACGACCGCGTGGTCCGCGACGCGCAACGCATGGACCCGCAGACAGGATCGGCTGGCATTGGAACGGGTCAGAGACCAGTTCAACCTGTTGTCACGCAACGAGGGCAAACATGTTCGCAACGTTAGGAACGCAATCGCGCTGCTGGCGGCCTTTGATGCATTTGTCACGCAGGTCAAACAGGAACGGACCGTGTCGACGAGTACTGCTGTGGCCTTCGGGTCTTCAGGGTCCTTGCTGTTTTTGTATCCAATTCTGTCAGACCTTTTTCTCCTCCCAGCGTTGAGCAACGAGGAACTCGCTGCAGTCGCTCTGCTGATCCCGTTCGTCGCGGACCCGGTCGCCCGGTTGTGGCGTGGTTGGCGCGGGCAATCCGCCATTCTTGATCGGATCGGGGAGGTGTTTGATCGGGAAGACAACGAGACGAAAAAGGACAAAAGCGAATACACTTCGTATAAGCAGGCCCGCGCTGAACTTCAGAGCAGGGTTCTGGAGCAGCTGACGGCTCTTCTGAAAAGCCGCTCGCTGCACGAGGCTTTCGATGTACCCAAGGCTCAGCCGCAGGAACTTAATGCTGAAGAGCCACAGCCGGATGAGCCACTCATGAGCAATTTGGACAAGGAAATGGAAGCAGCGCTCGTATATGGTGACGAACGAAATTCCAATTCCAGAGGACCATTCGCTCGGCGGTGGAGATGGGTGCGCTGGCGCAGATTATTCGGCAGCGGTCTTTAGCTCGAACCCCTTGTCGATCTGATCGCTCGGCTCGACCGGGTATTCGCCGGAGAAACAGGCGTCGCAATATTGCGGGCTGGACGGATCGCGGCCCTTGGCCTCGCCCACGGCGCGGTAGAGTCCGTCGAGCGAGATGAATTTCAGCGAATCGACGCCGAGATGCTCGCGCATCTCGTCCTCGGACATGGTGGCGGCCAGCAGCTTCTCGCGCTGCGGCGTGTCCACGCCGTAAAAGCACGGCCACGCGGTGGGGGGGCTCGCGATGCGGAAATGGACCTCCGCCGCGCCGGCGTCGAGGATCATCTCCTTGATCTTGCGGGACGTGGTGCCGCGCACAACGCTATCGTCGACCAGAATGACCCGCTTACCGCGGATCAGCGCGCGGTTGACGTTGAGTTTCAGGCGCACGCCCATGTTGCGGATCTGCTCGGTGGGCTCAATAAATGTCCGGCCCATATACTGGTTGCGGATGATGCCCATGGCGTAGGGGATGCCGCTTTCCAGCGAATAGCCGATGGCGGCCGGCGTGCCGGAATCGGGCACCGGGCAGACCAGATCGGCGTCCACGGGGGCCTCCTTGGCCAGCTCGCGCCCGATGGCCTCGCGGGTCTCGTAGACGGAGCGGCCGCCCAGAATGCTGTCGGGGCGGGAGAAATAGACATGCTCGAAAATGCAAAAGCGCGATTTAGCAGGCCGGAACGGGTGGTGGCTTTCCACGCCCTTTTCGGCGGTGATGACGACCATCTCGCCCGGCTCGATCTCGCGCAGGAACTCCGCGCCGATGATATCCAGCGCGCAGGTCTCAGAGGCCAGCGCATAGCCGTCACCAACCCGCCCCAGCACCAGCGGGCGCACGCCCAGCGGGTCGCGCACGCCGATCAGCTTCGTGCGGGTCATGGCCACGACGGAGAACGCGCCTTCGACCTTGCGCAGCGCCTCTTCCATGCGATCGGGAATGTTGCGGCCCATGGAGCGGGCCATCAGGTGAATGATGCACTCGCTGTCGGACGAGCTTTGGAAGATCGAGCCACGCTCGACCAGCTCTTTACGCAACGCGTCGGCATTGGTGATGTTGCCGTTATGGGCGATGGCCGCGCCGCCCATGGAAAACTCACCGAAAAAGGGCTGCACGTCGCGGATCGCGGTTTGGCCTTTGGAGCCGGCGGTGGAGTAGCGCACATGGCCGATCGCAAGGCTGCCGGGCAGCTTCTCCATGACCGTGGCGGATGTGAAATTGTCGCGCACATAGCCGAAGCGGCGCACGGATTGGAAATTCGCCTCGGGGGAGTAGGTGACGATGCCGCCCGCCTCCTGGCCGCGATGTTGCAGGGCGTGCAGGCCGAGGGCCGCGAAATTCGCCGCATCGGTGGTGCCGATTACGCCGAATATGCCGCATTCTTCCTTGAGTTTGTCGTCATCGAACGGGGTCTCTCGCCAGTTTTCATCCGTACGAGAGGAGGTTGGGTGCGACATGGGGGCAGCTCCGAATCCGCGTGACAACTCTGGAACCACAGATAGGGCCTTTGGCAGGCGAAGTCACGCGGTTGGACGCAGCGTTTCGGGGGGGCGATCTTGCCTGTGGCGCGCGCGGCGTGGCAAACTGGTGCCATGAGCCGCGTGATCCTGTTCAACAAGCCCCATGGGGTCCTGTCGCAGTTCACCGATGGGCAGGCCCGGGCCACCCTGTCGGACTATATCGACGTGCCGCGGGTCTATGCCGCGGGCCGTCTGGATCGCGACAGTGAAGGCCTGCTGGTGCTGACCAATGATGGCAAGCTGCAGGCCAAGATCGCCCATCCGAAATTCAAGGCCGCCAAGACCTATCTGGCGCAGGTCGAGGGCACGCCGGAGCGGGATGCGCTGGATGCGCTGCGCCTGGGCGTGGTGTTGAAGGACGGCAAGACACGGCCCGCGAAAGTGGAGAAGGTGCCGGAACCCGACTGGCTCTGGCCGCGCGATCCGCCGGTGCGGGTGCGCAAGACGGTGCCCGACACCTGGCTGCGCCTCAGCATCACCGAGGGGCGCAACCGGCAGGTGCGCCGCATGTGCGCCGCCGTGGGCCATCCGTGCTTGCGGCTGATCCGGGTGAGCGTGGGCGATTGGGCGCTGGATGGCATCGCCCCGGGGGCGTGGCGCGATGCGTGATGTGGCGTTGAAACTGGCGCTGCTGCCCGTGCTGGCGGCGCAGGGCTGGCGGGCGCGGAAGACGGCCCGCTCGCTGGACGCGCCCGAGGGCGCGCGGTCAGGCGTTGTGGGGCAGGGCGCGCCGCTTCGGCTGCTGATCCTGGGCGACAGCTCGGCGCTGGGGGTCGGGACGCGGCATCAACGGGATGCGATCTCTGGCCAGCTGACCCGCCGCATGGCGCGCAAGCGGCAGGTGCATTGGACGCTCAACGCGGTCAGCGGGGCCACAACGGCGCAAACCCTCGCGCGGCTCAAGGCAGAGGAGTCCGGCCCGTTCGACATGGCCGTGATCTGCCTTGGGGTGAATGACGTCACCAAGAACGAGACGCTGCGGCGCTGGCTGGGCCGCAAGCGCGCGCTCTGCGAGACGCTGCGCGGGGCTTACGGGTGCGAGCATGTGTTCGTGTCGGGCATGCCGCCGATCGGCTCGTTTCCCTTGCTGCCCAACCCGCTGCGCTGGGTGCTGGCGCAGCAGGGCCGGCGGTGGGACCGGGCGCTCGCGGTGATGCTGGGTGGGATGGAGGGGTGCTACTATGTGAAGGCCGCCGAGAGCCTCAGGCCCGAGCAGATGTCGGAGGATGGTTTCCACCCCGGGCCGCAAGTTTACGCCATGTGGGCCCGAGAGGTGATGTCCGAAATGGAGCCGTTTCTTTGAGGCGCGCGGTGGCAAAACTCTTTTGAAGAGTTTTGACCAGACTTTCCCTGAAAGTCTGGCTGCGCGGCACTTTGCAATTGGGGCTCAAGTCTTGGGAGCGGCCGCGAGCAGTCCCCTTTTTCGCATCGACGTTACGCGCGTGTCGGATGGCTATGCAGGCGGTGCAAAACTCTTCTGAAGAGTTTTGATCAGACTTTCCGGGAAAGTCTGGCTTCGCGGAAGCTGATCAGGCGGCGGGACTGCTCGCACCACAGCTGTAAGCCCACCGTCTTTAGGCTTTCGCGCACGGTCAGGCGGTTTGCCTCGGCCAGTTGCGTGTGGGTGCGTAGCACCTCTGGCAGCCGGTAGAACGGGATGCGCGAATAGAGGTGATGGACGTGGTGAATGCCGATATTGGCCGAGAACCACGCCAGCGGCTGCGGCAGGATGTAGTGCGATGAGCCGTGCAGCGCCGCCTCGTGCAGCTGCCAGTCATCCTTGTGATCCCAATGGGTCTCTTCGAATTGATGCTGCACGTAAAACAGCCACACGCCCAGACAGGCGGCCAGCAAGGTTGTCGGGATGAAGATCAGCACCAAGGGCTTCCAGCCGCCAAACCACAGGATCGCGCCAAGAATCACGGCGATGCCCAGATTGGTGCCCATGGAGGACAGCCAGTATTTCGCGCCCTGCTTCATGTAGCCCACGGGCAGACGATGCTCGAGGAAGAAGACGTAGGCGGGGCCCAGCACGAAAAGGACCAGCGGATTGCGGTAGGCGCGGTATTTCAATCGGCCCAGCCAGCCGCGGGCCTGGTACTCGGCCACGGTCAGCGTGTCGATATCGCCAAAGCCCCGATCGTCGAGATTGCCCGCGGCCCCGTGGTGGATCGCGTGGGAGCGGCGCCAGATGTCGTATGGCGTGATCGTCAGCACGCCAAGCGCGCGGCCGACCCAATCGGAGACCCGGTGGTTTTGAAAGAACGAGCCGTGGCCGCAATCATGCTGGATGCAGAAGAGCCGCACCAGAAACAGCCCGTTGACCAGCGCCAGCGCCATGGCCAGCGGCGTGCTGACCTGCAACATCGCCCAGGCCGCAGCCCAGATGCCGAGGAACGGCAGCAGGGTTATCGCCAGCTCGAACAGCGAACGCGGCGTGTTCGGGTCACGAAATTTTGCGAGGTGGCGCACCCATTCCATGGCAGGGGCATCTGCGGCCAACGCTGTCGGCCGGGGCAACTCGGGATCTTGGAACATAGCACTGCTGTCCGTCTCTTTGGGGCGGTTCCCAACATCGGTATAGCAGCGGGGGATTAACGCAAGCTTATTCGACCCCGGACCGGCCCCCGACGGGACTCTGCGCAGCGCTCAAGCCGAGCCTATCTTACGCGTCGGAGCCTGCGGGCGCTGTGCAGTGGGAGATCAGGTCTTCATAAGTCCCCACGATCCAGCCCGGCGCGTCGGTCGGGATCAGCGAATCCACATCGCCCGACATCTGCGCCACGACCTTGGCGGTGCGCGAATCGTCGACCATAGGGATCGCCTGATCGGCCACGACGCGGTCGTAGATCACGAAGGCCACGACCACCAGAAGCACACCCCGGGCCACGCCAAACAGGAAGCCAAGCCCCTGATCGATCCCGCCCAGAACCGAGCGCTGCACCGCCCCCGACAGGATCGGCGTGAAGATCGACACCACCACCAGCGCCACGGCGAAGACCAGCGCAAACGAGGTGATGGTCGCGGGCTCGCAGCCCTCGATCAGCGTGTTGAGATAGGGAATTTCCTTAGCCAGCGGCACCGCTTGCGGCGCGAAGATGAAGGCCACGATGGCCGCGGCGACCCAGCCCACGATCGACAGCGTCTCGCGCACCAAGCCGCGCGAATAGGCCAGGATGGCGGAGACGACGATCACGCCTGCGGCCACGCCGTCTACAATGGTGAAACCTTCCATCTCGTCTCTCCTAGGGGGCCTGCTCTGCCCCGAATAGCTCCTGCACGAAGGTCGCCAGATCGGGCATCGTGCGCAGTGTCATTCCGTCGACCCGGGGCAGCTTCTTCTGCTCGGGTCCGATGGCGGAGGTAAAGCCCAGTTTGGACGCCTCCTTCAACCGGTTTTCCGCCTGTGTGACGGGCCTTAGCGCACCTGAGAGGCTGATTTCACCAAAAACCACCGATTCCGGCGGCAAAGAGACATCCTCGCGCGCGGAAAGTAGCGCAGCGGCAACAGCCAGATCGGCGGCGGGCTCGCTCACCCGCATGCCGCCAGCCACGTTGAGATACACATCAAGCCCCGCGAACGGCACGCCGCAGCGCGATTCCAGCACGGCCAGGATCGTGGCCAGCCGCTGGCTGTCGAGCCCCACCACCGTGCGCCGCGCCTGCGGGTTGGGGGAGGGGGCGACGAGCGCCTGAATTTCGGTCAGAACGGGTCGCGAGCCCTCGATGCCGGAGAACACGACCGAGCCCGGCGCGGGCTTGTCGCGGTCCGACAGGAACAGCGCGGAGGGGTTGGTAACCTCGGCCAGACCGCGGCCGGTCATCTCGAACACGCCGATCTCGTCGGCGGGGCCAAAACGGTTCTTCACCGCGCGCAGGATGCGGAACTGATGCCCGCGCTCGCCCTCGAAATAGAGCACCGTGTCGACCATGTGCTCGACCACGCGCGGGCCGGCCAGCTGGCCTTCCTTGGTGACATGGCCCACCAGCACGATCGCGGTGCCGGTGCGTTTGGCGAATGTGATCAGCTCATGAGACGCCGCGCGCACCTGGCTGACGGAGCCCGGGGCGCTGTCGACCTGATCGGACCACATGGTCTGGATAGAGTCGATGATCGCAAGCTTCGGGCGCTCCTTGTCCAATGTTGTCAGGATGTCGCGCAGGTTGGTCTCGGCGGCGAGCCGCACGGGGCTTTCGGACAGCCCAAGCCGGGTGGCACGCATGCGGATCTGCTCGGCGGCTTCCTCGCCCGAGACGTAGATCACATGCATTCCGTTGCGCGCGAACCGCGCGGCGGCCTGCAGCAGCAGAGTGGATTTGCCGATGCCGGGATCGCCGCCCACCAGAATGGCCGAGGCATCGACCAGCCCGCCGCCCAGCACCCGGTCCAGCTCGCCCACCTGGCTTGCCGTGCGCGCGGGCGGATCGTCCTTGGCGTTGAGATCAGACAGCTCCAGCGTGCGCCCGCGCATCGCGCCCAGCGACTTCTTGCCCGGACCCGCGGTCAGGGGCGCCTCCTCGATGATGGCGTTCCACGCCCCGCAGGCGTCGCACTGGCCCGACCACTTGGTGTGGGCGGCGCCGCATTCGGTGCATTTATGGGTGAGTGCCTTGGCCATGGGCCGCTCTTTTGCCCTAGAGGCCGCCCCACGGCAAGCCGGCAATCAGGGCCAGACCGAAGACGGCTTGTGCGAACGGCAAAAGCTTGGACCAGCGGTCCTCGGCCCAGACGCCGTAGAGCCCGAAAATCAGGCAGGCCCCGCCCGCCATCACCGCGATGCCGGGCTGGTTGAGGCTGATCGAGGCCATGCCAAGGATCGTTGACAGACCCAACAGAACGGCGATCAGCCGGGTGCGGCCTCTGGTGGTGGCGGCGCGGTAGATCGACCACAGCAGCGCCGCGAAGACTGCGGCAGCGATGACGATCCCGGCAAGCAGCTGCACAATCATCGCGCGGCCTGAATGCAGACATAGACCCAGGCGCAGGCCGCGATAATATGGGCGAGGGACAGGAGCTTCCACCAGCGCGGATCGCCGATCAGCGCGGCAAGACAAGGCAGGATCACGAGCGCCGCACTTAGGATCATGCGGTCCAGATCGCGGTACTCCCAAGGCGGCGCGATGGCGGTGATCGTCAGCGCAATGATCAGCCCGGCGTTGAACCGCCAGCCGATGGGTGCGGTGGCGACCCGGTAGCCCTGCCAGATGATCTGCGTAAGCGCTGTCATGACAATCGCGGCCAGCATCGCGAAGCCCAGCACATACTGCGCTAGCTCCATCACTTGCGCGCGCTCGCGAATGACAGCGCTAGCGAAGCCAGCACGCAAAAGGTGAACAGATACAAACCCCAGCCGGTCTCGACCCGGCCGACGCCCACCCCCTTGGCCAGCACGATGTAAAGCGCGATCAGAAAGATGTCGGCCATGGCTAGCTTGCCCAGAATGGTGATCGCAGGCAGCAGCCGGGGCGAGGCGAGGCGAAACTGCACCAACGCCAGCCCCCCGACCTTCAGCATCGGCGCCACAAGCGCGAAGAAGGTCACCAGCAGCGCGAGCACCACGTCCTTCTCCCACAGGGTCTGCACCCCGGTGATGACGGAGATTTCCGACAAAGCGAAAAACGGCAGCAGCCCCGCTTTCAACAGCGGCGCGAACCACGCGATGGGGAACAGCACCAGAAGCGACAGGTTGGCAAGTTTAAGCATCATGGCCCCTTGAACCCCGCAGCGGCGGAAATCTCAAGTATCTCCATTTGGTTAAAAATACTCTGGGGGTTTGGGGGCAACGCCCCCATCAAAACATCGCGGGCCGAAGGCTCAATTGGTTCAGGCGTCCTGCGCGGCAGGGGCTTTGGGCTTGGGCAGGGGCACGACATTCTCTTCGACCTCGGGCGCGTCTGCCATCTCGTATCCGATCAGCGGCAGGATCTCGGCCAGGTCTTCCTCGAGACGCTGCATCTGGGCCGCAACCACGCTGTCCTCGACATTGACCTGCTGCGACCAGCGCTTCAGCTCGGCGCAGGTCTGCTGCGCAAGCGCGATCTGGGCACGGTATTCCTCGATCTCGCGCTGGCGGGCGCGCAGGAAGCCGCGGGCACGCTGCACCTTCTCTTCTGAGTACACGTCCGCCAGATCGCGCGCCTCGTGGCTCATCTGGGCGGCAACCTCCAGCACGGAGCTTTCCAGCGTGTGCAGCTCAGGATGGTCGCGCATGTGCAGGATGCGCTCGCGCACGGAATCGAACTCGCTCGACAGGGTGAACAGCTCTTCCTTGTCGGCCTTGTGGGCGGTCAGGTAGGCGCGGGTGACGTCCTCCATGGAGATGTGGAAGTTGCGGTGCGACTTCTCCAGCTCGAGGATGCGGCGGTTCGATGGCAGGTAGAAGCACAATGAAATGGCCAGGGCGGCCAGGAACAGCTGGGTGATCATGCCCGCCGCAGGCACCTGGGTCTCGCCATAGGCGGCGGTGAAACTCAACCAGGGGGCGAGGCCCAGAGCGGCCAGAATGGTCGCGCCAATGACCACGATCGAGAAGGCCACCACGGCTACCAGAGCCACTTTCTGGAAAAACTGTTGGATCTGCAGCCAGGTTTGGTTGGCACCCGTCATCGTCGCACTCCCCCGAGGCACATTTTTACGTTTAATTCACTCAGTTTAGCGGAAATCCGCTGATTGGCTACGATGAATTTTGTCCAAAATGAGGCGCAGTTTCAGTGCGCTAGCACCAAATCTTGAGGTTTCGCATGAATTGTTGCGCAAGCGGAAACGGTCGCGCCTAACGCACCGCCTCGATCGGGCCATGGGCGCTGCCGGAGATGAATTGATCCACATAAGGATCGCCGGAGGCGTCCATGTCGGCCACCGGTCCGGTCCACTGGATCACCCCGTCATGGAGCATCGCGACCCGGTCCGCGATGGCGCGCACGCTCGACATATCGTGGGTGATGGTCATGGCGGTGGCGCCCATTTCGACCACGATCTCGCGGATCAGCTCGTTGATTACGCCGGACATGATCGGGTCGAGACCGGTTGTGGGCTCGTCAAAGAAGATGATCTCGGGCTCCGCGGCGATGGCACGGGCGAGCCCCACGCGCTTTTGCATGCCGCCCGACAGCTCGGCCGGGTAGCGGTCGGCCACATCCGCCTTCAGCCCCACCCGGCGCAGCTTCTCGATGGCAATGGCGCGGGCCTCGTCCGCCGGGCGCTTCAATGCGCCGCGCAGCAGGCGGAAGGCCACGTTCTGCCAGACCGTCAGGCTGTCAAACAGCGCGCCCCCCTGAAACAGCATCCCGAAACGCGCCAGGAAGACATCGTGGTCGCCCTTGCTTGCGTCCTTGCCGTCCACCTCGATCGTGCCGCTGTCGGGCTTCACGAGGCCCAGCACGGATTTCAGCGCCACTGACTTACCCGTGCCCGAGCCGCCGATGATCACCATGCTCTCGCCCTTGGGGATATGCAGGTTCACCCCGCGCAGCACGCGGTTCTCGCCAAAGGCCTTGTGGACGTCGATGAAGCGGATCATGTCGAGAAGAACACCCCCGTCAGCACGAAGTTGGCCGCGAGAATCAGCACCGCTGCCGCCTCCACCGATCCTTTGGTGGCCTTGCCGACGCCCTGTGCGCCGCGACCGGAATTCATGCCGTAATAGCATCCCATCAGCGCTGCGATGAAGCCGAAGACGGCGCCCTTGGCCAGCGACGAAAAGATGTCGGAGGCCTGCAGGAAATCGGCGGTGTTCTGCAGGTAGGCGGCCGAGTTGAACCCCAGCGTGCCAGTGGCCACCAGCCAGCCGCCCATGATGCCGATCACGTCGCCCACGGCGACCAGCAGCGGCACCACGATCACCGCGGCCAGCACGCGCGGCAGCGTCAGATACTTCATCGGGTTGGTGGACAGCGTAACCAGCGCGTCGAGCTGCTCGGTCACCTTCATGGTGGCGATCTCGGCGGCAATGGACGACGTCACCCGCGCGGCGATCATCAGGCCGACCAGAACCGGGCCCAGCTCGCGCACCATGCCGATGGCGACGATCTGCGGCACGACGGCCTCGGCGTTGAAACGCGCGCCGCCCGCATAAATCTGCAGCGCCAGCGCGCCGCCGGTGAAAATGGTCGTGAGACCAACCACAGGCAGCGAGAAGTAGCCCACCTGCAGGAGCTGGGTCAGGAACTCGCGGAAATAAAACGGCGGGCGGACCAGATGGCTGATCGTCTCGCCCGCATAGATGGCGATCCGCCCAAAGGCGGCCAGCACCGCAAGGGTCAGCGCGCCGAGCGCGGCCAGGGGGGCCAGCACGCGGCTCACGCGTAGACCCGTGTGTAGCGGTGCCCGAGCGAGGTCAGGATCTCGTAGCCGATGGTGCCCGCGGCGTCGGCCAGCTGGTCGACAGTTTGCTGGGCCCCAAGGATCGTCAGGTGATCGGGCACCCGCTCCAGATGAGTGACATCGACTGTCAGCAGGTCCATCGAGACCCGGCCGGCCAGCGGGCAGGGCGTCTCGCCCGCAAAAAGTTGCGCTTTGCCGGACATCGCCCGGATCAGCCCGTCGGCATACCCCGCCGAAACCGTGGCGATGGTGCGGGTGTCCTCGGCACGGAAGGCCTGGCCGTAGCCCACAGCCTCGCCAGGCTGGACGGTGCGGGTCTGGATGACGGGCAGCTCAAGCGTGACGACGCTTTGCGCGTCTGCAAAAGGCAAGCCGCCGTAAAGCCCCACGCCCGGGCGGGTCATGTCGAAGTGAAAATCGGGGCCCAGCAGCGTGCCGCCCGTGGCGGCCAGCGAGCGGGGCACCAGTAGCCCTGCGGTCATCTCGAGAAAGGCGCGCAGCTGGTCGGAGTTGGCGTCGTGATCCGGCTCATCGGCGCAGGCAAGATGCGACATCACCAGTGTCGCGCCCTCGGCCATTTCTGGCGACCAGTCATAGGCCTCGATCCCGAGGCGGTTCATGCCGGTGTCGAGCTGCAGGCCGAACGGGTGGTCGGGCAGGGCGCTCGTGTGGCGCGCGATTTGTTCGGGGCTGTTAAGCATCGGGATCGCGTTGAGGTCCTTGAGCGCCTGCGTGCAGCCCTCCTGGTGGCCCGCGAAGACGTTGATCACGGGAGCTGGGCCAAGGGCTGCGCGCAGGGCGCAGGCCTCGGACGGGATTGCGACGAAAAAGGTGCGGGCGCCCGCCTCGGCCAGGGTCTTGGCGACCCGGCCCGCGCCGAGGCCATAGCCGTCGGCCTTGACCACCGCCGCGGTCTCTGTCGCCGACATGCGGTCCAGCGCGCGCCAGTTCTCCGCCAGCGCGGAGAGATCGATTGTGAGTGTGCCCGTTGCCATGGGATCGGTTTTGACAGGGTGGGCGGCACGGTCAAGGGCTTTCGGTCCGATGCAGGCGGTGGAAAGGCCGTTCGAACGGCCTTCCGCCGAGAGCTAGAGCTCTCGGCGGGCAAAGGCGCGTCGACGCGCCTTTTGGCACTCAGCTCACTCTGCCGCGCGCAGTGGTTTGTCGGGCTTGGCCAGCTCCTCTGCGGCCTCATCCGGGGCGAGGCTTTCGAGCTTCTCGGCGGCGCGGACGAGCTTGGTCTTCGCGCCCTCCAGTGCTTTCTCGGCACGGGCAAGCACTGTCAGATCGTCGGGCTCTTCCGGGTCGGACCACAGCAGCAGCGGGTCGCGGACCTTGCGGGCCTGACGACCCAGGGCCAGATCGCGCGCCGTCTTTGAGCCGCGCCCGCCAAGGGCCACAAGCTGGCGCAGGGAGGCGTAGGCCCCGATGGAGATCCACACGCGCAGCGCGAGCAGCGCAGGCGTCAGCACCAGCGTCAACACGGTGGCCACGCCCAGACCGAACACCACGGCGGTCGCCAGCTGCTTCCACCACAGCGCGGTGGGGCTGTCGACGGAGTAGCCGCCGCCGATGAAATCAAGTGACAGGCCGAACATCATAGGCGCCAGACCGGCCATCGTGGTGATCGTCGTCAGCAACACCGGGCGGATACGCGCCTCCGCCGTGCGGGTGATCGCCTCGAGCCGCGGCATGTAGCGGGAATATTCCTGATAGGTGTCGATCAGCACGATGTTGTTGTTCACTACGATCCCCGCCAGCGCGACGATGCCGGTCCCGGTCATGATGATCGAGAAGGCCTGATCCATCACCAGCATGCCGATCAGCACGCCCGTGGTGGACAGCACCACCGCGAGCAGCACCAGCACGGAATTGTAGAAGGAGTTGAACTGCGCCAGCAGGATCACGAACATCAGCCCGAGCGCGGCCATGAAGGCGGAGGACAGGAAGGCCTGGCTTTCGGCCTCTTCCTCGGTGTCGCCGGCCCACTCGAAGCTGACGGAGGCGGGCAGGGGCGTCTCGGTCTCAAGCCATGTGGTCAGGGCCGCGATCCGTTCGTTGGGATTGGTGACCGCGAAGCTGACATCGCCGTCATCGGCGGCCTGCTGCAGGGCTTGCGGGTCGTCGGAGGCGATGACTTCGAACACTTTGCCATCGGCGAAGACCTGCCCCGGCGTGCGCCCGGCGCCATCGGTCGCGGTGATGCGCATGGCGCCCGAGGCGGGCCCAAGCTCCTTCACGACGCCAAGGATCTCGCCATCAGCCGACACGGTCTGCAGGCCCGGCGCGACATCGGCCTTCACATCAAAAAAGCGGGTCTGGTCGATCCGGTCGATCTGGCCCAGCTTGGCCACCGGCTTGCGGGAGATGAAGTTGGACAGCGGGATCAGCCCGTCGGGGGTGCGCACTTTGAGGTTGTCGAGGGTGGACAGCACCCGGGCCTCTTCCGGCAGGCGCACGCGGATCTCGATCTCCTCGTCGGAGCTGTCGACGCGCATCGTATCAAGCAGCAAGCCGCGGGTGACCAGCTGCACCATCGCGCCCACGGTGGCCACGTCCGCCTGGTAGCGGCCCGCGGCCTCCACATCGACGTCGATCTGCCAGTCGATGCCGGGCTGGGGCAGGGTGTCCTCCACCAGGATCAGGCCCGGGGTCCGGTCAAACTTGGCGCGCGCGATGGCGGTGGCCTCGCGCAGCTCGTCCCAATTGTCGCCCTTGATGCGCAGGTTCACGGGCTTGCCCGAGGCCGGGCCGCGGTCCTGGCTCAGCACCTCGGTATAGATGCCGGGGATGGCGTCCATCTTGGCCTGCATCTCGTCGAGGATTTCGGTGTCGTCGCGCCGGGTGCCCCAATCGGCCAGCTCGATCTGGATTTGGCCCACCGTGTCCATCGGGCCGGTGGCCCCGCCGGTGTTGGTGTTCAGCCCGCCCTCGCCGGAGAAGGCGAAGATCGAGGTGATGCCGTCGACGCTTGCGATCTGCTCTTCGACCTGCGCCACGAGCGCGTCTTTCTCCGCAAGCGACAGGTTGCCCCGCGCGCGGACATAGACGATGGCCTGCTCGGTCTCGCTTTCGACGAAGAACTCGACGCCATTGTTGTTGGCCGAGAAGGTCGTGAAGGTGACGACCACGAACACACCCACGGCCCCGATGGCCACGAGCGGCATGATCGGGTTGCCCGCGATGAAGCGCGTGAACTGCCCGAAGCCCGTGCGCCGGTAGCCTGCCTTGACCCGGCCCGCGCGGCGCGGGCGCGTCACCGCACCGAGGCAGACAGAGGCAAACATCGCGGCGGCCGTGAACAGCACCGCCCCGAAGATCATCACCAGAGCCCCGCCTTGCCCGCGCGGGATCGGCAGCAGGTAGGACGGGTTGAGAAGCTGCATCGCCGCGGTGAACAGCGCCATGATGGAGAGCGCCGCCAGCACCAACCGCAGCACGATGTGGGTGCGCCGCAGCCCCTCGGAGGCGCGGGTGATCAGGCGCGAGATGCGCCCCGACACGCCGCCCATCACCGGCAGATAGATCAGCGCCACGATGAGCGAGGCCGACAGCACGAAGATCAGCGTCACGGGAAGCATGCCCATGAACTCCCCCGGCACCCCGGGCCAGAACAGCATCGGCAGGAAGGCGCACAGCGTCGTCGCGGTGGAGGACACGATGGGCCAGAACATGCGCTTGGCCGCGTCGGTATAGGCCTCCATCGGGCCTGCGCCCTGATCGAGCCGCTTGTCGGCGTATTCCACCACCACGATGGCCCCGTCGACCAGCATGCCCACGGCCAGGATCAGGCCGAACATCACGATGTTGGAGATCGAGATGCCCATCAGGCCCAGAAGGATGAAGCACAACAGGAACGAGGTCGGGATCGCGAAGCCCACCAGCAGGGCGGAGCGCAGGCCAAGCGCCGCCAGCACCACGATCATCACCAGCGCGATGGCGGTCAGCACCGACCCCTCCAGTTGCTGGACCATGTTGCGGACCTGCTTGGACTGATCGAGCGTCACGTCCACCCGCAGGGCGTCGCGCAGCTCTTGGGGCCATTTCAGCTGCTCGGCGGCGACCGTGTCGCGCACCAGCCGGGAGGTGTCGATGATGTTGAACCCCTTGCGCTTGACCACCTGCAGCGCGACCGTGTCATTGCCGTTGAAGCGCGCGGTGCCGATGCGGTCCTCGAAGGTGAGGCGAATATCGGCCAGCTCGCCCAGGGTCACGACGCTGTCGCCATTGACCTTGATGGGCAGATTGTAGACATCGCGCGGCTCGTCGAAGCTGGACGGGATCTTCACGGCAAAGGCGCCCTGCGCGGTCTCGACCTCGCCCGCGGCGATCAGCAGGTTGTTGTTGGAGACCACGTTGATCAGCTCGCCCGCCGTGACATTGTAGGCTTCGAGCGCGAGGGGATCGATGATCACCTCCAGCATCTCGTCGCGGTTGCCCGCGATGCCGGCCTCAAGGACGGGGGGCAGGGCCTCTATCGTGTCCTGCAGCTCCTTGGCGACCCGCAAAAGGGTGCGCTCGGGCAAGTCGCCTGACAACGAGATGATGAGTATCGGGAATTCCGAGAAGTTGACCTCCTCGATGGTGTACTGCTCCGCACCGGCGGGAAATTCTGCCTGCGCCTGGCTCATCTTGTCGCGCACATCTGCGAGGATCTGGGTCTTGTCCCAGCCGAACTCGAACTCCATCACAATGTTGGCGTAGTTCTCGGCGGCGGTGCCGTTGATCGTCTTGAGCCCGTCGAGGTCCTGTAGCTTGGTCTCCATCGGCTTGACCAGCAGCTTCTCGCTGTCCTCGGCAGAGATGCCGGGGAAGGGCTGGGAGATCACCAGCATGGGGATCTCGATATCGGGCTCGCCCTCTTTGGGCAGGCCGACATAGGCAAAGCCGCCAATCACCACCGACATCACGATGAAGGCGATGATCATGCGGGCGCGACCGCCCGCCCAATCAACGAGGCCGGTCATGAATTATCCTCTTGGAAGGTCGGTTTGATCGCCACGCCGCTGGTCACGTATTCCTGGCCCACGGTGATCACGGCGACCTCTTCGGGCAGGCCGGAGAGCCAGACGCCCTGGGCGGTGTCGCGCAGAATCTTGACCGGCGCGAATTGCGCGGTGTTCTCGGCGGTGGCCGTTTGCACGCCCAGTGTTCCCTCATCATTGAGAGTCAGGGCAGAGGCGGGCAGCAGGTGCGCGCGCTGGCCCTCTGCGCCGATCAGGATTTCGGCGGTCTGGCCGTCGCGCAGGGAGAAGTCGTTGTTATCGACGCTGACCTCGACCCGGAAGGTGCGGGTTTCCATGTCCGACGAGCGGGAGATGAAGCTCACTTGCCCCTCGACGGTCTGGCCTGCATTCGTGCGGCCACCCGCGCGAGCGCCCACCTCGACCTTGGCGACCTCGGTTTCCGGCAGGAAGGCCACCAGTTTGATCGGGTTGAGCTGGATCACGGTCGCGCAAAGCCCGCCGGGCTGCATCAGAGACCCCAGCTCTGCGGTGTCGGTTTCCAGCAGGCCGGAGAAGGGCGCGCGAATTTCGAGCCGCTCGATCTCTTTCTCGGCGGCGGCGATGGCGGCCTCGGCACCCAGAATACCGGCGCGGGCGCTTTCGACCCCGGCGCGGGCTGTCTCGAGCCCCGCGCGCGCGCTTTCGACGGCGGCCTGTGTGCCCGCCACCCGAACCTCGGAGGCGAAGCCGTCGGCGGAAAGCTGCTTGGCGGCATTGTCGTTGATCTCGGCCTCGCGCAGGCGGGCCTCGGCTTCCAGCACGCGGCCGCGAGCTTCGGGCAGCCTTGCGCGTGCTTCCGGCAGGCGCGCGCGCGCCTCTTCCAGTGCAGCCTCACGGGTGCCGGGGTCGATTTTGCACAAAAGCTGACCCTTTTCGACCGATGCGCCCTTGCGCAGCGGGTCGGAGGCCACGAGGCCAGACGTCTCGGCGCGCACGTCGACCTGCCGCTGGGCTTCGGTGCGCCCGCGCAGAAGGACCGCGTTATCAATGGCTTGCGCGGTGGAGCGCATGGCAACAACAGAGACAACGCGCGCATCGTCGGCGGCGGTCTCCGCGACCGGTGGGGCGTCCGCGCTGGTCTCGGTCTCGGGCGCAGGGGCTGCGTCGCCGCCCGTGGCGAAGTCGAGTAGCGCCTCCCGCTCGAACACCAGAAGGTACAGCGTGGCGGTCACAAGAATGGCCGTGACGATGGAGAAGATGCGCATCGTTATCTCGTCTTTCTGAGTCCTAAGCCGGGCGATATTGCCGCGGTCCTTACGTCATGTACGCTAAACCGTCCAGTTTAGATTACACTTTTTCACGGGCGCCGTGCAAGTCTGCCGCGGTGCAGCAATACACAAGCGATGCGCAACGGCAGGCCAAAGGTCCGAGTGTTTGGGGGAGCGCGGATGCGGAAACGTGGGCTCGCGCGCCTGCGACTTGCCCCTTGGCAAGCTTCGCGGCTTCGGGGTATGCCCTGCCAAACCGCAACGACGGAGACGCCCCCGTGAGCAACACCGACAGCTTCATCGAAGAAGTCACCGAAGAGGTCCGCCGCGACCGCATGTTCCAGCTTCTCAAGAAGTGGGGCTGGCTTGCCGGTCTCGTGATCGTGCTGGTGGTGGGCGGCGCGGCCTTCAACGAGTGGCGCAAGGCCAGCGCGCGGGCCGAGGCGCAGGCCTTCGGGGATGCGATCATCGCCGGGATCGAGGCCAATGACGACGGCGCATCGCTCGCCGCGGTCGAGACCGCCAACCCCGAACAGGCCGCCATCAAGGGCCATCTGGCCGCCGCCGACGCGCTTCTGGGCGACCAGAGCGACGCGGGGCTTGCGGCCCTTGATCAGGTGATCGCCGCCGACGGCGCGCCCGCGATCTACACGGCGCTGGCCGCGTTCAAACGCGCCCTCGCGTTGCCGCCCGAGACGCCGGAAGACGAGCGCCGCGCGGCGTTCGAGGCGCTGGCCGCCCCCGGTGCGCCGTTTCAGCTGCTGGCCGAGGAGCAACTGGCGCTCTTGCAGGCCGAAGCGGGCGACACCGACGCGGCGATCGAGCGGTTGCGCGGTATTCTGCGCTCGGCCGGGCTCACACCGGGCTTGCAACGACGCGCCTCAGAGTTGATTGTGGCCTTGGGCGGAGATCTGGACCTCGACCTGAGTGCCGCGCAGCAATAGCGCTGCTGCCGGAATTGGGCTAAAAGGTCTCAGGACGAAAGGTCCGGTGCGAGGAATGAGTGGCACGACCGCGCGGAGAGACAGCGCGGCGGGACAGGGGATAAAGGCGCGAGCGCATATGGGCATGACAAGCGACATGAACACATCTGGAACGCGCCGCGGCGCGTGGCGCGCCACGGCGGCGCTTGCGGCCGTGCTGGCCCTTGCGGCCTGCGGCGAGGACGAACTGGTGCTGGAAGGCGAGCGTTTCGACATCCGCGCGCCGCTGCCCGGCTCCGAAGAGGCGGCTGTGCTGGAGGCCGAGGCCGATCTGGCCCGCGGCTTCACAGCGCCCGCCCAGACCAATGTGACCAGCTGGACCCATCGGGGCGGCAGCGTCACGCACTACACCCAACATCCGGCCCTTGGCGCCAGCCTGAGCCCGCTCTGGACCGCCAATATCGGCGCGGGCAACAGCCGCAAGCAACGTATCACCGCCGACCCCGTGATCGCGGGCGGGCGTATCTTTACCCTCGACGCGGCCTCCGGCGTGACCGCCACCGGCTCTGACGGCGCGACCTTGTGGAGCCGCAAGCTTGTGCCCGCCTCCGACAAGGGCCGCGACGCCACGGGCGGGGGATTGGCGTTCGCCGACAACACGATCTTTGTGGCCACGGGCTTTGGCGAGCTCTTCGCGCTGGATGCGACCTCCGGCGCGCAGAAATGGCGCCAGACCCTTGATGCGCCGCTGACCTCGGCCCCGACGGTGTCGGATGGGCTGGTCTACGTGGTAAGCCGCGACAGCCAGGCTTGGGCGATCCGCACCGACAATGGCCGCATCCAGTGGCAGCTGCCCGGCGCGCCAAGCCCGGCACTGGTTCTGGGCGGCAGCGGCCCGGCGGTCTCCGGCCGCGTTGTGATCTTCCCGTTCGGCTCTGGCGAGCTGTCGGCGGCCCTGAAAAAAAGCGGCATCCGCGTCTGGGGCTCGTCGGTCGCAGGGCAGCGGCGCGGGGTGGCCTACGCCTCCGTCTCTGACGTGACGGGTGATCCGGTGGTTCTGGACGGCACGATTTACGCGGCCAACCAGAGCGGGCGCACCGTCGCGATCAAGGCCAGTAATGGCGAGCGCATCTGGACCGCGCAGGAAGGCGCCTATGGCCCCGTTCTGCCCGCAGGCGACAGCGTGTTCCTTGTCTCCGACCGCAACGAGTTGATCCGGCTGGACCGCGACACGGGCGAGAAAATCTGGGGCGTCGAGCTGCCCTATTACACCGCGCGCCGCTTGCAGCGCCGCGACGAGATCTATTCGCACTACGGACCGATCCTTGCCGGTGGGCGGCTGATCGTGGCCTCTGGCGACGGCGCGCTGCGCAGCTATGACCCGGCCACCGGTGCGCTGGTGGGCAATGTGGCGCTGAAAGGCGGCGCGGCCTCGGCCCCGGCGGTCGTGAACGGCACGCTTTACGTGATGACGGGCCGGGGGCAACTCGCCGCTTTCCGTTGACAGCAATAGGCTGTATGACGCGCCTCTGACTGCCTTGGAGCGCTTTTAGAAATGTCCTTCACCCTCGCCATAGTGGGCCGCCCGAATGTGGGCAAATCCACGCTGTTCAACCGCCTGGTCGGCAAGCGGCTGGCGCTGGTCGATGACCAGCCCGGGGTGACGCGCGACCTGCGCGAGGGGGCCGCGCGGCTGGGCGATCTGAAGTTCACCATCATCGACACGGCCGGGCTTGAGATGGCCACCGACGAAAGCCTGCAGGGCCGGATGCGGATGCTGACCGAACGCGCGGTCGAGATGGCCGATGCCTGCCTGTTCCTGATCGACGCGCGGGCGGGCGTGTTGCCCGCGGACGAGATTTTCGCGGACATCCTGCGCAAGAAGTCGGCGCGTGTGATCCTTGGTGCCAACAAGGCCGAAGGCGCTGCAGGTGCTGCTGGCATGATGGAGGCGTTTTCGCTTGGTCTGGGCGAGCCCTTGGGTCTGTCCGCCGAGCATGGCGAAGGGATGGCGGACCTGGCTGCCGTGCTGCGCCCGATGATCGCGGACCACGAAGAGCTGGCCGAAGACTACACCCCCGAGGTCGAAGTCGACGTGCCCGAGGATGACGATGAGGAACATGAATATGTTCCCGCAACCCCCTCGAAACCTTTGCAAATTGCCGTTGTGGGGCGTCCGAATGCGGGCAAGTCGACCCTGATCAACCAGATCCTGGGCGAAGACCGCCTGCTGACCGGCCCCGAGGCCGGTATCACCCGCGACGCGATCTCTGTGCAGACGACCTGGTCCGGCACGCCCATGCGGATTTTCGACACGGCGGGCATGCGCAAGAAGGCGAAGGTGCAGGACAAGCTCGAGAAGCTGTCGGTCTCCGACGGGCTGCGTGCGGTGAAATTCGCCGAAGTCGTCGTGGTGCTTCTGGATGTCGACATCCCGTTCGAGCAGCAGGATCTGCGCATCGCCGATCTGGCCGAACGCGAAGGCCGCGCCGTGGTTCTGGCGGTCAACAAATGGGATCTTGAGGGCGAGAAGCAGGACAAGCTGCGCGCCCTGAAAGAGCAGTTCACCCGCCTTCTGCCGCAGCTGCGCGGCGCGCCGCTGATCACCGTGTCCGCCAAGACGGGCCGGGGTCTGGAGCGGCTGCATGACGCGATTGTCGAGGCGCACCGGGTGTGGAACACGCGGGTGTCGACCTCGATGCTGAACCGCTGGCTGGTAGGCATGCTGGAGCAGCACCCGCCCCCCGCGCCGCAGGGCAAACGCATCAAGCTGCGCTACATTACACAGGTGAAGGCGCGCCCGCCCGGCTTCGTCGTCATGGCGTCCCATCCCGATCTGCTGCCCGCAAGCTACTCGCGATATCTGGTTAACGGGCTGCGCGAAGATTTCGATATGCCCGGCACACCGATCCGGCTGTTCATGCGCTCGCAAAACGAGGCCAACCCGTTCAAAGGGCGCAAGAAACCGGGCCGCTCCAAGCTGCGCAAACATACCGAGGGCCGCAAGGCCGACTAGGTTAACTCGTTGGATTTTATCCAAATTCGATGTGATTTGCCGGACATTGGTAACCTTCCGCTTACCGCGATCTCGTAGCTCTCGAAGGATTGATTTCGGAGGCGAGGAATGCGTCAAGGCAGCGCTGATTTTGGACGATTGATTATCGGTGCCGGGTCGGCGGGTATGACCGGGGATATCATCGACACGGCCCTCGCATTCGTGCGCGGACATCTGGAGATGGAGGTCGCCTACCTGTCGGAATTCGTCGGCGAAAAGCTTGTGTTTCGCGCCGTCTGCGCGCCGGGCTTGGAGGATATGATCGCCGTGGGCGGCGAGATGCCGCTCGACCAGGTCTATTGCCCCCATATTCTGGAGGGGCGTTTGCCGGAATTGATCCCCGATACGGCGGCTATTCCCTTTGCGCAGACGATCCCGCTTACGACTGCTTTGCCGATCGGCTCCCATGTCAGCGTGCCGATCTGCCGGTCTGACGGGTCATTTTATGGGATGTTTTGCTGCCTGTCGCGCAAGCCGCAAGCCTCGCTGAACGAGCGGGACCTGTCGGTAATGCGCGCTTTCGCCGGGTTGTCAGCCGATCACATCAACATGGTGCTTGCCGTGCGCACGGACGAAGAGGCGCGTCGCGCGCGTATCCGTAACGTGTTGGAGGAAGACAATTTCGAGATCGTCTATCAGCCGATCTTCGACATGGGCTCGCGCCGCCCCAACGGGTTCGAGGCGCTGTCGCGCTTCAAGTCAGACCCATATCGCCCGCCCAACCTGTGGTTCGACGAGGCCCGTAGCGTTGGACTGCAGGAAGAGCTGGAATGCGCTACGATCAGCCGTGCGCTGGCCGCGCTGCCAGAGCTGCCGCGCCATGTATATGTGTCGGTCAACGCCTCGCCCAACACGGTCATGACCGGTGCGCTGTCAGATTTGTTTCGAACCGCGCAGGCCGACCGGATCGTGCTTGAAATTACCGAGCATGCCGAGGTCGAGGATTACGACAAGCTGATGGATCAGCTGGATCAGCTGCGCTTCCGCGGCGCGCGGCTGGCGATAGACGATGCGGGGGCGGGGTATTCCGGATTGCAACAGATCGTGCGGATGAAGCCCGATATCCTGAAGCTCGATATCTCGCTGACATCCGGCATCGGGTTTGACGTCGTCAAACGCTCGCTTGCCGCAGCGCTGGTGTCCTTTGCCAACGAGATCGGCGCGCAGATCGTGGCCGAGGGAATCGAGACGGAAGACGAATTCGCCGCGTTGCACGATCTTGGCGTGCCTTTGGGGCAGGGCTACCTGCTGGGGCGCCCCGCCGATTTGTTGTCAGCCAAGAGCCGGTTTCAGTTGCAGGAGGTGCGTCGCGCCTGAGGCACGCGCGGCCTAGAAATCGTCGCCGCCCGAATTGCCGTCCTGCCAAGGCTTCACAAGGTTGCCGAAGCGGGTGAAGCGCCCCTCGAAGCTCAGCTCGACCGACCCAATGGGGCCGTGACGCTGCTTGCCGATGATGACCTCCGCCTTGCCGTGGCAGTGGGACATGGCATCCTGCCAAGCGGCCATCTTTTCCAACTCGTGATCGGCGGGCTTCTCGCGCTCTTTGTAGTATTCCTCGCGGTACACGAACATCACAACATCGGCGTCCTGCTCGATCGAGCCTGATTCCCGCAGGTCGGACAGCTGCGGGCGCTTGTCTTCGCGGTTTTCCACCTGACGCGACAGCTGGGACAAGGCGATCACCGGGATATCGAGCTCCTTGGCGATGGCCTTCAGGCCTTGGGTGATCTCGGAGACCTCGTTCACCCGGCTGTCCTTCGCGGTCGCCGGGCGCACCAGCTGCAAATAGTCGATGATCAGCACGTCCAGCCCGTGCGTCCGCTTGAGGCGCCGCGCGCGGGCGGCAAGCTGCGAGATAGGCAGGGCGGGGGTGTCATCGATGAAAAGCGGGCAGCTTTCCAAGGATTTCGCGGCTTCCACAAAGCGGCGGAACTCGGTTTCGTTCATGTCGCCACGGCGGATTTGTTCGGACGGGACCTCCGCCGCTTCGGACAGAACGCGTGCGGCCAGCTGTTCGGCGGACATCTCGAGCGAGAAGAAGCCTACCGCGCCGCCCTCGACCGCACCTTCGGTGCCTTCGTGGGTCATGCCCTTTTTGTAGGCCTTGGCAACATTGAACGCGATGTTGGTCGCCAGCGAGGTCTTGCCCATCGACGGACGCCCGGCGAGGATCAACAGGTCGGAGCGATGCAGCCCGCCGAGCTTCTTGTCCATGTCGATCAGCCCGGTGGACACGCCAGCCAGACCGCCATCGCGTTGATAGGCGGCGTTGGCGACATCAACCGCTTGCGTTACCGCCTTGAGAAAGCTCTGAAATCCGCTTTCCGCCTGACCCTGTTCGGCCAGTGCATAGAGACGCTGTTCGGCATCGACAATCTGGCTTTTGGGGTCGCTTTCGGTATCGACGGTCCCGGCCTTGGAGGCGATCTCCTGGCCCAGCTCGATCAGCTCGCGGCGGATCGCCAGATCGTAGATCATCTGCGCGTAGTCGCGCGCGGCGAAGGCGGAAATCGAGGCGCCTTGCAGCCGGACCAGATAGGCGGGGCCGCCAAGTTCTTTGAGGCCCTCGTCTTCCTCGAAATAGGGCTTCAGCGTCACCGGCGAGACCAGCAGGTTCTTGTGGATGCGCGCGGCCGAGGTCTCGTAGATGCGGCGATGCACCGGGTCAAAGAAATGCTCGGCCTGGATGACGGAGGCCACCCGGTCGAACACGTCATTGTTCGTCAGAATGGCCCCCAGAAGCTGCTGCTCAGCCTCGATGTTATGGGGCAGAGCGCCTGCCGCGTCGACATGCACCGACGCGCCTGGCCCCGCGCTCGGCGCCGTACTTAGATCGTTCATTATTGTCCCCTTCGTCCCTGGTCACAGCCATGACGGATAGGCCAGATCAAAGCAATCTGGATATCCTGTGGGTAACCTGTGGGTCTTGGATTTCCACCTCATATTGCGGCGAAAGGGGGCGTTTCGTCAAGATGTTGCTAAAGTTTCCGCTTGGTCAATTTTGCGCTGTGTTCCGGCACATTTACACAAAATGCTCTCTGACATCGGCAAAGGCTTGCCTGCCGTAAGGGCCGCCTGACAGCGCCGGGTCGGAAAAGAATCAGCCGTGGTTGGCTTGCCACTCGGCGGGCGCGCGCAGGAAGCGCTCGACCTCGTCGAGCGTCTCGACATCGAAAGCTTCCGTGTCGCGGGCAACGGCGAGCACGTCCCACCATGTGCACAGCGCATGCAGCGCAATGCCGTGACCGGCCAGCACATCGCGGGTGTCGGGGAAGATGTCGTAGAAGAAGATCACCGCCGTATGGCCGCAGGTCGCGCCGGTCTCGCGGATCGCCTCGACAAAGCTGATCTTGGAGCCGCCATCGGTCGTCATATCCTCGACCAGCAGCACGCGCTGGCCCTCGGTCATTACGCCCTCAATCCGGGCGTTGCGGCCGTAGCCCTTGGGCTTCTTGCGCACGTAAGTCATCGGCAGGGCGAGGCGCTCGGCGATGAAGGCGCCGAAGGGGATGCCCGCGGTTTCGCCACCGGCGACATTGTCAAACGCCTCGAACCCGGCCTCGCGCATGATCGTGCAGGCCAGGAAATCCATAAGCGTGGTGCGGATGCGCGGGAAGGAAATCAGCTTACGGCAGTCGACATAGGTGGGCGCCTTCTTGCCGGAGGCGTGGGTGAACGGCTCGCGCGCGTTGAAGTGGACTGCGCCGATCTCGAGCAGCATGGAGGCCGACAGGCGCGCGATTTCTTCGCGGGTGGGGTAGCTGGTTGGGATCATGGGTGCCTCCGGCGGGACTATTTTTGAAGCAATAAAGAAGTCAGGTGACGCGCCAGTGCAGCGGCATTTGCGGGTCGAACACGGTAACCGGGCCTTGAGCAGTGGCGATGTGGTCTGGGTAGGCGACGGGATCGCCACGGGTCAGCGTGATCGTGTCTTGGTTCTGCTCCATCCGGTAGAAGGCCGGGCCGTTGAGCGAGGCGAAGGCCTCGAGCTTGTCGAGCGCGGCTTCCTGTTCGAACACTTCGGCCAGAATCGACATGGTGTTCGTGGCTGTGAAGCAGCCCGCACAGCCACAGGGCAGCAGCTTGTTGGCGTCCGTGTGGGGCGCGGAGTCTGTGCCGAGGAAGAAGCTTTTGTCACCAGAAGTAGCGGCTTTGCGCAGGGCGAGGCGGTGTTCTTCGCGCTTGGCGACGGGCAGGCAGTAGTAATGCGGCTTGATGCCGCCCGCCAAGATATGGTTGCGGTTGATGACCAGATGGTGCGTCGTGATCGTCGCGCCCAGATCATCGCCGCCCTCGCGCGCGTAATCGGCGCCCTGGCTGGTTGTGATATGCTCCATCACCACGCGCAGACCGGGAATGTCACGGCGGATCGGGTCAAGCACGCGGTCGATGAACACCGCCTCGCGGTCGAAGATGTCGATATCGGGGTCTGTGACCTCGCCATGGACGCAAAGCGGCAGGCCGATCTGGGCCATGTTTTCCAGCACGCGCTTGACCTTGGTGAAGTCTTTGACGCCTGAGGCGGAGTTCGTCGTGGCCCCCGCCGGGTACAGCTTGACCGCGTGGATGAGCCCGATCTCGGCGGCGGCGCGCAGGTCTTTGACCTCCGTCTCCTCCGTCAGATAGAGCGTCATCAGGGGCTGGAATTTCGAGTTGTCGGGCTTTGCGGCCATGATCCGGTCGCGGTAGTCGGCGGCGTCGGCGGCGGTGACCACGGGCGGCACCAGATTGGGCATGATGATTGCGCGGCCAAAATGGCGGGCCGTCTCGGGGAGCACGGCGCGCAGCATGTCGCCATCGCGCAGGTGCAGGTGCCAGTCATCCGGGCGCGTGATGGTCAGCGTTGTCATGGTGGTCCCCCTCGTTTCGCCGCTGATTAGCCGCTTGGGCGCGGCTGCGCCAGAGGGCGGCTTGCCGTTTGCCCAAAAAATGGGCGCAGCGGTAGAAATTTGCGCTTTCGCCGGGCGTGCGGAGGCGGCGGATATTGCGGGCCGTGGCCCCGCCGGTCAGTCTTGCCGCGATGTTGGATGCTGTTGCTCATCAAAGGGTTCGGGGCCGTGCCTCGGTCGCCATTGGCGCAGGTTTGCGCGGGCTGCACCAGTCGGGGGCGGCGAAGGTCATGCTGCCCAAGGTGCACGGGCCGGTGCCGGAAGTGGTGTTCCTGAATACTGCTGGCGGGATCACTGGCGGGGACCGATTGGATTATGCGCTGACCGTGGAGCCAGCTGCGCAGGTCGTCGCCACCACGCAAACAGCAGAGCGCGTCTATGCCAGCGCGGGCGGTTTTGGCGAGGTCGCGGTGGATTTGAAGGTCGGCGCAGGCGCGCGGCTGGACTGGTTGCCACAAGAAGTCATCGCCTACGAAGGCGGTCGGCTGTCACGGTCGCTGTCGGTCGCGCTGGCCGCGGATGCGACCTTCCTGTTCGTGGAGCTGCTGGCCTTAGGTCGTCACGCGATGGGCGAGCACCTGTCCGACGTGATCTTGCGCGACGCGCGCGACGTGCGCCGGGACGGGCGCTTGATTTACGCCGAGCCGCTGGAAGTGACCGCAGGCCTTTTAGGCTTTGAAGGAGCCTCCGGGCTGCGCGGCGCGGGCGCGATTGCCTCGCTCGGCCTGTTCGGCGCGGATGCCCCGCTGCTGGCCGAGGCCGCGCGGGCGGTGGAGATGGAAAGCGTCACGGCAGCGGTAAGCGGCTGGGACGACAAGTTGATCATTCGGGCCCATGCGGGCGACAGTTGGCCGCTGCGCCGCTACGTGGCCCAAGTGTTGCACGTGCTGCGCGGCGGGGCCGCGTTGCCACGGGTCTGGCAGATTTAGGGGAGATGAGATGAACCTGACACCTCGGGAAAAGGACAAGCTTCTGATCTCGCTCGCGGCCATGGTGGCGCGCGGGCGGCTGGAGCGGGGGGTGAAGCTGAACCACCCCGAAGCCATTGCGCTGATCACCGATTACGTCGTCGAGGGCGCGCGCGACGGGCGCAGCGTCGCCGATCTGATGGAGGCGGGTGCATCGGTCGTGCGCCGCGATCAGTGCATGGATGGGATCGCCGAGATGATCCACGACGTGCAGGTCGAGGCGACCTTCCCCGACGGGACCAAGCTGGTCACCGTCCACCACCCAATTCGCTAGGGAGATCAATATGATACCAGGGGAAGTCATAGTCGCAGACGGCTCGATCGAACTGAATGTCGGGGCCGAAGCAGTTGTCATCGAAGTGGCCAATACGGGCGACAGACCGGTGCAGGTCGGCTCGCATTACCACTTTGCGGAAACGAACGAGGGGCTCGAATTTGATCGCGAGGCCGCGCGCGGCATGCGGCTCGACATCGCGTCGGGCACCGCCGTGCGGTTCGAGCCGGGCCAGCGCCGGGAGGTCACGCTGGTGCCCTTGGGCGGCGGGCGCGCGGTCTACGGGTTCAATCAAAAGATCATGGGGGCGCTGTAACATGGCGACGATCTCACGGGGCACCTATGCGGATATGTACGGGCCGACTACGGGCGACCGGGTGCGGCTTGCGGACACCGATCTGATCATCGAGGTCGAGCGCGACCTCACCACCTATGGCGAAGAGGTCAAATTCGGCGGCGGCAAGGTGATCCGCGACGGCATGGGTCAGTCGCAGGTCACCCGCGCGGGCGGGGCGGTGGACACGGTGATCACCAACGCGCTGATCGTGGACCACACCGGCATCTACAAGGCCGATGTGGGCCTGCGCGACGGCTTGATCGCGGGGATCGGCAAGGCGGGCAACCCGGACACACAGGACGGCGTCGACATCATCATCGGCCCCGGGACAGAGGCCATCGCCGGCGAGGGGCGAATCCTGACCGCAGGCGGCTTTGACGCCCATATTCACTTCATCTGCCCGCAGCAGGTCGACGACGCGATCCATTCCGGCGTGACCACGATGCTGGGCGGCGGCACCGGCCCGGCCCACGGCACGCTCGCCACCACCTGCACGCCCGGGGCGTGGCATATCGGGCGAATGATGCAGGCCGTGGACGGGATGCCGGTCAATCTGGGCTTCTCGTCGAAAGGCAATGCCTCGAAACCCGACGCACTGGTCGAGATGATCAACGCCGGTGCCTGCGCCATGAAGCTGCACGAGGATTGGGGCACGACCCCCGGCGCGATTGATTGCTGCCTGTCTGTGGCCGATGACATGGATGTGCAGGTGATGATCCACACCGATACGCTGAACGAAAGCGGCTTTGTGGAGAACACTCTGGCTGCCATTGGCGATCGCACGATCCATGCCTTCCACACCGAAGGCGCGGGCGGGGGCCATGCGCCCGACATCATGAAGGTCGTGTCGTCCCAGAACGTGATCCCGTCCAGCACCAACCCGACGATGCCCTACACGGTCAACACGCTTGAAGAGCATCTCGACATGCTGATGGTCTGCCACCACCTGGACAAATCCATTCCCGAAGATGTGGCCTTCGCCGAAAGCCGCATCCGCAAGGAAACCATCGCGGCCGAGGACATCCTGCACGACATGGGCGCGTTTTCGATCATCGCGTCGGACAGTCAGGCGATGGGCCGGGTGGGCGAGGTGATCATTCGCACCTGGCAGACGGCGGACAAGATGAAGAAGCAGCGCGGGCGACTGTCGGACGAGACGGGCGACAATGACAACCTGCGCGTGCGCCGCTACATCGCGAAATACACGATTAATCCGGCGATCACCCATGGCATGTCCAAGCATATCGGCTCGATCGAGGTGGGCAAACGGGCCGATCTCGCCATGTGGGATTTCGCCTTCTTCGGCGTGAAGCCCGCGATGGTGCTGGTCGGCGGCTCGATTGCCGTGGCGCAGATGGGCGATCCGAATGCGTCGATCCCGACACCCCAGCCGGTCTACTCGCGCCCGATGTTCGGCGCGATGGGCCGTGCGGTGGAACGCTCGGCCGTGGTCTTTGTCTCCCAGGCCGGGCAATCGGCGGGAATTGGCACGCAGCTGGGCCTTGCGAAAGAGACCGTGGCGGTGGAGCGCACCCGTGGTATCGGGAAATCCGATATGGTGCTGAATGATGCGACCCCGCAGGTCGAGGTGAACCCCGAGACCTACGAGGTGCGCGCCGATGGCGAGCTGCTGGTCTGCGAGCCCGCGACCGAGCTGCCCATGGCGCAGCGCTATTTCATGTATTGAAAACAAGAACCTGAGAAGAGGTCCGAGCATGAAGAATCTGATGATCCCAGCCGCCCTAGGCGCGGCACTGACCGCCTGTACCCCCGCGATCTACGAGGTGCCGGGGGTGGTGGAAAAGCTGCCCTCCGAGGTGGCGAATTGCGAACGGGTGGGTCGGGTGACCGGCAAGCCCGGCGTGTTCGGCCCCTTGGCCGAGATCGGGCTGCAGGACGCCCGCCGCGCCGCAGAGCAAACCGCCAAGGAGGCGGGCGCGAACACCATCGTCTACGACCCGCTGCCCGAAGGCGAGGTCTACGAGTTGCCCGCAACCGTTTACAAATGCTGAAGAAAGTCTTGCATCCAGCGCAATGCGGCATTGCAGCATTGGGCCTGCCAGACCGGGGCAGCGGGGCCTATCTATTCCTCAAGGCGCGCGAAGGAGCGCGCGATTTTGAGGAGATGCACGATGGCCTATGTCAGCCAGACCCAACCGAACTCGATCCTGTCCGCAATCGGCGACTTCTTCATGTCGCTCTACAATGCGGCCGATCTGACCGCTGCGGCCAACGCCCGCGTGCGCCAGATGGAGAAGCTGAACGCGAAATCCGACGCCGAGCTGGCCAAAATGGGCCTGCGCCGCGAAGACATCGCGCGCCACGTGTTCCGCGACATCTACCATCTCTGAGAGGTGCGATATGAGCGCGCCGCTGCCGGTGGCGCGCGAGGTCGTGCGCGATGCTGGGGCCGGTGACGCCCGGATCGCACTGACCTATGACGCGCGGCTGTTGCGACGAAAGCGACTGACCGCCGCGGAAGGCCTTGAATTCCTTGCCGATTTTGAGCGCGCGGAAAGCCTGCGCCATGGTGATGGATTTTCGCTGGATGATGGGCGCGTCGTGGTGGTTGAGGCCGCGCCGGAAGCGGTGCTGGAGATAACCGGCGATCTGACCCGGCTCGCCTGGCATATCGGCAACCGCCATACGCCTTGCGAAATCTCAGACACCGCTCTCTACATTGCAGAAGATCCGGTGTTGCACGCCATGCTCGAACAGCTCGGCGCCCATGTGCACCGCGTGACCCGGGCGTTCAGCCCCGAAGGCGGTGCGTATGGGCACGGGCGCACCTTCGGGCACTCCCACGACCATTCCCATGACTGACTACCTGACGCTGACCCAATGGCTGTCGCCCGCCTTCCCGGTGGGCAGCTTCGCATATTCTCACGGGCTGGAGCGCGCGATTGACGCAGGCGACGTGTCGGATGCGGCGGGATTGCAGGCTTGGCTCACAGGCGTGCTACGCTTCGGGGCAGGGCGGTCCGACGCGGTGCTGTTGAAGCGCGCCATGGCGGGCGCGGACGTAGCCGATCTGACGATTGCGCTCTGCGCGTCGAAAGAGCGCGAGGACGAGACGATGGCCCAAGGCCGCGCCTTCCTTGCGGCAACCAACGGAATTTACGGCGAAAATCTGCCCGACATGGCCTTCCCGGTCGCGGTCGGCACCGTCGCGCAGCGCCTGTCACTGAGCCCGGAAGAGGTCGCGAAGCTGTATCTGCACGCCTTCGCCTCGAACCTTGTCTCGGTCGCGGTGCGCTTCGTGCCCTTGGGCCAGACCGAAGGCCAAGCGGTGCTGAGCGCGCTGCACGAGGTCATCGCGGAGGTCGCCGCAGAGACAGAGATCTGGACTGGCGCGCTTGGCGCGGATATCGCCGCGATGGAGCATGAAGTGATGGAAACAAGGGTGTTTCGCACATGAAGAACGGACCTTTGCGGGTGGGCATTGGCGGCCCCGTGGGCGCAGGCAAGACGACCCTGACCGAACAGCTGTGCCGCGCGCTGAGCCCGAAATACTCGGTCGCCGTGATCACCAACGACATCTTCACCCGCGAGGATGCGGAATATCTGATGCGGGTGCAGGCCCTGCCGCTGGAGCGCATTCGCGGGGTCGAGACGGGCGGCTGTCCGCATACGGCGATCCGCGAGGATGCCTCGATCAACCTCGCCGCTGTAGCGGAGCTGCGCGCGGCGTTTGATGATCTCGACGTGATCTTGATCGAAAGCGGCGGCGACAATCTGGCGGCAACCTTTTCGCCGGAGCTGGCCGATCTGACGCTCTATGTGATCGACACGGCGGCGGGGCAGGATATTCCACGCAAGAAGGGGCCGGGGGTCACACGCTCGGACCTGCTGGTGATCAACAAGACGGACCTCGCGCCCCATGTGGGCGTTTCGGTCGAGCTGCTGGAAAGCGATGCGCGAGCGTCACGCGGCGCGCGACCGTTTGTGATGGCGGCGTTGAAATCCGGCAAGGGCGTGGACGAGGTAGTTACCTTTATCGAACATGAAGGCGCGCTCTGATCGAGCGCGCCCGGGTCGTTCTTATGATTTCACAACTCAAACCGCCTGCTTGCGCCGTCGCTTTTTGAACGCGTTGCCAAAGCGCTTGGCGCGGTCTTCGCGGCCCCTTGCAGCCAGATAGCCCTCCATCGTCTGGCGGTAGAGGTAGACGTCCTTGCGTGCACGGATGGCGCGGAAGAAGTCAAGCTCGGTCAAGGTGCCTTCGATGCAGCCTTTCATCACATCCTTCAGCGCCTCCATGCGCGACAACACCAGCGCGGATTTATGGCCGAGCCCGGCACCCTTCAGGTGGATGATGTTGTCGCCCTTCAGCCGCTCGACATGGCGGCGGTCGCCCTCGTGGAACTGGTCGTAGACGACATAGACCTTTGATGCCCGCTTGGTCTGCTTGGCCGCGTCCGAGTATTCCAGCGACCAGTCCGCCGCGCGACCCTTGGAGAACCGGTTTTCCCACGGCACAAGATCTTCGTCGAGCGTGGTCTGGGGCGAGAAGGCCGCGACGGTGCAGCCGGGTGCGAGCGACGAGAAGGTCAGCGCGCCGAATGCGCCCATCGAGGTGCCGACGAAGGAGACGCTGTCAAAGGCTTTGAAGAAGCCTTCGCGGCGCAGTTTCACCAGGTGGTCGATCAGGGCCTGATCGCGGAACCACGTGGGGGTTTGCGCGTAGACGCCCAGATGAGAATAGCCTTGGTCGGCGCAGAATTTCTGCGCCCATGGCTCGCGCTGATAGGCCTCGTTGCCCGCTTGGGAGAGGTTGTCGAAGCTGACGACCAGTTGGGCGTCGCCGCGATCCACGAAGGAGGCAGCGTAGTTGCCAAAGGAGTGGAACCAGCCTTCGTGGTCCCCGCCGGGGTAGATTTCGCGGTACCACGTGGGGGCTGCGACCTCTTCGACGAGCGCGTCGGTGGCGGGCGCGGGCGCCTTCGCTTCTTCCGGCTCGACCACCAGTTCGCGCTCTGCCTTGTGGCGGGCCTGAAGGTTGCCCATGGCGATCATCAGCGCCTCTGTCGCGGCCTGACGGTCGGCGGCCTGCGCGTGCAGCTGATCCTCTGGCGAGGGGTCCGGCTCGTTGGTCTGCAGGTCGTCGGTTGCGAAAAACTCTTTGTAATCAGGCATGAAGCGCTTGATCAGCCGGCGGTTCTCTTTCAGTCGGGCATCCATCAACTCGCGCCGCTCGATACGGGTGAAGACGTCGCGGGATTTGATCGTGCCGGGGTGGTTGATGGCGATCAGTTCGCGGATGACCTCGCGGGTGTTGAACGCGGTCTTCTCACCCATGAGCGCCAGAAGCTCGGACATTTCGGCGGAGAACGTCTTGTTGGCGCGGCCTTCGGCGAGTTTCAGATCGTCGCTGATCTCCAGCCCGATGTGGTGGGCGAAGTCGCGCACGACATCGCCGTCGACCAGCCATTTCGGGCCGAAGGGGCGGACGATGACGTTGTCGCGCCCGAAGATCTCGGCGTAGGTCTTGAAGGTCTCCAGATAGCGCATGCGGCGGGCGGCGTCTTTCAAGAACGCCTCACGGTCGGGCGGGATGCGGCTGTTCTTCAGCAATTGTTTATACAACGCCTCTAGATAGCTGTCCTGGCGGCGCAGGTAGCAGATGATCTTCACGCGCGACTTGATCTCGTCGGGGGCGGCGACGGCGAGCTTTCGCGCGGTATACAGGTTGAACAGCATCTCGGAGCTTGCGACATGGGTCGTCTCAGGCATGCTGTCGGCTTCGCGCATCATGTCCTCCATCACGGCGCGCGCCGTGCCCGTGCGCGCGGCGGAGGCCAGCTGGTTGTGCGCGATATGCGCGCGGCCTGTCTCCATGAAGTTGAGACGCCCATCGGCGCGCAGTCGCGCGGCGTTGTCGTTCAAGAAGGTCTGTAGTGAGGTCGTCCCCGTCTTAGGGGAGCCGATATGCAGCCAGATCTGCCCCATGAATTTTTCCCGCCTCTGCCATTAGTTAGGGCCCCCTCGTTTGCCGGGGGGCGTTATGCCGCGCTTCTCGAGAAGCGCGTTTGCCGCGTTCAATTTGCGGCGGAACACCGGACCATTGCCGGTGCTTAGAACCCGCTCCGCCACGAAGGCGATGAGCAGGGGGTGTCGTTTTTCCGGGATGCGCAGGATCAGCTCGCGCAGGTAGCGGCGGAAGCCGTGCCGCGCCCGAAGCATCTTGTAGAAGCCGGTGCGCGTCAGGGTGCCGTCGACGCAGCCCCCGACCACCGCCTTCAGCAGGCCCATCTGGATCAGGCCAGAGGCGATCCGGTGGCCCTGAAAGCGGCATTTCAGCTTGGTGATGTTGTCGCCCCGGAAGAGCGCCGCGTGCATCGCATCGGCAGGCTCCAGCGGGTCGTAGAAGATGAAAACGTCCTTGGCCGTGCGCACCATGTCGGGCGCATAGCCGAAGTCGTTGTTGTAGTTGCGCTTCCACGCCTTCTGGTAGCGCGTCTCCCAAGAGGTCACGTCGCGGTCCAGAGTCGCTTGCGGGCTGATGGCCACGACCGTGGCACCGGGGCAGGCGGCAGAGAACGCGCAAGCCGCATAGGCCCCCATCGAGGCGCCGTAGAAGACGACCCGCTCGAACTGCTTGAAAAAGCCCGTGGATTTAAGCCGCTTGAAGAAGGCGATCACATCGTCGTCGCGGTACCAGGTCCAGTCATGGGCCATCAGGCCAAGAATCGACCAGCCCTGCTTTTGCACGAAATCGAAGCCCCAGGGCAGACGATTGCCATGATCGAACACATGATCGAGGTTCTCGAAGGTCACGATCAGCGTCTTGCCGGATTTCACGAACAGCGCGGTGTGGTCCGCGCCCAACTCTTCGAAAAATCCGTGCTCGTCGCCCAGGGCGCGCAGCTCGGCGTTCCACGCCTTGCGGTCGAGCTCTTCTGCGGGCGATTTGAGGTCGATCGCGCCGCTCATGCCGACAGCCTCTGGCGCAAGCCCGGGAACAGGGCGAGCCCGGGTTTGAGCGCGCGTTCTATTTCGCGGCCCGCCTCGGTCTGCTTCAAGCGGTCGATCTGGGTGCGGTGCCATTCCACCGCGCGGTTGTGCAGGCGTGCGAGCTTATGGTCGGACATCAGCTCGTCATAGATGTCCTTCATCGCGTCGAGCTTGGGCAGGATCGAGGCGTCGTAGACCTCCGCCCGGTTGAGCGTATGGAAGCGTGCCGGGGCCTTGCCGGTCAGGTGCGCCTCCAGCAAAAACGCCTCACGGGTGCGGGTGGCGTAGCAGTTGATCTGGCCGAATTGCGCCGAAGGCGGCTCTGCCGGTGTCTGCACGGCGGTGCGGTGCAGGCTGCGCGGACCGAGCGGCGACAGCTCTGCCGCGGCCCGACGGAACGTCTCTGTCTGGAAGCCGTCGTGGAAGCTGGACACCCCCGCACTGCCGAAGATGCGGCGGGGCAGGGTCAGGGGCAGGCCCCGGGCGGTCAGCGCGCTGATATGCGACGCGTCAAGGTTCACGAACTCATTGGGGTCGATGAACATCGCCCAGTCATGGGCCAAGTAGACCGGATCGCGCAGTGCGCGGCGGGCCGCCCGGGGGCGATGGCCGCCGGTGCGCCGCTCGGGGGGCGGATTGCGACGGTGGGTGGCGACGCCCAGCTTTTCCAACCGGCGCAGCATCTTGTCGGTGCCGTCCTGGCTGCCATGGGTGAAGACCAGCGCGTGGTCAAAGCCCAGGCCCAGATGATGGGCGATCCATTCGACGAGGTACGGGCCCTCGTTGCGCATCGCGGCGGCGATCAGATGCGTCTCGGCGCTCATCGCTTCTGCACCACAAGCACCTGGTCGCGCTTTTCCTTGTGCCATTTGGCCTGATGAATGAAGCAGCCTGAGAAGTCGGCGCGCATGTCGTTGAGCGCGTCCTGAATGCGCGGGTTCGGGTGGGCGAAGCCGCCTTCGTGCAGGTAGCCCTGGAACAGCACCGCGGTGCGCGGGTAGCCGCTTTTCTCCAGCGCCTTGGGCTGGAAGCGCAAATCCTCGATGATATAGACGCCGCCGGGCTTGAGCTTCGGGAACAGCGTCACGAAGGCATGCTGCTGGTGGTGTGAGGCATGGGTCGCGTCGTCGAGGATGAAGTCGAAATTGCCCGTATGCGCCGTGCCGTTTTCCAGCGTCTCCATCGCGTCCGAGCTGGCGCGCAGCGTGGTGAGCCGGTCGAGCGTCAGTCCGGCCATGGGCCGCTCGTCGATGCCGGTAATCTTGGCCTTGGGCAGGTATTCCAGCCACATCTGCGCCTCTGGGCTGCCCGCTTCGATATCGCCGAGGCCAAGCAGGCCCATGTGGATCGCGCGGGCGCGGAAGGGCGAGAAGAGAAGCTGGTAGAGCTCGGAAAAGCCGTGTTTGCGGCTGCCTTGGTCGAGCCCCTTGGCATCCGCGATATCGGTCAGGTTCACCACGCCGCGGCCCGCGCGGTCCGCATTGGTCACCTCGGGGATCGAGGTGCCGGGGATCATCTTCGGCTCTTTGGGCCTGTGGGGGTTCGACTTTGGAAGGGGCGCGTCCGAGGGGACGATCCCGTGCTTCTTGATCAGCTTGCCGATCAGGCTGTCGGGATGCGGCTCGCCGCCCTCGCGCTCGATGATGCGCATGCGCATCCGGCGGCCCCAGAAATGGATCGACAGCGTGTTGTCGGTGATGCGGTGGGACAGATCCTCGTTCGGCTTCAGCATCATCCGGCGCTGCTTGAAGCTAATCGGGAACAGCGCCTCGATCGGCATGGCGTATTTGTGCTCGCCGGTCTTGTGCAGGAAATGGGTCAGCGCCTGCGGCCCCCAGACACCCCAGCTCTGCTCGCCCACATGGACCGGGTCGCCCGCCTCTTTCTTGGCGCGCATCTCGGCCTTCAGGTCCTCGTTGAACCAATCGGGGATGGCGTATTCGTCGGAGGTGAAGTCGATCAGCCCGGCCAGCGTGTCGCTGTCGGCGGGCAGGCCCACGACGCCGTTGTTGATGTGATGCGCGCTTTCCCAGCCGTGGAAATGCCCGTTGGGCGTGGTGAATTTCTTGACGCAATAGGCGTCGGTGTCGGCCCAGATCTGGTCGTCGGTCTTGGTCAGCATGTTGTAGCGCCACTTGTCGGCCTGCGGCGCGGGCGAGCCGGTGCGCTTGTGGGCGATGACCGTGTCGATGGACATGATTTCGTTGGCATCGCAGACCTCGATCCCGTCGGGAATGTTGCCGACATCGCCATAGGTGTACATCTTGACGTGATGGCCCGCGTCCCGAAACGAGACCGCGCAAAGCTGCTCCATATAGGACAGGTTCCCGCCGATCCACAGCTGGGCGATGGCGTAGTCTTTGGACACGTGTCTGCCTCGTCTCATGGGCGGGGTTAATCCCAGCCCCTTCTTATCATTGTTTCGATTCTCGCAAAGGAGGGGTTAAAACGCAAGAAAAAGCTGATTCGTTTTCAGGGATTTACGGGTCGAAAGGGCAACAGGCGACACATGAAAATCACACTTGTCACCACCATGCGCAACGAGGGCCCGCATCTGCTGGAATGGATTGCCCATCACCGCGCCGCGGGCGTGACGGGATTTCTGGTCTACACCAATGATTGCGACGACGGCACAGAGGCGCTTTTGGAGCTTTTGCCGGACGTCGTGCACGTTCCTCTCGAAGACGGCGCGAAGCCACCGCAATGGCGCGCGTTGAAGGCAGCATGGGACCATCCGCTGGTCAAAGCGTCCGACTGGATCGGCTGCGTGGACTGCGATGAATTCATGAACCTTGGCAATGGGTTGCGGGGCGTCCCTGATCTGATCGCGCGCGCCGAAGCTGACGTGATCTTGATGCCCTGGCGTCTGTTCGGCCATAGCGGGCACATCACCCTGTCCGACGATCTGACGCTTGAGCGGTTCACCCATGCAGCGCCCGAGACGCTGCTTTACCCCGCGCTTGGCTCGTTCTTCAAATCGCTGTTTCGGCGGGACGGACCGTTTCGGCAATTCGGCGTGCACCGGCCCAAGCAAAAGAACCCCGAGCGGCACCCGCCGCCAAAGGTCGTCGATGGCTCCGGCGCGCCGGTGGTGGATCGGTTGGCGGCCAATGACACGCAGATCATGCTGTGGGGCAAGCCCATCGCGCGTGAGCTGGTGCAGCTGAACCACTACTCCGTCCGCTCGGCGGCGGATTTCATGCTGAAACGGGGGCGGGGCCTGCCCAATCACCGTCAGAAGCAGGTCGACCTGACCTACTGGGTCGAGCGCAACTTCAACACGGTCGAGGAGCGCACGATCGCCTTGATGTTGCCCGCGACGAAGGCCATGTTGGAGGATTTGATGGACATCCCCGGGGTGGCAGAGGCGCAGGTGCAGGCGCGCGCGTGGCATCAGGCACGGCTGGCGCATCTGATGAAAGAGCCCGAAGAGCTGAAACTGTTCGGCCGTCTGCTGCTGGCGGAAAATAGTGCGCATTTGCCCGATCCCGTAGCCATGGAGCTTGTCAGGCTGTATGGACACGCCCATGGCTGACACGGAAATCTACCTGCGACGATCCTTGAATGTGGTTCAGGATCAAGGGCTTGTGGCCCTTGATTGCATCGGTTGGGCGGACCCTTTGGGGGGCATGGGGCTGCGGGTGTTCTTCAAGACGGGCACGTCCTACGACCCGTTCGACCCTAAGCCGCGGCAGGGATGCGCCAAGTTTTCCGAGGCGCGCATGATCAATGGCGGGCCAATGTTTGTGGGCGTCGCGGACGCCCCCGCAAACCATATCAAGATGGCCCTGAAAGAGGGCGAGTTGAAGCTGCCCGTGCAGATGCCGGAGACCGACTTGTTCGCAGACCTGAATGTCTGCATTGCGGAGCGGAACGGTGAAAGCCTGGAGGTGATCGAGGCTTGGCTGCGCTACCACATCGTCGGCCATGGCCTGCAGGCGGTGCTGTTGATTGATCGTGAAAAACCGAACCTGAACAAAGGGTTCGAGCGTAAACTTGCAGCGCTTTGCGCCGAGCTGGGGGTGCAGCGCTTCGTGCATGTGACCTCGCCCGTGCCGCTCGGCGCGCTCGATTTGCCGCCCGCGGCACACCCGTTCAACGCGCCCGATGCGCCCGGCAAGGACCGCATGGAAGACCTGCCGCGCGATCCGCAACACGCGCCGCTCGCGGATCTTGCGCTCTATGAATGGGCGAAATGGCGCTTCCTCGGCCGTGCCCGCGCGGTGATAAATCTCGACCTCAGCGATCTGCTGCAGCCCGGCCAGCAACCGTTCAAGACGGTGCATGACAGCGGGGTGGGCGTGATCCAATTGATCGGGCAGCGCACCTACCCATGGCGCATCCGGCCCAAGAAAAACGTGCACTTCGCCGACCATATCTGCCGCCAGTTCGACAATCCCCGTGCCAATCGGCGCTGGTGCGTCGCCCCCGCCCGTGTCGGCAGCGAGCGCATCTGGCGCTTCGTGCGCATCGTCGATGCGGAACCCGGGATCGACGAGGTCGCCCATTTCTGGCGCGCCATGGCCATCCGCCACCCCGGGGCCAGCCCGTCCGAGCTTGCCCCAAAGACCTCGTTGATCGAGGACCCGCTGCTGCTGGAGATGGCCACCGAGGTCTGGCAACACAAGCCCGTCCGCCCCCCCGCAAGCAAGGTCGAAGAGCCCGCGGGCAAGGCCATCGACGGCGGTCGCACAATCATCGTCACCTGCATGAAGAACGAGGGTCCGTTCATCTTGGAATGGATCGCCTTCCACCGCGCGATCGGGGTCGATGACTTCCTAATCTACACCAATGACTGCACCGATGGCACCGATGAGCTGCTCGACCTGTTGCAGGCGAGGGGCCTTGTGCAGCGGCGTGACAATAAGTTCCACGGCACCGATCTGAAGCCGCAGCACTGGGCGCTCGACGCCGCCGATAGCGAAGAGGTCTATCAAAAGGCCGGCTGGGCGATCTCGATGGATGTGGACGAGTTCATCAACATACACGTGGGCAAAGGAACGCTCGACGATCTCTATAAGGCGGTCGGCGACGCCAATATGATCTCGCTGACTTGGCGGCTGTTCGGCAACGCCGATGTGCATGAATATAAAGATGAATTCCTGATCAATCAGTTCACCCGCTGCGCGCCGGAGCTCTGCCGCAAGCCGCATCAGGCCTGGGGCTTCAAGACGCTGTTCCGCAATATCGGCATCTACAAGAAGATGGGCGTACACCGCCCCAAGGGCCTCAAGCCGGACCTGTGGGAGAAGATCAAATGGGTCAACGGCTCTGGCAAGCCGATGCCCAAGAAGCTGATCCGCAACGGCTGGCGCTCGACCACCGACAGTTATGGCTACGATCTGGTGACGCTGAACCACTATGCCGTGCGCTCGGCTGAGAGCTTTCTGGTCAAGCGCGACCGGGGCCGGGTGAACCATGTCGACCGCGATCAGGGCCTGAGCTACTGGTTCCGCATGAACAACAACTGGGAAGAGGACACCTCTGCCCAGACCAAGCTGCCGCTTCTGCAGGCCGAGTATGACCGGCTGATGGCCGATCCCGAAATTGCCGCCGCACACGCCCATTGCGTGGCCCAGCACCGCGCCAAGATCGCCGAGCTGAAGGCGACCGAGAATTACGCCAAGTTCTACGATGATCTGACCGGCGAGCGGATGCAGCGCTTGTCGCGGCTGCACACTCATTTCGGCGCGAATGTCTTCCTGTCCGGCCCGGATGTGGTCCCGGACGAAGTCGCGTTCAAGGACGACCCGCCGCAGGATTTCTTCTTCACAGTCAAGCGGGCCAAGACCACCCACTAGTGCCTGAGCATTTTACTGGGTCTTGTCTTTCCAATCCCCGGCGCGCGGCGTAAACAGGGCGTCGATGTTGAGCCTGTCGCGCCCCTCTCGCCCGTCTGACCGTCGCCGTAGCCCGCGCAGCTTGCGCGTTGTGGCAGGCGTCGTCGCAGCCATTTGCCTGCTGCCGATGCTGGCGGTTTTGCTGGCGGCGCTGACCGGCGGCTCTGACACGCTGGCCCATTTGGCGGGCACGGTGCTGGGCCGATACGTGGGCAACACCGCGGCACTGGTGGCACTGGTCTCGGTCGGCACCTTCATGCTTGGCACCGGGGCCGCGTGGCTCGTGACCATGACCGAATTCCGCGGCAGGCGCTGGCTGGAGATCGCGCTGGTGATCCCGCTGGCCTTCCCGGCTTACGTGCTGGCCTACGCCTACACGCACATTCTGGACCATCCCGGCATCGTGCAGGCGAGCTTGCGCGCACTGATGGGCTGGGGCCCGCGCGACTACTGGTTCCCGGAAATCCGCTCGCTGGGGGGCGCGGCGGCGATGCTGATCCTGGTGCTCTACCCGTATGTCTACCTGCTGGCCCGCGCCGCCTTCCTGCAGCAAAGCGCCACAACCTTCCTCGCCGCGCGCGCTCTTGGCCAGACGCCGCTCAAGGCCTTTGTGCGGGTCTCGATCCCCATGGCGCGGCCCGCGATTGCGTCCGGCGTGCTGCTCGCGGTGATGGAGACGATCGCCGATTTTGGCACGGTCGCCTATTTCGGCGTGCAGACCTTTGCGACGGGCATCTACACCAGCTGGTTTTCGCTCGCCGACCGTGCTGCTGCCGCGCAGCTGGCCGTCGGCATCCTGTCGGTTGCACTGCTGCTGGCCTTGCTCGAGCGCGGCTCGCGCGGTCGCGCCCGCTACCACAACACGCGCCGCCAAGAGCCCATGACCCGGATGCAGCTCAAGGGCTGGGTTGGCGCGGCTGCCACGTTGCTCTGCGCCATTCCGGTCGCCTTTGGCTGCGTGATCCCGGTAATCGCTTTGACGGTGATGGGCCTCGGGTCCGAACAGGACCTGCTCTCGCCGCGCTATCTTGGCTTCATCCGCAACTCGATCCTGCTGGCGGGCACGGCGGCACTTTGCACGGTCGCCGCCGCCATCGCGCTTGGCTACCTGCAGCGGCTCGATCAGGGCAGGGGGCCACGCATTGCGGGCAATATCGCAAGGCTCGGCTACGCCGTGCCCGGCGGGGTGATTGCCGTGGGGCTGATGGTGCCGTTTGCGCAGTTCGACAATACGCTGGATGCATGGATGCGCGCGACGTTCGATGTCTCCACCGGCCTGCTGATCACCGGCTCGATCTGGCTGCTGGTCGCGGCCTATATGATCCGCTTCCTTGCCGCCGCACTTGGGGCCTACGAGGGCGGGCAGGTGGCGGTAAACGCCAATATGGACGCGGCCTCCCGGGCGCTTGGCCAATCCGCCTTCGGCACATTGCGCCGGGTGCACTTCCCGATCCTGCGCCCCAGCCTGTTGACCGCGCTGCTGATCGTTTTCGTCGATGTGATGAAAGAGCTGCCCGCGACGCTGATCCTGCGCCCGTTCAACTTCGACACGCTCGCTGTTCAGGCCTTTCGCCTGGCATCAGACGAGCGGTTGGAGGGCGCAGCCGTCCCCTCCCTCGTGATCGTTGCCATCGGCTTGCTTCCGGTGATCCTGATCTGCCGTCAGGTCGGACGGCACCCGTCGCGCCGCGGTTGACCTAAGTCAATCGATCCCCCCTCGCAGAAGCTAAAATGGTCGAGTTCGTGACACGGCCCTCGCTGAGGCATGCGAGACGCGAGTGTCACCAAACCTCGAAGCAATGGAGAAGGTAATGAAGATCATTCTGACAGCCGCCCTCACAACACTGGCGTTTTCAGCCCCGATCTACGCCGAAACCTCGGCGGAAGAGTTGTTTGCGATGAGTAACGAGTCCGCGGCAGAGATTCTTGTGCGTGAGCATTCGCTGGGCGACATGAAAGCGACTCAGGTCGCGATGGCTTTGGAAAGCATGAGCGCTGCGGAGCGCCGCGCCTTTTTCGACAGCACGCCCGCCAGCCGCATGGAGGTGCTGGAATGCATGCACAAGACCGATAGTGGGGACAGCCCCGCTGAAGCCTGCGCGATCAAGTAGCAGATCAAAAGCGCGACGGCCGGGCGCGTTGGAACCCCCCGGCCGTTAAATCCTTGAGCCTTAGAAAAACGCCTGCAGTCCCGTGACGGCCCGCCCGAGGATCAGCGCATGCACGTCATGGGTGCCCTCATAGGTGTTCACCGTCTCGAGGTTCATCATGTGGCGCATGATTTGGTAGTCTTCCTGGATGCCGTTGCCGCCATGCATATCCCGTGACACGCGCGCCATATCCAGCGCCTTGCCGCAATTGTTGCGCTTCACGATGGAGATCATCTCAGGCGCGGCGCGGCCCTCTTCCATAAGACGGCCTACCCGCAGGGAGGCCTGCAGGCCCAGCGAAATCTCTGTCAGCATATCCGCCAGTTTCTTCTGATAGAGCTGCGTCTGCGCCAAGGGCTTGCCGAATTGCTTGCGGTCCAGCCCGTATTGACGCGCGGCCTCCATGCAGAACTCGGCGGCTCCCATCACGCCCCAGGAAATCCCGTAGCGCGCGCGGTTGAGGCAGCCGAACGGGCCTTTCAGCCCTTCGACGCCCGGCAGCAGGGCATCTTCGCCCACCGCCACGTCCTTCATCACGATCTCGCCGGTGGTCGAAGCACGTAGGGAGAGCTTCCCGCCGATCTTCGGCGCGCTCAGCCCGTCCATGCCTTTCTCCAGCACGAAGCCGCGGATCTTGCCGCCATGGGCCTCGGATTTGGCCCAGACCACGAAAACATCCGCAAAAGGCGCGTTGGAAATCCACATCTTCGCGCCGTTCAGCACGTAGCCCGCGTCGGTCTTCTTCGCGACGGTCTTCATGCCCGCGGGGTCAGAGCCTGCGTCAGGCTCCGTCAGCCCGAAACAGCCAATCAGATCGCCCGCGGCCAGACCGGGCAGGTATTTCGTGCGCTGCTCTTCAGAGCCGTAGGCGTAGATCGGGTACATCACCAGCGAGGATTGCACCGACATCATCGAGCGGTAGCCCGAATCCACCCGCTCGATCTCCCGCGCGACCAGCCCATAAGTCACATAGCCCGCGCCCAGCCCGCCATATTGCTCTGGTATGGTCAGGCCCAAGAGCCCGGCCTCGCCCATCTGCTTGAACAGGCCCGGCTCGGCCACCTCGTCGCGGTAGGCGGCGATGACCTTGGGGGCCAGCACGCTTTCGGCGAAGCTGCGCGCGCCGTCGCGCAACATGCGCTCGTCCTCGCTCAGCTGATCTTCCAGCCGCAGCGGGTCTTCCCAGTCGAACCGGGCCATGTCGGGGGCGTCCTTGGTGGGGATCGGCGTGGTCACGTTCATCGGGCTGGCTCCTATCTGCGGGTCAATGCCAAGACTATAGTCGCAAAAGGGGGGCGGCAATGCTTGACGCCCGCGCGCGCAGGTGCAGCTATGTCGCACCGGAGGAGACCACATGACCGAGCTGCCCAAATCCATCGACGACACCATCGCCCTGCTTGAAGATCAGGACTATGTCTGCGGGCGCGCGCTTGCCACCGTCGTCTACCTGTCGCTGACGCTGGGCAGGCCGGTCTTTCTGGAAGGCGAGGCGGGCACCGGCAAAACGGAAATTGCCAAGGCACTGGCCGCGGGCCTTGGCCGCCGCCTGATCCGACTGCAATGCTATGAGGGGCTCGACGCGGCCTCCGCGGTCTACGAGTGGAACTTCCCCGCCCAGATGGTCGCGATCCGTACAGCGGAGGCCGCCGGCGGCGCCGACCGCAAGGCGCTGCAGGACGAGCTGTTCTCCGACGAGTTCCTGACCGCCCGCCCGCTCTTAGAGGCGATGCAGCCGCAGGACGGCGGTCCGCCCGTGCTGCTGATCGACGAGCTCGATCGCACCGATGCGCCGTTCGAGGCGTTCCTGCTCGAAGCCCTGTCCGACTTTCAGGTCACGATCCCCGAACTTGGCACGATCAAGGCCGCCGAGCCGCCCATCGTGATCCTGACCTCGAACCGCACGCGGGAAGTGCATGATGCGCTGAAGCGGCGCTGCCTCTATCACTGGGTCGACTACCCCGATATCGACCGCGAGCTGGCCATCCTCGCCGCCCGCGCGCCGGAGGCGAAAGAGGCCCTGTCGCGCGAGATCGTGGGGTTCGTACAAAAGCTGCGCACCGAGGATCTGTTCAAGAAGCCCGGCGTGGCGGAGACCATCGATTGGGCCAAATGCCTGCTCGCGCTCGACGTCATGACCATGAGCCCCGAGGTGATCGCCGACACGATGGGCGCGATCCTGAAATACCAGGACGACATCCAGAAAATACAAGGCTCCGAGGCCAAACGCATCCTCGACGAGGTCCGCGCGGAGCTGGCCTGACGTGGCAAACTGGCGCGAAATCCCCGTTTGCGCTACGTTGATTGGGTATTTCAGGGGGAGGGGCAGATGAATTTCGAAGCCCTGGACGGCACGAAACTGATCATCTTGATGGTGGCGGGCGCGGTGTTTGCTGCGGTCGGGCTCTATCTGATGGTGCGCCCCAAGGCGGGCGACGCCGCCAAGATCGAGCTGTTCGGGATGAAGTTCGAAAGCTCTTCGGCGGGATTGCTGGTCTTTATCGTGGGCGCGGCGTTTCTTGCGACTCCCCTGTTTGCGCCGGAAAAATCCGGCGGAGGCGACGACAATAGCGCTCAGGCGGGCGTCGCGGACCCGTCCAAGCCCCCGGCGCTGCGACTGCCAAGCTACCCAGAGGTCGAAGAGCAGGAACCAAACGACCGCGCCCAAGCCGCCAATATCGTGGCGTTCGGGCAGACGGTCGCGGGCAGCTCGCGCGCCAAGGAAGCCGATTGGTTCATTCTGGAACTGCCGCCAGACCCGCCTGAGAAGGTCACGATCCGGGTGCGCCATGTGGATGGCGGCAGCGTGAGCTACGAGATATTTGACCAGGACGAGGTGCGGAAAACCTCATCGAGCCTGTCGACTGGCGCGAAGCCGCACGAATTCTATGTCGATGGCGCCACGCAATATTTCGTGCGCCTGAAGAGCTACTGGGAAACCGAGCGCACCAGCTACGAGCTGCAAATGACCGCAGCACGGGGAGAGTAAGTGCCCGAATACCTGCCCCTCGATGTCCCCGAAGACGGCAAGCTCGCCGACAACATCACGTGGTTCGCCCGCGCGTTGCGCGCCGCCGGGCTGCCGGTGGGGCCGGGGCGGGTGCTTGATGCGATCCGCGCGGTGGAGGCCGCGGGCTTCACCGAGCGGCAGGATTTCTACCATGTGCTGCAGGCCTGTTTCGTCTCGCGGCCCGAACATCGCGCAACCTTCCAGCAGATCTTCCGCCTGTTCTGGCGCGACCCGCGCTATCTCGAACATATGATCGCGGCCCTGACGCCCGCCATTCGCGGCGTGCAGGAAGATCGCAAAGCCCGCGCCGCCGAAAAGCGCGCAGCAGAGGCTCTGCTCGACGGGGTGAACCGCGAGATCGAGACGCAAGAGAACGAAGACGGCGGGACCGAGATCGAGATCGACGCGTCCCGCACCATGTCCGCCGAGGAACGCCTGCGCTCGCTTGATTTCGAGCAGATGAGCAATGACGAGATGGCCCGCGCCAAGCGGATGCTGGCCAAGCTGTCCCTGCCGGTGAAACCGCTTTTGTCCCGGCGCACGGCGGCCAGCCCCCGCGGCGCGCAGGTGGATTGGCGCCAGACCCTGCGTCGTTCGATGCGGCAGGGGGGCGATATCCAGCAGGTGGCGCTGAAGACCCAGACGCAGCGTTGGCCCAATCTCGTGGCGCTCTGCGATATCTCCGGCTCCATGTCGCAATATTCCCGCGCTGTGCTGCATTTCCTGCACGCCGTCAGCAACGAGAAGGGCGCGGGATGGGCCAAGGTGCATGCGTTCACCTTCGGCACGCGGCTCACCAACATCACGCGTCATTTGCGCACCCGTGACGTCGACGCCGCACTGGCTGCCGCCGGGGCGCAGGCGCAGGATTGGGAGGGTGGCACGCGCATCGGGCGCTGCCTGCATGAGTTCAACCGCGACTGGTCGCGCCGGGTCATGGGCGGCGGCGCGGTTGTGCTGCTCATCACCGACGGGCTGGACCGCGACGACCCGGACGCGCTGGAGCATGAGATGCGCCGCCTGCAGCTGACCGCGCGCAAGGTGATCTGGCTGAACCCTTTGTTGCGGTGGGACGAATTCGCTCCCAAGGCCCGCGGAATTCAGGCCATGCTTCCCCATGTGGACAGCTTCCGCGCGGGCCACAATATCGCGGCGCTGGAGGGACTGGCAGAAGCGATCTCCCGCCCCGATGACGCGGGCGAAAAGGCGCGTCTGATGGCGCAGCTGTGAGCAAAGCGCAAGGAGCGGGTCGCGGGTGGCCATGACGGTGCGCCACAGTGGGGCTCTTAGAAAAAGGAGACCCCGATATGCGATTCACACCCTACAATCTCGACTTCATCCAGCACATTCGCGCAGGCGGAACCGACGCCAATGGCCAACTGCCGGAACGCGCGATCTCGGACGGGCAGGGAAAGCCCTGCCGCTGCTGCCTCGACACCGTGCCAGCGGGCGAAGAGATGCTGATCCTCGCCGCGCGGCCCTTCCCTGCGCCGCAACCCTATGCCGAGACCGGCCCGATTTTCTTCTGTGCCAAGGACTGCACGCCTTTCGCGGGCGACGGCGTGCCACCGATCCTGACCGCCTCACCGGACTATCTGGTCAAGGGCTACACCGCCGATCACCGCATCCGCTACGGCACGGGGCAAATTACCCCGGCGGACGAGGTCGAAACCTATGCGCGCACGCTGTTCGAGACGACCGAGATCGCCTATGTTGATGTGCGCTCCGCGCGCAATAACTGCTTTTTGACAAGGATCCCCCGTGACGGCTGACCTCAACGACATCCCCGCCATCGCTTTGGGCTGGCACCGCGACGGCACAGGTGCTGCGCTCGCCACCGTGGTCGAGACCTGGGGCTCCGCCCCGCGCCCGGTCGGCTCGCAACTCGCGATCTCGGGGCAGGGCGACATCATGGGCTCGGTCTCGGGCGGCTGCGTCGAAGGCGCGGTCGTGGTCGAGGCGATGGATGCCTTGGACGATGGCCAGCCGCGCCTGCTGGAATACGGCGTCAGCGATGACGAGGCCTTTGCCGTGGGCCTCGCCTGTGGCGGCACGATCCGGGTGCTGGTCGAGCCGGTGGGGCGTGCGTTGCCTGAAGACATGCTCGCCGATCTGGTCGCCGCCCGCGCGGCCTCGACCCCGATCGCCTATACGGTGAACACCACCAACTGGACCCGCGCGCTGGCAGGCCCCGACGCCCATCCCCACCGCTTCCGCAGCGACAAATCCGGCTTCGACGACGCGCTCTTCGTGGGCATCCACAACCCGGCCCTGCGCATGGCCATCGTGGGCGGCGTGCATATCGCGCAGCCGCTGATCACCATGGCCCGCCAAGCGGGCTTCGCGCCCGTGCTGATCGACCCACGGGAGGCCTTTGCCAGCCCCGCGCGCTTCCCGGGAGAGACCCTGATCCATGACTGGCCCGACGAGGCGCTGCAGGCCTTCGGCCTAGACGCGCGTTCGGCGGTGGTGACCCTGACCCATGACCCCAAGATCGACGATCCGGCGATCCGCACGGCGCTGGCCTCCGATTGCTTCTACCTCGGCTGTCTCGGCTCGACCCGGACTCACGGCAAGCGCGTCGCGCGGCTGCAGGAGGCGGGGTTCACCGAAGACCAGATTGCCCGCATCCACGGCCCCGTCGGTCTTGATATCGGGGCCAAATCCCCCGCGGAAATCGCCGTGTCGATCATGGCCGACATCATCCAGACCCTGAGGCACGGCTGATGCGCTTCGGCCCGGTGCTGCTGGCGGACGCCGAAGGCGCGATCCTGGCCCATTCGGTGCAGGCGGGCACGAAACGCTTACGCAAAGGGCTCACGTTGGAGGCGTCGCATATCGCGGCTTTGCGCGCGGCGGACGTGTCCGAAGTGACTGTCGCGCGGTTGGAGCCCGGTGATGTGCATGAAGACGCCGCCGCGACGCGCCTCGCGGACGCGCTGGTCGCGGGGCAGGGTCTGCGCCTTGGCCCCGCCAGCACGGGCCGTTGTAACATCTTCGCCGAAGGCCCGGGGCTCGCCCGTCTTGACGCGGACGCGATCAATAGGGTGAACGCGGTCGACCCGATGATCACTGTCGCGACCGTCCCGCAATACCAGCGCATGGAAGACGGCGGCATGGTCGCGACTGTAAAGATTATCTCCTACGCCGTGCCCGAAACGGCGCTCGATGCCGCGTGCAGTGCCGCCCGGGATGCGGTCCGATGTCTTGCCCCAAAACGCACCAAGGCACTGTTGATCGAGACGATGATCGACGCGCCAATGAGCGACAAGGGCGCCCGCGCCATCGCCGCGCGGGTCAAGGCATTGGGCGGCACGCTCGCCGTCGCCCCCCATGTGCGCCATGACACCGATGCGCTGGCGGACGCCCTGCGCGCGGCGCAGGCGGATGTGATCTTGATCCTGACGGCTTCGGCCACGTCCGATCCTCATGACACGGCGCCCGAGGCCGTCCGTCGCGCGGGCGGCACGGTCGCACATTTCGGCATGCCGGTGGACCCGGGCAACCTGTTGTTCATCGGCACGCTCGCCGGGGTCCCGGTGATCGGCCTGCCGGGCTGCGCGCGGGTCCCGGCGCTCAATGGCGCTGATTGGGTGTTGGAGAGGGTGATGTGCGGGGTCGATGTCACCGCTCGGGACATCATGGGTATGGGGGTCGGCGGGCTGTTGAAGGAAATCCCGACGCGCCCGCAGCCAAGAAAGCCCGCGTCGCCCTAAAGGGGGCTCAGGCCGCCCGCAGCGCCAGAATGAAGAAAAGCCCCGCGGCCGTCAGGCCAGCGGGGCTTTGCATCAGGATCAACCGTCAGGCGATCAGGTCTTCAGCGGGCCGATCAGCATGACCATCTGGCGGCCTTCCATCTTCGGGAAGTTCTCGACCTTGCCGTGGCCTTCGGTGTCCGCGGCAACCCGTTCCAGCAACTCGCGGCCTAGATTCAGGTGCGCCATCTCGCGGCCCCGGAAGCGCAGGGTGACCTTCACCTTGTCGCCATTCTCCAGAAACTTGAAGACGTTGCGCATCTTGACGTCGTAGTCATTGGTGTCGGTGTTGGGGCGAAACTTGACCTCTTTGATCTCGATGGTCTTTTGTTTCTTGCGCGCCTCAGCCTCTTTCTTCTGCTGCTCGTATTTGAACTTGCCGAAGTCCATGATCTTGCAGACGGGCGGGTTGGCGTTGGGGGAGATTTCCACCAGGTCCAGCCCGGCTTCATCTGCCATCTCCATGGCGCGGGCGGGTGAGACGACGCCGACATTCTCTCCTTCGGCGCCAATGAGGCGGATTTCGTCGGCGCGGATGCGATCGTTGACGCGGGGGCCGGTTTCACGCACCGGGGGTGCGTTATGTGGTCTACGGGCTATGGCCTGAGGTCCTTCTTCAATTGCAGAAAACTATCTTGAGTTGCCAAGGTAGAGACCCAACGCCGCTGCTTCAAGTCGGTTTTCCGCCGATCCGGGGGATGCGAGCGGATTTTCCCCCCAATGACGCGTTGTACCCGTATCATGGACGCCGTAAGTGGGCCGCAAGGCGGAACCATGAGCCCCCCTCTCGGTGTTGGGCCATCAAAGCCGTCCGCAACAAAGGAAAAACACTTATGCGATTCAACACGATTTCCCCCATTGCCATGGCCGCCGCTCTGGGCTTGGCGCTGAGCACGCCTGCTGCCGCGATGGGCTGGTTCTCCAGCGAAGAGGAGCCCGCCGCGGCCTCCAGCGAAGGCACCGTCACGGCGCCGGAGGCCATCGAAAACGTCACCGAGGAGGCGTCAGAGGCCGCCGCGGAAGCCGCCGCCGAGGCGGAAGAAGAGGCCGCCGCCGCGGCGCAGGCCGCCGAAGAGGAAGCCGCACGTCTGGCCGCTGAGGCGGAAGAGGAAGCCGCCGCCGCCGCACAAGCCGCCGAAGAGGAGGCCGCACGCCTCGCCGAAGAAGCTGAGGCTGCCGCCCAGGCCGCCGAGGAAGAAGCGGCCGCCGCCGCTCAGGCCGCCGAAGAAGAGGCCGCTCGCCTTGCCGCCGAAGCTGAAGCAGCCGTCGCCGCAGCGGAAGAGGAAGCCGCCGCCGCCGCCGAAGAAACAGAGACTGCGGTCGAGAGCGCCGTCGAAAGCACTTCTGAGACCGCATCCGAGGCAGCCGATGCCGTCACCGAAGGCGCTGCGACCGCCGTGGAGGCCGTCACCGACACGGCATCCGAGGCCGCCGAGGGAGCCAGCGACGTGGCCGCCGATGTGGTCGAAGGTGCAGAGAATGCCGCTGAAGCCACTGGCGACGCGATATCCGACACGGCCGCCGCCGTGGGCGAGGCGACCGGCGATGCCGCCGCGGTCGTGACTGGCGACACTGGCGAGGCGATCGAGTCCGCTGCCGATGCTTTGACGGGCGATACGCAAACCGAGGCCGAGGCCACTGCCGCCGACAGCGAGGCGCTGACCGTAGCGGGGTTCGATTTCGACACGGTGGTCACGCTGATCGACGAAAATGTCTCTAATCCGCTGGCGCAGACGACCTTGAAAACCGCGCTGGAGCAGGCGCGGGACAACCCGGATGTGCTGCAATCGGTGCTGGACAACATCAAGGGCGCGCTGTCCCAGTAAACGACTGATCTAAAATGATAAGCGCCGCGCCCGGTATGTCCGGCGCGGCGCTTTTTTATGCCTCGTGGCTATGAGTACTTTTGCCAAAACGAAGCCAGATTTGCCTTAGCTTCGCGCGGGCGGGATAACCTTGATGGCCTGTTATTTGGTAAGTGTACCTAGCCGACGAAGGCCTTCTCGACCACGTAATGTTTCGGATCGCTATTGGCGCCTTCTTCCAGGCCGAAGCCTTCAAGGATTTCTTTCAGGTCGGTATTCAGCCCGATGGAGCCACAAACCATCGCCCGGTCCGTCTCTGGCGAGATGCGGTCAATGCCAAGGTCCTTGAACACTGTGCCGTCCTGCAACAGCGTCGTGATACGGCCCATCTTGGGCGATTGCTCGCGGGTCGTGGTGGGGTAGTAGACCAGCTTGGCAAGGTTCTCCTCGCCCAGAAGCTCGCCCAGCATCTCGTCGCTGCGGATGTCCTCGATCAGCTGCTTGCCATATTCCAGCTCCGCCACGTCGCGGCAGGTGTGGGTCATGATGATCTGTTCGTAATCCTCAAAAGTCTGCGGGTCGCGCAGCAGGGATGCGAAGGGGGCAAAGCCCGTGCCGGTGGCGAAAAACCACAGCCGCTTGCCGGGCAGCAGCGCGTCATGGACCAACGTGCCCACGGGCTTGGGCCGCAGGATGATCTCGTCGCCGGGCTGGATGTGCTGCAGTTTCGAGGTCAGCGGGCCGTCCTGCACCTTGATCGAGTAGAACTCCAGCTCTTCATCCCAGCTGGGCGACGCGATGGAGTAGGCGCGCAGCAGCGGCTTCTGCTTGCCGGTCTCGGGGTGCGGATCACCCATCAGGCCGATCATCACGAACTCGCCCGAGCGGAAGCGCAAAGAGGCGGGCCGAGTCACCCGGAACGAGAAAAGCCTGTCTGTCCAATGCTTTACCTCGGTGACGGTTTGCGCGTCGGGCAGCGTCGGGACGGGTTTGACGGGGGCATTCATGGCGGTCACTTCATTCATCACGTGTCTAGCGCGGTTTACACCGCGCCCTCTTTCTAGCTTGGAAAATGGGGTCTGGGAAGTGCGGCGCTCAGCCGCGCAATCTGGCTTGGTAATGGTGCGCGCGCCAGTCGGCGCGGGCCTGCCAATGGTCCTCGGGTTGGCGGGCGGCGAGGGTCTCGTCGATCTCGACCTCGTCAAAACCCGACCGCCGCGCCATGGCGTATTGATCGGCAAGCACATGGCCGCGCGCGCGCAGCCGCCCGGTGAAGCCCATCAGACGCAACCGGCGCGCGATGGTGAAGCCGCGCCCATCGGCCGACGACGGGAAATCCACCCGGATCATGTCGATCTCGGAGACCCGATTGGCAAGGCCCGACGGATCGGCATCGGACGGGATGTCGATACAGCAGGGCGTGTCATTGGCGGGCAGGTCGGCCAGGGCCGTAAACCCCCGATCCCACGTGTCCGGCGCGAAGCCTTGATCGGTAACGATAACGCTCATGCCGCGCTCTCCTGTCTGATGATTTTGCCATCCACGATGTGAATCCCGCATTCGGTTTTTTCCATTCCACGCCAACGCCCTGCGCGGGGGTCTTCACCTTCCGCGACCTTGGTAGTGCAAGGTGTGCAGCCCAGCGAGGTGAAGCCGCGCGCGACCAGCGGGTGGCGGGGCAGATTGTGCGTGTCCATATAGGCCGCGATCCGGGCGGTGTCCCAGTCGGCCAGCGGGTTCACCTTGATCTTGCGATCCTGCTTTTCATAAAGCGGCAGCGCCGCGCGGACCCCGCCATGGGCGCGTTTGCGCCCGGTGATCCAGCCGTCGAACTCGGCCAGTGCTTCGGCCAGCGGCTCGGTCTTGCGCAGCGCGCAGCAGGCATCGGGGTCGATCGTGTGCAGGATGCTGTCCACGTCGCGCTCCATCAGCCGCGCGCGGGACGGGCGGATGACGCGGATATCGCTCAGGCCCAGATGTTTGGCCACCTCGCGCTGATAGGTCAGCGTCTCTGGGAACAACATCTCGGTGTTTAGAAACAGCACCGGCGTGTCCGGGTTGGCCTGCGCGACCATGTGCAGCAGCACGACACTTTCCGCGCCAAAGCTCGACACCAGTGCGACGCGCCCGATCTGGATGTCGTCCAGCGCGTGGCTCACAATGGTTTGCGCATCGCTTTTGCGGTGCAGGATGTTGCGGCGCTCGGCCAGTTCCTTAAGCGGCATTGGCTTTTGCCTCCGGATAGAGCGCAGCCTTGAACGGCGCGAGGCCAAGGCGGCGATAGGCGTCGATGAAGCGCTCGTCCGCATCCACGCGTAGGTCGAGATAGGCCGCGATCAGACGCTCGATGGCGGGCACAATCTCGTCATAGGCAAAGCCCGGTCCGGCCCGCTCGCCCACGGCGGCGGTCTCAGTATGGTCGCCGCCGAGCGTGATCTGGTAGTTCTCCACGCCAGCCCGGTCGAGGCCGAGGATGCCGATATGGGCCACATGGTGGTGGCCGCAGGCATTGATGCAGCCCGAGATTTTGATCTTAAGATCGCCGATATCATGCTCCAGCTTCAATTCGTCAAAGCGGGTCGCGATCTGCTGTGCCACGGGGATCGAGCGGGCCGTCGCCAGCGCGCAGTAATCCATGCCGGGGCAGGCGATGATGTCGGAGATCAGGCCGATATTGGCCGTAGCCAAACCAACCTCTTTTAGCCGCGCATGTATCGCGGGCAGGTCGGCGCGGTGCACATGTGGCAGGATCACGTTCTGCTCGTGACTGATGCGCAGCTCGTCATGGGCGAACTCACGTGCAATCTGCGCCATCACCCGCATCTGGTCAGAGGTCGCATCGCCCGGCGTGTCGCCTTGCTTTTTGATGCTGATCGACACGATGGCGTAATCATCATTGCGGTGCTTGGTGATGTTGGTGTCGACCCAGGACCGGAATACCGAGTCCTCGTGATAGGCGGCCTTAAATGGGGCAACCGAGCCGGTCTTGAAGTCGGGGGCGGCGAACTGCGCCTCGATCCCGGCCAGCATCTCCTGATCGACGCCGGAGAACAGCGGACGCAGCTGGGCGAACCGCTCTTCCACCAGATCGCGGATCGTCTCGATCCCGTTCTCATGCACGGTGATCTTGATGCGGGCCTTGTATTTGTTGTCGCGGCGGCCCAGCAGGTTGTAGACGCTGACGATGGCCTCGGCATAGGGCAGCAGGTCGGCCTTGGGCAGGAACTCCCGCAACACTTTGCCGATCATGGGCGTGCGGCCCAGACCGCCACCGACGATCACTTCGTAGCCCTTTTCGCCGTCCCGCTCGACCATGCGCAGGCCGATATCATGGGCCTTGGTCACGGCGCGGTCATTGGGCGAGCCGGTCACCGCTATCTTGAACTTGCGCGGCAGGAACTGAAATTCCGGGTGGTCGGTGGACCATTGACGAAGCAATTCAGCTGTCGGGCGGGGGTCTTCGATCTCATCCGCGGCGGCGCCTGCGAAATGGTCCGAAGTCACGTTGCGGATCGTGTTGCCAGAGGTCTGGATCGCATGCATGCCAACCTCGCCCAACGCGTCGAGCATATCCGGCACGTCGCGCAGTTTCGGCCAGTTATACTGGATGTTCTGGCGCGTGGTGAAGTGGCCGTAGCCCTTGTCCCACTTGTCCGCGATCATCGCCAACTGGTCCATCTGCGCGCTGTTCAGCGTGCCATAGGGGATGGCCACGCGAAGCATATAGGCGTGCAGTTGCAGGTAGAGCCCGTTCATCAGGCGCAGTGGCTTGAACTCGTCCTCGGTCAGGGAGCCGTCGATACGGCGCTCGACCTGGGCACGAAACTGCGCGTTGCGCACGGCCAGAAAGTCGCGGTCGAAGTCATTGTATTGATACATCTAAAGGTGCTCCTGCTTGCCGTGCGCATAGTTGCTCGGGCCTTTGGTGCGGAATGTTTCGCGGAAATGGGTTGGGACGGGCTGGCCGTTCTCGATGGCGACCTCGGCGAGGTAGACGCCCACCACCACATCGGCCTGCGCGCTGGCATGCAGCAGGCGCAGATCGCCATGGGCGGCCTCGTCGATCACCTCTGCCTCCTCGATCCGGCGTGACCACTGATCGTCTGCGGTCAGGTAGACCACGTCGCCTTCAAGCAACGCGTTGGCGGTGACGACTTTGGGGGTAAACGGCTTGCTCATATCGCAGCCTCCATGTTGATCTGATCTGCGGCGTCCATCGCCGCCCGGGGGGCGAGACCCAGGAACACCAGTGCGGGACCGGCGAGGTTTGCGTTTGTCAGCGTCGGCTCCAACTCGCCGATTGTGGTCGACAGGATGCGCTGATCGGGGCGTGAGGCGTTCTCGATCACCGTGACCGGCGTCGCGGCATCCGCGCCATGCATCAGCAGGCGGCCTTGGATGAAGCGGGCGGATTTCTTGCCCATGTAGATCGCGGCGACCTTGCCCGGTTGGGCCAGTGTCTTCCAGTCGTGATCGACAAAGCCCTTGGTGTCGTGGCCGGTGATGAACCGAACGCCGGAGTTGCGCCCGCGCTTGGTAAAGCTCTGGCCAAGGGCCGCGACAGCGGCGGAGGCGGACGTGATGCCCGGCACGATCGTCCACGCGATGCCCGAGGCCTCGCAAGCCTCGATCTCTTCATCGAGGCGGCCGAACACGGTGGGATCACCCGATTTCAGGCGCACCACATGGGCACCGCCGCGCGCATGGCTGACGATCATTTCATTGATCGCGTCCTGGGTCACGGAAGGCCCAAACCCTTCCTTGCCAGCTGACAGCATGATTGCTTCCCGGCGGGCAAGCTCAAGAATTTCCGGGGCGACCAGACGGTCGTAGATCACCACATCCGCTTCATCGAGCGCCTTGCGCGCCTTCAGGGTCAGCAATTCCGGGTCACCGGGGCCTGCGCCCACCAGATCAACGCGGCCTTCCTTGATGTCCGCGTTCAAATGCTTGTCGAGCAGCGCCTCCAAGGTGTCCTGCGCGTCCGTCTCGGACGCGACGTCGGTGTTATAGTACTCCGCCCAGAAGTCGCGTCGCTTGACGCCGAAGGGCAGGGCCTCGGCCTTGGCGCGGAAGGCTTTGCCAATGCGGGCCATCAGGCCAAGGCGCGGGGACAGCTTCTCTTCGATGTCTTTTTTGATCGCGCGGGCCAGCACCGGGGCGGCGCCTTCTGTGCCGATGGCCACGACCACCGGGTCTCGGTCGACCATGGCGGGGGTGATGAACTGGCTGTCGCCCAGATTGTCGACGATGTTGACCAGCGCGCCGTCGCGATGGGCCAGCTCGGCCACCCGCGCGTCTTCCGCGTCGTCCTCATTGGCCGCATAGAACAGCCGCGCGCACATCGCGTCGCCCGGCTCCATGGCGCGGGGGATCAGGGTCAGGCGCGCCTCTGCCGCCCATTTCTTGATCTCGGGCGCTGCATTGGCGGCGACCACCGTCAGGTTGGCCTCGGTCTTCAATAGCAGCCGCAGCTTGGCAAGCGCCGCTTCGCCGCCGCCAGAGACGACCACGCGGCGACCTTCCAGGGCCATAAAGATCGGGAAATGCTTCATCGGAGCCTGTCCTTCGTTGTCTTGGCTCTAAAATTAGAAAATATTCCTAAGAAAGCCTATCCCTGCACGCAGATAAGGAATATTGTTCGCCAAAATTGGAAATCAGGAACCCCTGTTTCGAAAATAAGGACCTGTTGGAATGAACGTGCGGCTGGACGACACAGACCGGAAAATTCTCGCGGCGCTGCAAGAGGACGCCTCACAGAGTCTTGATGAAATTGCCAAGAAAACAGGCAGTTCAAAGACGCCGGTGTGGAACAGAATCAAGAAGTTGCGCGCCGCGGGGGTCATCAAATACGACACCTCGGTGCTCGATCCGGAAAAGCTGGGGCTGGAGGCCTGCTTCTTCGTGCTCATCCGCACGTCCGAGCATGAGGCCGATTGGCAAGACCGGTTCCTGCGCACGCTGCAGGCCCGCCCCGAGGTGATGGAGGCGCACCGGCTGGCGGGCGACATTGATTACATCCTGAAAGTTCGCGTCCACAACGCCCGCGCCTATGACGCGTTCTATCAGGCGTTGATTTCGGAAGTGCGTATCTTCAACGTGACCGCCTTGCTGTCGATGGAAGAGATCAAATCCACCACCGCTTTGCCGCTTTAGCTGGCGAGCGCCGCGGGCTCCGGCTCTGCAAGGCGGCGAGATGCAAACAGCGGTGCGTCGTCGAAGTCGATCTTCTTGGCCGCCCGCGCGCTGCCGGTGACCGAAGCCAGGGCGATCTGCGAGATGAGCTGCGCACTGAGCGTCGGCGAGGCCATGCCAGCCAGGCTTGGTAGCAGATCGTAAAGTTCGTCCACATCAGCATCCGTTCGGTCGGTCAAGATCACGGTCTTGACGAAGGGCGCGCGTTTTTCCGCGGACAGAGCCACCGCATGGGTCAACCGCCCGCCGACCCGTTCGGTCATGACGATCAGATCGAAAATCCACGCCCGCGCATGGGCCTGCGCCATCATCACGCTTTCAGAATTGATCACCGTGAAGCCTTGCTTCGCCAGCACATCGGTCAGGTGATGGTGGATATTTGGATCATCGGACAGGATCAGGGCGTGCATGGCGACCTCGGGCAGCTGGGGCGTCTTTTCGCCAAGCTAGCGGCTGATCGGTAAAGATTGTCCTAAGGGATGCACTTTTCTCTCGCGGCGGCTGAGAAGTCCTGGAGAGACGACGTCCGACCTCGTGAATGATGATCTCAGTAAGCGGCAAACGCCCGTTCTGAGCCCATACCTACCAAGATGCCGCGTCGCGACGAATGTCCGGTTTAGGATCCAGCTTAGCTCGGCTTGTTCCCTCGACGCTGCGCAAGCTCACGATAGAGTGCGGGTGGGCTCACGCCGATCCAATCAGCGACGCGCACCCACTCACCTTCTTTCGGGCGGCCAAAGAGTTCGAGATAAGCATCCAGACGATCTGCCACCTTTCGTCTGCGCATAATCTCAATGCGAGTGCGCAAACTCTGTACCTCTCTTGCTGTGCGCGCGAAAGCCTTGATCGAAAGACGGTCTGACGAGGCGACATTCTCCAAATGCGCGATCAACTTGGCTTTGGGGATCATAGAGACTGTTGTCGTGATATCCGTCACAGCATCGCAGTGATATCGATCCGCAAAAAGGGACGCTTCGGCCACCAGACCTCCTGTATTTGCTGTATGTAGTGTCAAAAGCCCACCATCTTGCAGCGCCCGCTGTAAGAAGAGTCGCCCATCACTGACCAGAAACGCCCATTCAACTTGGTCGCCTCGCCTAAACAGCGTTTCGCCCGCGTCCAACGTTCGTTTGGGTGCGCCATCAAAATACTGAAGCCAATGATCTGACATGGTTTCTATCATGTTCATTTTCGCCCACGTCATGCAATGCCTTCGTGCAAAAGCTGGATCGATCAAGGACTTCAATTATGGGTATCAAACACTTTGCACTTCTTTTGATGGCTTTCCCTAATAATGCGTTGTCTCAAACCCACGATGGAAGTCATGGTTCGACGCCTTCCGCCTATGCAGGTGAAGAAACTCGCTTGATCAAGTCTCTTTCGGAACAAGACCTAGAAGAAATCGCGCATGGCGGCGGATGGGGACTCGCACGCGCCGCCGAGCTCAATGGTGTTCCAGGGCCCACTCACCTTCTTGAGCTTGCCGTTGAAGTCGGTCTGACTGATCAGCAGCGCGAGGATATCGAGGCGATCCGGGCGCAGATGCAAGCAGACGCCATAACTGCCGGGGAGCGGTTCGTCGCGGCAGAACGAGCGCTGGACGAAGCTTTTCAACAAGGTGCACCTAATGCGGAAGCGCTCAAACGGCTGGTGGCCGAAGCAGGTAAAGCGCGGGCAGCTCTCCGCCTCGTCCATCTGAATGCACATCTTTTGACTTTGCCTTTGCTGACAAATGCCCAAGTCAGCCAGTACTCGGTCTTGCGCGGTTATTCAGATGATCCCTGTGCCTCTGTTCCTGAGGGGCATGACCCGGAGATGTGGCGTAGCCATAACGGATGCAATTAGGCTCGATTACGGCGACACATCCTCGTGACTTGTCAAAGTCCTATACCCCCAGTAGGTATTGGGCATGTTTCGCTTGGTGCTGTCGATCCTTCTTGTCGTTGCCTTCGCTGGTGCTTCCACCGCGTCTGTCATGCATGGCTTGAGCCACGGATCGGACCACGTAAACCACCACGTGGACATGACCGAAAGCGATCCTTTGGCTGATGCTGAGAAGGCACTCGCGGACTGCTGCGACGCCACCAGCGGCATGGGGTCAATGCCCTGTTTTGGCGATCTCGCGGCCACTTCTGCTATTTTACAGGTCATTCCCGCGAGCAGATCGGTTGTTAGTGTTCTGTACGCTGATTTCGACTTTGCAAATCTGACGCTCGCTGTCCCAACCGGTCCTCCGAAAGTCTGAGCGGCAACGGGCGCTGGCCCGCAGTCTATTCAACTTTCAAATCAAAGGACCGACAGACATGATCACACGTCGTCACTTCACCACCCTATCTGCAACAGCTCTTGTCATGGCTGCCCTGCCTGCTCGTGCTGGCACACCTATGCGCGTTCTCGCCTCACCAGGCTGCGGATGCTGTCACGCCTGGGCTGACCTAGCTCGCGCACGCGGCTACGCCGTCACCGTCGAGGAACTGACCGACCCCAATGCGCAGAAGTCAGAGCGTGGCATTCCGCTTGAGCTCGCCTCCTGTCACACCATTGAAGCGGATGGATATGTCTTCGAAGGCCATGTGCCGTTCGAAGCATTGGAAGCCGTTTTGCAGGATCGCCCAGACATCACTGGGCTTGCTGTTCCGGGCATGCCGATGGGCTCTCCCGGCATGGGCGACGACCCGTCTGCCCGCTACGATGTCATTGCATTTGGTGGAGAGGCTGGCACCGGCACGGTATACTACCGCGCTGGCACGGCACAGCCGTTCGACACCTGATGGTAAGTCGGAAAGCCGTTTTACTAACCGGTGGGCTCACGCTCACCGGTTTCGCCGCCGCATTTGTTCTGGCGCAACCTTCCCAAACGGTTGGTATTTTGACGCCTGACGACGCCGAAGTGATCGCCGTGGGCCAAGGCATCTACGCAGACCAATGTGCCGCTTGCCATGGTGCGCGCCTAGAAGGGCGGCCAAACTGGCGGATACGTGGAGAAGATGGACTGCTGCCAGCACCGCCACATGACGCAACAGGCCATACGTGGCACCATGATGATGAAACGCTTTTTACCCTGACCAAATATGGGCTTGCCGGTCTGATGGAGAACGCGCCACCATCCGGCATGCCTGTCTATGAGGGTGTGCTCAGCGATGAAGAAATTATTGCGGTGCTCTCCTTCATCAAGTCGACTTGGCCAGATGACCTTCGTCAGTATCACGACGAACTGAATGCACAGTCCGAATAGAGGAAAATTCAGATGTTCAAACAAACTCTTCTCGGCTTGGCCGTTGTAGTTGCTCCCGCTCTTGCCTTTGCCCATTCGAAGTCTGAGGCCACAACACCCGCCGACGGCGCGGCAGTCACAGAAGTGCCGGAGCTTTCAATGCGGTTCGATGATCCGATGCGCATCATTTCGGTCTCGCTCACCTCTCCAGATGGAGATGTCGAAATCGAACGCGAGACAGGTATGGACCCCGCTACAGAGTTCCGGGCTTTACCATTGGAAGAGCTTGAGCCTGGAAGCTATCGCTTCGACTGGCGCGGTATGGCGTCGGACGGCCATCCGATGCAGGGCAGCTTCTTCTTCACGGTCACTGAGTGACCGGACTCGCACCGATCGACGGTCTTGTCGTTTTGGCCATCTTAGCCAAGGCGATTGGCTATAGCGCGGCGCTCATCGCTATCGGCGGCGTGCTGTTTTCCTTCATCTTCGCAAAGCGTGCTGAGGTGTCTGTCCTTCATCTGGCACGGAAGCTCGCTATCGGTGCTGCGCTTGTCGGTCTCGCCGTGCTGGCCGTCCGGTTCGGCATCCGCGCGGCACGGATTTCCGGCATGGGTTTTGAGGGCGCGACCGACCCAATGATGCTTGGCTTCGCATGGGAAAGTCCACTTGGCAACGCCGCGATTTGGCGTGGGATAGGAGAAGTCGCGATACTAGCACTTTTGATCCCCCGTTTCGGACAATGGATCGCCATGGCGGGGACCGTTGCTGTAGCAATATCCTTTGCTCAGGTGGGCCACGCTCTTGGAGAACCAAGAGCGGCGTTGGCCGTCTTGCTGGTACTGCATCTTCTAGCCGCTGCTTTCTGGGTTGGCGCTCTCATACCCTTGCGGCGGGCAGCACTTGCTCCAGCCGGTGCTGATCTGTTGCATTATTTTGGTAATCTCGCCGCTGGCGGAGTAGCGGCTCTAATCCTCGCAGGCACATCGCTCGCTTGGCTGCTTTCAGGCTCTGCCACTGCGTTATTTGGAACGGCCTACGGCTTAGCACTTCTGGTCAAAGTCGCGATTGTTACGGTCCTCCTGGGCTTTGCGGCTTGGAATAAGGTGAGGCTGGTCCCCGATTTACGCGCCGAGAAACCCGGTGCAGCCCATGCCCTGAGGCGTTCTATTTCAATGGAAATTCTGGCCGTTGTTCTAATCCTGCTGGCAACTGCAACCATCACCAGTGTATCGACGCCACCCGTCAATCTTTGACCGCTTAGCCCCGCGCCTTGTCGAGCAATTCAAGCAATTCGGTGAACTTTGCTCGTTGGTTCTCCCGATCACCTGATGCAAGTGCATCCTCGATGCAATGGGATGCATGATCGTCAATCACGAGCTTTTCGACGCCTTTCAGCGCTGCACGTACTGCCGCGATTTGCGTCAAAACATCAACGCAATAGCGGTCCTCTTCGACCATCCGGGCAATCCCTCGGACCTGACCCTCCAGGCGTTTGAGGCGTTTTAAAGTGGCTTCGCGATTTTCGTGCATAGTCTCTTTTCGCATGCTGGCACACAAAAAGTCGAGTGAGTGCGGAACCAAAGCTCACACTCTTGAATATATACCCCATGGGGGTATATAGAATTAAGAAATGCTCACGCAAGGAAATTGACGGAGAAGCCAATGCCCAAAGACACGCGCGACGTCGCCGACATTGATACAAACCCGGTCGAAATGGCGGTGGGCAAAACGGCTGTGCTATACCGGATGGCCCTGCCAGATCATCTCTGCCCATCCGGTCAAAAGGCGCGCTGGCTTCTTGAACGTCAGGGATATGATGTCGATGACAGGCTCTTTCGAGCTCGCGCCGAAGTTGACGCTTTTAAGGCCGAGCACGACGTCAAGACGACTCCCCAAGCATGGATCGAAGGCGAACGCGTTGGCGGCTATACGGACCTGCGCGAAAAGCTGACCGGCTGGGACCCGAAGGCAACCACCTACCGGCCAGTGCTTCATCTCTTCGCCGTGGCAGCTCTGACTGCAATCGCGCTCTCCATTGGGTTCCTTGGCGCAATCACTTGGCAAACACTCGGCTGGTTCATCTCGGTCTCGATGATCCTTCTCGGCATGCAGAAACTACGCGATATCGAGGGCTTCTCCACGATGTTCCTCAACTACGATCTTCTTGCGCGGAGATGGGTCCCCTACGCATATATCTATCCATTCGTAGAAACAGGCGCGGGCATCTTAATGACCGGCATGATCCTAACTTGGGTGTCAGCTCCTGCGGCACTTTTCGTTGCTGGCATTGGAGCCGTCAGCGTCTTTAAGGCCGTCTACATCGACAAACGTGAGCTCAAATGCGCCTGTGTTGGCGGAAATTCAAACGTGCCGCTTGGGTTCGTTAGCCTCACCGAAAATCTAATGATGGTCGGAATGGCAGTTGTGATGCTTTGGCTGATGGTTTGAGCGCGTAATTCTTCAGTCCCTTCGCCCTCAAACATCAAAGAGGACCTCTAGATTCAGGTATTGAACGGCAGGTTTGTCCGCATTCCGGACATCGAATTGAGAAAACTGCTTCGGCACGTCTTAAGTCGCGACGTCACCTGTGGTCATGATACGGTGCTCCCGGGGGGTGATTTGGGCGAGTTCTCAGCGAGGCAGGCTACCGTGACAGAGCGTCCAGCACGCGGACCCAGGAGCGGATGCCCTTGTGGAAGCTTGACAAATCGTACTTCTCGTTGGGCGAGTGGATCTGGTCGTCATCCTTGCCAAAGCCGATCAGCATCGCATCCATGCCAAGGATGTCCTTGAAATAGCCCGCGATCGGGATCGAGCCGCCGCAGCCGACGAAAGCGGCCTCCCGCGGCCACTCGTCGGACAGCGCGGCGCGCGCCTTCTCGAAGGCGGGGTGGTCGGTGGACATCTCGGCGGCCGGCGAGGCGCCATGCTCCTGGAACGACACCGTGCAATCGCCCGGCAGCTGGCTTTGCACATAGGCGCGGAAGCTCTCGCGCAGCTTGTGGGGGTCCTGGCCGGGGACCAGCCGGAAACTGATCTTGGCCGACGCCACCGAGGGCAGCACCGTCTTGAACCCGTCGCCCTGGTAGCCGCCGGTGATGCCGTTGACCTCGCAGGTGGGGCGCGACCAGATCATCTCGAGTCCGGTGCGGCCGTCTTCGCCTGCGGGCACGCCAAGGCCGACCTCGCCCAGGAACTCCGCCTCCGAGAAGCCCAGATCACCCCACTGGCCCGCGATATCCGTGGGCAGCTCTGCCACGCCATCGTAGAAGCCCGGCACGGTGATGCGGCCGGACGCGTCATGGAGCGAGGCGATGATGCCTGCAAGCACCCGGATCGGGTTGCGCGCGATGCCGCCATACATGCCCGAATGCAGGTCCTTGTTCGGGCCAGTGATCGTGACCTCCTCGCCCAGAAGACCGCGCAGGCGGGTGACGATGGCGGGGGTCTCCTCGCCGAACAGCCCCGTGTCGCAGATCAGCGCCACATCGGCCCGCAGCTCCTCGCGGTTCTGCTTCATGAAGGGCACCAGCGAGGGCGAGCCGCTTTCCTCTTCGCCCTCGAAGAAGACGGAGACTTTGACCGGCAGCGCGCCATGGACTGCCTTCCACGCGCGGCAGGCCTCGACAAAGGTCATCAGCTGGCCCTTGTCATCCGAGGCCCCGCGGCCCCGGATCACGCGGCCTTTCGGTGTGTCTTCCAAAGCGGGCTCGAACGGCGGGGTGTCCCATAGCGACAGCGGGTCCACCGGCTGCACGTCGTAATGGCCGTAGAACATCACGTGGGGGCCGTCGCCCTTGGCGTGGCCCATCACCATCGGGTGGCCAGGGGTGGTGCGTTTCGAGGCCTGGAAGCCCAGCGACGTCAGATCGTCGACCAGCCAGTCGGCGGCGCGGTCACAGTCGTCCTTGTAGGCCGGGTCGGTCGAGATCGAGGGGATGCGCAACAGCTCCAATAGGCGCTCCACCGCCGCGTCGATATCTGCGTCCACCTGTGCGAGTGCCTGCTCCAGCCCCATGTCGATCAGCCCCCATGCCGTCGTTAAATTCGCATTTACCGTATCAGCCGGGGGCGGGCTGTCCAGCGCCAAGCACGTTGACGCGAGGTGCGCGAAACAATGTCCTTTCCCCCCTTGCGACTGGCGCTAGTTTTCGGCGTAATCGGACGCAACAATCGCGCCACATCGAGGGGTATATTGCATGTTTTCAACTCTGCGCTGCGGCATGGCTGCTTTGGCCCTCACCGCGATGGCGTTGCCCGCCTTGGGTGAGTCGCTCAGCTTCAAGGACGCGCGCAAGGCTGTGCCCAAAGGCAGCCGCACCGTGGCGACCCTGATCGACACCTCTTTTCTGGATGACAAGCAGCAGGCGATCGTCAAATCGCTGGAGGCCAACATCCCCTATTACGGCGCGCTGGCGCTGACGCCCTCGGAAGGCCTGTTCGTCGAATGGCTGAATGCCGCCGGGCAGCACCACTCGATCGAGGCAGCGCGCGCGGCGGCGCTTGATCATTGCGAGGCGAACCGCAAGCGGGCGTCGGCGCCGTGCGTCGTGGTGCTGGAAGTCGCCCCGCGTGGCGCAAAGGACGGGGTGGCGCTCAGCCTGTCGGCGCCCGCCAACGAGGTGCTGCGTGACGAGTACCGCAAGCTCAAGTCGCCCAAAGCCATGGCCATCTCGGAAAGCACAGGCGCCTTCGGGATCGCCGCGGGCGATGCGGCAGGGGCGATCAAGACCTGCGGGGCAGCGGGGGCAACCGATTGCAAGGTCGTCGTGGCCGACTGACGGCGCGCGTGGCCCTGTTCGATCCATCGCAGGTCGCCTCCCTGCTCGCGCGCTGCCCGCGCCATCAGGTGACGCCGCTTCTGGATCTTGTGATTTCTAAGCGAGGCGTCCGGGTGAAGGACGAAAGCGCCCGGATGGGCCTCGGCTCGTTCAAGGCGCTGGGCGGGGCCTACGCGGCGCTCCGCCTGATCGAGCGGGCGGGAACAGCTGATCTGACCTTTGTGACCGCGAGTGCGGGCAATCATGGCCTGTCCGTCGCGGCGGGCGCGCAAGCCTTCGGGGCGCGGGCCCGCATATATCTCAGCGCCACGGTGCCAGAGCCCTTCGCCGCGCGCCTGCGCGCGCTTGGTGCGGAGGTGGTGCGCTCTGGCGCGGATTACGAGGCGTCGGTGCGGGCCGCCATCAAAGACGCCCGCGAGACCGGCGCCTGCCACCTCGCCGATGGATCCTGGCCGGGCTACACCGAGCCACCGCGGCTGGTGATGGAGGGCTATACGGTCATTGCCGAAGAGCTGGCTTCGCAATTGCGCGCCGTGGGCACGTGGCCGGACGCGGTCTATCTGCACGCCGGTGTCGGCGGGATGGCCGCCGCCGTGACAGAGCGGATCAGGGCCGGGTGGGACGTGCAGCCCCGCATCGCCATCGTCGAGCCGGAAGCCGCGCCTTGCCTCAAGGCCAGTGTCGCGGCGGGCCAGCTTGTCACGGTCGAGGGTCCGGTATCGGCGCTGGGGCGGCTCGACTGCAAACAGGCCTCAATGCTGGCCTATGAGATTTTGCGCGATCAGGCGGACAGTTTTGTCACCGTGTCGGAGGCCGAGGCGGAGCACGCCGCTTGCATTCTGACGGGCGCTGGCCACGCGACGACGCCTTCCGGTGCGGCCGGATTGGCAGCGTGTCTGAGGGAAGATGCCGCCCACCCGCTGATCATCCTCAGCGAAGGGGCGGAGTAGGAGCCGATCCGAGCAGGGTAGACCGGCCCCCACCCGGTGCCTAGCTCAAGGCCTTCCAGTAGACGATCTTGTCTTCCCCCGGGGCCCAGAAGTCACGGATGCGTGCCTCTTCGGCGTAGCCCAGTTTGCGGTAGAGCCCGCGCGCCGGGGCCAGCTCTTCGGAGCTGGCGGTGTCGACGATCAAAAGCCGGGCGCCAAGATCGCGCAACCGCGCCTCAAGTCCCGAGACAATCGTCGCACCGTGACCTGATCGCTGCGCATCGGCCGCGACGCCGATGGCGCGCATGTTCCAGGTGCCTTCGGTCAATTGCTCCGGCTCGGCAAAGCAAAAGCCCAAAGGCTTATCGCCCTCGCGAAGCGTCAGCCAAAGCTGCATCGTGTCGCCGTTCAGGTAGCTCGCGATCATGTCAGGCAGCATCTCGCCGGGGAAGAGCGCGATCCGGTCGAGCAGGTCTTGAAGCGGCGCGATATCGGCCGCGGTGGTTTGGGTCAGTGTCATTGGATATTTGTCTTTCAGTCGGTGCGCCATGCGCACACGGAATGTGTCGGGCCAAGGCCCGGTCGAAGTCTCGTGCCTCTTGCATCAAGAGAGCAGGTTAGCGGCGGGCCGCAATCGTCGACATAAACACTCCATCGCACCGGCCATCGTGCCGGGCGTGTGTACTTGTAGCATGGAGCGCGCGGGCGTGTCTTCTATCGCGGTCGGCGCGACGCTTATCGGCGTTTGACTTTTTCGTGGGGCGGCAAATTGTAGCCTATGCCCGGCGCGCTTTTGCAATATATACCGTCGCAACCACGCATTAAGAAGGCTGCCGCCCCCGTGACTTACGACGCTGCACTCGACGCCGCCCTGCAACGCCTGCATGACGAAGGCCGCTACCGGACCTTCATCGACGTGGAGCGGGTGCGCGGCAATTTCCCCCACGCGCAGTGGACGCGGGAGGACGGCACGACGCAGGACGTCACGATCTGGTGCGGAAATGATTATCTGGGCATGGGCCAGCACCCGGTGGTGCTGCGCGCGATGCACGAGGCGCTGGAGGCCACCGGCGCGGGCTCTGGCGGGACGCGAAACATCTCCGGGACGACCGTCTATCACAAGAGGCTCGAGGCGGAGCTGGCCGATCTGCACAAGAAAGAGGCAGCGCTGCTGTTCACCTCGGCCTACATCGCAAATGACGCAACGTTGTCGACCCTGCCCAAGCTCTTCCCCGGGCTCGTGATCCTCAGCGACAGCCTGAACCACGCCTCCATGATCGAAGGTATCCGCCGCAATGGCGGGGCAAAACGAATCTTCAAGCACAATGATCTCGACGACCTGCGCGCCCAGCTCGAGGCGATCCCGGCCAATGTGCCCAAGCTCATCGCGTTCGAGAGCGTCTATTCCATGGATGGCGACTTCGGCCCGATCGAGGCAATTTGCGATCTGGCCGATGAATTTGGCGCGCTGACCTATATCGACGAGGTCCACGCGGTGGGCATGTACGGCCCGCGCGGCGGCGGCGTGGCGGAGCGCGACGGCCTGATGGGGCGCATCGACATCATCAACGGCACGCTCGCGAAAGCGTATGGCGTGATGGGCGGCTACATCGCTGCGTCCGCCAAAATGTGCGACGCGATAAGATCTTATGCGCCGGGCTTCATCTTCACCACATCGCTGCCACCGGCTGTGGCGGCGGGGGCTGCGGCCTCGGTCGCGCATCTCAAGACCGACGCCGCGCTGCGCCAACGCCATCAGGATGCGGCGGCTGCGCTGAAGCTGCGGCTCAAGGGGCTAGGCCTGCCGCTGATCGACCATGGCAGCCACATCGTGCCGGTCCATGTGGGCGACCCGGTGAAGTGCAAGATGATCTCAGACATGCTGCTTGATCAGTACGGAATTTACGTGCAGCCGATCAACTTCCCGACCGTGCCCCGCGGCACTGAACGGCTGAGGTTTACGCCCTCTCCGGTGCACGGGCCGAAGGAAACTGACGCGCTTGTCAATGCGCTTGATGGGCTGTGGGGGCAGTGTGCGCTGAATCGCGCCGAGCTGGCCGGATAGCCGCATTCCACCCTGCACGACCTCACGCGTTTGTGCTATCTTAACCGAAATGCGGTCCGCTGGGGGCGAATCGGAACCGCAAAACGGGTAACGGAACAATAAAGCGGGCAGATGCTGATGCTGGGGCGATTTAAACAGCCCAAATCGGAGACAACCGAGGATACTCGGGGGTTCGACGCATATGAAATGCGTCTGGGCGATATGATGCGGGGCGAACGCGCCACGCTCGGCAAGTCGCTGCTCGATGTGCAGCGCGAGCTCAAGATCAAAGCCACCTACATTGCCGCCGTTGAAAACTGCGATCCATCCGTCTTCGAGACGCCGGGCTTCATCGCGGGCTACGTGCGATCCTACGCGCGCTATCTCGGAATGGACCCGGAATGGGCCTATGCGCGCTTTTGCGAAGAAAGCGGATTTGCGGGGGTCGAAGGGCTGTCCGGCGGGGCCGCCAAGAAAGAGGCGCCTGTGCGCTCCCGTGTCGTGGGCGAAGAGGCGATCATGCGCCCCGTCACGCCTTTCGCGCCGGTCTCAGAGAGCATCTTTTCCCGGGTTGAGCCGGGGGCCATCGGCTCCATCGCGGTCTTGTTCGCGCTGATCGGCGCGCTGGGCTATGGCGGCTATTCGGTGCTGCAGGAAATTCAACGCGTGCAATTCGCACCGGTCGATCAGTCGCCGGGCCTTGTGGCCGAGGTGTCGACCGCACCGACGGTGCCGACCGCGCCGGACATCGCCGCGCCGACCGAGGTCGCTAGCGGATTTGTAGCGCCAGCGCCCGACGCGCTGGATCGTCTCTACCGCCCACAGGCGTTGGAAGCGCCCGTTCTGACCGCGCGCGACGGGCCGATCGCGGCGCTTGATCCCAGCAGCATTGGCGCGTTGGTCGAGGACGGCGATGAGCGCTTCGCGGTGAGCCAGCTGACCGCGCCGGTCGAGCCCGAGTTCGAAGCGCCAACGACCCCGCAGGTGACCGCCCTTGCCCAGCAAGGCGTTGTGCTGTTTGCGACGCGCCCGGCCTGGGTGCGGGTCGCAAACGCCGATGGCTCTGTCCTGTTTGAAAAGATCCTCGACGCAGGCGAGACCTACACCGTGCCGCAGACCGACGAGACCCCGATCCTGCGTGCGGGCAATTCCGGGTCGCTGTTTTTCAACGTGAATGGCGAGACATATGGCCCGGCGGGTCCGGGCACATCCGTGGCCAAGAACGTCGCGCTCGAGATCGAGGCGATCACCGAGAACTACGCGCTGGCCGACACGACCGAGCCGCTTTTGTCCGATACGCTGACCGCGATGGCCACCACGGCTGTCCCGGCGGGCGACGGAGCGTCAGAATAATCTGACACTTGCGTTGCGAGGCACCGCGCGCGGGTCTATATCTTCCTTAACCCGAACTGTTAGGCGAGGCGCGCTGCCCCATGTCCCTTCACGCAATCCGTCCATGGCGTCATATCGACCGCCGCGCGTCCCGCCAGATCATGGTGGGAAATGTGCCTGTTGGCGGCGACGCGCCGATCACGGTGCAGACGATGACCAACACCGACAGCTCGGATGTGGCGGCGACCGTCGCGCAGGTCAATGCCTGCGCTGAGGCAGGCGCCGATATCGTGCGCATCTCGACGCCTGATGAAAGCTCCACCACCGCGCTGCGCGAGATCGTCAAAGAAGTCACCGTCCCGATCGTGGCGGACATCCATTTCCACTACAAACGCGCCATCGAGGCGGCCGAGGCGGGCGCGTCCTGCCTGCGGATCAACCCCGGCAACATCGGCGACGCGAGCCGGGTGCGCGAGGTCATCAAGGCCGCCAAGGACCATGGCTGCTCGATCCGTATTGGGATCAACGCGGGCAGCCTTGAGAAGCATCTGCTTGATAAATATGGCGAACCTTGCCCGGAGGCGATGATCGAAAGCGGGCTCGATCACATCCGCATCCTGGAAGACAACGACTTCCGCGAATACAAGATCAGCTGCAAGGCGTCTGACGTGTTTCTCGCCGCCGCCGCCTATCAGGGGCTGGCGGACGCGACCGACGCGCCCATCCATCTGGGTATCACCGAGGCGGGCGGGCTGGTTTCAGGCACGATCAAGTCGGCCATCGGCCTGGGCAATCTCTTGTGGATGGGGATCGGCGACACGATCCGCGTGTCCCTGTCCGCCGACCCGGTCGAAGAGGTGAAGGTCGGCTACGAAATCCTGAAATCGCTGGGGCTGCGCCACCGCGGCGTGATCATCATTTCATGCCCCTCCTGCGCGCGCCAGGGCTTCAACGTGATCGAAACGGTGGCCGAGCTGGAAAAGCGGCTCGAGCACATCAAGACGCCGATGTCGCTGTCGATCATCGGCTGCGTGGTCAACGGGCCCGGCGAGGCGCTGATGACGGATGTGGGCTTCACCGGCGGCGGCGCGGGCTCAGGCATGGTCTATCTAGCGGGCAAGCAAAGCCACAAGCTGAGCAATGACGAGATGATCGAGCATATCGTCGAGCAGGTGGAGAAGAAGGCTGCGTCGCTCGAGGCGGAGGCGGCGACGCAGGAGGCAGCCGAGTAGATGCTGAAATACATCCTCCTCGTCTTGATGATGGTCGCGCTGGCCGGCGCGGCGATGGTGCGTGTCCGCCCGGTGGATGCCGCGAAATACCATGTGCAGGACCTTAGGCCCGAGTTGGTCTCAGGGCGCGACGGGCAGTTCTCGGTCGGGCAGGGCGGAGACATTCCGGCGGTCAAAAGCGACATGGAGCTGACCCAGCTCGGCGCGGCACTGGCGGAGCGGATCGAGAGCACACCGCGGACCCAACTGCTTGCGGGCAGCCTGAGCGAGGGACCCGACGACACCCGCCGCATCGCGACTTTCGTGACCCGCAGCCAGGTCTTTGGATTTCCCGACGTGACCGTGGTCCAGCTTGACCGGGGAGAGGGCGGCGGGACAGAGATTTCGATGAAGGGCCGTCAGGTCTACGGCGTGAAGGATTTCGGCGTCAACGAGGCGCGCCTGCGGGAGTGGCTTTCGCCTTTTGGGAATTAAGGCAGGCTTTTTGGTCGCCGGGCCTGTCGGCCCGTCGATCCGCTGGGGAGGCGTTGCCTCCCCAGACCCCTCCGCCGTATTTTTGGAACAAAGAAAGGGGCTGCTCGTACTTGGTTTGGCGTTGTCTCAGTGTGAGATCACCGGGGTTTACCTCCCCGGGGCTTTGATGCGCATCAGGCGGTGATGCCACCTGATCTTCACTGGTTTGGATGCCCCGGTTGCCAGACCGGAGCGCTTGGGTACCCGGGGCCGGGTTCTATGCGAGAGGCGTTAAGGTTTGGTTGGACGTGCGCGCGGTGGGCTAGCCCAACACGCAACTCTGACCGGTTTCGCGCCAGAACGGCACGTTCAATGCCATCTCACATTTGGCCATGTAGACGCGCCCGCCCACGGACATGCAGCGTTGCTCCCCCAGCTCGACCCGGGCGCCGGATTTATCGGTGCAAAAGCAATCAACCGTCTTGCCGGAGGGGGAGGTGACGTCAGCCGCCAATGGCGCGGCGCAAAAAGCAAATACGAGCGCAAGTTTTTTCATGTCTGAAAAAGTACCATACTTGACCCCAACTCGCCAAGGATACAGTAGTGCGTCATGGTGCCCCTCGACAGACTTCAGCAAATCACCGAACGGTTTGAGTATCTTGAGGCGCGCCTTGCCTCGGGCGACACGGATGATATCGCAGGCGTCAGTCGGGAATATTCCGACCTGAAACCGGTGGCCGATCAGGTGGCCGCCTACCGCCAGCTTCTGTCCGATATCGACGAGGCTGAGGCGATGCTGGCCGACCCGGAGATGCGCGAGCTGGCGGAGGAAGAGTTGCCGGGCCTGAAAGCGGCGCTTCCCGACGCCGAGGCCCAGATCAAACTGGCGCTGCTGCCCAAGGACGAGGCCGACAGCAAGCCTGCCATGATCGAGATCCGGCCTGGCACGGGCGGCGATGAGGCGGCGCTGTTTGCGGGCGATCTGTTGAACATGTACCGGCGGTATTGCGAGGCGCGCGGCTGGAAATTCGACATCATCGAGATGCAGGAAAGCGAGCTGGGCGGCATCAAGGAGGTGACGGCCCATGTGCAGGGCGCAGGGGTCTTTGCGAGGCTGAAATACGAAAGCGGCGTGCACCGGGTGCAGCGCGTGCCGGTGACCGAGAGCGGCGGGCGCATCCATACCTCTGCCGCGACGGTGGCGGTGCTGCCGGAGGCGGAAGAAGTCGATATCGACATCCCAGCCACGGACATCCGCATCGACACGATGCGCGCCTCGGGCGCGGGCGGGCAGCATGTCAACACCACTGACAGTGCTGTGCGGATCACCCATATCCCGACGGGGATTATCGTTGTGAGCTCTGAGAAATCCCAGCACCGAAACCGCGAGATCGCCATGCAGGTGCTGCGCGCGCGGCTGTATGATCTGGAGCGCCAGAAGATCGATGAAGAGCGCTCGGCGGACCGCAAGGCGCAGGTGGGCTCTGGCGATCGGTCCGAGCGTATCCGGACCTACAACTTTCCGCAGGGGCGCATGTCGGACCACCGGATCAATCTGACGCTCTACAAGCTCGATCAGGTGATGCAGGGTGATCTGGACGAGATCATCGACGCGCTCGCGGCCGATGCGCAGGCGCAGCTGCTGGCCGCCGAAGGGCTATGAGCGACCCGCTGTCGAGCGCCATCGTGCGGCTGCATGAAGCGGGTATTCCGGACCCGTCGAACGAGGCGCGGCGGTTGCAGGCTTTGGCGGACGAGATCGGGGCGGATCTGCTGGAGCTGGCCGCGCGGCGGGCCACTCACGAGCCATTTTCGCATATCGCCGGGCGCCGCGCCTTCTGGAAGCATGAGTTCATCGTCACGCCGGACGTGCTAGACCCGCGCCCCGATACCGAGACGCTGGTGGAGGCGGCGCTGAGCCTGCCGTTTGACACGGTGCTTGATCTGGCGACGGGGACGGGCTGTATTTTGCTGTCGCTTCTGGCCGAGCGTGGATCGATCACGGGGGTGGGCAGCGACGTCTCGGTCGCGGCACTGGAGGTGGCTGGGCGCAATGCGGCCAAGCTGGGCGTGGGGGACCGCGTGGGCTTCATCGAGAGCGATTGGTTTGCCGCGATCGAAGGCCGGTTCGATCTGATCACCGCCAATCCGCCCTATATCTCTGAGGCCGCCTATGGCGAGTTGCACCCGACCGTGCAGCGGTTCGAGCCTCGCATCGCGCTGACCCCGGGGGGCGACGGGCTGGAGCCCTACCGCAACATCGCGCGGGCGGCGGGCGCGTATCTGGCGAAGGATGGCTACCTGCTGCTGGAGATTGGATTCGATCAGCGTGAGGCGGTGCAAAACCTGCTGCGCGCCGGTGGCTGGCGCGAGATTGCATGCATCCCGGACCTTGATGGGCGCGACCGGGTGATCCGGGCAAAAGCGCCAGAATCCGCCTGAAAGACACATCAAGTGCCAGAATCAGCTTGCAAATCATGCCTGCGGCTGGTTTTGTCGCACCAGTAGGGCGCAGGCGTGACAGCGCCCCCTACGCTTAAGCCAAAAATAAGGTCTCGATCCTAGTCATTGGGACGCCGCGAGCCAAGAAGCGGTCAGGATCGAAAACGAAAGACCAAAGCTCTAACGGCTGGAACCAAAATCACATGAGATCTTCGAAGTCCCGCTCGCGCGGCAAGAATCGCAACAACAACAACCGCCCCCAGGGCAATATCGTGAACCGCGTGTTTGACAGCTCCGGTCCCGAGGGCAAGGTGCGCGGCACCCCGCAGCAGATCATCGAGAAATACCAGCAGCTGCACCGCGATGCGCAGCTGTCCAATGACCGTGTGGCGGCCGAGAATTTCCAGCAGCACGCCGAGCATTATGCCCGCATGCTGGGCGAGGCGCTGAAAGAGCAGGAAGCCCGCCGCGAGGCCCACGAGGCCCAGCAGCAGGCGCAGCGCAACAAGCAGCAGCAGAACAACGACCAGAATCAGGGCGGCAATCAGGGCGGGCGCAATCGCAATCGCGGCCAGGACAGCTCCGAAGGGGGCGAGCAGCCTGATGTGAACGTGGACGACATGTCCCCTGCGGCGCTTGCCGCGGCTTCCGGGTCGCGGGCCAAGAAGAGCGGCGATGCGGACGTGATTGACCTGTCTGAGGAAAGCTCCGACGAGAGCGGCCTTGTGGAGACCGCCGAGACCAAGCCGAAGCGCAAGCCGCGCACGCGCAAACCCAAGGCGGACCAGGTGGCAGACGCCGACGAGACGCCAGAGACCCCGGCGGCGGAATAGCTGCTGGGCTGATCCAAATGTGCGCCTGCGGCGCGCGCGATTGATCTATGCTCTCGGGGCGTTTCACGCCCCGCCGCATGGGCATCCCCCGGAGAGTATTTCTGACCAAATGGAAATGCGGTCAGGTTTTGGCGACCTCGCGGGCCAGCGCGCAAAAGGCCTCGAGCGAGACCTGTTCGGCCCGCTCGGTCGGGGGGATGCCAGCGGCCTTGAGACGATCTTCCATATCCGGTCCCAGCGGCTTTAAGGCGGCGCGCAGCATTTTGCGGCGCTGGTTGAAGGCGGCTGCGACGACGCGGTTCAGGACGTGCGCGTCCGCGTCAAACCGCGGGGCGGGCAGGGCTGTCAGGTGGACCACCGCAGAATGGACCTTGGGCGCGGGCACGAAAGCCTCTGGCGGCAGTTCCATGACGATGCGCGCATCGGCGCGCCATTGCGCCAGCAGCGCAAGACGCCCGTATTTCTTGGTCCCCGGTGCGGCCACGATCCGGTCGGCCACCTCGCGTTGGAACATCAACGTCAGGCTTTGCCAGAAGGGCGGCCAGTCTTTCGGCGTGAGCCAGCGCACCAGAAGCTCGGTGCCGACATTGTAGGGCAGGTTGGCGGCCACGCGAATGGGCGGGGTGAGGTGCTGAAGCGCGTCGACCTCCAGCGCGTCGCCTTCAATTACCTGCAGGCGGCCGGGATATACTTGCGCGATCTGTTCAAGGGCCGGCAGGCAGCGCGGGTCTTTTTCGACCGCCAGCACGCGCCTTGCGCCTTCGGCCAGCAACCCGCGGGTCAGGCCGCCCGGGCCGGGGCCGACCTCCAGCACGTCGCATTCCGCCAAATCACCCGCCTGCCGCGCGATCTTGGCGGTCAGATTCAGATCCAGCAGAAAATTTTGGCCCAGTGATTTCTTGGCCGACAATTGATACGTGCGGATGACCTCTGACAGGGGCGGCAGGCCGTCGATCTGCGCCATATCAGCGGGTGCCCCGCTGGCCCGCCATCTGCCACGCCATGCGCAGGGCGGCGATGGTGGAGGTCGGATCCGCCACCCCCTTGCCCGCGATATCGAATGCGGTGCCGTGGTCGGGAGAGGTGCGGATGAAAGGCAGGCCGAGCGTGACGTTCACCCCCCCTACGAAGTCGATCGTCTTGATCGGGATCAGCGCCTGGTCGTGATACATGCACACGGCGCAATCGTAGCCCGCGCGGGCGGCGGCGTGAAACATAGTGTCCGCAGAGCCGGGGCCGGTGATGCGCATGCCCTCGGCCGCCAGCCGCTCGAGCACGGGGATGATCATTGTCTGCTCCTGCGTGCCCATCGTGCCGCCTTCGCCCGCATGGGGATTGAGCCCCGCGACGGCGATGCGCGGCTCCGGGATGCCGAAATCGCGGATCAGGGCGGCATGGGTGATCGTGATCGTCTCGACCAGCAGGGGCTCAGTCAACTCTGCGGGCACGGCGTCGATGCCGATATGGATTGTCACCGGCACGACCCGCAGCTCGGGGCAGGCCAGCATCATGACCACCCGCTCAACACCCGCCAGAGCGGCGAGGTATTCGGTGTGGCCGGGATAGGCGAAATCCGCCCCGTCCTTGAGGGCCTTCTTGTGGATCGGCAAGGTGCAGAGCGCGGCAGCCGCGCCGCGCGTCACCAGCTCGACCCCGCGTGCGATCACGTCGATCACGCCCTGCGCATTGCGCGGGTCCGGGGTGCCGGGACGGGCGTCGCCGTCGAACGGATGGTGGAGCAGGGGCAGGGCGTTCTCCTGCCCGAAGACGGCGGTCGGATCGGTGATTTCGGTGACCGTGCCCTGCACATGGGCGCGGTCAGCCATCAGCACCATCGGTACCTCGCCGCGCAGGGCGTCGAACGCCTTATGCGCGATCTCCAGGCCAACCCCCGCAGGCTCACCGCAGCTGAGCACCACGGGGCGCATGGTCACTTCTCCACGATGTTGGCGTCGGCGCGCAGCTCTTCGAGGAAGCTGTCGGCAAAGGAGGTGAGGCGCTGGTTGAACAGCTGCTCGCGCACCTGCGCGCGGCGGTCGATCTGCACCGGTGCTGCGATCTCTTCGCCGTCAACGCCCTCACCGTCGCCATCAGCGGCAGGTGCCGGGGCGTCTGCCAGCTCTGGCTGGGCCAGGGTGCGACCGCAGAGCATCAGGTAGACAAGGAAAGCGCCATCCTGACGGGTGAGCCCGGTGGACACCTCGTTGGTGTCGAGCTTGGCGAGCTCAAGGGCGATGTCGCCCGGCACATCGGCTGCGGGCAGAACCACGCGGTCGAAATACTCGGGCGGCAGCTTCTTTGCGGGGGCGTAGAGGTCGTCGCACGTGTCATAGCGCCCCTCAAAGGCGCGCGCCTCCGCGAGGGTGGCCTCGGTGCGCCCGCCCGGGAACAGGATCGTGACGTATTCCAGCGCTTGGGATTCGGGGGTGTCGGCCTCGGTTTCCTCAAGGCCGCGCAGCTGGAAGATGCCCACTGCATTGCCGAGGCTGATCGGCTCGGTCGTCTCGCCGGGGGCGAGCGTCAGAACCGCGCCGCGCAGCTGCGGGGGCAGGTTGCCGATCGGAAGCCAGTCGAGCCTGCCGCCGCGTCCGCGAGTCGGGGCGGCGGAGTAGCGCCGGGCGGCGGCGCTGAACGCGGCCTCGGTGTTGATGCTGTCGGCGAGCCGTGCGGCAAGGGCCTGATTGCGCTCTGCCACGGGTGGGGCCAGCGGTAGCACGATCTCTGCCAGCAGGACCCGCGCGCCGCCACGCCCCCCCTGCAGGGCAAGGGCGCGCTCGATCTCGGCATCGCTGGGCTGGCTGCGGGGGCCGAAGCGGCTTTGCACCAGGGTGCGCCACGCAAGGCCCGCGGCCACGAAATCGCGGAATGTCTGGGCGGCGACGCCGAAGCGTTCGATCTCGGCAATGAACTGGTCGGCGGTCAGGTTCGCGCGGCCGGCAAATTCGTTCATGCCGTCGAGGATCTGTTCGTCGGTCAGCGTGATGCCCGCGCGCCGGGTCGCGGTCAGGCGCAGGCGGTCATCGATGAGGCCCTGGCGCGCCTCCTCTGCGGGGTCGCCCGGGGTGCGCAGCAGCTGCAAGAGCAGCTGACGCTGCTGCAGCTCGTAATTGGTGACGACCAGATCGTTGACCACGAAGGCGGTCTTGAACAGCTCGGTCGAGGCGAATTGCGATTGCTGCGCGGAAGAGGGCGCGGCGGGGATCATCAGCATAACGGCGGCCATCGCGGCGCCGATCATTCGGGTCAGGAGCGCATTTTTCGGCATGGGTCTCGTCTGCTCTGCTCTTCTTCTTGTCACTTGCACTTTTATATCCATCGCCCGTCTATCCGTTGCACTGGCGGGCAAAGCTGGTCCCGCCGATCCCGCGCGCGCCGAAGCCTGCGAGCTGGACCGAGAGGTTCAAATCCGTCGTTGGGCTTACACTAGTCGAAGACGTGAAGCGGCGCGAGACGGAAAGGTCCATCTTCGCACATTCGTTCTGGTAGCTGACGCCCACGCCCGCGCGGGTGGTGCGGTCGTTGACGAAGTCGTAGCGCAGCTCGCTGGACAGGGTCCAGTGGCGCGAGACGCGGTAGGCGCCGTCGATGGCCAGCTCGGACGTGTCCATATCGCGGCCTTCGCTGGTGTCGGCCTCGAGCCACGCGAATGTCGAGCCCAGCCGGTGCCGGTCGCCGGTCCAGCTCATCCGCATCTCGTTGCGGGCAAAGGAGAACTGGTCGTCGAAGACCGCACGATTGATCAGATCGAACCGCTCGCCCACCTTCAGCTGTGCGGCCACCAGCCAGTCCGACGAGCTGCCCGTCAGCCCCGTAGAGCCGCTGAATTGCGAAAGATCATCATCGCGCAGGATGCGGCCCACCGTAAGGCCCAGTGACCAGCCCGTGTTGGACAGGCGGGTGTAGGTCACGCCGAGGTTCAGCCGGTTGCCCTGCTCGCGCTGATCGGCACCGGGGAAGCGGGAGAACTCGAAAATGTTGGCCTCGTCGAACTCGACCAGCAGGCTGTCCTCGTTGTCGACATGGTTGCGCTGATCCTTGGTGATCACGAGTTGCACCACCGGTTCCAGCAGGTGCCGCGCCCGCGCGCCCTGGCGCAGCATCGGCCAGCGCCACTCGATGGCGGCGTAGGGTGTGACCTCGATCTGGTCGTCAAATGCCAGCACCGGGTCCGGACGTGGCTGTCGGATCTTGTAGGCATCGACATAAAGCGCCGTGTCGACCGCCAGCAGCATTCCGTTGCCCATCACCCAGTCGCGCCGCCACTCCGCCGCGGTGGTGAGGCGGACCACGTCGCGCGACAAGCCTTCATTGGTCGGGTCGTCGTCGGCGCGGCGGAAATGGCCATGGGTCTCGGCGGTCAGGGTTGCGATACCGCCCAGCAGGGCGGGGGAGAAGCGCTTGATGTAGCTCGCATCGCCCACGATCGTTGGGATCGTCTTGTTGTCGTCCTCGTCACGCAGGGATTTGTAGTGGATCAGCTCCGCGCCGATATACTCGTCGCGCCGGGCGCGCTCGACCGAGATGGCGCTGTCCAGACGGTCCTTGTCGGAGAAGCCATAAAGCAGCAGGTAGCCCTGATCAGAGGTCAGCTCGACGTCGAACTTGCCGGTAAAGCCGCGCGGCAGCACGAAGCTGCCCTCGGCGAACAGGTAGCCACGGCTGTCGAGGTTGGCCACGTTGTCGTCAGTGACCGCGCCGTTCAAATCGATCTCGCCAAAGCGGAATTTCTGCCGGTAGCGCGCCTCGAGCGTCTTTGCGCCCTTGGAAGTCAGCCACGGGGTCAGCGTCAGATCGGCGTGATCGCCCAGCGTGAAGAAATACGGCGTGCGCAGGCCCACCCCCAGATCGCCGTTCGAGCGCAGCTCCGGGACCAGGAAGCCCGACGCCCGCTCGACCGACGGGTCAGGCAGCCGCAGATAGGGGGAGTAGAACACTGGCACGCCAAGCACGCGCAAGGTGGCCTCGTCAAAATAGAGCTGCCGCTCTTCTGCATCATGGACCACCCGCTTGGAGCGGATTTCCCACAGCGGCGTCGGGTTGTTCTCGCAGATATGGCAGCTTGATGCGACGGTCTTGTAGAGCTGGGTATACCGCCCTTCGGTGCGGCGCAGCTCGACGGCGGCCAGTTGCAACTGCTGGGCGTAGACGACCCGGGCACTTCGCAGAACGCCGTCGCGCAGGTCGCCCGACAGCTCTGCAAATTCGGCGGCGATCACCGTGTCGCTGGACGGGTCGGTGATGTAGATCGGGCCGGTGACGACCAGCCTGTCCGTCTCGCCATTGTAGCGGATGGACTGCGCCCGCAGGCGCACGCCGTCTTGCAATACCTCGACATTGCCCTGCGCGCTCAGCTCGCCCGTGTCGCGCGCGAAGGTCACGCTGTCGGCCACGAGGCTTGCGGTCTGCTCGGGCGATTGCTGCGCCATCACGGGGGCGGCCAGGGCCAGCATCACGGCAAACAGAAGGCTCCGCATCAGCCGTCCTCCGTGTGGAACAGCAGGCCGAGCGACATGAAGATGCCTGCCAGCGGCGGCGCCCATGCGGCGACGAGGATCGGGATCTGGCCGTTCTGGCCAAGGACCTGGGCGAAGTTGCGCAGGAAGAAGATGCCAAAGCCCATCAGGACCGCAAACAGCACCATCAGTCCGGTGCGCCCGAAGCGGGTGTGGCGCATGGTGAAGCCCGCGCCGATGAGCACCATGGCGGCCAGCAGCACCGGGTTCGCAAGCTCCATGTTGAGCCAGACGCGGTGTTGCAGCGCCGAGAAGCCCGCGCGTTCAAGCTGGCGAATGAAGCGCGGCAGCTCCCAGATCGGGATCGAGGACGGATCACCAAAGCTGTCGCGGATCTGGTCACGGGTCAGGTCGGAGGCGATGCTGAGCTTGGGATGCGCGACCGCGCCGGTTTCAGGGTTCTCGGTCTCGGTGAAGGTCCAGCGCTTGGCCTTCGAAAGGACCCATTGGCCTGGCTCCAGCAGCGCCTCCGCGGCCTCGACCCGGTAGGTGGCCTTGCCGAACGTGTCGAACCCGTAGAAGCTGACGGTGAACAGCCGCGTACCATCAAGGTTGGATCGCGCGGCGCGGATCACGACCTGCCCCCCGGCGCTGGCCTGACGCAGCCACAGCCCCTCGTCGGAGACAGAGGTGACCGACGCCCCGCCACTGGCATAGCGGCCCGAGACGACCTCGAACTGTTTGGAGGTGCCCGCCACGATGGGGTTCAGCACCGCCACGCCCACAGCGCCGAAGAACAGCGCCGTCAGAACCGGCGCCATCAGCGAGCGCAGGGCAGAGCGGCCAGAGGCGCGGGTGACGACCATCTCGGACGTGCGCGCGAGGCCAAGGAACAGCGTGATCGTCGCCAGCACGACCAGCAAGGGCAGCATCCGGTACATGGTGGCGGGCGCGTTGAGCAGCGCAAGCTGCCCCGCCTCGAAAACGCCGACCTGATCGCTGTCGAAGCGGCGCATCTGCTCGACCAGGTCAATGAGCAGCACGATGCCGAAGAACACGCCGAACACCAGCGTGAAGGACCACACAAAGCGGCGCGCAAAGTAGAGATCGAGCCTCATGTCGGCACACCTGCAGGCGTCCGGCCGCGCAGGCGACGCAGCGATGTAAAAAACAGGATCACCCCGGCGATCAAGGCCCCCGTCGCAGGCGCCAGATACGCCATCCAGAAGCGCGACGCGTCTTCGCGCGCGGCCTCTTCGGCCACGTTGGAGACGAGCTGCACGAGGATGATCAGCACCACGGCGAAGATCACTTGCCGCCACACCCCGAAGCGCGAAAAGCCGCCGACCATGAGCGCGGCAAACCCCATCAAGGGCACCACGATAGCCAAAAGCGATTTGGCGAAGCGGTCGTGCCCCTCGAACAGGAAATCGGCCAGCTCGCCATTGGCCGAGGCCAGCTGCGCGGGCGTCGGGTTCAGCAGCACCGTCGTTGGCAACTCGCGCAGATCGCGCGACCGCGTGCCGTCATCGTTCATCAGCGCGCCGATATCGTAGGCGAAATCCTGAAAGGCCACGGTGGACAGCCGTCCCGTGTCTGGCCGGAAGGTCTGGGCCAGCCCGTCGCGCATCACCAGCCGCGGGCCGGTCTCGCCGCGCACAAGCAGGGCTTGCTGGGCGGTATAGGTCACGACGGCTTCCGGATTGCGGCTATCCTCGAGAAACAGCTCCTCCATCTCGCCGCGCTCGGTGATGTTGCGCACATAGACGGAGATCGCGTTCGTCGGGTGCACGAACTGGCCTTCCTTGAGGAATTGCGTGGTGATGTCCTGGCTGATCTCGGCGCTGCGGCCTGCAAGCTCTGTCCGGGCCGCGGGCACCAGGATATGCGCAAGGATGCCGACCAGAAGGGCCACGATGGCCCCGAAATAGATCACCGGGCGCCCGATCCTGAGCGCCGAGGCGCCTGCGGTCTGTAGCACGACCATCTCTGAATCCGAGGTCAGTCGATTGGTGACATACACCGCCGCCACGAAGGCCGAGATCGGCAAAACGATCAGGATCACGTAGGGCAGGGTCAGCAGGGTAAACTCAAGGAAAACGATGGCCGTCTGCCCGTCGGAAATCAGCTGGTCGAACAGCCCGATGGCGCGGTTCACCCAGTAGACAGACACCAATACGAGAGAGAAGAAGCCAAACAGGATCAACAGCTGCGACAGCATATATCTGTCGAATCGTGCCACGCCCTGTCCTCCTTAGTTATTACCTGCGGGTTTAGCGCAAAATCTGGGGTCGCAACAGGGGGTTCTGGTCATTGCGGAGGGAGCGCGCTAGCTATGTGGCGACCGTTCATCACCACATCCCGGAAAGCCCCCATGACAGCACTCCATCCCGTAACCTTCGCCGCCACCGATATCGACGCCATCAAGGAGGCCGAGGGCCGTCTCGCCATCTTCGTGCCGCAAGCCGGAACGCTGGATGTGACCGCACGGCGGGTCAATCGCCTGACCCGGGGCGCCGTGGCCCGCGCGGTGGAAAGCGAAGCGTTCGAGAAGCTCGACGAGGGCAAGGCGATGAACCTTGCCTATCCGGTGAACGTCGCCGCCGAAGCGGTGATCATCGTCAAGCTCGCCCGTCGTCCGGGCGTGTCCGAGGCGCGCAAGGCAGGGGCGACGCTGGCCAAGCAGCCCGGCAGTTCCGCTTTGCATGTGCTCTGCGGCAACCTGCGCCGGGCCGAAGAGGTGGCTTTCGGCTACGCCCTGCGCGCCTATGAGTACACAGATCAGAAAACGGCAGAAAAAACAGAGCCTTCCGGCGCGACCTTCATCGTAAATGCCCCGGACGAGGTGACCCCGGCCTTCGAGACGCTCAAGGCCATCGCGGACGGCGTCTTCTTCACCCGCGACCTGACCAACATGCCCGCCAACGTGCTGACCACGACCGAATTCGCCAGCCAGCTGTCCGAGCTGACGTCTTTGGGTCTAAAGGTCGAGGTGCTGGAAGAGAAAGACCTCGAAAAGCTCGGCATGGGTTCGCTTCTGTGTGTTGGACAGGGCTCTGACAGCCCGTCAAAGGTCGTCGTGATGGAATGGAACGGCGGGGCGAAAGGCGACAAGCCCTTCGCGCTGATTGGCAAGGGCGTCGTGTTCGACACGGGCGGCATTTCGCTGAAACCCGCGGGCGGCATGGAAGACATGACCATGGATATGGGCGGCGCGGGCGTCGTATCGGGCGTGATGAAGGCGCTGGCGGCGCGCAAGGCCAAGGCCAATGTGGTCGGGCTGGTCGGGCTGGTGGAAAACATGCCGTCCGGAAATGCCGTGCGCCCGGGTGACGTGGTCACATCCATGAAGGGTGACACGATCGAGGTGATCAACACCGACGCCGAAGGTCGCCTCGTGCTGGCCGACGTTCTCTGGTACGCGCAAGAGCGGTTCGAGCCCATCGGCATGATCAACCTCGCCACGCTCACCGGCGCGATCATCATCGGGCTGGGCCATGAGAATGCGGGCGTTTTCTCCAACAATGACGCGCTGGCGAATGCGTTCTTGAAAGCCGCCGGGGCCGAGGAAGAAGGCGCATGGCGCATGCCTATGGGCAAGGCCTATGACGACCAGCTGAAATCGCGCATCGCGGATATGAAGAACGTGGGCGGCCGCCCCGCAGGCTCAATCACCGCCGCGCAGTTCCTGCAGCGCTTCGTCAAGCCAGAGACGCCGTGGTGCCATCTCGACATCGCCGGCGTGGCCTCGGTCAAATCCGAGACGGAGTTCGCCCCGAAAGGCGCCACCGGCTGGGGCGTTCGCGCGCTCAACCGCCTGATCGCGGACAATTTCGAGGGCGAATAGGGCGTGGGCGCGGTCTTCTTCTACCACATGACCACGCAGCCCGTTGAGGTCACCTTGCCCATGCTCTTGGGCAAGGCCCGCGGGGCAGGGTGGCGCGTGGTGGTCCGCGGGGCCGCGCCGGATCGGCTCGACCGTCTCGACGAGGTGCTCTGGACGGCCAATGATGGCTTCCTGCCCCATGGCCGCGCGGGCGGGCCCCATGATGCAGACCAGCCGATCCTGCTGACCGAGGGTGGCGAGGTGCCAAATGGCGCGTCCTGCCTCGTCTCGCTCGACGGGGCAGAGCTGAGCGCGCCCGAGATCGCGGCGTCAGACCGCGCGATGATCCTGTTCGACGGCAATGACGGCGACGCCGTGACAACGGCCCGCGCCCAATGGAAGGCGCTGACCGCCGCCGGATGTGAGGCGCAGTACTGGTCGCAGGAAAGCGGCCGCTGGGAAATGAAGGCGCAGCACCCGAAGCCCGAGGGCTGAGGGGCAGGGCGCGACAAGGGGGCACTCATGGCCAACACACAAAAACAGACGCGCGACCTGATCGAGGGCAAGCCCGCCCTGATCGTGATCGACATCCAGAAGAGCACGTTCATCGACGACAGCGAAGAGCGCTCCATCGCCAATATGCCCGGCTACAAGGACCGGATGCTGGCCGCCCGCGCGTTGGTTGACGCGGCCCATGACGCCGCGATCCCGGTGATCTTCATCCAGGAGGTCCACCGCCCCGATCTGGTCGATTTCGGCCGCGAGCTGGACGGGGACGAGGATATTCACTGCCTCGACGGGGATCCCCGAACCGCGATCGCGAAAGAGGAAATGGGCTTCCGCCCGGGCGATTACGCCGTCCCCAAGCGCCGCTACTCGGCCTTCTTCGGCACCGATCTGGAGATCCTGCTGCGCGGCTTGCAGGTCGACACGTTGATCCTGTGCGGCGGGCTGACGGATGTCTGCGTGCATTACACTTTCGTGGACGGCCACCAGTCGGATTATTTCTGCCGCGTGGTTGAAGACTGTGTCGGCGGCTCGTCTGTCGAGGCCCACGAGGCATCGCTGCGGGCGATGGAGTATCTGCAAACCGGCGCGGTCAGATCGCGCGACAGCGTGATTGAGGCGATGAAGCGTTCCCAGGGCGGCTGATCCGCCTTGCAGGCGCACAGCGACTTACGCTTTCCGGGACCCCATACTGCTAGATTCCCAACACGCAGCTCAGTCTTTTCCACCCAACCGCCAGAGCGCTTTCGCGAAAAGACTTTAGTTCAATGTCTGGACTGCGGGGTATCAAGACGGGCGCTGCATCTGCGCCATGGTCCGCTAGGCGAGCATGAGGGGCGTGGTACTCGTCCGACGCCCCTCATGGAGAGAAGGTTCAGCTTGATTTGCGCCGACGCATGAATGCAAGCAAGCCCATCCCACCCAAAAGGAGCGGCAACCCGGCAGGCAGCGGCACGGGTGATGGTGTACTGTTGCTCAGGAGCACGTTGTCCATGCCAAATCCGTCGCCACGATTGGTCGAGGAAAATGTCAATGCAGTCGCCGTTTCACCCGCATCGAGCGTGAAGCCGAAAAAGCCGACATCAATTCCAATGTTCTGATTGATAGTGCGGGTACCAAGATTCGTGGTCAGCAGAATTTCGGTACTTGTCGCCAGTTCTTTGAACGTCGCTCCGAACCCGGTGATCGCAGTGTCAAAGCTGATTGTCGCGGTTGTAACACCGGCACTCAGGAAGAAATGGGCAAAGGGTGACCCATTCACGTCCGCGAAGGTTCCGAACGAGAACGGATCGGTGTCGATCTGATTCTGAGTATCTCTGTTCTGATTGGAACCCGAAGAACTGAGAGAAAACGGACCGACGTCAAAGGATGAATTGCGGAAGGATTGATCAGCGAGAAAGCTGTTGAAGTTCTCGCTTACGTCCGCAGATCCGCCGATCGCGGTCAAGTAATTCGCTTCACTCGTAAATGTCGTGGCCGCCGTTGCGGCACCGGCAAAGCCAGCCGCACTTAACCCAGTGACTATTGCGACAATCGTCTTAAGTGTCATCGTTATATCCCCCTCTCAAAATAATGGGCTCCAAAGGCCATTACCGATCACGTTGTGATACGCCGTTACGATGGGGAGATAGGATAAACACAGGTTCCTCATCTGTCATCATCCAAGGGGAGCGTGGGTCAGATTATCCACGTATTTTACCAGTGAGATGGAACAAAACCGGAATAAACGCCCTCATTGTTTCCAAATCGAACACAAAAGCGGCTTTTGGATCCAACGCGGAGAAGCGGTAGAGAGGGCTCAAACACGACCCTCATCGTCATTTGCGACTGACCTTCCTGAGGGGTGAAGACGTCTTCCGGAATTGATAACTCACCATGGCCTACGGAAAGCGCCGCGCGCGGCGGTTTGGCGGGCCATGGCCGGGCTGGTCCAAAAATGCAGAACCATTCTGCAGATTTCACCAATTTCTGAAGGTCCCGATCGCGCCTATTCCAGCATGCGAAACACCTGCAAGAAATGGCTCATCATGGCATCCCTGACACGGCGCGAATGGGCGCTTTTGACCTTCATCCTCATCTATTCCTTTATCCCCACCTTTGGCGGGCTGCTGCGCGTGGCGGAGCTTGCGGGCGGCTTGAGCGTCATCCCCGAAAACCTGCGCGCAAGCCTGCAACCCTTGCCGATCCTGCTTCATATCCTGGGGAGTTTTGTCTTTTGCCTGTTTGGCGCGTTGCAATTCCTGCCGACCCTTCGGGCCAACCACCCGGGCCTGCATCGCGCGGCCGGGCGATGGATCGTGTTTTCAGGTCTGATCAGTGCGGCCACAGGGCTTTGGATGACCCTTGTCTTCGTCTTCCCGCCGGAGCTGCAAGGCCCTCTGCTCTACACCGCGCGCCTGATCTTCAGCTTGGCGATGATGGCGCTGATCGTCTGGGCCGTTGTCGCGATCCGCACACGCAACGTGCCAAGCCACAGCGCCGCGATGCTGCGCGCCTATGCCATCGCCCAAGGCGCGTCGACGCAGACGGTTTTCGGCATCACATGGATGGTAGTATTCGGGGCGGACGCGACGGGCCTGGCGCGGGATGCGATGATGGTCCTGGCATGGCTCGTCAATATCGCCGTGGCAGAGGCGTTGATCTACCGCTCCAGTATGAGCGTGCCGCGGTTGATCTCGATCCGCTCGAACCGCTCGAGGTAGTCCATACCCAGCAGGGACGTCTCCAGCTCGCCGTCGTTGACGTAGGCCCGGACAGAGCCTTCATCGATGCCGCCGAGCGTCACATCATCGAGCGTCACCCGGGCCGTGCGCACCATGCCGTTCGCGGTCGATGCGCGGCCGGTGAAGAACAGCTCGTCCTCGGAGATACCGACCCGCGCCGCGTCCTGCTTGCTCAGCACGACATTCGACGCGCCGGTGTCGACGATGAAGTTCACCGGCGTCTCGCCCACATTGAGCGTCATGTAGTAATGTCCGTCGGACTGGCGCGGCAGCTCGATCCGGCCTTGCTCCGTCAGCACCGTCTGGCGGGGCATCACCGTCTGCGACAGGTCGTTCCACAGCCCGTAGCCGATGATAACGCCCACGAAAATGATGCCCCAGAGCATCGCACCGCGCAGCGCCTCGCCGATCCGGTCCCGCTGGGAGACCAGAAAATACCCGCCAACCACCGCGCCCAGAAGCACGAGGTAGATCAGCCGTCCATAATCATCATCTGTCATGATCTAGATATAGGGCCTCGATCACGCCCCTGCCACCACCCCGAATTCGCGCAGCCCATCGAGCACGAATTGCACCGACAGCGCGGCCAGCAACATGCCCAACAGCCGGGTGATGACCTTGATGCCGGTGTCGCCGATGATCCGCTCCATCAGCCCCGCCATCAGGAACAGCGCAAAGACAACCGCCACGACCGCCAGCATCACCGCGTGGATCGCGGCGATATAGGCGGTGTCGGCCCCGGGCGTACCAGTCAGCAGGATCATGGTGGCCATGGCACCGGGCCCCGCGATCAGCGGCATGGCGAGCGGGAAGACCGACGGGTCCTCGTCCGGGGGCCCGTCCGCCTGATCCTCGCGCCGTTGGGTGCGCCGCTCGAACAGCATGTCGAGCGCGGTCACAAACAGCAGCACGCCGCCCGAGATGCGGAAGGCCGCCATGGAGATGCCGATGAACTCCAATATCACCTCTCCGGCCAAGCCGAACACGGTCAGGATGCCAAAGGCCACCGCACAGGAGCGGGTCGCGATCTTCAGGCGCTGGCGGAATTCCATGCCGCGGGTCAGCGCCACGAAGAGCGGCGCAAGCCCGATCGGGTCGATCACCACGAAGAGCGTGACGAAGGCAGTGATGGCGGTGGCGAGTTCCATGATCTCGCCTCTATCGGCTTGCAGCAGGCTTGGAAAGGGGGCTTGATCCGGCGACAGATGGAGGGACTGCAATGACGCAGACGATGTGTGGATGGCAACTGGTGGGCCATGGCGGCCCGGAGATGCTTCAATGGCGCGAGGACCTCGCGATCCCCAGCCCAGAGCCCGACGAGGTGCTGATCGAGGTGGCCGCATCATCGGTGAACAACACCGACATCAACACCCGCATCGGCTGGTATTCCGAGAGCGTGCGCGGGGCGACCGACGGCGTGACCCAGACCTCCACTGAGGATGCCGCGTGGTCCGGGTCGGCCTTGTCCTTGCCGCGGATACAGGGCGCAGATATCTGCGGGCGCATCGTTGAGGTCGGCGCAGATGTGCCACCCGCCCGCGTGGGCGAGCGTGTGCTGGTGCGCACGATGCAAAACCGCGATGGCGCGGTCTGGACCATGGGGTCGGAATGTGATGGCGGCTTTGCCGAGTATTGCTGCGCGCGCAGTTTCGATGCGCTGCGCATTGAGAGCGACTGGTCCGATCTGGAGCTTGGCGTGCTGCCCTGCGCCTATTCCACCGCCGAAGGCATGTTGCAGCGCGCGTCGGTCAGGGCGGAGCGGGTTCTGATCACCGGCGCGTCGGGCGGGGTCGGCTCGGCCGCGGTGCAGCTGGCCAAGATGCGCGGGGCAGAGGTCACCGCGGTCACGTCGCAGGCCAAGGCGGACGCCGTGCGCGCGCTTGGCGCGGACCATATCATCGGGCGGGACGAGGCCCCGGCGCGGGGCGGCTTCGATGTGATCGTTGATCTCGTGGCGGGGCCTGCATTTGTGCCGCTGCTCGACGGGCTCGCCGACGGAGGCCGCTACGTGGTGTCCGGGGCCATCGCGGGTCCGATTGTGGAGCTTGACGTGCGTAAGCTCTACCTGCGGGACCTGACGTTCTTTGGATCGACACAGCAGCCCGACAGGATCATGCCTGACCTGATTTCCTACGTCGAGGCGGGCAAGCTCAGCCCCGGCGTCGCCCTGAGCTTCCCGCTCAAGGAGCTGCCCGCGGCCCAGGCGGCCTTTGCCTCGAAAGCCCATGTCGGCAAGATTGCAATCGCGGTCAAGGACGCTGCGGGGGCTACGAGCGGCTGATACTCCCGCGGCGTCGTGGAAGATAATCCCATCGGCGCGATAGTCGCGCGTGAACGGCGTGCCTTGCGCCTCTTGTTTCCATTCCTAGCGCAGCTGCGCCTCAGCGATCAGCGCACGGTAATCGTGATCTTCTGGTCAAACTGCGTTCGGATGACTTCACGGCCCTTTTTCTTGGCGGTGAAGATGACCTCAGAGGCCGGGGTCCAGCCGCCACAGCTGCGGCTCTTGAAGACGCCCCATTTGCCGTTTCTCAAGACCCCAAGCTTGGTCGCGCGGGTTCGGTTCGGATCAACGCCCTTCGGGCGCTTTCCACATTCACCCCGCCAGCCCCAAATCACTTTGGACTGCCCCACTTTCATGGAGACTTCGCTCATGCCCTTGATTGGATTGTCGGAATCCGCGGCAAAGGCAGGCGCTGCGGCCAAAAGAGATGCGATCAAGACTGTTCTAATCATCAAAATTCCCCCACTCATGACGAAATCATGGCCCGAAATACCCTTTCGTGCAAATGGGGTGCGCATGGCGGGGGCCAGACTTGCCGCGGCGTGCTCAGGATAGCTGTCCGGCACCGTCAGTACCGACTTATGAAATCCCAAGAGCTTTTCAGTCCGTGGCTACGGTGCCCGCGAAAGGCGAAACCTGTCCCGTGTCCCGCCATCAAGCCTTCATTGCTTCCGCGACAACGCGTTGTCGATCTCCTTGGCCAGGCTTTCGGCCGTAAACGGCTTCTGAACAACCGGCGCCTCGGGGTATTCGCTCACGATGCTCTGGACGTCGCCATACCCCGTGGCGAGCACGAACGGGATCTTCATCGCATCGAGCTTTTGCGCCACCGGCAAAGAGGTCTGGCTGCCCAGATTGATGTCCAGCACGGCCATGGTGAGGTCTTCGCTTCCCAAGATCTTGAGTGCCGCATCAACGGAGCTGGCGAGTTTGACGTCGGTGGCCCCATGCGCGGTGATGATGTCGGACGCATCTAAGGCGATCACCATATTGTCCTCAAGAACAAGGACCGTGCCGGACAAGGCCGCCTGAGCCTTCGTGTCCGCCTGCGCGTCCGCATCTGCCGTGTCGAGCGGTTCCGGCGCGCCTTCGGTCACATATTTCGACGGGATCATCAGATCGGCCTCGAAGCCCGCCAGCTTGAAGCGCGTCTCGACGGTGCCGTTCAGCTCGAACGGGACGGTGCGCTCAATGATGGTCGAGCCGAAGCCGCGGCGGGTGGGGGCCTGCACCGGCGGGCCGCCTTGTTCGCGCCACTTGATCAGGAGCGCGCCGTCACCCGCAATGGTCAGGTCGATACTGACATGGCCCGACCGGTCGGTCAGCGCCCCGTATTTGGCGGAGTTCGTCACCAGCTCATGGATCACAAGGGCCATGGTCGAAAACGCTTCCGGCTCCAGCATCGGCGCGTCGCCGGTGATCTTCAGACGGTCGTCCCGCCCATCGAGGAAGGCTTTCACCTCGACCTCGATCAGGTTTCGCAAGGCGGTGGGGGACCATTCCTGCCGGGTCAGCTGATCATGCGCCCGTGCGAGCGACTGGATCCTGCCGTCAAGCACGGTGGTATAGGACTCGATGGTGGTGGTCCCGGTTTTGCTTTGCGACACGAGCCCCTGGATCAGGTTCAGGATGTTCCTGACCCGGTGATTGAGCTCGGCGATCAGCAATTCCTGCTTCTCGGTGGCGGCGCGGCGTTCGGCGTTGGCTTCGTCGGTGAGTTTCAGCACGATCTCGATCAGGGAAATCCGCAACGCCTCCGCCGCGCGGCGTTCGCTTTCGGTCCATGGCTCGGAGGTGTGGCGCACGATTTCCGTCCAGGCCTCGAAGCTTTTGCGGGGGGTCAGGCGAACGCCATTCGGGCCGACCTCGACGGGCTTTTCGGGGTTGCCGGCCCATTTGACGGAGCGCGCGATCTCGCGGCGGAAGAACACGATGTAGTCGCGCGGCGTTCGCGAGATCGGTATGGCAATCAGCCCTGCGACCCGGTCCGCCATGTCTTCCGCGGCAGGGTAGGCCTTGATCAAATTGTCGGTGGCAAAGACTTTCCCGGTCGGGGCTGTGTTCAGGAACCGCGCGAGACGGGTGAATTCATCTTCTGTGGGTGCCGCACCGCGCGCGATGTAGCGCCCTTCGGAGAAGACCGCGACGCCGTCATTGGCCACGATCTGGGACAGCTCGTCGGCGATGATGTCGAAGCTTTCGATCAGGTCACTGCCTGCGGACAGGCGCACCATCAGGCGGTCGTGCAGGGCGCGGGATTCGCGCTCTTCATCGCGGATCGTGGCTTCGATCTTGCGCTCCAGCTCGTAGGAGAACAGTTGCGCAAACAGCTCGATTGCCGTGCGGCGCTCGTAGTCCACATAGCGGGCCGTTCGATGATGGCAGGCAAAGAGCCCCCAAAGCTCGCCGTCTTTCAGGATCGACACGGACATAGATGCCGCGACATCCATGTTGCGCAGGTATTCAAGATGGATCGGGGACACCGCCCGGGTGACCGACAAGGACAGATCCAGCGGCTCGCCGTTGGGGTTCTTCTCGGGAATGATGGGCGAGACGTCGTCGTTCACGTCGGAGATCAGGCGAAGCGTGCTGCGCTTGTAGAGCGCGCGGGCCTGCTGCGGGATGTCACTGGCGGGGTAGCGCAGGCCCAGAAATGGCTCCATCCCCGCGGCATGTCGCTCTGCGATGACTTCGCCGGACCCATCCGATGTGAAACGATAGACCATCACGCGGTCGAACCCGGACAGCACCTCCATCGCCATCGCGGCTTCGCGCGCGGCGGCCAGCACCGTGTCCTGTTTGTTCACCCGGGCAATCAGCGGCTGGACCATCGAAAGATCATCGCGGTCCTCGCCCTCGGCCTTCTTCTCGAATTCGAAGATGAAGGACTGGCCGGATGCATGGATCGAGATGTCGAACAGGGTGCCATCGCCCAGAACGTCATAGCCGAACAGTCGGCTGATCGCGGCCCCGCCGCTGCTGGTCATCTGCAGCTTGGTGCGAAGATCGTGGATCGTGCGCTCCGGCAGCAGGTCGACCAGTCGCTGTCCAACCACCTCGTCGGGCTGAAGGCCCAGATAGGTCGCGCAATTGGCCGAGAGGTGATTGATCATCAGATCAGAAGAGGTCGAAATCAGACACCCGTAGGACTGCACATTGCCCAGCAGATGAATGGGTTCGCGGTCACAATTGGTCAGATCGACGGCTTGCGCGGTGTCTTTAGTCATGTTGTGCTGTCTCATGAAGCAAGCTCCACGCTCCGATGTTGGTGTGCGGCCGTTTCGCTGGCGGCGGTGTAGAACAGAGAAAACAACATCCGGGTGTCGTGTACAATTCTTCCCGCGCGTTCACTTGGTACGGAAATGGCAGAAAGCTGATCGCAGACGTCGCGCCAGCGGCCGGGCACGGGCGGAAGCGAGAAATAGGCGTCCGCCTTGCGGACCCGCGGGTCGCTTGCCGCCATCCACCTGCGCCGAAGCACCTTGCTTCCGAGGCGAGAGCCCTCGATCACGTAGTCGACCGCCAATGCGTCGGGGGTCCGAAGATTCGGGAGAGCAGGGACAGGCGCAGATGCGCCCAATGTATTCAGGTCGGTCTCTATCCCGCGCACCATGTCGTCGAGGGCGCGCCACGCAGCGCTGCCCTTGGGCATAAGGCCCCGGATGCTGTCAAAGCAGCCTTGGTGGATCGTCAAAAACCGCACGAAGTCCTCAAAGGTCGAAAGATCAAGCGTGGAGATCAGCCCATCGACACGTTCATGGTCAGCCCAAGTCTCGGCCTTCAGGACCTGTCGAAAATTCGTATGCGTCAAGAGCTGTCCCCCAAGCGGTCGTTCCGTCCAGCTTTATGCTAAGCAAGCTAGTGTGGTTTGCCTACCGGCCAAGCCTGCCAAATATGTCGGGGGCCTTTTGTACCGATGATCGGCAGCCGTAAAGGGCTGGAATGGCATAAGTTTCAAATCCGGATTGACGGTGACTGGACGCGATGCTTTAAGAGAACCCATGTTCTCGAAAGCCTCAAGATATGCCCCGTTCGCGCGAATTTGACCCTGACCGCGCCATCGATGCCGCGATGCGGGTGTTCTGGGCGAAGGGCTATGGAGACGCCAGCTATGACGATCTGGTGGCCGGGACAGGTGTGAGCCGAAAGGGGCTCTACACGGCGTTCGGGGACAAGCACCGCCTGTTTCTCGCCGCCCTGAAAAGCTACCGTGTGTCCGTCGTGCCAGAGCTTTTTGCCGCGCTGGAGGCCGAAGACCTCACCCCGGAAGATATCCGCGCGTTCTTCGTCCGGCTTGGGCAAATGGCGGTGACCGATGCGGGGCGGCAGGGCTGTTTCATGGCGCGCACATCCGCCGACGACGTGATGACCCATGACGAGGTGCGGCACGTGGTCGAACGTCATCTGCAAGAGCTGCAAACGAGGCTTCATGTGGCGCTGCGAAACGCAGGTTTCGGGACCTCCCGCGCCGATCGGCTGGCCCCGTATCTTCTGGGTGTCTTGCAGGGGCTGTTTACCTTGGCCCATGCGGGCGTCGGCTCCAACGTAATCGATCCGTTCCTCGAAGAGGCCATGGGCGCACTCGACTAAAAAAATTTTGACCCGTAAGAGAATGGACGTTCTTGAAAGGATTTGGAATGACGAAAGATGCAGATGGTGCCACCGGGATGAGGGCGGGGAGATGACGTTTTCGACCATACCCCTCCTGTTCGCCGCTCAGGTTCTGTTCCTGTTCGTCGCAGCCGCAAAGGCCCGGGCGAGAACCGCGTACTTGGCGGCCTTCGTCGTGACTTTGGCGCTCGCCGCTTGGGGCCTGACGACCGCAACCATGGCGACCAGCGGTATCTACGACACCGAAGCCTTTCTGCGCCTGATGCCCGGTTTGTGGCTGTCGACCGTGCCCTTTCTGGTGGTCGCGCTGACACTTCTTCTCCCACCGGTCAGGGCAGGGCTTTTGCAGATGGCAGACGCCGTGCCCCACCATTGGTTCGTCGCCATACAGGCATTGCGCGTTTTGGCGATTGGCACCTTGATCAAGACAATTCAGGGGGACTTCCCGCTGGAGGTCGAATTGGCAATCGGGATCACGGATTTTGCGTTCGGCCTGTCTGCGGTCTGGCTTTTCGCGAAGGTGCGGCGCGGTACGCTCTCGCATGACGCGCTGATGATGTGGCACATCGTGGGCGTTTTGATCATTGTCCTTCCCGGCGGGATCGCGATGCAATCGGGGTTGCCCGGACCTTGGCGGGTCTTTCACGAATACCCAACCTCGCAAGCGATGCTGGACTGGCCGATGGTGCTGGCCCCCAGCCTTGTCGTCCCGATCTTCCTGCTGCTCAACATCTTCGCGGCCGTCGCCGCCCATCGCGCCCGCGCGAGAGCTCAAGTGACCGGAGACTACGCGTCCGCCTCCGGGTCGGAATGCGCGCGGCGCGACGACCCGTAACGCTCGGATGTCTCGTAATAGTCGTCAAACCCGATCCGACTGCGCAGCTCGGTGAAATCCATCAGATCGGGGCGCTGATCGTCGCGCATGGTGCGCAGCGTCGTGACCATCGCCTGCATCGCTGCGGCCATGAGCGAAAGCGGGTAGGCCGCAATGCTGTAGCCGATGTCGTGCAAGGCCGCGTTCGGCAGATCGGGGGTGTCCCCGCCCTCGACGATGTTTGCCATCTTGGGGCCGGGCAGGGATCGGCAGACCTCGCGCATCTCCGCCTCGGATCGCGGGGCCTCCACAAAAAGGATATCCGCGCCAAGCTCGGCGAACTGCGCCGCGCGCTCAATCGCCTCGCCCAGCCCGTGTTCGTGCCGCGCATCGGTGCGGGCGAGGATCAAAATGTCTCCGCCCGCGGCGCGCAGCACTTCCCGCTCGTCCACTGCGGCCCGAATGCGATCGAAGGCCTCATCGCGCGACACGACCGCCTTGCCGGGCGTGTGCCCGCAGCGCTTGGGGGCCAATTGGTCCTCTATCATCACCGACGCGGCGCCGGCCTTGGCGAAACCGGCGACAGTGCGGCGCACGTTCATCGCATTGCCGTAGCCGGTGTCGCCGTCTCCGATCAGCGGAATCGCCGTGGCGTCGGTTATGTTGCGTACCTGATCAAGCACTTCGGCGTAGCTCATCAAGCCCAGATCCGGCGCGCCGATCCGGCTGGCCGAGGCCGCGAACCCGGACATGAAGGTCAGATCGTAGCCTTCCTGCGCGATCAGCTTGGCCGACAGCGCATCAAAGCAGCAGGGCATGACATGGCAGACGTCCTTGGAGAGAAGATGGCGGAGCGCGGCGGCTGAGGTCATGGGTCTACCACTTGAAAGGAATGTAGAGGGCGAGATCGGGCAGGGCGTACAGCAGCACGACCGTGAACAGCATCAGCATCAGGAACGGCCAGACGCCGCGGGCGACATTGGCCAGGCTTGTGCGCGCCACGGATTGGATGACGTAAAGGTTCAGGCCCACCGGCGGCGTGATCAGCGCACATTCCACCATGATCACCATGTAGATGCCGAACCAGATCGGATCGAACCCCAGGCCCATCGCCGCGGGCAGCAGCACAGGGGTCATGATCAGGATCATCGAGAGCGCCTCGAACACCAGCCCCATCAGCAAAAGCACGACCGAGACCACGATGATGAACATGATCGGCCCATCGATTGCCGACGCAAGGAAGGCGGATATGTCCTGCGGGATACGGTAGAGCGCGATGGCCTTGCCGAAGACCTTGGCCCCCGCCACGATCAGCAGGATTGCGGCCGTGGTGATGGCGGATTCCCGAACCGCCTCCCACAGTGTGGCCCATGTCAGGGTGCGCAGCCAGAACGCGACGATGAACAGCGCGGCCGCGGAGCCGACCGCCGCCGCCTCGGTCGGGGTGAAGGCGCCAGAATAGAGCCCGACGATCACCAGAGCGGCGAGGGCCACCGATGGGAAGGCACGTTTGGAGGCGTCGATCCGCTCGGTCATGCTGGCCTTTGGGACGTTCTCGAAATTGCCCGAGAGGCGCGCATGCAGCATCGCGAACAGGATGAAAAGGGTCACCAGAACGATCCCCGGGCCGATGCCCGCCAAAAAGAGCGCGATCACCGATTGCTCGGTGACGAAGCCGTAGACGATCATCGGGATCGATGGCGGGATCAGAATGCCAAGCGTGCCGCCAGCGGCCAGTAGCCCGTACACGAACCGCTTGTCGTAGCCGCGGTTGATCATCTCCGGGATTGCGACCGTTCCGATGGTCGCGGCGGTCGCCACTGACGAGCCGGAGATCGCCGCGAAAAGACCGCAGCTGATGATGGTCGCCACGGCAAGGCCGCCGGGCCAATGGCCGACCCAGGCCTGCACCGCGGCAAACAGGTCGCGCCCCACACCGCCCTTGAGCAGCAGGTTCGACATCAGCAAGAAGAGCGGCACGGCAAGCAGGATGAACCCGTCGAGTGTGGATAGGATGGATTGCGGCGCCATCAGCGGGGAGAACCCGCCCAGCATCAGCATCCCCAGCCCCATGCCGCCCAGGGCGAAGGCCACCGGCACGCCCAGAAGCAGCAGCACGAACAGGCAGACGAGGATCAGGATGATCGTCATTCGTGGGTTGCCCCGAGGCTGGTGGTGTCAGAGCCGCGCAGGCCGATCAGCTCCACCAGACCTTGCGCCGCAAGCAGGCCGAATCCGACCGGCACAGAGGCCTCCGCGATCCAGACCGGCAGGTTCAGAAGCGAGCCGGTCGTTCTGCCGCGCACAAAGCTGTCGTGGAAGATGTCGTAGCCCCAGTAGGTCACGATGGCCGAGAAGACCACGACCACGATCAGCGCAATGGCGGCGCAGACCCGCTGGGCCATGCGCGGCAATAGGGCGGTGACCGCGTTGACCGTGATGTGTCGCCTGAGCGTCAGCAGGTGCGCCATCGCCAACAGGCACCCCCAGATCAGGCAAAGCTGGCTCAACTCCGCGGCCCAAATGGTCGGGCGGATGAAGAAATAGCGGGCGATCACCTCATAGGTCAGCAAGACGCCGGTTGCCGCCAACAGCACGGCACCGATGGTGCAGGCGAGGTGCGACAGGGACGTGACGACCTTCATGTCACGATAGAACAGGCGGCCCTCGGGTCGCCTGCTTCAAATTCCAGGGGCATAGGTGTCAGGACCCTGAATCTGTACCAATGGCGTCAAGAACCTTTTGACCGGCTTCCCCCGCCGCTTCGAGGTATCCGTCGATCACGGGTTGGGCCACCTCTTTCCATGCGGCAAGCTCGGCGTCGCTCAATTCGACGACGGTCATGCCGTTCTCGACCGCGGCGGCATAGGCGTCGGCTTCGATCTGGCTCATCCGGTCGCGAACGTCATCCTGGGCGAAATTGGCCGCGTCACGGATATGCCCCTGCACCTCGGGGTCGAGCCCGCTCCACCAGTCACTGTTGACCACGACCACGAATTCGATGTTGGCGTGATTGGTCTTGGTGATCGTGTCCATGACTTCCCACAGCTTGCGGGATTTCACACCCGACACGCCCGTCATGCCCACATCGACCGTGCCGCGCTGGTAGGCAAGGTACTGCTCGGAGCCGGAGATCAGCGTCGGCGCGCCCCCGGCGGCGGTGACGAAATCGCCCAGTGTCTTGCCGAAGACCCGCGCCTTCTTGCCCTTCATGTCCTCGGGCGTGCGGATCGGGCCGTCCTGGCTCAGCAGGATAGCACCGCCATAGGCCTGCCAGTACAGAACCTCGCCACCGGTCTTGGCGATCTCGGCCTCGAGGATTTCGCGCACCGGTGATCCCTCCGCCACGGCGGCGCGCACCTTTTCTTCGGTGTTGAACAGGAACGGCATATAGAACACATCGACGACCGGCGCGTCGCCCACGTAGCGCGTCAGCGAGGCGACACCGGCCTCAATCGCGCCGGAGCCCACGGCGGCGGGCACTTCCTTGTCCTTGTAGAGCGTCGCGCTGTCGTAAATCTCGACATCGATGGCGCCGCCGGTGCGCTCCTCCACCTCTTTTTCGAAGAGGGTCAGGTTCTCGCCCAAATGGCTGGTCAGCGGAAGCTGCAGAGAAATGCGCATCTTTTCCTGCGCGATGGCTGTGGTGCCAAGCAATGACAGGCTCGCAGCCGCGAGTATGGCCTTGTGAAACATTGTATCCTCCCAGAAATGTCGGCTCACAGGATTGCCGAGCGATCGGGTTTTGGCAACAGGCTTGATCGGGGGCATCAGGCGGTGATCGATGCCGTGCGCGTGGCTCAATCTTGCGCAGTTCTCGGCAAACTTCGGATGGACCCCCGCAGACCAAGAAAAACAAGACGCCCGTTAGAGGCCTAACAAACTGATCGGATTTGGGAAATTGGCTCCGGCGGTAGGGATCGAACCTACGACCAATTGATTAACAGTCAACTGCTCTACCGCTGAGCTACGCCGGAACGGTTCGCGCCGTATAGCAAGCGCGATTTGGGTCGTAAAGGGATTTTCTGCGAAAAAATCGACCGCCTGTCAGACCAGCTCGAAGGAGGCCACGAGGCTCAGTTTTCCCACCGGGCGGACGCGCTTTCGCAGGCTCAGATCGATGAGATGTGCGACGACATTTCGCTCGGCGGCGGGCAGCAGGGCAGGGTCCACATCGATGTAGATTTTGCGCGTCAGCCCCTCGGGCGTCAGGGCGCCGCCCGCCAGCGCGTCGAGGATCTGCGCCTCGCGCATCTGCCGGTGGGCGAGCAGCTCCTGCACTCGGGCCGCAGGCTCGTCAATTGGCGCGCCATGGCCGGGGTAGTAGACCGCGTCGCCCTCGCGCGCGGCCAGCCGGTGCAGCGAGGCCATGAAATCCGTCAGGTGCCCGTCGGGCGGGGAGACCATCGACGTGGCCCAGCCCATCACCAGATCACCCGAGAACAGCGCACGCCCCTCCGCCCAGTGGAGGCAAAGGTGGTTGCCCATATGGCCGGGCGTGTGCAGCGCCTCAAGCGTCCAGTCGGTGCCGCGCAGCTGCCCGCCATCGGCAAGCGACCGGTCGGGCATGAAGGTCTCGTCGACCCCCTCGCCCCCACCCATGTTTCGAAATCCGTCCATCACCGGCGCGCGGCCCGCGCTGCTGCCGCCAAAGCCGTGCACCGGCGCATCGGTGATCTGGGCCAGCACCATGGCGAGGGGCGAATGGTCGATATGGGAATGGGTGACGACGATGTGGCTGATCCGCTGATGCGCCTCCAGCGCGTCGAGGATCGCTTGCAGGTGCGCGTCATCGGGCGGGCCGGGGTCAATCACGGCGATATCGCGAGTGCCCAGAAGGTAGGTGTTGGTGCCGGTGTAGGTCATCGGCGACGGGTTCGGCGCCAGGATGCGCCGCAGCCCTGGCGCAAGCGGCACCGGTTTGCCCGGCACGGGCGCGTTCTTCGCATCTGCGGCCATCGCCCTTTTCCTTTGCACCTGCGCAGCTTACGGTCCTGACCATGGCACGGTTCTCGATCAAACGCTACCTTCCGCGCTCGCTCTACGGGCGGGCGGCGCTGATCCTTTTGGTGCCGGTCGTGACCATCCAGTTGGTCTTCTCCGTGAGCTTCATCCAAAGGCTCTACGAGGACGTGACCCGGCAGATGACCGAGAACATATCGGTCGAGCTGCGCGTTCTTCAGGGACTGGTGGAAAGCGCCGATGATGTAGCGGCCGCCAGCGCTGCGCTCACCCCCATGGCACAGGCGCTGGAGATGCAGGTGGTCTTCCCGGGCGATGTGGTCGAAGAGCGCCGCCGCGTCTGGGACCTGTCCGGCCGGGTGATCCGCGAAACGCTCGCGGAACGCTTCGACGGGCTCGCGGCGGTCGATCTGGTGAGCCGCGACAAGACCGTGCATGCCACGCTGGAGACCACGAAAGGCCCGCTCGAGATTTCCTTCCCGCGCCGCCGGGTGTCGGCGTCGAACCCGCACCAGTTGCTGGTGCTGATGCTGTTTACCACGATCCTGATGACGATCATCGCCTACCTGTTCCTGCGCAACCAGCTCAAGCCGATCCGAAGGCTGGCCCGCGCGGCGGAGGCGTTCGGCAAGGGGCGCAACGAGCGCTACTACCCCGGCGGCGCGGTGGAGGTCCGCTCGGCCGGAAACGCATTTCTCAACATGCGCGCGCGCATCGAGCGCCAGATTGAGCAGCGCACGCTGATGCTCTCGGGCGTCAGCCATGACTTGCGCACGCCGCTCACGCGGCTGAAGCTGGGCCTGTCGATGCAGCCCGAGAATACCGAGATGCAGGACATGATCGGCGATGTCGACGAGATGGAACGGCTGATCGACAGCTTCCTCGAGTTTGCCCGCGCCGAGGCGCAGGAGGAGCTGGAAAAGGTCGACCCCACCACGCTTGTCGAGGAACTGGTGCACAATGCGCGCCGGGCGGGCAAATCGGTGGAGCTGACGGGCGCGCCGCCCGCAGGTCAGCTCGTCAAGCTGCGGCCCATGTCGGTGAGCCGCGCCACCGAGAACCTGATCAACAATTCCGTGCGCTACGGCAAGCGCGCCGAGGTGTCGCTGGAATTGCTCGAGAAATCCCTGCGCATCACGGTCGAAGATGACGGCCCCGGCATCCCGGAGGCACAGCGTGATCAGGCGATGAAGGCGTTCTCCCGGCTCGATGCTTCCCGCAACCAGAATGCGGGCAGCGGCGTGGGGCTTGGGCTTGCGATTGCCGCCGATGTGGCGCGCTCCCACGGTGGCACGCTGCGCCTGGGCGACAGCGAAGGCCTCGGCGGCCTCAAGGCAGAGCTGGTTCTGCCGCGCTAATTCAGCAGCGTGTAGTGGCCCGCGATGGTGACCGTCGCCGCGCCGTCCCAGCCGTCCGGCACGTCGATGCTGATCGTCTCTTGCGGGTTCAGCCGGACGTCGCGGGCCAGCGTTCGGGTCTCGCCGCTCTCATGGGTCAGGGTGATCTCGCTGATGTAGGAGATCTCCGGCTCGCGCTCGGACAGGTGCAGCACCGTCGTGCCCGCGGGGATCGCCACCGTGTCGGCCTTGGCCAGCTCCGGCGCGTGCGCGCCGACCAACACCTGGCCGTGCTCCAGCGTGGTGCCGCTGGCCGTCTCAAAGGCGAGGAACGGGCAGGACCCGGTCTCAAATCCCGCCTGGGTCAGCGCCGCAAAGCGCGGGGTCTCGCGCACCTGATGGCGGGTCGTGCGGTTCGTCAGCGGGTTGAAGGTGGTCAGGCTTTCCAGCCCGAGCACATCGCCGAAATAATAGGTCGGCGTCGGGGTGATATCGACCGGCGGGGTCAGGCCCGCCAGCGTCGCGCCTGCGCCTGCAAGCGTGTCCGGGGCAGGGCGGGACAGCTCTGGCAAGGCGGTGCGCGCGGCATCGAGCGCCTCGTAGAACCCCTCGCTTTGCGATCTCAGCGGTAGATTCCAGGACCACGGCGGGTTCTTGCTGCGGTCCTGGTAGCGGAACTCGATCCGAAGCGGCAGCAGGTAGCTGTCGCCTTCCACCAAGGCGGGCAGGTTCGCCTTTTGGCTGCGTTCGCGCTGCAGGTCGAAATCGGCGCGCAGCCCCGTGTCGCGATCCGCAAGCAGCCCGATCTCGGTGATCCGGATCGAGGGCGAGATCGGCTCGATCACCGCGACCATGACTTCCATTTCGCGCGGCAAGGCCTTGAACCCAAGGGAATTTCCGTCCTCGCCACAGGTTGAATTGCGGGTATATTCCCCGATTTTCAGCAAGAAGTCCGCCGGGAAGCCTTCCCGGGTGATCTGGCGCAACAGCGTGTAGCTTTTCGGCGTCGCGTTGCGCCAGTCGCGGGCCGTGACGCGCGGCATCGCAAATTCCAGCTGCTCGGCCGTCTTCAGGGGGGCCTTGGCGGTATCCACCGCATCAAAAGCCTCAACCATGTCGCGCAAGCCGCGGAAATAATTCTGAAATTCGGCCTCGTCGATAAAGCGCACCGGGGTCAGGGCAAAGGCTATGGACTGCATCAGCTGATCGACATCCCCGTCCTCGACGAACAATTCGATATCGTCGATCAGGAACGGGTCGAGCTGCGTGTTGGCGTAGCAATACGCGTAATTCGATGGCCAGACGCCGTTCAGGAAGAACTCCGAATAGGCCTTGGCGTCGGGCCACAGGATCTGGCGGTTGCCCGCCCACATCGGGAAGGGCACGCCAAGCGCGCGCCGGTCGATGAAGTCGCTCTCGAAATCGTCGGGGCCCAGCGGGGTGCTGACATTGAGGAAGGCCGTCTCGTCCTCCTCGGATTGCGGGATTGGCAGCATATCGGTGCCAAGCTCCAGCAGCGCCATCATCTGGTCATGCACGCCCGCGCGCAGGATTTTGGGCTTGCTGCCGACGACCGAGGTCAGGTTCTGGGTGCTCAGCCCCGTGCGCACAAGGTTCAGCGACTGCGCATCGAGCCAGACATAGCTGATACGAAAGCTGTCGCCGCAGGTGCCACGCTCGACATTGACCGTCGCGTTCTCCCCGATATTGGCGATGTTGATCGCGCAGTCGCCCCCGATCTGCACCTGCGCCGTGGTCGGGGTCGCCAGGCCCAGCAGGGCGAGGCAGAGCGCCCTAATCCACATTGACCGACCCGCTGACATTGTTGATGTTGATGCCCCCCGACTGGATGCCGCCGCCATCGGTCAGGATGACGATAATGGCGATGGACCAGATCAAAAGCAGCGTGATCACGAGCAGGCTGAAGGCCTGCTTGCGGCTCAGCCCGGGCAGTTTCACCTTGGAGATGACCTGCTTGTAGAGCAGATAAAATATGCCCAGCACCAACCCGGTGGCACCCAGCAGCTCGGCCAGTTTCTCAAGCACTTGTCTAAAATCCCTTTTGGCCTCAAGTCTGGCGCGCCGGACCCATCCTGTCCAATGAAAAAAGGCCGCTGAGCGGGCCACGGGAATAAAGCTTGACCGATGCCGGGTCTTGCGCCGAAGCTTGCACGCAGGGTCAAGGCGGCGTGTGTGTGTGCGTCCGCTGCCCTTGGGGAAAGGGACAGATCATGAAAAATCTATTCATCTCGGCGGCCTTGGCGGCCTCTTTGGCCGTTGCAACCGTGGGCGACGCCCATGCGGGCGTCACGCCCGCTCCAGCTCCATCCAGCAGTTCCGGCAACAACGACGTTGTCATCGCCGTCTTCGTGCTGGCACTCGGCGCGCTGATCTTCGGTCAGGGCTTTGGCCAGCAGCAGCGCAAGGTGAAGACGCAGAAGAACGAGAAGACGTCCGAATACTGATCTAGCGTTTCGGCCGCGCCCGGGGGCGCAGCGCCTCGATCGTGTCGGTGATCGGCACGATCAGGGCCGCGGCGAGCGAGCCGTGGCGCTGCTCCAGCGCGCGGCCATCGGCATCTGCGATGCCAAGGGCGAAATCCTCTTCGCCCTGCGGTACGTAGAGCGTGCCGAACATCCAGTCCCAGATCGCGAGGTTCTCGCCGTAATTCTTGTTGTGATGGCGCGGCTCGCGGGAATGGTGGATCTGATGCTGCGCGGGCGAGATCAATATGCGCTCCCACACGGGCCCGAAGCTGACCCAGATATGCGAGTGCCGGAAATTGGCCGTCAGCATCGCGAGGATGAAGAAGAAGCTGTTCACCCCGGCGATCTGCGCGCCCGTGAACTCCGCCCCAAGGGCCAGCAGCAGCATGCCCTGCGCCACCCCGAACACGGCGCCTTGCACCACCGTGACCAGCACGCTTGCCAGCGGGTGCTGGCGGTAGGCGGTCACCGGCGTCAGCACTTCGGCGCTGTGGTGAAGCGCGTGCAGCGGCCACAGGATGCGCGTCTCATGGTGGACGCGGTGGACCCAATACAGGATGAAATCGCTCAGCACGAAGATCGCGGCGGCCATCAGCCACGGGTTGATCTCGCGGGAGGGCGCGTCCTGCGTCCCCGCAATCGCGGCGGCAATCACGGTGGTCACGGCGATCTTGTTGAACAGCCCGAAGAACGTGATCAGGCGGCCAAGCGCGAACAGCTTCAGATCCAGCATATGCGACGGGTGCAGGTAGATCGCGCGCGGCATCAGCCAGGCCCAGAAGCCGCCCTCCGGCCTGCGCCAGCGATAGAGCGCATAAGCAATCACGGCGGCCACCAGCAGGTATTCCGGCGCGACGATCACGTCGGAGCCAAAGAAAGAGGCATAGAGCCGTGCGGGGTCGATCCAGTCCATAGGGGTCAGACTACCCGGAATTTCGGCGATTGGTAGGCCCGGCAGGACTTGAACCCGCAACCAAAGCGTTATGAGCGCTCTGCTCTAACCAATTGAGCTACAGGCCCGCCGGGAATGATGGCTACCAGAGTCCGCGCGGGGGTCAAGTCCAAGCGCGCAGTTGCCCCGGCGAAAACCGCCCGCTAGGACGGTGCAGACCAACACGAGGGAGACACCATGACCACCGCAGCCCTTCTGAAACGCTACGCAATCGTGGCCGCGATCACCTTGGTGGCGCTTTTGATCCTCGCCATCGTGCTGGAGAGCTATTTCGGCCTCGAGATCGGCAGCGGCGGCTCCATCGTCGGCGCGCTCGTGCCCGCGCTCGATGCGGGGCAGAACTACGCGCGCCAGACCAAATCAAAGCCCGAGAGCGGCTACATGTGGAAGATGGCCGCGCTCTTCGTGCCAATCAATGCCGCGATTGGGGCCGTGCTGTTCCTGCTCATCGCCGCCGTGTTCGGTGGCCTTGGCGATATCGCGGCCGTGTTTGCCGAGCTTGGCTTCGGCATCACGCTGGTGATCGTCGCGGTGATGTTCGTGATCTACTGGCTGGCGGGGCGCTTCTTCATGGGGTTCGGCGCGAAGAATGAGCTGAAGCTGCAGGAAAAGCTCGCCGCGAAGAAGGGCGAGTAGAGCAGGGCCATGGACAGGCGCGCGCGGGCTTGCTAGGTCGGCGCAACCCTCACCTGCTGCCGGAACCCCGCCATGACTGACACGCCCAAACACGGTCTCACCTATGCCGAGGCGGGGGTCGATATCGACGCCGGCAACGCGCTGATCGACCGGATCAAGCCTGCCGCCGCCCGCACCAAACGCTCCGGCGTGATGGAAGGTCTGGGCGGCTTCGGCGCGCTGTTCGACCTGAAAGACGCAGGCTATGCCGACCCGATCCTCGTGGCCGCCACCGACGGGGTGGGCACCAAGCTGCGCATCGCCATCGACACCGGGCATTATGACACGATCGGCGTCGATCTGGTGGCCATGTGCGTCAACGATCTGGTGTGCCAAGGCGCCGAGCCCTTGATGTTTCTCGACTATTTCGCCACCGGCAAGCTGGACCTCGACGCGGCTACCGCGATCATCAACGGCATCGCCGCGGGCTGCGAGGCATCGGGCTGCGCGCTGATCGGCGGCGAGACCGCCGAGATGCCGGGCATGTATGCGCAAGGCGATTTCGACCTCGCAGGCTTTGCCGTGGGCGCGATGGAGCGCGGCTGCGGGCTGCCCACGGGCGTCAAGGCGGGCGACGTGCTGCTGGGTCTGGCCTCCGACGGGGTGCATTCCAACGGCTATTCGCTTGTGCGCAAGGTTGTCGAGCAGTCGGGCCTTGGCTGGGACGCCGACGCGCCCTTCGCCGAAGACTCGCTGGGCCAGGCGCTGCTGACGCCTACTCGGCTTTACGTCAAATCGGCGTTGGCCGCGGTGCATCAGGGCGGCGTGCATGCGCTGGCCCATATCACCGGCGGCGGGCTGACCGAGAACCTGCCGCGGGTCCTGCCCGAAGGTCTTGGGGCCGAGATCGACTTGGGCACATGGGAGCTGCCGGGGGTCTTCTCGTGGATGGCGTCAAGCGCCGGCATCGCCGAGGCAGAGATGCTCAAGACCTTCAATTCTGGCATCGGCATGGTGCTCGTTGTCGACGCCCACGCCGCTGAGGCCACGACCATGATCCTGCAGGACCATGGCGAGACGGTCTTCCGCATCGGTGCCATCACCCCGGGCGAGGGCGTGCGCTACTCCGGCAAGCTGCTTTGAAGAAAGTCGCCATTCTGGTCTCCGGCGGCGGCTCGAACATGGTGGCGCTGTGCGAGAGCATGGTGGGTGATCACCCGGCGCGGCCCGTGCTGGTGGCCTCGAACGACCCGGGCGCCAAGGGGCTGGATCGCGCCGCGGCGATGGGCATCAAGACCGGCGCGGTGGATCACAAGCCCTTCAAAGGCGACCGGGCCGCGTTCGAGGCGGAGCTGGTCAAGCTGATCGACGCCGAAAGCCCCGACATCGTGTGCCTTGCGGGCTTCATGCGCGTGCTGACCCCGGGCTTCGTGAACCGATACGCCGGGCGGATGCTCAATATCCACCCGTCGCTCTTGCCGAAATACAAGGGCCTCAACACCCATGCCCGCGCGCTGGAGGCGGGCGACCGCGAGGCCGGGTGCTCCGTCCATATCGTCACGCCGGAGCTTGATGATGGCCCAATCCTGGGCCAGGCGCGCGTTGCCGTGGCGGAGGGCGAGACGCCGGAGAGTTTGGCTGCCAAGGTGCTGACCCAGGAACACCGGCTCTACCCGGCGGTGCTGCGCCGCTTCGCCCAAGGCACGCCGGGGATGCTGGTTCTGGACTGATTACTTCCCTTTCGCGCCCAAAGCGCCTAAGACTTATGGCGGCCGGAAGGGGCGGCCGCCAAGAAAAGCAACAACAAAGAATACCCGACCTCTATGCCATCAAACATCATCACGATCACCACCACCGAAGCGCTGGCCGCCTTCTGTGAGCGGGCCCGAGAACACCCATACGTCACCGTCGACACCGAGTTCCTGCGCGAGCGGACGTACTATGCCAAGCTCTGCCTGATCCAGCTTGCGGTGCCGGGCGACGACCGCAACGACGCGGTGCTCGTCGACCCGATCGAAGGGTCCGAGATGTCGCTGGAGCCGCTCTATGACCTGTTCCGGGACGACAGCGTGGTGAAGGTCTTCCACGCCGCCCGTCAGGATCTGGAGATCTTCTTCGTCGAGGGCGGGGTCATCCCCGCGCCGCTTTTTGACACGCAAGTCGCCGCCATGGTGTGCGATTTCGGCGAGCAGGTCGGCTACGAGACGCTGGTGCGCAAGATCGCGAAGGCCTCCGTCGACAAGTCGTCGCGCTTCACGGACTGGTCCCGCCGCCCGCTGTCAGACGCGCAAAAGCTTTACGCGCTCGCCGATGTGACCCATCTGCGCGACATCTACGAATACCTCTCCAAACGGCTGGAGCGCACCGGTCGCAAGCCATGGGTCGAAGAAGAGATGGCGGTGCTGCGCGCGCCGGAGACCTACAAGGTCGATCCCGATCACGCGTGGAAGCGCGTGAAGGTGCGCACCAATGCGCCGAAATTCCTCGCCCTCGTGCGCGAGCTGGCCCGGTTCCGCGAGGCCCATGCGCAAGAGCGCAATATCCCGCGCAACCGGGTGTTCAAGGACGACGCGCTGCTTGAGCTGGCCTCGACCAAGCCGAAGTCAGAGCGTGATCTGGGCAAGTCCCGCCTGCTTTTGCGCGAGGCGCGCAAGGGCGCGATTGCCGAAGGTATCCTGAAGGCGGTCGATGCGGGTCTCAATTGCCCGCCGGAGGACATGCCGCAGGTGCCGCCCGCCCGCGACCGCTCCGCCATGAACACGGCGCTGGCCGATCTGCTGCGGGTGATGCTGAAGGCCAAGGCCGAAGAGGTCGGCATTGCGCAAAAGCTCATCGCCACGGCGTCCGATCTGGACGACATCGCGCTTGGTCAGCGCGATGGGTTGGCGTTGCAAGGCTGGCGCGGTGAGGTGTTCGGCCACGACGCGCTGCGGCTTTGCGATGGGAAGCTCGCGCTGTCCTGCGACGGCAACGCCGTCAAAATCATCGAGATTTAGCGGCGCACCGCGCGGCGGTTGCTCTGCCCGATCACCGTGATCGTGCGCACCGTGGCAAGCCTGCGGTTCGACACCGCAGCGCCCGCGATGATCTCGCGCGATTGCACCGTGCCCTGGCGCGTGCGCACCGGCGGTGGGGCTACGCGGAACTCATAGGTCAGGGTCGTCGGGTCCTCGATATCGACCTCGACCAGCTCCGCGTCCCAAAAGCCCTGTACCGGCGGCAGGCCCACGGTGCGAATGATTGCGCCCTCTGGCGTCGGGTCCACCTGCAACGAGGTCACCTGGGCCACGAACTGGCGCGGGTCGTTGATGAAGCGCTCGTCGACAACCTCGGCCTGTTCGTCGCGGTCGCGCCCGAACCAATTGAACGGGTTCAGCCGCGAGTCTGCCACGCGCCCGCAGGCGGTCACGGTCAGACAAAGCGCCAAAATGGCCAAAACGCTGCGTGTCATATCTGGAAAACCCCTGCGTGCCCCTGCTTTTCTTCCTGAGTAGCGCAAGCCAGCCCGCTTGAAAAGTGGCCGCGGCTCTGGACGCGAGGGGCGGGGGGGATTAGGTGACGGATCAGAGCAGGAGACAGCACGCCATGGCGCAGGAAAGCTTTGAAGAGATTGTCGAAACCTTCGAGTTTCTCGACGACTGGGAGGACCGCTACCGCCATGTCATCGACATGGGCAAGGCGATGGACCCGCTCGACGACGCGTTGAAAGTGCCGGCCACCAAGGTGGATGGCTGTGCGAGCCAGGTCTGGCTGCACCCCAAGATCGAGGATGGCGTCTTCACGTTTGAAGGCGAAAGCGACGCGATGATCGTGCGCGGGCTGATCGCGGTGCTCAAGGGGCTCTATTCCGGTCTGCCCGTGGCCGAGGTCGGCCGCGTCGATGCTGTGGCCGAGCTTGGCCGTCTGGGCCTGAACGAGCATCTCTCGGCCCAACGCTCCAACGGCGTGCGCGCCATGGTCGACCGCATTCGCACCGTCGCCGCGAGCGCGTAACCAAAGTCTTCTGAAGACTTTGGGCCAAACTTTTCTCAAAAGTTTGGCTAGCTCTGAGCGGCAAGCGCGGTTTCCAGATCCCCGTAGCCGGTAAAACGGTACTCGTAGTCGAGCCCAAGTGCGCGGGCGCAGTCCCGCGCTTTGGCCTCGAGCGCCGGGTCGCAGGTCTGCGCCTGGTAGACCAGCTTTTCGTAATGCGCGAAATACATGTCGCGCAGCTCTGGATGCCGGTCGAGCCCCAGGGGCTTGGTGACGAACGCATCAAACTGGCGCACCAGAAAATCCGTGAGGTAAAACGCGGTGAACTCGTCGCGCGCGGCGAAGGCCGCGTTGCCCTCGAAGAAGCTGTAGCAATGCGGGCCTTCGACCATCTCGACCCCCATCTCGTCGCAGGCGGCTTTGAGCAGCCCGCCGGTGCCGCAATCGGCATAGACCACGAAGATCGTCTGGTAGGTCTCGCGATGCTTCTCCACCGCCTCCCGCACGGCAGGCACGATCTTGTCAGGCGTGTTGTGCAGGATCGCGGGCAGGCAGGCGAGCGTCATGTGGTCCCAGCCATTCGCGTCCTTGAGCGCCAAAATCTCGCGCGCCAAGGCCCCGCAGGCCAGCAGCAGAACCCGACCGGGCCCATTAGGGACGAGCCCAGCATCGCGCAGGGTGGCGTCGTCAGGGATCATCCCGCTCGAGCCTTTTGTGCAGCCCGCGGATCACCAGCCCCGCCAGCATCGCAACCGGCAGCAGCACCGGGATCAGTTGGCCCGCTTGGCCCTGGGGCTGCATCTGGGCGAACAGGAACACGGTGACCCCCGCGGCGGTGATGACATAGGCCAGGATCAGGGCAAGGCGGGTGAACGGCATGGTGGCTCTCCTTTGCCCCTATATATGCAAAGCGATGGCTTTTTCGACCGCGGGCCGGGCCTCCATCGCGCCCATATGCGCGCGCAGCGTGGGGAAGGGGGCCAGATCGACCCCGTCGCCCTCCAGCCAGCGGGCGATAGTGTAGAGGTAAATGTCCGCCGTCGAATACTGCGCGCCGAGCACCCATGGTCCGCGCAGGTAGTCGCGCTCGATCAGCGCGGCATTGTCGGTCATGTTCTCCGTCACCTTCGCCTGCATCGCCTTATGCGCCGCCGGATCATCCGCCCAGCGGCTGCCGCGCATCTTGTGGGCGTGGTTCACATGCATGGTCGCGGCGAGAAACAGGTGCAGCTCCGCCACCTTGGCACGGGCCCACATGTCGCCCGGCATCAAGCCAGCCTCCGGCGCCATCTCGGCGATCAGCCCCAACATGGCGGAGGTCTCGGTCAGGATGCCGTGATCCGTCTCCAGCGCGGGCACACGGCCCTTCGGGTTGATCGCCAGATAAGCCTCCGTTCGCTGCTCGCCCGTGGCGAAGTCCACCCAGACCAGATCAAATGCAAGCCCGCTTTCCTCAAGCGCGATATGCGCTGCCAGCGCGATGGTGCCTTTGGCAAGATGCAGGCGCATGGGACGATCCCTCCAATTGAAAACGGGCCCACTCTGGGGCCCGCATCCGTCGATATCAAGCGGCGATCAGGCGATCAGCCTGCGGCCAGCTGGTTATGCTTGCGGGCCATGAACTCTTTCGCGGTCTCTACCGCCACGGCCGCGTCGCGACAATAGGCGTCGGCGCCGATGGCTTTGCCGAACTCTTCGTTCAGCGGTGCACCGCCCACCAGCACGGTGTAGTCGTCCCGGATGCCCTTCTCGACCATCGTGTCGATCACCACCTTCATGTAGGGCATCGTGGTGGTCAGCAGGGCGGACATGCCCAGGATATCCGGCTGCTCGGTCTCGAGCGCCTCGAGGTAGGCCTCGACCGCGTTGTTGATCCCAAGATCGACGATCTCGAAGCCCGCGCCCTCCATCATCATCGACACCAGGTTCTTGCCAATGTCGTGGATGTCACCCTTCACGGTGCCGATCACCATCTTGCCCATGCGCGGCGCGCCGGTCTCGGCCAGCAGCGGCTTCAGGATCGCCATGCCGCCCTTCATCGCGTTGGCCGCCAGCAGCACTTCCGGCACGAACAGGATGCCGTCGCGGAAGTCGTTGCCGACGATGGTCATGCCGCCCACCAGCGCCTTGGTCAGCACATCATAGGGCTGCCAGCCGCGCTCCAGCAGGATGTTCGTGCCCTCTTCGACTTCCTCTTTCAGGCCGTCATAGAGGTCGTCGAACATCTGCGCGACAAGCTCTTCATCGTCGAGCTCGGAGAGGATGATATCGTCTTCTTCGTCAGACATGGGCGTGGTCTCCTGGGGGCGCCGCGGCGCGTGTATTGGGGACGAGATTGGCCAAAGGGTCGCATCCCCGCGCGACAGATTGCGACACGGCAAAAGACACGACCGACTTGGGATTGTGAATGTTCTTCTTATGTTCTAGCCTGTGGGGATGCAGCAGGGCGACTTCATCCACAGGGATCAGCGGCGGGGCAGGGCGGCGGCCAGCAACCGGACGAACCGCTTTGAATCCTTGACAAAAACCGCCATCGACGACGGCTGGGATATCGTCGAAGAGCTGCCCGTCCTGCGCACGGAAGTGCGCGACGAGACGATCACCAGGATCATCTCGCGCAACAGCTCGCCCGATCTGGGGTTTGACCGCTCGATCAACCCCTATCGCGGCTGCGAGCATGGCTGCATCTACTGTTTTGCGCGGCCCAGCCACGCCTATCTTGGCCTGTCGCCCGGCCTTGATTTCGAGACGCAGCTGATCGCGCGCCCCGGTGCGGCCGCCCGGCTGGAGGCGGAGCTGCGCAATCCGCGCTACCGGCCCAAGCTGATCGCCATCGGCACCAACACCGACGCCTATCAACCGATCGAGCGCGACCGCGCGATCATGCGCGAGATCCTCGAGGTGCTGTCCTCCTTTCGCCATCCCGTGGGGATCGTCACCAAGGGCGCGCTGATCGAGCGCGACATCGACATCCTGGCAGAAATGGCCTCCGCCGGGCTTGCGCGCGTCGGCGTGTCGGTGACGACGCTGGACCCCAGGATTGCGCGGGTGATGGAGCCGCGCGTGCCGTCGCCCGCCCGCCGTCTCAAGGTGATCGAGCGGCTGTCGCGCGCGGGCATCCCGGTGCGCGTCATGGCCTCGCCGATCATTCCCGGCCTCACCGACCCGGAGATCGAGGCGATCGTGCAGGCCGGGGCCGATGCGGGGGCGACGGCCGCCTCGGGCATCGGCTTGCGTCTGCCGCGCGAGGTAGCCCCGCTGTTTCGCGACTGGCTCGAGGAGCACTTCCCGATGCGCGCCGCCCGTGTCATGGCGCGGGTGCGCGAGATGCACGGGGGCAAGGATTACGACCCAAGCTTCGGCACGCGGCTCACGGGTACGGGCATCTACGCCCAGCTGCTGCGCGACCGCTTCAAGCGGGCCGCGCGCGCGGCGGGGCTTGCGGCGGACCTTGCGCCGTTGCGCTGCGACCTCTTCACGCGGCCTGTCCGGTCGGGGGATCAAATGAGCCTCTTTTGATGCCTCAGACGCGCGCGCGCCGTCGCGTGCGCCGCGCTTGCGGCGCGTTGCCATCGGTGCCGTCGCTGTCGGACGAAAACCCGCCCAAGGCCGCTTCAATCGCGGCCAGAGACGGGCGGGGGCCTTTGGGCCGGCTCTCCAGCGCCGCGCGCATCTGGCTCAGATGCTCTGGCGTCGTGCCGCAGCAGCCGCCGATTATCGTGGCGCCCGCGTCGCGCGCCAGGCAGGCATACTCCGCCATGAGCTCGGGTGTGCCGTCATAGTGGATATGACCATTGTGAAACTTGGGAATGCCCGCATTGCCCTTGGCGATGATCGGCGCGTTTGCGTCCTCGAACCCCAGGATCGTGCGCAGCAAGTCCGACGCGCCGACCCCGCAATTCGCGCCGAAGGCCAATGGCTTTTGCGGCAACCGCCGCGCCAGCTGCGCCAGCGCCTTGGAGGTCAAGCCCATCATCGTGCGCCCGGCGGTATCAAAGCTCATCGTCGCGCACCACGGCATGTCGGCCAGCTTCGCGGCCTCCGAGGCCGCCTTCAGCTCTTCGGGGGCGGATATCGTCTCCGACCACAGCACATCCGCGCCGCCCGCTTTCAGCCCCTCGGCCTGCTCGTGAAACATCTCGACCGCCAGCTCGTGGGTCAGGGTGCCCATCGGCGCCATGATGTCGCCCGTCGGCCCCATGGAGCCCGCGACAATGACCGGGCGACCCGCCTTGTCGGCCACCGCGCGGCCGATCTCGGCGCCCGCCTTGTTCAGCTCATGGACCCGCGATTGTGCATCATGCAGCTTCAGGCGCGAGGCGTTGCCGCCGAAGGTGTTGGTCAGGAACAGGTCCGAGCCCGCCTCGACCGCCTCGGAATAGAGCCGCGTGATCTTCTCGGGCTGATCCACATTCCATAGCTCAGGCGCGTCGCCGGAACTCAGCCCCATATTGAATAGCTGTGTGCCGGTGGCACCATCGGCCAGAAGCCAATCGCGGGTGGCCAGAAGTTGCGTCAAAGCATCGGGAGAGGGCATGGGGCCACCTTCAAAAGAACGGACTGCGTCACTGCACCGTCTGCCATGCGGGCTAATTTGAAGCAAATTCATAAAGATCATAATGATCTTGAAGCGTGTGCATGTCTTCCGGGTCCGTGTCCTCGTGGATCAGCCGATAGATCTCGAACGCACCCAGCATCAGGCTCGCGGTGGACGGGGCCGCGATCCACTCGTCGCGCCAGTCCGGCGCGAAGCTCGATTTGAAGCGGCAGAGGCCCTTGGAAAATGTCTGCCTTTCATAAAACCATTTAAAACCTCGCTCGACCCAGCTGGCAGCTGTCCCATCGATCAGAAAGGGCACAGAGCACAGCGATAAGCATCTGATCCCTTTGGATTTTGCGTCCATCGCGGCGTGGGCGATCAGCGCATGCATCGTACCATCCGGCGCGGCGTCGCTGCTGCGCATCAGATCCAGCGTCCAGCGTCCGCCGTCGTGATGGAAGGTGACAAAAGCCACGGGAGCAGCATCAAGGCATGCCGTATAGATCTTTTGCCGCGCCACCATGCGGCGGTTGAGCCGGCCCATGGAAAACCCCAGCGGCGCTCCATTTCGCGCCTGCCATGTGGCGTCAATGTCGTGCAAATGCTTCCAATGCGGCAAACCGTCGACCACCTTCACCCCCGCCTTTTCCGCCTTGCGCAGTTTGCGCCGCAGCTCTGCGCGATCCGGTCCCTGCAGGGTGAAAACCGCAGGGTCCAGCACCGCGGCGCGGCCCACTCGGTGGGTCTGGAACCCCAGTGAACGGGAGGCCCGCGCGGTCTCGCCGGAGAATTTGTACAAGACCAGCCTGCGAAACCGCGCGCGCGCCTGTGTCAATCGATCCTCCATAAAGGCGCTGGCATCGCCGACAGGGTCGAACAGGATCAGCTCTGAATTCGTGGTCTGTCGCCCCAGGGCCGCGCCGCCCGGTACGGTCAGCACGCTCAGCTGACCCTGTTCCACCAAACCCGCGCGATGAGGCGATGCCTCGGACTCCGGCAAGACGCTGCGCGTCACGGTCGCGATCTTGCGCGGCGCGATCAGGCAGGCCCCGGCGATCAGGGCCGGTGCAAGGTAGTAGATCGCCCGATACCCCAGACAGGCCGCCAGAAGGGGTGTCGGATCGGCGGGGGCCAGCAGGGTGACGAGGCACAGCTCGAACGGGCCGACGCCCCCCGGCACCGTCGAAATCATACCGACGGCAAAGGCCACCAGAAACGCGACATAGAGCGTCATGAATGGCGTGTAACTTTCCGGCAGGAATACATAAATCACCGTTGCCGCGGCTAGCGTATCGACAACAGTCAACGCCACCACCTGTGCCGACATGCGCAGCGGCGGCAGAGGCAGCGTGTTCAGGTGCGACTTGCGCAGGCATAAGACTAAAAAACATAGGCCCGCCCAGAGGCCCAGAGCGCCCAGCCACCACAAGCGGGGTGGCAGGTCGGGAGCGCAGAGCGCGGCGATGCTCGCGACGATCACCCAGCCGCCGAAGAAACACGCGGTCACGGTCATTGTGATTTTCGTTGCCTGCCAGAGGTTTAGGCCGCTCTCTTGACCCAAAAGTCGCCAACGCACCAGCGCGCCGGTGAACAGCCCGAAGCCCAGTGTCTGCGCGATGGCAGTGGCTTTCCAGCCAATCGCGAACGCGTCCCGGCGGCGCAGCGGCAGGCCCATCCAGCGCGCGACGGCGACATCATAGCCGCCCACGGCCATCAGGCTGATCGCGGTGAACAGCGCAGCGCTTGCCCAGACCAGCGGCGGGAAATGCGCCACCAGCGTGAGAACCGCCGCCGGATCGACCTCCGCCAATTCCCGGGCGAGCAGCCAAAGCGCCGCCCCGGATGCTGCTACAAGTCCGGCCTGTCGCAGCCCCTGCCAAAGGCGCCTGCGCGCCGGGTCCATGTTGTGAGTGAACACCTGTCCGCATCCCTTGCCCTGTCCTTGGGCGCGAGGGTTACAGGTCGATCACGTCGATAGGCTTAACAGATAAAATGCCACGCAAAGAAAAAGCCGCCGGGCCCGGGGCGCGGCGGCTCGATGTTCCTTGATCCCGACGGCTCAGATCTCTTCCATGATCTGCGCTTTGGCCGCGGCCATCAGCTCGGCCATCTTGGCGCGGATGTCGGCCTCGCTCGCCTTGTCGCCCAGATCGCCGGAGACCTTGCGGAAGACGTCCTCGTCGCCGGCTTCCTCGAAATCGGCGCGCACGACCTCTTTGGCGTAATCGGCAGCGGCGTCGCCGTCCTTGCCCATCAGCTCTGCCGCCCACAGGCCCAAGAGCTTGTTGCGGCGCGCTTCCGCCTTGAACTGCATTTCCGCGTCATGGGCGAATTTGTTTTCAAATGCGTCTTCGCGGTCCTTGAAGTTGGTCATCGCCGGTTCCCCTTTCGATCCTGTTTCAAACAGATATGACCACCCGTCTGCACGAGCGCAAGGGGCTTTGCTTGTAAGGGCGCGGCGGGTGCCGTATAGCGACGCCAAAGGTGCTGCGTGAGTCCCACCCGCACCGGCGCGCACGCGCCATAAAGGAGAGCGGTATGGCCCGTCGCAAGAAGATTTACGAAGGCAAGGCAAAGACCCTGTACGAGGGCCCGGAGCCCGGCACGCTGGTGCAGTATTTCAAGGACGACGCCACCGCCTTCAACGCCGAGAAGCGCGACGTGATCGAGGGCAAAGGCGTGTTGAACAACCGCCTGTCGGAATTCTTCATGACCGGTCTGGGCGCCATCGGCGTGCCCACCCATTTCATCAAGCGGCTCAACATGCGCGAGCAGCTGATCCGCGCGGTCGAGATCATCCCGCTGGAGGTGATCGTGCGCAACTATGCGGCCGGCTCGATGGCCAAGCGCATCGGAATGGAAGAGGGTACGATGCTGCCGCGCCCCATCGTGGAATTCTCCTACAAGGATGACAGCCTCGGCGATCCGCTGGTGCCCGAGGAATACATCATCGCCCTTGGCTGGGCCTCGCAGCAGGACCTCGACGACATCGTGGCGCTGGCGCTTCGGGTCAATGATTTCATGTCCGGCGTCATGTACGGGGTGGGCATCAAGCTGATCGACTTCAAGATCGAGATCGGGCGGCAATACGAGGGCGATTTCCAACGCCTGATCGTCGCCGACGAGATCAGCCCCGACAGCTGCCGCCTGTGGGACATGGAAACCGGCCAGAAGCTCGACAAGGACGTGTTCCGCCGTGATCTCGGCAATCTGGCCGATGCCTACACGGAGGTTGCGCGCAGGCTTGGGGTGCTGCCCACGAACACCGCGCCGATGGGCAAGCCCACGTTGATAAATTAGCGCGATTTGACTAATCTGGCTCTCAGGGGAAGAGGGACCAAAGATGATTACTGGAGTGTTGCGGCGGATCACCGGGCTTTTTCGCAAGCCCTTGCTTATCGGCAGCCCGGAGGCCAACAAACTGGTGCTGGCGCAAATCGCGCAGCAGGGCGATGACGGGCTGTCTGAGCGCCATGTGCGCCATCTGGCCTACCCGATGCGCGATGCCGGGGCCAAGGATCGCTCGCATGTGGTGGATTTGTTCTCCGAGATCGGGCTGGACCCGTCGGAGGCCGCCATGCGGGGCGGGGTGATGGGCGAGCATCACGCCGCCGTTGCCACGCCGGAATTTGACCATCTCACCGGGCTGCTGCGCGAAACGCTCGAAGAGATGGGTTGGGAATATGACGGATGGGAATGTGCCATCCGGCGAGAGGGATAAGGAAGACCAAAGATGAAGGCTCGGGTTCACATCATGCTCAAGAACGGGGTGCTCGACCCCCAGGGCGAGGCGGTACGCCATGCGCTCGGCACGCTGGGCTTTGACGGCGTCGAGGGCGTGCGTCAGGGCAAGGTGATCGAGCTGGACCTCGCCGATGGTACCTCCGAGGAGACCGTGAAGCAGATGTGCGAGAAGCTGCTCGCCAACACGGTGATCGAAAGCTACGCGATCGAGATGGCCTGATGCGCGCGGCAGTCCTGCGCAGCTACAACGCGCCCCTGTCGATCGAGGACGTGCCAGAGCCGTCCTGCCCGGACGACGGCGTGGTGCTCAAGACCATGGCCTGCGGTGTCTGCCGCTCCGACTGGCACGGCTGGGTCGGGGAGCATCCCCGCGTAAAGCCCGGTCAGATCGGCGGGCATGAATATTGCGGCGAAGTGATCGAAGTAGGCGCGAATGCCACCTACAAGGTCGGCGACAAGCTGATCGCGCCGTTCATTCTGGCCTGCGGGACCTGTCCGAACTGCCGCCAGGGCGACCAGAACACCTGCGCAGACCAGCGACTGCCGGGCTTCATCGAGCCGGGCGCGTTTGCCGAATACGTGGCCGTGCCGCGCGATCACAACCTTGCACGCCTGCCGGTAAGCCTGTCGCCCACCGTGGCCGCGGGGCTGGGATGCCGCGTCACCACCGCCTGGCACGCCCTGACGGGCCGCGCGGCGTTGCAGCCGGGCGAGTGGCTCGCCGTCCATGGCACGGGCGGCATCGGCCTGTCGTGTCTGCTGCTGGGCGTCGCCATGGGCGCGCGCGTCGTGGTCGTTGATATCGTCGAGGAAAAACTGACCCACGCCAAGGGCTTGGGGGCCGAAGCTGCGGTGAATGCGACCGGTGGCGACACCGCCGCGCAGATCAAGGAAATCACCGGCGGCGGCGCGCATCTCTCGGTCGAGGCGCTTGGCCTGCCGGTCACCACCAACGCTTCCATCGAGTGCCTGCGCCCGCTGGGCCGCCACGTGCAGGTGGGCATGCCCGTCGGCCACACGGCGACGATGGAGATCAACATGAGCGCGGTCTACTTGGGCAATCTGGCGCTCTATGGCACGCGCGGCATGCCGTCGTGGAAATACCCCAGCCTGCTGGCGCTGATCGAGACCGGGCGCATCGACATGTCGCCGCTCATCGCGCGCGAAATCGGGCTCTCCGGCGTCTCGGACGAGCTGGCCGCCTTCAACGGGCCGACGCCGCCGGGCGTGGCCGTCATCACTGATTTTCTGAGCTAAAGGAGCGCCTTGCCCATGAAAGCCGCTGTCATCGTCTTCCCCGGCTCGAACTGCGACCGGGATCTGGCCGAAGGGTTCCGCGCCCAAGGGTTCGACACCCACATGGTCTGGCATAAGGACACGTCCTTGCCCGCGGGCCTCGATATCATCGGCATCCCCGGCGGCTTCTCCTTCGGGGATTACCTGCGCTGCGGGGCGATCGCCGCGCAGTCGCCGATCTGCCGCGCCGTGGTCGATTTCGCTCACAAGGGCGGACATGTGCTGGGCTTTTGCAATGGCTTCCAGGTGCTGTGCGAAACCGGCCTTCTGCCGGGGGTTCTGATGCGCAATGCAGGGCTGAAATTCGTGTGCCGCCAGCAGGTGCTCAAGGTCGAAACCTCCGACAGCGCGTTCACGTCGAGCTACAATTCCGGCGATGCAATCACTATTCCCATTGCCCACCATGATGGGAACTTTTCCGCCGACGCCGATTTGGTGGCCCGTTTGCGCGGCGAGGATCGCGTGGCGTTTACCTATGTCGACAACCCCAATGGCTCTGCCGGGGACATCGCGGGAATTTTAAGTGAAAACCGCCGTGTATTGGGCATGATGCCCCACCCGGAGCGCGCCTGCGAGCCCGCCCATGGGGGCACGGATGGGCAGGGGGTGTTCCGCTCGCTGGCAGGGGCGCTCGAACTGGCGTAATTCCGCCGAGGGCCCGTCTTGAGGGATCAAGGCCCCTCCCGTAGGCTGGCCGTCATGAAAACAACGCCACCATTTGTGGAATCGGCCAAACCGGTGCCCCCCATGACCGAGCTGCCGCCCGGCAGGCGCGGCACATGGATGGTGCGCGGCATCGTGGTGGGGCTGATCGCGCTGGCGGTGGGGATCATCTGGGTCTCCAACCTGTGGCTGACCGAGCGCTTTACTGAGACAACCCGCAACCGGGGCGAGATCCGCATCGCGCTTTACGCGAACGCCATCACGTCCGAGCTGCAGCGCAACCGGGTGGTGCCGCTGCTGCTGTCGCGCGACCCGGTGATGATCGCGGCGCTGAACTCCGACGACTACTCCGCCACCTCCCGCCGCCTGATCTCATTTGCCGAGGAAATTGGCGCCGCGGGCCTGCGCCTGTTCGACGAGAGCGGCGTCATCGTGGCCTCGTCGGACCGCAACGAGTTGGGCGCGGCCTTCCGCAACTCACCTTTCTTTGTCGACGCGCTGCGCACTAACGAGACCGTATTCAACGCGACGCAGCTCGAGAGCGGCGCGTTCCAGTTCACCTATGCCCGCCGTATCGAGAGCGAGAAGCAGGGCATCGGCGTGATCGTGGTGGATGTAGACCTGCGTCAGTTCGAGACCCGCTGGCGCTCCCCGTCCGAGGCGGTTCTGGTCACTGACAGCGAGGGCCGCACGGTCATCGCCACCGACCCACGCTGGCGTGGCAAGACGCTGGAGCAGGCGCTGGTCGATCAGACGCCGGACAGCGCGCTGCGCCGCGCGGTCGAGGCCACCGGCGGCTTCTTCGATATCTCGCCCCCCGATGCCTATTTCCGCGGCGAGGCGATGATGCAGATCGACGGGCGCGTGGCCTTTCGCGGCTGGCGGATCACGTCATTCTCGACCTATGCCAGCGTGCGCGAGCGTGTGAACGGCGTGCTCGCCATCGAGATCATGGCCTTCGCGATCCTGCTTGCGCTGGCCTTCTACGTCCTGTCGCGCCGCGCGCAATTGCAGGCGGGCTTCTTCCGCCGCGAAAGCGAGGAGCTGCGTGCCCTGAACCTGCGCCTGTCGCGTGAAATCGCGGAGCGCCAAAAGGTGCAAAAGAACCTTGAAGTGGCCGAGCAGTCGCTGGCGCAATCGCAAAAGCTTGCCGCCTTGGGCGAGATGTCGGCCGCCGTTTCCCACGAGCTGAACCAGCCACTCGCCGCGATGAAGACCTATCTTGCGGGCGCCAAGCTGTTGCTGCAACGCCGCCGCCCCGAAGAGGCGCAATCCAGCTTCCAGCGTATCGACGATCTGATCGAGCGGATGGGTGCGATCACCAAGCAGCTCAAGAGCTATGCCCGCAAGGGCGGCGATGATCTGGTCGAGGTCGATCTGCGCGACGCCGTGCGCGGGGCGCTGTCGATGATGGAGCCGCAGCTCAAGCGCGGCGACGTGCGCGTCGTCACGACCCTGCCGGACAGTCCCGTGCCAGTGCTGGGCGACCGTGTGCGCATCGAGCAGGTGATTATCAACCTGTTCCGCAACGCGCTTGACGCCACCAAGACCGTCGCCAGGCCCGAGGTCGAGATCCTGCTGTCAGCGGGTGAGACCGCGATGCTGATCGTGCGCGACAATGGCGACGGGATCACCAATCTCGATGAGCTGTTCGAGCCGTTCTACACCACCAAGCAGCCGGGCGAGGGGGTCGGGCTTGGCCTTGCGATCTCGTCGGGCATCGTGGCCGACCTCGGCGGGCGGCTCACCGCGCGCAATGGCCAGGCCGGCGGCGCCGTATTCGAGGTGCAGCTGCCGCTGCTCGGCCAGCCGTCCCTCAAGACCCAGCCGCCGCAGCCGCTGCCAGGCGCCGCAGGTACGATAGAAGCCGCAGAATAGACGAAGCATGACCCAAAAAGGAGCCAGACCATGGCCAACGCTTTGAAAATCGCAATTGTCGACGACGAACAGGACATGCGTCAGTCGATCTCCCAATGGCTCGCGCTGTCGGGCTACGACACCGAGACGTTTGCCAGCGCCGAGGACGCGCTGAAGGGCATCGGCAATGACTACCCCGGGATCGTCGTCTCCGACATCAAGATGCCCGGCATGGACGGGATGGCGTTTCTCAAGCGCCTGATGAGCCAGGACAGCACCCTGCCGGTCATCATGATCACCGGTCATGGCGATGTGCCGATGGCGGTGGAGGCGATGCGCGTGGGCGCCTTCGACTTCCTTGAAAAGCCGTTCAATCCGGAGCGCATGACCCAGCTGGCCAAACGCGCCACGATCTCGCGCCGCCTGACGCTCGACAACCGCGCCCTGCGCCGGGAGCTGTCGGACGGCGCCGCGCTGATGAAGAAGCTCATCGGCTCCAGCCCCGTGATGGAGCGGCTGCGCGAGGATATCCTCGATCTCGGTCAGGCCGACGGCCATGTGCTGATCGATGGCGAGACAGGCACCGGCAAGACGCTGACCGCCCACGCGCTGCACGCGGTGGGGCCGCGGGCGGGCAAGAAATTCGTCACCCTGTCCTGCGCCGCCTTCGATGAGGCCTCGCTTGCCAAGAAACTGTTCGACCCGGTCGAAGAGGGCGAGGAGCTGCCGCTGGTCGAGCAGGCCCGCGGCGGAACCCTGGTGCTGGAAGATATCGAGGCGCTGCCCGGCACGCTGCAGGCCCGTCTGCTGCAGGTGATCAACGAGCAGGGCACCCCGGCGGAGACGCGCATCATCGCGATTTGCAACACGCAAGAGCAGGACAAGACCTGCGAGGACCTGATCCGCGCCGATCTTTATTACCGACTTGCGGCGATGAAGATCACCCTGCCACCCCTGCGCCAGCGCGGCGAGGACATCCTGACGCTGTTCAACCGCTTCGGCGAGCAGTTCGGCGAGGAATACGGCTCCGATGCGCCGCAAGTGGCTGCGCAGGAGGCGGCGCAATTGCTGCAGGCGCCGTGGCCGGGCAACATCCGCCAGCTGATCAATGTGGCCGAGCGCGCGGTGCTGCAGAACCGCCGTGGCTCCGGCTCGATTGCCTCGCTGTTGATGGCCGACAATGCCGAGATGGGGCCTGTCATCACGACCGAGGGCAAGCCGCTGAAGGAATACGTGGAGGCGTTCGAGCGCATGTTGATCGACAACACGATGCGCCGCCACAAGGGCTCGATCGCAAGCGTGATGGACGAGCTATGCCTGCCGCGCCGGACGCTGAACGAGAAGATGGCCAAATACGGATTGCAGCGCGCCGATTACGTCGCGGGGTAGAAGGCCGTTCGAACGGCCTTCCCCACGCGAATTGGAATTCGCGTGGGGAAGTGCCTTGCAAGGCACTTCCTTAAAGCCGCGTCGACGCGGCTTCCGCCATCTCTATAAGGTAACCCGTGGGTTACCTTGCGGCATACGTTTGGATCGAAACGGAAAGTTCGACCCTTTCTGCCTTGGCAGCCCACAGCGGCCGTCGCCATTTAGCCCTATGGAGATTGTAAGTGTTAACGCCTGGGGCTCGCGCGAAGCCCTGTGGTCCAACCTGAAAGCTTGGCTGCCCGCGCAGCGGGGCAGGGTGGTGTGCCTGCAAGAGGTCATCCGCGCCCTCCAACCCAGCCCCGAACAGCTTTACTACCGCGATCCGTACCGCGAGCTGGCGCAGCGCGCCGATCTCTACGATGAGGTTTGCGCGGCCTTTCCGGACCATCAGGCCCGCTTCGCCGATGACGCGCTGATCTCCGATCCGGGCGCGGTCGCGCGGTTCGATGTCCCGGCCGCGCCGGTCGTCTCTGACCACCGCGCTTTGCATCTTTCGGTGATCCTCAACGGGTGAAATCGAGCGATGCCGCAGCGCAGAGGCGATTGCGCATTGTAAAAGACATATGAAACCCCTTATGTGTGGGGAACGGTCCGGTCGCCCAAAGGGGGCGCGTTGGACCGGTAGAGTTTCACTGCAGCCGAGCCGCGCACGACAAAACGACGGCGACGCGTCGCAGGATTAACGGCCCCTCGGGGCCACGCCGCAGGCGCCGGATGCGCGCCGTGGCACCTTTCGTAAAGGCCCGCGCCACAAGGTCGGGTCGGAGACAAGACCGCGATGAGACGCGACGGGGACATTGGCAGGCAAGAAGGCGGACATCGTTCCGCCGCGCCCTATGCCGTGGTCGCCGCAGCTCTCAGGTTCGCCCAAACAAGCCATCCCGCCAGACCCAAAGCGCCCCCCGGGGCGCCCGAAGCCGTGGCCGGATGCGATCGGAAAACATGGCTAAGAAAATGCTTATCGACGCCACCCACGCGGAAGAGACCCGCGTCGTGGTGGCAGACGGAAACAAGATCGAGGAGTTCGATTTTGAATCCGAGAACAAACGCCAGCTCGCTGGCAACATCTACCTCGCAAAAGTAACCCGGGTTGAGCCGTCGCTGCAGGCGGCCTTCGTGGACTATGGCGGCAACCGCCATGGCTTCCTCGCCTATTCGGAAATCCATCCCGACTACTACCAGATCCCCACGGCAGACCGTCAGGCGCTGATCGAGGAAGAGCTCGAATACGCCCGCCAGCAGGCCGAAGAGGACGACGAGGACAAGCCCAAGAAATCCCGCTCACGCTCGCGCAGCCGGTCGCGCTCCCGCGCGTCCAAGGCCAAGTCCGATGATGCGGTCGTGACCGAAGAACTCGCGCCCGAGGCCGAAGCGCCGCCCGCAGAGGCGCTGGAAGAAACCGCAGAGGCCGCGGCAGAGACCGAAGCGCAGGAAGAAAAGCCCAAGAGCCGCTCGCGCTCGCGCCGAAAGAAGGCGGACGAGCCCGCGCCCGAGGGCGAGATCGAAGAGGCCACTGCCGAGGAATCCCAAGACGAGGCCAAGGCCCGCACGGCGGAAGTGGTCGCGGCGATCCCGGGCATGGACGTGGTCGATCTTAAAGACGATGAGGACGACACGGACGCCGACGACGGCGACAGCGGCGACGACGAGGAGGACGACGAACAATCGGCGTCCGAGAAGGACGAGAACATCGAAAGCGTCGCTCAGGAAGACGTGACCGAGGAAATCCGCCAGCCGCGCAAGCCGCGGCCCAAGCGCTACAAGATCCAGGAAGTCATAAAGGTCCGCCAGATCCTGCTGGTCCAGGTCGTCAAGGAAGAGCGCGGCAACAAGGGCGCGGCGCTGACCACGTACCTGTCGCTGGCCGGCCGCTACTGCGTGCTGATGCCCAACACCGCCCGCGGCGGCGGCATCTCGCGCAAGATCACCAACGCGGCGGACCGCAAAAAGCTGAAGGCCATCGCCTCCGAAATCGACGTGCCGAAAGGCGCGGGTCTGATCGTGCGCACGGCGGGCAGCCAGCGCACCAAGACCGAGATCAAGCGCGACTACGAATACCTGCAGCGCCAGTGGGAGCAGGTCCGCGAGCTGACGCTGAAATCCATCGCGCCCGCGCAGATCTACGAAGAGGGCGACCTGATCAAACGCTCGATCCGCGATCTCTATAACAAGGAGATCGACGAGGTCATCGTCGAGGGCGAGGGCGGCTACCGCACCGCCAAGGACTTCATGAAGATGATCATGCCGTCCCACGCCAAGAACGTGAAGCGCTACACCGACCCGATGCCGCTGTTTGCGCGCTATCAGGTGGAAAGCTACCTGTCGGGCATGTTCAACCCGACCGTGCAGCTGCCCTCCGGCGGCTACATCGTGATCGGTATCACCGAGGCGCTGGTCGCCGTGGACGTGAACTCCGGCCGCGCCACCAAGGAAGGCTCGATCGAGCAGACCGCGCTCAAGACCAACCTTGAAGCCGCCGCTGAAGTGGCCCGTCAGGCGCGCCTGCGCGACCTCGCCGGACTGATCGTGATCGACTTCATCGACATGGACGAGCGGCGCAACAACAACGCCGTCGAGAAGCTTCTGAAAGACAAGCTGAAGACCGACCGTGCCCGCATTCAGGTGGGCCGCATCTCTGGCTTCGGCCTGCTCGAGATGTCACGCCAGCGTCTGCGCCCCGGCATGCTCGAGGCGTCCACACAGTCCTGCCCGTCGTGCCACGGCACCGGCCTGATCCGCTCCGACGACAGCCTTGCGCTGACCATCCTGCGCCAGCTGGAAGAAGAAGGCACCCGCAAACGCTCCCGCGAGGTGCTGCTGAAGGCGCCCGTGGCGGTCATCAACTACCTGATGAACGAGAAGCGCGAGCATCTGGCCCAGATCGAATCCCGCTACAACATGGCCGTGCGTCTGGAAGCCGACCCGCATCTGGTTAGCCCCGACTACTCGATCGAGAAGTTCAAGACAGCGACCCGCGTGATCCACCCGGTCGCGGCGAATGTGGTCTCGATGGACAGCATCGACATGTCCGATATGGACGAGGTCGAAGAGGCGGAAGAGGTGGTCGAAGAGACTGCTGCGACGCCGGAGACGCCCGAGCTGGACGAAGACGGCAACCCGAAGAAGAAAAAGCGCCGTCGCCGGCGTGGGGGCCGGGGCCGTTCCAAGTCGCGCTCTGAAAATGATGAAAACGGCGAGACGTCCGAGGGCGGCGAAGCGCAGGCTGCGCCCGATGATGCGGCGGGCGAGGACGCTCCGGCGGAGACCTCGACCGACGCGCCTGCGGAGGAGAAGCCCAAGAGCCGGTCGCGTTCCCGCTCGCGCAAGCCCAAGGACGAAGTCGCTGCAGACGCCGCCGAGACTACGGATGCGACAGCAGAAGAGTCGAGCCCGGCGGCCGAAGATGAGACGCCAAAGAAGACCACCCGCTCGCGCGCCAAGAAGCCCAAGGCAGACGCGCCTGTGGCCGAGGCCGAGGCGGAAGCTCCGGCGGAGGACGAAAAGCCCAAGAAGACCACCCGGTCCCGGGCGAAGAAGCCGAAAGTAGAGGCGGACGCACCGGCCGAGCCTGTCGCGGACGCTCCTGCAGAACCGGTGGCCGAAGAGCCCGCGCCGAAGCCCAAGAAGACTCGCACCCGGGTCTCCAAGCCGAAAGTGGCCGAGACGGTTGAGGCCGCACCGGCGGAAGCGGCGCCTGCAGAGGCTGCCACCGCCGAGCCGGCCGCAGAAGAGGCCCCCAAGCCCAAGCGCAAGGGCTGGTGGTCGCTGGGCCGCTAGGCTTTGACATTATGACAGGGCGTGCCAGCGGCGCGCCCTGTTTGTGTTTGCGATGAGCTACGATCTCAACATCTATCTCAGCCCAGGGCCACAGCCTGTGCCGGACCCGGTCGAAGGCTTGGGCTGGCAGATCGCGGTTTATCCCGCGACCCCGATTGATCCCGACGACATGCCGGTCGAGCTGCGCGCCGCGATTGGCCCGCGCAGCCACTTGGTGTCCGTGCATCTCGAAGGGGCCCGCACGTCCCGGGCCGAAGACACGCTGGCGCAGATGATCGAGCAGTTCGTGCTCTACGATAATGCGGTGGTGCATGATCTGCAGACCGACCTGCTCACGAGCCAGAAGGGTGTGCAGCAACTGATCATTGCCCCACCGGAACCGCGGCCCGCACCGCTGGTGATGGAGTGGATCTACCGCTGCGCGGCGCCTGGGCGCGCGGCGTTGCGCGAACGCATTCTTGATGTGATCGCGGCGACCGCACCCAAGGCCATGCCGCGCCGCTATGGCAGCTTCGAGCCGATGCCGTTTACCTTTGCCGAGACGGGTCGCGCGCATCTGCTGGAGGACTGGGGGCGCGAGGAATGGTCCTATTTCTGGCGTGGCAGCGCGCCGTATCAGTGGTGTTTCCACCACGCGCCGATGGTGACCGATGTCCGGCCGCCCAATGAGATGGAGCTGTACGAGTGGTGTTCGATGTCGCTTCACGTGTCACAGCGCATCCTGAAGACGAAAAAGGACAAGGCCGCAATGCTGGCGCTGTTTGCCGCGCTGAGCGAGGCGCTGGACGTGGTCTATGCCGAGATTGTCAGCGAGGCAGATCGCGGCCCGCTCTTCAAGGGTTACGGCTTGCCGCCGCGCGCAGGACTTGCATGCGTCATCGGGCCCGACTATGCACCCCATTGGCCGGATTTTGTCGAAGGGTCGAAGGCGATCGGGCAGCACCACATGCGCGATAGCATCATTGGCGACGACATATTGCCAGTGCCGCCCGAAACGCTTCACGCCCCGCCGCAGCTGGACCCGCTGAACAACCCGCTCAATACCAAGTGGGCGCGCGCCGAAATATTTCCATTCAAACCTCTGAGCTAGGCGCGGGAAGGCCGTTCGAACGGCCTTTCTTCACGGGGTTTCAAACCCCGTGGGATGCGCCTTGCAAGGCGCATCAAGTAACGCGCGTCGACGCGCGTTTGGCCTCAACGTCTGCGCGGCGCGGCCTTCGCGGCCGCCAGCACATCCTGCGCGCGCAGCCATCCGTTCGAGCCGCGCGGCAGGGCGCCCGCGGCCCGCTTGGCGTGAAGCTCGGCATCCTTGAAGCGACCGGTCACCACGAACCGCTCCGCCGTGGCGACAGACGCCATGGCATTCTGCCCGGACTTCGCATGGGCCAGTGCCAGATCACGCAGCATGCGCGGATTGTTGGGATCGCGCGCCCGCGCGCGGTTCAGGATCGTCAACGCCTGTTTCACATTGGCGGCGCTGCCTTCCAGCAGCAGCGCGCGGCCCAGCTCCGCCTCGATGAGCGCCTGGCGCGGCGCAAGCGCCAGCGCGCGGCGGTAGGATTGCACGGCGGCGGCGTAATTGCGGCTTTCCAGCAGGATTTGCCCGCGCAGCTCGTGGTAGAACGGGTCGTTGGGTCGCATGTTGACGAGGCGCGTCACCTCGTTGATCGCCTTCTTGGGGGCGGGCGTCTTGTGATAGGCAATCGCCCGGCGCAGCACCGCGATCTCGCCATTGCCCTTGCTTGCGTCGCGGCGCAGCACGTAGCGTGGGTTGCGCAGGAAGCCCTGCAATTTGGCCGACATGCGGGCGTACCAATATTGGGCCGAGGCGGGGGCGGTGCTGGTGCGGCCCTTGGCGCCGGCGACATAGCCCTTCACCGCGCGCACCCGGTCGGAACTGAGCGGGTGGCTGCGCGCATAGGGGTCCTGGCGACCGGGGCGAAGCGCCTCTTGGCCGCGGAAGATCTCCAGAATGTCGAGCATCGCGGCGGGGTCGATCCCGGCGCTCACAAGATAGCGCAGCGCGCTTTGATCGGCGGACGCTTCCTCGGCCCGGGTATGGGCGAAGAAGGCTCGCTGCGCCGAGCTGGCCGTGCCCGCCGCAAGCCCCACCGCCGCCTGACCCTGACCGCCCGCGGCCGCCGCGGCCGCCAGCGCGAGCCCCACCGCGGAGATCCGGCTGGCCGAGCGCGCGTTCGTCGCGCGCCGCGTCAGGTGGCCATTGGCGATATGGGCGACCTCATGGGCAATGACGGCCTGCAGCGCCTCGGGGCGCTGGAGCCGCATGATCAATCCGGAATGGATGAAGATGTGGTTGGCGTCGACCACAAACGCGTTCAGCGTCGAGGCGTTGATCACCAGGATGCGGATGCGGTTCGGCCCCATGCCCGCGGCGCTCAGCACGGGCCGGGCGAGCTGCTTGAGCGAGTGCTCGATCTCGGCGTCGCGGATCAGGCTGACGGCGGCGGCGGGCAGGCTGACGCAGGCCAGCACCAGCGCCGCGAGGCTCAGGCGAAAGAGATGGATCATCGGCGGCGTCCTCCGGCAAGGCGATTTGACCCCGACCTGCGCGCGGGGTTAGGTGCGCTGAAACGAGACTGCGAGGATATGATGCGAAGTTCAAGCCGCGGCGAGGTCGCTCCCTTCATTGTTATGGATGTCATGGAGCAGGCGCGCGCGCTCGAGGCCGCGGGCCGCTCGATCATCCATATGGAGGTGGGCCAGCCGGGAACCTCCGCGCCACAACGCGCGCGGCAGGCTTTGGCGCAGGCGATGGAGAGCGATGCGCTTGGCTACACGGTCGCGCTTGGCCTGCCGGAGCTGCGCGCGGGCATCGCCGATCTCTACCGCGACTGGTACGGCGTCGATCTGGACCCGGGCCGCGTGGTGATCACCGCTGGATCGTCAGCGGCGTTCGTGCTGGCCTTCACCGCGCTGTTCGAGGCGGGCGAGGCGGTGGGCGTGACCGAGCCCGGCTACCCGAGCTACCGGCAAATCCTCAAGTCGCTCAGCCTGACCCCGCACGCGATCCCGACCCAGTCCGAAACCCGACATGTGCCTGAATTGCCTGACGAAAACCTGGCCGGGCTGATCGTGGCGTCGCCGGCCAATCCCACGGGCACGATGCTGTCGCGGGGTGATCTGGAGCGGCTGATTGCGGCATGTCAGGCGCGCGATGTGGCGTTTATCTCGGACGAGATTTACCACGGCGTGCAGTATGACGGCCGCGCGATCAGTGCCCTGGAGATCAGCGACGACGTCTATGTCATCAATTCGTTCTCGAAATATTTCTCCATGACCGGCTGGCGTTTGGGCTGGATGGTCGTGCCCGAGGACCACGTGCGCCGGATCGAGCGGCTGGCGCAAAACATGTTCATCTGCGCGCCGCACGCGGCCCAGATCGCGGCACTTGGCGCGCTGCAGGCGCGGGACGAGACTGAAACAATGTTGCAGGTCTACGCGGAGAACCGCCGCCTGATGCTTGACGGCTTACCGCGCGCGGGCTGTGACAAGATCGCGCCGCCCGACGGGGCCTTCTACATCTATGCGGATGTCTCCGAGCACACGCAGGACAGCCTCGCCTTCGCCGCCGAAATCCTCAACGAGGCGGGGGTCGCGGTGACGCCGGGTCTGGATTTCGACCCCGTCCGCGGTCACCGGACACTGAGGTTCTCCTACGCACGGGCCACCTCGGACATCGTCGAAGGCCTGCAGCGCCTGACCCGTTTCATGGCAGAACGCGCCAAGTAGCCCTTCGCCCGGGCGGAGAATCCTGCTAGTCTTGACGCAAAACAAGAACAGGCGGTCATGAGCAGGCTCCTTGCATATCTTACGGCCCTCGCGCTTGCGGGGGCGCCGGTCGTGGCCCAGGACGGGCTGCGGGCGCTGGCGCGCGTCAACCTTGACGCCTCGGGCGTGGAGGACACGCGGCGTGGTGCCGAGTTGACGCTGGCGCTGACCCAGGCCGTGCCCTACCGCGTGCAGCTGATGGCAGGGCCGCCGCGCGTGGCGGTGGACTTCCGCGAGGTGGCGTTTGACGCGGATATCGCGGCGCTCGACCGGGCGGAGCGTGTCGTGTCGGTGCGCGCGGGCACGATCCGGGACGGCTGGTCGCGGCTGGTGCTCGAGCTTGATGGCCCGATGGAGGTGACCCGCGCCGGCATGGTGACCGACCCGCTCGACGGTGACGCGACGATCACGCTGGCGCTCTCTCCCACCGATGCCGACAGCTTCGCGGCCAAGGCCAAGCAGGAGGCCACCAATTTGCCGAAATGGACCGCGCCCGAGCCCGACACGGCGCGGCGGGTCGTTGTGATCGACCCGGGCCATGGCGGCGTCGATCCGGGCGCGCAGCGCAAGGGGCATGACGAGGCCGATCTGATGTTGATCTTCGCCCGCGAGCTGCGCGAACAGCTGCTGCGCACCGGGCGCTACGACGTGTTGCTGACGCGGGAGGCGGATGCGTTCGTGTCGCTGCCCATGCGCGTCTCCATCGCGCGGGCGGCGGGGGCGGATGTGTTCCTGTCGCTCCATGCCGACGCCCTGGCTGAGGGGCGCGCCACGGGCACCACGATCTACACCCTGTCCGACGAGGCGAGCGACGCCGCGAGTGAGAAGCTGGCCGAGCGTCAGGACCGCACCGACATCGTGGCGGGGGTCGATCTGACGGCGCAGGATGACCAGATCGCCACCATCCTGATGGACCTCGCCCGCCGCGAAACCCAGCCGCGCACCGACCGGCTGGCCGACGCGTTGGTGGTGGGGCTGCGCGACAGCATCGGCACCCTGCACAAACGCCCGCGGCTGGAGGCGGGGTTTTCGGTGCTGAAAGCGCCAGACATTGCATCGGTGCTGATCGAGCTGGGCTTCATGTCGTCGCAAAGCGATCTCGACCGGCTGCTCGACCCCGTCTGGCGGTCGCAGGCGGCGGTGGGAATCGTCGACGCGCTGGACGCCTGGGCGCTGGAGGACGCGGCGATTGCCGCGGGGCGACTGTGAGACGCAGAAGAAGTGATCGAAAAGGGCCGAAAACGGCTGATAATTGCCCTTCGGGTCTTTTGACCTTGGCCCGGCGGGCCTTTATAACAGGGGCAACGAGCAAATGGGGGCAGTCTTAATGCTGCGCGCGATACTTTCCTTCTTCGGTTCAATCTTCTCGGTGCTCACCATCGGGCTGGTGGCGGTTGCGATGTTGATCGGCGCGATCTTCATGATGTATGCCCGCGACCTGCCCAACACCGACCAGCTGGCGCAATACACGCCGCCGACGATCTCGCGCATCTATTCGGGCCGGGGCGAGCTGATCGACGAGTTCGCCCAGGAACGCCGCCTGTTTGCCCCCGCAAACGAGATCCCCGACATGGTGAAGCAGGCCTTCATCTCCGCCGAGGACAAGCATTTCTACAGCCACAAGGGCTATGACCCGCTGGGCATGGTCGCCGCCGCCGTGGATGCCGCCAAGGGCGGTCGCCTGCGCGGCGCCTCGACGATCACCCAGCAGGTGATGAAGAACTTTCTTTTGTCGGGCGACCGCTCCGCCGAGCGCAAGATCAAGGAGCTGATCCTGGCCTCGCGCATCGAGGGCACGCTGAGCAAGGACAAGATCCTCGAGCTGTATCTCAACGAGATTTTCCTGGGCCAGAACAGCTTCGGCGTGGCCGCCGCCGCCCAGACCTATTTCAACAAGACCCTGTCGGAGCTGACGGTCGAAGAGGCGGCTTATCTGGCCGTGCTGCCCAAGGCGCCATCCCGCTACCACCCGGTGCGTCAGAACGAGCGCGCGGTGGGGCGGCGCAACTTTGTGCTCAAAGAAATGTTCGAGAATGGCTACATCTCCGAAGAGGAATACCTGACTGCCCGCGAGAAGCCGCTGGAGACGGTGCAGTCGGGCAGCTTCGTCGCCTTCAAGTCAGAGCTGCCGGACCGTGACTACTTCACCGACGAGATCCGCCGCCAGCTGTCCAAGGATTTCGGCGAGGAGGAATTCTTCGGCGGTGGCCTGACGATCCGGGCCACCGTGGACCGCGAACTGCAGACCGAAGCCGCCAAGTCCCTGCGCCGCGCGCTGGAAGAGTATGATCGCGGGCAGGGCGTGTTCCGCCGCGTGACCACGAAGATCGAGGCCGAGGCGCTCGCGGGCGAGGGCTGGCGCGAGACGCTGGCGGAGACCTCTTTCCCCCGTGACATCGAAGGCTGGAAGGTCGCCGTCGTGCTGGGCTTCGAGGGCACTGACGCGCGCGTGGGCATCGAGGGCCAAGAGGCTACTGGCACGATCCCGGGCTCCGACGTCGGCTGGGCGCGACCCCGCCGCGAGGACGGCTCGCTCGGCAGCCGCGCCAAGGACGTCGACAATCTGCTTGATGTGGGCGACGTGGTGCATGTGCGTGCGGGCGACGATGGCACGTGGTCGCTGCGCCAGATCCCCGAAGTGCAGGGCGGCTTCATGGCGATGGACGTCAACACGGGCCGCGTGCTGGCGATGCAGGGCGGGTTCAGCTACCAGCATTCGGTCTTCAACCGCGCGACGCAGGCAACGCGCCAGCCGGGCTCCAGCTTCAAGCCGTTCGTTTACGCCGCCGCGCTGGACTCGGGCTTTGCGCCGAACACGATCGTCGTGGACGCACCGATCGAGATCAACACGCCCCAAGGCCTGTGGCGGCCTAAGAACGCGTCGAACAAGTTCTACGGACCGACCCCCGTGCGCACAGGTATCGAGCAGTCGCGCAACCTGATGACCATCCGTCTGGCCGAAGAGATCGGCATGGGCACGGTCGCGCAATATGCCGAGCGGTTCGGCGTCTATGACGATATGAACCCGTTCCTGTCCAACGCCCTCGGCGCGCAGGAATCCACGCTGCTCAAGATGGTCACAGCCTACGCGATGTTCGCCAATGGCGGCGAGCGAGTGGAGCCGACGCTGGTGGACCGGGTGCAGGACCGCTGGGGCCGCACCGTCTACCGCCACGACCAGCGGGTGTGCAACGAGTGCCAGCTGGCCTCGCTGGATGCAAATTTCGCCCCCGCGATCACCTCGAGCCGGGAGCGGGTGATGGATGCGATCACCGCCTACCAGCTGACCTCGATGATGAAGGGCGTGGTGGACCGCGGCACGGCCCGGCGCACGGTCAATCTGAGCGTGCCCACGGCGGGCAAGACCGGCACCACCAATGATGCCAAGGACGTGTGGTTCGTGGGCTTTACCTCCAACATCGTGGCCGGCTGCTACATTGGCTATGACCGCCCGCGGGCCATGGGCCGCGGGGCGTCGGGCGGTGGCATGTGCGGGCCGGTCTTCACCAGCTTCATGAAGAAGGCCACCGCGAAATACGGCGGCGGCAAGTTCAAGGTGCCCGAGGGCGGCTATTTCGTGAAGATCGACCGCTTCACCGGCGCGGTGCTGCCGGATAACGCGTCGGGCGATCATGTGGTTGCCGAGTATTTCCGCCTTGGCGAAGAGCCCGCCTACGGTCTGGGCGCAATCCTCGACGGTGGCTTTGCCATGGGCTCGAACCTGACGCTGTTCGGGCGCGGGGATGCGGAGGACCTCAACCAGGTCACCGAAGTGACGACGTCGACCGGCAAGAAGGCCGTGATCCCGAAGCGGGCCAATTTCGGCACCCTGTCTGCGGGCGGTCTGTACTGACGTCCGACCAGCCATTGTTCCTATCCGGTTGAAGCCCGCCTTGCGCGCGCGTGGGGGCTGGCTTACACCCTTGATCCGACCACCTTTATTGCCAGGACCCGAGAAATGCGCGCAGACGCCCAGAACAATGTGGATGCCATCGAGAAGTCCCTCGGGCTGCTGCGCCAGCGCATGGATTGGGAGACCGCCGCCTACCGGCTGGAGGAGTTCAACGCCCGCGTCGAGGACCCCAACCTGTGGGATGACCCGGAGGCGGCCCAGAAGCTGATGCGGGAGCGGCAGTCACTGGTCGATGCCATGGAAAGCTACGAGAGCATGAAGCAGGAGCTCGACGACAGCGTCGAGCTGATCGAGCTGGGCGAGATGGAGGATGACGCGGAGGTCGTCTCTGACGCCGAGGCAGCGCTTGTCGCCCTGAAGGAGAAAGCCGCCGCGGCAGAGCTTGAAGCGCTGCTCAACGGCGAGGCGGATGCCAACGACACCTTCCTAGAGATAAACGCAGGCGCGGGCGGCACGGAAAGCTGCGACTGGGCGTCGATGCTGGCGCGCATGTACACCCGCTGGGCGGAGAAGCGCGGCTACAAGGTCGAGTTGCAGTCCATGTCGGCGGGGGACGAAGCCGGGATCAAATCCGCGGCCTACAAGATCAGTGGCCACAACGCCTATGGCTGGCTCAAATCCGAGAGCGGCGTGCACCGGCTGGTGCGCATCTCGCCCTATGACAGCGCGGCCAAGCGGCACACCTCGTTCAGCTCGGTCTGGGTCTACCCGGTGGTCGACGACAATATCGAGATCGAGGTGAACCCCAGCGACATTCGCATCGACACCTACCGGTCTTCGGGGGCGGGCGGGCAGCACGTCAACACGACCGATTCCGCCGTGCGCATCACCCATGAGCCGACGGGGATTGTGGTGACAAGCTCCGAGAAATCCCAGCACCAGAACCGCGACATCGCCATGAAGGCCCTGAAATCGCGGCTCTACCAGATGGAGCTGGACCGCCGGAATGCGGCCATCAACGAGGCCCATGAGAACAAGGGCGACGCGGGCTGGGGCAACCAGATCCGCTCCTACGTGCTGCAGCCCTACCAGATGGTGAAGGACCTGCGCACGAGCTACGAAACCTCTGACACCAAGGGCGTGCTCGACGGCGATCTCGACGGCTTCATGGGGGCGACGCTGGCGATGGATGTGTCCGGCAAATCCCGCGCCGAAGCGCAGGCCGAGGACTAGGTCCGAACCGGCACACGCCCGCCGAACCAAGCAATGACTGCAGAGATGACGCAGAGCGCGGAGGCTGCCCAGGCCACCGTGATGAAGGCCGCGTTGCTGGCGTCGGTGTGTCCGGGGTCGAGCATGATCTGACCGTAGGTCGCGGGCCCATCAAGCGCGCCATATTGCAACGCCACGACCGACCCCATGGCCGCCACGGCGATCAGCCCGGCCATGCGTGTGACCGCGTTGTTGATGCCCGACGCCGTGCCGCCCGCATGGGGCTCGACCGAGCCCATGACCTGGCTCGACAGCGGCGCCACGATCAGCGCCATGCCGACGCCCTGGAAGCACATGGCAGGCAGCACCGCGTACCAGAAATTCTGCGACGGGATCACCATGGCAAGTGCGGCGTAGCCCGTGGCCAGAACCAGTGATCCGGCGATGAGCAGCGGGGTCGGGCCGTAGCGCGTGGCAAGCGAGCCCGCGAGGCCGGACAGAAGCGCGATGAAGACCGACAGCGGCGCGTAGGCCGCGGAGGTCGCGATGGCCGACAGGCCCCAGCCGCCGATCAGCAGCATCGGCAGGTACATCAGCACCGCGGAGAAAGAGAAGTAGATGCAGAACGCCACGAGGTTCGCGGCCGAGAACCCACGATTGCGAAACAGCGACAGCGGCATCATCGGATGCGGGCTGCGCGCCTCGATCCGCAGGAAGATACCGATCACCGCCAGCCCGATTGCACCCGCGATCAGGTTCTCCATGTTGGGCACGTTGCCATGCTCCGCGCCGCTCAAGGCCCAGGCGAACAGACCCAGACCCAGCGTCGCGGCGATGGCGCCGGGGATGTCAAGCCCGCGCTCGGGCTGGGCGGGGTCCTGCGTGACCTTGGAGTAGAGAAAAAACAGCGCGAGCGCGCCAAGCGGCAGGTTCACCGCGAAGATCCAGCGCCAGCTGTCCATGCCGCCCGCGCTGATCACCAGACCACCCAGGATCGGGCCAAGCGCCGAGGTGACGGCCGCAGAGGCCGCCCAGATGCCGATGGCGCGGCCACGCTCCTCATTGGGGTAGGCGCGCGAGATCAGGGCGAGCGAGCCGGGGACCATGAAGGCCGCGGCAAAGCCTTGCACCCCGCGCGCAAGGATCAGGAAGGTTGCGGTGGGCGCGAAGGCGCAGGCCAGCGACGCCAGCACAAACAGCGCAATGCCAAGGCCGAACACGCGTGCCAGCCCAAACCGGTCGCCCGTGGCCCCGCCCACAAGGATCAGGGCGGAGAGGGTCAGCAAATAGCCGTTGGAGACCCACTGCGCTTCCAGCAGGGTGGCGTCGAGCGACACACGGATCGAGGGCAGGGCAATCGCCACGATCGAGCCATCGATGAAACCAAGCGATGAGGCGAGGATCGCTGCCGCCAAGAGATACGGGCGGCTTTCAGGGGCGCAGAGGGGGAGCGACCTCGGAGCGTGGTGTTCCAAGGTCGCACGGTCTTCCATGCGCTTTAGCTTTTGGGAGCTTCAGCAGGCTTTGGTGCGGCGGACGGTGCCGCGGCAGCTGGGGTCGCGCCGACCCCGGATGCGGCCGATTTCGGGCCGGTGTTCAGCGGGTCGTCCTGACGCTGCACGGAGCCTTCGAAATGCGCACCGCTCTCGATGGCGATGGTCTTGTGGATGATATCGCCTTCCACGCGGGCGGTGGAGGTCAGGCGCACCTTCAGGCCGCGCACGCGACCGATGACGCGGCCATTGACCACGATATCGTCGGCGACGATCTCGCCCTTGATCACGGCGGTCTCACCCACGGTCAGCAGGTGCGCGCGGATATCGCCCTCGACGTTGCCCTCAACCTGGATATCGCCGGTGGTCTTCAAGTTGCCCGTGATGGTCAGGTCCGTCGACAGGGTCGACGGCGGTGCCTTGGGACGGGGGCTGGAAGAGAAATCAGGCTTCGGCGCGCTCGACGGCGCGGCGGGGGCGGCGCCAGAGGGCGCGGCGGCAGCCTTGCTGTCCTCGGGTTTCGCATTGGGGTCGTTGATCTTGCTTTTAGAAAACATCGCGTCCTGCCTTGATATAGGTCATCGGGTTGACCGGAGTTCCGTTGAGACGGACCTCGTAGTGAAGATGGGTGCCGGTGACACGGCCAGTGGCTCCCATATCACCGATCCGGTCTCCACGCGATACCCTTTGACCCACTTTTACACGAATAGTCGAGTTATGGGCATAGCGGGTTTCAATACCAAAGGCGTGTTTGATTTTGACAAGTTTGCCGTAGCCGGACTGCCATCCGGCATGGGTCACGACGCCGTCGGCGGTCGCATAGATCGGCGTGCCGCGCGCACCGGCGAAGTCCACGCCCGCGTGCATCCGGCGGCCCGCGCCCTTGGGGTCGCGGCGGTAGCCGAAGGGCGAGGTGAAGCGGAAGGCGGCCTTGACCGGCATCGCCACGGGCGACTTGTCGGCGGCGATGCGGAACAGGTTGATCCGGTCGAGCTCTTTAAGCAGGCGGTTTGCACGCTGCGAGGTGCCATCGGTGATCGTGCCCCCGCCGGAGGTCGACATAGTGGCGGGCAGCAGCGGGCCACCCTGACCGGAATAGCCGCGACGCACTTCGCGCAGTATGCTGTCGGTCGGCATGCCCGCGGCGCGGAACATCTTGTCGAGCGGCTCCAGCGAGACAGTCACGGCCTCCTCTAAGCGCTGGAAGATGCGATTGTTGCGCTCTTCGTTCATCTTCAGCTCAAAGCGCAGCTCTTCGGCGGTGTCGAACGCGGCCTGCGCGTCATTGGCGATCTGGTCGCGCTCGGCGGCAGTCTCCTCTAAGGCTGCGGTCAGGAAGGCGACCGAGCCGTCGACGGTCTTGGCCTTGGCGATCGCCGCCTCGCCTTCGGTGTCGCCTTCCAGGCGCGCGGTCAGGATTTCGGTCTCTTCGCGGGCGCTGTCGCGCTCTTTCATGGTGCGGCGCAGGGTGGTCTGGATCACCTCGATGCCGGTCTCAAGCTCGGTGCGGCGATCCTCGGAGGCGAGCAGGGCGCTCTGCATCTCGGAGATCTGGTCGAGCGCCACATAGAAGCGCTCGTGGGCGGCGGCGGCCTCTTCGGCGCGGTGGTCGCGTTCGCGCGACAGGGCGTTCAGGCGGGCCTCGTAGATGTTGCGCTCGCGCTGTGCCTGTTCGCGCGCGTTCCCCGCAGAGATCGTGTCCATCAGGAAGATCGCGGTGACCACGAAGGTCCAGCAGGCGACGACGGAGGCGCAGGCGAGGATGCCGGCCTGGGTCGAGGGGCGCAGCCGGATGAACCGGGTGCCCTGATCGGATTTCAAGAAGAGCCGCTGCTCGGGCAGGCGGCGTTCAATGGCATGATCTATTGAATCGATAAGGCGTGTTCTCACGTCTCGGCCTTCCCGTGTTACCCCAGTTCTTTGCCCCGTGGTTGGTCCCCACCTATCCACAGGTTGGCGTTTGCTTAAACATTGAGCTTAAGGGTCGCAACAAATAACCCGCGGGCTGTGACGAACTGCGCCGATTTGCGCCGATATGGGCGGGTTTTCGCCGACCGGCGATCGGTCCCAATTTTCAGCTTTTTCGGGCGGAATCAACGACAAGCGGGGTGCCGTTGGGTCACTTGGGCGGGTGGGCACCGCCCTGCGATCAAGCGTGTTTGGCCGCCTGCAGCACGTCTGCCACATGTCCGGGCACCTTCACCTTGCGCCATTCGCGCAGCAGCTCGCCGTCGCGCCCGATCAGGAAGGTGGAGCGCTCGATCCCCATGTAGGTCTTGCCGTACATGCTTTTCTCTTTCCACACGCCGTACCGCTCACATACGTCGCTGTCGGCGTCGGAGGCCAGGATCACCCCCAGATCGTGCTTGGCCACGAACTTGTCATGCTTGGCCACGCTGTCCTTGGAGATGCCGACCACCACGCAGCCCGCGGCGGCGAACTCATCGGCCATCTCGGTGAAGCCGATGGCCTGCTTGGTGCAGCCGGGCGTGTCGTCCTTGGGGTAGAAGTAGACCACCACGAGCCGCGGCAGCAGCTCCGACAGGGAGACCTCGCCACCACCGTCGCGGGGCAGCGTGAAGTCGGGGGCGGCGTGACCGAGCTGGGTCATGGAAGTCTCCTTGGATACGCAAAAATGATGTGTATCGCAGGCTAGAGCATTGTATGCAGAGGTAAAGAGCAAGTCGCGCTGTTTCAGGTCCCTGCGCGCGAGACCCAAGAGGTGGCATGGCCGATCACGGCACCCCGCACATAAAGACTGGCCGCCATTCGGCCCTGAAGCGCGAGCGGCGTGTCCGCCCGCGCCCCGGGCCGCTGCGGGTGCTGGCCTCGCTGATCGGGGCCTCGATCACGCTTGTGCTCTTTGCCGTCGCCGTCACGCTTCTGGCGCTGCTGGGGCGCAGCGTGTCCCTGCCGGACTGGCTGGTGGGGGAGCTGGAGACGCGGATCAACAACTCCATCGAGGGTGAGAGCCTGACCTTCGACGGCATCGCCGTGGGGCTGCTGGACGCGGAATACCGCCCGACGCTCGACATCACCGGATTGCAGATATTCAACGCGGGCGGGGAGAGCCTGCTGGCGATGCCGCAGCTGCGCTCCAAGCTCGACACGTCTGAGCTGCTGCTGGGGCGCGTCAAGCTGGAGACGGTGGAGCTGACCGGCGGCAGCCTTGAGCTGGTGCGCGACCGCAGGGGCGAGATCGGGCTGGCGTTTGGGGCCACGATGGGCGGCGGCGAGGTCGAGATCGGCTCGCTGTCGGAGGTACTGGAGCGGGTCGACACGTGGTTTGCCGACCCCCGCCTTGACGAGCTGGAGGATATCGCCGCCGAGGCGCTGTCCCTGCGCCTGACCGACGTGCGCAGCGGCGAGGTGATCGCGGTGGAGCAGGGCCGCCTCAGCCTTGTGAACGCGGCCAATGTCATCACCATGAACCTCAGCTTCAAGCTCGATCAGGACGGCGGCCCGCCCGCCAACCTGGTCTTCGCCGCCGACAAGGCGAAGGGTCTGCAGGGCGCGCGGCTGGTAGGCAAGTTCGAAGACCTCGAAGCGCGCGGTCTCGCCCGGCAGGTGCCGACACTGAACTTTCTCAATGTGCTCGACGCGCCGGTCTCCGGTGCCCTGACCGCCGAGATCGACGAGGAGGGGCAGGTGGCCAGCCTCGCGGGCGCGCTCAACATCGACAAGGGCGTGCTGCAACCAACGCCGCAGGCCAAGCCTGTGCGCTTCAACTCCGCCCGCACCTACGTGCGCTACGAGGCCGCGACGGGCAGGCTGTTCTTCGACGAGATCAATCTCGATGCGCCGGAGCTGCGCCTGCAGGCCACGGGCCACGCCGATTTGCAGGATTTCAACGCGGGCATTCCGCAGACCCTGCTGGGGCAGCTGCGCTTCCGCAACATCCTGCTGGACCCGGAGGGTCTGTTCGAGGCGCCGGTGCGCTTCTCCTCCGGCGCGCTCGATCTGCGCTACAAGCCCACCGCGCTGGAGATGGATGTGGGCCAGCTGCTGCTGCGCGACGAGGGGGTCGAGCTGCTGGCGAAAGGCACCGTGTCGGTGCTGGAGGAGGGCTGGGCCGTCTCGATGGAGGCGGGCATCGACGAGATTGCCCATGCCGAGCTGATGAAGCTGTGGCCGCGCACGGCGGTCGACAAGACCCGCGACTGGCTGATCCGCAACGTGGTCGAGGGGCAGGTGCAAAACGCCGCCGCAGCCCTGCGGGTGCGCCCCGGCGAAAGCACGCGCGCGGCGGTGAGCTTTGATTTCTCGGAGGCGCGCGTGCGCTACCTCAAAAGCCTGCCCGAGGTCGAGAATGCCCGCGGCTTCGCCTCGATCTCGGACACGAGCTTCCACATGAGCTTGCAAAGCGGTGCAATCCCCGTGGGCGATGCGGGGCTGCTGGATGCGGGCGGCTCGTCCATGGTGATCGCCGACATGACCGCCAAACCCTCGCTGGCCGAGTTCCGTTTGGGTCTGACCGGGCCGCTCTCGGCGGCGCTGACGCTGCTCGACCGCAAGCCGTTCGAGTTTCTGTCGAAGTCCGAGCTGTCGCCTGATGTGGCCACCGGCGCGGCGCGGGTGGAGATGGGGCTGACCGTGCCCCTGAAGCGCGACGTCAATGTCGCCGATGTGGCCTTCGACGTGCGCGCGGAGCTGCGCGGTGTGCGCTCCGACACGCTGATCAAGGATCGCCAGCTGGAGGCCGATCTGCTGGTGGTCGAGGCGGGCGATGGCGCGCTGTCCATCGGAGGCAAGGCGCAGCTCGATGGCATCCCCACCGATGTGGTCTGGTCGCGAGAGATCGGCCCGGGCAGCCCGCCGCAAAGCCGCCTGACCGGCACGATGGAGCTGTCCCAACGGGTGCTCGACACGTTCAATGTGGGCCTGCCGCCCGGCAGCGTCAGCGGTCGGGGCACCGCCGCGCTCGACATCCTGCTGGAGCCCGGTGCGGCCCCGGTGGCGGCGCTCAGCTCTGATTTGCGGGGCATTGGCCTGTCGATCCCGGCGCTCGGCTGGTCGAAGCCGCGCGGCGCGGACGGGCTGCTGGAGGTGGAGCTGCTGCTTGGCGCGCAGCCCAAGGTCAATGGCGTCAGCATCCGCACCGCGGGGTTGCGCGGCACCGGCACGGTCGATCTGCGCCCGGGCGGCGGGCTGGAGCGCGCGGTGTTCAACCCTCTGGTGGTGGGTGACCGGCTCAACAGCCGGGTCGAGATCACCGGCCAAGGCGCGAACCGCCCCGTGCGCATCGCGATCCGGGGCGGCACGATTGATATCCGCAAGTTCGGAGTAACAGGCGGGCAGGGCGGCGGGGCGGCCAATGGCCCGCCGCTGGATTTCGCGCTCGACCGGCTTCGGGTCACCGACACGATCACCATCGACCAGTTCCAGGGCAATTTCCGCGGCGGGCGCGGCCTCGACGGCACGTTCAAGGGCAATCTCAACGGTGAGGCGCCGATCACGGGGACCGTGGTGCCGACCGCGCGCGGGCCCGCGGTGCGCATCCAGTCGAACAACGGCGGGCGGGTGATCCGCGCCTCGGGCATTTTCCGCAACGCCAATGGCGGCGACATGACCCTGACGCTGCAGCCCAATGGCAAGCCCGGCCAGTTCGACGGCGCGCTCGATATCAAAAACACCCGGGTCAAGAAGGCCCCGGCGCTGGCCGACCTGCTGTCGGCCATCTCGGTCATCGGGCTGCTGGAGCAGCTGACCGGCGATGGTATCCTCTTTGGCAATGTCGAGGCGCGTTTCCTGTTGACGCCCGACGGCGTGACCCTCAGACGGTCCTCCGCAGTTGGGCCTTCGATGGGGATCACAATGGACGGCATATACAACACGACGACGCGGCGCATGGATATGCGCGGGGTGGTTTCGCCCATCTACGCGGTGAACGGCATTTTCGGCGCGCTGTTCTCGCCGCGCAAGGGCGAGGGCCTGTTCGGCTTCAACTACACACTGCGCGGCTCGGCGGACGCGCCGCAGGTCGGGGTGAACCCGCTGTCGGTGCTGACGCCGGGCATCTTCCGCGAGATCTTCCGCCAGCCGCCGCCCAAGCTGCAGAATTAAGCGCGATGAAGCTGGATGAGTTCGACTTCGCGCTGCCCGAGCAGTTGATCGCCACGCGCCCCGCGGTGCCGCGCTCCTCCGCACGGCTGTTGGTGGCGGGACCTGAGGCGATCGAGGATCGGGTGGTTACCGATCTGCCGGATTATCTGCGCCGGGGCGATCTGCTTGTGCTGAACGACACCAAGGTGATCCCCGCGCGGCTGTTTGGCCACCGGGAGCGCGACGGCAATGTCTCGAAAATGGAAGTGACGCTGCTCTCGCCCACGCCCTCGGGCGATTGGCGCGCGCTGATCAAGCCCTTGCGCAAGGTGCGCGACGGCGAGCGGATCACCTTTGCTGTGGGGCTGGACGCGACAGTCCTTGGCCGCGAAGACGGGCAGGCGGAGCTGAGCTTCAACCTGCAAGGCGCTGATTTTGATGCAGCTTTGGAGATCGCGGGCCAGATGCCACTGCCGCCCTACATTGCCGCCAAACGCGCGGCGGATGCGCGGGACAAGACCGACTACCAGACGGTCTGGGCGCGCGAGACCGGTGCGGTGGCGGCCCCGACGGCCTCGCTGCATTTCGACGCGCCCCTGCTGGAGGCGCTGGCGGCGAAGGGCGTGCAATTCGCTCATGTCACGCTCCATGTGGGGGCCGGGACCTTCCTGCCGGTCAAGGTCGAAGACGTGACCACCCACAAGATGCACGCGGAATGGGGCCATGTGAGCGCCGCGGCGGCGGCTCAGATCAATGCCACGAAAGACGCGGGCGGCCGGGTCATCCCGGTGGGCACCACCGCCCTGCGCCTGATCGAGAGCGCCGCGACGGGACCGGGCCAAATCGCGCCGTGGCAGGGCGAGACGGATATTTTCATCTATCCCGGTTTCGAGTTTCAGGTGGCCGATGGACTGATGACCAATTTCCACCTGCCGAAGTCGACGCTGATGATGCTGGTCTCCGCCTTGATGGGGCAGGATCGCATCCGCGAAATCTACGACCACGCGGTTGCGCAGGCGTACCGCTTCTTTTCCTACGGGGACAGCTCGTTGTTGCTGCCAAACGACGCGCGATAGCCGCCCCAAACGCGCGCCCGGAACCGGACGCGCGTCTCATTCCATAGCGCTGTCAGTGGCTTAGCTGCCGCCATCCGTGCCGTCGGGCAGGGCCACGGCAAGACGGGTGATCGCGTCGAGCGCGGTCAGGCCGTCTTCGCCCGCAGTCTCATACTCGAACAACACGCGGTCGCCCCGGCCCAGATCGGCGGGAAGGCTGATCTCGCCGGGCACTTCCCAGACGGTCTTGTCGGTCAGGACGATGATCCCCGCCTTGCGGTCATATGCCAACACGTGACCTTCGGTCTCGTCGGCAAAGGCAGGCAGGGCGGCCGAAGCGGCCAGGGCCGCGGCAAAAACAATACGCATTAGTCATCTCCAAGAGAGGAAAGCGCTCTGGGCGCGTCATCGCGCTTCGCAGCCGCCGGACGGAGCCTCGCGCCCGGATGCCTGGTAATTGGGGATGCCGCAGGGTCCTACAAGGGCCGCCAAAAAATATTCTTGCCACGTCCCCTTAGAAGAGAGCATGAGGCCAACTTCGACAGCGGGGCTTGTCAGAAACGACGCGATGGTGTCGCGCACGGGCGGGTCGATCTGGCCTCGGGCTTGTAGCGACGGGCAAACGGCGAGCGAGTCGCGAAGGAGCGCAGGATGATCGAGGTTTTCAAATCCGCTTGGGCGCTGCTTTTGGGCATGCTGCTTTTGATGGTGGGCAACGGCCTGCAGGGCTCGCTCATGGGTGTGCGCGGCGGGATCGAGGGGTTTTCGACCTTCGAGCTGTCGCTGATCACGTCCGCCTATTTCATTGGCTTTCTCGGCGGCTCGCGTCTGGCGCCGACCTTCATCCAGCGCGTGGGCCATGTGCGAGTCTTCGCCGCGCTTGGGTCAGTGATCTCGGCAGTGCTGATCCTCTATCCGGCGATTGCCGACCCCTGGGCGTGGATGGTGTTGCGGGTGATCTTCGGCTTCGCGATCTCGGGCGTCTACGTGACCGCGGAAAGCTGGCTGAACAATTCCGCCAGCAACGAGACGCGGGGGCAGGCGCTGTCGCTTTACATGATCGTGCAGATGGCGGGCATTGTGGCGGCGCAGGGCCTGTTGAACGTGGCGGATCCGGCGGGCTACATCCTGTTCGTCATCCCGTCCGTGCTGGTGTCCATCGCCTTTGCGCCGATCCTGCTGTCCGTCTCGCCCACCCCGTCGTTCGGGGCCACGCGTCAGATGAGTTTCCGGGCGCTGTTCAAGGTCTCCCCGCTGGCGGTTGTGGGCATGTTGCTTCTGGGCTCGGTCTTCTCGGCGCAGTTCGGCATGTCGGCGGTCTACGGCTCCGAGGCGGGGTTGAGCGTCGCGCAGATCTCGATCTTCGTGTCGTCGATCTTCATCGGCGCGCTGGTGCTGCAATATCCCATCGGCTGGATCTCGGACCGGGTGGACCGTCGGATGTTGATCCTGGTCGTCTCTGCGCTGGCGGCGGGGGCGGCGCTGGTGGCGTTCCTGTTTGACAGCAACTTCACCGTGCTTCTTGCCTGCGCCTTCGTGATCGGGGGGATGACGAACCCGCTCTATGCGCTGCTGATCGCCTACACCAACGACTACCTCGAGCCCGAGGACATGGCCGGGGCCTCCGGCGGGTTGTTGTTCATCAACGGGCTGGGTGCGATCGGCGGCCCGATCATTACCGGTTGGCTGATGACCACGATTGGTCCCAAGGGGTTCTGGCTGATCATCCTCGCGACCATGGCGGCGACGACGCTCTACGCGGCCTACCGCATGACGCAGCGCCCATCGGCCTACAGCGACGAGGAGGATTACGACGCCGTGTCCTACGCCCCGGTTGGCATGGGATCGACCGCGGTCATGGTCGAGGCCGCGCAGGAATATTACGTGGAAACCGCCGAAGAAATGGCCGAGGCGGCCGAAGAGGACACAGATGGCGGGACAAAGTAACCACTTTCCCCGAAAAGCCTTGCGAAGCCGCCGCGCGGTTGTAACACTTTATTAAGACTGCGGGGGCGCGTGTTGTGTTTGGACTGGGGAGTAGGAACCATGTCAACGCCTGAGGAGGTCCTGGCCTATTGGCTCGATGAGCAGGGGCCAGAGGGGTGGTATCAGGGCGGTGAGGCGCTCGATGCCGAGATCCGCGACTTGTTCGAGCCGCTCTGGCACCGCGCGATGGAGGGCAGCCTGTCGCTCTGGATGACCTATCCGTCGGGCGTGCTGGCCTACCTGATCCTGACCGACCAATTCCCGCGCAACATGTTCCGTGACACGCCAAAAGCCTTTGCCTCGGACAAGCTGGCTTTGGCGGTGGCCAAATGCGCCATCGGCAAGGATTGGGACATGACGATCGACCCGCCCGCGCGGCAGTTCTTCTACATGCCGCTGATGCATTCCGAGAGCACGACCGATCAGGACCGCTGCGTGCGGCTGTTCCTGACCCGCATGCCCGAGAGCGAGAGCAATCTGCTCCACGCCAAGGCCCACCGGGAAGTGATCCGCAAATTCGGGCGTTTCCCCTTCCGCAACGCGGCGCTAGAACGGCGTACGACGAAACCCGAGACCGAGTTCATGGAACAAGGTGGCTATGGGGCCACTGTGAAATCGATCCAAGCTGCCGAGTAGGCCACGATGAATAATTTGATGCGGGGGCTGCTGCTGTCCCTGGCCCTTCTGGGCATGTCTGCGAGCGCGCAGGCCAAGCAGGATATTCTTGTCATCGGCGACAGCATGCTGGAGTGGCAAAAGATCTTCAACGCCTCCATCCCGGACGTGCTGGCGCGCGAGACGGAGCGCGCGGTGGACAACCGCGCGGCTTCTGGCGCGAAGTTTTACCTGTCCGGCGCCGGGACCAACCCGCGCAGCGTTATCCCCGCGCAGTACGAGGCGGGCGACTGGAATTGGGTGCTGGTCAATGGAGGCGCGAATGATTTGCTGACCAAATGCGGCTGCCGCAAATGCGACGCGGTGCTGGACCGGCTGATCTCGCGGGATGGCCAGCGTGGCATTGTGCCGGACCTGGTGCGCAAGATCCGCGCCGACGGGCCGCGGGTGATGATGGTGGCCTATTACGAGGGCAACGCACGCCGCAACCTGTTCTCGCGTTGCGCCGCGCCGCTGCGCGAGATGGTGCAGCGCCAGCTGAAGCTCGCCCGCGCCGAGCGGGGCATCGAGATGGTGCGGATAAAATCTGCGATCAACCCGAAGAACCGCTCGCATTTCGCCATCGACGGCATTCACCTGTCGCGCAAGGGGACGAACCGGGTGGGCATTTTGCTGGCCAGAACGCTCGAGATGCTGGAGAAGCGCGGCTCCTGATGTGAGCAAGGCCCATCGATGGGCCTTGGGCCACGGGATTTCCAAATCCCGTGCCATGCGCCTTTGAAGGCGCATCAGAAACGCGCGTCGACGCGCGTTCCCCCAGTCATGCAGCCCGCGCATACGGGGGTGGCAGAATAGCGCGTTGCGCAGCGTCAACCGACAAAGTAGTTTAGCTTTAAACTAATTTTCTGACCTTCCCGGGAGAGACCACATGGCCGCAAAATCCTTCGATATGATCGTCATCGGCGCAGGCCCCGGCGGCTACGTGGCCGCCATCCGCGGCGCGCAGCTGGGCCTGAGCGTGGCGATCGTGGAGCGCGAACATATGGGGGGCATCTGCCTCAACTGGGGCTGCATCCCGACCAAGGCGATGCTGCGCTCCTCCGAGGTGTTCCACCTGATGCACCGCGCCAAGGATTTCGGCCTGAAGGCCACCGGCATCGACTACGATCTGGACGCGGTGGTGAAGCGCTCGCGTGCGGTCGCGGGTCAGCTGTCCGGCGGCATCGGTCACCTGATGAAAAAGAACAAGATCACCACGGTGATGGGCGAAGCGACGCTCACCGGCAAAGGCAAGGTGTCGGTCAAGACCGACAAGGACACCGAAGAGCTGACCTCGAAGAACATCGTGCTGGCCACCGGTGCGCGCGCGCGCGAGTTGCCGGGGCTGGAGGCCGACGGCGATCTGGTCTGGACCTACAAGCACGCGCTTACGCCCAAGCGTATGCCCAAGAAGCTGCTGGTGATCGGCTCCGGCGCGATCGGGATCGAGTTCGCCAGCTTCTACAATACCCTGGGCTGTGACACGACCGTGGTTGAAGTGATGGACCGCATCCTGCCGGTCGAAGACGCCGAAATATCCGCCTTCGCCAAGAAGAGCTTCGAGAAGCAGGGCATGAAGATCATGGAGAAGACCATGGTCAAGCAGCTCGACCGGGGCAAAGGCAAGGTCACCGCGCATATTGAGGCGGGCGGCAAGGTCGAGAAGGTCGAGTTCGACACCGTGATCTCCGCCGTGGGGATCGTCGGCAATGTCGAGAACCTGGGCCTTGAAGAGCAGGGCGTGAAGATCGACCGCACTCATGTCGTTGTGGACGAGTATTGCCGCACCGGGGTCGAGGGGCTTTACGCCATTGGCGACATCGCGGGTGCGCCGTGGCTGGCGCACAAGGCGTCCCATGAAGGCGTCATGGTGGCCGAGCTGATCGTAGGCAAGAACAACGTGCACCCGGTGCGCCCTGAAAGCATCGCAGGCTGCACCTATTGCCACCCGCAGGTGGCCTCCGTCGGGTTCACCGAGGAGAAGGCGAAAGAGGCGGGCTACAAGATCAAGGTCGGACGCTTCCCTTTCATCGGCAACGGCAAGGCCATCGCCCTGGGCGAGCCGGAAGGCATGGTGAAGACCATCTTCGACGAGAAAACCGGCGAGCTGCTGGGCGCTCATATGGTCGGCGCGGAAGTGACCGAAATGATCCAGGGCTACGTCGTGGGCCGCACGCTGGAGACCACCGAGGAAGACCTGATGAACACGGTCTTCCCGCATCCGACCCTGTCGGAAATGATGCATGAAAGCGTGCTCGACGCCTATGACCGGGCCATCCACTTCTAGGCGGCTGTTACCACATTGAGCCGCGCTGTGCGCGCGGCGCGCGATTTTTGATTTGGCGCGTGAGGGAGACCTTGCGCGCCATTTTTTTACCCGCGTGCAATTTGCGCGCGGCGGCGGTTGACGCCCCCGCGCCAGAGGCGCAGGAGTGCGCCATGGACACGCCCGCCCGCACGAACTGGACCCTGGTGATGGCCCTGCTGGTGGCGGGGCTGTTTTCGGCTGCGCAATTCGGCAAGCTGACCCTGACATTGCCTGTGTTGCAGCAGGTCTATGCGGAAGGTGGCGCCTTTGTGCCGGTGCTGATCTCCATCGTCGGCATGGTGGGGATTGCTCTCGGGGCCGTCGCGGGATCGGTGGTCGCGCGCGTGGGTGTGACCCGGGCGCTGATCGGCGCCTTGCTGGCGGGGGCGGCACTGTCGCTGGTGCAGGCGAGCCTGCCGGGCATCTGGGTTTTCGCGGGACTGCGCGTGCTCGAAGGGGTCTCGCATCTGGCCATCGTGGTCGCGGCCCCGACATTGATCGCGTCCGTCTCGTCCGAGGCGGACAGGCCAGTGACCATGGGCATCTGGGCGGCCTTCTTCGGCATCGCCATGGCGATCATCGCCGCCGCCTTGCCCTTCCTGTTGCCGCTGGGCGGCTTGCCCGCGGTTTTCATCGCCCACGGGGTCGGCATGGCTGTGATGGCGGTGATCCTGCTGCCGCTTTTGCCCAAGGGGCTGCAAGTCGAGCCCCGGCCGGTGTCGTATCTCGAAGAACACCGCATCATCTATTCCACCCCGAAGCTGCTGATCCCGGGGGCGGGGTTCGTGTGGTACACGATGCTCTATATTGCGCTGCTGGCGGTGTTGCCGCTGGCGCTCGGGCTGCCTGTTTGGGTGATCACGGCGCTGCCGCTGATCTCGATCGCGGGCACGATAGCGGGGGGCATCATCGCCAAGCGCATGACGCCATCGCGGCTGGTGACCATCGGCTTCGCGCTGACTATCGCGGCGAGTGGCCTCGTCTGGGTCTTCAGCGCGCAACTCTGGCCGCTGTTTGTGCTGTTCAGCGTCATGGCGCTGATCCCCGCGGGCAGCTTCGGGGCGATCCCGTATTTCAACGAAAGCATCACCGACCGTGCGCGGGCCACGGGGGGTATCGCGCAGCTGGGCAATGTCGGCACGACGCTGGGCACGCCGATCTTCGTGCTGGTCTTTGACGGCGCAGGACTGGGCGCGGTGTGCGCGCTGATTGCCGTCTTTTGCGCCATCGGCATCGCTGCAACGCAGACTCTGCGCCTACGGATCAAATAAACCTGTGGATGTTCTATTAATGTTCCGTTAGGAGGGTGGAATGTCCCGGGCGCGGGCTTATCTCTGGCGCAACCATTTGTGGGGATGATCATGGCCGAGCTGAAGAACATCGAAGTGCGTGGCGCGCGCGAGCACAACCTCAAAGGCATCGACGTGGATATCCCCCGCGACCAGCTGGTGGTGATCACCGGGCTGTCGGGCTCCGGCAAGTCCTCGCTGGCGTTCGATACGATCTACGCCGAGGGGCAGCGCCGCTATGTCGAAAGCCTGTCGGCCTATGCGCGCCAGTTCCTCGACATGATGGAAAAGCCCGATGTGGATCATATCGCGGGGCTGAGCCCGGCGATTTCCATCGAGCAGAAGACGACCTCGAAAAACCCGCGCTCCACCGTCGGCACCGTGACCGAGATTTACGACTACATGCGCCTGCTGTTCGCGCGTGTCGGCACGCCCTATTCCCCCGCCACCGGCAAGCCCATCGAGGCGCAGCAGGTCCAAGACATGGTCGACCGGATCATGGCGATGGAGGAGGGCACCCGCGGCTACCTGCTGGCCCCGATCATCCGCGACCGTAAGGGCGAGTACCGCAAGGAATTCATGGAGCTCGCGAAGCAAGGCTTCCAGCGCGTCAAGGTCGACGGCGAGTTCTACGAGCTGGAAAGCCCGCCGACGCTCGACAAGAAGTTCCGCCACGACATTGACGTGGTGGTGGACCGCATCGTCGTGCGCGAGGGGCTGGAGACGCGGCTGGCCGACAGCTTGCGCACTGCACTTGATCTGGCCGACGGCATCGCGATCCTCGAGACCGCACCGAAGGACGCGGAGCCCGAGCGCATCACGTTTTCCGAGAAATTTGCCTGCCCCGTCTCTGGCTTCACCATCTCAGAGATCGAGCCACGGCTGTTTTCCTTCAACGCGCCGTTCGGGGCCTGCCCGGAGTGCGACGGGCTTGGGGTCGAGCTGTTCTTCGACGAACGCCTCGTGGTGCCGGACCAGACGCTCAAGCTCTACGACGGGGCGCTGGCGCCGTGGCGCAAGGGCAAGTCGCCCTACTTTCTGCAAACGATCGAGGCCATTGCCAAGCATTACGAGTTCAACAAGAACACACCTTGGAAGGACCTTGACGCCCATGTGAAGCAGGTCTTCCTGTATGGCTCGGGCGACGAGGAAATCCCGTTCCGCTACGACGAAGGCGGGCGCGTCTATCAGGTGACCCGCAGCTTCGAGGGCGTGATCCCCAACATGGAGCGCCGCTACCGCGAAACGGATTCGAGTTGGATTCGCGAAGAGTTCGAGCGCTACCAGAATAACCGCAAATGCCATGTCTGCGACGGCTACCGCCTGCGCCCCGAAGCGCTGGCCGTGAAGATCGCCGGACTGCATGTGGGCCAGGTGGTCGAGATGTCGATCCGCGAGGCGTTTGACTGGTGCGAAAGCGTGCCCGCAGCGCTGAGCAAGCAGAAGAACGAGATCGCCCGCGCGATTCTAAAGGAAATCCGCGAGCGGCTGGGGTTCCTGAACAATGTGGGCCTCGAATACCTGACCCTGTCGCGCAACGCAGGCACGCTGTCAGGCGGCGAGAGCCAGCGCATCCGGTTGGCCTCGCAGATCGGCTCTGGCCTGACCGGGGTGCTTTATGTGCTCGACGAGCCGTCGATTGGCCTGCACCAACGCGACAATGACCGGCTGCTGACGACGCTGAAAAATCTGCGCGACCAAGGCAACACGGTGATCGTGGTGGAGCATGACGAAGAGGCGATCCGCGAGGCGGATTATGTCTTCGATATTGGCCCGGGGGCAGGTGTGCATGGCGGCGAGGTTGTGGCCCACGGGACCCCGGCGGAGGTCGCCGCCAGCGGCTCAATCACCGGCGACTACCTGACCGGCGTGCGCGAGATCCCGATTGGCGAGAAGCGCCGCAAGGGCAACAAGAAGAAACTGACCGTGGTCAAGGCGAGCGGCAACAACCTGCAAAACGTCACCGTCGATTTCCCGCTGGGCAAGTTTGTCTGCGTGACCGGCGTGTCCGGCGGGGGCAAGTCCACACTGACCATCGAGACGTTGTTCAAGACTGCTTCCATGACGCTGAACGGCGCGCGGCAGACGCCCGCGCCCTGTGAGACCATCAAAGGCCTGGAGCATCTCGACAAGGTGATCGACATCGACCAGCGCCCGATCGGGCGAACACCGCGCTCGAACCCGGCGACCTATACCGGCGCCTTCACGCCCATCCGCGATTGGTTCGCCGGGCTGCCCGAGGCCAAAACCCGCGGCTACAAGCCCGGCCGGTTCAGCTTCAACGTCAAGGGTGGGCGCTGTGAGGCGTGCCAAGGCGACGGCGTGATCAAGATCGAGATGCACTTCCTGCCGGATGTCTACGTGGAATGCGAGACCTGCAAGGGCGCGCGCTACAATCGCGAGACACTGGAGGTGAAGTTCAAAGGCAAGAGCATCGCCGACGTGCTGGATATGACCGTCGAGGACGCGCAGGAGTTCTTCAAGGCGGTGCCGTCGATCCGCGAGAAGATGGACGCGCTGATGCGCGTGGGTCTGGGATACATCAAGGTGGGCCAGCAGGCGACGACCCTGTCTGGTGGCGAGGCGCAGCGGGTGAAGCTCAGCAAGGAACTCGCGAAGCGCTCCACGGGCCGCACGCTCTATATCCTCGATGAGCCGACAACGGGTCTGCATTTCGAGGACGTTCGCAAGCTGTTGGAAGTGCTGCATGAGCTGGTGGAACAAGGCAACTCTGTGATCGTGATCGAGCACAATCTCGACGTGGTGAAGACTGCGGACTGGATCATCGATATCGGTCCGGAGGGCGGCGATGGCGGCGGCACGGTGGTAGCGACCGGCACACCCGAGAAGGTGGCAGAGGTCGAAGGCTCGCACACGGGGATGTATCTCAAGCCGATGCTTGGCGCGAAAAAAAAGATCGCGGCGGAGTAGCCTTTGAACGGCGCCAGACTTTCAGGGAAAGTCTGGTCCAAATCCTCCCAGAGGATTTGTGCGCAATTTCTTCATAAGAAATTGCGACGCTGCGAGGTCAGAGCGCGTCGTAAATGACCTTGGTAATCAGGCGCGTCTCGGTGTCGATGCGGACGGCATCATTGCCCGCGCGCACGTAGCGCTCACCGGCGGGGGCGGGCTCAAGCCCGAACTGATCCGGCGAGGCGATGGGCGGTAGGCGCTGCACCAGCGTCTCGCCGACAGTCAGCAAATCGGTCCCGGTCGTCTCGCTTGGCGCCAGTTGCTCGGCCAAGGTCGCGGACAGGCAGCTTTGATAGGTCTGGGTATCGGTCCCGTCGCACTCCACCGCATCAAGCCGCGGGGTGTCGGTCAGGGTGGATTGCGCGGTCGCAAGCTGCGGCGCAAGCACAAGGGCGGCCAGGGTCAAAAGGCGGGGCAGGGGCATCGGGCATGTCTCCGGATCAGATAAGCATTGGGGCAAAAACGCGCCCGGCCGCGCCCCGGTTCCCTAGTTGCTCACCCGGCTCAGCACCGCAATCACATCCAGCACGCGCCGTGTGTCATCATCGACGGCGATGATCGTGTCGCCAAGCCGGTAGTAGCTTTGACCGGGGTCGAGCCGGGGCAGGCCAAATCGCCCGTAATCGCGCAAAATGCGCCCGTCACCGGTGTAGCGGTCGCCGCGCTGGAGCCCTTGCTTTTTGGCCAGCCCGGGCGGCACGCAGGCCGGGCTTTTCTTCGCGAGCCCCGGTGGGCAGTGGGATTGAGCCTGTGCGCCACGCAGCTTGTTCTTCTTGAAGGGCTTGTCCTTGGCCAAGGCCGGGCTTGCGGCAAGGGTCAGGGTGATTGCGGAGATGAGGATCGCGCGCATATGGGCCTCCATTGGCTTGGGCGACCAGAATACACAAGCGCGGCGCAGCACGATAGCCAGAGCAGGTTGGAGGTGGCGGGCTTTCGCTCAGTCCTCGACCAGCTCGGTTTCGATCCGCGCCCCGGTCTCCAGCGTCTTGTGCACCGGGCAGCGGTCGGCAATCTCCATCAGCCGCGCGCGCTGCGCGGGGTCAAGATCCCCTTCGAGGTGGATCTTGCGGCTGAAGTGATCGATCCGCGAGAGACCGTCTGTGTCCTGCGCATGCACCGCGTTATGGGTCACGTCGACGCGCACGCCGGACAGGGGCCACTTCTTGCGCCGCGCATACATGCGGATTGTCATCGAGGTACACGCGCCAAGGCCCGAGGCCAGCAGCCCGTAGGGCGACATACCCTTGTTGGTGCCGCCATAGGCCAGCGGCTCGTCGGCCTGCACATGGTGATGGGGACCCGCTTGCACGTCTTGCAGGAAGCCATCGGGATCAGCCTCGGTCACGCGAACCACGCCCTCCGGCGCACCGATCGGCGGTGCGGGCGGGCGCAGGTCGAGATATTTGGAAGCCCAGGCGCTAATCACCTCGGCGGCATATTCCGCGTCCTGCGGGCGGGTGATCAGATGGTCCGCGTCGCACAGCGTCACGAAGCTTTTGGGATGTTTGGCGTGCATGAAGATCTGCGTGGCGTTCTCGACACCCACGGTCTTGTCCAAAGGCGCGTGGAGCACGAGGAGCGATTTTTTCATGCCCTTGATGCTGTCGGCGAGGTTCTCCGCCGCGACATTTTCGACGAAATCGCGGCCAATGCGCACCGGGCGTCCGCCCAGATTAACCTCGCCGACGCCCTTGGCGGAAATCTCGTCGAGCGCATCGTTGAAATTATGCGTCACATGGCCGGGATCGAACGGCGCGCCGATGGTCACGACGGCCTTGGCGCTTTCGATCTGCGGCGCGGCCTTCAGGATCGCGGCCCCGCCCAGCGAATGCCCGATCAGCAGGGTCGGGGCCTTGCCGATGCTCGCCAGATGCTCGGACGCGAGCAGCAGGTCCTGTACGTTCGAGCTGAAGGTCGTGTTCTCGAACTCGCCTTCGGAATGGCCAAGCCCGGTGAAATCAAAGCGCAGCACCGCGATGCCCATGCCTGCGAGCCGCTGCGAGATGCGCTTGGCGGCGGGGATGTCCTTGGAGCAGGTGAAGCAATGCGCAAACAGCGCGGTGGCCAGATGCGGGCCTTCGGGCATGTCGAGCCGAGCCGCCAGGGCGGCGCCGGAATGGCCTTCGAATGTGATGCGTTCCATGCCCATTTTGGGGCTCCTACGGCTGCGGTGGTCTGTACAGGGATGGGCATGCGCCGGCGTCAACGCAAGCTTGGCGGCGGCGATGTCACGGGATGGTGAGCAAACGTGTCGGAATATTTCGCCCTGGGCGACAGACGGCACACGCTTCCGTGTTCCGTGTCAGCTTATGCCCATCAGCCGCGGGTCCATCGGATAAAACGTCAGGTCCTCGTAGCCGTCCTCGGTGATCAGCACCTGATCCTCCAGCTTGATCGAGAAGTCGCCGCCGACTTCGCCCACCAGCGCCTCGACACACAGCGTCATGCCGGGCTGCAGCACATGGTCCCACGCACCTTTGACATGCTTGTCGGGGTAGGCCACCAGCGGCCACTCATCGCACAGGCCGACACCATGCATCAGGCAGCTGTATTTCTGCTGTTGGTACTTGTCATGCAGCACATGGGTGCCCGCGACCAGCTCGTCGATGCTGATGCCGGGGCGCAGCATCTGCTTGTTGGTCTCGATATGCTCGACCGAATGCTTCATCGCCTCGATCATGTCGGGGCGCGGGGCGTCGTCGCCAATCCACCAGGTCCGCGAGATGTCGCAACAGATGCCGTAGGGGCCGATCAGATCGGTGTCAAAGGCCAGGATTTCGTTGTCCTGGCACTCCCGCGGGCCGCATTCCTGAAACCACGGGTTCGTGCGCGGGCCAGAAGCCAGCAGCCGCGTCTCGATCCACTCGCCGCCACGCTTGATATTCTCGGCATGGAGCACCGCCCAGACGTCATCTTCGCTGACGCCGCCCTTGGGGATCTCGGTGCGGGCGAAGTCTTCCATCACATACATCGCCGCCTCGCAGGAATGGCAGGCGAGCCGCATGGCGAGGATCTCGTCGGGGCCTTTGATGGAGCGGGACATCTCGGTCACTTCCTCGCCCTCGTGTACCTCGAAGCCGCGGGCTTCCAGCGCGCGCAGGCCCGCGACCATGATCTTGTCCACGGCGAGGCGTTTGTTGTCGCCCGCATGGGCGCGCATCAGCTCTTCCACCTGCGCTGTGAAGCTATCGGCCGCCGCGTCGGTTTTGTCGCCGGTCGAGAAGTAGAACATCGACGCCCCCGAGCGGCGCTCGCGCACCAGCGGGTTGAATTCCGACAGGAACGGCGCGTTTTTGTAATCCCAGATCACCATGTAGCCATCGGCGCACAGCAGCACGGCCCGGAACGGGTTGTGGGTGTTCCATAGCTGCATGTTCGTGCTGTCGGTGGCGTAGCGGATGTTGAGAGGGTCGAACATCAGCAGCCCGCCCAGATCGCGGTCGACGATATGCTGGGTCAGGCGCTTCCAGCGAAACTCCCGCATCGCGTCGAGATCGGGCAGGGCGAAGCCCGCCTCTTCCCATTCGCGGAAGGCCAGCAGGGTCGGGCCGATCTCCACCCGGTCCTTGTCGTTCGGGCTACCATCGGGCAGCGCCGCGCCCTTGCTGGGGTCGATCTTTCGCGTGTCGCGGTAATGTGTGTTCATGGCGGGCCTCCCTTCCCTGATGCCAGCCTGCGCCGGGGAAGGGGCCGCGCGCCCGCGCGAAAACGGCATGGAACATGTCGATTTTGGGTGCTTAAAGGGGGGCATGGAGCCGATTTTGCAATCCGCGCTGCCGCAAGCGCCCTGGATGGAAGAGCGCACCCGCCGCCTGCCGGGGGTGGTGCCGCTGGCCTATGCCGACTGGCTGCAGGTGGATGACGCCTACGGGGCGCAGCTGGCCTACAAGGCGCAGCTTTTGCGGGACCGGCGCGAGACGGTGCTGCAGATGCGCGCGGACGCCTTGCCTGCCGCGCAGGAGCTGTTGGAGCTGGCGTTGGCCCACGCGCCCGAGGGCATTGCGGATGCGCCGATTGACCGGGACGCGCCGCTGGAGACGCTCTCGCGGCTGTTCCAGGAAGATTTCGTGATCCTGCAAAAGCAGGGCGATCGCCACATCCTGACGGCGGCGCTTTTGTGCTTCCCGGCCTCGTGGTCGCTGGCGGAGAAGTTCGGCAAGCCGCTCACCGCGATCCACGACCCGGTGCCGGAATATGACGCCGCCATCGCGCGCTCGGTCGAGCGAATGTTTACCGTCCTGCGCCCCGAGCAGCCGCTGATGCGGATGAATGCGCTGGTCTATGCCGATCCCGATCTGCATCACCCGCAGCGCGGCTCTGACATTAAGCGCGCGGCAGGCCATCGCGGCTTTATCCGGTCGGAGCGACAGTGCATGGTGCGCCTGCCCACGACCGGGGCGGCGATGTTCTCGATCCACACCTATCTGGTGCGCGAGGCCGATCTGACACCGGCGCAGGCGGACAGCCTTGCCGCGCATCCCATCATCCACGAGGGGTTCTGAGATGTCGGACGTCAAAGCCCAGTACGAGGCGTTCCCCTATCCCGAACGCGACCCGGCGGATGAGAAGAAGCGCCTGATCACCGGCTCGCCCTCCCACCCGTTGGAGCTGGATCACCACCTGTTCGGCGGCCTGCGGGACTGGTCCAAGGGGACCCGCATTCTGGTGGCGGGCGGCGGCACGGGTGATGCGCTTATTCAACTTGCACAAGTGCTGACAAGTGCCCGGAAAGACTATGAAATCACCTATATCGACCTGTCGGAAGCCTCGCGTGAGATCGCCGAGGCGCGGGCGCGGGTGCGGGGGCTGAAGAATATCACCTTCGTCACCGGCAGCCTGCTGGATGCGGGCCACTATGGTCCCTTCGACTACATTGATTGCTGTGGCGTGCTGCATCACCTGCCCGAGCCGCAGACGGGGTTTGACGCATTGGCATCCGCGCTTGCGCCCGGCGGCGGGCTGGGCCTGATGGTCTACGCGCCCTACGGCCGCGCCGGGGTCTACCCGCTGCAACAGGCATTCGGCGCGCTGACCGCCGGGCTGTCGCCCAAGGCGCAGCTGGATGCGGCCAAGGTGATGTTTGATAAATTGCCCGACGGCCACCCGTTCAAACGCAACCCGCATCTGGTGGACCACAAACAAAGCGACGCGGGCTTCTACGACCTGCTGCTGCATTCCCAGGACCGCCCGTACCGCATTGACGAGCTGGCTCAGACACTGGGGCAGGCGGGGTTGCAGATCGTGGGCGTGCCGCAGCCCTATCTTTATGATCTGGAACGGTTTTCCGAGCGCGGTGATCTGACCGGGATCGAGGCGATGGCGCTGGCCGAAAAGCTCGACGGGACGATCAAGACGCATGTGGTCTACGCCGCCGGGTCGGAGCCTCCGACACCCGGCGCGACCAACGAGGCGGTGCCGCATCTGCGCGGGGTCGCGGGGCCAGCGCTCGCCAAGCGCGTGGCGGCGGGCGGGGCCGTGCCGGTGACGCTGAACGGGGTGAAGCATGAGGTCCAACTGCCGAAAGCCTCTGCCGCGATCCTGGCGGGGATCGATGGGCGGCGCGATACTGCGGCGCTGAAGAAGGGCTGCGGGCTTGACGGGCTGGGCTGGGCCGCGACATGGCCTCAAACCACCCGCATGTTGGATCAGTTCGGATTGCTGCTCTATTCCCGCCTGTTGGCGTAATTCCACACTATTTCCTTTTTGGAAACAATCTTGTGGTAGCAGCGCAAGCGAGCAGGTAGGCTCCGACAAAACGACCTTATGGGACAGGGACCAATGGCCACCAAACCGACCACCAAGACCAAAACGAAGCGCTCCAAGACGCTGGCCGCAAGCAAGACGCCGACCGCAGCGGCCAAGACCGCGCCGAAGGCGAAGGTTGTCGCGACGAAAGCACCTGCGACGGCGCCGGACGTGCCGGGGATGGACCCGCTGACCAAGAAAGAGCTGGTCGAACGCATGGTGGCCCAGAGCGGCATGAAAAAGGGCGACGCCCGCCGCGCGCTGGAAGCGACGATGGGGGTGATCGCCGGGGCGCTGCGCGAAGGGCGCGACATGAACCTTCCGCCCTTGGGCAAGATCAAGATCGCCCGCAGCAAGGAGACGCCCAATGGCAAGCTCGTTGTGCTGCGCGCCAAGCTGAAAGAGCCGGGCGGGGCGGCGCCAAAAGACCCTCTTGCAGAGGCCGCCGAGTAACGCTAAATCCCCCGCACGGGTGATTAGCTCAGTGGTAGAGCGCTTCGTTCACATCGAAGATGTCAGGAGTTCAAATCTCTTATCACCCACCAGTTTCAGGCGCGCCCCGCGGTTTCCGCTGAGGGCGCGCTTCTCGTCTCACGGGGGCGGCAATGACCTATCCAGAGCTTCTGATCCTGCGCCATGGCGAGACCGAATGGAATCTCGAGGGCCGGATGCAGGGCCATCTGGACAGCCCCTTGACCGCGCGCGGACGAGCGCAGGCGCGCAGGCAGGGTGAAATCCTATCCGGCTTTGACCTGGGGGCTTTCACGCTGATGAGCAGCCCGTTGGGGCGCACCCGGGCCACGGCGCAGATCGTGTTGCCGGAGGCGGCTCTGGCGCGCTTGAGCACCGATGCGCGCCTGCGTGAGATCGACGTCGGAGACTGGGCCGGGCAAATCCGCGCCAAGTTGACCCCCAGCCGGATCACCGAATTTACCCCGGATGGGGCGCTTGCGAAGTATGATAGCGCGCCGGGCGGCGAAGGGTTCGAAGGGCTGGCCGCGCGCTGCGCAGCTCTGCTTGACGCGCTTGAGGGTCCGCATCTGATGATCACCCATGGGGTGACCAGCCGCATGCTGCGCGCGCTCTATATGGGACTTCCGCCGCGCAGTCTGGGGGAATTGCCGGGCGGGCAGGGGGTTGTGTTCCACATGGTGCGCGGGCACCAAATCCGGCTCGAATAGGGCTTGCGCGCACAGACCGACCTCCGCTATCTAGGCGCCCGGACGGGTCGTTAGCTCAGTTGGTAGAGCGCTTCGTTTACACCGAAGATGTCGGGAGTTCGAGCCTCTCACGACCCACCATCTCCTCTTTTGTCGTACACGATGATGACGTCGCTGAACGAGCGTTTGAGCTTTCGCCGCAGGTGCGGTATCCTGCGCACAAATTTAAGTCGCGACGAGAGGTGCTCCCGCGTGACGCTTGAAGACTTTTTGACCCGATTGGCCGGGATTGAGACGGCCGATGCTCTCTGGACCCTGATCCTTGATTTTGCCCATGACGCCGGGTTCAAACTGGTGAGCTATCATCATTTCGACATGGCCGAGGACGGGGCGAGCCGCGAGACGGCGATCCAGACCGATGGTTTTCCACGCGAATGGGTGTGCCATTACATCGACGACGCGCTGTCCATGGTGGACCCGATCCCCATAGCGGCGGTGATGTCTACCGAGCCGTTTTTCTGGAGCGATGTCGGCGAGCGGATGACCCTGACCGCGCATAACTCGGCCTATCTCGACGAACTGCTGGCGGCGGGCCTTGGCGACGGGATTGCGATGCAGGTTTTCGGGCCGCTCTTGCGCAACGGCTATTTCGGGTTGGGCTTCGGTGGCCCGCGCCGGGAGATGGAGCAGTCGGAAATTCGGGCGATCCAGGTGGGACTGCAAGCGGCGCATCTGCGCTACTGCAGCCTGGTGCCGCGCGCGATCGAAGGCGGGCAGCTCAGCCCGCGCGAGGCGCAGGTGCTGGAACTGGTGGCCATCGGGCGATCCAATGGGGAGGTCGCGGCGGCCCTCGGAGTGTCGCGCAGCACGGTCGATACGCTGATGAAGCGGATATTCGTGAAGCTCGATGTCGATGACCGCACGACCGCCGCGATCAAGGCCATCGGGGCCGGGCTGATTTCGCTGTCGCGCAACCCGGCCCACGAAAAATAGATTTCCGGTCTGACGTTACGTCACGTCCCACATCTGCGGGACAGACAGGGACGTTTTGGTGGCCCATTTAGCCCGCAGAGTTCATGTGCAGGGGAGTGTCACGGTGGAAACGTTGAAAATCAAGGCTCTGGCGGCGGATATCAAGAGCCATGTGGACGACGTCTACAGCCTCAGCGATGCGGGCCTCCAGCCCGAGGCCACCGCCGAACTGGTCGAGCAGGCGTCGCGCATCGTCGAGGTCAGCGCCTATCTTCTGGCGCGCTCCGAGTTGGGGCAGCCGGTCACCGAATTGATGCTGATCTCCAGCCGCCTGGAACACCTGGCGCAGCATCTTGCCGGTGTCGCGGCCTGAGGCAGCACGGCGCGTGCGGAAAATTCGCACGAACCCTCGCATCGTCGCTTGACGGGGCCGGGACGGGGCCATAATACCCTCCCACGCCTGAGAGATCAGACGTGCAGCGGGCGGTTGTAGCTCAGTTGGTTAGAGTACCGGCCTGTCACGCCGGGGGTCGCGGGTTCGAGCCCCGTCAACCGCGCCACCGCTGCACTTTCGACACTTCCAGGCGCGATGCGCGGTTGTAGCTCAGTTGGTTAGAGTACCGGCCTGTCACGCCGGGGGTCGCGGGTTCGAGCCCCGTCAACCGCGCCACTTTTCCCCAGACCGGATCCAAATGTGCGCTGACGCGCGCGCGAACTGTTTGTGCTCTTGGGAGGTTTCACCTCCCGCCGCACGGGCCTCCCACCAGAGTATTTCCGACCACATGGAGACTAGCTACGCCTGCGCGACACGAAGCGGGGCAGCATGGCGGAGAAGTCGCGTCCGGCCCCGTCCTCGTGTTCGACGAACTCTGCGTAAAGCTCGGTCGCGCGCGCGCCCATGGGGGTGTCGGCATCGCTTGCCTCCGCCGCCTGCTGGCTCAGGCGCAGGTCTTTCAGCATCAGATCCGCCGCGAAGCCGGGCTTGTAGTCATTGTCGGCGGGGCTTTCGGGGCCCACGCCCGGGGCCGGGCAATAGGCGTTCATCGTCCAGGAATAGCCCGAGGAGGTCGAGACCACGTCAAACATCTTCTGGCGGTCGAGGCCGAGCTTGTCGGCCAGCGCGAACGCCTCGCAGGTGCCGATCATGGTGACGCCGAGGATCATGTTGTTGCAGATCTTGGCCGCTTGCCCATTGCCGGACGGGCCGCAATGCACGGCCTTCTGGCCCATGATGTCGAAGAGCGGTTTGACGGTGGTGAATGCTTCGTCGGAGCCGCCGGCCATGAAGGTCAGCGTCCCGGCCGACGCCCCGCCGATGCCGCCCGAGACGGGTGCGTCAACCGCGTGGAGGCCAGCGGCCTGCGCCTTGTCGGCCACCGCGCGGGCGCTGTCGACATCAACCGTGGAGCAATCGAGCAAGGTCGCGCCCTGCGCCATCGCCGGGATGATCTCGTCGGCCACGGCCCGCAGGATCGTGCCGTTGGGCAACATGGTGATGACGACATCCGCGCCTGTTGCGGCCTTGGCGGCGGAGCCTGCCATGGTGAGGCCCTGCGGCGCTGCGACCGTGTCAAAGCCCACCACCTCGTGTCCCGCTTGCGCGAGGTTCGCGGCCATCGGCGCGCCCATGTTTCCAAGTCCAATGAAGCCGATTTTCATGGCATATCCTCCCAGTTGAGCGCCTCGGATCCGAGCGGCAGCAGCATTTGCGCCACCTCGATATCCTTGACCTTGTCCGGACCCTCATGCGCCCATTTGGGCTGGCGGTCGCGGTCGATGATCGCGGCGCGGATGCCCTCGATGAAGTCGCCCTGGGCCACGGCGCGATAGGTATAGCGGAATTCCTGATCGAGCGCCTGCCGGATCGAACGGGCGCCGCGCAGCCGGTGGGTGATCTCGACACTGCAGGCCATGGCGAGCGGCGCGTTGCGGCCGATCGCCTTGAGCGCGTGGGCGGTGAACTCGGTCTGCTCGGAGGCCAGAGAGCGCAGGATGTCGGCGAGGGTCTCGCCGCTGAAATGGTAGTCGATCTGCGGGCGTAGGGCCTGCAGCGTGCCTTCGGGCGGGATCGCGGTCAGGTCGGGGATCTCGCCGGTCTGCACGAGCTGCGCCTTGAGCGCGCCCCACTCGGCCTCCGGCAGATAGGCATCGGCAAAGCCCGCGTAGATCGCATCCGCAGGGCCCATGCGGGTGGCGGTGGTGCCGAGATATTCGCCCAAGCGCCCGGGAGCCAGCGCCAGCATCAGCGAGCCGCCCACATCGGGTACCAGCCCGATGCCGCATTCGGGCATCGCGATCTGGGAGCTGTCGCCGACGATGCGGTGGGTGCCGTGGCAGCCGACGCCGACGCCGCCCCCCATGGTGAAGCCCTGCAGGAAACTGACCACCGGCTTGGGATACTCGAAGATCTTGGCGTTCAGCCGATACTCGTCGCGCCAGAACCTTCGGCCATAGTCCAGATCGCCCTCTTGCCCGCTCTTGTACATATCCGCGATGTCGCCGCCGGAGCAGAAGGCGCGGTCGCCTTCGGCGTCGAGCAGAACGAGGTCGATATCGGCGCCGCGCCAATCATCCAACGCCGCCTCGATCGCAAGCACCATGTCATAGGTCAGCGCGTTCAGCGCATCGGGGCGCTGCAGCGTGATGCGCCCGGCGCAGCCTTCGATGCGGATCGAGATGTCGCTCATGCGGCGATCATGCCGCGGGCGGTGATCATGCGCATGATCTCGTTGGTGCCTTCGAGGATCTGATGCACGCGCAGGTCACGGGCGAGCTTCTCGATCCCGTAATCGGCGAGGTAGCCGTAGCCGCCATGGAGTTGCAGGCAGTCGTCAACGACCTTCGATCCGGCCTCGGTGACGAATTTCTTGGCCATGGCGCAGTGGCGGGCGGCATCCGGCGCGCCGGTGTCGAGCTTCCACGCGGCCTGGCGCAGGAAGGTGCGGGCGGCTTGCAGCTCGATCTCCATATCGGCAAGGCGGAATTGCAGCGCCTGGAACTGGTTGATCGGTTTGCCGAAGGCGTGGCGCTCGGCCATATAGGCCAGCGTCTTGTCGAGCGCGGATTGCGCAGCCCCCAGCGAGCAGGCCGCGATGTTGAGCCGCCCGCCGTCAAGGCCCTGCATCGCATAGGTGAAGCCGCGCCCCTCATCGCCGAGCAGGTTTTCGGACGGGATCTTGCAGCCGTCGAGCTGCACCTGCCGCGTGGGCTGGGCGCGCCAGCCCATCTTGTCCTCGAGACCACCGAAAGACAGCCCGTCCGCACCGTCCTCGACGATGACGGCAGAGATGCCCTTGGGCCCGTCCTCGCCGGTGCGCGACATGACGATATAGGCGTCCGAATAGCCGCCGCCGGAGATGAAGGCCTTGGTGCCGGTGAGCGTGTAGCCCTCGTTGGTCCGCTCCGCGCGGGTCTTGAGCGCTGCGGCGTCGGAGCCGGATCCGGGCTCCGTCAGGCAGTAGGAGAAGAACGTCTCCATCGTGAGCGCGCGGTCGAGGAACTTGTCCCTGAGCGCGTCGGAGCCGTTCTTGTCGATCATCGCCGCGCACATGTTGTGGATCGAAAGGAACGCCGCGACCGAGGGGCAGGCATGCGACAGGGCCTCGAACACCAGCGTCGCGTCGAGCCGTGACAACCCCGAGCCGCCGCTGTCTTCCGAGACGTAGAGCCCGCCGAAACCCAGCTCCGCCAGTTTGGGCCAAAGCGCCTTGGGGATGTGTTCGTCCTTTTCCCACTGCAAGGCAAAGGGCGCGATGTGCTCGTCGCCGAAGGCTTTGGCCATGTCGAAGATGGCGGTTTGTTCTTCTGAGAGGGCGAAGTCCATGTGATCCTCGGGGCTGGGCGTGCGGGCAGGAATTGAACGCCGGTGCAAATAACCACCGATCGAGAGGGCGGGCAAGCTGCCAAGGGATGCATTCGTCGCAAAATTCCCCGCGAAGTTGACGTCGGGTCCGCCTCTGCACGGCTTGTGCGTCGGTGCTGGGTTCTGGTATCAAAGATGAACGGAAAATTAACGTAGTGAGTATCCGATGAACTTCTTTGCAGGCGCCCTCGTGACCGCAGCCCTTTCAGTAGGTGCTACGCTGGCGGCACAGGCCACGACCGTTACCTTCGATTTCGCGAGTGCTTCGGAGAACTCCGGGTACTTCCAGCGCGCCTCGAAGTTGTCCTTTGAGAAGGACGGCCTTGATCTTGACGTGTCGGCCCATGGCTATGTCACGCCGCAGAACGAAGGCGACGAGCTGAACGCCTGGACGTCTTTGAAAGTCACCCGTCAAAACAGCTATGGGCTTTATATTTATAGCTATTGGGGCGATGATCACCGGGTTGACGGGCACTGGAACGAGGCTCTGAAATTCGACTTCAACGGCTCTGATGTGTCGATCGCTTCGATCCGCTTCGGCAGCTACGGCTCCAACGATGTATTCGATCTGTTCGTGGGCGATAACGGTCAACTCCTGTACGAAGGCTCGAACGAAGTTGCCACTTGGGTGCACCTCGATACCGAGACATCTTCGCTCTTCGCCATCGGCGCATCCGAGAACCATTCGGCCTTCAAAGTGAAGAAGCTGGTGGTGAATGTGGCCGAGCCCGACGACAACGAGCCGGAGCCCGTACCGCTGCCTGCGGGGGGTGTTTTGCTGCTGACGGGCCTCGCAGCCCTCGTTGCGCGCCGGAAATTGGGGCGTTCTGCGTAAAAACACCGTTTCCACCTGAATTACAAAAGCGCGGTCCCACGGGGGCCGCGCTTTTTCGTTGTGCACCATGATGTGGCGAACCTGACGCCACGCGCAGGACGGGGCGTCAGGTTGGATCGGGGGCGTTACTCCATCACGGGGATGGAGAATTCGCCGCCTTCCTTGATGCCTGACGGCCAGCGCGAGGTGACCGTCTTGGTGCGCGTGTAGAACTTGAACGCGTCGGGTCCGTGCTGGTTCAGGTCGCCAAACATCGACTTCTTCCAGCCGCCGAACGTGTGGTAGGCCAGCGGCACCGGGATGGGCACGTTGATGCCAACCATGCCGATGTTGATCCGGTTGGCGAAGTCGCGGGCGGTGTCGCCGTCGCGGGTGAAGATCGCAGTGCCGTTGCCGTACTCATGATCCATCGCCATGCCAAGCGCTTCCTCGTAGTTTTGCGCGCGCACGGTGGACAGGACCGGGCCGAAGATCTCGTGCTTGTAAATGTCCATATCGGTGGTGACATTGTCGAAGAGATGCGCGCCGACGAAGAAGCCGTCTTCGTAGCCTTGCAGGCTGAAGTCGCGGCCATCGACGACGAGCTTGGCGCCCTGATCGATGCCCGTTTGCACCAGCCGTTCGATATTGGCCTTGGCGGCGGCGGTCACGACGGGGCCATAATCCACATCATTGCCAGAGGTGTAGGGGCCGACTTTCAGCGCCTCGACGCGGGGCACCAGCTTTTCGATCAAACGATCCGCGGTCTCGTCACCCACGGGCACCGCGACCGAGATCGCCATGCAGCGCTCGCCCGCAGCACCGTAGCCCGCGCCCACCAGCGCGTCTGCGGCCTGATCCATATCGGCGTCGGGCATGATGATCATGTGGTTCTTCGCGCCGCCGAAGCACTGCACGCGCTTCCCGTGGGCGCAGCCCTTTGAGTAGATGTATTCCGCGATGGGCGTCGAGCCGACGAAGCCCACGGATTGGATCACCTCATGCTCCAGGATCGCATCGACCGCTTCCTTGTCGCCATTGACGACCTGCAGGATGCCCTTGGGCAGGCCCGCTTCCTCCATCAACTCTGCCAGCATCAGCGGCACGGACGGGTCGCGCTCGGACGGCTTCAGGATGAACGCGTTGCCGCAGACGATGGCGGGGGCGAACATCCACATCGGGATCATGGCGGGGAAGTTGAAGGGCGTGATGCCGGCGGTGACGCCGAGCGCCTGCTTCATGGAATACATGTCGATGCCGGGGCCTGCGCTATCGGTGTAGTCGCCCTTCAGCATCTGCGGCGCGCCGATGCAGTATTCGACCACTTCGAGCCCGCGCTGCACGTCACCCGCCGCGTCGGGCAGGGTCTTGCCATGCTCGCGCGACAGCGCCTCGGCCAGCTTGTCCATGTCGCGGTTGAGCAGATCCACGAATTTCATCATCACCCGCGCGCGGCGCTGCGGGTTCACCGCGGCCCAGGCGGGCTGGGCCCTGGCGGCGACCTCGACGGCCTGGGCCAGCTCATCGGCGGAGGCCAGCGGGACCTTCGCCTGCACTTCGCCCGTAGCGGGATTGAAGACATCGGCAAAGCGGCCGGACGTGCCTTTGACATGGGCACCGTTGATGTAGTGGGTCAGCTCGGTCATGGAATCCTCCCTTGGATTTGGCGCCAGTGTAGTCTTGCATTTCTGAGGGTAAAAGCGGCAGTTTGCCAAAATCATTTTGCAAAAATGCATGGGGTGTGCCGTGGCCGAGCTGAAATGGGACGACATGCGGGTGTTTCTGGCCGTGGCCCGGGCGGAGAGCCTGTCGGGCGGAGCACGGGCGTTGCGGCTGGACCCGGCGACGCTGGGCCGCCGCGTCTCGCGGCTGGAGGACGCGCTTGGGGCGGTGCTGTTCGTCAAATCGCCACAAGGCTACGCGCTGACGAGTGCGGGCGAGCGATTGATGAGCCGCGCGGTGGAGGTCGAGACCGCGATCCGCGGCGCGCGTGATGACGCGAGCGGCACGCAGGAGGGGCTGACCGGGCAAATCCGCATTGGCGCGCCTGATGGCTGCGCGAATTATCTGCTGCCGCAGGTGTGTTCGGCCATCTGTGCGGAGAACCCGGGGCTGGAAGTGCAGATCGTGGCGCTGCCTCGGGTGTTCAACCTGTCCAAGCGCGAGGCGGATATGGCGATTACGGTCTCGCCGCCCTCGACCGGCCGACTGACGAGCCAGCATCTGACGGAGTATCACCTGCATCTGATGGCGAGCCGGGAGTATCTGCGCGCGCATCCGATCACGGCGCTGGATCAGGTGAAGGATCATCCGGTGATCGGCTACATCCCCGACCTGATTTTCGATGCCGAGCTCGACTACGTGTCCGAGATCGGCGGGCCGCGGGCGGCGCTGGCCTCAAACTCGGTCTCGGTGCAGATCAACTGGGCGCGCAGCGGGGCCGGGCTGGTCATCGGTCACGACTTCGCGCGGCCTTTCGCGCCTGAGCTGGAGCGGGTGCTGCCGGACCAGTTCTCGCTCAAGCGCAGCTTCTACCTGGTGCGCCACGCGGATGACCGCAACATCCCGCGGCTGGGCCGGTTCGCGGCGGAGCTGGTGGCGCGGGTGCCCAGCGAAGTTGCGCGGCTTGAGGCCCGGTAGGGCGCGCGGCACTTGACGTGAGGGGCACGCAGCGCTCACACTTCCGTTATCCATTGGACCCGGGAGGAATTTGCGATGCTAGTGAGCCAGATTTTGAAGCTGAAAGCCGATGACGGCGTGGTGACGATTGCGCCGGGCGCGACTGTGTCCGAGGCCGCCCAGCTTTTATCGGCGCGCAAGATCGGCTCGGTCGTGGTGTCCTCGGACGGCAAACTCGCCCTTGGCATCCTGTCGGAGCGCGACATCGTGCGCGAGATCGGAAAGCGCGGCGCGGGCTGTCTGAGCGAGAGCGTCGAGAGCATGATGACCTCTAACCTCGTGACCTGCGTGACGACCGACCGCGCCGATGACGTGCTAGGCCGCATGACCCAGGGCAGGTTCCGCCACATGCCTGTGGTCGAGGGCGACCAGATGGTGGGATTGATCACGCTGGGCGATGTCGTGAAAGCGCGCCTCAGCGAGCTTGCGATGGAGAAAGACGCCCTTGAAGGCATGATCATGGGGCATTGAGCCCCCCGTGACGCGTCATGGATCGTGCATGTAGTTCCGCATCAGGGTGTTGATCGCATTTGTGCTGGCGCGCTGGAGCTGCATGAGCAGCTGTTCATCGACCAGAACCCGAGCGGTTTCGGGTTCGCCCAGAAGACCCATGACATGACGGCCGGAGAGGTCTCCGCACTTTTCGCCGACGTCTGATCAAGCAACCTGCTTGCAATCCTGCGCGCAATATTGTTGCGTGGCGGGGCTTTGACCACGAGGGCCTGCCTGATGCGCGTTGGATTATACCCCGGCACCTTTGACCCGATCACGCTGGGCCATGCGGATATCATCCGCCGGGCCTGCTCTCTGGTGGACCGGCTGGTGATCGGGGTGGCGATCAACCGCGACAAGGGGCCGCTCTTCTCGCTAGAAGAGCGCGTGGCGATGATCGAGGCGGAATGTGCCGCCCTGGCCGAGCAGACCGGCTGCGAGATCGTGGCGCACCCGTTCGAGAACCTGCTGATCCACTGCGCCCGCGATGTGGGCGCGTCGCTGATCGTGCGCGGCCTGCGGGCGGTGGCGGATTTCGAGTATGAGTACCAGATGGTCGGCATGAACCGCGCGATGGATGACAGTATCGAAACTGTGTTCCTGATGGCCGAGGCCGAGCACCAGGCGATCGCGTCGAAACTGGTCAAGGAGATCGCACGGCTCGGCGGCGATGTGTCGGGCTTTGTGACCCCCGCCGTGCGCGATGCGCTGGTGGAGCGCTTGAGGAAGTGATTTCGCCTTGGCTTGCGCCAAGCCGACCGGTTGGGGGGCCAGCCCCCCAAACCCCCCGCCGTATTTTTCGAACAAAGAAATGGGAGACGGGCGCCAGAGGTCTTGGGGTTTACACCGCCGGGGCAGTGTCTAGGTTGTGCGCCAAAGCAAATGCGAGGAGGGCCCCATGGCCGACATCAAAGACCCCGAGAATACGATCCTGATGGAACTGAAAGACGGCACCGTCACCATCGAGCTGCTGGCCGATGTGGCGCCGCAACATACTGCGCGCATGAAAGAACTGGCGCGGGCAGGGGCCTATGACAATGTGGCCTTCCACCGGGTGATCGACGGATTCATGGCCCAGACCGGTGATGTGGCCAATGGCAATATGGAGAAGGATTTCAACATCCGCCTTGCGGGTACTGGCGGCTCTGACATGCCGGACCTGCCGGCGGAGTTCTCGAAGCTGCCGCACGGGCGTGGCACGCTGGGGGCCGCGCGCTCGGCCAACCCGAACTCGGCCAATTCGCAGTTCTTCATCAACTTCAAGGACAATGACTTCCTGAACGGGCAATACACCGTCTATGGCCGCGTCATCGACGGCATGGAGCACGTGGATGCCATCGCCCGTGGCGAGCCGCCGATGAACCCGGACCGCATGATCTCGGTCAAGGTGGCGGCAGATGCGAATGGCGCTGCACCTGCGGCGGATGAGCCGGAAGCAGATGCGACGCCGGAGGCCGAGGGTGATGGCGGTGAATAAGATCTCACTCATCGCGGTCCTGCTGCTGGGCACCCCCGCCTTTGCGGCGGGCCTGGAGATCGATATCGCAGGCGAGGCCAATGGCACCATCAAGGTCGATCTGCTGGAAGAGGTGGCCCCGCAGCATGTGGAACGGATCACGACCCTCGCCGAGCAGGGCGCCTATGACGGGGTGGTGTTTCACCGCGTGATCGACGGCTTCATGGCCCAGACCGGCGACGTGCAGTTCGGCAAGGCGGGCGGTGATCTGTCCGGAGCGGGGCGCGGCGGGTCGGACCTGCCGGACCTGCCGGCGGAGTTCTCTGACCTGAACTATGACCGCGGGGTCGTGGGCATGGCGCGCAGCCAGAGCCCCAATTCTGCCAATTCGCAATTCTTCATCATGTTTGACGAGGGCGCGTTCCTGAATGGGCAATACACCGTCGTGGGTCGCGTGACCGAGGGCATGGAGATCGTCGACGCGATCAAGCGCGGCGCGGGACCGAACGGCTCTGTGCTTGGCACGCCGGACCAGATGCAGGCGGTGCGGGTGACAGACTAACGCGCTTTCACCTCGCCGTGAGGCGGGGTGGTTCCGAGACGGATTGCGGGTCATGCTGCCCCTGGTGTCAGGGGAGGACAGCATGGCCCGTTTTCTATGTGTGATCGCGATCTGGCTTGGCTTGGCGGATGTGGCCTTGGCCGAGAACCCGTTTCTGAAGTCCGGCTGGCCCAAGACGGATTTCTCGAAAACGACTGTGGATCTGTCCGAGATCCGCTCTGGCGGGCCGGGCAAGGACGGCATCCCGGCGGTTGATGATCCCACCTTTGTGCGGGTTGGGACTGAAAACCGCCTTGGCGCGCGCGAGCCTGTGTTGACCGTTGAGCTGGCAGGCCAGACGCCGCGGGCCTACCCGATCCGCTATTTCATGGTCCATGAGATCGTCAATGATGTGATCGGCGGGGTGCCGGTGGCGGTGACCTTCTGTCCGCTGTGCAACTCTGGGGTCGTGTTCGACCGCCGGGTCGGCGGGCGGGTTCTGAGCTTCGGAGTCTCCGGCAATCTGCGCCATTCGGACATGGTGATGTATGACCGCCAGACGGAGAGCTGGTGGCAGCAGGCGGTGGGCGAGGGGATCGTCGGGGCCTATGCGGGCCGTAGCTTGAAGACCCTTCCAAGCTGGATGGAGAGTTGGGAGGCGTTCAAGACGCGCAACCCCGACGGGTTAGTGTTGAACGCGCCGCGCCCGGGATTTCCCTACGGCTCCAACCCCTATGTGCGCTATGACAGCGCCGCGCGGCCGTTTCTGTATGACGGCACGCCGCCGCCCCATGGGATCGACCCGATGGCACGGGTGATCCGGGTGGGCGCGCGGGCCTGGCCGATGGAGCGGCTGCGGCGGGAGAAGAAGATCGCCGAGCATGGGGTGGTGCTGAGCTGGGCGGGGGAGCAGGCCTCGGCGCTTGATAGCCGCCAGATCGCGCGCGGGCGCAGTGTTGGTGCGGTGCGGGTGCAAGACGGGCAAGGGCGCGATCTTGTCCATGACGTGATGTTCGCCTTCGCGTATCACGCGTTTTACCCCGGTGGGGCGTGGGCGCTGAAGTAGGCGCGTGGGCGGCCTAGTCCCAGTTGGGCGGGCGTTTTTCCAGGAACGCCGTGATGCCTTCATCCGTGTCGTCGCGGGCCATGTTGGTGGCCATCACCTGGCCGGTGTAGGTGTATGCGTCCTCAGTTGTCATCTCGAGCTGTTCGTAAAACGCCCGTTTGCCGATTTTGACCGCGGCGCCCAGCTTGCTTGCGATCTGTTGGGCCAGTGCCGCGGCCTCCGCCGCGGGATCGTCGGCGGTGCGATTGATCAGGCCGAGCTCGACGGCCTTGGAGGCTGGTATGAACTCGCCGGTGGTGAGCATCTCGAACGCCTGCTTGGCCGGGATGTTGCGGCTGAGCGCGACCATGGGGGTGGAGCAAAAGAGCCCGATATTGACGCCGTTCACCCCGAATTTCGTGTCGATATGGGCCACGGCCAGATCGCAGGTGGCGACGAGCTGGCAGCCCGCGGCGGTGGCGATGCCATGGGCTTGGGCGATGACCGGCTGGGGCAGGGACTGGATGCGGGCCATCATGGCGGAGCAGCGCGCGAACAGGTCGAGCCAGGCGGCCTGGCCGCCATCCTCGGACTGGCGGGCGGCCTGCATTTCGCGCAGGTCGTGGCCCGCGCAGAATGCCTTGCCGCTGCCCGACAGGATCACGACGCGGATACTCTCGTCCTCGGCAATCTCCTCGAGCCGGGCGTGCAGTGCCGCGATCATCGCATCCGACAGGGCGTTCAGCTTGGCCGGGTTGTTCAGCGTCAGGTGGGCTGTTGACGCAACGTCCTTGCGCAGTACCAAATCGCTCATCTTGCCAGCTCCGTTCGCTTCTGATCCCCTGACGCCACGGTAGCGGCAGGGAGCGCGGCATGGAAGTGAAGATGGACGAAGCGGCGCTGCGCGACTTCCTGCGGCGCGACTTCACCCAGGTGGCCGACGATTTCGACTTCGTCGAGATCGCACCGCCCTTTGTGACCATGGCGCTCACCGCCTCCGACAAGCATCTGCGCCCGGGGGGCACCGTGTCCGGCCCGTCAATGTTCGCGCTGGCTGATGTCTGCGCCTATTTCTGCATCTTGTCCGTTCTGGGGCCAGTGGCCTTGGCGGTGACCACGAATTGCGCGATCGACTTCATGCGCAAGCCCGCGCCGGGGCGGCTGTTGTGCCGGATGGAGCTGTTGAAGCTGGGCCGCGCCTTGGCCGTGTGCGAGGGGCGGCTGTTTGCGGAGGCCGAGCCGGACAGGCCCGTGGCCCGCGCGTCGCTGACCTATTCGATCCCGCCGGGGCAAAGCGAGCGGCCCCGGACCGCCTGAGGCGGGGAGCTGCGCGGATATCTCGGTGCTGTGATTTGAAGAGGCGGGCCCGCCAGAGCATGTGGGCATGTGCCTTGGGCGAGGGGGTTTTAATCCCTCACCTCCGCTGAAGATCACCGGTGACCCTTGGGAGCCAGATACGCCCGCCGTCAGAGCAAAGCATCGCTGGCCAAGTGCCACATATGGGTACGACGGGGGTGTTAGGCCCGAAGGTTCGAACGGGGCAGGGTGTATCCTTTTGGCGTTAAGGATGTGTTACGCCTGCGAACGGTGGGTGTCCGGGTCTGGTTTCTGGCATGTGAGGTGGGGTATATAAATACCTTATTTGTAAAGCGCTGTTTTCGCTTGATAAAATCAGCCAAACTGCCGTTGACTGTACGTGCAAAACCTTTAGAACCACGCCATCCCAAGGGGCGCACGCGCCCCGTGGCCGCAATTCTTGAGGACACCACATGAAAACCTTTACCGCTACCCCTGGCGATATCGAGAAGAAATGGATCCTGATCGACGCCGAAGGCGTGGTTCTGGGCCGTCTTGCCTCGATCGTGGCGATGCGCCTGCGTGGCAAGCATAAGCCCTCCTTCACCCCGCATATGGACATGGGCGACAATGTCATCATCGTCAACGCCGACAAGATCCAGCTGACCGGCAACAAGCGCGAGAAGCCGAACTACTGGCACACCGGCCACCCGGGCGGCATCAAGTCCCGCACCAACGCCGAAATCCTGGAAGGCGCGCATCCCGAGCGCGTCGTCATGCAGGCCGTTAAGCGCATGCTGCCCGGCGGCCCGCTGTCGCGCCAGCAGATGACCAACCTGCGCGTCTACGCCTCGGCCGAGCACCCGCACGAGGCCCAATCCCCCGAAGTTCTGGACGTCAAAGCCATGAACAAGAAAAACACCCGGAGCGCATAAGATGGCTGACGAAATCCAATCCCTCGATGAGCTGAACACCATCGCCGAAGGCGTCGCCACCCCGGCAGAGGCCGTGGCAGATGCGATCAACCGCGAGCCCGTCCGTGACGAGCTGGGCCGGTCCTACGCCACCGGCAAGCGCAAGGATGCGGTCGCCCGCGTCTGGATCAAGCCGGGCTCCGGCAAGGTCACCGTCAACGGCAAAGAGCAAAACGCGTATTTCGCGCGCCCTGTGCTGCAGATGATCCTGCGCCAGCCCTTCACCGTGTCGGGCACCGAGGACCAGTTCGACGTGATGGCAACCGTCAAGGGCGGTGGCCTCAGCGGTCAGGCCGGTGCGGTCAAGCACGGCATCTCGAAGGCGCTGCAGCTTTATGATCCGTCCCTGCGCGGCGCGCTGAAGGCGGCAGGCTTCCTGACCCGCGACAGCCGCGTGGTCGAGCGGAAGAAATACGGCAAGGCGAAAGCCCGCAAGAGCTTCCAGTTCTCCAAGCGTTAAGCTGCGAGACACAGGTTTCGGAACAGGCCGCTCCTTCGGGGCGGCCTTTTTCGTCTTAAAGCAGTGCCTTAGGTCGCAGCGGTGTCCGTCGAGCCAATTGCGCTTTGCAGCACGATGATCTCATCGAGCGTGATATTGGCCGCGCCGGGGCCGCGCAGCTTGATGGTGAAGCTGTCGCCATCGGGGCCGGTGACCAGGATTTGCCCCGCCGGTGTGCCGGGCAGACCATCGGCGCGCAGCTCGATCCGGGTGTCCTCTGGCGCCTCGTCCGGGGCCAGTCGGATATGGATCAGCTCGCCCGGTTCGTAGTCGGAAATCGTCACGTCATTGGCCGCGCTGGAGACCACGAACAAATCCACACCAGCCCCGCCTTCAAGCTCTGCATCGCGCGCGCCCGCATCGGCAATGAGCGTGTCCGCGCCCGCGCCGCCCTGCAAGAGGTCCCCGCGACCCGCGCCGGAGTTGAGCGTGTCATCGCCTGCCGCGCCGATCAGGACATCCGCGCCGTCGCCGCCATCGATCCAGTCATCCCCCGCGCCGCCGTCCACCACATCATCGCCCGCGCCGGAAAAGCTGGTGTCATCTCCGTCCTTCAACATGATGGTATCGGGCGCGTCGGTGCCATTGAGCATGTCGTTTCCGTCGGTGCCTTCGCGGGCGGTCAGGGTTTGATCGAGCCCGGCGAGAATTGCTTCCGGATCGTCGCCGGTGTCGTTGAGATTGCGAAAGAGCAGGGGCAGCGATTGCGCGTCCCCAACCCCCGCGCCGGATACGGAGCTGTGCTGCTCGCCATCGATCAGGATGTCCAGGCTGCCATCGTCCTGCGCCGCGAAGCTGACGGTGCTGGTGTCGACGGGGTCAGGGCTATGGACGATAATCTGGTCGCCGTCCTCGTAATCGGTGATCTCGTTGCCGGGGTTGGCGAGGTCGATCACGAAGAGATCGGCCCCCTCACCACCGGTCATCTGATCCTCACCGGGGCCTGCGATCAGTACGTCGTTGCCATCCTCGCCATTCAAGGTGTCGTCGCCCGCACCGCCGTAGATTGCGTCGTCGCCGGCCCCGGCGCGGACCGTGTCGTCGCCGGAGCCCGCGACGATGACGTCATCCTCGTCGGTTCCCGACAGGATATCGGGGCCACTGCTGCCACGGATGATCTCTTCGCCCTCGGCCTCTTCGGGCTCCTCGGCGGCGCGGGCGGCGAGCTCTTCGATATCGACGAAGGCCGTGGCGGCGGTACTGAGAATCGCGACAAGGATAAAGACGGTGACCATTGACTGCTCCAACTGGTAAAAACCGCAGCACCCGCGACGGTCCTCGGGGCTGTTGGAGGCGGAAATAGCCGAATGGGTTATAAATTTATCTTAATCGATGCGAGATTTTATCGTGAGCGGCGGCCCTAACATGGATCAGAACGGCTCCAAGTCCTTCGCCAGACTGACAAAAACCGGATGATCTGGCAGCAAGACCTGCGGCGCGATCTGAGTGAGTTCGGCGTGCGACGGGCGCACCGGGGCGGGCACGCCAAGGAACCCGCCATGGGCGAAGGCCGTGCGCAGATAGTCGATGAAGCTGGCGGGCGGCCCGTGCTCGAAGATCATCGGGCTGACCCGCTGGCTGGGCAGGAACAGATGCGCGCCGGTGGTGCCTGAGACGTTGGCCTTGTGCTCGAAGCTTGGTGCGATTTCGGCCATCAGGCCGAGCCCGCCCATGGGGTGCGGGACCAGTTCGGCCTCCATCTCCGCCCCGATATCGCTGAGGTATTCGAGGTTGATCACCAAGGGGTTCCAGTCGCCAAGCCGCGCGATCACCGGGTCGTCGGACAGATGCGGGCGGCGGTCCTCTGTCTCGACCACGCGGCGGCGCGCGTCCGTGCCGCCGAGACCCGACAGCGCGTTCTCCAAAGCTCTCTGGACCGGGGTGCGCGCCGTGATCCCGGCCTGGGGCGGCTTGCCCGGGTGGCGCTGACGCAGGTCGATGATGCCCACGACCCGCGCGAAGAGATCAAGCGCGCGCGGCAGGAAATCGGAGCGGCCAGCAAAGGCGGGCAGGTCGCCGAACCGGTCTTCGAGCGTCTCCTCAATCCGGCCCAGATGGACGGAGATCTGGCGATGGGGCGGCACGGCATCGGAGTATCGTCCCGCCTCGCATTCGAACCGGTAGCCGGTGTCGCGCAGGCGGGTGATGACGGTATCGGTGTTGCGCGCGACCCGGGCGAAGGTCTCGCGCATGACCGCCTCGGCGTCGGCCGCATCTGGCGCGCTTTCGAGCGCCTCCCAGACGGCGTCGTGCTCGCCCGCGATGTATCGTGCAAGCAGGCTCACGTATCGGGCGGGATCAGGCCGAGGCCGCGCAGATAGATGCCAATGCCGGTTTCCAGCAGGTCCTCGGGCGGGAAGGGGGCCTTGGCCCCGGGTGTGCCGCGGGCGAAGAGCTCGACCACGCCGTGGGACATGGCCCAGATATGGCTGGAGAACATCGCCGCGGGCGGACGTTTGTCGGCGGGGATATTCTCTGACAGCTTGGCGGCGGCGCGTTCCAGCACGCCGCGCGACCGCTCGGAGGCCAGCGCCAGCTCGGCGCTGGATTGCAGGTTCACGCCGCTCTCGAACATCGCCACATAATGGCCGGGAAACTTGCGCGCGAAGGCGAGATAGGCGCGGCCCGTGGCCTCGAACGCCTTGAGCGCGGTGGGTTTGCCGTCGCCATAGGCGTGCTCCATCAGGTCGCCGAAGATGCGGTGGCCCTGCAGGGCGCATTCCGCGATCAGCGTCTCGCGCCCGTCGAAATGGCGGTAGACGGCGGCGGGGGTGACCCCCGCCAGCTTGGCGGCTTCGGCCACGGTAAAGCCCGAGGGGCCCTTCTGTTCGATCAGCTGCAGTGTCGCCTCGACCAGCGCCTGTTTGAGATTGCCGTGATGATAGCCGCGCTTGGGCATCTAGGGGGCCTCAGTCACTGACGGACCACTTGTCGACGCCGCCGCAGATCTGGGCGTCGGGTCGGTCGGCCACGCGGTCGTTCTTGGTCTTGTATTGGATCGTGTTGAGCACGCGCTTGAGCGCCGCAATCCGGGCGCGGCGCTTGTCGTCGGAGCGGATGACGGTCCAGCGCGCGTCCTTGTGGTCGGATTTCTCGAACGTCTCTGCGATGGCCTGGGTGTAGGCGTCCCACTTGTGCAGGCCCTTGACGTCGATGCCCGACAGTTTCCACTGCTTGAGCTTGTCACCCTCGCGCTGGAGCATCCGGCGCAACTGCTCGGCCCGGCCGACATTGAGCCAGAGCTTGATCAGGATCACGTCATCTTCGACCAGCATCCGCTCGAAATCGGTGACCTGCTTGAAGAACAGCTCGCGTTCCTTGACCGAGCAAAAGCCGAACACATGCTCCACCACGCCGCGATTGTACCAGCTGCGATCGAACAGAGTGATCTGACCCTCGGTCGGCAATTCCTTGATATAGCGTTGGAAATACCACTGCCCGCGCTCTTCCTCGGTGGGCTTGGACAGCGCCACGGTCTTGCAGATGCGCGGGTTCAGGTTCTCGCGGAAGCGCTTGATCGTGCCGCCCTTGCCCGCGGCATCGCGCCCCTCGAAAACGATGGCGACGCGCTTGCCCTCGGAATGAACCCAGGCCTGCAGCTTGACCAGCTCGACTTGCAGGCGCTCCATCGTCTCATCATACGCGGCGCGCTTCATCCGCCGCTCGTACGGGTAGGTCGCGGCAAGAATGTCGTTCTTGCCCGCGTTCCGGATCGCGTTTTGCACGTTCTCGGGAATATCCTCGTTGAAAAACTTGGAGATGGCGCCGTCGAAGGGCAGGGTCATAGGTGGCCTCTTGTCCGTTGGTCCGGCGAGTATGGCGCGGAAGCCTAGCGCAGGCCAGCGCGTTTTGCCGCCGACCGGAGGGCGTCGATGACCTGTGCCTCGGCGGCGTGCTGGGGCATGTGGCCGATGCCTTCAAGCGGGATCAGTCGGGAGTTCGGCAGCTCCTCGTGAAGCGGCTCGGCATGCACATCGAAGGGCACCGTTGTGTCGGCGGTGCCATGCACGATCTCGACCGGGATTTCGAGGTCTTTGTAGCGCTCTGACTGCGCGACGATCTGCGGGCGCAGGGTCTTCACCATGCCCGCATTGGTGACGAGCTGGATCGGGCGCACGGCCAGATCAAGGCCCATATGATCCAGATACCCCGGCGGCACCGGATCGGGCGCGAAGATGTTTTCGACCGTGTCCTGCCCGCGCTCCTCGGTCGCAAAGGTGGCGGCAAGCGGGGCCAGGATGTTGCGGCCCAGCCAGCCCGACATACGGTAGTAGAACGCGTCGATATCGCCGGGCCACGGGTTCGAGACGCCTGCCACGATCACAGCCGCCTTCGCGTCGTGATTGAGCGCGTAGGACAGCGCCACCGCGCCGCCATAGCTTTGGCCCAGAACGATCGGATCTTTAGCGCCAAGCTGGTTAACAGCGGCGGCGATCAGGGCGGATTGCTCGTCGATGGTCTCGAACTCGTTTGCGCGGGTCGGGATGCGCGAGGAATAGCCGTGGCCGGGGCGATCCACCGCAAAGAAGCGGAACTCGCCCTTGAGCTTCGGGATCAGCGAATAGGTCCATTCGCGCCAATTGCCGCCCGCGCCGTGGATCAGGATCACATCGGGGCCGGTGCCTTCGACATGGACGTGAACCTTGGCCCCGTTGATGGTGAGCATTTCGCCGGTGGGGGGCGTGTCGCGCAACGCGTTGGCGCGGCGTTGGTCGATGCTGCTCTTCAGCACCACGCCGCAGCCCGCAAGGATCGCCACGAGGGCTGCGAGAAGGCCGAATTTAAGCACCGATCAGCTCCATATCGAAATGAGTTGTCTGGTATATCTCATTGATCCAATTGCCATAAAGCAGATGCGCGTGGCTGCGCCAGCGGTTCATGGGCGGCCTGCTGGGATCGTCATCCGGGTAGTAATTGTCGGGCACGTTGATGGGCGTTCCGGCCGCGATATCGCGGTCATATTCTTCCTTCAGCGTGCCGCTGTCATACTCGAAATGGTTGAAGATGTAGAGCGCGCGGTGGGCGCGATCCTCGACCAGGCAGGGCCCCGCCTTTTCACTACCCAGAAGCGTGGTCAGCCCGTCCGCGGCGTCGATCTCTGCCTGTTTCATCTCTGTCCAGCGCGAGACCGGGATGACGAACTCGTCGGAGAAGCCGCGCAGATAGGGCGAGGCGGGGGCGAGGTTGGTGTGGCGGAAGCACCCGAACAGCTTGTGGTCCAGAAGATGCTTCTGGACCCCGTGGAAGTGGTTAATCATCGCCATGCCGCCCCAACAGACGCCAAAGGTCGAATGCACATTGGTCTGGGTCCAGTTCATGACCTCGACCAGCTCGTCCCAATAGGTCACATCGGTGAACTCCAGATGTTCGATCGGGGCGCCGGTGATGATCAGCCCGTCGAACTTTTCGCCCTTCACCTCCTGGAACGGGCGATAGAATTCGGCCATGTGCTCTGCCGCGGTGGTCTTGGTCTGGTGTTCGGACATGCGGATCAACGACAGCTCGATCTGCAGAGGCGTGGCCCCGATCAGCCGGGCAAACTGGTTCTCGGTCTGGATCTTCTTGGGCATCAGGTTCAACAGCCCGATGCGCAGGGGACGGATGTCCTGGCGCGCGGCCTGCCGCTCTGACATCACGCTTACGCCCTCGCGCGACAGCACGTCATAGGCGGGCAGCGAGGAGGAGGGCAGTTTGATCGGCATGTCGACGTCGTCCTTTGGCGAGCCTTACCAGATAGGCGGCTTAGCCCGCGCTGCCAAGGGTGGCGGCGATCAACTGGTCGAGACCTTCGGGTGAAGTGACCCGCCCCAGATCGGTATGCGAGACCTTAATACCGAAATTGTCGGCCATGGCGCGGTAGCGCGGCTCGCGCTGCGATATGGCGCGGGCATAGGTGAAGGTCATGAAGTCGTTGGGCTCCACCTCGGCCTCGGTGCAATTGTGCTGGGCAAGGTATTCGTCCCACAGCTCTTGCAGGAAGGCGGGGCGGTAGCACATCGGCTTGGGCGCGCGCTGGAAGCGGCGCACCAGCTCTGCCTCGTGATCCTTGGAGCCTTCGATCCAGACCATCAGGTGGTTTTTCGCCAGCGCATTCAGCAGCTTGTCACCCTTGTCGAACGGGTCGACCACCTCGCAGGTGGAGCCGCCGCTGTCGCAGACGAAATTGGTGTAGCCATAAAGATCCTCGGCCCGCTCGATGAAATGGGCGGTGTCGTAAAGTGCTGCGACCTCGGCGCGGTGATGCTGGGCCTGACGCTTCTGGTACTCGGCAAAGCTGAGGCCGCCGTGCTCAGGGTTTCCGGGCTTGCCGAGATAAGTCGAGAGCGGCGACAGGTCATCGAAGGTCAGGTTCGAGGCGATATATATCGAGTCGCTGCGCAGCAGCTCCGCCAGAAACGGGTCCTGCATCGCGCGGCGCTTGAAATTGTCGGTGATGTACTCGCCCATGTAGCGCGTGCCGATGCGGTAGTCGGCTGAGTAGTGGAACCATTCGCCCGACGCGCGCAGCATATTGGAGACATGGGTCTTGCCAAGCCCGGACATGCCGAAGAACAGCACCCGCTTGCGCTCTGCCTGTAGCCAGTCCTGGCCAGATTTGTAGATCATCGTGCCGTCTCCTTGCCTTCTTGGCTTGGTAGCCGGGGCGGACGGAGGAGGCTAGGGGGCGGCGCGCAAAAAGCGCATGACGCGGCCATCGAGCACCAGCAGGCCAAGCGCCAGAAGCGCGAAGCCCGCGTAGGCGCGCGGGGCGAGCTGTTCGCCCAGCACCAGCGCGCCCAGAATGATTGCCACAGGCGCGATGAGCAGGGTGCAGATCATCAGATTGCCCGACCCCGCCATGGCAAGGATGCGGTAATAGAGCAGGTAGGCGCCCGCGGTGGCGATGATCGCGTAGTAGGCAATGGCGGAGGTGGCGGTCAGGCTGAGATCGGTCGATGGCACCCCGTCGATCAGCAGCGCCGCGGGCACCATGATCAGGGTCGAGCCGGTCAGCATCCCAGCGGCAGCCACCTGCGGGGACAGCCCACCCAGCGTCATGCGCGCCCAAGACCCCGCAAGCGCGTAGGACAGCGTGCCCGCAAGCACCGCCAGCTGCGCGGTGGAGCGGATGTCGAACTGCGCGAGGTTTTCCAGCCCGATGGCGGTTGCCACCCCGAAAAATCCCAAGGCCACACCAACCGCGCGGGTGGGGGTCAGCCGCTCATCCGCGAAGACCAGCGCGGCGACGATGACGCCGAAAATGGCCGTGGAGGCATTCAGGATTGAGGTCAGCCCGGTCTCGATATGCAGCTGGCCCCACGCCATCAACGAGAAGGGGATGACGTTGTTGAGCATGCCCATGGCCAGAAACGCACCCCAGACCCGCGGCGCGCGCGGCACGGGCAGGCGGCGGACGAGGATGTAGAGCCACAGCACTACCATGGCCCAGAACACCCGATGCGCGACGGAGGTGACGAAGGGCACCTCGTCCAGCGCCAGCCGGATCGACAGGAACGAGCCGCCCCAGATGAGCGACAAAAGCGCCAGCTCGGCCCAGGCGCGGGTGGACATGGATTTCTGCAGCGTCGCGGTCATGGATGGCAGCTATGGCAGATTCGCAAAGTTGCGAAAGCCCGATCCTTGCGCAAAGAAAAAGGCCCCGCCGGTGAGGGCAGAGCCTTTCAAGCATTTTCAGATGCTTAGAACTTGTAGTTCACCTTGAAGCCAACGCCGACGGCGCTGTTGCCTTCGAAGAGCGCGACGGGCTGCGAAGCCACGCCAGCGAAGGCATCGCCGAGCTTGGTGTAGTTGATGCCGCCGGTGACCGTCAGGTTGTCCTTCTGGTAGCGGCCGCCCACGGTCAGACCGATCTGGCCGTCATTGGGGCCCAAGGGCGAGACGGTGGCGGAGCCGTTGTCCTTCTCATAGGTCACCGAGATGGAGCCCACGAGGTTTTCGTTGAAGCGGCGGGCCACCCCGATATTCCAGCGGTAGCTGTCGTCGATATTGGCAAGGTCCTGGCCGAGGGTGGGCGGGATCACGTCAAAATCGTCCCAGTCGGTCCAGCGCATGGAGGCCAACAGCAGCGTGTCCTTGGCGATGCCGGTCTGGAATTCGAGGTTCACGGATTGCGGCGACGAGAAGGTGGTCGTTCCAGCGATCGCGCCTGCTGCCGCGGCTGCGCCGATTGCCAATGTCTCGGTCGAATTGGCGTCGTGCGTGATTTCCGAGTGGTAGGTCAGCACGGCGCGCAGCGCGATGTCGGGGATCTCGTAGGCGACACCGGCGGTCAGGCCAACGCCCCACTCCTCGGACAGGCGCACATCATAGCCGCCGTTTGCAGTGAAACCGGCAGAGGCACCTTGCACCTGTGCGCCGAGGGTCGGGAGGAGGCCCGCCACGCCCGGCGGCAGAGCGGCAATTGCGTTCGGGTCGCCCTGAAGCGCGCCACCAAGGATTTGTGCGGTCGTACCCGCTCCGGCAGCGACGCCCGCGGTTGCAAGGGCGTTACCATAGGCCTGACCGTTCAAGGACACACGACCACCGGCACGCTGCACGCGCAGGCCACCAAAGACGCTGAAGCGCTCGTTCATCTGGAACTTGCCAAGAATGCTGATCGCGTCCGAGGTCAGGTCCGCGCGGGTGCCAGCGAGGTTCGATGCGGCGGGATCGCCGTTGTAGAAGATGTCGGCGCCAAAGGGCTGGTCGTAGATCACCGTGTAGGACAGGCGATCGTTGATGTCATTTGTGTAGGACAGGCCGAGCTGCGTGTAGGAATTACCCGCGTCGTAGCTTCCCACGTTGCCGTTGCTGTCGGAGCCGGTCACGGACGGCTGCACGTAGCCCAACGAGAAAGAGTAGGTGTTGGGATCGTCAAAGATCGCCAGAACACTTTGGCCGGACCGGTCAAGGCCGCCTGCGGTGGCGAGTGATGTGGAAGCGGCCAAAGCGGCGGCTGCGCCTGCAAATCGTTTCATGGTTTCCTCCCCGAAACACATTGGTGTGAAGTTGCGGCGAGATTAGGTCCGGCTTTCCGCCTGCGTCAATTTGTGACCCTGCGTCAGAGCCGTTTTGCCCCTTGAAAACCCTACGTCACACCTAAGGCGTGACGAAAAGCGCACAGATGCCCTTAGGTAAGGGCGCGGCTTCTGCGGGCCTCGGCGGCGATATTGAGGTAATTCGCGCCGAAAATGATCGCGGCCCCGATGAAGACGAACGGGTCCAGAGCCTCGCCGAAAATCAGCATCCCAAGCAGCGCCACGACCGGCAAGCGCGCGAAGTCGAGCGGCATGACCGTGACCGCAGGGGCCTCTGTCAGGGCCGATGTCAGGCAGAAATGCGCGGCAAGCCCGGTGCAGGAGACGATGATCACCCAAGGGATCAGCGCCGTTGACGGCCACGCGATGTCGCCATCATAGCCCGCACAGACCAGCCCGAAGACGGCCTGCATGACCGCCAGCCAGAACAGGATGCAGGTGATCGAATGGTGCCGCGTCAGGATCTTGGTAAAGATCGCCGAGCCCGCGAAGCCAATGGCCGAGCCCGCGGCGAAAATCGCGCCGAGCTCGAGATTGGCGAAGTCGGGCCGCGCCACGATCAAGATGCCGATAAAGCCCAGCACGGCGACGAAGAGCCTCAGCCGCGTGAGCCTTTCAGACAGAAAGAACGGCGCGAGGATCGCGACCCAGATGGGCGAGGTGAATTCCAGCGCAATGACCTGCGCCAGGGGGATCATCGTGATGGCCGCAAACCACAGGTTTTGGCCCGCGAAATGCGAGACGTTCCGGGCAATATGCAGCTTGAAGTTGCGGGTCGAGATTTGGCCCAATGTGCCGGCCATCCCGCCGATTCCAAGGACCAAAGCGATGGAGATAAACGAGCGGTAGGTCATCAGCTCGAACGTGTCGAGCTCGGCGCCCACCTTGCGGCCCGCCACGGCCATCAGCGAGAAGGACGCGATTGCGCCCAGCATCCACAGGGCGGCTTTGGGCAGGTTGGAGGCGGGCTGGTCCATGGGCCTCGACAGAGCCTCTGGGCAGGGTGGGGTCAAGCGGATTATGCTGGTGGTATGAAAACAGGAAAGAGCAACATGGCGCGGTTTGCGGCTTGGCTGGGATGCGCCTGCCTTTGGGGGGGCGCGGCGACTGCAGATGAGTTGAAGAAGAACAACGTGCCCCAGCTTGTGGTTTATGAGACAGCCGACCGGCTGTTTCCCGATATGCCAAAAGTGGCCCCTGTAGCTCGGATCACTGAGGTCTGCGGCGCGGATGACAGCGTGAACCCACGCGTGGCGTACTGTACCAGCGACAATTCCCTCTATGTGCGGGCCGGTAGCGCCTTGGAGCCCCGTGAGGCCTATGAAATGGCCCATGTGCTGGGCCATGCGGTGCAAGTGCGCCATGGCGTGGCGGATGTGGCGTTGCGTGAGATCACGCAGCGGCGCGACGAAGAGGACAAGCTGCGCGGCTGGGTGACACGTCAGGTGGAATGCATCGCCGGGTTCTTGTTCCACGAGTCCGGCCTGCCGGAGACGGATCTACGGGCCCTTTACGACGAAGAGCCCATGACCGACGGCCATTGGGGGCGGAACCCGTTGTCGATTGGGCCGAAAGTGTCGATTGGGCTAGAGGCACGGGCGGAGTGGTTCTTGGTCGGACAGAAAGGCGATTTGAGCGCCTGTGCGGTGGGCGAGTTCGGCTCGGAGCTGTTGATCGAGGCGTTGCGCGAGGATTAGCTTTACCGCGCAACCTTTTGTAATCACTCCCACTCAATCGTACCCGGAGGCTTCGATGTGATGTCGTAGGTCACCCGGTTGATGCCCGGCACCTCGTTGATGATCCGGGTGGCGGTTTCGCCGAGGAACTCGTGGCTGAACGGGTAATAATCCGCGGTCATGCCATCGACCGAGGTCACGGCACGCAAAGCACAGGCATAGTCATAGGTGCGCCCGTCGCCCATGACGCCGACAGTGCGCACGGGCAGGATCGCCACGAAAGCCTGCCAGATGTCGTCGTAGAGCCCGTGTTTGCGGATCTGGTCGATATAGACCGCGTCGGCCTCGCGCAGGATGTCGAGCTTCGCCCGCGTGATCTCGCCGGGGCAGCGGATCGCAAGACCCGGTCCGGGGAAGGGATGGCGGCCGATGAAGGACGGCGGCAGACCCAGCTCGGCCCCCAAGGCGCGGACCTCGTCCTTGAACAGCTCCCGCAGGGGCTCGACCAGTTTCAGGCCCATCTTTTCGGGCAGGCCGCCCACATTGTGGTGGGATTTGATCGTGACCGATGGCCCGCCGGAGAAGCTGACGCTTTCGATCACGTCCGGGTAGAGTGTGCCTTGCGCCAGAAATTCGGCGCCTTCGATCTCATTGGCGTATTTCTGGAAGACGTCGATGAACAGCTTGCCGATGATCTTGCGCTTGGTCTCGGGGTCGGATTGCCCTTCCAGCTCGCCCAGGAACAGGTCCTGCTCGTCGGCGTGGATAAGCTTCATGTTGTAGTGGTCGCGGAACATGGTGACGACCTCGTCGGCCTCCCCCTTGCGCAGCAAACCATGGTCCACGAAGACGCAGGTCAGCTGGTCGCCGATGGCCTCGTGGATTAGCACGGCGGCGACTGAGCTGTCGACGCCGCCGGACAGACCGCAGATCACCTGCTTGTCGCCGACCTGCGCGCGGATCGCCTCGATCGCTTGCTCGCGATAGGCGCCCATGGTCCAGTCGCCAGTGAACCCCGCCATGCGCACGAAGTTCTCGTAGAGCTTGGCGCCGTTGGGGGTGTGGTGCACCTCCGGGTGGAACTGCACGGCGTAGAAATTGCGCTTGGTGTCGGCAGTGATGGCGTAGGGCGCATTGGGCGACGTGCCGTAGACCTTGAAGCCGGGCGCGAGCTTGGAGACGTGATCGCCATGTGACATCCAGACCTGCTCGCGGTCGGTCAGGAACCAGCCGTCGAGCAGCTCAAGCGGCTCAGAGGGCGAGACGAACGCGCGGCCAAACTCGGCGGTGCCGCCACCGCCCGAAATCTTGCCGCCCTCGACGAGGCCGCCGAGCATTTGCATCATCACCTGCTGGCCGTAGCAGATGCCCAGGATCGGGACGCCCATCTCGAACACGGAGGCCGGGGGGCGAGGGGAATCGTCGTGGACCACGCTCGCAGGGCCGCCCGAAAAGATCACCGCTTTCGGCGCGAAGTCCTGAAGGAACGCGTCAGTCACGTTCTGATACGGGTGGATTTCGCAATAGACGCTCAGCTCGCGCAAACGGCGTGCGATCAGCTGGGTCACCTGGCTGCCGAAGTCGATAATCAGCAGCTTCTCGTGGGATATCTCTGTCATGGTCGCTGATTATGGGGCGGGCGCGGCGCTGGCAAGCCCACATCACCATGAACTTCGCGAAGGTGAGCTGCAACAATCCGTCCGATGTGTCGCTTTTTCGCGCCAAGGGGCGGATTTGTCGGGCGGGCCGGGCAAGGGGGGCGGTATCACCGCAGGCAACGCAGATTTGCAAGGGGAGCGAGCCCATGTCCGACACCGCCACCGCACCACGTCGTCGCAGCCGCGGCGGAGGGGGCGCCGCCCGGCGCGCAGAGCGCACGGCCGTCAGCGTCGAGACCGCAAAATATATCGAGCGCAACATCCCGAATTTCGAAGTGCTGACCGAGGAGGCGCTTGAGATCATCGAGGCCAATGCCGAGACGGTGCTGGCCGAGATCGGGGTGAATTTCGTCGACAATCCCGACGCGCTTGAGCTGTGGCGGGCCGCGGGGGCGGAGATTGATGGCGAGCGGGTACGCATCCCGCGCGGCCTTGCGCGGCAGTTGGCCTCGACCGCACCGTCGACAATCACGCAGCACGCGCGCAACCCGGAACGCTCGGTCGAGATTGGCGGCAAGTCCCTGGTCATTGCGCCTGTTTACGGCCCGCCTTTTGTGCGCGACGCCCAGGGCGGGCGGCGCTACGCGACGATGGAGGATTTCAACAAGTTCGTGAAGCTGGGCTACATGTCCAAGTGGCTGCACCATTCGGGCGGCACCGTGTGCGAGCCGACAGATGTGCCGGTCAACAAGCGCCATCTGGATATGCTATATGCCCACATGTCGCTGTCGGACAAACCTTTCATGGGATCGGTGACGGAGCCGGTACGCGCGCAGGATTCGGTGGAGATGGCCGAGATCCTGTTCGGCGGGCTCGACGGGCGCACGGCGATGACCTCGCTGATCAACATCAACTCGCCCATGACCTTCGATTCGATCATGATGGGCGCGCTGGAGGTCTACGCCCGCGCCAATCAGGCCTGCATCATTTCGCCCTTCATCGTGGGCGGCGCGATGGCGCCGGTCTCGGTCGCGGGGACGCTGACACAGGTGCTGGCGGAAGTGCTGGCCGGCGTGGCCTATAGCCAGTTGGTCAAGCCGGGCGCACCGGTGATCTTCGGGGCGTTCGTGACCTCGATCGACATGAACTCGGGTGCGCCGACCTTCGGCACGCCGGAGGCGTCGCACATCACATACGGAGCCGGACAGCTGGCCCGTAGGTTGGGGCTGCCTTATCGGTCGGCGGGGTCGTTCTGCGGATCGAAACTGCCCGACGCGCAGGCGGCCTATGAGACGGCGAACTCGCTGAACATGGGGCTGCTGTCGGGTGTGAACTTCATGCTGCATGGCTGCGGCTGGCTGGAGGGCGGCCTTGTGGCGTCCTTCGAGAAATTCGTGATGGATGCCGATCAGCTGGGCACGCTGCATCATTTTGCCCGCGGCGTATCGGTCGATGCGAACGCGCAGGCGATGGATGCCATCGAAGAGGTCGGGCCCGGCGGGCACTACCTGGGCTGTGCGCACACGCAGGCCAACTTCAAGGATGCGTTCTGGCGCTCGGACCTGTTTGACTACAAGCCGTTCGAGACCTGGGCCGATGAGGGCGAACGCGACACGGTGGCGTTGGCCAGTGCGCGGGTGGAGAAGATGCTGGCGGACTACCAGCAGCCGATGCTGGACCCCGCCATCGACGAGGCCCTGCGGGCCTATGTGCGCCAGAAGAAAGAGAGCATGCCCGACGCATTCATCTGATCGCGGTCGCGCCTAGACGGTGGTGGGACGCCATCCGGTGTCAGAGCTGGTGCGCCGGGGTGTGCGGGCCGGTGCCGCGCTTGGTGCGGGCAGATTGCGGCTTTCGGCCATCAGGGCCACCAGCACTTCGATATGCTTGTTCGGGCTGTAGGTGCCGTCGCGGGCCACCCGCGTGCGCTCGATGGCTTCTTCCTGTGCCAGCAGATGCGAGACGATCCGGCGCGGGCTGGCAGAGCTGTTATGGCCGGAGATTCGCCGCAGATCGCGGTCGCGCTTGTACTCCGAGACGCCATGGCGGGCAGCGCGCACCAGAAGGCGCGGACGATTCAGGTTGCTCAGGGCGGTGGCGAGATCAGACATTTAGCAAAGCTCCAGGGATATGTTTCGGGGCTAACATAGGCAGGGTTTTCGCCCCGTTGCGGGGGGCGTGTGCGGTGCGCGCGCTCCCGAAAATATTGTTTACGTTTTGGAAACAAATTCGCAGAAACCGGCCCGCCGTTAACCATCTCGTAAGCAATACAACCTCAAGTTGTGCCACGAGCCGAGGCATTTTTCAGCCTCATGACCCGCAATATCGAGGGCCCGCTTTCATGCATGCTGCTCCTGTTCCAACCGGCCAGATGGCCATGCCCGACTGGGTTCCCCAAGCGGTGCGTCGCTACCTGATCCACACCGAGAAAGGCCGCTCTTTCAGAGACTTGGCGCGCGAGGAGGGCGTTCATGCCTCAACCGTGCTGCGCCAGGTCCGCCGTTTCGAGAGCCGTCGCGACGACCCGCTTGTGGATGAAGCCCTGGAGCACCTTAGTCACCAGTTCATTTCCCGCCCCGAGACATTCGACACAAAAGGATCCGCCCCCATGACCGCGCAGAGCCGTAACCATTCAGAAACCTATTCCAAAGCCTCACCGACGGCCGGCGGCCCAACCATTTTGGGTGACGAGCAGGCGCTTGCCCGCGAGGCGCGCCGCGTGCTGCGCCGCTTGTGCGAAACCGGCGCGATCCTCGCCCTGGCCTCCGAGATGGACAACGCCGTTGTGCTGCGCTCCTTGCGCGACGGCCCCCCGACCCGCACCGCCGTCGTGTCGCGCGACGTGGCGCAGGCCTTTGCCTTGAAAGACTGGATCAAATGCACGCGCACCGGACGGGTGGCGAGCTATGAGATCACCAGCACGGGCCGCGCCGCGCTGAAGCAATACCTGTCCGAGGAGATGGCGCGCAAACGCCGCAGCCGCGGCGAGCATGACGGCTCTTGCGCCTTTGGGCGGCCCGACTGGGCTGACAGTGAGGCGATCATCGACGATGGCGCGGTGCTGCCCCTGAAGCCAAACATGGCAGAAAGCCCGCTGGCCATGCTGGCGCGCAAACGCGGCCAGGACGGCAAGCCGTTTCTTGACCCCGATCTGGTCCATGCCGGCGAGCGGCTGCGCGAGGATTTCGAACTGGCGCAGATGGGGCCGCGCATCGCGCAGACCTGGGACGGGGCGCTGGCCGCCCAAGAGCGCGCGGCCTTGATCGATGAAGAAGGGCTTGGCGACGCGCCTCGCGCCGCCCGCGAGCGGATTTTTGCGGCGGTTGACGATCTGGGTCCGGGTCTGGGCGACATCATCATGCGGTGCTGCTGCTTTCTCGAGGGGCTCGAGACGGCGGAGAAGCGCATGGGCTGGTCGGCCCGCTCCGGCAAGGTGGTGCTGCGTATCGCGCTTCAGCGCCTGCGGCGCCACTACGTCGAAAAAACCGGCCATGTCAGCGCTATGATCGGGTGAGATAGCGGCCATGCGGCACCATCGGTTGCCCCTGCGACAACAGATCGTTTAACTTTAAACGATCTGGACCCTATATAGCAGGGACCACACCGAAGGAGCCGTACCCGATGGCCACTCGCGATCTGAAAATTCCCGCGCAACGCCACCCCGAAAAGGCGCGTCGCCCGGACAATGCCCAGCCGAAAAAGCCGGACTGGATTCGGGTGAAAGCGCCTGTGGGCCAAGGCTATCAGGACACGCGCGACATCATGCGCGAGCACAAGCTGACGACCGTGTGCGAGGAGGCGGGCTGCCCCAATGTGGGCGAATGCTGGAATCAGGGCCACGCGACCATGATGATCATGGGCGAGGTCTGCACGCGCGCCTGCACCTTCTGCAACATCGCCACCGGCAAGCCGCCCGAGGCTTTGGATGTATTCGAGCCGGGGCGCGTCGCTGATGCGGTCAAGAAACTGGGGCTGAACCACGTGGTGATCACCTCTGTGGACCGCGACGACATCGAGGATGGCGGGGCGGAGCATTTCGCCCAGACGATCCGCGCGATCCGACGCCAATCCCCGGACACGACAATCGAGATCCTGACGCCGGACTTTATTCGCTGTGATCCCAGCGTGTTGGAAGTCGTTGTTGAAGCGAAACCGGACGTGTTCAACCATAACCTCGAGACTGTTCCCGGGCTCTACCCGGAGGTGCGCCCGGGTGCGCGCTATTTCCACTCGCTGCGGCTGCTGCAACGGGTGAAAGAGCTCGACCCGACCATGTTTACCAAGTCGGGCATTATGGTGGGGCTCGGCGAGGACCGGCAATCAGTGATCCAGGTGATGGAAGACATGCGCGCCGCCGATATCGATTTCCTGACGATCGGGCAGTATCTGCAACCCACCCCGAAGCACCACGCGGTTGATCGGTTCGTGACGCCCGACGAGTTCGCGTCTTACGAAAAGGCGGCGTATGGCAAGGGTTTCCTGATGGTGTCCGCTACGCCGCTGACCCGGTCGAGCTACCACGCGGGCGACGACTTCGCCCGGCTGAAGGCCGCGCGTGAGAAGAAACTGGGCCTCGCCTAGCTGGGATCAGCTATGGGCGGCAACGCCTTGATATAGCTGACAATCGCGGCCACGTCGCTTTCCGGCAATCGGGCCAGATTGGTGACGACAGATGCCATGTGGCCGCCCGCGCTATCATAATCCGGCGTCAATCCGGTGGTCAGGTAGGCCTGCAAATCAGCCTCCGACCAATCCAGCACCGCTGGCGTGATGTTTGGGATGCGGCCCTTGCCCGACGGGTTGGGCGCGCCCGCCATCCATCGCGACTTGTCCAATCCCCCTAAAGCATTCCTCGGCGTGTGGCACTCGGCGCAATGGGCGAGCGCTTCGGACAGGTATTCGCCGCGGGCGACCTCGGGCGGCATCTCCGGTCCCGTTGGCGCGCCGAACAGAAGCTTCCAGCCGCCAAGGGTACGGCGGATGTTGAACGGGAAGCCGACGTCATGGGGCCTGGAGGGGGGCGACGCCTCGGGCAGGTTCATGATGAAGGCGTAGAGCGCCGCGATGTCCTCGGACGTTGCTTGTGCGTAGGCGGTGTAGGGAAAGGCCGGGTAGTAATGCGCGCCCGCTGGCGAGACGCCCGCCTGCACCGCGTTGGCGAACTCCAGCAGGGTCCAGCCGCCGATGCCCTCTGGCCCTGGTGAGACGTTGGGCGCGTAAAAGGTGCCGAACTCCGACGCGAACGCCTGACCGCCGGCCAATAGGGGCGCGTCCGTTTCCTCGGCCCCCTCAGGGATGTGGCATGAGGCGCAGCCGGACGCCCAGAACACCTGCGCGCCCAATGCCAGATCCTGCGGGGCCGTCATTAGCGCGGTCTCGGTCGCGTGCGGCAAAGGGGCAGGGGCTGTCAGCCACCACCCGATCCCTGCGCCCGCGACGCAAAGCGCCAGAAGACCCCGCTTCCACATGCGCGCTATTCTGGCTTCGGACCCCGATAGGCCTTGTGGCAGGTGCCGCATGCGCCGCCGACCGCGCCCATTGCGCCTTGCAGAGAGGCAAGGTCGGTGCCCGCGACATCCGCCATCGCCTTGGCCGCGGCGGCCATGTCAGCGCTGGCTTTCTGGAACCCGGCGCTGTCTTCCCAGATCTTTGGCGTGGCGCGCGTCTTGCCCTGCATCGCGGCATTATCCGTGCCTGCGGTCCACAGCAGCGACTGATCGGTGCCAGTGACGGCGGCCAGATTGGCGGCGGCGATGGCTGCAACTTCGGCGTTGTATTCCGTCTCGCCCTTGGCCATCGCGCCCAAGATGCTGAGATTATACGAATAATTGGCCATCAATCCGTTGCGCGCCTTGATCTCCGGCGGGGTGTTTTCGTGGCCACCCGCCAGGGCCGAGCTGGCGAGAAGACCCGCACCAAGAAGTGCCGTCGTCAGAATTCGTGTGAGCATGATGGGAAATCCTCCAAAAAAGAGTTGCCGTCAGGGAAAGGCTACCTGTTATGAAATGTAAAGCTAGTCTGTAATTTCTGAGAGGGTCCGTTAAAAAATGCACAGGTCAAGCTGGGACGATCTCAAGTACCTTCTGGCCGTCGCGGAAAGCGGCTCTGTCTCGCGGGCCGGGCGACACCTTCAGGTGAACCACGCCACCGTGCTGCGCCGGGTGTCATTGTTCGAGGACCGGATGGGGATTTCCGTCTTTGAGCGCACACCTCAAGGCTACAGCCTGCCGAAAGAGAACGAACCGCTGATCGAAGCGATCCGCGAGGTCGAGCTGGCCGTGCGCTCGGTCGAGCGGATCATCGAAGGGGGCAAGGCGCCGCTTAGCGGCAAGGTGCGCATCACCTCGACCGACACCCTGTGCCATCTGGTCTTGCCGCGCGTCATCACCGAGATGCGCAGTGAGGCGCGCGAGCTTGCGATCGAGCTGATCTCGACCAACGCACATCTGGACATGACCCGCCTTGACGCCGAGATCACCGTCAGGCCCGCGGCCGAGCTGCCGGACCACCTGATTGGCGAAAAAGCTGGCGCGTTCGTCTTCGGCGTGTACCGCGCCCGTCAGTGCGCGGATGCGGGCGGCGAGACATGGCTGGGGATGTCCGGCCCGCTGAGCCGCACCGCAGCCGCGCGCTGGATGGAGGCAAATGTGCCGGACAGCCAGATCAGCGGCTCTGCCGACAGCTTTCTGACGCTGCGCGAAATGGTGGCGTCGGGCGCGGGCCAAGCCTTCATGCCGCGCATGCTGGCGGTGGGCGACGGGCGCTTGCGCGAATGCGCCGGGATCGCGCCGCAGTTTTCCGTGCCGATCTGGGTCGCGAGCCATGTGGACCTGCAGGATGTTCCCCGGATCGCCGATGTCTCCCGCCTGCTGGTGGCGAAGCTGAAGGAGCAGCACGCGCTGCTGACCGGCGGGCCATAGCAAGCGGTGGCCGAGACGCGGTCCCTGTCAGAACTTCGGGGGGCGCGGCAGGCGGTCGAGCTGCGCCCAGGAGGGCCAGCCGATGTAATGCTCGATCAGGCCGACGGTGATCACCACCACGATCAACCCCACCACCAGTTTCACCCGCGCGGGCGAAGGTGGGCGGCGCACCCACAACGCGGCTCGGATGAGCCAGCGGGGGTTCACGTGAAGCGGACCTTGCCGATATAGGGCAGGTTGCGGTTGCGCTGGCCGTAATCGATCCCGTAGCCCACGACGAACTCGTCGGGGATCTCGAAGCCGGTCCAGGTGGCCTTGATGTCGACCTCGCGCCGCGTGGGCTTGTCGAGCAGGGCGACCGTTTCGATCCGCGCGGGCGCCCGGCTTTCCAGCAAGTGCAGGACATGGGACAGGGTGAAGCCGGTGTCGACGATATCTTCCACCACCAGAACATCGCGCCCGCCGATCTCGCCGCGCAAATCCTTCAGGATGCGCACCTCGCGGGAGCTTTCCATGCCGTCGCCGTAGCTGGACGCCTCCAGGAAATCGACCTCGACGGGCAGATCCAGCTCGCGCACCAGATCGGCGATGAAGACGAAAGAGCCGCGTAGAAGCCCCACGATAATCAGCTTGTCGGTGTCGTGGAACTGGTCGTGGATTTCGCGGGCCAGCGCCTCGATCCGGGCGGCGATGGACTTGGCCGAGATCATCTCGTCGATCACGTAAGGCGGATGAGACATGTTATCCCCTTGTCTTTTGGCGCGCGGTGCGGGAAACCCCCGCAACTGTCGAGCAACCAAACCGCCTATGCCAAGCCACCGCGAAAAACGCAAGCTGCCCTACACGGCGCAACAGATGTATGACCTTGTCGCGGATGTCGGGCGCTACCCCGAATTCCTGCCCTGGTGTGCGGCGGCGCGCGTGCGCTCGGTCACGCCGGAAGGTGATAAGGAGATCATGCTGGCGGACCTCGTGATCAGCTTCAAGGTCTTCCGCGAAAAGTTCGGCAGCCGCGTCACGCTCTGGTCCGAGACGATGCAGATCGACACCGAATATCTCGACGGACCTTTCAAGTTCCTCAACAGCACATGGCAGTTCCGCGATCTTGACGACGGCTGCGAGGTGGAGTTCGAGGTCGACTTCGAATTCCGTAACCGCATCCTGCAAGGCGCCGCCGGGCTGTTCTTCAACGAGGCGATGCAACGCGTCGTGCGCGCCTTCGAGGCGCGGGCCCAAGACCTGCATGGTGCATCTGGGTAACAGCCCCTTCTTGCCCCTAGGTAAGCCCGGTTGATTTATCCACAGGCCGCGGGCAGTCTGGTCTCAATAATGAATAATTCGGGCTGCCAATGATGCACCCGATCCCTTGAGTGCAGTGTTGAGGTAGTTGCGTATGGATGTCTTTTTCCAGATGAAATTTGCGTATTGTGGCAAGCCGGACGGGCTTTTGAGCAAACGCAAAAAATCCCCCAAAACCTTGAATGACGATGAAATCCTGCGGCAGTTCGACCTGCTGGAGCGGATCACCCTGCCGTCGCTGCGCGACCAGAGCGACCCGCAGTTCCGCCTGACACTCCTGTGCAGCGCGCGCATGCCGCAAGAGGGGCGCGAGCATCTTGACTGGCTGCTTAACCATTACCTGCCCGGGCGCAGCGAGGCGATCTTCGCCCGGCCGATGATCCCGGGCCGCGTTTTTCGCCGCCAGATGCAGGGGCTGGGCCGCGGCGACGAGCCCGTGATCCAGACCCAGATCTGTGAGGGCGAAGGCTTCGGGCGCAACTTCGTGCGCCGCCTGCGCGAGCACGGGATCGAGAGTTGGGCGAAGTTGCCGTGCGACGGCGGCGCGAAAGCGGCCAAGGGCACCTTCATGAGCTTCCGGCGCGGATTGCGCCTGGGGATGCGCGGCAAGGCCTTCGTCGGGCTGGAGCCCGTGACCTCGCCCGACATGCCGTTTGCGCTGTCGCTCGTGGCGCGGCCTTCGAGCCGATATAACCCGATGCTGATCAATGCCGATGGGCTGGGGCACCGCTTCCCCCATGTGGGCGTGATGACTCAGACGCTTCATTGCCTGCGCGCGCGCAATCTTGGCCAGACCGACAAGATGTTACCGCCGGAGCGGCGCATCCTGAGCCAGGCAGGGGCCGAGTTCCGCGTGCTGCGCGGCGGCCACCGGATCGAATGCGTCGAGGATCAGGTTCTGGCGAAACCCGTGGATGTGCGGCTTCCCAAGGTCATGGTGGGCTAAAGGTTCACCGGCACCATCGTGCCTTGCAGTGCCGCGATATGGGTGCGGGTGCCGTCGAGTTCCGCGAACACATCGGCCGCGACGACGACGAGGCGGCGACCGGCCTTCAGCACGCGGCCCTCCGCGATCAACCGCCCGGTGGCGGGGGCGAGCAGGTTGATCTTGATCTCCGCCGTCATGACCTCGACCTCCAGCGGCATAACGCTTAGCGCGGCGTAGCCCGCCGCACTGTCGCCAAGCGCAAAGGTCACGCCCGCATGGGCAAAGCCCTGTTGCTGTTTAAAGCCATCCTGCACAGGCGCGGATAGGGCGACCCGCCCCGGCTCGAGCGTCACGATCTCGGCCCCAAGCGACGCCATCATCGACTGCTGCGCGAAACTGGCACGGACCTTGGCGTCGATATCGGCGGGCAGATCGGTCAATAGCCGCGCCAGATCCAGCCACCGCCGAAGATGCGGCTTGAGCCCTCGTCGTAGAACACGCAGGCTTGTCCGGGCGAGACGCCTTCCTCCGGTGTCAGCAGCTCGACCTCCGCCTCGGTCGCGGAGATCGGGCGGATGATCGCGGGCGCGGGCGGACGGGTGGAGCGCACCTTGACGCCGACATGCCATTCGTCCTGGCTGTCGAACGGTGCGTCGCCCAGCCAATTGATCTCGCGCACGGGGATCTTGCGGGTCGCCAGCGCCTCTTTCGGGCCGACGATCACCTGTTTCGCGTCCACATCCAGCTTCACCACGTAAAGCGGCGTCGCGAGGCCACCAATGCCAAGACCGCGCCGCTGCCCGATCGTGTAATGCAGCACGCCCTTATGTTGAGCGAGAATCTTGCCATCCATATCGACGATATCACCGGGCTCGCCCGCGCCTGGGCGCAGTTTCTCGATCACGGACGCATAGTCGCCGTTGGGCACGAAGCAGATATCCTGGCTGTCGGGCTTGTCGGCCACACTCAGCCCGTATTTTGCGGCCAGCGCCCGCGTCTCCGCCTTGGAGGCCAGATGGCCCAGCGGAAACCGCAGGTAAGACAGCTGCTCTGGCGTGGTCGAGAACAGGAAGTAGCTTTGGTCGCGGTTCGCATCGGCGGCCGAGTGCAGCTCCGGCCCGTGGGGGCCGTCTTTGCGTTGGATATAGTGGCCAGTCGCCATGCAATCGGCGTCGAGATCCTTCGCGGTCTCCAGCAGGTCCTTGAATTTCACCCGCTCATTGCAGCGGATGCAGGGGACGGGCGTGGCACCGGCCAGATAGCTGTCGGCGAATTCGTCAATGACCGCATCCTTGAAGACGTTCTCGTAGTCGAGCACGTAATGCGGAAAGCCCATTTCCTCTGCCACGCGGCGGGCATCGTGGATGTCGCGCCCCGCGCAGCACGCGCCCTTCTTGGCCAGCGCCGCGCCGTGATCATAAAGCTGCAAGGTGACGCCCACGACATCATAGCCTTCCTCGGCCAGCTGCGCGGCCACGACCGAGCTGTCCACGCCGCCCGACATGGCGACGACCACGCGCGTTTCGGCCGGGGCTTTCGCAAAGCCCAGCGAATTCACGCGTCCCGGGGTCCAGTCCAAAGGCATTTTCTTCGTCTCCGTGGGGTATCCGGCGGAATATAGGAAAAAGCGACAGATGAACAAGGCCGGGCTTCACGGTCCCTTAAGGCATCGACACTAAGGAGGAGGGCACAAGAGACGTATTCGGGAATTTAAGTATGTACCTCAAAAAGGAAACCGGGCCGCGGATGGTCACCTTGCCCGACGGCAAAACGATAAGCCGGGCCGATTTGCCGGACCCCGCCACCCGCCGCTGGGTTGCGAGCCGTAAGGCGATGGTCGTGCGCGCGGTCGATGCGCAGCTGGTCACGCCGGAAGAGGCCTGTGCGATGTATGACCTGTCGGAGGAAGAGCTTGCGTCCTGGCGCAACGCCGTCGCGGACCATGGTGTGAAGGCGCTTCGGGCCACGTCCTTGCAGGCTTACCGACAAAATGACGCATGACCCCCGTATGATTAACTTACGGTAACTTCGAATTAACCTTTTGCGATTTAGTGTTAACGTAATGAGGGGAAGTATACCGGAGACTACATTATGCGAGTGCTACTCGTCGAAGACGATCCGACCACCGCGAAGTCCATCTCGATGATGCTGACCCACGCCAATCTCAACGTGTATTCCACGGATTTGGGGGAGGAAGGCATTGATCTTGCTAAACTTTATGACTATGATCTGATCCTTCTTGATCTGAACCTGCCAGACATGACGGGGCACGAAGTGCTGCGCCAGTTGCGGCAATCGCGCATCGAGACACCGATTCTCATTCTGTCCGGCGCGGACGACACCGAAAACAAACTAAAAGGCTTTGGCTTCGGCGCGGATGACTATTTGACCAAACCTTTCCACCGCGAAGAGCTGGTCGCACGAATTCACGCGATCATTCGACGCTCCAAAGGGCATTCGCAATCGGTCATTCGGACCGGCTCGATCTGCGTCAATCTTGATGCGAAGACGGTCGATGTGGACGGGGTGCCGGTGCATCTAACCGGCAAGGAATACCAGATGCTGGAGCTTTTGAGCCTGCGCAAGGGCACGACGCTGACGAAAGAGATGTTTCTCAACCATCTCTATGGCGGGATGGACGAGCCCGAGCTCAAGATCATCGACGTGTTCATCTGCAAACTCCGCAAGAAGCTTGCGACGGCGACCGGGGGCGAGAACCATATCGAAACCGTCTGGGGCCGCGGCTATGTGCTGCGCGATCCGCAGGTGGGCGAGGACTCCGGTCCCAAACGCATCGCCGCCAGCGCGTAATCCTCTGGCGCGCGGGCCGACACTGGACGGCCCCCGCTCTTCGCGCCATATCTAGGGCGTGATCTGAGAGGAAGCGCGCGCGCCATGGACCAAAACAGCCGAGCCGACCTTACCCCGGTGGCGCAGTTGAGCGAGGCCGACGCAAAGGCCGAGCTTGCGCGATTGGCACAGATCCTGCTGCAGGCCAATGCCGACTACCACACCGAAGACGCGCCAGAGCTGAGCGACGCGGAATATGATGCCCTGAAGCGTCGCAATGCAGAGATCGAAGCACGTTTCCCCGACCTCAAACGCGATGACAGCCCGACCGAGAAAGTCGGCGGCCCGCTGGCCGAAGGGTTTTCGAAAATCACCCACGAAGTGCGAATGCTGTCTCTGGGCAACGCGTTCGACGAAGAGGACGTCACCGATTTCGACGCCAGTGTGCGAAAATTCCTGGGCCTTCAGCCAGATGAGCAATTGTTCTACACGGCCGAACCCAAGATCGATGGTCTGTCGCTGTCCTTGCGCTATGAGGCCGGAAAACTTGTCTACGCGGCGACGCGGGGGGACGGCGCCGTGGGCGAAAACGTCACCGCAAATGCGCGTATGGTCGACACGATCCCGACCGAGCTGTCCGGCGCGCCGGATGTGCTGGAGGTGCGCGGCGAGGTCTATATGAGCCACGAGGATTTCGCGGCTTTGAATGCCGCGCAGGACGAAAGCGGTGGCAAGACGTTCGCCAATCCGCGCAATGCCGCCGCCGGATCCCTGCGCCAGTTGAACGCCGAGATTACCCGCGCCCGTCCGCTTGATTTCTTTGCCTATGCGTGGGGCGCGCTCTCCGCGCCATTGTCGGAGACGCAGATGGGCGCGATCGAACGGCTGGCGGAGCTCGGATTTCAGACCAATCCTTTGACCAAGCTCTGCGATGGCCCGGAGGCCCTGATCGCGCATTACAAGGACATCGAGGCGCAGCGGGCGGAGCTGGGGTATGACATCGATGGGGTCGTCTACAAGGTAAACGATCTGGGCTTGCAGCGCAGGTTGGGCTTCCGCTCGACCACGCCGCGATGGGCGATCGCCCATAAATTCGCAGCAGAGCTGGCCTGGACCCGGCTCGAAGCGATCGAGATTCAGGTCGGCAGAACGGGTGCACTTTCGCCCGTGGCGCGGCTGACCCCGGTGACCGTGGGCGGCGTCGTCGTCTCCAACGCCACGCTGCACAATGAGGACTACATCGCCGGGCGCGACAGCAAGGGCGAGGTGATCCGCGACGGCAAGGACATCCGTGCGGGCGATCTGGTGCAGGTCTACCGCGCGGGCGACGTGATCCCGAAAGTGGCCGACGTCGATCTTTCCCAACGCCCGGCTGACGCCGAGCCCTTCGTGTTCCCACACACCTGTCCGGAATGCGGCTCTGACGCGGTGCGCGAAGAGGGCGATGCGGTCAGGCGCTGCACCGGCGGGTTGATTTGCCCGGCGCAAGCCGTCGAAAAGCTGAAGCATTTCGTCAGCCGTGGCGCGTTTGACATTGATGGGCTCGGGGCCAAGCAGGTCGAAGCCTTCTACAATGACGACCATCTCAAAATCCGCGAACCCGCCGATATTTTTACCCTGCGGGCTCTCGACGCGGCCAACCTGTCGAAGCTGAAGAACCGCGACGGCTGGGGCGAAACCTCCGCCGGGAACCTGTTCGACGCGATTGATGCGCGGCGCCGGATTCCGCTCAACCGGGTGATTTTCGCGCTAGGCATTCGCCACGTGGGCGAAAGCGCGTCAAATCTTCTGGCGCGCCACTACGGCTCCTGGACCGCGTTCGAGACCGCGATGCGGGACGCCGCCCCGCAAGAGGGCGAGGCGTGGGAGTCACTTTTGTCGATCGACGGCGTGGGCGAGGTCATGGCCGCCTCGGTCACGCAAGCCTTCGCGCAAGAGGCTGAATTTGCGTCTATTTCCCGGCTCGTCGAACAGTTGGAGATCGAAGATGTCGCCCAGCCTAACGACAGCGGCTCGCCCGTCGCGGGAAAAACGGTCGTCTTCACGGGCACGCTGGAAAAGATGACGCGAGCCGAGGCGAAGGCGCGCGCCGAGGCGCTTGGCGCAAAAGTGTCGGGCAGCGTTTCGTCCAAGACGTCGCTGCTGGTGGCGGGCCCGGGCGCAGGATCGAAGGCCACAAAGGCCGCCGATCTCGGGGTCGAGGTGATCGACGAAGACGCCTGGCTGACGCTCATCGGCGACGCGTGAGCGCCCGTGTCTGGACGCCCGGAAATCCTCTTCCCGCTCTTCTCTGAGCTGACCGAGCTCGACGGGGTCGGGCCGAAGATGGCGGCGAATTTCGCCCATATGGGGGTCGAGAAGCCGCGCGATCTGTTGTTCACGCTGCCCCAATCGGGGGTGGATCGCGCCCTGAAGGCCTCCGTCCGGGATGTTGTATTGCCCGACGTCGTGACCGTTGAGGTCGAGATCGGTATGCATGTCCCACCCCGCCAGAAGGGGCGCCCCTACCATGTCCATGTTCGAGATGCGGAGCTGGAATTTCGCCTCGTATTCTTCCACGCGCGCGGGGATTACCTGCAAAAACAATTGCCTACGGGGCAGCGCCGGATCGTGTCCGGCAAGGTTGAGATGTTCGACGGCATGGCGCAGATGGTGCATCCGGACCACATGGTGCCCGTGGCGGAGGCCGCAAAAATTCCTGCGTTCGAGCCGATTTATCCTCTGACCCAAGGCGTGACGCAGCGCGTGATCTTCAAGGCGGCGCAATCGGCATTGCAGCGTGCGCCAAAGCTGGATGAATGGATCGATCCCTCGCAAAAGGCCAAGGCGAATTGGCCGGACTGGGCCGACGCGGTCGCTGCGGCCCACAGGCCGGAACGGCTTGGCGATATCGCGGCGACCCATCCCGCGCGCGAGCGTCTGGCGTATGATGAGATGTTCGCACACCAATTGACCTTGTCACTGGCGCGCTCGACCATGCGCGCGAAGCCCGGCGTGGTCACAATGGGCACCGGCGACCTGCAGGACAAGGTACTCGGCGCATTGCCCTACAGCCCGACCGGCGCACAGACCCGCGCGATTGCCGAGATTGCGGGTGACATGGCCGCGCCGGTGAAGATGAACCGGCTGCTGCAAGGCGATGTCGGCGCGGGAAAGACGTTGGTGGCCTTCATGGCGTTGCTCATCGCGATCGAGGCGGGTGGGCAGGGCGTGATGATGGCTCCGACGGAGATCCTCGCCCGCCAGCACCACGAAAGCTTGGTGCCACTGGCGGAAGATGCGGGCGTCGTGCTGGAGATTCTGACCGGACGCGACAAGGGGGCGGACCGCGCGCGCAAGCTGCAAGCGCTAGCGTCGGGAAAGATCGACATCCTTGTCGGCACCCATGCGGTCTTCCAAAAAGATGTGGACTATCAAGACCTTCGCATAGCGGTGGTGGACGAACAGCACCGGTTCGGGGTTAATCAGCGGTCCGAATTGGGATCAAAGGGCCGCGCGGTGGACATGCTGGTCATGACGGCGACGCCGATCCCGCGCTCGCTGTCACTGGCGCAATATGGCGACATGGATATCTCGGTGCTGGACGAGAAGCCGCCCGGGCGAAAACCGATCACAACGGCGACGGTCTCGACCGCGCGGCTCGACGAGGTCGTTGGCAAGCTGAAAGGAGCGATCGCGGAGGGGCGGCAAGCCTATTGGGTCTGCCCGCTGGTCGAGGAAAGCGAGGTTTCCGACAAGATTGCTGCCGAGGCGCGGTTCAAACACCTGCGCGCGGCACTTGGCGAAGGGGTCGTCGGGCTGGTCCATGGCCAGATGCCGCCCGCCGAAAAAGACGCGGCGATGGCGAAATTCGTCGCGGGCGAGACCTGTGTGTTGGTGGCGACGACCGTGATTGAGGTGGGGGTCAACGTGCCCAACGCGACGATCATGGTGATTGAGCGGGCGGAAGGCTTCGGGCTGGCGCAGCTGCACCAGTTGCGCGGACGGGTCGGGCGGGGCGAGGGCGCGTCAACCTGCCTTTTGCTGTTTCAGGACCCGCTGTCGGAGACCGCGAAGCGCCGCCTGGCGATCATGCGCGAGACCGAGGACGGCTTCCGCATCTCCGAGGTTGATCTTGAAATGCGCGGCGCGGGGGATGTGATCGGAACGGCGCAAAGCGGACTGCCGCGCTTTCGGATCGCGGATCTGGAGCGTCAGACCAGCCTGATGGCGGTCGCGCAAAGCGATGCGCGCAAGCTGATGCATGATGATCCCGGGCTGACCTCCCCGCGCGGGCAGGCGGCGCGCGTTCTTTTGTGGCTGATGGAAGAAGACAAGGCGATACGTTTGATTTCAGTGGGTTAGGGTCAAAAGTCTGCATTTGTTCTCAAATGTTCTTAAAAAGTTCTTTACAACCTCAGATAGAAATGAGAACAAAGGTGCAACAAAACAATCGACGCTTGAGGGAGCTTTCACCATGATCAACGATCTTCGCACCATTCTGTCCCGGTCCCCCAAGGCGCTGGCCCAAGATGCCGCCGGGATCGCCGCGATCGGGGTCATGATGACCGTCGCGCTCTACATGCCGTCGCTGTTCTAGACTTTTCAAAGAGTTAACTGCCTGCTGTCTTATTCCCAAAAGGCTTGATCCGGACCTATCCCGTTTCCCGATCAAGAGATGCGCATTGGTCCCCAGCCACTGCCGACTGCCTCTTCCCGGCACGCGCGTCTGCCCTGACAAGACATGCTGACTGGCCGCCGCGTCCCGCCCGGGCGCGGCGGTTTTTTTATGCGGTTTGGGTGGCTTCGACCTGTTGCATCGCCTCAAGTGTCGCATCAAGCGACAGCAGGATCGAGGCGTGGCGATTGCGATAATCCTTCGCCGGCAGCAGCACTTTCAACCCATCAAACGGGGCATCCGGGGCGGGGCCATCGGATTTCAGCATCGCCTTGAGCTGGCTTTGGGCCGCTTCCACCTCGGGCAACGTACGCCCAATGATGGCCCGTCCTACGACCGACGCTGCCGCTTGGCCAAGCGCGCAGGCTTTTACATCCTGACCGAATCCGGTGATGCGCCCATCTTCCATATCGAGATCAACCGTCACGGTCGATCCGCATAGCGGCGAGCGGCGCTTCGCGGTCGCCTGCGGCGCGTCAAGCCGTTCTGTATGCGGAATATCCGCGGCCAGTTCCAGAATCTGCCCGGAGTAGAGCTTGATCAGATCGGTGTTCTCGGACATCGCGCGTCTCTCTCTCGCATGACAACTTCATTGCGGCTTCCCATCACCGGGCAAACCGTGGATAACGCTCAAGATAAGCTTTGCCGCGCGGTTTGCAAAACGGGAAATCCCATGACCACCTTCGATCCCGCAACTTTGAGCTATAATGAGCAGGGGCTCGTGCCTGTGATTGCCCAGGATCACGGGTCGGGAGAGGTGCTGATGCTTGCGTGGATGAACGCGCAGGCCGTCGCAAAAACACTTGAAACACGCCGCGTAACCTATTGGTCGAGATCGCGAAAATCATTTTGGGTGAAGGGCGAGACCAGTGGCCACACGCAAGAGCTTGTCGACCTGCGCGTCGATTGCGACCGCGACTGCCTGCTGGCTATCGTGCGACAAACCGGCTCAGCCTGCCACACCAACCGACGGGTCTGTTTCTATACCTCTGTGAGTTCCGGCGAAGAGGTCGAGCTGATGTCGCCCGAGGCATAACACGCGCAGCCTAAAGACCAACCCTTGCCCGGATATCCGCAGGGCTGTCCCCGGCGGCGCGGTACGTTGCGATAGCGCGGGCGTCGTCGCGCTTGGCCAGACGCTTTCCGGCTTCGTCCCGAATGAGGGGGTGATGGTGGTAGATGGGCGTGGGAAGACCGAGCAGCCGCTGCAGCACGACGTGAATTTGGGTCGCTTCGAACAGATCTTCGCCGCGCACCACGTGGGTGATGTCCTGTGCGGCGTCGTCCAGAACCACGGACAAATGGTAAGAGGTCCCCATGTCGCGACGGGCAAGCACAACATCGCCGACCTGAGAGATCAACGTCTCTGCATCGACACGAACAGTTCGGGCGTTTGTGCCGGTTTCCGTAAAAACCGCGTCGATACCTCGCGCCGCACGCGCCATATCAAGCCGAAGTGCAGCGCCGTCCGGCAACGGTCCACTGCGATCTCGCCCGCGACAGGTGCCGGGGTAGATGATGCCATCCGGGCCCATCGGTGGCGTCACGCCTTCTTGCGGTGCGCTCGCCGCCTCCATGATATCGCGCCGATTGCACAGGCATGGATAGAGCAGGCCGCGTTGCCACAGCGTGTCCAGCGCTTTGCGGTAGACCGGCGCGCGATCCGACTGGCGCATGACCGGTTCCGCCCATGACAGGCCAAGCCACGCGAGGTCATCGAAGATCTGCGCCTCCCATTCCGGGCGCGCGCGACTTTGGTCGATATCCTCAATCCGTAGTACAAAGCTGCCGCCTGCCTTCAGTGCCATATCGTGCGCAAGCAATGCGGAATAGGCGTGCCCGAGATGCAGTGGGCCCGTCGGCGACGGCGCGAACCGAGTTCGAAAGGTCACGCTTTTTCAAACACGTAGATCATGGAGTTCAAGTTCAGGCCGGGCAGATGATCGCCGTACTCTTCCACCCGGGCGATATGGCCGTAGTCTTTCAACCGCTGCACGCCGTCGGTGTATTCTGCATCCTCGAGCGCATGATCATTCAGCGAAAACCCCAAGATCCCACCCGTAGGAACCAGCGCGATCAAGGTGTCCATCAGCGAGGCCGGGCCCGCGCCCGTGCTGATGACCCCGACCGCCGCAATCGCAGAATAGGCATCGGGCGCGAAAGGCAGAGGCCGGGTCAGGTCGAGCGGGATCAAATCGCGGTAGAATTTGCGCGCCTTCGCCTCGGCCAGCATGCCGGGCGAGGGGTCTGCGCCATCGATCGTGGTGAAGCCAGCGCCATAGAGTGCGGCGCCCGACAGACCCGTGCCACATCCGTAGTCGAGCACGGGCGCGCTCGTGTCGGCAGCGACTTTGGCCATGGCGACGGCCAAACGGCGCGGCGTGCGGTAGCCGTGCTCGGTCACCTCGTCGTCATAGCTGGCCGACCATTCGTCATAGAGCGCGCGGGTCGCGGCATCGCCTTCGGTCTCGTAGACCTGATCGAGAAATTTTTTTACCATGCCGCCAGCGTGGCAAAAACCTCAGGCCGCGTCCAGTCTCGCATGATCAAGCCATTGCGACCAGGCCTGTTTGGCGCGGTCGGTGTAGAGCTTGTAACGGGTCGCGCGATTGCGGCGGCCGCCCTTGGCATCGACGGGGGGGAACAAGCCGAAATTGACGTTCATCGGCTGGAACGTTTTCGCATCGGCACCACCCGTGATGTGGGTGACGAGCGCGCCCATCGCGGTCTCGGGCGGCGGCGGCTGAATGGACTGGCCAAGCAGTTCGGCGGCGGCGAACCGCCCTGCCAGTAGGCCCATCGCGGCGCTTTCCACATATCCCTCGACCCCGGTGATCTGGCCTGCGAAGCGCAGATGCGGCTGCGACTTCAGGCGAATCTGTGCATCCAGCAGGGTCGGCGAATTAATGAACGTGTTGCGGTGGATGCCGCCGAGCCGTGCGAATTGTGCCTCTTCCAGCCCGGGGATCATGCGCAGAACCTGCTTTTGCGCGCCGTATTTCATCTTGGTCTGGAAGCCCACGATGTTGAACAGCGTGCCAAGCGCGTTGTCCCGGCGCAGCTGCACGATGGCGTGCGCCTTGATGTCGGGCTGGTGCGGATTGGTCAGGCCCACGGGCTTCATCGGGCCGAAGCGCAGAGTCTCGCGGCCCCGTTCGGCCATCACCTCGATGGGCAGGCAGCCATCGAAATATCCGGCCGTCTCGCCCGGTTTGAACTCGGTCTTCTCGGCGGCGAGCAGCGCGTCGATGAAGGCCTCGTAGGTCGGTTTGTCCATCGGGCAGTTGAGGTAGGCTGTGCGCTCCTCCTCGGTCTCGCCCTTGTCGTAGCGGGACTGGAACCAGGCCTTTTCCATGTTGATCGTGTCGAAATAGATGATCGGCGCGATGGCGTCGAAGAAGGCCAGGGCGTCTTGCCCCGTCTCAGCCGCGATGGCCTTTGCCAGCCCGGGCGAGGTCAGCGGCCCGGTCGCGATGATCCAGGTGCCATCGGTGGGCAGCGTCTCGACCGGCTCATATGAGACCGAGATATTCGGATGGGATTTCAGCTTCGCGGTGACGGATTGCGCGAAAGGGTCGCGATCGACAGCAAGCGCGCCGCCCGCGGGCAGGGCATGTTTGTCGGCCATTTCCATGATGATGCCGCCCGCCGCGCGCATTTCCCAATGCAGCAGTCCGACCGCGTTCTGTTCGCTGTCGTCAGAGCGGAAGGAGTTGGAGCAGACCATTTCAGCCAGATCGCCGGTGCGGTGGGCGAAGGTTTCGACCTTGGGGCGCATCTCGTGGATGACCACGTTGACGCCCATTTGGGCGGCCTGCCATGCGGCCTCGGAGCCGGCCATGCCGCCGCCGATGATATTAAGGGTGGGGGTATTGTTCGTCATGCCCCGCCATGTAGCGCACCGCGCGAGAGCCGGAAAGGGCTGTTTCAAAGTGGGGGCACGCGGTGGGCACATTCAGCCAGTTCGCCTCGAGGACACAGGATTTGATCCAGTCGAGAACGTGCTCTGTCTCGGGCCGCTCCAGCGCATCTGCCTTGTAACTCAGCCAGATCGGCGCGGAGATCCCTTCAGACAGCGCGTCGAGCCGCACCAGATCACGATCAAGCGTGCCGGTAATATCGGGCAGGATCGCCGCGAGGCCCATCGTTTTCATCGCCGTGATCTTGAACGGCATGCTTCCCACCATCAAAGTCGGCGGGCCGCAGAATGTCTTCTCCGCAAAACTATTGGACACGGATTGCCGCACGGTTGCGGAGTTCCCAATCCATCCGGCCGGATCCGTGACGCCGCGCGGTGCGTATGCGCTGTAGGTCAGTCGGCCAATTCGGCTGGAAATCAATGCAGGATTGGACGGACGTCGCAGGTTCAGCTGGATAAACGGCCCGCGCATCCGTCCGTCATTGATATGCTCGTCGAGGACCAGGCAAAGATTTGGGCAAAGCTCCAGCAGCACCTTCATATGCGCAAGCAACAGGTTGTCCAGGATCACCGGTGGGCCGGAAATCACGTAACGGGTCATGGGATTCGCTCACAGGTTGCCTTTGGGCGGCACCCTAGCCACACAAGTGCAAAAATTTCGTTAAGCGTCCGGTGCGTCCGTCTCCGCCTCGTCGTCTTCGCCCTGATCCGCGATCCACGCGACCGAGACCACTTCTTCGCCTTTGCCGGTGTCGAACACCTTCACGCCACCGGCCGAGCGTGAGCGGAAGGAGATACCGTCGACGGGACAGCGGATCGACTGGCCCTTGGAGGTGGCGAGCATGATCTGGTCGCTCATCTCAACGGGGAAGGAGGCTACGATCTCGCCACCGCGCATGGCCTTGTCCATCGCGGTCACGCCCATGCCACCACGCCCGCGGACGGGGTAGTCGTGCGACGAGCTGAGCTTGCCCGCGCCGCCCTTGGTAATGGTCAGGATCAGGTCCTCGGCGGCGGACATCTCGGCATAGCGTTCGGTGGTGATATCGCCGGGTGCGACCTCGTCCTCATCCACTTCAACATCGTCCGCCAAGCCCATGACAGCGCGGCGCATTTTCAGATACGCGGAACGCTCTGCCGGGTCAGCCTCGAAGTGGCGAATGACCGACATGGACACCACTTTGTCGTCGCCGTTGAGCTTGATGCCGCGCACGCCGAGCGAGGCGCGGGAGTTGAACACCCGCACATCGGTCGTCGGGAAGCGGATCGCGCGGCCGGAGTTGGTCACCAGCATCACGTCGTCGTCTTCCGAACAGATGCGTGCGTTGATCAGTTTCACATCGGCATGCTCTTCGTCGAACTTCATCGCGATCTTGCCGTTGCGCATGACATTTGTGAAGTCTGACAGGCGGTTACGGCGCACAGTTCCAGCGGATGTGGCGAAGACGATCTGCAGATCGCCCCAGTCTTTTTCATCGCGATCCACCGGCATGATCGCCGCGATGGACACGCCCTGCGGGATCGGCAGGATGTTGATGATCGCTTTGCCTTTGGACGTGCGACCGCCCTGTGGAAGCCGCCAAGTCTTGAGCTTGTAGACCATCCCGTCGGTCGTGAAGAACAAAAGCTGCGTGTGCGTGTTGGCCACGAAGAGCTGCGTGACGACATCCTCTTCCTTGGTCTGCATGCCCGACACGCCCTTGCCACCGCGCTTCTGGGCGCGGAAATCGGCGAGCGCGGTGCGCTTGATGTAGCCGCCGGAGGTCACGGTAACGACCATGTCCTCTTTCTCGATGAGGTCCTCGTCCTCCATATCGCCGGACCAATCGACAATCTCGGATCGGCGGGGCACAGCGAACTGCTCGCGCACGTCTTTCAGCTCGTTCGAGATGATCTCCATGATGCGTTCGCGCGAGCGCAGGATGGCGAGGTATTCGGTGATCTTGGCCGCGAGCTCTTCCAGCTCGTCGGTCACTTCCTTGACGCCGATCTGGGTCAGACGCTGCAGGCGCAAGTCCAGGATCGCGCGGGCCTGCGTTTCCGACAGGTTGTAGGTGCCGTCCTCGTTGGCGGTATGGGTCGGGTCGTCGATCAGCTTGATGTAGTCGACGATGTCCTCGGCGGGCCAGGCGCGCGTCATCAGGCGGTGGCGCGCTTCGGCAGCGTCGGCGGAGGTGCGGATCGTGGCGACCACCTCGTCGATATTGGTGACGGCCACGGCCAGACCGCACAAGACGTGGCTGCGCTCGCGCGCCTTGCGCAGCTCGAACGCGGTGCGCCGGGCGACGACATCTTCGCGGAACGATATGAAGTTCGTCAGGAAGGTGCGCAGCGTCAGCTGTTCGGGCTTGCCGCCGTTCAGCGCCAGCATGTTGCAGGCAAAGGACGTCTGCATCGGTGTGAAGCGGAAGAGCTGGTTCAGCACCACCTCTGCGGTCACGTCGCGCTTCAGTTCGACCACGACGCGCACGCCGACGCGGTCGCTTTCGTCCTGCACGTGGCTGATGCCCTCGATCCGCTTCTCGCGTGCGGCCTCGGCGATCTTTTCGATCATCGTGGATTTGTTCACCTGATAGGGGATTTCGTCGATGACGATGGCCCAACGATCCTTGCGGATCTCCTCCACATGAGTTTTCGAGCGTACGATGACCGAGCCGCGCCCTTCGGTATAGGCTTTGCGCGCGCCGGAGCGGCCCAGGATGATCCCGCCGGTCGGGAAATCGGGGGCGGGGACGTATTCCATAAGCTGATGCTCGTCGAGGTCGGGCTCTTCGATGAGCGCCAGCGTGGCGTCGATAACCTCGCCCAGATTGTGGGGCGGGATGTTCGTGGCCATGCCGACGGCAATGCCGCCCGCGCCGTTGACCAGCATGTTGGGGAAGCGCGCAGGCAGGACGGTCGGCTCGCGGTCCTTGCCGTCGTAATTGTCCTGGAAGTCGACCGTGTCTTTTTCGATATCGGCCAGAAGTGCGGCGGCCGGCTTGTCCATCCGCACCTCGGTGTAGCGCATGGCGGCGGGGTTATCGCCGTCCATCGAGCCGAAATTGCCCTGACCGTCGAGCAGGGGCAGCGACATCGAGAAATCCTGCGCCATGCGCACCAGCGCGTCATAGATCGCGCTGTCGCCGTGGGGGTGATACTTGCCCATCACGTCGCCCACCGGACGGGCGGATTTCTTGTAGGATTTGTCGTGGGTGTTGCCGGTCTCGTGCATCGCATAGAGGATGCGGCGGTGGACCGGTTTCAGCCCGTCGCGCAGGTCCGGGATCGCGCGTGAAATGATCACCGACATGGCGTATTCTATGAAGGAGGTCTTCATCTCATCGGTGATGCTGACCTGCGGGCCGTCATACTCCATCCGGGTTGGCGGCACTTCGTCTTCGTTTTCAGGGGTTTCCGGCGTGTCGTTCACGTGGGGTCCGATCTTGCTCTGGGCGCGCGGGCGGCCTTCTATATCTTGTTGTGTTGACTATAGCCCAACCTAGGTTTGGGGTGCAATGGGGCAGGCGCGACATGATTGTCACCGAAGTCGGTAGAGTGCTAACAGCATGTTTTTATTGATTTTTAATCTCGATATGGAAAGCTGGTCCCGGACGAGCAGAAGAGGAGGCGCAAATGCCCCGATCAGAGACGGAATTGATGTTGAAAGGCTACGGGCTGACCACGGCGGAGATGTACTACCGGATGCCCGACCACCAAAGCGTGCTGAACAGCTTTGTGTGGCAGGATTACGATCTCGCGCCGGACTATCCGAAACTGTTCGGCTTCATCGAATTCTGGCAGGAAAAGCTCGACGGGCCGCTCCATTCTGTCCGCTTCACCCACCGCAAGATGATCCGCGCGGGGGAGTGGCGAAACGTCGTGCAGGAGTTTCGACTGAATTAGGCGTGCAGTGTCGAGCGGGAAGCCGCGTCGACGCGGCTTTCCAAACCGCCTTCCAAAGGCGGTTTGAATGCGATTTCGAAATCGCATTCTCAAAGCCCGTTCGAACGGGCTTTGGCGCTCAGAGGCTGCGACGCGCTGCTGTTATCCAGATCAGGGCGAGCCCTAAAGATAGGATCGCGTTCCAGCCTGCCATCGAGATGCCCGCCAGCTGCCACGCGATCTCGTCGCAACGGACCAATGTTGCATTTAGGATCTGCTCCAGCAACTCCTCCGGGCTCAGGTTCGAGATGTCGCCCGAAGAACACGTGCTCGGGCCTTCCCACCAACCTTGCTCCACGCCCGCGTGATATGCGCCGATCCCGGCCGTGATCAGTGCGGCGCCCGCGCCCATCAGCGCCAAGATACGGCTCGGCAGCACCACAAAGAGCGCCCCGACGACAATCGCCGCGGCATGGGGCCAGCGCTGCCACAGGCACATCTTGCAGGGTGGATAGCCCGCCAGCTGGAACAGGAACGCGCCCCCCAGCAGCGCGGCGGAGCCGCCCGCGGCGACGAGTACCAGTTGAATGCGGCTCAAGGTCATATGTACCTCACCAGGGCGAAGCCCCCCAACAGGATCAAAACGAAGACGCTCAGCGCGAGGCCAAGGCGGCGCTCGATGAAGTCCCGGATCGGCGGGCCGAATTTCCACAAGAGTGCGGCAACGAGAAAGAAGCGCAAGCCCCGTGCGACAATCGAGGTGACGATGAAAGTTGCCAGCGGCATGCCGGTCCAGCCCGACATGATCGTGATCACCTTGTAGGGGAAGGGGGTCAGCCCCGCGATCAGCACGGGCCAGAAGCCCATATCGTTGAAGCGGGTGTTGAACTCCATCGCGGCCTCGCCCTTGCCGAGCGCCTCGAGGATCGGACGACCGACCTGCTCGAACGCGAGCGCGCCGATGGCGTAGCCCGCCAGCCCCCCCAGCACCGAGGCCGCTAGACAAACCCCCGCAATCAGAAAGGCGCGGTGGGGCGCCGCGATGATCATCGGGATCATCAGCAGATCGGGGGGGATCGGAAAGATCGAGCTTTCCGCAAAAGACACCACCGCCAGCACCCAAAGCGCATAGGGGTGGTCGGCCATCGACATGGTCCAGTCGTAGAGACGTTTCATCGGGGTCTGCTGCGCTCGCTCTGGTGGGCTCCAGCTTTATATATGCCGGTTGCCAAATGGGTCTGGTTTGCCTTCAATGCACCATGCCCCGCTCAAGGGGCCTATGTCCAGACAGGGGGGCGCCATATGCGCTGGAAAGGACGGCGTACCAGCCGCAACATTGAAGACCGTCGCAGACAGGGCGGGGGGCGGCGCATGGGCCGCACAGGTGGCCTGAGCGGCGTCGGGCTGATTGCCGTATTGGTCATCGGGTATTTTCTGGGGATCGACGTGACGCCCTTGCTGCAAGGCGGCGGCCAATTGGGACCGGCCACGCAGCAATCGGGCGAGATCACGCAGGCTGACCGCGAGGCGGGGGAGTTTGTCTCCGTCGTACTGGCGGACACCGAAGAGGTCTGGGCCGAGATTTTCCGCGAACAGCTGGGACAGCCCTACCAACCCGCCACGCTGGTGCTCTTCAAGGGGACGACGCAAAGTCCTTGCGGTGGGGCCAGCGGCGCGTCGGGGCCGTTTTACTGCCCGGCGGATCGCAAGGCCTACCTCGACACCGATTTCTTCACGACGCTGTCGCGCCGCTTGGGGGCATCAGGCGATTTCGCTGCCGCCTATGTGGTCGCCCATGAGGTGGCCCATCACGTCCAAAACGAGCTGGGCATTCTTGGCAAGGCCAACCAGATCCGCCGCCAGGTCAGCCAGTCTGAGAGCAACGCGATCTCCGTGCGCATCGAGCTGCAGGCCGACTGCTACTCCGGCATCTGGGCGCGCTACGCGCAGGCGCGGTTCAACGCGCTCGAGCGTGGCGATCTGGAAGAGGCGATCAATGCCGCAAAGCAGATCGGCGACGACACGCTGCAGCGTAATGCCGGGCGCGCGCCCAATCCGCACAATTTCACCCACGGCACGTCCGAGCAGCGCCAGCGCTGGTTTCGACAGGGCTTTCAGCAGGCCAGCCTGCAGAGCTGCGACACCTTCGGGACGGATCGTTTGTAGGACACAAAAAATTTCATTGGCAATGTCAATCAATTTGCCTAGCGTTCAAATAGGACATGGCCCGCGGAAGACGGGCCTGCACAACACTCTGGGAGGAGACCACATGAAACACCTGCTTAAATCCGCAGCCCTTGCGGCCATCATGGGCGTCACCGGAAGCGCCGCCTTTGCGCAAGAGGTCACCCTGCGCTGCCAGCACTTCCTGTCGCCGAAAGCCTCCGTGCCGCAATATTTCATGGAGCCCTGGGCCGAGAAGGTCATGGCCGACAGTGGCGGCCGCATCAAGGTCGAGCTGTACCCGGCGATGCAACTGGGCGGCAAACCCCCGGCGCTGTATGACCAGATCCGCGATGGCGTAATCGATTGCGGCTGGGCGCTGCCCGCCTACACGCCGGGCCGGTTCCCGGAATCGGAAGTGTTCGAGCTGCCCTTCATGACCTCCATGAGCGCCGAAGACAGCTCCAAGGCGGTGTGGGAGTACAGCCAGAAATACCTCACGGAGCGGATGGGCGACATCCACCTGATGGCCACGCATCTGCATGGGCCGGGCGTCATCCACAAGAAGGGTGACCCGATCATGAAGCCGTCCGATCTGGCGGGTGTGAAACTGCGCGGTCCGTCGCGCCAGGCCAACAAACTGCTGGAAACCCTGGGCGCGACGCCCGTGGGCATCCCGGTGCCGGCCTTCCCTGAGGCCCTGTCCAAGGGCGTCGTGGATGGCGGCGTGATCCCGTGGGAAATCGTGCCGCCGCTGAAAGTGCATGAGCTGGCCGACAGCCACACCCAGATCGGTGGTGATCGTGCGCTCTATAACACCTTCTTCGTGTGGGGCATGAACAAGGCCGTCTATGACGGGCTGCCCGATGACCTGAAGGCCGTGATCGACGCCAATTCCGGCATCGAGGTCTCCGCCGCCGCGGGCCGCGCCATGGATACGGGCGACAAGACCGGTCTGGAAGTGACCCAAGGCACCGACAACAAAGTCGTGACGCTTGATGATGCGTCCGTGGCCGAGTTGAAGGTGATCGGCGAGGAACTGACTGCCGCCTGGATCGCCGAGATGACCGAAAAGGGCCTTGATGGCGCGGCAATGGTCAAGGACGCACAGGAACTCGTGGCGAAACACGCCAACTGATCTCGGTTCGATATCATAAGGCCCTGCACCCCGGTGCGGGGCCTTTTTGCTAGGGGCAACTCATGACGGTTCTGATCGCAGGCGCAGGAATTGGCGGGCTGGCCCTTGGCCTGTCCTTGCATCAGGTCGGCATCCCGTTTCGCATCTTCGAGGCGGTGCGCGAGATCAAGCCGCTGGGCGTCGGCATCAACCTGCAACCCCACGCCGCGCGCGAGCTGTTCGAGCTGGGGTTGGAAGACGCGCTGGACGTGGTCGGCCTGCGCACGCAGGAGGTCTGCTACTTTTCTGCCCACGGTCAGCTGATCTGGCGTGAGCCGCGCGGGCAGGCGGCGGGGTACGCTTGGCCGCAATTCTCGATCCACCGGGGCGGGCTGCAGATGGCGCTCCATGATGCGCTGATCGCGCGCTGTGGGCCAAAGGTGATCACCACCGGGCATGCGGTCACCACGTGGGAAGAGACAGGGCAGGGCGTCTCTGTCACGCTCACTGACCGCGCCAGCGGCGAGACGCTCGGCGCGGAGGAGGGTACGGTCCTGATCGCCGCCGATGGCATCAATTCGACCCTGCGCGCGACGCTCTTCCCCGATGAAGGCGGGGCCAAGTGGGGCGGCACGATGATGTGGCGCGGCGTGACCGATGGCCCGGCTTTCCTCAGCGATTGCTCCGTTGTCATGGCCGGCAAGAAGGACCAGAAGTTTGTGGCCTACCCGATCGGGCGCACGCCGACCGGTATGCGGATCAACTGGATTGCGGACCTGACGATGCCCGAGGATTACGATTGGCGCGCACAAGACTGGTCGCGCGAGGGCGCGCGCACGGATTTCGCCGCCGCCTTTGCGGACTGGGATTTCGACTGGCTCGACATACCCAAGATCATCGCCGGGGCGGAGCAGGTCTGGGAATACCCGATGGTCGACCGCGACCCGCTTGCGCAATGGACCCACGGTCCGATGACGCTGCTGGGCGATGCGGCCCATGCAATGTATCCCATCGGCTCCAACGGGGCGTCGCAATGCATCCTCGATGCGCGCCACATGGCCGCGGCGATGCGCGAGCATGGGGTCACCCAAGCCGCGCTCCATGCCTACGAGAACATCCGGCGCGACGCGGTGAACGCGCTGGTTCTGGCCAACCGCGGCGACGGGCCGGACAAGGTGCTCGACCTCGTCGCCGAACGCGCGCCGGACGGGTTTGCGCAAATTGAAGATGTCATGTCGCATGACGAGTTGGACGCGATGGCGAAAGCTTATAAGTCGGTCGCGGGAATGGATGTGGACGCGCTGAACGCGCGGGCGCCGATCATCTGAAGGGGACCGCATGGCACTGGCACCGCAACTCGAAGCGCGCATCGGGCGCAGCCTGGAGGCCGTCTGCCGCTGGCTGGCCTTCGGCGGCGGTTTGATCCTGGTGGCGGCGGCGGCGATCACCGTGGCCTCGATTATTGGCCGCGCGCTGTTGTCCTTCGGGCTGGGGCCCATCAAGGGGGATTTCGAGCTGGTCGAGGCGGGCTGCGCCATCGCCATCTTCGCCTTCCTGCCGTGGTGCCAGCTCAAGCGGGGTCACGTGACGGTGGACATCGTCGTGGACCGGATGCCAGCCCGGGCAAAAGCGGCCCTCGGCCTGATCGGGGATATGACGGTGGCGGTGGTCTCCGGCCTGATCCTGTGGCGCATCTATCTGGGCTTTGGCGAGAAGTTTCCCTACTTCTCGGAGAGCCTGCGCGGCGCGCTCGGCATGGGCTCCAAACCCTTCTTTCCCGAGACGACCTATGAGCTGGAGATGCCGGTGTGGATCCCCTATGGGCTGGCGACCATCGGTGCGACGCTGTTCTTTGTCGTCAGCCTTTACACCGTGTGGCGCGCGCTCAATTGGGTGCTTGCAGGCCACGAGGTGCGCCCATGACCGGTCTCGAGCTGGCCCTGGTGGCCTTCGCCCTGATGTTGCTGGCGATCTTCCTGCGCGTGCCCATCGGCGTCGCGATGTTTGCCACGGGCTTTATCGGCACATGGATTGTGCTGGGCCGGCCGTCGGCGACGCTAAGCCAGATGAAGACGCTGACCTATGACACATTCTCCAGCTACTCGCTGACCATCGTGCCGCTGTTCCTGCTGATGGGGCAATTCGCCACCAAGTCGGGGATGAGTGCGGCGCTGTTTCAGGCGGCGTCCGACTGGCTGGGTCACCGAAAGGGCGGGGTCGCCATGGCCGCGGTCGGGGCTTGCGCGGGCTTTGGCGCGGTGTGCGGCTCGTCGCTGGCAACGGCGTCGACCATGGGGCAGGTGGCCTTGCCCGAGATGCGCAAGCGTGGGTTTTCCGACAGTCTGAGCACCGGGGTGCTCGCCGCGGGCGGCACTTTGGGCATCCTGATCCCGCCTTCGGTGATCCTTGTGATCTACGCCATCCTGACCGAGCAGAACATCGTCAAGATGTTCATCGCGGCGCTGATCCCCGGCCTGTTGGCAGCGGCGGGCTACATGCTGACCGTCGCGATCTATGTGCGGGTCAAGCCCGGCTCCGGCCCCACGGCCGAGCGCAAGCCGATTGCCGCGCGCATGAAGACGCTGGTGAAGGTCTGGCCGGTGGTGGTGATCTTCGGTCTGGTCATGGGCGGTATCGCGGGGGATTGGAACTGGTTCCGCCCCGGGGTGCAGGCGCTGTTCACCCCCACCGAGGGCGCCGCGGTCGGCGCGATTGCCACGGGCATCTACGGTGTGGCGACGGGCGGGCTGAACTGGCAGAGCTTCAAGGCGTCGATCCTCGAGACGGCGCAGGCTTCGGCGATGATTTTCCTGATCATCTTCGGCGCGCAGGTCTTCAACAGCTTCCTCGCCTTCACCCAGGCCCCGCAGGCGATGGCCGATTGGGTGACGACCCAGGGCTTTGCGCCGATGACGGTGCTGATCGCGATGCTGGTGTGCTACCTGATCTTTGGCTGCGTGATGGACAGCCTGTCGATGATCCTGCTGACGATTCCGATCTTCTTCCCCATCATCGAAATCCTCGACTTCGGCCTGACGACGGAGGAGGCGGCGATCTGGTTCGGCATCCTCGCGCTGATTGTGGTGGAGGTGGGGCTGATCACGCCGCCCGTGGGGATGAACCTGTTCATCATCAATCAGGTGGGCCGCGACATTCCGATCTCGAAGACCTACCGGGGCGTGCTGCCCTTCGTGGCGTCCGATCTCGTCCGGGTGGTGATCCTGGTGGCGTTCCCGGGGATCACGCTGTGGCTCGTGGGCGTGATGTTCTAGCTTTTGGGCAGGAGCGCCTCGATCTTCGAGGTGATCGTCCGGCTCAGCGGCTTCACGCCGGAGCTGTAGGTCTCCACGATATCGCCATTGCCGTCGATCAGCACCTTGTTGAAGTTCCAGCGCGGCACGAAGCCGGTCTGGCTGCGCACGTTCTTGTAGAACGGATGCGCCTTGGGGCCTTTGACGTCGGTGATCGTGGCCATGGGGATGTCGAGGTTGAAATTCACCGCGCAGAATTCCTTGACCTGATCGCCGCTCGCCAGCTCTTGGCGGAAATTATTCGACGGCACGGCGAGCACGATTAGCCCGCGATCGCGGTAGCGGTCGTAGAGCGCCTGCAGGCCATCGTACTGGTAGGTAAAACCGCACAGGGAGGCTGTGTTGACCACGAGAACCGGTCGGTTCTTCCATGCCTCAAGATCAATTTGGCCGCCGTCTATACTCGGGAAGGTAAACGCGGCGGCGCTGTGTGCACCGGCGGCGAGGACCGCCATGATCTGAACAAGGAAACGCATAGGGGGGATGTTGCTCCGTCGGCCTCGTGGTCCTCGGTATACGTGCCGAGCGCGGGATCGGTTCCATTTAAGGTAAAGAAAAATGTAACGGCTTGATCGCGCTTTTGGAAATTGACGCACGCGGCGGCACCCGCTACACCGCACGCACCTCTGGTGGCGGCTACCGCGCCACCGCGCAGATCAGGGGCCCGAGTGGCGGAATTGGTAGACGCAGGGGATTCAAAATCCCCCGCCGCAAGGCTTGTCGGTTCGAGTCCGACCTCGGGTACCAAACCGCTGCACATCTCCGAAATTTCCGCCCACGGGTCCGTGGCATCAGTGTGTCGCGCGCGTTCATCTCTAGGGCGCTGGTGGGGATAGTTTGTGGCAAGTTTGAGGCCGTGGTTCCCACAGGGCGACAGATCAGCTGAAACCTGCCTATTGTTTCCAATTCTTGAACAAATCGGGGGGTCCGGCAGGCATCTGTCGGAGTCTCGTTTTCCGAAAAAGCGAATCGAAAATTTGCCAATATTCAACATTCTGGGGACAGTTCGCCGGTTTGCCTATTATTGTAGCGTTGTTGCCAGAGGGGAAAAAATGATGCGCTTTCTCAAGGGTTAACTACGTTGACAGATCGAAATAAGGCGCGATACCACCCGAGATCCTGCGCGCCTGCTCCGCGGTCAGATCCCCATGGCACAACCTCCATAGCATGCATTAAGCCTGTTAAGTGGCTGTGAAGCATCGAAAAATATTAGCTCCAAGGTCGGCATGGCACGAGAAAGCTGCGCCATTGACCTTGGCGAGCCCGCTGAGCACGCGGCTGCCACATTTCAAGAAACAGTTTGATAACTTGTGGTTAACGTCGGGGAATAACGCTTCATTGTCCGGACATGGGCGAGATTTTGCTTTTGAGACCCCCATCCTCCGCTTAAAAACGAAATACGCCCAACTGGGGGGTGAAGACATAGGCCACGGGGGCGGCCGCACGATAATCGTGTCCTTGCCGGGATACGGGGATTTATAGTCGTGTGATCGCTTGCGGTGGTCGTTGGGTTGTAACGATCGCAGAACGTAATTGTCACCGACATCTCACCGGGCTTTCACCCGGTAAAAATCCCCTTGCTTTGGTAACGCGCGTGAGTGCGGCCGTCTTCGCACCGAAGGCCGGGTCTTCGCTCATCGCGGGTGAGATCGAACTGCACGAGCCGGGACACACAATGGCTGAAGTGATGGAAATGATGGCGATGATCGCGGCATTGAGTGCCGCTTTCGCCATTGGATCGATCTCACGCGTGCGCGCTGACGAGTATTTTGAAGTCGCGGGGTCGGTTGCGCATCGACCGATGTCCGTGAACTCATAGGAGACCATAATGCCTAACGTTCTGCTTACATTTGAAGACCTTCATGCCGGTGATATTGTTAACGGCCAGTATAGCTCCAATGGCGTGACCATCAGCTCCGCCAACCCGCACACGCCCCCGATGGTGTTCGACACGAGCCACCCCACGGGCGGCGACCACGATCTTGCCACCGACAACCTGGGCAATGTCCTGATCCTGTCCGAGGACGGCGACAGCTCCGACCCTGACGACAATGCGGGCGGCGGCACGTTCATCTTTGAATTCGACGAGCCGTCCGAGGTCATCAACTTCATGGGCCTCGACCTGGAAGAGGGCGGCACCGTGCGCCTCTATGACGAGACCGGCAAGCTGTTCAAGACGGTCCATATCGATGCGACCTCCAACAACGCGCAGCAGATCGTCGACATCAATGCCGATAACGTCTCGCGCATGGAGATCGAGCTGTGCGGCTCCGGTGCCATCGACGGCATCTGCTACTGCACCCCCGACCAGCAGGAAGAGCCCGTGCTCGACGGTGTGGTCGAAGGCTCGAACGACGCCGAAGTGATCGACGTGAACTACGAGGGCGACCCCGATGGGGACCGCATCGACGCAAACGACGCGCTGCTGCCCGGCGAGATCGGCGACGACGATATCGTCGATGCGTTCGGCGGCGACGACACCATCAATTCCGGCGCGGGCGACGACGAGGTCTACGCAGGTTCCGGCGACGACACGGTCGACGGCGGCGCGGGCGACGATGTCATCTACGGCGACAGCAACTATTCCGGCCCTGGCGCGGGCACCTCCGTGCGCGAGAGCTTCGAGTGGGATCTGCAGACCGAGAACGAGGTCGATACCTCCTTCGTGCAGGACACCGGCAATGTAGAAGTCACCTTCACGCGCCTCGCCGATGTCGACAGCCACGACAGCTTCCTCAATACCGAGCAGCTCAACGTCGACGGCATCGATGGCGGCTCCGAGACGGTGGATACCGACAGCGGCCTGACCTCGATCACTAATGGCGAAGATGGCCGCGGCGAGTTCCAGTGGGAATTTTCCACGCCCGTGACCGATGTCGAGTTCAATATCAATGACATCGACGGCGACGGCGTGGTCCAGGTGACCGCGTTTGACGCTGACGGCAACGAGATCCCCGTGCAGCTGAGCGGCGGCAGCGGTGTGACCTTGATCGACACCGACGGTGCCAATGGCGCGGATACGGCCGACAGCAACGGCGGCTATGGCGCCACGCCGTCCGACGAGTACAACCTGCAGGTGAACATCCCCGGTCCGGTCGCACGCATCGTGGTCGAGCACACGCAGGATGACGACGACAACTCCGGCATCCGCATCACTGACATCTTCTTCGATGTCGACACCTCCGTTGTGGATGATGGCGCCGATGGCAATGACGTGCTGAACGGCGGCGCAGGCAATGACACCATCTTCGGCGAGGGCGGCAATGACACGCTCGACGGCGGGGAAGGCGATGACCTGCTGAGCGGTGGCGACGACCGTGACACGATCATTGCGGGCGCGGGCGACACCGTGGACGGTGGCACCGGCTCGACCGCGGCGGGCGATGTTGACGACTTCGACACGCTTGATCTGACCGGCGAAGGCCCGTTCCGCGTTGTGGGCGAGACCGAGGATGCCGATGGCAACTCGACCTCCGGCACGGTTGAATTCCTGAACCCCGATGGCAGCGTCTCCGGCTCTCTGACCTTCACCGAGATCGAGCAAATCCTCGGCGACCGCGTCAACCAGGGCCCCGATGCCAATGACGACACCGCCTCCGTCGATGAGGATGACAGCGTCACCATCGACGTGCTGGCCAACGACACCGATCCGGAAAATGACGACCTGACCGTGATCGACGCCTCGTCGCCCGATGGCGAGGTGGCCATCAACGCCGATGGCACGATCACCTTCAAGCCGGACGAGAACTTCAACGGCGACACCACCATCACCTACACGATCGAGGACGAGGCCGGGAACACCGACACCGCCACGGTCGATGTGACGGTCGCGCCGGTCAACGATGACCCAGTGGCCAATGATGACGCCGTCTCGACCGATGAAGACACACCCGTCACGATCCCGGTGCTCGACAACGACACCGATCTGGACGGCGACGATCTGACCGTGACCGAGGCGACCAGCCCGGATGGCGAGGTCGTGATCAACGCGGACGGAACGATCACCTTCACGCCGGATGAGAACTTCAACGGCGTCACGACGATCACCTACACCGTCTCCGACGGCAATGGCGGCGAAGACACCGCGACCGTTACGGTCACCGTGGACGCGGTGAACGACGATCTGGTTGCCGGCGACGACACGGCCGAAACCGACGAGGACACCCCTGTCGACATCGATGTGTTGGCCAATGACGTGGACCCGGATGGCGACGACCTGACCGTAACCGAGGCGACCAGCCCCGATGGCGAAGTCACCATCAATCCCGATGGCACGCTGACCTTTACGCCCGACGAGAACTTCACCGGCGAGACCACGATCACCTACACGGTTGAGGACGGCAACGGGTCCGAGGACACCGCCACCGTCACCGTGACCGTGAACCCGGTCAACGACGCGCCGGACGCGGTCGATGACAGCGACACGACCACCGAGGACACCGCGATTACCGTCGATCTGCTCGCCAATGACACCGATGTCGACGGCGACGACCTGACCGTGATCGAGGCCACCGTGCCCGCCGATCAGGGCACGCTCGTGGACAATGGCGACGGCACCGTGACCTTCACGCCCGCGCCCGATTTCAACGGCACGGCGACCATTAGCTACACCATCTCCGATGGCGAGCTGGAGGACTCGGCGGTCCACACCATCGACGTCACGGCGGTCAATGACACGCCGGAGGCCGAGGATGATACGGCCGAGACCGACGAGGACACGCCGGTCACGATCGACGTGCTGGCCAATGACAGCGATCCCGACGGCGATCCGCTGGAGGTCACCGAGGCGACCTCGCCCGACGGCGAAGTCACGATCAATCCCGACGGCACGATCACCTTCACGCCGGACGAGAACTTCAACGGCGAGACGACGATCAGCTACACGGTCTCCGATCCCGACGGCAACGAGGACACCGCGACCGTCACGGTCAACGTGGCCCCGGTCAATGACGCGCCGGATGCGGTGAACGACACGGACACCACGGACGAAGACACGCCGATCACGTTGGATGTGCTCGCCAATGACACGGATGTGGATGGCGACGACCTCACCGTCACCGGCGCAACCGTTCCTGCCGAGCAGGGCACGGTCGAGATCGTGGACAACAAAGTGGTCTTTACGCCCGCCGAGAACTTCAATGGCCTCGCGACCATCAGCTACTCCATCTCGGACGGCAATGGCGGCACCGACACGGCGATCCATGAGGTCGACGTGCTTCCGGTTAATGATGATCCGGTGGCGGTCGATGATATCGCCGAGACCGAGGAAGACACCGCCGTGGTGATCGATCTGATCGCCAATGACTTCGACGTGGATGGCGACGATCTGACCATCGGCACGGTCTCCGTGCCGCCGGAGCAGGGCACCGTGGTCGACAATGGCGATGGCACCGTGACCTTCACCCCCGCGCCGAACTACACCGGCCCGGCCCAGATCACATATACGGTGGTCGACGGCCAGGGTGGCGAGGATGTCGGCGGTGCGACCGTCAATGTCTTCATCGAAGGCGTCAATGACGGCCCCGATGCGGTGGATGACGCGGTCACCACCGACGAGGACACGCCGATCACCATCGACGCGCTGGCCAATGACACCGACCTCGAGGGCGATGACCTGACGATCACCGGCGCCTCCGTGCCCGGCGATCAGGGCAGTGTCGAGATCGTCGGCAACGAGCTGGTCTTCACCTCGGCGCCTGACTTCAACGGCGAAGCGACGATCACCTACTCGATCACAGACGGCAATGGCGGCACCGATACCGCAGAGGTCGTCGTGACCGTGCTGCCGGTCAATGATGACCCGGTCGCCGTGGATGATGTCGAGACGACGGATGAAGACGAGCCGATCACTATCGACCTGATCTCCAACGACACCGATGTGGATGGCGACGATCTGTCCGTCGGCTCCGTCTCGGTTCCGCCCGAGCAGGGCACCGTGGTCGACAATGGCGACGGCACCGTTACCTTCACGCCCGCGCCGAACTTCAACGGCCCGGCGACGATCACCTACACCGTCATCGACGGTCAGGGTGGCGAGGACGAAGGCGAGGCGATCGTCTCGGTCGGCGCAATCAACGATGGTCCTGATGCCGTCGATGACAGCGACACCACCGCAGAGGACACGCCGATCACGGTCGATCTGCTGGCCAATGACACCGACGCCGATGGTGATGACCTGTCCGTCATCTCCGCCACGGTTCCGGCCGATCAAGGCACGCTGTTGAACAATGGCGACGGCACCGTCACCTTCACGCCCGCGCCTGACTTCAACGGCGAAGCGACGATCTCTTACGAGATCTCCGACGGAAACGGCGGCACCGACACCGCGGTTCACACCATCACCGTGACCCCCGAGGGCGACGCCCCCGAGGCCGAGGATGATGTGGCCGAGACCGACGAGGACACGCCGGTCACCATCGACGTGCTGGCCAATGACAGCGATCCCGACGGCGATCCGCTGGAGGTCACGGAGGCGACGTCTCCCGACGGCGAAGTCACGATCAATCCCGACGGCACGATCACCTTCACGCCGGACGAGAATTTCAACGGCGAGACGACGATCACCTACACGGTCTCTGATCCCGACGGGAATGAGGACACCGCGACGGTTACGGTCAATGTGGCCCCGGTCAACGACGCACCGGATGCGGTCGACGACAGCGACACGACCACCGAGGACACGGCGATCACCGTCGATCTGCTGGCCAATGACAGCGATGTCGACGGCGACGACCTGACCGTGATCGAGGCCACCGTGCCCGCCGATCAGGGCACGCTCGTGGACAATGGCGACGGCACCGTGACCTTCACGCCCGCGCCCGATTTCAACGGCACGGCGACCATCAGCTACACCATCTCCGATGGCGAGCTGGAGGATTCTGCGATCCACACCATCGACGTCACGGCGGTCAACGACACGCCGGAGGCCGAGGATGATACGGCCGAGACCGACGAGGACACGCCGGTCACCATCGACGTGCTGGCCAATGACAGCGACCCCGATGGCGATCCGCTGGAGGTCACCGAGGCCACCAGCCCCGATGGCGAGGTCACGATCAACCCCGATGGCACGATCACCTTCACACCCGACGAGAACTTCAACGGCGAGACGACGATCACCTACACGGTCTCCGATCCCGACGGCAACGAGGACACCGCGACCGTCACGGTCAACGTGGCGCCGGTCAATGATGATCCCGTCGCCGAGGATGACACGGTCGAGACCGATGAGGACACGCCGGTCGATATCACCCCGCTGGCCAATGACAGCGATGTGGATGGCGACACGCTAACCATCACGGAGATCACCCAGCCCGCCAATGGCGAAGCTGTGCTGAACCCCGATGGAACGATCACCTACACGCCGGACCCGGACTTCTCGGGCGAGGATATGCTGACCTACACCGTCGAGGACGGCAATGGCGGCACCGACACGGCCACGATCACGATCAACGTGGGCGAGGTGAATGACGGGCCGGACGCGGTGGATGACCGCGCCTCGACCAACAATCTGACGCCTGTCACCATTGCGGTGCTGGCCAATGACACCGATCCGGAGAACGATCCGCTGACCGTCACCGAGGCCTCGGTGGATGTGGGCGAGGTGACCATCAATCCCGATGGTACGCTCGAATACACCCCGGTGCCGGAGTTCGGCGGAGTGGCGACGATCACCTACACGATCACCGACGGAAATGGCGGCTTTGATACGGCCATCGTGACCGTGGGGGTCAATGACGGAATCGTGGAAGGCACAGCCGGCGATGATCTGATCGACGTGGACTACATGGACGACCCAGAGGGCGACATGGTCGACAACAATGATGAATTCCTGCCGGGCGAAGGCCCACAGGATGACATCATCCTTGCGGGCGATGGCAATGACACCGTCAATGCCGGCGAAGGCGATGACGAGGTCTACGGCCAGGACGGCGACGACATCCTCAATGGCGAGGCGGGCGATGACTACCTGTCCGGCGGCGAGGGGGATGACATCATCTCCGGCGGCGACGGCGACGACGTGCTCGATGCGGGTCAGGGCTCTGACCAGCTGTTTGGCGAGGATGGCAACGACACGCTGCTGGGCGGGCCGGGCACCGACCTGCTGGATGGCGGCGCGGGCGACGATGAAATCATCGGCGGCAACAATGATGACGAGATCATCGGCGGCACCGGCAACGACACCATCGAAGGCAATGCCGGCGACGACACGATCCGGGCCAACCAGGGTGACGACGTCATCGACGGTGGCGACGGCGATGACACCATCGGCGGCGGCAGCGGCAATGATGAGATCGACGGCGGCGAGGGCGACGACACGATCCAGGCCGGCGACGGCGACGATACGGTCATCGGTGGCCTCGGCAATGACGACATTCAGGGCAATGACGGCGATGACACCATCGACGGCGGCGAGGGGGATGACACGATCTCCAGCGGCGCGGGCGATGACACCATCACCGGCGGTGCAGGTAACGATACTGTCACCGAAGCAGGCTCTGGCGACGATGTTATCGATCTGGGCGACGGTGACGATGTGGTCGAGAGCGCTGGCTCCGGCGACGACACGGTCACCGGCGGCGCGGGCAACGACACCATCACCACCAATGACGGCAATGACACCGTCTTCGGCGGCGAAGGTGACGACGTCATCGACACCTCCGGCCATGCGCCGCTGCCCGATCTCGGCTACCCGGGCCTGTTCCCGAGCGATCCGAACCCCAATGACGATATCGACTTCGTGGATGGCGGTGACGGGGATGACATCATCTCCACCGGCGACGATGCGGATACGATCATCGGTGGCGCGGGCAATGACACCATTGATGGCGGGCTCGATGCCGACACCATCGATGGCGGTGACGGCGACGACCGTATTGTCGGCGGCGAAGGCTCCGATGTCATCAATGCAGGCGCGGGCGACGACGTGGTCTACGCGGGCATCGACCCCGATCTCGGCCTGCCGGATAACCTCGACATCGCCGATGTCGACGGCGATCTGGTGCCCAATAACGGGCAGGACGTGGTCAATGGCGGCGACGGCAACGACACGATCTTCGGGGCCGATGACGATGATGTGCTGAACGGCGACGCGGGCGATGACTTCATCGACGGCGGCGTGGACGACGACACCATCTCTGGTGGCACGGGCAATGACACGCTGATCGGCGGTCAGGGCGCGGACACCATTTCCGGCGGCGATGATCGCGACACGATCATCGTGGACAATGCCGAGGATGCGATCGGGGATGTGGTCGACGGCGGCACGGGCTCCACCGCGGCGGGCGATGTCGATGACTTCGACGTCCTCGACCTGACCGGTGCTGGCCCGCTGCGGATCGTGGGCGAGACGGTGGATGCTGATGGCAACTCCACCTCCGGCACGGTCGAGTTCCTCGACGGGGTGGGCGGCAACGTGATCGGAACGCTGGAGTTCAGCGAGATCGAGCAGATCGTGCCGTGCTTCACGCCGGGCACCTCGATTGCCACGCCGCGCGGTGAGGTTCTGGTCGAAGACCTGATGGTCGGCGACAAGATCATCACCCGCGACAATGGCATCCAGGAGATCCGCTGGATCGGGGCCAAGCGCATGGACGGGCGCGAGTTGCAAAACAACCCGCATCTGCAGCCGGTGCTGATCCAGAAGGGAAGCCTTGGCAATGGTCTGCCGGAGCGCGATATGCTGGTCAGCCCGAACCACCGGATGCTGGTCAACAACGACCGCGTGTCGCTGTACTTCGACGAGAACGAGGTGCTGGTCTCGGCCAAGCATCTGGTCAACCCGACCGAAGGGGTGCAGTCCATCAACTCGATGGGGACAACCTACATCCACTTCATGTTCGACAACCACGAGGTCGTGCTGTCGAACGGCGCCTGGACGGAGAGCTTCCAGCCGGGTGACTACAGCCTGAAGGGTATTGGCAACGCGCAGCGGAACGAGATTTTCGAACTCTTCCCTGAGCTGCAGGGCGAAGCAGGACGCGAGGCCTACGCCTCCGCCCGCCTGACCCTGAAGAAGCACGAGGCCAAACTGCTCTTCAAATAGGATATGCAGCTACCCGGCGCCCGGCCTTCACTCTGGGCGGGCGCCGGGGAGATCGTAATGAGTTGAATTGTGCTGGGGAGGGGTCGTTCGATTGCGAACGGCCTCTTTTCTTTGCGCTTGAGCAGCAATGGGCCGATCAAGTCGGCGGAAACACTCCGTTTCCAAACCGTGATCATGCGTGCCCGTGGACCTTGTCTGGCTATGCGATACCATCCTTGCGTCCCACACCATTTGCGGCGCAGCGCGAGGAAAGATCATGGCGACGATCAACGGCACCAATGAAAATGACGTCCTGAACGGCACGAACGAGGACGACACGATCACCGGCAACGGCCTTGATGACACCATCAATGGTGGCGATGGAAATGACACGATCTTTGGCGATTTTGGCCCCGGCGGCGGCACGACCACCGGAGGGTTTGACGCCACACCGCTCAGCCTGCAATTCGCCAATGCCCAGAATGAAAGCGCCGACGGCACCTCCGTCGAATATCGCAACGTGGCGGTGCTGGACGACGGCACGCCGGTGCTGGCGAAGCTGACATTGCTGTCGAAATCCGACGACGACCTGCAGGTGGATCTGACCGGCAGGGCCGGGGGCGAGATCCTGCTCAACAACAATCGCGATGGCAGCCAGCGGGGCGAGACCGCGGAGCTGCGGCTCGAATTCTTCAACCAGGACACCGGCGAGCCCATTGCGCTCAACACGGTTGGCACCTTCGGGGATCTCGACCGGGCCAACAACGGCACCGAGCGGGTCGAGATTTCCAAGCAGTTCATTTCCGGCTTCGGCACGTCCGACGACACCGATCTGTTCGTGCAGGATGGCACAGGCTCTGTCTCCGCGTTCGGTGGGCGCAACACCAATGCGCGCGATCAGGATGCGTGGTTCTCCACCCAGATCGAGGGTCAGCAATTCATCGAGTTCACCGTCACCTCGCGGGGCGGTCCGACCGGCTACACGCTCAACGGCTCCGTGATTGAGGATGTCGTGATCACCCCGACCGAGCCTGGCGATGACATCATCGACGGCGGCAACGGCGATGACACGATCTTCGGCCAGGAGGGCAACGATACCATCCAGGGCGGCGATGGCAGCGACACGCTTGATGGCGGCATCGGCGACGACACCATTCAGGGCGGAAACGGTCAGGACGTGATCGATGGCGGCGATGGCAACGACACGATTTCCGGCGGCGAGGGCGATGATCAGATCACCGCCGGGTCGGGCGATGACGTGGTCGCTGGCGACAACGGACAGGATGTGATCGACGGTGGCGCGGGCGATGATGTTCTGCAAGGCGGCGGGGGTGACGACCAATTGACCGGCGGCGAGGGCTCGGATGATCTGCGCGGCAGCCAGGGTCAGGACGAGCTGCGCGGCGGCGAGGGCGACGACCGTGTGTCGGGCGGCGAGGGCGATGACCGCCTGTTCGGCGATGCGGGCGACGATCATATCCTTGGTGATGCAGGCAATGACACGATCGAAGGCGGGGCCGGGGTCGACAACATCAATGGCGGCGATGGCAATGACCGCATCGATGGCGGAACCGGCGATGACATCATCGTGGGCGGGCTAGGGCAGGACCAGATGTCGGGCGGTGACGACCGCGACACGTTCATTGTGTCCTCGGGCGACGAGGGCAATGGCGACCGGGTCGATGGCGGCACGGATGGCGACGATTTCGACACGCTCGATCTGACCGGGGCAGGGCCGCTGCGCTTCGTCAACATCACCGATGATGCCGATGGCGACAGCCAGTCCGGCCGCGTCGAGTTTTTGGATGCGAACGGCAACGTCACGGGCCGGCTCGAATTCACCGAGATCGAGCAGATCATCCCCTGCTTCACCACTGGCACGATGATCGCGACCCCGCGTGGCGAGGTGCCGATCGAAGCCCTGCGTGAAGGCGACCGCGTGATCACCCGGGACAATGGCATGCAGGAAATCCGCTGGATCGGGCGCAAGGAGGTGGGCCGCACGGCCCTGCGCGCCGCCCCGCATTTGCGCCCTGTTCTGGTGCGCGCCGGCTCGCTTGGCCATGGGTTGCCGGAGCGCGACCTGTTACTTTCGCCCAACCACCGCGTCCTGCTGATGAACGAGCGGGTCGACATGCTCTTTGACGAACGCGAGGTGCTCTCTTCGGCCAAGCACCTTTGCACGCGGGAGGGCGTCGATGTGGTCGACGCCTCGGGCGTGGTCTATTGGCACATCCTTTTCGACAGCCACGAGGTGATCCTGTCCAACGGCGCGTGGACGGAAAGCTTCCAGCCGGGGGACTATGCTCTCAAGGGCATCGGTCACGCCCAGCGGCGCGAGATTTTCGAGCTGTTCCCGGACCTGTCGGACAGGGCCGGGCAGGCGGCGTTTGGCGCCGCGCGGCTCACGCTGAAAGCCCATGAGGCCGCGTTGTTGAAGGACTAGCTCAGCGTTGGCCTTCGCGCCAGGCGGCCCAGGCCTCCGGCGTGTCGAGATCGGCGAGCGCCGCGGGACCGATGGGCACCAACACCGTCTCGCCTGAATGCGCCTTCAGCACCGGCTGCGCGCCGGTATCGCCTTCAATCCCGCGCAATTCCTCGAACAGCCCATGGCAAATCAAGACGGGATGGCCGGGCTTGCCGGCTTCAGTGGCCCCGCGGAAGACCTGTTTCAAGGGATGGGCGCGGGCCGCATCAACCACGCGGCGTAGATGCGTGGCGCTCAGGTCCGGCAGGTCCGCCAAGACCAGCAGCGCATCGCCGCGCAGGCCGATCAGACCGGTCCGGATCGAATGGGACAGGCCGAGTTCCGATCCTTGCGTCTCGACGATCTCGACATCGAGCCCGTGCAGCGCGTTCCGCCGGGCAGGGGCCTTTGGCGGCAAGACCACGCGGCAGGGCAGGCCCGCGGCCAGACACATCTCGGCCCGGTCGCGCAACAGTGCTTTCCCGCGTACCTGTTCCAGCAGCTTGTCCGTGCCACGCATCCGCGACGATGCGCCCCCGGCCAGCAAGAGGGCCGTCACGCTCAATGGTGCGCCGTGCTGGAGAACAGGTTGATCACCACGATCCCCGCCACGATCAGCCCCATGCCCAGCAGGGCCGCAAGGTCAAGCTTCTGACCGAAATAGAGCCAGCCGATCAGCGCGATGAAGACGATGCCCAGGCCCGACCACAGCGCGTACATCACACCCACGGGCATGTATTTCAGCGTGAGGCCGAGGAAGTAGAACGCCACCGCGAAACTCATCACCGCAAGCAGGGACGGCCCAAACCGCGTAAACTGCTGAGACGCCTGGATCGAAGAGGTGCCGATGGTCTCCGCCGCGACGGCGATGATCAGGTAGAAGTAGTGGGTGGGCATGGCTCAGCGTCCTATGTAGCGATCCTTGCGGTGGTTGACGGCGACGATCAGGTTGACCACCACCGCGCCCGCCAAAGAGTAGGCGACAATATCCGGCGCGACCACCGCGAAGGCCGCGGCAAAGAGCGCGACATCGAAGCCAAGCTGCACCCACCCCGCCTGAATGCCCGCGCGCTCTTGCAGGAACAACGCAAGCACCCCGATCCCGCCAAGGCTCGCCCCGTGGCGAAACAACACGATCAGCCCCAACCCGATGGAGGCCCCGATCAGAAGCGCCCCTAGCCAGGGCGAGAGATGCGCAAAGCTCAGATGATCGGGCATGATTTCTGAGATGGCCGAGAGCAGCGCCACGGCGATGAAGCTCTTGATGGTGAAGCGCGGCCCAAGCTGCAGCCAGGCAAGCACATAGAACGGCAGGTTTACCACGAAAAAGACCGCGCCGAAGGACCAGCCGGTGACGTAGCTGAGCAGCACGGCGAGCCCGGCGGTCTGCCCGGTGATGAGCCCCAGATGCGTCAGCATAGCGACCCCAAGCGCGCACATCGAGGTCCCAAGCACAAAGGCCTGCGCGTCTTCTAGAAGGCTGTGTTCGATGGGTTTGGCCATGGGGCCTGCCTATCTGAGTTCGCACCCCCACCGCAATCCGCCCCGCGCGATGATTTTGATGAGGCACCGCAAAGATGCAAGTTTGGAAAAAGTACGGCGCGAGGGGCAGCTTTAGAGCCCAAAGTGACCGATGCTGCAAGCTGCGCTAAAGTCGGCTTTGGGTGAAAAGCTTTGCTAGTTACTCCCAAGTACCTTTGTCACCACACGTTAGCCCACCTTTTTTAGCACCTATGCCAAAAAAGTTATTATCGTCGATGCAAAGCACTAGTTGAGGTTCGGTTGCATTGTCTAGGTTTTCATTCCAAGCGGGGGTGCCATCCGTTGAATCGCAGCGTACAAGCGTTCCGCTCGTTGCCAGGGTCATGGCGTTAGAAAAATGCTGGTTTAACAACACGCAGGCGTCTGTGTCAGTGGTTTGTGCAGTACTTTGCTTAGTAACAGATAATAATAGTGCGCAGGTTATACCTCCGCTACGGAGAAATTCTTTTAACACCTGATTCATTCCTTCTTATTGTTATAGCCTTGGGTCTCTACGCGGAGGCATAATTCCACAGCACCGAAATGAACAATTTGGCGGTTTTAAGGTCTGCAATGCAAAAAAAAACCTCCTGAGCCAGAATTATTAACATAATTTAGCCTATGCGTTCTCGATCAAATACAAAAGCAGCCGTTGGCGCAGTCGCAGCGAAAGCCCGCTTTGTCCGCAAAGCCGCCATTCCCGAAGCATAAAAAAAGCCCCCGCGTGTCGGGGGCTTTTCCTTTTCCCATAAGCACCGCTTACATCGCCGCGTTTAGGTTTTCGTCGATCTTCTGCAAGAAGCCCTCGGTCGTCATCCATTTCTGGTCGGGGCCGACCAGCAGGGCGAGGTCCTTGGTCATGAAACCGCTTTCCACCGTGTCGACGATCACCTTCTCCAGCGTATCGGCAAAGGTCATCAGCTGCGCGTTGCTGTCGAGCTTGGCGCGGTGCCGCAGGCCGCCGGTCCACGCAAAGATCGACGCGATGGAGTTGGTGGACGTCGCCTCGCCCTTCTGATGCTGGCGGTAGTGGCGGGTGACGGTGCCGTGGGCCGCCTCGGCCTCGACGATCTTGCCGTCGGGCGTCATCAGCTGCGAGGTCATCAGACCCAGCGAGCCGAACCCTTGGGCCACGGTATCGGACTGCACGTCACCATCGTAGTTTTTGCACGCCCACACGAAGCCGCCGTTCCACTTCATCGCGCAGGCGACCATATCGTCGATCAGGCGGTGCTCGTAGTAGATGCCCTTGGCCCTGAACTTCTCTTCGAACTCTTCCTCGTAGACCTGCTGAAACAGCTCCAGGAACCGGCCGTCATATTGCTTGAGGATCGTGTTCTTGGTGGACAGGTAGACCGGCCAGCCGATGTTCAGGCCGTAATTCAGCGAGGCCCGCGCGAAGTCGATGATCGACGCGTCGAGGTTGTACATGCCCATGAAGACGCCCGACGCCGGGGCGTCGAACACCTCGCGCTCGTCCACGGTGCCGTCTTCGCCCACGAACTTCATCGTCAGCTTGCCCGGCCCGGGGAATTTCATGTCCGTGGCTTTGTACTGGTCGCCAAAGGCGTGGCGACCGATGACGATGGGCTGGGTCCAGCCCGGCACCAGTCGCGGCACGTTCTTGCAGATGATCGGCTGGCGGAACACCACGCCGCCCAGGATGTTGCGGATCGTGCCATTGGGCGAGCGCCACATTTTCTTCAGGCCAAACTCCTCGACCCGGGCCTCGTCGGGCGTGATTGTCGCGCATTTGACGCCGACGCCGTATTTCTTGATCGCCTCGGCCGCGTCGATGGTGATCTGGTCGTCGGTCTCGTCGCGCGCCTCGATCCCCAGGTCGTAGTATTTCAGGTCGATGTCGAGATAGGGCAGGATCAGCTTGTCCTTGATGAACTGCCAGATGATGCGGGTCATCTCGTCGCCGTCGAGCTCGACGACGGGGTTCTCTACCTTGATTTTGCTCATGGGGTCTCTCCGGCGCATAAGGGGAACTGTTGCGCTGCGTCATAGCGCAGGCGCGGCCTTCTGTGAAGGCGGTATGCTATTGTATACGGAATTGTCGCCATCAGATTGCGTTGGATTTGAACCAATCCGCGATCCTTCCGCTCAGGTGATCCCAAAGGGCAGGGGCGCCGCGGCGGACCTTGACGCCCACGCGGGTCTCCAGCTGCTGCTGCGTGACGTTATATGCGGGCCACGTGCCGCCACCGCTTTCGAGGTTGGCCACGACCGGCTGGACCCGGTCGATGGACTTGGCGAAGACGGCGTCATCGGTCTCGGCGGCCTCGAACTCGTCCCAAAGCGCGCGAAAGTCGCGCGCTTGCTCGGTCGGCAACAGGCCAAATAGGCGGTCGGCGGCGGCTTGCTCGATCGTTTCCATCTCGGCGGGGTCGTGATCGCCATGGATCGGATTGTCGCCCGCGTCGATCTCTACCAGGTCGTGGATCAGCAGCATTTTGATCACCCGGTCGATATTGATAGGCCTGGTGGAATGTTCCGCCAGCACCATGGCGTAAAGGGCAATGTGCCAGCTGTGCTCGCCCGAGTTTTCGCGCCGCGAGCCGTCGTTGAGCGTGGTGCCGCGGAGGACGGTCTTCAGGCGGTCGGCCTCAACGAGGAAGGCCATCTGGGCGGAAAGGCGATTGGTCATGGCGAAGGTTTGACACACTCGGTCATGCAGGAATAGGGAGTCTGGCCGCTTTCCATTGGCCGTTCCGATAAAGATACCATTCGATTGACGAGATTAGTATACAGCCGAGGGTGGTAAAACGGTTGGATTCTACGAGTGTGAAGTACAGACCAGAAGTCGATGGCTTGAGAGCAGTTGCCGTCGTTCCAGTGATCCTCTTTCATGCCGGGGTAGGTCTGTTTAGCGGCGGGTACGTTGGCGTTGATGTATTCTTTGTCATCTCCGGCTACCTGATTGCCGGGATCCTCATTTCGGAATTGGAGCGCGATACTTTCTCGATCGTGCGGTTTTATGCCCGACGTGCCAAACGGATCTTGCCTGCACTCTTTTTCGTGATGCTCCTTTGTGTTCCGGCGGCATGGGTCATTATGCTTCCGACGGAGTTCAAGGATTTCTCCCAAAGTCTGATTGCAGTTACGCTCTTTTCATCAAACTTCCTGTTTTGGATTGAAAGCGACTACTTCGCTCCAGCGGCAGAGCTCAAACCGCTGCTTCATACATGGAGCCTTGCGGTCGAAGAGCAATATTACTTGGTATTTCCGGTCTTCTTGTATTTCTTTTGGAAGTTTGGACGCTCAAAGGTCATCCTTTCCATTTGCCTTCTTGCGCTTATGAGCCTTGCGGCGAGCGAGTGGGCATGGCGCAGCTCGCCCAGTGCCAACTTCTATCTTGCCCCCACGCGGGCGTGGGAACTTCTGGTTGGTGCGCTTTGTGCGTTTGCGCCTGAAATGCTCAGACGCAGATGGATGAACTGGCTGTCCGTCCTAGGGCTTCTTATGATCGTCGCCTCAGTCTTCATATACGATCACAGCACGCCATTCCCATCTCTCTATACTTTGTTGCCGGTGGTCGGATGCGCCCTCGTCATTCTGTTCGCAAGGGAGGACACCTGGGCCACATTCCTTTTGTCGCGCCCGATATGCGTTGGCATTGGCCTCATTAGCTACAGCCTCTATCTGTGGCACCAACCGTTGTTTGCGTTTGCCAGATTACAAAACTCCGGAGAGCCCGCGGCGTCGCTCATGAGCGCCTTGACGGTCGCGACCTTCGGGCTTGCGTATTTCACTTGGCGATTTGTCGAAACGCCATTCAGATCGCCCGAAATCAGCCACCGCGCCATTTTTTCGATGTCCGGTGCGTGCGGGTTTGTATTTCTGGCTTTGGGTCTGACGGGCCATGTGAGCAATGGCAGTCCGATCGGAGATGGGTTTTCCCCAGCACAACGGCAGCTTTTGGCATATTCGGACTACGACAGTGCCGGCCTATACCGGGAAGGCGATTGCTTTCTCGAAACCGCACAAGTGCCATCCGAATTTAGGGATTTTTGTGTCAGCGCCGAAAACCAGATGTTCATTGTGGGCGATTCCCACGCTGCGGCCTTGTCCGTGGGGCTTAGAGAAGTTTTCGATACAGGACAGCTAACAGCGCATGGGTGTCCGCCGTTGATAGGCTACTCGAGTCTGTCCCAACCCAATTGCAGTCAGATTCTGGAACACTACTTTGCGGAGCTGGAAAGGCTTAAGCCAGAACAGATCATTCTGCACGCCCATTGGGGGTCCCACGTTGGAAAAGAGCTGTTCAGGCTTGAGGCGACAATCGCCGAAATCCAAAGAACCGCTCCGGCGTCAAATATCCTGTTGGTGGGGGGCGTGCCGACATGGTCGCCGAGTCTGCCAGCAGCGCTTGTGCGCGCCCGCGCGCAGACCGAGGACGAACGGCTACTCTATTCCGACATACACGATACCGCATTGGCCGACGCGTTTCTGCGAAACCTTGCAACCCAATACGGTGTGGAATTCGTGTCATTGATTGATGCGTTATGCGAAGGACAGGAATGCCTTGCCGTTGTGGGCGACGCGGGCGAACCGGTTCCACTGGTTTGGGATTACGGGCATCTGACGCAAGCGGGTTCACGTTACATTGCCGACGAAATTCTTTCGCCGAAATTGGTTGAATAATAGAGCCAAGACCAACGTTTCAGTGGTGTCGTCGTAGAACGGCTGAGCGCAGCGCCTAGTGATCCGTCGTCTCGATCAGGTCGCCGGTGTTGGGGAGGTCGCTTTCCACGCTCTTACCGGCGAGCTTATCTTCCAGGAACTGCAACGCGCGGGCCTCGGCCTTGCGGACGCGCACGGAGGTCAGGAAGGCCTCCTGCGTTGTCTGTGAGGACGCGCCGATCAGCTGGGCCACCTGGTTGATCAGGCCCACATCGTCCAGTTCGGCCTCCGCCTTGATGGCGGCGATGGCAAGCTTGTCGGCAATGTCGTCGGTGATACCCATGGCTTAGCGCGTCTTCTCTGTCAGGCGGCGTTGCACATATTCTTCCACGGACCCGGTGAGCGTGTCCATATGGTCGTTCTCGAAGAAGTGGCCCGCGCCCTCGACCTCTTGGTGGGTGATGGTGATGCCTTTTTGTTCGTGCAGCTTGTTGACCAGCGTCACGGTGTCCTGGGGCGGCGCCACGCGGTCGCCCAGACCGTTGATGATCAGGCCCGAGGACGGGCAGGGGGCAAGGAAGGAGAAGTCATACATGTTCGCAGGCGGCGAGACGGAGATGAAGCCGGTGATCTCGGGGCGGCGCATCAACAGCTGCATCCCGATCCACGCGCCAAAGGAGAAGCCTGCGACCCAGCAATGCTTGGCGTTCTGGTTCATCGACTGAAGGTAATCCAGCGCCGAGGCCGCGTCGCTGAGCTCGCCGATGCCCTGATCGTATTCGCCCTGACTGCGGCCCACGCCGCGGAAGTTGAACCGCAGCACGTTGAAGCCCATGTTATGGAATGTGTAATGCAGATTGTAGACGACCCGGTTGTTCATCGTGCCGCCGAATTGCGGGTGCGGGTGCAGGATGATCGCGATGGGGGCGTCGCGCATGCCTTTGTGCGGATGGTAACGGCCCTCGAGGCGGCCTTCTGGTCCGGGAAAAATCACTTCGGGCATGGGCGGTGTGGTCCCTCATTTTCTTGGAGCGACGACAATTCTTGACGCCTTTGCTCGGGTAACCTAGAACAATTCTAAGTTGCGAGGCGATCGCTCGCCCGCAAGTCAAGCTGAATTAAGGTCTGCGCCTTACAGCGTCAATGTTAATCGGCTGAAACAGCCTGTTTACCGGCTGCAATTCGGGGGAATTGCCCATGAAACTGAGCACCAAGGGCCGCTACGCCATGGTCGCCTTGGCGGACCTCGCCCAGAACCAGTCGGGCGGGCTGGTCTCTCTTGGCGAGATTTCCAAACGTCAGGACGTCTCGCTGCCCTATCTCGAGCAGCTCTTCGTCAAGCTGCGCCGCGCGGGGCTGGTAGAGTCCGTGCGCGGCCCCGGTGGGGGCTACAAGCTGGCCCGCCCGCCAGAGGCGATCCGGGTGTCCGAGGTGCTCGAGGCCGTGGACGAGACGGTATCGGCCATGCACACCGGCGCGGGCGCGTCAGGCGCGCTGTCGGGATCAAAAGCGCAGAGCATGACCAACCGGCTGTGGGAAAGCCTGAGCGCCCATGTCTACGTGTTTTTGCATCAGACCCGGCTTTCGGATGTCGTAGGCAACGAGTTGACCCCGTGCCCGGCAGTGCCGACCCTCTTTACCGTGGTGGACGAGTCCTGATGGCGCGGGTCTATCTGGATTACAACGCCACGGCGCCTTTGCGCACGGTGGCGCGGGACGCGATGATCGCGGCGATGGATGTGGTGGGCAACCCGTCCTCGGTCCATGCCGAGGGGCGCGCGGCAAAAGGGCTGATTGAGCGGGCTCGCGCGCAGATCTCGGACGCGTTTGGGGCGTCGGGGGCGGATATCATCTTCACCTCATCGGCCACTGAGGCGGCGGATCTTGGTCTCTATGGAGGGCCGATGATCCATGACAGCCCGGCGTTTTTCGAATGCGCCGAGATTGAGCATGATGCGGTGATCGGCAATTGCATGCACACGCTGGCCACGGACAGGAACGGGAGGGTGGAGGTGAGCGAGCGCGTCGACACTGTCGCGCTGCAATTGGCCAATAGCGAGACAGGCGTGATCCAGAACCTGCCCCACGGTCTGGGCTTTTCGGACATGACGCAGGCGTTTGGCAAAATTCCGTGCGCGTTTTCGTGGACCCAAGCGCAGCGGGCGATCATCTCCGCGCACAAGATCGGCGGGCCAAAAGGCGTCGGCGCGCTGGTGATCAAACAAGGCACGGATGTTCGGGCCCAGATCAAGGGTGGCGGGCAAGAGATGGGCCGCCGCTCGGGCACGGAGAACGTGATCGGCATCGCCGGATTTGGGGCCGCAGCGGCGGCTGCGGCACAAGATTTGGCCGATGGGGTCTGGGATCGGGTTGCGGAACTTAGAAATATTCTAGAAAAGGCCATTGAGGCCCGCGCAAAGAATACTATTTTTGTCGGGAAAGGGTCTGAACGCCTGCCCAACACCTCGTGCTTCGCCACCCCCGGCTGGAAAGGCGAGACGCAGGTGATGGCGATGGACCTTGCGGGGTTTGCCGTCTCGGCGGGGTCGGCGTGCTCCAGCGGCAAGGTCAAGGCCAGCCGCGTGGTCACGGCCATGGGATATGACGCGCTCACGGCCTCGAGCACCCTGCGGGTGTCCCTGGGGCCGGAGACGACGGAAGAACAGGTGCTGCGCTTCGCGGATGCGTGGCTGGCGGCAGAACAGAAATTTCACGCCCGCGCGGCGTGACAGTGAGGAGAGAGCCGATGGCGCTAGAGGATGTGGTCGACAACGTCAAAGAGGGCGTGGATCAGGACACCGTGGATGCGGTGCGCGAAGTTGGCGGCAAGTACAAGTACGGCTGGGAAACCGAGATCGAGATGGACTACGCGCCCAAGGGCGTGAACGAGGACATCGTACGGCTGATTTCCGCCAAGAACGAAGAGCCCGAGTGGATGACCGAGTGGCGGCTGGAAGCCTTCCGCCGCTGGGAAAAGATGACCGAGCCGGAGTGGGCGATGGTCGACTACCCCAAGATCGACTATCAGGATCAGTATTACTACGCGTCGCCCAAGAGCATGGCGGAGAAGCCAAAATCGCTCGATGATGTCGACCCGAAGCTGCTGGAAACCTACAAGAAGCTGGGCATCCCGCTGAAGGAACAGATGATCCTGGCGGGCGTCGAAGGCGCCGAAGATCTGACCGACGCGCCGCGCAAGGTCGCGGTGGATGCGGTGTTTGACTCCGTGTCCGTAGGCACGACTTTCCAGGCGGAGCTGAAGAAGGCGGGCGTCATCTTCTGCTCGATCTCGGAGGCGATCCGTGAGCATCCCGAGCTGGTGAAGAAGTACCTCGGCTCCGTGGTGCCGCAATCGGACAACTACTTCGCGACGCTGAACTCGGCCGTCTTCTCGGACGGCTCGTTTGTCTACGTGCCGCCGGGCGTGCGCTGCCCGATGGAGCTGTCGACCTATTTCCGCATCAACGCGGAAAACACCGGCCAGTTTGAGCGCACCCTGATCATCGCCGACAAAGAGAGCTACGTCAGCTACCTTGAAGGCTGCACCGCGCCGATGCGCGACACTAACCAGCTGCACGCGGCGGTGGTGGAGCTGGTGCTGCTCGACGATGCCGAGATCAAGTATTCGACCGTACAGAACTGGTATCCGGGCGACGAGAACGGCAAGGGCGGCATCTACAACTTCGTCACCAAACGTGCCGATTGCCGCGGTGACCGCTCCAAGGTGATGTGGACCCAGGTCGAGACCGGCTCCGCCGTGACCTGGAAATACCCGTCCTGCATCCTGCGCGGCGAGGAAAGCCAAGGCGAGTTCTACTCGATCGCGATTGCCAACAACATGCAGCAGGCCGACACCGGCACGAAGATGATCCACTTGGGCAAGAACACCAAGTCGCGGATCGTGTCGAAAGGCATCTCGGCGGGCAAGGCGCAGAACACCTATCGCGGGCTCGTCTCGATGCACCCGAAGGCCAAGAATTCGCGCAACTACACCCAATGCGACAGCTTGCTGATTGGCGACAAATGCGGGGCGCACACGGTGCCGTATATCGAGGTGAAGAACAACTCGAGCCGGGTGGAGCACGAGGCAACGACCTCCAAGGTCGATGACGACCAGCTCTTCTACTGCCGCCAGCGCGGCATGGACGAGGAAGAGGCCGTGGCGCTTGTAGTCAACGGTTTCTGCAAGGAAGTCCTGCAGGCCCTGCCGATGGAATTCGCCATGGAAGCCCAACAGCTGGTAGCGATCTCCCTGGAAGGCTCGGTGGGATGATCGTCACCACGACGAACAATATCGAAGGCCACAAGGTCACGGCCTACCACGGCATCGTGGTGGGCGAGGCGATCATGGGGGCCAACATCGTGCGCGATCTCTTCGCGCAGGTCACCGACATCGTCGGTGGCCGCTCAGGCATGTATGAGGCCAAGCTGCAGGACGCCCGCGACACGGCGATCAGCGAGCTGAAAGACCGCGCGCGCGAGTTTGGGGCCGATGCGGTCGTGGGCGTCGATCTGGACTATGAAGTGGTCGGCCAGTCGATGCTGATGGTCTCGGCCTCCGGCACGGCCGTCAGCGTCACCCCCGATGGGACTGTCCGGTAATTCCGGCGAAATTGAGCAAAACCATGCGCAATAACTCCAGTATCTCGTCACATTGCCGCCCTATAGGGTCGGTAGCTCCTGTCGTGGAAACACACGCAGGGACGGGTATTGGCGATGGCGGATACGGCATTCGAGGAGCGCTTGGCGCGGATCAATTCGGGGCAGGGCTTCGTGGCCGAGGGGCTTTTGGGCAATGGCGACCTGAACACCATCCGCAAGCGGCAGGAGAAGGGCCGCGCACCGACACCCGCCACGATGGGTGTGCCGGTCAAGAAACGCCTGCCGGTCAAGCGGGTGCTGATCGCTGCGCTGCTTGGGGTCGTGTCGTTCTTCGGCGGAAGCCTTGGCGCGTTTCATGCGACCAATTCGGTGCCCTCGGAATTCGATCAATACCGTCCGCTGGTCGAGGCGTTGGGCCCCGTCGGCATGTCCGGCCTTCTGGCGATGCTGCTTCTTTATATCTCGGGCTTCCGCTCGATGTGGCTGGTCGGCGCGATGGTGCTGGGCTTTTTCGCCACGCATTACGCAGAGCCGCACATGGCGCAGACCGCGCCGGTGCTGTGGTCGCAGATGTATTCGCCGGAGCACGCGGATGCGCTCAAATTCAAGGCGATCGCGCAGTCGGCGCAGATCAACGCGGTGATGCCCGCGGGCTTCGCATTGCCGACCGGGCTGAGCCTGCCGGAAGGCGTGTCGCTGCCGGTCGATCTGGGCCTGCCCAGCGGCTGAGCCGCCGCCAAGACAAGACCCAAAACCTGTCCAATTCCTGCCCTGATGGGGCGGCAGCCTTGGCTCCACATTGGATAGTGGAGCATGGTGGATATGGCTCAGGACGACTTTCAGGCCCGGCTCGCGCGCCTTGGCATGCAGCAAGAGGCCCCGCAGCAGCAAACGCAGGCGGAAATGCAGCCCGCGCCGCGCAGGCGCTCGGACGACATCAATCTCAATGGCTCAATCCTGGAAAACGCGGCCTATCCGGCCAGCTTGGTGGGCGCGTTCCTGCTAGGGCTGCTGGCAGTGTTCTTCAGCCGCTTCGCGCGCTTTCATCTGCTGGGCATCGCGGATCCGGAGGCCGATCTGTTTCTGGCGACCGTCGCGGATGGCGGCATGGCGCTGGCCATCGGCTTTTGCTTCAAGCAGATGTTCTCGATGGAGGGCGCGGAATGGGCGTCCGCCCAAGCTGCGGGCGTGGCGGTGATGGTCGCGTCGATGCACAATCTGGTACATATCTGGCCCGAAACCTTCTCGCTGATCTTCGATCCGGACTGGACGCGCTTCGTGCTGGACACGACAGACTTCCGCACCGCGCGGATCATGGAATACGTGCTGCCCTTCTAGGCGCGCGCAAGACAACTCGATTTTCAATTCAATCCAACGGGCGTCGCGCGGCGACGTCCGTTTTGCTGTGACAAGAGGACCCCATGCTAGAGATCAAAAACCTGCACGTCGCTTTGGAAGAAGAGGACAAGCAAATCCTCAAAGGTGTGGACCTGACCGTGGATGCGGGGCAGGTGCATGCGATCATGGGCCCGAACGGCTCGGGCAAGTCGACCCTGTCCTACGTGCTGTCCGGTAAGGACGGCTACGAGGTCACCGACGGCTCCGCCACGCTGGACGGCGAGGATATCCTCGACATGGAGCCCGAAGAGCGCGCCGCGGCGGGCCTGTTCCTGGCGTTCCAATACCCCGTCGAAATCCCCGGCGTGGGCAACATGACTTTCCTGCGCACCGCAGTGAACGCGCAGCGCAAGGCCCGCGGCGAGGATGAGATGTCGGCGGGGGACTTCCTGAAATTCATCCGCGCCAAGGCCAAGGAGCTGCAGATCGACGCCGATATGCTCAAGCGCCCGGTCAATGTGGGCTTCTCCGGCGGCGAGAAAAAGCGCAACGAAATCCTGCAGATGGCGATGCTGGAGCCGAAGATGTGCATCCTCGACGAGACCGATTCCGGCCTCGACGTCGACGCGATGAAGCTTGTGGCCGAGGGCGTGAACGCCCTGCGCTCGGAAGGGCGCTCCTTCCTCGTGATCACCCACTACCAGCGCCTGCTGGACCACATCAAACCCGACGTGGTGCACATTATGGCCAATGGCCGGATTATCAAATCCGGCGGCCCGGAGCTGGCGCTTGAGGTCGAAAACAACGGCTACGCCGACCTGCTGGCCGAGGTGGCCTGAGATGACAGGGCTATCTGCAACAGCGAACACCGACGCCGGGACATTGCGCGAGCTGCCGCTGGGCCAAGGCGCATGGGCGCAGGCCGCGCGTGGTGATGCGGCGGCACGGCTCATGGAAATGGGCCTGCCCAAGAAGCGCGACGAGTATTGGAAATACACCGATCCCACGACGCTGACGGCGGTTGAGGCCCCGGCGGCAGAAGTCTTCGTGCATGACGAGACACCGCTGTTTTCCGACATGGAAACGCTGCGCGTGGTCTTCGTGGATGGGGAGTTTGATGCAGAGGCGTCGAGCGATCTCAGCCTCGAGAATATCGAGATCGCGCGTCTCGCCGATGCGGCGGGCACCGATATCCATTGGGCCAAGGACCTTTACGGCGTGCTCGAGGCGCGCGGGCAATCGCCCGTCGCGCGCCCGCTCGCGGTGATGAACACGGCCTACGCCACCGATGGCATCCTGATCCGGGTGACGGGCAAGGTCTCCAAGCCCGTGCACCTGTCCTACCTGCATCAGGACCCGCAATCTGACGCGATCCTGCACCATTGCATCAAGGTGGAAGAGGGCGGCGACATCACGGTGATCGAAAACGGTCCCGCCGCCGCGCGCTTCAACAAATGCATGGAGGTCGACATCGCCGATGGCGCGGCCTTCCATCACGTGCGCGCCCAAGGTCGCGATCACGAGCGCCGGGCCGCCACGCATATCTTCACCCGGCTTGGGACGGAGAGCACGTTCAAGTCGTTCACCCTGACGGTGAACGGTGTGCTGACCCGCAATGAATGTGTGATCGAGCTGACCGGCGACGACGCGACCGCCCATGTGGCGGGCGCCGCTGTGGGTGATGGCAATTTCCACCATGACGACACGGTGTTCATCACCCATGACGCGGTGAATTGCGAAAGCCGTCAGGTGTTCAAGAAGGTGCTGCGCAACGGCGCGACCGGTGTCTTTCAAGGCAAAATCTTGGTGAAAGCGGGCGCGCAGAAGACCGATGGCTATCAGATCAGCCAGTCGCTGCTCCTCGACGATGACAGCCAGTTCCTGGCCAAGCCGGAGTTAGAGATCTACGCCGACGATGTGGCGTGCTCCCACGGTTCGACCTCGGGTGCGATCGACGAAGAGGCGCTGTTTTATCTGCGCTCGCGCGGGGTGCCCGAATCCGAGGCGCAGGACCTACTGGTGCTGGCCTTCCTGGCCGAGGCGCTGGAAGAGATCGAGGACGAGGCGCTGGCAGAGGCACTTTTGGGCCGCCTGCAGGGTTGGCTTTCGCGCCATCGAAAATAAGTAGACCCCCATGTCCACGGCGAGTGCCATATTCCGCAGCTACCGCGCGCCCCGCGCGGTGGCGCGCTCCTTCCGCGACGCAGGTGCGGATGACGGCACCGGTTTGGGCTGGCTCTTTGGGGCGTGTATCCTGTTCTTTTTGGCGCAGCTGCCGGAATTGCAGCGCACCGCGCATCTGAGCGGCGGCGACACCCCGTTCTTCGGGCTGGCCCTGGGCACGTTTTTCGGCACGCTTTTGCTGGCACCGATCGTGATCTTTCTGGTGGCCTCCGTGTCTGGCTATATCGCGCGGGCGGTGGGCTGGGGCGGAACGGTCACGGACGCGCGGTTGGCGATGTTCTGGGGGCTTCTCGCCTCTGCGCCGCTGGTGTTGATCCAGGGCGCGCTGTCGGGGCTGATCGGGACAGGGCCTGCGGCGAGTATCCTTGCCCTTGCGGCCTTCGTGGCCTTCTTCTGGGTCTGGGTGAACGGGTTGATCGCCCTTGGCACCCCTGTGGAGGCCGCAGGCCATGATAAATAACGTCCTGATGCTGGTCCTCGAGACCCTGCGCAGCCCCCGCGAGACCGCCGCGCGGGTGCTGGAGTTCCAGATTGACCGCAGCTCGCTGTGGCTTGCGTTGATGCTGGTGTCGATCGTGTCTGTGCTGGGCAGCCAGCTGACGCTGGCCTTTGTGCCCGACGAGATGGTCAACAGCCAAAGCCCACTGCCGCAATCGCCCATCGTGCTGGCGCTGGTGATCTGGGGCTTGCTGGTGGTAACGGTGTTTTCCACGCACTACATCGGCCGCGCCTTCGATGGCGCGGGCACGCTGGACAAGGCCTTGCTCGCGACGGTCTGGTTGCAATTCGTGATGCTGGTGGTGCAGGTGGGCCAGCTGGCGCTGTTCGTGATCTCGCCGCTGCTGGCGGTGCTGATCGGCTACCTCGTGGCGCTATACGTGTTCTACGTGTTCCTGAATTTCGTGCTGGTGATGCATGATTTCAAATCGCTGGGGCTGGTGTTTGCCGGGGCCATCGTCTCGGCCATCGGTGTCTTGTTCGGCCTGAGCCTGCTTCTCGGGCTAATTGCCGCGCTGTTTGGATTGGAGATACAGACCAATGTTTGACGTCAAAGCGGTGCGGGCCGACTTCCCGATCCTGGCGCGTGAGGTGAATGGCAAACCGCTCGTCTATCTCGACAGCGGTGCCTCGGCGCAGAAGCCGCAGGTGGTCATCGATGCGGTGACGCAGGCCTACGCCCATGAATATGCCAATGTGCACCGCGGGCTGCATTACCTGTCCAATCTCGCGACCGACAAATACGAGGCCGTGCGCGGCAAGGTCGCGTCCTTTCTGGGGGCGGGGTCGGAGGACGAGATCGTCTTCAACTCCGGCACGACCGAGGGCATCAACATGGTGGCCTATGGCTGGGCCATGCCGCGGATGGAGGCGGGCGACGAGATCATCCTGTCGGTGATGGAGCACCACGCCAACATCGTGCCGTGGCATTTCATGCGCGAGCGGCAGGGGGTAAAGATTGTCTGGGTCGATGTGGATGCCAATGGCGATCTCGACCCGCAGAAGGTGATCGATGCGATCACGCCCCGCACCAAGCTGATCGCAATTACACATATGTCCAACGTGCTGGGCACGGTGGTCGACATCAAGACGATCTGCGAGCAGGCGCAGGCCAAGGGCGTGCCGGTGCTGGTCGATGGCAGTCAGGCGGCGGTGCATATGCCCGTCAATGTGCGCGATCTGGGCTGTGACTTCTATGCTGTGACCGGGCACAAGCTTTACGGCCCGTCGGGCTCTGGCGCGATCTATGCGCGGTCCGAGCGGATGGCCGAGATGCGGCCCTTCATCGGCGGCGGCGACATGATCCGCGATGTGCACAAGGACGAGGTGATCTACAACGACGCGCCGATGAAGTTTGAGGCGGGCACGCCCGGGATCGTCCAGATCATCGGCATGGGCGTGGCGCTGGACTACATGACGGGGCTGGGGATGGAGAACATCGCGGCCCATGAGCGGTCTTTGCGCGACTATGCGCGGGCGCGGCTCGACGGGCTGAACTGGCTGCAGGTCCAGGGCAAATCAGCGGGCAAGGGGGCGATCTTTTCCTTCGTTCTGGATGGCGCGGCTCATGCGCACGACATCTCGACCGTGCTTGACAAGAAGGGCGTCGCGGTGCGGGCCGGCCAGCATTGCGCGCAGCCGTTGATGGAGCATATGGGGCTGAACGCAACCTGCCGCGCGTCCTTTGCGATGTACAACACGACCGAGGAGGTCGACGTCCTGATTGACGCGTTGGAACTTTGTCACGACCTGTTCGCGTGATCTGAATGTGCGCGACCGCGCGTTCCTGATACGCGCAGTTGCACCGCGATAAGGCTGGTCCGGCGTGGCGGTGCTTGCCGTGTTGCGCTTTCCGTATTTGGGGAACAAAGAAGGACAGATTTGGCGTTGCGGCAGGGGCTGCGCGCTTGTATAGCCCTTGTCTAGGCACCCATAGCTCAGCTGGATAGAGCGCTGCCCTCCGAAGGCAGAGGCCAGAGGTTCGAATCCTCTTGGGTGCGCCAAATCTCCTTGGAAGTTTTGACCGCTTAGCGGCCCCAGGTGCGGACCGTGCCGCAATCCATGTGCACGAAGTTGGAGCCGGAATACCGGCCCACACCGCCCGCCGCGCAAGAGGCGGCCGCGCGGGCGATCTGGCCCACGGAGCGGGAGTTCAGACGCAGATCTGCGGCCTGACCCTTCATGTGCAGGGAGTTCTTGGCGACACCGCGCGAGCGGGCGCGCAACATGCGATTGGTCTGGGGGGAGCGGTAGCCGGACAGAAGCATGTAAGGCTCCGAGACGTCCATCAGGTTATGGGCTGCGGACATGATGTCGATGGTACGGGTGTCCATGTTGAAGGCGCTGTTTTGGCGCCAGTCACGCATGAAATAGTTCACCTCTTTGAGGCTTTCCTTGATGTATTCGCCTTCGATCCAGTAGATCATGTCGATCTTTTCGCCGGTGCGGCCGGAATACATCTTGATGCGGCGAACGTCGCCCGCGCCGCGCAAAAAGCCGAACGCGTTGGCATAGACCGGTGCTGCCGTGAGAGTGGTCGCGGCGAATGCACCAAGAAGTGCGCGCCGCGTGATCAATGCGGATGTGCTTTTGCTCATCAGGTTAAGCCTGTCCCGTTTGCCCGAGCCGGTACGCCGGCCTGTTTTTTGATCCCCAGATGCCACGTCCTATGCCACAAAATGATTCTTTCGCCAAGGACACAGTGCAAAGCGGGCGTTAATATGATGCGAATAGGCGAAAATTTGCCCAGAATTCGAATTGACGCCGGGTGATGCAAATTTGAGACCATGGGCGCGCGATTTCGGGCCCAAGGGGTTGCCTGCGCGCCACGCGCCTCAGAAAAGACACAATTGAGCGTGGACTCCGAAGGCATGCTCAAATTTAGTCATTCGCAATTGATGAGCAGTAAATTTCGAGGTTCCCGATGACCGGTTTTCTGACCCGCCGCACCACTGTGAAATATCTCGCCGCAGGCGCCTTGAGCGCGGCGCTGCCGGGCCTGTTCGCGGGGCGCGCGGACGCGGCTGTCACCGCGATGAAGCAAGCCATAGCCGAGGCCGCCGCGCGCGACGAAGCGCTTTCGGCATTTTACCGCGCACGGGATTTCAAGCCGATCTTCGTGGGCAAGAGCGACAGCCGCCGCCGGGGCGCGCTGCTCAAGGCGCTGGCCAAGGCCGATGATCATGGCCTGCCGGGCAGCGCCTATGACGCCGAGGGCCTGAAGGGGATGATGAAGCAGGCCCGCACGCCCAGTGATCGGGGTCGGGTCGAGGTGGAGGCCGCCAAGCGGCTGCTGGATTATGCCGATCACATGCGATCTGGCGTGTTGAACCCGCGCCGCGTCGACCGTGGCTTGGTGATGGATGTGCCGCGCTACGACCGGACCTCGACGATCGATGCGTTCTCGAAATCCAACCCGCAGGCGTTTCTGAAGAAGCTCGCACCGCGCAAGCCGGAATATGTGCGCCTGCAAAAGGAAAAGCTGCGCCTTGAAAAGCTGCTGGCCCGCGGCGGCTGGGGCGAGACGGTGCAGGCCAAGGCGCTCAAGCCCGGCCAGTCGGGCGGGGCGGTGGTGCAACTGCGAAACCGGCTGATCCGCATGGGCTACATGCGCAAGACGGCCACGCAAACCTATGACGCCAATCTGCAATCGGCGGTCCAGAAGTTCCAGGTGCAACACGGGCTGGCGCCCGATGGGGTGGCCGGCGCCTCCACGCTGGCGCAGGTGAATGCACAGGTCGAGGACCGCCTGAGCCAGGTGCTGGTCGCGATGGAGCGCAACCGCTGGAACGCGCGCCCGCTTGAAAAGAAGCATGTTTACGTGAACATCCCTGACTACCACGTTGATATCATTCAAAATGGCAAGTCGACCTTCCGCTCCCGCGTGGTGGTGGGCAAGAACACCGAGGATCGCCGCACGCCGGAGTTTTCCGACGTGATGGAGTTCATGGTCATCAACCCCAGCTGGTACGTGCCGCGCTCGATCGTGACCAAGGAATACCTGCCGCTGATGAAGCGCAACCGAAACGCGGCGGGACAGCTTCAGATCATCGGGCGCAATGGCAAGCCCGTAAGCCGCAGCGCGATCAACTTCGCGCAGTATAACGAGAAGACTTTTCCCTACTCGATGAAGCAGCCTCCCTCCAAGGGCAATGCGCTTGGTCTGGTGAAGTTCATGTTTCCCAACAAGTACAACATCTACCTGCATGACACGCCGTCGAAATCGCTTTTCGGGCGCGAGACGCGGGCGTTCAGCCATGGCTGTGTGCGGGTGCACAAGCCGTTCGACTTCGCCTATGCGCTGCTGAAAGCACAGGAGAGCGATCCGGAAGGGTTCTTCCAAAGCACCCTGCGCACCGGCCGCGAGCGCCGGGTCGATCTGCGCGAGCCGCTGCCCGTGCATCTGGCCTACTACACCGCCTGGGTAGACCCCAAGGGGCGCGCGCATTACCGCAACGACATCTACGGCCGCGACCGCACGATCTTCCGCGCCTTGCAAAATGCAGGTGTTTCGCTGAGAGCGGTTCAAAGCTAGGCGTTATGCACCTAGATTGAGGGGGCGCGCGGCGGTGACCCGCGGCGCGCCCTTTTTTGCGGACGGACAGAGGCTACGGGAATGACGGATTTTTCGCTCAACGAGATCGCCGCGGCCCTTGGGGCGCAAGTGCAGGGCGATGCAGAGCTGCGGGTGCGGGGCGCCTCAGAACCTGCGGCGGCGGATGCCTCCCAGCTCGCTTTGGCGATGGATCCGAAATACAGCGACGGGCTGGCCAAGGGGCATGCCAAGGCCGCGATCCTGTGGGACGGCGCGGATTGGAAGTCGCTGGGGCTCGAGGCTGCGATTTTCGTGCCGCGCCCGCGTTACGCCATGTCCGGTCTCACGAGCCTGATGGACCCGGGCCCCGAAATCGTACCCGGCGTGCATGCGATGGCCGTGGTCCACGAGAGCGCCCGGATCGGCGAGGGGGCCGCGATTGCGCCTTTCGTGACCATCGGGCGGGACGTGGTGATCGGCCCGGGGGCGCGGATCGCCTCCCATGTCTCCATTGCCGAGGGCGCGCAGATCGGCGCGCAGGCCTTGATTCTGCAGGGCGCGCGCATCGGCGCGCGGGTGCGCATCGGGGACCGCTTCATTGCCCAGCCCGGCTGTGTGGTGGGCTCTGACGGGTTCTCCTTTGTCACGCCCGAGAAAAGCGGCGTCGAGAATGTGCGCAAATCCTTGGGCGATCAGGGCGATGCGGCGCAGCAGAGCTGGACGCGGATACATTCACTTGGGGCCGTAACCATCGGCAATGACGTGGAAATCGGCGCAAACAGTTGCATCGACCGCGGCACCATCCGCGACACATCTATCGGCAATGGCACGAAGCTCGATAACCTTGTGCATATCGGCCACAATGTGCAGGTGGGTGAGGATTGCCTGCTCTGCGGTCAGGTGGGCATCGCCGGATCGTCGCGCATCGGCAATCGGGTCGTGATGGCGGGCCAATGCGGGGTCAATGACAACATTTTCGTGGGCGATGACGTGATCGCGGGCGGGGCCAGCAAGATCTTCACCAACGCGCCCGCGGGGCGGGTGCTGCTGGGCTATCCGGCGGTGAAGATGGAAAGCCATATCGAAATGCAAAAGGCCCTGCGCCGCCTGCCGCGCTTCATGGCGGCGGCGAAAGGCGACAAATAGCCTGTGGCAAACCGCCGGGTTTGTCCTTACATGGGCGTGAAGTGGAATGGCTGAGGTCTGGGGGCAACGGTGTCCGGCAACGTTCGAGATCAAGTGATTGACATCATCGCGGAACAGGCGGTTCTGGAGCCGTCGGACGTGTCCGACACTGCCACCCTTGAAGAGCTGGGCATCGACAGCCTCGGGCTGGTCGAAAGCATCTTCGCCATCGAAGAAGCCTTTGACATCTCCGTGCCCTTCAACGCCAACGACCCGTCCGAGAGCGAGTTCGACATCTCCAGCGTCGCCAGCATCGTCAAGGCGGTCGAGAAACTCGTGGCCGAGCAAAAAGGCTAGAGCCGATGAAACGCGTCGTCATCACCGGGCAGGGCACGATCAACGCGCTCGGCCGTGACGTGGCGGGCACGCTCGAGGCGTTCCGCGAAGGCCGCTGCGGTATCGGCCCGCTCGACATCCGCGACGTCGACCGCCTGTCGATCCAGATCGGCGGCCAGGTGCGCGACTACGATCCCCACGCCGAGTTCAACCGCCAGCAAATCGCGCTCTACGACCGCTACACACAGTTCTCGCTGCTGGCCGCGCGGGAGGCGATAGCGCAATCCGGGCTCGATTTCGTGGGCCAGCTCGCCGACGAGGCAGGCGTGGTGCTGGGCACCGCCGGTGGCGGCATGAACACCCAGGATGAGAACTACCGCGCCGTCTACGAAGAGGGCAAAAACCGCGTGCACCCCTTCGTGGTCCCGAAGCTGATGAACAACGCCGCCGCGGCGCACCTGTCGATGGAATACAACCTGCGCGGCCCCAGCTTCACAGTGGCGACCGCCTGCGCCTCGTCGAACCACGCCATGGGGCAGGCGTTCCAGTTTGTTCGGTCCGGCCTGACGAAGGCGATGGTCACCGGCGGCGCGGAATCGATGCTGTGCTTTGGTGGCGTGAAGGCCTGGGAAGGCCTGCGCGTGATGACCCGCGACGTCTGTCGCCCGTTCTCGGCCAACCGCAACGGCATGGTGCAGGGCGAGGGCGCGGCGATCTTTGTGTTCGAGGAATACGAGCACGCGAAAGCCCGTGGCGCGGACATCGTGGCGGAGGTGATCGGCTTCGCCATGTCGTCAGACGCCGCCGATATCGTCATGCCGTCCAAACAGGGTGCCGCGCGCGCCATCGCGGGCGCCATGAAGGACGCGCGCATCGACCCGGCCGACGTGGGCTACATCAATGCCCATGGCACCGGAACGGCCGCCAACGACAAGACGGAATGCGCGGCGGTGGCGAATGTGTTCGGCTCCCATGCCGACAAGCTGATGATCTCGTCCACCAAGTCGATGCACGGCCATGTGATTGGCGGCACCGGCGCAATCGAGCTTTTGGCCTGCATCATGGCCTTGAAGGACGGCATAGTCGCGCCAACGATCAACTACGACGAGCCGGACGAGGAATGCGCGCTCGATGTGGTCCCGAACGAGGCGCGCGCGGCCTCCGTCAAGGTGGCACTCTCCAATGCCTTCGCCTTCGGCGGCATGAATGCGGTGCTGGCGTTGCGCCAGGTCTAGGCTGCCGCGCGCCGCCGCAAGACATCCTTAACACAGCCGCGCTAGAACGCCGCCTTGGGTACCCATTCGTCCCGGCTTGGCATCCGGGGCACAAAAACCAGTGTAGATCAGGTGGGAAACCACCGCCTGACGCATATGCAAAGAGGCCCGGGGAGGTAAACTCCGGTGATCTCACGCTTTAACGACGCCGCAAGACTGACCAACACACCCTTTCTTTGTTCCAGAAATACGGCGGGGGTCTGGGGGCAGGGCCCCCAGCGGATCGACGGGCCGGCAGGCCCGGCGACATGACGCCGTGCCTATAGCGCCGCTTGCACATGCAACGCGGCGGCCTTGATGCGTGCGGGATCCGTTCCACCGATCAACAGAAAAGCGTACGCACCGTCCGACCAGCTTGCAGCGTCCAGCCCCTCCAGCCGCGTCGTCGTCAACGCCGCTTTCTCGGCGGATTTGAGAACGTACAGCGCGATCGGCGTTTCGTCTTCGGCCAGATAGGCCAGCTGCGCCAGTGCTTGCCCCCGAAAGCCCATAATTTGCGCGCGCTTGAATGCAAGCCCCGGCACGTCCGTTGCGGGGGCGAGTGAGCGTCCGAGACGGGCGGCGACAAGGGCCAGTTGATCGGCCGTGGCCTCGGGCGTCTGGTCCGTCACCCTCAGCGTATCGGCCACATAAAGTGCCTGAATTCGCGCGACGTCGTCGTGCCAGCCGGGGGGCGGTCGCGGGATCGCAAATGCCCCGATCCCAAGGCCTAAGAGCAACGCGAAACCCGCCATGATCAGGCCACCACGGCGACCTTGCGTGGAGCGATCATGCGAGGGCGGCAACACGCCCGGCGGCATCTCTTCGAGCATCTGCGAGAGCGCCGGGCGCAGCTCGGAGATCGGCACCTCCAACGCCGACAGCCGCGCCGCCAGCGCGGGGCTGTCGATCAGCGCATCCGCCACCATATCCGCCTCCGGCTGGCTCAGCGCGCCGTTCAGATAGGCGGTCAGGGTCTCGTCGCTGATGTCGGTATCGCTTGGGCTCATGCGGTGACGCTTTCCGGGCGCGGCGGTCCGTGCTTCGGAGGCTTATGTCGTCAATTCATTTAAATCCGGTGAATTTGGGCTACCTCCAGGCCAGTGAAGATCGCAACGCGACAGATGCGACACACGCCACATTCATTCGGGAGGACCCTATCATGAAAACGACTTGTCTCAGCCTGACCCTTGCCGGGGCCGTATTCCTGGCCGCACAGGCCTTTGCCGGTGACCGCGCGCCGGTCGACGGCGCAGAGGCCTATTTCATCGGCCTGAGCGACGGCGACACCGTGCAAACCCCCGTGACCGTGCGTTTCGGCATCAAGGGCATGGGCGTGGCCCCCGCGGGTGTCGAGAAGGACGGCACCGGCCATCACCACCTGCTGATCAACCGCCCCGCGCTCGGTCAGGGTGAGGACGGGATGGAGGAATACGAGTATGGGCTCGTGGGCTCCGACAATCTGATCCATTACGGCGGCGGCCAGACCGAAACCACGCTGGACCTGCCCGCTGGTGAGCACACGCTGCAGATCGTGTTTGCGGATCTCAACCATGTGCCGTTCGAGCCCTCGGTCGAGACCGAGGTCATCACGATCACCGTCACCGAATAGCCCGGCAGGCGGGGGCTCAGGCCTCCGCCGCCCGCGCCGCGTGGCTGCCGCGCTCGCGGTAGGGGGTGGTGTCGTAATGCGCGCGGTAGCATTTCGAGAAATGCGACGGCGAGGCAAAGCCGCAGGCCAGCGCCACATTGATCACGCTCATATCGGTCTGCATCAGCAGGTTGCGCGCCTTTTGCAGCCGGATTTCCATGTAGTAGCGCTTGGGCGAGCGGTTCAGGTAGCGGCGGAACAGCCGCTCCAGCTGCCGGGTCGACATGCCGACCTCCTTGGCCAGCAGGGACGGGCTGATCGGCTCTTCGATGTTTTGCTCCATCATCTGGATGACGCGGCTGAGCTTGGGGTGGCGCACCCCGATGCGGGTGGGGATCGATAGGCGTTGCTGGTCCTGATCGGTGCGGATCGAGCTGTAGATCTGCTGGTCCGCGACCATGTTTGCGACGTCTTCCCCCAGATCGGAGGCAATGATCTTGAGCATCAGGTCAATCGACGAGGTGCCCCCCGCCGTCGTCATGCGATTGCCGTCCACGACGAAGACCGATTTGGTCAGCTCGACCTCCTCGAATTCCTCCAGAAAGCTGTCCTGGTTTTCCCAGTGGATGGTGGCGCGCTTGCCATCAAGCAGGCCCGCCCGCGCCAGCGCGTAGGAGGCGGTGCAGAGCGCGCCGATGCGCGGGCCACGGCGGGCCTCGCGGCGCAGCCAGTTCAGCAGGCGCTTGGTCGTCGCGTCCTGCACCGAGGTGCCACCGCACAGGATGATCGTGTTGTCCCGGCTCACCTCTTCGAGGTCCATGTCCAGCTTGTAGCTGATCCCGGCCGAGCAGGTGGCCGTCTCGCCGCCTTCGCCCGCCAGAACCCAGCTGTAGCTGCCCGGCACCATGCGATTGGCGATCCGGAGCGCATCGACCGCCCCGGCGAAGCTGAGCATCGTGAAGTTGTCCATCAGAACAAAGACATAGCCGCGCGGTTTGTCGCGTGCGTCCGGGGGCGAGGCGTCGGTCAAGCAGCGGACCTCCCAATCCAGGTGCTCTCGGGCAGGTGTCGTTTCGTCGAGTGTAAAATATTACGCCTCGAAAGCCACCCTTAGCTGAGTTTTCGACATTGGCAAGCCCCGGGTGCTGGGGTTATACCCGAACCCTGATTTGGTACCGCTATCATGAATGGAGCATAGAACCATGGCTCAAGCCTGGAAAAAGTCGGACTGGCGCAACAAACCTCGCGTGCAGATGCCTGACTATATCGACACGCAAGCCCTCGCGGCCGTGGAGTCGCAGCTTTCCAAGTATCCGCCGCTGGTTTTTGCAGGCGAGACACGCAAGCTGAAGGCCCAGCTGGCTGCCGTGTCGCGCGGCGAGGGCTTCCTGCTGCAAGGCGGGGATTGCGCCGAAAGCTTCGCGGAATTCTCCGCCGACAATATCCGCGACACGTTCAAGGTGATGCTGCAGATGGCGATGGTGCTGACCTATGGCGCCAAGGTGCCCGTGGTCAAGATTGGCCGCATGGCGGGCCAGTTCGCCAAGCCGCGCTCGGCCCCCACGGAGGTCAAGGATGGCGTCGAGCTGCCAAGCTACCGCGGTGACATCATCAACGAGCTGGCCTTCACGCCCGAGGCCCGTATCCCCGATCCCGGCAAGATGCTGCAGGCCTACACGCAGGCCGCCGCGTCGCTGAACCTGCTGCGCGCGTTTTCGACCGGCGGCTACGCCGACGTGCATCAGGTCCATGCCTGGACCCTGGGCTTCACCGAGGGCGAGAAGGCCTCGAAATACCGCGACATGGCCCACAACATCTCCGCCGCGCTCGACTTCATGAAGGCTGCGGGCGTCAACCAGGACACGGCACACACGCTGCAGTCGGTGGATTTCTACACCTCCCACGAGGCGCTGCTGCTGGAGTATGAAGAGGCGCTGTGCCGGATCGACAGCACCTCCGGCCTGCCGCTGGCAGGCTCTGGCCATATGATCTGGATCGGCGACCGCACGCGCCAGCCCGACGGTGCGCATGTGGAGTTCTGCCGCGGTGTGCAGAACCCCATCGGCCTGAAATGCGGCCCGACCACGACCGCAGACGACCTTAAGGTCCTGATGGAAAAACTGAACCCCGAGAACGAGGCAGGTCGTCTGACCTTGATCGCGCGCTTCGGGGCGGGTTCCGTGGGCGAGCACCTGCCGCGCCTGATCAAGGCGGTGAAGGAAGAGGGGGCCAACGTCGTCTGGTCCTGCGACCCGATGCACGGCAACACAATCAAGTCGTCCACCGGCTACAAGACCCGGCCCTTCGACAGCGTCATGCGCGAGGTGCGCGAGTTCTTCGGGGTCCATGCGTCCGAGGGCACGATCCCCGGCGGCGTGCATTTCGAGATGACCGGCCAGGACGTGACCGAGTGCACCGGCGGTGTCCGTGCCGTCACGGACGAGGACCTGTCGGATAGGTACCACACCGCCTGCGACCCGCGCCTGAACGCGTCGCAATCGCTGGAACTGGCCTTCCTCGTCGCCGAGGAGCTGGTGGCCCGCCGCGCCGAGCAGGAGCGCGCCGCCGTCTAATCGCGCCGGATGTGACATGAACAAAGGCCGCGTCCCGGAATGGGGGCGCGGCCTTTTTCGTCTTCGCGATGTGAGGCGTGGGTCAGACCATCTCGTCTCGATTGCTGACCACAAGGCGCAGCTGCGGGCGCTCGGCCTTTTGCGTCGGGGCAGGGGTGAAATCCTCCTGCGGCTCGGCAAAGCCAGCTACGGGTTGCGGCGCGGAGGTGTCGCGCTCAGGTGTCGAATCTTCGCGGGTTTCGGCGCCGGTCAGCAGGTTTGTCACCCGCGTCTCAAGCACCCGGAAGCGGCGCGGCGCAAGCCCCACAATCCCGTCCGTCGTGAAACACCCGATCGCGCGGTCGACCTGACCGCTGTCGCTTTTCAGGGGCAGGATCAGCAGGCGCGCGTTGAGCTTGGCACCGCGGCTGTCCTCGGACACCATGGAATGCTCCTGGATCTGCGGCTTCGTGAACACCCGATCAAGCGTCGCGGAAAAGGCCGCGCGGCTGGTGGGCGAGATGAAGGATCGCAGCGGCATGCCGCGCACCTCCATGCCCATCAGATCGCACAGATGCATGCCGGCGAGCCGAAAGCGTACCGCGCCGGGCTGGATACGCTCCAGGATGAAGCCGAATTCCAGCGCGCCGGAAATCTCGCGCGGATCGATCTCCGAGCGCAAAGGCACCAGCCGCCCGGCGCGCAGACTTTCCCAGTAGCTGCGCATCTCGGACAGGGCGGAATGCTCCGTCTTGGCCTGATGCTGCCAGAGCGAGACGATCTCCGCGCCCCGTTCGCCATCTTTGCGTGCGCCCGAGGACGGGCCGTCGCGATGTGTCATCTGTCTACCCCTTCGGGATGCGGATGTGGCCCCTCAGCCGTGGCACCGCGCCCCCTTGAATATGGCCGACGCCGCGGCGCCGATGTGTCGTGGTGGTTGTGATCCGGGGGGCGGTTTGCTACGCCGAGTCCCAAATCGTTACCGTTGTCTTAATATGGCACAAATGTGGCCCAAAGTGGGTTTCTAAAGTGTTAATAGGTTAATTCGCCATGATCTCTTCCATGACCGCCTTCGCATCCACCACCGGCCAATCGCGCGGGTTGTCCTGGACGCTCGAGATGCGCGGCGTGAACGCCAAGGGGCTCGATATCCGCCTGCGTCTGCCCGAGCGGATGATCGAACACGAGCAGGCCGTGCGCACACGCCTGTCCAAAAACTTCGCCCGCGGCAATATCAGCCTGACCCTGCGCATCGAGGAAGAGGCCGCCGCCAGCCTGCCCAAGCTCGATGAGGACGTGTTCGAGGCCTATGTGCGCGCCGCGATCCGCGGGCGTACGATTGCCAAGAATATCGGCCTGCGCCTGATCGAGGCGTCGGCGGCGGACTACATGGGCCTGCGCGGCGTGATCCGCACCGACGCCGCGGGCGCCGAGATGCCGGTGGAGCCGATCATGGCGTCACTCGATGCCGCGATTGCCGATTTCGCGTCCATGCGCCGCTCGGAAGGCGCGGCGCTTGATGTCGTGCTGCGCGACCAGCTGGCCCAGATCGCCCGGCTCGCAGGCGAGGCCGCGACACAGGCCGAGGCGCGCAAGCCGCAGATGGCGCAGACCCTGAAGACCAATCTGGCGCGCGTGATGGACAATGTGGACGGCGCGGACCCGGATCGGGTCGCGCAGGAACTGGCGATGCTGGCCGTCAAAGCGGATGTCTCGGAAGAGATCGACCGCCTGATCGCCCATGTCGCCGCCGCCGAGGCGCTTCTGGACAGCGACGGCCCCGTGGGCCGCAAGCTCGACTTCCTGATGCAGGAGTTTAACCGCGAGGCGAACACGCTGTGCTCGAAATCCGGCGCGCCGGAGCTGACCCGCACAGGCCTTGACCTCAAGGCGGTGATCGACCAGATGCGCGAGCAGGTTCAAAACGTGGAGTAGGCCCCAATGGCAGCACCGACAGCGCGGCGCGGCATTCTGATCATCCTGTCCTCGCCCTCGGGCGCGGGGAAGTCGACGCTCGCGGGCCGCCTGATGGCCTGGGACGACACGCTGTCCTTCTCGGTCTCGGCCACGACGCGCGCCCCGCGCGAGGGCGAGCAGGACGGACGCGAATACTTCTTCCGCTCCCGCGAGGAGTTTCAGACCATGGTTGCCGAAGGCGAGATGCTGGAGCACGCCGAGGTCTTCGACAATCTCTACGGCTCCCCCCGCGGCCCGGTGGAGGAGGCGATCTCGGCCGGCCGTGACGTGATTTTTGACATTGACTGGCAGGGCGGGCAGCAGATCCGCAACTCCGGGCTTGCAGAAGACGTGGTGTCGATTTTCATCCTGCCGCCCTCGATTGTGGAGCTGGAAAAGCGCCTGCGCAGCCGCGCGCAGGACAGCGACGCGGTGATCGCGGCGCGGATGAAGAAAAGCCGCGACGAGATCAGCCATTGGGCCGAATATGATTACTGCCTGATCAACCGCGATCTCGATGTGGCCGAGGCAGAGCTGCAGGCGATCCTGACCGCCGAGCGGCTGAAGCGGTCGCGCCAGCCCGGTCTGATGACGCTGGTGCGCGACCTGAACGAGGAATACGAGGCCCGCACATGACGCTCTATGCGCTGGATGGGGTGGCGCCCCAATTGCCCGAGGGCGATGAGTTCTGGATCGCGCCGGACGCCAATCTGATCGGCGACATCGTGATCGAGGAAGACGTCTCGGTCTGGTTCTGCGCCACCTTGCGCGGCGATAATGAGCGCATCACCGTCGGGCGCGGCTCGAACGTGCAGGAGAACTGCGTGCTGCACACCGATATCGGCTACCCTCTGGTCATCGGCGCCAATTGCACCATCGGCCACAAGGCGATGCTGCACGGCTGCGATATCGGCGAGGGGACGTTGATCGGCATGGGGGCCACTGTGCTGAACGGGGCCAGGATCGGCAAAGGCTGCCTGATCGGCGCGGGCGCGCTGATCACCGAAGGCAAGGACATCCCCGATGGCGCGCTCGTGATGGGCGCGCCGGGCAAGGTCATCCGCGATCTCGATGCGAGCGCGCAGAAGATGCTGCTCAACTCCGCTCTCGGCTATCAGGCCAAGATGCGCCGCTTCCGCGACGGGCTGCAGGCGCTATAGCGTGTAGCGGATCGACACGGCGCTGTCGGAATGGCCGCACATCGGCTCCGCGCCGAGCCGGTCCAATGCCTCGCGCAGCAGGATGAACTGCACATGGGCCGGTGCCAGCGCGCCGCGCAGGCTGCTGTTGAGCGTCGCCCAGACATCATCGTCGTAGCGGATCTTTTCGCCGTAGGCCTGCATCTGCCATTGGTCACGCTCGCACCGCACGACGATCTGGCCGCCAAGGGGCAGGGTGACCTCGAGGCACAGCACCGCCAGCAGGGCAAGCTTGGCCTGCACCCGGGTCAGGTCAGAGACCGGCTCCCACTGCACCGAGACGCGGCCTGTGCCGTAGCAATCGGCCAGCAGCTTCACCACATCCTGTCGCGAGAATTTCTGCCCCTCGCTGGCCGTACCAAACGCCAGCCGGAACAGCCGCACGCGCGCGTTGGCGTTGGCGATGCTTTCCTCGATCAGCGCCAGCTCCGGCGAGCGAGGCAGGCCGGACATCACCAACAGCTCCATGCCGTTGCTGATTGCGCCGATGGGGCTAATTAGATCATGACAGATGCGCGAGGCCAGCAAAGAGGCGGTGTCGTGCACAACCTTCGGGGCGTCATCCTCGGACACGGGAGAGCGGGCAATGTCGGACAATATGAACTCCTTGCTGGAGCCGGGGATGCTGGTGCGAAACCCGGCCGAACCCGATTGGGGCCTTGGACAAGTTCAATCCAACATAAACGGTAAAATTACAGTTAACTTTGAGAATATGGGCAAAATGACTCTCGACGCAACGCGGGTAGACCTGACCTTGCAATTTGACGTCTAACCATTGCGCGAACCGGCCGCGGCGCGTATCTGAGGCGCAAAAGTGGGGCCACAGCGACTTTCGATGACTTCTGACGCGCCAGTGTTCGAGACCCGGCTTGCCCGCGACGCGGGCGATCTGCGCGCGTCCCAGCAGCTGCGCTACAAGGTTTTCGTCGAAGAGCTGGGCGGCGATGGTCCGCTGGTCGACCACGAGGCTAGGCTGGAGCGCGACGCGTTCGACCCGCTCTACGACCACCTGATCCTGCTCGACCATGCGCGCTGCGACGCGCCCGTGGTGGGCGTCTACCGCCTGCTGCGCGGCGACATGCTGCCCGATGGCGGGCGCTTCTACAGCGAGGCTGAGTATGACCTGTCGGCGCTCAAAGGCTCGGGCCGCCGGGTGATGGAGCTGGGCCGCTCCTGCCTGCATCCCGATTATCGCGGCGGCACGGCGATGTATCATCTGTGGCAGGGGCTGGCCGAGTATGTCCAAACCCACAGCATCGAGGTGATGTTCGGGGTCGCAAGCTTCCACGGCACTGACGTGGATGCGGTGGCGCAGTCGCTGTCCCACCTGCACCACGCCCATCTCGCCCCAGAGCCGCTGCGCCCGCGCGCGACCGTCCATCAGCCGATGGACCTGATCCCCCCCGATCAGATCGACCGCCCCGCCGCCATGCGCGACACGCCCGCGCTGATCAAAGCCTACCTGCGCCTTGGCGGCACGGTGGGGGACGGCGCCTATATTGACCATGAATTCAACACGATAGACGTGTGTCTTGTGATGGATACGGCGCGCATGTCCAAGCGCCACCGCGATATCTACTCCAAGCCGCGCAGCCAGGCCGCGCCCGCGCAATGAGCACCTGGGAAAGCCCCGACGCGCCGCCGCATCTGCGGCTGGGACCTGCGCAATGGGCGGTCGCGGTGCTGCGCGCGGTGCCGCTGGCGCTGCTGGTCTTCGGCGGGCTGGCGGTGCTGCTGCTGGTGAGGCTGGTCGAGGCACCGATTCACGGGCTGCACCGCCCCTGGACGCCGCATATCACGCGGGTGGTCTGCCGCACGGCGCTGATCCTTCTGGGGATCAAGTTCCGCTCCAAGAGCAGCCCGATGAGCCAGCCCGGCGCGGTGGTGTCGAACCATTGCAGCTGGCTCGACATCTTCTCGCTGAATGCACGCAAGCGGGTCTATTTCGTCTCTAAGTCTGAGGTGGCGAAGTGGCCCGGCATCGGCTGGCTCGCACGCGCCACCGGAACCGTCTTCATCGACCGCGACCCCAAGCAGGCGCGGGCGCAAAAGCAGGTGTTCGAGGATCGGCTGCTTGCGGGCCACAAGCTGCTATTCTTCCCCGAGGGCACCAGCACGGATGGCTTGCGGGTTTTGCCATTTAAATCAACGCTCTTCGCGGCGTTCTTCACGGATAATCTGCGTGATAAGCTCTATATCCAACCCGCCACTTTGTCCTACAGCGCGCCCGGCGGCGGCGATCCGCGGCTTTATGGGTGGTGGGGCGACATGGAGTTTGCGCCGCACCTGTTGCAGACGCTTGCCGCGCGGCCGCAGGGCCTCATTACCGTGACGTACCACGCACCTTTGAAAGTGTCCGACTATGCCAGCCGCAAGGAGCTGGCCTTGGCCTGCGAGAAGATCGTGCGGGGCGGGCTGGAACTTACGCCAGAGGCGCAAGAATATCTGTCAGCGCACGGCTAGGATCATCGCTGCCCCAGATCTCGTCGCCCACGGCAAAGAAATCCGTGTAGGGCGCGAGCCGCTCCACCGCCTCGACGCTCAGCGCGCCTTCGGCCACGATCGGCAGCTCGATCATTTGCGACCACCACTCGAAGGCCTCCGTCTCGGCGACTTCGCCGTCGCCCAAAGCGGTCTGTCCCACGGGGCCGAGCGCGATATAGTCCGCGCCTGCCTCACCCGCCGACATGCCGTCATGGCGGGACGGGCCGCAGAAGGCCCCGATCACCACGTCCGGGCCGATTTCCTTGCGCACCTTGCGCACGGAGCGCGCACCGTCGAGAAGATGCACCCCGTCGAGGCCTAGCTTTTCGACCAGCAGGAAATGCGCCTCGATGATCAGGGGGATGTCGCGGGCATGGGCCTGCTCGCGGATCAGGTCGGCTGCGCGCGAGATGCGGTCCTCGTCGCGGGTCGCCAGGCTCAGGCGGATGCAGGCGATCTCGTGGTCGTCCAGCACGCGCGCCAACGTGGCCGGAAAGCTCGATAATTCGAACTCCGGCGGGGTGATCAGGTAGGTTTGCGGGGTCTCGGGGGCCTCTTGGGCGGTGTCGGTCTGGGCCATTGGTGTTTATCCCTTTGTTTGGCCTCTCATAGCGGCCCGGCTGCGCCCTCACAAGGCTGTTGCGATGGCGGGCGCGTAGGCCTAAACCCGGGCGACTTTGCCGCGAGGGAGCATCATGTCAGGCACAGACCACGGCGCACAGGCGGACTGGAGCGGACCACAGCCCGTTATGGTGCTGGTCGCACCTCAGATGGGCGAGAATATCGGCTTTGCCGCCCGCGCGATGTGGAATTTCGGGCTGGAGCGGATGCGGCTCGTGACCCCGCGCGATGGCTGGCCGAACCCCGCCGCCGTGGCGACGGCATCCGGCGCGTCGCGGGTGCTGGACCATGTGGGCGTGTTCGAGAGCACGGCGGACGCGTTGGGCGATCTGGACTACGTGTTTGCGACGACCGCGCGCTCTCGCGACCTGACCAAGCCCGTGATGACGCCCGAGCGCGCCATGGCCCATACTCGCGCCCTGATCGGTGAGGGCAAGCGCGTGGGCGTGATGTTCGGGCCGGAACGCGCCGGGCTGGAGAACGCCGATATCGTGCAGGCCAACGCCATCGTCTCGGTCCCGGTGAACCCGGGCTTTGCGTCGCTGAACCTTGCGCAATGCGTGCTGCTGGTGGCCTATGAGTGGCGACGTCAGACGGGCGAGGACGCCCCCGAGGTGGTCGAGATGGCCGGCACGCAGTTTGCGAGCCAGGTCGAGGTGCAAAAACTGTTCGAGCATTTCGCGCAGAGGCTGGACGATGCGGGCTTCTTCTTCCCCGACCACAAGGCGGACTCCATGCAGATGAACCTGCGCAACATGCTGTCGCGCATGCCGCTGACCCAGATGGATGTGCAGACCTTCCACGGCATGCTGCGGCAATTTGTGCGCTGGAAGGAACGTGGCGACTGACTTGCCGCCCGAGGGGGGCAGGCTTACGTTGCGCACAAAGACAGATAAGAGGGCGGGATGGCCGAAAAACGTAGTATTTTCGAGGAAGTAGCGAGCGCAGAGAAGCCCGTGGCGCAGCCCGGCGCGATCGACCGTGCGGCGTCCCGCGGGAACCGCCGCGGCATCCGCGCGTGGCTAATGGTGCTGTTCGCGCTCGTCGTGGTGATGATCGCGGTGGGCGGGCTGACCCGCCTGACGGATTCAGGGCTGTCGATTACCGAATGGGCACCCGTGACGGGCTCAATCCCACCACTATCTGCAGCGGAATGGGAAAGCGAATTCGAAAAATACCGCGCGATCCCCGAATACCAGTTGCAAAACAAGGGCATGAGCCTGTCCGAGTTCAAGGTGATCTACTGGTGGGAATGGGGCCACCGCCAGCTTGGCCGTGTGATCGGTCTGGTCTGGGCTGTGGGCTTCTTCTGGTTCCTGCTGCGCAAGCAAATCCCCACCGGCTGGACAGGCCGTCTGCTGGGCCTCGGCGCGCTTGGCGGGCTGCAGGGCGCGATTGGCTGGTGGATGGTGTCGAGCGGGCTGACGGGCACGATGCTCGATGTGGCCTCCTACCGCTTGGCGACGCATCTGGGCCTCGCCTTTGTGATCCTTGGGCTGATCGCGTGGTACGTCTATACGCTGGGCCGCACGGAGGCGGATTTGATGCAGGCGCGTCGCTCTGGCGTGGCGTCCCTGGTGGGGCTGACCACCGTGCTGGTGCCGCTGGCCTACCTGCAGATCGTCGTGGGCGCCTTGGTGGCGGGCATCGACGCGGGCCGCACCTACACCGATTGGCCGCTGATGGCAGGTGAGTTCTTCCCCGGCCTCGCCTTCGAGGTCGAGCCGTGGTGGCGCAACTTCTTCGAGTCCGAGGCTCTGGTGCAGTTCAACCACCGCATCCTCGGCTACATCCTGTTCGCCTTCGGGCTGTTCGTCTGGTGGCGCTCCCGCGGGGCGGCGAGCCGGGCGGTCAAGCAATCCTTCGACTGGGTCGCGGTGATGATGTTCGGCCAGATGGTGCTGGGCATCGGCACGGTGCTTTACGCGGCCCCCTGGCACCTCGCCATCGTCCACCAATTCGGGGCGGTCGTGCTGATCTGCCTGATCCTGCGGGCGCGCTTCATGGCGCTTTACCCGCCCGCCCAATCGCTCAGGAGCTAAGTCCCCATGTCCGCATCTTCCGCATTCGACGCGCTGATGGAGTTTGACCGCACGACGCAGGCGCTGGCCTCGGTCGCGGGCCGCACGGGCTGGGATCAGGAAACGGTGATGCCCGAAGGGGCAGCGGCGCTGCGGTCCGAGGAGATGGCGGCGCTGGAAAGCGTGCTGCACGCCCGCCGCACCGACCCGCGTCTGGGCGAGTGGCTGATGAAGGCCGAAGCCTCTGACGAGGCAGACAAGGCCAAGCTGCGCCATCTCAAACGCTCCTTCGCGCGCAACACCAAGATCCCCGAGAAGCTGGCGACGGATATCGCCCGTCACACCTCGGCAGGCCAAGGCATCTGGGCCAAGGCGCGGGCGGAGGACGACTTCGCGTCGTTCGCGCCGACGCTGGCCCGCATGATCGAGCTGAAGCGGGAAGAGGCCGCGTGCCTTGCCGCGGGTGGTGATCTCTATGACGCGCTTCTGGATGACTACGAGCCCAGCATGACCGGGGCCGAGTTGCAGGCGATGTTTGACGCCATGCGCCCCCGGCTGGTGGACCTGCGCGCGCGGGTGCTGGCGGCGGATGCGCCCGCCCCGTTGGACCGGGAATTCGATGAGGCAGGGCAGATGGCGCTGTCGTCAAAACTGGCCGCCACCTTTGGCTATGACCTGACGCGCGGCCGCATCGACAAGGCCGTGCACCCGTTTTCCAGCGGCTCCGGAACCGATGTGCGGATCACCACGCGCACCAGCCCGCGCGATCCGTTCAACTGCTTCTACTCCACCGTGCACGAGGTCGGCCATGCCTGCTACGAGCAGGGCGTGCGCGACGCGTATGCGCTGACGCCCTTGGGCGCGGGTGTGTCGATGGGCGTGCATGAAAGCCAGTCGCGGATCTACGAGAACCAGCTGGGCCGCTCGCGGGCCTTCACCGGCTGGCTCTACGGCCAAATGCGCGACCAGTTCGGTGATTTCGGCGTGGCGGATGAGGATGCGTTCTACAAGGTCGTGAACCGCGCGTCCTCCGGCTACATCCGCACCGAGGCCGACGAGGTGCATTACAACCTGCACGTCATGCTACGCTTTGATCTGGAGCGCCAGCTGATCGCGGGCGAGTTGGAGGTCGCCGACCTTGAAGACGCCTGGAACGCGCGCTTTGAAGCCGATTTCGGCGTCGCGGTCGACAAGCCGTCCAACGGCGTGTTGCAGGACGTGCATTGGTCGTTCGGCCTGTTTGGCTATTTCCCGACCTATTCGCTGGGCAATGTCTATGCGGGCTGCCTGTACCAGTCCTTGCGCAAGGCCGTGCCGTCGTTGGACGCGGACTTGGCGCAGGGCGACACGACCAAGGCCACGGCGTGGCTGCGTGAGCACCTGCAGCAATATGGCGGCCTGCGCGAGCCCCGCGACACCATCGTGCATGCCTGCGGGTTCGAGCCGAGCGAGGCGCCGCTGCTGGACTACCTTGAGGCGAAATTCGAGGACCTCTACGCGCTTTAATCGCTCCTTAAGCCCACTGCTTTAGAGACCTGCCTGAGGTAAATCCGAGAGGCGATCTGGACGTGTATTGGGCCGATATTGGGAATGCGCTCTTCTTCCTGCTGGGGTTTCTTGTCCCGTTGGTGAACGGGGCGGAGGACGATGACGAAGATGACGTCGCGGCCCCTGTGTTGGTCAGCGACGTGTTTGGCACCGAAGACGCCGATGCGCTGACCGCCGCAGGCCCGGACCTCACGACCTTTCTGCTGGGCGGTGACGATACGTTCGAGGGCAGCTCTGGCAGCGATGTGGTCTTCGGCGGCGACGGCGCTGACGAGATCCTTCTGCGACAAGGCGATGATCAGGGCGAAGGCGGTCTGGGCGACGACCGCATCGACGGTGGTTTCGGCAACGATCTGCTGCGCGGGGGCGAAGGCAACGATACGCTCAATGGCGCGGGGAATGACGATCAGGTGTTCGGAGAGGCGGGCAATGATGTGCTGACGGGCAGCAGTGGCACCGATCTGGTCTCTGGCGGGGAAGGCGATGACGTGCTGCACGGCAATGTGCGCGGGGCCAGCACGCTGTCGGACGGCGCGGATACGCTACTTGGCGGCGCGGGTGACGATACGCTGTTCCTGTCCAGCGATGACACCGGGACCGGGGACGCGGGCGCGGACAGCTTCATTGTGGAAGAGACGATCGAACCCGACGCCGCGGCGCGGGTGACCGATTTCGACCCCGCCGAGGACACGATCACAGTGCTCTATGAGGCGCAGAGCGACCCGGTCACGGGCGATCCCGTGGTCCCGGAGCTGACCGCGCAGAACTATCTGGACGGGACCGGCAGCACGATCCTGAAGGACGGTGCCGCCATTCTCAATATCGACGGACAGCCCGATTTCGACGTGGCGACGATCACCCTGGAGGAAAGCGTCGCCTGAGGCCCGCTATTCCGCGGCGATCTTGATGACCGGCTCCATGCGGGCAAGGATGTCTTCGGCAAGGTGACATTTGACCTGATGGCCCTCCGCCATCCGGCGCATCGGCGGCACCTCTTTCTCGCACAGCCCGCCCGGGACCTGCTCTTTCCAGCGGCAGCGCGTCTGGAAGGGGCAACCGGGGGGCGGGTTCATCGCTGACGGGATGTCGCCTTCGAGCACGATATGCTTCTTCTCGACCGAGGTGTCCGCGATGGGAACCGCAGACAGCAGCGCTTCGGTATAGGGGTGGTAGGGCGGTTGGAAGACCTGATCGGTCGTGCCCAGCTCGACCACATGGCCCAGATACATCACCATCACCCGGTCCGACAGGTAGCGCACGATGGACAGATCGTGGGAGATGAACAAAAGCGTCGTCTTGTTCTCGCGCTGGATTTCCATCAGCAGATCGGTCACCGCCGCCTGCACCGACACATCGAGCGCGGAGACCGGCTCGTCGGCCACCACGATCTTGGCGTCGCCGGCAAAGGCGCGGGCGATGCCCACGCGCTGCTTCTGACCACCTGATAGCTGTCGGGGCATGCGTCCGGCGAATTCGCGCGGCAGCTTCACCAGATCGAGCAGCTCCAACATGCGCTGCTCGCGCGCGTCCTCGCTGTCCCCGATGCCGAAGATTTCCAGCGCCCGAATGATCTGGCGGCCCACGGTCATCGACGGGTTCAGCGTGTCGAACGGGTTCTGGAACACCATCTGCACATTCGAGATCGTCTTGGTGTCGCGTTTCTCGATCGGCGTATCCTGGATCTCGTTGTTGTGGAGCAGGATCTTGCCATCCGTGGCGGTCTCCAGCCCCATCAGCACCTTGGCGAAGGTGGATTTGCCGCAGCCGGATTCGCCCACGATGGCGAGCGTCTCGCTCTCGCGCGCCTCGAAGCTGAGCGTCTCGTTGGCCTTCACGACCTTCTTGTTCGAGCCGCCAAAGAGCGCGGAGGCCGCGACCTCGTAGTATTTCTTGAGGTTGTCCATCTTCAGGACCACGTCGCCGGGTTCCGACTTCTGGGTCTGCGCGCCCAGCTCGATGGGGGCGTTCCAGTCGATCTCTTCGATGCGCAGGCAGCGCGAGCCGTGGCGGTCGTTGCCCTTGATCTTCTGCATCTTGATGTCGCCCTGATCGCACAGACCGGCCTGAAAGTAGTCGCAGCGCGGGCCGAAATTGCAGCCCTGAGGTCGCTCATGGGGCAGGGGGAAGTTGCCGGGGATCGCCACCAGCGGGCGCGCGTTCTTGTCGGCCCCGGGCAGCGGGATCGAGCGGAACAGCGCCTGCGTGTACGGGTGCTGCATCTCGTCGAACACGTCCTCAATCGAACCGGTCTCGACCGCCTCGCCGGAATACATCACGCAAATGCGGTCGCAGGTCTCCAGCACAAGGCCAAGGTTGTGGGAGATGAACAGCATCGAAGTGCCGTATTTCTTGCCCAGATCCTTGACCAGCTCGACCACGGCGGCCTCGACGGTCACATCGAGCGCGGTGGTCGGCTCATCGAGAATCAGCAGGGACGGCTTCGACATCAGCGCCATCGCGATCACGATGCGCTGCTGCTGGCCGCCTGACAGCTGGTGCGGGAAAGAGTTCAGGATGCGCTTGGGGTCGGGCAGCTTGACGTCCGTGACCACTTCCAGCGCGCGCTCATAGGCTTCCTTTTCGGAGGTGCCGAAATGGATCATCGGCACTTCCATCAGCTGCTTGCCGATGCGCATGGCGGGGTTCAGCGAGGCCATCGGCTCCTGATAGATCATCGCGATCTGGGAGCCGCGGATGTCGCGCAATTCTTCGGCGCTCATCTGGCCAAGGTCGCGGCCTTTGAACTTGATCGAGCCGCCCACGACCCGACCGTTCACGCCAAGGTCCTGCATGACGCCAAGCGCCACGGTGGATTTGCCGCAGCCGGACTCGCCCACAAGGCCCATCGCTTCGCCCGGTTGCACGGTGCAGGAGAAGTCCATCACCGCCGGAATTTCGCGCAGCCGTGTGAAGAAGGAGATCGAAAGCTGGTCGATCTCCAGGATCGGGCCGTCATAGGTGTCTGTGTCAGCCATGGGCTATCTCCAAATTCTCGAGCTTGATTGGACCGGGTGCCGGCCCGCCAAAACGCTGCGCGTTTTCGCTACACCGCACGTGGCGGGTTTTGTTCCAAAACACCGCCATTAATCCTTCAAGCTCTCTTCGCGCAGGCCATCGGCCAGCAGGTTCAGGCCCAGCACGAGGCTCATCAGGGCCACGGCGGGGACGATGGCGGGGTGCGGGAAGACCGACAGCAGGCGGCGGCCCGCGTTGATTGTCGTGCCCCAATCCGGGCTCTCCGAGGACAGGCCGAGGCCAAAGAAGCCCAAGGTGCCCAAAAGGATCGTCGTGTAGCCGATGCGCAGGCAGAAATCGACGATCAGCGGGCCACGGGCGTTGGGCAGGATCTCCCACAGCATGATGTACCACGGGCCTTCGCCGCGGGTCTGACCGGCGGCGACGTAATCGCGCGTCTTGATGTCGAGCACCAGGCCACGCACGATCCTGAACACCGTCGGGCTGTTCACGAAGACCACCGAGACGAACACGATCAGCACGCCGTTTTCGATCGACACGATGCCCAGCGGGTCTGCGTCCCACGCGAGGCCCAGATAGATGTAGCCGCCGATGATGACTGTGAGTGCCACGTACAGGTTGCGCTTGGACGGCTGCGTGAAATAGCGCGACTGCCACAGCACAAGCAAGAACACGATGGGGAACAGGAACAGAATGCCCGCCATTGTCATCGGGAAGGTGGCAGGCCTGCCGAACAGCGAGAAGACCTCGTAGTTGCGGATTTCCGGCGTGACCAAGAGGAAGAACAAAAGGATCACCGGGAAGGCCAGCACGAGGTTGGCGAGGAAGGACAGCACGGTGTCGAGCTTGCCGCCGAAATAACCGGCGGGCAGGCCCAGCGTGATGCCCACCATAAAGGCAAACAGCGTCGCCGCGGGCGCAATGACCAGCACGATCTGCGAGCCTTTCACGACCCGGCTGAACACGTCGCGTGCCAGATTGTCGCCGCCCAACAGGTAATGCGGGTAATCGCCTTCGCCCGCGCCGGTCAGCGGCGTGCCGGGCACCTTGTTCTTCATGCCCGAGACCTGCGTCAGCGGATCGTGGGTCATGATCATGTCAAACGAGACGAAGAGCGCGGTGAACACCCAGAACATCGTGATGAAGAAGCCCACCATGCCGATGGGGCTGTCGAAGAGCTTGCCGTAGAGGCCGAGCTTGCGCTTGTAGGTGATCGACAGCGCGAAGGTGACGATGAGGGCGATCCACACCGGTGTGAATCGCAAGAAGAGTTGGACGATAATCTCGCCCCAGCTGAGCGGGTCCATTTATGAAATCCTGATGCGGGGGTTGAGGAAGACGTAGCCGACGTCAGAGATCAGCTGCGTGACCAGAACCACAAAGACGGCGACCACGGAGCCCCCGAGAAGAAGGTCGATGTCATTGTTCGATGCGGCCTGCACCAGCATCCAGCCGAAGCCCTTGTAGTTGAAAAGCGTCTCGGTGATGACCACGCCGGTCAAAAGGTAGGGGAACTGCAGCATGATGACCGTGAAGGGCGCGATCAGCGCGTTGCGCAGCGCGTGGCGCATCACGATATTGGGGAAGCTCACCCCCTTGAGGCGCGCGGTGCGGATATATTGCGCGGTCATGACCTCGGCCATGGAGGCCCGCGTCATCCGCGCGATGTAGCCCACGCCGTAGAGCGCGATGGTGGCCACCGGCAGGGTGAAATTGGCGAAGGTGATATCGTCCATCGCAGATGTGGACGAGCCCTTGAACCAGCGCAGCCCGAAGGCCGAAGAGGCAAAGACCGCGATAAAGATCACGCCCGAGACATATTCCGGCGTGGCTGAGGACGCGATGGAAAAAGTCGACAGCGACCGGTCGGTGCGCGACCCCTCGCGCATCCCTGCAAGCACCCCGATAATCAGCGCCAGCGGGATCATCACGGCGAAGGCCGCGAGCGCCAGCCAGCCAGTCAGACCCAGCCGCTTGGCGATGATCGAGCCCGCATCCTCCTTGAACACCGAACTGTAGCCCCATTCGCCCTGCAGCACGCCGCAATAGGCGGGCGCGGTCTCGGGCGTGTTGACGCCCTCGCGGATGCACTTGCCGGTGACCTTGCCGTCTTCGTCGGTGAAGACGTGGTTGGGCAGCACCCCCAGCCAGCGGCCGTACTTGACGGGCAGGGGGGCCATGTAGCCCTCGCGGGTCAGGTAGCTGACCACCGCCTCGTCGGACATGCGGAAGTTGCCTTGGGTTTTGGCGAGCTTCTCGAGGTTGGGGTAAAGGTTCGTCATGAAGAACACGATGAAGGTCAGGCAAAAGGCCGTCAGCAACATCACGCCCACACGGCGGAGGATGAACATTCCCATTAGGTGGGTCCCTGTGTGTTGGCCGCCCGGGTTGCGCCCTTTGAGGCGTCTGGAACCGGATCAAGGATGGCTGATCCGGCGGGCTGGCTTGCTTTGATGCAGAAAGGGCCGCTCCGTGTGGGGAGCGGCCCTCGCCGTGGTTTGGTTTAAGCCGCGTAGGCGTACTTATAGATCTGCGGCAGATACGCGATGTGCATATCGGCGCCGACGATGCCCGGCTTCATGTGGCGGTAGAGCGAGCGCCAGTACGGCTGCAGCGTCACGCCCTCGTCGCGCATGATTGTCTGCAGCTTGACCATCACCTCACGACGCTTGTCGTTGTCGGCGATGGAGTTGGCCTCGGCCAGCGCCGCGTCGAACTCGGCATTGGCGAAGGCCGCCTCGTTCCATGCCTCGCCGGAGCGGTAGGCCAGTCCCAGGATCTGCACGCCAAGCGGGCGGTGGTTCCAGTTGGTCGACGAGAAGCCGTACTTGGTCCAGTCGTTCCAGAACGTGGTGCCCGGGATGATCGTCCGCTTGATGTTGAAGCCCGCATCACGCAGCTGTGCGCCCACCGCATCGGTGGTGTTCTTGCGCCAGTCATCGTCGATGGAGATCAGCTCAAACTCGTAATCGGCCATGCCGGCCTCTTCGAGCAGGGTCTTCGCCTTCAGTGGGTCATGCTCGAAACCGGGCACATCCGCGTATTCCGGGTGCATCGGGCCGACATGGGTGTTGTCGGCGACCTGGCCCTGATTGGCATAGCCAAGCTCGAGGCAGACCGCACGGTCCACGGCATAGGCGATGGCCTGACGCACGCGCTTGTCGGCGTATGGTTTCTTGCCGTCGGCGTCTGTGGCCTCCTGGTTGGGGCGGATGACGATCGTCGCGGCCGAGGCCACTTCCGATTTCTCCCAGATGCCATCGAACACGTCGACAAATTCGCCCACGGTTTCGTAAAGCATGTCCACCTCGTCGGCTTCAGCCGCGGCCAGCCAGGCTGCCGGGTCGGTGCCATAGTCGATGAACTCGAAGCGGTCGATATAGGCGCCTTTGCCTGCCTCGTAGCCCCACCAATCGAAGCCCTCGTTGCGCACAACCACGCCTTTGACGCCCACTTCGAGCGACTCGGGCATGTACGGACCGGTGCCAATCGGGTTGGCCAGCATGTCCTCCGGCGTGCCGGTGGCAGAGCTGTGGTAGACAGCGGCCGGATAGTCCGACATGCCCGCGATCAGGGTGATGTCGGGTGCAGGCAGGTTCAGCTTGACGGTGTGGCTGTCCACAACCTCGACCCCGCCTTCGATGGCCTTGTTGGTGTTGGCGTCGACCAGCACCGCAAAGCGGCCAGCCATCGAGTTGCCCTCGACATCCTTGTCACACCATGCGGTGACGATGCGCGCCACGTCTTCGGCGGTGAAGTCGTCGCCGTTGTTCCACTTCACGCCCTTGCGGACATTCAGCGTGTACTCGGTGGCGTTCTCGTTGATCTCCCAGCCTTCCAGCAGCATCGGCTCGAACGTACCGTCGGAGTTGTACTCCACGAGATACTCCAGCCAGCCGGCGGTGAAATAGGCGATCTGGGTCCAGTCGTAGGTGCGCGGGTCCTTCAGCGCGCGGACTTCCATCTGCATGCGCAGCGTGCCGCCTTGCTGGGCGTGGGCCGCAGCCTGTGCGGGCTGTACGCCGCCGATCATCGCGTAGGCGGCCGTGCTGGTCACGCCAAGCATCGTGGCACGGGCCAGGAATTCGCGGCGGTCAAGCTGACCAGCCTTATATTCCTTGGCATACATCTCGGCCGCGTGGTGCACGGGTGCACCGGTTAAAGTGGATTTCGTCATTAGTGTCTCCCTGTAGACGATCATTGTATCGTGCGACTATGCAGGCATCGACATGCCCCCACGGCCCTTGATCTTGTGCGTCAGTGTCTGACTTCCGCGTCCCCCATCCGCATGAGTTGGCATTGCGCAACATTCAAGTCCCCCCGTCAACGGTTTATTCCGTCATCTGGAGGACCAAAAACGACGTCACGATGACGCTTATGGGTGGAGGGTGCAAGTTAACCAAGGGTCAACGCGAGAAATAACCGCGAAAGCCCGTGATATCAGGCAGATCTTCGGGATTTCCGAAAGGCCGAAGGGCTTTGTCCTGTATGCTGCTGAAAAGCCCGGGTAAAATAGGCCGGGCTCGAAAATCCCAGCTTTGAGGCGATGTCCTGCACCGGGCGGTCGGTGTCGCGCAGGGCGGCGCAGGCGGCCTGGATCACACGTTCTTGAAGCAGCGCGGAGGCGGGTTTGCCCACGGCATTCTGGGTCAGGCGTGTGAGATGCGTGGGCGTGACCTGCAGATCGGCGGCGAATTCGCCCAGCGATTTTCCGTCCCGATGCCCGATGCTGACCACATGGCTGAAGCGGCGCAATACGCGGTCGGACTTGCCGGGCTCTTCCTGCGGCTGCTCTGTCAGGGCGCGGTCAAGCCAGACGCCCAGCATCATCACATGGGCCATCACCGCGCGGCGCTGGCCGGGGCGCAGCTCCGACAGCTCTCGCGCCAGCGCGTCGATCAGCCCGGCCGCGTCGCTTTGCATCTGCACCGTCGTGGCCTTCAACAGGGCCGCCCGGCGTGGCAGGCCAAGGCTTTCGTCGCGGGGCAGGGAGACGACCATGCCCTGCGGCGCGGCAAACATCTCGTAGCTGAACAGCGTGTGGGGCGGGATGAAAACGGCCGTGTTCGGCCCGATGCCGCGCATCCGGCAGTCGACCATGATCCGGCCCTGCCCACGGGTGACCCAGAAAAGAATCGGATAATCGAGCGATTGCGCCGCATCCGAGCGCCACGCCTCCGTGCGCTGATGCGTGGCGAGGGTCTCTACCATGGGGAGCGTCTTGGGAGCCATGAAGCCGCGGTATCCTGTCGGTCGAAGTGGGGAGGCGATTGTTCGATTTTGGTGTCACAATACCTACTTAGTGGGTCGCGACACTGTCAAATGTGGAATTGTGGCAACTTTGTGTCAGGCCGTCAGCTGATCGGCGGAAATCTGCGCCCAGTCGCGCATCCGGGCCCGGAACCAGGTGCGCTGGCGCTTGGCATATTGGCGCGAAGCGGTGATCGCGCGGGTCCGGGCCTCTGCCAGCGAAATCTCGCCGTTCAGATACGCCATAAGCTCAGGTCCGCCGATGGCCTTGGCCGAGGGACGCCGGGGGTCCCAGTCGCCGCGCAGGGCGCGGACCTCGTCCAGCGCACCCTGTTCGAGCATCTGATCGAAGCGGCGGGTGATGCGGTCGTTGAGCCAGTCCTTCTCGGAGTTCAGCACGATCCCATGGGCGCGCGTCAGCGGCAGAAGAGGCGGCGGCGTGTCGTCCTGCCACGCGGCGATGCTGCGACCGGTGGCGCGTTGCACCTCCCACGCCCGCTGCACCCGGGCGCGGTTTTGCATGTCGATCCGGGCGAGGGTCTGTACGTCCAGATCATCGCACAAAAGCTCCAGCGGCAGCGCGTCGGCCTCCGCCCGGACCTGCGGCGGGGTAGCCGGGATATCGGCGAGCCCCTCGGTCAATGCGGTGAAATTCAGCCCCGTGCCGCCGACAATGATGGGGCGCGCGTCGCCTTGCAAAAACGGCGCGACGTCACGCAGCCAATGCCCGGTGGAATAGGTGTCGGTATAGGGTATATGACCATAGAGCGCGTGCGGCGCGCGGGCCAGCTCGGACGCGTCGGGGCGGGCGGACAGCACCTGCCAGCAATCGAAAACCTGCAACGCGTCGGCGTTGACGATGATGCCGCCCTGCGCCTCCGCGATAGCCAGGGCGAGCGAGGACTTGCCCGATGCCGTCGGCCCCGCGATCAAAACCGGCGCGTCTTTGGGTATAGTTGCAAGCAATTCCAGCATGTTGCCGCGCGATCTTGATGTGGGTGGCGCAGTTGGTGCGCTTCGCCGTTGAAACCGCCCCGGTTTTCCGACATTTTGCCGACAATTTGCAAGCAGCCAACAGGAGATCCGCCCGATGAGCGATGACACCCCCAAAACCGCCTACAAACGCGTCTTGCTGAAAATCTCCGGCGAGGCGTTGATGGGCGATCAGGGGTTCGGGCTGCATCCGCCGACCGTCGAGCGCATCGCGCGTGAAATCCAGACCGTGCACGAAATGGGCGTCGAGATCTGCATGGTGATTGGCGGCGGCAACATCTTCCGCGGGCTGCAGGGCTCCGCGCAGGGCATGGAGCGGACAACGGCGGATTACATGGGCATGCTCGCCACGGTGATGAACGCGCTCGCCATGCAGGGCGCGCTGGAGGCGCTTGGCATCCACACGCGGGTGATCTCGGCCATCACGATGAACGAGGTGGCAGAGCCCTACATTCGCCGCCGCGCCGTGCGCCACCTGGAAAAGAAGCGGGTCTGCATCTTCGCCGCCGGGACCGGCAATCCATATTTTACCACCGACACCGCGAGCGCGCTGCGCGCCAACGAGATGTCGTGCGAGGCGATCTTCATGGGCAAGAACGGCGTCGACGGGGTCTATGACAAGGACCCGGCCAAGCATGACGACGCAAAACGCTACGACGAGGTGAGCTACGACGACGTGCTGGCCAAGCGGCTGGCGGTCATGGATGCCTCCGCCATCGCGCTGGCGCGCGACAATGACTTGCCGATCATCGTCTTCTCCCTCGACGAGCCCGGCGGCTTCCGCGGCATCCTGGCGGGCGAGGGGACCTACACGAAAGTGCAGGGCTGAGGCGGCTTAGGTCAGCGTAAAGCGGCGGTTTTTCAGGTGCCTGCGCAGCAGACTGCGTTGCGCATGACCGCGCGGCTCGGGTCGGGCGAGCTGTGGCGGCGCGACCGGTGGCACCTTTCCGGGCAAGATATCCGAAACTTGAGGCCCGGGAAAGAAGGTCTCTACCGCGGCGCCATTGGCAAAGACGATCTCGTGGTGCCTGCAGGCAAAATGGACGTAGGTCACCGGCAACACACGCAGCCCGCGCCGCACGCCCGGCCAGTCCAGAAGGCGTTTGGCGGGAACGAAGATCTCGTCGGCCGCAAACATCCGCTTGGCGATTTTCGAGCGTAAACGCACCCGGTGTTGTGGCGATAGCGCCAAGGGCGCGGATGGAATGCCGGGACCAAGTGCGCCCGGCTTGAACAGGATCGGCGCGTGGGGGCCCGCCCAGAACAGCGATCGCACATGCACCCAAGTGATCTCTTGCGGACCGTGATCCTGGGTCAGCACACGCATTCCCGATTTCAGCGTCTCCACGGCGACCTCGCCCGAGGGCGTTGCGATTTGGGTGCCTTCGGCGAAACAGACGATCGACGCGTTGTCGACGGACTCGCTCGTAAAAAAGCCCGCGCCGTTGGTGTTTTGTGCCGATGTCAGCTCTATGGACTGGATGGATGTGTTGTCGAGCGAGTCGGAGTTGCTCAGCGTGGTGCGAAGGAACGTGTCCCCATTGGTCGTCTGGATCACCAGATAATCATCCGTGACCGTGGTACCATCCCCCAGCGTGATGGTTGCGGTGTAGATCATGGACGCATCGACAAAATACGAGGCCGCGCCAGACCCGAGATCGTAGTTGATGAAGTCGTTGGCCGGGTTGTTTTCGTCGTCATAAATGACGCCGTCATCATCCTCGTCAACCTGAGTGATTGTGACAAGGGCGAGGTCATCATGCACGCCAAGCAGCACCGACGGGTTGTCCACGTCGTTGTCTGTTTCGTCAGTGTCGACCAAGGCGAAGTTGCCAAGGTAGATCATTGTGGCGTCGGTGAGAGTGGTCAAAGCACGGCTCTGGGGACAGCGGGATACTCCGGCGACATGGCCACAAGGCCTTGAACACTTGGTAAATGGTCCGCGGCCTTTTTGTTAAAATTGAACGCATTGAGCGTCGCGGACACGGCGTGCGACTATTCGTGCAAACCGAACTGGCCTCACGCCCGAGCTTGCTTTAAATGGAGAGCAACAAAACAAAAAACCGGACGGAAGAAGACCATGTCTGACGACTTTATGCTCGATACCGATGATATTCAGCGCCGCATGGATGGCGCGATGGCCTCCCTGCGGACCGAGTTCGGCAGCTTGCGGACGGGGCGTGCCTCCGGCTCGATGCTGGAGCCGGTGATGGTGGATGCCTATGGGCAGATGACGCCGATCAACCAGGTGGGCACCGTCAACGTGCCCGAGCCGCGCATGGTCACGGTGAACGTCTGGGACAAGGGCCTTGTGGGCAAGGTGGAGAAGGCGATCCGCGAGAGCGGGCTTGGCATCAACCCGCAGCTCAACGGCACGATCATCATGCTGCCGATCCCGGAGCTTAACGAAGAGCGCCGCCGCGAGCTGACCAAGGTCGCCGGGCAATACGCCGAGAACGCGCGCATCTCGATCCGCAACATCCGCCGCGACGCGATGGACCAGATCAAGAAGGCCAAGGCCGACGGCCTGTCCGAGGACGACCAGAAGATCTGGGAAAGCGAGGTCCAGGAGATGATCGACGCGCAGATCAAGGCGGTTGATCAGGCGCTGGAAAACAAGCAAGAAGAAATCATGCAGGTGTAATTTCGCCGCGTTGGATATGGCCGCCTGACAGGGGCGGCCTTTTGCGTTAAAGAAATAAAAAAGAAAAGAATTGAGGGTGCAGCAATGAGCGTCACAGACATCAATCCCGGCGGACCCCGCCATGTGGCCATCATCATGGATGGCAACGGGCGTTGGGCCACGCAGCGTGGACGCCCGCGGCTGTTCGGCCACCAGGCGGGTGCCAAGCGCGTGCGCCAGGCGGTGGAGACCTGCCCGAGCCTCGGCGTTAAATACCTGACAATGTTTGCCTTCTCGACCGAGAACTGGAAGCGCACCCAGTCCGAGGTCTCTGGCCTGATGGCGCTGTTCCGCCGCTATATCCAGCGCGAGGCGAACTACCTGCACCGCCTTGGCACCCGGGTGCGTTTCATCGGCGAGCGCGACAAGCTCGACAAGAAGCTGCAGGCGCTGATGGACTACCTTGAGAAGCTGACCGAGAACAACGACACCACGCATCTGACGATTGCGCTGAACTACGGTGCGCGCGACGAGGTGACCCGCGCGACGCAGCGCCTGGCCGTCGAGATTGCCGAAAAGCGGCTGCGTCCCGATCAGGTGAACTCCGAAGTGCTGGCGTCCTTCCTTGATACCTACATGCTGCCGGACCCCGATCTGGTGATCCGGACCTCGGGCGAGGCGCGCATCTCGAACTTCCTGCTGTGGCAATCGGCCTATGCGGAATACGAGTTCATCGACACCCATTGGCCGGATTTCACCCCCGACGTGTTCGAGGCCGTGGTCAGCCGCTACGGCAGCCGCGATCGTCGTTTTGGGGCCGTCAAGAAGGCCTGATAAAGGCCTCCGCTTGCATCTTTGGGAGGGGATATGAGCGCAACTTCGGAAAAGTTTGCCGATCTCGCCGTGCGGATGAGCTCTGGCGCGGTCATGGCCGTGGTGGGCATCGCCGCCGTCTGGGCGGGGGGCATCTGGTTCATGATCCTGCTGACCGTGATCTGCGCCGCGCTCGTGTGGGAGCTGGTGCGCATGCTGGGCGGCGGCCCGCGCCGCGCCATCACCATGGGCCTGATCGCGGCGGGATCGTTTCTGGCGGTGCGCTTCTTGCCCGAAGGCGTGGGCCTGCCCTTCGTGCTGGCCCCTGCGCTGGCGGGGATAGGTCTGCTGGAGCGCAACCGCACGCTCTACATCGTGTTCTCCGCGCTGATCGTGATCGCCTGCTACGGGTTGGCGGTGCAGCGCGTCGATTTCGGCTTCCAATGGATGCTGTGGCTGGCGCTGGTGGTGATTGCCACCGATGTATTCGGCTATTTTGCGGGCCGTCTGCTGGGCGGGCCGAAATTCTGGCCGCAGGTCAGCCCGAAGAAGACTTGGTCCGGGACCGCGGCAGGTTGGATCGCCGCCGCGGTGGTGGGTGTCTTCTTCATGGGACCCGGCGTGGGCGTGGAAATCATCGGGATTTCCATCGCAATCTCAATGGCTTCGCAGATGGGCGACATCGCGGAGAGCGCGATGAAGCGCAAGATGGGGGTCAAGGACAGCTCGGCCCTGATCCCGGGCCATGGCGGCGTGTTTGACCGCTTTGACGGCATGCTCGGCGCGTCGGTGTTCCTGCTGCTGATCGAGCAGCTTGTGGATTTCCCGCCGGTCCCCCTGTGACGCGCAAGGTCACGATTTTTGGCTCCACCGGCTCGATCGGGGAGAACACGGTCGACCTGATCGCCCGCGCGCCGGAGACATACGATGTGGTCGCCCTGACCGGCGGGCGCAACGTGGCACGACTGGCAGAGCAGGCGCGGGCGCTGAGCGCCGATCTTGCGGTGACGGCGTTTGATGAGTGCTTCGACGATCTGAAAGCGGCGCTGTCCGGCACGGGCATCGAGGTCGCAGCGGGCGCGCAAGCGGTGGAAGAGGCCGCAGATCGGCCCGCGGATTGGGTCATGTCGGCCATCGTCGGCGCGGCGGGGCTGCCGCCCGGCCTGCGCGCGCTGCGGCAGGGCAAGACGCTGGCCTTGGCCAACAAGGAGTCGCTTGTGACTGCGGGGCCGCTGTTGCTGGCCGAAGCAAAACGCCATGGCGCGACGATCCTGCCGGTGGACAGCGAGCATTCGGCCGTCTTCCAGGCGCTGGTGGGCGAGGATATCGCCGCCGTGGAGCGGGTGATCATAACCGCCTCGGGCGGCGCGTTCCGCGACTGGCCGATTGAGGCGCTGGAGCACGCGACGCTGGCCGAGGCCTCGTCCCATCCAAACTGGGACATGGGACAGCGGATCACCATCGACTCGGCGAGCTTGTTTAACAAAGCCATGGAGCTGATTGAAACCAAAGAATTCTTTGGCGTCAGGCCGGATCAGATCGAGGCGGTCGTGCACCCCGAAAGCCTGATCCACGCCTTGGTCGGTTTCAATGACGGCGCGCTGATGGCGCATCTTGGGCCGCCGGATATGCGCCACGCCATAGGCTACGCGCTGCATTGGCCGGACCGGGGCCATGTGCCGGTGGACCGGCTCGATCTTGCGCAGATTGGCTCGCTCAATTTCCGCAAGGCCTGTGCGGATCGCTATCCGGCGTTGCGACTGGCGCGCGACGTGATGGAGACCGGCGGGCTGTCCGGGGCCGCGTTCAATGCGGCCAAGGAGGCGGCGCTTGATGCGTTCATCGCCGAAGAGATCGGCTTTTTGGACATGGCGCGGGTTGTTGACGGGGTTTTGATGCGGCTTCAGGGGCAAAATAGCCTTAGTTGCGACACACTCACCCTTGATAAGGTGCTCGCAGTGGACCATCTCGCCAGACAGGTGGCGCAAGAGGTCGCTCGGGGCCTTGCGCAAGGCTGAGCTGAAAAGACGACGCACGAGAAGGGCAGACGACATGGATATACTCGGGATGATGCCGAGCTTTGGTGGGTTCTTGGGTACGTTAGTGGCGTTCGTCGTGGCCCTGTCGGTGATCGTCGCGATCCATGAATACGGGCATTACATCGTCGGCCGCTGGTGCGGCATCCACGCGGAAGTGTTCTCGCTGGGCTTCGGCCCGGTGATCTACTCGCGCGTCGACAAGCGTGGCACGGTCTGGCAGGTCGCCGCATTGCCCTTTGGCGGTTATGTGAAGTTTCTGGGCGACGCGGACGCGGCGTCTGGTAAGGATGGCGAGACGATCAGCCAGCTGAGCGAGGCCGAACGCAAACGCACGATGCATGGCGCCGACCTGTGGCGCCGCTCGGCCGCCGTTGCGGCAGGACCGGTCTTCAACTTTATCCTTTCCATTCTGGTGTTTACCGGGATTTTCCTGTTTTCCGGCACGACAACCGATGATCCGGTCATCGGCGAGGTTAAGCCGCATCCGGGGCAGGAAGAGCTGTTCGAGCCGGGTGACCGCCTGCTGAGCGTGGCGGGCGTCGAGACCCCCGATCTGGCGGCCTTCTACACGGCGGCGCGCGAAGCCGACCCGGCGCCCAGTGTGAGCTACGAGGTCGAACGCGACGGCGACCGCCTGAGCTTCGACAGCGTGTTTCCGTTTCCGCCGGTGATCGATCAGCTGCAGCCCAAATCCGCGGCGATGGATGGCGGTCTGGAAGTGGGCGACGTGATCACGTCGGTGGACGGGCAGGCGGTCTATGCGCTGAGCGAAGTGCAGGAGCTTGCCCAGTCCAGCGAAGGCGCGCCCTTGGCATTGGAGGTCTGGCGCGACGGCGAAACCTTGCAAAAGACGCTCACGCCGCGCCAGCGCGATCTGCCCACTGGCGACGGGTTCGAGACCCGCTGGTTGATCGGCTTTTCGGGCGGCGCGTTTTTCGAGCCGCCGCGCGTGACGCTCGGGGCCGGAGAGGCGCTTTTGGGCGGCTTGAACCAGACCTGGTTCATCGCGACGTCGAGCCTGTCGGGCATGTGGCACATGATTACCGGCGCGATCAGCTCGTGCAACATCCAAGGGCCCATCGGCATCGCGCAGACCTCGGGCGACATGGCAAGCCAGGGCGTGATGGAGTTCATCTGGTTCATCGCGGTGCTGTCGACCGCCGTGGGGCTGTTGAACCTGTTCCCGATCCCGGTGCTTGATGGCGGGCATCTGGTCTTCCATGCCTACGAGGCCGTCATGGGCAAGCCGCCCAGCGACAAGGCGTTGAATTTTATGATGATGGGCGGCCTGACCTTGCTGCTGTCATTGATGGTCTTCGCCCTGTCAAATGACCTTTTCTGTCCCTGATCTCGCCCCATTCGCGCCACATTTGAGGGCGATATTGGTCCGGTGATTTGAGGGACTGGACCAATGCAACACATCCAAAACAGCTATCAGGGCCTGAGCCTTCTGCTGCGTTTGAACTGGGACCGCCTGTTGTGGCCGGTTGCAGTGGGTGCAGCGCTGTGCACGGCCGGTCTTCTGGCGGGACTGTAAAGGTCGGTAATTTTTCCGACTAAGCGCCTGCAAATCATCGCCGATTTCGGCGCATGTGCTTTTGACAAATCTTGAGACTCGGTCTACACCCGACACATAATATAGCGTGTAAGAGCGGGATCGGGGCAGATGAAGATCGCAAAAGCGGCGCAATACACACGACATTTTCTTAAGATTCAGTGTATTAGAACGGTGCTTATCGCCAGCGCCGCTATTGGCTCTGTGGCAGGCCTCAGCCAGGCCCCGGCCTACGCACAAAGCTTCCCGGTTTCATCGATCGAGATCGAAGGCAATCAGCGCATCGAAGACGCGACGATCCTATCCTTCCTTAATGTCCAGCCCGGCCAGAACGTGGGGGCCGCCCAGCTGAACGACGCGCTGCAGCGATTGCAGCGATCGGGCCTGTTCGAGACGGTCGATATTGTGCCTGCGGGCAACCGCCTTGTGGTCACGGTGAAGGAATTTCCCACGATCAACCGCGTCAACATCGAGGGCAACAAGCGCCTGAAGGACGAAGACCTGCTGCCACTGCTGCAATCGCAGTCGCGCCGGGTCTACAATCCCTCGACGGCGGAAGCCGACGCTGCGCTTCTGGCCGAAGGTTACAATCAGGCAGGCCGTGTGGCGGCGACTGTGACGCCCCGGATCATCCCGCGCTCCAACAACCGCGTCGATCTGGTCTTTGAGATTGCCGAAGGCGATGTGGTCGAGGTCGAGCGCATCAGCTTTGTGGGCAACCGCGCCTATTCTGATCGTCGCTTGCGGCGGGTCATCGGCTCCAAGCAGGCAGGGCTCTTGCGCTCCATCATCCAGTCGGACACGTTTCTTGCCGACCGGATTGCATTTGACCGGCAGCTGCTGCGCGACTTCTACCTGTCGCGCGGATACGTCGATTTTCAGGTCCTGTCCTCCACGCCCGAGCTGACGCGCAACCGCGACGGCTATTTCGTGACCTTCCGGGTGCGCGAAGGGCAGCAATTCACCGTGGGCGAGGTCACGACCTTCTCGGACCTGCCGGAGATCGATATCGATGAGTTTCAGGCCGTTGCACGCTTGAAGCCGGGCCAGACCTACTCGCCGGCCCGTGTCGAGAATACGATCACCCGGATGGAGCGGCTTGCGATCCAGAAGGGTTTCAACTTTATCCGTGTAGAGCCCCGCATCACCCGTAACGAAGCTGATATCAGCCTCGATGTTGAATTCGCCGTCATTCGCGGCCCGCGTGTCTTTGTCGAGCGTATCGATATCGAGGGCAACGCGACGACGCTGGATCGCGTGATCCGCCGCCAGTTCAACACGGTGGAAGGGGATCCCTTCAATCCGCGCGAGATCCGCGACGCGGCCGAGCGCATCCGGGCGCTGAACTACTTCTCCAACGTCGACGTAAACACCCGCGAGGGCAGTGGCCCTGAGCAGGTGGTCGTGGATGTCGATGTTGACGAGACGACAACGGGCTCGCTGGGCTTCGGGGTCAGCTTCAGCGCGGACGCTGGCACCTCGTTCAACGTCAACTTCCTTGAGCGCAACTTCCTAGGGCGCGGGCAGACGCTTGGGTTGTCCTTCGACACCGGATCAGACTCGCAAGACACGAATGTGCGGTTCGTCGAGCCTGCCTTCCTTGGTCGTGATCTGGCCTTGGGGCTGACAGCCTATTACCGCACGACTGATCAAGAATTCTCGGACTACGACACACTGCGTGTGGGGTTCGAGCCGTCCCTGACCTTCCCGGTCAGCGAGAACGGGCGATTGACCCTGAGCTACCAGATTTCGCGGGACTCCATCAAGAACGTGGAGAGCACTGTATCGCCCATTATCAGACGCGACGAGAGCTCGGCCTATACCTCTGCTGTCGGCTATACGTACTCCTACGACACGCGCCGCTCCGGCCTGAACCCGACCAGCGGTGTTCTGCTGCAGTTCGGCCAGAAGATTGCGGGCATCGGTGGCGGCCTGCGTTATGTGCAAACGACCGGCTTGCTGGCAGCGGAAACGCGCGTTGCCCGCGAAGAGGTCAACCTGCGCGCGGAGCTTGAGTTTGGGGCAAATACCCGGCTTGAAGGCAACAGCCGCATCACGGAGCGCTTCTTCCTTGGACCCAGCAAGTTGCGCGGGTTTGAAGGGGCCGGCATCGGCCCCCGCGACCCGAACACCGACGACGCTTTGGGCGGCAACTTCTTTGCGGTCGCGCGGCTGGAGGCCGACTTCCCGCTGGGGTTGCCCGAGGAATACGGCATCCGCGGCGGCGCGTTCTTCGATGTAGGCTCGGTCTGGGGCCTTGACGATGTGAATTGCTCGACCGCGACATCCCCCAATTGCGTGGTCGACGATGGCTTCTCCCTGCGCTCCGTCGTTGGCGTGTCGCTGCTGTGGGACACGCAGTTAGGGCCGCTGCGCTTCAACTTCTCGCGCGCGCTTGTGTCCGAGGATTTCGACAAGGAACAGTCGTTTGACCTGACGGTCTCCACCCGGTTCTAGACCATGTATGGTCGCGGCGCAGCGCTGGTCCTCGCATGCCTCGCCGCGCCCGCGTACGCGCAGCAGCAATCGAGCCCCATCCTGACCCTTGATCAGGATCGGCTCTACACCGCGTCGGCCTTTGGCCAGCGGGTGCAGAGCGACCTGCAGCAGCAATCCCAGGACCTGTCCCAGGAGAACCGGCGCATCGAAGCCGCGTTGGAAACCGAGGAGCTGCGCCTGACCGAAGAGCGGGCGGAGATGGACCCCGAGGCCTTCGCGGCACTGGCGCAAGATTTCGACGAGCGGGTCACGGGTATTCGCCGCGCGCAAGAGGCCAAGGCCGACAACATCCGGCGCGTCGCGGAGCAGGAGCGTGCACGGTTTTTTGAGGCGGCCTTCCCGGTGCTTCTAGAGCTGGTGGAAGAGACCGGCGCGATCGCGATCCTGAACAATGAGGCGGTGATCTTCTCGGTCCGCCAGATCGACATCACGGACGCCGCAATTGCGCGGGTCGACAGCATAATCGGGGCCGCGCCCTTGCCGCCGGATCCGGGGCAGGTGCCACAGCAACGGCCCTCGACCGAGGTTGAGACGGCTCCGTTGCCGGAAGCCGATGCAGAGTCCGATGACCAATGACCGGGCGGTCGCGCGCCTTGTGCGGCGCGGGGCCGGATGCTACGCGAAAGACCATCAGGCCCGCAGCACAAGGGCATAAGGAAAGACACATGACGCAGACCACCGCCGATATCGACCTGATCCAACGGATCATTCCGCACCGCTACCCCTTTTTGTTGATCGACAAGGTGGTCGATATCGAGGCCGGAATCTCTGCCCGCGGCATGAAGAACGTCACCTTCAACGAGCCGCATTTCCAGGGCCACTTCCCCGGCACGCCCATCATGCCCGGCGTCACCATCATTGAGGCGATGGCCCAGACCGCCGCCGTGATGGTGGGGGTCACGATGGACATGGCCGACAAGGATCTGCTGGTCTATTTCATGGCCATCGATGGCTGCAAGTTCCGCCGCAAGGTTGTCCCGGGCGACGTGCTGCATCTGGATGTAACGGTGACCCGCGGCAAGCCCGGCGGCAAGGTCTGGAAGTTCAAAGGCACGGGATCGGTCGAGGGCGAGATGGCCGCAGAGGCGGAGTTCACCGCGATGATGGACATGCCCAAGTGAGCGCCGACATCCACCCAAGCGCCGTGATCGAAGAGGGCGCGCAGATCGGCGATGGCGTCAGCATCGGGCCGTTCTGCTGCGTCGGTCCGAACGTGACGCTGGCGCGCGGCGTCGTGCTGAAAAGCCATGTGGTCGTCACAGGGCGGACCAGCGTCGGCGAGGACACGGTGATCTTCCCGTTCGCCTCCATCGGGGAGATCCCGCAGGACCTGAAATTCGGCGGCGAGGAGACCCGGCTGGAGATCGGCAAGCGCAACCGCATCCGCGAAGGCGTTACGATGAACACCGGCACCGAGGGCGGCGGCGGGCTGACCAAGGTCGGCGATGACTGCCTATTCATGACCGGTGCCCATGTGGCCCATGACGCGATCCTCGGCAACGGGATCATCGTCGCCAATCAGGGCGCCATCGCGGGCCATTGCATCATCGAGGACAATGTCATCATCGGCGGGCTGGCGGGCATCCATCAGTTCGTGCGCATCGGGCGCGGCGCGATCATCGGCGCGGTGACCATGGTGACCAATGATGTCATTCCCTACGGCCTTGTGCAGGCCCCGCGCGGCGAGCTCGATGGGCTGAACTATGTCGGGCTGAAGCGCCGGGGCGTGGACCGTGCGGATATCACTGCACTGCGCGCCGCCTACCAGATGCTGCGACAGGGGGATGGGGCGTTTCAGGACCGTGCCCGCCGCCTGTCCGAAGAGACCGACAGCGAATATGTGCGCGAGGTCGTCGAGTTCATCCTTGGCGACAGCGGGCGGTCCTTTCTGACGCCGCGCTGATGTTCGCGCTGGTCGCAGGCGAGGGCGCGCTGCCCGGCGTGCTGATCCGCAGGCTGGAGGCGGAGGGCCGCCCATTCCGCTACTGCGAGATGGAGGGCCACTCCAGCGATGCGCGCGGGGACAGGCCGATGATGCGCTTCCGGGTGGAGACGCTTGGCAGCTTCATCAACGACCTCAGATCCGTAGGCGTGGACCAGATCTGCTTTGCCGGTCGCGTCGCACGCCCGCGGCTGGACCCGTCTGCGATTGACAGCGCGACCATGCCGCTTGTCCCGCGGATGATGGCGGCCTTGCAGGCGGGCGATGACGGCGCGCTGCGGCTGGTGCTGGGCTTCTTCGAGGAAGCCGGGATCGAGATCATCGCGGCGCATGACCTGGCACCTGACCTGATCCCGGATGCGGGCGCGCATGGGATCGTGAAACCGTCCGATCAGGATAAGCGGGACGCGGACCGGGGTGTCGAGATCATCGGGGCGATGGCGAAGGTCGATGTGGGGCAGGCCTGCATCGTGGCCGGGGGCCAGGCGCTCGCCATCGAGGCCGCGGGCGGCACGGACTGGATGATGCGCTCGCTCATGGTTCGGCCCAAAGGGGTGGGCCATAAGGCGCTGACAAATGACAATGCGTGGGACGATCCCATCGGGCTTGCAGCGGATTGGCTGACCGGCACGGGCGAGGGCGCGCCGGGTGTCGACCGCGTGCGCGACCCGGACCTGCCGCAAGGGGGGCTTTTGGTAAAGGCCGCCAAGCCCGGGCAGGACCGCCGGGTCGATATGCCGACGATCGGACCGCTCACCTTCCTTCGCGCCGCAGAGGTCGGCTTGCGCGGCGTGGTGATCGAAGCGGGCGGGGTCATGGTGCTGGAGTTTGACCGGTGCGTCGAGATCGCCGACCGGCAAAACCTGCTCTTCTGGGTGCGCGAGTGAAGGTCTACCTGATCGCGGGCGAGCCCTCGGGTGACCGGCTGGGGGCAGCCTTGATGGCGGGGCTTCGCCAGCTTGACCCGGAGGTGCAGTTTCAGGGCATCGGCGGTCCGTTGATGGAGGCCGAAGGCATGGTCTCGCTCTTCGCGATGGACGAGCTGTCGGTGATGGGCCTGGCCGAGGTGCTGCCAAAACTGCGCACGCTGTTCAAACGGCGCGACGAGGCGGTGGTCGACGTGCTGGGCTCCGGCGCGGATGTGCTGGTCACCATCGACAGCCCGGATTTCTGCCTGCGCGTCGCGCGTAAGGTCAAGGAGGTCTCCGACCTGCCAATCGTGCATTACGTCGCGCCCTCGGTCTGGGCGTGGCGGCCCAAACGCGTTGAACGTCTCGTGGGCGTTGTGGATCATGTGCTGGCCCTGCTGCCGTTCGAGCCACCCTATATGGAGGCCGCCGGGATCGCGTGTGACTTCGTAGGCCACCCGGTCGTGGCGGAGCCTGTCGCGGACCTCCACGCCGCGCGGGACTTTCGCGCGGCCCATGGTCTGGGGGATGCGCCGCTGGTGCTGGCATTGCCGGGATCGCGGAAAGGCGAGGTCACGCGGCTGGGCGACATCTTTGGCGACACGTTGCGGCGGGTGGCAGAGGCCCGACCGGACGTCCGGGTGGTGGTGCCGGCCGCCGCCCCGGTCGCGTCGCTGGTTCAGGCGCAAGTGGCGCGCTGGCCGGGCAATCCCGTAGTGCTGGACCCGCGCGCCATGGACGCCGAAGCGGCGCTGGCAGAGAAGCGCGCGGCCTTTGCCGCCGCCGATGTGGCGCTCGCGGCGTCCGGCACCGTGTCGCTGGAGCTTGCGGCCAACGCGACCCCGATGGTGATCGCCTATGACATGAACTGGTTCTCGCGCCAGATGATCAAGGCGATGTTGCGGATCGACACGGTGACGCTGGTCAACCTTGTGTCCGAGACCCGCACCGTGCCGGAATTCCTGGGCGCCGATTGCAAGCCCGCCGATATCGCGCGCGCGGTAACGGAACTTTTGGGCTCCGGGCCCGACCGGGCGGCGCAGGCAGCGGCGGCGGAGATCACGATGGAGCGGCTGGGTCGCGGCGACGAGCCGCCGGGCCTGCGGGCCGCGCGGGTGGTCTCGCGGGTGGCCGGTGTCTAGGTGAACTCCGCAATCGCGCCACCGGTCAGCGCGATCAGATCATCGGGCGCGAGGGCGAAGATATGGCGCGGGGTGCCTGCGGCGGCCCAGATCACCCCGAACTCGGTAAGACGCGGGTCGATGAAGGCCCGGATCGGGCTCAGGTGGCCCACCGGCGAGACGCCCCCGATGGCAAACCCCGTCTGCGCCCGGATCAAAGCGGCGTCGGCTTTGCCCAAAGGCTCGCCCGCCAGCGCGCTGGCCTTGCTGGCATCGACCTGATTTCCGCCCGCGGTCAAGAATAACACGGCCTCGCCCGAGGTCTCACCACGGAAGATGATCGACTTGGCGATCTGGTCGACATGGCAACCGGCCTCCGCCGCGGCCTGAGCGGCGGTTCGGGTCAACTCGGTGGTCTCAATGATGATGATGTCCAGCCCCGCGGCCTCGAGTGCGGCGCGGACCCGTTTCAAACTCTTGCTCATGCGGCCAAGAGGTAGCATGTCGCGCGGGGCACGCAACCGGCGGTTGACGCCACCGAGCGGCGCTTCCATCGTGGCACTATGGCATTCAGTGACCGCATCTCCCGCAGCCCGTTGATCTATGATGAGACCGTCGCCGCCGATATCCGCGCGGAGTTCGGGGACGTGCCGGAGCCGCTCTGCGCGCTGCTTGAGGCCGCGGCGTCCTGCAGCGGCTATCTCGCGGGGCTGATGCGGCGGGAGGCGGAGTGGGTCCGGACGTTTGCGACCCATGAGGCCGACGCGCTTCGGGATGGCGTTTGGGCCGACATTGCCGCGGCGGAGGATTTGAAGCCCGCGTTTCGGCAGGCCAAGCGGCGGATCGCTTTGCTGACGGCGCTTGCCGATCTGGGCGGGCTCTGGCCGCTGGAGACCGTCACCCATTGCCTGACCGAGCTGGCCGATCGCTGCCTGCAGGTCGGTCTAAGCGCGCTTGTGGCCGCGCAAATCGCCCGCGGCGCGCTGCCGGGGCTCAAGCCCGAAGATGCCGAGACCGGCGGCGGGATGTGCGTGCTGGCGATGGGCAAGATGGGGGCGTATGAGCTGAACTACTCCTCCGACATCGATCTGATTTGCCTGTTCGATGAGAGCCGCTTTGCGCCTGACGACTACACGCAGGCCCGCGCGACCTTCGTCAAGATCACCCGGGCGCTGATGGGGATGATGTCGGATGTGACCGCCGACGGCTACGTGTTCCGCACGGATTTGCGTCTGCGTCCCGATGCCTCCGTCACACCCGTCTGCATCGCGATGGAGGCTGCAGAGCGCTATTACGAGAGCGTCGGGCGCACGTGGGAGCGCGCGGCCTTCATCAAGGCGCGGCCCTGTGCGGGGGACATCGCGGCGGGCGACGCGTTTTTGCAGCGGTTGGCGCCGTTCATCTGGCGCAAGCATCTCGACTTTGCCGCCATTCAGGACGCCCATGACATGCGTCTGCGTATCCGAAGCCACAAGGGCTTGGGCGGCGAGATGGCTCTGGAGGGGCACAACATGAAGCTCGGTGCGGGCGGCATCCGCGAGATCGAGTTCTTCACCCAGACCCGACAACTGATCGCGGGGGGGCGCGATGCGTCCTTGCGCGCGCGCGGCACGCTGGAGGGGCTGTCCTGCCTTGTCGATGCGGGGTGGATTCCCGCTGAGGCCGCGCAAGTACTGGCGGCATCCTATGTTGCGCATCGCGAGGTGGAGCATCGGCTGCAGATGATCGGGGACGCGCAGACCCATGACCTGCCGAAGAATTCGCAAGGGTTTGACCGCCTGGCGCGGTTCATGGGATTTGCGGAGACCGAAAGCTTTCGCGCGCGTGTGTTGGAGCGATTGGACCAGGTTGCCGCGGTCACAGACGAGTTCTTCGCACCGGAAGCGGATGAGACAGGCGGAGACGTACCGTCGGAATTGGAAAGCGCGCAAAGCTATCTGGAGCGCTGGCGCAGCCTTCCGGCCTTGCGCTCGGAGCGGGCGGTAACCCTGTTCCAGCGCGTCTTCCCGGGCGTGCTGGCACAGATGGCCCGCGCCCCGCGCCCGCGCGAAGCGATGGCGGAGTTCGAGCGGTTCCTGTCGGGATTGCCGGCAGGGGTGCAGGTGTTCTCGCTCTTTGACGCGAACCCGAAGCTTGCGGCGTTGATTGTCGAGATTTGCGCGACCTCGCCCGCTTTGGCAACCTACCTGTCGCGCAACGCCGCCGTGCTGGACGCGGTGATCGGCGGCGGCTTTTTCGCGCCGTGGCCGGGGGTAGACGCGCTGCGGGCGGAGCTGGCCGAGCAGATGCGCCAAGCGCCAGACTACGAGGCCAAGCTCGACACCGCGCGGCGCTGGCAGAAGGAATGGCACTTCCGGATCGGCGTGCATCACCTGCAGCAGCTTCTGGAGGCGGGCGATGTCGCGGCGCAATATGCCGATTTGGCGGAGGCCACGGTGAGCGCGTTGATGGCGGTGGTCACGGACGAGTTCGCCCGCAAGCACGGCCCGCCGCCAGGGCAGGGCGCGCTGGTTTTGGCGATGGGATCGCTTGGCGTGGGGCGATTATCGGCGGTGTCCGATCTGGACATGATCGTGATCTACGAACCGGGGGACGAAGAGATCTCAACCGGCCCGCGGTCTCTGCCCGTGCGCAGCTACTACGCGAAATTGACCCAAGCGCTGGTCACGGCATTGTCTGCGCCCATGGCGGAAGGGCGGCTCTACGAGGTGGATTTGCGCCTGCGCCCCTCGGGGCAGTCGGGGCCGGTGGCGACCTCGCTGGCGTCCTATGCGGGCTACCAGAAGGGCGAGGCCTGGGTATGGGAGCATCTGGCGCTGACCCGCGCCCGCCCGGTCTTTGGCGCGGCGGAGTTGCGCGCGCGGGTCGAAGAGGTGCGCGTGGATGTGCTGACCGATGGCTACCCGATCGAGCAGATCAAGCGCGAGACACAGGAAATGCGGGTCCGCCTGGCGGAGGCCGGGCGCGGGCGCGGCACGTGGGATGTCAAAGGCGGCCCCGGCGGCATGCAGGATGTCGAGCTGTGTAGCCAGGCCATCGGGCTGATGGCGCGCAGTGCTGCGCGGGGGCTGACGGAACAGCTGGACACGGGCGTGGATGCAGGGCTGATCACGACGGAGGACGCGGCGACGTTGGCGCAGGCCCATGATCTGTACTCCCGGGTGCAGCTTGCGGCGCGGCTTCTGACGGCCAAACCGCTGGACCCAGACGAGATCGGGGAAGGGGGCTTGCGCCTTTTGCTGCGCGAATGCGGGTGCGACAGTCTCGACGCGCTGGCCGCGCGGCTTGAAAATTGTCGCAAACAGGCGGCGGGGGTCGTGGACAAGGCGCTGTCCTAGGGCGTGGCCCGTGCTAAATTGCGCCGAGCGATAACAGGGGCGACCGGCATGGAGCTGCAGACAATCGACCGCAAGGGCCTGATCCGCGAGGCGTTCCGGATCGAGGGGATCACCAAGGGCGAGTGCCGCTCGATCTTTCTGGATTGGGCGCTGACCCTGCCGGACGGTTTGGCAGCGACGGACGCGATCCAGGCCCTTCTTGAAGCCTATGCGCTGGATGCTCAAACGCATCCCATGGGCGAGGTCCTGCGCGAGGGACTTTTGACGCCGCCGACCCCGCGCCGTCGCGGAGGGCGCGCAGCGCGCCTGTCTTCCAAGACATGAAAAAAGCCGCGTGCCCATTGGGCCACGCGGCTTAAAATTGGTGTCGTTCCGATTACTCGGCGCGGGCGTTTGCCGTGGCGGCGTCCATCCCGGCGGTGAAGCCTTTCAGCGACATGGTCAGCTCGACCACCTGATCGGGGGCCTGCGCGGGAACCACCGTGATCTTGGCGGCATTGCCGCGCTTGAAGGCTGCGACATCGCCATCGGTGAAGCCCACGCGGGCAAAGCAGCCGACTTGCGTGCAGAAGGTGAAGGGGTAGACCTTGGCCTGCCCGCCATCGACCGCCAGTTTCACCTGCTGGGTCAGCAGGGTTTCCAGCGGGGTCACGATGGTTGCGCCTGCGGCCAGCTGGTCGCCTTCGGGAAGCGGGAAGAGGTTTATCTCGGCCACGGAGTTGCCCTGCTGGTCGGACAGCAGCTGGTAGAGCTGGCAGGGATCCTTGGTGCCCTCGGGGGCCTTGATGCAGCGCAATTCCCAATCGCCGTGCTCGGAGATGCGGTAGGTCGTGCCGACCTCGATGATCTCTTGGCCGGTGCTTAGCCCGTCGGCGCGCTCGGTCGTCTCGCCCTCTGTGGGGGCCTCGGTTGTGGTTTGCGCGCCCGCGGCAGGGGCCTCTTCGGTGGTCTCGGTCGCGGTTTGCGCCACGGCGCCGGTCGACACGAAAGCGGCGATGGCCGCGCCAATCATCAGGGATTTAAGATACTCAGACATTGGGGTCCTGTTGCTCGGTTTTTGAAATTTGCGGAGGTTTAACATGGGCCGCAGCGAGTGTCAGGCGGGAAAACACATCGTTGCGCGGGGTCACGCTCTTTTCATGGTTGCTTGGTAATCAGGATGCCGTGGCGAGCGGGCGGTCTGACCTGGCATCTGACGTGAAAAAAGGGCCGGCTTGCGCTGACCCTTTTCCCGAATTGTCTTCTCCCTGTCGGACTAGGCCGACTTATATGCGAGACGTTATGGCGCGCGATGGCATGGGTCAACCGGAATTCTTTGAGATTTGATCACATCTTAGAGCGACCGGCTCACGTGGACAAAAAAAGGCCGTGTCCTTGGACACGGCCCAGTCGACAGGGAGGAAGTCATGCCAACGCACCGGTGCGTTTTCGGAGGAGATCTTCAAACGCGGCGCATCGCCATGCGGATCACTCTGGCACAAAGAAGTTAACAAGGTATTGTAGGTGCAAAGAAAACTTGCGCGAACATGGGTACGGGGGCGGTTTGATGGCTGATTTGGGTGGAATTTTCGTAGGTGGCGGCGGCGAAGGCTATACGGAGCCGCAGGAATTGCTGCTTAAATATGCCAACCGGCACGGGTTGATCGCGGGCGCGACGGGCACCGGCAAGACGGTGACGCTGCAAATTCTGGCCGAGAATCTGTCCAACGCCGGCGTGCCGGTCTTCATGTCAGATGTGAAAGGCGATCTGTCGGGGCTTGCGGCCTCCGGCTCGCCCGATTTCAAACTGCACGGCGCCTTTACCGAGCGCGTCCAGAAGATCGGGTTCACCGATTACACCTACACCGCGTTCCCCGTCACTTTCTGGGACATGTATGGCGAGAAGGGCCATCCGGTGCGCACCACGGTGTCCGAGATGGGCCCGCTGCTGCTGTCGCGGCTGATGGAGCTGAGCGAGGCGCAGGAAGGCATCCTCAACATCGCCTTCCGCGTGGCCGACGAAGAAGGCCTGCCGCTGCTGGACCTGAAAGATCTGCAGGCGCTGCTGGTATGGATCGGTGAGAATGCCAAGACGCTGGCGCTCCGCTACGGTTTCGTGTCGTCCCAGTCTGTCGGGGCGATCCAGCGGCGATTGCTGGTGCTGGAAAACCAGGGGGCGGCCGATTTCTTCGGGGAGCCCGCGCTGGAGCTTGAAGACATGTTCCATGTGGGCGCGGACGGGCGCGGGCAGATCAACATTTTGGCCGCCGACAAGCTGATGGGCGCGCCTCGTCTTTACGCAACCTTCCTGCTGTGGCTGCTGTCCGAGCTGTTCGAGACGCTGCCCGAGGTGGGCGACCCGGACAAGCCGAAATTCGTGTTCTTCTTCGACGAGGCGCATCTGCTGTTTGATGGCGCGCCGAAAGCGCTGGTCGACAAGGTGGAGCAGGTTGCGCGGCTGATCCGCTCAAAGGGGGTGGGCGTCTATTTCATTACGCAGAAACCTGCGGACGTGCCGGAGGACATTCTGGGGCAGTTGGGCAACCGCGTGCAGCATGCGCTGCGGGCCTTTACCCGCAAGGACCAGAAGGATCTGCGCTCGGCGGCCGACACGTATCGCGAGAACCCGCGCTTCGATATCGAGGACGCGATCAAGGAGGTGGGTGTCGGCGAAGCAGTGACGTCATTTCTGATCAAGAAGGGCATGCCGGGCGTGGCCGAGCGGACCCTGATCCGTCCGCCTTCCTCGCAGCTGGGGCCGCTGGATACCGCGTCGCGCAATGCCGCGATCGCGGGCTCGCCGGTGGCGGGTAAGTACGAGACGGTGCTGGATCGCAACTCGGCCTTCGAGATGCTCGCCAAGCGCGCCGCGGACGCGGCGAAAGCGGCAGAGGAAGCGGAGGCCAAGGAAGAGGAGATGGAGGCGCGGGACCGGGAGTATCAGACCGGGCGGCGCTATTCCGGGACGCGGGTGAAGCGGTCGACCTCGAAAACCAAGACGACGCGGACGCGCTCGCGACGCGGCGACTCTGTGGGGGAGGCCTTTGCGAAGTCGATGATGCGCTCCATCGGGACCAAGGCCGGGACCGCCATTGTGCGCGGGATCATGGGGTCGCTGTTCAAGGGCCGCTAGGCGGCGGGAAACTATTCAAAATAGTTTCCCGAAAATCATTTTGAATGATTTTCTATCGGATGAGGCGGACCGGGCGCTGGTTGCACAGGACGATGTATTGCTCGCCATTTTCAATGGCCTGAAAACCGCGCTCCTTGATCATCGCCTCAAACTGCGCCCGTCCCATGACCCGCTCCACATCGCGCACGGCGCGGCGGACGACCCCGCCGCGCTGAGCGGATTTCGTGGCAAAAAGCTGATTAAACCAAAGGTCAGGCGGAAGAAGTTTGAGCGTCTGGGTCATTGGGATGACCTAGCGCAGTATCTCTTGCATTTGTCTTAATCCGGATCGAGTTTTGCGAAGTCAAAGCTTTGCGGTGTGTGCCCTGCGATCTCTAGAAACAGCTTGCGGCGCACGGCTTCGGCAAAGGTGGCGCGGCTCTCGGCTGTGACCATGAAGGCGCCGGGGCCGCCGATGATGCGTTCCTGGTACTCGGCTTCCAGATTGCTGCCCGCGCGGCGACCGTCCTCCGGGCGAAGGATCGGCAGGGCGTTGATCGTGATCCCGGCCTCCAGCACCGCGGCGCGCGCGGTCGAGATATTCGGCCCCGAAGAATTGCGGATACTGTCGCCAGAGAAGTCGATGACAGCGCGAGGCGCGCGGATGTCATTGTCAGTGATCAGGCGCATCCCTTCCATCAACGCCGTGCCAATGGCGTTGCGCCCGAAGGCGCGTTGCGGCGTCGTCATCAAGGCGTCGGCAAAGGCAGTGGCACTGTCGGGGCCCGCGATGATTGTCCAGTCGACCACCTGGGCCGTGTTGGTCGCCCATTCGACATAAGTCACCGCGATGGAGCCATAAATCGAGCTTTCAATCGCGTCCAGCACCATCGGGTCGGTCAGCGCTTCCGCGTAGCCTTGGCGTTGAAACGCCAGCTCCTGCGCGTCGATGGAGCCGGAGGCGTCGGCAAGCAGCACCAGCTCCAACCCCGTCTCACGAAGCTGCTGGGCCTGAGCCGGGGCGGCGGAGAGCAGAAGGGTCATGATCAGAGAACGCAGCATGACCTAAGGGTAGCCAGTCGCGATCTTAAGGCAAGCGTTCTTCGGCCTTGGCCTGATCCCAAAGTGCGTCCATCTCGGCGAGGTCGCTGTCGGTGGGGCGTTTGCCGCGGGCGGCCAGCAAGGCCTCGACCTGCTCGAACCGGCGGGTGAACTTGGCGTTGGCGGCGCGCAGGGCGGATTCCGGATCCAGCCCCAGATGGCGGCCGAGATTGGCCATGACAAACAGCAGGTCGCCGAATTCTTCTTCGATCTCGGCCTGGGACAGCGTCTCGCGCGCCTCGACCAGCTCGCGGGACTCCTCGACGATCTTGTCGAGCACCTCGTCGGTGGACGGCCAGTCGAAGCCCACGCGGGCGGCACGTTTCTGCAGCTTCAGCGCCCGAAGAAGCGCGGGCAGGCCGATGGCGACACCGTCGAGCGTGCCGCCTTGATCCTTGCCCGCACGCTCGGCCGCTTTGATCTTTTCCCAATCAGCGGTCTGCTGTTCGGCGGACTTGTCGCGGCTCTCGTCGCCAAAGACATGGGGGTGACGGGCGATCATCTTGTCGGAGATGGCATTGGCGACCTCCGCAAAGTCAAAATGCCCCGCCTCCGTGCCCATCTGCGTGTGATAGACCGTTTGCAGCAGCAGATCGCCCAGCTCGCCCTTCAACTCATTCCAATCCCGGCGCTCAATCGCATCGGCGACCTCGTAGGCCTCTTCAATCGTGTAAGGCGCAATGGAGGCGAAATCCTGCTCGACATCCCATGGGCAGCCGGTCTCGGGGTCGCGCAGGCGGCGCATGATCTCGATCAGGCGGGCCATGGGCTGTGTGCTGTCATAGATCAGATCGGGCATTGCGCGGGCCTTGGGCTTGGGGAAGACTGCGCGCATCTAACCCCAAGGAGCGCGCCCATGCCACCCGTCAACCGCATCGCCGACTATGCCGAGGATATGAAGACCTGGCGGCGCTGGCTGCACCAGCATCCCGAGTTGCAATTCGAGTGTCACGAGACCGCAGGTTTCGTGGTTGAGCGGCTGCGGGAGTTCGGGATTAGCGAGATCCACGAGGGTATCGCGACAAGCGGCGTGGTGGCGATTATCGAGGGGCAGGGCGAGGGGCCGACGATTGGCCTGCGCGCCGATATGGACGCGCTGCCGATGCAGGAGACGACGGGGCTGGATTATGCCTCGAAAATTCCCGGCAAGATGCATGCCTGCGGCCATGACGGGCATACGACCATGCTGCTGGGGGCTGCGAAATACCTGGCGGAGACGCGGCGCTTCAAGGGACGGGTCGCGCTGATCTTCCAGCCCGCGGAGGAGGGCGGCGGCGGCGCGGGCGTCATGGTCGAAGAGGGGATCATGGACCGCTTCGACATCAAGGAGGTCTACGCGCTGCACAACACGCCAAGTGCGCCTTTAGGATCGTTCACGACGACGCCAGGCGCGATCATGGCCGCCGTTGATACGTTCCACATCCATATCGACGGGGTGGGCGGCCACGGGGCCTATCCGCACGAGACCCGCGACCCGGTCGTTGCGTGTCTGGGCATCTGCAACGCGATCCAGACGATTGTCTCGCGCAACCACCGCTCGCTGGATGATCTTGTGGTGTCGGTGACGCAAATCCATACGGGCAGCGCGGACAACATCATCCCCGACGGGGCTTATATCAATGGCACCGTGCGCACGTTTGATCCGACCGTGCAGGACATGGTGGAGCGTCGTTTGGGCGAGATTGTCGCGGGTCAGGCGGCAAGCTACGGCGTCGAGGCGCGGCTGTCCTATGAGCGCGGCTACCCGGCCACGGTCAACAATGGCGACAAGGCGATGTTCGCGGCGGACGTGGCGGCGGAGGTTGCGGGGGCTGCGGGCGTGGTACGTAATGGCGGGCGCGAGATGGGGGCGGAGGATTTCGCCTATATGCTGGAGGCCCGCCCGGGCGCGTACCTGTTCCTCGGCCAAGGGGAGGGCGCGGGGCTGCACAATCCGAATTACAATTTTAATGATGAGGCCGCGCCTTACGGTGCGTCGTTCTTTGCGCGGCTGGTGGAGACGGCGCAGCCTATTTGAGCGCCTGATAGTCCCGTTTGCCGTAAAGCAGCGGCGCGCCATCATTTCGGGCCACCGCGCGCACGGCGCCGATCATGACGTGGTGCGTGCCGATCCGCTCGTCCGAGACCAGTGTGCAGTCGAACCGCGCCAGCGCGGATTTCAGCCCGGGCGCGCCGGTTTGCATGGGCTCGAAGATCCCTGCGCTGAACTTGTCGCCGCCGGGGGGCGGTGTGCGGGAGGCGAATACATTGGCAATCTCGGTCTGATCGGCGCTCAACACGTTGATACAAAAGCACTTGTTGGCCATGATCGCGGGCGCGGCGGAGGTCTCGTGATGCAGGCAGACCAGCATCGTGGGCGCGTCGCCATCGGCAGAGACCGACGTGATCGCAGAGACCGTCGCCCCGGCGCGCCCCGCGTCGCCATCGGTGGTCACGATGGTGACCGACGAGACAAGCCCGCTCATCGCGTCCAGAAACGCGTCACGCAAGGGGGGCTGTTGGGATGATGTCATGGGAGCCTGCTCTGTTTGGTCTTCTCTGCCTTGCCTGCAACCTAGGCGCAAGCCTTGCAAAGTCACTATGGCGCGGGCAGGTTGGCCCGGACGGAGTTTCGGAGGGAGCATGAGCGCCGACACCAATCTGGATATAGCGGCGCTCGACCGTGCCCATGCGTTGCACCCGTGGACACATTTCGAGAGCTTCGTGCGCGACGGGCCGCTGGTGATCGAGCGCGGCGCGGGCTGCTCGCTGTGGGACAGTGCCGGGCGTGAATATCTTGATGCCGTGGGCGGGCTGTGGTGCACCAATATCGGTCTGGGGCGGCGCGAGATGGCCGATGCGATTGCGGCGCAGGCCGAAAAGCTGGCCTTTTCAAATACTTTTGTGGATATGACGAACGGGCCCGCGGCGCTGTTGTCGGCCAAGCTAGCCGAGCTTGCGCCGGGTGATCTGAACCATGTGCATTTCACGACCGGCGGCTCGACCGCCATCGACAGTGCCTACCGGATGGTGGCCTATTATCAGCGCTGTGCCGGCCGGGCGAACAAGACCCATGTGATCGCGCGCGATGCGAGCTATCACGGCTCGACTTATGCGACGATCTCCATCGGGAAGCGCGCGGGCGACAAGGTGCCGGAGTTCGCCTATGCGAGCGAGGGCATTCACCGTGTCAGCGCGCCCGATTGCTACCGTGCCATCGGCGAGCGGTCGGAGGCGGAGTTCTGCGATGATCTGGTCGCGGAGTTCGAGGCGAAGATCGCCGAAATCGGGCCGGAGAAGGTCGGCGGTTTTTTTGCCGAGCCCATTCAAGCCTCTGGCGGGGTGGTCGTGCCACCGGAGGGGTATCTGCGGCGGATGGCAGAGGTTTGCGCGCGCCATGACATCCTGTTTATCGCCGATGAGGTCGTCACAGGCTTCGGGCGGCTGGGCCATTGGTTTGCGTCCTGGGATGAGTTCGGGGTGCAGCCCGATATCATCTGTTGCGCCAAGGGCTTGAGCTCTGGCTATCAACCTATTGGTGCACTTATCTTTTCGGACCGAATTTGGGACGCGATGCAAGGTGATCGCTGGTATGCCTCGGGCTTCACCTATGCGGGGCATCCGGTGGCCTGCGCGGCGGCGTTGAAGAATATCGAGATCATCGAACGGGAAGGGCTTTTGGACCATGCGGCATCCGTGGGAGCCTATTTCGAAGAGCGCCTGACAGAGCTCGAAGACCTGCCGCTGGTGGGCGATATTCGCGGGCGCAAGCTGATGATGTGCGTGGAAAACGTGGCGGACAAGGCGACGAAGGCGCTGCTCGACGATGCGCTCGACGTTGGCAAGCGCATCTCGGACGCGGCGGAGGCGCGCGGGCTGATGGTGCGGCCCATGGGGCACCTCAACGTCATGTCGCCGCCCTTGGTGATCACACGCGCGCAGGTGGATTTCGTCGCAGAGACCCTGCGCGCCAGCATTGTAGAGGTCACGGATCAGCTGGTCCGCGACGGGGTTAAGGTAGGCTAGATGGCACTGAAAGACGCGGCCAATGATGTGGATAACGCAATCACGCGGGACGGCTTCAAGGGCATGTCCTTCGAGAACGCCTTTGGCGGGGCGCTGTCATTTATGCGGCGCACCTATACGAAGGATCTGACAGGGGTCGATCTGGCGGTGACCGGCGTGCCGTTCGATCAGGCCGTGACCCACAGGCCCGGCACGCGAATGGGACCGCGCGCGATCCGGGAGGCGTCGACCCTGCAGCCCTGTGATCCGCCCTACGGGTGGGATATCAACCCGCTGACGGAGTTCAATGTCGCGGATTACGGAGATTTAGCGTTTGATTACGCAGATATACCGGCCTTTCCTCAAGCATTAACAAATCATATCTCGACCATTCTGGCCGCAGGGGCCGGGTCGCTGGTGTTGGGTGGCGATCACTATATCAGCTTCCCGATCCTGCGCGCCTATGTCGAGAAATTCGGCCCCCTGTCGCTGCTGCAATTTGATGCCCATTCCGACACCTGGCCCGATGATGACATGGCCCGGGTGGATCACGGCACGATGTTCTACAAGGCTGTGAAGGAAGGTCTGATTGTGCCCGAACGCTCGGTCCAGGTGGGTATTCGCACGGTTTGCGAGGATTACATGGGCGTGAACGTGATCGACGCGCGGGAGGTGCATGAGACCGGCACCGCCGCCGTCGTTGCCAAAATCCGCGACATCATCGGGGACAATCAGACTTATCTGACCTTCGATATCGACTGCCTCGATCCGGCATTTGCGCCCGGCACGGGGACGCCTGTGTCAGGCGGGCTCAGCTCTGCGCAGGCGTTGCATATCTTGCGCGATCTCAAGGGCTTGAACATGGTGGGCGGCGACGTGGTCGAGGTCTCGCCCGCCTATGACGTGGGCAACATGACGGGCGTCGCGGGCGCCCATGTCGCGATGGAGCTGATGTGCCTCTATTGCCATAACCTGAAGGAGCGCGGCTGATGCCCAACCAACCTGTCTCTGGCAATGATCTGGCGCGGTTTGCGGGTCAGGGGACCTTCATGCGACTGCCGAAGGTGGAGAGTGCCGAAGGGCTCGACGTGGCGCTTCTGGGTATTCCGATGGATCACGGGTCTAGCTGGCGCTCGGGAACGCGGTTCGGGCCCGCGCAGGTGCGCAATGAAAGCGCCATGATCCGGCCCTATGCATTGCAGACCGGGGCGGCGCCCTTTGACGGTCTGCACTGCGCGGATGTGGGCGATGTGGCGATCAATACATTCAATCTGCGCGAGAGTATTCGAATTATTACAGAGCATTACGACGCGCTCTTAAAGCATGATGTCATCCCGATGACGATCGGGGGCGATCACACGATCACCCTGCCGATCCTGCGCGCGATTGCCAAGAAACACGGGCCTGTGGGGCTGATCCACGTCGATGCCCATGCCGATGTGAACGACGAGATGTTCGGCGAGCGCGAGACCCATGGCACGGTGTTCCGCCGCGCCTATGAGGAAGGGCTGCTGCGTGCGAGCGACGTCTGGCAGATCGGGCTGCGCGGCACGGGCTACACGGCGGAGGATTTCGACGAGCCGCGCGACTGGGGCTTCAACCTGACCCTCGCGCCGGAGCTTTGGCACAAAAGCACAAAGCCGCTCGCGGCGCAGATCATGGCGAAGATGGGGGGCGGGCCGGTCTATATCAGCTACGATATCGACAGTCTCGACCCGTCCATCGCGCCCGGCACCGGCACACCAGAGATCGGCGGGCTGACCACGCCGCAAGCGCTGGAGCTGATCCGCGGGCTGCGCGGCCTTCCGATTGTGGGCTGCGATCTGGTCGAGGTCTCGCCCCCCTATGATCCCAGCGGCAACACTGCCCTAACGGCGGCAAATATCATGTTCGAAATGCTTTCGATTCTGCCCGGCGTGCCCTACAGGTAGGTCACAGGTTATTTCATCGAGGTGCCGCGTATGCCCTCCCATGCCCCGCGTGAAATTAGTTACGCTCATTCTGCCAAGACAAAGGCGGGACGGGCCCTTATCCGCGTGCTGGAGAACACCACGGGCCGCATTCGCATGATCAAGCGTGCGGAAGGCTATGAGCAAGAGGTCGCCGCAGGCGCAGATTTCTGGGAAGTGATGACCGAGCGCTACGGCGTGTCGCTGGAAATTCTGGGTGGATCGCTGGAGGACATTCCGCGTGATGGGCCCCTGATCCTGATTGCGAACCACCCGTACGGCATCCTCGATGGGCTGATGATGGGCCATATGCTAAGCCACACGCGCGGCGACTTCCGGATTCTGGCCAATGCGGTGTTTCGCAAGTCCGAAGAGATCAACCGCATCCTGCTGCCGATCAGCTTTGATCAGGACAAGCAGGCGATGGCCGAAAATCTTGCGACCCGTAAGGCAGCGTTGAGTTATCTGGCCGAGGGCGGCGCGATTGGCATTTTTCCGGGCGGTACCGTGTCGACCTCCAGCAAGCCGTTCAGCCGGGCGATGGACCCGGCGTGGCGGACCTTTACGGCCAAGCTGGTGTCGAAATCCAAGGCCGCCGTGGTGCCTATCTTCTTCGATGGGTCCAACTCGCGGCTGTTCCAGCTGGCCAGCCACGCCCACCCGACCTTGCGGCTGGCGCTGCTGATCAACGAGTTCAAACGCCGGGTGGATGAGCCTGTGCGCGTGGTCATCGGCAAGCCGATCCCGCCCGAAGAGATCGCGGTCCACACCAAGGACCCCAAAGCGATGATGGACTTCCTGCGCGCCAAGACCTATCAGCTGTCACCCAAGCCCCTTGCGTCGCTCGACTATGGATACGAGTTCGAGGCGCAGTGGAAGCAGAAGGACGCGCGGTAGATGGCGGTTGGCATTTTCGATTCTGGGCTGGGTGGGCTGACAGTCTACGACCAGATCGCGCGTGACATGCCCGATCTGCCGGTCTGCTACTTCGCGGATAGTGCGAACACGCCCTACGGGGTGCGGACCGCGGATGATATTTTCGAGCTGACCTGCGCCGCCACGCAACAGCTGTTCGACATGGGCTGCGATCTGGTGATCCTGGCGTGCAACACGGCCTCTGCCGCGGCGCTGCGGCGGATGCAGGAAAGCTGGGTGCCGGATGACAAGCGGGTGCTTGGGGTCTTCGTGCCGATGATCGAGGCGCTGACCGAGCGGCAATGGGGCGACAACTCACCGCCGCGCGAGGTGGATGTGAAGAACGTGGCGCTGTTCGCCACGCCCGCAACGGTCTCGAGCCGCGCGTTCCAGCGGGAGCTGGCCTTTCGCGCCATCGGTGTCGATGTCGAGGCGCAGCCTTGCGGCGGTCTGGTTGACGCGCTGGAAGACGGCGACGAGATGCTGGCCGAGGCGCTGGTGCGCTCCCATGTTGATGCGTTGAAACGGCGGATGCCGCATCCGCAGGCCGCCATTCTGGGCTGTACGCATTACCCGCTGATGCAGGAGGCCTTTCAGGCCGCGTTGGGCCCTGATGTGAAGGTGTTCTCGCAGGCCAATCTCGTCTCTGCGAGCCTCGGGGATTACCTGAAACGGCACCCAGACATGCTGGGCTCGGGTGAGGAGACCAAGTTCGTCACCACCGGCTCGCCCGCGCAGGTGACCGACCGCGCGACGCAGTTCTTGCGACGAAAGATCGAATTCCAGGCCGCGTGATTGCCGCCTGCGTATCTTTCTTCTAAACACCCGCAAAATTGACATGGAGTCTGTCATGACCCACCAAATCGCCATTCTGGGCGCCTCTGGCTACACCGGCGCGGAGCTTGTCCGGCTGATCGCCACCCATCCATCGCTGCAGAACGCGGCCCTGTCCGCAGACCGCAAGGCTGGCCTGGAAATGGCCGAAGTCTTCCCGCATCTGCGCCATCTCGACCTGCCCACGCTGGTCAAGATCGACGAGATTGATTTCGCAGGCATCGACCTGTGCTTCTGCGCGCTGCCGCATAAGACGAGCCAAGAGGTGATCTCGAAGCTGCCGCGCGATCTGCGGATCATTGACCTGTCCGCCGACTTCCGGCTGCGCGACCCGGCGGCCTACAAGACATGGTACGGAAACGATCATTCGGCGGTCGAGCTACAGAAAGAGGCCGTCTATGGCCTGACCGAGTTCTACCGGGATGACATCCGGACCGCGCGGCTGGTGGCGGGCACCGGCTGCAACGCCGCAACCGGGCAATACGCCCTGCGGCCGCTGATCGAGGCAGGCGTGATTGATCTTGATCAGATCATCATCGACCTGAAGGCGGGCGTCTCCGGCGCGGGGCGGTCGTTGAAGGAAAACCTGCTCCATGCGGAACTGTCGGAGGGCAGCAACGCCTATGCCATCGGCGGCACGCACCGGCACTTGGGGGAGTTCGATCAGGAATTCTCGAAGATTGCCGGGCGAGATGTGCATGTGCAGTTCACCCCGCATCTGGTGCCGATGAACCGCGGCATCCTTGCGACCGTCTATGTACGGGGCGATGCATCCGAGATCCACGCGACCCTGGCAGAGGCTTATTCCGGCGAGCCGTTCGTCGTCGTACTGCCGATGGGACAGGCGCCGTCGACCCACGAGACCCGCGGCTCGAACTTCGTGCATATCGGGGTCGCGCAGGACCGCATCGCCGGGCGCGCGATCATCTTCGCCTCCCTCGACAACCTCACGAAAGGCTCATCGGGCCAAGCGTTGCAGAATGCCAATCTGATGCTTAATCTTGAAGAGTCCGAGGGGCTGATGCTGGCCCCGCTTTTTCCGTAAGGGAGCGCCATGAAGGGCCTGAAGAAACAACGCCGAATCCAGATCATCGCGGTCGCGGTGGTGGCCTTGGCCTTGTCCACGGCCCTGATCGGCTACGCCTTGCGCGACGGCATCAATTTCTTTCGCTCGCCCACGCAGGTCACCGAAACGCCGCCCGGCCCGAACGAGACGTTCCGCATCGGCGGGCTGGTCGAGGAGGGCAGTCTGATCGTCAACGAAGACGAGCAAATCGCCTTCAACGTGACCGATGGCAACGCCGTTGTGGCGGTGACCTACACGGGCATCCTGCCGGACCTCTTCAAGGAGGGGGAAGGCATGGTCGGCACCGGGAAGTACATCAACGGTGTCTTCCAAGCCTCGGAAATATTGGCAAAACATGACGAGACCTACATGCCGGTCGAGGTCATCGACGCGCTGAAGGAACAAGGTGTCTACCAGGCACCGAACGGTGCTGATAGCTAGAATTAACCATTCTGTCTGATGCTGGGCGTCCATTTCGGAGGCCAGCCCATGCAGACTGTTCAGGAAATTGCCCGCGATATCGTCCGCCGCGAGGGCGGCTATGTGAACGACCCCGATGATCCCGGCGGGCCGACCAACCACGGGGTCACCATCCACACGATGCGCCGGCTTGGGCTGGATCTGGACGGGGATGGCGATGTCGACGCGCGCGACGTGCAGCAGCTGACCCGCAGCCAGGCAATCGAGATTTTCATCGACCACTACTACCACGCCCCGCGCATCGACCGGCTGCCAGAGCCGCTGCAGGCGTTGGTGTTCGACATGTATGTCAATTCCGGGCGCAACGCAGTGAAGCTGCTGCAACGGCTGCTCAACGATATGGGCCAGGACGTGGCGGTGGATGGCGTGATCGGGCCACACACGATCCGTGCGACTTACGCGGCGTTTGCGGATGCGGCCGATCACATGGTCGACGCCTATGGCATCGCGCGGCGGGAGTATTACTACCGACTGGCCGACAAGCGTCCTGCCTCGCGCAAATATGCGCGCAGGCGCGATGGGGGCAAGGGGGGCTGGATCCGGCGGGCGGAGGAATTCCTGTCGCCGGGCTACCATCTGTCGATCTCCGAGCATCGCGCACGGGTGGCGTCATGGGCGTGATCTCTCAGTTGGTGAAAGGCGGCGCGCAGGGCGTCGCGGGCGCTGTGGTCGATGTGGCCGAGACCTTTCGGCCCAATGCCACACGGCAGATGGAGCTGGAGCATCAGGCGTTTGATGCGGCACTCGCGCAGCATGCCAAGGAAATCGCGACGATCCGAGATGGCTGGTTCGACCGCGCGGTCAACGGGATGAACCGGTTGCCCCGCCCGCTGCTGGCGCTTGGGACGCTGGGGCTTTTTGTCTATGCGATGTGCGATCCGCTGGGCTTTTCGGCGCGGATGGCCGGGCTGGATCTGGTACCGGAGCCGCTTTGGTGGCTGCTGGGCGCGATTGTCAGCTTCTACTTTGGCGCGCGGGAGTTGCATTACCGCCGCGACCGACCGCGCAGGACGCGCGTGCGGCGGGCAAAGCCCTCGTCCAATGCGGCGCTGCAGGCCTGGAGATCGGAGCGCGGCGGATAAAATCACACGTGACGGCGCGTTTCGCTTTTCCAAACCGGTCGGTTCGCTATTCTCCGCCCAACTGGTTGGAGAGATGGCAATGCAATATGAGACCCTGAGGCTCAACATCAGCAACAATGTCGCCGTGATCGAGTTCACGCGGCCTGATGTGATGAATGCGCTGAACACGCAGATGCGGGCGGAGATCCTGCATGCCGTCCGCGCGGCGGAAGAAGACGCCCGCGTGCTGGTGATGACCGGCAAGGGGCGCGCGTTCTGTTCGGGCCAGGACCTGGGCGACCGCGCGACCGTGGCCTCGACCGATCTTGAGCGGACCTTGCGCGATGAATACGTGCCGATGCTGATGGCGATTTACAACTGCAAGATCCCGACGATCTCTGCGGTCAACGGGCCCGCGGCGGGGGCAGGGGCCAATCTTGCGCTTGCGGCGGATGTTGTGATCGCCACGCATTCGGCGGTGTTCCTGCAGGCCTTCACACGGATCGGCCTGATCCCCGATGCGGGCGGGTCATACTTCCTGCCGCGCCAGATCGGCATGGCCAAGGCGATGGGTGCATCGCTGTTCGCAGAGCCCATTACCGCGACCGAGGCCAGCCAGATGGGCATGATCTGGGAAGCGGTGCCGGATGAGGACTTCGCCCAGCACTGGAAGGACCGCGCGGCGTTTCTGGCCAACGGGCCGACCGAAGCCTATGCCCGCGTCAAGAAGATCATCCGCGGCAGTTTCGAGAACGACCTCGAGAAACAGCTCCTGCTGGAGGCCAAGCTGCAGGGCGAGTGTGGCAAGACCCATGACTTCCGCGAGGGGGTTCTGGCATTCCTCGACAAACGGGCGGCGAATTACGAAGGGCGCTAGGCGGATTCAGCACGGAACCTCGCGCCTGTACGTGAGTTGAGCGGTAACTCTCAGCCACGAAAAAAGGACGCGACATGCCCGACACTGATATTCTGTTTTCGCCCGTCAAAATGGGGGCGCTTGAGCTGCCGAACCGGGTGCTTATGGCGCCGCTGACCCGCAACCGCGCGCAAAGTGACGGCGTGCATTCCGACATGGCGATCACCTATTACCAGCAGCGCAGCGGCGCGGGCCTGATCATCAGCGAGGCGACGCAAATCTCGCCGCTGGGTAAGGGCTATATCAACACGCCCGGCATCTACAGCGATGCGCAGGTCGCCGCGTGGAAGAAGATCACTGACGCGGTGCATGCGGGCGGTGGGCGGATCTTCTGTCAGTTGTGGCATGTGGGGCGGATCAGCCATGTCTCGCTGCTGCCCGAAGGCCGCAAGCCGCAGGCCCCTTCCGCCATCGCCGCCGACGCGCAGACCTTCACCGAAAACGGCTTTGAAGACACGTCGGAGCCGGAGGCGATGTCGCTGGATGACATCAAGGCGCTGCTGAAGGATTACCGCCACGCCGCCGAATGCGCGAAGGCCGCAGGGTTCGACGGCGTCGAGGTGCATTCCGCGAATGGCTACCTTCTGGATCAGTTCCTGCAGGACGGTGTGAACAAGCGCGACGATGCCTATGGGGGCTCAATCGAGAACCGCTTGCGGCTGCTGGGCGAGGTTCTGGACGTGGTGTCAGAGGTGTTTGAGACGGGCCGGATCGGCGTGCGGCTGTCGCCGCTGGGCCAGGCCCATGACATGTCCGACAGCGATCCGGAGGCGTTGTTCACGGCAGCCTACAAGATGCTGAGCGCGCGCAAGTTGGCCTATCTGCATGCGATGGAGAACTTCCCGGGCAACGAGCGCTCCGAGGAAGAGATTGAGATGCTCGCGCGCTTGCGGGGTCACTATGACGGGTTCTTCATGACCAATGGCGGCTTCGACGCGACCTCGGCCGCGGACTTTATCGAGAGGGGCGATGCGCAGGCCGTGGCGTTCGGGCGCGCCTTCATCGCGAACCCGGATTTGCCGGAGCGGTTCCAGTTGGGTGCGGAGTTGAACGAGCCGGATCAGGATACGTTCTACGGCGGTGATGAGACCGGGTATACGGACTATCCGTTCCTCGATAAATCCAAGGCTGCGGCGTAGGCCAAATTATCCGAGTAGCGGGGCTTCCAGCGAAGCCCCGCTTTTTTGTGCTTAACGGTTCTCGATATTGACGTAGTCGCGCAGCGTCTCGCCCTGGTAGAGCTGGCGCGGGCGCCCGATCTTGAGCTTGGGATCGGAGATCTGTTCTTTCCACTGCGAAATCCAGCCAACGGTGCGCGCGAGCGCGAAGATCGGGGTGAACATCGAGGTGGGGAAGCCCATCGCCTCCAGAATGATGCCGGAGTAGAAATCGACGTTCGGGAACAGCTTCTTCTCGGCGAAATAGGGATCGGCGAGCGCCTGCTTTTCCAGCTCAATGGCAACCTGCAACTTGGGGTTGTCGCCCACGCCCAGCAGCTCCAGCACTTCGTCGGCGGATTGCTTCATCACCTTCGCGCGCGGATCGAAATTCTTGTAGACGCGGTGGCCGAAGCCCATCAGGCGGAACGGATCGTCCTTGTCCTTGGCGCGCGCGATGAATTCGGGGATGCGGTCGACGGTGCCGATCTCTTCGAGCATCTCAAGGCACGCCTGATTTGCGCCACCATGGGCCGGACCCCACAGGCAGGCGATGCCCGCGGCGATACAGGCGAACGGGTTGGCGCCAGACGACGAGGCCAGACGCACAGTTGACGTGGACGCGTTCTGCTCGTGGTCGGCATGCAGCGTGAAGATGCGGTCCATGGCGCGGCTCAGGATCGGATTGACCTGATAATCCTCGGCGGGGACGGCAAAGCACATGCGCAGGAAGTTCGACGCATAGTCAAGGTCGTTGCGCGGATACACGAAGGGCTGGCCGATGGTGTATTTGTACGCCATCGCGGCAATCGTCGGCATCTTGGCGATCAGGCGGATCGAGGCCACTTCGCGCTGCCACGGGTCCGAAATATCCGTCGAGTCGTGGTAGAAGGCCGACATCGCGCCGACCACGCCGACCATGACGGCCATCGGGTGCGCGTCGCGGCGGAAGCCACGGAAGAAGTTCATCATCTGCTCATGCAGCATCGTGTGCATGGTGACGCGGTTCTCGAAATCTTCCAGCTCGGCGGCCGAGGGCAGCTCGCCATAAAGCAGCAGGTAGCACACCTCGAGATAATGCGATTTTTCGGCCAGTTGATCGATCGGATAGCCGCGGTGCAGCAATTCGCCCTTGCCGCCATCAATAAAGGTGATGGTGCTGTCGCAGGCGGCGGTCGAGGTGAAGCCCGGATCGTAGGTGAACACGCCGCCCTGGGCGTAGAGCTTGGTGATGTCGAGCACGTCGGGGCCCGCGGTGGGCGAATAGATCGGCAGCTCGATTTCCTTGTCGCCGATGGTCAGCTTAGCGGTCTTGTCAGACATTCTGTCACCTTTCCTGTCTCGAGGCCGTGCGCGGTGGCAGTGCCTTATATTTCAATGGCTTAGAGAGCCATCGGGTGTTGTTCTTTCCGCGTGTCCGGCGCGTGTGCGCGGGCGGTCAGTCGATCACGGCCTGCAGCCGCGCCAGGGTCTCGTCGCGCCCGATGATCATCATCATGTCGAAGACGCTGGGGGATGTGACCCGCCCGGACAGGGCGACCCGCAAGGGTGCGGCCAACTTCCCAAATTTGAGATCCTGCGCCTCGGCGAAGCCCATCACGGCCTGCTCCAGCGGTTCGCGTTCCCAGCTAACAGTTTGCAGCTGCGGCGTCAATTCTTTCAGTATACCACGGGATACCGGATCGAGCGCCTTTTCGGCCTTTTCATCGCGTGTGAAAGGCGGCTCATCGAGCACGAAGGCGAACTTGCCCAGAAGATCGCCCAGCGTCTTGTCCGCCACATCCAGCGCACCGAAGGCATCGCGGAAGGCGGCGGCCTTGTCATCCGGCAGCGGCGGCTCGCCCTTGGCGCGCAGATAGCTTTGCATGTCACGCAGCATCGTGTCGGAATCACTCATGCCGATGTGATGGCGGTTAATGTTTTCCATTTTCTTAAAATCGAGCCGGGCAGGGGCCTTGCCGATCCCGTCCATGTCGAACCACTCCAGCGCCTGCGCGGTGGTGAACACCTCGTCGTCCCCGTGGCTCCACCCCAGCCGCGCGAGATAATTGCGCATGCCCGCGGGCGTGTAGCCCATGGCGATGTACTCTTCGACCCCAAGCGAGCCGTGGCGTTTCGACAGCTTCTTTCCGTCGGGCCCATGGATCAGAGGAATATGGGCGTAGACCGGCAGGTCCCAGCCCATCGCTGTGTAAATCATCGACTGGCGCGCTGCGTTGGCGAGGTGGTCGTCGCCCCGGATCACATGGGTCACGCCCATGTCGTGGTCGTCGACGACGACGGCCAGCATGTAGACCGGCGTCCCGTCGGAGCGCAGCAGGACCATGTCATCGAGCGTCTCGGCCTTCCACGTCACCTCACCCTGCACGGTATCCTCGATCGTGATCCTGCCCTCGGTCGGGGCCTTGATGCGGACCACGAAGGGAGCATCGGGATGATCCGCCTCCGGCACATCACGCCAGGGCGAGCGGAACAGGGTCGAGCGGCCCTCGGCCCGCGCTGTCTGGCGAAACGCTTCGATCTCGTCCTGGGTGGAGAAGCACTTGTAAGCCTTGCCCGCGGCGAGCATCTCGTGGGCCACCGCTGCATGGCGTTCGGCGCTTTCGAACTGGCTGACCGCATCGCCGTCCCAATCCAGCCCCAGCCATGTCAGCCCATCAAGGATCGCCTGCGTGGCTTCGGGCGTCGAGCGCGCGCGGTCCGTGTCCTCGATCCGCAACAGGAACTTGCCGCCGCGCCCGCGTGCGTAGAGCCAGTTGAACAGCGCCGTGCGCGCGCCGCCGATGTGCAGAAAACCGGTGGGGGACGGGGCGAAACGGGTGACGACAGGGGTGTCTGACATGAGCGTCTTAACCTTTTGGAAAGCATGATCGCGCACACTCGCGCGTGCAGCTGTCGGGCAGGTTTAGGCAATCGAACAGATGGAGACAAGAGCAGCCCCGGCGCGGACCGGCATGAGCTTGCGAGCGGCGCTCGGACGCGTGTCAGGTGCGCTTGGCCGCCAACAGGGCCACCTGTTCGCATGGACCCCGGTTTGCCTTGGCACCGGCGTCGGACTTTACTTCGCGCTGCCCGTGGAGCCCCCGCTTGCAGCCCTGATCGCGATGGCTCTCGGACTGGGGATTACGTGGACCATCCTGCGGGTCCTCGGCGTGCATCGCGGCACCTGGGCCTCCATCGTTTTGTGGGCGCTGACCTTGATCGCGCTTGGCACGTCGCTCGCCAGCCTGCGCACGTCCCATGTGGCCGCGCCCGTTCTCAGCTACCGCTACTACGGCCCGATCGAAGGACGGGTCGTCGCGATCGACCGCTCCGCGTCAGAGAAGATGCGCCTGACGCTTGATCAGGTCCGCCTTGACCGGGTGCCGCTTGAGCGTCGGCCGCTTCGCGTGCGGGTGTCGCTCCATGGGCCGGAGGTGATCTCGGACATCCGGCCGGGCGACACGGTGATGACCACGGGCCATCTTGGACCGCCCTCTGGCCCGGTGGAGCCGGGCGGGTTCGATTTTCAGCGACACCTTTGGTTCAAGCAACTTGGCGCCCTGGGCTATACCCGCAATCCGGTGCTGCGCAGCGGATCGTGGGTCGATGCGCCTTGGAGCTTTCCGATCTGGCTTTATGCGAAACGGCTCGACATCGCGGACGCCATCAAGTCGCGCATGGGCGGCACCGAGGGGCCGTTCGCCGCGGCCATTCTGACGGGCCATCGCGCGGATCTGGATGCGGAAGCGGTGGAGGTGCTGCGGGCGTCAAACCTCGCACATCTGCTGGCCATCTCCGGGCTGCACATGGGGTTGATCACCGGCGCGGTTTTCGCGCTGGTCCGCCTGTGTCTGAGCCTGATCCCGCCCGTGGCCCTGCGGGTCGAGGCGCGCAAGCTCGCGGCGGTGGCGGCTTTTGCGGCGGCCTTTGTGTATCTCGGCGTATCGGGTGCCAGTATCGCGACGCAACGGGCCTTCATCATGGTGTCCGTGATGCTGCTGGCCCTTTGTCTGGACCGGCCAGCCTTGTCGCTGCGCGCGGTCGCCATCGCCGCGCTGATCGTGCTGGTCTTCACGCCCGAGGCCCTGATCGGTCCGGGCTTCCAGATGTCCTTTGCCGCGACGGTGGCCCTTGTCGCCGTGTTCGCAGCGGTGCGCGATTTCGGCCTGTTCAGCGGGTTGCCGCGATGGGCGCGCGGGACGGCGTCGCTGGTGTTGTCGTCATTCATCGCCGGGCTGGCCACCGCACCGATCGCGGCGGCGCATTTCAATCAGATCGCGCAATATGGGTTGCTTGCCAATGTCCTGTCCGTGCCTGTCATGGGGCTGGTGGTGATGCCAGGCGCGCTGGTCGCGGGGCTCTTGAGCGCTGTCGGGCTGGAATGGATCGGCCTTGAGGTCATGCGGCTTGGCCTTGCCTGGATCCTGGGCGTTGCGCATTTCGTCGCGGGCCTGGGCGGCAGCACGAGCGCCGTGGTTGCGCCGGGCCCGATGGTCCTTCCGCTGGTCACACTTGGCGGCTTGATGCTGTGTTTATGGCAGGGGGCTGGTCGCGTTGCGGGGGTGGTTCCGGTGCTTTTGTCCTTCGCGCTTTGGGCGCAGACCGAGCGCCCTGCGGTTCTGATCTCGGAGACGGGGCGGCTGTTGGGTGTGATGCAGGACGGCGTGCGCGTGTTGAATAAGCCAAAAGGGGATGGCTTTGCCGCTCGGGTGTGGCTCGAAAATGACGGCGATCCGGTGGACCAAGTGCAGGCCGCGGCCCGCGCAGATCTGTCGCCCAATCAGGTCGATCTCGAGGTCGGCCCGCTTCGCCTGATCATGGACGCGCGCAATCCCGAAAAAATTGATGTCTCGCGCCTGTGCCGGGCCGATGCGTATCTGCTGTTGCCGCGCGTCGAGACGCCTTTGCCCGACGGGTGTCTCGGCTGGACCGCAGGGGACTTGATCAAGGATGGCGCCATTGCGCTGCACATCGAAGACCGGGGTGTGCGCGTGGTGACGAGCCGCGCCTTGCAGGGGCAGCGGATGTGGGTGCCTCGCGCGCGGGGCGCGCCCGGGCGCGAGACACAAAAAAGGCCGCGCCCCACATCAGGGCGCGGCCTCAAACTATCAAATGTCGAAAATTAGTAAGAGCGGATCAAACCCACCAAGCGCCCCTGGACCTTGACCATGTTGTCGGGCAGAACCCGGGTCTCGTAAGCGGCGTTCGCGGGCTCCAATGCGATGGACGAGCCATGGCGGCGGAAGCGTTTCAGCGTGGCTTCCTGACCCTCGACGAGCGCGACGACGATGTCGCCATTGTCTGCGGTCACCTGTTCACGGATGACGACCACGTCGCCATCGTTGATCCCGGCCTCGATCATCGAATCGCCTTTGACTTCAAGCGCATAGTGGTGCGATTGCCCCGACAGCATCGAGCCCGGCACCGCAACATGATGCGACACCTGGCTGATCGCCTCAATCGGTGTGCCTGCCGCAATACGGCCCATCACGGGCAGCTCCGTCGCGTCGACCGTATCCAAAGGCATCGCGTTTTTGTTCGGTTCCGGCTTGTCGCCTTCGATCACGCGCGGCTGGAAGCCGCTGTTTTCCATCGCATCGGGCAGTTTGATGATTTCAAGCGCGCGGGCCTTGTGGGCGAGGCGCTGAATAAAGCCGCGCTCTTCCAGCGCGGTGATCAGGCGATGGATGCCGGATTTCGACCGTAGATCCAGCGCATCCTTCATCTCGTCAAACGAAGGCGGTACGCCGTCGCGCTGCACGCGCGCATGAATGAATTTCAGCAGGTCCAGCTGTTTCTTCGTCAGCATTTGCTCAGAACTCCCTGTGGGCGACACGGGCGTCGCATTCCATTTTGTTCTACCTGTGTTCTTGTTTTGTGTCAACTGCGCTAGAGTGGGATGACCTCGACCACATCCCCACTATCGCAGGCGGGGGCGTGGGGCGGGCGGACCACGAGTGCGTTTGCTTGCGCCAACACGGTTAACAAGGAGCTGTCCTGACGCCTTGCGACGGACACGGCCCCGTTTGTGATCACACCGCGCATGTAGTGCTCTCGAGGACCGTTCTTGGATAGCGCGCCCTGCAGCGGCATCTCAATCCGCGCGCGTGGACCGCTGGGCATACCCAAGAATTTCGACAGCAAGGGCAAAATGAAGATTTCGCCACAGACCATTGAAGACACGGGATTTCCCGGCAGACCCACCATGGCGCGATCCCCGATGCGTCCCGCCATCAGGGGTTTACCGGGGCGCATTGCAACCTTGTAAAACTCGCGCTCTAGCCCCACGCCCGAAGCCACTTCCGCGACGATGTCGTAGTCGCCGACAGAGGCGCCGCCGATGGTGACAAGCAGATCTGCGCCCTCGGACAAGGTTAATGCCATCTCCAGCGAGCTGACCGTATCCTTCGCGATGGGCAGCACGCGTGTCTCTGCCCCCGCGCGGCGAAACATGGCAGCAAGGCCAAGGGAATTGGACGCGATGATCTGGTCGTCGCGCGGGGTCTCCCCGACGCTCACCAACTCGTCGCCCGTCGCGATGATCGCGACAACCGGTCGGCGGCGCACAGGCACGCGCGCAATGTTCATGGAAGCAAGAAGCGCGATATCCGCCGGGCTCAACAGGCGCGGCGATTCCATCTTGTCGCCGCGTTTGAAATCGCCACCTGCCGGGCGGATATGGTGGCCGCTATCGAGCGGGTCGGTGAGGGTGATCACGTCCCCCTCGCGTGTGGTATCCTCTTGAATGACAACGCGGTGTGCGCCGTCGGGCAGTGGGGCACCGGTGAAAATCCGCACGGCCTCGCCCGCCGAGACAGAGCGGTCAAACCGATGTCCCGCCGCGGCCTCGCCAATGACCTTGAACGTGTCGCCGGGTTTGATGTCAGTCGAGGGCACCGCGTAGCCGTCCATCGCGGAGGCCGCAAAGGGCGGCTGGTCCCGGTTGGCCTGCACATCTTGCGCCAGAATGCGACCGTCCGCCTCGGCAAGGTCGACCTCTTCGATGTCCAAAGGTGCGCCGAGGGCGAGAACGGCCTCCAGCGCCTCGGCGACAGAGATCATCCGCGCGGGGCCTCGAACAGGCCGGACTTGCCGCCATCTTTCAGGACAAGCCGTATGTCGCTGATTTCCATCGTTTTCTCAGCGGCTTTGACCATATCGTAGATGGTCAATGCGGCGGTGGAGACGGCCGTGAGCGCTTCCATCTCGACGCCGGTCTGGCCGGTCGTCTTGACCGTGGCGGTCAGACGGATGCCCGGCAGGCTTGGATCAGGCTCCAGGTCGAGCGACACCTTGGTGATCGGTAATGGGTGGCAAAGCGGGATCAGGTCCGCGCATTTCTTCGCCCCCATGATCCCCGCGAGACGGGCAACCCCGAGCACGTCACCCTTCTTGGCGCGGCCTTCGGTGATCAGCGCCAGCGTCTCGGCCTGCATCTTCACGCAGCCCTCGGCCACGGCGATGCGGGAGGTTACGTCTTTGTCGGACACATCGACCATATGGGCATGACCGCCCTCGTCAAAATGGGTAAGCTTTGCCATCTAAAGTCCTCCAACCATTGGTTTTTGACTTAGGATATGGCGTGTGGCGGCAGCCACATCATCCTGGCGCATCAGGCTTTCGCCAATCAGGAAAGAGCGCGCGCCATAGCGGGCAAGATCAGCGAGATCGGATGGCTCGAACAGGCCGCTTTCGGCGACGATCATCTTGTCGGCGGGGACCTGGCGCGCGAGCTTTCGGGTCGTGTCGAGCGTCACGTCGAACGTGTTCAGGTCGCGATTGTTGATGCCCAGAAGCGGGCTGTCGAGGCGCAGGGCCCGGGTCAATTCCGCCTCGTTATGGACCTCGACCAGCACGTCCATGCCCAGAGACACGGCGCAGTCTTCGAGCGCGTGGGCGGTGTCGTCATCGACCGACGCCATGATGATCAGGATGCAGTCCGCCCCAAGCGCGCGGGCTTCGAACACCTGGTAGGTGTCGTAGAGAAAGTCCTTGCGCAGGACAGGCAGATCGCAGGCATCGCGCGCCTGCATCAGGTATTCGTCGGCGCCCTGAAAAGAGGGCGTGTCGGTCAGAACACTCAGGCAGGTCGCGCCACCTTCGGCGTAGGCGCGCGCGAGGGCTGCGACATCGAAATCTTCGCGGATCAAGCCCTTGGAGGGGCTGGCTTTCTTGATCTCCGCGATCAGGCCGTAATCGCTTGTCGCGGCATCAGAAAGCGCCGCGTAGAAGCCGCGCGGCGCAGGCGCGGTTTGGGCGGCGTCCTGAACGTCCTCAAGGGGGCGCTCGGCCTTGCGCGCCGCGACCTCTTCCAGCTTATAGGCCTTGATCTTCTCAAGGATGGTGGGCGTGCTCATGCGGCCTCCGTGGTGAATGCGGCGAGAGCCTGCAACTTAGCCTTGGCGCGGCCGCTGTCGATGCTGTCGCGGGCCATCTCGACGCCCTCCGGCAGGGTGGCGGCGGTGTCGGCCACGACCAGCGCGGCGGCGGCGTTCAACAAGACCGCATCGCGATAGGCCGACGCCGCACCGTCGAGCAGCGCGCGGAAGGCCACAGCGTTCTCTTCGGGCGTGCCGCCGATGATCTCCTCGAACGGGTGGGGCGAAAGCCCTGCATCTTCCGGGGCGATCTCGACCTCGGTCACAGTGCCGTTCTCCAGCACAGCGACCTTGGAGGGCGCCGAGATCGCCAGCTCATCGGTTCCGTCGCCGCCATGCACGAGCCACGCCTTCTCGGATCCGAGCGTCATCAGCGTCTCCGCCATGGGCCGGATCAGGTCTGGCGAGAAGGCCCCGGTCAGCTGGCGTTTGACGCCCGCGGGATTGGTCAAGGGCCCGAGAATATTGAAGATTGTGCGTGTGCCCAATTCTGCCCGCGTGGGCATGACATGGGCAATCGCCGGATGGTGCATCGGCGCCATCATGAAGCCGATCCCGATCTCAGAGATCGCGCGGGCCACCACATCGGCCCCGACCATGACGTTGAGCCCCATCTGCGTCAGCGCGTCCGCCGCGCCGGATTTCGAGGACAGGTTGCGGTTGCCGTGCTTGGCCACCACCACGCCCGCACCGGCCACGACAAAGGCTGTCGCGGTGGAGATGTTCAACGTTCCCTTGCCGTCGCCGCCGGTGCCGACAATGTCCATCGCGCCCTCGGGCGCTTTGACCGCGTTGCACTTGGCGCGCATCACAGCCGCCGCGGCGGCGTATTCATCTACGGTCTCGCCCCGTGTGCGCAGGGCCATCAGCAAACCGCCGATCTGGCTGGGCGTCGCCTCGCCCTCGAACAGGACGGCAAAGGCTTGCTCAGCCTCGGTGCGGGTCAGCGGGCGGTCGGCGGCGATGCCAATGAGCGGCTTCAGGGCATCGCTCATGCGGCGGCCTCTTTGTCCCGGGGCAGCATGTCGAGGAAATTGCGCAGCATCTGGTGCCCATGCTCCGACGCGATGCTTTCGGGGTGGAATTGCACGCCGTGGATCGGCAGCTCACGGTGCTGCAGCCCCATGATCGTGCCGTCCTCCAGCGTCGCGGTTATCTCCAGCGGGTCGGGCAGGCTTTCGCGATCGACCACCAGGGAATGGTAGCGGGTCGCTTGAAAAGGGGAGGGCAAGTCCTTGAAAACGCTCTTGCCTTCGTGGATGTAATGCCCGGCCTTGCCATGCACGATCTCGCTGTGACGCACGACCTTGCCGCCGAAAGCCTCGCCAATGGTCTGGTGACCCAGGCAGACGCCAAAGAGCGGCGTGCGGGTCTCGGCGGCGGCTTGCGTCAGGGCCAGACAGATGCCCGCGTCGAGCGGCGTTTTCGGCCCGGGGCTCAGCACGATGCCGCGTGGGTGCAGCGCCATGGCCTGCTGCACGTCGATGGCGTCGTTGCGAACGACCTTCACGTCGGCCCCGAGCTCGCCGAAGAAATGCACCAGATTATAGGTGAAACTGTCGTAATTATCGATCAGCAGCAGCATCATCTTACCCTTTGTCCCGAAAGGGCTTTCCAGAGCCTTCCGTGTCGCGGTATAAATGCTCAGAGCTGCGCGCCGGGGTCAAGTTGTGAAACAGACGCCGCGGTGGATAACAGGGTGCAAACGCCCGATCTGGCAGCCATCTGGGGTGTGACGTGGGGCGTCACGATTAAGTCGGGCGAGGATCAAGGCGATGGGCAAAGGACTAGGCGCAGGGCTGGTATCGGGCGGATTTGTGGGCGCTGTTGTGCTCTCGATCCTGTCCTTGTACGCACCGCTCCCACAGGATCGGATCGACGCGGCGCCCAAGCTGGAGGCCGAAACGCCGCCCAGCGAAACGGTCGCACCCGAAGACGACGCCGCCGCCGTCGCGCCGGAAACAGCGGCGGAGCCGATTGTGGCCGAGGCCGACAGCGCCGAGGTCGCCCCCGCTGCCGATGCGCAGACCATCACACCAACCAACGAGACCCAGACCGCCGCGCCCGCCGCGCAGACCGAGACCGAAATCGTGGCGCCGGACACGGACACCCCCGCCGTCGCGCCCGACATTGAAACCGCCACGGTCGCCTCTGACACCGAGACAGCACAAGCACCGGTGGTCGCCTCGCAGACGCCTCAGGCGACGGCCTCCGAGACGCTGACCGCAAGCACGGACACCCAGACCGCCGAAGCGGTCAGCGCCGCGCCTGCCCAGACACAAAGTCCCGTCGCCATCATCCCCGATGACAGCGCCGCGACCCTGACCGCGCAGGCCGACAGCTCCGCCGCGCAGGCGGTCACGCCGGAGGTCCAAGAGCCCGCAGGCGCGGAAACACTGGCGCAGGCCGACACGTCCGTTGTGCAGCGCTCCGAAGTGCCGAGCGAGACCGTGGTGGGTGAGGAACAAGTCGCAAGCGTCCCCGCTCCAGAGCCCACGGCCGAGGCGCAGCCGGACACCCCGCCGCGCCGGAGCCTTCCGACCGTCGGAGAGGAAGAGGTCGAGACCGTGTCCGCAGATACGCCGATCACCGCCCCCGTGCCGCAGATCACGAACCCGGTCGCGGGGGTCGTAACAAACAGGCTGCCCAGCCTTGGCACGCCCGCGGCGGTGCCGAGCGAGGACCCGGCCCCTGAAGCAACTGAGGTCGCAGCACCGATTGAAAACGATGCGTTGCGCCAGTTCGCGACCCCCGTGGAAGGCGCGGAGGGCAAATCGCTTTTCTCGGTTCTGTTGATCGACAGCGGCGAAGACGGGATCGCGCGCAGCGAACTTGCGCAGCTTGCCGTGCCGGTCACTGTGGCGATTGACCCGACCTCACCCAACGCCAGAGCGATCATGGCAGAGTACCGCGCAGCCGGGGTTGAGGTTGTGGCGATCGTCAACGACTTGCCCGAAAGCTCTGAGCCGAGTGACGTGGCCGTGTCCGTATCGGCCTATTTTGATGTGCTCTCAGAGGCCGTTGGCCTTATGGATCCGCTTGATGGGCGCATTCAGGGCAACCGTTCGCTGCTTCAGCCGGTGCTGGGCGCGATCCGCGATACGGGGCACGGGCTGATTACCTACGACCGGGGCCTCAACACGGCCCAGCAGGCCGCCCGGCGCGAGAATATTCCAAACGCCACGGTCTTCCGCATCCTTGATGCGGAGTTGGAAAAGGCCCCGAAGATCAAACGCTACCTCGACCGTGCGGCCTTCACCGCCAATCAGGACGGGGCCGTGGTTGTGGTCGGGCGCAGCTATGAGGAGACCGTAAAGGCCATCGTGGAATGGGCGCTGGAGAAGAAAGATGCGAGCATCGCGATGGTGCCGGTCTCTGCAGTGATGCTTGCCACGCAGGACGGCAGCTGATCAGCTGTTGCCGTCGCGCAGGAACAGGCCTGCCTCTTTCGCGGCCATGCGCAGCGCCTTGGACTTGTTGACGGTTTCCTGAAACTCCGCCTCCGGGTCGCTGTCATAAACGACCCCGCCGCCGGCCTGCACGTAGAGCTTTTCGTCCTTCAGCACCGCGGTGCGCAGGGCGATGCACATGTCCATGTCGCCATTGGCCGAGAAATACCCGCAGCCGCCGCCATAGACGCCGCGCTTCTCGGGCTCCAGCTCGTCGATGATCTCCATCGCGCGGACCTTCGGCGCGCCCGACACGGTACCCGCAGGCAGGCCCGACAGCAGCGCCGACAGCGCGTCGTGATCATCCGACAGCTCGCCCACCACGTTGGAGACGATGTGCATCACGTGGCTGTAGCGCTCGATGATGAATTTCTCGGTGGGCTTCACCGTGCCGATCTTGGAGACCTTGCCGGTGTCGTTGCGCCCCAGATCGAGCAGCATCAGATGCTCTGCCAGCTCTTTCGGGTCGGCCAGCAGGTCCTGCTCATGGGCGAGATCCTCGGCGGGTGTGGCCCCGCGGGGACGGGTGCCCGCGATGGGGCGGATCGTGACCTCGCGCCCGAAGACGCGCACCAGAATTTCCGGGGAGGCGCCGATGATCTGGAAGCCGCCCATGTTGAAATAGAACATGAAGGGCGACGGGTTCGTGCGGCGCAGCGCGCGGTAGAGTGAGAAGGGCGGCAGCGCAAAGTCCTGTGTCCAGCGCTGCGAGGGGACCACCTGAAAGATGTCGCCGGCCTTGATGTACTTCTTGGCCTGCGCCACGGCGTCGAGATAGCCCTGATGGGTGAAGTTTGAGACGGGATCGGCCACGGGCGCGGTCTCGCCGAAATCGCGCGCATCAGCAGGCACCGGGCGTTCCAGATCGCGCACGGCGTCCATGACACGCTCGGCCGCCTGCGCGTAGGCCGCGCGGGCCGACAGTCCCCCATTGGCCCATGCGGGGCTGACGATGATGACCTCGCCCTTCACACCGTCGAGCACGCAAATCACCGATGGGCGGATCATCACGGCGTCGGGCAGGCCCAGCGGGTCAGGGTTTACATCCGGCAGATGCTCGACCAGCCGGATCATGTCGTAGCCCAGATAGCCGAACAGCCCGGCGCTGGCTGCGGGCAGACCGTCGGGCAGGTCGATCTGGCTTTCCGCGAGGATCGCGCGAAGGGCTGTCAGGGGATCATCATCGCAAGGCTCGAACGCATCACGGTCGTAGCGCGCAGCGCGGTTCAGCTCGGACGTCTCGCCGTGGCAGCGCCAGATCAGATCAGGCTTCATCCCGATGATCGAATAGCGCCCGCGCACCTCGCCGCCGGTCACCGATTCCAGCACGAAGCTGTCGGTCTTCGCGCCGGTCAGCTTCAGCATCAGCGACACCGGCGTGTCGAGGTCGGCGGCCAGCCGCGTGTAGACGATCTGGTTCTCGCCCGCGTCAAAGCCCTTGGCGAAGGCGTCGTATTCGGGGAGGAGCGCCATGTGCCTAGATGCCGCCAACACCGCCGCCCATCTGGGCGTGGACCGCATTCAGCGCAGCCTGATCGAGCGACAGGCCGTGGCGGGATTGGATGGCTTGCCCGAACATCTCGAACACATCCGCGGCAAGACCCTGGCTTCCCTGCGCTGACAGTTGGCTGATCACCGCCTGCGCCTCGTCGGCGGCGGTGTCAGGCGGCGAGATATCAAGGAGTTCCAGCAGGATCACGCCGCTCTCGTCCTCCACCAGCGCTGTGCCGTTGGCGGGCAGATCGAAGGCTTCGATCAGCAGGCCGATCGGCGCGCCCTCGATGAAGTCGGTGCGGGTGCGGTCGGTCTCGGTGCGGCCCTCAAGACCCAGTGACTCGAGCTGTGTACCCGCGTCGAGCTGCGCCTTCAGCGTCTCGCCCAGCTCCGCCAGACGGCGGTTGATCTCTGCCGCGTCCCACGCGGTCGCGACCTCGTCGCGGATCTCATCGAGCGCGGGCAGGGTGGGCGGCACGATTTCGTCGAGCCGCGCGGCAAACAGCCCGCCATCGGACAGGTCGGCCACTTCGGGGAAGTCGCCTTCCTGCAGCCGCTCGGCCTCGTCGCGGAAATTGTCGTAGCCGGTGATGCCCTCGCGGTCATTGCCCGAATAGTCCACCGTGCCGAACTGTGCCGGGGTCTCGTCGGCGACCTCTTCGAGCGTCGCGCCGCCCACAAGCAGATCGTCGATATCGTCGCGGAAAGACTGCACGGCGCGGCGGGCCTGATCGGCGGCGGCCTCGGCCGCCAGCTCTTCGCGCACATCCTCAAAGGGCGTCTCGCGGGCCTCGAGCACCGCGTTGATGCGGTAGATCGCGGGGCCGAGAGAGGTTTCCACCGGCTCCGACAGACCCGGCTCGGTGACGGCGAAGACGACATCCGCAATCGGGGCGTCCAGATCATCGCGGGCGACTTCGCCCTGATCGACATCTTCCAGCGTCAGTCCACGCTCTTCGACGAGCGTCTCGAAGGACGTCTCGCCCGCCTCGATGGCGGCCTTGGCATCTTGCGCGGCGTCCATGGTCAGAAAGCTCAGGCGTTCGACCAGGCGGCGCTCGGGCTGGTTGTACTCGTCGGAGCGCTCTTCGTAGAGCGCCTGCAGCTCGCCATCGGTGGGCTCGATCGTGTCGGTCAGCATGTCGGGCGTGAGCCAGATGTAGCTGATCTTGCGCAGCTGGGGCGTTTCGAACTGGGCGCTGTTATCGTCATAGTAGGCTTGCAGCTGGGCATCGGCGGGCTGCGGGTTCGGCACGACCAGAAGATCGGGCGTGACCGAGGCCCAGCGGAAGGAGCGGCGCTCACCCAGGAAATTGTAGAGCGTGTCGGCATAGGCGTCGTCGAGCACCAGCCCGCCGGTCACCGCCTGTTGCAGCAGGCCAACCGCGGCCGTGCGGCGAATGTTTTCCTCGAACTCATTGGGGCGCAGGCCGCTTTGTTGCAGCGTGAATTCATAGGTATCGCGGTTGAACGTGCCGCTTGCGCCCTGGAAGGCCGGGACCTGCCGCAGCTCGCGGATCACCTCTGCGTCGCCGACCGACAGGCCCATCATGCGCGCCTCTTCGGCGAGCGCCGCATTGGCGGCAAGCCGGGTGCGCACGCGCAGGTCGATCCCTTCCTGGATGGCCTGCTGGATCGAGACGGCGTCGCCCCGGCGACGGGTCTCGAAATTCAGTTCCTGCTGCAGGGCGCGCTGGTATTCCTGCACCGTGATCGGCGTTTGGCCGACCTCGCCGATCTTGGTGATGTTGCCCCCCAGACCACCCGCGCCGAAGCCTGCGAGACCCGCGACCAGCAGCACCAAAATCACCCAGACGGCGATCTTGGAGGCACTCGATTTCTGCGATTTGGCCATGGCGTTGGAACCCCTCGAAAAACTGTTGCGACGTGGTAGCCCGGCGCGCGGGCCGGGGCAAGCGGATCAGAGCGTCTCGAGCCGGTCAAATAGCTGCGAAATGCCGTCCGCGTCGATATTGGCGAACGCGATGCGCAGCGCCTGCGCGCCCGACGGGTCATCGTCGGGCACGAACATGGTGCCGGGCAGGCATAGAACCCCGATTTCGCGCACCATGCGCTGCGCCAACTGGTCGGAAGGCTCATCGAACGGATGCCGCATATAGGCAAAGTAGGCGCCATTGCCCTCCAGCGCCCAGCCCTTGGCCTCGAGCCGGGGGAAATGCTTCGCGATGGCGGCCTTGCGGGCAAGGATCTCGGCACGTTGCGTGCCAAGCCAGTTGCCAAGGTTCTGCATCCCCCAAAGCGCGGCGCGCTGGCCCAACTGGTTGGGGCAGATCGCGACGGTGTCGAGGAACTTCTCGGCCTCCGCCAGCCGCGCCTCGGACGCAACCACGGCGCCGACGCGGTGCCCGGTCAGCCGGTACGCCTTGGAAAACGAGTAAAGCTGGATCAGCGTTTCGTCCCAGCTATCGCGTGTGAACAGGTCGTGCGGCGCGCCTGTGCGGCTGTCAAAATCGCGGTAGGTCTCGTCCACAATCAGCGCGATGCCTTTCGCGCCGCAAAGCTCGTAGAACGCCGAAAGGGTCTCTGACGGATACTCAACGCCGCCGGGATTGTTGGGCGATACCAATGCGATGGCGCGTGTCTTTGATGTGATCAGCTTCTCCGCCGCGCCTGCGTCGGGCAGCAGCCCGTCGCCGGTCTTGAGCGGAACGGCAGCGATGCCGCCCATATCGAGCCACATCTTGTGGTTGAAGTACCACGGCGTCGGCAGGATCACCTCGTCACCGGGCGCGCAGAGCGTCGCAATGACAGCGGCGAAGGCCTGATTGCAGCCGGACGTGATCGCGACCTGCGCGGGCGCCACAGTCCCGCCATAGCCCTGCGACCACTGCTTGGCGACCTCGGCCCGCAGCTCCGGCAGGCCCAATACAGGCCCGTAGAGATGCGCGCCGTCATCCTCCAGCACGAATTGCGCCATCGCTTCGCGCAACGGCGCGGGCGGCGGGTCAACGGGGGCGGCCTGACTGACATTGATCAAGGGCCGGTCTGCGGGGAAATCCACACCCTCCAGCCAGCGCCGCGCCTCCATCACCGGGGGCGGGAAGGTCGCGGCCATGTTCGGGTTCAAGAGCATCCTATTCGCCCCGATACGGCTTCACATATTGCATCGCCATGTCCCACGGGAAGAAGATCCAGGTGTCCTGGCTGACTTCTGTGATGAACGTGTCCACCTGCGGGCGGCCTTTTGGCTTGGCATAAACGGTGGCGAAATGCGCGTTGGGATAGAGCGCGCGCACGACTTCCAGCGTTTTGCCGCTGTCGACCAGATCATCGATGATCAGGATGCCGGTGCCGTCGCCCATCAGCGTGTCGTCGGGCTTTTTCAGGACCGACGCCTCGGACTGGGTCTGGTTGTCGTAGCTTTTGACCGAGATCGTGTCGACCGTGCGGATATCGAGCTCGCGCGCGGCAATCATCGCAGGCGCCATGCCGCCGCGGGTGATCGCCACGACCGCTTTCCACGCACCGTCATCGGGGCCGTGACCGTCCAGCCGCCACGCCAGCGCGCGGCTGTCGCGGTGGATCTGATCCCAGGAGATGTGGAAGCCTTTTTCGTGGGGCAGGCGGTCGGTCATGGCGTGTGGCTCCTCAGGTGATGGCGATCTTGGCGCCGAGCAGGGCGATCAGCCCGCCAAAGCTGCGGTCCATGGCGGTCTTGAACCGCCCATAGGCTGCGCGGGCGCGGGACAGGGAAAACAGGCGGGCGACCACGATGTACCACGCGGTCTCAACCCAGAAGATGTTGGCCAGCACGATCGCCTTGTCGGTGAGACTGGCCTCGAGCGGAACGACGCCCACAAAGACGGCCCCAAAGAACACGGCGGGCTTCGGGTTGGCGAGCATGGCGAGTGTGCCCAGCTTGACCGCACCCCAAGTGGAGCGCGGGGCGCTGCCATCGGTCACGACTGGCATCGGCTCTGTTGCGTGCCGCCACATCTGGATCGCGATAAAGAGCAAAAACAGCCCGCCCACGACTTTCAGCGCGGTGAAGAGCACCGGGACGATCTCGAACAGGACGGACAGGCCCAGCAGGGCGGCGGCGGCCCAGATCGTGGCGCCGATGCCGAAGCCCACCGCAAGGCCGGTGGCCACCCGGAAGCCTTCGGAGGCCGCCGCTCGGACGCTGAGCACAAAGGAGGGCCCGGGGCTCATCGCCGCGAGCAGGTGAATGAAAGCGACCGTGGCGAAGGCCGCCAGAGTCATTTCTCGATATCCGGGGCGTCGACGGCTTTCATGCCCACAACGTGGTAGCCCGCATCCACATGCAAAACCTCGCCGGTGACGGCGGAGCCGAGGTCCGAGAGCAGGTACAGCGCGGACTTGCCGACTTCTTCCTGCGTCACGGTGCGGCGCAGCGGGGCGTTATACTCGTTCCACTTCATGATGTAGCGGAAGTCGCCGATGCCCGATGCGGCCAGCGTCTTGATCGTGCCGGCGGAGATCGCGTTGACGCGGATGCCGTCCTTGCCCAGATCCTCTGCCAGATACTTGACGGAGGCCTCAAGCGCGGCCTTGGCGACGCCCATCACGTTGTAATGGGGCATGACCTTTTCGGCGCCGTAATAGGTGAGCGTCAGCAGCGAGCCGCCGTCGTTCATCATCTTCTCCGCGCGCTGTGCTACAGCAGTGAAGGAGTAGACCGATATATCCATGGACATGCGGAAGTTGTCGGGGCTGGTGTCAACATAGCGGCCCCGAAGCTCGTTTTTATCCGAAAAACCAATGGCGTGCACGACGAAGTCAAGGTTGCCCCAATCGTCCTTCAGTGTCTCGAACAGCGCGTCAATCGACGCGCCATCGCCCACATCGCAGGGCAGCACATGTTTGGCGCCGATGCTGTCGGCCAGCGGGCGGACCCGCTTGAGCAGCGCGTCGCCCTGGTAGGAAAAGGCCAGCTCCGCGCCTTGCTCGGCGCAGGCTTTCGCGATGCCCCATGCGATCGACTTGTCGTTCGCGACCCCCATGATCAGGCCGCGTTTGCCCGCCATTAATCCGTTTGACATCTGTTCCCTCACGCCCATCTAGCCCCGGTATTGTCTGGTTCTCTAGGCCAAAGCCCTGTGGCCTTCAAGAGATCGCTCTATATGGGCAGGCAGTCGGGCGTCGGCGAAGTCCCGCCGACGCACATGTCCCAAGACGCAAGGTTAAGGGTTGCGAGACGCGCTCCGCGCGCTTATCGAAGCAACGTTATAGAAAGTGAACTGATCGGTATGGTTGATCGAACTGGCATATTCGCGGGGGATGACCCGTTTGCGTTGACCCGCGCCTGGCTGAAAGAGGCCGAAGCGCGCGAGCCCAACGATCCCAATGCGATCGCTCTGGCCACCGTGGACCCGCAGGGGATGCCGAATGTGCGCATGGTCCTTCTCAAAGATATCGAGGACGACGCCTTTGTCTTCTACACCAACTACGAAGGGGTGAAGGCGCAGGAGATTGAGGCGAGCGGCACGGCGGCCTTCGTGCTACACTGGAAGTCTCTGCAACGGCAGGTTCGCGTGCGCGGGCATGTCACCCGCGAGGATGGTGCACGGGCGGATGAGTATTACAGATCTCGTTCGCTCAAGAGCCGGCTGGGGGCCTGGGCCTCTGACCAGTCGCGCCCGCTCAGCTCGCGCGGCGCATTGATGGCCAAGGTCGCCAAGGTGACGGCAGAGAAGGGCATCAACCCGGACCGCCCGCCGTTTTGGGGCGGCTTTCGGATCACGCCGGTGGAGATTGAATTCTGGGCGGACGGGACCGCCCGCCTACATGATCGGTTCCGCTGGACCCGGGCGGACGCCTCCGCCCCGTGGGAGGTCGTACGACTGAACCCGTAGGCCGCGTAAGCCTGCGGAAATGAATGGAAATTGACGTATGCGTAAACGTGTTGGGTCTGGAATGCCTTACCTATCAAAAACGCGCGAAACGTGGCACCTATGAGCCCTAAGAAGAAGCAGGGGGCTCCATGGGCAAACTTGGAGGCGCTGAAAATTTCGGCGCGGCATGGATGACAGAAACGAAAGAGATCACTGAATCAGCTCGATTTATCGTCGGGCAAGTGAAGTGGTTTGATGCGGTTAAAGGGTTTGGATTTGTCGTCAGCGACGAGGGGGGACCAGACATCCTTCTTCACGCAAACGTGCTGCGCAATTTCGGCCAGGGCTCCGTCGCCGATGGCAGCCATGTTGAATTGCGCGTTCAAGAGACCGAACGCGGGTTGCAGGCCGTTGAAGTCCTGTCCGTCAATCCGCCCGAGGCCGATGCGCCGATCGAGGGTCTGCCCGGAAATCTCGACGAGCTCAGCGACATTCCGCTGACACCCGCGCGGGTGAAATGGTTTGACAAGGCAAAAGGCTTCGGCTTTGCCAATGCCTATGGTGAAACCAACGACATCTTCCTTCATATCGAGGTTCTGCGCCGCTGTGGCTTGGCCGATCTTCAGGCCGGCGAGGCGATCTGCCTGCGCGTCGTTGATGGGGAACGTGGCCAGATGGCCGCGGAAGCGCATTCCTGGGATTACGCCAACAAGAAGAATTAAAGCCGCGCTTCTTGCGTGTGCTTTGACGTATAGCGGGGCGGCGGCTGCGGCCTGCGCCCCGGATGTTGTGTCGATCAAGGGCAGCTTCGGTCAGATCAATTTCGACGTCGCCGTAGCCGAGACCCCGCAAGACCGCGCCCGGGGGCTCATGCACGTGAGGTCGATGCCCGCGCGTTCCGGCATGCTCTTTGTATATCCGCGCCCGCAACGCCTTGCCTTCTGGATGCGCAATACGCTCATCCCGCTTGATATGATCTTCGTCGGCCCGACCGGTGAAATCGCCAAGATCCATACCAACGCCATCCCGCTCGACGAGACGCCGATTGAAGGCGGGGAGGGCCTGACCCACGTTCTGGAGATCAATGGCGGGCTGAGCGCGCGCTTTGGAATTGCGCCGGGCGACGTCCTGCGTCACCCAAGTTTCGATCCCGCCGTCGCCATCTGGCCGTGTGAGTAGTTTGGTCTTTTCAAACCCGCATCGGCGGTTTAGGGAATGCAGCAGATGATCGGGGCGTGGCGCAGTCTGGTAGCGCACCTGTTTTGGGTACAGGGGGTCGTGAGTTCGAATCTCGCCGCCCCGACCATCTGAAGCCGCAGCGCGGCAATTCTTCCCGCTTAGTGTCGAGACCTCCGCGCCATCCGCGATTCTGTGGATAGATGACGGGACGCGTCCAAACTACGCAGTTTTGAGACCGGACCGTTGCATCCCTACATCTAGACGACATCCCGCGGCCTGCTCCTATATATAGTTAAGCGAGTGTTAACGCTCCCCAATCCACTGGGGATAAGCCTGTGGATAGTTCAACCGATAGGACAGCATTAGGGGCTAAGTGGTCCTCAAGATTGCGTTTTTTCGGCATGCAGGTTTTGTCCCCGATTTCATCTCGCAAGCGCGGCAGAATCGGGCGTCAAAACGATCCCCCAAGGTCAACAGATTTTTGTGGTGATACACGGTAAATAATTCGTTGACCCGTTAGGTGCGCATACGGCAGGTTGTGCGAGCTGACACCGAAGCCACAACATATAGGGGTAGGGGCCAGCAACGGGAAACGGGACAACATTTCGCAAGCCTCTTGTGTCGAACACGATGCAATGCCAGCGCCACTGCGGCGCAGGCAGCGGAACGGTTTTCGCCGCGCCCACCAAGACGACCCGCATGAGGCAGGTCAGAACATGAATTGATGCGCATCAAGCGCTCTGGGATATCGGGGACACACGACCAATGAAAATTGACCGCAAGCTGACGAAAGCGGGGCAGGACGCCTACGCCGCCCTGGAATTCACGACCACCGCGTCTGAAATCCGCAACCCCGACGGCACGGTCGTCTTCAAGCTCAACAATGTCGAGATCCCCGCAGGTTGGAGCCAGGTCGCCTCTGACGTCATTGCACAGAAATACTTCCGCAAGGCCGGCGTGCCTGCGGCCACAAAGCGCGTGAAAGAGAAGGGCGTGCCGTCCTTCCTGTGGCGCTCGGTTCCCGATGAGGCCGCGCTCAAGAAGTTGCCCGAAGATCAGCGCTTTACCGGCGAGACCTCGTCCAAGCAGGTGTTCGACCGTCTTGCAGGCGCATGGTGCTACTGGGGCTGGAAGGGCGGCTATTTCTCGTCCGAGGCCGACGCACAAGCCTACTATGACGAAATGCGCGTGATGCTGGCCAAGCAGATGGCCGCGCCGAACTCCCCGCAATGGTTCAACACAGGACTGCACTGGGCCTACGGCATCGACGGTCCCGCACAGGGCCACCACTATGTCGACTTTCAGACCGGCAAGCTGACCAAATCCAAATCGTCCTACGAGCACCCGCAGCCCCACGCCTGCTTCATCCAGTCCGTCTCCGACGATCTGGTCAACGATGGCGGCATCATGGACCTGTGGGTTCGCGAGGCGCGCCTGTTCAAATACGGCTCCGGCACCGGCACCAACTTCTCGTCGCTGCGTGCAGAGGGCGAGAAACTGTCCGGCGGCGGCAAATCCTCCGGCCTGATGGGCTTCCTGAAGATCGGTGACCGCGCAGCAGGCGCCATCAAATCCGGCGGCACCACCCGCCGCGCCGCCAAGATGGTGATCGTCGACGCCGATCATCCAGATATCGAAGAATTCATCAACTGGAAGGTGCTCGAAGAGCAGAAAGTGGCGTCCATCGTCGCGGGCTCCAAGATGCACGAGCAGAAGCTCAACGCGATCTTCCAGGCGATCAAAGGCTGGGACGGTAAGCTGGAAGATGCGGTCGACCCCAAGACCAACGAGCAGCTGAAGTCGGCGATCCGCGAAGCCAAAAAGGTCGCGATCCCAGAGACTTACGTCAAGCGCGTGCTGGATTACGCAAAGCAGGGCTACACCTCCATCGAGTTTCCGACCTACGACACCGATTGGGACAGCGAGGCCTACAACTCGGTCTCCGGCCAGAACTCCAACAACTCCATCCGCGTGACCGACGCCTTCCTGAAGGCGGTCGAGGCCGACGCGGATTGGGAGCTGATCAACCGCAAGGACGGCAAGGTCTCCAAGACCATCAAGGCCCGCGATTTGTGGGAACAGGTCGGCCACGCCGCTTGGGCCTGTGCCGATCCCGGCATCCAGTACCACGACACCGTCAACGCGTGGCACACATGCCCCGAAGATGGCGCGATCCGCGGCTCCAACCCGTGCTCCGAGTACATGTTCCTCGACGACACGGCCTGTAACCTCGCCTCGATGAACCTGCTGACCTACCAGAAGGACAGCAAGTTCGACGCAGAGCTCTATATGCACGCCACCCGCCTGTGGACCCTGACGCTGGAAATCTCCGTCACCATGGCGCAGTTCCCGTCGCCCGCCATCGCGCAGCGCAGCTACGACTTCCGCACGCTGGGCTTGGGCTACGCGAACATCGGCGGCCTGCTGATGAACATGGGCCACTCCTATGACAGCGCCGAAGGCCGCGCCATGTGCGGCGCGCTGACCGCCCTGATGACCGGCGTATCTTACGCCACATCGGCCGAGATCGCGTCCGAGCTAGGCGCCTTCCCGGGCTACAAGAAGAACGCAGACCACATGCTGCGGGTCATCCGCAACCACCGCAACGCGGCCTACGGCAATGACGAGGGCTACGAGAACCTCGACATCAAGCCGCTGGCGCTCGACCACGCCAACTGTCCCGATCAGGACCTGGTGAACCTCGCCATGGCCGCCTGGGACGAGGCGCTGGAGCTGGGCGAGAAGCACGGCTACCGCAACGCGCAGGCCACCGTGATCGCGCCTACCGGGACCATCGGTCTGGTTATGGATTGCGACACCACCGGCATCGAGCCTGACTTCGCTTTGGTGAAGTTCAAGAAGCTCGCAGGCGGCGGCTACTTCAAGATCATCAACCGCGGGGTGCCCGGCGCGCTGGAAACCCTCGGCTACCGCTCCAACGAGATCGAAGAGATCGTCTCTTACGCGGTGGGCCACGGCACGCTCGGCAATGCGCCCGGCATCAACCACACCTCGCTGGTCGGTCACGGCTTCGGCGAGGCAGAGCTGGCCAAGATCGAGGCCGCGCTGCCCTCCGCCTTTGATATCCGCTTCGTGTTCAACCAGTGGACCCTGGGCGAGGAGTTCTGCACGCAGACCCTCGGCATCCCGGCCGCCGAGCTGAACAATCCCGCCTTCGACATGCTGCGCCATCTGGGCTTCTCGAAAGACCAGATCGAGGCCGCCAATGACCATGTCTGCGGGACCATGACCTTGGAGGGTGCGCCGCACCTGAAAGAAGAGCACTATGCCGTGTTCGATTGCGCCAACCCCTGCGGTAAGAAGGGCAAGCGCTTCCTGTCGGTCGACAGCCACATCTACATGATGGCCGCGGCCCAGTCTTTCATCTCCGGCGCGATCTCCAAGACGATCAACATGCCCAACAATGCCACCATCGAGGACTGCCAGAAGGCGTATGAACTCAGCTGGTCGCTGGGCATCAAGGCCAACGCGCTCTACCGCGACGGCTCCAAGCTCAGCCAGCCGCTGGCCGCAGCCCTTGTCGAAGACGATGACGAGGCCGCCGAGATTCTCGAAAGCGGCACGGCGCAGGAAAAAGCCGCCGTGCTGGCCGAGAAGGTGATCGAGAAGGTCATCATCAAGGAGGTCGAGAAGGCCACCGCCCGGGCCAAGATGCCCGAGCGCCGTAAGGGTTACACCCAGAAGGCCATCGTGGGCGGGCACAAGGTCTACTTGCGCACCGGCGAATACGAGGACGGCCAGCTGGGCGAGATTTTCATCGACATGCACAAGGAAGGCGCGGGCTTCCGGGCGATGATGAACAACTTTGCCATCGCGGTTTCCGTCGGGCTTCAGTACGGGGTCCCGCTGGAGGAGTTCGTGGACGCCTTCACCTTCACCAAGTTCGAGCCGGCCGGCATGGTCCAGGGCAATGACAGCATCAAGAACGCGACGTCGATCCTCGACTATATCTTCCGCGAGCTCGCTGTCAGCTATCTCGACCGCACCGATCTGGCCCATGTGAAGCCCACGGGCGAGACCTTCGATGATCTCGGCAAAGGCGAGCAGGAGAACTTGCAAAACGTCGACAACCTGTCGGAGAACGCCGCATCCAAGTCGCTCGAGGTGCTCAAGCAGATCAGCTCCACCGGCTACCTGCGCAAGCGCGTGCCGCAAGAGCTGAAGGTGCTGCAAGGCGGGATGGCTTCGATGGGCGCCACATCGCTCGACGGCGCGGCCGATCCGGTCGCTGCCCTGCAAACCCTGGTGCCAGAGGTGGCGTCGGCCGCCGCAACGGCTTCCACGGCGATCGCGTCCGGCTCCGTCTCCCTTGATGCCCGCGCGAAAGCGAAGATGCAGGGCTACGAGGGCGAGGCCTGCGGCGAATGCGGCAACTACACGCTGGTGCGCAACGGCACCTGCATGAAGTGCAACACCTGCGGCGGGACGTCCGGGTGTAGCTAAACAAGATACGGGCGGTGCTCCTGCGGAGCATCGTCCGGGTTCCGGGGCGGATGCGTTCGCCCCTGACGCGGATCGGGCCGCAGGCATAAAACTAACGGGCGGTACAACGACGAGCCTGATCAGCGAACCTGGCCCCTTCTTCGGAAGGGGCCTTTTTCTTTGTCCAAATCGATTCAGGCTTTGGCTTTATCCTGGCAAAATACTCCCGGCGGAGCGACCTGCGCCCCGCTACTTCGCACACCCGGAAAGAGCCTAGGACTTGGGCTTCGACGTCTTGTCGCGGGCCGCTTTTTCTTCTTTTGTCAGCTTGCTGTTCCAGACATTGTTGCTCAAACCCAGCTCCGGCTTGAGCGGCTTGGTCTTGCCCACGGTGACTTTTCCACCCTTGTTCAGAAACTCCTGAATAAGCGCGTCATCGGTAGTGTCTTTGGGAACATGTTTCATGGCAGAAGGCTACCGGGTCGGCGGGGGCAACGCAACTAAAGCCGCCCCATCGCGCGCAACCGGGTGGCCAGAGCTTTCGAGCGCGTGTCGCCCGCCTCTAGGGCGAACACATAGGCATGGGTCAGGTAAAACCCCGCCGCCACCTCGGTCTCGGCCTCATCGGCGGCCCGCTCGTAGAGCGCGATCAAAGCAGGCCGATCGTCGCGAGCGTGGGCCGCCAGAAGCTCCGCATCCAGGCTCACTCGGCGGCCATGGCCTGCGCCTGCCTGTGGGCCAGTATCCGCTCCGCCACCCAAGCGTGGAAACAATGCGTCGGCCCGTCCATCGCGGGCGAGAACCGTCCGCCGTCGAAGCCCGGTCCGTAGCGGCCCCGCTGCATGCCCTCGACCACGAAGATGTCCTCTTCAAAAACTCCGCGCCACAGCTCGGTGTTCTTCACGCGCATCGCCGCGTCCACCTCGGGTGCGGCGTAGTAGATGTGGACATGCTCGACCGTGGCATCCACGCCCCGCGGCTCCAGGATGATCGCGTAGGCATGGTCGCGCTGCGCGGCCAGCAGTACGTTGGGGTAGATCGTGATGTATTCCGCGCCCTCATCCCATTTGTCGCTGAGCCCCGCGAAGTCCGGGAAGCGCGCGCCGTTCTCGCCCTCGAACTGGCGGTAGACGAGCGTGCCTTGGCCCGAGTAGCGGCCGGGCTCGTTGATGTTGTAGTGATCCTCCAGCCGCGAATAGCTGTTCAGCCCGGGATGCACCCAGGGCAGGTGGTAGCTTTCGCAGTAATTCTCGACCGCCAGCTTCCAGTTGCAGGCCACATCGAGGGTGAACGCGCTGTCCGGCCCGCCGTGATACATGGGCTGGTCGAACTCGGCCCAGCGGGCGATCAGGTCGGCATGGACGTCCTCGAACGGCGCGGCATCGCCCGAAATGTTCACAAACACCACATCGCGCCAGATATGGGAGCGTATCTCGATCAGCCCAAGCGTGCTGCGGTCCATATCGGGATGGGTGTTCATGCCCGGGCCACCCACATGGGGGGTGGCAACCAGGTCGCCCTTGGTGGAGTAGCACCAGGAGTGGTACGGGCAGCGGATCGCGCCTTCGATCTTGCGCGGCGCATCGACGAGGATCATGCCGCGGTGGCGGCAGGTGTTCTGGAAGACCCTCACCACGCCGTCCTTGTCGCGGATCAAAAGCAGGGGCAGGCCCAGGAATTCCAGCGGTTTCGCATCGCCGGGCTCGGGCACATCGGCGCCCACGGCAAGGCCTGCCCACGTGCTGTGGAGCACCGCATCGCATTCCTCGGCAAAGGTCGCGGCGTCGACGTAGTGGGCATTTGGCAGTCCGCGCGCCTGCTCAATCGGGGCCGAGACACGGCTGAGATCGGTGGTCATGGATGCGTCCTTCGGTGCGATTACCTGCCTCCACGGTTCCAGATTCGCATGGGCGCGGCTTTTCTCACTGCGACCCCCGCAGCGCGCCATGGGTCGCAAATTGCCCAAACCGGGTGGCTCGGTCGGTGGGTTCCCGCCACTGCGCCCCGTGCGCATTTTTTGGGCAATCTCGTGCCGGGACGGATAAGCCAAAATGGCAAGCGGTAGCGCGTTTTTGGCACAAATCCGACAATGCCTAACGATCGGTGCGGGCAGAGGGCATGTATCCTTCAGCGACCGCCCTGACGGCGGCGCGTAACCAAAAACGGAGAGAGTCTATGAAAACCGCTCTTATCGCACTGACCACCGCAACCTTTGTGGGTACCGCAGCCTTTGCCGCTGTGGCTGATCTGGACAGCGACGGGGACGGCGTCGTCTCCTTCACCGAGATGCTGGCCAGCTACCCGACCCTGACCGAAGAAGGGTTCAGCGCCATCGACACCAATGGCGATGGCGTGGTGGATGAAGAGGAAATGACGGCAGCCACCGAAGGCGGCCTGATCCCCGAAGCCTAAAGCCTTAGGTTTGGCCCTGCGCCCCCAAATGTGCAGGGCCATTCAGGTCCGTCTTCACGCCATTGTTCGATCTGCCTCGGGCGGCGTGGAGGCGGGCCTTTTGCGTCCTACTCAGGCCCGCGCGAGAGCGCCGCAACTCCGGTGCGCGCCTGCTCGATCAGCCCCAGGGGACGCATGAGTTCGGCGAAGGCGTCGATCTTCTCGGACGTGCCGGTCATTTCGAACACGAACGACTCCAACGTGCTATCCACCACATTTGCGCGGAAAATCTCGGCCAGGCGCAGCGCCTCGATCCGCTCGTTGCCGGTGCCTGCAACCTTGAACAGGGCCAGCTCGCGCTCGACACTTGCGCCTTCCTCGGTCAGGTCGTGCACGTCATGCACCGGGACCATGCGCTCCAGCTGCGCCTTGATCTGCGTGATTACGGCGGGCGTGCCGGAGGTCACGATGGTGATGCGCGAGCGGTGCCCTTCATGGTCCACCTCGGCCACGGTCAGACTTTCGATGTTGTAGCCCCGGCCCGAAAACAACCCGATGACCCGTGCTAGAACCCCCGCTTCGTTAGTGACGAGGACCGCCAAAGTGTGCCGCTCGATGATGTCGGCATTGGGGTCCTTGAGGTCATAGGCCGAATGTTTCGACGTGCCTTTTTTGATCTTGAGCGGGGACATGGGGCTCTCTCTTTCCTAGCGAATGTCGATCACCGGGGTGCCGGTGCTGGCGGGGTAGCCCGCCTTGGTCAAAAGGGTCAACCGCAGCGGATCGCGGGCGGCTTTGGCGAGGCAGATGGCCTCTGGCTTCAAGGTGACGGGCGCGCCGTCAATGTCGATGCGGTCGGCGAAGTGCAGCACCTGCGCCTCGCCCTCCGTGTTGGTCGCCGTGACCGTGTAGCTTGCCTCCAGCGGCTCGACGCAGACCTCCACGGCCTCCGTAAAGCTGAGCTCCTGCTGCCAGACGTCCCGGTTCAGATCGTAATCCGGCACGACCATCGGGGGCAGGGAGGCCGCGAAGAGCGAGGTGAACCACTCCCACATCGAAATTTACACCAACACCGCGCCCTTGGTGCCGATCGCGTCTTCGCCGGTGTCCTCGCCCATCAGCATCTCGTTATGCGGCGCGCCGGAGGGGATCATCGGGTAGCAGTTCTCGTGCTTCTCGACGCAGCAGTCGAAGACGACCGGGCCCTCGTGGTTGAGCATCTCCATGATCGCGTCGTCCAGATCGGACGGATCCTTGCAGATGATGCCCTTCGCGCCGAACGCCTGCGCGAGAACCACGAAGTCAGGCAGGGCCTCGGACCACGAGTGCGAGTAGCGGTTGCCATGGAGCAGCTGCTGCCACTGGCGCACCATGCCAAGGCGCTCATTGTTCAGAATGAACTGCTTGATCGGCAGATCGTACTGACGGGCCGTGCCCATCTCCTGCATGTTCATCAGCCACGACGCCTCGCCCGCGACGTTGATCACCAGCGCGTCCGGATGCGCCACCTGCACCCCGACCGAGGCCGGCAAGCCGTAGCCCATGGTGCCAAGCCCGCCCGAGGTCATCCAGCGGTTCGGGTCGTCAAAGCCCAGATATTGCGCGGCCCACATCTGATGCTGGCCCACCTCGGTACAGATGTAGCGGTCCTTGCGGTGCTTGGTCAGCGCCTCGAGCCGCTCCAGTGCGTATTGTGGCTTGATAATCGTTTCGGAGTTTTTGTAGGCAAGGCAACGCTTTGCCCGCCACTCTTCAATCTGCTTCCACCACTTGGACAGCCCTTCCTTGTGGGTCTTGCGGCCGCGGGATTTCCACACGCGCAGCAGGTCTTCCAGCACATGGGCCACGTCGCCGATGATCGGCACATCCACATGGATCACCTTGTTGATCGAGGACGGGTCGATGTCGATATGGGCCTTCTTGGAGCCGGGCGAGAACGCGTCCACCCGGCCCGTGATCCGGTCGTCGAACCGCGCGCCGATATTGATCATCAGATCGCAGTCATGCATCGCCATATTGGCCTCGTAGAGCCCGTGCATGCCCAGCATGCCCAGCCACTGATCGCCCGAGGCCGGGTAGGCGCCGAGGCCCATCAGGGTCGAGGTGACGGGGAAGCCGGTCTCCTTGGCCAGCTCGCGCAGCAGCGCGGTGGCGCTGTCGCCGGAATTGATCACGCCGCCGCCGGAATAGATGATCGGGCGTTTGGCGGTCTCCATCATCTGGGCCAGCTCGGTGATCTTCTCGATATCGCCCTTCACCCGCGGCGCGTAATGCGCGGTCGAGGCGGATTTGGGCGGGGTATAGTGCCCCTTGGCGAACTGCACGTCCTTCGGGATGTCGATCAGCACCGGGCCGGGGCGACCGTTGGTGGCCACGTGGAACGCCTGATGGATCACGTCCGACAGCTGATCGGTGTCTTTCACCAGCCAGTTATGCTTGGTGCAGGGGCGCGTGATGCCGACGGTGTCGGCCTCCTGGAACGCGTCATTGCCGATCATGAAGGTCGGCACCTGGCCCGTGAGCACGATCATCGGGATGCTGTCCATCAAAGCGTCCGTCAGGCCGGTCACTGCATTCGTAGCACCCGGGCCAGAGGTCACCAGCACAACGCCCGGCTTGCCCGTCGAGCGCGCGTAGCCTTCGGCGGCGTGGGTCGCGCCCTGCTCGTGGCGGACGAGGATGTGGTTGATCTCGGTCTGTTGGAAGATCTCGTCGTAGATCGGCAGCACGGCGCCGCCGGGATAGCCGAATACGGTATCGACACCCTGATCGATCAGGGCCTGGACCACCATCTCTGCGCCGGTCATCTGCTTGCTTGCCATCGTGCTGTCCTTCACGTCTCTCGTTTCATCTGCTCACAAAAAAGCCCCCGTCGTTTGGCGGGGGCGCATGGGGTACCGTTATGGCGTGTCGCTACCGACCCATGCACCGTTTTCCTAGAATGACGACTACGTTGTTCACGCCGTGCTCCTTTGCAAGTGCGCAGACATTATCAACAGGGGCAGAGGGGTCAACAGGCAAAAGGCTGAATTTTCTGTCTCGTGGCGCGATTTTTGGGTATTTTTGTTTCGTGAGAGGTGTGGAATGGGGAAGGATTGCAAAATGAGGGGCGCATCATGGCGGAAATGACTCAGATTACCCCGTTCATCTACTGCCGTGATCTCGAGGCGCAGCGACACTTCTTTGAGCGGATTCTGGGCTTCACCTGCGGATTTCAGGCGGACAATTACGCGTTTCTGCGCCGGGACCGGGTCGCGGTGCGTCTGCTCGAAGTTGACTTCGACCTGAGCGATGAGCGGCGAGAACAAATGGTCTATATCGACGTCGATGATGTGGATGCGCTTTGGGCCGAGCTGGAACCTGCGCTGTCCACCTTGCCCGAGGGCCGGGTGCGCCCACCTTTTAATCAGCCCTACAACCAGCGCGAGTTCCACGTGAAAGACGAAGGGGCTTGCCTTTTATTCTTCGGCATGGCTCACCCTTTCCCCGGAGACAGCTAACGGGGGCGAGATGGCCAAAACACGCATGATCCACGAGTTCGGCATGGGCACGTCCCTGCGCCGCCGCGACTATACAGAGGCCGCGTCCCGCGCGATCAAGGACGCGTTGTGGCACAACTCGATCAACGTGGCGGAAGCGTTCGGCTTCGACAAATCCGACATGATCATCGACGTGGAGATCGGCGCGCAAGATCCCGATGCGGTCGATGTGGATCAGCTGGTGGCCATCTTCCCTTACGGCCAGCCATCCATCACTGTGGGCCTTGGCGGGCTGGACGTGCCGAAACCCGACGGCTCCGGCGTGACGGTGATCGTGAATGCCGCCGTGATGGTCAGCTTCGATATGGAGCCCGCGTGATGGAACATCGCATCATTTTAGAGATGGGCACGGGCAACGATCTGTACGGGCGCGACTATACCAAGGCCGCCAAACGCGCGATCCAGGACGCGCTGCACCATTCCTCCATCGTGCTGTTCAAGAGCCTTGGGATCGACCATTCCGAGATGCGCGTGCAGGTCACCATCGGCGTGCAGAAGCCCGAGGAGCTGGACATTGATGCGCTCACCGCCGAGCTGCCCCGGGGCCGTGCGAAGGTGACGGGCGTCAAGGGCGGGCTCGATGTGCACGACGCCGAGAACGACCAGACCCATGTCATTGCGACCGCGGCGATCGAGGCCTTCATCCCCGTGGACGCCGCCCAGTGGAAGCTGACCGCGCGGTGAGCCGAACGGCTGCAACGGGCGAGGCTAGGGGGCGCTGATGGACGATCGCGCGCCGGATTTTCTGGTCGAGTACCGCAGCACACTCGTGGCGGGCGAGAAGGTGCCGCTGCATCTGGAGATTTTCGCGCCGGATGTCCGCTCAGTCGGCACCGTGCTGTTCTTTCATTCCGGGGGCTTTATGGGCGGCTCTTACCGGGCCGGGCGCAAACTGGCGCGTGATGCCGTGGCGCAGGATCTGACGTTTGTCTCCGTGGAGTACCGACTGAAGGCCAAGCTTGACGCGCTCACCTCTGACTGGGCGCCGCAGGTGCTGGAGCGTCAAGCGAGCAGCCCCAAAGCTTTTAAGCTGGCCCGCCGGTTTTCCACCGCCCCGGCGCTGGCGGCAACGGAGGACGGACTAGCCGCGCTTCGCTGGATCGAGGAGAACCGCCTGCAATACGGGCTGGGTGCAGCGCGGCAGGCGATCCTCGGTATCTCGGCGGGCGGCATCGTTGCCGCGAATATGAGCTTTCTTGCCCCCGCGATGGGGGTGGCGCGCCCGCCGGTCTCCGCCGTCTCGATCCTGTCCGGCGCGCTGCCGAACCTGTCCCTGTGCGATCTGTCCCGCGGCCCCGCGCTGCAATGGCTGCACGGGCGCGGCGATGAGCGGGTGTCGGTCAACTCGGCGATCGCCGTAGCCGATGAGGCCGAGGGACGCGCGCCGCCGACGGATATGCGGGTGTTTGAGACCAAGCAGCACGGGGTGTGGCTCTACCGCAGGCGCGGGTTGCCGGGTAGCAGCCAAGCCAAGCGGCGGTCAGAGTTCTGGACCTTCCTGCGCGATAACATTGCGTTGGACGAACTGTAGGGTGCGATACGGGAGCCTTTCGGGGCGCTCATCTGTGCCGCGCTGCCATGGATTTGCAGCTTAAGTCGCAAAGCAAAAAAGCCGCACCCCAGGGGCGCGGCTTTTCCATCATCACCGGAGATGGTTCAGCTTTTCTGACGACGACGCAGAAGTGCCAATCCGCCAAAGCCCGCAAGAAGCAGCGGCAGCGAGGCGGGCAGTGGGACGGGGTTTACAGGCGGCTCTTCGGTCCTCTCGACATTGAATGTCAGGGTATAGTCCAACCCACTTACGCACTGAGGGCTTACGCCCGGGTTGGCAGGGACATAAGTAAACCCACAAGTGGTCTGACCATTGAAGAGGTTGCTGTAAACCCCCGGCCCCCGTGGATCGAAGGCAGGTGCAGTATACTGCGCCGGTCCAACATCGAATGTGCTACCCACCATATTCGCTTCAATGTTCTCAAGCTGGAAAATCGTTGGGGTATCGTCACTTTCTTCAACGGTCCAAATCGGTGCGTTTGCTCCGGATGTGCTTTGTGCAAGGAAGCCGCTGGGCACATTGAAAATGTTGGGCGCTTGAATGCTCGGGAGGTTCGTGGCCCAATCTAGCGTGGCGCCAACCAATTGAAATCCTGCCAAGATTTCTATCAGGAACACATCGGCCGTGTCAGTCGGTGCGTTTATTGAGCCTGAAAAAGTGTTGGCACCTTCGACTAACCTGAATAAACCGACCTGCTCTAGTCCGCCAAGAGTATCGTAATCGCCAGCTGGCAACCCATCCTCGGCCGCAATTGTCGCCTCATCAAAGGATCCGCTATATGGAACGATTGCAGGCACAGGACTTGCATAGGCAGCGGCCGCCGTCAGCGACATGGCAATTGCAGAAAAGAGAATTTTCATTGTTAGCCTTCCCAAAACAGGCCCCCTCAGTGGCGGGCCCTACTCGCAACTCGATAGAGCAAATAGTCAACAAAGTAAAATTTGGCCTGCAAATTCGCCTCTACCCCGGGGGAGTCGTAGACAATGCTCGCAAGGGGAGCCCATTGTCGCCTCAAAACTCCACACCCGTGCCCTGCAACACCCCATGCTCCATCGCATATCGGGTCAGCCCGGCGGTGGAGTTGATGCCGAGCTTGCGCTTGATGTTCTTGCGGTGGGTCTCGACCGTGTGCACGGAGATGTCGAGCTCGGCCGCGACCTCCTTGTTCGAGCGGCCTTGGGCCAGCTGCAACAGGATCGTCTGCTCGCGGGCGGTGAGAACCTCCCGCCCGTCGGAGGTCTTGGGGGACAGGGACGCGGTCGCGCCGCCGCACAGATAGGTCTCGCCGCGCATCACGGCCTGAATGGCTGTGTGGATTTCCTCGGTCGGGACATCTTTCAGCAGGTAGCCCTTGGCCCCGTGGGACATGGCGGTGGAGACATATTCCGGCGCGTCATGCATCGACAGGATCAGGATGCGGGTGCCCGGGTTCTGTTCCAGCAGGATCTCGGTCGCCGACAGGCCACCCAGCTGCGGCATGTTCAGGTCCATCAAGATCACATCGGGGGCCAGTTCCTCCACCCGGTCGACGACTTCCTGCCCGTTGCTGAGCGTGCCGAGCACCTCGATATCGTCGTAGCTTTCGAGGATGGCGCAGATGCCGTCGGCCACCATCGGGTGGTCGTCTACGATAATGACGCGGATCGGTCGGGTCATGCGGATTTCCTCGTGGTCTTCGGGTCGCGCTCGGTCTTCGGCGACAGCATATGCGACAGCGGGACGGAAGCTTCAATGATCGTTCCGTCCTGGCTCGACAACACCCGCAGGGTGCCACCCAGCTGGTCGATCCGCTCTTGCATGTTGCGCAGGCCCAGTCCGCTTGAGCGATCACTGTCGATGCCGCGCCCGTTGTCCTGCACCCGCATCGTGGCGCCCTGGCGGTGGCCGGAGACCTCGATCGTCACGCGGCTCGCCTCGGCGTGGCGCTCGACATTGGTCAGCGCCTCTTGCGCGATGCGGTAGAGCGCGATCTTGGCATCCTTGTCGAGCCTGTTGCGGAACACGACGGTCTGAAACTCGGTCTCGATCCCGGTGCGCTCCGCAAAGGCATCCACGAGTGATTTCAGGGCAGGGCCAAGGCCCAGATCATCCAGTACCCCGGGGCGCAGGTCCGAGGAGATGCGGCGCACCTCGTGGATCGCCTCGGTCAGCCCGCCGATCCCCTTGTCGAGGCTCTGGGATGCCTTCACATCGCCGCTCATCACCCGCTTTCTGGCCAGCTCCAGCGTGTAGCGGATGCCCACAAGGATCTGGCTGATACTGTCATGCAGCTCGCGGGCCACGCGGCCGCGCTCTTCTTCCTGCGTGTCGATGATCCGCTCGGTGAGCGCCCGGAGCTTGGCGTCGGCCAGCCGCCGCTCGCGCAGATTGAGCAGAAGGCCCGTGATGAAGACCCCAAGCAGGGCAAGGATCGTGATCAGCACGATATAGACGAAGGTGCGTTCGATGCGCGCCTGCGTCTCGGCACGTGCGGAGGCGACGGAGGCCAGCACGTCGTCGATGAAGACGCCGGTGCCGACGGCCCATTGCCAGCTTTGAAAGCCGGTCACATAGGCCACCATCATCGCCTCTTCGCCGGTGGAAGGCTTGGGCCACAGGAACGTGTGGTAACCCGCTCCGCCGCGCGCGATTTCTATCAGCGGGTCCACAACCGGCGTGCCAAGGCTGTCGGTCAAGCCGCTGAGGTCCTGATTGATGTAGTCGGTCTGGCGCGGGTGCACGATCGCGCGGCCGTCGTAGTCGTAGACGAAGAAGAAACCTTCCTCGCCATAGATCATCGCCGACAGGATGTTGGCCACGCGTTGCTTGGCGGTCTCGTCGTCCGGGGCGGCGTTGCCGTAAATGTAGTAGAAGCCGTTGCGCGCCTGGGTGACGTAATTGCGCAGCTCTTCCTTCTTGGTCTCGATCAGGCGCGCCTCGAGCTGGCTGATTTCGTTCTCGGCCAGCTGGCGCGACTGGTTGGCCACGATCCATGCGATAGCGCCGACGGCAAGAATCAGGGGCAGGGTGGCCAGAAGGGTGATCTTCTGCCCATAGCTCAGCCGGATGCTGTCACGCCATGTCTGCGCCCTTGAGGCCACGAGGCTTCCTCCCTTTTCGACAATTAGGCGGGCCTGCGGGCCGCGGTCAATGCGCCGGGGCATCAAAAAATTGCGCCCAGGGGGCGGATTCAGGCCAAAACTACCGGGAACCGGGTATTTACAGCGCCGCTTGCATCTCTAGGGTCCGCGCTACGTACGGGAGAGTGCCCCGCCGCATCAGAATGGCCGGGCACACGTCTATCAATGGGAGGATACCAAATGGATCGCCGTTCTTTTCTGAAAACTTCTGCGCTTGGCGGCTCGGCCGTTGCCGCAACCGCGCTGGCCGCTCCGGCCGTCGCACAGGGCAAGCGCCAGCTGACCATGGTCACGTCGTGGCCCCGCGGCTTCGCCGTGCTCGATGACGCAGCCACCTATTTCAACGAGGCCGTCAACGCCATGTCCGGTGGCGATCTGACCATCGACAAGAAAGCCCCGGGCGAGCTTGTGGGCGCGTTCGAGGTGTTTGACGCCGTGTCGTCCGGTCAGGCCGACCTCTACCACTCCGCCGACTACTACTTCATCGGCCAGCACCCGGCCTATGCCTACTACACCGCCGTGCCGTTTGGCGCGACGGCGCAAGAGCTGACCAACTGGTACTACCATGGTGGCGGCCAGGACCTGCATGACGAGCTGGGCTCGATCTTCGGTCTGAAGTCGTTCCAGTGTGGCAACTCCGGCTCGCAGTCGGGCGGTTGGTTCCGCAAGGAAATCAACTCCGCCGCCGACCTGCAGGGTTTGCGCTTCCGCATGCCGGGCCTTGGCGGCAAGGTGCTGGGCGAGCTGGGCGCATCGGTCCAGAACATCCCCGGCGGCGAGCTGTACCAGGCGCTGTCTTCGGGCGCTCTGGACGGTCTGGAGTGGGTTGGTCCCTTCGCCGACGAGCGCGCAGGCTTCCAGGAAGTCGCCAAGATCTACTACACCGCTGGTTTCCACGAGCCGGGCTCGGGTCTGTCCTGCGGCATGAACCTCGAGGTCTGGGAGTCGCTGTCCGATCAGCACAAGGCGATCATCGACAACGCCACCAAGGCCACCACCGCCTACCAGCTGTCCCAGACGCTCGCCAATAACGGCGCGGCTCTGGAGCGTCTGCAGGCGCAGGGCGTCAAGACCCTGCAATTCCCCGATGACGTGTGGGATGCCTATGGCGCGGCCTCCAAGAAGGTCATGGACGAGAACATGGGCGACGAGCTGTTCGCGCGCACCCGTGAAAGCTTCGAGACGAGCCTCGCGTCGTCCGCGTCCTGGATTCAGAAGTCCGACGGCTACTATGTCGAGCAGCGCACCCGCGTTCTCGGCGGCTAAGCCCGATCAGATTTATCTGATCTAGATCAAGTTGCGGCCCCGCGCCTTTGGCGTAGAAGGGGCCGCAACATCAGGGGCTTACACGACAAGCCTCAGGCAACTTTCCGGGGGGATCGCACATGCTCGACGGCATCATCTGGCTTGTCACCAACATCGCCATGGCCTTCTACAACACGGCCTACGCCCTGTTCACGATGGGCGACTGGCTGGGTTGGGTCCTGTGGGACAATTCCGCCGAAGACAAGCAGGCGCTCATGCGCTTTGTCTATTATGGCGGCTCCGTCGAGTTCTTCTTCTTCTGCATCACGACCTTCCTTGTGTTGCTCGCCATAGGCTTCTGGCGCAACGCGTTCATGTGGGGCTGCGTGCGCGCGTTGGAGGGCTTTGCCAACGTCATCGGGCGCGTGGCCGCCTGGGCCGGCCTGTTCATGGTGCTGCAGCAGATCGTGATTATCTTTGTGCAGCGCATCTTCGCGCAGGCTCAGATTTCCATGGGGCTGGGCATGACCTTCTCCAAGGATATCAGCTGGTGGGCCGAAGAGCTGAAATTCTACAACGCCTTGGTCGTGGCGCTTTGCGTCACCTACACCTTCGTGCAGGGCGGCCATGTCCGCGTCGACCTCGTCTATTCCGCGGTCAGTTACCGCACCAAGAAGGTGATCGATATGGCGGGCAGCCTGCTGTTCATGATGCCGATGGCGGTACTGACCTGGCTTTATAGCTGGTACTTCCTGTGGCGGCACCTGATCGTGCCGAACCCGTCCGCATCCGACACGTTGGACCGCCTGCTGGCCAAGTCCCGCGCGCTGCGCTGGAATGTAGAGACCATCGGCTTCTCGCCCAACGGCTTCAACGCCTATTTCCTGTTCAAGATCCTGCTCTGCGCCTTCACCGCGCTGGTGTTCCTGCACGCGATGGCGTTCTTCATGCGCTCCTACCTCGAATGGAAAGAGGGCCCCGAGAGCGATGGCAAATATCTTGATAAAGACCGACTTGGCGACGACGAAGCCGAGCTGGCAGCAGACATTCACTAAGGGGCAGGGACCATGCTTTTCGGATTAGACGGCGTCGAAATTGGCCTGATCATCGTTTTCCTGTGCCTGTTCGGCTCGATCCTGTCGGGCTTTCCGGTGGCCTTCGCCATTGGCGGCTCTGCGATCATCTCCTTCGGGATCATCGCGGCGCTCGACACGGGCGGGCTGCTGATCCACCAGGCGATCGACAAGAATGCACCCGAATACGCGGCCCTTCTATCAGAAGGCGTCAGGGCGGAGGCGATATCGGTCTTCCGATACCCCGACTTGCCCCGCATCGCGGAGCCGGTCTTCGTGCAGGGCTGGGAGACCGCGCTGGACCGCAACGTGTCCTTCATCGTGAACCGCATCAACGAGCGCGTGCTGGCGGGTGCCTCCATCGAGACGCTGCTGGCCGTGCTGATGTTCGTGCTGATGGGCATCACGCTGGAACGCTCCAAGATCGCCAATGACCTGCTGACCACCATGGCGCGCGTCTTTGGCCCGCTGCCGGGCGGACTGGCAGTTTCCGTGGTTGTCGTTGGTGCGTTCCTTGCGGCCTCCACCGGGATCGTGGGCGCAACCGTTGTGACGATGGGGCTGTTGTCCCTGCCGACCATGCTGCGCAACGGCTACTCGCCCGAGATCGCGACCGGCGTCATCGCCGCGTCGGGCACGTTGGGGCAGATCATCCCGCCCTCGATCGTGATCGTGCTGCTGGGCACGTTGGCCGGTGATTTGTATTCCGCCGCGCAGGAAAACCGTGCGATCCTTGCAGGCTGTACCGACGCGCTAACCTATCTCGGCGAGCCCGCCGTGGTGTCGGTCGGCACCCTTTTCCAAGCGGCCTTGCTGCCGGGCATCCTGCTGGCGCTGCTCTACGCGGGCTACGCGTTCTGCTACGCGCTGCTGAACCCATCGAAGGCACCGGCCGTGGAAATGGGCGCAGCAAACGCGGAACCCATCGCGCGCTCCGAGGCCTTCACCTGGTTCCTGTTCGCGCCCGTGGGTCTGGTCGTGGGCTTGATCCTGCTGATGCAGGTTAACGTGATCGGATCCCAGAACTTCACCGTCGACAGCTTCACCGACGCGGGAGAGGCAGCGTCGCTGCGCACCAATGTCTCGCCCGAATGCCAGGCCTCGATGATCGAGCTGCATGGCCAAGAGGCATGGGACGCCGCCGTGGCCGAGCAGAGCGCCATCGCAGAGGCCGGGGGCGTGCAGCAATCCGTGCGCCTGACCCCGGAAGAGCTGGAAGCCGCTGTGGCCGAAAAGGTTGCCGCCGCCGCACCGATCGGGACCGGCATCGCGATCACCATGCTGTTCTTTGCGATGATGTTTGCGCTGGCGCGGGGCGTCTCGCCCTCTGCCTCGCCCGTGCCGTTGATCGTGGGATCGGCGGGCATTTTGCTGATGGCGCTGATCGACGTGCTGGCCGTGTTCCCGACGACATCGCCGGGCACTACGCTGGTCTACATGGCGCTGCCGATCGCGATGATCCTTTACGGCGCGACCTTCGCGGCACGCAGGCTCGGGGCGAATGACCTGATCCGGGTTGTGTTCCCGCCGCTGGTGCTGATCGTCGCCGTGCTGGGCTCGATCCTTGGCGGTATCACCAACCCGACGCCCGCCGCGGCGCTTGGCGCCGGTGGTGCGATCATGCTCGCCGCCTACCGCAAGCTGCAGGACGAGGGCCGGTCGCCCCGGATCGTGCTGATCACCAGCTTCGCCATCGTGATCATGATCCTGCTCGGAACGAATTTCGACATGCGCATGAACATCGACGACGTGGCGTTCGAGAACGTTTTCGCCTTCGTCGTGGCGCAAGCCGCCTATCTTTACGCGATGTTCGGGCTGCTGTTCTCCTGCTACGTGCTGTGGAGCTACGGGGTGCTGAGCCCGGTGGTGCGCGAGACGGCAAAGGTCACGTCGATGGTGTTCACCATCCTGATTGGTTCGCAGCTCTTGAACCTCGTCGTGATCTCCTTCGGGGGGGAGCACTATATCCAGCAGTTCCTGCGCAGCTTCGATAATGAATGGACCGTGTTCCTGATCGTCATGCTGGTGTTGTTCATCCTGGGCTTCGTGCTGGACTTCCTCGAGATCATCTACATCGTGATCCCCATCGTGGGCCCGGTGATCTACGGCGGCACCATGGACCCGAAATGGGTGACGATCATGATCGCGGTGAACCTGCAGACGTCCTTCCTGACGCCGCCCTTCGGCTTTGCATTGTTCTACCTGCGCGGTGTGGCCCCGAAAGAGGTCACGACGGGCCATATTTACCGCGGCGTGCTGCCCTTCGTGCTGATCCAGGTGGCTGGGTTGGGCTTGTTGGCGGCGTTCCCGGGGGTCGTGACGATCCTGCCGAACCTGATCGGAAACTGATCAATGGGGGCGGCCTGTGAAGGTCGCCTTCGACACGTCAGGTGAGCTGCAACAGATCCCATCGGTTGCCCCAGGGATCGCGCCAGACGGCGACCTTGCCGTAGGCTTCTGACCGCGGCTCTTCCTCAAACACGACGCCATTGTCGCGCAGACGCGCGAAATCCGCGTCGAAATCATCGCTGTGCAGAAAGAACCCCACGCGCCCGCCGGTCTGGTTGCCGATGGCCGCGGTCTGGGTCTCACCTTGCGCGCGGGCCAGCAGGATGCGGGTTTCGGCCTTCGGGGACGGGGCGACAAGCACCCAGCGTTTGCCCGCGCCCTGATCGGTATCTTCAATCAGGGTGAACCCGACGCGGTCCACGTAGAACGCGATCCCGGCATCATAGTCCGGGACGACGATCGCAAAGCTGGAGATGTGCATCAGTCTTTGGGCGCGCGGGTGTCCGGCAGGTTGATCCGCGCGACTTGCTCTGCAATGGGATCGACCGATAGGGGATGCGTGTCCGCATCGAATTGCGACTCGTCGACCATCTGGACCCATTCCGCGCCGCGGAAGACCTCGAGCGCGGAAAAGCCCGCCTTGTAGCCCATCTTCGGCGAGCCGGGGACCCAGTAGCCAAGGTAGACGTAAGGCAGTCCCGCCTCCTGCGCGATGCGCACGTGGTCGAGAATAATGTAGGTGCCAAGCGAGTTGCGGCGCCAATCTGGGTCGTAGAACGAGTAGACCATCGACAACCCGTCATCGAGCACATCCGTCAGGCAGGTCGCGATCAGCTGCGGCTCGTCGCCGCTGCGATCCCAATACTCGATGACGCGGCTCTTGACCGGCGTCTCTTCGATCATTGCGGCGAACTCGAAGATGTCCATATCGGCCATGCCACCATCGGCGTGACGGCTGTCCAGATAGCGGCGGAACAGATCGTATTGTTCTTCGGTGGCCCAGGGCGAGGTCGCCTCGCGCTCAAGCATCTCGTTGCGCTTGAGGCATTTGCGCTGACCCCGCGACGGCTCGAAGTCGGCTACGCGAATGCGCGCCGACAGGCAGGCAGAGCAATCCGCGCAGGACGGGCGGTACAGCACGTTCTGAGACCGGCGGAAACCTTGCTTGGACAGTGTGTTGTTGAGGGTATTCGCATGCTCGCCCTGAAGGGCGGTGAACAACTTCCGCTCCCGGCGCGCGTCAAGATACGGGCAGGCTTGGGGGGCCGTCACGTAGAATTGCGGCGCAATGGGAAGCGTGTGACGCATGATACCCTAACTAGAAGAGCAATTTTGACGGAGCCTAACAACGGCTCCGACGGTTAACAATTGCTTTTTAGGAAAGTTCACATCGGAGAGTTAAAACCCGGTTAACGCGTCGATTATGCAGGCACGTCATCCCCGCAATGACGCCCTCACACGCGTCCGGGGCTGTTGATCGCAACGACACCCACGAACATGTCGTGCAGGCCTTGGCCGCGCTCGCCAAGCATCATCATCAACAGCGAGATGATCTGAGGGATGAAGAACGCGCTGGCCACCAGATAGCCAATCGTGTGCAACGTCGCTTCGCCGCCATCCAGGGGACTGCCCTGATAGGTGCGCAGCTCGATATTGAAAAGGCGCATGCCGGGCGTGGCCGAGTAGGCCTTGATCGTGCCGATCCGGTAGATCAGCGAGACCACCAAAAACACCGCCGGGAAGATGAACCACAGCAAGAACAGCGGCAGCGATGCGATCACCACCGCGATGACCGAAATCAGCAGCGTGTCGACCACCCACGCCAACAAGCGCTTCAGGACCACTCCGTCGTAGAAGGCGGGATCAGTGGCCGGATCGGGAAGGGCATCATAACTCATGGTATCGGACATGGGGTGCGATCTTTCAAAAGGGAAGGGGCCCCGCCGCTTTCGGGCGGGGCCGGTTCGTTTGCTTTAGGCGTCGTTGGACTTCGCAGCTTCGGCGCGCTCTTCCATGAACGTGTCGAATTCCGACTTGTCCTTGGCTTCACGCAGGCGCTCCAGGAAGCTTTCAAACGCGGCCTGCTCATCTTCGAGGCGCTTCAGCATGTCCGCCTTGTAGGCGTCAAACGCGCTGTTGCCGGAGGTCGCGAAGGCGTGGCGGTTACGGCGCATGGCGGCGGGGCGGCAGGATGAGTTGAACATACGATTGCTCCAGATCATGTAGAACAGAAGGGCGAAGCCGACGGGCCACAGGAAAATGAACCCGAGAACCATGGCGGCGATCCAGGCACCTTTGCCGCGTTCGTCGAGCCATGCCTCGGCGCGGGCAAACCAACCCATCCGGGGCATGGTTTGGGCAGTCATGGGTGAGGGTGTCATATGGGTGGTTCCTTTATGTGAATGTTATTTACATTTACATATTTGGGTGTGGAGAGCTGCTTGGTCAAGTCATTCGCTGCTGATTTTAGCGAGTTTTCCGCAAAGATACTGATGCAAAACGAAAAAAGGCGCGAGAAACCCTCGCGCCTTTCCTTGGTTTTAGAGCCGGATCAGCTGGTCATGTCGTAGGCCCGCTCTCCGTGGGAGGTTAGATCAAGGCCCGTGACCTCGTCCTCATCGCTCACCCGGATCGGGAAGATGGCTTTTGTGACCAGCACAATCAGCGTTGTAATCACCAGTGTCCAGATGCCCACGACAAGCAAACCGCCCAACTGCGCGGTCCAATCGGCATGGCCGAACACCGCCAGCATAATGATGCCGAACATGCCGCCGACGCCATGCACCGCGAACACATCAAGCGTGTCATCGATCTTGAGCGCGTTTTTCACAATGCCGCACAGCTCTTGGCATATGATGCCTGCGACACCGCCGATGATCAGCGCCTCAACCGGGCCGACAGAGCCCGACGCAGGCGTGATCGAGGCCAGACCAGCAATGGTGCCGGTGACCATGCCCACGAGCGACGCCTTGCCGTAGCGGATACGCTCCCACAGCGCCCAGCTCAGCGATGCGGTGGCGGCCGAGATATGCGTGACCGTCAGCGCCATCGCGGCGGTGCCGTCCGCGGCCAGCTGCGAGCCGCCGTTGAAGCCGAACCAGCCGACCCAGAGCATTGCGGCCCCGATCATGACCATGCCGGGGTTGTGGGGCGGTTTGGACTTGTCGCGGCGCTGGCCGAGGAACACGGCGACGACCAATGCGGCGAGACCCGCCGTCTGGTGCACCACGATGCCCCCGGCGAAATCGTTGACGCCTTCGGAGAACAGTGACCAGTCTTCACCCGCCAGCAAACCGCCGCCCCAGATCCAATGGGCCACCGGTGCGTAGCAGATCAGCATCCACAGCCCCGAGAAGGTCATCACGAAGCCAAACGAGATCCGCTCGACATAAGCGCCCACGATCAGCGCCGGCGTTATGATCGCGAAGGTCATCTGGAAGGCGAAGAACAGAACCTCGGGCAGGGTGCCTGACAAAGTCTCTGCCGTCACGCCGTTCAGGAACGCTTTGCCCAGACCACCCCAATAGGCGTTGCCATCGCCGAAGGCGATGGAGTAACCCGCGGCCAGCCACAAGATCGACATCAAGCATGCGATGGCGAAGCATTGCATGAAGACCGACAGCACGTTGCGGGCGCGCACAAGGCCCCCGTAGAACAGCGCCAGACCCGGCAGGGTCATGAACAGCACCAAGGCTGTGGCGACGATTATCCAGGCGGTATCCGCTCCGTTCATTGGGTATATCCCTCTTGGTTTATTCTGCGTTACCGGCGCAAAAACCGCGTGCCGCGCGCCAGTAAAAGAGGCATTGCGCACAGAGAGCGCCCAAAAGCCGTGCGATTTTTGAAGTGCTTAGAAATTGTGCGTCGAAGGGAGGCTATGCCGTCGAAAGCGGCGATTATGAATCGCAGGCCTGCAGCAACAGGGTCAGCGCGCGCTCAACGGTGGTTTGGCGCACCTGCGCGCGCCCGAGAGCGCCGAATTGCATCGTCTCGGTGATCACGCCCGTGGGCGTAGCAAGTCCGAAGCACACCATGCCTTCGGGTTTGAACTCAGATCCGCCGGGACCTGCGATCCCTGTGACGGACACCGCCAAGTCCACCCCGGCGCGCCCCCACGCGCCATGGGCCATCTCGCGCGCGACCTCCTCGGACACCGCACCGTGCGCATCGAGCGCGGCGGCGGTGACGCCAAGCATGCGCGTCTTCGCGGCGTTGGAGTAGGTGACGTAGCCGCATTCCACCACGTCGGAACTGCCGGGAACCTCTGTCAGGGCGCCCGCGATCAACCCACCGGTGCAGCTTTCTGCCGTCGCGATACGCCATCCCCGGGCGCGGGCGGCATCAAGGACCTGCGCCGCGTCACCCATGGGACAGCCACGCGCCGATCATCACGACAATCGCGGCCATGATACCGGCGACCACATCGTCAAGCATCACACCTAGCGGTCCGTGCTTGCGATCGGCCCAGCCGACGGGGCCCGGCTTCCAGATATCAAACGCGCGAAACGCCACGAAGGCGGTCAAGATGCCCGGCCACAGTGCGGTGATCGGGACCCCGGCGTGTCCAGCGCCAATCGCGACGGGAAGCAGGGCAATCCATTGGCCGACGACCTCGTCGATGACAATCTCGGACGGGTCGTGATCGTCCTTGCCGCGTGTCTCCATATCTGTGACCAGGTAGCCCACGGCGAACATCATTACCGTCAGCACCGCGAGGCCAAGCGCGCCTTGCCAGGAGACGATGCCCCATGCGGCGATCACGGCCGCCGCAGAGCCCCAGGTTCCCGGGGCAGGGCGCAAGAGCCCGGTATAGAAGAACGTCGCCCAGAGCTTTGACACCGAGAACATCAGCGCTTCACCAAAGTCACGGTCGCCATGCAGGCGATCCCCTCGCGGCGGCCGGTGAAGCCTAGCTGTTCGGATGTGGTGGCCTTGACCGACACACGGTCACCCTCAATCGCCAGAAGCTCGGCCACCTTGTCGCGCATCGTCTCCGCGTGCGGTCCGATTTTCGGCTCTTCGCAGATCAGGGTGCAGTCGACATTGCTGATCGAGAATCCCATCTCGGCGGCCAGATCGCGCGCGTGCTCCAGAAAGATATGGCTCGCCGCGCCTTTCCACTGCGGATCGGAGGGCGGGAAATGCTGCCCGATATCGCCGCGCGCCAGCGCGCCATAGATCGCGTCGGTGATCGTGTGCAACCCGACATCAGCATCTGAATGGCCCTGTAGCCCGCGCCCGTGCGGCACCTCGACGCCGCACAGCACCACATGATCGCCGGGGCCGAAGCGGTGCACATCAAAGCCATTGCCGGTGCGAATATCCATGTCAGCCTCCAGAATGCGGCGAGCCCGGGCGAAGTCGTCGGGGGTCGTGATCTTGATGTTGTCGTCGCAGCCTTCGACGATGGCAACCTCAATTCCCGCGGCCCGCGCGACGCCGACATCGTCGGTTGCGGGAGTATCAAGGGCGCGATGGGCTGCCAGAATGGCCTGCAGCTGAAAGCCTTGGGGCGTCTGCGCGCGGATCAGGCCTTCGCGGTCCTGAACGCCGTCGACCGTGGTGGTCCCCCGCCACAAGGTGTCGGTTACCGCGACGCCGGGGGCCGCGCCTTGATGCTGATCCAGCGCTTCTTTCACGCGATCAATGACATCTGCGCTGACCAAAGGCCGTGCGCCATCATGGATCAGAACGCGGTCAAACCGCCCTTCAAGCGCCTCAAGCCCGCGCCGGACCGACGCATCGCGGCTGTCGCCACCGACGACCCGTTCAACGCCCTCAGGCACCCAGTCAGCGGGGCAGTCTTCTGCGATTACAAGCGCGATATGATCCACGCGCCCGGCGAAGGCGGCGCAGGTCCAGTCGATCACGCGCCGTCCGGCAAGCTCTTGCCATTGCTTGGCAATCTCGCCTCCGGCGCGAGTGCCGCGCCCGGCCGCCACGATCACGGCGGCGGTGGTTTTGGGTGCCCCAGTCATGTTCGCACGTCTAGTTTCTGCAAGCGGCGCTGACAATGGGCCAGCCACCAGCGCCTATTTTTTGTGCAGTCTCGGTTTTCAGCCCGATTTCACGTCATCTCTCTGTGGCTTAGCGTTGCCTCGGGTCCAATTGGGCTCTAGCTCAGATGGAGAATGCACAAGGATTAATCACGTGCCCCTCGCGTTGGCAGACAGACAGATCGACCCGCCCGTGCTGCTGGCTCCATTGGCTGGCATCACCGATCTGCCGTTCCGCAAGCTGGTGTCGAGCTTCGGAGCAGGGCTCGTGGTCTCGGAAATGGTCGCGAGCCAGGAGATGGTCCAAGCCAAGCCCGGCGTGCGCGAGAAGGCAGAGTTGGGCATGGAATTCGCCAACACCTCCGTTCAATTGGCCGGTCGCGAAGCGCGCTGGATGGTCGAAGCCGCACGGGTCGTGGCGGCGAATGGGGCGCAGGTGATCGATATCAACATGGGCTGCCCGGCCAAGAAGGTCACCAACGGCTATTCGGGCTCGGCGCTGCTGAAGGATCTTGACCACGCACTGACCCTGATCGACGCCGTGGTCGCGGCGGTCGAAGTGCCGGTCACGCTCAAGACCCGGCTGGGCTGGGACGACGACTTGATGAACGCTCCTGATCTTGCCCGCAGGGCGGAAGCCGCAGGCATCAAGATGATCACGATCCACGGCAGAACCCGATGCCAGTTTTATAAGGGCCGTGCCGATTGGGCTGCGATCCGCGCCGTGAAAGAAGCCGTTTCGATCCCCGTCATCGCCAATGGCGATATCGTCGACGCACGGAGCGCACGGGCGGCCTTGTCCTCATCCGGCGCGGATGGGGTCATGATTGGGCGCGGCGCGCAAGGGCGGCCCTGGTGCCTCGCCGAAATCGCGCACGAACTTCACGGCACGCCGGCCCCCGTGATCCCGGCAGGCCGGGGGTTGATCGACATGGTCTCGGCGCATTACGAGGACATGCTGGCGTTCTACGGCACAGAGCTTGGCAGCCGCGTCTCGCGCAAGCATCTGGGTTGGTACATGGACGCGGCCTCGACAGACACCGCGCTTCGCCGCGAGGTGCTGACAGCGCACGATTCTGCGCGGGTTCTGCGACTTCTTCCCGATGCGCTATGTGAGAAGGCCGCCGCATGAGCCCGGGATTCTTCGATACCCTGTGGTCGTCCCTGCCGATCCCCGCGCTCATCATAGACAGCGAAAACCGCGTGGCCGAGGTGAATGCGGCTTGCGAGACGTTCATGAACCTGTCGGCGAAATCCCTGCGCGGCGCGCCGGTCTGGGACAAGCTGCATGTCAACGCTCCATTGGACGAGGCCGTCACGCGCGTGCGGCGTGACCTGTCCGCGCTCTTCGTCAACACCGTCGACGTCGGGTCCGGCGAACGTGCGCCGGTCCAGTGTGATGTGCAGATCACCACGATGGTCGACCGGCCAGGCTACATTCTCATCTTGCTCGAGCCACGCGAGATTGCAGAAAAGATGGGTCGTGCGATGCAGTCCAAGACGGCGGCCAAGTCGGCGATCGGCATGGCAGAGATGCTGGCCCACGAAATCAAGAACCCTTTGGCCGGAATAACCGGGGCCGCGCAACTTTTGAGCATGAGCTTGAGCGGAGAAGACATTGAGCTTACAGACTTAATTGTGGAAGAGACACGTCGGGTTGTAAAGCTGCTGGAACAGGTAGAACAGTTTGGCAACTTGCGCCCCCCGCAGCGGCGCGCGGTCAACATCCACGATGTGCTGGACCGGGCCCAGAAATCCGCCGCTGTGGGCTTTGCAGCCCACATGAAAATTCGCGAGTTTTTTGACCCGTCCCTGCCGCCGACATTTGCGGACTCCGATCAACTGCTTCAGGTGTTCCTGAACCTTTTGCGCAATGCCGCGCAAGCCGCCGGAAAGTCCAGTGGTACGATCGAAATTCGGACGTATTACGAGCTGTCCCTGCGAGTAGAGCGCCCGGACGGATCGCGTGCTGCAGTGCCCCTGCAGATCGAGATTATCGACGACGGGCCTGGACTACCGCCGGAGTTGGATGGCGAGATTTTCGAGCCCTTCGTCTCCGGGCGCGAGAACGGCACCGGGCTTGGTCTGGCGCTGGTCTCCAAGATCATTGCCGAGCATGATGGCTGGATTTCCGTCTCCTCCGCTCCGGGCCGCACGGCGTTTCGGATTTCCCTTCCGGTCGCTCCGAAGGAGGCCGAATAGATGCCGTTGTTTGTTATCCGCAAAGCTGACCCGCCTTTTTCGCCGCTATCGCTCAAGAAGCAGCCGCCTTGGTTGTTCGGCGCTGTTGCCGACCGAGTGGTCGAGCTTTGCCGATTTGAACCGCACCACACCATACCTCGCCCCTCTCACTTTGCCATGCTCAAGGAGCTTTGATCTATGGACGGAACCGTTCTGGTCGCCGATGACGACCGCACCATTCGCACCGTTTTGACGCAAGCCCTGACCCGGGCAGGGTGCAAGGTTCATGCGACATCGTCGCTGACCACGCTGATGCGGTGGGTCGGGGAGGGCAAGGGTGACCTCGTGATCTCGGACGTGATGATGCCCGATGGAAATGGGCTGGAGATGCTGCCCGCGATCCAGGACAAGCGTCCCGCATTGCCGGTCATCATCATTTCCGCGCAGAACACGATCATGACGGCGATTCAAGCGACCGAGGCTGATGCCTATGACTATTTGCCCAAACCCTTCGACCTCCCGGATCTGATGAAACGGGCGGCGCGCGCTTTGGATACCAAACGCGTGGCGCCTTCGGTGCCGAAGCCCGCGGTCGAGGACGCAGGGGACGGCGACGATCTGCCCCTGATCGGGCGCACAGCAGCCATGCAGGCCCTTTACCGCTTGGTTGCCCGCGTGATGAACACGGACCTCGCCGTGATGATCACAGGCGAAAGCGGCACTGGCAAAAGCCTGATCGCCCGGGCGATCCACGATTTTTCTGACCGACGTAATCTTCCTTTCGTGACTGCGACGCCGTCCGATCTGGCGTCGATGGAAGGGCCCGCAACTATCCTGTCGCGCGCCCGCGGTGGTTCGATCCTTTTCGACGAGGTGTCCGACCTGTCTGAAGATGCGCAGGCGCGTGTCGTTCGAATGCTCGATAGCCTGACGGATGACGCGCCGCGCGTCATGGCCACCTCGCAGCAGGATCTGATGGCCAAGATGGAGGCGGGGATCTTTCGCCAGGACCTGTTTTACAGGCTGGGCGGTGTGACGGTGAATGTGCCCTCCTTACGCGAGCGGGTTGAAGATATCCCACTTCTTACGGACCATTTCTTGATAAAGGCTGAACGCGACGGTGCTCCTTCGCGCAGATTTTCGAAAGATGCGCTGGAAATGATCCGCGCGTATTCATGGCCCGGTAACGTTCGCCAGTTAGAGAATACGGTGCGCAGGTTGATCGTCACCGCGGCCGAGACTGAGATAGGGCGCGGGGATGTTGAAGTCGTGCTGGGAAACCAGCCCGAGATCGAGCCACTGATGGGGGGTGGCCCGGCGGAGAAACTGTCCGCATCGGTTGCGTCCCACTTGCGGCGCTATTTCGATCTGCACGGCGGAGTGTTGCCGCCACCGGGGCTTTATCAGCGCATTTTGCGTGAGGTCGAACTTCCCCTGATCGAGATCGCACTCGAGGCGACAGGGGGAAATCAGGCCAAATGTGCCGATTTGCTTGGCATCAACCGCAATACCTTGAGAAAAAAGGTGACCGATCTCGATATTCGCGTGACACGCCGCCGTAAGTTGATGTAAAACCGCAACAGTCACCGTGACGATTGCGCCGCAGGGACGGCGTGACGATCACATCAACGATGCGTGGCAAGGCGGTAAAAGCAGATGAAAACCCAAGATGGGGTGCGGCCACGGGCGGCATCCTGGGATAGGCTGAATCGAGTGCGCAAGCTGCGCCGGGTACGTAATATTGCGACGCTCGGTCTTGTGGCGATGGGGCCTATCCTTGCCGTGGTCACGTATCTGGGGCTTGGTCCAGCTGAGTTAGATCCAACCTCAAGCGGCATTCGGTTCATTCTTCTCGCGGATCTGGTCTATGTGCTGCTGGTCGCAGCGTTGATTGCACAAAAGGTCGGTAAGATCGTTGCATCACGGCGCGAGAAATCTGCGGGGTCCCAACTTCACCTTAGGCTGACGGGTGTCTTCGCGCTTGTCGCACTTATCCCGACAATCTTGGTGGCCGTCTTCGCAACGGTGACGCTGAATTTCGGTCTTGAAGGCTGGTTCTCAGACCGGGTCAGCAATGTGGTGGGTAACTCGCTGGCGGCAGCGCAGGCTTATGAGCAAGAGCAGCGCGATGATCTGTCCGACGACACGATCAGACTTGCAGGCTACCTTAATATCGCCCGTCAAACCACTAATTTCATTTCCGATTCTGACATCCGTCAGGTGCTGACACAGGTGCAGGAACAGGTGCAGCGCGGCTTGAAGGAAGCCTTCGTGGTCGACGGGGCCGGTGAGCTTAAGGCGCGCGGCAACCGCTCTTACCGGTTTGATTTCGAGCCCGTTCCGCAAGCCGCCTTTGATCAGGCGCAAAACAATCAGCCTGTGATCATCGAAGACTGGTCGAACAATGAATTCCGCGCGCTTATGCGTCTGAGCGCCTATCCGGACCGCTACATATATGTGAGCCGGACGGTCGATGGGAACATTCTCAGCCTGCTCGATCAGACTCAGGAAACCGTGCGCCTGTATCAGCAACTGGAAAGCGATCGCGGTCGGCTGCTGCTCGATTTTGGGCTGATTTACCTAGGGTTTGCGGTCATCCTGATCCTCGCCGCGATCTGGCTTGGCCTGTGGTTCGCGGAGCGGCTGGCGCGCCCCGTTGGTCAATTGGCATCCGCAGCGCAGCGCGTTGGGGCCGGGGATCTGGATGTGCAGGTTGTCGAGGCAAAAAGCGAAGATGAGATCGCTCTTTTAGGTCGTCTTTTCAATCAAATGACGCGCGAGCTTAAAGTTCAACGTGACACGCTCTTGAGCAACACCGAGCAGATCGAGCGGCGGCGCAGACTGTTTGACTCCGTGCTTTCATCCGTGACCGCGGGCGTGATCGGGCTCGACGCCGAGGAGCGCGTGACCTTCATGAACCGCTCGGCCCACCGATTGCTTGACCTCGGCGAAGACGCGGAAGTCACGCAAGGCCTCACCGACCTCGTACCGGAATTCGCACCGGTCCTGCGGCAATTGACGCAATCCGGCAATGAAACCGCCCAAGAGGCAATCAAGATCACCCGGCGCGGACAGCTTGAAAGCCTGTTGGTGCGCATCGCGACGCGCAGGTCCGAAGAAGGTCATTTGGAAGGTTACGTGCTGGCCTTCGATGACGTTTCCGAACTGGTAAGCGCACAGAAGATGGCCGCCTGGGGCGATGTGGCGCGACGGATCGCGCATGAAATCAAGAACCCGCTTACGCCGATCCAACTCTCCGCCGAGCGGCTCAAACGCAAGTTTACCCCGCTTGCGGGCGACGAGCTGGAGGCGCTGGAGCAATATACCGACGTGATCATCCGACAGACCGGGGACCTGCGCAGGATCGTGGACGAGTTTTCCAAGTTTGCGCGCATGCCGGAGCCCGAGTTGCGCGAAATCGATCTGATGAAGCTCGTGAAAGATGCCGTGGTCTTGCAGCAATCTGGCCAACCCGGCGTCGAGATAAGTCTGGAAGCAGACGAGCCGCAAATCCTCGCGGAACTGGACCAGACCATGATTGGGCAGGCTCTGACGAACCTGATCAAAAACGCAGGCGAAGCCATCGAGAGCTATGTGGAGGACAAACCGCATCCCGGTCATCAGCCGCAAATCAAGCTTGAGGTCATGACCGGTCCCAAGGAAGTCACGATCACGATATCGGACAACGGCATTGGCCTGCCCGAAGACCGCGCACGGCTCTTTGAGCCCTATGTGACCACGCGGGCCAAGGGGACGGGTCTTGGCCTGCCGATCGTGAAGAAAATCATTGAAGAACATGGCGGTAGCTTGAATTTGCGAGATGCTGCCCCGTTCGACGACAGCGGCCATGTCGGCGCGCAGGCGGTGATCGTGCTGCCGCGGCTGACGGCTGCAAAACGCAAAAACGTGGCCTGAGGGCCGAACGCACAAGGAGCAGAAATATGGGCGATATTCTGATTGTGGACGACGAGCGGGACATCCGGGAGCTGATCTCGGACATCCTCAAGGACGAAGGCTTCACCACCCGGCTGGCCGGCACGTCGGAGCAATGCATGGCGGAGCTGAACGCCGAGCCCCCGGGGCTGATGATCCTCGATATATGGCTCAAGGACAGTGCGATGGACGGGATCGATATCCTTAAGCACGTCAAGCGCGACAACCCCGATATTCCGGTGGTGATCATCTCGGGCCACGGCAATATCGAGATCGCCGTCGCCGCCATCAAACAGGGCGCTTACGATTTCATCGAAAAGCCCTTCAACATCGACCAGCTGATGGTGGTCATCACCCGCGCGATGGAGACGTCGCGCCTGCGCCGGGAGAACAATCAGCTTAAACGCGGCGAGGTCGCAAGCGCCGAGATGGTCGGCGAAAGCTCGGCCTTCAAAGCGTTGCAAAGCCAGCTCGACAAGGTCACCGGCTCCAACGGTCGCGTGATGCTGACGGGCGGTGCAGGCGCGGGCAAGGATGTGGCCGCCCACTACATCCACGCCAACTCCAACCGCGCCCATGCGCCTTTCGTCACCGTCAACTGCGCCACGGTCGAGCCGGAGCGCATGGAAGAAGTGCTGTTTGGCCGCGAAAGCCGCGAGCGCGGGGTCGAACCCGGTCTGCTGGAGCAGGCCCATGGCGGGATCATCTTCTTCGACGAGGTCGCGGATATGCCGCTTGGCACCCAATCGAAGATTCTGCGCGTTCTGGTCGAGCAGCAATTTCAACGGGTTGGCGGCAATGACAAGGTGCGGGTCGACCTGCGCGTCATCTCCAGCACGAACCGCGACCTTAGCGCGGAGATCGACGCAGGCCGGTTCCGTGAAGAGCTGTATCACCGCCTGAATGTGGTCCCGATCCACGTGCCAAGCCTTGAGGACCGGCGCGAGGACATTCCGGGGCTGGCCGGGCACTTCATCGACAACTTCAACAAATCCCAGGGCCTTCCACTGCGCGCCCTCAGCGATGAATGCGTCACGCTGCTGCAAACCATGCAGTGGCCCGGCAATATCCGCCAGCTCAAGAACGTGATCGAGCGGGTGCTGATCCTCGGTCCCGACAAGGGCGAGATCGAGGCGCGCGAGCTTCCGCAATCGGGCGGCGAGGGCGAAAGCAGCTCTGGCGTGACCATCGGCGGCAACCTTGCCACCTTGCCGCTGCGCGAGGCGCGTGAGCTGTTCGAGCGGGAATACCTGATGACGCAGATCAACCGCTTCGGCGGCAATATCTCTCGCACCGCGGCATTCGTCGGCATGGAGCGCAGCGCGCTGCACCGGAAGTTGAAATCCTTGGGTGTGGTCACCTCCAACAAGGCGGGGGCACGGATAGCGCAGGTGCAGGACGAGGATATGGCCGCGACGGGATCGGACTGAAGGGCGCCAGCGCTTGCCAATTGACCGCGCCAGACCCATCTGCCATGCCTTAACACTCGTGTAACCCAGGACCGGACCACATGAAGGTAATCATCTGCGGGGCAGGGCAGGTTGGCTGGCAAATTGCGCGCCACCTCTCCAATGAGAAAAACGACGTCACCGTCGTGGACAACAACCCCGAACTGGTGGCCCGCGCCACGGATACGCTGGATGTGCAGGGCATCACCGGGTTTGCCAGCTACCCAGACGTGCTGGACCGGGCAGGGGCGCGGGACGCCGACATGATCATCGCGGCCACATTTTCCGACGAGGTGAACATGGTCACCTGTCAGGTGGCGCATTCGGTGTTCTCGATCCCGCGCAAGATCGCGCGGCTGCGCTCACAAAGCTACCTGACCGCGATCTATTCCGACCTGTACCGTCGTGACCACATGCCGATTGATGTCGTGATCAGCCCCGAAAAAGAAGTGGCGGAGGCCGCCTTGCAGCGCCTCGCCGACCCCGCTGCTTTTGACACGGAGAATTTCCTGTCGGGCCAGGCCCAGCTTCTGGGCATCCAGCTGGACGAAGACTGCCCGGTCCTGAACACGCCCCTACGCCAGCTCACGGACCTGTTCTCGACCCTGCGCGCCATCGTCGTAGGCGTGCGCCGCGAAGGCACGCTGTTTGCGCCAGAGCCCGGTGATCAGCTCTACGACAAGGACCAGATTTACCTCTGCACCCACCGCGAGGACGTGCCCCGCGCGATGGAGATTTTCGGCAAGACCCAGTCGAAGCAGGAACGCGTGGTAATCATCGGCGGCGGCAATGTCGGACTTGCCGTGGCCAAGGCGCTGGAGGCGCGCACGGAACGGGTGCGTGCCAAGATGATCGAGAAGAACCGCAAATGCGCGGAGCGCGCGGCCAACGCATTGGAGCGCACCATTGTGCTGCATGGCGACGGCCTCAGCGCGGACCTGTTGGCGGAGGCCAACATCACGCGCGCCGACGCCGTTCTGTGCGTAACGGATGACGACAAAACGAACCTGCTCGCCGCCGTGCGCGCCAAGGCCGAAGGTTGTCCCATGGCCATTGCGCTGGTCAACGACCCGACACTGGTGCCCCTGATGGAGCCGCTCGACGTCGACGCCTATATCAACCCGCGCGCCACGACCGTCAGCTCGATCCTGCGCCACATCCGCCACGGGCGGGTGCGCCAGATCTACTCCATCGGCGATGCCGAGGCCGAGGTAATCGAGGCGCAGGTGCTTTCGACCTCGCCTATGGCCGGCCAGCGGCTCGGCGATGTGGGCTTTCCTGAAGGCGCGCTTGTGGGCGCGATCGAAAAGGGCGGCAAGGTCGTGCGCCCGACCGGATCCACCCGGATCGAAGAGGGCGACATCATCGTGATTTTTGCCATGGCGTCCGAGGTGCCCGAGGTCGAGCGGCTCTTGCAGGTCTCGGTGGACTTCTTCTAGTCGGCGATGCGGGCCCAGACGCTTCATAAGGATACGCCCTGGCCACTGCGGCTGCCGCTTTTTGTGCAGCTGATGGCAATCGGTGCGGCCGCCATGCTTGCACCCGCGATCCACGCCTATTCGCTGGATCTGCACCGCGTCGGGCAGCCGTTTGTCTATGGCGCTGTGCTGTTTGGGGTGTTGTCGGTGCTGATCGGGCTCGCGACGCTGCACCGCTCGGTGCGGCGTGTCGCCCGCAGTCAGTTGCTGACGCTGGTCGCGGCCTTCCTGCTGCTGCCGGTCATGCTTGCCGTTCCGTTGCACGAGGCGCGCCCGAGCATGTCCTTCTTCAACGCCTATTTCGAGATGGTCTCCAGCCTGACGACGACGGGCGCATCGATTTTTGACACCCCGCGCATCATTCCCGACCCGCTGCATCTATGGCGGGGCATCGTGGCATGGATGGGCGGCTTCCTGATGATCCTCGCGGCAATTGCGATCCTGGCCCCGATGACCCTTGGCGGGTTCGAGGTGATGCGTCCCGGGGGGCGCGACGGGGCCGCGCGCCCAGGCTCTGGCGTGCACCTCACCCGCTCGGAGGATGCGAACGCCCGCATCGGGCGGTTCGCGCTGAAATTCATCCCGCTCTATGTCGGGGCGACCGCGGTTCTGTGGCTCATTCAGGTGGTGGCGGGCGCTCCGGGCTTTCCCGCGCTGATGGTGGCGCTGGCGACACTGTCGACGAGCGGCATTCTGGCATCGACAGAGCTGGGCCTGTCGCTGCCGCTGGAGATGGTGATCTTCGTGTTTCTGGCGCTCGCCGTGACCCGCCAGACCCTCGCGCTGCCCTTCAACAAGGACTATCTGCCTGCGTTGGGCGATGATCGCGAGATGCGCATGGCCACGGTCTTTGTCATCGTCGTGCCGCTGTTCCTATGGCTGCGCCACTTCGTGGGTGCCTTCGAGGTGAACGAGGAGGAAAACATTCTCGCGGCCCTGCGCGCGCTTTGGGGTTCGGTGTTCACGGTCCTGTCCTTTCTGACGACGTCGGGATTTGTCAGCGCCGACTGGGAAACCGCGCGGGCGTGGTCGGGGCTTCCGACACCGGGCCTCGTACTTGCCGGGCTCGCCATCATGGGCGGCGGGGTCGCGACAACGGCGGGCGGGGTGAAGCTGTTGCGGTTCTACGCGCTCTACAAGCATGGCATCCGCGAGATGGAGCGGCTCGTACACCCGAACTCGATCGGGGCCGGGGGGCGACTGGGCCGCGAAGTGCGCCGGGAGGGCGCATTTATCGCGTGGATCTTCTTCATGCTCTTCGCCATCACCGTCGCGGCAATCACGGTGCTTCTGGCCGCCACCGGCCTCGCCTTCGAAGAGGCGGTGATCTTTGCTATTTCGGCGCTTTCGACCACCGGGCCGCTCGCCTCGGTCGCCATTGAGGGCGGGACGACCTATGCCGACCTGACGAGCTCCGCCAAAGCCGTGCTGATCGCGGCCATGGTGCTGGGCCGAATGGAGACGCTGGCGATCATCGCCCTGTTCAACCCGGAGTTCTGGCGCGGCTAGGCGCACCTTCGCCGAGCGGGGAACATTTCGGGGTGGAAACTTCCCAAATCACTCGACATACTGCGCCCACGATCAAAGTTAACGCCTCTCCCAAAGGGGCACCCGCACCATAAGCGCAAGAAATAAGGCAATAAAACATGGCCGGTGATAAGCAAAATTTGCAAGATGCATTCCTTAACAACGTTCGCAAAACCAAGATTCCCGTTACCATTTTTCTGATCAACGGGGTCAAGCTACAGGGTGTGATCACCTGGTTTGACAACTTCTGCGTCCTGTTGCGCCGCGACGGCCAGTCCCAGCTGGTCTACAAGCACGCGATCTCCACAATCATGCCGTCGCAGCCGATCAACCTTTACGACGGTGAAGATAATTCTTGAGACCGAAGATGTTGGCCTGACCCGCGCCTGGGTCATCCACCCTGACATCAAGACCGCCGAGCGTCGCCGCTTGCCCGAGTTCGCCTTGGGCGAGGCTGTGGCGCTGGCCGCCGCTTTGCCGGGGCTGGAGGTCATCGGGTCTGAAATCACGCCGCTGCCCAAGACTCGCGCCGGCACGCTGTTTGGCACCGGCAAGATCGAAGAGCTGAAACAGCGTCTGAAGGACGAAGAGATCGAACTGGTGCTGATCGACGGCCCGGTGACCCCCGTGCAGCAGCGCAATCTCGAGCGCGAGTGGAAGGTGAAGATCCTCGACCGCACGGGGCTGATCCTCGAAATCTTCTCGGACCGCGCCGCCACGCGGGAGGGCGTGTTGCAAGTCGAGCTTGCCGCGCTCAGCTATCAGCGCACCCGTCTGGTGCGCGCCTGGACCCACCTCGAGCGCCAGCGCGGCGGGCTGGGCTTTGTGGGCGGGCCGGGCGAGACGCAGATCGAGGCCGACCGCCGCGCCATTGACGAAGCGATCACCCGCATCCGCCGCCAGCTGGAAAAGACCGTGAAGACGCGCGAGCTGCACCGCGCCGCGCGCGCCAAGGTGCCGTACCCGGTGGTGGCCTTGGTCGGCTATACGAACGCGGGCAAGTCGACGCTGTTCAATCGGCTCACCGGAGCGGAGGTTCTGGTCAAGGACATGCTCTTCGCGACGCTTGATCCGACGATGCGTTCGGTTGAGTTGCCACTGGACAACGGCGGCGCGCTCGAGATCATCATGTCTGATACTGTGGGCTTCATCTCCGATCTGCCGACCCAACTTGTCGCCGCCTTCCGTGCGACACTGGAAGAGGTTCTGTCCGCCGATCTGATCCTGCACGTCCGCGACATCTCGCATCCGGAGACCGAGAACCAGGCCCGCGACGTGCGCGCCATCATGGCCGATCTCGGCGTCGATCCCGAAGTGCCGGTGCTCGAGGTCTGGAACAAGCTCGACCGCCTTGCGCCGGACGCGCTCGAGACCGCGCGCAACAAGGCGGAGCGCGATGAGGCGATCTTCCTGACCTCGGCGCTGGACGGGTCGGGGCTGGACGACTTGCTTGCGCGTGCGGCTGCGCATTTGCGGGCGGGCTCGACCACCGAAGAGATCACGCTCGACTTCTCGGACGGGCGCGCGCGGGCTTGGCTGTTTGGGCAAGAGGTCGTGGATCACGAAGAGCAGACCGAGGATGGCTTCAAGCTGACCGTCACCTGGACTGCGACCCAAAAGGGACAATTCGAGAAACTCTAGGGGTGAATTCACACGGTGCCGCAACCATTTGCGCCCCCACGGGGTTAGCCGCTCAAAGGAGCCTCCACCATGACCCTGTCCGCCGCCACGATTGCCATTCTCTACATCTCGACCTTCGCGGTCTTTCTCGCGCTCGACTATCTGGGCCTGAGCTATCTGATCAAGCCGACCTTCGAGCGGTTCATCCCCGACCTGATCCTCGACAGCCCCCGGCTTGGCCCGGCGCTGATGTTTTACTCTTTCTATATCGTTGGCGTGTTGTGGTTCGTCTCCATGCCCGCGATGACCGGCGACAAGAGCCTGCTCTGGGTCTTCGGCACCGCCGCGTTTCTGGGCGCCCTTGGCTATGGCACCTATGAATTCACCAACCTGTCGGTGATGAAGGATTGGAACTGGACCATGACGCTGACCGATTTCTTCTGGGGCATCGCGCTGACCGGGACTGCTGCGACGGCGGGCGTCGCCATCACCCGCTCGATTGGCTAGACGGGCGGTCTAGGCTTCAAGCTCCACAATATCGCAATTGTCCGGGGTGATCCCGGTCAGGCCGCGGATAACATGCCCATGGCAAACCACGGCCAGCGGGCGGCCCTTCCAGGCGTGCAGCTCCGCTTTAAGGCGGGCGATGCGGGCATCAAAAACGTCCCAGGGCTCCACAGGGATACCGAGGGCGTTGAGCGGCCCCTGATGCCACCAGACCTCGGGCAGATGGTCGAATTCCATATCGGGAAAGGTCGCTTGAAGTTGTGCCGGAGGCACGCCCACATCGCAGCTATGGGCCAAATGCTCGCGAGTCTCGGGATGGACATGCATTGCTGTGCTTGGAAAAATATGGCGTGCGGTCTGGATCGCGCGTGTCAGCGGCGAGCAAATGACCGTCTCGATGCCCAGATCGGCCACCCTATGCCGCGTTGCCTTGGCTTGCGTGTGGCCACGCTCGGTCAATGGCGCATCGAAGATCATGACATCACCGTTGCCGGTATAGGCCGCGTTGAACTCGGACTGCCCGTGGCGGATCAAGTGGATCTTGCTCATGGGGCAGGGACCAGTTTGGTGATGCCGAGCGCACCAGCGCGAGCCAGCTCGGGGTCGAGCGACATCGGAATGTATTCGCCGCGCCGCCACAGCACGCCAAGATCGTCGTAGTGGCGCGATAGGGGATGGCCCGATTGCCCGGTCGACAGGATAAAGAGCGAGCTGTCCGGGTCCCCGAAATCATAGACACCGCGATAGCCAGCGGCGTGCACATTCTGGAACGGGTCAGCGCCCTTTCCAGAGGTCCGCCCGCGCATCAGCGTATTATCGCCGCCGGAGGTACTTTGGCGGATATTCACGAAGGCCGACAGCAAAGGGATGGTTCCCAGCACCTGATGGTCATGGGTCGCCTCATGGGCGTCGCCCCATCGCCAGCTTTCGATGGCGGGGCCGTATTTTTCGGTGAGCCAGACCAACGCATCATCCAGCGCGAAACGCGAGATATCCGAGCAAGTCTCTTTCGGTGCCGACTGCAGCACATCGCACCAGACATTCGCGCCGTCGGCGTTGCGGAATACGCGTTCGATGAACAGCGGCTCTACATGGGAGAACTCGCTTTCCAGTGGCCCCAACTCATCGCGGATCAGGCGTGTCTGCAATGCCCGAAGCCATGCGGCGTAGATCAGCGGCTCGGGCAGATGCTCTGACATCTCGCCGTTCCAGCCCGCCATCAATTCGAGCGCGCGCTGGCGGCGGCGTTCGGGCGAACCATCGGGCGCGGCCTCGCCGGTGAACCACAGATCGGCGGCAATCAGCGGCAATAGTGCGCGCGCGGTAAAAGAAACCGTGTCCAGCTGCGCCTCGACGAAGCTGTCGCGCGTGTGCACCTGACGGTTGAGCATGAGCCGCCGCCAACGCTGCACCCGTTGCGTGTCGCCGTAATGGTGGCTGACATGGTTGGGAAAGGGGCGGTCGACCGCCTTGTTGTTGGTGTTGCCCAGAATGCCGCCATCTGGGTCGATGAATTCGGGGTTGGTGCCGTAGGGCATAACACCCTGCCACCGGTTCGTCTCGATCCAGCCGGGGGCAGGGATCCGGCCCTCGCTCTGGTGGCGCACATCGCGCTGCGGGATGTGACCGATGGTCTTCATCGCGATCCCGGTCTCGTCGACGATGGTCAGGTTTTGCGCCGGGGCAACGTAGTCTTCGGCCGCCGCTATGACCTCTTCCTTGCTCTGGGCCCGCATGATTTTCAACCCGGCCTGGATCGAAGTGTTCTGATCCGTCAGCAATGTCCAGCCAAGCGCCGCCTCATGACCCAGAGGCGTGATCGCGCCGAGGTTATACTGGGTCTCGGGCAGGACTGGGCCGTTTTCCGACCAGCGCATTGTGATCGTCTCGGACGGGGCGTCGGCGATCTGGATGATGCTCTGGCGGGTCTCGAACGATTTGAAGCCTTCGGGCGTCTCGTATTCCTCGGGATCGTCGGGGTTCAATCGCTCAATGAAGATATCCTGATCGTCCACATAGGCAGAGGTCACGCCCCATCCCACCTTGTCAGAGCGGCCGCTCAGCACAATGGGCATGCCGGGAATGGTCCCGCCCATGACCCCACCGGTCGCGAGGTCCAGCCGCGCGAGATACCAGATCGACGGCGCGGAGAGACCCAGATGGGGATCGTTGGCCAGAAGCGTGCCGCCTGCGGCAGACCGCTCAGGAGCCGCGGCAAAGGCGTTCGAGGCCCCGGCGAGACCGCGGTCCGGCACGGGCGAAATCGGGTCTTTCGGCGGGGTGGTATTGGCCGCGTAGCGGGGCAGGGCGGCCCCTTCGAAAAGACTGGCATATTCCAGCGCCGCGATGCCCGCGCCAGGGGCATCGGGCAACAGGTCCCGCACCCGCTCTGGCGGCAATAACAGGGATGCGCGCGCCCGGATCACCTCTTCTTCCAGGTGTCCGGACAGCTGCAACCCCATGATCTTGACGACTGCGATGCTGTCGGCCGGCTGCCACGGCGCAATCTGAGGCGAGAAGATGAAGAATTCCGGCGCGCCGCGCCCCAAGGCCTCTTGGTTGACGATGCGAAGCCAGGCGTTGACCCCCGCCGCATAAGCCTCCAGCGCCGATCGGGTCGATGCGTCCTGCGCCGCGACCGAGCGCTGCGCAAGCCCGTATAGATCGAGCCGCCGGATCAACTTGTCGATCTGCAACGTCCGTGCGCCGAACAGCTCTGATAGGCGGCCCTGGGCCGTCCGGCGCAGCATGGTCATCTGCCACAGACGGTCCTGCGCATGGGCAAAGCCCAGCCCGTAGAAGACATCATTGTCATCGGCGGCAAAAATATGGGGCACGCCGGCAGTGTTGCGGATGATCTCCACCTCGCCCGACAGGCCCGGGACGGTGTGGCTGGCATCGTAATCCGGCAGCGAGCGGGAGGCGAAATAATAGACCAGCAGCAGGGCCGCAACCGCCAAAGCGGAGACCAGCAGGAACAGCCGGAACGTCCATTTGAAGAGCAAACCCATCGCCGCAAAGCCCCTAGCGAACCCACACTCTGACGCCCCTTTGCTTGACGCCATGGCCCTCGTCGTTACATCGGTTGGCAGGCATAATCAAACAGATGAAGGGGCCGCGCGCATGGCTAAGGTAAGTTTTCTGGGGCTGGGGGTCATGGGCTACCCGATGGCGGGGCATCTGGTGAAGGCGGGCCACGAGGTCTGCGTCTACAACCGCACCACCGCCAAAGCCGAGGCTTGGGCATCTGAGCACGGCGGGCGCTTTGCGCCGACCCCGCGCGATGCCGCCGAGGGCGCGGATTTCGTGATGGCCTGCGTCGGCAACGATGACGATCTGCGCTCGGTCTGTCTGGGCGACGATGGCGCCTTTGCGGGCATGTCTGCGGGCACGATCTTTGTCGACCACACGACCGTGTCGGCCAAGGTCACCCGCGAGCTTTATGCGCTGGCCGATGAGAAGCAGATCAGTTTCGTCGACGCGCCTGTCTCCGGCGGGCAAGCGGGGGCCGAGAACGGCCAGCTTGGCGTCATGTGTGGCGGCGATCAGGGGGCTTACGATCGCGCCGAGCCGATCATCGACACCTATGCCAAGGCCTGTAAACGACTGGGCGAGAACGGCGCGGGCCAGCTGACCAAGATGGTCAACCAGATCTGCATCGCAGGCCTGGTGCAGGGCCTGTCCGAGGCGCTGCATTTCGCCGACAAGGCCGGTCTGGATGGCAAGGCGGTGGTCGAGGTGATTTCCCAAGGTGCGGCGGGGTCGTGGCAGATGTCCAACCGCTACGAGACGATGATCGACGACGAATTTAACCATGGCTTCGCAGTGGACTGGATGCGCAAGGATCTTGGCATCTGCCTCGATACCGCCGACGAGAACGGCGCGTCCTTGCCCGTCACCGCGCTGGTGGATCAATTCTACAAGGACGTGCAAAAACTCGGCGGCGGACGGTGGGACACCTCCTCGCTAATCAAGCGCTTGCGGGCTTTGGATGGGTAATTCCTAGAGACACCGCTCGTAATACCGCGCGCAGAACCGGCAGTTTCGTCCACCCTTCATGACGCTGCCGATTTTGCATTCTCTCGTGCCGCACTGTCTGTTTGCTGCGCAGAACTGTCGGTCACCCGCCGTGAGCTTCTTCTTTTTCGCGGGCGTGGCCTTTGGCGCGGGAGTAGGGGCCGGAGTTGCGACCTTAGGCGGCGCTTGCGGCTTTGGCGCTGCGACAGCTTTTGGCGCGACCACCTTCTTTGGTGCGGCCGCTTTTTTTGGCGTGGACTTGGGCTTAGCCTTAACTTTTTTAGGTGGCGTAGGCTTTGCACGTTTGACTTGTGCCGCGCGCCATCCGACGAGCTGAGGCTCGGTCACTTTTTCGCGCAGAGCGTTGAGAACGGCCCAAGACGCGAGGCCGAGGATGGGCCGTTGCTCATCACGCTCAAAGGCGCGGATCGCCGATAATGTCCGCTTGCCTGCGACGCCATCCGCGCGGCCCAGATTGTGGCCTAGAACAGACAGCCGCTCTTGCAGCTCGACGGTTTCTTCTCGGGTCAATTTGCGCTCGACCTGAATATCGGGCGTGGGATTGTTCGGCACGAGCCGCTGTTCGGGCTCTTGCGGGCTCAGGACCTGCCCACCGGCACGTTTGATCCGCGCGCGGGCCAGTTCCACGAAGAAGCCGTTGGGGTAGAGCTTCAGGTAGGTATTCAGTTCCTCGACCGCATGTTCTTCCGAGATCGATTTCCAGAAAACGATCTCACCCGCATTGGTGTCGGGCACGTCCTTGACGCCATCATCCAGTACGACGAATTCGGTGCCGCCTGCATCTGCATTCGGATCATTGAGGTAGATCTTGTCCGCCGAAAGTGAGCCGTAGACGAAGGGTTCCTGCCGTCCAGCCGTCGAGGCCAACACGTCGTCGCGGACCTGACGCATCATCAACCCGACTTCCAGCTTGGGGGCCTTAAGCGATTTGATCAGCGCGGCGGCATACGGGCTGTTGCGCCCTGCGCCATCGGCGGCAGTCGTGCCTTCCTTGGCTGCATAGGCCACCAGAGTGTTCTTGGAGGGTTCGACCGCAATCAACCCACGCCCGACGGCGCGACTGGCATTGGTGCGCTTCATCGAGGCCTCGAACGGGTTGTTCCGGCAGGCATCCACGATCACCATGCTCAGCTGTTCGGCCCCGCTTGCTGCATAGATCATGGTATCGAGATCGACGGCTTCGAAATTGATGTCCGAGTCCGTTTCCAGCACCGCATCGACGGGCAAGAGGTAGTTCTGGCGATCAATCTCGATCCCGTGCCCTGCGAAGTAGATCAGGGAGACATCGGCTTTCTGCGCGCGCCTGCGAAACCCTCTCAAGGTGTCCAGCATCGCGGCCTGGTCAAGATCGGTCTGCAACGTCACATCGAAGCCCACATCGCGCAGGGCATCCGCGATATCTTCGGAGTCGTTCTTCGGGTTCTTCAGCTCAGGGACGTTCGTGTATCCCGCGTTGCCAATGACTAAAGCAACCCTGCCACCAGAGCTCTGCTGCGCCAGAACAGGGGCTGCGACCATAAAGGCGGCAGACAGGACGAAAAGACACAGCCTTAGAAATCTGGCGCGCAACATATCAAAAACCTAAAATACACTGACGCAAGGTAACACGGCTTGCGCCTTTTTTCCAAGCACGATCGCTGAGCGTGTCTTCAGCGTTTTTTGAGGCTGTTCATTCCGATATCGTTGACAATCCACTGCGCCGTGTCGGCGTCCCACGCCATGGACGCCAGCAACCAGTGATGTCTTGTCGGTCGGGACGACCAAATGAGGCCGCCCGACCTGCAGATCAGGGTCCACCAGCCATTTTGAACACGGCTTTCGCCTGTGCCCTCATCGATCTTGAGCTCACCTTGTGGCTTTAACCGGTGGCGGAATACAGCGCACGACATAGAGCTGCGCGACGTCCGGCTGTACGCGGATTTCTAGGCGAAGAGGTTCGACATAGCCGTCCAAAATTTACCTTCCTGCGCAATACAGACGGTCACAACGCTCATCAGAAAACATGAAAGTTCTTCAGAAAGAGGCCCTTACGGGATGATCCTCGTGTACTTATTGCCTTCGATTGTGGCGCCGGCAATCAGCCCGGCCTGGCCAAATACCACTGCGATGACCGGGGTCAGGGCGGTCGTTGTGTCGACGCTCAAATTGCCGCCCTCGTTGGAGACCGCGTAGCGCGCATCTGCGCCCAGCGTCCAGCCGGGGGAGCGGCGGAATTCGGACAGCGCGTCCTGCGTCATGAAGAAAAGCGCGTGAGCATATTGCTGCGCCCCGATCTGGAAGCCGAAGCTCGCAGCGGTGGCGGAGTAATAATCCACCGTCACATCGTTGACCCGCAGCGCACCGCGCCCGTAGGAGCCGCCGACGCCGAAGCCTGCCTCGGATACGAGCGGCATCATCAAGATGCCCGCGGCCTTGTTGGCGAGATCGGTGGAGCCACCGACATTGTTGTAGAGGAAGTCGAACGCGCTATCGACGCGGGCGTCGATGCGGGCGCTGCCTTGACTGTTCACGCCGTTGCCGCACGCCGCCAGAAGGCCTGCGCTGCCAAATGCCGCAAGAAAATTGCGCCGGGAAAGAATGCTCATGGGTCCGCCTATATCTTTATTTATGCTCTGCCTTGGGCCTCTTTTGGGCCTTACGCACTAAATACGGGGCAATTGGCGAAATGTCACGCAAATTGAGCCTTTGAGCGAGGCTTTGCCGATCACTCTTTCGCGGACAGGGCTTCAAGCACGGTGGCGAATGCCGCTGCGGGACCGATCGTGAACACCCCGGCGTCACCTTGACGGAACGCAGCCTGCCATGTCTCGTAGCCCTCTGTGAAGCCATCGGGCAACGTTGCGTCCTCCATTACCAATTCGCCGCCCTCCAGCGCGGGCGCCGCGAAAGGAAGATGCCCGACCGAAGGCCAGTCTTCGTCCGCCGCGCGCAGGCTGACGGAGATCACATCAGAATTGCCGGGGTCTGCGCCAAGGCTTTCGGCGCTGTCGATCCGGCCTATGGTGACAAGCAATTGCGGAACGTCTTCTGTCTCGGGATAGGTCCAGACCTGACCCGGCGCGAAACTCATCCGCGCAGCAGGCGCGCGACGCGCGGTGCGAAATAGGTCAGGATGCCGTCGCAGCCCGCGCGTTTGAAGGCAATCAGGCTCTCCATCATCACCTGCTCTTCGTTGATCCAGCCCTGTGCCCCGGCCCCCATGATCATCGCGTATTCACCGGACACCTGGTAGGCATAGGTGGGCGCGCCGAACTGATCTTTCACCCGTCGGCAGATATCGAGGTAGGGCAGGCCCGGTTTCACCATGACCATATCCGCGCCCTCGGCCAGATCGCGGCCCACGAGGCGCAGGGCTTCGTCGGAGTTGGCCGGGTTCATCTGGTAGGTTTTCTTGTCGCCCACCAGCGCCCCGGATGCGCCGACCGCGTCGCGGAACGGGCCGTAGAAGGCGGATGCGTATTTGGCGGCATAGCTCAGGATGGCCACGTCCTGATGGCCCGCTGCTTCCAGTGCCGTGCGCATCGCGCCGATGCGGCCGTCCATCATGTCGGAGGGGCCAAGAATATCTGCGCCAGCCTCCGCCTGCGCCAGTGCCATTTTCACCAGTGCCTCGACGCTTTCGTCGTTGACGATCACGCCGTCGCGCACGATGCCGTCATGGCCATTGATGTTGTAGGGGTCGAGTGCGACATCGGTCATCACTGCGATGTCGGGCACCGCCGCCTTGATCGCGCGGGTCGCACGGTTGGACAGGTTGTCGCGCGACCACGCCTCTTCGCAGCCTTGGGTCTTCAGCTTGGGATCGGTGTAGGGAAACAGGCAGATCGCGGGGATGCCCAGATCATGGGCCTCCCGCGCGGCTTCCACGACATGGTCCACGGTCAGGCGCGCGACACCGGGCATGGAGGGAACGGGCGTCTGAGCATCCTCGCCATCCATGACGAAAACCGGCCAGATCAAGTCTTGCACCGTCAGCACGTTTTCCTGCGCAAGCCCGCGCAGCGCCGCGCTGCGTTTGAGACGCCGCATCCGGGTGGCGGGGAACGGGGCGGTGATCGGGTTGGGCATGGGCAGGTCTCTGTCAGGTTGGTTTGACAGTGGTGGCATGATTAATCTCGCCACTCAAGCGATTGACGCGATGGCTGGCCTTTCCATTGCCGCATTCGGCTTTTAGGGTGCGCGCACACGACGACCGGGCAGGCAAAGACGGACGACACATTGGACTGGTACAGCACCGCTTTCGAGCTCATCGACATGCGTTCATTCTCGAACCTGTGGTTCTGGATTACGCTGGCCTACGCCTGGAGCGCGGCCTCGCATTACGTGATCGGTGTGCCGTTCGATGTGCTGGCCCGCGCGGCCAAGTATGGCGGGCAGGTCGAGGAAGACCTCAAGGATCTCGTGCGCATCAACGCCAATCGCTTCATCTACATCGCAGACAATGCCGGATCTTGGCTGACCGCCTTCGCTTTCTTCGCGCTGACCGGGCTGATGATGATGGGCTTTGTCTACGGGGTGGAGTTCTGCCAGGCGCTGTTCTTGATCTTTGCGCCCATGTCGCTGGTCTTTGCGCTGTCGGTGCGGTGCGCGCGCATCGTCGATCACACTTCGCTCGAAGATATCCGTGTTCGGCTGAAACGGCAGCGGCTGGCGATCCAGATCATCGGAATGGTCTCCATCCTGATCACCTCCATGTGGGGCATGTTCCACAATCTCTCGACCGGGGTTCTGTAGGACCTGCGTGCTTTAGGTTGACACTGGCGCGTGGCGGGGTAGGTCACCCGATCATGGCATCCATCACGATTTCCGGCGCCCCAGAGGGCTTTGACGCGACGCTCGTCCTGCGCGAGCTGGAGCGCGGCCCTGTGATCCACGTGGCCCGCGACGACAAGCGAATGGCGGCGATGAAGCGCGCGCTGGCCTTCTTCGCGCCCGACGTGCCGGTGCTGGATTTCCCAGCTTGGGATTGCCTGCCTTACGATCGTGTTTCGCCCAACGCGGATGTGGCCGCCGCCCGAATGGCGACGCTGGCCGCCCTGGCGCAGGGCTTTTCTGCGCCCGTCATCCTGCTTACGACCCTGTCTGCCGCCACCCAACGCGTGCCAGCCCGCACCGTGCTCGAAGGTGCGTCCTTCATGGCGGAAGTGGGCGGGCGCGTCGACGAGACGGCCTTGCGCGAATACCTTGTACGCATGGGCTTTTCGCAAAGCCCCACGGTGATGGAGCCCGGCGATTACGCGATCCGCGGCGGTATCATCGACATTTATCCGCCCGGCGAAATCGGGCCCGTGCGGCTGGATCTGTTCGGCGACGTTCTCGACGGCGCGCGTCGCTTCGATACGGCCACGCAGCGCACGACCGAGAAGCTCACGCGGGTCGAGCTTGCACCTGTGTCGGAGGTCATTTTGGACGAGGCCGCAATTACGCGCTTTCGCCAGAATTACCGGATCGAGTTTGGCGCGGCCGGCACCGATGACCCGCTTTACGAGGCGGTCTCCGCCGGACGTAAGACACAAGGGATTGAGCATTGGCTGCCGTTCTTCCACGAAAAGCTGGAGACCATTTTCGACTACCTGCCCGATGCGTCGGTCTGCCTCGATGACCAGACCGCCCCGGCGCGGCTGGCCCGCTGGGACAGCATCGCCGATCAATATGACAATCGGCTGGAAGCGCTGAAATCCAAAGCCCGGCTGGATTCGGTCTACAAACCAGTGCCGCCCGGCCTGCTTTATCTCGATGACGCGGCTTTTACGGCTGCTTTGGGCGACACGCGAGTCGTCAATTTCTCTGTTCTTCCGCAGGCTACCGGGCCGGGCGTCACGGATGCAGGCGGGCGGATCGGACGCAATTTCGCGCCCGAGCGGCAGGCAGAAGGCAATATTTTCAGCGCTTTAGCGGATCATGTGAATGCAATGCGCCGCGAACGCGCGGTTGTGATCGCAAGTTTTTCTGACGGCGCTCGGGAGCGGCTTCAGGGCCTTCTGGCAGATCAAGACATCCATGATGTGCGCACCATTAACTCCGCCGCACAGGCGGGTGAAAGTGGTGTCTACCTGACCGTCTGGCCGCTTGATCAGGGGTTCACCGCGGCGCGGCTGGCGGTCATTTCAGAACAGGACGTGCTGGGCGACAGGCTTATTCGCGGGGCCAAGAAAACCAAACGCGCCGAGAACTTCCTGACCGAGGCGCAGAGCCTGTCCCAAGGCGAGCTGATCGTCCACGTGGACCACGGGATCGGTCGCTATATCGGGCTGGAGACTGTCACAGCCGCCGGTGCCCCGCACGAGTGCATCTTGCTGGAGTATGCGGGTGGGGACCGGCTTTATCTGCCAGTTGAAAATGTCGAGCTGCTGTCGCGCTACGGTCACGAGGAAGGCCTGCTCGACAAGCTCGGTGGTGGTGCGTGGCAGGCCAAGAAAGCGCGGCTGAAGCAACGCATTCGAGACATGGCCGACCGCCTGATCCGCATCGCAGCCGAGCGCGAGCTGCGCCGCGCGCCGATCCTTGAGGCGCCGCAAGACATGTGGGAGGCCTTCTGCGCGCGCTTCCCCTACGAGGAGACCGAGGATCAATTGACCACGATCGAAGCGGTCATGGAGGATTTGGCCCGGGGTAGGCCGATGGATCGTCTGGTCTGCGGCGATGTGGGCTTCGGCAAGACCGAAGTGGCTATGCGCGCGGCCTTCATCGCCGCCGCTGCCGGTCTGCAAGTGGCGGTTGTGGCCCCCACAACCTTGCTGTCGCGCCAGCACACCGCGACCTTCAAGGACCGTTTCCGGGGGTTCCCGCTGAACGTGCGCCAACTGTCGCGCTTCGTCTCGGCTAAGGACGCCAATGCAACGCGCGACGGCCTGAGCGACGGCTCGGTCGATATCGTCGTCGGCACCCACGCCGTGCTGTCGAAACAAGTCAAATTCAAACAACTTGGGCTCCTGATTGTCGATGAGGAGCAGCATTTTGGCGTGCAACACAAAGAACGGCTGAAGCAGCTGCGCTCTGACATCCACGTCCTGACCCTGTCCGCCACACCGATCCCACGCACGCTGCAATTGTCGCTCTCGGGCGTGCGCGAGCTGTCGATCATTGGCACGCCGCCGGTCGACCGCCTGGCGATCCGCACCTACGTATCCGAATTCGACACCGTGACGATCCGCGAAGCCCTGTTGCGCGAGCATTATCGCGGCGGGCAGAGCTTCTACGTGGTCCCACGGATCACCGACCTGCCGGAAATCGAAGAATGGTTAAGGGAGCAGGTGCCAGAGGTCAGCTTCCTTGTGGCCCACGGGCAGATGGCGCCGGGTGAGCTCGACAGTCGCATGAACCAGTTCTACGACGGCAAATACGACGTGCTTCTCGCGACCACGATCGTTGAAAGCGGCATCGATATCCCAACGGCCAACACGATGATCATCCATCGCGCCGACATGTTCGGGCTGTCGCAGCTTTACCAGATTCGCGGACGTGTCGGTCGCTCGAAAACCCGCGCCTACGCCTACCTGACGACCAAGCCGCGCGCCAAGTTGACACCCGTGGCCGAGAAACGCTTGAGGGTACTGGGTTCCATCGACAGTCTGGGGGCGGGCTTTAACATTGCCAGCCAAGACCTTGATATCAGGGGAGCAGGCAACGTTCTGGGCGAAGAGCAGTCGGGCAACATGCGCGAGGTCGGCTACGAGCTGTACCAATCCATGCTGGAGGAAGCCGTCGCCAAAATCCGCTCTGGCCAGATGGAGGGCCTGACCGAGAGTGACGATCAATGGGCACCGGTCATTAACCTTGGCGTGCCCGTGCTGATCCCCGAGGATTATGTGCCCGACCTCGACGTGCGTCTGGGGCTCTATCGCAGGTTGTCGAACCTGACGACCAAGGTCGAGCTGGAAGGCTTCGCGGCAGAGCTGATCGACCGCTTCGGTGCCCTGCCGAAGGAGGTTAACACTCTGATGCTCGTCGTGCGCATCAAGGCGATGTGCAAGCGCGCGGGTATCGCCAAGCTGAACGCGGGCGAGCGCGGGGCCACGATCGAGTTCCACAACAACAAATTCGCCAAGCCAGAGGGGCTTGTGTCCTATCTGCAGGACGAGCGGAACCTTGCAAAACTCAAGGACAACAAGGTCGTCGTGCGCCGCGACTGGAAGAGCAACGCCGACAAGATCAAAGGCGCCTTCGCGATCGCGCGCGATCTGGCGGAACTGGCCGGCACGTTCAAGGTAAAGAAAAGCGCCTGATTACCGTAGGCCGCGGAACACGGTGAACAGCCCGATTGCCGACAGAGTTGCCGTGGCCATGGCGAGGGGCAGCGGGGTGCCATCGAAGGCAAGCCCAATGGGGGCTGCGATCATCGCGCCCAGCACCGTTGCCACCGCACCAAGGACCGACGCCGCAAGGCCCGCGATATCGCCGACGGGCTCCATCGCCAATGCGTTCAGATTGCCGATCACGAGCCCCGCCATAAAGAACAAGGACGTGGTCCAGACGATGTAAAGCCCGAACGGGACCGCGCCGAACAGCGCCAAAAGCAACACCATCGCGGAGAAGGCGACTTGCATGCCAAAGCCGATGGTAATCATCCGCTGCATCCCCAGACGGACGACCAATTGCGCGTTGATCACCGACGCGCTGCCCGAGATTAAGGCGATCAGGGCAAACCATAGCTCGAATGTTTCGGCGCGTCCGAAACTGGTCTCGAAGATCTGCTGAACCGAGCTCAAGCAACCAAACAACATGCCGAATGCCAGGACCTGCATCGCTGTCGACAGAACAAAGACGCGGTGCGAGAAGCACACACGCGTCGCCTCGATCAGGGCTGCCGGGGCGAAGGAGCGTCGCCGCTCGGGTGGCAAGGTCTCGGGCTGGCGGATCATCAGCCAACCGATCACAAGGCAGCAGAACAGCAGGAACGAGTAGAACACCGCGCGCCAGCCGAATGCGTCGATGATGAAGCTGCCCAAGAGCGGCGCAAGGGCTGGGACGAGGGTGAATACCATCATCGCGTAGGACATGATGCGCGCCATTGGTCGGCCTTCGTAAAGATCGCGCACGATGGCGATGGCGACGACCCGCGGGCCAGCCACGCCAAGACCCTGCAGGACCCGGCCCGCGAGCATGCCTTCCAACGTCTCCGCCCGTCCTGCCAGCGCGGCGCCAATCAGATACAGCAGCGCGCCCGCGCCAATCACCGTCTTGCGCCCGAACGTGTCTGACAGCGGGCCGGTGAACAGCGTGCCGACGCCCATCCCGAAGACGAAGCTCGTGAGTACTAGCTGCGCCCGGTTCGGCGCATCGGGCGTCAAGGCTTCCGCGATCTCGGGCAGGGCGGGCAGCATGCTGTCGATGGAGAAAGCCACCATCGCGAAGTTCATGGCGATCAGCGCGATGAACTCGGGCTGCGACAGGCGCTTTGTGGGTGGGGTCATGCGGGCCTATCTCGGAAAAAGAGGAAGATCGCGCCAGCCCAGATGCACAGCTCCAGCGAAAAGGTCCAATGGTTCAGGTAGGATAGAATAAAATGCGAATGTGTCGGCTCGACCGTGACGAGCGAGAATTGCCGATCGGAAAACGGCCAGAACCAGGCGATATCGCCGCCAACCGTGTCCAGCAAACAATGGGTCAGAAGGGCCGCGAAGAATGTTCGAGCCACGGGCAGCAGCGGGCGCTGAAACATGCGCACGAGCGGCAGGGTAACCGCCCCGACAGCGACCCAAAACAGCGGCATATGGACCCAGTAGAGGTGATGGTGAAAGGCGCGACCGTCCACGAAATAGAACCAAAGCAAATCGAAATCCGGTAACACCGCGCCGATCAGCGCGGCGGGCATCACCCACGGGTGCGGTGGCGTGTATCGCTGCGCCGCGCGGCCGAGCAGGTAGCCAAAGGGCAGATGTGCCGTGATCACCGACGCGTCCTCATTCGGCGGCGGCGAGTTGTTCGTTGATCTCTGTGATCACCTTGGCCCAAAGGTCCGGCTGCTGCGCGCCGGGCAGCACGTGCTGGCCTGCAACAACGAATGTGGGCACACCGGTCACGCCGCGCTCGCGCGCATTGGCGTCCCGGGCACGCAAGTCCGCGATATCCTGATCGGTCGCCAGAAGGCGCGCGACCATCTCGCGGTCCATCTCGCAAGCCGCGGCGATGTCCAGCAGAACATTCGTATCTCCGATATTGCGACCTTCCTTGAAATAGGCGCGGAACAGCGACGAGACAACAGCCGTCTGCCGTCCTTCCAGGCCCGCCCAGTGGATCAGCCGATGCGCATTGATCGTGTTTGGCGTGCGCTGGATCGCCCCGAAATCGATGTCCAGCCCGGCGGCCTCTGCGGCCTGCGCGATCTGGGAATAGACCCGCACCGCGCCTTCCTTGCCGCCGAACTTGTGTTCGAGATACGCGCGGCGATCCATTCCGTCCTCAGGCATGGTCGGGTTCAGCTGGAACGGATGCCATTCAATGGTGAACGGGTGATCCGGAGCCGCTTCCAACGCGCGGTCCAGATGGGCCTTGCCGATGTAGCACCACGGGCAGATCGGATCGGAAATGATATCGAGCTTGATCATTGGGTTGGACCTTCGAATGTATCGCGCAGCAGGCGGCGGTTGAGCTTGCCGTTTCCCCCTTTTGGAAGGCTCGTGCGGTGAATGTAAAGCCGCGGCTGCTTGAATCGAGCGAGAAGGCGCTCTGCATGGGTCTGCAGCTGTGTCTCTGGCAGCGGCGCGTCGCTGACGTAGAAGAGCGCGATGACATGCGCATCGCGCTTGATCTCCACGACGCAAGCCGCGCATTCCTGCAGGCCGGGCACGGTGGCGAAAGCCGCCTCGACCTCTAGCGGAGAGACGCGGTAGCCGCCCGCGTTCATCATGTCATCGGCTCGGCCGAGATAGGTGATGCTACCATCCTCAGCAAGGGTGACCGTGTCGCCGGTGATGAACCATTCGCCCTCGGGCGGCGGCTCGTTGAGGTAGCCCAGCATCAGGCCGGGATCATCGCGGTGGATCGCAAGCTGCCCCGGCTCGCCGCGCGCCACAGGTACGCCATCTTGGATCACGGCGATCCGGCGCCCACGTTGCGGCCTGCCAGAGCTCCCCTCCAGCGCGGGGGCAGCGGGGCAGGCTGAGATGAAGGTCGAGCATTCGGACATGCCGAGCGCCTCGAAAATTTCTGTGCCGGTCCGGTCCTGCCACGCCGCCCTTATGGTCGTCGAAAGACGCTCGCCTGCGGAAAGCCCGTGACGCAGGTCGGGCAGCGCCGGCAAAGGTGACTTCAAGAGCTGGCGGTAAATGCCCGGAGCCGCAGCAAATATACTGGATCGACTGTCGGAAAGCAGCTGTGCCAACTCCGTGCTCGCCGCATTCGGGATCACGGACGTTGCCCCGATGGACCATGGGTCCATCAGCCCGGTGCCAAGGGTGTAGGTCCAGTTGAACGCGCCCGCATGCATCACGCGGTCGTCTTCGCGCAGGCCGTACCAGCCATCCCACATCATCCGCCGCGCCCAGATCGCCCGGTGCGCATGGCAGACGCCGCGCGGCCGACCAGAAGTGCCGGAGGTAAAGATGATGTAGGCCAGCCGATCAGGATCGCCCATCTCAGGCGGCACGGGCTGCCCGTCCGGTAATTCCTTGATGGATGGTGCGGGATGATCCGGGCGTGATATCCCCGGCGCCTGCAGAACCAGGGCCGGATTGGTCTGCCGCGCGATTTCAGTGATCTCGGGCACGCTCAACGCCGCGGAAGCTGGTACAGGCACGAGCCCCGCCCAGATGCATGCAAGGTAGGCCACCGGGAACTCGGCCGTATTTCCCAACCGGAACAGCACCCGGTCACCCGGTTTCAAACCAAGGTCCAGCAAACCACCGGCGCAGGCCATGACCCGCGCTTTCAACGTGCCATAGCTCCATGTCTCCGCGCCGACGATCTCCAAAGCGGGCTTTTCGGCCAAGCGGTCCGCGTGCGCCAGCACATAGGCCGCCATGTTGAACGGCGCGGGGCAGGGCGGCGGAGCGCCTTGGTCGAAAACGGATCGCATGGATCACCGCTAGCGGGCATTGCGCGCGGGCTCAAGGGCCGGGTATTACGGGCCCATGACACAGGACAACGAACCCAGCCTGATCCGCCTCGCGCGCGAAAACGGAGATACCGGCCCGGTGGAGCCGCTCAACCTCGGCGCGCGCGTGCGTGAGCTGCGCAAGGCGCGCGACTGGACGCTGGAGCAGGCCGCGCGGGAGGCAGGCCTTGCCCGCTCGACCCTGTCCAAGATCGAGAACGAGCAGATGTCGCCGACCTTTGAGTTGATGAAGAAGCTCGCCGAAGGCTTGGGCATCGGTATGCCGCAGCTTTTCACGCCGCCGTCCCGCGCTCAGGTTAACGGTCGGATGGATGTCACGCGCTCCGAGCAGGGCAGTCCGCACGTCACGGCGACCTACGAGCACGAGTTGCTGGGCGCGGGTCTGACGAAGAAGGCGATGCTGCCTTACCGCGCCCGCATCCGCGCGCGCAGTTTCGACGAGTTCGACGGCTGGGTGCGCCATGACGGCGAAGAATTCCTGTACGTCCTGACCGGTGCGGTGCGGCTTTATACCGAATTCTACGAGCCGGTGGAGATGAAGCGCGGCGACAGCGCCTACTACGACGCGTCGATGGGCCATAACCTTGTCAGCACCAGCGTTGAGGACGCGCTGATCCTGTGGGTTACGTCGCTCGATTAGTCGTGGGCGAACAGCCAGCTCAATATTGGCACCGCAATCAGTGTCGCCGCGATCTGAGCCACGATATAACCGGGGGCGTGGGCGGGCAGGATGCCTGCAAAGGTATCGGTAAAGCTGCGCGCGACGGTCACCGCCGGGTTGGCGAAGCTGGTCGATGCGGTAAACCAATAGGCCCCGGTGATGTAGAGCGCGACGAGGGTCGGAACGGTCTCCGGCCTTGATCTCAACCCGCCGAAGATGACGAAAAGCAGCCCGAACATGGCGACCATCTCCGCTGACCATTGCGCAACGCCCGTGCGCGACGTCGAGGACAGCTGAAAAATCGGCAGATCAAACATGATATGGGCGATCCACACGCCGATCACGCCGCCGATGACCTGACAGGCCACGTATGACATCGCAGATCCGGGGCCAATTTCACCGCGCAGGGCAAAGGCGAGGGTCACGGCCGGATTGAAATGCGCACCAGAGAGCGGGCCGAGCGTCGTGATGATCGCATAGAGCATGCAGCCGGTCGCGATTGCATTGGCCAATAGCGCGAGGGCGGTGTCGTCCGTCAGGGCGTCGGCCATGATCCCCGATCCCACGACGGAGATCAGCAAGAGCGCGGTGCCGAGCGCTTCGGCGAGGTAGGCACGCGCGGTCATGGCAGGCGTCGGGTCCTTGCACCGGCGGCGCCGCGCGGCATCAAGACAGCCCAGCGAAACACGTAATCCATCGAAAAAGCCCCCTTACCAGCAGAGTGATACGGGGGCTTTTTAACAGGCATATGACAAAGGGCTAGGCGGCTTAGCTGCGTCCCATGGGGCGCGCGGCGAGGTCGTCGTCGCCGAATTGCCGGTCATCGTCCAACGGCGTCTCACCGGGGGGCAGCTCATTGGCCGACGCTGTTATAGACGCGTTATCGTGATGCTCCGACGTGATTACATCCGCAGGCACCTCGCCGTCGAGCCACTGGGCCAATTGCCGCTCTGCCTCCGCCGTGTCGGCGTCACTTTGCTTGGCGATCTCAGCCACCAAAAGGTCGCGCCGCCCGTCGATCGTCATCAGCCGTTCTTCTTCGATCTCCGGCCAGCGCTGCAGAAGGGCGGGCGAGAAGGCGGTCCAGTTTTGCGCAATGTCGTTCCAGGTCATTCAAGCTCTCCAATTTCCAGGTCGTCTGGAGAACCCGCCGATAGAGTGCTTTGTTCCAGCCCGGCCTAGTCGAACATGTCGCGCAAATTCACCGAGCTTTCCGAGCCGATCTTGTCGAAATGCGTATCCAGAAAGCGTGCGGCCGCGATCCGCCCGGCGGATTTGAGCTCTGCCAGAACATAGGGTTGTGGCAGGGTCTTGGTGGCGACCGAAAGCTGGGTCATCAGCTCGTCATCGGCGATCATGTGCACCAGCACGTCCTTCATCGATCCTTCGGCCACTTTGCCATCGGCAATCAAATCGCGCACGAACTGTATCGCGCGCAGCTCGCGGAAGAGCGAGCCGTTGAAGCTGATTTCGTTGATGCGGTTCTGTATTTCAGTGGCCTTACGCGGCAGCTCTTCGCGGTGCAGCGGGTTGATATTCACGATCACCACGTCCTGCGGCAGGTGCGGCTCGAACAGCGGGAACAGCGCCGGATTGCCCATGTAGCCTCCGTCCCAGTAGGCTTCTTCGCGCTCGGTCTTGGGATCGTAGATCTCGACCGCCTGAAACAGCGTGGGCAGGCAGCCAGAGGCCAGAATGCTGTCGGTTGAAATCTCGTCATGGGCGAAGATGCGGATTTTTCCGGACCGCACATTGGTCGCGCAGATGAACAGATCGGGACCGCTTTGGGCGCACACCTTGTCATAGTTGAACTGCTCGACGATGCGCGCCAGCGGATGGTTGTAGAACGGCCCAAGCGCGTAGGGCGAGGTCATGCGCTGCAGCATGTCGAGCCCTTGGTAAAAGGGCGACATTTCAACCGCCTGACTGACCGCCGCAGGGCTGATCCCCAGCATCCAACCTTCCAGCGGGCCCATATCGGTCGCCCCGATCTCCCGCCACAGCCAATCCAGATTGTCCTTCGCCCCCTGACGCCCATCCTTGAGCATGCCCGCCTTGAACGCGGCCCCATTCAGCGCGCCAGCCGATGTGCCGGTCAGCGCCGCGATGTCCAGGTCTTCTTCCTCGAGCAGGCGGTCGAGCACGCCCCATGTAAATGCGCCATGGGCTCCGCCACCCTGCAACGCAAGATTGATCCGCTTCTTCTTGCTCATGACCGGCCCGCCTTTAGGCGTTGGGCGCGTTCAACCCTCACAACGCCGTCCATCCGCCATCCACGGAAATCGTCGTCCCAGTGATCTGCTTGGCCGACTCGGAGCACAGGAAGGTCGCAACACCGCCCAGCTGTTCCGTCGTGGCGAATTCCTTGGAGGGCTGGCGCTCCAGCATGACCTCCTTGATCACGGTCTCCCGGTCCATGTCGTATTTCTTCATCGTATCGGGGATCTGGCTTTCGACCAGCGGAGTCATCACGTAGCCCGGGCAAATTGCGTTCGCCGTGATCGGCTCCTGCGCGGTTTCCAGCGCGACCACCTTGGTCATGCCGACAACGCCATGCTTGGCCGCGACATAGGCCGATTTGTAGGGCGACGCCGTCAGGCCGTGGGCCGAGGAGATGTTGATCACGCGGCCCCAGCCTGCTTCGCGCATCATCGGCAGGGCGGCGGCTGTCGTGTGAAAGACCGAACTCAGCATGATCGCGATGATCGCATCCCACTTCTCGACCGGAAATTCGTCGATCGGGGCGACATGCTGAATACCTGCATTGTTGACCAGAATGTCGCATTTGCCGGCGGTTTCGACCAAGCGCCGCGCATCTTCGCCGTTGGACAGATCGGCCTGAATGTAGCGCGCCTCATTGCCCGTAACGCGGGTGATCTCGTCGGCGAGCGCGTGGTCCTCCTTGTTCGCGGTGAAGGAATTGAGAACCACATTCGCGCCAGCCTTCGCCAGCTCTTGGGCGATGCCCAGCCCGATGCCGGAATTCGAGCCGGTGATTATGGCGGTTTTGCCGGAGAGCGGTTGATCAGACATGGGCGCGATCCTTTTCGTTTGGAAACGGTGTTCTGTTGCAGTGCAGCATAAATGTTGCGGCTGCGAAGGAAAGCGCCGATCGTCCGCCTTTGGTTCCACGACGTGCTTTTGGAGTGAAGGTCAGATGGATTCAGTCTAGAAAAGCGCTGTGCGTCGCGTCCGTTTGGGTCTTGCGCGCGCGATCACCCAAAAATCTGATTTCGCCCGCGGGCCTTGGCCTTGTAGAGGTTTCGGTCCGCGCGCTTCATAAGGCTAGCGGGCTCGTCGCCCGGCTGAAGCTCGGCCACCCCGACACTGATCGTCACCCCGAACCGCGCGCTGGTTTCGTCGGTCTCGAATTGCATGCCCGCGATCGTGCGGCGCAGGCGGTCGGCAAGCTCCATCAGGCTGTCGCGATCCCCCCCAGGGCAGAGCACCGCAAATTCTTCACCGCCCACGCGGGCAGAGCGATCTTCGCGCCGGACACTTGCATCGGTCAGATGCGCCACCTGGATCAGAACGGCATCGCCCTGAGGATGCCCGTAGGTGTCATTGACCGCCTTGAAGTGGTCGAGGTCGAACAGGATCAGGCCAAGATGGAAGGGGCTGTCGGCGTATTCCTCGACATAGACATGGAGCATATTGTCGAAGGAACGGCGGTTCGCCAGCCCTGTGAGCGGATCAGTGTTGGCCTGGCGGGCCAGCCGCAGCGCTTTCTTGCCCAAAAGCTCGCTGATGCCCGCGAAATGCTCGCGCTGACGCATCGCGCGCCGCACGGCGGGGTACAGGACCCCGGCGCCGAGCAGGCACGCCACCATCACCAGCGCGAAGAAGGACCAGAAGACCGTCGGAATTTCCAGCTCGTGGCTCGGCACCACGATGGAGACCTCGCGCACGCCGCGCACGTCGCCCGCGCGCCAGTCATTGCGTTTGAGACCCCATTTCGGCTCGTTGTGACAGGCCTCACAGCTTTCTTCCATCTTGATCGGCGTCGCGACCCGAATGCGGGCACCGCCGTCTTCGAACCATTCAATGCGCTTGAATCGGGGCAGCTCACCTTCGGACAAGACCGCGATGGCCTGGCGCGCGAACGCATCAAGCGTACGGCTCCGCGCGGACGGGAAGGGGTCGTCGCTGTAGATATGGAAGCTGCTGTCTTCGATATTGGCGTCGGAATACCGCTCGGTCAGGGTGCGAATGAAACTTGCGGGAAATTGTAGACTGTGAGCGGTGCCTTGGTCGTCCTGGGTGAGAACATGCCCGTTGGCATCGAGGTATTCCGCAACGCTGAGGCTGTATTGCTCGTGAACGGCGTGAGCGAAGTCGAGCAGGATGTCGGCGCTTTCTTCCGCACGGTGCAAGACCACATCCCGCGCCCGCGAGATCTGGGTATGCAGCACGAAAACGGACGCGCACAGCGTCACGAGCAGCAAGGCCACTGCTGCCTCTGGCCAATTGAGTCGAACCCTGCCCATCAGAGTCTCCACACCACTTTGACGCGGACGTAACCCAGGGCGGGTTAAGACTTCCCCAGCACAGCCTGACCGAGCAGCAAATATTTATTGAGAATTGGACCGATCACTCCCCGCTCAGGCCAAAAAAAAACGCCAGCACGAAGCTGGCGTTAAGTTATTGAGGCAGGTTTCATACAGGCAAGAAACCTATCGAGCAGTGACACCTTTATAAGCATGACACCGCCCGAGGCCAAGCTAAAAGTTTGAAAAGGTTGAGAACCCTCTGTAGCCTCATCGTCAATAAGAGCAGGCCCAAAGAGGATTGTTGCCCAAATGAACCCGAACTTTTTCCAATGCCTTCGCACGGGCGTGGCGAGTGTCGCCATGCTTGCAGCGTCCGGTGTGCTGGCCGAGCCAAAGCATGGCATAGCTATGTATGGCGAGCCCGCGCTTCCACCAGATTATGTGTCGCTCCCCTACGTTAATCCCGACGCGCCGGCCGGTGGAAAGGTTGCCGTTGGGGAAGTCGGAAGTTTCGATTCGCTTAACCCGCATATCCGAAAAGGGCGCGTCCCGTGGCAACTGCGCTTCCTCGGCTACGAGAGCCTGATGGGGCGATCCTATGACGAGGCATTTACGCTCTACGGCCTCATCGCCGAATCGATTGAGACCGATCCGATGCATAAATGGGTCGAGTTCACTTTGCGTCCGGAGGCCCGATTCTCTGACGGTAGTGCGGTCACGGCGGAAGATGTGCTTTGGTCCTACGAGACATTGGGCACAATCGGCCATCCCCGCTACAACGGCACGTGGACCAAGGTGGCCTCCGCCACGTCGCCCGCGCCGGGAAAGGTGCGCTTTGAGTTCACAGAGCCCGACCGCGAGCTGGCGTTGATCATGGGCATGCGCCCGATCCTGAAGAAGGCGCAATGGGAGGGGAAGGACTTCGCCGAAAGCGGGCTGGATGAAATCCCGATCACCACCGCCCCCTACATCATCGACGATTTCGAGGCAGGGCGCTTCGTCTCGCTCAAGCGGGACCCGAATTACTGGGGGCGTGATATCCCGTTTCGGCGTGGCACACATAATATCGACGAGATCCGCATGGAATTCTTCGGCGACAGCACCGCGATGTTCGAAGCCTTCAAGGCCGGCGAGTTGAACACGATGCGCGAGACGAACGCCGCAAAATGGGCGCAGCAATATGACTTCCCCCGGGTGAGATCCGGCGAGGTCGTCTTGTCGGAAATTCCCCACGAACGACCGACCGGCATGATCGGGTTCGTGATGAATACCCGCCGGGACACGTTTAAGGACTGGCGCGTTCGCGAGGCCTTCCTGCACGCTTTCAACTTTGAGTTCATCAACGAAAAAATCAACGGCGGTGAGGGTTTGCCGCGCATATCGTCCTATTTCGACAATTCCATCTTGGCGATGAAGCCGGGGCCCGCCGAAGGTCGGGTCGCGGAGCTGTTGGAGCCCTACAAGGACGAGCTGCTGCCGGGCACCCTCGAAGGGTACACGCTACCCGAAAGTGATGGCAGCGAGCGCAATCGCCGCAATATCCGCGCCGCGACCGCGCTGCTGGAAGAAGCGGGGTGGAGCGTCAAGGACGGCGTTCTGACCGGGCAGGATGGCAAGCCCTTTGTCTTCGAAATCCTGCTCAAACAGGGCAGCGCGGAGAACCAGTCGATCATCAATATTTACAAGGAACACCTCGAACGGCTCGGCATCTTCGCCACGATCTCTATCGTCGACAGTGCGCAATACCGCGAACGGGTCGATCAGTATGATTTCGATATGACCTACTTCATTCGTGGCGTATCACTGTCACCGGGCAACGAGCAGTTGGTTTACTGGGGCGGGCAGGGCGTCGATCAGCCGGGCTCCCGCAACCTGATGGGCATGTCATCTCCGGCGGCGGAGGCGATGATCTCCCAAATGCTGAACTCCGAGAGCCAGGAAGACTACCGCGCCGCGGTCCGCGCGCTTGACCGTATCCTTACAGCGGGGCGCTACGTGATCCCGTTATGGTATTCCAACGTGTCGATGCTGGCCCATGATGCCGATCTGAAATACTCCGAAAACCTGCCGGTCTACGGGGACTGGATTGGCTTCCATCCGGATGTCTGGTGGTCGGAAAAATGATCTTTATCAGCGCCCTGCGGGGCGCTGTTCATCTTACTGGGCGGCGAGCGCTGCGGGCTTCGACGGATCTTCCTTGTTGGGATAGACCAGCCCGGCGGAGATCACGAGCTTGGCCGCATCCTCGACGCTCATATCAAGCTCGATGACATCGGATTTGGGCACAAACAGCAGGAAACCGGAGGTCGGGTTGGGCGTCGTCGGCAGAAAAATCGACATGATATCTTCGTCGACGCCGATGCCCCGGTCGATCTCGCCCTTTGCTTTTGTCGAGATGAAGGCAATCGCCCAGATGCCCCGGCGGGGATATTCAACGAGGCAGGCCTTCTCGAACGACGTTTCACGCTGCGAGAACACGGTCTCTGCGATTTGCTTGAGGCCATTGTAGATCGAACGCACGACCGGCATGCGGTCGACAAGACCCTCGCCCCACCGCAGGAAAGATCTGCCCAGAAATCCCTTGGCCATCCAGCCCACCACCATGGTGAACAGAAGGAAAAATACCACGCCCACGCCACGCAAGTTGATGCCGATATACTGCTCCGGCCGATAGGAATACGGCACGAAGGGCAAAACCCATCCATCGATCCAGCCCACAACGGTCCAGATCAACCACAAGGTCAGGCCGATGGGCGCAATCACCACGAGCCCGGCCAGGAAGTTGCCGCGCGCGCGCGCAAACAGCCCCGGGCGATAGGGGCGTTTTGGCTCTTCTTCGTCAGGCAACAGGTTCGGCACCACTAAATCTCTCGCTAAGCTCCGCCTAGATTTATGGGCTTGCGCCGGGCATCACAAGTGAGACGAGGCCCTGATCACGCAATTGAGCGCTATTTAATCAGCTCGCGGGATATTGCGGCGGCCAGACGGGCATTGTTGAGAACAAGGGCGATATTTGCCTCCAGCGAACGGCCTTCGGTCAGCTCGAAAAGGCGCTGCAGCAGAAATGGGGTGACGGCCTTGCCATCGATGCCTTGGGTGTCTGCCTCGCGCAGCGCCTGTTCAATAAGCGGCGCGAGCGCCTCTTTTGGGATCTCGGCCTCGCGCGGGATCGGGTTGGCCACCAGTTGCCCACCGGGCAGGCCCAAGGCGGCCCGTGTCTTGTGCGCATGGGCAATGTCCGACGCACTATCCATACGCAGCGGGGCGGTCAGGCCGCTGTCGCGCGACCAGAAGGCGGGCAGGGCGTCCTGGCCATAGGCGATAACCGGAACGCCCAGCGTCTCCAGCACCTCAAAGGTCTTGGGCAGGTCCAGGATAGCCTTGGCCCCCGCAGCAACCACCGTAACCGGGGTTTGCGCCAGTTCCTGCAGATCGGCGGAGATATCAAAGCTCTGCTCAGCGTCCTTGTGCACGCCGCCAATGCCGCCCGTGGCAAAAACCGCAATGCCCGAGAAAGAGGCCGCGATCATCGTGGCGGCCACGGTCGTGGCCCCTGTGCCGCCCATGGCGATGCAGGCGGCCATGTCCGCGCGAGACAGTTTTGCCACGCCTTTCGCGCGGCCCAGCGTGTCGAGTTGGTCGGGGGTCAGCCCGATATGCAACGCGCCCTCCAGCACCGCGATGGTTGCTGGGACGGCGCCTGCGTCGCGGATGGCTTGCTCGACCTGCCGGGCGGTCTCGACATTCTGCGGGTAGGGCATCCCGTGGGTGATAATGGTGCTTTCAAGGGCCACGACGGCCCTGCCGGCATCGCGCGCGCTGGCGAGTTCGGGGGAGAAATGGAGCGGGATCAATAGCTGTCTCCGGAGATATAGGTGGCGCAATCGGCCAGGCCTTGTGTCAAGGCGGCGGCGGGGTCCATCCCGCGCGCCTCTGCCGCGATATGGGCCGCCATGAACGTGTCGCCTGCACCGGTGATGCGCTTGACCTCGACCTCCGGCGGGGTCTGGGTCACGCGTTCCGAGTGCGTGGCAAGGGTTGCGGGCAAGCCGCCATGGGTCACCACCGCGCGCGCTAGCCCGTCCCCGAGCAGCGCCTGCGCCGCCGTGGCGCTGTCGGCGAAATCCGCATCAATCAGCAGGCCCGCTTCCTCCAGATTGACGTAGAGCGTCGCGGATGGATGGCTGAGGAACGGGCGCAGACGCTCGGCCTTGCCGGGCGAGGCCGGGGCCAAGCGCAGGTCGCAGGCACGAAAGGCCGGATCGATGGCAATAGCAGATAGCAGCTCTTCGGTCAGGTTGCCGTCCAGCGCGATAAGCCCGTCCCACCCCTTCAACGCGCCGATGCGCAGCGGCGCAAGGATCGCGTCGCCCGCGTCTTCCAGCGACTGCGCATCGGCGATGGCCGCGATCAGCCCGTTGCGGCCCTCGATGGCCATGTAGCGGTCGGTGGGGTTGTCATAGGAGCGATGGATATGGTCGCACAGCATGCCAAGCCGGGTGCATTCGCCCATCAGCTCGTCCCCTTCGGCATCCTGACCGATGGCGGTCAGCAGCGCGGGCGTCATACCGTAAGCTTTCAGCGCCATGGCGATATTCATCGCGACGCCGCCGGGGATGCGGGTGATGCGGCCGGGTCTGTCGTGCCCGACGCACATCTCTTTATCAAAGCGGCCGATGATGTCCCACAGCACCGCACCGATGCACAAAATGTCAGGTGTCTTTCCCATGGCGCCTTATGGGCGCCCGAAGCCAGAAGTTTCAAGACCCTAGGCGTAGGCGCTTGCCCCCCAACCACCTGCGGGCGGGCGACTTTCGGGCACACGCCAGATTGGGCGACAACGCTCTATCGCCGCGATACTGTCGGGCCAGGTGCGCCGCCCGCGGGCGGTGGCGAAGTGGAAATCCGCGTAAGCGTCGGCGAATTTCTCCTGATCGTTGTTGGTGCCGCCCGGAGCGTGACGGTGTACGCGGGCGCAAATGGCATCGTAGCCCGGCCGGTCATTGAGTTGCATCCAGCTGAAAGCGTGATTGGTCCAGTCCACGACATGGCCCATTTCGTGCAGCAGCGTGTAATTCAAATCCAGCGTGGTCTGGTTGATGCGCCGCGAGAAGCTGTCGTAGTCCAGCACAATCGAGTAGCCCGGCCCGCTGGTGCGACCGGGCAACGCGTTGGTGCTGCCGCCGGAGCCCGCGCGCTGACGCAGCTCGACATAGGACAGTCCCGAGACATGGTGAGCGGGCAGGCTGCACAGGGTGTTTTCGAGACGCAGCCGCTGAGCGCGGGTAATACTAAGGCCGCGGCGCTCCATGCTGGGATGCGAGCGCAGCGGCAAGACACGTCCGTGGGCTGTGAGCTGCATGGTGGTCCTCCCATATCATCTGAGACGGCGGGGACAGCGTATCATATCACGCCGCCCCCACCTAATCCGCGCCTTCCCTGACACGGGTCTCAAGGCCGCTTCAGCGGCTGTTCGCTCTACTCGAAGATCGAGCCGAAGTCGCCGTCGCCCAGATCGCTGATAGGCGAAGGATCCTCAGAGGCCGAGGGAATGCTCGGTTCGCTGATTGCTGGGGTAGACACGGTGACAGCACCGCCATCGCCTTCGCCGCCTTGAAAAGTGGTGTCGGATTTGCCGACGCCGCAGCCCTTGGAGATGCTTTTGGGCATCTGCATCGGCGGAAGGTCCAGTTTGGCATTGAGATACGCCATGATCTCGCGGTCGCGGAAGAACATGGTGCGCGTCAGGCCTTGCTCGCCCATGCGGATGTCTTCGATCTTTCCGGGCTCAACAAGACGCAGCACGGGCTGGAACAGGCCGGGTGCGGTTTGCACGTTGCAGCGCATGGCCTCCATCGCGGATGCCTGGGGGGCGGACGCGGCAAGGGCCATGGTGAATGCGGTGGTGAGTGTGCGAAGGGTCATCATAAAATACCTCGAATTTGGAAATGGTTAATGTCCCGAACGCTAGGGCAGGGCCTTGGCTGCGACCAGACCGCGGCCGCGTTTTGCACGGCCCGCTCACACCCAACTCACGCCTTGCGCACGATTGGGGCATATTTTGCTTGCGGGGCAGGGGGAGACGGGTTACTCAGCGCGCACTTCGCAGGCGGGGTCGGGCACGACGGGGAGACATCCCGAAGGGTCCACCGGTTGTGGCAATCGTCACTCACTCCCCGCCGAGGCTTAAACCGGAAAGGAAAACGGACATGGCTTTGCCAGAATTTTCGCTCCGTCAGCTGCTTGAAGCTGGCGTACACTTTGGTCACCAGACCCAGCGTTGGAACCCCCGTATGGAGTCGTATATCTACGGCGCCAAGAACGGCATCCACATCATGGACCTGACGCAGACCGTCCCCATGCTGGACCAAGCGCTGCAGGTCGTGCGCGACACCACCGCCAAGGGCGGCCGCATCCTGTTCGTCGGCACCAAGCGTCAGGCACAGCGCCCGATTGCCGAGGCTGCCGAAAAATGCGCGCAGTACTACATGAACCACCGCTGGCTGGGCGGCACGCTGACCAACTGGAAGACCGTGTCGAACTCGATCAACCGCCTGAAGTCGATTGACGAGGCGATGGAGACCGGCTTCTCCGGCCTGACCAAGAAAGAGCGTCTGGGCATGGAGCGTGATCAGGGCAAGCTGCAAGCATCCTTGGGCGGTATCCGCGAGATGGGCGGCACGCCCGACCTGCTGTTCGTCATCGACGTCAACAAGGAAGACCTCGCTATCGCCGAGGCCAAGAAGCTGGGCATCCCGGTTGTGGCCGTGGTCGACACCAACTGCTCGCCCGAAGGCATCGACTACCTGATCCCGGGCAATGACGACGCATCGCGCGCCATCTCGCTCTACTGCGATCTGGTGGCCCGTGCGGCGCTTGACGGCATGTCCGCCCAGATGGGCGCGGCTGGCGTTGACATCGGCGCCATGGACGAGGCCCCCGTCGAGGAGGCCGTGGCCGAAGAGGCTGCTCCGGCAGCCGAGGCACCGGCAGAGGGCTAAACGCCCCCGTCACCTTACCTGATACCCGAGGGCCTTACCGGCCTTCGGGATTAACCTTCTACCCATAGGAGAAACCAAGATGGCGATTACCGCTGCAATGGTGAAAGAACTGCGCGACTCGACCGGCGCAGGCATGATGGACGCAAAGAAAGCGCTGACCGAGACCGATGGCGACATGGAAGCCGCCGTGGACTGGCTGCGCACCAAAGGCCTGGCGAAGGCCGCCAAGAAATCCGGCCGCACCGCCGCGGAGGGCCTCGTGGCCGTCAAGGTCGACGGTGGCGTGGGTGTCGCCGTGGAAGTGAACTCCGAGACCGACTTCGTCGGCAAAAACGCCGATTTCCAGTCGATGGTGGCCGACATCGCAAATGTCGCCACCGGCGTGGGCTCGACCGAAGAGCTGGCCGCGGCTGATCTGGGTGGCAAGACCGTCGGAGACGTGATCACCGACAAGGTCGCCACCATCGGCGAGAACATGTCCCTGCGCCGCATGGCCCGTCTGGAAGGCACCTCGGTCGTCTCCTACGTGCACAACGCAGCCGCGGACGGCATGGGCAAGATCGGCGTGCTGGTCGCACTGTCCGGCGACAACGAAGCCTTCGGCAAGCAGGTCGCGATGCATGTCGCTGCAGTGAACCCCGCAGCCCTGTCGGAAGCCGACATGGACCCGGCCGTGGTCGAGAAAGAGAAGACCGTGCAGATGGACATCGCCCGCGAAAGCGGCAAGCCCGAAGCCGTCATCGAGAAGATGATCGTGGGCCGGATGAAGAAGTTCGTCGCCGAGTCGACCCTACTGAACCAGCAATTCGTCGTGAACCCCGACCTGACCGTCGAGGCCGCTGCCAAGGAAGCCGGCGTCGAGATCACCGGCTTCAAGCGTCTTGAAGTGGGCGAGGGGATCGAGAAGAAAGAAGAGAACTTCGCGGAAGAAGTGGCAGCCCAGCTGAACCGCTAACCGATTCGCGATAGTGATACGAAAAAACGGCGCGCCGGGGGGACCCTGCGCGCCGTTTCTTTGATCAGGGCCCCACGCTGGGGATGATGGGCCCCTGTCTCAGGGAGGAAAACGGCACCTATCGAAGCTGTCGAAACCTCCGATAAAGCGCGTAACCAATCGGGATAAACCCGACCAGACGCATTCCTTGAAATTGCAAGGTGCACCCTGGCAATGTTCCACGGCCGAAACCGTCACTCTAGGAACACTTCGAGACTGCCGCCGCAGCGCGGAAAAGCAAAGTAAGGCAATCCGTACCTGCCGTCCGTCCTACGCGACTTGCAGCCCTACCGCGGCCCGTCCGGCGTCCGTTTTCAAAGAGAAATCCGTGCCCCTATGGTCCAGCGCCCCGCCTTCGGCCAGCCACGCAATCGCGCGTGCCACCCAGTCGGGCGGAATGTGATCCGACGGCTCCAACTGGCTTACGGGGTTGATGCCGCTGGCCTTGATTTGCACCTGCATCTCGGTGGCCACGGTCCCCGGGCTCAGACCGACGCAGGTGATACCATGGTCCCGATACTCGCGGTCGGTCACGCGGGTCAGCAACAACACGGCCGCCTTTGAGGCGCAGTAATGTGACCACCCTTCGAGTGCAGAGGTCGCAGCCCCGGAAGAGATGTTGATGATCGTTCCGTGCCCCTGAGCCAGCATCACGGGCAGGGCCGCGCGAATCCCGTGATAGACGCCCTTGATGTTCACGTCCATCACGTGGCCCCAGGCGTCCGGATCGCTCTCGGCGATCCGCGCGATCGGGTCGATCAGCCCTGCATTATTCACCAAGATGTCGACGCTGCCGAACTGCGTATTGGCGCGCGTTACAAGCTCTTTGACCTGATCAAAATCGGCGACATCGCAGGGCAGGGCGAGCGCCTTGCCCCCATCACGCGCGATCTCGGCTGCGACATTCGCAAGCTTGTCGGCATTGCGCGCCGCAAGCGCGACATTGGCCCCGAGCCCTGCGAGGTGGCGCGCAGTGGCCGCACCGATCCCTTGGCTCGCACCCGTGATGATAACAGTTTTTCCAGCTACTTCAGTCATTTGGATTTAATCCCTTATCGTTGTGCGTGAATGACCCGAACGGTATTGCTCCGCTGCACTGAGAAAAACGCTGGATTAGACATCATATTCGTGCGATTTTTGCATGAATGGATACAGCTGCCCTGTCATTGCTCAACGACGTCGCGCGCCAAGGCAGCTTTGCGGAGGCCGCGCGGCTTCTCGACCGTGATCCAAGTGCGGTGTCGCGCGCGGTGGCTGACGTCGAAGCACGGGTCGGGATACGGATCTTTCACCGCTCGACGCGTCGTCTGAGCCTGACGGAAGAGGGCGCGCGCTACCTTGCCCGGATCACACCGTTGATCGAAGCGCTTGAGGACGCAACCGAAGAAGCCCGCACGGCGGCGGGTACGCCACAGGGCCACGTCCGCCTCACCTGCTCGGTCGCATACGGGGTCGAATGTCTTGTCCCGCTTCTGGACGATTTTCGCGCGCGCTATCCGGACATCTCGCTGGAGATGGATCTGTCAGACACCCCTCGCGACCTGATTCAAGGCCGTTTCGATCTGGCCTTGCGTCTGGCACCTGCGCCCAAGGGTGATCTGATCAGCCGCAAACTTTCGCGAACGCGCTACCATGTCTGCGTGTCACCGTCCTGGCTGGAGCACAACAAGGCCCCAGGTCATCCCAACGAGCTGGCAGGAACAAGCTGCCTGCTGCAAAGCCTGCCGGACTACCGCAGCCAATGGCGCTTTCGGGATCGGTCAGGGAAGGTCCATGACGTTCCAGTGCAAGGCGCTCTTACCCTTTCGAGCCCGCTTGCGCTGCGATCCGCCGCGCAGCGGGGGCTGGGTCCGGCTTTGCTCGCCGATTGGCTGGTGAAGGACCAAATGAAGATCGGGCAACTCGTTGCCCTGCTCGATGCGTATGATGTGAGCGCGACGACCTTTGAGACGGGTGTGTGGGCGCTCTACCCATCAAGATCACTTATGCCGCGCAAGGCACGGGTATTGCTTGATTTTCTAGCGGAAAGACTTGGGAACTAGCGCTCAATCAGGAAGAACTGGTTCTGGCTCGAGGCCTTCAGGATCGCTTGCGCCGTGGTGTCCACGTCCAGGGTTTCACGCGCCAGCCGCAAGTGTTTTTCCACCGTCGCAGGGTTCAGTCCCATGATCGTCGCGGTGTCCTGGATGGTCTTGCCATCGGCGACCCATTCCAACACTTCACGCTGTCGGGTGGTAAGGGGACGGCGCTGCCCGGTCGTGTGCGGCAGCTGGGCCACTTTCAGGTGCATCACCGAATTCGCAAGCTCGATGTCGCGCCCGTGCTCGGCCCAGGTTGCATCGACCTCGTCCTGGGTGAGGCCGCGGCGGGCGGTCATGCCGATCGCAGCCTTGGCGCGCAGGGAGACATCGTGGAAGCTGACCGTGTAGCCCGCCGTCACATCAAGGCTCTGGTTGAGCGCGATCACCTTCATCTCGTCGGGGGTCAGCTTTCCGGTCATGGCCAGCTCGGCGATGTAGCGCCAGCTGCAGGCGCCGACATTCTCAGCCGCCCAGGCCACCATAGGCCCCGTGAAATAGGCCCCGTCGCCCACGAAATGCTCGACATAGGCCGGGTCGTGGTTGGTCAGGATCAGCGCGTCCTGCAGGTCCCCAAGCGATGTGCCCGTGCGAAAGCGGGTGTAGCCGTAGATCAGCCGGTCGAAGCCGTATTCGGCCATCTTGGCCGTGTGGAGGTTCCAGACTTCCTCAAGCGACGTGGTCGCGACCACTTGAGCGAGGTGCGCGTCGATCATGCCCCCACACCCAGATGCGCCGCCAGCGCGTCAAGCGCCAGCGTGTAGCTGGTCGCGCCAAATCCGGCGATTTGTCCGATGGCGACCGAGGCCAGGTAGGAACGGTGACGAAACGGCTCGCGCGCATGGATGTTGGAAAGATGCACTTCCACAGTGGGAAGCTCGACCGAGGCGACGGCATCCATGATCGCGATCGAGGTGTGCGTGTATGCGCCCGCATTGATCACAAGCCCCGCATGGGTGCCGCGCGCAGCGTGGATCGCATCAATGAGCGCGCCTTCGTGGTTGCTTTGCATCGTCTCGACCGTCAGCCCGATTTGGGCCGCATGGCTACGGCACAAGCCCTCGATGTCCGCGAGGGTCACCGAGCCATAGACCTCGGGCTGGCGGGTCCCAAGGAGATTGAGATTTGGTCCATTCAGGACAAGCACAGAGGACATCGACAGATCCTTCCAACGTGCAAATGTTTAAGCCTTGCGAAACAGCCTGTCGAGAGGGGCGATCGATTATTGTCAGGCTTGCATTTCCTATCATTTGCGCTGCCGCAGCTTTCGCACCAAAGGCATCACGTTGCCGGAGAACCCGAGTGTATGCGCAAATGTTGTAAGTTGAGCGCTTTGCGGCTACATACCTAGTACATGTAATGCCTTCCTGCAGTCGCAGCCTGTCGCTGTGACCGTAGAAGATGAAATTGCGTATCACGAAAATTCAACTGTCGCGCCCCGTGTTGCGGACCCGATGATTGGGAAGGTTGCCGATACTCTCGAGCACGTCCATTGCAAGTGTGGCGTGACCCTCGTTCGGTGTCTGGTGCTCAATCCCGCCCGCAAAAGACAGTGCCATACCGATGCGATTTTCCCTGACAAAGGACGATGGACCATGCCTGCACTGCTACCCGGATCGATAAGCTCTGTGACGCTTGATCCGAAGACTGCGCCCAAGGCGCTTGATTGGACCGTCCTCCTTGGGCTGGCTGCCCTCATATCAATGCTGTGCCTCGCGATGCCTGCTCCGGCACAATCCATCCCCGAGAATGCCAGCGCCAAAAGCTACGGTGACGGCTGGGAATGCGATATCGGCTTCCGACCCTCCGGGACCACGTGCGAGACCGTCACCGTCCCGGACAACGCCTATGGCACAGCGCACAGATACGGTCGCGGCTGGGAATGCGCGCACGGATTCAGGTTGCGTGACGAAGCCGCGTGCGAGCAGGTGGCAGTCCCCGATGGCGGCTATCTTGATGCGTCCGGTGTCAGCTGGCGCTGCTTGCGTGGCTTCGTGAAAGTCGGGGAGACATGCGAGAAAGTCGTCATACCGGAAAACGCGTATCTGTCCGAAAGCTCTTACGGGTCCAACTGGTCCTGCAATCGCGGATACGAGGCGAAAAAAGGGCTCTGCATTGCGATCGTTGTCCCGGAAAACGCGTACCTGAATGCCTCGGGCTACGGACAGCCCTGGACCTGCGAGCGTGGGTTCTTTCAGGCCGGCGATCTATGCGAAGCCGTCGCGATCCCAGCGAACGCCTATTTCGATGATCGGAGCTACAGCAAGGGCTGGCGCTGCGAGAGAGGTTTCGCGGCTACGAGCAAAGGCTGCAATGCCATCGAAATCCCGGCCAATGCCCATCTCGACAGGTCCGGAAATCGTTGGGAGTGCGACAAGAACTTCCAGAAATCGAGGGGCGCGTGCGTTCTGAGAAACTAGCCGCATGTCCCACCCGCCGCGCCGGGCGGCCCGCAAAGACCGCAGCAGAACCGCCCCGCGGATCAGTGAAATTGGAGAAGAGACCATGAAAACCGAATTCAAGGCCACAAACACCATTCGGCGTCCCGTCAGCGGCGCGCAGGCGCCACCGCGGATGCGGAAGGACCGGTCCAATACAAAAGACACTCAGAATGCGCCGCCGCCCAACGCGATTGTCTATTGCGAAGGCAATTTCGCCAAGATCGACGGCAAGACCGCAAACGGTCTGGTGCGTCATTCTCAAGCCTACCGGATCCTGTCGGTCATCGACAGCACCCATGGTGGCGCAGATAGCGGCCTGGTTCTCGACGGCGCGGTGAATGATATTCCGGTCTTTAGCTGCCTTGATGAGGCCGTCGTTCATGAAGCAGCGATCCCTGATACGCTGATCTACGGAATGGCCCCGTCCACGGGCAGGCTATCGCGCGAGGATCGCGGCGTCGTTCTGGACGCGATTGCCTTCGGCATGAATATCGTAAGCGGCTTGCACGAATACCTCAGCGATGATCCGGAGATTTCCGCCTTCGCCGACAAGCGCGGGATCAAGATCCGCGATATTCGCAAGCCTAAATCCAGCAAGAACATGCGTCTGTTCGACGGAAGCGTCGCGGATGTCCGAGCCCTGCGCATCGCGGTCCTGGGAACGGATTGCGCCATCGGCAAGCGCACAACCGCCACCGTGCTGGCGCGCGCCCTGAATGAAAAGGGCATCAAGACCGTGCTTGTCGGCACCGGTCAGACAGGCCTGATGCAGGGCGCGAAATACGGCGTGGCAATGGACGCGATCCCACCTCAATTTTGCTGTGGTGAGCTTGAAGGCGCAATCGTCGCGGCCTCAGACGCGGAAAACCCGGACGTCATTCTGATCGAAGGGCAGGGGGCGCTCAGCCACCCGGCCTTTTGCACCTCCGCCTTCATCCTGCGCGGCAGCCAGCCTGACGCCGTGATCTTGCAGCACGCGCCCAAGCGGTCCCATCGCTGCGATTTTCCGACCATGCCGATGCCGACGCCGCAAAGCGAGATTGCTCTGATCGAGGCATTTTCCGAGACCAAGGTGATCGGCGTGACGCTCAACCATGAAGCTATGTCCGAGGCCGAAGTCACCGCCGCCATCACGACCTATGCGCAAGAGCTGGGGCTCCCCGTGACCGATGCGCTCAGCCGCCCGGACGCCCATCTGTGCGCCATGGTCGTCTCCGCCTATCCCGGCTTGCTGCATGAGCCACCGGTGGCAGCCGCATGAGCAGCCCGCGCATCGAGGTCGATCTGGAGAAGGTGCGGAAAAACACCCGGACGCTCGCCCGACGCCTCAACGTACAAGGCATGACTGTCACGGCGGTGAGCAAGGCCGTCTGCGGCGACCCAATGATAGCTCAGGCCATGATCGACGGCGGCGCGGCGGGCTTGGCCGAGGCGCGCCTGAGCAATGTCCGGCGCTTGCGGGCCGCGGGTCTGACCTGCGCGATCACGCTGATCCGGACCCCGCTGCTTAGCCAGGCTGCCGAGGTCGTCCGGCTTTGTGATGCAAGCTACAACACAGAAAGTGTCATCATCGCCGCCTTGGCCGCCGCGGCGTTGGGCGAGGATCGTGTGCACGATATCATCTTGATGGTCGAAATGGGCGATCTGCGCGAAGGCGTCATGCCCGAAGACCTGAGCGCACTTGCACAGCGGGTGATGGACATGCCCGGCGTCGCGCTGAAAGGGATCGGTGCGAACTTCGCCTGTCTGAGTGGCGTGGCCCCGAATGCGAGCCAAATGCGCGCGCTGTCCGCGCTGGCCAACGACACGGAAGCCCTGTGCGGGCCGTTTCTTCAAACGGTTTCGGGCGGCAATTCGGCAAGCCTGCCATGGGCGTTTGGCAAAACCGCACGGGGCCGGATCAATGATCTTAGGGTAGGGGAGGCGATCTTGTTGGGGGTAGATCCGGTCTCTGGAGACCAGATCGGCGGCTTGTACCGGGATGCCTTCGCCCTTTTCGCCGAAGTGATCGAGACGGATGAAAAGCCTACACGATCGCAACCCTGTCTCATTGAAACGGGTTACGCCAAGCCGCGGCTCGTCTCGAACATTGCGCCGGAAACCCGTGTAATCTTGGCGATGGGGCTGCAGGACACGGACATCCACCGGCTGTCCATGCCCGCCGGATACACGCTGGTCGGCGCGACGAGTGACCACCTTGTGATCAGCACCGCGCGCGCGGCGCCTCGGGTCGGATCGGAGCTTAAGTTTCACATGAATTACAGCGCACTCATGCGCGCAGCCGCCGCCCCAGATGGCGACATCGTGGCGCATATCCGGCGCCCCCCGTCAGATAATACGCGCGACCCAAGCGCACCCAGACATCTGGCAATGGTCTGACACGAAAACCGAAGATGCCGATCTATGACAGCCAAGGAGACACCCGATGACGCAACGACAAAAACCCAAGGTGATCGAGGTTCTACTGACCAAGCCGGAAACGGCCATGGAGAAGACCACGCGTATCGCCATGAAGATGCTTGATGAAGAGGCCGAGCAGAGGAAGGCCAAGAGCGACCGGCTTCGCATCGCCCGGCAGGAACGCGACGCCAATACATCCATTGAGGAGGCACGGGCCGAGCGCAAGGCGCGCAAGACAAGAGCCGCGCCAAAGCGATGACAGACCCAGAAAACGGCTCCGTGAGCATCCATTACATTTGCCAAAGCTATGTCGAGCAATCGCCCGGGCGCGCTGGCCTGAAGATCGGCAAGCAGCTGAAATACAAGACCGCGGCGGAAGCGGAAGACCGGGCCGAGCGGGAATTGCAATCAGAGAGCTGCGTGGGCGCCGACGCCTACATGATCAGCGAAGACCACGACAGCGGCGAGGTCGGCGCGCCAAGCTTTCTTGTCAGACTGGGACGTGTTCCGGAGATTGATGACATCTAGGGCGCTAAAATCTGACTATAGCTGGAAAGTTAAACCTGATGGATCATGCCGAAAAACTATCTGCTCATTACGCTCACGGCGGCCTTTTGACCGCCATTCGGGCGGGGCTTGAGGCGCAGGGCATCGCGCCGGAAAACGCCAGTGTCGAGGATCTTGCGCCGGTCGATGAATTTCACATCGGTGGGCGAACCGCGACGGCACATCTTCTGGGCCAACTCGCGATCAAGCGGTCTGACGTGATCCTGGACATCGGGTGCGGCTTGGGCGGCGCGGCGCGGTTTGTCGCGAAAACCTATGGCGCAAGGGTCGTAGGGCTCGACCTGACAGCCGAATACATTGAGACGGGGCAGGTGCTTTGCGATTGGGTTGGACTGTCAGAGCGTATCGAACTTGTACACGGGAGTGCGCTGTCTGTGCCATTTGAGGCGGGACATTTTGATGGAGCCTACATGATGCATGTCGGCATGAACATCGACGATAAGCGGTCATTGTTTGCCGAGATTTCGCGCGTACTCAAGCCCGGGGCGAAATTCGGCATCTACGATATCATGCAAACAAACGATGACGATCTGGCGTATCCTGTCCCTTGGGCGACGACGTCCGAGACCAGCTGGTTGGCACGCCCTGACGCGTACCGCACGGCGCTAGAAAGCTGTGGGTTTTCCGAAGTAAGGGAGAACAATCGCCACGCGTTCGCGATGGAGTTCTTCAAAAAGATGAAGGCCGCAAACGCCGGCAGAGACGCACCTCCGCCGTTGGGCTTGCATGTTCTCATGCAGCAATCGGCGCCGGAAAAGATCGCGAACATGGTGGCAAACTTGGCCGCGGATCGGATTGCTCCCGTAGAGATGCTCGCGGTTAAAGAAGGCTGACTGGGGAATCTCGAACAAGGCGCGACTGTTTTCGTCTTGTAGACCGGTAGGTTAAGTGGGGGATGCGTTGCGGTCAGTTTCAATTTTCGCACAGCTGCAGTCTATATTGCTTATAATCAGTATTATGTAACGTATTTATATTGAAGCAATATCAGATTGTTACACAACACACCTAATATCAAGGCTTCGACGGCACCCGTTCGCCGCGATCAAATGCTTCCCAGCCCTCACCATTGAAAACATCAACGCCCAGCTGCGCCAGCACGTGCGGGAAATCGACCATAACGTAATTGTCCACGATCTTTCCGTCGACGACCTTCCAGAAATCCATGTAGCGGATTTCGATCCGCTTGCCCGTCGGCGCGACGCCCATGAACGTGCCGCCATGGGTGGCCTCCTGTCGCCCGAACGCTGCGGCCCATTCGCCCATGTAAAGCCGCGCCTCGTCGATGCAGACCTTGTTGTGGAACGCGGCCTGGAACGGCTTTTGCCAATTCTCCTGGAACTCGCGCACGCCGTGCTTGGTGCCGCAGCCAGTGTTTCCCATCCAGCGGAACCCTTCGGAGAAGAACTCATCGATGCCGACGATTTTGTGGTCGTTCAGGCCATCGACCATGGCTTCGATCACTTGGCGTGTCTCGTGCGTTTTGCTCAGATCCGTGTCGCGGGTCAGGACGGCTTGTTCGGGGCGCTCTCCGGGCATTTTCGCCTCCTAGTCAGGGCTTTAGCCCAAGGCGTACCCTGCCCCACGCACGGTGCGCAAGATGTCTTCGCCGCCCTTGGAACACAGCACTTTGCGCAAACGACCAACATGGACGTCGACGGTGCGCGTGTCGACATAGATATCGCGGCCCCAAACCCGGTCGAGCAGCTGTTCGCGTGACCAGACGCGCCCGGGACGTTCCATGAAGGTTGCAAGCAGTCGAAATTCGGTAGGCCCAAGCTTCAGCGGTTCATCAGCACGAAAAACGCGATGCTCCTCCAGATCCATCACCACGTCTTGAAATTCGAGACGCTGACCCACGGTCGCGGGCCGCGTGCGGCGCAGCTGCGTACGAATGCGCGCCAGAAGCTCGGCCACCGAATAAGGTTTCACAACATAATCGTCAGCGCCCGTTTCCAACCCGCGCACGCGATCATTTTCTTCGGACCGGGCCGACAGCATAATCACCGGAATGCGCATCGTCTCGGGGCTGACTTTCAACTGCCGGCAAATCTCGATGCCAGAGACATTCGGCAGCATCCAGTCCAAAACCACCAGATCCGGCGTCTCTTCGCGAACCTTCAAGAGCGCCTCATCGCCGCTTTCGGCGGTTTGGACAAGATAACCCTCGGCCCGGACATTATAGGCCAGAACCTCCCGCTGGGCGGGATCATCTTCCACCACAAGAACAAGAGGTTGCGCGACCATGCTAATGTCACTCCGCGCCGGTCGCGTAGGGGGTCTTGTCTTCCTTTTCGCGATCCTCGTCCGGCAGCTCGCCGGTGACAAGGTAGATGACCTGTTCGCAGATCGACGTCACGTGGTCGCCCATCCGTTCGATGTTCTTCGCGATAAAATGCAGGTGCATGCACGCGGTGATATTGCGCGGATCTTCCATCATGTGCGTCAGGAACTCGCGAAACAGCGCGTTGTACATCTGGTCGATCTCGCTGTCGCGCTGACGCACGTCCTCGGCCAGCGCCACATCGCGCTGGATATAGGCGTCGAGCGCGTCCTTCAGCATCAGGTTCACCGACTGGGACATGCGCCGGATCGCCCCGCCAGTGCCATTGATTGCGGGCATCTCGGAAAGCACCGACGTGCGCTTGCCAAGGTTCTTGGCGTAGTCGCCCATACGCTCAAGATTGCCGCTGATCTTGAGCACCGACAGCACCGTGCGCAGATCGCCCGCCGTAGGAGCACGCATGGCGATGACCCGGGCCACGTCGGAGGCGACTTGTTCCTCCAGCGCATCGATCAGCTTGTCGTTGCGGCGCACCTGCTGGGCCAGCTCGGTATCGCGCATCTCCAGCGCGCGCGCGGCGTCGGCCATGGCGGTCTCAACCATGCCGCCCATTTTCATAATCTGCGCTTGAATGCCTTCGAGATCACGATCAAAGGCGGACGCAATATGTCCAGTTTCCATGTCTAGTGTCCCCTACCCGATCCGGCCGGTGATGTAGCTTTCAGTCCGGCTGTCTTCGGGGTTTGTGAAAATCTTGTCGGTCTCACCGTATTCCACGAGGTTGCCCAGATGGAAGAAGGCGGTCTTCTGGCTGACGCGCGCGGCCTGCTGCATCGAGTGGGTCACGATGACCACCGTGTAGGTCTGGCGCAGCTCATCGATCAGCTCTTCCACCTGCGCGGTGGCGATCGGGTCCAGCGCCGAGCACGGCTCGTCCATGAGCAACACCTCAGGCGCCGTCGCGATGGCACGCCCGATGCACAGGCGCTGCTGCTGGCCGCCCGACAGGCTGGTGCCCGGCTGGTCAAGCCGGTCTTTGACCTCGTCCCAGATTGCCGCGCGCCGCAGGGACTGCTCGACGATCTCGTCCAGCTCGGCCTTGTTCTTGGCGAGCCCGTGAATGGACGGCCCATAAGCCACATTATCATAGATCGACTTCGGGAACGGGTTGGGCTTCTGGAACACCATGCCCACCCGGGCGCGCAGCTGCACCGGATCGACGGAGCTTGCGTAGATATCTTCGCCTTCCAACCGCAAATCGCCGGTCACCCGGCAGATATCAATCGTGTCGTTCATCCGGTTGATGCAGCGCAAGAAGGTGGACTTGCCGCAGCCCGACGGGCCGATAAAGGCTGTGACCGCCTTGTTCTCGATCTCGACGGAGACGTCCTTGATGGCGTGGTTGTCGCCGTAGAAGACGTCGATACCCTTCGCCTCAATCTTGATCTCTTTGGACATCGTCCGCTCCATATTCCGGGTATTACTTGTGTCGAGCATAGCCATCACCACCGTCTTTCAAAGCGTTTGCGCAGGAACACCGCGATGGCGTTCATCACGACGAGGAAAAGGAGCAACACGCAGATCGCGGCTGCCGTGCGTGCCTCGAACGCGCGCTCGGGGAAGTCGGACCAGCGGAAGACCTGAACCGGCAGCACGCTGGCGCTGTCGGTGATGCCTTGCGGGATATCCACGATAAAGGCCACCATGCCGATCATGATCAGCGGCGCGGTCTCGCCAAGCGCCTGGGCCATTCCAATGATCGTTCCAGTCAGGATGCCGGGCATCGCCAGCGGCAGGACGTGGTGGAAGGTCGCTTGCAAGGGCGACGCCCCCAGACCCACGGCCGCATCACGGATCGACGGCGGCACGGCCCGGATCGCTGCGCGGGACGCGATGATGATCGTGGGCAGGGTCATCAGGGCCAGCACGATACCACCCGCAATAGGAGCCGAGCGCGGCACGCCGAAAACGCCAAGGAACACCGACAGGCCGAGCAGGCCGAACACGATCGACGGCACCGCAGCCAGGTTGTTGATGTTGACCTCGATGAAGTCGGTCAGCTTGTTCTTGGGTGCGAATTCTTCAAGGTAGATCGCAGCCAGCACCCCGATGGGGAAGGCCAGCGCGAAGGTCACGAGCATGGTCCAGAACGATCCCACAACGGCCCCCCAGATGCCCGCCAGCTCGGGCTCGCGGCTGTCGCCCGCCGTAAAGAAGCGGGTGTTGAAGACCACATCGACCCTGCCCTGATCGCGCAACTGCTCGATCCAGACGATCTGGTTGTCGGATACCTTGCGCGACGCCTCTGGCAGGTCGGTCGTGTAGAGCTGCCAATCGTCAGAGACCGATACGTCCCCGTCGAGCGGGATCAATGGCTCCGCGATGCCGCCTGCGGGCGTGATCCGGGTCATCTTCAGCCAGCTGCCCGCGACGTTGATCAGCACGGACCGATTGTCTTCGCTCAACTCTTCGTCGCCGCCGGGGGCCGCGGCGCGGGCTTCCAGATCGACGGCCTGGGCGAGGAATTGATCACGCGCCGCGGCGCGGGCTTCGGCCAGTTTTTCATTCTTCTCACGCTCTTCGACCGTCTCCGCCGCCTCTGCCCGGCGGGTAAATTCGACCACGCCGTTTTCCTGCAACCGCGCCTGGCCACGGACCTTGCGCGCCTCTGTAATCAGACCTTCCTTGACCCGCTCCAATGCCACTTCGAAATCAGGCGCAGTGGAGGAGACGCGGTAAGCATCGCCATCCTCGGACAGGGTCAGCTGGCCTTCGACCTCTTTCGCGACGAAATTGCCGTAGGCGCCCTTGAGGTACAGATCCGTCACGTCCGAGGCCAAGAGCGGAAAGGTAATCGTCTCGCCCACAAGGCTCGGGTTGGCGGCGACGTGATCGGCCAGCTCGAACGGCGCGCCCGCGGATGTCAGATCATAAAGCTCGCGCCGCGTGGTGCGGCCTTTGGCGTTCGGGAACTGCTCCTTCAACATGTCCTTGACCAGCCCGGTAAAATCGCCACGGCGGATGATGCTTGCATCACCGGTGCCCTCCGGGTCGATCTCGGACGCATCCAGCGTCACGGGCATGGTCAGGTAGGTCTCCGTCAGCGCGCCACCGGCCTTGGTAAAGACGGAGCCGAGCAGCGCCACAAGCGCCGCGCCCGCGAGGAACAGCGCGAGGATGCCGTAGGCCTTCAGTCGGGTTTCCGCCGCGCGACGGCGCGCGATGCGCTTGCGAGAGGCCTCGCCCGAATGCATGTCCGTCAATGCTGTCATATCAACCATCGGATCAGGCCCCTAGTCGTAGAGTTCGCGGTATTTGCGCACGATGCGCTGCGCGACAATGTTCATCAGCAGCGTGACGCAGAACAGGGTGAAGCCCAGCGTGAAGGCAGGACCCGCCGCGGTCGAGGCTTCCGTGTCGCCGGTGATCAGCATCACGATCTGCACGGTCACGGTCGTCACGGCCTCCAGCGGGTTGGCGGTCAGGTTGGCCCCCTGCCCTGCGGCCATCACCACGATCATCGTCTCGCCCACGGCGCGGCTGACGCCCAGCAACACGGCCGACACGATGCCCGGCAGCGCAGCGGGCAGCACAACCTGGCGGATCGTTTCGGCCTTGGTCGCGCCCAGCCCGTAAGAGCCGTCGCGCAAGGATTGCGGAACCGAGTTGATCACGTCGTCGCTCAGCGACGAGATAAAGGGGATGATCATGATCCCCATGACGATGCCCGCGGCCAGTGCGCTTTCAGAGGCGATGGTCAGCCCGATGCTCTCGCCCGAATTGCGGATGAACGGCGCCAGCGTGATCGCGGCGAAGAAGCCGTAGACGACCGTCGGGATACCGGCCAGCAACTCCAGCATCGGCTTGGCCCAGGCCCGCGTGCGGTTGGAGGCGAAATCGCTGAGGTAGATCGCAGCAAGCAAGCCGATGGGCACGGCCACTAGCATGGCAATGACAGTGATCAGCAGCGTGCCTGCAAACAGCGGAATCGCGCCCACCTTGTCCGGGTCCAGTTTGCCCGCCTGCACGCCCGATAAAGGCGACCAGGTGGTGCCGAACAGGAACTTGTGGACCTGCCACTCGATGTTGTTGAAGAAGTTGATCGTCTCGAAGATCAGCGACATCACGATGCCAACCGTCGTCGCCACCGCGATGGCCGCCGTCAGCAACAGGATGCGGCGGATGATCGTCTCGGACCGGTTGCGCGCGCGCCAATCGGCGGCGATCTTGCCATAAGCCCACAGCCCCCCCAGCAACGCCGCAATGGCCGACAGGATCACCGTGCCCCAGTCATGCAGCGCGTCGCGCGAGGTCACCAATGCGGCGATTTCCTCGCGCAGCGCATCCGTCTTCGAAGGGATGCCGCCCGCTGCGATTGCGCGCGCATCCGACAGGACCAGCTGCGCCTCGATCGGCGACAGGCCCGGCTCCGCGGCCATGATCGCGCCCATCAGGCTGTTCTCCACCCACGCGCCCCAGACCAGCCCGACCACGATCAGCACCGCCAGACCGCACAGGCCGCTCAGCAGCAGCGCCAGCGTGCCGTGGTAATTCGGGCGGGAGTGCAGCAGCCGCGTCTCGCCAGAGACCACCGAGATGGCCCGCGCCCGGCCCAGCACGAAGAAGGCCAGCGCCAGTGCCAGAATGGCGAAGAAGGTCAGTGTCAGCATCCGTCCCCCACGAGGATTAGCAGCGGTGTCTCTGCGGGCCGCACCGGGCCCAATTGGCGCGTCGTATCAGATGGATCGGGGGGCGCAATACTGCACCCCCCGGCCCTTTTGTCACATCGGCAAAGCGGCTACTTCCACTCGTCACCTGTCATCTTGGTCAGCGATGCCACGTTGCCCGAAATCGTCTCGAACTGCTCTTCGGGCAGTGGGATCAGGCCCTTGTCGACCAGGTAGCCCTCTTCACCCGCGGCGTCCTCAGACATGAACTCGTTGGCGAATTCCTGAAGGCCGGGGATCACGCCGACATGGGCGTTCTTGATGTAGAAATACAGCGAGCGGGAGACCGGGTAGTCGCCCTCGGCGATGTTGTCAAAGGTCGGCTCAACGCCGTCCACGGTCGAGCCCTGCAGAACGTCGGAGTTCTGGTCCAGAAAGGAGAAGCCAAAGATGCCCAAGGCGTTGGGGTTGGCTTCCAGCTTGGAGACGATCAGGTTGTCGTTCTCGCCCGCTTCCACATAGGCGCCATCTTCGCGGATGGTGATGCCCTCACATTCGATGCCTGCGCCCTCGCAGCCCTCTTCCATGACCAGCTCATTGAACGCGTCACGGGTGCCGGAGCTGGGCGGAGGCCCGAGCACTTCGATCTTGATGGCAGGCAGCGACGGGTCCACGTCGGACCACCTCTCGGGCAGCGGGCCCTCGGCGGCCAGCGCTGTGACGATCTGCTCGCGGGTTACGGCAAACACGGGGCCGCCCTTGGCGTTGGCCATGACGATGCCGTCAAATCCCACGATGGCTTCGGTCACGTCGGTCACACCGTTCTCATTGCATTGCTGGAACTCTTTTTCCTTCATGCGACGCGACGAATTGGTGATGTCTGGGTGCTGTGTGCCGACACCGGCACAAAAGAGTTTCAGGCCGCCGCCGGAGCCCGTGCTCTCGACAACAGGGGTTTGGAAATCGGTGGAGCGCCCGAACTGCTCGGCCACAGCGGTCGAGAACGGGAACACGGTTGAAGAACCGACTACGCGGATCTGGTCGCGGGCATCTGCAGCGGTGGCAGCGGCGGCAGCAAGGATGGCGGCAGAGGCCACGGATTTTGTGAACGACATTAGGTCACTCCTGTTTGTCATCTCGAACACCACAGCCCTCGCGGCAGCGGTATCTGAGACAGGTTCTAGGAACCCGGTGTCGACCTTTTGTGAAGGTTTGGTAACGGTTTTATGACACCGCTAGATATTGTGCCAAGCGGTTCATCAGCCCTGCGGAAAAATCACTGAGAACACGCTTCCAACCCCTTGATCAGATGTTATTTTCAGCCTTCCGCGATGGCGGTTGACGATATGTTTCACAATCGCCAGCCCGAGCCCCGTTCCGCCCTTCGCGCGGCTGCGGTCGTCATCGATGCGGTAGAATCGCTCGGTCAGTCGGGGAATATGAATCGGATCGATTCCCGGGCCCTCGTCTCGGATATCGACGCGCACTGCTGGCTGCCGCAGGGTCGGGTCGCGCTCGATCAGCGACAGGCTCACATGAATGGTCTTTTCAGGCCCGCCGTATTTGATCGCGTTCTCGATCAGGTTGATGAACAGCTGGATAAGCTGGTCGCTGTCACCACGGATCGGCGCGGCCAGGGTCAGGCCTTCCGTCTCAACACCAACGTTTGCCTCCTGCAACTTTCCTTCAAGCGTTGCCAGGACCGAGCGCAGAACCGCCTCCACCCCAACCTCGGCCCGCGGACGCACCCGCTCATCGACCTCGACCCGGCTGAGCGACAGCAAATCCGACACCATGCGGCTCATCCGCTGCGCCTCATCGGCCATGATCGCAAGAAACCGCTCTTGGGCCGCCGCGTCATCCTTTGCCGGCCCGCGCAGGGTCTCGATGAAGCCGATCAGACCCGTGAGCGGCGTGCGCAGCTCGTGGCTGATATTGGCAATGAAGTCGCGGCGCATGAGTTCGCTTTCTTCGCGGTGCGAGCGGTCCTCAAAACTCACGACAGCGCCGCCCCCGTCCATGGGATGCGCGCGCATCTCATAGCTGACCTCGCCCGAGAGACCAGAAAGGAGAAACCGCGCATGCCCCGGTTGGCGGTCCCGCATCGCGCCGTCGAGCGCCGCCAGAACCGGTGCCTGACGTAGAAGCGACACCGCATTCTGACCAACCGGATCATGGCCGAACATCTCAAGGGAGGCGGGGTTCGTCCGGGTCACCGCGTAATCCGGAGCGACAAGCAGCACAGGCAACGGAATACCCGCCAGGATCGCGCTCTCATCCATGCTCCGGGCCTCCTCTGCGAAACTTTAATACAGTCTGACAACCGTTGGTTTTAATTCTCTTATACTTGAATCTTTCGAGCAATCAGAGCACCGCGAATCCGCGTTCAAACTCGGCCTTGAGCAGCTCAATCTCCTCGACCCCGACCGAAACCCGGAAGAAACCTTCTGTGATCCCCAACGCGGCCCGGCCTTCAGGCGTCAGCCCGCGATGGGACGAAGATGCCGCGTGGCTGACGGTCGTGCCGATATCGCCAAGTGTCGGGGCGAAGTTCATCTCCGGCATCGCTCGGGTCAAGGCGTTCGCCTGATCCCGACCGCCCTTCAAGCGAAAGCTCACCATATTCCCGAACCGACCGCGCAGAAGGTCACCCGCCCGATTATGATCGGGATGGTCGGCCCGCCCGGGATAGAGCACCGCATCGAGCCCCGGCAGCCCTGCGATATGCTCCGCCAGGGCGGCCGCGTTTTCCTCGGCCCGATCATAGCGCAGGTTGAACGACATGAGGCCCCGCTCCGCCATCCAGCAATCATAGGGGCTGGGTGTCAGACCCAGTGTGATGATCGTGGTCGAGATCGCCTCCGCATGATCTCGATCCTTCGCCGCGACATAGCCCAGCATCGCGTCGGAATGCCCGGCCATGAGCTTGGTCACCGAGTGGATCACAACGTCGGCGCCGTGATCGAATGCCTTGAAGGCGCGTGGGGTGGTGAAAGTATTATCCACCACCAGGATCAGCCCGTGCTTTTTCGCAATCGCCGCGATCCCTTCCATGTCGGCCACTCTCAGCGTCGGGTTCGAGACGACCTCGACAAGGATCAGCTTCGTTGCTGGCGTGATGGCCGCCTCAATCGCCGCCGCATCGGTCGGATCGGCCAGCGTCGCCGTAATCCCGTACCGCGGCAAATCCTGCGTCAACATGCGCAGCGAGCGGCCGTACAGCTGGTCGCCACCGATGATGTGGTCGCCCTGGCGCAAAAGCCCGAGCATTGTCGCCGTCACCGCCGCCATGCCGGAGGCCGTGCACCAGCCGCCGGACACGCCTTCCATCGCATCGATCTTCGAGGCCAGCACAGACGCGTTCGGATGGCCCTCGCGCGAATAGGTATAGCCGAAAGCGCGACCTTCATACTGTGCGTCCAGCGTATCGGGGTCCGGCGAGGCGTACACGACGGATGGCTGCAGCGGTGTGGTCACCGCCCGGCTCACGCTTTCGGGAAACGCCGGCCTGCGCGCAAGCTCGGAGACGTCTTTGGTCATAATTGCTGTCCTTTCCCTGAGGCGCGCAGAGTTTTCTGAAAACTCTGCGCCAAAGTCTTCAAAAGACTTTGGCTACGCGCGCACAGTGCCGTCGCCGGTCACGATATATTTGAAACTTGTCAGCTGCTCCGCGCCTACCGGACCACGAGCATGCATCTTGCCGGTCGCGATGCCGATCTCGGCCCCCATGCCAAACTCGCCGCCATCGGCGAACTGAGTCGAGGCGTTGTGCATCAGGATCGCGCTGTCGAGGCGCGAGAGGAACAAATCCGCCGTCGCCTGATCTTCGGTCATGATGCAATCGGTATGGTTCGAGCCGTATTGCCGGATATGCGCCATCGCCTCTTCGACAGATGCAACGGTTTTGGCGGCAATCTCCATGTCCAGAAACTCCCGGCCCCAGTGCTCTTCCGAGGCGGGTGAGACACCGTCGATCCCCGACAGCTTCATGTCGGCATCCACGGTCACACCCTTCTCCAGCAGCGCCTTGATGACGCCCTGCCCTATCGTCTCGACCACATCCTTGTGGATCAGCAGGCATTCCGCCGCCCCGCAGATGCCCGTGCGCCGCGTCTTGGCGTTAAGCACAACGTCGAGCGTCTTGATCGGGTCGGCTGCCTTGTCGATGTAGATATGAACGATGCCTTCCAAATGGGCGAAGACCGGCACGCGGGCCTCGCGCTGCACCAGCCCAACCAGCCCCTTGCCACCACGGGGGACGATCACGTCGATATGGTCGGTCATCGTCAGCATCTCGCTGACCGCCGCGCGGTCTCGGGTGGGCACAAGCTGGATCGCGGTCTCGGGCAGGCCCGCATCTTTCAACCCCTTCACCAGACATACGTGAATGGCCTTGGAGGAATTGAAGCCCTCTGAGCCGCCGCGCAGGATCACCGCATTTCCCGCCTTCAGGCATAGCGCGCCGGCATCGGCCGTCACGTTCGGGCGGCTCTCATAGATCACCCCGATCACGCCCAAAGGCGTGCGCACCCGCTTGATGTGCAATCCGGTTGGTCGGTCCCACTCTGTGATCACCGAACCGACTGGATCGGCCTGCTCAGCCACGGCGCGTAGGCCATCCTGCATGGCACGGATACGGTCCTCGTCGAGCATCAGGCGGTCCAGCATCGCGGCAGACAGCCCTTTCTCGCGCCCGTACTCCATGTCTTTGGCATTGGCCTCGATGATCGCGGCACGGTCGTCCCAGACGGCATCCGCGGCGGAGACAAGCGCAGCATGCTTGCGCTCGGCGCTTGCATAGGCCAGCTCGGTCGCCGCAGCTTTCGCAGCCGCACCGATAGCCTGCATCTGTTGCTGGATCTGATCCGTGTCGAGCATCAAAACAATCTCCATTTGGTCAGGAGACTGCTTAGTTCAGCTCCTTGTCAGGCTCAATCCCGGGATTTCCGGCGGCGGCGCAAAGCGCCAAGCCCACCGACCCCGGCTAGCAGTAATAACGCTGTCGCAGGCAGAGGGACAGGCTCAACCAGATCAAGTTCTGTGATATCGAATATCTGTTGTTCCGCGCCGTTTCGCCCGTTCGCATCCCGGCTCAGGGAGAACAGCGATATCTCGGCGATATCAAATGCGCCGAGATCGATGACCGTTGGGAAGGCGTTGGAGCTAAACGCAGTCGCAGTCGAGTCGATCAGCCCAAAGGTCAACTGGTTCGAAATTCCGATCCCGTTGAACGCAACCGTCGAAGCACCGAGCCCGTCCACAATGGGATTGCCGACGTCATTTCCTAAGCCAAGCTCGAATGGAAGCGTATCGAAGAGCGTCATATCAAAGCCGTCGATCGTGACGACCGGCGCGGCGTAGAAGGCGATATTCGCGGTGGGCGCCCTGAGCAGTGTATCATCCAGTACAAGTGTGCCCGAAATCTCCGTCAGCGCCCTGGCGACATCAACAGTGCTGTCGAACGAGCTATCGTTGGTTCCGGGTCCGGATACGGCAGTGAATGTGTAGGTAAAGGTTGCAGCCGACGCTGCGCTGCATGTTGCAGCCACCAGAGCTGCGGCAAAAATCGTTTTCATGGCAAATGGCCTTCCTTCAAATATCTGCCAATTAATGCGGCTTTCGCCAGCCTTGGCAAGTGCGAAGGCTACAGCACCATATCATCGCGGTGCACAAGCGCCGCTCGGCCCGGGTAGCCTAGGATTTCAGCGATTTCAGAAGATTGATGCCCCTTCAAAAGCTCCGCCTCTTGCGCTGTGTAGCGCGCAAGGCCAACGCCCAGGGCCGTGCCATCCGGGCGCGCCAGCGTGACGGGATCACCGCGCTCGAACCTGCCTGAGACAGCGCTCACCCCAGCGGGAAGCAGCGACTTGCCTTGCGACATGGCACGTGCGGCACCTTCATCGAGGGTCAGAACGCCTTGCGGCTTCATCGCCGCGATCCAGCGTTTGCGCGCGACATGCGGGTCGGTCTGCGGGCGGAACCATGTTGCGTTGGCCCCGTCTTCGAGGGCCTGTAGCGGCGAAAGCCGCGAGCCTTCGGTGATCACCAGCCCTGCCCCGCCTGCCATTGCCGTCTTCGCGGCCATGATCTTGGTCTTCATCCCGCCTTTGGACAAACCGGACCCGGCGTCCCCCGCCATCGCTTCGATTTCAGGCGTGATCGTAGTGACCTCGGACAGGCGCTCGGCCGTCGGATCGTCATTCGGGTTCGCGGTATAAAGCCCGTCCACATCGGACAGCAAGACCACCAGGTCGGCCCCGACCGTGACCGCCACTTGAGCGGCGAGACGGTCATTGTCACCATAGCGGATTTCATCCGTCGCGATGGTGTCGTTTTCATTGACGATTGGCACGACACCCATGCTGAGCAGTGCCTCGAGCGTCGCGCGGGAGTTCAGATAGCGCCGACGGTCGCGGCTGTCTTCCAGCGTCACCAGAACCTGCGCCGTGGTGATCTTGTGCGGTGCGAGCGCCTCCTCATAGGCGCGGGCGAGCCTGATCTGGCCCACGGCGGCGGAAGCCTGGGACTGCTCCAGCGGCAGCGGTCCGGGCGGCAGGTCCAGCACGGTGCGGCCCAAGGCGATAGAGCCCGACGAGACCAACACGACATCCTGCGCACGACGCTTCAAGCGCAACACGTCCTTGGCGAGGCTGCCCAGCCATTCGCCGCGCAACGCGCCGGTCTCGCGATCCACGAGCAGGGCCGAGCCGATCTTGACGACGACCCTGCGGCTTTCGGGCAGGCTTTGGGTCATGGGCGCCAAGGCTCTTCTTCGACGTCTTCGGCGCGCAGGCGCAGCTTGTCTTCGGTGATTTCGGCACGCACGGCACGCAGCACATCCGTCAAACCTTCGCGCGAGACGCCAGACAGCATCAAGACTTGTCCGCCGCAAGCTTCTTCCAGCGTCGAGCGGGCTTCTTCGCGCTCTTCATCATCAAGCGCGTCGATCTTGTTGAGCGCGGTCACGCGCGGCTTATGGGCAAGCTCGCCGCCATAGGCTTCGAGCTCGTCGATGATGGTCTGGTAATCCTCGGCAATCGTCTCGGATGCGCCATCGACCAGATGCAGCAGGACCGAGCAGCGTTCGACATGGCCCAGAAAGCGGTCGCCGATCCCCTTGCCCTCCGACGCGCCGGCGATCAGGCCGGGGATGTCGGCCATGACGAACTCAGCGTTGTCCACGCCGACCACACCAAGGTTCGGGTGCAGGGTCGTGAACGGGTAATCCGCAATCTTGGGTCGTGCGTTGGAGCTTGCGGCGAGGAAGGTCGACTTGCCTGCATTGGGCAGACCCAAGAGCCCGGCATCCGCGATCAGCTTCAGGCGCAGCCAGAGCGTGCGTTCCACGCCGGGCTGTCCCGGATTGGCGCGGCGCGGGGCCTGGTTGGTGGCACTTTTGAAGTGCAGGTTGCCCCAGCCCCCATTGCCGCCCTGCGCGAGGACTACGCGTTGGCCGACCTCGGTCAGGTCGGCGAGGACCGTTTCTTCATCCTCGTCGAGGATTTCGGTCCCCACGGGCACGCGCAGCACGATGTCATCCCCGCCCTTGCCCGTGCGCTGGCGACCCATGCCGCCCTGCCCGTTCTTGGCGAAGAAGTGCTGCTGGTAGCGAAAGTCGATGAGGGTATTGAGCCCCTCGACCGCTTCGGCGATGACATCACCGCCCTTGCCACCATCACCGCCATCGGGACCACCGTATTCGATGTACTTCTCGCGCCGAAAGCTCACGGCCCCGCCCCCGCCGCAGCCGGAGCGGATATAGACTTTGGTCAGATCGAGGAACTTCATGGATTGCTGCCTTCCGTGCTCAGGCTCAGGCGATACTTGTAAATCATCGTAGGCTCAAGCCGCGCGGGCACGGTGACCTCTTTTTCGGCGATGACCTTGAAGCCAAGCTTGGTCAGCACCGCTTGCGAAGCGGGATTGTCCTGGAAAGCAGAAGCGACGACCTCAGACAGCTCGAAGCGCGGGATCGCGGCGTCGAGCATGGCGCGCGCGGCCTCGGAGGCGTAGCCTTGGCCCCAATGTTCAGGGGATATGACATAGCCAATGTCGCTGGGCGTGCCGCCCATTCCGACTTGCCCGATCAGTGTATCGGTCTCTTTCAGCCAGATGCCATGGACAAAGCCGACCACGCCGCGCCAGCGGCGGGTATTGATCCATGCGGCGACCTCGTCCCCGCCCCAGCCGATCTTCATCGATCCGGTCATCTTGGCGATTTCTTCGACGCCTGTAAGTGTCGCGAATTCCGCCGCGTGGCGCGCCTCGAGCGGTGCAATGCGCAAACGGTCCGTCTCGATCACCCATGGGTTGGCGAGGTGCCACTGTTCGGGCGCAAGGACGGTTCGGATGCGGGTCTCGTCTTGTGCGTGCGGGGCGAAGCCCAACTTGGATTGCACAGCACCGGAGGCCGGATTGCCGCGCAGATAGGACGAATAGACGGGCCAAGCCTGCGGCTGGGCGAACCACCTGGTGAGCAGCGCATGGCTCATCTCGAATGCAAGGCCCTGCCCCCAATGTTCTCGGCGCAGCCAGAAGCCCAGCTCTGTGTTGAAGCTGAGCCCGCCGATCAGGGCGCCGTCGCGCCAGACGGCCCAATCGCGCGATCCACCGGTTTGCACCCGCGCAATGAAGGCTTCGGCGTCGCTCAGCCCATAGGGATCAGGCAATGCGGGCATGAAGCGGCGCACCTGCGGGTCGGCCATACCATCAGCTAATGCGGACGCATCGTCCGCGCCCAGCGGGCGAATGTCGAGCCGCTCGGTCGAGAAAGCATCCCGGCCGGTCAGTCCAGCCTTTTTATATATGTCCATGTGGGCACCGTGGCGTCGCGGGCGACGGAATAACTTTCCGCATCGCCGATATATTCAAATCCCGCATTCGTCAGCACCCGGGCCGAGGCCGGGTTGTCCTGAAACACGGACCCAAAAATCGTGCGGCAGGCCTGCGGGTTGGCTTCGACCATGGCAGTGACGGCCTCGGACGCGAAGCCATTATTCCACGCGGCGGGCACGACCCAATAGCTGATCTCGGACTGGTCGCGGTCCATCCGCTCCATCGCGATGGCACCAAGCATCTGCGAGCCGTCGTCAGAGGGATCAATGACCCAGATGTCCGAGCTGCGTTCGGGGTTGAGCGCGCGTTCGATGAACGCCTCCACCACGCCATCCGGCAGCGGGTGTGGGATCGTCGCCGTGGCCTCTGCCACACGTTTGTCAGAGCCATAGAGCTTCAGCTGGCCCGCATCCGCGCGGGTGATCGGGCGCAGCACAAGGCGCTCGGTCTCGATGACAGCCTGGGAAATGGGTTCCGTTACACTCATTTTGTCGCTCCTCCAAACAACACGAAGAGAACCGAGGCGACGGTAAGCGCCGCCAAGGTCCACATCAAATACCGCTCCGCCGCGGTGCCGGCGACGACGCGCGCGATGCGCTCGCCGCCATAGGTCCAGATCGGGTGCAGCACGATCTGGGTGCCCAAGAGTACCAGCGCAATTGTTAACGTGGCCTCAAGACTTGGTGTGCCGGGGGCCGTGAAGGCCGTGAACCCGGCGGTGATCATTGCCCAGGCTTTCGGGTTGAGCGGATGCACGACCAACCCCGCCAAAAAACCGGGCGCCTTGGCTTCTACTTGGGCATTGAGGCGCAAATTTGCCACGCGCCAGGCCAACCAGACGATATAGGAGGCGGAAATCCACTTGAGCGCCTCGAAGATCCACGGCGCGCTGTCGGACAGCTGCATCAACCCGAAGCCCACGGGCCAGATCACCAATTGCTTGCCGAGCGCGACGCCCACCACGAATGGCAGCGCGGCGCGCAGGCCATAGCGCGCGCCGGTCGCAAGCAGCGCCATATTGGCAGGCCCCGGCGTGCCGACCTGGCTGGCCGCAAAGATCGCAAACGAGGTCACCGCGACGCTCATTGCCGCGTCTCGTCTAGCAGCTCGTGGGACAGCAGACCCATCAGGATATCGTCGTGCCACACCCCGGCAATCAGCGCGCTTTCGCGCTCGCGCCCCTCCTCCCGGAAGCCGACCTTGCGGTAGGCCGCGATCGCGCGCGCATTGAAGCCCAGCACGCGCAGGCTGAGGCGATGCAGCTTCATCGTGCCAAAGGCGTGGGCGGCGAGGACGCGCATCGCCTCGGACCCGAGGCCCTGCCCCAGACAGCTTTCATCAAGGATACCGATGGCCATCTGCGCCCGCATGTCGGCGAGATTGAGCGAATGAAGCGAGATCGAGCCGATGAGCCGCCCGTCCATCTCGATCACCCAGCCGTGGTCCATTCCGATCAAGCGGTCCACCCAGGCCTGCGCCGCGTCTTCGGTCAGCGCGCGTGTCTGAGACGGGTCGCCCCCGAACAAACGGTGCAGCTCGGGTGAATTGCCCAAGGCAAGCCGCCCGGCCACGTCATCCGGCTGGGGTGCGCGCAATGTTACGCGGGCACCTTTCAGGACTGGTTTGCTTTGGACCTGCATGCTGCATGTCCTCTCTTAAATGACTTGGCGCGGCTTGCGCATTCTGCGCGCGCCTACGAACTAAAAAGGGACCGGCGTTTCCACCGATCCCTCAAATTTTTCAAAACCTTGCGGGTGTCGGCTTACTCGGCGGCCTCCGCCGCTGGAAGGACGGATACGAAGGTACGGCCCTTCAGGCCCTTGTGGAATTTGACGTTGCCCTCGACGGTCGCAAAGATCGTGTGATCCTTGCCCATGCCAACGCCCTCGCCCGGCCACTTCTTGGTGCCGCGCTGACGCACGATGATGTTGCCGGGGATGACGACTTCGCCACCGAACTTCTTCACGCCAAGGCGGCGGCCCGCGCTATCGCGGCCGTTGCGGGATGAACCACCTGCTTTTTTATGTGCCATCTCGTTGTCTCCTTATGCCAGCTTCTTGGCCTGTTCGATCCAGCCTTCGCGCTCGATCCGGCCTTTGAAGGACAGTTTCTCGTCCATATCAGCTACGTCGGCTTCGGTCCATGCTGCGATTTGCGCAAACGTGGTGACACCGTTTTCGTGCAGCTTCTTCTCCAGAGCGGGGCCCACGCCGGACAGCTGCTTGAGATCGTCGCCGCCCTCGGACTTGGCCGCGGCCTTCTTGGGTGCGGCTTTCTTCTCTGCTTTGGGCTTTGCTGCAGGCTTTTCAGCCTTTGCCGGAGCCTCGGCTTTCGCCTCTGCCTTCTTCGGCGCGGCTTTCTTCTTGGCCGGGGCTGCAGCTTCAACAGCGGCCACGGACACGCCTGCACCACCGATGGCGGCTTTCACGCCCGACTTGGCTGCACCCTTCTCAAGGATGTCGGTCACGCGCAGCAGGGTCAGTTGCTGGCGGTGGCCCTTCGTGCGCTTGGAAGAGTGCTTCCTGCGGCGTTTGACGAAGTTGATGACCTTGGGGCCTTTGATCTGGTCGATGACTTCGGCTTGCACGCCTGCATCTTCCACCATGGGGGCGCCGATCACGTCGCCAACCATCAAAATCTCGTTGAATTGGACTTTATCACCAGCTTGAGCGTCCAGCTTCTCGACCCGCAGGATATCGCCAGAGGCGACTTTGTACTGCTTGCCGCCGGTTTTCAGAACCGCGAACATATCGCATACCTTCTTGTCATCCGCGTCCTGTGGCCCCGCGCGTAGCGGTGTTTGTGGGCCTGTTGGCCCGCCTCGAACAGCGCGCCCCCGGATCGGGGCGTCATTGCAAATTTCCGCGCACCATGCGCAGATGCGGGCTTATGTTGGATAAGGTGCACTCTGTCAACAGGGCATGGGCCAAAAATCGTGGGGTTTTTGTCGCCTTGGCCCTGCTTATCACCGCGTGCAGCTCATCCGCCCCGTCGCACCTGCCGATCCCCTTGCTTTTGCCGGCCCAAGCCATCGGCAGCGCCTTGGAAAACACGGCTTACTCCGCGCGTCGGACCGCTGTAAAATCCCATGTTACAGAGCACTTCGCAACACTTGATGCCGAGATCATCGCGGGTGGCGGGCCACTGCTGACACAGGCCTATGATCTGGCCCGGATCAAATCCTCTGACCGTGCACAGCTCGCCAAGACTCTCGCGCAAGATCCTAACCTCCGCGTCGATGCGGAAGCTCTAACCGTTAGCCTGATGGTCCACGGCCCCTGAGGGGTCAGGTATCTTCGCCTAGCATGAATTCGGCAGTGGCGCGGCCCAGCTCATAGCTTTGCGCCTCGAACATCGCGTCAAACCCGGCAAACAGCGCCGTGTTGAGCTTCTTGCCCGCATCGGTGTCGGAGATGTCGATATAGGCCTGGATCTCGGACTTGCTGAGCGCACCATAGGCCATCACGGAAAAGTTGATCGTCCACTCCTCCATCTCCTCGCGAATTTCCGGCTCCTGTTCCCACACGGTCGACAGCATGAAGCTGTCGGTCAGGCCCTCTTCGTATTGCTCGTTCGTGGCCATGCCCTGATAGAAGGCAAGGTTAGAATTCAGCGCGCCCATCACGTTGCTCTCGATCAGGTCGTTCACCTCGATGAACTTCTGGTACATCAAATAGAGCGCCGGATCATTGTCGCGGACATCGCGCACTTTTGCCGCCGCGAGCTCTTCCCCGCCTTCCGCATTGAGCGCACGTCGCGCATCAAGCTCGATCTGCACGATGCGCTGACCCAGATCGCTTTCAAAGAAAGCAATCGCAGGCTCGGAGGCCTCGATATTGGCAATATCCTCCATAGCGTCGCGGAACAGCTCGGCGGCCTTGTCCTCGTCATAGATGCGCCTCAGCCGCGCGGTCCATGCGGGCGACAGGATCACGCCGTCATCCTCGGTCAACCCCTCGCCTGCCTTGATCCCCTCTTCCTTCAGCAGCTCCAGAACCTGATCCATATCGAAGGCCGCGAAGTAGCGGTCGATCAGCGATCCGCTCTGCGCCGAGACGCTGTGAGCCGTAAGGACAAGGGCGGTGAGGGTCGCGGTCAGAAGACGCATCGGGGCTGCTCCGGGCTTGGGTGTGCGCTTAAGTTAAGCCGCGCGCCGCCGTGTCGCAATGGCGGTCGCGGTATTTTCAGCACCTGCGCACAGACAGGCTTGCGGAGCCGCAAAAGGCCCGCTAAACCCCGCCCACCTGATCACACATCAGCTCGCGCGGAGAGGTGCCGGAGTGGTCGAACGGGGCGGTCTCGAAAACCGTTGAGCCTTCACGGGTTCCCAGGGTTCGAATCCCTGTCTCTCCGCCATATATTTCCTTGATTTGCAGCAACAATCCGGGTCAGACTCGGGGAATGTCGCCAATTTCAGGCTCCGTCGCAGAAACGGACGCGGACTCGAGGCATGGGGTGAGCAGAGATTTTATTGCCCAAGTACTCTGTGGGGGAGTCACCTATGAAAGTCATTACAACCCTTGCCGTCCTTGCCCTTGGATCGACCGTGGGGGTCGCTTCGGCGCATGAGCTGCACAATCACAGCCACGTAAAAACGAAAACCATCAGCATCACGGTCGCCTGCTACCGCGGGCCTTGGGAGCAGGTCTATTGGGACCGCGCGAAGCCGGAATTCTACGACAGCCTGACCCGCGCGGGCTTCTCGCCGGAGCGGGCGCAAGCTCTTGGCGATCGGGTGTGTCGCGACCAGGCCTTGGTCAACAACCCCGAGGCGATGCGCCGCGAGGCCTCTCGGTTGATCGCCACAACGCCACGGCGCTAGTCAGCACGCCACTTCGATCAGGGACGGCCCGCTTGTGGCGAAGCCGTCCCGAAGCGCATCCACAAAAGCCTCTGCCTGCGTGACCCGCTGGCCCGGGACGCCATTCCCTTTGGCCAGCGCGACCCAGTCCAGCTCCGGGCTATGCACATCGAACATCGCCCGGGCGTTCTGGCCGTAGCTGTTCACGCCGACATTCGCGAGCTCATCGCGCAGGATTTGGTAGCCCCTGTTTGCAAAGACCACGACCGTCACGTCCTGTTGCTCCCGCGCCATGGTCCAGAGCGATTGCAACGTGTACATCGCCGATCCGTCGCCGGTGAGCGCCAGAACCTTGCGGTCAGGACAAGCAGCCGCGGCCCCGGTCGCGGCGGGCAGGCACAGCCCGATGGAGCCGCCGGTCCCGCCGATCACATCGTGCGGGCGCGCCGTCAGGCTGGGCGGCATCACCGTGAAGCCGGAGGTGATGCTTTCGTTGCAGATGATCGCATTCTCCGGCAGCAGCGCCGCGATTGCCTGTCCGACTTTCTCGAGCGTCAGATCGCCGGTTGGCAGGTCCGGGAGGTCCAGCGGATAGACCTTGGGCTGTACATGCGCGTCCACGCCGCAGGCGTCCGCCAGTGCCTGCAGCGTGTAGGCGATATCCATCTCCGGTGCGCATAATGGGTCGATCCTGCAACCGGCAGGCTCTGGTCTGCTGGGCTTGCCGGGATAGGCGAAGAAGGCCACGGGCCGATGGGTGCCGACGAGAATGAGGGTCTGCGTGCCTTTCAGGCTCTCGATCTTGGGGGCGACTGGATAGGGCAGTTGATCCAGCATCGCCACCCCTGCCCCGCGGGATTGCCGCGCGACCAGCGTGTCGCCCATCAGCCGCGCCCCGGTCTTGGCCGCGATCCGACCGGCCAACTGCCGCAGGTCGCCGTGGAGCGCCGCGCCGCCGATCATCAAAGCAGCCCCCGGCGACCTGAGCGCCTTTGCCGCCGCGGCGATCTCTGCCTCTGATGGGCGGTCGAGCGTATGCGGGGCCGCGCTTTGTGCGACGTGTGACGCCGCCTCCCAGGCGGTGTTGGCAGGCAGGATCAAGGTCGCAATCTGCCCGTTGCCGGACCGCGCGACGCGTATGGCGTCCGCCCCGTCGCGCGCCACGCTTTCCGCGTCAGGCGAGACGCGGGTCCAGTGGCTGACGGCCTGACTGACCCCGACGACATCGCCCTTCAACGGGCTTTCATAGCGTAGATGGTGCGTGGCGTGATCGCCCACGACATTGACAATCCCCGATGGCGCCTTGCGCGCATTGTGCAGGTTGGCATAGGCGTTCCCGAAGCCCGGGGCGAGGTGCAGCAGTGTGCCCGCAACCTTGCCGCTCATACGGAAATACGCGTCCGCGGCCCCCGATGCCCCGCCTTCGAACAGACACAGAATGCAGCGCATCTCTGGGTGGGCATCGAGCGCCGCCACGAAATGCATCTCGGACGTCCCCGGATTGGCAAACACCGTGTCCACGCCGTTGGCGAGGAAGGTTTTGACCAGCGATTCCGCGCCATTCATCAGCGGACCTCCTAAAACGCATCCTTCCGGCGGCGCAGTTCGGCGAAGACATCGAGATCGCTCGCCTCCGTCATGCCAAGTTGCGCCCGGATGCCGGGATCGGCGGCGCGCAGGAACGGGTTCGTCTCCAGCTCCGCTTTCAGGGTTGATGGGACGGCGGGATCGCCTTGCTCGGCCAATTGCTCGACGTCGAGAAGCCGGGTTTTCAGCGCGATATTGTCCGGGTCCACCGTGATGGCGAAACGTGCATTGGTCAGCGTATATTCGTGGCTGCAATAGATCTGGGTCTCGGGCGGCAGCGCCATCAGCTTTTGCAGGCTCGGCCACATGTCCGCGGGGCTGCCCTCTGTCAGCCGGCCGCAGCCCATCACGAACAAGGTATCCCCAACAAATACAATACCTTCCGAGGCGATGTGGAAGTTCAGCATGTCCATCGTGTGGCCGGGCGTGTGGATCACATCCACGCGGTATTGCCCCAGATTGAACGCGTCCCCGCCTGACAGCACGATATCCACGCCATCGATACCGTCAGGTCCATGGACCGTGGCCTCGGTGGCCTGCTTAAGCTCGCCCAGCCCCGCGACATGGTCGTGGTGATGGTGCGTCACCCAGATCTGCGTGACGCGCCAGCCGGTCTGCTTGATCGCATCAAGGTAGGACGTCCCGTGGCCCGCATCGATCGCAGCCGTCTCCCCGCTTTGTGGATCGTGCACCAGCACGCCGTAGTTCTGCAGGGGCGGATGAGGAAATTGATGGATTTCTAGCATGACGGCGGCTCCGGGTCAGGACAGGTCCTTCATCGCTACCTGCCTGACCCGGTCCGCGCAACCGCTCAGGCCGCGGCGTGCGTCAGTCCACCGGTGATCTGCGTCGGGCGCGCGGTGCCGAAATAGCGCGCTTCCATCGCGGCCGAAACCGTCTCCGCCGTTGCAGCGCTCAGGGTCCAGCCCAGATGGCCGTGGCCGGTATTGTAGAACACGTTCGGCAGGCGGCCCTGCCCCAGATGCGGCACCATGTTGGGCATCATCGGGCGCAGCCCGGCCCAAGGCACGGTATTCTCGGTGCAGACATCGGGGAAGTTGCTGCGGCACCACTCTACGAGCGGCTTCACCCGGTCGGCGCGGATGTCATAGTTCGCCCCGTTGAATTCGGCGGTGCCCGCGATCCGGAAGCGCGATTTGCCCAAGCGCGAGGTCACGATCTTCGCCTTTTCGTCGAGCAGGCTGACCCAAGGTGCGGCCTGCTGGCTGGCTGTATCGTCGAGGTTCACCGTGATCGAATAGCCCTTCACCGGATAGACATTCACCCGGTCGCCGAACTGCGCGCCGAGCGCGCGGGAGCCGATCCCGGCCGAGACAACGACGCCATCGTAGCGGACGCGATCGCGCACACCGTCCTGATAGAGATCAAGCAAGGCGGTCTTGCCGTCGGAGACCGCGTGCTCGATCACCGTGTTCATCAGAACTCGGCCACCGCGCGCTTTGAAGTCGCGCGCCAAGCCATTGGAAAACTTGTGGATATCGCCCGTGAAGTCGCTGTCGGTGAAGAAACCGCCGATCAGGCCGCGGGGCAGCGCGGGCTCGATCTGCGCGATCTCGTCCGGGGTCACTTCGCGCCGCTCCAGCCCGCCTTCGGCCAGCAATTTGGTCGCGCGGCGGCCCGCGTCGAACTCGCGCGCGTCCTTGTAGACATGCAGAATACCGCGCCGCTCGAGGTCAAAATCAATCCCCGCGCGCTCTGCCATATCCAGCAGATGGCCGCGCGCGATGCGCGCCATGCGCACCGTGTCGAGCGTGTTTTGGCGGTGCTGCGGGATGGCGGCGACGAACTCGGCCAGCCAGGAATACTTGTGCCAGCTGGGCGACAGGTTCATCGACAGCGGCGCGTCCTTCTTCAGCAGCCACTTCATGCCTTTCAGCACGGTTCCCCAGCTGTTCCATACTTCGGCATTCGACGCGGAAAGCTGGCCGCCATTGGCATAGCTGGTTTCCATCGCGGCATAGGGCTGGCGGTCGATGATGGTGACGTCGAAGCCGCGGTCGAGCAGCTTGTAAGCCATGGTGGTGCCGGTGATACCTGCGCCGAGCACGGCGATATGCGGGGTCTTGTGTGGCATGTGATCCTCCTCCGCGAGAGCCCTCGCGGTCCACATGCCCCGTCCGTTAGGGAGCCTGAGAGCTTCACCCGGCACCACGATCGTCGCGGGGCGGGCTTTCTCCGTCGGCGGGCACGGATGCGTGCCACTCTCCGGACTTGGTTGCCTGCAGCGGTCCTTTGGCCTGAGAGTTTCCGGGGCGGTTGCTCCTTCGGCGCCGGGCGAACCCGGTCTCTCCCGCTACAGGAGATAAGTTTTCTATAGCCGCGACCGCGAGTCGCGCCTAATCAATCCCGCGCACGGCACCATCATATTTCGTGATAGTGTTTATTCGTGTTGCGATATGACCCCGCGCAACGCCCCGCTGAACACCGCCACATCGGAAGCAACCGCGATCATCCGCGCGCCCATCGCCTCGTAGTGGCGCGCGCGGTCGGGGTCGAAGGTCAGCGCGCCTGCGATCTTGCCCGACGCGGAAATGGTCTGCAGCGCAGTGTCGATGGCAGCCTGCACCTCCGGGTGGTCAAGGTCGTGCAGATACCCCATGGAGGCCGCCAGGTCCGCCGGACCAATGAACACCCCATCGACCCCGTCCACTGCGCAGATCGCTTCGAGGTTCTTCAGCGCGGTCGCGCTTTCGGCCTGCACCATCAAGCACACACGGTCATTGGCCGTCTGCAAATAGTCTGGCTCCGCATTGTAGCCCGACGCGCGCACGATAGAGGCCCCGATCCCGCGGGTACCGGTCGGAAACGCCTTTGACGGGTAGCACATCGCATTTGCCATCGCGCGCGCCTGCTCCGCCGTGTCGATCATCGGCACGACGACCGTTTGAAGGCCCAGATCAAGCACCTGCTTGATCATCCAGTCACGGTCTTTCGGGATGCGCACGCAGACATCCGGGCCAAGAACCCGGGCCTGCGCTGCAATGGCGGCGATATCGAAAGGTCCGTGTTCGCCGTCGATCAGACACCAGTCGAACCCGGCGGTCGCCGCGATCTCTGCCGCCGCGACAGAGCCGAGGCCCAGCCAACAGCCTTTCCGTGTCTCGCCGCGCTGCAGGGCCGTTTTCAGATCAGGTCTCGTCATTTCAAAGGCTCCGCGCTCGCTCATGGTCTTTTGGCTTATGGGGGCAGCCTCGTGAGCATGTCCAGCGGCAAGGATTCGCGGCCCCTGGCGCGGAACTGTGCGAAAACCCGCACGAACCAAGCCCCAAGGCGCATAAGGAAAGCGATGCTTATTACGATAAATCAACGCATTACGGGATGTTGCCCGCAAGCTGCTTGCACCCCCTCCCGCGGCCCCTAACATGGCAATCCATAACGCCGGCACACCGGCCACTCTGGGAGGAATGACATGAATAAACTGCTGAAAACCACCGCCGTCGCGGCGCTGACCTTCGCCTTCGTGGGCGAGGCCGCGGCCACCGAATGGAACGTCTCTGTCTGGGGCAAGCGCCGCGCCTTCACCGAGCACATCGAAAAGCTGGCCGAGCTGGTGTCCGAGAAGACCGGCGGCGAGTTCACCATGAACATCAGCTATGGCGGCCTGTCGAACAACCGCGAGAACCTCGATGGCATTTCCATCGGCGCGTTCGAGATGGCGCAGTTCTGCGCAGGCTACCACCGCGACAAGAACCGTGTGGTTACCGTGCTGGAGCTGCCGTTCCTGGGCGTCGAGAATCTTGAGCAGGAAGTCGCGGTCTCGACCGCTGTCTACAACCATCCCGCCGCCACCGAGGAGATGGCGCAGTGGAACGCCAAACTCCTGATGACCTCGCCCATGCCGCAATACAATCTCGTAGGCACCGGCGACCCGCGCGACACGCTTGCCAAGATGGAAGGCATGCGCGTGCGCGCCACCGGCGGGCTTGGCAAGGCATTCGAGGCCGTTGGCGCTGTGCCCACCTCCGTGACCGCGACCGAGGCCTATCAGGCAATGGAGTCGGGCGTTGTGGACACCGTGGCCTTCGCACAGCACGCGCACCTCTCCTTTGGCACGATCAACCAAGCCGACTGGTGGACCGCCAACCTGAACCCCGGCACCGTGAACTGCCCCGTGGTCGTCAACATCGATGCCTATGAAAGCCTCAGCGATGCCGAGCGCGAGGCGCTCGACAGCTCCATCCCGGAAGCCCTCGATCACTACCTCGCCAACTACGGCGAGCTGCTGAAAAAGTGGGATTCCGTGCTGGAAGAGAAAGGCGTCCAGAAGGTCGAGATCGATCCGGCCGTGATCGACGAGTTCCGCGCCAAGGCAGCTGACCCTGCGCGTGAGGCCTGGATCGCGGACATGGAAGCCCAAGGTCTGCCCGGCCAGGAGCTTTATGACCTGGTGGTCAAGACGCTGGCCGAAGCCAAGGGCAGCTAAGCCCTGATGCGGCGCCCCTCCCCGGGCGCCGCTTTTCTTTTGAGAGGATAACACCATGGCCGGTTCCGCCGCCGTGCTGGAGGATTCCAGCCTGCTCAGCAGGCTCGACCGCACGCTCATCCCGCTTGAGCGGCTGTTTGCGCTCGTATCAGGGCTTGCGGTCTTCTCGCTGATGTTTCTCGCCGCCTACTCGGTCTCGGGGCGCAAGTTCTTCAACGCGCCATTGTCGGGCTATGTCGATTACATCGAAGCCGCGATGCCGCTAATCGCATTCATGGGCGTCTCCTACGTGCAGCGGGAAGGTGGCCACATCCGCATGGATATCCTGATCGCCTCTCTCAAGGGCCGCGCGCTGTGGCTCTTCGAGCTGATCTCGGTGCTGCTTATCCTTGTGCTGATCCTCGCGCTGATCTGGGGCAGCTGGGCGCATTTCGACCGCTCCTTCGATATGAGCAAGCCGCTTTGGAGCCGTGACAGCTCGATCGACATTGGCTTGCCAATCTGGCCGTCGAAATTGCTGGTCCCCGTCGCCTTCTCGGTGCTGGCCTTGCGGCTGATGCTGCAGGCCTGGGGGTACGGGCGCGCGTTTCTCAAAGGGCTGGAAAACCCCGTTGCCGTGCCGCTGATCCTCTCCGTGGCCGAGCAGGCCCGGATCGAGGCCGAACAGCTGGAAGGGTCGGAGTGATGGATGAGATCACCATCGGCCTATGGGTCACCGGCGGCATGCTGGCAATGGTCGTGCTGGGCATGCGCGTGGCCTTCGCCGCCGCTATGGCGGGGTTCGTGGGGCTGGTCTGGCTGCGCTGGAACGGCTTCGACTACGCGCCCGACCGCTTCTACAAGGCGCTTGAGATCAGCGTTAAAGTGGCGGGACAGGTGCCCCATTCCAAGGTCTCGGCGCAGGCGCTGTCCCTGATCCCGACCTTCATCCTGATCGGCTACCTCGCCTATTACGCCAAGCTGACCTCGGCGCTGTTCGAGGCTGCGAAACGCTGGATTGCATGGGTCCCGGGCGGGTTGGCGGTGTCGACCGTGTTTGCGACCGCGGGCTTTGCGGCCGTCTCGGGCGCCTCTGTCGCGACGGCGGCGGTCTTTGCGCGCATCGCGATCCCGGAGATGCTCAAGATCGGCTATAACAAGCAGTTTGCCGCGGGCGTCGTGGCCGCGGGGGGCACACTGGCCTCCCTGATCCCGCCATCGGCCATCTTGGTGATCTACGCCATCATCGTGGAGCAGGACGTGGGCAAGCTGCTGCTGGCGGGCTTCATCCCCGGCGCGTTCTCGGCACTGATCTATGCCGGGCTGATCATCTCCATCGCGCTGATCTTTAAGAACGTGGGCCCGCCAGTCTCCGGCTTCACTTGGCGCGAGCGGTTCGCCGCCCTGCCGCCTGCCCTGCCCATCGTGGCGGTGGTCGTGATCATCATCTTCTTCGTCTACAACCCTTTCGGCGACGCATGGGGCACCCCCACAGAGGGCGGTGCCGTGGGCGCGTTCATCGTGTTCCTGATGGCGCTTTACCGCGGCATGCGCTGGAAACAGCTCAAGGAAGCATTGATCGAGACCGCGAAACTGACAGTCATGATCTTCACCATCATCTGGGGCGTGCTGATCTATGTGCGGTTCCTGGGCTTTGCGGATTTGCCGGGGGCGTTTTCCGACTGGATCACCTCCTTGACCGTCTCACCGATGCTGATCCTCGTGTGCATCCTGTTGGCCTACGCCGTGCTTGGCATGTTCATGGATGCGATTGGGATGCTCTTGCTGACGCTGCCTGTGGTCTACCCGGCGGTGATGGCGCTGAACGGTGGCGAGGCCGTGTCGGCCGCAGACAGCACATTCGGGATGTCCGGCCCGATGTGCGCGATCTGGTTCGGCATCCTTGTGGTGAAGATGGCGGAATTCTGTTTGATCACCCCGCCCATCGGGCTGAACTGCTTCGTGGTCGCAGGCGTGCGCGATGACCTGAGCGTGCAGGATGTCTTCAAGGGCGTGACCCCGTTCTTCATCGCGGACGGTCTGACCATCGCGCTGCTTGTGGCGTTTCCGGCCATCGTGCTGTGGCTGCCGTCGCTCGCGTGAGCGGCGGCGCACCCGTTTGAGTATTTTATCCAAATGGAGATAGGGCGAGGGCTCTTTCGACCCCGCATGAGCGCGTTAACCTTAATGCGGACTTAAGGCGTGATTTCGTAGAGCGCACCGTCGGCGACGGAAAGGAACCAGATCGCACCGCTGGGGGCTTCGATCACGTCCCGAACGCGGCCCGTTTCGCGCGAACTCAGCCGCTCTTCCGCCATGCTGCGCCCGTCTAGCCGGGAGATCATGTCGAACTTCAACGACCCCACGAAGATATCCCCTTTCCATTCCGGCCACAGCTTGCCGGAATAGATCATCATGCCTGACGGAGCGATAGACGGGTCCCAATAGTGCTCGGGCTGCTCCATCCCGCGCTTCGAGGTGCCCTCGCCGATCTTCGCCCCGGAATAATGCCGCCCGTAGCTGATCACCGGCCAGCCGTAATTCGCGCCCGGCGTGATCTTGTTCACTTCGTCTCCGCCTTGCGCGCCATGCTCCGCAACCCACAGATTGCCTTGCAGATCAAGCGCCGCGCCTTGAGGGTTGCGGTGGCCGTAGGAGTAGATCTCCGGCTCCGTGCCGGGCTGACCCACAAACGGATTGTTGGGCGGCGTGATCCCGGTCTTGCGCACCCGGATCACCGCACCGTTGTGGTTGCGGCGGTCCTGAGCAGACGGGCGATCGCCCCGGTCGCCAAGCGTCAGGAAGATCGTGCCATCGCGCGCCTCGACGATGCGCGAGCCGAAATGGCGTCCGCCGGAGAACCCGCGTGCGGCCTGAAAGATGCGCTTGAAGCCTTCAAGCTGCGTGCCATCTGCAGACAAACGCCCAACGCCAAGCGCCGTGCCGTAGGAATTTCCGTCGCGATTGGAGTAGCTGAGATAGACCAGGCGCGTGGTGGCAAAGTCGCGCGGGATCATCACGTCAAGCAGCCCGCCCTGCCCGCGCGCAACAACCTTTGGCACGCCGCGCACGAACGTTCGGCGGCCATCGGCGTGCAGGTGGATCAGCTCACCGCCGCGCTCGGTCACGAGGATGCCACCGTCCGGTACGGCCTCTACGCCCCAAGGCTGGTCGAACCCGTCAGCGACCCTGGTGACGGTCAACTTTCCCGCGCTGCTGTCGAGCGCGTGCACCGGCAACGCGGCTGCGGCAAAAAGGGCGGAAAACAGAACGGATTTCAGGGACATGGGGGCCTCCATTTGGTCTGTACGGGAAGATAACCCGATCGATGCCGGGTTCCATGAGCGCTGACCGGATCGTGATAGGAAAACCGCACATCAGGGGAGCAAGGTAAGCGTCTCGCACCCCTTCCCTTTTCGGGAATCGCTGCGTAACCTTCCCGGCACAAAAATATTGATCAGGGAGATCACTCAAAATGAACAAGCTGCTACTCGCAACCTCTGCCGTGGCGATGATGTCGGGGGCCGCGCTGGCCGATGGCCACGCCAAGGAAGTCAAGATCGGCGTCATTCTGGGCTTCACCGGCCCGATTGAATCGCTGACCCCGCACATGGGCAACGCCGCCGAACTGGCCATGAAAGAAGTGACCGACAGCGGCCTGCTGCTGGACGGTGCAAAAGTGACGTCCGTGCGCGGTGACAGCACCTGCGTGGACGCAGGCGCCGCGACCGCCGTGGCCGAGCGCCAGATCACCGGCGACGGCGTCAAGGGTATCGTGGGCGCCGACTGCTCCGGCGTGACCGGCGCGATCCTGTCGAACGTCGCCGTGGCCAACGGTGTGGTGATGGTATCGCCGTCCGCGACCTCCCCCGCCCTGTCGACCGCCGAAGATGACGGCCTGTTCTTCCGCACCGCACCGTCCGACGCGCGCCAAGGCGTCGTCATGACCGAAGTGCTGATGGAAGCCGACATCAAAGAAGTCGCGCTGACCTATACCAACAACGACTACGGCAAGGGTCTGGCCGACAGCTTCCAGGCTGCGTACGAGGCAGCCGGTGGCACGGTCACCATCTCTGCCGCGCATGAGGACGGCAAGGCCGACTACTCCGCTGAAGTCGGCGCACTGGCCTCGGCCGGTGGCGATCGTCTTGTCGTGGCGGGCTACGTGGATCAGGGTGGCTCCGGCATCGTGCGCGCAGCGCTGGATTCCGGTGCGTTCGACACGTTCCACTTCCCCGACGGCATGATCTCGGCCAAGCTGGTCGAGAATTTCGGCGCAGAGATCGACGGCTCTTCGGGCCAACACCCCTCGCCGTCCGATGAGCTGTCCAAGCTCTTCACCGAGATTGCCGCTGACAGCGTCGAGCAGCCGACGTCGCCCTTCGCGCCAGAAAGCTATGACGCCGCGGCGCTGATCATGCTGGCTATGCAGGCCGCAGGCTCCATGGAGCCGGGCGACTACAAGGACAAGGTAATGGAAGTCGCCAACGCCCCCGGCGAGAAGATCTCTGCCGGTGAGCTGGCCAAGGGCCTGCAGATCCTCAAGGATGGCGGCGACATCGACTATGTCGGCGCGACCGATGTGGAATTGATCGGGCCCGGCGAAGCCGCAGGCAACTACCGCGTTGTGGGCTTCGAGGGTGGCGAAGAGGTCACCGCGGGCCGCAAGTAAGCCTGAACTATTGACGACACGAGGCAGCCCGGAGAAATCCGGGCTGTTTTGCGACCTGGGGAGACGCAAACCATGATCGTCGTTGAAGACCTTCACAAACATTTCGGCGGCTTCCACGCGGTCGACGGGGCCAGCCTGGAGATCCAGCAAGGCACGATCACCGGCTTGATCGGCCCGAATGGTGCGGGAAAAACAACCCTTTTCAATGTGATCGCGGGCGTTCTTCAACCGACCTCTGGTCGTGTGACCATGGCGGGCGAGGACATTACCGGCCTGCCGCCGCACACGCTATTCTCGAAAGGGCTGTTGCGCACGTTCCAGATCGCGCACGAATTCTCCTCCATGACCCTGCGCGAGAACCTGATGATGGTCCCCGGTGGCCAGTCGGGGGAGACTCTGTGGAACACGTGGTTCGGGCGCAAGCGGATCGCCGACGAGGAACGCGCGCTGGCGGCCAAGGCTGACGAAGTGCTGGAGTTTCTGACCATCGACCACATCTCGGACGAGCGCGCGGGCAATATCTCTGGCGGGCAGAAGAAGCTGCTGGAGCTGGGGCGCACAATGATGGTGGACGCCAAGATCGTCTTCCTCGACGAGGTCGGCGCCGGCGTGAACCGCACGTTGCTCAACACCATCGGCGACGCAATCATCCGTCTGAACCAGGAACGCGGATATACCTTCGTCGTGATCGAGCATGACATGGACTTCATCGGCAGGCTTTGCGACCCGGTGATCTGTATGGCCGAGGGCAAGGTTCTGGCCGAGGGCACTCTGGACGAGATCAAGGCCAATGAGCAAGTGATCGAGGCCTATCTGGGCACGGGCCTGAAGAACAAAGCAAAGGTAGGGGCATGAGCGACGACGCATATAGCGGCCGCGGCAACAAGGATGTCTCGCTTGGCAAGAACCCCAAGACGCCCGTGGGCGGCAGCATCGAGACGCAAAAGACAAAAAACGCACCGACGAAAGGTGCACCGGGCGAGCCCTACCTGATCGGGGATGCGATGTCGGGGGGCTACGGCTCCGGTCCCGATATCCTTCATGACTGCACAATTGCGGTGAACGAGGGCGAGATCGCCGTGATCGTCGGCCCCAATGGCGCGGGCAAGTCGACCGCGATGAAGGCCGTCTTCGGGATGCTCGACGTGCGCAAGGGCGCGGTGCGGCTGAATGGCGAGGATATCACCGCGCTGACCCCGCAGGCGCGGGTCGCCAAGGGCATGGCCTTTGTGCCCCAGACCTCCAACATTTTCACGTCCATGACGGTGGAAGAGAACCTCGAGATGGGCGCGTTCCTGCGCCGCGATGACATCCAAAAAACCATTGATCAGGTCTACGAGCTGTTCCCCATCCTGCGCTCAAAGCGGCTGCAGGCGGCGGGTGAGCTATCGGGTGGCCAGCGCCAGCAGGTCGCTGTGGGGCGCGCGCTGATGACACAACCCAAGGTGCTGATGCTTGACGAGCCCACCGCGGGCGTCTCGCCCATCGTGATGGACGAGCTGTTCGACCGGATCATCGAGGTGGCCAAGACCGGTATTTCCATCCTGATGGTCGAACAGAACGCCCGCCAAGCCCTTGAGATTGCGGATAAAGGCTATGTCTTGGTGCAGGGGCGCAATCGCTTCACCGACACGGGGCAGGCTTTGCTGGCCGATCCCGAAGTCCGCAAATCCTTCCTGGGAGGATAAGAGATGAGAGCTCCAGTCTTGAAAATCTTCAAAGCGGCCGTGGTGGCCGCGTGTCTCGCCACGCCTGCATATGCAGTCAATTGCACCTTCACGACGGAATGCTTCGAGTCGGAGGCGTGTGCGGAAACTTCATACGAGATCGCCATTGAGCAAGACGGTGAGGCAACGAAGCTGGTGAGCGTGGCGGAAACAATTCCCGTCAGTCGCGGCGGCTCTGACAGCGCGCGGGTCTATGTCGGCGTCACCGATAGCGCCTTTCATCTGCTCAGCCGCAATGCCGATGGCAACGCTCGCTACACGACCCACATGTATCAGGGACCGATGGTGGTGAGCTATCTGGGCACCTGCGAGGAGCCTTCGTGATGGACTATCTCAACGCGCTCGTCGCCTTCGCAAACTTCGTGCTGGTCCCCGGCACGGCTTACGGCGCGCAGCTGGCGCTCGGGGCGCTTGGCGTCACGTTGATCTACGGCATCCTGCGCTTCTCGAACTTCGCCCATGGCGACACGATGGCGTTTGGGACGATGTTCGTGATCCTCATCACCTGGGGCTTTCAGAGCGCGGGCATCAGCTTCGGCCCGCTGCCGACCGCCCTGCTCGCCCTGCCCTTCGGGATCGCGCTGACCGGCCTGTTCCTGATCGGCACAGACAAGGTCGTCTACCAATTCTACCGACAGCGGAAAGTAAAGCCGGTGGTTCTGGTCATGGTCTCATTGGGCGTGATGTTCATCATGAACGGGCTGACCCGCTTCATCATCGGGCCCAACGATCAGCGCTTCGCAGATGGTGAGCGCTTCATCATTTCTGCGCGGGATTTCAAGACGATGACAGGTCTCGACGAGGGCCTCGCCATCAAGTCCACCCAAGGAATCACACTGATTACCGCGATCATCGTCGTGGCCGTGCTGTTCTGGTTTCTTAACAAGACCCGCACGGGAAAATCGATGCGCGCCTTCTCCGATAACGAGGATCTGGCACTGCTGTCGGGCATCAACCCCGAGCGCGTCGTGCTTTACACTTGGCTGATCGTTGCGGCGCTGGCGACCGTGGCGGGAACGCTCTACGGGCTCGACAAAAGTTTCAAGCCCTTCACCTACTTCCAGCTTCTACTGCCGATCTTCGCGGCGGCCATCGTCGGCGGTCTGGGCAACCCGCTGGGGGCCATCGCGGGCGGCTTCGTCATCGCCTTCTCGGAGGTTACGATCACCTACGCCTTCAAGAAGGTCGGCAATTATGTGCTGCCGGACGCCTTGGCCCCGGACGGGCTCGCGCAGCTTCTGAGCACAGATTACAAGTTCGCCGTCTCCTTCGCGATCCTGATCATCGTGCTGCTCTTCAAGCCCACGGGGCTCTTCAAAGGACAATCAGTATGACCGCCCGCGACGCGCTTCTCTTTGTTTTCGTAGGCTGTCTCATCATCGGGACGGGCTTTGTGCAATCGTGGAACTCGGCGCTGCTGATCCTGAACATGGGTCTGATCTCGGCCATCATGGCGTTGGGGGTCAATTTGCAATGGGGCCTTGCGGGGCTGTTCAATGTGGGTGTCATGGGCTTCGTCGCTTTGGGCGGCTTGGCGGCAGTCGTGACCTCCATGCCCGCCAATGCAGAGGAGTGGAGCGTAGGCGGCGTGCGCGTAATCTTCGGTCTGCTGCTGGGCGCAGGCACGATCATCGCCACGATCATGCTGCGCCAGCGCATGGCCGCCGACCGGGCGCGCAATCTGGCGACATTGGTGGTGCTGATCGGCGGCTTCTTCCTGTTCCGCGCGGTCTTTGATCCCGGCGTCGATGCCATCGAAAGCGTCAATCCCGCTGCGACCGGCTATCTTGGCGGGCTTGGCCTACCGGTGCTCGTCGCGTGGCCCGTGGGCGGGTTGCTTGCCGCGGGGGCGGCCTGGATTATCGGCAAGACCGCGCTGGGGCTGCGGTCGGACTATCTGGCCATCGCTACGCTGGGCATCGCGGAGATCATCATCGCGATCCTGAAGAACGAGGATTGGCTGTCGCGCGGCGTCAAGAACGTCGTGGGGCTTCCCCGCCCCGTTCCCTACGAGATTGATCTGCAGAACTCCGAAAGCTTCGTCGAGCGCGCCGCGGGGCTTGGCCTTGATCCAACGACCGCCTCCACGCTTTATGTAAAGCTCGGCTACTCGATCCTGTTCGCCATCGTCCTGATCATCCTGCTGTGGTTGGCGCAAAAGGCGTTGAACTCGCCTTGGGGCCGCATGATGCGCGCGATCCGCGACAATGAAGTCGCGGCAGAGGCGATGGGCAAGGACGTCACCGCGCGCCACCTGCAGGTTTTCATCCTCGGCTCGGCCATCTGCGGCATCGCCGGGGCGATGATGACCACGCTCGATGGCCAGCTGACGCCTGGGACCTACCAGCCGCTGCGCTACACGTTCCTGATCTGGGTGATGGTGATCGTGGGCGGCTCCGGCAACAATCTGGGCGCGGTACTGGGCGGCTTCCTGATCTGGTTCCTCTGGGTGCAGGTCGAGCCGATCGGCCTGCTAGTGATGCAAGGCGTGACCGCTGGCATGGCCGATGGCTATTGGCTGAAGGACCACCTGCTCGACAGCGCCGCCCATATGCGGCTGCTGACCATGGGGCTTGTGCTGCTGCTGGTGCTGCGGTTCAGCCCGCGTGGGCTGATCCCCGAGCGTTAGGCGGCTACGACCCCTAGCGATCAGGTGCCGATCGGCGGCAAGCAGTCGGCGGCATCAAGATCCTTGACCGGGTCGTTTGGCCCGCATTCCTCCCCTGAGACGGGGTATCTGTCCTCTGTGACGCAGGCCGAAAGAGCGGTCAGCGCGATCATGCAGGCGATGGTAAGTGGGTATTTCATGGGCTTGAACCTTTAGCTGGGCAGAACGTCTCGCCCATCCTAGCGAAGGCCCGCCCGCCGCTCTTGATCTTTGTCAACGCGCGTGGGGCCCTGTCAGGCCCGCAAGCGCACGCCTTCGGGATCGAAGGGCGGGGCATCCAGCACGACACCGCGATGCGGGCGGCCCAGGATCATCACATCCACCTCCGCGCCGGGGGCCACGTCTTTCAGAAAACCGAGCGCAAGCGATTTCTCGACCGTGTAGCCATAGGTGCCAGAGCTGACCCGGCCTACCGGCGTGCCGTCAGGCAGGAAGATCGGCTCGCCGCCGGTTGCATCGGCCTGATCGATCTCCAACACCTCGATGATGCTCAGCTGCTCGCGCGGCGCACGGTCTTTCAGCGCGACATAGGCGTCCTTGTGCAGGAATTCCTTGTCCATCTTGATGAGGCGGTCCAGCCCGACCTCTTGCGGCCAGTATTCAGGGCTGTATTCCCGCGACCAGGAGCCATAGCCCTTCTCGATCCGAAGTGACATCAAGGCGCGGGAGCCGACAGGTCCTGCACCGATCTCCTTGCCCGCGTCGATCAGCGCCGTGTAGAGCCGCAGCTGATCGTCCACGTCGCAATGCAACTCCCACCCCAGATCGCCCGTGAAGGACACGCGCAGCGCGATCAGCTCGACGCCCGCCAGCGTAATCTGCTGCGAGCGCATGAAGGGGAAGTCTTGCGTCGCGAGTGATGCGTTGGTCAGGCGTTCTAGCAAAGCACGGCTTTGGGGGCCCGCCACGTTGAAGCCGCACATGGCCTCTGTCCGGCTTTCGAACCGGACGCTCTCAGGCCGCGGCACCATCGAAAAGAACCGTTGGTGATAGCGCTCCGCCATGCCGGAGCCGATGATCAGGAATTCCTCATCGGCCAGCTTGGTGACGGTGAAATCCCCCGCAATTCCGCCGCGCACGCCGATCAAGGGCGTCAGGCAGGACCGCCCAACGGATTTGGGCATGGTGTTGGCGAAAACCGCGTCCAGCCAATCAGACGCTCCTGCCCCCGTCACGCGGTATTTCGCGAAGTTGGAGATGTCGATGATGCCTGCGCGCTCGCGCAGCATTCGCGCCTCGGCGCCCACCGGCTCAAACCAGTTCTGACGGGTGAAGCCATTGATGTCGGTCACGCCCGGGCTGTCTGCAAACCACAGCGGATGCTCCCAGCCATAGTTCAGCCCAAACACCGCGCCCATGGCAGCCTGCGCCTCGTAGACCGGCCGCGTGCGCGCCGGACGCCCCGCGCTGCGTTCTTCGTTCGGGAAATGGATCGCGAACCGGTTGGCATATTGATCACCGACCCGCGCCTTGGTGAAGTCCTTGTCCGCCCACGCGCCGAAGCGCGCCATGTCCCACGGAAACATATCAAGATGCGGCTCGCCGGTGACGATCCACTCAGCGGTCAACGAGCCCAAGCCGCCCGATTGCGAGAAGCCGGGAATGATCCCGTTGCAACAGAAATAGCCTTTCAGCTCCGGCACCGGGCCGAACAGCGCGTTGCTGTCAGGCGACCAGATCATCGGGCCGTTGATCACGCGCTTGATCCCGGCCATGCCGACCGCCGGCACCCGGTCGATGGCGCGCATCATGTTAGGCTCGATCCGTTCCAGATCGTCGGCGAACAGCTCATGCCCGAAGCCCTGGGGCGTGCCGTCTTCTGCCCAGAACCGCAGGTCCTTCTCATAGGCCCCGACGAGCAGCCCCTTGCCTTCCTGGCGCAAGTAATACTCCCCGTCGCGGTCCGCGACCGAAGGCAAGCGGCGGTCCATCGCGGCGATCTCGGCGATTGTCTCGGTCACGAAATACTGATGCTCGGTCGGCTGCAACGGCAGCTCGATCCCGGCCATGGCCGCGACTTCGCGGCCCCAAAGCCCGGCTGCGTTCACTACCACGGGCGTGACGATATCACCCTTCGGCGTCTTCACGACCCATGTGCCGTCGCTTTGCTGGTCGGTCGCGGTCACGGGCGTGAAGCGGAAAATTTCCGCTCCGTTCTGCCGCGCGCCCGTGGCGTAAGCGTTGGTCACGCCCGAAGGGTCGACATTGCCGCCCGAGGGTTCGAACATGATGCAGCGGATGCCGTCATAATCGACCAGCGGATGCAGGCGCTCTGCCTCGGCGCGGTCAACCTCGTAGAAATTCAGCGCGTAATATTTGGCCTTCGCCGCCTGCAGGCGAAGTTGGTGTTCGCGCGCTTCGGTCTGCGCCAAGTAGAGCGAGCCCGGCTGGAACACGCCGCAGCTCTGCCCCGTCTCGGCTTCAAGCGCGTTGTACAAATCCATAGTGTAGTTCTGGATGCGCGTGATGTTGGAGACGTCATGCAACCCGTGGATGTTCGCCGCCGCGTGCCATGTCGAGCCGGAGGTCAGCTCGTCGCGCTCCAGCAGCACCACATCGGTCCAGCCGAGCTTGGTGAGGTGGTAGAGGATGGAGCAGCCGATGACGCCGCCCCCGATGACGACAGCCTGTGCGTGGGTTTTCATGGCAAGCGGGTCCTTCGGCAGCTTTGGGACCAGCCTGCGGGCACCCGCCGCACATCTCTTGCCCGTCAGGCGACAAAACTTGTCTCACCGCGACAAATCGGCGTCCGCCTCTTTGACGATGTCGGGATGTGTGCTTGCGCGCAATTTCTCGCGATCCGCCTCGAAGTCGAGTTTGGCCATGGCCCGGGCATAGGTTTGGCCCGCCGCACGTTTGGCCGCGGCGGCCAGTTTTTCGCTCTCGTGGTTCATCAATCGGCTAAGAGAGGACTGCAGACGCTGCTGAACCTCGACCAGAGCGACCCCGTCGCGGGCAAGCGCGCCGAACGCGTCCTCAAAAAGGTCATCGGGGTCGAGCGGCTTGATCCAGAGCCGGTCATGGGGCAGCGCATCGCTGGCCTCTGTCTCGTCGCGGTACTCGGCGAGAATGCGGGTCAGGCGGGTGATCACGTCAATCGCGGTTCCGGGGTCGTTGATTCCGGGCGACAGCGCTTTGGACGCAATCTCGCCCATCACCATCAGCCCAAAACGCGGGTCCTGATCATAGGTCCGCATGTCGCCGCGATGGATATGGGCGCGAATGACATCGTCGAGGTCTTCGTCCTCGTCGTCGGGACCGCTGCCTTGCACATAGGCCAGCGGCTCGCCGCAGACCACGAAATGGCCCACCTCCGCACACAAGTGGATTTTGCAATCCATCTCTTCTGCCCGCTCCTGCAGGGATTCGTGGAAGACCTCCTGGACGTAGCCCGTCGTGTCGCTGGTAACCGCTACGGCATCGCTTGGCACTTTGTCCGCGTCAAACGGATGCGCCCCGAGGCATGGTGTCGACAGCCGCACATCAAACTCGCGACGCACGATGTCTTCGACCTGCCGCGTGGTATCGGTCAGGCTGCCGAAGAGCTGCAGGTGCAGAACCCATCGGATCATCGAATAGACCACCAAGGCCAGCACCAGCACCGTGGTGGCAAACAGCACGAAGGCCTTTTCGTCTGCAAAGATATCAAGCTCACGAAGCACGATGCCGACCAGCGCGTAGACATAGGCCCCGATGAACGTCGCAAGCGTATTCTGGGTCGTGGGGTCCTGCATAATCAGGCGATGCAGGCGCGGGGTAAATTGCGATGATGATGAGCGGTAGACGGTGACCATCACGGTGAGCGAAAAGGTGGTGACCGCCAGCATTGCATTGGCGATGATCGAAAGCAGCCGGTCCGCAGCCTTGGCGGACACGTAGCCGGAAACCTCATCTGGAAGAACGCTGCCGAGGATTTGCGCAAGCATCAGGGCGAACAGCGCAAACGCGCCCATCACCGCGACCCGCACCCAAAGCTCACGCCATAGCTGTTTTGCCAAACGGAACAAGGTGATGGGCCAAGCGGCAAAGCGTTTGAGTAAATCGCTCATGCGCGGCCTCGGCCAAGGCACCTATTCGACATCGCGCGTCGCTTTCCGGCTATCGCCGCTTGGGCCAGCCCGTAGGGTGGGCTTGCGAATTTCGAGCCGAGGAGCCCACCCCAATGAAAACAACCACGCGGGTCTGCGTCATCGGGGGCGGCGTCGTCGGCTGCTCCGTCCTGTATCACCTGACAAAACTGGGGTGGTCGGACGTCTTGCTTCTCGAACGCTCCGAGCTGACATCGGGTTCCACGTGGCATGCAGCGGGCGGCTTTCATACGCTCAATGGGGACACGAATATGGCCGCGTTGCAAGGCTATACGATCAAGCTCTACCGCGAGTTGGAAGAGCTGACGGGTATGTCCTGCGGCCTGCACCATGTCGGTGGCGTAACCCTTGCGGACAACCAGGACCGCTTCGACATGCTCGTGGCCGAGCGCGCCAAGCACCGCTACATGGGCCTTGAGACAGAGATTGTCGGCCCCGAAGATATCGCCAAGATCGCGCCGATCACCAATCTCGACGGCATCGTCGGCGGGCTTTACGACCCGCTGGACGGCCATCTCGATCCCTCCGGCACGACCCACGCCTATGCCAAGGCGGCCCGCATGGGCGGGGCCAGCATCGAGACCCATGTTAAGGTGTTGGAGACCAACCCACGTCACGACGGCACATGGGACGTGGTGACCGACAAAGGCACGATCCATGCCGAGCACGTCGTCAACGCCGCCGGTCTTTGGGCCCGCGAGGTGGGCGCAATGGCGGGTGTCTATCTGCCGCTGCACCCGATGGAGCATCAATACCTCGTCACCGAAGAAACTCCGGAAATCTACGAGCGTGACACCGAGCATCCGCATGTGATGGACCCCGCGGGCGAGAGCTACCTGCGCCAAGAAGGTCGCGGGCTGTGCATCGGCTTTTACGAGCAGAATTGCCGGCCTTGGGCAGTCGAAGGCACGCCATGGGATTTCGGACATGAGCTGCTGGCTGACGATTTCGACAAGATCGAAGACAGCATCACCTTCGCCTTCAACCGCTTCCCGGTGCTCGAGCGGGCCGGGATCAAGTCCGTGATCCACGGCCCGTTCACCTTCGCGCCTGACGGCAATCCGCTAGTGGGCCCTGTTCCGGGGTTGCGCAATTATTGGTCGGCCTGCGGCGTGATGGCGGGCTTCAGTCAGGGCGGCGGCGTCGGACTGATGCTCGCGCAATGGATGATCCACGGCGAGACCGAGCGCGACACCATCGCGATGGATGTGGCGCGCTTCGGCGACTGGATCACGCCCGGCTACACGCTGCCAAAGGTGGTCGAGAACTACCAGCGCCGCTTCTCGGTAAGCTACCCGAACGAAGAGCTACCCGCGGCCCGCCCCCATCGCACCACGCCGATGTATGACATCTTCAGCGACATGGGCGCGGTCTGGGGTCAGCAATACGGGCTGGAGGTCGTCAACTATTTCGCCCAAGGCGACGAGCCGCGCTTTGAGACACCGTCCTTCCGTCGCTCCGATGCCTTTGACGCGACCGCTCGGGAGGTGGCCGCCGTGCGCGCCGCGGCGGGGATCAACGAGGTGCAGAACTTCGGCAAATACCATGTGACCGGCCCCGGCGCCCGCGACTGGCTCGACCGGATCATGGCCGGCCGCATCCCGTCCCCCGGTCGCCTGTCGTTAACCCCGATGCTATCTAAGGCCGGTCGCTTGATCGGGGATTTCACGGTGACCTGTCTGGCGGAAGGTGATTTCTACCTCACCGCATCCTACGGCGCGCAAGCCTATCACATGCGCTGGTTCGAGCGTCACGCGACCAACGGCGTGCGGGTCGAGAATGTCTCTGACACGCGCACCGGCTTCCAGATCGCAGGGCCCCTGTCGCGCGACATTTTACAGGCCTGCACCCGCAACGATATTTCCGACATGCGATTCATGGATGTGCGCGAAATCACCGTGGGCCAAGTCGCGTGCTGCGTGCAGCGCGTCAGCTACACCGGCGATCTGGGCTTCGAGATCTATTGCAGCCCGATGGATCAACGCCAGCTCTGGGCGACCCTCTGGCACGCCGGTGAGCCGCGCGGGCTGACACCGTTCGGGATGCGTGCGATGATGTCGCTGCGACTTGATAAGTTTTTTGGATCCTGGGGCCGCGAGTTCTCGCCCGACTACACGCCTGCCGAGACTGGCATGGATCGGTTCATCGCGTGGAAAAAGGCGACGGATTTCATCGGCCGCGCCGCGGCGGAGGCTGAGCGCGCCGCGCCGCCCGCGCGACAACTCTGCAATTTCGAGGTCGACGCGACCGATGCCGATGTCGTCGCCTATGAGCCGGTCTTCATCGACGGGAAAGTCGAGGGATTCTGCACCTCCGGCGGCTACGCCCACCATTCCGGAAAATCCATCGCGATGGCCCTGATCCCGCGCACCCGCGCAGTCAAAGGTCTGACGGTCGAGATCGAAATATTGGGCCAGATGCGCCGCGCCACGCTGATTACCACGCCGCCCTTTGACGCAGACGGTGCCCGAATGCGCGGCTAGTCCAGCTCTTCAAGGATCATCAGATCGCGCTCGGACGCATCGCGCGCAAACTCCAACGCCGCCTGATAAGCCTCTGAATAATAACAGTCATGGGCCTTTTGCAGCGACGGGAAACGGGCCACGACGTTGCGCGCGCGATCATTGCCTTCGAGTTGCTCATAGGCCCCGTTGCGCGCGAGGAACACGCCCTCATGATCCGCAATCGCTTTCGTCGCGGCGGCGGCGTATTTAGCGTAACGCTCGGGGTCGGTGACCTTGACGTGGGCAATCCATAGAGCTGCGGGCATATTCTATCCTCCGATCACGGCTTTCGCCGCATCAATCGCGGCTTGGGAATTTTCGACACTGGCACCTCCGCCTTGCGCCATGGCGGGACGGCCCCCGCCGCCCTTTCCGCCCAGTTCGGCCACGGCGGCGCGCAAAATGTCGACGGCAGAAATCTCCTCCGTCAGGTCATCCGTGACACCGGCAGCCACGGCGGCCTTGCCGCCCGCATCCGCGATCAGCAGCACGATGCCGGAGCCCATGCGATCCTTGTGCTCGTCGATCAGCGCGGGCAGTTCCTTGCCTGAGACGCCGCTGATAACTTGCCCGAAGAACGCTTTGCCGCCGACATCCTCATCGGACACCTGCGCCGCGCCGCCGCTCATCGCCAGCTCGCGGCGCAGCTGCGCCACCTCGTTGCTGAGCGCCTTGCGTTCCTCCAGCAATGCCTTGACGCGGGCAGGCACATCTTCCGCCGAGGATTTCAGCGCCAGCGCGGTCTCGGCCAAGCGGTGGTCCTGCCCGCTAAGGTAGTCGAACGCCGCTTGGCCCGTGAGCGCCTCTATCCGGCGCACGCCAGCGCTCGACGCGCTGTCGCCCAGCGTCACGAACATGCCGATATCACCGGTCTGTTTCACGTGGGTCCCGCCACAAAGCTCGATCGAGTAGGTCTGTCCGTCCGAGCCCTTGCCCGTGTCGGCGCGCCCCATCGAGACGACCCGAACCTCGTCGCCATATTTCTCGCCAAAGAGCGCCTGCGCGCCGATCCCGCGCGCATCATCGGGTGTCATGATCCGCGTCTCGACAGAGCTGTTCTGCCGGATCAACCGATTAACGTCTCGCTCAACTTGCGCCAATTCCTCAAGGCTGAGCGCTTTGCCGTGGCTAAAGTCGAACCGCAGGCGGTCGTCTGCATTAAGCGAGCCGCGCTGAGCGACGTGCTCGCCAAGCGCCTCGCGCAGAGCTTCGTGCAGCAAGTGCGTGGCCGAATGATTGGCGCGGATCGCGGTGCGCCGCGCGTGATCCACCGAAAGCTCCGCCCCCGCGCCGGTACGCAACTCGCCTTCGGTCACTTCGACGAAATGGATAAACACGCCCGCGGTCTTGCGCGTGTCGGTCACACGGCCTGCACCGCCATCCGTCTTGATGGTGCCGGTGTCGCCGACCTGGCCGCCGCTCTCGGCATAGAACGGGGTTTGGTTGCACACGATCTGAACGCTCTCGCCCTTGTCGACCGTATCGACCTGTTTTCCGTCCGATACGATGGCGAGGATCTGGCCTTCAGCCTTCTCGGTGTCGTAGCCAAGAAAATCTGTTGCGCCGTGCGTGTCCGCGATGTCGAACCAGACGGTGCTGTCAGCCGCCTCGCCCGAGCCCGCCCAGGATGCGCGCGCCTTGGCCTTCTGTTCTGCCATTGCGGCGTCAAACCCGTCGGTGTCGACCTCACGGCCTTTCTCGCGCAGGGCGTCTTGGGTCAAATCCAGCGGGAAGCCGTAGGTATCGTAGAGCTTGAACGCCGCTTCGCCCGGCAGCGTTTCGCCCTCGCCAAGGCCTGCCAACTCGTCGTCGAGCAATTTTAAACCGCGATCGAGCGTTTGCTTGAAGCGCGTCTCCTCCGCCCGCAGGGTTTCTTCGATCAGGGCCTGTGCTTGTCCCAGTTCCGGATAGGCCGCGCCCATCTGGCCCACCAGCGACGGCACCAATTGGTGCATCACCGGGTCCTTGGCGCCAAGCAGATGCGCGTGGCGCATGGCGCGGCGCATGATGCGGCGCAGCACATAGCCACGGCCATCGTTCGAGGGCATCACCCCGTCGGCAATCAAGAACGAGGTCGAACGCAAATGGTCCGCGATCACGCGGTGGTGCACGTTCTGATCCCCAAACGGATCGGTCGAGGTGGCATGGGCCGATGCCTCGATCAGAGCCTTGAACAGATCGGTGTCGTAGTTGTCATGGCTGCCCTGCAGGAGCGCCGCGATACGCTCCAGCCCCATGCCGGTATCGATGCTCTGCATCTCCAACTCGCGCATCGAGCCGTCTTCGAATTGCTCGTTTTGCATGAAAACGATGTTCCAGATCTCAATGAAACGATCGCCATCTTCCTCGGGACTGCCGGGCGGGCCTCCCCAGATGTGTTCGCCATGGTCATAGAAAATCTCTGTGCACGGACCGCACGGGCCGGTCGGACCCATTTGCCAGAAATTGTCAGAGGTCGCGATGCGGATGATCCGATCCTCGGGCACGCCAAGGCTTTTCCAAATCTCGAATGCTTCGTCATCGGTGTGATAGACCGTTGTCAGCAAACGATTTTTGTCGATCCCGAAATCCTTGGTGATCAGCTCCCACGCGAAAGGGATCGCCTCTTTCTTGAAATAGTCCCCAAAGCTGAAGTTGCCCAACATCTCGAAAAACGTGTGATGGCGTGCGGTGTAGCCGACATTGTCGAGATCGTTGTGTTTGCCACCGGCGCGCACGCATTTCTGCGCCGTGGTCGCGCGGGTGTAGTCGCGGTGCTCCAGCCCGGTGAACAGGTTCTTGAACTGAACCATGCCGGAGTTGACGAACATCAGGGTCGGATCATTCCGCGGCACCAGCGGGCTGGACGGCTGAACCGAATGGCCCTGCTGTTCGAAAAAACGCAGGAACGTCGAGCGAATATCATTCAGGCTGGGCATGGTCTCATTTCTTTGCTGCTAGAGCCTTGCAGATATCTCGCCACGCCGTGCAGGTAAAGCGCCCCCGCGCACGGCAGCGTTCAAAACGAGAAAGGACGACCCGAAGGCCGCCCTGTCCCGAGTATTCTCAAGGCGTTTAAGCCAAGGGCGCTTTCTTAAGTGCGCGTCTCCGACCTTCTAGTCCAGATCGCCTTCGATCAACTTGTCATCTTCAGCCTTGACCGCTGCGACCTCTTCTGGGGGCAGATCAAACTCCAACCCGTGTGCCGCACGGATCTTGTCTTCGATATCAAGCGCGATGCGGCTGTTTTCCTTCAGGAAAAGTTTCGCGTTCTCACGCCCCTGCCCGATCCGCTCGTCACCATAGCTGAACCACGCGCCGGACTTGTCCACGACGCCGGCCTTGACACCAAGGTCCAAAAGCTCGCCCATCTTCGAGATGCCTTCGCCATACATGATGTCGAACTCGACCTGCTTGAACGGCGGAGCCACCTTGTTCTTGACGACCTTGACGCGGGTTGCGTTGCCAACCACCTCGTCGCGGTCTTTCAGCGCGCCGATCCGGCGAATGTCGAGGCGGACCGACGAGTAGAATTTCAGCGCATTGCCTCCAGTTGTCGTCTCGGGGCTGCCGAACATAACGCCGATTTTCATCCGAATCTGGTTGATGAATATAACCATGCAGTTCGACCGCGAGATCGAGCTGGTCAGCTTACGCATCGCCTGGCTCATCAGACGCGCATGCACGCCCACAGAGCTGTCACCCATGTCGCCTTCCAATTCGGATTTTGGCGTCAAGGCAGCGACCGAGTCGACGACCACCATGTTTACCGCGCCCGAACGGACAAGCGTGTCCACAATCTCCAAGGCCTGCTCGCCGGTATCGGGCTGCGAAATCAGCAATTCGTCCAGATCAACGCCCAGCTTGCGCGCATATTGCGGATCAAGCGCGTGCTCGGCATCCACGAAGGCGCAAACGCCGCCTTTCTTCTGCTCTTCCGCCACGCAATGCAGCGTCAGAGTGGTCTTGCCGGACGATTCAGGGCCGTAGATTTCGACAATCCGGCCCTTCGGCAAACCACCAATGCCCAAGGCAATATCCAGCCCCAAAGACCCGGTCGACGTCGACTCGATTTCCTGGATCGCGTTCTCGCCACCCATCTTCATGATCGAGCCCTTGCCGAACTGACGTTCGATCTGCGCGAGCGCCGATTCCAGCGCCTTCTTTTTGTTCGCGTCGTCTTTGGAGTTCATTTTAAGGAGTTCTGCTGTTGCCATGGATTCCATCCCTTATTTCACACCGCCATTTGCGCGGCAATGACTGCTTCTGTTCGCCTCTTGTTCTCATACGTATGAGATCAAAAAGAGAACATTACAAGTAAAATCGTATCGGCAGTCTCACGGTCAGATGTTAAAAGCTGGTTTACAGAACCAAGAAAATGTCCCAGCGATTGAGACATGATGATTTTCTTCAAAGAGCGTTTGGTCTACCTCGCGGTTCCCAAGACGGGGACCTCGGCGATCGAGCGCGCGTTGGGGCGTCACGCATCCGCCGTGTTTCGCGACCCACCGGGAATGAAGCACACCAATGCACTTGGTTTTGAACGAAAATTTCGCGGACTCTTTGAGCGAAAGACCCTTTCACCGCTCGAAACAATGGCTGTCATGCGCGAGCCGCTGGATTGGTTGGGAAGCTGGTATCGCTACCGTAGGCGTCCGGCGCTGGATGGTCATCCGAACAGCACACGCGACGTGAGCTTCGATGAATTCGTCGAGGCTTACCTGCAAGACACCCGGCCCGCATTCGCCGATATCGGCTCCCAGGCGCGATTCTTGACGGATCAATCCGGCGCATTGCTGATAAATCACGTCTTCGCCTACACGGATTTCGAGACGATACGGGCGTTTCTGGCCACGCGCCTCAACCGCCCCATCGAGTTCGACAAGGTCAACACGTCGCCACGGGCGCCTCTTTCATTATCGAAGGGCTTGCGATCCCGGCTGGAGAAAACCTGTGCTCAGGATTTTGAGATTTACGAGGCTTTGAAGGACGGCCCCCTTTCCGTGACCTAGTCGGTCACGCGGCCGCCATCAGATGCCGCCGAACTGTCGAGGTCAGCTCATCGAGCGAGAACGGTTTGGCGAGGAACACGGAATTGGGAACACTTATCTGTTCCTCCAAGGTGCTTCCATCCGCGTAGCCCGACATGAATACCACGCGCATATCAGGCCTGTCTTCTCTGGCTTGTTTCACCCATGTCGGGCCGTCCATTCCAGGCATGATGACATCGGTCAGCACAATATCGAAATCAAGGTCCTTGTCCTCCAACAATGCGAGGGCCGCTTCTGCGCAGTCCGCCTCCATCACCTGGAAGCCGCGATATTTCAAAGCGCGGCTGGCGAAGGCACGGACCGGCGCTTCATCTTCGACCAGCAGAACCATTCCAGCGGCCGGACGTGTGTCGAGCTGCGTGACGGGCGCCTTCGCCTCTTTCGGAGGCTCGACCGGCTTGTCGAAGGTCGGAAAATAAATCGTGAAGACGGTTCCCTTGCCAAGCTCGCTGTCTGCAAAAATGAACCCGCCGGACTGTTTGATGATGCCGTACGCGGTCGACAACCCCAATCCGGTGCCATCCCCGGTCTTTTTCGTCGTATAGAATGGCTCGAAGATTTTCGGCAATTTCTCGGACGAAATACCACAGCCGTCATCGGTCACCTTCACCACGACATAATCGCCCGCGGGCACCGCGGCGCGGTCTCGTTTCAATTCACTAGTCAGCTTGAGGTTGCGCGTCTCAATAGCAATTTCACCACTTCCGCCCAGTGCGTCGCGCGCGTTGACGACGAGGTTCATCAACACTTGCTCAAGCTGACGTCGATCGGCCCGCACCGACATCAGATTCGGGTCATGGGTCAGGCGCAGATTGATCTGCGCGCCCACCAATCGGTTCAGCAGGTGTGTCAGGTCCGACAGCGTGTCTCTCATGTCGAGAACTTCGAGCTGCAGGTTCTGCTTGCGCGAGAACGCCAGGAGCTGACCCACGAGGGACGCCGCCCGGTTGGCATTCTGGTTGATCTGTTCGAGATCGGCAAAATCCGGATCGCCCGGATCGTGGCGCAGCATCAGCAGGTCGCAGTGACCCGAGATTGCCGTGAGCAAGTTGTTGAAATCATGGGCCACGCCGCCCGCAAGTTGGCCGATTGCCTGCATTTTCTGGCTTTGGACAAATTGCGCCTCGAGGGATTTCAACTCGGTCGCGTCATTGATCAAGGCGATAAGAGACACGTCTCCGTCGTTGATGATCCGGCCAAGGGTCACTTGCACATACATCTCGTCCGGACCGCTTCGGGATTTTAGGACTTCGGGGCGGTGCAGGCCCTTGCCTTCAGACGCGTCCGACAGCCAATCGGCCAGCGGACGACCCAGCCCCTCGACCACGTCGGACAGGAGTTGCGTGTTGTCATCGCCAAGCTCCAACAGGGACCCGGCCAGGCGATTGGCTTCGATGATGCGGCCTTCGGGATCAAGCTCGATCAATGCCACGGGAAAATCTTCAAGGCTTCCAATCGGTTGGACGGAGCTTTCATCCTCGGTCACTGGCGCCAGAAAGTACTCGGTCCGGCCCAATTTGCCCGGAACGATCACGGCCATCACCTCCATTGGGCCCTTTTCGCCCGACAGCGTTGCCCGCTCGCCGGACTTCCTCGGCGGTTCTGCGAACAAGGCACCGAGGTTCTTGGCACGCCCGCCCACCAGTTTGCGCATCGCTTCGTTCATGAACAAAACGGCACCCGACCCGCCGATGGTGAACATCGGCAGCGACAGGCGTTCGGCGCTGTGGCGCGCCGTTCCGTGGTCGGATAAATCCTCGATCGACCAGACCAGATCTTCACCGCCTGCGACCCGGTGGGCCGTCAATCTGAAGCGCCCCAGCCGGGTGATGACGTCCTCATGGGCCATATCGGTGCGCGACGCCTTGGCTTGCAGGCGAAAAACAATCGCGCTGGCATTCGACATCAGCTTGCCCAGCATCTTGTCCAGCGGGTCGCCGATATTTCCGTCAAGCAGTTTGCGCGCAGCCACGTTGCTGCTTTTGACGGCCCCTGCCGTGTCGACGATCAGCATCGCGCGCGGATCGAAGGCAAACAGGTTCTCGCTCGCCGCATCAAGCGTCGAGTTCGCGCCACGGCGCATCAGTCTCGAGATGAATTTACCGATCAAAACAAGCCCACCACGCGCTGTTTTGACCAGGTCAGAGCAAGTGTTCGCGGCACGCCCGAAAGCCATACCGCAAAGCGCAACCACTTCGGCGGCAGCAGGGCCCCAGTTGGTATGAGGGCCAGATCAGATTGCATCTTCCTGCGCGACATAGGTCACGTCCCTCACCTCGAATACGGAATCGCTCGCGACCGTTGTGACGCAAAAGCGTTAACTGGCAATTAACATAACAGAGTTAACGCTAAGAGGCCGAGCCGCGCCGCGTCAAGTGCGCGACATAGAAGCCGTCCCCGCCCTCAAGCGGCGAATATCGCCGGGAACACGACTGGGCCCATTCGGGATTATGGTCGAGAAATTGCGCGATCTGGTCCTCGTTCTCGCTACGAAGGACCGAACAGGTGGCATAAGCCAACGTCCCCTCGGGCCTGACAAGGGAGACCGCGCGGTCGAGAATCTCGCGCTGCAGCGCCAAAAGTTGTTCCAGTGCCTCAGGCGTGAGACGCCACTTTCCCTCGGGCTGCCTGCGCCAAGCACCACTTCCACTGCAAGGCACGTCGCACAGCACCAGATCGAAAGGCGCTTTTCGCGTACATTGCACGTCATCAAGACGCTCGACCGCGACCCCTGCCCTTGCCGCGCGCTCGGGTAGATCCTTCAGCCGTCTCGGATTGCCGTCATGCGCAAAGAGCCGTGCGTCGTGCCGCGCGCCGTAGGCCAGAACCTTGCCGCCGCCGCCTGCGCAATAATCAAGCATGGTCTGCGCGTCAGGAAGCCCCGCGCAAACAGCTTGAGAGGCCACATCCTGCAGCTCGACCAGCCCATCGAGATATGCGCGGCTGCCAGCAAGTTTGCGAGGGTTCTCAGTGAGTTCCAAAGCGCTGTCACAGAGCGGATGCGCCACTGCGCGGATGCCGTCCTCTGCCAGAGCAGACTGCGCATGCTCTACATCGCCTTTCCTGAGATTCACCCGCACAAAAACCTTCGCACGCTCTGTCAAGGCGGCGCAAACGGGCATCATGTCATCACCAAATGCCGCCTCGAAATGCGCAAGAAGCCAAGGGGGTAAATTCGCCGTGACCTCCGGCGGAAGACTCGATGGTGCATCAATCCGAGCGGTCTCTTCGGCACTCAGTGGGCTGGGGGCGTGGCCTTCGCCCGTAAACATCTGTTGGGCCATCTCCAGATCGAAGCCACCAAGCACCAATCCCCGCCCTGTAAGTCCGCCGCCCCTCAGCGCACACGATGCGCGACTGCGGATACGGTCAAACACGATGTCGCGGATGGCGGCACGATCCTTGGAGCCCGCAAAACGCGAGCGCCTTGCCCAGTTGGTCAGCGCCTTTTCCAAAGGTTGGCCGCCCAGATGCAGATCGAGGATCTCGATCGCCGCCGCCGCCCGCGCGCCGGGGGTCACCTAGCCAACCCGGTAGTTCGGGCTTTCGCGGGTGATCTGCACGTCATGCACATGGCTTTCCTTCAGCCCCGCGCCGGTGATGCGCACGAAATTCGCCCGCTCATGCATGTCCTTGATTGTGGCAGATCCCGTGTAGCCCATCGCCGCGCGCAGGCCGCCGACCAGCTGGTGCACGACCGCGCTGGCGGACCCTTTGTAGGGCACCTGGCCCTCAATCCCCTCGGGCACCAGCTTGTCGGAGGCCGCGTCTTTCTGGAAATACCGGTCCGCCGAGCCGCGCGCCATTGCGCCAAGCGAGCCCATACCACGGTAACTTTTGAAGCTACGGCCTTGATACAAAATGACTTCTCCGGGGCTTTCATCCGTGCCCGCAATCATCGAGCCGACCATCGCGCAGGACGCGCCAGCGGCAATGGCCTTGGCGAAATCGCCCGAGAACTTGATGCCGCCATCGGCAATCACCGGGATATCCCCGGCGCCGCTGGCGCAATCCATGATGGCCGTCAGCTGCGGCACACCCACGCCCGCAACCATGCGCGTCGTGCAGATCGAGCCCGGCCCGATCCCGACTTTCACCGCATCCGCACCAGAACCGATCAGCGCGCGGGTCGCATCTGCGGTCGCTACATTTCCCGCGATGACTTGCACCTTGTTGGACAGCTTCTTCACGCGCTCCACGGCAAGGCCCACACCCTCGGAATGACCATGGGCCGTATCGATCACAATCAGGTCGACGCCGGCATCAATCAGCGCCTCGGACCGCTCAAACCCGGCGTCGCCGACGGTGGTCGCAGCAGCGCAGCGCAGACGGCCCAGCTCGTCCTTGCAGGCCTGCGGGTTCAGCACGGCCTGCTCGATATCCTTGATCGTCAGAAGCCCGGTCAGCTTGCCCTTGCCATCAACGACCAGCAGCTTTTCGATCCGGCGGGCATGCATCAACGACTTGGCTTCGGCCAGATCAGCCGGCTCGCGCAGCATGGCGAGGTTTTCGTTCGTCATCATCGCCTTGACGGGCGTCGCATCATCGCTGGCAAAGCGCATGTCGCGGTTGGTTACGATGCCCAGAACCTTGCCGTCCGGGTCGATCACCGGGAAGCCGGAGATCTTGTAGCGCTCCTGCAAAGCCTTCGCGTCGGCCAGAGTCTGCTCCGGCGTCAGGGTGATCGGGTTGTAGACGATCCCGCTCTCGAAGCGCTTCACGCGGCGCACTTCCTTGGATTGCTCGTCGACTGACAGGTTGCGGTGGACCACGCCGATGCCGCCCGCCTGCGCCATCGCAATCGCCATGCGCGCCTCGGTCACAGTATCCATCGCCGAGCTCAAGAGCGGGATGTTCATCGCCACCGATTTGGTGACCTGGGTCCGGGTGTCCGCCGTGGACGGCAGCACGCTGGACGCGCCGGGCACCAGCAACACATCATCAAAGGTGAGGGCCTCGCGAATCTCCATGGGGTGTCTCCTTGGGAGGGCTCGTTTGGCAGTTTCCTATTTCACGGATTTCGCCCGTGCGAAAGGGCAGATTTTGTGCCAAACCGCCCCGCAGCAAGATGGAGCACAAGATATGCCCAGAATCCTGGTCGACGCCGATGCCTGCCCGGTGAAGGAAGAGATCTACAAGGTTGCCTACCGCCTGAAGGTGCCCGTGTCTCTGGTCGCAAACAGCTACCTGCGCACGCCGAAGCATCCGCTGATCTCGATGCAGATGGTGTCAGACGGGTTCGACGCGGCCGATGACTGGATTGCGGAGCAAGCGGATGCGGCTTCGCTCGTCATCACCGCTGACATCTTGCTGGCAGGTCGCTGTATCGAGGCGGGCGCGACGGTCTTGGCGCCCACGGGCAAGCCGTTTAACACGTCCAACATCGGCGGGGCCATCGCGACGCGGGCGATCATGGCCGACCTGCGCGCGGGGCTCGAGCAGACCTCCGGTCCGCCGCCATTTTCAAACAAGGACCGCTCGCAGTTCCTGAACGCGCTCGACCGCGAGCTGCAGCGGCTGATCCGCGCTACTCCCGCCCCTTGAAGCCAGTCGCCACCACAAACTTCTCCGAGCTGTCGGACCGGCTGGCCCCCGGCTTGAAGTTGAATACCTTCTTGAAGCGTTGCTTGAGCAGTTTCTGAAGATCGCCCTCCGCACCGCCGGCCAGCACTTTGGCGACAAACACACCCCCTTCATCCAGCACATCAAACGCGAAATACGCCGCCGCCTCGCACAGCGCGATGATGCGCAAATGGTCGGTTTGCTTGTGACCAGAGCTTGCCGCAGCCATGTCGCTCATGACCACGTCCGCGGTGCCGCCCAGCCATTCCTTCACGCGCTCATCCGCGTCATCTTCCAGGAAGTCCAGCACATGCAGCTCGACGCCGGGGATCGGCTCGACCTCTTGCAGATCAATACCCAGCACGGAGCCTTGCGCCTTTCCCGTGCGCTCGCCCAAGGCGTTGACGCGTTTCGCGGCCACCTGGCACCAGCCACCGGGCGCACAGCCTAGGTCGACCACCCGCGCGCCGGGCAGCAGAAAGCGGTACTTATCGTCGATCTCGGATATCTTGTAGGCCGCACGCCCGCGCATGCCCTCGGCCTGCGCGCGTTTCACATACGGATCGTTCAATTGCCGCTGCAACCAAAGCGTCGACGACATCTTGCGGCCACGCGCGGATTTGACCTTCACCTTCAGGTCGCGCTGACCGCGCCCGGAGGTGTTGCCCCCCTTGCCCTTGCCGCCTTTGGGTCCTGTCGGTGATCTGGCCATACTCTCGTCTTCGTTTTGGCAAAAATACTCTCGCCGAAGGCTCCTACGCCAGCCCCATGCGGAAGGCCAGCCTCAGTAGGGTCCCTCTTCGAGCACGCCGTCGCTCGACATCTGTGCGTAAAGCAGCCCTTCGCGCAGGCCGCGGTCCGCCACGGACAGGCGGTCCGTGGGCCAGACCCGCAACAGCGCCTGCAGGATCGCGGCCCCCGACATGATCAGCGCGTGGCGATCCTTGCCGATACGCGGATCGGTCCTGCGCCCCTCCGGCCCCATATGCAGGTAGCCCTGAATGACATGGTCGATCTGATCCGAGGTCATCCGCAACCCGTCCACCTTGTTGCGATCATAGCGCTTCAGGCCCAGATGGGACGCGGCAACGGTGGTCACGGTGCCGGAGGTGCCGACGATCTGGAAGCCCGCGCGCACCTGATCGGCGTCGATATAGGGCGTGAACTCCGCCAGATTCTCCTCGAAGAACCAGGACATCAACGCGAACCGCGCGCCGTCATCATCGACATCGTTGAACTGGTCGCGCAGGGTTGCGACGCCCAAAGGCACGGAAATCCAATCCACGACCTTGGCCGCAGGAAAACCGCTGTCTTTCGCATCAAAGCCCGAATGCAGGCGCATGATCGCGCGTGGCCGGTCCACGGCGGGCACCCGTTCGAGATCAATCCAGACAAGCTCGGTCGAGCCGCCGCCGATATCCACGACCAGCAACTGCTCGGTCTTGACCGACACGAGCGGCGCGCAGGAGATGACGGCAAGGCGCGCCTCTTCCTCTGGCTCGATGATCTCCAGCTCCAGCCCCGTCTCGCGGGTCACCAACTTGATGAACTCGCCTGCATTGCTTGCACGGCGGCAGGCCTCGGTCGCCACAAGCCGCATGCGCTTCACTTCGTGGTGGCGCAGCTTCTTCTGGCAGATTTTCAGCGCGCCCACCGTGCGCGCCATGGACGAGCGCGACAGCTTGCCCGTGCTCTCCAGCCCTGCGCCAAGCTGCACGGATTTCGAGAAACTGTCGACGACGTGGAACTGGCTGCCTTTTGGCTGCGCAATCAGCATCCGGCACGAGTTCGTGCCAAGATCGAGCGCCGCATACAGGTCAGCTGGATCGGGTTTGGCCGCCACGGAGGGCGGGGTCGCGGGCCGCGTGGCCGGCACGAGCGCCGGCTTGACGAACGGGCCCGCGCGGTGTGGCGGTTGCTTCGCCATGGCGCAGGGCCTCCAGAATACAAGGTTGTCCACAGCCTAGGCGCGCCCGCCCCTTCAACGCAAGCGTTGTGATCTCGGCTCTTTCATAAAAACCATGAGCCATCCGGGGCTGGAGGGTCGCGCAGCACCCTTCTAATGTCGAAAACGCACACCATATCGTGCCCCCCGGCCCTATGGTCACTGCACCACAAGACAAGGAATCGATCATGCCCGCCGTCACCATCGTCTATTGGCGCGACATCCCCGCTCAAGTCATCGTCGGCAAGGGCCGTCGCGGCCATAAGGTGCAGCTTGAAGAGCGGTTCGAGCAGGCCATCGACCGCGCCGCCATGAAGGTCGGTGCAAAGGACGCGGACGCCTACCTCGCCGACTGGCGTAAGGCGGAGCCCTACGAGGTCGAAGGCGACGCTCAAGAGGTCGCAAAAGCCGAAGCGGCCCGGCTGGAGGCCGAATACGACGGGGACAAGATCAAAGCACTGATCGCCAATGACGGCCACGCCGCTTGAGCGGGCTTCGCGACATCAAGGAGGGGCTGATGGCCTTGTTGAACTTCAAACGGACCGCCGCGCCGGAGACGACGACCCCCAGCCCAGAGATGGAGGCGTTCCTGAAAGATTTTTCCATCGAGGTGATGCCGCGCACCGCCGAGAAGGTCGAAGATTTTCGCGCCCTGCTGCCCGAAGGCACACGCGTCTACGTGGCCCATATCGAAGGCACCCCGATCGAGGACATGGTCGCCACCGCCGCGCGTCTTGCCCGCGATGGCTACAAGGTGATGCCGCATTTCCCGGCCCGCATCATCCGCGACCGCGCGACGCTGGCCGATTGGATCGCGCGCTATCAGGGCGAGGCGGATGTGAAGCAAGCGCTGCTGCTTGCCGGTGGCGTTGCCGAGCCCCATGGCGAGTTTGACAGCTCCATGCAGCTTCTCGAGACCGGGCTTTTCGGCGATTTCGAGCGTCTGCACGTCGCGGGTCACCCCGAAGGCAACCGCGACATCGACCCCGATGGCGGGATGATAAACGTCTCTGAAGCTCTTGCCTGGAAACAGGAATTCTCCGAGACGACCGATGCCAAGATGGCGCTGGCCACGCAGTTCGCGTTCGAGGCGGGTCCGATCATCGAATGGGCCAACTCAATCAAGGCCGCGGGCATTGATCTGCCCGTCCATATCGGCATCGCGGGTCCTGCCAAGCTGCAAACGCTGATCAAATTCGCCATCGCTTGCGGTGTCGGTCCGTCCCTGAAAGTGCTGCAAAAGCGCGCCATGGACGTCACCAAGCTGCTGCTGCCCTACGAGCCGACAGAGGTGCTGAGCCAGCTTGCCGCCCACAAGGCCGCCAACCCCGATTTCAACATCGAGGCCGTGCATTTCTTCCCGCTCGGCGGGATCAAAACCAACGCCAATTGGGCGATCGAGAACGGTGGCTCCTCCGCCGTTCCTGCCGCGCAGCAGTAGAAAGACACATAAAGAATGACCCGCACTGTCCTGGAATCGAAGACAAAAACAGTCGTGATCGGCTTTGATGAGCCGTTCTGCGTCATCGGCGAGCGGATCAACCCGACGGGTCGCAAGGTCCTGAACGAAGAGCTGGAGCGCGGCGATTTTTCCCGCGTCGAAAGCGATGCGGTGGCGCAGGTCGAGGCTGGTGCAACCGTGCTCGACATCAACTCCGGCGCGGTCTTTTCCGGCAAGATGGCCGAAGACCCCCGTTACGCCGACAACAACTTCGTCGAGCCGACACTGATGCGCCAACTGGTCGAGGTCGTGCAAGCCAAGGTCGACGTGCCGCTCTGCATCGACAGCTCGGTCCCTGGCGCGCTCGAAAACGGCCTTGCCGCCGCCGAAGGCCGCCCGCTGCTGAACTCTGTCACCGGCGAGGAAGAGCGTCTGGAACTCGTCCTGCCGCTGGTCAAGAAATACAATGTGCCGGTCGTGGCGATCTCCAACGACGACACCGGCATCTCGGAAGACCCGGAAGTCCGCTTCGCCGTCGCCAAGAAGATCGTCGAGCGCGCCGCAGATTTCGGCATCCCCGCCCATGACATTGTGGTCGACCCGCTGGTCATGCCGGTGGGCGCCATGGGCACCGCGGGCCTGCAGGTCTTCACCCTCGTGCGCCGCCTGCGCGAAGAGCTGGGCGTGAACACCACCTGCGGCGCATCAAACATCTCCTTCGGGCTGCCCAACCGCCACGGGATCAACAACGCCTTCCTGCCCATGGCCTATGGCGCGGGCATGACGTCCGCGATCATGAACCCTGTGGCCTTGCCCGTCGGGCCCAAGAAGCTGGATGAGAAGCGCGAAGCACTGGCCGCGGCGGGCATTATCGTGCCCGACGACATCGACCCGGAGCTGCTGGCCAAACTCACCGGCCTCGGCTCCACCAAGCCCCGCGCGGGCAAAGAGATGGAGGCGATCCGGGCCGCCAACTTCCTGATGAACCAGGATGAAGGCGGCGCGGCGTGGATCAACTTCAACAAGGACCCTGACGCGGCCCCGCAAGGTGGCCGCGCTGGTGGCCGTAGGCGCCGCCGGGCTTAAGCCTCTTTCGGTGCGCGCAGCGCCCAGAGAAACAGCAGGAAAAACGCGATGTTCGGCGGCACATTCGCCGCCGCACCCACCAGGACGGATCCCGCGCTGTCGGTCACGAACCACGTGACCGCGCCCGCAAAAAGCATCTTGCGCGTGGCCTCCGGGGCCGCGCGCAACAGCGCACCGGACGCGACCCACCACATCACCCCGAACCCTGTGAAGATGCCGCCCATGATCGCCTGCGTCAGTCGCGTCTCCGCCGATAAGGGGCGGTGGAAATCATCGGCAGGCCAAATCACCAGATCGGCGAAGATGACATAGATGGCGTTGAAGGCCGGATAGGCGGACAGCGCCGTCAGCAGGCCAAAAAAGATCGTGATGCCCGCGACGATGCGGATGTTTCGAGACTGTGTTTCGAGTGTCATGGGATGTCCTTTCGGGTCAGATTGCACCCGTCTTGACCCGCCACGCCGCCCTGAAACAATTACCTCACAGGTAGGTGCGCTGCCTTCCCGCGGGCGCTATCCTACGCCCATGACCAAGTTCGGACCCCACCTGCAATTCTGGCGCAAGGCACGCCGTCTCAGCCAGTTGCAGCTCGCGCTCGAGGCCGATGTTTCGTCACGGCATATCTCATTTCTTGAGACCGGTCGCGCACAGCCCAGCCGCGCGATGATACGGCACCTCAGCGACATTCTCGATGTGCCGAACGCCCGCCGCAACGAGCTGTTCGATGCGGCAGGCTTTGCTCCGCAACACCAACGCTCGGCGCTGAGCGACGATCATATGCAGATGGTCTCGGGCGCGATGTCCGCGCTTCTGTCGCGCCACGACCCGTTCCCTGCCGTGGTGCTCGACCCGCTTTGGACGCTTGTGCAAATGAACCAGAGCGCGTCAAAGCTTTTCGCCATGGCGGGTCTCGGCCCGGGCGCCAGCCTTCTGGACGCGGCAAAGACTCCCGGAACAGCGGCCCAGATGATCGAAAACTGGGGCGAGGTCGGCCACCACATGCTGCAGCGCCTGCGCACCGAAAGCCGCGCCGCTGGCGGTATTCTGGCACTCGATCAGGCGGCGGAGGCGCTGGTCCGTGACCCCGACATCGCGGCCTACCAGCCGCCCGCGATCCTCCCCCCGATCATCACGACGATCTATCGCTCCGGCCCATTGCGCCTGCCGCTGTTTTCGACTTTCGTGCAATTCGGCGGGGCAGAGGATCTGGCGATCAGCGATTTGAAGATCGAGCTGATGTTCCCCGCCGACCCGGACGCCGAGACGCTGCTGCGCGCGCTCTAGGCCGCTCTATTCCCAACGATAATCGCTTGCGCCGGTGAAGAAAGTCACACCGTCCGGCAACTCCACCGTTCCCCAGACCGTGTCAAAGGCCCGGCTGAACAAAAGCATCTGCGCAGGCTGGGTTTCGAGATAAACGCGATACGGGTAAGGCCGGTGTTCTGCGCTATTGTCCGGAGGAACATATTCCAGCAACCCGCGGATCGGCGGCCCGTCGGCGACCTGCAAAACGACCGTCCCGCCACACAGGTCCTCGGGAAATTTATCCCCCAGGAACGCCCCCGGAAATGCGATGGAAAAGCGCAGCACCGCCGGTTCGCCCTCGCGCAGAAAGAAGCCAAGATAGTCGCCGCCAGTCCACAGGAACGCGCGTTTCTCCGCCTCGGTCACCGGCCCCGTGTCGCCGCAACTCGGCTCCTCCCTGTAGCCCCCAAATCGAGCCTCACCATCGGCCATGGCCGCACCTGACGCGACAAGCACGCCCATCGCAGCCAAGCATATTGGTTTGAGCACCATGGGCCGACGCTACCCATATGGACCTCGAAACTCCAGCCTGCGCGCCCAAATTCGGCTTCGCTCATAAATTACATGCGCATTCCTGCAAGATCAGGTCGCAGACAGCCATTGCGCCCCCTGTCCGTTCGCCTACCTTGCAGGTGAATTTTGGACGGAAACGCCGATGTCGAACGACCCTCTTGTGATCTTCACACCCTCAGGCAAACGGGGCCATTTCCCTGTTGGAACGCCTGTGCTGACGGCGGCGCGCCAGTTGGGCGTCGATCTCGACAGCGTCTGTGGCGGGCGCGGCATCTGTTCGAAATGCCAGATCACGCCGTCCTATGGCGAATTCCCCAAGCACGGCGTGACGGTCGCGAAAGATGCCCTTTCAGACTGGAACAGCGTCGAGCAGCGCTATGACGACAAACGCGGGCTCAAGACGGGACGGCGTTTGGGCTGTCAGGCGCAGGTGCAGGGCGACATCGTCATCGATGTGCCAGAGACCAGCCAGGTCCATAAACAGGTGGTTCGCAAACGGGTCGAGGCGCGCGATATCACGCTCAATCCTTCGACCAAGCTCTTCTATGTCGAGGTCGAGCAGCCCGACATGCACGAACCCTCCGGCGATCTGGAACGGCTGGTCCGCGCCTTGCGCACCGAATGGGACCTGCCAGAGCTTTTCGCCGATCTGGACCTTCTGAAAACACTCCAGCCGATCCTGCGCAAGGGCGAATGGAAGGTCACCTGCGCGGTGCATCTCGAAGACAGGCGCATCATGCAGATTTGGCCGGGTTTCTACGAGGGCTCGATCTTCGGCCTTGCCGTCGATCTGGGCTCGACCACCATCGCAGGCCACCTATGCGACCTCGCTACGGGAGAGGTCGTCGCCTCGTCCGGCATCATGAACCCGCAAATCCGCTTCGGCGAGGACCTGATGAGCCGGGTCAGCTATTCAATGATGAACCCCGGCGGCGCGGACGAGATGACCGCCGCCGTGCGCGACGGGATGAACGAGCTGTTCGCCCAGATCGCCGAAGAGGCCGGGATCACCCAAGACCTGATCATGGACGCGGTCTTCGTCTGCAACCCGGTGATGCACCATCTGTTCCTCGGCATCGACCCGTTCGAGCTGGGTCAGGCCCCCTTCGCGCTCGCCACGTCAGAGGCGCTGAACCTGCGCGCAGCCGAGCTTGGACTAGCGCTGCACCCCGCCGCCCGCGTCTATCTGCTGCCCTGCATCGCGGGCCACGTGGGGGCCGACGCCGCCGCCGTCGCCCTGTCAGAGGCGCCGGGTAAGTCCGAAGACCTTGTCCTCGTTGTCGATGTCGGCACCAACGCCGAGATCCTGCTGGGCAATCGCGAAAAAGTGCTCGCCTGTTCGTCGCCCACCGGCCCCGCGTTCGAGGGCGCGCAGATCAGCTCCGGCCAGCGGGCCGCCCCCGGGGCCATCGAGCGGGTCGAGATCGACCCGATGACCAAAGAGCCCCGCTTCCGTGTCATCGGCTCCGACATCTGGTCCGACGAGGACGGCTTTGCAGACGCCATCGCCGACACCGGCGTCACCGGCATCTGCGGCTCCGGTATCATCGAGATGGTCGCCGAGATGCGCCTCGCAGGCCTGCTCGACGGCCCCGGCCTGATCGGCTCTTCCGAGCAGACCGGCACGACCCGCTGCTTCCTCGACGGCCGCACCTACAGCTACATGGTCTGGGACGACCCCGAGCGCCCGATCACTGTGACCAATCGCGACATCCGCGAGATACAGATGGCCAAGGCCGCGCTCTATTCCGGCGCGCGGCTTCTTATGGACAAGTTCGGCGTGGACAGTGTCGACCGGGTGGTGCTCGCAGGCGCGTTTGGCGCGCATATCTCGCCCAAACACGCAATGGTGCTGGGCATGATCCCCGACGCGCCACTCGACATGGTCACGAGCGCAGGCAATGCGGCCGGAACGGGCGCGCGCATTGCGCTGCTCAACACCAAGGCCCGCCGCGAGATCGAGCAGACGGTGCACAACATCCACAAGATCGAGACCGCGATCGAGCCGCGCTTTCAGGAGCATTTCGTCAACGCCTCCAACATCCCCAACGCTGTGGAGCCGTTCCCGATCCTCAACACCGTGGTCTCCCTGCCGGATGTGACATTCAACACCGGCGGCGGCGGGGGCGACACGGCGGGCGGGCGCAGACGCCGCAGGCGCGGTTAGCGCAAACCCCGCTTGACGCACGCGCCCCCCGGTCGTATCCCAAGCGTCAGGCGGGTATGGTGAAAAGGTATCACGGCAGCTTCCCAAGCTTTAGTTACGGGTTCGATTCCCGTTACCCGCTCCAGAACATATGACAGCGCTCCCCTATCATACGCCCCTCGACACCCCCACCCTGCGCGGTCTCGGCATCCCGGAGCCATGGGGCTACGGCGTGGCCGACCGTACCCGCTTCGGCGAGCTCGACGCGCTCGCCCATGTCTCCAACGTCGCCTATCTGCGCTGGTTCGAAGCGTTTCGGGTCCACTACCTGCGCGATTACGGCATGACCAGCTACGCCACCGCCGACAGCCCGCGGATGGTGTTGCGCCGGGTCGAGGTCGACTACCTACAGGAAATGAAACTCAGCGAGGATTACATAACCACCGGTCGCACCGCCTCGGTCCGCCGCTCAAGCTGCGTGATGAACTATGCGATCTGGTCACAGACGCTGCGCGCCACGGGCTCTGCCGTGCTGGTGTTCCTCAAAAATGATGGCAGCAAACGCCCGATCCCCGAAGACCTGCGCCACGCAATGATCACGCGCGACGGCGCCGAAGAGCTCTGAGCTCCGCTTTCAGGCCTCTCTCAGCCCGAAAATCACGCCGCGAGGCCGCCTGCGCAAGCGATCCCGCCCGCCATACCCGGTGCCGGAGGCACTGACCCTCACAGACGCGCCGCCGGGCCAGAATGCTCTGCGCCGCTCCAGGGACACGGCGCACAGACCTCTCAACCGCCGCCAAACAAGGAATGAAGCGCGGGCGCAAGCCCGCTCATTTTGATTGCAGCACGTAGTCCAGTAAGCCGCGGGTCGATCCGTCCTTGCCCGACACATCCCCTTCCCCACGCACCAGCGGCGTCAGCGCGTTGGCCAACTCCTTGCCAAGCTCGACGCCCCATTGGTCGAACGAGTTGATCCCCAGCATGACGCCTTCGACAAAGACCCGATGCTCGTAGAGCGCGATGATCATGCCCAGCTCACGGGCCCCAAGCGTCGGATAGATCAGCGTGGTGGATGGCCGGTCGCCTGCAAACACCCGGTGGCGCGCCTGGCGCTCCAGCTCGTCGCCTTTGAACTTGCCGTCCATCAACCTCCGCGCCTCGTCGATCGACCGCCCGACCATCAGCGCCTCGGACTGCGCCAGACAATTGGCAACCAGCAGCTCATGGTGATGGCTCAAGTCGCTTTCATGGCCACGGGCGGCGACCAGAAATTCACACGGGATCACCCGCGTACCCTGGTGGATCAGCTGGTAGAACGCATGCTGACCATTGGTCCCGGGCTCGCCCCAGACCACGGGCCCGGAGTTGACCTCAAGCGCGGAGCCATCCATCGCCACGGACTTGCCGTTGCTCTCCATCTCAAGCTGTTGAAGATAGGCCGGCAGGCGCGACAGGCGATTGTCATAGGGCAGCACCGCGCGGGTCGCGTGGCCGCAGCCCTGATTGTGCCACAGGCCTACCAGAGCCAGCAGGACCGGCATATTCTCCGCCAGATCGGCCTCGCGGAAGTGCCGGTCCATCGCAGCCCCGCCCGCAAGGAAGTCGCGGAACCTCTCAGGCCCAACGGCCAGCATCAATGGCAGGCCGATCGGCCCCCAGACGGAATACCGCCCGCCGACCCAGTCCTCAAATCCAAAGACCCGCTCGGGCGCGATGCCGAAATCACCGGTCTTGTCCTCGGCAGTCGAGACAGCTGCAAACTGCGCGGCCGGGTCCGACACGGACCCCTTCATCCAGTCAAAGGCGGTGCGCGCGTTGGTCATCGTCTCGATGGTCGTGAAGGTCTTGGAGGCCACGATCACCAGCGTCGTGCTCGGGTCCAGCGGCGCCAGCGTGTCGGCGATATCAGCGCCATCCACATTGGAGACGAAATGCACGCGCGGCCCGTCATGGAAGGGCGCCAGCGCAATGGTCGCCATTTTCGGTCCGAGATCGGAGCCGCCGATGCCAATGTTGATCACATCGGTGATTGCGCCCCCCTGCCCCTGATACGCGCCGCTTCGCACATCGCGCGCAAACCGCTCCATATCCTCCAGAACAACGCGGACGCCGTCAAAGGCGGCCTGGTCCACGCCGTCGGGGCAGCTTTCGGCCCGCAGCAGCGTGTGCAGCACCGCGCGGCCTTCGGTCTCGTTGATCTCGGCGCCGGAAAACATCGCGTCACGCTTGGCCGCGACCCCGGCCTGCTCGGCCATCTCCAGCAGGAGGGCGCGGCTCTCGGGCGAAATGTGCGTCTTGGAATAGTCAAACAGCATCTCGCCGACGCGAACCGAAAAGTCCTGCGCGCGGCCCGGTGTGTCGAACAATTCCATGATGCTCGGGCGGGATGCGGCCGCCTCTTTCAGCTTGCTCCAGTCCATCCGGTGTCCTCCTTGCTACGGTGCCCAGTGCACGGTCGCGGTGCCCAGCACCGTCTTGATCGGCGCCTCATGGGGGTCAAGCTCCATCGCGCGCTCGATGGCCGCGCGTTTCTCGGCCCCGGTGATCAGCACATGGGTGCTCATCGCGCCCGCCAGCACGCGGGCGCTCATGGTGATCCGCGGCTCCAGCCCATCGGAGGCTGCGACGGCCATCAGGTCTGGCGCTTCGGGGGCAAGGGCTGCGTCCAGATCCTGAGATCCCGGAAACAGCGAGGCCGTGTGCATATCCGCCCCCATCCCCAGCAGCAGCACCGAGATCGGCAGCTCGGCAGAGATGTCCGGCAAGGCGTCCCCCTCCGGGCGGATCGACACATAGGTCGCCTCCGCCGCGTGGGATTGCAGCAGCCGCTCGCGGATCAGCCGCTCGTTGGAGCGCTCATGGTCCGCAGGCACCTGCCGCTCGTCATTCAGCAGCACATGCACCCGCGGCCAGTCCAGACGCGCGGCGCATAAAGCATCAAACACCGGCCCCGGGGTCGAGCCGCCGGGCACCGCAAAGCTCGCATGCTCATGGACCATCAGGCATTCGCCCAGCTCGCCCACCAGCTGGTTGGCGAGGTCGATCATCATCATATCGGCGTCGGGGTATTCGATAAATTTCATGCCTTGATCTCCCTCCAGCGCCGCCCGTCGCGGTGCAGCAGCATCAGCGCGTCTTCCGGCCCGCTTGAGCCCGGCTCGTATTGCGTCGGGCGGTCGCCGCGCGACTGCCAGCCGTCGATGATCGGGTCGGTCCAGCGCCAGGCCGCTTCCACCTCGTCGCCGCGCATGAACAGGGTCTGGTTGCCGCGGATCACGTCCATGATAAGCCGCTCGTAGGCGTCCGGCACGTCCTCGCCCTCCGGCCCCAGGGCGTCGGCGAAGGTCATGTCCAGCGGCACGTCGATCAGGCGCATGCCCCCCGGTCCCGGCTCCTTGATGGTCACCCGCAGGTCGATCCCTTCGTCGGGCTGCAGGCGGATCACCAGCACATTGGCGTGGCTGCCCGCATCTTCGCCGAAGATCGAATGCGGGGTCTCTTTGAACTGGATCACGATCTCTGACATGCGGGCGCGCAGCCGCTTGCCGGTGCGCAGATAGAACGGCGTGCCTTTCCAACGCCAGTTCGAGATATCCACCTTCATCGCGATGAAGCTTTCGGTGCGCGAGGCGGGGTTCTCGGAATGGGCGATGTAGCTTTCCTGTTCATCGTCGGCGGCATATTGCCCGCGCACGATGTTTTCCGTCGGCACCTCGTCAAGCGCCCGGATCACCTTGAGCTTCTCGTCGCGCACCGCATCGGGGTCGAATTTCGAGGGCGGCTCCATCGCGGTCAAACACAACAGCTGCATCAGGTGGTTTTGCACCATGTCCCGCATCGCGCCCGACTTGTCGTAATAGGCCCCGCGCCCCTCGACACCCACTGTCTCCGACACCGTGATCTGCACGTGGTCGATGTATTGCGCATTCCAAAGCGGCTCGAACAGCACGTTGGCAAAGCGCACAGCCATCAGGTTCTGCACCGTCTCTTTGCCCAGATAATGGTCGATCCGATAAATCTGATGCTCGTCAAAGCTGTCGGCCAGCACTTTGTTGAGCGCCCGCGCGCTCTCCAGATCGCGCCCGAAGGGCTTTTCGACTACGATGCGGCTTTCTGGCGTCGCGATCTCGTGCTCGTGCAACCGGGTAGCCAGATCCCCGAACAAGGCGGGCCCGACCGAGAAGTAAAAGGCCTGCACCACATCCGCGCGCACCAGCTTTTTGAGCGTCTTCCAGCCGCCGTCGCCCTTAGCGTCGATCGGTGTGTAATGCAGCCGCTCGAGGAACAGCTTCACCCGCTCCGCCTCGCGCTTGGTGTGAGGGATGAATTCGTCCAGCGCCTCGCCGATCATCTTGCGGTAGCCTTTGTCGTCCATCTCTGAGCGCGCGGCGCCGATGATGCGGGCATCTTCAGGCATCTGGCCTGCGCAGAAGCGGTGATAGAGCCCCGGCAGGATTTTGCGGCGGGCCAGATCGCCCGTGCCTCCGAAAATCACCAGATCGAACGGGTCCACGGGAATGATGCGCGATACCATGGGCGGGCCTTTCTTCAGCTGCTCTCGCGGCGCTTGTTAGCGCTAACGGGGCGACAGTTCTACAGGAAAGTTGGCCCTGCGTCACCGTCGCGCGGAACCTATCATCCTGCGCCGCAGTCACAAGCCCGTCAAAACGTCTTTGCCCCACTTTCCCTTCCGCGTCCCGCGCGGTAGCAACGGCGAAACTGCGACGGAGCCGCTTGCGCATGAAAGACCAGATTACGACTGCCAATGACGGCAAATTCCTCGATCCGTACCTGACGGCCAAGGGAGAGCCCCGCGCCTCCGTCGCGCTCAGCAATCCGCAAACGCTTTGGTTCAACACCGGCACCCTGTGCAATATCGAGTGCGAGAATTGCTACATCCTGTCCTCGCCCACCAATGACGCGCTGGTCTACATCACCACCGCCGAGGTCGAGGCCTATCTCGACCAGCTCGAGCAGCGCAAATGGGGCGTGCGCGAGATCGCGTTTACCGGCGGCGAGCCCTTCATGAACCCTGACATGTGCGACATGGCCCGCGCGGCGCTCGACCGCGGCTACGAGGTCCTGATCCTGACCAACGCCATGCGCCCGATGATGCGCAAATCGGTGCAAGCGGGCCTGAAAACGCTGATCGCAGACTTCGGCGACAAGCTGACCTTCCGCGTCTCGCTCGACCACTGGTCCCCCGAAATCCACGATGCCGAGCGCGGCAAGGATGCATTCGCCAAGACCATCGAAGGCATGATCTGGCTACGCGACCAAGGTGCGCACATGGCCGTCGCCGGGCGCTCGATCTGGGCGGAAAGCGATGCGTCCGCGCGCGCAGGCTTTGCAGCGCTCTTTACTGGGCATGACTTCAAGATCGACGCGCAAGACCCTGCGATGACAGTTCTTTTCCCCGAGATGGACGAGACAATCGAAGTCCCCGAGATCACGACCGCCTGCTGGGGCATTCTCGACAAATCGCCCAACGCCGTGATGTGCGCGTCCTCCCGCATGGTCGTCAAACGCCGCGGCGCGCAGTCCCCCGCGGTACTCGCCTGCACCCTGCTGCCCTATTCGCCAGAGTTCGAGATGGGCGAGACCCTCGAGCAGGCCGAGCGCGACGTGCAGCTCAACCACCCCCATTGCGCGAAGTTCTGTGTCTTGGGCGGCGCGAGCTGTTCCGCCTGAGATGTTAACCTTTTTGCGCTGCGAGCGGTCAAAGCCAGATCAAAGCCCGACAGAAGTCCGACGCAAAGCCGACAGGTCTCCGACAGCGCCATCGGCTTGAAACGAATAGTTAATTTGCGCGTCCATGCGGTACAGCCGTTGCGCAAGTCGCAACCTGCGTCCCAACCGTTAACCTATGCTTCCAACTCGGCATCCCAATAGAGAAAGTCCATCCAGCTTTCATGCAGGTGGTTCGGCGGGAATTTCCGTCCCATGTTCATCAGCTCCGGCGCCGTCGGCTGGATCGGGGGCTTGCGCAGGGACAAGCCGGAATTCTTGAGCAATTGCGAGCCTTTACGCAGATTGCACCGCGAACACGCCGCGACGACATTCTCCCACGACGTGATCCCGCCCCGCGCCCGCGGCACCACGTGATCGAACGTCAAATCCCCGCGCGTGCCGCAATACTGACAGCAAAACTCATCGCGCAGAAACAGGTTGAACCGCGTGAACGCGACCCGCTTTTGCGGCTTCACATAGTCCTTGAGCACCACGACCGACGGGATCTTGATCTCCGTCGTCGGCGACCGCACCACATCCTCATATTCCGACAAGATCGTCACCCGATCCAGATAGGCCGCCTTCACAGCTTCCTGCCAGGTCCACAGGCTCAACGGGTAGTAGGAAAGCGGGCGATAATCCGCGTTCAACACAAGGGCCGGATTGTGCTTGAGATTGCTGGGGTCACGCACAAACTCGTGCCTGAATTCGCCGTCCATTGGGAATAGCTCTCCTGCTCTGTCATGCGCTGCGCACCACCAGAGCGGGGAGCCCCGCCCCAGTCCTCAGGAAAAACTATATATCGTTCTCGAACTCTGGCAACCCCCGCTATATGGCGTTTATGAAGAGAGCTTTCATGGCTTCAACGGCGCGCGTTGGGTTCGACTTCGGGGCGCGACCTCTAGCCGAGGTCGAGACCCCATTTCTGCCCGATGAAGCTCAACGCGACCCCAAGCCCATCCGGCGCGATTCCGTGCCCGGTGCCCTTCATGACATGGCCGTACACCTCGAACCCTGCCTCCTGCAGCGCGTCCCCGGCCTCCGGCATCGAGATCGGCGGCACCACGTCGTCTTGATCGCCGTGGATCAACATGATGGGCGGTTTGGAGACGACCTCGTCCGCCAGCAGCTCCGGGCGCAGCAAGCGTCCAGAAAAGGCGACAATACCCGCAAATGCGTCCGGGCGGCGCGGCGCGACATGCAGCGCCATCATCGTGCCTTGGCTAAAGCCCACGAGGATCGTCTCAGCTTCCGAGACGCCTTCCTCTTCCATGCTCGTGTCCAGAAAGGCGTTCAAATCATCCGCCGCCTGCAACAGGCCGCGCTCGGCCTCTTCCTCGGACGAGCCATCGATCCAGGGGATGGGAAACCATTGATATCCCATCGGATTTCCGATGCATCGCTCCGGCGCGTTGGGGGCCACGAAGACCGTGTCGGGCAGATGGTCCGACAACGGATCGGCCAGCCCCAGCAAATCCGGCCCGTCCGCGCCATAGCCATGCAGGAAGATCACGAGGCTGGAATCCTCGCCCGATTTAGAGCCCTTGCGCTTCGCATCCAAAACTCGGGTCATGTGATCCCCTCTCGATCCTTGATGTCTCGGTAATAGGCCCAGAGTATCCGGGCCGCAACGCTTTGCCACGGCGACCAATCCTGCGCCATCTGTCGCATCTGTGCTGGTTTCGGCCGCTCCGACAAGTCGAACAGAACCCGGGCCGCTTCCTGCAAGGCCAAATCCCCCGGCGCGAACACGTCCGCATGCCCAAGCGAGAACATCGCGTAGACCTCGGCGGTCCACGGCCCGATGCCCGGCACCTTCGTCAATGTCGCGATCACCTCTATGGAGGCCATGTCGCGCAGCGCATCGTAGGGGATGTCGGCCTCGGCAAGCGCATAGGCGTAGCGGATCTTCTGGCGCGACAGGCCGCACGCCCGCAAAGTTTGCTCCGACGCCCGCCGAACCGCATCCGGACTGGTCAGACCGGCTTCCTGCAGCCGCCCGTTGATTGCCTTTGCCGAGGCGGTCGAGACCTGCTGGCCCATGATTGCCTGCAGAAGCTGAAAAAACCCGTCCGGGCGCAATCGCAACGGAAGCGGCTCCAACCGGGGCAATACATCGGCAAAACGCGGCTCTCTGGCGGCCAGCCACGCCGCACCCTCTGCCACGCAGGCGTCACCCCGGATGATACGCATCGACCCACTCCAGCAGGGCGTCGACCGTGTCGACCTTCGGTGCGTCGGGCATGGCCGGGCGGTTCAGCATCAGCACACGCAGCCCGATCTCGCGCGCCGCGTCCAGCTTCGAGCGCGACATCTCCCCGCCCGCGTTCTTCACCACAAGCCAATCGATCTTCAGCCTTTGGAACAAAGCCACTTCATCGACGACCGAAAATGGTGGCCGTCCGATCAAGAACTCCCCGTTCGGGAACGGAAACGGGCCGTCAGGCGGGTCGATCTGGCGACAAATCAGGTAGCTCTGGGACAGGCCTGCGAACTGCTCCAGCGTTTGGCGCCCCGTAGCCAGAAAAACGCGCGCGCCCGGGGAAATGTGGTCGCTTGCCTCACTCGCATGGTCGATGAAGGTCCAGCGGTCCCCATCCCTCTGCTCCCAGGCCGGACGCAGCAACTGCGCGTATCCCAGCCCGCGCGCAGCACAAATGCGCGCCGTGCGATCGGTGATCCGGTGGGCAAAGGGATGGGTCGCGTCGATAACCAGATCGACCGGATTGCGATCCAGCCATGCCTCGAACCCCGCATCCCCGCCAAAGCCCCCGAACCGGGTCTCACAGCCCAGATCCTTCGGCGCACGGGTCGCGCCTGCAAGCGATGCGATAACTTGATGACCGCGCGCCACGAGCCCGCGCGCAACATCCCGCGCCTCACCCGTTCCAGCCAACAACAGGATTTTCATAGCCCGGCCTTTGCGAGAATCGTGCCCGCGCGGTCGATCACGACGACGCTTGGAACAACATCAGCTTCACCGAGTATATCCCTGATTTTCAACAAAGCTTCGTCCGCGACCCGTTGAGCCAACTCGGGCGCGCGGGTGACCGCCTCCAGCATCGTGTTGGCGTCGGAAACTGGCGTTGATGTCCAGTCCTGCAGCGCCTCGAAATCCACCTGCGAGCGCTTCGAGTGTAAATCCCGCGCGCCTTGTGCGAGCTTGGTGATCTTGCCGATCCCGCCGCCAATGGTGATCGACGGCACCGGATGCCGCGCAAGATATTTGAGCAATCCTCCGGCAAAATCACCCATGTCGAGCATCGCGTGGTCCGGCAGGCCCAGCAGCTCCTGCACCACCCGTTCCGACGTGGCCCCGGTGCAGCCGGCGACATGTGTCAGCCCATCGGCGCGTGCCACGTCGATGCCGCGGTGGATCGACGCGATCCAGGCCGCGCAGGAAAACGGGCGCACAACGCCCGTCGTCCCGAGAATCGACAACCCGCCCTCAATCCCAAGCCGCGGATTCCAGGTCTTTTTCGCCAACTCCGTGCCGCCGGGCACCGAGATCGTGATCTCGACATCGGGCGCTTTGCCGAACTCGGACGCCATCTCGGCCACGACCTCGTCCATCATCGCGCGCGGCACGGGGTTGATCGCGGGCTCCCCCACGGCGATGGGCAGGCCGGGTTTGGTGACGTGCCCGACACCCTCGCCTGCCTTGAACACGACGCCCCCCGACGAGGCCGCGACCCGGGCGCAGATCAGCGCACCATGGGTGACGTCCGGGTCGTCGCCCGCGTCCTTCTCGATGCCGACCTCCACCCAGTCCGCGCCTTGCGCCATGTGGGCGATCGCGAAGACCGGTGTCTCTCCCTTGGGCAGCGTGATCGACACATCGTCCGGCCGCATCCCGCCCCACAACATCTGCAACCCCGCCTTTACGGCCGCCGTGGCGCAAGCCCCCGTGGTCCAGCCGCGGCGCAGTTTCGGAGAGGTCTCGTCACTCATGGCCGCGACCTTACCGCGCGGAATTTCCGCCGCCAATGGCCGATCCGACGTCGCTCTTTTGCTTTTCTTGCGCGGGGGTTACGGGCCATAAGAGGGAATGCGCGACTCGATGCCCCTTCCCTGTGCTGATTGGCCCAGCCTGCAACCCGGTTGGGTCTGGCTGTGCGGCGCTGGCCCCGGCGACCCGGGGCTGCTGACCTTGCACGCGTTGAACGCGCTGCGGCAGGCCGATGTGGTGATCTACGATGCGCTGGTGCAGGAGGCGATCCTCGACTGGGCACCCCAGGCAGAGCACATCTATGCAGGCAAGCGCGGCGGCAAGCCATCGGCCAAGCAGCGCGATATTTCCTTGCGGCTTGTGGAGCTGGCGCGCGCCGGAAAGCGCGTTTTGCGGCTGAAGGGCGGCGATCCTTTCGTCTTCGGACGCGGCGGCGAAGAGGCGCAGACCCTCGTTCAGCACGGCGTTCCGATCCGCATTATCCCCGGCATTTCCGCAGGCATCGGTGGCCTCGCCTATGCCGGCATCCCTGTCACGCATCGCGACGTGAACCAATCCGTGACCTTCGTCACCGGGCATGACCAAAGCGGCAACGCCACCGGCTCGCTCGATTGGCCCGCCATCGCGCGCGGCAGTCAGGTCATCGTGATCTACATGGGCATGAAGCACATCGCGCATATCAGCGGCGAGTTGATGCGCGCGGGTCGCGCCGCGTCAGAACCTGTCGCGATCGTCACCACCGCCACCACGGATCAGCAACGCGTGCTGGAGACGACGCTTGGCAGCTGCGTGGCCGATATCGAGGCCGAGGGGCTCGAGCCGCCCGCGATTATCTGCGTCGGACGCGCAGTCTCGATGCGCCAGGTTCTCGATTGGCAAGCGCAAGCTGCCGGGGAGGCCCCGCGCGATCTAGATCCCCTGGGCCGAGGTCGCCCGGCCGAGAGCGCATGACACCGACCGGCCGCGGGCTGATCATCGCGGCGCCCTCATCCGGTTCCGGCAAAACCACTGTGACACTGGGTCTTTTGCGCGCGCTTCACCTCAGGGGCACCTCCGTGCGCGGCGCAAAATCCGGGCCCGATTACATCGACACGCGCTTTCTGGAAGCCGCTTGCCGAGCCGCTTGCGTCAATCTCGACGCTTGGGCCATGACACCCGCGCGACTGCGCAGACTTGTCGCAGGCCCGGGAGAGTTGATCGTGGAAGGCGCGATGGGCCTGTTCGACGGTGCGCCGCCGGATGGCAAAGGCTCGGTCGCCCATCTGGCCAAGACACTTGGACTGCCGGTGGTACTTGTCGTGGACGCGTCGCGCATGGCGGGCTCGGTCGCGCCGCTCGTTGCGGGGTTTGCAGGCTTTGATCCAAAGGTCCCGGTGGTCGGCGTCATTCTCAATAAGGTCGGCTCGCCGCGACACGAGGTGATGTTGCGCCGTGCGCTCTCGCAGATCGGAATGCCCGTTCTGGGCAGCGTGCCGCGCACACCCGGGGTTTCGACCCCCTCGCGGCATTTGGGGCTGGTGCAGGCGCAAGAGCGCCAGGATTTGGAGAATTTTCTCGACGAGGCTGGCGACCTGATCGCGCGAAGCGTGGATATCGACGCTCTCCTCGCATTGGGCGGCACACTGCCAGGTGTCACGGCGGACCCATCAACGCCCCCGGACGCCAACAAGACCCTGGCGGTCGCGCAAGACGCGGCATTCGACTTCGCATATCGACATCAATTGAACGATCTTGAGGCTTCTGGCTGGCACATCGTGCCCTTCTCCCCTTTGCGCAACGAGCCCGTTCCGAAATGCGACCGTGTGTTTCTGCCGGGCGGATACCCTGAGCTACACGCAGCCACGCTCGCGAATAATTCGAATTTTATGGACAGCCTGAGGAAGACGGCGGAAACAACTGAAATATATGGTGAATGCGGCGGCTACATGGTCCTTGGGGACCGCCTGACGGACGCAGACGGCACAGCGCACAAAATGGCCGGGCTTTTGCCTTTGGAGACAAGTTTCGCGGAGCGCAAACTGCATCTGGGCTACCGCACTCTGCACAGCGAAATCGCGCCTGTGCGAGGCAGCTTCAAGGCCCACGAGTTCCATTACGCCACGACAATTCGCGCCGACGGCCCGTCGCTTTTCACCGCATCTGACAGCGAAAACACGCGCCTACCCGATATGGGGCTTGTGCGTGGCAAGGTTTGCGGCTCCTTCGCCCATATCATCGAGGCGGTGGACACGTCCGCGCAGAGCAATTAGCGAGAAGCCATGACCATGTCCGCCGCCCCCGCCCGATCCGACCCGCGCACGCGCCGCAATGTCGCGGTGCTGGTCGCCTGCCAGGCGATCCTCGGTGCCCAGATGCCCATGCTGTTTGTTGTAGGCGGGCTGGTCGGCAATTCGCTTACGCCAAACCCGTGCCTCGCAACCTTGCCGATCTCGATGATCGTGTTCGGCTCCATGACCACCGCGCCCTGGATCAGCCCGCTCATGCAAAAACGCGGGCGGCGCACGGGCTTTATCATCGGGGCCCTTGGCGGGGCGCTTGGCGCGGCTGTGGCGGGATTTGGGCTCTATATTGGCTCTTTCCTGCTCCTGCTACTGGGCAGCTATATCAGCGGGATCTACATGTCCGCCCAAGGCTTCTACCGCTTCGCCGCCGCCGATGGCGCATCGGATCGGTTCCGGGCCAAGGCGATTTCCTATGTCATGGCGGGCGGGTTGCTGTCGGCCATCATTGGCCCACAGCTGAACAAGATCATGTTCGATTTCAGCGTGATCCCGTTCCTCGGCAGCTATGTCGCCATCGTTGTGCTGAACCTGTGCGGGTTGTTCCTGTTCTTCCTGCTGGACCTTCCCAACGCGGCCGCGATGGCCGCGGCGCGGACGGGCGAGGCCGTGCGCAGCAAGATGGAGCTGCTCAAGACCCCGCGCATCGGCGTCGCCGTGATCTGCGGGATGGTGTCTTACGCGCTGATGAACCTCGTCATGACCTCGACGCCGCTTGCCGTGATGGGCTGCGGGTTCAGCGCCGACAATGCCAACGATATCGTGTCGGCCCATGTGCTTGCGATGTTCATCCCGTCCTTCTTCACCGGGCATCTGATCAACCGCTTCGGGGTCGAGAAGATCGTCGCCGCGGGTCTGGTGATCCTAGGGCTGGCCGGTGTCGTGGCGCTCACAGGCGTGACATTGGAGAATTTCTTTATCGCCCTGATCCTGCTTGGGCTGGGATGGAATTTCGGCTTCATCGGTGCCACGACGATGCTGGCCTCCAGCCACACGACCGCGGAACGCGGCGTGGTCCAGGGTCTCAACGATTCGATCGTGTTTGGCTGCGTGACCATGGCCTCGCTCGCCTCGGGCGGGTTGATGAATTGCTCCGGCGGCTCGCCGGTCGAAGGCTGGACCGCCGTGAACCTCGCCATGGTGCCGTTCCTGACGCTCGCAGGTGGCGCGCTGATCTGGCTGGCGTTGCGGCCGAAAACAGCCGCGGTCTAGAACAGCAGCAAGCGCCAGCGTTTCGAGAACTCGCTCAACACCAGTGTGCCGTCCGCGACCCGTGTGGGTTGAGCGATTGCCAGACGCAGTAGCGCCCGCGCCTGCCAGCCTTCCCGGGTGACGTCCCGCGGTTCGGGCTTTGCAGGCATATCTGACAGGACTTTCTCACACAGCGTCTTGATGCCCGCCGGTGTGCCGTCGAGCAGCGGCTTTCGTCCCCGTGCATCAAGCTCCGGCGCGGCCTGCAGAAAGCGGGCCAGCCCGACCGCGCGCCCATAGGCTTTCAGCGCATCCGGGTTCGGCGCGTCGATTGCGCTTGCCGCAACCACCATCAGTCCCGCAGCAGTATCGTCGAGATAGCGCAGCAGCGCCGCCTCGTCTTCAAACGCATCCGAGTAGATGTCCCACCGCCGCGCCGCAACAAGCTTGTCGAGCAGACGCGCCTCTTCCGGGCCAATCGCCTCCGCCAACGGCGTCGTCACTTCGTGACTGCGGACTGCGCGGCCTTCTGCAATTTCTTCAAGCGCGTCGCGCCACCATTGCAGCCGCATCTCGGCAATCATCGGCTCCTGCGTCACCCAAGGCGCGCGCGAGACCTCGACATTCATCGCATAAAGCGGCCAAAGCACCTTTTGCACGTCGACCGAAGCAAGCTCGGCGGCCGCCGCACGGTCCGGATCAGCGCGCCGCACCAAGGCGACGCAGGCCTCAAGCGACATGGGCACCTTCGCGGATCAGCTTCCAATTGATTGCGTCCAGCAGCGCTTCGAAGCTGGCATCCACGATGTTGGGCGACACCCCGACGGTGGACCATCGGTTGCCGCGGCTGTCGGCGCTGTCGATGATGACGCGGGTCACGGCCTCCGTGCCGCCTTGGGTGATGCGCACCTTGAAGTCGACCAGCCGCATGTCCTCGATCATCGCGGAATAAGGGCCAAGGTCCTTGGCCAGCGCCTTCGCCAGCGCGTTCACCGGACCGCGGTCGGAGCCGGTCTCATCGAGGCTCTCGGACACGGACAACATCTTGTCTTTGCCGACTTTCACGACCACGACGGCCTCAGAGAGGCTGATCATCTTGTCATACTTATTTTTGCGGCGCTCCACGGTGACCTTGTAGCGCTTCACCTCGAAGAAGTTCGGCAGCAGACCCAGTTCCCGCCGCGCGAGAAGCTCGAAGGAGGCCTGCGCGGTGTCGTAGGAATAGCCCTCGTCCTCGCGCTGCTTGATCACTTCAAGAATGCGCGGCAAAGCACTGGTATCAAAGTCTTTCAATCCCATCTCAGAAAGACGTTTGCGCAGGTTCGACTGGCCGGCCTGATTGCTCATCGGGATGATGCGCGAGTTTCCGACACTCCCGGGATCGATATGCTCGTAAGTCGTCGGGTCCTTCAGGATCGCACTCGCATGAAGCCCTGCCTTATGTGCAAAGGCAGAGGCCCCGATATAGGGTGCGTGCTTGTTGGGGACGCGGTTCAGAATGTCGTCGAGCTTGCGCGAGGCGACAATAAGCTGCGGCAGGTTTTCTTCATTCACCCCAGTGGTATAGCGGGACCGGTACGGCTCTTTCAAAAGCAGTGTCGGGATGATCGAGGTCAGGTTCGCATTGCCACATCGCTCGCCCAAACCGTTCAAAGTGCCTTGGATATGCCGCGCGCCTGCGTCTACGGCCGCCAGCGTTCCGGCCACCGCGGTGCCGGTGTCATTGTGGGTGTGTATGCCCAGCCGCGCGCCGTCGATGCCGCTGTCGATAACGGCTGCGACGGTGGCGGAAATCTCGGCGGGCAGCGTGCCGCCATTGGTATCGCAAAGCACCACGGTCGCGCCTTCGCCATACGCGGCATGCAGGCATTCCAGCGCATAGGCGGGGTTGGACTTGTAGCCATCGAAGAAATGCTCTGCGTCAAAAAACGTCTCTCTTCCAAGGCTTACCAGATGGGCGAAGCTGTCGCGGATGTTGCTGACGTTCTCGTCGAGACTGATGCCGAGCGCGGTTTCGACATGGAAATCATGGGTCTTGCCGACGAGGCACACGGCGGGCGTGTTGGCGTTCACGACCCCCGCCAGCACGTCGTCATTGGCCGCCGAGCGGCCCGCGCGTTTGGTCATGCCAAAGGCTGTCAGGATCGCTTGCGTCTCGGGGGGCGTGGCGAAAAATTCGCTGTCGGTCGGGTTTGCCCCGGGCCAACCGCCTTCGATGTAGTCGATCCCAAGCGCATCAAGAAGAGCCGCAATCTCAAGCTTTTCGGGCGTCGAGAATTGCACCCCTTGGGTCTGCTGCCCGTCGCGCAAGGTGGTGTCGAAAAGGGTCAATCGTTCGGTCATGACTGCACCGTTGTTTCACAAGTTGGCTTAGTATTTCGATGCCAATCCCCCAACTTGCACAAGACGCGCGGCGCTTGTTCAGTCACTTGAGACGAGGTTTTCACTGTCATAACACGCCCGCCAGCTTCGCGGGATCGAAGCCGGAGCCCGCGCTCAGCTCAACCCCGTCCTTGGACATGCGAACCTCGACGCCGGCGGCGAGCAAAGCGGTTTTCATCGCGTCGACGTGTTCGAAATTTTTCGACACCATCGCCTGCGTCCGAAGATCGGCCAAGGCCGCGGCATAGGTCGAAAGGTCGATCGCCTCTTGGTCGGGCAAAGCAAGTGTGAATCCCAGGAAGTCGAGTGTCGCTTTCAGGGCCGACGAATCGCTGCCCGCCAATTCCCGCAGACGCGCCAGCGCACCGGGCATGTTCAAGTCGTCCCGCAAGGTGTCCATGAACGCGGCATCAACCGAGGCAGCGGGCTCGACGTCCACGCAGACCTCCGCCCACTTGCGCAGCGTCTTCTCTGCCTCGCCCCGCTTTGCCTCGGTCCAGTCCATCGGTTTGCGGTAATGGGTCGACAGCATCACGAAACGGATCACCTCGCCCGGCACGCCCTGGTCCAGCAGATCGCGCACGGTGAAGAAGTTGCCCAAAGACTTGGACATCTTCTTGCCCTCGACCTGCAACATCTCGTTGTGCATCCAGATCTGCGCGAAGCCGTGGCCTGCGCATTTCGACTGGGCGATCTCGTTTTCATGGTGCGGGAAGGTCAGGTCGTTGCCGCCGCCGTGGATATCGAACGCCTCGCCCAGAATGTCGTGCGCCATGGCGGAGCATTCGATATGCCAGCCCGGCCGACCGCGCCCCCACGGGCTGTCCCAGCCGGGCAGATCGTCGGAGGACGGCTTCCACAGCACGAAATCCATCGGGTCCTCTTTGTACGGCGCCACCTCGACCCGGGCGCCGGCGATCATGTCGTCGACCGAGCGTCCAGACAGCTGGCCGTATTCGGCGTAGGAGCGGACCTTGAAGAGCACGTGTCCGGAGGCCTCATAGGCATGGCCTTTGGCGATCAGCTGCTCGATCATCGCGATCATCGCGCCGATATAGGCCGTGGCGCGGGGGGCATCGGTCGGCTCAAGCGCGCCGAGCGCGCCCATATCCTCCAGAAACCAGCCGATGGTCTCGTCGGTGATCTGGGAAATCTCACGCCCCGTCTCCGCCGCGCGGGCGTTGATCTTGTCATCTACGTCCGTGAAGTTGCGCACATACCTGACATTTTCCGCGCCGTATTCATGGCGCAACAGGCGAAACAACAGATCAAACACCAGCACCGGGCGCGCGTTTCCCAGATGCGCGCGCTCGTAGACGGTCGGCCCACAGACATACATGCTGGCCTTGCCCTCTTCGAGCGGCGTGAACACCTGCTTGGCGCGGGTCGCGGTATTGTAGAGCTTGATCGTCATGGGGCCTCACACGCGGGGGTCGCGGCGGGTGTATCGAAACTGGCTATGGATGGAAAACCTAAAACGACCCGCCTGAGTTAATCAGATGGAAATAATGCAGCAGCAAATGATGGGTCGGGTCGTCATGGGTTTAGCTCTAGCAAAAGCTGTGGCATTGGTCGAGCGTGATGTCATGGCACCAAGGAGAGCCGCCCGATGAAAGTCTCAAACCGGATCGCGGGATTGACCGGCGGCGGCTCGGACGGCTGGGACGTCTTCTACAAGGCGCGCGCCATGATGGCGGATGGGGTCGATGTGACCGAGTTGACCATAGGCGAGCACGACATCCGCACAGACCCGTCTATTCTGGACGCCATGGATCGGTCCGCACGCGCGGGGCACACCGGCTATGCGAGTGTGCCTGGCACCCCTGCCCTGCGCGATGCCATCGCGGCCCGGGTCGAGGCGCGCACCGGGGTCAAGACAACCCGCGACAATGTCCTGATTACGCCCGGCGGGCAGTCGGCGCTGTTCACGGCCCACCATGCGGTCTGTGACGAGGGCGACATCGCGCTCTATTGCGACCCGTTCTATACCACCTACCCCGGAACGATCCGCGGCGTCGGCGCACAGCCGCGCGCGGTGCCCTGCAGGCCGGAGGCCGCCTTTCAGCCGCGCTTCGCCGATATCGCCGCCAAGCGCGATTATGCCGTGTCGATCTTGGTCAACACGCCCAACAACCCCACCGGCGTCGTCTATGACGAGCAGACGGTCGAGGGGATCGCGCGGGCCTGCATCGAATACGACATGTGGTGCATTTCGGACGAGGTCTACGACACGCAGGTCTGGTCCGGCACCCATCTGAGCCCGCGCGCCTTGCCCGGCATGGCCGAGCGTACGCTGGTCGTAGGCTCGATGTCGAAAAGCCACGCGATGACCGGCAGCCGCGTGGGCTGGATTGTAGGGCCTCAGGAGGTCATCGCCCATGCGATCAACCTCGCGACCCACATCACCTACGGCGTGCCGGGCTATATCCAGGACGCCGCGCTCTTCGCCCTGACCGCGGGCCCGGAGCTGGAAGACAGGGTCGGCGCGCCCTTCGCGAAGCGGCGGGACTTGGCGCATGAGATTTTGGCAGGGCAGAACGCCGTGCGGCTCGTGCCGAACGCGGGCGCAATGTATTTGATGCTCGACGTGCGGGACACGGGCCTGAGCGGCGAGGCGTTTGCGCTCGCGCTTCTCCATCAAGAGCGTATCGCCGTCATGCCCGGCGAGAGCTTCGGGGAGGCCGCCGCGGGCCATGTGCGCGTCGCCATGACGGTGGAGGACGCCCGATTTGAGGACGCGCTTCGCCGCATAGTGGCCTTTGCCGGCACAAAGAGCGCCTGAGCCCCGCGTTTTTCACGCCGCACATCTGGACAAGATCATGTGTCTGGGGGCATTCTGAACACTAGCGAATGTGCCAACCTTTGGGGGATCCGGCGATGATGCGCGTGCTGTGCGTTTTGGTGATGATGGCGTTGCCGGGCCTCGCTCAGGCGCAGGCCGAGAAGCTGCCCTACCCGCAATACTACTCCGTTCTGACCAACGACTTCGCCGACATCCTGAGTGAGGAAGCAGAGGCGCAGATCAATGCAGAGCTCATCGCCGCGCGCGAGACGCGCGGGCTGGAGATGGCTGTGGTCACGATCCGCTCGCGCGAAGACTACCTGCCGAGCGCGGATATCGCGAGCTTCGCTAAGGACCTGTTCAACGGCTGGGGCATCGGCAACAAGGAGCGCAATGACGGCATCCTGTTGCTGGTGGCCATCGAGGACCGCCAGGTGCGGCTGGCCCTTGGCGCGGGCTACGATGCCCGACAGGACGGGATCGCCGCGCGCATCATCCAGACCGACATCCTGCCCGCCTTCCGGCAAGGGCGCGTCGCCGATGGCGTGCTCGCAGGCACCCGCGCGGCGCTGTCGCGTCTGGCCATAGATGGGACACCGCCGCCACCGCCACAGGCCGTCACACCTGCCCCGACCGGAGAGGTCCGACCGCCCGAGCCCCTGCGCCCCGCCGTGATCGAACAGCCGCCAGAGCCCCGCGATCCCGGTGCCGTCGCCCAGATCGGTCGCTGGGTGTCCGACATGCTGAAGCAGGCGGAGGGCAACCCGATCGCGGCATTGCTGATCGTTGCGCTGACGGCTGTCGGCGGCTTCTTCGGCATCCGCGGTGTGCAGCATTACCGCCCGCGCAAGTGCCCGGAATGCGGGCGTGTCATGCTGCGGCTTGGCGAGGCACAGGAAGATCAGTATCTCGACCACGGGCAACTTGTGGAAGAACGCCTGAAATCAAAGAATTACGGGGTGTGGTTCTGCACCAATGACGAGCATGTCACGGTCATCGGCTACCCGTCGCTCTTCAGCCGCCGCAAGGCCTGCCCCAGCTGCAACTACCACACGCTGGAGACTTCGCGCACGGTCACCATGCCTGCCTCGACGGTCGCCTTCGGTCAGGCGAAGCTCGATCATCTTTGCCAGAATTGCGATCACACCTATTCGGAATTCGTCGTAATCCCGAAGCTCGCGGAATCCAGTGGCAGCTCCGGCGACAGGTCAGGATTTTCGTCCTCGTCATCGGGGGGATTTGGGGGCGGCAGCTCGTCTGGGGGCGGCGCGTCCGGCTCTTGGTAGAGCGGGCTCTGGGTGCGGCGCCCCGCACCGCCAGGGTACGGGGATGTCTTTGAGGGAGGAAGACAGGAGACGCGAGACGCCGCATCCATAGGCTAAGCCAGCGCGACCTGCCTCGAACAGCCGTGTTCGCCGCAACGCCGCATCTGCGCTGCATCACGCCGAAATCCGCACCTATACTGCGCGGGTCCATGCTGCACCGCGTCACAGCTGCGTGACGCAAACAGACCTCGATGGCGCAAACGAGACAGACCCGTGCCCGCGCCGCCCCCGAACATGGGCGCAGGGAGGGCAGCCATGCAAAGCTGCAACTGGAAAACCACGTTGATCGGGCGCACCATCGGGGCGCGCCGCGGACGTGCGGCCCGCGGAAGACCGAACAGGCTGATCTGATCCACGCCTGCCCTTCTTCAGCGAAAGCCACATGCCATGAACGATCAAACCCCTTCTCCGAGCCGCCGCTCCGGCGGACGTGTGGCGCGACGCGCGCAGCGCGCAGCCCCGCTTGCCGCCGACAAACGCGCCATTGGGCCCGGCCTGTCCGGCGGCACATTCAAGCCGCTCAGCGATGCCGACATCGCCCGCATCCACGAGGCCGCCCTGACGGCGCTGGAAACCATCGGCCTCGCAGACGCGCCCGAGACCGGCGTCGCCCTGCTGACCGGCGCGGGGGCAATCCTTGGCGACGATGGCCGACTGCGCTTCCCGCGCGCGCTGGTCGAGGACATGCTGGCGGTGGCCAATAAAGGGTTCTCGCTGGCCAGCCGCGACGGGCTGCATGATCTGGAGCTTGGCGGCACCCGGGTGCATTACGGCACCGCCGGTGCCGCCGTGCATCTGGTTGACGTGGCCGGGCGCGAATACCGTGACAGCACCGTGCAGGATCTGCATGACGCGGCCCGCATCGCCGACCGGCTCGACAACATCCATTTCCTGCAGCGCCCGATGGTGTGCCGCGATATCGCGGACAATTACGAGATGGACCTGAACACGGTCTACGCCTGCTGCGCAGGCACGACCAAGCATGTGGGCGTCTCGTTCACCGACCCCGACTACGTTGCGGGCGCGTTGGAGATGCTGCACATGATCGCGGGCAGCGAGGAGGCTTGGCGCGCAAGGCCGTTCTTGTCGAACTCGAACTGCTTCGTGGTCCCGCCAATGAAATTCGCCACAGAGGCCTGCCGCGTCATGGAGGAATGCATCAAGGGCGGTATGCCTGTACTGCTTCTTTCGGCAGGCATGGCGGGTGCGACCGCGCCGCAGCCGCTGGCAGGCGCCATCTTGCAGGCGGTGGCGGAATGCCTTGCGGGGATCGTCTATGTCAATGCGATGGCGCCGGGCCACCCGGCGGTCTTCGGCACCTGGCCCTTCGGCCTGGATCTGCGCACCGGGGCCATGTCCGTGGGATCGGGGGAACAGGCGCTGCTCTCGGCGGGCTGCGCCCAGATGCACCAGTTCTACGGCATTCCGGGCGGGGCGGCCGGAGGGGCGTCTGATGCGAAGCTGCCGGACATGCAGGCGGGATGGGAGCAGATGTGCTCCAATGTGATGACCGGGCTGTCGGGGCTGAACATGGTTTATGAGGCCGCGGGCATGCACGCCTCGCTGCTGGGCTTTTGCCATGAAAGCCTGATCCTCGGCGATGATCTGATCGGCCAGGCCCTGCGCTGCGTGCGCGGGATCGAGGTAAGTGATGAAACACTCGCGCTCGACGTGATGCGCGAGACCTGTCTGGGCGCGGATGGCACGGGCGGCGTCGGTCATTACCTCGGCGCGGACCAGACGCTCAGCCGGATGGAAAGCGACTATGTCTACCCCGCCTTCGGCTGCCGCATGTCGCCCAAGGAGTGGGTCGAGAAGGAAAAGCCTGACCTGATCGCGCAGGCGACTGCGCGTAAAGAGGCCATCCTGGCGGAGCCGTCACCTGCAGCGTTCAACCCGGAACTCGACCAGGCGCTACGCGCGCGGTTCAACATCCATCTGTCGGTCTGAGCGGAGCGCCGAAGGGCCTTCCCCGCGCGCGGCGCGCTTAGGCGCCGAGCGCGGCTGCGTCCCGGGCCAAGGCGGTGATGCCCTCCCAGTCGCCCGCCTGCATCTTCGCCTTCGGTGCGACCCACGATCCGCCCGCGCAGACCACGTTCGGCAGGCTCAGATAATCCATCGCATTGGACGCGCTGACACCGCCCGTGGGGCAGAATTTCACCTGCGGGATCGGCGCGCCGATGGCTTTCAGCGCCGCCGCACCGCCGGAGGCCTCGGCCGGGAAGAATTTCAGCATGGAATAGCCGCGCTCCAGCAGCGCCATCGCCTCGGACGCGGTCGCGGCGCCGGGCAGCAGCGGCAGACCTGCCTCGAGACAGGCATCGAGCAGCTTGTCGGTCGCGCCGGGCGAAACGCCGAACACCGCGCCTGCATCGACCGCATTGTGCACGTCCTGCGGCGTCAAAAGCGTCCCCGCCCCCACGACGCCGCCCTCGACTTTTGCCATCTCGGCGATGACCTCCAATGCGGCGGGCGTGCGCAGTGTAACCTCCAACGCCGGCAAGCCGCCTGCGACCAGAGCTTCGGCCAAGGGCTGGGCATCGGCCACATCATCGACGACCAGTACGGGCACGATGGGCGCCAATTGGCAAATCTCAATGGCCTTCTGGCTAGAGGCGTGCGGGGTCATGTTGGGTCGTCCTTCCTGTCTGGCCGGAACTGCCTCCGGCGGGAATATTTTTGAAGCAATGAAGCCTGCGGGGCAAGCTAGACCACTACTCCCGCCCCGGTATCGGCGGTGCCTGCGGTCTGACGGAAGATCGAGAACAGCTCGCGCCCGATCCCGTGGCCATTGTCGCTTAGGTCAGGCGTGGCTGGGGCGCGGGCAGAGACATCGGGTGTCAGCACCTCGAGCGTGCCCTGCACCGCGTCGAGCCGCACCAGATCGCCGTCGCGCAGCTTGCCTATCAGGCCGCCATCGACCGCTTCGGGGCTGACATGGATCGCGGCGGGCACCTTGCCCGATGCGCCGGACATGCGGCCATCGGTGACCAGCGCGACCTTGAGACCCTTGTCCTGCAGATTGGCGAGCGGCGGGGTCAGGCCGTGAAGCTCCGGCATCCCGTTGGCCTTGGGTCCCTGAAACCGCACCACGATGATCGTATCGGACGTGATTTCACCGGATTTGCAGGCCGCCTTGACCTGATCCTGATTTTCGAACACTCGCGCCGGGGCCTCGATCACGTGGCGCTCGGGCGCCACGGCGGACACCTTGATCACGCCGCGCCCCAGATTGCCCTGCAGCTGCTTCAGGCCACCCTCCTTGGCGAACGGATCGGAGGCGGGGCGCAGGATGCGGTCGTTTTGGGTCTCGCGCGGGGCGTCTTCCCACGTGACCTCGCCGCCTTTCAGCTTGGGGTCCTTGGCATAAAGGCCGAGGCCGTCGCCCATCACTGTGCGCGTATCGGGATGCAAAAGCCCCGCGTCGAGCAGCTCGCCGATCATATAAGTCAGTCCGCCCGCCGCGTGGAAATGGTTCACGTCCGCCAGACCGTTGGGATAGACTCGCGCCATCAGCGGCGTCGCGTCGGAGATATCGGCAAGGTCCTGCAGATCGAGGATCACCCCCGCAGCCCGGGCCATGGCGATGATATGAATGACCAGATTGGTCGAACCGCCGGTGGCCATCAGACCGACCAGACCGTTCACAAAGGTTTTCTCGTCCAGAATGTCCGAAACCGGCGTGTAGTCATTGCCAAGCGCGGTAATTTCGAGCGCGCGCTTCGTGCCATAGGCGGTCAGCGCATCGCGCATCTCGGTGCCGGGATTGACGAAGCTGGCACCGGGCAGGTGCAGCCCCATGAACTCCATCAGCATCTGGTTGGAATTCGCCGTGCCGTAGAAAGTGCAGGTGCCCGCGGAGTGGTAAGAGGCCATCTCGGCCTCCATCAGCTTATCGCGGCCGACCTCGCCCGCGGCGAATTGCTGGCGGACCTTGGCTTTCTCGTCATTGGGCAGGCCGGATTGCATCGGGCCTGCGGGCAGGAAGATGCCGGGGATATAGCCGAAGGTCGCGGCGGCGATGATCAGGCCGGGCACAATCTTGTCGCAGACGCCGAGGTAGACCGCGCTGTCGAATGTGTTGTGGCTCAGCGCGACGCCTGCGGAGAGCGCGATCACATCGCGTGAGAATAGCGACAGCTCCATCCCGACCTGGCCCTGGGTGACCCCGTCGCACATGGCGGGCACGCCCCCTGCAACCTGCGCCGTGCCGCCGTTTTTGCGCGCGACCTGCTTGATCAGGTCCGGGTAGGTGGCGAAGGGCTGGTGGGCCGACAGCATGTCGTTATAGGCGGTGACGATGCCGATATTCGGAGCTTTCTCGGCAATAAGCGCGCCCTTGTCGTCCGCCATCGCGGCATAGGCATGGGCCTGATTGCCGCAGCTCAGATGCGCGCGACGCGGGCCTTCCTCGGCGGCCTGGCGCATGCGGGACAGGTAGGTTCCGCGGGCGTCAGCGGAGCGGGAAATGATGCGTTGGGTGACGTCTTCGATCTTTGGGTTGAGCGGCATGAGGTCCTCCATTCTTGTGGCACGACATATCTTCGTTAGCGCTAACAATCCAGCCGAAAAGCGGTAGAAAGTGTCGCAGCGCGCGGCCGACGCATCCTGCGGTGATTTGAACCTTGGAAACACGCGCGCGCACGATCTACCTTAGGCGGGTAAATACAGGAGCCCGCATCCCATGTCTCTGAGCCGCCGATCCTTCCTTGCAAGTTCCGCCGCCGCGCTGTGGCTGCCGCGCGCCGGTCTTGCCGCGAGCCCCGCGATCCTGAGGGCCGCGCCAGTCACAGCACAGATCCTGCCAGAGGGCGACGGCGTGACCGAGATGCTGGGCTACAATGGCTCGACCCCGGGGCCAGAGCTGCGGTATCGGCAAGGCGACACGCTGGACCTGCGCTTTGAGAACGCCATCGGCGACGGCTCGGCGGTGCATTGGCACGGTATCCGTATCGACAACGCCATGGACGGGGTGCCATATCTGACGCAGACGATGGTGGAGGACGGCGAGAGCTTCGACTATCGCTTCAGCCTTCCCGATGCCGGCACCTACTGGTACCATTCCCACAACCGCTCGTGGGAGCAGGTCGCGCGGGGGCTTTACGGCCCGCTGATCATCGAAGAAGCCAACCCGCCCGCGGTCGATCACGACATCACGGTGATCGTGGACGATTGGCGGATTGAGCGGACGGGAGAGATGATCGAGGATTTCGGCTCCCGCCATGATTTCTCCCACGCAGGCCGGCTTGGCAGCTTCGCGCGCATCATCGCCTCGGTCGATCAGGTGCGGCGCGGGGACCGGGTGCGTCTGCGGCTGATAAACACGGCCACCGCGCGCATTTTCCCGCTGGAGCTGTCGGGGATCGAGGGCAAGATCGTCGCGCTGGACGGTATGGGGTTGGCCACGCCTGCACAGATCGGGCGGCTGATGATCGCCCCGGCGCAGCGGGTGGATATCCTTGCGCATGTGACCGACACGATTGCCTTCACCTTCCCGACCCGCGGCGAGCCCTACCCGATGGGCGAGATCAAGGCCGACGGCGACAACCCGACGCCGATCACCGAGCCAATCCCCGCCCTGCCCGCCGCAGATGTGCCGCGCCCCGCCGCCGAGCCAAACCAGACCGCCACCCTGACCCTGCAAGGGGGTGCCATGGGTGGGCGCCACGCGGGCGATGACATCTGGGCGCTCAACGGCATCTCCAATCTTCCGGACGCCCCATGGCGCAGCTTCAAACGCGGCGAAACCGTGCGGCTGAGCCTTGTGAACGAGACCGCCTTCCCGCACGGCATCCACCTGCACGGGCATCATTTCCACGAGGTGCTGGACGACGGCAGCCTCGGCCCGCTGCGCGACACAAGCCTGGTCATGCGCGAACAGCGCCGCGACATCGTCTGCGTCTTCGACAATCCCGGCAAATGGCTGCTGCATTGCCACATGCTGGGCCATCAGGCGGCCGGCATGAAGACCTGGGTCGAGGTTGTGTAGAACGCGTGCAAAGGATCGAGCGCGAAGCTCGCTTTTCGCGGCCTCGTCTCCGATAGGCGCACTCACGCAATGTGAACCAGGAGCCCCTGCCCCATGATCCCCTTTCTAAGCCTGTTGGCGCTGATCGCAGCGGTGGCCTTTGGCTGGGAATGGCGGCGTCGGAGGCGTCGCAAGGCTTTGCTGGAAAGCCGCCTGTCCCCTGCGGAGCGCGCGCGGGTGGCAGAACTTGTGCCGATCATTGCGCGCCTGCCTGCGGCGCTCAACGGTCCGCTTGAGGGCAAGATGCGGCTGTTTTTGCATCAGACGCGTATGATTGGTTGCGACGGGCTGGAAGTGACCGATGATATGCGCCTATCCATCGCGGCGCAGGCCTGTTTGCTGATCGTCAACACAGAGGCTTGGTATAGCAGCCTGCGCACGATCCTTATTTATCCCTCGGCGTTCAAGGCGCGCGACGAGAGCGAGGATGGCCTGGTCGTGCATGAGGAGCAGGTTCGGCTGGGCGAAAGCTGGGCCAGTGGCCCGGTGGTTTTGTCCTGGTCACACGCGGAGCAAGGCGCGATCGATGATGTGGATGGGCACAACGTGGTGCTGCACGAATTTGCCCATCAGCTTGATGCCCTGTCAGGCAAGGCAAACGGTATTCCGGTGCTGGGCAGCTCGCGGCAGATGCTAAAATGGGCGTCCGTGTTCTCCCGCGCCTATGAGGAACACCGCCAAGGGGTTATGCTGGACCGCGGATCCGTTCTGGACCCTTACGGCGCAGAGAATTACGCCGAATTCTTCGCCGTGACGATCGAAGTGTTCTTCGAAAAACCCGCGCGGCTGAAAGAAGAACTGCCCGAAGTGTACGGGCAGGTCTCCCAGCTTTTGAACCTTGATCCGGCCGGCTGGTGAGCCTTTAGCGATAGAGCAGCGACTTGCCGTCGGCGAAGAGATGCACCTTGGCCGGATCGGCGGTCATATGCATCGTCTTGCCGCGCACGTCGGTGTGGATACCGGCGAGTTTGGCGATGACGGGATCGTTTTCCGGGGCGCTCTTCTTGAAGTAAAGCTGGGTGACCTCGCCAAGCGCCTCGAGGATCTCGACCGTGCCCGCATAGGCATAGTTCTCGCCATCGGTGGCGACCATGTCCTCGGGGCGGATGCCGACATTGACCTTCAGGCCCACATCCGCGTCAGTCGTGGGGATGTTGGCGGTGATCGTGCCTTTGCCCTCCGGCAGCGCGACGGAGGTGACAGGACCCGTGCCCGTCACCTCGCCCGCAAGCAAGTTCATGGCTGGGGAGCCGATGAACTGGGCCACGAACTCGTTTTCCGGCTTCTCGTACAGCTCCAGCGGGGAGCCGACCTGCGCGATGCCCTTGTTGGCGAGCACCACGATGCGCGAGGCGAGCGTCATCGCCTCGACCTGATCGTGGGTCACGTAGATCATCGTGGAGTTCGGCATGCTCTCCTTGAGCTGCGCGATTTCGATCCGGGTGGCGACCCGCAGGGACGCGTCAAGGTTCGAGAGCGGCTCGTCGAAAAGATACACCTTCGGGTCGCGCACAATCGAGCGGCCGATGGCCACCCGCTGGCGCTGACCGCCCGACAGCGCCTTGGGCAGGCGGTCGAGATATTGATCGAGCTGCAGGACCTTGGCGGCGCGGGCGACGGCCTCATCGATCTCGGACTGGCTCTTCTTGGCGAGCTTCAGCGCGAAGGCCATGTTGTCCCGCACGGTCATATGCGGGTAGAGCGCGTAGCTTTGGAACACCATGGCGATGCCGCGCTGCGCGGGGGGCACATCGTTCATCACCTCGCCGTCGATCTTCAACTCGCCCGCGGTGATCTTCTCCAGCCCCGCGATCATGCGCAACAGCGTGGACTTGCCGCAGCCCGAGGGGCCGACGAAGACGATCAGCTCGCCGGTCTTGATGTCGAGATCGATGTGTTCGAGAACGGTGACCGCGCCCCCGTAGGTCTTGCCAACATCCGTCAGTTTCAGATCTGCCATAGGTCCGTCCCTCCCTAGTCTTTCTTGAGCGCAAAGCAGGGCTGCCAGGGCCCAAGATGAAGTTTTCCGTCGGGCCCGGGCCCGGTAGAGCCCAACTCGGAGCCGATCGGCAGCCATTTGCCGCCGGGCATGTCGACCGTGGCGGGCTGGTCGCTGAGATTGAAGGCGCAGAAGATCGACTCCGTGCCGTGGCTGCGGGTGAAGCGCAGAACGCTGCCTTCGGCCGCCAGGTCGCTATGGTCGCCCTTCACCAGCGCCGTATGCGCGCGGCGGAAGGCCAGCGCGTTGCGGTAGTGATGCAGCGGGGCCGCCGGGTCGCTTTCCTGCGCGTCGACCGAGCGCATCAGGTGGTCATGGCTGACCGGCAGCCACGGCTGCGCGGCGGAGAAGCCGCCATTTTGGTTGCTGGGCTCCCAGACCATCGGCGTCCGGCAGCCGTCGCGGCCCTTGAATTCCGGCCAGAACTGGATGCCGTAGGGGTCTTGCAGATCCTCGAAGGCCACATCGGCCTCGGGCAGGCCCAGCTCTTCGCCCTGGTACAGGCAGATCGAGCCGCGCAGGGAGATCATCAGCGTGGTGAAGCAACGATGGGCCGCGGGCGTCAGGCCCCAGCGGGTGATGTGGCGCACGACATCGTGGTTCGAAAACGCCCAGCAGGCCCAGCCATCGGGCGCGGCCGCGTCGAGCTTTTGCATCGTGTCCACGACCCGCTCTGCCGTCAGGGTGTTGCCCGAAAGGAACTCGAACGCATAGCACATATGCACCTTGTCATCGCCCGAAGTGTACTCGCCCAGAATCTCGAGCCCGCGCTGCGCATCGCCCACCTCGCCCACCGTGGTGGAGCCGGGGTATTCGTCGAGAAGTGCGCGGAAGCGTTTGAGAAACTCGAGGTTTTCCGGCTGGTTCTTTGAGTAGACATGTTCTTGGTGATTGTAGGGGTTCACCGAGGGCGCGATGGAGGCGTTGCGCTGTTCCTTCGGGAGCGCGGGATTGTCCCGCAGTTCCTTGTCGGCAAAATAGAAGTTGATCGTGTCGAGCCGGAAGCCGTCCACGCCGCGGTCGAGCCAGAACCGCGCCACATCGAGAAGCGCGTTTTGCACGTCCGGGTTGTGGAAGTTCAGATCGGGCTGGGAGCGCAGGAAGTTGTGCAGGAAATACTGCTCGCGCCGCGGCTCCCACGACCACGCCGGGCCGCCGAAGATCGACAGCCAGTTATTGGGCGGCGTGCCATCGGGCTTGGGATCGGACCACACGTACCAGTCGCATTTGTCATTGTCGCGGCTGTGGGCGCATTCCTGAAACCACGGGTGCTGGTCGGAGGTATGCGACAACACCAGATCAATGATCACCTTGATGCCGCGTTCATGGGCCGACGCCACCAGCACGTCGAAATCGCTCAGGTGGCCAAACATCGGGTCCACGTCACAATAGTCGGAGACGTCGTAGCCAAAATCCTTCATGGGCGACATGAAGAAGGGCGAAATCCAGATCGCGTCCACGCCCAGCGTTGCGATGTAGGGCATGCGGGAGACGATCCCCAGCAGATCCCCCACCCCGTCGCCATTGCTGTCCTGAAAGCTGCGCGGGTAGATCTGATAAATCGCCGCACCGCGCCACCAATCGGTGTCCTGCGCCGATTGCGCTTTCAGCTTCGGGTCCATTTTGGTCATCGTGGTCTCTTATTTGACGGAGCCGGCCAACAGGCCGCGCACCAGGTAGCGTTGCATTGTGAAGAAGACGATCAGCGGCACCGCGATCGAAATGAAGGCCGCCGCCGCCAAGATGCCCCAGTCGCCGCCGCGCGAACCCAGAAGGTCGTCGGCGATCTTGACCGTCATCACCCAGCTTTCCGAGTTGGACGGCAGGAAGACCTTGGCCACCAGCAGGTCGTTCCAGGTCCACAGGAACTGGAAGATGGCGAAACTGGCCAGCGCCGGGAAGGACAGCGGCAGCACGATCTTGGTGAAGACCTGAAAATCCGTGGCCCCGTCGACCTTGGCGCTCTCAATAATATCGCGCGGCAGGCCGACCATGTAGTTTCTGAGCAGATATATCGCGAGGGGTAATCCAAAGCCCGTATGGGCCATCCAGATGCCAAGGAAGCTCTGCCCGATGCCCACCTGATTGTGCAGCGTCAGCAGCGGCACCAGCGCCAATTGCAGCGGCACGACCAGCAGGCCCACCACCATGGCGATCAGGAAGCCCCGGCCTTTGAAGTCCATCCACGCGAGCGCATAGGCCGCGAAGGCCGCGATCAGAATCGGGATGATTGTGGCCGGGATCGTCACCGTCAGCGTGTTGATGAAGGCCCGGTCCATATTGTCGGACGCCATGATCGTCTCGTAATTGCCCATCGAGAAGTCGGGCGGGCTTTCGGCCGAGAAGTAGATCGACGGCTCGCGCTTGATCTCGGCGGGCGACGAGTAGACGAAGGAGCCATCAGCCTCGACCAGCAGCGTGCGGTCCCGGCGCAGATCGGCGGTCTCGCCTGCGGCGAATTCCGTGGGCGCTGCGCGGCGCCCGCCGAAGCGGACAACGGTGCCGGAGCCCTCGCCAAAGACATTGCCGGTGATGGTGTTCAGGTCACCATCGACGACGAGGTCATCAAGCGGCGCTTTGACGGAATAGTTCTGCTCCACCGGGAAGGGTGACAGCCACCAGCCAGAGGCGCTGATCTGGTCGCGGTCCCGGAAGCTGGAGACCAGCAGGCCGACGGTCGGGATCAGCCACGCCACCACCAGCAGCACGACCGAGATGTTGACGGCCCATGAGAGTGAGCTTTTGGTTCCTGCAATGTTATCCATTATCTCATCTCCGCGCGGGCTTGGCGTATGTTCCAGATCATGACCGGCAGCACGATGATCATGATTACGAAGGCCACCGCCGTGGCGCGGCCATCATCGCGGAACATGTAACTCATCATGTAGCTGGGCAGGATGTCGGTGCCGAAATTGCCCCCGGTCATCGTGTAGACGATGTCGAAGACCTTAAGCACAAGGATGGTGATCGTGGTCCAGACCACGACTATGGTGCCCATGATCTGCGGCACCTTGATCTTGAAGAACACCTGAAACGGGTTGGCGCCGTCGATGATGGCGGCCTCGATGGTCTCTTCGGGGATGCCGCGCAGGGCGCCCGACAGGATCACCATGGCAAAGCCCGTCTGGATCCACACAAGGATGAACATCAGGAAGAAGTTGTTCCAGAATGGCACCTGCATCGGGTCGAGGCTGGCCATGCCCAGCGTTTCCCGGATGGCGTTGATCATGCCGATGTCTGGGTTGTTGGCGTAGACGAACTTCCAGATCAGCGACGCGCCCACAAACGAGATCGCCATGGGCATGAAGATCAGCGACTTGGCAATGTTGCCCCAGCTGAGCCGGTCTGTCAGCTGCGCCACGAGAAGGCCGAAGAATGTGGAAGCCGCGGGCACGAAAAGCACCCATAGGAAATTGTTCAACAGCGCCGTCTGGAAGCCATCGTCGGAGAACATAACTGCGTAGTTGCCAAAGCCGATGAACTCGTCGCCCGCCCTGTTGTAAAGCGAGCGCCAGAAGGAGCCGACCACCGGGTAGACCAGATATAGGCCAAGAGCCGCAATTGCCGGGAACAAGAACAACCAAGGGCGCAGCATGTTGGCGCGGTTGATGTTATCCCCAAGGGTCAGCCCCGCCTTGGGCAAGCGGCCCCAAGGCGCGAACAAAACCACCAGCGCCACGAGGATCACGAGAAGCCACGCGCCAAGCGCGCCTCCGACCGAGTAGAACAGATAGATGATCGACAAGGCCGGAGTGACCAGCAAGTTCGTCAGCCCCGCAGGCAAGACCGAGCGGAAGATCGCCGCGATCGCCACCGCCATCAACAGCGCGAAGACTGCAATGGCGACGAGGCCAACGAGGCGGCGCGTTTTGACCTGCTCCTGGTTCATCGCACGCGGCGGGAACAGGATCTTGTCGATGAAGAGATTGGAGAAGTAGAAGTAGGCCACGCACCCGCCGACGCCGATGACGATGGTCATGAAGCCTTGAAGCATTGGAGACATGGGGCACGCATCCTTCTTGATATATCATGGGGTGGAGACGGCAGTGCCCCCCGGCACCGGCCTCCGAACCACAGGCCAGTGCAGCCTTGTGGGGGTAGGATACGGCACGAAGGTCATGCCGTATCCCATTGACTTACGTCAGATTTACTGGATTGCGTCCCAGCGTTCCTGGATGCCCGCGGCGACTTCGCCCGCATCCTTGCCGGTGGTGTAATCCACCATGCCTGTCCAGAACGCGCCTGCGCCGATCTCGCCCGGCATCAGATCCGATGCGTCGAAGCGGAACGTCGTGGCATTGAGCAGAATGTCGCCCTGCGCGCGCAGGCTGTCATCGGCATAGGCTTCGGGATTGACGCCGGTATGCGGTGTCAGGAAGCCGCCCTGCGCCATCCACATCTCGTGGGCGATGGGCAGTTTCAGGAACTCGATCATCGCATTGGCCGCGTCAGACGGGTTGGTGATCGCAAACAGCGTCCCTGCCCCCAGAACCGGCTTGCCGAGATCCTTGTCGGCGTAGGCAGGGAAGTAGAAGAAGTCCACGTCTTCGCCCATCTCGGTGCCTTCCGGGAAGAAGGCCGGGATGAAGGACGCCTGACGGTGCATGTAGCACTTGGGCGGGATCGAGAAGAGACCACCGGGGCTGTCGCGGAAGTCGGTGGAGGCCACGGCCTCTGCCCCGCCGTCCACATAGTCGTTATTGCGGGCGAATGCGCCGAACTCTTCGATGGCCGCGATAACTTTCGGGTCGTCGAACTTCATCTCGTTGGAGACCCAGGCGTCATAATCGGCCGGGCTGTTGGTGCGCAGCATCATGTCCTCGACCCAGTCGGTCGCGGGCCAGCCTGTGGCAGCGCCAGATCCCAGACCAATGCACCACGGCGTCTCGCCGTCTTCCACGATCTGATCGGTCAGCGCCTTGAGCTCTTCCATCGTCTCGGGGATGTCATAGCCTGCCTCGTCAAACGCCACGGGCGAATACCAGACCAGCGACTTCACATCGACGCGGTAGAACATGCCGTAGAGATCTTCGTTGCCATCCGCGCCCGCATAGGTGCCCAAATCGACCCAGGACTGACCGGCGGCAAAGTTGTCGCGCACCCAGTCCGCCGTGCCGTCTGGCAGCGGGGTGAGCAGGCCCTGGCTTGCCATGTCAGCGGCCAGACCCGGCTGCGGGAACACGGCCAGGTTCGGCGCGGAGCCGGAGCGCGCGGAGACGACGATGTCGGCCTCGAAGCTGTCAGAGCCGGAATAACTGGCGGAGGCGCCGGTGGCTTGGTTGAAATAGGCGATGATCTTCTCGACCTTCTCCTTTTCATTGCCGGTCCACGGCCCGGTGATCGACAGTTCCTGCCCGGACAGATCATTGGCCTCGGCAAACGCGTTATAGCTGTCCCAGGTGAAGGGGCCGCCATCGGTCCCGAAGGACAGGTGCCCGTCCGCGACCGCCGCAGAGCTCGTCAGAGCCACAATCGCGACGGACGTGTAGAGTCGTTTTGTCATGGTAATCCTCCCAATCTGGCCGCCCGGTCTCATGCCGTGGCAGGCCGTCTCCCTAAAGTGTCACTCGGCGCTCATCAGGTGCGTTAGGAATCACCCGTTCAAAGCGCTTTGGATAGCGGCGACGCTGAAGCAGCGACCCGCGACTGTCAATCATTTCGGTCCTAATTTCCGCTTATGGTATGATATTCCTGACTTTTCTGCAGGTGCGAAGTAAATTTCTGCACTGCTTTTGCGAAAATCACCTTTGACCTCCCCCGGCGCTGTCCATAACAATTGACAGATATTCCAAAGCGGTTTGGAAACATCCAACCGCCCCGCACCATATCCGGAGCGCCATGAACCTGCGCGAATTATCAGAGCTTCTGGGTCTGTCCCAGACTACCGTTAGCCGCGCGCTGAACGGCTATCCGGAGGTCAAGGAAGCCACCCGCGCGCGGGTGATGGAGGCCGCGCGCGCCCATGACTATCGCCCCAATCCGCGCGCCAAGAGCCTCGCCACCGGGCGCACAATGTCCATCGCCCATGTCATTCCGCTGTCCAACCAGCATGAAATGGTAAACGCGGTGTTTGCCGATTTCATCGCGGGCGCGGGCGAAAGTTACGCCGAGCGCGGCTATGACATGCGGCTGAGCGTCGTGGCCGATGCAGACGAGACCGCCGCCTATCGGCGTCTGGCCGAATCCGGCTCCGTCGACGGAGTGATCGTGCACGGACCGACGGTGGACGAACCACGCATCGCGCTGCTGCACGAGCTGGGATTGCCCTTCGTGGTCCATGGCCGCTCAAGCAATTGCAGGACGCCCTATAGCTGGCTCGACGTCAACAATCGCTCCGCCTTCCAGCGCGCGACAGAATTTCTGCTTGATCTTGGTCACACGCGGATCGGGCTCTTGAACGGGATCGAGGCGATGGACTTCGCCATGCGCCGCCGCCTTGGATATACGGGCGCGCTGGAGGCCCGCGGAATCGAGCCCGACCCGCAGATCATGCGCGCCTCCGAGATGACGGAGCCGTTCGGCTTTGAGGCCACCCATCAGATGATGAAGATCGGCGACCCGCCCACGGCCTTCCTCGCCGCCTCCTTCCTTGTGGCACTCGGCATCCGCCGGGCGGTTGAAGAACGCGGCCTAACCATCGGGAAAGACGTCTCAATCATCTGCTTTGACGATGCGCTTTCCTACTTTCCCAATGGCGGACGCACGCCGATTTTCACGGCCACGCGGTCCTCGGTGCGCGAAGCCGGACGCGCGGCTGGACGGATGCTGATCGACAAGATCGAGGCCGACGATCCGACCCTGTTCCCCACCGAGCTGTGGGAGGCGGATCTGGTCGTGGGCAGTTCCACCGGCCCTGCCCCGCACAGCTCCATCTCCGCAAAGGCCCGCCGATGAGCGCCGACATGACGTTCCGCCGCAGCGACTTCCCGGACGGCTTCCTGTTCGCAGCCGCGACCTCATCCTACCAGATCGAGGGCCACGCCCAGGGCGGCGCCGGGCGCACCCATTGGGACGACTTTGCCGCGACGCCGGGCAATGTGGTGCGCGCCGAAAACGGCGATCGCGCCTGTGACCACTACACCCGTTACGAGGAAGATCTGGACCTGATGGCCGCGATGGGCCTTGATGCCTACCGCTTCTCGACCTCTTGGGCGCGCGTGTTGCCAGAAGGGCGCGGCACGCCGAACCCCGAGGGGCTCGACTTCTACGACCGGCTGGTCGACGCGATGCTCGCGCGGGATCTCAAGCCCATGGCGACGCTCTATCACTGGGAGCTGCCCTCGCCGCTGGCCGATCTCGGGGGCTGGCGGAACCCCGACATCTCGCATTGGTTTGCCGACTACACCCGCGTAATCATGGACCGGATCGGTGACCGCATGTTCTCGGTGGCACCAATCAACGAGCCGTGGTGCGTCGGCTGGCTGAGCCATTTTCTGGGCCACCACGCACCGGGCCTGCGCGACATCCGCGCCACCGCCCACGCGATGCACCATGTGATGACCGGGCACGGACGCGCGGTGGAGGTCCTGCGCGATCTGGGCGTGCGCAATGTCGGCGCGGTGTGCAATTTCGAATACGCCCACCCCTCCGATGACAGCCCGGAGGCCGCGCGCGCGGCCGAGCTCTATGACGGCTACTACAACCGCTTTTTCCTGGGCGGCCTGTTCAAGGGCGCCTACCCCGAGGATGTGATGAAGGGGCTGGAGACCCACATGCCAAAAGGCTGGCAGGATGACTTCCCTCTGATCGGGCAAAAGCTCGATTGGCTGGGGCTCAATTATTATACCTGCAAGCGCATCGCCCCCGTGGACGGGCCATGGCCTTCCCACGCAGAGGTCGAAGGCCCCCTGCCCAAAACCCAGATGGAGTGGGAGATTTACCCCGACGGGCTGCACCATTTCCTGACCTGGGTCGACCGTGAGTATACGAAAGGCCTGCCGCTCTATGTGACGGAGAACGGCATGGCGAACCCGGATGTGGTGGGGCAAGACGATGACGCGCGGATCGACTACCTCAATCAGCACATCGCCGCGGCCTTGCGCGCCCTGGACGACGGCGCGCCGCTGAAAGGCTACACATTCTGGTCGCTTCTGGACAATTACGAATGGGCGCTCGGCTACGAGAAACGCTTCGGTCTGGTGCATGTCGACTTCGACACCCTTGAGCGCACGCCAAAAGCATCTTACCACGCCCTTGCCCGCGCGCTGAAAGCCTGATCTGAGCATAATATGACCCGCACCGCTGACACTTGCACATTGGTCGCCGATATCGGTGGCACCAACACCCGCGTCGCCTTGGCCGAAGGCGCGACGCTGCGGACCGACACGGTTACGCGCTACAAGAACACCGACTACCCCGGGCTCGAGACCGTGCTGCGCGCTTTCATCGACGCCCAGGGCGGGCTGGATTGCGCAGGGGCCTGCATCGCGATTGCGGGGCCCGTGAAGGACGGGCGCGGCACAATGACCAATCTCGATTGGGAGATCGACGAGGCGACACTTGCGCGCGCGACCGGGGCCGACACCGCATGCCTTCTGAATGACCTGCAGGCACAGGGCCACGCACTTGGCCATTTGCCCGACGGTGCCGTGACGCCGCTGGTGCGGATCGAAGAGCCCGCCCGCGACCCGAAAGCCACCAAGCTGGTCGTGGGCGTCGGCACGGGGTTCAACGCAGCGCCGGTGTTCGAGACCCCGTGGGGCCGCCACGTCCCGCCGTCCGAGAGCGGCCACGCCAACCTGCCCGTGCGCGCCGAGGACGAGCTGCGCATGATCCGCCACTTTGAGACCTCCCACGGCTTTCCCGCAGTCGAAGACATGCTGTCGGGCCGCGGCTTCGAGCGGGTCTACAGCTTCCTGTCCGCCGAGGCCGGCACCCCGTCAGAGGCGCGCGCGGCAGATATCATGGCGGGGTTCGAGGATGGATCGGACCCGGTCGCGGCCCGCGCGGCCGAGATGTTCGTGCGCATGCTCGGCACCGTGACCGGCAACCTGTGCCTAATCCAGCTGCCCTTCGGCGGCGTGTTCTTTGCGGGCGGCGTGGCGCGCGCCTTCTCCAAGCATTTCGCGACGCTGGGCTTCGCGCAGGCCTTCCGCGACAAGGGCCGGTTCGCGGGCTTCATGGGCAATTTCGAGGTTGGGCTGATCGAGGACGATTATGCCGCCCTCACCGGCTGCGCCACGTATCTCGCCGCAAAAGGCTAGCCGATATCGTCCAAGTAAGTGCGCACCGAACGCGGGTTCGCCTCTCTGGTCGGGCGCGGCGCGCCTTCGGTCAGTTGGAGCTTCGTCTTGCCCACCTGGATCCAGCAATCATATTCCAGCATGTCGTTCAGGATCGCCTCGATCTTGGCGTCCGAGGTGATCCGCGTCAGGTCGACCTTGCCGCCGGATCGGTGGCCGACACCCACCGGCGAGGTCCAAGAGGCCCCCTTGAGAAACTCGTAGTGGTGATAGCCTTTCTTCGGGACCTTGCGCATCTTGTCCATCAGCCGCGCCAACTCCGCGCGGTCCTTGCAGGCCTTGGCAGCCAGCCGCGCGTCATCGCGCTTTTTCTTGGAGCTGAAGAACCAGTGGTGCTTCATGGTCGCGCAGATCTCGATCAATGGACCGCGGCCGTGCATCGTCCTCAGGCGGCCATTGGGAAACCCGTATTGCAATCGCGTCGGCCCGCCGGTCGCGAAGTAGAAGGTCGGCGTGCGCCCCTGCTCATGTGTCGCGAAGCAGAAGTTGCGTGCGCGAAACAGGGTCAAAAGCGAGGTTCGCGTTTTTTCAGGGAGATCATCGAGGCACGCCATTGCTACATCCTTCATCTGGCAAGAGGTCGGTCTTGAGGGCGCGTTTGAGACCACGACACCCGTTGTAGTGGGGTGACGCTTGGGGGCGTGTGATTATTCCCGAAGGGGGCGATTTTTAGTCTGACCCCAAGGCAGAGACTCAGCGAAAAGGGCGGGCGATTCTCGCGCGTGATGGGGTGTGAATCCCGTTTCACACCTTATTCACGGCGACTAAAGCATTGATTTAAAACGGATCAAGGTCCAACGCTTAACGCAGCGTTAACTTTTGTCTTGATCGGTTTGCGGGGAATGGCTCATCGTTTTCCCCATAAGCGGTAACTTCTCCGTTATTTGATGACGTAACTCTACTTACCGCCCGGTGGCGCTGCTTTCGACGAGGATTAGACCTTTGCAGGCCACCGGGCATTGTAGGCTCCGGTTGCGACATGTGCGGTGCCCCCAGCACCCTCCCCAGCATGTCTCGACCAGCGACCCCCACCCCGCGGCTCTCCCCCGCGCGGTGGGGTCCGGGGCTCTCAGGGTCGGTCACCGGCGGAGAAACCATATGACACGACAGATCACCCCCGCGGGCCGCGTGGGGGGCCCTGTTCCCCGCATGCTGTGCGGGGGGCCGGTCCAGTTTTGCTGACCACTCGCTGCCAAGGAGCCCGAGCCCCATGTACCAACACCCCGGCGTCTATATCGAACACGTCCCCTCCAACGCCCTGTCCATCGAGGCGGCCTCGACCTCGGTCACCGCCTTCATCGGCCATGTGCGCAGGGGCACCCCCGTCACCAAAACGGGCGGCAAGCCGACCTTCATCTCGTCGCCCGCGCAATACGCCACGCTGTTTGGCCCCGGTGCGGGCGCGGCCGGGGGTGTAAAGAACCTTGGCGACGCGACCCCCGATGCGTTCGGGCTCGCGATCAACACCTACTTCACCAATGGTGGCACCAAGGCCTATATCGTCCCGCTCGAAGGCTCGGGCGGGGCCGCCGCGACGGCGAAGCTTCCGATCAACAGCGGGGCGGACAAGAAGTTCGTCTCCGTGACCGCCAAGAGCAAGGGCACATGGTCCAACGACCTGATGGTCGAGATGCGCTCGAACAAGGAAGACGAAACCTTCGATATCCTCATCGGAACGTGGAAATTCGGCAATGACGGAACCACCAAGGTGCTCGACCAGGTGATCGAGAGCTTCACCGCCCTGACATGGGTCGGCGACGGGTCCAGCGACGCAGCCAAGCTTAAGGATGCGTTGGAGCGCGCGACCCAGGCCGTCAACAAGGGCTCCGTTCTGATCGACGTGGCCTTCGGCGATGACGTCACGATGCCCTCGTCTGACAAGACGGTCAGCGACTTCCTCGAAAAAGGCGAAGACACCGGCGCCCCGGCGAAAGGGGCCTACACGGAAGCCCTGGGCCGCCTTGAGGATTACCGCGACATCTCGATCATCGTCCTGCCCGACATCACGCCCGACGCGACGGGCAAGACGATCTACCAGGAAGCCATCGGCCACGCCGAGAAGATGCAAAACCGCATGGTTATCATCGACCCCGGCGCGGACGCGATCACGACCCCGAAGGAGGCCAAGGAAGCGGTTTTCACGAACTCTCCCTACGCGGCGCTCTACTATCCGCGGGTCGAGATCGCGAACCCGTATTTCGATGCAGAGCTGACACCGGGCGCGCCGCGCAGCTTCCACATGGGTCCCGCGGCGGTCGCGGCCGGCATGTGGGCGCGGATCGACGCGACGCGCGGGGTCTGGAAGGCCCCTGCCGGTCTCGAGGCCAGCGTGCGCGGCACGTTCGGGCCGGAACGGCTGATCGGCAACGCGGTACAGGACAACCTCAACGAGTGGGGCGTGAACTGCCTGCGCTCGATCACCGGCCCCACCGTCATCTGGGGCGCACGGACCACTGCGACGAAAGCCAAGCCGCAGTATCGCTACGTCTCGGTGCGCCGCACCCAGAACATGATCGGCGAGAGCCTTTACAACGCGCTGCAGGCGGTCGTGTTCGAGCCCAATGACCATAAGCTCTGGGGCGGTCTTCGTGCCTCTGTCGGCAACTTCATGGACGGGCTGCACCGCTCCGGCGCGTTTCAGGGCGAGAAAGCAAGTGACGCGTATTTCGTCAATTGCGGGCTCGGCTCGACCATGACGCAGGGCGATATCGACGCAGGGATCGTGCGGGTCGCGGTGGGCTTCGCGCCGTTGAAACCCGCCGAATTCGTCGTCGTCCAGATCAGCCAGAAGGTCGGGCAGACGGCCTAAGCGCTGGCGCCCCTCCCTTCTGACACCACACTATTTGCAAAGGATATTTTTCCAATGGCAGCTCCACTTTTCCCGGTCAACGCGCATCGCTACGACCCTTACCGTACCTTTAAATTCCAGGTCGTCATCGGAGGCCGCGTGGTCGCGGGCCTGTCGAAGATGGGCGCGCTGAAAAAGACGACCGAGGTCGTCAACTGGCGCGCCGCGGGCGATCCCAGCTACCAGCGCGCCATGCCCGGCGGCACCAAGTTTGAGAACGTCACGCTCGAGCAGGGCCTGTCCCACGATCCGGTGTTTGAAGAATGGGCGAACTCCGTCAACAACGTCGCCGACGGCGATGGCGGCATGAGCCTCGTGAATTTCCGCCGCGACATCGTGATCAACGTGCTGAACCTGCAAGGCACCCCAGCCATCGCCTATGTGCTGCGCCGCGCCTTCGTGACCGAGTATCAGGCCCTGCCGGAATTCGACGCCAACAACATGAACACGGTCGGCATCCAATCCGTCACGCTCGCCTATGAGGGCTTCACCCGCGACCTCGCCGTTGCCGAACCGGCCGAGACGTAAGCCCCTATGTCCGAGCGTGCGCCCCTCACCTTGGCCGTGGCCTTTCCCACGGCCGTGCCACGCCCCCTGACAGGACGCGTGGAGCTTGCCTTGGCAGAGGCCATGCAGGCGCGCACCCGACCCGCTCAGGTCACCGGCGTGATCGAGGCGATGTTTTTCCAGATAGGTGGCCTATCTGTAACGCGTGATTTGGTAACTCGTCTGGCCACCGGCGCGCGCGCATGGCTTCTGGCCCGCGCCGCGCTCACTTTTTTGCCCGGCCCCCGATGGTTTCAGGCGCGCTGCGGCAGCTGCGGCGAAAGCTACGATCTGCGCGTGTCCCTGTCAGAGCTTCCGCGCTCGGATGTGCCCTCGGTCTTCCCCGTGATCGAGGTCGACACATCCCGCGGCCCCCGCCGTTTCGAGGTCCCCAGCGGCGCGGTCGAGGACGCGCTGGCGCACGCGACCCCGGATCAGGCCCTGCGCGTGCTGGCCCGCGAATGCGGGCTGGCCGACACGCGCGCCGAAGATGCGCAGGGCTTCACGACCGCGGATCTGCAGCTGATCGACGCCCAGCTCGACGCTGCCACCCCAGACATTGCCGAGACGATCGAGACCGCCTGCCCCATTTGCGAGGCCGAGACCGCCGCGCGCATCGACCCGCTGAGCTTCGCCTTCCCGTCCGGCTCCACCGTGCTGGGGCAAGTCCACCGGCTCGCCCGCAGCTATCACTGGAGCGAGGACGCCATCCTCGATCTGCCCACCGCCCGGCGCGCCAGCTACGCCCGACTGATCGCAAACGAGGCCCGCCGATGAGCTTGGTGAGACGCCTTTTGTCCCGCGCGGGTCACAGCTCCACCGCCCTCGCCCGGCCCAAGGGCATCGCGCGGATGGAAGAAGAGGCGCAGCCCCTCGCCCGCGCGGAGGAGGAAGAGGCCCAGCCTCTCCGCCGTACCGAGGAGGAGGAGGCGCAGACTATGCGCCGCATGGAGGAGGACGAAGCACAGCCTCTGGCACGAATGGAAGAAGAAGAGGCACAACCGGTGCGCCGCCAAGAAGAGGAAGAAGCGGCACAGCCGCTCGCCCGCATGGAAAAGGAAGATGCCCAGCCCCTGCGTCGCGCGGAAGAGGAAGACGCGCAACCGCTCGCGCGCGTCGAGGAAGAAGAGGCGCAGACTGTGCACCGCACCGAAGACGAGGCGCAACCGTTGGCCCGTATGGAGGAAGAGGAAGCCCAGACCCTGCGCCGTGCGGAAGGCGAAGTGCAGCCCGTCGCGCGGATGGAGGAAGAAAAGGCCCAGCCCCTGCGCCGCACCGAAGAAGATGAAGCGCAGCCGCTGGCCCGCATGGAAGAAGACGCACAACCGCTGTCGCGAATGTCGCCGCCTAGCGCGATGGATTTGACGGCCGAGAATAGCCCGAAACCGGCGGAATTGTCGGCCATGGATGACCAGCCTCCCGCGATGACCTTGCGTCGCGAAGCTGCCCCCGCGGCCTCTGTCGCGTCGCCTGTCACCCCGGTGGCGGCAGTCACAGACACGGCGCCCTTTTCGGGCGATGCAACCGACGGGCACAGCCACGATGCCCCGTTCGACGCCCCCAGCCTCGCGCCGGACATGCCCAAGATGCAGGACAGGTTCGCCCCGGCCCCGCCGTCCGAAACCACACCGAAAGTCGTAATTGAACAGGTCGATGTCGTCGTCCAGGAACCCTCGCGCGCAGCCGCGGCACCAACAGGCCAGGACTTCTCGGCCATGGCGAAACGTCGCTTCCTGGGGGGCTTCTGAGATGGCCCTTGATGCAAGCTCGCTGTCGCTCGCCATGCAAGGCTTCGCCGACCATCTGGCGGCGAATTTCAGCCAAGACGTGACCGTCACCGTGGAAAGCCCCAACGCCGCCTCCGAGCAGGCGAAAGGGTCCGATAAGGCGGTGCTCAATGTCTTTTGCTACCGCATCCTGCCCTCGGGCATTCATCCCGAATTTGGCCAGAACGAGCCGACCTTCATTCGGGCACAGGTCCTGCTGACGGCGTTCTCGGACGCGTCCGATGCGAGTGTGAAGGACAAGGACCTGCGTGTGCTCGGCCATGCGGTGCGGGTGCTGCAATCCCAGCCGGTCATCCCGGTTGTGCTGCCCGGCGGCACGCCGGCCCCTGAGGCCACCGAGTATCGTCTGCAGGCCGTGCTACAGGCCCCGGAGATGGAAGAGATGAACCACATCTGGTCCATTCAGGGCGGCGATTTGGCCTATCGCTTGTCCGCGGCCTACGAATTGGCGCTGATCCCGATCGAGCCGCTCACCTACCTGCCGCCGCCCACGCCAGTGGAAGCTGTCATTCTCGACCTAGGAGCCGACGCCGTCGTCGATGACGAGATCGGGCAGACACCGCTGGCCATCACGGCCGCCGATGCCAAGGTTAATTGGTTACCGTTTACGATGATTAATACCGGCGACGTGCTTGTTTCTGAACTTGCGGTCGCTTCGGGCACGGATCGCATTTCTCTCGCCGTCGCTGGGCCAGAGAACGAGCCGGTTCGCATCACCGTCGCGTGGAGCCGCACCGATGGCTCCGAAGACACCCAATCCGCGCAAGACTTCGAGATCAAGTCCACAGCCCTCACCCCGGAAACGCCGACCGCAAGCGTCACGCTCGACAATGCCGCCTCCGGCGACACCGCCACAATCATCACCCGCCCACGCGGCGACGACCTGCCGGCCGGGAACACCGTAAGGGTCATCGTGACATGAATATTGAAACGCAACCCCCTGAAAATAATGATATCGTGGCCTCTGCCATGGATCTGGAATGGGCGCGCCTGCACGACATGCTGAGCCTGTCAGAGGCTTTGCGGACCGGAGCCCAGCTCGACGACCAATTCGCACAGCGCTTCGCCGCACTGTCGGAGACCGTCAGCGATGCGCGCACGGCAGGCAGTTGGAAGGGCCTGTCCGTGATGATCCCGAAAGAGGTATTGGATCAGCTCACGCCTATGGATCTGGATCTGATGGTCTTGGCCTTAGCTCCCGTGGCCCGTCCCGCCTTCGCGCCGCGCTTGCAATCGCTGCAACCGCAGATCGCGCAACCCTGGCCCGGGCTTGCATTGGTGCAAGAGCTCTTGATGTTGGAGAGCAGCGAAGAGATTGCCGATTTGATCGAAAAGTTAACGCCGACAGCACCCTTGGTGCGTTCGGGTTTGCTGAAGGTCGAAGGCAACACGCCTTTGCAAACCCTGCGTCCGGGACCGATCCTGATCCGTCTGATGCTGGGGCGCGATCCGGAACTCGCGCCACCTCCCGGCGCATCGCTCGCCACCATGCGCGGACGCTGGGACCAGCTCGTTCTGCCAGAACCCACCCTGCGCCAACTGCGCGAATTCGGTGCTTGGGTCGAACACCGCCACGCCATGACCCGTGACTGGGGCGCACGCGCCGTGCACGGGCCATTGGCCTTGTTTTCAGGCGCATCGGGAACCGGGAAAAGCTTCGCAGCGACCGTTCTCGCCACCGAGTTGGGCGAACGCACCGGCGCGCCTTGGGCGCTCTACTCGCTCGACCTCGGCCGTATCATGTCAAAATATGTGGGCGAGACAGAGCAGAATCTGAATGCTCTGCTGGACAGTCTGGAGGGGCGCAACGCAATCCTGCAGATCGACGAGGCAGACGGCCTTCTGGGCAAACGTGGGGAGGTTACGGACGCGCGCGACCGCTACGCCAACCTGGAAGTCAGCCACATGTTGGCCCGGTTTGAGCGCCATTCCGGCCCCGTGATATTAACCACAAACCTGCGCGCCAATGTGGATTCAGCTTTCTTAAGACGATTCCAACTGGTCGTGGATTTCCCGACACCCGACGTGCAGGCCCGTTCTGCGCTTTGGAAAGTGCTTCTTCCCCCCGACGCACCGATCGCGAAACGCGTTGATCTGGACAAAATCGGCGACGCTGTGCGGCTGTCCGGCGGCGCGATCGCGAATGCGGCGACCTATGCTGCGGTCCTGGCATATGCCGATCAAGGCAAGGTCGACCTTCCCCACTTGGCGCGCGCAATTTGGGCTGAACTAACCAAAGATGCCCGCCAAGTCAGGCCATCTGAGATTGGATTTCTATCGGAATTTCTTGAGGTTGCAGCATGAAAGTAAAGCGCCTCAAAGTTGTGCTTCCCGCCCCTATGGCCGCGACGTCGACACACGATGCGCGCGCGATTGCTGAAGCTGTGGGCAAGGCGATTGGTCAGGGCGCCACGCCTGACGGCCCGATCAAAACTGATAGCCACGGACAACGCGGCACGGTTCTTGCGGGCCAAGTCGCAGCCGGGCTGAAGGGAGGCAAGCATGGCCGTTGAAACCCGTGGAATGCTGTTTGAATACGGATTAACCATCCCGCCGCTTGCGTTAATCTTTAAGTTCAACCCGCAGGAAATCAGCCGCTCGCGCACGGTCACGGTCAAGACAGGCGACGCCCCGGGATCACGCGGCGGCTATGATTTTCTGAGCCCGCTTGAGACATCTCGCGTTGCGCAAGGCGTAGAAATGCAAGCCGAAAGCTTCTCGGTCACGATCCTTTTGGATGCCACCGACGACTTGAACGAAGGCAAGGCGATCGCAAAGACGTTCGGGGTTCAGCCGCAAATCGACACGTTGCGCTCGATGGCGGAGCCGAAAGCGCAAGGTCCCGGCGGCGTCAAGGTTCTGGCCTCGCTTGGCCTGTCCGGCAGCCGCGCGTTCGAGCGGGAAGAAACCGCGTCTGTGCTGATCTTTGCCTGGGGGATGCAGCTTTTGCCGGTCTTTCTGACCGGTGTCACTCAGAAAGAGACGTTTCATTTGCCAAACCTGATGCCCTATCGCGCCGAGATGGGGTTAACCATGCAGGTGATCGAAAGTGCCAACCCCTTCTTTTTGGCCGACAAAGTGCGCCAGACGATCGGAACCGGGCTTAACCTTGTCAGCGGCGCGGGGGGCTAGAGCATGGCGTTTTTCAAGGGTAGCTACTACGAGACAACCGCGCTTTTCGAGCCACCCGAGGACGGAACGAAGGGGTTCCGCGGACTGCGCGGGCGCGCCATTGCCAATCCGGAGGCGGTGCTGGAACACTCCGTCACGATTGGCGACCGGCTCGACCAAATGGCGCAAAATTACTACGCGAATCCAAGGGATTGGCGGCGTCTCGCGGATTGCAACGCGCAAGTGATGTTCCCCGAGGATCTGGTCTATGCCGACGATCCGCATCCCGAAAAACCCGAAATCGCAGCTGAAGATACGGGCCGTACGCTTCTGGTCCCGCGCAGACGTGAGGTGCGGTGATGGGCGTTTTGGATCAATTGCTCGACCCCGGGTTTCGGCAGGCGGCATCGGTCGAAGTTCTCGTGGGCGACGCCAAAAAGGATATCGGGACGCTCTCGGACCTTGTCTCAAGCATCGAAGTCAGCGCGTCACGGACCGAAGCCAGCGCCGCCACGTTAACCATCGATGACCGCCGCGACACCAACGGCGATTTCATGGCCGCAGATTCTGGCCTGTTCGCGCGGTGGGAGAAGATCATCATCAATGCCGATTTCCAAACGCATATCGAGGAAGTTTTCCGCGGCTATATCACTGAATTAAAACCAACTTACCCGCAGAATGGCGGCGAGGCGAAACTGGTCATCGAGTGTCTCGACGACAGCGCCGCCCTGTCACGCGAGCATCAGCGCACGCCGTGGGGGGACGAGACCGCGCCGATGACGGATCGGGCGATCCTCGAAGCTCTGGTCGCGCCGCTGTCGTTAACTGTAATCGCGGGACCGGACGGCGCGAAATCGCGCGGGCTGGTGCAGGACGCCACGGCGATCACCTTCTTGCGCGAGCGCGCCAAGGCCAACGGGTTCGAGCTGATTTTTGACCGGGGCGAGGTCTATTTCGGCCCAAAACGCCTGGAAGCCGACCCGCAGACCAAAATCATGGTCTACGCGGGGGACGCCACGAATTGCCTGAACTTCGCCGTGACGGACGAAGCCAACAAACCCGACATCGTCGCCTGGGAAAAGGCCCCCGCCACCGAGGATGACGAGCCGATCACGGGCGAGGCCTACGCCGATCTGCCGTTGCTCGGCAAGTTCCCAGCCGCCTCCGAAGGCGCCGGGCTTGGCACGCCTGCCATCGCGCGGATCAAGGGCGAAGGCGACGAGACGGTCGACGAAATCGAAGCCCGCGCTCAAGGCATGGTTAACGAGGCAAGCTTTCGCATCAAGGCCAGCGGCGAGCTGGACGGCACGCTGTACGGTCATGTCCTGCGCGCAGGAGCCCCCGTAACGGTTGACGGCGTGGGGTCGCGCAACGGAGGTGTCTACTACGTCGATACGGTAACCCATCAGTTCAACCCGGATGGATATCGTCAACAATTTCAACTCATTCGCAATGCTGTCGGGGAAACCGACGCGGTCGGATCGGCTCCGCTGTCGCCTGTCCTCTCCGCGATCAAGAGCCTGTTCTGAGGAGCCATCATGTCCGAGATGTTCAATGCACTGGAAAGCACGATCCGTAAGCAGGAAGGGCGCTATTTTGGTAAATACCGCGCCTTCATCACCGATCGAGAGGACCCGGAAAATCGCGGCCGCTGCAAGCTGACGATCCCGTCGGTGATGGGGTCGGAAAGCTCGGATTGGGCCCTGCCGGTCGTCCCCTATGGCGGCGCGGAAGGATTCGGGATGCTGGCAGTTCCCCCCGTCGGTGCGCAGGTGGTGGCCGAGTTTCTGGAAGGCGATATCGCCAGCCCGATGTGGACGGGAACCTTCTGGCGGGACCCAGGCGAGATGCCCGACGACTACACCGCGCCGGAGGTCAAATTCATCCGGTCTGAAAGCGGGCACGTCTTGTCGCTTGACGACACCGCCGACACCGAAGTGTTAACCATGAAATCTGCCAAGGAGGCCTCCGTCGTGATGGACCAGGAAGGCTCCATGGTATTGACGGATGCGGCCGGTGCGACGGTCACGCTCAATGCGGCGGACGGGACATTGCTTGTGGCCGACGGCAACGGCAACGCGTTGGAAATGACGTCCTCCGGGATCACCTGCTCGGACGCGAATGGCAATGAAATCAGCGCATCAGGCGGCGGAATTGAAGTAAAATCCTCGGCCACGATCAATATCGAAGGCTCCATGGTCACGGTCGCAGGCGCAGGCGGCGAGCCCCTGATCAAGGGCTCAACCTTCCTGTCGCTCTTCAATGCCCACACGCATCCCACGGCGGCGCCCGGCTCGCCCACCGCGCCGCCCATGGTCCCGCTCACCCCGTCCGTATTAACCACGAAGAGCACCGCAAGCTGATGGCCCAGTATGAAAGCACCCTGCCGCGCGTCGGCTACATGGCCTTTCCGTTCCGGATGACCGAGACCGGCGCAGCGCAGGTCGCGCGGTTCGACCATATCCGCCAGCAGGTCGAGCAGGTGCTGTTCACCTCTCCGGGGGAGCGGGTGTTCCGCCCGGAATACGGCTTCGGCGCGCGCCAGCATGTGTTCGAAGGCAACGCGGTCGGGCTGTGGGAGCTGGCCCAAAACCGGCTCTACGGCGCGCTGGCAGAGGCGCTGGCGGGTGAGGTCGATCCCAAGACCATCCGGGTTGAGGTCGGCGCGCCGCCGGACAAGCCAGAGGTGCTGATGGTCGAGATCACCTACACGATCGCCGCGTTGACGCGCACCGAAACCCACCGGTTCGAGGTGTCTTGATGGCCGAGCTCGCCCCTGCAAAGCTGATCTTCGACGGCACCTGCCCGGATTGTGGCACGCGCGAGCAGATCCTGCCCCTGCCCCTGCCCGGCGTCGAGGATGATTTCGACTGGAAGGTGCGCGACTACGACAGCTTCAAGCTGTTCATGATGCAGGAGCTGGCCTCGCGCTATCCCGATCGCCGCCGCTGGACGCCCGCGGACATGGAGGTCGTGTTGGTCGAGGTCCTGTCCGCCGCGCTCGACCGCGCCTCCCACGCGATGGACCGGGTGCAGGCGGAGCGCTATCTCGACACCGCGCGCAAGCCCGGCTCGGTCCGCAGATTGCTGGCGATGATTGGCTGGCAAGCCGACGGGGCCGACATGGCCGCGGCACGCGCGCAATTCGCCCCGGCGAGCGCGGAGCCCACCGACACCGAGGCGCTCGAGCAATACTGGCTGCGCAACCCCGCCGCGATGGAGCGTGCCCGGCGCGAAGGCCCGCGCCAGATCGCGGAGCAACGGCGCATGGTGACCCTTGCCGACCACAGCACCGTTTTGCAAAGCCACCCGCTGGTCGCGCTGGCGCAGGCGCGGATGGTCTGGTCGGGCGCGTGGAATTCGATCCTTGTGGCGACGCTGCTCGAAGATGACCTGCCGATGGACCGCCCGCTCCATGACGGCCCGGCGGACGCCACCCGCCCCAACCGCCTGCGCGCAGAGCTTTGGCGCGAGATCGAGGCGTTTCATTCGGACCGCAACCTCGCCTTGCCGCCGGTGGGCCCCGGCCTCACCGGACGCGCGATCCTGCGTGTGCTGGTCGACGCCTACCGCATGATCGGCGCAGAAGTTTTCCTCGAGCCCGCCCGCGCAGCCCCGATCAACGTGACGCTGTCGGTGCGCGCGGCCAAGGGCTTCTTCCGCTCCGAGCTGAAGCAGGCGGTCGCGGCGGTGTTCACCTCCGATCAGGGCGGCTTCTTCGAGCCGGGGCGCTTCGGCTTTGGCGAGACGATCTACGCCTCCGACATCATCGAGGCCGCGATGCAGATCGAAGGCGTTGCCGTCGCCTGCCTCAACCGCTTCCGCCGCGTGGGCGACAGTTTCGAGGACCGCAGCGCGGAAGGGTTCATCAGCGTCGATCCCGACGCCTACATCCTGTGCGCCGGCGACAGCCGCCGCCCTGAACGCGGCGCCTTCCGCATCACCGTGCAAGGGGGGGAGGTCGGATGAGCCTGCGCCAAACGGATCTGACCCGCTGGAACCGCGCTGGCATGCGCCGCTTCGATTATGTCGATGGCGATGCGGCCGTCTGGCTGGAGCGACTGCGCGAAATCCTGACCGGGCTTTACGCCAAGGGGCTGCCTGCCGATATGCGCGCGCCCGACGCGCTGCGTGACCTGTTTCTCAGCGAGACCTCCGATCTTAACCGCAGCGAGGTGGATATCGACCGCCTTCGCAAAAGCCTTGTGTGGCAGCGACTGGCCCGCGCGATCCCGCCCTCGACCGAGGATGGTGTGAAGCTGGAAAGTCGCGGGCAACGCGGGCTGCGCCTGCGCGCGCAATACCAAGCCGATAGCGACGGGGATTACGCGTGGGATATCCTGCGCGCCTTCGCACGTGCCTCGCACGTGACGCTGGGCCATCTCGACGCTTTCGCCAACGAAGGTTACCTGCGCACCGCGACCCAATGGGACAATCTGCGGCGGATGGCGGCGCTGGTAAATTACCAGCCGACGCCTGCGGCCTCCGCCTCGACCCTCGTGGCGCTGGAGTTGAAGCCGGACCTCGGCGCGGTCGAGGTCGCCGCCGGAATGGCGATGAAGCACACCCCCGCCACCGGCAAGCCATTGGTGTTCGAGACGCTGGGTAAATTGCTGGCGCACCCGGCGCTCAACGGTGTCCGCGTCTCCGGTTGGGACGTGAATGGCAGTCGCCTGCCCGGTCAGGACGAGACCTGGCTGAACCCGTCGGGAGAGGTGCTCTCGCCCGGCGAAGAGGTGGTCATCACCGGCGGCGGCGGCGCGCAGGTGCGCACGATCACCGGGGCCGAAGATGTCAGCGAGGACGCCGACGCCTCCCTGTTCGAGCTGCGCCTGAACCAGGCGCTGCAACTGCGCCCCACCCGCGCGCAGGCCCGGCTCTGGCGTGACCCGGCCGATATCCTGCGCCCGCTTCCGCGCAGCGAGGGTGGCAGTGTGGTTGTTCAGTTGGAGGACGCCAATGCGCTCCGCAAGGCCGATCTGGTGGAGCTGCGCGGCCTCAGCGTGCCACGCATCCTACGCGTCACCGCGCGCGATGAAGACCGGGTGGAGCTGGCATTGCCCGACGGTCTAACACTGCCCGACGCGTTCGAGCTGGTCGCGCTGACGCCGCTGGCCGCCAAGGAGCCCGGCATCTTCCACACGCCCACCGCCCAGATCGACCGTGTCTTCTACACCGAGGATGGCGTGGTCAAGGCGGCGCAATACCCAAGCGTCTTCCGGCGCCGACAAAAGGCCGTGCGCGGGAACGGTCTGGACGGGCTGGAGGTGCGCACCTCCGGCGTCACCAGATACCGCTTCGAGGGCAAGACCAGCGGCTATATTTTCGAGCTGCCAAAGATCGACACCGTATTCATCCAGGTGCCGGGCGAGAAGTCCACCGCTGCGAAATTGATCGATGATCCCAAGGTCACGAAGGACGACGGTGCCAATGTCGCCAGCTTCCGCGGCGCGATGCCGAAGGGGCTGAAGCCCGGCGCGGTGTTCATCTTGCGCAGCCGTGCGCGGCGGGCACAGCAGGCGCTGCGGGTGAAGGCCTTGCGGCAGGACAAGGGGCTCTATCATATTGCGTTCGACCAAGCGGTCTCGGTGACGCGCGGGGCGGAATTCGTGGGCCCGATGCGCGACAGCCTGCGCCCGCTGGACCACGACCGCAACCCGGATACGTTCGGCACGCTCGCGCTTTTGACCTTCTGCGACGTCCCGGACGAGGCGCTCGACATCCTGCGACCCGGCCGCCCGCTGATCGTCAGCGACGGCGCGCGGGAGGTGCAGGCGCAGCTGGCCACGATCAAGCCGCTGGGCGGCGAAAAGGTCGAGGTTACGCTCAGCCTTGCAGGCTCCATCGCCGATTTCACCCGTGGCGACACGGTCTTCATGCTCAACGCGGTAATCGCCGGGCATGGCGAAAGCAAGGGTCCGAAAACCATCGGATCAGGCGATGGCGAACAGATGCGCCAGAGCTTTCTGTTCCAGGTTGCCGATGTCAGCCACGTCGCCTCCCCGGTCTCCGAAAGCGGAGTGATCCCGGCCATGGATATCGCCGTCGATGGCGAGCTGTGGACCTATTCCGACTTCATCGACCCTGCGATGGACGGGACCAATACGTGGTCGACGACGCTCGGCGAGGATGGCTACCTGACTCTGCATTTCCGCCGACGCCTGCCCACCGGCAGCGGCAATGTCACCGCCCTGCGCCACCGGGTCGGCGTCGGCGCGGCAGGCTCTGCGGTGCCCGCGTTCTCTTTCGTCGAGCCGTCGAAAAAGCACCCTTACGTCAAATCCGTGTTTCAGCCTTTCGCGACCTCGGGCGGAGCGGACCGTGAACCGGTCGAGAGCCTGCGCGCCACAGCCCCCGCACGCCTGTCGTCCAATGGTCGCGCGGTGTCCTTGCGCGATTTCGAGAAGCTGACCATGCGCCATGCCGCGGTCTGGCGCGCCCGCGCCGCCGAGGACGCCCGCGCCCGCCGGGCACGCCGGGTGACGCTCAGCATCGTGCCCGCAGGGGGCGGCGATGTGTCGGCGCAGCTCAAGCTCGATCTGGGCGAGGCCTTGGGCGCGCGCGCCCTGCCCGGCGTCACGCTGGACTTCCGCGGCTTCGAGCCGCTGTACCTGCGCATCCACGCCCAGGTGCGCGCCGATCTGACCGCGCGCGATGCCACCGATATTCAGGCCGCTTGCGACGCGGCCCTGCGCGCGACCTTCGCGCTGGAGGCGCGCGATTTCGGCCAGCCCGCCTATATTTCTGAAGCCATCGCGGCGCTGGAAGCCGTGCCGGGGGTCGCCACCACGATCGTCACGACCTTCGACTACGGCCCCGATACGCCCGACAAGCCGCCCCGTGTGATGACCCGCGACGATCAGGTGGTGACGATTTACCCGACCGCGACCGAAGTGGCCCATGTGGGCGAGAATTCCGTGGCCGCCGCCCTGCCCGGCGCGCCATCCATTTCCATTGATGTGAGAGGCCTCCATGAGTGATCCAGCCGACGAGTTGCGCTCCCGCGCGGGCCGCATCCTGTACCGCGAACTGCCCGAGGAATACCGCTACCGCGATCCCGCGGATGACGGCGAGCTGGGCGATCTCGAGGCGTTCCTGCACGGCTTTGGTCACCTGCTCGACCAGATCCGGGCGACAACCGAGCAGGCCCATGCCGACAGCTTCGCCGAGCCTCAAGATGACGGGCGCGCGATCCAGCCCTGGGTCGTCCCCTACCTTGCAGAGCTGCTTGGCGCAGAGCTAACCGCGCCGGACCCGGTGGCGCGGGCGGGGGAGCTGAACAATTCGGTCGCGTGGTTCAAATCCAAGGGCACGCTGTCGTCGATCGATGATATCGCGGATGTCGTGCTGCGCTCAGAGACCGTGGCCAAGGAAGGCTGGCGGATGACCGCGCAATGCCCGCGCGTGGACCTGCCGCCCTTCACCGCGGAGCCGGGGCTGGACCTTGGCCCGAATGTGATCACGCCGGATTTCCGCAAGCTTGACCGCGCGGTCAAGGACGAGGACGGCGCGAACCCGCTCTTCCGGCTCAAGCCCGGGCGGCACGACACCGACGGCACGGACACCTATTGGCGCAGGCTCGCGCCGGGCGGCGTGCCGTGTTTCCCGCGTGCCTACGACGACCACACCGCGCGCACGCCCGATCTGCGCGACCCGGACCGCACCCGGCGCGTTGGCCCGCACCCGCGCCGCACTCTGATCCATGTCCGCCCCCCGCAGGGCATCTTCCACGACGGCCTGCCGCGCTTGAAATTGTCCAACGCCACCTTCCGTGACGCAATGGAGGGCAAGGAGGTGCTGCGCGCCGAGGACCTGATGGCCTTCGAGGAACTGGGCGATGGCATCACAGGCCCCGCGCTGATCCTGGAGCTGCCGCAAAGCGTGCCGCTGCCCAACCGCGCCATGACGTTCGAGGGCCTCCGCTTCGTGGCCGCGAACGGACGCAAGTCGACCCTGAAGGGCGCCGCCAAATCGGAGATCACCTTCATCGACTGCGCGGTGCAATCGCTCGATCTGGCAACCTCTGCCGCCGACCCCGCGCCGCTCCGGGCCACGGACAGCATTTTTGATACGATCCTTGCCGATGGGCGGGAGGCGCAGCTGGAATATTGCACGGTGATGGATATTGCCGATTTCGGGCGGCTCGATGCCTCTGACTGCCTGTTCAAGTCGCTGGCCGACACGCTGATCTGTCAGGAGGGCGAGACCGCGCAAAGCTGCATCCGCTACTCGCGCTTCAGCGCCAACGACACCAAGGGCAAGGGCAGGCTTTGCCTCGATGCGCGCGGCGGCTCGAACACCACCGCCCTGCCCCAGTTCACCGACCGCTACCACGGCACCGGCGAGGACTGCGTGAAGCGCGCCGCCCGCTACGGCGAGCCGGGCTACGGCGTTCTCGACACCGACACGCCTGCAGCAATCCTCGCGGGCGCGGAAGATGAAGGCGAGATGGGCGCGGGCCACGGCCTGCACCACGCGGCCTCGCTGCGCGCGGTGCGCCACAAGCTCGACAGCTTCCTGCCGCTCGGTCAGGAAACCGCGATTTTTTACGACCCCATGCTGGCCCTGAGCCCCCCCGTTCTGGGCTCAGAGGACGGCGAATGATTTTAGAGAGGGATTTCAGATGAAGGGCTCACATTCACGGCTCAGCCACCAGCCCGAGCAACGCTATTCCAACCTCGCCCATGTTCAGGGCGGCATGCTCACCGAGGCGGACCTCACCGAGGCGGGACAGATCCATCAGGCCCGCGACGACGCCCAGGGCGCGGCCTTCGCAGGCGCCGGCGTTCCGGCCGAAGGGGGAATGTGCGGCTGGGACGAAGAGGGTCAGTTCGTTCTGCTCGACGGGACGGTCTTTGCCCAGGGCAAACAGGGTCATTTCGAGCTGGGCGGCATGACCACGGACCTCGCGGAGGCGATGAAGTTTCAGGCCGATCTGCCGCAAGGGCCGGAGCCCACGCCGGGGCTGGTCTATGTCGATCTGTGGGAGCGCCCGGTTTTCGCGACCGAGGATGGCTACCTTGCGGATGCAGGCCTGCACGGGGCCGAGACCTCCTACCGGACGCGCACGATGGTGCAGCTCAAGACCCTGCCCACGGTCAAATCCTACGAAGACGTGCTCGACAGCTTCGAGAAGAGCCCTGCCTTCCTGCCCAAGGGCACTGCGACACTGAACGTGCAGCTGCGCGGCGGCGAGACCTCCATCGACACCTGCGATCCGTGTGCCGACATCATCAATATCGACAAGGTGCTGCCCAACGCGCTGTTCCGGGTCGAGGTCCTGTCGGTCGAGCGTGAGAAGGGCGAGATGAAGGCGGTTCGGCTCGCCTGGTCGATGGAGAACGCCGAAGCGGTGGAGCCCATGGGCTCGCGCAGCGCGCTCAGCCGCGACAACGCGGTCTACGAGTATTTCTCAGACGAGACCGACATGCAGGCGGGCTACTTCCACGACGACTACCTGCCCGCGCGCGGCGCCTTTACCACCGACCTGACCACCGAAACGCCCAGCGACGACACGCTCGAGAAGAAAGAGGTGGGCTACACCCATGTGCGCCGCTGGGACGGCATGGCCCGCGTGCCGCTGGGCTCGCGCAGCAAGGCCTCCGGCCCAAGTGCGGCAGGCAGCGCCATGACTGACAAGTCCGGCCAGATCACGTTTTCGACCGAGATGTTCACGGTGCAGATCACCCACGGCAAGCGCGAGATGGTTGCGGGCGACTACTGGCTGGTAGAGCTGCGCCGCTACGCACCGGACGGCGCGCAGGTGCTCTTGAACGGCCACCCGCTGGAGAAAGAGGAAGGCCAGCCGCCGCTGGGCCCCGTGCACCATTTCTGCCCCATCGGTATGTGGAATGGCGAAGGGTTCGAAGAGGTGCCGGATATCCTCTACCGCCGCCTCAGCTTTCCGACGCTGGCCGATATCCCGGCCGATCACGTGGGCTACTTCCCCGACCCCGACTGCGCGCTTCTGGGCGAGACCCAGACAGTACAAGAAGCGCTCGATCGGGTCTGCGAGATCGACGCGCGCCACGTGGGCTTCACCCCGTCGGACCCGGATTGTGACACCTTGCAAGGCACACGTTCCGTCGATGAGGCGCTCAACAAGCTTTGCGCGGCCGACAACAACAAGCAGCTGCAACTGATGCTGCGCACGATGATGGATTGGGGCGTCGTGTGCGGCGTCTCCGTCGCGCAAGGCGAGAAGGGTATCGAGGTCAGCGGCGGGGTCGTTCTGGACCGCGCGGGCGTGCTCCATGAGTTGGAGCGCGAAACCGTGGTGCTGTCGGAGTTTGACGACGGCCAGCTTCTGCCCGACGCCAAGACCTTTGCGGGCTTTGCCAAGCGCAAGGTCGAGATCTGCCTGTCGGTGGGCTTCAACGGCACCAAGCGGGCGTTCTTTCTGTCGCCTGCAAACATGGTCTACGACCCGTCCGATCTGACCCTGTCGGACCGGGTGGAGGCCTGCCTAGAGGGGCGCGGCTCGCTGACCGAAAGTGATCTGTTCGAAAAGATCGCGGGCAAGGAAGAGCCGCTGACCGCGCTCACCATGATGCATGTCTGCCTGCGCAACGACATCCGCCCGATGGACGGTATGGAGTTCGACAAGCGCCTGCAGGGCGCCGCCGAGACGCTGCTCAAGCAACTGGTCGAGGATTATGGCAAGCGGCTGCAAAAGACCGGCGATCCGTTGGCCGACCGCAAGGTCGCGGAACTCAACGAGATCATCGCGGCACTTGAGAGCGGCCTCAAGGATAGCGGCTTGAAGGGCACCGGTGGCCAGCTGGCGCTGGTGGCCAAGACCCTTGGGCTCGCCGCAATCATGAAGAAGGACGAGGAGTTCCGCCTCGAATGCCTCTGCACACGCGTGGTGCCCGATTGCCCGCCCGCGATCGAGGGCTGGACGCTTGTGCCGCTGGGCTGCGTCGAGCTGAGCAATTACAAGAAAGGCTCGGTCGCGGAAAGCGACGTGTGCATGATGTGCTGCCGCAAGCAGGCCAACACGCCGCGCAGCCAGCGCTACTACAACGGTGATCTGATCGGCACGATCCTGTCGGGCTTCAAGGCGCTGTGCACCGAAGAGGAGTTGCGCGTCGACAACGGCCCCAGCAATCGCCTGCGCGCCTGGCTTGCCGCCGCGGGCCCCGCGCCTTGGGATCCGCCCAACAAAACTCCGCTCTGGCCTGCCAAGCCGACCTATGGCGATGGCGGCGTGCAACTCGCCGGGCCGTTCTACGGCCATTCCGACGGGGGCGCGGAGGTGCTCAACCAGTGGAAGCGCGGCTTCAACCCGCCGATCATCGACATCACCGGCCAGAAATCCGAGGAGGCCATCAAGAAGCTCGAGGGCGCGGGCCTCAAGGTCGTCGAGAAGTTCAACGTCAAGAACATCGCGGGCATCCTCGAGATGTCGGACGGCAAGCCGCTGCTCAACCGCCGCCCCGGCCCGGGCGACGAGGTGATCCTGCTCGACAATGACGGCCTCGCGGTCGAGTTCGTCGTGATCCGTCAGGCCCGCCGCTTCAACTTCATCGGCACCAAACTACTGGGGGGTCTAAAGTTCCAGCCGGGCGTCGTTCCCAAGACCGATTTCGTGCTCGCGGAAGGCTTCAAGGGCGGCGCGGATCTGGGCAAGCTCCTGGGCAACCTGCAGGGCAAGAACATCGCCCAAGGCGGCAAGACCCAGCCCGCCAAGGACACCAAACCGCAGCCCGAAGTGAAGAAGGACCCCGACAAGACCGCCAAGGCCGAGGTGCTCGACGCCAAAGTCATGGTGAACCCGGCGCTGATCAAAAAGCAGCTCCAGGGCTTCAACGGCCAACCCCAGGCCGAACGGTTCAAGGTCCAGCGCAACACCGGGTTGAGGCAGAACATTACGCTCAACAAGGACACCAACGCGGCGCGAGCCAACGTCGACAAGGACAAGCCGAAGGATCCCGCCAAGGCGAAAGCCACGACCAAGGCCAGAAGCACGGGCAAAGCCAAGGCAGGCGCGAAAAACACCGCCAAGGCGACCGGCAGACGACCCAATGTCGGCAACCGCACCGCGCGCAAGACCACGGCGCGCACCAGGCCGGGCACGCCCCGCGAACCCAAATAGGGCCCCGGTGAAGGCCAAGGCACATATCCAGACCAAAGGGTCGCGCGGCGCTACCACCGCCCGCGCGACCCCGGTCCCGGTGCGCAGGCCGATGCCTCAGATCAGCGCGGTGGCGCGCCCCGCCTTGCAGACAGCCCTGAAGGTCGGCGCGGTCAGCGACCCGGCGGAGCGGGAAGCGGAAACGATGGCGGCCCGCGTGGTCGGCGCCTCTGCCCCCGCGCCCGTCGTGGCGAACGCGCCGCCCGCAGCCCCTGCCAACAGCAGCGCACAGCCCTTGCGGCGCGATGCCGAAAGCCAGCCCAATCTCGACGAGCTTGTCCCCGAACCCGCCCCCGCCGCGCAGCAGGATTTCGACCTGCCCAAGCAGAACGACGTCGCCACAGACGGGCTCGACGCCGCCGACATGGGCGAGCTGGAGAGCGGCGCGCCGGTCGATACCGGCGGTGCGGCGGGCGAAGAAGGTGCGCTGCAGGCCGCCGCCACGCCAGCCGCCAAAGTGGGGCGAATGGGCGGGGCCGCGCCGTCGGACGTGTCACGGCTGGTCGCCAACCCCGGGCCGGGCCGCCCGCTGCCCTCGGGTCTGCGCGCCCGGGTCGAGCCGCATTTCGGCACCAGCTTCGAGGACGTACGCCTGCATGATGGCCCCGCCGACCAGGACGCGGCCGCACGCATCGGCGCGCGCGCCTTCACCCACAAGAACCGCATCTGGCTGGGCCGCGGTGAAAGCCCCACGAACACGCGGCTGATGGCCCATGAGCTGAGCCACGTGGTCCAGCAGACCGAAGGCTCCGAAGCCCTGCCCTTGCGCCGCGAGCCGGTGCTACGCCGCGAGGAAGACGAGGGCTGGGCCGAAGGCAAGCTCGAAGGCTACGCGCGCTACGTGCCCGGCTACACCCTGATCACCGTCATCGTCGGCAAGACGCTGATCTCCGGCAAGAAGGTGATCAAGAACGCCACCAACCTGCTCGGTGGGCTGTTCGGGCTGCATCCGCTGGGCACAGTTCTGTTCGACAAGCTGCGCGAGACCCGCATGGTCGAGGAGGCCTACCAATGGGTCCTGACGCGCTTGGGCGAGCTGAACCTCACGTGGTCGCGGCTGCAGGGCACGGTGGCGAAAATCTGGGACGCGCCGCTGGTGGGCGCGAAGCAATACGTGATCGACCTGTTCGGCCCGCTGGTCAGCGATCTGGTTACCTTCGCCAAGGACGTGGGCAAGAAGGTGCTGGAGTTCGCCGTGCGCGGGGCGCTCAAGCTTGCAGGCCCTTACGCCGACAAGGTGTGGGCGATCATCCAGCAGGCGGGCGACGTGCTGGACCTGATCATCGAGAACCCGCTGGCCTTCGCCAAGAACCTGATCAAGGCGGTGGTCGGCGGCTTCATGAAGTTCGGCGCGAACATTTTCGAGCATCTCAAGAAGGGCCTGCTCGGCTGGCTTTTCGGGGCCATCGCGGGGGCCGGCATCACCCTGCCCGCCCGTTTCGACTTCAAGGGCCTGATGTCGCTTGTCATGCAGATTCTCGGGCTGACCTACGCCAATTTCCGCGCCGAGCTGGTCAAGAAGCTGGGCCCCTCGGGCGAGCGCAAGGTCGCACTGATCGAGAAGTCGGTCGAGATCGTCAAAGTGCTGCTCAAGGAGGGCTTCACAGGCATCTGGCAGAAGATGCTTGAAATGATCGAGAACTTCAAACAGACGCTGATCGGCGGCATCTCGTCGATGGTGATCACGACCGTGATCAAGGCGGGCATCTCTTGGCTCGCGGGCCTGTCGAACCCTGTGGGCGCTGTGGTGAAAGTCGTTTTGGGGATTTACGACCTGATCGTGGCGTTTCTCGAGCGGCTCGAGCAGATCATGGATGTCGCGCAGTCGATCTTTTCCTCCGTCGGCGCGATTGCCCGTGGCCAGACCGAAGCGGCTGCGAAATTCGTCGAGCAAACCATCGGCCGCACGGTCCCCGTGGTGATCTCGTTCCTCGCGGCAGCTCTGGGTTTGGGCGGAATATCATCGAAGATCAAATCGGTGATCGAAAAGCTTCAGGCGCCGGTGAAAAAGGCCATGGGCAAGCTCATCGGCTTCGTGATCAAGAAGGCGAAGGCCCTGTTTTCCAAACTGATCGCCAAGCTCAATGGCAAGCGGAAGCTGCCGCGAAAGGCCTTCATGATCGGCAAAGAGCCCCATGAGATTTACGCCGTCAAAAAGGGCAACAAGATCGATGTCATGATCGGATGCGGCGAGCCGGGCACGGTGCCCGAAGTCACCAAGGCGACCAAGGCAGCGGCGGGCAAGGTCGAGGCCCCAAGCGCGCAAGCCCCGATGCAAAACCTCATCGACCAGACCAAGGAAGTTGACGACGAAACCGACGCCGAGGCCAAGAAGATCAAGCCCGCAAGCGAGAAGGAAAACAACCAAAAGAAGTACAAGGCGCTCGACGCCGAATTCGCGGAGGCCGCCGGGGAGTTTCTGGAAGACGGCAAGGCCATTGCCGCAAACCCCTTCGTGTCCGAGAAGCCCGAGGGGAAGTCTCTGCTCCGGGGCAAGGAGCCACGGTCACTGGAGTTCGAAGGCAAAGTCGACACGTACAACAAGCTCTCCGATGCGGCCAAGGACAAGGACCCGGAGACAGGCCAGACCTTCTCGCGGTTCCACGAGTTGGACCACACGATCGAAAAACGGTTCCCGCTTGGAATTTTCGAGCGGCTTCATTTCCTCAAGAAGGGAAACAGGAAAAAGGTGCCAGAGACCGACGCGCTCCGCTCATCGCGCCAGGCCGCCGGTGCAGCGGCGCGCGAAGGCACGGCGAAAGACGCCAGCGTCCAGGATGACGCCAAGGCCCCCGGCATCGGCAATCTTGCGAAAGACAAGATCAAGGGCGGCAAGATCGGCGCAACGGCCTCGGGCTTTCCCGCGATCGCCCTGTATCACCGCAACCACATCAAGGGGAAAGGCAAAGGATTGCCCGATGCCGCAGCCATCATTTCCGCGGCGCAGGCAGAGCTCAACAAGGCCCGCGGGACAGAGGCCAAGGCGGTCGCGGTGGTCAAGAATGCACTTCTCACTCAGGTTGAGGCCGAGGTGGCGGAAATCCGCGACATCTACGCCGCAGACACCAGCGCCGCCAACGTCAGGGCGCAGGTCAATACGGGGCTCGACACCATCAGGCAGAAGAATATCGACTTCTATGGCCTGCAGAACGCCTCCGCCGACATGAGCGCCCACACCCCGCCCACGCAGGCACCAACGGACAAGAGCGCCATCCCGTTTGATACGCAAAGATCGGATCGCAAGACCCCGCAACCGATGATCAGTGTCGAAGGGATCGGGAAGGCCTACGGCACGCAACCATCCGGGTTCGGGCAGGTGCTCGAACACGACCATGTTCTCGACAAATCCTTCGCCAAGAAGGCCGCGACGCACAAACAACTCGACGAGGCGGAGGCCGCAACGGTCGAGACGGCAGCCGAGACAAAAACGGCCAGAGCGCCGCAACCCGGTCACTCCGCAGCGGACCGCGCCGCGCGTCTGGGCCAATTGACGAACGCGGCCCTGTTCGGGGACGGCTCCCCCCTTCGCACCTATACCGATGATCTCGGCTACGCCGTGCCGATCTACCGACCTATCGCGAAGGAAGTCACGGCGCGCGTCCAGGCCCCGCTCGACACCGTCGCCCAGCCCGTGAAGCTGGAGGACGCCGAGAATGACGCCGCCAATTACGTGGCCTACGGCGACACCACCGCGCGAGACGCGCTGATCCAAAAGAAGACCCAGAAGATCAAACGCCGACTGGAAGACCGCACGAAAAACCATGCGGCGGCCATCAAGGATTTCTACCTGCCGCAGATCGACTACGTGCGCTCGATCAACGAAACCGCGAACAGGGCCAACGCGGAAAGCCAGATGCGCGCGATTATGAAAAACCTTTACGTGTCGCTCGGCGAGGCTCAAGCTGAGACACGAAAGCTGTTCCGTTAGCAATTTATTTTACCAAGGAGCACGACCCATGCCCGCCCACACCATTCCCCCCGCCTCGAAAGAGCTTGGCTTCTTCAGGTCCTCTGAAAGCCGCGACAGCAAGTACGATCCTTCGGCCATCGGTCTCGCGTTCTCCGGCGGCGGGTATCGGGCCTCGCTTTATCATTGCGGCGTGGTGATCCGGCTCAATGAGTTGGGGATACTGGCGCAGGCCAAGCGCATCGCCTCGGTCTCGGGCGGGTCGCTGACCACGGGTGTGCTGGCGATGAACTGGGACAAGATCGACTGGAACGGCAAGGAAGATCACATCGCCCATGACGATGACATCTTCGAGAATTTCACCAAGCCGCTGATGCTGGCCACGCGCGAAAACATCGACGTGGGCACCGGCATCCTGGGCCTGATCCCCGGCATCTCGGCCGGCAACCAGCTGGCGCGCAGCTACGACAAGCACATCTTCAAATTCCTCAAGCTGCGCGACATCACTGACAGCCGACGCTTCATCTTCTGTGCCACGAACCTGCAATCGGGCGGGCTGGTGCGCATGACGCGCGACTATATCGCCGATTACAAGGCGTTCTTTTGCGAGCACAAGAACATCAAGCTCAGCGAGGCCGTCGCGGCCTCGTCGGGCTTCCCGCCGGTGCTGGCGCCGATCCGGCTGGACCTGTCTGGCGAGACGGTGGAGGCCCCGCGCCACCGCCCCGACGCCCCGGCCTATCTGCGCAAGAAGCCCCCGCTGGTTGATGGCGGGGTTTACGACAATATCGGGCTCGAGCCGATCTGGAAGCGCTGCGGCGTCCTGTTTGCCTCCAACGCGGGCTCGAACCTGCCGCTGTCCGACAGCCAGTTCCGCACCACGATGATGGTCCGGGTGATCAACGCGATGCTGGACGTGACGGTCAACTGGCGCGAGCGCTCGCTCGTCAACATGTTCCGCAACCAGCTGGCCGACGGGCTGAAGGAGCGCAACGGCGCGTTCTGGACCATCACCACCGACAAGAACGACGTGGCGTGGGACGGCTGGAAGGCCAGCGACGCGCAGCTCAAGACCGCGCGCGAGATGTCGACCCGGCTGAAGAACTTCCCCCATGATGATCAACGTGCGGTGGTGCTGGCGGGCTATTCGATGGCCGACGCCACGATCCGCAAATACCTGCTGCCCGACGCGACGCCGCCCGCGGGCCCACCGCGGCTGCTGTGACCATGGCCGAGTTCCGCCCCCCACGCAGGCTCAATGTCTACGCCTTTGACCCCTCGACGGCGCGCAATTTCGACAACCGCGCCTCGCGGACGGTCAAGATCACCCTGCCCTACGAGCTGGATCCGGCGCCGCGGAACAAGCCCTTCCTCGGGCCGCGCGGCCGCTATGTCGAGGTGGTCGATTTCGACCCCGCAAGCGGCGCGTTCTACGCCCCCATCGACCTCAATTCCGACCGGGTGCTGCACAATGACGGGCTGCGCCCCGCGCCCCATGACCCGAAGTTTCACCAGCAGATGGTCTATGCCGTCTCGATGAACACGATCGGCGTTTTTGAGGAGGCGCTTGGCCGGGTCCTGCAGTGGGCGCCCACCACCGAGACGACGCAGAACGACGATGGCACCACCAGCTACGAGACCAAGTTCACCCGGCGGCTGCGCATCTACCCGCACGCCCTGCGCGAGGCCAACGCCTTCTACAACCCCGACAAGAAAGCCCTGCTGTTTGGCTATTTCACCGCCGGAGAGGACAGCGCGAGCGCGCCGGTGGGCACGACCGTGTTCACCTGCCTGAGCCACGACATCATCGTGCACGAGACGGTGCACGCGATCCTCGACGGCATGCACCCCAGCTTTGCCGAGGACACAAACCCGGACATGCGCGCGCTCCACGAGGCCTTTGCCGACATCATCGCGCTGTTCCAGCTGTTCTCGTTCCCGAATGTGCTGGAGGACCAGATCGCCAAGACCAAGGGCAATCTTGACCGCCAAAGCCTGCTGGGCGAGCTGGCGCAAGAGTTCGGACAGGCGGTCGGGCGCGGCTGCGCCCTGCGCGACTTCCTGGGCTCCGTGAACGAGCACGGCGAGTGGGAAGAAACCGAGCCGGACCCGAGCCTGCTGCACGAAGCCACCGGCCCCCATGCGCGCGGCAAGGTGCTGGTGGCGGCCGTGTTCCGCGCGTTCCTGACAATCTACAAGCACCGGGTGAAGGACCTGTTCCGCATCGCCTCCGGCGGCTCTGGTGTGCTGCGCGATGGCGAGATCGACCCCGACCTGAAGCGCCGCCTCGCCGCCGAGGCCGCGCAATGCGCGCGCCGGGTCATGCGTATCTGCATCCGGGCGATGGACTACACCCCGCCCGTCAATGTCAATTTCGGCGACTACCTGCGCGCGCTCATCACCGCCGATCACGACCTCTTCCCCGAAGACTTCCAAGGCTACCGCGCCGCGTTCATCGAGGCCTTCGCAAGCTGGGGCATCCTGCCAGATGGCATGCCCGTGATCTCGGAGCCGATGCTGTGCTGGCCCACGATCTACGAGGCCGAAAAAGACCGCCAGGCCAAAAACGGCAAGCTCGAAGAGGAAGACTGGCTGACCACGATCCACGGCAATCTTGGCCTGATGCTCAAAGAGCCCGGCGCGATGCTGTCCTTTCTGGCCAGCCCCCGCGAAGACGACGACAAGGACCGTGTCGAGCGCGAGAGACACCGCGAACAGGTCGAAGCCGCCAAGCTGGAAGCGCTGAAGGTCGCGGACCTGATCCACGACAAGGTCATCGAGTTCAACAGCCTGACCAATATCCCGCTGGAGCTGCGCCCGCCGGAGATGGACCTCAACGAGGCGCACCCGATCTCGATCAATCTGCTGGAGGTCGATGACGGGCGCGACCGCGAGATCTGTTTTCATGCCTCTGAGCATTACCAGCGCCTGCTGTGGCTTTTGATGACGTCGAAAGCCTCGCCGCGCTTTGCGCAGCTGGTGGGACTGTCCTTTGACGCCCGCGCGCCCTCGACTGTGCGGCGCTCGAAGATCACCGGGCTGCCCTCGTTGCATGTCGCCTCCGTGCGCATCGCTAAGCGGTTGGGCCAACGTGGTCAGCTGGAACGCGAATATGTGGTCGAGATCATCCAGACCCGTCGCGGCTATCTTGACCCCGATGCGCAGGCCCGCGAGGACGCGCGCGCGCCCAGCCACAACGACAGCAACCGCCAGTGCGACTTCAAGTATCGCGCAGGCGCAACCTTCCTGATCGACGCGCGCAGCTTCGCGATCCGCCGCCTGATCCGCAGCGCCCACACGGTCGAAGACGAGGCCGGCCTGATCGCCTGCCGCGCCCACCTGACGCGCGCCGACGCTCAGGCCAATAACGCCTTTTATTCCGGCCAGACCTCGCGCGCGGCGGCCTTCACCGACCTGCACAGGCCCGGTCACAGCTCGGATGGTTTCCCATGAGCCCAACGCCCAAAGTCACCGCCCCGCCCCATGGCGTGAAGGTCCGCATGTACCGCCAGGGCCATGGCGATTGCTTCCTGCTCGCCTTCAAGCGCAGCCGCGGCAAGCGACCCTACTTCGTCCTGATCGATTGCGGTCGCAAGAAAGGCAGCACGCCCAAGGATCTCGAGGACAAGGGCATCGACTTCGCAGGCGTGCTCGATGCGCTTCACGCCGATTGCGGCGGGGTGCTTGATCTTGTGGTCGTCACCCACGAGCACGAAGATCACGTCTCCGGCTTTCCCAAGCCCGGCGACGAGGACCACCCGTTCTCCAAATTCACCGTGCACGACCTGTGGCTCGCCTGGACCGAAAACGGTGAAGACGAGACCGCCAACGCGCTGCGCGAGCAATATGGCGACAAGCTGATCACGCTGGCTCTGGCCCACGAGAAGCTCAAGGCGCTCAAAGGCATCGGCGGGCAGGATGACGGTCTCGCCGACGAGATCGCCGATTTTCTGGAGACAGAGACCGGTCACACCGATGGCGCCGCCGTACTGCGTGAGGCCGCGCTGGAGCTGGACGTGGCCCCGGGCGATCTGGCGGGTGCACCCGAAGAGGTCTTCGCCGCCACCCGCCGCAAGAAGCGCAGCACCCGCATCCGCGGCAAGCGCTACAAGGAACGGCTCGCGGGCCTGCGCGCCATGGCGAAAGGCAAGATCACCTTCATCGCGCCCGAAGACCCACCGCTGCCACTGCCGAAGGTCAAAGGCGTGCGCATCTACCCGTTCGGCCCGCCCCGCGACGAGGAACTTCTGACCTCGCTCGATCCGCGCAAGCGCGAGGAGTTTCACATCGGCCCCTTCGCCATGGGCGCGCCCGGCGCGGGCATGTTCGCAGCTTTTGACGGCGGTGCCGCCACTGCGACAGCACCCTTCGCGCCCCGCCACATCATCCCCGAGGCCGAGATCAGGCCCGCCATCAAGCCCGACGAGGACCGAGAGCGCGCCTACCTCTCGGAGGTCTATCTGCGCGACGAGGATGCCTATCGCCGGATCGATGGTGACTGGATGGGCGATGCGGAGGTGCTCGCCCTGCGGCTGAATTCCGAGGTCAACAACACCTCGCTAGTGCTCTGCTTCGAGCTTGAGGAAAGCGGGCGCACCCTGCTCTTTACCGGCGACGCGCAGCGCGGCTCCTGGGTGTCATGGTCTGACCTGTCCTGGCAGGTGGACGGCAATGAGGTCACCGCTCGCGATCTGCTGGGGCGCTGCACCTTCTACAAGGCGGGCCACCACGGCTCGCACAATGCGACGCTCAACGGCACGGTGGACAGCCCGCACGCCAATCTCAACTGGATGGCGCTCGGGGCCTACGCGCAGGAATTCGTTGCGATGATCCCGTCGAACAAAAGCTGGGCCTGGGGCAAGCGGCGGCCCTGGCGCCACCCTATGAAGGCGATCGAACAGGCACTGCACGAGAAGGCCAAGTCCCGCGTCATGCTGATCGAGCCGCATATCCCGGAACGCGATCCGGACTTCGAGGGCGCCGAGTTCGACGCCATGTGGGACGCGTTCCTCGCCGCCACCACACCCGAGGATTTCGCCATCGAGCATTGGGTGCCGGACACGAAACCGGGGAACTCTACGTGAGGAACACCGGGTAATTATCTGGATTATATTTGTAAATCCAATCCTGCCGCTTATGCGCCAGACCGGGGGCCAATCCCGCCACAAGCGCCATTGGTGCGTAGGTCGCAAGCTGCCCTGGAAGCGTGTGACGGTGGAACTGGCGCAGGTTGTGAAGACTGCGCTTTTGCACCTGCGTAACCCGCGGTTTGCGCCTGAGCTCGAAGTCGACCAGCGCCTCCGCGATATCCCCGCCGCCCGACAAGGCATCCGCCAGCACGACCGCGTCCTCCAGCGCCTGCACCGCGCCCTGCGCCATGGAGGGCAGCATCGGATGGGCCGCATCGCCCAGAACGCAGACGGGTCCGTCGCTCCACGTGGCCTGTGGCGGGCGGGAAAACAGCGCCCAGCGAAACAGGCCCGTCGCGGCCTCCAACGTGGCGCGCAGCGACGGGTGCCAGTCTCCGAAATCCCGCAGCGCTTCCTCGACTGAGCCGGGGATCGACCAGCCCTCTTCCTGCCAGCTGTCCTGCTCCACGATGCCCACGAAATTTACATGCGTGCCGCCTTTGACGCGGGTTGTGACCGCGTGCTTGCCCCGGCCCGCCCAGATCACCCCGCGCGGCGGCGGAGCGTGTTCGCCCAAGGCATCGGCCGGCACGACACAGCGCCATGCCACGTTGCCTGTGAAGCGCGCGCGGTCCGCGCCGGACATCTGCGCGCGGATCTCGGAGCGGATGCCATCCGCGCCCACCACCAGATCGCCAAACATCCGCTCGCTGCGTTCCAGATAGACCGACGCGCCCCCGCGCTCGCGCACGTAGCCGGTCACTTTCGCATGGGTTTGCAGCCGCGCGGTCGGCTCGGCCCGAAGCGCCAGCGCCAGCGCATCATGCAGGTCCGCGCGGTGAATTTGTACAAACCGGTTGCCCCACCGCACCTGCGCCGTGTTCTTCATATCCAACCGGAACACCCGCCGCCCGGACCGCCCCATGCGCAGCTCGATCGCGTCGGGCTCAAACAGCGTCTCCTCGATCAGCGGGGTGACGCCAAGCGCGTCGAGCACATGCATTCCGTTGGGGCTGATCTGCACGCCCGCGCCGACTTCTTTCAGCTCGGGCGCCTGTTCCAGCACCTCGACCTCCCACCCGGTCTTGGCCAGCGCAAGACCCGTGGCGAGCCCGCCGATACCGCCCCCCGCAATGACCGCGCGCCGTGTCGTCATGGCATACGAATGCCCCCGTCCAGCCGGACGGTGGAGCCGTTAAGATACGGGGATTCAATGATAAACCGCACCAACTTGCCAAATTCCTCCGGCTTTCCAAGCCGTTTCGGAAACAGCGGCTGGCTTGCCAATGCCTCTTGCGCGGCCTCGGGCAGCCCTTCCAGCATCGGGGTCAAAAACAGCCCCGGCGCGATGGCCATGGTGCGCACGCCGATCCCCGCCAGATCGCGGGCCATGGGCAGCGTCATGCCCACGATGCCGCCCTTGGACGCCGCGTAGGCGGGCTGGCCTTTCTGGCCGTCGAACGCCGCGACGGAGGCCGTGTTGATCAGCACACCGCGCTCGCCATCGGCGTTCGGGTCGTTGTCCTGCATCGCCTCCGCGGCCAGACGGCACACGTTGAAACTGCCCACAAGATTGATGTCGATGGAGCGCTGAAAATCCGCCAACGGATGCGCCCCGTCGCGCCCCACGGTCTTGGCGGCGATGGCGATCCCCGCGCAATTGACCGCCCCCGTGATCCGCCCGAATTCCGACAGCGCCCAGTCCCGCGCGGTCTCGACAGAGCTTTCCGACGTCACATCCGTCTGCGCAAACCGCGCGCCCTCGCCCAGCTCGGACGCCAAAGTAGCTCCGCGCTCCGCGTCGCGGTCCAGCAACACGACCTTGCCGCCGCCCGCCACGATCACCCGCGCGCTCGCAGCCCCAAGGCCCGAAGCCCCGCCAGAGATCAGCGCAACCGTTTGAGAGATATCCATGCTCGACCCTCACGTATTTTTTCCGGCAGAGTAGCAGGTTCCGGCTGGCGCGAAAGAGCCTAGCCGCGCCATAGTGGCGGAACCCTGCCTGAGACGAGACGCGCATGACCCTTCCCACTATTCCACTGGCCACCGTGCGCCATCACCATCTGGCCAAACACCGTCTGTGCGAGCCCCCCACCGGCCCCGGCAAGGGTGCGGACCTTGATCAGATGCTCGAGGATCTGACCTTCGTGCAGCTCGACAGCATCAACACCGTCGCCCGCGCCCATCACATGATCCTGCACGCGCGGCGCGGCAATTACCGCCCGCGCGCTTTGGATCGCCTTATGGCCGAGCGCCGCGTGTTCGAGCATTGGACCCACGATGCCTCTGCCATTCACATCGACAATTTCGCCCATTGGCGGCTGAAGATGGCCCGCGACGCCGAGACCTTGCGCGGTCGCTGGAAGGAATGGCGGCGCGCAGGCTTTGAAGAGAAGTTCGACGAGATACTGAAGCGCATCTCCGATCACGGCCCCTGCTGCTCGTCCGATGTGGGGGAGAACGAGCAGAAGGGCTCTGGCGGCTGGTGGGATTGGCACCCATCGAAGACTGCCCTGGAATATTTGTGGCGCTCGGGCGAGCTGTCGGTGACGCGGCGCGAGGGGTTTCGCAAGTTCTATGACCTGACCGAAAACGTCATCCCGCCTGAACATCTCAACCAGCGCTACCTGCCTGAGGAGACGATCCAGACCGCCTGCTCCACCGCGTTGGACGCCTTGAGCTTTGCCACGTCCGGCGAGCTGGCCGCGTTCTGGGACATCATCACGCCGCAAGAAGCCAAGGATTGGTGCGCCGAACAGCTGGCCAAAGGCGACCTGATCGAGGTGATGCTGGAGACCGCCCAAGGCAAGCCGCGCCGATCCTTCGCACGGCCCAATGTGCTCGACACACCGCTGATGGAACCCACAAAGCGCATCCGCATCCTGTCGCCTTTTGACCCTGCGTTGCGCGACCGCAAGCGGACCGAGCGGCTCTTTGGCTTTCACTACCGGATCGAGGTTTTCGTGCCCGAGGCCAAGCGCAGATACGGCTACTACGTCTTCCCCGTGCTCGAAGGGGACCGCATCATCGGGCGCATCGACATGAAGGCCGAGCGCGCGCGCGACACGATGGCGGTGCGCGCCTTCTGGCCCGAGACCGGCGTGCGCATGGGCTCCGGACGGGTCAGGTCGCTGCAGATCGCGATCGAGCGCAGCGCCAAGCTTGCAGAGGTGTCAGAGCTGGAGTTCGCCCCAGACTGGCTGCGGTGACGGTGCGCTGAATACGTATTCACATTTTCCTTGAAAAGGCCCTACCCCATGGTAGGCTCGCGCCGACTTCACACCGGAGAGCCCCATGACACCGCAAGAGATGGACGCCCGCATCGTCCGCTACGGCGACCTGAAACCCTGCAAGACAGCTTTCATCGACGCGCACACGCCGGGCTCGGACCAGAAGGAAAACTTCACCATCATCGGCGGCGGCGTCTCTGAGTCCCCCGACCAGCACGTCCATATCCGCGACACGCCCGGCTTCAACATCGGGGCTGCGGGCCAGCCACCGAAATGCCGCAACTCGCTGCATTCCCACCGCACGGCGGAGGTGTTCTTCGTGCTCAAGGGCCGCTGGCGCTTCTTCTGGGGCCGTTGGGGCAACGCGGGCGAGGTCGTTCTGGAAGAAGGCGATATCATCAATATCCCCACGGGCATCTTCCGGGGGTTTGAGAATATCGGCACCGACTACGGGATGATCATGGCGATCCTCGGCGGCGACGACGCGGGCGGCGGCGTGATCTGGGCGCCCCAGGTGATCGAAGATGCCAGCGGTCATGGGTTGGTGCTGGGCGAGAACGGCAAGCTCTACGACACCAAGAAAGGCGAAAGCCTGCCCGATGGGATCAAGCCGATGTCGGTGCTGACCGACGATGAGCTGAAGGCCTATCCGGAGCCTACCACGCAGGAGGTCGTGCCACATTACGTGGCCCGCTACTGGGACATGATGGCGCTGGCCGACCGCCAGCCCGCGCGCGTAATTGGCGACGGCGCGATGCTGCATGACAAGCCCGGCTTCGAGGTGGAGCTGCTGACCCGCGGCTCGATCCCCGCCGAGAAATACACCACGGACACACACGAAATCCTGATGCCCATGCGCGGCCATTGGCGGCTCGACTATGACGGCGGCTCGGCCGTGCTGAACCCCGGCGACACCTGCGCCGTGCCTCCCGGCGTGGCCCGCAGCGTGCAGCCGTCAATGACAGGCGAGGCCTCGCTTTACCGCGTGCGCAGCACCGATGATCCGGCAGGCCCAACCGTAAAGGCTTGATCGCGCGCCGCTTTCCGGGCCATGAAGGCCCATGACCGAAACCCAGCTGCGCGAGCAGATCTGCCTGCTTGCCAAATCCATGTTCGATCGGGGCCTCACTGGCGGCTCCACCGGCAACATCTCGGCGCGCACGCCGGATGGGGGCCTGTTGGTCTCGCCTACCGGGACAAGCTTCGGGCGGCTCGACCCGGGGCGGCTTTCGCGCTTTGATGCGCAGGGCACACTGATCTCGGGCGACAAACCCACAAAGGAGATGCCACTCCACAGCGCCTTTTACGACACACGCAGCAGCGCGGGCGCGGTGGTGCATCTGCATTCGTGCCATTCCGTCGCGTGGTCGATGATGCCCGATGTCGACCCCGATAACTTCCTGCCCCCGCTCACGCCCTATGCGATCATGAAGCTCGGCAAGGTCCAGCTGCTGCCCTTCTTCCTGCCTGGCGACCCGGCCATGGGCGACGCCGTGCGCGGGTTGGCGGGCAAGCGCTCCGCGGTCATGCTGGCCAATCACGGCCCTGTCGTTGCCGGAAAGGATGTCGAGGCCGCGTGCAACGCCATTGAAGAGCTCGAAGACACCGCCCGGCTGGCCATCCTGATGCGCGGGTTTGAGGCACGCGCGCTCACGCCCGAGCAGGTGCAAAACCTCGTCACCAAATTCGATGTGGAGTGGGACTAGACATGCAATTCTCGGCCAATCTGGGCTTCCTCTGGAACGACCAGCCCCTCCCTGACGCCATCCACAAGGCCAAGGCCGCAGGCTTCGCCGGGGTTGAGCTGCACTGGCCCTATGCCACGCCCGCAACGGATGTCGCCGACGCGTTGCGCGATACCGGCCTGCCCTGTCTGGGCCTTAACACCCAACGCGGCGATGTGGCCGCGGGCGACAATGGCTGCACCGCGATCCCGGGCCGCGAAGCGGAGGCGCGCGACTATATCGACGAGGCCCTCGCCTATGCCGACGCCATCGGCGCGGGCGCGGTCCACGTCATGGCGGGTTTCACCGACAAGGGCGAAGCCGCCCAAGCGACCTTCACCGACAACCTGACCTATGCCTGCGCCGAGGCGGCCAAGCGCGGCAAGACTATTCTCATCGAGCCGCTCAACGCCTACGATGCGCCGGGCTATCACCACGGAACGCTTAATGAAGCGCTGGCCGCGCGCGAAAAAGTTGCGGCTGACAATCTGAAAATCATGTTCGATTGCTACCACTTGCAGATCATGGGCGGCGACCTTTTACGCAATATCAAGGTTAACCTCGACGCCATCGGCCACATCCAATTCGCCGCCGTGCCCGACCGGGGCGAACCCGATCAGGGCGAGGTCGACTACCAATGGCTGCTGCACGAGATCGAGGCGCTCGGCTGGCAGACGCCCTTTGGCGCGGAATACAAAGCGCGCAGCACGACCGATGCCGGGATCGGCTGGCTCGACGCCTACCGTTAACCCGTTTGCCATTTCCGCGCCGCTGCGCTAATCCAAGGAGATCCGTCGGGGTGCCCTTAGGGGCTGAGAGGCAGAAATGCCGACCCGCCGAACCTGATCCGGGCAATGCCGGCGTAGGGAACGGGTACCACCGCCAACAGGCGCCCGCCTCCCGAAAACCGCGCAGACGCCCTCTTTGGAGGCTTGAGAGATGCGCGCGACCCCGCCAATTGCCCTGACCATCGCAGGCTCCGACAGCGGTGGCGGTGCTGGGATTCAGGCGGACCTCAAGGCCTTCTCCGCCCTTGGCACCTATGGCGCCAGCGTGATCACGGCCGTCACCGCGCAGAACACCACCGCAGTGACCGCCGTCCACGAAATCCCCGCCGATGTGGTCGCGGCCCAGATCAAGGCGGTGCTTTCGGATCTGGATGTACGCGCCATCAAGATCGGCATGCTGTTCTCCCCCGCAATCATCGACGCGGTGGCCCGTGAATTGGAAAGCTTCGACGGTCACATCGTGCTGGACCCGGTGATGATCGCCAAATCCGGCGACGCGCTGCTTCAAGACGCGGCCATCACGGCGATGATCGACCAGATGCTGCCCCGCGCGACCCTGCTGACCCCGAACCTGCCCGAAGCCGCCCGCCTACTGGGCGCGACCGAGGGCGAAGAAATTGAAGCGCAGGCGCACGCCCTACTGGCCAAGGGTCCGCAGGCGGTCCTGATGAAGGGCGGGCATGGCACAGGCGAGACTTGCACCGACCTTCTGGTCACCCCCGACCTGCCGCCCCTGCGCCTCGACGCGCCGCGGATCGACACGCGCAACACCCACGGCACGGGATGCACCTACTCCGCCTCCATCGCCGCGTTCCTCGCGCTCGGCCACACCATGCCGGACGCCGTGACAGCAGCCCATGCCTACCTGCACGAGGCCATCAAACGCTCCGACGAGTTGCAGATCGGCGCGGGCCACGGTCCGGTCCACCACTTCCACAGCCTGTGGGACGCCCATGCCTGAGGTCACGATCATAGGCGCGGGGGTCGCGGGGCTGTGCTGTGCCGCAACGCTGCATGCGCGCGGCGCGCAGGTGCGCGTGATCGACCGCGCAGCGGCCCCGGGTGCCCACGGGTGTTCGTGGTGGGCGGGTGGCATGCTCGCGCCCTTTTGCGAGGGCGAAAGCGCCGAAGAGCCCGTCGTGCGGCTGGGCCAAAAGGCCGCCGATTGGTGGCAGGATCAGGGGATCGAGGTTCATCGCCATGGCACGCTCGTCGTCTCCCCCGCTCGCGACCACGCCGATCTGCGTCGCTTCGGCAAGCGCACCGTAGGCTTCACCGAGCTCTCCGGCCCGCAGATCGACGCGCTGGAGCCAGACCTTGCAGGCCGCTTCGCCAAGGGCCTTTTCTTCGGGACAGAGGCGCATCTAACGCCCCGCAAGGCGCTCGACCGACTCTGGACCAAGCTGGCCGCAAGTGGCGTCTCCTTCAAGCAGGCAGAGGTCGACCCTGCCGCCCTCCCCGGCCTCGTTGTCGATTGCCGCGGCTTTTCCGCCCGCGATGCACTCAGTGATCTGCGTGGCGTCAAGGGCGAGATGCTTATGCTTTCTTGCCCCGATATCACCCTGTCGCGGCCCGTCCGCCTGCTGCACCCGCGCATCCCGCTCTACGTGGTCCCGCGCGGCGACGGTATCTTCATGCTGGGCGCCACGATGATCGAAGGGGCCGCCGGCAAACACCCCACTGCGCGCGCGCTGCTGGAACTGCTCAGCGCCGCCTACGCGCTCAACCCCGCTTTCGGCGAGGCAGAGGTGCTGGAGATTGGCGTCGACAGCCGCCCCGCCTTCCCCGACAACCTGCCACGCGTCACTCGCGAGGGCGATCTGATCCGGGCCAACGGCCTGTTCCGGCACGGATTCCTTCTGGCCCCGGCACTGGCCGGTATGGTCGCCGACGCGATCTTCGACACACAGGAGTTGCCCCATGCGCATTCAGCTTAACGGCGTCCCGCGCGAGACCGAGGCCGCGACGCTCGACGCTCTGCTGATCGAGGCAGGTTATGCCGACGCCGTCGTCGCCACCGCCGTGAACGGCGACTTCGTGCCCGCCGCCGCGCGCGCGTCAACCACACTCAACCAAGGCGACGCCATCGAAGTCGTCGCGCCGATGCAGGGGGGCTGAGCGATGCGCGACTTCTACGGCACCGAACTGGCCAACGGCTTCATGCTCGGCACGGCGCAATACCCATCGCCCGCGATCCTCGCCGACGCGTTCAAGCGCTCCGGTGCATCGGTCGCCACCGTGTCCTTGCGCCGCGAAAGCGGGCAGGATCGCGCGGGACAGGATTTCTGGGCCCTGATCCGCGATCTGGGCGTGCACATCCTGCCAAACACCGCCGGGTGCCACACGGTCAAAGAGGCCGTCACGACCGCCCACATGGCCCGCGAAGTCTTTGATACAAAATGGATTAAACTCGAAGTCATCGGCGAAGAGGACACGCTGCAGCCCGACGTCTTCGGCCTGGTCGAGGCCGCGCGCATCCTGTCAGAAGACGGCTTTCAGGTCTTCCCCTACACGACCGAGGACCTCGTCGTGGCCGACAAGCTGCTGCACGCGGGCTGCGAGGTTCTGATGCCCTGGGGCGCACCCATCGGCTCCGGCATGGGGCTGAACAACCTGTTCGGCCTGCGCGCCATGCGTGCGCATTTCCCGGACGTGCCACTGGTCATCGACGCAGGGCTTGGCCTGCCTTCCCAAGCGGCTCAAGCGATGGAGCTGGGCTATGACGCGGTGCTCCTGAACACGGCCGTCGCCAAGGCGGGCGACCCGGCCGCGATGGCCGAGGCCTTCGCCCAAGCCATCGCCGCGGGCAAGCAGGCGTTCGAGGCAGACCCGATGGAAACCCGCGACATGGCGGCACCATCGACCCCTGTGATCGGAAAGGCGTTCCTGACATGAGCCTCGACCGCTTCTACCCGATTTTTGACAGCGCCGACTGGCTGGAGCGCCTGCTGCCGCTGGGCATCAAACTGGTGCAGCTCCGCGTCAAAGATCGCACGCCGGATGAGACCCGCGCCGAGATTTCCCGCGCCAAAACGCTCTGCGCGCAGCACCGCTGTATGCTGGTGATCAACGACTACTGGCAGACGGCAATCGACGAAGGCTGCGAGTGGGTTCACTTGGGTCAGGAAGACCTCGACGACGCAGATATCCCCGCGCTGAAGGCCGCCGGGATCAAGCTGGGTCTCAGCACGCACGATCGGGCCGAGCTGGATCGCGCGATGAGCTTTGACCCCGACTATGTGGCGCTCGGCCCGATCTATCCGACGATCCTGAAGAAGATGAAGTGGCACGAGCAAGGCATTGATAAAATTACGAAATGGAAAAGCCTGATTGGCGACACACCACTGATCGCCATCGGCGGGATGAGCATTGAGCGCGCCAAAGGCGCGTTTGACGCGGGCGCCGATGTCGTCTCCGCCGTCACCGATATCACGCTCAACGATGAACCTGAAGCCCGGGTCCGCGATTGGCTGAAGGCCACGCGATGAGCCGCTACGCCCGCCAGGAAATGTTGCCCGAAATAGGCGCGTACGGTCAGGCCAAACTGGCCGCAACCCACGCTTTGGTTGTGGGCGCTGGCGGACTTGCGGCCCCGGTTCTGCCCTATCTCGTCGGCGCGGGTGTCGGACGGATCACGCTGGTCGACCCGGACGTGGTGAGCCTGAGCAATCTGCACCGCCAGGTACTGTTTTCGGAGACAGATATCGGCCAACCCAAGGCCCGCGTCGCTGCCGAAGCCCTGCACGCGCTGAACGCCGAGGCAATGGTCACACCGATTGCCAAAGCTCTGACGCCGTCCAACGCTGCCGACATGGTAAACGGGGCGGACATCGTTCTAGACTGCGCCGACAGCTTCGCGGCCAGCTACATCCTGTCGGACTCCTGTCTTGCTGCGAACACCCCACTGATATCGGCCTCCGTTCTGGGTTTCGAGGGCTATGTCGGCGGCTTTTGTGCCACCGCGCCCAGCCTGCGCGCGGTTTTCCCGGACCTGCCCGCCCGCGCTGCGACCTGCGCGACGGCCGGTGTAATGGGGCCAGTGGTTGGCACGCTCGGCGCGATGCAGGCACAGATGGCTCTGAGCACCATCCTGAACCTAGACCCGTCGCCTCTCGGCCAGCTGATGATGGTTAACATGCGCGACTTCCGGACGTCTGGCTTCCGCTTTGACGGCGCGGCGGAGTCCTCCGCGTCTCTCAGCTTCATCGCCGCTGATAGCATCACGCGGGACGACTTCGTGGTCGAGCTGCGCGGGACGGACGAGGCCCCCACACCCGTTACCGAAAACGCACTACGGCTCGACCTCGCATCTTTCCAGACGGACCCAATCACCCCGGCCACCGGCCAGCGCGCCGTGCTGACCTGCCGCTCCGGGCTCCGGGCGTGGCAGGCGGCCCGCGCGCTGCAGGACCGCTGGTCCGGCGACATATCCCTCATTGCAATGGGCGATCCAGCCCCTACGAAGAAAAGGCAATAACCGATGAAACTCACGACCCTCACTGCGACGTTAGCTTTGGCCGCCAGCCCCCTGATGGCGCAGGATAAAATGACCGTTCTTCTGGATTGGTTCGTCAACCCCGACCACGGCCCGCTGATCGTGGCGCAAGAGAAGGGCTACTTCGCAGAGCATGATCTGGAGGTCGAAATCATCGCCCCCGCCGACCCGTCCGATCCGCCGAAAATGGTTGCCGCTGGCCAAGCCGAGTTGGCCATTTCCTATCAGCCGCAGCTGCACCTGCAAATCCACGAAGGCCTGCCGCTGCAGCGCGTTGGCACGCTGGTCGCCACACCGCTCAACTGCCTGCTGACCCTCGCCGATGGTCCGATCAAGACGCCCGCCGACCTTAAGGGCAAGAAGATCGGCTTCTCCGTCGCCGGTGTGGAAGAAGCGGTATTGTCGGCCGTTCTTGGCACCCACGGGGTCGCATTGGACGAGGTGGAACTGGTTAACGTGAACTGGTCCCTCTCGCCCGCCCTGATGTCGAACCAGGTGGACGCCGTGATCGGCGCGTTCCGCAATTTCGAGCTGAACCAGATGGATATCGAAGGCGTCGCGGGCAACTGCTTCTACGTCGAAGAGGAAGGCCTGCCGCCCTATGACGAGCTGATCTACGTGGCCAACACAAACTCGATGGACAAGGGGCTGATCGCGCGCTTCCTCGCCGCGACCGAGAAGGCCACACAATACATCATCAACCACCCGACCGAGAGCTGGGAGATCTTCTCGGGCACCTCCGTGGACCTGCAAGACGAGCTGAACAAGCGCGCCTGGGCCGACACGCTGCCACGCTTCGCCCTGCGCCCGACGGCGATGGACGAAGGCCGCTACGCCGCGTTCGAGGCGTTTCTGCACGAATCCGGCCTGATCCCTGCGATCAATCCGGTCGATAAGATCACCATCGACGTGACCGCAAAATGACGCCTGACTATGGCAAGACCTTCGAGCTTTGGCGCGAAGGCGCAGGTGCACCATGGGGCGCGTATACGCATCATGCCTTCGTCGAAGGTCTGCGGGACGGCACCCTGCCCCGCGCGGCGTTCCTGCATTACCTGATCCAGGATTACGTCTTTCTGGTGCACTTCTCCCGCGCATGGTCACTGGGTGTCGTAAAGTCGGAAACGATGGACGAGATGCGCGTCTGCGCGGGCACTGTCGACGCGTTGGTCAACCATGAGATGGCCCTGCATGTGAAGACCTGTGCTGCCGCGGGGATTGATGAGGCGACGCTCTACGCGGCCTCCGAGCAGGTCGAGAACCTTGCCTACACGCGCTATGTCATGGATGCGGGATTGCAAGGGGATTTCCTTGATCTGATGGCCGCATTGGCCCCATGTGTGATGGGCTACGGCGAGATCGGCGCGCGGCTGGCGGCGGAGCGTACGAGCGACACCTATCGCGACTGGATCGATACCTACGCTGGCGCGGAATATCAGGAGGTCTGCGAAACCGTCGGCACGATGCTGGACGCCTCAGTCGCGCGGCGGATCGGGACGCTTCAGGGCTCCGCGCGCGAGGCCGCGCTGCAGGCGCGCTTCACCAAGGCTACCGAGCTGGAAGTCGGCTTCTGGGACATGGGGCTGCGCGGCGCCTAGATGTCGAGCGCGCCGGGCATCACATTGCGGGGCAGCTTCGCGTTTGACCACGCGCGGCTCTTTGGTCCTATTGATCTGACCCTGCCCGCGCGGCAATGGACCTGTCTGCTGGGACCATCGGGCGTCGGCAAATCGACGATCCTGCGGCTGCTTCTGGGGCTGGAGACCGGCGGGCTGTTTGACGGCACAATCACCGCCTCCGATGGCGGCCCCGTCACGCCGCGCATCAGCTACATGGCGCAGTCCGACCTGCTGGCCCCCTGGCTGAGCGTGCGCGAGAACGTTGTGCTGGGCGCGCGGCTGCGGGGCGAGACGCCGGACATGGACCGCGCCGCGAAGCTTATCGACCGCGTCGGTCTGTCAGAACATCAAACAAAGACGCCCGCCGCGCTGTCGGGCGGCATGCGCCAGCGCGCGGCCTTGGCCCGGACACTGATGGAGGACCGCCCCGTGGTGCTGCTTGACGAGCCGTTCTCGGCCCTCGACGCCGGCACGCGGGCGGACATGCAGGAACTGGCCTTCGAGGTACTGGCGGGCAAGACGGTGATGCTGGTGACCCATGACCCGGCGGAGGCCAGCCGCCTTGGCCACCAGATCGTGCTTTTATCGCAGGACGCCGCCAGCCCGTGGCCTGTGCCGGGCACGCCGCCTATTCGCGACATTCATGCGCCAGAAACGCTGGACAGTCAGGCCAAGCTGATGGCCCATCTGCGGGAGCTGCGCGCATGAGGCGGCTCGATATCCTTTGGGCCCTGCTGGTGGGGTTGGCCCTGTGGCAGGGGCTGGTTTGGGCCACCGGGGTTCAGCATTTCATCCTGCCCGGCCCGGCCCGCGTGGCGGAGGCGTTCTGGGTCAACCGCATCTCAATCTTCGAAAATGCACAAGTGACAATTGTCGAGGTGCTGCTGGGCCTTGCAATCGGTACCGCGCTTGGCGCGTTGACCGCGATCCAACTGGCACTGTCGCCCTTGATGCAGCGATTATTCCTGCCGATCCTCGTCTTCACGCAAGCCGTGCCGGTCTTCGCGCTGGCCCCGATCCTGACCCTGTGGTTCGGCTACGGAATGGCCTCGAAAATCGTGATGGCGGTGCTGATTATTTACTTCCCCGTCACCTCGGCCTTCTTCGATGGGCTCAGAAGCGCGCATCCGGGACTCGTGGACCTGTCGCGCACCATGGGTGCCACGCAGATGCAGGTGATGCGCCGCATTCGCATCCCCGCAGCCCTGCCGTCGCTTGGGACCGGGCTGCGGCTGGCCGCGGTCTACGCCCCCATCGGCGCGGTGATCGGGGAATGGGTCGGGGCGTCGAAAGGCTTGGGATATCTAATGCTGCTCGCCAATGGGCGCGCAAAAGTCGATCTGATGTTCGCGGCACTCATCACGCTCGCGATCTTCACGGTGATCTTGCACAAATTGGTGGGAGTGCTGGCGGATCGGCTCAGCCACTATGCGGAAGGCAGGCGCTAAAAAAAACCGCACCCATAGGAAGCGCGGCGTTCTAGTTCGAAATGATGTCCTCGATTTGATCAAGGCGAGACGCCGGGCTGCCGTCGGAGCCGAAGGCCGCAAAATAAATCTGCGCCACCTGCTCTTCGGTAAGCGCGTCGGCGTCCACATCAAGGCCCACGCGGTCGAGGTAGTTCTGCACCGACGTTTTGACCGAGTGCTCGCCGGTGACAACAAGCCCCCAGTCGCGATCTTCATCGGTTTTCAAAATCGTGGCCGTGACGGCTTCGTTTTCCAACACGGTCTCAATTCGCTGCGTGCGCTCCGCGGGGCTCATCGACGAGTTGCCTGCAAGATAAATCTCTACAATCTGCTGGTCGGTGAGCGAAGTGACGGGCACGTCATAGCCCGCGCGGTTCAAAATCTCGTCGACGCTGTCGACCATCGTGTCGGAGGCACCTTCATATGCAAACGTCGACGTCGCTATCGTTGCGGCGGCGCCTGCGATGATGAGTGCGCGGGGCATGGGTGTCTCCTTTCTTGTATGGGTTTTCCTTGGGTGAGTCGTGTAATTCAAGCCCCCAACGGGTCAGCCGGGTCTTCGTTCCAAGATCTGAGCAATCAGGCCGCGCCGTAGCGCCGCAGGGGCGTCACAGCAGCCAGAGAATGCCGCCAACACAAATCGAGCCCACCGCCAGAATGGCCGCAAGGGTGATCATGCGTGTGTAGGATGCAACCTCGGTATCATGCCTGTCGATCTGGCCGCGCGCCGCACCACACCGTTTCGCGGCCGAGATGAAGATCAGCACGGCCGCGATGATAAAGACCTCTGCCACGCCTTTCGCCACATAGGGGTATTCCGTGTCGCCAAACACCGCGCGCAAGCCGAGCGCCAACGCCACGCAGGCCATGCCCGTGCGCATCCATGCCGCGAAGGTCCGCTCGTTGGCCAGCAACGTGCGGTCCTGCGCCCAGGCCGTGCGGGCGTCCGCAAGCTCTTCTCTGTCAGGGTCTTTCGACAAGTTCGATGACGGCATTGTTGATCTATCCTTCAGGCGCAACAAAGCCCGCGCGGCGATCCGCGCGGGCTTGAAATGTTCAATCCGGTGAGGTTATGCGCTGGCGGTGGCGCTGCGCGGGCCTGCAATCAGCCACACGATGAAGCCCACGATCGGCAGGACCAGAACGAGAAGCGTCCAGAGCACCTTGCTGCCCGTTGAGGCAGACGAGCCGATGATCGACACGATGGCCCAGATGTTCAACACCAGAACGATAAAGCCGCCAATTCCTGCGAATTCCATAGTACTCTCCTTTAATTATTTGCCTACAGAACGTCTGCGCCTGTGGAATAGTTCCCGGCCGCCTTACGTCTCGTCCAATTCGTCCCGCACTTGACCGAACGCCAGAAGGGTGAAAATCACCGTGCCGCCAACGATATTGCCCGCGAGCACTGGCAGGAAAAACTGCAGCAAACCGTCGAGCGGCGTCAGCAGGCCCTGCACCATCAGGTAGGCCATCTCGACCGAGCCCGCGACGACGTGGGTGAAGTCACCCGCGGCGATCAGCCATGTGAAGACGACGATGACGAAGAATTTTGACCCTTCGGATTCCGGCAAGAGCCACACGATCGCGGCCACAAGCACGCCCGCGGGGATGCCGCGCTGGAACGCTTCCATCGCCGGGAAGCCAGTTGCATGGCGCGACAGCTCTTCGATTGCGGGTTTCAGCTCGGCCGGAATGGCGGACGTGTAGGCAAACAGCAATGCGACGGCAAAGGCACCAACGACATTCGCTGCAAGTACGATTGTCCAAAGCGAGCCGACCTGCCTGAACATGCGCCTACTGGGGTTGTGCACAACCGGCACAACGGTCGTGATCGTGTTCTCCGTGAAAAGCTGCATCTTGCCGAGGATCACGACAAGAAAGCCCAAGGAGTAGCCGAGGTTTTCGACCAGATATGCCCATTCCGCCTCGGGCAGATAGGTGCGGAAAATCGCCTCTCCCAGCACGGACAAGGAAATCATAACGCCCGCTGCGACGCCGGACCAGATGAGCGAGCGCTTGGGCCGCTCCAGCTCTTCTTCGCCTTCGCGTCGGATGACCTCGAAGATCATCTTGGAATTCAGGCCGACATTCTCTTCGACCATACGTTCGTCAGCGGGGTTCAGCTTGGGGGGTGGGTTTTCCAAAACACGTCTCCGATTAATCTGTGACAAACGTCGCACGTCACAAACCGGTTCCAAGACATGTCGATTTTTCGCCTCGTTATTTGCCCCGCCATGCACGCAAGGCCAGCGATAGGACGAAGAGGCCCACAAATACGAAAAACAGAACCGTAGCCACACCCGCCGACGACTTGGCGATACCGCCAAATGCAAACACGGCCGCGAGCAAGGCCAAGACCAGAAAGATGGCCGCCCAGTGAATCATGATGTCTCTCCCGTGACATAAATTTCATGTGGGCAGGGAACACGACGGGCAGAGCGTCGGTTCCAGATCGAGGGGCAGATGGGCAGTTTTGTCGCGATTTTGGCCGATTTTCAGGCAAAATCCGCCGTTCTGCTAATGATCTGTTAATTGTGGGGAGATGTTTGACTTCTTGAATGTGGCGATCAGCCGGTGACGGGCGCCGTCGGTTTCCGTACGCAAATCGGCTTCAAGCTGCGACGCGAAGGCTTCCATCAATTGCGAGGCAAGCTCGTGGGGCGCCATCGTCTCCCCCACCTCATGCTCGATCCGAAGTAGCACCAGGCCATCCTCGACCTCCAGCGACAGATCGAGGCTCGCGTCCTGCTCTTCATTGGCCTTCATGGATTTCAGTGCGACGTTGACCGCCTCTGACACAAGCAGGGACAGCGACATCGCCTGATCGGGGAACAGCTCCAGATCGGCGATCTCCGTGCGGGCGTTGACGTGGCCGGAGCGGGTCATGACCAGCATCTGACGTATCAGTTCGCGCAGGATCGGTCCCGCGTTCACCGCGTCGAAATTCTCGGTCTGGTAGAGGTTGCGGTGGATCGTTGCGAGCGTCATCACCCGCTCTTGCAGGCGGCGCAGGGCGCTTTCGGTCTCTTGGTTTTCGGTCTGACGGATCTGCATGTTCATGATCGACGAGATCATCTGCAGGTTGTTTTTCACCCGGTGATGTACCTCTTTGAGCAGAACGTCCTTCTCCTTGAGCAGCGATTGGTTGTTGTGCAGCGCGTCCTGCAATTCGGCCTCGTCGCGGATCAGCGAGCGGGCCATCGCCTCGAAGTCAGATTGCATGTCGGCGAATTCCACCGGCATCGCCCCCTCGTCCGTGTCTTCAGTAAAGCGGCGGTTCAGCGCGAAGCGGCGCATCTTGACCCGCAGGTTCTGCACGTGCTGGACCACCAAACGGTTCAGCGCGAAGGAGGCAACGAACACGCTTGCGATCCACATGAAAAACGGAAACAGGATGGCCGAGATCGACGTGCCATCCGACGGTACAAGCTCGGACTCCGGGTTCCAGAAGCTCAACGCGTACATGCGTTCCGGCACAATGGGCACCATGGCGAATTTGCGCCCCTGCCCGTCATGGCTTTCCGTCGCAAAGACCTGTGCATCCTGGCCGATGAAGGTGGTCAGGTCTGTCTCTGACGGCAGCGAAGGGGCGGTCAAAAGTAGGCTCTCGGTGCTCGTCAGAACCTCGCCTTGCGCGTTGAATGTCATGTAGCGCACGTCGCGCACCCGTTCTTCGGAATGGGCGAGCCGGTCAATTTGCTCATGCGGGATCGCGATCGTCACGAAGCCCGCCAGTATCTCGTCGCGGAAATACGGCTGATTGACACTGATGACCGAGCGGTCACCGACGCGCCCGACCTGATTGGTGTCGACCTTTGCTTCGCCGGTTTCGACCAAGGCCCGGAAATTGGAGGAGTTGGTCAGATCATACGCCTGCCCGTCCGACGTGCATGACATCCTGCCATCGACGCTGAGAAGCCCCACGAAATTGTAAGTGGGATTGGCTTGAAGGAAGTTCTCGAAGAATTGCGCGCAGACGCTGGGATTGGACGCAATCACATCCGCCGTCGCGGCCAGCATCTGCGCCGCACCAAACGCGCGGTCGACCAGTTGCCGTTCCGCGGACGTCGCTTTTTCTGTGAGGGCAAGAAGGGCCAGCTCGCTGCGCAGGTCGCTTTCGCGGGTCAGCTCGCGGGTCTGGAAAATCGCAATGAACCCGATCGGCAACAATGCCAATGACAGGTACAACACCACCTTCGCAATCAGGCTTTCGCGCCACGAAGCCCGGTCTTCTCCGTTCAAAATGCAGTCGTCCCCTGCGTTGTTACGACCCCCATCGTTGCCGCGTCGGTGATCTCCATCGCGTCTTCGTCGCTAAGCCCCATGATCTCGGTCAACGCAGAACGTCCGCGATTTACCCGGCTTTTGATCGTGCCGACCTTCACGCCACACATGTCCGCGGCTTCTTCGTAGGAAAAGCCCTGTGCGCCGACCAGGATCAACGCCTCGCGCTGCTCGTCGGTCAGCTTCGTGAAGGCCTGCTTGAAGTCGGTCAGCTGCAAAACGCCATCATGGGCGGGTTTTTCCGCTAACCCTTCCGCGAAGACGCCGTCGACGTCGGCGACCTCCCGCTTCAGTTTGCGGCGGCTGGAATAGAACGTGTTGCGCAATATGGTAAAGAGCCAGGCACGCAAATTCGTGCCGACCTGAAACTTTTCGATATTCGTCCACGCCTTCACCAGCGTGTCTTGGACCATGTCGTCAGCCGTGGCGCTGTTGCGTGTCAGGGACATCGCAAAAGCGCGCATTGCGGGGATGTGCTCTGCAAGCTCGTCCCGCGGATCGTTACTTTTCATTCGACGATCCCTGTTGTTCGGTCTGCTGCTTCAACTGGGCAAGCAAATCCTTGAAGCGGTCGGGCACATCTTCTTCAAGACTTTCCCGAAAAACGCGCTTGAGATTCTCATCGATTTCTTCATCGCGCTTTGAATTTTTGTCGGCTGGGGCCATATCTAAAGGCGTTCCTGTATAAAACTGCTACCACATGCGTTTTCTAGGGAACGCAACTCGGCATTGGGGCGTTTGGTTCCAAATAAAAAAACATTAGGACGGATCACATGAGCGAAGTCTCCTCTCAACATGATGTTACGGCAGAAATTGGCAAGGCTCTGCCTTACCTTCGCCGCTATGCGCGGGCGTTGACCGGTGCCCAGTCGAGCGGCGATCGATATGCCGCCGCTGCGTTGGAGGCGATCTTGGAAGACCGCTCCATGCTGGACGATGTCGCACCGAAAATCGGCCTGTTTCGCGCGTTCAACAAAATCTGGCGCTCCAGCGGTGCCCCAATCGAAGACTCCGCCAACGATCTGGAGGCGAAGGCGCAAGAGCATCTCGCCAAGTTGACGACCAACACCCGCGAGGCGCTTCTGTTGCATACTGTAGAAGAGTTCTCTTTCGAGGAATCGGCGCAGATCATGGAAGTGTCGGCAGAAGAAGCCGCCGAGCTGGTTCAGATCGCCCGCAACGAGATGAGCAAATCCGCCTCTGGCCGCCTGATGATCATCGAAGACGAAGCGCTTATCTCCGTCGACTTGAAAGCCATCGCCAACAGCATGGGCCACGAAGTCACCGGCATCGCGCGCACCCACGCGCAGGCGACCGAGCTGGCCGCCAAGGATCGTCCGGAATTGATCCTCGCTGACATTCATCTTGCCGACAATTCGTCGGGGATCGAGGCGGTTAACGAGATCATCAAGGATATGGGCGAGATCCCGGTGGTCTTCATCACCGCCTACCCTGAGCGCCTGCTCACCGGCGAAAAGCACGAGCCGGCCTTCCTGATTTCCAAACCCTATACCGAGGACCAGGTCCGCTCCGCGATCAGTCAAGCGATGTTCTTCTCGTCTACTGAGACCCTGCGGGCCTAAATCAATTGGGCCGCCGCCCTCCCAAGCGGCGGCCCGCTATGTGAGCGACAGACTGTCCTCGATCGCGCCCACAAGCATTTCTTCGGTAAACGGCTTTGGCAGCGTGACCACGCTGCGCCCTGAAACCGCGCTATCCCCCAAAACGACAACCCCGGCCTCTGCGGCAAGGAACCGATCGCACAGTTCCTGGTTGACGATCTCAGCCGAGACGATGGCGATCGTCACGCGCGCGGGCCGCGTGTTGGGGACCTTGAGGCCGTTGAAGTCACTGACCGGCTCAATCTCGCAATCGGTAAACTCTGTCGCCAACGTCTCCGCGATATCAAGCGCGACGACGGCGTCAGTCTCTGACACGAGAAATCTTATTGCATGAACGAAGACCATATCGCCCTCCATTTGGAAGCATGCTTATGGAACATTCTCGGACGTGCGGCATTAAACTAGGACATAGAACAAGAAGAAAGAGACCATGGCTACAGAGTGTAAGAATTGCCCGCTCCACACCAAGGACTTATTCGTCAGTCTCAAGCCCGAGCAGCTGGCAGAGATGCAGCGGTTCAAGGTCGGTGAACTCAGCATCGATCCCGGGACACCGCTGCTTATGGAGGGGTCCAATAGCCCGCAATTGTTCACAGCACTTCGCGGGATGGGGCTGCGTTACAAGACACTCCAGGACGGACGCAGACAGGTTATAAACCTTGTTTTCCCGGGGGATTTCATCGGCTTGCAGGCGGGTGTGATGAAAGAAATGAAGCATTCCGTCGAGGCCACGACCCATATGACCTTGTGCGTTTTCGACCGCGGCGAGTTCTGGAATTTCTTCCGCAACAACCCCGAACGCGGCTTCGATATGACGTGGCTTGCCGCTGTCGAAGAGCATCTTCTGGGCGAAAGCCTCGCTACAATCGGCCAGCGCACGGCGTCTGAAGCAATCGCCTGGACCCTTCTTCGCATCTACAGGCGCGGCGAGGCGGTAGGTCTTGTGACAAACGGTCACATGCCGATGCCCTACAAGCAGCAAGACCTGGCCGATTGTCTTGGGCTGTCGCTGGTTCACACGAACAAGACGCTCGGACGGCTGCGGGAGCGTCAAATCGTGTCCTGGTCGGAAGGTCAGTTGCAAATCAATGACATGGAGAGCTTGGCAGAGCTGGCAAAAGATGATGGCGAGCCGATGCCAAAGCGCCCGCTGATGTAGCGCACGGAACAAACCGGCCCCCGCCGCGTTGCTCAACTAATGAGATGGAGTACAGAATATGAGTGCAAACGACACAAACATTGAAAAAGAAGCCAAACGTCACAGCCCGGCCCTGCTTGGCATTGCCGGTGTCCTGACTTTTGCCGCGTTGCTTTTCGTAGGGTTCACGCTGTTCGGCCCCTCGACCGAAGAAGACTCGCTGGTGATCCCGCCCACCATCGAAGCAAATGACGGCTAAGCCAAATCAATAGCCCCGCTTGAATTCGCAAGCGGGGCTTTTTTGCGGCCTCAGTAATCTTTCCCGAAGTAGATCCCGATCGACGTGTCTCCGTCGGATTTCACCCGCCCGCTCGCGGTCAGGTTCGGTGCCAGATCGATATTCAACGACACCCCCGCCGTATTCGTGTCGCCGACCGTCACCTGTGAATAGACATTATCCGACAGGTATTTGCCGACACGCAGCCCGGTATTGCCTTCGGCATCGGTGGTGACATCAAGATCGTCCAGGTTGAAGCCGCGCCGCAGCTTCGAAATCACGCCCTCCCCGCCCTCGCCCGCAAGGGTCGCCACCGCGCTGGCCAGTTGCAGCGCCTGAAAGGCCGACAGCTGGCTGGCCTCGCGGCCAAAGAAGATCTGTGCCAAAACCTCGTCCTGCGGCGCCTCCGGCGAGGAGACGAAACGCACCCGCGGCTCCGATGCCGGGCCTTCGATCAGAACCGTGGCGGTGCCGACGCTGGTGTTCGTTGTGGCCGCAAAGCGCAGGAACGGATCGAGCTGGCCCTGCAGATCGACGGAGCCCTCGTCCAGCACGAAGCGTTTGCCCAGCACATCCAGCCGCCCGCGCACCAGCGAGAACCGCCCGGCTGAAATCAGGTTGTTCGTGGTGCCGCGCAAGGTCAGCCGCCCGCCCATCTCTGCGTCCAGCCCGCGCCCGCGCACGAAGATGCGCGACGGCGCGTTGATCACGATATTCAGCCCGTAGTCCGGGCCCGCACCGCCCTCGCCCGCGTCCTCTCCGTTACCGTCCAACCCGGCGCGCGCGATGGTCTGGCGCACCGCAGGGGGCGCGCCTTGGTGGATAATTTCCGGCACGATGGCAAAGCCGCTGGTCGAGGCCGACGGCACCACGATATTCGTCTCGCCCACGCCGATCTGCCCGCTGATCTGGGCCCCACCGCTCAGCGGCCCTTCCACGCGGACCTGCCCCTGAAGCACTGTCTCATAGAGCGTGGGATCAACCAGCCGCACCGCCTCGAGCCGTGCGGTCAGGGCGGCTCGCATGCCGCCGGTCAAATCCACCGGCCCGCGCAGGGTGATCTGCCCACCGGTGGACACCGCACCCGAGATATCAAGCTGCGCCTGTCCGCCCGACAACCCGATCCGTGCATCGATCCCTTCGAGTGCGACTGCGAAAGTCGGGGCCGACAGGCGCGCGCCTTGCGTCGTGACCGTGCCGGACAGGCCTTGCAGACCGGGCGCGCCATCAAGGCGCAGATCAAACTGCGCCTGCCCGGCAAGGCTGCGCGGCGCAATAAACGGCCCCGCCAGCGCCAGCGGCGCGCTCCCGTTCGCCGACAGCGCCATCGCCCCGCCGCCGACCGTGCCCGACACGCTGGCATCCGTCCCGCCAAGACCGCGCATGCGCGTGTCGATCCGCCAGCTGGCACCCTGCTGGACCGCACGCCCGTCGACATCCAGCGCCCCGCGCAACGGTACGCCAAAGGGTCCGACATCGGGAACGCTGGCCGAGAACTCCACCTGCGGCGCGGGGCCGGTCACAGGACCCGAGACCCGGGCAGAGGACCCGTAAGGCCCCGACAGGCTGGCATTCACCACAATAGCCTCGCCCTGCGCCTGCGCCGTGCCCTCGACCGTCGCCGCGCCGTTCACGCTCGATACCAGAGGGCGCACATTCGGCAAGCGCAGCGCATAGCGGATGTCGGGCGTGTTGAGCCCTGTCACCTGCCCTGCCACCTCGCCGTTCAGCCCGTACGGCCCGGTGATCTGCGTGTCGACGGACCAGCCCGCGTCGTTCTGGGTAGCCCGCCCCGAAACCGACGCCGCGCCGGTATAGCCCGGGGCCAGCGGCGCGATATCCGGCAGCCGGGCCGAGAAATCCACCGCAGGCTCGGCCCCGGTGACGCGGCCATCGACCTCTACGGTCGCGTCGAAAGGCCCTGTGCCATCGGCGCGGATCGACCAGCCTTCAGGGGCTTGCGACGCGCCGCCGGTAAGCCGCACGGTCCCCTCAAGCTGTGGGTCGATCACGCTGGCATCGGGCAGGCGCAGATCGAATTCTGCCGTTGTCGCATCGGTCACGATGTCCGCCGTCGCCGTCAGCGCCAATTGGCGATTGGTGATATCAAGCCGGGGCACGCGGGTCCCGGCCGCGTCGCGCACAGCGTCCATCACCAGCGTCGTCTGTCCCGCCAGCACCGCATCCGCTTGCGCGATGCCCACACCAAGCTCCCGCGTGGCCGCCTTGACGGCAATCTCGAACGCGCCGCCCGCGTCCACGCGGCCGTCAAGCTGGGCCTCCGCCGCGCCGCGCAGATCGACCCCGGCAAGGGGCGCGAAGCGAGCGAGATCGCGCGCCTGCAATGTGGTGTCAAACCGCGTCTCGAACTCCGCATCGAGCCCGGCAACCAGCACCTCGCCGGTGAGACCGTATTGATCGCCGCTGAGCTCCAGACCGGTGATCTGCACGGGCGCGCCCTCGCGGTAGGCGACGTCAAAACGGCCCTGCACCTGCGCGCCCACGGCACTTTGCACGGCCGCGTCTTCGAACGCCACATCGCTCGCGGCGAGTTGCACCGCGCCGGTGACGCCCGATTGCGGCGCGCTTATGTCGTCGAGCGTGCCTTCCGCCGTGATCTGAACCTCGCCCGCCACAACCGCGGCGGTGTCGAGTTGATCGACGGTCACTTCCGCCGTCCAGGCCTCGCTCTGCGCATTGTCATGGGCGACGCTCAGCCGCGCGGCTTCAATGCGAATGGGGCTTTCACCAAAGGGTAGCAACAGCGGCCCGCCATTGGGCGCACCGATGCGGCCCTGCATATCAAACCGCGTTGGCCAGTAGTCCGGCGACAGGGCCAGCGCGCCGTCAAGCTCCGTCGCGCCGGTCTCGAAACGCAGGGCGTCGAGCGTCAGCGCACCCGCGCCATCCTGCGCGCCTTCCGCGGCCAGGGCGACGGTGTCGCCAAAGAACGGCTGGTAGGCGGACGGGAAGAGCGGCGCGAGATTGCCACTGAGGTCGGCCTCAAAACTGCGCCCGCCATCGCCGCGGCCCGTCAGGGTCACCGCGCCGCGCAGCCGGGGCTCATCATTCGTGTCCAGTGCGATCTCGGTTTGCAGATCGTCCAGCGGCCCCTCGCCCTGCACCGCCAACCGCACGGAGGGCCGTCCCGGCAGGTTCAGGCTGCGCGCCACCAGCCCATCGGCGGCCTCGTCAAGCTGCAGGTCGATCACGACCGCCTCGCTGCCAGCGTCAAAACTCGCGTTCAGCGCGAAGTTGCCTGCCTGCCCGTCGATGCGCCGCGCATCGATCTGCGCCGCGCCGGAGCCATCCGCCAGCCGCGCGGAAGCCGCCAGCGTCATCTCCGCCTCTGCCCCAAGGATCGGCGCACCCAGGGCGATGCGCCCGATCTCCACCCGCTCGATCTCGACCGACACCGGCAGGTTCGGCAAGCTGAACCCCTGCGCCTCAGGGCTTGGCATGTCCGATGGCGGCGCTTGCGGCGGGCGGGATAGGATCGCTTCGGCCACGGTCAACGCGTCGATCTCGATGCGCCCCCGCAGCAGCGCCGAGCGGGTCCAGACCATCTCTATCTCGCGCAGCTCCAGCCACACGCCCTGATCGTCGGCAATGGTGATCCGCGCGATCTGGGCCGTGCTGCTGAGCGCGCCTTCAAAGCCTTCAACGCGCACCGTGCGGCCCTCGCCGCCAAGCGCGCCCTCAAGCAGCCCCGCCACGAACCCGCGGTCGCTCTCACCCGACAGGTCTTCGGCCAGCTGTTGCGCCGCAACAAAGCCCGTCCAGAGGGCGACCATCGCCGCCAGCAAAAGGCCCCAGACGCGCATCAGAAGGCCTGCCCGATGCCGATGTAGATCTCGAAGCCGCTCTGATCGCTGGGGCCTGAAATCGGCAGCCCGACATCAAGCCGCACCGGGCCGATCCCCGTGTCATAGCGGATGCCGAGCCCCGCGCCGCTGTGCCACTCGCCACTGCTGCCATCGGGGAACTCCTCCGAGCCGACATAGCCCAAATCGTAGAAGCCCACGATGCTGAGGTTGTCCGTGGTCTTGGCCCGGATTTCGCCCGACAGGCCGATGAACGACCGCCCGCCCACCGTCGCGCCCGAGGCCAGCTCGACCCCGAGCGACTGGTAGTCCTGCCCCCGCACCGTGCCACCGCCGCCGGAGTAGAACAGGAAATCCACGGGCGCGTCCTGAAGGCTCGGCCCGCTCACCGCGCCAAGCTGGCCCCGCAGCGCGAAGGTGAATCGGTCCTCGGCCCCGAAGCTGCGATAGACCCGTCCGTCGGCAAACAGCCGCACCCCGCTGGCGGTGCCTGAGATATTGAGAAACGGCGTCAGCGCGACCCGCGCGTAGTAGCCGTCCGTCGCGTTCAGCTCGTTGTTGCGGTAGTCGAACTCGGCGCCCATCGGCGCGGTCAGGATGCGGTAGGATTGCTCTCCGAAGGCGTCCACCGTATCGGCCGCCTCGAACCCCAGACCAAACGTGTATTCACGCTGCAGCGAGGCGTAGCGCCGGATGCCCGCCTCCAGCCGGATGCGGTCGGCGCTGTAATTCGGCTCGTCCTCGCTTGAAATCTCGGCCTCCGCGTAGAAATCCGTGTCCTCGTTGAAGGTCGCGGGGCGGCCGAAGGTCAGCTGCACATTGTAATCCTCGCCGCCGCTGTCGCCGCCGATCCCCTCGACCTCGCCCTCGATGCGCAGCCGCTCGGCGCCCCCGAACAGATTGCGGTGGAGCCAGAAGGCGCTCAGGCCGAGGCCCTGCTGCGTCGAAAGCTCCGCGCCGAAGCCAAAGCGGCGTGGCTTGGCCTCGGTCAGCTGCGTGTTGATATCAAGCACGTCGCCGCGCGGCTGCTCCGCCTCGCTGAGCACCACGACACTGAAAACGCCCGTGCGGCGCAGGCGGGTGGCGGCAAGCTCCAGCTCCTCAGGATCGAACACCGACCCCGTGGGCAGCCCCGCGATATCGCGGATGCGGTCCTCGCGCATCCGCTCGGGTCCGCGGATCACCAGATCGCCAAAGCGCAGGCGCGGGCCGGGATCAAGCCGCAGGTCCGCATCAAGTGCGCCCGCATCGTGGCGCGCGATGATCGTCTGGCCCGACAGCGCCGCCTTCGCATGGCCCACGTCCCGCCACCCGGTCACGCCCGCCTCGGCGGCATCGCGCAAGGTCGAGGTCGAGGCCTGCGCGCCGCGGGCGAAGTCTTCCGGCAACTCCGTGCCCGGGGCCAGCGGCGTGAGCTGCACATCGCCAAAGCGGAATTGCTGGCCTTCGCGCACTGTGATCTGCACCGTGCCGACCGCACGCGGCGGGGCCACGGCGGGGATCGACGCGACCTCGCGCCCGTCCAGCTTGATCGAGATCACCGGGCCAAAATATCCCCGGTCGTACAGCAGCCCGACCAGTCGCGCGTAGTCCGCTTGCGCGGCGGCCAATACGTCTTGGGGCGTGGCGGGCTCTTCGCGTTGCAAAAGGCCCGCAGACAGGGAGGTGGCGCGCAAGGCCTCGGCCAGATCACTGTCGGGGCGGTCGGTGGCGATGCGCACATCGAGCGCGGCCACGGGCAGGACAGACATCAAAAGAAGCAGGGCCGCGCGGCCGAAAGGTAGTCGCATCAGGTCTAGTGCTCCTCCGGTCAGCCCGGCCCACGTCAGTCGCAAAACGCCAAGGCGGGGAGATCGGTTCCCGCATGCGGTGCTCCCTAATGCTCTACGCCCCACGCGGCGCGACTGCAACGTGGCGCGGGCCGATCCCTCGTGACATTTGCGTCAGACGGGTTACCTCTTGGCGCCGAAGGAGAGCCCATGCTGCTGCGCGTCGAAGACCTGACAAAATCCTACCCCGGCGCCGAAGGCCCGGTGGAGGTGCTGCGCGGCGTGGACTTGCAGCTTGATGCAGGCGAGACGCTGGCGCTGACGGGCGAATCCGGCTCCGGCAAAAGCACGCTGCTGCATCTGGTCGGCGGGCTCGATGTCGCCGATGGCGGGCGCATCGAAATTGCGGGCCGGGACGTCACCGCGATGGGCGACACCGCCCGCGCGGCGCTGCGGCGCGAGACCGTCGGCGTGATCTTCCAGCAGTTCAACCTGATCCCGTCTCTGCCCGTTTCGGCCAATATCAGCTTTCAGGCGCGCCTCGCAGGTCGCGCCGATGACGCGCATATCGCACAGCTGGCGCAGGCGCTCGGCCTTGGCGCGCAGCTCGACAAATACCCAGAGCAGCTGTCAGGCGGCCAGCAGCAGCGCGTGGCCATCGCACGCACGCTCGCGGCCCGGCCCCAGCTGGTGCTGGCCGACGAGCCCACGGGCAACCTTGACGAGGCCACGGCCACGGATGTGCTCGACCAATTGCTGCGCCTCGTGACGGACACCGGCGCGGCGCTGATGATGGTCACCCACTCGCCCACGCTCGCCGCGCGCATGTCGCGACGCCTGCATCTCAAGCAAGGCCGCCTCGCGTGACCGCCGCCGGACTTCAGGCGCTCTGGTCCCATTGGCTGCGCAACAAGTTGCAGCTGTTTACCCTGATCGCGGGGCTGGCGCTGGCCACGGCGCTATGGACAGGGGTGCAGGCCGTCAATGTCGAGGCGCGCGCCAGCTACGACGCGGCGGCGGCGACCTTGGACGAGGGCCGCTACGACCAGCTTGTGCCGCGTGCGGGCAGCACCATCCCCCTTGCGACTTATGTGGCCCTGCGCCGCGCGGGCTGGCAGGTCAGCCCGGTCGTCGAGGGCGAGCTGGACGGCATTCGCGTCATCGGTCTGGACCCGCTGACCTCCCCCGGCGGCATGGGACCTGTCAGCCTTGGGCCCGAGCAGGAGCTTGGCGATGTGCTGGGCGGCGCGACCGTCTTCGCCGACGCCCAGACCGCGTCCCGGATCGCCCGCGAGGGTTTGCGGGTCACCGAGAACCCCGATATCGCGCCGGGCACCGCGCTCGCCGACATCTCCACCGCGCAGGAGTTGCTGGGGCAGCCGGGGATCAGCCGCTTGATCATCGCCCCCATCCAGCCCCTGGGCCGACCGCCGCTCGACACGCTCGCCCCAGATCTGACCCTGCGCGCCGCGCAAGGCGGCAGCGATATCGGACGGCTGACCGACAGTTTCCATCTGAACCTGACCGCCTTCGGCCTGCTCAGCTTCGCCGTCGGCATTTTCATCGTGCATGGCGCGATCGGTCTCGCCTTCGAGCAGCGCCGCGCCATGGTCCGCACCCTGCGCGCGGTGGGCATGCCGTTGTCGCGCCTGATCGCTCTGCTCGCGCTCGAGATCACCGCGCTCGCGCTTGTTGCGGGCGCGCTTGGCGTCGTGCTGGGCTATCTCGTCGCCGCGACGCTGCTGCCCGACGTCGCCGCCACCTTGCGCGGGCTCTACGGCGCAGAGGTCAGCAACCAGTTGCAACTGCGCCCCGAATGGTGGCTCTCGGGTCTGGCCATCGCGCTCGTCGGTGCGGCGCTCGCCGCGTCTGGTGCGCTGTGGCAGATCGCACGAATGCCGCTGCTGGCCAGCGGCGGCGCGCGGGCCTGGGCGATGGCCAGCGGCAAGGCGCGGGCTTGGCAGATCGTGGGAGCCGTGGCGTTACTGTCTGGGGCCGCGCTGCTTGCCCTGTTTGGCGAAGGCCTGATCGCCGGCTTCGCGCTGCTCGGCTGCCTGCTGATCGGCGCGGCGCTAGCGCTGCCCATGGTGCTGGACCGGGTGCTCACGCTGGCCGCCCGAACGACCCGCGCGGTGAAATGGCAATGGTTCTGGGCCGACACGCGCCAGCAGCTGCGCGGCCTCAGCCTTGCCTTGATGGCGCTGCTGCTGGCCATGGCGGCCAATGTCGGCGTCTCGACCATGGTGTCGAGCTTCCGGACGACCTTCGTGGGTTTTCTCGACCAGCGCCTGGCGGCAGAGCTTTATGTCTCGACCGCCGCGACCGACGCCGCGCGGCTGGAGGCGTTCGCGCTGGAGCGCGCGCGCGAGGTCATGCCGATCCTGTCGGTCGACACCACCGCGGCGGGCCTGCCCGCGGAACTTTACGGCGCACGCATCGGCGACACTTACCGCGAAAACTGGACCTTTCTGGATGCAAGCCCCGCCCCGTGGGATCGCGTCGCGGCGGGTGAGGCGCTGTTGATCAACGAGCAGCTCGCACGGCGCGCGGGGCTTTGGGTGGGCGACCCGCTGGCGCTGAGCGCCGATCTGACCCTGCCCATCGCGGGCGTGTTCGGCGATTACGGCAATCCCATCGGGCAGGTCATCATCTCCGAGCCGCTCTTCGCGACCCTCCACCCGGGCGAGCGCCCGACCCGTTTCGGCCTGCGCACCGACGACCCCGACGCCCTGCGCCGTGCATTGGTTGAGACGTTCGGCCTGCCCGCCGAAAACATCATCGATCAGGCCGGGATCAAGGCGTTCTCGCTGGGCGTGTTCGAGCGAACGTTTACCGTGACCGCCGCGCTCAACGTGCTGACCCTGAGCGTCGCGGGCTTCGCGATCCTGATGAGCCTGCTGACCCTGTCGGCCATGCGCGTGCCGCAGCTCGCGCCCGTATGGGCGCTTGGGCTGACGCGGCGCGAAATGGGCCGGCTAGAGCTGATCCGCGCGCTGATCCTCGCCAGCCTGACGGCGCTCTTGGCCTTGCCGCTGGGCCTTGCGCTGGCCTGGGTTTTGCTGGCGGTGGTCAATGTGCAGGCTTTCGGGTGGAAGCTGCCGATGTTCCTGTTCCCGCTCGACTACGCGCGCCTTGGCCTCTTCGCGCTGCTCGCCGCGGCGCTGGCGGCGCTGTGGCCCGCGTGGCGTCTGGCGCGCACGCCGCCGTCGGACTTGTTGAAGGTGTTTGCCAATGAGCGTTAGAGCGTTTCTGCTGGCCCTGCTCCTGCTCCTGCCCCTTCAGGCCTTCGCACAAGGCTTCGCGGGCATCGGGACCGAGGCCGATGGCTTCGCCCGCCCCGAGCGCGGCACGGCCTTTGACTTCCCCGCCGATCACGGCGCGCATCCCGATTTTCGCATCGAGTGGTGGTATGTGACGGCCAATATGATCGGCCCCGACGGCACGCCCTACGGGCTGCAATGGACGCTGTTCCGTTCCGCCCTTGCGCCGGGCGAGGCGCCCGGCTGGTCATCGCCGCAAGTCTGGTTCGCCCACGCCGCCGTGACCACGCCCGACACTCATCTGGCCACAGAACGCTTCGCCCGTGGCGGCATCGGACAGGCAGGCGTGGAGCCCGCGCCGTTCCGCGCGTGGATCGACGAGTGGGAGATGGCGGGGCCCGATTTCGACACGATGCGCCTGCGGGCCGCTGGGCCTGATTTCGCCTATGACGTCTCGCTCAACGCGCAAGGCCCGTTGGTCTTCCACGGCGACCGCGGCTACTCGGTGAAGTCGGCGCAGGGGCAGGCCAGCTACTACTACTCGCAACCCTTCTTCGCGCTCGACGGCACGCTCACCCTGCCCGAGGGCGACGTCGCGGTGACGGGTCAGGCGTGGCTCGATCGGGAATGGTCCTCGCAGCCTTTATCGGAGGATCAGACCGGCTGGGACTGGTTCTCGCTCAGCTTCGACGACGGGGACAAGCTGATGGGATTCCGCCTGCGCCAGCGCGACGGCAGTTTCTTCACCTCCGGCACGTGGATCGCAGCCGATGGCACGACGACGGCCATGGGCGACGGCGAGATCGAGGCCGAGCCACTGGAGACCGCCCGGGTCGAGGGCCGTGACGTCCCCGTCCGCTGGCGCCTGCGCGTGCCCGCCCGCGATGTCGAGGTCGAGGTCGCGGCGATCAATGAACAGGCCTGGATGGGCCTTGCGATTTCCTATTGGGAAGGCCCCGTCACCGTGCGCGGCAGCCATGACGGGATCGGCTATCTGGAGATGACCGGCTATGAGTGACCCCGCGGACCTGCAGGTCTTCCTGCGCCTCGCCTGGCAGCGCCTGGGGCGCGGTGTGGCGGACCGGCGCGCGGCGGCGCGCAACATTACATTCGCCACCGTCTCGCCCGAGGGCCTGCCAGAGGTCCGCACGGTGGTGCTACGCGCGGCCTCGCAGGAGGACGCCACGCTGGAGGTCCACACCGACCCGCACACGGCCAAGATCGCGGCGCTGCGGGCCACGCCCTATGCGGAGCTGCAGGTCTGGGACCCCTCCCCCAGACTGCAGATCCGCGCCCGCGCCCGGGTCGAGATCGTGACCGGCCCGAAGGCCGATGCGCGCTGGCAGAAGGTCCCCGACCCCGCGCGGCAATCCTACGGGACGCAGCCTACGCCCGGCACCGCCATCGACGGACCCTTTGACTACGAAAAGCCCGGGCTGCGGGACGGGTTCGCGGTGCTGATCTGCCATCTCGAGCATATCGATCTGGTCGAGCTGCAGGAGCGCCACAGACGGGCCGTCTTCGTCGCGCGCGACGGATGGGCGGGGCGATGGGTCTCGCCCTGATCTGAGAAATCAGGGCGATTCAATCGTTTAACCAAAGGTAACCCACGGGTTACCTTTGAGGCTTAGTTCCGGATCCGCCCAAAGGTGGACAGGCGGTTGATCTCGTCGAGCCGCTCCAGATTGACCACGGTGGATAACATCAGCCGGTCCTGGCTCCAGTCCCCGGGCCGCTGGATCGCCATGGCGGTGACCAGAATGGCGGCCAGCAGCGGCAGGATCATCGCGGCGAAGACCAGCCGCGGGTGACGCAGGTGGCGCGCGTCCAGAAGGGTGACGATGCGCTGCTCCAGAAAGCTCATCTTGCCGTCGCGCAGCGCGCTGCGATCCGCGGTCACAAGCGTAACCTTGGGCACGGCAATGACAAAGGCCCGGTCGCGGCGCAGGGTCTGCTGGCACACGCTCAGCAAGGTCTCGCAATAGGCGCGCGGGCCGATGCGGCCGCGGCCCAGGACTTCGCTGTCGCAGGCCAGCTCGCGCAGGTCCTCCACCCGGCGCTTCCACGCGTGATAGGCGGGGTTGAGGAAGAAGGCGGGCTTGAGCGCTTCAAGCAGGATCTCCCACTCGATATCGCCCTGGCGCAGATGCTGGAACTCGTGGGCGAGCGAGACGCGCAGCTCATCGGCATTCGCAAGCATCCCGGACGGGATCACCACGTAGTAATTCCACAGCCCGCGCGTCGAGAACGGCACCAGCACCCGGTCGGATAGGTGGATGCGCAGGCGCCCGAAACGGCGCCAGGCGTAGCTGGTCGCCACGATCCTGCGCAGGCACAGCATCGAGTAGCCAAGCCGCGCGAGCCCCAGAGCGCAGCCCGCAAGGAAGGCGGCAATCACACCCTGCGCCAAGGGCCCCCGCGCGCCGAGGATGTCGCCGGTGATCGTATCGCGCATCGAAATCAGGCGCTCGAACTCGGTCGCGCGCATCTCGAAGCCTCCATTGAGGTACAGCGCCACGACCCGGTCGGACAGGTTCATGCTGACCCCGGGCGCGAGCGCCGCCATCAGCTGCGTCAGCCCAAGGATCAGGAACGGCGACAGCACAATGGCCACGAAGACCGTATTGAGCAGCCTCAGCTGCGTCGCATAGGCGTGGCGCAGCCCCGCGCCATCGAGAAGCCCGCGTGCGAGCCACCACAGCCCGTAGGCCACGGCAAACAGGATATTGGCATTGATAAAAGCGTCGAGAACAGCGTCACCCGGTATCATTCTTCAACCTCCGATCCACAAGCGCCCGGATTTGCCCCAAAGCCTCGTCGGTCAGCTCCGCATCATCGACAAGCCGGGCCACAAGGGCCGCGGGCGCGTCGTCGAAAAGCTTGACCGAGAGGTGCTTGAGTGAGCGGGTCTGGTAGGCGTCCTTGGCCAGCGCGGGGGTGAAGATATGGCGCTTGCCATCCTTCCGGCTGGTCACGAACCCCTTTTGCTCGAGGATACGCAGGATCGTGGCGGCTGACGTATAGGCGAGGTTGCGGCCTTCCGGCAGCTGGTCCAGCACATCGCGCACTGTCCCCTCTTCCAAGGCCCAGAGCTGGGTCATGAACTCCAGCTCCACCTCCGTCAGCAAATCGTTTTTCTTTTTCTGTTTCATCACTGTCCTGCCCTTCGGGCACCGCTCACTCGTTACAGGGAGCGAGTAAAGCCCAGATTTCCGGTGCCGCAAATCATTTTCTTCTCAGACCTTCCAGAAGCAAAACACGCCCCAGGCCAGCGACAGGCCCAGCGGGGCCCAAAGCGGCTCGCCCATGATCCCGAGCCACGCAAGGAAAATGTAGGCCGAGCCCAGCATCGTCAGGAACAAGCGGTCCCCGCGCGTCGTGGTCAGGCCCAAGGCGCCCTTGCGCTCGGACGTGCCGGGTTTGCGGATCTCGATCACCGTGATGATCGCCATCGCGGTGAACAACCCGATGAAGAACAGCCCCGTGGGCCAGGTCCATGCCATCCAGCTCAGCATCTTACACTCTCCCCCCTAAACTCGGCCAAGGGCGAAGCCCTTCGCGATGTAGTTGCGCACGAAGTAGATCACGATCGCGCCCGGAATAATCGTCAGGGTCCCGGCGGCGGCCAGCAATCCCAGCTCGTATCCCGCGGATGAGGCGGTCTTGGTCATGGTGGCCGCAATCGGCTTGGCCTCGACCGCAGTCAGGGTCTTGGCCAGCAGCAGCTCGACCCACGAGAACATGAAGCAGAAGAACGCTGCCACGCCCACGCCCGCCTTGATCGTGGGCAGGAAGATCGTGATGAAGAAACGCGGGAACGAGTAGCCGTCGACATAGGCCGTCTCATCCAGCTCTTTCGGCACGCCCCCCATGAAGCCTTCGAGGATCCACACCGCCAGCGGGATGTTGAACAGGCAATGCGCCAACGCCACCGCGATATGCGTGTCGAACAGCCCGACCGAGGAATAGAGCTGGAAGAACGGCAGCGCGAAGACCGCCGCAGGGGCCATGCGGTTGGTCAGCAGCCAGAAGAACAGCGTCTTGTCGCCCAGAAAGCTGTAGCGCGAGAACGCGTAGGCCGCGGGCAGCGCCACCGTGATCGAGATTACCGTGTTGAGCGACACATAGATGATCGAGTTGATGTAGCCCCAGTACCAGCTTGGGTCGGTGAAGATCACCCGGTAGTTCTCCAGCGTGAAGGTCTGCGGGAACAGCGAGAAGCCCGACAGGATCTCGTTGGTGGTCTTGAAGCTCATCGCCACCAGCCAGTAGATCGGCAGCATCAGGAACAGGATATAGAGGATTGGAATAAGAGACCTTTTCCTCATTTCGCATCATCCTTTGTCATCAGAGTGTAGAACAACCAGCTGACCAGCAACGTGATCGCGAAGTAGATCAGGCTCATCGCCGCCGCCGGGCCAAGATCGAACTGACCGAGGGCGATTTTGACGAGGTCAATCGACAGAAGCGTGGTGGAGTTGCCCGGCCCGCCGCCCGTCAGCACGAAGGGCTCGGTGTAGATGTTGAAGCTGTCCATGAAGCGCAGAAGGATCGCGATGGTCAGCACGGTCTTCATCTTGGGCAACTGGATGTAGCGAAACACTTTCCACGGGGACGCCCCGTCGATCTTGGCCGCCTGATAGTAGGCATCCGGGATCGAGACGAGGCCCGCGTAGCTAAGCAGCACCACCAGCGACGTCCAGTGCCACACATCCATGGTCACGATGGTGATCCACGCGGCCACCGGGCTTTGGGTCATGTTGTAGTCGATGCCCAGCACACTGTTCAGGAAGTACCCCAGCAGGCCGATATCGGGCAGCGTGAAGATGTTCCACATCGCCCCCACCACGTTCCACGGGATCAGCATCGGCAGCGCCATGGTCACGAGGCAGACCGGCACCCAGATGCCTTTCTTGGGCATGGCCAGCGCGATGGCGATGCCCAGCGGTACCTCGATGATCAGGATCAGGAAGGTGAACAGGAACTGGCGACCCAAGGCGGCGTGGAAGCGTTCCGAGCGCAGGATCTGTTCGAACCATGTCAGCCCTTCCCAGAAGAACAGGTTGTCCCCGAAGGTTTCCTGCACCGAGTAGTTGACCACGGTCATGATCGGGATCAGCGCGTTGAAGGCGACCAGCAGCAGCACCGGCAGCACGAAGAACCATGCCTTTTGGTTTTCGGTTTTCATGTCCGTGCCTCCGTTGCGAGCCAGCCGTCGCGGTAAAGCCGGGTCTGATCGGGACGGAAGGCCAGATGGACTTCTTCGCCCTGTTCCGGGGTATCGCCTTCGACGATGGCTTTGACGGGGGTGTCACCGACCATCGCCTCGACCACGGAATGGCGCCCGACATCTGCGACCTTGCGCACCCGGGCAGAGAGACCGGTGTCAGACAGGGACACAAATTCGGGGCGGATGCCGATCTGGGCGAGACCGCCCTGCCCGGTCACTTTCCCTTCCAACGCAACGGCTTGCCCTTCAAAGCTGACACCACCATCGCGCTCGTCAGCGGCGAGCACGTTCATGCCGGGCGATCCGATGAAGTGGCCCACGAAGGTGTGTTGGGGCCGCTCGAACAGCTCGACGGGGGTGCCGATCTGCACGACCTCGCCTTCCTGCATCACGACCACCTGATCCGCAAACGTCAGCGCTTCGGTCTGGTCGTGGGTCACGTAGATCATCGTGGCGCGCACTCGCTGGTGCAGCTCCCGCAGCTTCGAGCGCAGCTTCCACTTCAGATGCGGGTCGATCGCGGTGAGCGGCTCGTCGAACATCACGACATTCACGTCGTCGCGCACCAAACCGCGGCCCATGGAGATCTTCTGCTTGTTGTCAGGTGACAGATGCGCGGCGCGGGTGCGCAGCATCTCTTCGACCTCCAGCATCGCGGCGATCTCGGTCACGCGCTCGTTGACGAATTTCTCCGCAAAGCCGCGATTGCGCAGCGGGAAGGCCAGATTGTCGTAGACGGTCATTGTGTCGTAGATCACCGGAAACTGGAACACCTGCGCGATGTTGCGCTGGTCGGGCGGCAGGCTTGTGACATCGCGGTCGTCGAACAGGATCGCGCCCTCGGATGGCTCCAGCAGCCCCGAGATGATGTTGAGCAAGGTAGACTTGCCGCAGCCCGACGGGCCGAGCAGCGCGTAGGCGCCGCCATCTTCCCAGTCGAGGTCGATTTCCTTCAGCGCGTAATCCTCCGGGCCCTTCGGGTTCGGCATGTAGGAGTGTCGCAGTTTGGAGAGGGTAATTTTCGCCATCACGCGGCCCCGTTTGCAAAGTAAAGACCGTCCGCCGGGTCCATGTAGAAGGTGTGCTCTTCGCCGACGCGGTAAGGGTGCACCCCGTGGGCAAGGCTGACCCAGGACCGGCCCTGCACTTCGAAATGCGCGCTGGTCTCGGAGCCCGACAACTCGGTCACCTGAATGCGGCCCGTGACTTCGACATCGGCGTCGCTGCCGCGCGTGGGTCGGACATGGTGCGGGCGGATCGCGAAGTGGTACTGGCCCTCGGACGCGCTTCGGTCATCGGCGTTCCATGTCAGGTTGCCGCCGCCCCAGATGCCGCCCTTCTCGGACGTGACGTCGAGCACGTTGATCGGCGGGTCGGAAAAGACCGACGCGGCGGTCAGGTTGGCGGGGTTGCGGTAGATCTCGGCCGTGGGGCCGAACTGGGTGACGACCCCGTCTTCCATCAAGGCGGTGCGGCCGCCCAGAAGAAGCGCCTCTTCCGGCTCGGACGTTGCATAAACCACAACGGCACCGCGCCCGGCGAACAGCTCCGGCAGCTGCTCGCGCAGCTCTTCGCGCAGTTTGTAGTCGAGATTGGCCAAGGGCTCGTCGAGGAACACCGCGCGGCTTTCCTTGGCAATCGCGCGCGCCAGCGCGCAGCGTTGCTGTTGGCCGCCGGAGAGTTCCTGCGGGCGGCGCTTGAGCATCGGCTCCAGCTTCATCAGCTTGGCAGCTTCCTGCACCCGGTCGTCGATCTCGGACTTGGCCATGCCTGCGACCCGCAACGGGGAGGCGATGTTGTCGTAGACGCTCATCTGCGGGTAGTTCACGAAGAACTGGTGCACCAGCGAGATGTTGCGTTTCTGCGTCGACAGTTTGGAGACGTCCTGCCCGTCGAAGAAAATCTGCCCAGAAGCCAGCGGGTCGAGACCCGCCATCAGCTTGATCAGGGATGTCTTGCCCGCACCGGTCTGGCCCAGCAGGACGTTGAAATGCCCGGTCTCCAGCACCAGCGAGGTCGGCTTGATATGGGTGATCCCGCGGGTCACCTTGGTGGCCTGTTTGAGCTCAAGTGTCATGAGTTTGGTCTTTGTGTTTGAAGGCGCGGCAGGAAGGCCCCCGCCCGGACATACATACCAAGGCGGGAGCCCCCGAAAGACCGGCCCCCGGTTTCAACCGGGGACCGGAAAGGTGCTTACTGGTTCCAGCGGGCGACCAGCTCGTCGTAGTTCACGGTCTCGCCTTGCGGCTTCTCGTTGTCGAGCTTGGGCTTGGCGCCGCCATTGGCGAACCAATACTCGGCGTCACGCTCTTCGTTCAGGCGCGGGCCGCAGCCACCGTAGACGTTCTGTGCCTCGTCGGCGCGCTGCATCCGGGACATGGTGATGTCCATCTCCTCGGCCAGACGGTCCATGGCTTCCTGCGGGGTGAAGGCACCGGAGTTCACGTCACCGATCTGCTGCCACCAGATCTGGGCCAGCTTCGGATAGTCCGGCACGTTGATGCCGGTCGGGCTCCAGGCCACGCGGTCGGGCGAGCGGTAGAACTCGACCAGTCCGCCCAGCTTGGGGGCACGTTCCGTGAAGCTTTCGTGGTTCACCGAGCTGTCGCGAATGAAAGTCAGACCCACATGGGACTTCTTCACATCGACGGTCTTGGAGGTCACGAACTGCGCGTAAAGCCATGCCGCCTGCGCCCGGTCAGAGGGCGTGGAGGTCAGGAAAGTCCAGGAGCCCACGTCCTGATAGCCGACCTTCTGGCCTTCTTCCCAGTACGGGCCGTGGGGCGACGGGGCCATGCGCCACAGCGGGTTGCCATCTGCATCCACCGTGTTGTTGCCTTCGGATTGCGGCTTCACCATGTCGGCGGTGAATGCCGTGTACCAGAAGATCTGCTGGGCCACGTTGCCCTGGGCCAGAGCAGGCAGCGACTGGTAGAAGTCGTAGCTAGCCGCACCGGGAGGCGCGTAGTTGCGCAGCCATTCGTCCCACTTGCGGATCGCGTAGACCGCCGCAGGACCGTTGGCCGCACCACCGCGGGACACGGATGCGCCAGCCGGGTTGCACGAGCCCTCTTCCATACGGATGCCCCACTCGTCGATCGGCACGCCGTTCGGCTCACCCTTTGAGCCTGCGCCGGCCATCGACAGCCACGCATCGGTCATGCGCCAGCCCAGATCGGGCGCGCGCTTGCCGTAATCCATGTGGCCGTAGATATCGACACCGTCGATATTCTTGACGTCGTTGGAGAAAAACTCGGCGATGTCCTCGTAGGCCGACCAGTTGACCGGGACGCCCAGATCATAGCCGTACTTTTCCTTGAAGGCCGCTTGCAGGTCCTCGCGGTCGAACCAGTCCTTGCGGAACCAGTAGAGGTTCGCGAATTGCTGGTCGGGCAGCTGGTACAGGTCGCCATCGGGGCCGGTGGTGAACTGGGTGCCCATGAAGTCGGCCAGATCCAGCGTCGGCGAGGTCGTCGCCGCCCAGTCGCCCGCCATCATGTCTGTCAGGTTATAGGCCTGCTGCAGACGCGAGTGCGTGCCGATCAGGTCACTGTCATTGACGTAGCCGTCGTAGAGGTTGCGGTTGGTCTGCATCTGGGTCTGCACCGCCTGCACGACCTCGCCCTCGCCCAGGATCTGGTGGTTCACCTTGATGCCGGTGATTTCCTCAAACGCCTTGGTAAGCACTTCGCTCTCGTAGCCGTGGGTCGGAATACCCTCCGACAGCACGTTGATTTCCATGCCGGAATATGGCTCGGCGGCCTGAATGAACCATTCCATCTCGGCCATTTGCTCGTCTTTGCTGAGCGTCGATGGCTGGAATTCTGAGTCAATCCATTTCTGAGCTGCGGCGGCGTCCGCAAAAGCAGTCCCAGATCCCGCGATGACGGCCACGGCCGCTGTCGCGGAGAGCAGATACTTGCGCATCCTGTCTCCTCCCTATGTTTATTTCTGCAGGCAGGTTTCTGCCCACGCCGTAACGGTAGATGCACTTGCACAAATCTGTCAAACTAAATTATTAGTAGATTTAAACTATTATTAAACAATGGGTTATCACAATTCCTTGCTGCGCCGCAGAACCGGAAAGGCCGAAATTTCGCCGATGCACAGAAATGCCGCGACTCTCCCCGGGGCGCTGCCAAGTTGAGCATCGGCACCCGGAATTTACCGCGCGTAAAGAGTCTAAGAATTGAGCACCTGCACAGTTTTTGTGTGCAAAATTACACAAAACCGGGTCTCCCGGCTCCCGCAACCGCCCGAAAGCTGGCTTGGCCCATCGGATTGTCGCCATCTGCCGCTGTCCCCGCCTGGGGGGCATGAACGCCGCGTGGAGGGCCATCCTGGCAGATATCTCCCCCCACGCGACTACAACATCACTGTTGCGGGTCCTGCCTATCGGTTTGGATCGGCAGGGACAGCCCCTTTCGCGCCGTCTCGACCGCCCGCAGCGACAATAGGGACGCTAGACTATGGCCAACTTCGCTAAACTACCCACCCTCGCCTGCGCCGCGCTGCTGGGCACGACCTCTCTTGCGCTCGCCTGCGACGCCCCGATCAAAGTTGGTGTGCTGCACTCGCTGTCGGGCACCATGGCGATCTCCGAGACAACATTGAAAGACACCATGCTGATGCTCATCGAGCAGCAAAACGCCAAAGGTGGCGTTTTGGGCTGCGAGCTGGAAGCCGTGGTAGTCGACCCCGCCTCCGACTGGCCGCTCTTTGCCGAGAAAGCGCGCGAGCTGCTGACCGTGCACAAAGTGGACGTGATCTTCGGCAACTGGACCTCCGTGTCGCGCAAATCTGTGCTGCCGGTGATCGAAGAGCTCAACGGCCTGCTGTTCTACCCGGTGCAGTATGAGGGCGAGGAAAGCTCCAAGAACGTGTTCTACACCGGCGCCGCGCCGAACCAGCAGGCCATCCCTGCAGTGGACTACTTCCTGGAAGAGCTGGGCGTCGAGAAATTCGCGCTGCTGGGCACCGACTATGTCTACCCGCGCACCACGAACAACATCCTCGAGCAGTATCTGCAGGACAAAGGCATCGCGAAGGAAGACATCTTCGTCAACTACACGCCCTTCGGCCATTCTGACTGGGCGACCATCGTCGGCGACGTCGTCGCCCTGGGCGAGGACGGCAAGCAGGTCGGTGTGATCTCCACCATCAACGGCGACGCGAATATCGGCTTCTACAAAGAGCTGGCCGCAGCCGACATCTCTGCCGACGACATCCCCGTCGTGGCCTTCTCCGTGGGTGAGGAAGAGCTGTCGGGTCTCGACACCTCGAACCTTGTTGGCCACTTGGCCGCATGGAACTACTTCCAGTCCGCCGAGACACCCGCCAACGCCGAATTCATCAAGGCGTGGAAGGCCTTCGCCGGTGAAGATCGTGTGACCAACGACCCGATGGAAGCCCACTATATCGGCTTCAACATGTGGGTGAACGCGGCTGAAGCCGCCGGGTCCACCGACGTCGACGCCGTGCGCACCGCGATGTATGGGCAGGAATTCCCGAACCTGACCGGCGGCACCGCCGTGATGCTGCCGAACCACCACCTGGCCAAGCCGGTTCTGATCGGCGAGATCACCGCCGAGGGTCAGTTCGACATCATCTCTAAGACCTCCGAAGTGCCGGGCGACGCCTGGACCGACTTCCTGCCGGAAAGCGCCAAACTGGTGTCCGATTGGAAAGACCTCGGTTGCGGGATGTACAACACCGAGACCAAATCCTGCGTGCAGCTGACCTCCAACTACTAAGCTGAACGCACCTGTTGCGGGGCCGAACCTCCCTGTCGGCCCCGCAGCCCCTCGCCTTTCCAAGTATCGACCTCAAGACAGAGCGGTCCCCGTCCCCATGCGCCTGATCCTCTCCGTTCTGGCTGTGTGCCTCGGCCTTGCAATTCCCGCAAACGCCCAGCAATTACAGACACTTTTGCAAACCCATGCCGATCAAATCGCCAAGCCGAAGCGCGCGTCGGTCGGTGTTGTGCTGGATGATCTGGTGGCGTCCGGCCTACCGCAGGTTCTGGTTTTTCTGGAGGAATGGTCCGACAAGAATGTCTGGCAGCGCGACGCGGATGGCCTGTTTTTCATCGCCGAAGCCGATGGTGAAACGCTTGCTTTGCGCGACATTGACAGCGGTGCCGAGACCACCGGGGCCAAGGACGAATTTACCCAGCTGAAGCCCAATGGCGGCGTGCGCCGGGTGATTGGCACGGCGCTGGTGCAGTTCCAACTGTCTGACCCTGACCTGTCCCGGCGCGAAAGCGCAGTGGCCTCGATTGCGCGCAGGCCGGAAGCCGCGCAGCTCGCCCCCCTGCTCGCCTCCATCGACGGTGAAACCGATGCCGGGCTGAAGGCCCGCAAGACCCAGCTTGCCAATTTCATGTCCGCGCGTTTCGCAGACGCGCCAGAGGACCGGATCGCGGCGATTGAGAGCCTCGCCCAAGACACATCGGTCGAGGCGCGGTCGGTGCTGAACCAAATCCTCGAAGTCGAGGCAGGCGTCGCCAAAGAGGCGCCTGAGGGCAATATCGCCCGCATCCTTGACCCGACCACCGCACCCGATGCGTTCTACGCCCAGCTTGTCTCGGCAGAGCTTGCCCCGCCCCGCACCACGCCTGACGCGATCCGTGCGGCGTTGGAAGCAAACCTAGAGGGCGGCATGGTCGCTGGCTTGCCCGTGGCGCAGATGAACACCAACGCGGCCCGCGAGCGCGCCTATGCGCGGCTGGCCGCGGACGATCTGGTGCCGCAACTGGTCACGCAGGTCTACCGTGATGCCGCGCTCGATGAGCATGTGTTCTACGAGATCTACGACGAGCCGAACGCCGACATCACCGCCGCCGCAGAGGCCGCTTTGGCTTCGGTCGAGAGCCGCGTCGCACTGGCGCAGACGGCGGATTTGGCGCTCGACGGTCTCTCGCTCGCCTCGATCTACTTCCTTGCGGCCATCGGGCTGGCGATCACTTTTGGCGTGATGGGGGTCATCAACATGGCCCATGGCGAGTTCATCATGATGGGCGCCTACACCGGCTACGTCATCCAGCTGTTCATCCCCGACTACACCGTGTCGATCCTGGTCGCCCTGCCCGTGGCCTTCGCCATCACGTTTGCGGCCGGCGTCACGATGGAGCGGCTGGTGATCCGGCATCTCTACCACCGCCCGCTGGAGACCTTGCTGGCGACCTTCGGGATCTCGATTGCGTTGCAGCAGTTGGCCAAGAACATCTTCGGCACGCAGGCGCGCCCCCTGACCTCGCCCGCGTGGCTGGACGGGGCTTGGGTGATCTCGGACGTGATCGCGATCAGCTACATCCGTATCGCGATCTTCGTGCTGGCGCTGATGTTCCTCGCGCTGATCCTGTTCGTGCTCAAGCGCACCCGGCTGGGGCTGGAAGTGCGCGCCGTGACCCAGAACCCCGGCATGGCGGCGAGCATGGGCATCAACCCGGACCGCATCAATATGCTGACCTTCGGGCTTGGCTCCGGCATCGCGGGGATCGCGGGCGTGGCCATCGGGCTCTACGCCAAGGTGACGTCCGAGATGGGCGCGGACTACATCGTGCAAAGCTTCATGACCGTGGTCGTGGGCGGCGTCGGCAATGTCTGGGGCACGCTGGCGGGCGCGTCGATGATCGGCTTCCTGCAAAAGGGCATTGAGTGGCTGAACCCGTCCAACACGCTAGCCGCGCAGACCTACATGATCCTGTTCATCATCCTCTTCATCCAATTCCGGCCCAAGGGCATCGTCGCCCCCAAAGGCCGCGCGGCGGCGGATTGATCCCATGAGCACACCACCCCGACAAAGCTTTATCGCACAAAACCCATCCGTGCTGTATTTCCTCGCAGCGCTCGGCCTGTTCACTCTTGGTGTCACTTTGTTGTCCGAGGCGACCGGGGTTGGCGTGATCTCGACCTCCTTCGTCAAGACGCTGGGCAAGACCCTGTGCCTGTGCCTGATCGCCATCGCGATGGACGTGGTCTGGGGCTATTGCGGCATCCTGAGCCTTGGGCATTTCGCCTTCTTCGGCATCGGCGGCTACGCCATCGGCATGTGGCTGATGTATGCGCGGACACAAGCCATCGTGGTGCCGTCCCTGATGGAGCGCGCGATCCCGCCGACGCCCGACGAGATCAGCGACGCGATCGGCAACCAGATCTTCGGCGTGGTCGGATCATCGGAATTCCCGCTGATCTGGGCTTTCGCGGACAGCCTGTTTTTGCAATTGGCAATGGTCGTGCTGGTGCCAGGCTTGCTGGCGCTGGTCTTTGGGTGGCTGGCCTTCCGGTCGCGGGTGACGGGGGTGTACCTGTCGATCCTGACGCAAGCTATGACGCTGGCCCTGTCGCTCTACCTGTTCCAGAACGACAGCGGGTTGCGCGGCAATAACGGCCTGTCGGGCCTGCAGAACATCCCGGGGTTCGAGGACACGTCACAGGCGGTGATCTCGATCGTGTTCTTCTACGCCTCGGCCTTGGCGCTGGCGATGGGCTATCTCTTCTTCGCATGGGTGATTTCCGGCAAGATGGGCAGCGTCGTGAAAGGCATCCGCGACAACGAGGCGCGCGTGAGGTTCCTTGGCTATCACGTTGAAAGTTATAAGCTCTTCATCTTCACGATCACCGCCGTCGTATCCGGCATCGCAGGCGCGCTTTATTACCCGCAGGCGGGCATCATCAACCCGGGCGAGATCGCGCCGATTGCGTCGATCTATCTGGCCGTCTGGGTCGCCATTGGCGGGCGCGGCAGGCTCTATGGCGCGGTGATCGGTGCGGCATTCGTGTCGCTTCTGTCGAGCTGGTTCACCGGCGGCGGCGCGCCCGATATCCCGCTCGGTTTCTACACGATCCAATGGACCGACTGGTGGCTGGTACTGCTGGGCTTCTCCTTCGTGGCCGTCACCCTGTTCTTCCCCAAAGGCATTGGCGGGCTGTTTGACTATCTGGTGAGGAAGCCGTCATGAGCATGCTGCTGGAAGTATCTGGCGTGTCGGTTTCGTTCGACGGCTTCAAGGCGATCAACAACCTGTCGATCAACTTCGCCGAGGCCGAGCTGCGCGCGATCATCGGGCCCAATGGCGCAGGCAAGACGACCTTCATGGACATCGTGACGGGCAAGACCAAGCCCGACGAGGGCCGCGTGATCTGGGGCGAGAAGAACATCTCGCTGCTGGGTATGTCGGAAAGCCAGATCGCGATGGAGGGCATCGGGCGCAAGTTCCAGAAACCCACCGTGTTCGAGGATCAGACGGTGCGGCAAAATCTGGCGATGGCGCTTAAGACCCCGCGCGGTCCGTTTGCGGTGCTGATGCACAAGAAAACCGCGACCAATGCCGCCCGGATCGAGGCGATTGCCGACGAGATCGGACTGCTCGATCAGCTGATGCGGCGCGCGGGGGAGCTGTCTCATGGGCAAAAGCAATGGCTCGAGATCGGGATGCTGCTGGCGCAGGACCCGCGTCTGCTGCTGGTCGACGAGCCCGCCGCGGGCATGACCGTGGAAGAGCGCGAGAAGACCACCGACATCCTGCGCCGCGCCGCCGAGACGCGCGCGGTCGTGGTTGTCGAGCATGACATGGCTTTCGTGCGCAGGCTCGAGTGCAAAGTGACCGTTCTGCACGAAGGATCGGTGCTGGCCGAGGGCAGTCTGGACCATGTGACCAGCGACCAGACGGTGATCGACGTCTATCTGGGGCGCGGCCATGCTTGATGTGCAAAACCTGAACCTGCATTACGGGCAGAGCCAGATTCTGTGGGACGTGTCGCTGGACGCGCCTTTGGGCAAGATCACCGCGTTGATGGGCAATAATGGTGTCGGCAAGACATCGCTTTTGAAGGCGGTTGCCGGGCGGCATCCGGCATCCGGCGGGGACGTCTCGGTGGACGGCGCCCCTGCCCGGTTCTCGAACGCGTTCAACGCCGCGCGGGCGGGCGTGGCCTATGTGCCCCAAGGCCGCGAAGTCTTCCCGATGATGAGCGTAATGGAGAACCTCGAGACTGGCTTCGCCTGCCTGCCGAAGGACGCCCACACGATCCCGGATTACATCTTCGACCTGTTCCCGGTGCTACTGGACATGAAATCGCGCCGCGGCGGTGACTTGTCGGGCGGGCAGCAACAGCAGTTGGCGATTGCCCGTGCACTAATTACGCGACCCAAGGTGCTGCTTCTGGACGAGCCGACGGAGGGCATTCAACCCAATGTCATCCAGCAGATCGGCGAGGCGCTGAAGCTGCTGCGCGGCCAGGGCGAGATGGCGATCCTGCTGGTCGAACAGAACGCAGATTTCGCCTATGGCATCGCGGATCGCTTCGTGCTGATGGAAGGCGGGCGGATCAAGCGGGCGACTGAGAAGGACGGCTATGCCCGCGATAATCTGATCGCGGACCTAGCGCTCTGAGCTGATCGTGATGTCGGCGGGCAGGCTTTCGCGCAGTACGGTCCGGGCGTTGGGCAAATCGTTGGTTTCCGTCTTCGTCACCGCGTCGCCCTCGGCATAGCCAAAATCGCGCCAACGCTGCAAAAGCCGGTCGCGCAGGACGTCCTCGGGCGCGGTAAGCAGGATCGAGATATCCCACATCGCCGCCAATTTGCGCCAGCCCGGGCGGTCAAGCAGAAGGTAATTGCCTTCGACGATCACCGTGTCCACCTCTGGCCCGACGATCCCCGCCCCGGCGATGGCCGCGTCGCGGGCGCGATCGAAGAGCGGGAAGATGACTTCTTCCTCGTCGGCCAATCGCCGCACCAGATGGGTGAGCCCCGCGATATCGAACGTCTCGGGCGCGCCCTTGCGCGTGCTCAGACCCCGCTCGGCCAGCAGGCTGTTGTCGAGGTGAAAGCCGTCCATCGGTACGACCTGCGAGGCGGGCACCACCTGCGGCAATTGCTCGGACAGGGTGGATTTGCCGCTGGCGGGCGGGCCAACCAAAGCGACCAGTCGCCTGCGCGCCTTGAAGGGCGCGGCGGCAATCCGGGCCGTGACGGACGCCAGGTCCATCAGGCGGCCTTCGGTTCGGGCTCCTTGGCGCCGGTCATGTAGGCCACCGCGTCGGACATGGAATGTTCCTTGGGGTCAATGACACACAGCCGCCGCCCCAGACGGTGCACATGGATGCGGTCGGCCACCTCGAACACATGGGGCATGTTGTGGCTGATCAGGATGATCGGGATGCCGCGCGAGCGCACATCAAGGATCAGCTCCAGTACCTTGCGGCTTTCCTTGACGCCAAGCGCCGCGGTGGGCTCGTCGAGGATCACAACCTTGGACCCAAAGGCCGCCGCGCGGGCCACGGCGACGCCCTGGCGCTGCCCGCCCGAGAGCGACTCGACCGCTTGGTTGATGTTCTGGATCGTGGCCAGCCCCAGCTCGTTGAGCTTGTCGCGGGCGAATTTCTCCATCGCGGATTTGTCGAGACGGCGGAAGACCTTACCCAGAACCCCGGGTTTGCGCAGCTCGCGCCCCATGAACATGTTATCGGCGATCGACAAAGCGGGCGACATGGCGAGCTGCTGGTAGACCGTCTCGATCCCCTCGGCGCGGGCGTCGATGGGGGAGCGGAACTTGACCTCGCGCCCCTCCAGCCAGACCTGACCCTCGTCCGGCACAACCGCGCCGGAGACCGCCTTGATCATCGACGATTTCCCGGCGCCGTTGTCGCCGATGACGGCGAGGATCTCGCCCGGCATCAGATCGAAATCGGCATGGTCCAGCGCCGTGACTTTACCGTAGCGCTTGACCAGCCCGCGTGCTTTCAGAATCGGCTCCATTATGCGCTCACTTTCCGGATCCACTGATCCACTGCGACGGCTGCGATGATCAGCCAGCCGATTAGCATGAAGGTCCATTGCGGGTCGGCGCCCGCCATCCGCAGGCCAAGCTCGAATACACCAACGATCAGCGCGCCGAACAAGGCGCCCGCAATCGAGCCGCGCCCGCCAAAGAGCGAAATGCCCCCGATCACGACGGCAGTGATGGCCTGAATGTTCCCGATGACCCCGGTTGTGGCGGACGGCGAGATTGAGCCGAACCGCCCGATCATCACCCAGGCCGCGAGGCCGCAGATGAAGCCGGTGACCATATAGACGGACATGTAGGTCTTGTGCACATTGACGCCCGACAGCTCCGCCGCTTCGGGGTCGTCGCCCACCGCATAGACATGCCGCCCCCATGCGGTGGAGCGCAACGCGTAGGCCAGCACGATGAAGAGCACGATCATCAAGACCACGCCCAGCGTGAAGGTCGCGCCGCCGAATTGCAGCTTGTAGCCTAGGAATTGCAGGAAGGCGGCCTCCGCCTCGATATCTTGGCTGCGGATCGTCTCGTTGGCGGAATAGAGGTAATTCGCGGCCAGCACGATTTGCCACATGCCGAGCGTGACGATGAAGGGCGGCAGCTTCATGCGGCTGACGAGCCAGCCGCTGATCGCGCCGATGGTGGTGCCAACCGCCAGACCGATGGCCACGGAGATGGCGGGCGGGATGCCGTAGCTGAAGGTGGCCTTGCCCATGACGACCGTACACAGCACCGCGATGGCCCCGACGCTGAGGTCAATGCCCGCGGTCAGAATGATCAGGGTCTGCGCCGCGGCCAGCACGCCCACGATCTGCACCTGCTGCAAGATCAGCGTCAGCGCAAAGGGCGAGAAAAAGCGCGAGCCCAGCAGGAGGCCAAAAAGCGCGATGGAGAAGACCAACACGATCAGCGGCACCAGGGACGGGGTCTGATGCAGCCGGTTCTGAATCTGGCCCACGAGGCCTTTGCGGTTGTCCTCGAACTGGGCGACCTGCGCGTTGGCGGTCGTGGCGGCGGACTCGTAATTGTCAGAGCTGGACATGGGGACGGCCTATTTCAAAGGGCGGGTGCGCCCGAGGGCAGGCGCGAAGCCTGCCCACGGGTTTGTGATTTAGATCAGGTGGTTGCAGTCCACCCGGGGCTTAGCCCCAGCAGCGATCTTTGCCTTCGGCGACCGAGATGCTCTCGACCCCGTCGGCGGGCTTGTCCGTCACCAGCGAGACGCCGGTGTCAAAGAACGCCTTGCCTTCGGTGGCTTCCGGCTTGGTGCCGTCCTTGGCCCAGGCGGCAATCGCCTCGATCCCGAGGGACGCCATCAGCAGCGGATACTGCTGCGAGGTCGCCCCGATCACGCCGTCAGCCACGTTCTGCACACCGGGGCAGCCGCCATCGACGGAGACGATCAGCACGTCATTCTCGCGGCCGATGGCCTTGAGCGCCTCATAGGCGCCCGCGGCGGCCGGCTCGTTGATCGTGTACACAACGTTGATGCCGGGATCCTTGGCCAGCAGGTTCTCCATGGCGCGGCGGCCGCCTTCCTCGTTGCCGGAGGTCACGTCATTGCCGACGATGCGCGGATCATCCTCGTCGCCCCACTTGTTGGGGTCCTTCACATCGATGCCGAAGCCCGTCAGGAAGCCCTGATCGCGCAGCACGCCCACGGTGGGCTGGCTGATGGCCAGATCAAGCATGCCGATCTTGGCGTCAGCTGCAGCATCCCCCAGCGTCGCGGCGGCCCATTTGCCGATCAGCTCACCGGCCAGGAAGTTGTCGGTGGCAAAGGTCATGTCGGCGGCGTCAATCGGCTCCAGCGGCGTGTCGAGCGCGATGACCAGAAGCCCCGCATCGCGCGCTTGCTGCACGACCGGCGAGATGGATGAAGTATCCGACGCGGTCAGCAGGATGCCCTTGGCGCCGTTGGCGATGCAGGTCTCGATGGCCTGCACCTGGGTCTCGTGGTCGCCATCGACCTTGCCCGCGTAGCTGCTGAGCGAGATGCCCAGCTCTTCGGCCTTCGCGGTCGCGCCTTCGCGCATCTTCACGAAGAACGGGTTGGTGTCGGTCTTGGTGATCAGGCAGGCAGAGACAGCATGGCCATCCGCCGCAGCCGCCCCCGCAGATGCGATCAGAGCCATTGCGGTTCCAGCGATAAATTTCTTCATTAGTTCCTCCCACGGAATTCGAAAGCCGCCTACCGGGTGAGGCGGAATATCGCCAAAATTGAGCGATTCCCGGGCGAAGTCAATTAATAAATAAACTTGATTTAATAATCGCGCTTGACCATTCTGCGGTCTATCCAAAAGAGAGCGCCATGGAGCAATCCGCCAAAATCAGATCGTTGAGCGAAGGCTTCAACCAACGCGGGGTGCGCAATCACAACGAGCGGCTGATCCTGTCCGTGCTGCAGCGCCATGGCGAGCTGCCGGGCAGCGAAATCGCGCGCGAGACGCATCTGTCGGCGCAGACCGTGTCCGTCATCTTGCGCAAACTCGAGGCCGACGGCCTGCTGATCAAGGGCGCGCCGGTCAAGGGCAAGGTCGGCAAGCCGTCGATCCCGATGGCCCTGAACCCCGAAGGCGCGCTTGGGCTTGGGGTCAAGGTCGGGCGGCGCTCCAGCGAGGTCGTGCTGACCGATCTTCTGGGCCGGGTGTTGTTCCAGCGCCAGCTCGGCTACGCAATCGCCCTGCCCCGCACCGTATTCGCGTTTATCGAGGCGGCCTACCGGGATGCGCTCGACAGTGTCGGCGCGACGCTGGCCGCGCGGGTCTGTGGCATCGGCGTCGCGGCCCCGTTTGAGATCTGGAAATGGGGGGCGACCGACCGCAACACGCCCGAGGAATTTCTGTCGTGGAAGGATGTCTCGTTCCGCGAGCGGCTCACCGAGATCACCGACCTGCCCGTCTTCATGCTCAACGACGCGACCAGCGCCTGCTGGGCGGAACATGTCTACGGGCGGGGCCGTGAATATAGCGACTACGCCTACATGTTCGTGTCGACCTTCATCGGCGGGGGTATCGTGCTGAACCAGGCGGTCTATGAGGGCCCCAGTGGCAATGCAGGTGCCTTTGGCCCCTTGCGTGTGGGGGACCGCGCCGGGCGCACGCGGCAATTGCTGGATGTGGCGTCGGTGCATGTGCTGGAGGACCGGCTCAGCGCCGCAGGCCACGACCCGCGCGCGTTGTGGGCGGAGCCGCAGGACTGGCAGTCCTTCGAGGCCGAGGTCGCGCCCTGGCTGGACGAAACCGGCGCCGCCATCGCGCAGGCTTGCGTGTCCGTGGCGTCGGTCATCGACTTTGAAGCCGTCATCATCGACGGCGCCTTTCCGGAGGAAATCCGAACCCGGCTCGTCGCCGCCGTGCGCGAGAAGCTGCCGCACGAAGACAGCCGCGGTCTGATCCTGCCGGAGATCGAAGAAGGCTCCATCGGGCGTGAGGCGCGCGGCATCGGGGCGGCCAGCGGGCCGATCTTTGCGCAGTATTTCCTCAACACGAACGCCCGCGCCGCAGCGCCCGCATAGACAATCACAAAATATTAGCATCTGTACGGAACAAGTTCCGGGGCTTCGCGCGTTACTCCCTTTGATGTCGTCAATCGGCGTGCCCAAGAAGATACAAGTAAGGACCCGATGTCGTCGTATAGTTTCAAGACCCGCTTGCTCGCCTGCCTTCTCGCATTTTTCGTCGCCCTGACCGGGGCCCCCTCCGCCGCGCAGGATCAGGCGGCCGAGGGCGCGGATGGCGCACTTTCGACTCTGCTTGACGTGCTCAAGGACGACGCCGCCCGCGAAAAACTGATCGCGGAGCTGGAAGCCAGCGTCGCGCCAGCCGCCGAAGCGGTCGCGGAGACTGCCACAGCCACGGCCCAAGAGCAGGTGTCGCTTGGACGCCGCATCGCCGTATTCACGCAAGAGGCGGTGGAAGGCACGGTCGAGCGTGCGACAGCCCTTTGGTCCGGGCTGACCAGTGGCGAGAACGCGCTGTCGGGCCTGCGTGGCGACGAGTTCGGCATCGTCCTGTCGGCCCTGCCCAGCCTGCTATTGGTTATCGTGATCACCGTGGGGATTTACATCGGGCTGCGCCTGCTGGCGCGTCCCTTCTATCGCCGCATGGGCAACAGGGCGCATGAGGCAAACAGTTTCTCCACCGCGCTGTTATTCGTCGGGACCAACTTGGTGGACGCGGTGATCGTGGTCCTCGCGTGGGCCGCGGGCTACGCGATTACGGTTCTGGCCTTGGGCGAGTTCGGCAATATCGGCATCCGCCAGACCATGTATCTCAACGCCTTCCTGATCGTCGAAATGGTCAAGGTCGCGATCCGGGTGGTGCTGTCGCCCAGTGCCAGCGGGCTGCGCATTGTGCCGCTGAGCGACAGCGCGGCGCAGTCGCTCTACCGCACGGCCAAGATCGTGGTCAGCGTTCTGGGCTACGGCCAGTTGCTGGTTGTGCCAATCGTCAATCAAAGCGCGTCTTTCGCCGCGGGCAGCGGCATCACCGCGCTGTTGGCGGTCGGTGTACTGATCTACCTGATGACCGTGGTCTGGGCCCGCCGCAAGCCCGTAGCGGCGTGGATCGTGGCGATGTTCGACCCGCACGCGCCCGTGCAAACCGACCAGCCCGGTCCCGCAGAGCAAGCGACCGCAGAGGCCGCAGCCGAGATAGAGGCCCCTGCCCGCCCCGGCGGCCTGCGCGGCATGCTGATGTCGCTCGCGCTGATCTGGCACTGGTTTGCGCTGGTCTACCTGACGGCGATCTTCATCGTGGTCATGACCCAACCCGCAGAGACCACCTTCGCGGTGCTCATCGCGTCGGGCAAGGTGCTGGCGACCCTCGTGGCGGCATCGCTGGTCTCTGGTATGCTGGCGCGCTCAATCGCCACGGGCATTTCCCTGCCCGAGGACGTCACGATGAAGCTGCCGCTGCTCGAGCCGCGGCTCAACGGCTTCATGACCCGCGCGCTCGGCGCGGTGCGGCTGGTGATCATGGCGATTGCGGTGTTCTTCATCCTCGACATCATCAGCGTGCTGGATGTGCGCGGCTGGCTCGGCACTCAGTTCGGCCAGGAGCTGGCCGGGACGCTGGTCACCTTGGGCTTGATCCTTGTCGTGGCCTTCGCGCTGTGGCTGGCCATGACCTCCTGGGTCGATTTCCGGCTGAACCCGGAATACGGCGCGGTGCCAACGGCGCGCGAGACCACGCTGCTATCGCTGTTGCGCAATGCGCTGACGATCGTGCTGGTAGTGCTTACGCTTATGTTCTGCCTGTCGGAGATCGGGCTGGATATCGGCCCGCTGCTGGCCTCTGCCGGCGTGTTGGGCCTTGCCATCGGCTTTGGCGCACAGAAGATGGTGCAGGACATCATCACCGGCGTGTTCATCCAGTTCGAGAACGCGATCAACGTGGGCGATGTCATCACTGTGGGCGGCACCACCGGCGGGGTGGAGAAGCTGTCCGTGCGCTCGGTCTCCTTGCGCGATGTGCATGGCGTCTTCCACATCATTCCGTTCTCCAGCGTCGACATGGTGTCCAACTTCTCGCGCGATTTCTCCTTTGCGGTCTGCGACATGGGCGTGGCCTACCGCGAGAATGTCGACGAGGTGCGCGAGGTCATGCATGCCTGTTTCGACGAGCTGCGCGAGCATCCCGATCAGGGCGGCTTCATCCTTGGCGATCTGGAATGGTTCGGCGTGCAGTCCTTCGGCGACAGCGCCGTGGTGCTGCGCTGCCGGATCAAGACACTGCCGGGCAAGCAATGGGGCGTGGGCCGCGCCTATAACGAGATCCTCAAGCGCCAGTTCGACGCGGCAGGGATCGAGATCCCCTTCCCGCACCAGACGATCTTCTTTGGCGAAAGCAAGGACGGCAAGACCCAGCCCCTGAAGGTCGTGAGCGACGAGACCTAGTCGCCGTCCGCCACGCCCTGCGCGCGCAGCCGCGCGCGGCGGGCGCGGTAGCTGGGCAGCAGGATCAGGATCGCGGCGATCACCAGCAGGCCAAGCGTCATGGGGCGTTCCCAGATGAAGGACACGCCGTCGTAAAGCTGCATCGAGCGGGCAAAGTTGTTCTCAAGCATGCCGCCCAGGATGAAGCCGATGAGCAGCGGCGCGAGCGGATAGTCCGCGAATTTCAGCGCCGTCGCGCAGATGCCGAAAGCCACTAGGATCAAGAGCTCGGTCGCGTTGTTCTGCCCGATATAGGCCCCCATCAGGGTGAAGAACAAAATGAACGGGATCAGGTAGTTGCGCGGGATCGCCAGCACCTTGGCGATATAGGGGATCAGCGGCAGGTTCAGGATCAGCAGCACCAGGTTGCCGATGAACATCGACATGATGACCGCCCAGAAAATCTGCGGCTCGTCGATCATCAGGCGAGGACCGGGCGAGACGTTCAGCGCGATCAACGCGCCGAGCAGGATCGCAGTGGTGCCGGAGCCGGGGATGCCCAGCGTCAGCAGCGGCACGAAGGAGCCGGTGCAGGCGGCGTTGTTCGCCGTCTCAGGCGCGGCAAGCCCTTTGATCGAGCCTTTGCCGAACTCGTCCTGCTCGTGCTTCGGTGCAATGTTGCGCTCGACCGCGTAGCCAAGGAAGCTGGCAATTGTCGCCCCCGCGCCGGGCAGCACGCCGATGAAGAAGCCCTGAATGGATTGCCGACCGATGACCGGCGCGATGGAGCGCGCCTCCGCCCCGGTGATGCGCAGATCCTTGATCTCGCCATCGGCGCTGCCGGCGTCCTTGGGCTTCAGGACCAGAAACAGCGCCTCTGGCAGGGCGAACATCGCCATGGCCAGCGTGATGAAGCCAAAGCCCGATTGCAGGTCCATGATCCCGCCAGTGAAGCGCGGCAGGTTGAACAGCGCCCCCTCGCCCACGGTGGCCATGATCAGGCCCAGCACGGTCATCAGCAGCGCCTTGCCCACCTGCCCCGTGCCCGCGAAGGCCGCGATGGCCGACAGGCCCACGACCATCAGCGCGAAATACTCCGCCGAGTGGAACAGCAATGCGACCGAGGACAGCATCGGCGCGAAGACCATCAACAAGATCGCGCCGATCGTGCCGCCCGCGAAGCTCGCGATTGCGGCAATGGTCAGCGCCTTGCCTGCCTTGCCTTGGCGGGCCATCGGATAGCCGTCGAAGCTCGACGCCACGGTGCCCGCAACACCCGGCGCATTCAGCAGGATCGACGAGGTGGAGCCGCCGAAAATCGCGCCGTAATAGACCCCCGCCAGCAGGATCAGCGCGGCAGACGGATCGCCCATGGAGATCGCCACCGGGATCATGATCGCGATAATCGACATCGGCCCCAGCCCCGGCAACATGCCGATGAACGTGCCGATCAGGCAGCCCGCGATCACCATCGCGAGGTTCTGGAATGACATGGCCGTTTGCAGGCCGATCAGAAGTCCTTCGAGCATGGATCAGCCTCCCAGAAAGCCCGGCAGCGGGCGCATGTAGATGCCAAGAACCTCTTGGACCAGATACCAGACCACCCCGGTCGCGGTCAGCGCGATAGGGATCATCACCAGCCATTTGCGCTCGCCCAGGATGAACGAGCCGAGAACGAGAAAGGCAGTGGTGGAGATCAGAAATCCCAGCGGGCGCAGGCACAGCGCGTAAGCGGCCATCAGCGCCAGCAACATCACCGCTTGGCCGAGCTTGTATTCATGCAGGCGGCGGTAGTCGATTTCCGGCTCTTTCGCCTCGGATTTCTCGAGGCCCAGCAGGATCGACAGGCAGGCGAGCGTCGCCAGCACCGACAGCACTTTTGGGAAAGTCGAGGGCCAGATCGGGTTACGCTTCATGAAGGGCGCGAGCGAGGCATCCATCGTGAACCAGGCCGTGTAGCCGTAGGTCAGACAAATGCCTAACAATATCAGTGCAATCCAGCGATCGAGCGCCATCACATCCCCTCCCCCGGAATGAGAAAAAGGCAGAGCAGCGCGGGGCCGCTCTGCCAAAGTGGTTTAGAGGAAGCCGAGCTTCTTCATCAGATCGCCGATGACCTTTTCCTGGTCCTCGAGGAAGGCTTTGAAGTCGTCGCCGGGGTTGTGGATGTTCACCCACCCGTTGCGTGCGCGCACTTCTTCCCACTCGGGCGTGTCATACATCTTGGCGATGGCGTCCTGATAAGCGGCGGTCTTGTCCGCAGGCAGGCCCGGGGCGCCAAAGAAGCCACGCCAGTTGACGAAGGTCGTGTCGATGCCCTGCTCTTTCAGGGTCATGGCGTCGGGGGCCGCGGGCACCCGCTCGTCCGAGGTCACGCCGATGATTTTCACTTCGCCCGCGTTCGCCAGATCAACCGCCTCGGAGAAGCCGGTCGACAAGGCCGCGATCTCGCCCGACAGCAGCGCTGCCATGGCTTTGCCGCCAGCGTCGTAAGGGATGTATTTCACGTTGAGCGCATCTTTGCCCGCCGCTTCCATCGCCATGGCCGCCACAAGGTGGTCCATGCCGCCCGGAACCGAGCCGCCGCCGATTGCGGTGCCGGACGGGTCGGCGTCATAGGCGGCCAGCAGGTCGTCCATGTTGTTGATCGGGCTGTCCTTGCCCACCACGATGGCCGCGTAGTCACCGATGGTGCCAGCCACGAGGGTCAGGTCGCGGAAGCTCTGCGGGAACACGCCCGTCAGCGAGCGGATCACGATGGGGGTCGAGTTGACCATCAGCGTGCCGTGGTTGCTTTCGGCGTTCTCGATCAGGTAGCCGATGGCCTTGCCGCCGCCGCCGCCCGACATGTTCTCGTAAGATGCGGAGCCGACAAGGCCCGCATTCGTCAGCGCTTCGCCGGTGCCGCGAGCGGTACCGTCCCAGCCGCCGCCAGCGCCGCCGGGGATCAGGAAGTGGATGCTGTCCACAACCTGATGGCCGTCCGCATGTGCGCTGGTGCCAAAGCTCAGGGCCGCCACAGCAGCCGCCATCAGGGCCCTGCGGCCCAGTTTCAATGTCGTCATAGATTGTCCTCCCATTTGACAACTGTCCGCGTCGCGGCTCAGTTGCATGCAGGCAATCATGCAAACCTGACACAGACCTGTCACGCATCACTTGGGCGGCGCATCGAATGAAATTCCTGCTTGTCGAGGACAACCAAGAGCTGGCGCACGCGGTCTCGAGCCGGATGAGCCTCGACGGGCATGTCGTTGATCATGCGGGCAATTTGGAAGATGCAATCGCCTTCTCCGAGACCGGGGAATACGACCTGATCCTGCTCGATATCATGTTGCCCGATGGCGATGGGCGCAGCTTCCTCAAACGCCATCGCGCGGGCCAGAAGGACACGCCGGTGATCGTTCTGACCGCCCGCAGCCAGGTGTCCGACAGAATCAGCATCCTTGATCTGGGCGCCGATGACTACGTCACCAAGCCCTTTGACCATGCAGAGCTGCAGGCCCGCTGCCGCGCCGTGTTGCGCCGCCAAGCGGGCAAGGCGCAGACGGTGCAAGTGCTGGGTGATGTCACGTTTGATCCAGTGGCCGGCCACCTGAAAGTTGGTGAGACACAAGTGGACCTGCGCAACCGGGAGCTGCGCCTGCTGGAGCTTCTGATCGGCGCGCCGGGGCAGATTTTCTCAAAGCAAAAGCTGGTGGATCGGCTGTTTTCCTACGACGAGGACGTCTCCGAGAACGCGGTGGAGGTCTATATCGGCCGGTTGCGCAAGCATCTTGAGCGCTCAAACCTGAGGATCACCACCCTGCGCGGCCTCGGCTATCGGCTGGACCATGACTGAGGTTTTACGCAGCTCCGGTTCTTTGCGACGCCGCCTGATGGTGACGCTGATCGGCGGGGCGGCGGTGCTGGCCGTGCTGGTCTTCCTGCTGCTGCGCGGCTACGCCACGGCGGTTGCGCAGCAAAGCCAGGACGCGATCCTTGGGGCCTCCGTCACGTCGATCCTCGACGCCGCGCTGATCCGCGACGGCGCGCTGGAACTCGACATTCCCTATGCCGCCTTTTCGATGCTGACGACGCAGCAGGACGACCGAATTTTCTACGAAATTCAACAAGATGACACGCATCTTTCAGGCTATGAAGGGCTGTCGCCGCCCTTTCCGCGAATGAAGCTGCAAGACATCCAGACGCTGCAATTTCAAGGCTCACAGGTACGCCGGGTCACCAACAGGCGCTGGCTGATTGCCGAGGACAACCGAACGCTGATCACCGTCTCGGTCGCTCAGACACAGGACGCCATGGCGGGCACTTTGGCGGATATCTCTCGCAATGCCGCGCTGTTTGGTGGTGGGTTCTTCGTGCTGGCAACGCTGCTGGCGCTCTGGGCCAGCTCGACCACGATCCGCCCCCTGCGCGCGCTTGGCCAATCGGTGGCACGGCGCGGCCCGCAGGACCTGACGCCCTTCTCCAAACCCGTGCCGTCCGAAATGCAGCCGCTGGTGGGCGCGCTGAACTCGCTGATGGGCCGGCTCGACCAGTCGCTCAACCGCTCGGAGGATTTCATCGCCGAGGCCGCCCACCGGGTGCGCACGCCGCTGGCCACCGTGCGCTCCTATGCGGAAGCCACGTTGCAGCGCGTCGACCGGGAAGAGAACCGCCAGGCGCTGCGATCCATGGTGCGCGCGATTGACGAAAGCTCACGGGCGGCGGGCCAGCTGTTGGATCATGCGATGATCACATTCCGCGCCGATCATCTGGAACGCCAGCAGCTTGATCTGGGCGAGCTGGTGGCCGAGCTGGTGCGCGGCCTGACCCCGATTGCCGACATGAAAGACCTGTTCTTGCGCATCCACCAGGATGGCCCTGTCACCTGCACGGGCGACCCGATCCTGCTGCAAAACGCGGTGCGCAATGTGATCGACAACGCCTTGAAATACTCGCCCGCCGAAAGCGTCGTGGAGATCACGCTCACCGCCTCACCGCAGGTCATCATCTGTGACGAAGGCCCCGGCTTTCCGCCCGACGAAATCGACACGCTCGCCACGCGGTTCCAGCGCGGCGGCAACGCGAAAGGCACGATCGGCTCTGGCCTTGGCCTGACCATCGCCCAGGACGTGGCGGTGGCCCATGGCGGCGCGCTGAAGCTCGAGAACCGACCGGAGGGCGGCGCATGCGTTACCTTATCGCTTTGATCCTGTGGCTCCTGCCCGCGCTCGCGGGCGCACAGGAGTGGGAGGACCGACAGGTCTTCGGCGACGCGCCCGCCCCGCTCAGGGTTCTGTCCAGCACCGATACGTCTTTCTTTGCCCCGATCATCGAGGGCTATCTCACCGCCAACCCCGGCACGGCCGTGGAGTATCTGGTGACCGGCACCGCCGATCTGAACACCCGGTTTCGCGCGGACCCGGCCGCCTTCGATCTGGTGATTTCCAGCGCGATGGATCTGCAGTTGAAGCTCGCCAATGACGGCTTCGGCGCGCGCATCGAAGAGCTGGACCATCCTGATTGGGCCGAATGGCGCCAGACGCTTTTCGCCTTCACGTCGGAGCCCGCAGCAATCGTCATCAACCGCGCGGCCTTCACCGGCCACGATATCCCGCAGACCCGGCAAGAGCTGATCCAGTCCCTGCGCGCCCGACCAGAGGTGTTTCGCGGGCGCGTGGGCACCTATGACGTGCGGCAATCGGGGCTGGGCTACTTGTTTGCGACGCAGGATGCCCGCGCATCGGAGACCTACTGGCGGCTGATGGAGGTCATGGGCGCGCTCGACGCAAAGCTTTACTGCTGCTCCGGCGAGATGATCGACGAGCTGGCCGATGGGCGTCTCGCCGTGGCCTACAATGTGCTGGGCAGCTACGCGCAGGCGCGCCAGGCCGAGACGCCGGGGCTCGAGATCATCCTGCCGCAGGATTTCCCTACAACGATGATGCGCAGCGCGCTGATCTCCCGCGATGCGCCGCAGCCCGCGCGGGCCGAGGCCTTTCTGCGCCACCTGCTCGGCCCGGGCATCCGTGCAGCCCCGCTGCCCGCCCTGACGGGGGAGCTGGGCCAATCCACGATCACGCTGGCGCCTGCGCTGATGACCTATCTGGACACGCTCAAGCGACGCACGTTTCTCACGGAATGGGAAAACGCGATCATCCAGCGGCAATGAAGGGGGATATGGCGGACAGACAGGGATTCGAACCCTGGAGACGGTCTCCCGCCTACACACTTTCCAGGCGTGCGCCTTCGACCACTCGGCCACCTGTCCGTAGCGCAGGGTTTAGCCAATAGGCGGTGACATTTGCAAGGGGTCCACGGCGCTTTTTTCACGCGAAGCCGTGCACGTGTCTCCCCGGCTTCATCTCGGCAAAAGCATTCGAAATCCCGACGCCCCGATCAGCCGTCCAGATGCAGGTTCACGCGGCGGTTGCCACGGCCTTTATTCTCGATCTTGCCGATCCGCACGCGCCCGATCTCGCCCGTGCGCGCCACATGGGTACCACCGCAAGGTTGCAGGTCCACCTGCTCGTCATCCGTGCCGATGCGCACCAGCCGGACGCGGCCTGCCCCCTTGGGCGGCTGCACGGACAGGGTTTTGACAAGGCCGGGGTTCGCCTCCAGCTCCGCATCGGTGATCCAGCTTTCGGAGACCTCCAGATTGCGGGCGATCAACGCGTTCAGCGTCTCCTCCAGCGCGACCTTGTCCGCCGGCGGTTCCGGCATGTCGAAATCCAGCCGTCCCTTCTCCGTCCCGATCTGCCCGCCGGTGACCCCAATGGGGATCACGACGGACAGCAGATGCAGCGCCGTGTGCACGCGCATGTGGCCAAAGCGGCGGTCCCAGTCGAGGGTTTGGGTGACCTGCGTGCCAACCTCGGGCCAAGTTGCGCCCTCGGCGAGGATCAGCACCACCGCATCACCTTCCCCCTTGCGGGTGTCGACGATCTGACACATCCCGCCGTCCCAGCTCAGACGGCCCGCATCGCCGGGCTGGCCGCCGCCGGTGGGATAAAACACGCTCGCATCCAGAACGACGCCCAGATCGGTACGGGAGACAACGACGCCGGGCGCCTCTTTCAGATACGCATCCTCACGAAACAATAGCTTGGTCATGTGGTCTGGGGCTCCTCTGGCGCGGGCCCCTGGGGCTCGGGCGGTGGGTCGTCATCTTGCACCGCGCGCAGCGTCTCCGGGTTGCGCAGCCAGACATCGCGCTGTGCGAACGGGATCTCGATGCCTTCCTCTTTGAAGCGCTTGGCGATGGTGTGGCGCATCTCGGACGGGACGGCCATGACGTAGTTCACGTCCCGCAGCACCGCGCGGATCTCGAAGTCGAGCGAATCCGCCCCAAACCCCATGAACAGCACCGAGGGCGGCGGGTTCAGGATCACCAGCGGCTCCGCCTCGACGATCTCTTTGAGGATCGCCTCCACCTTGCGGGTGTCGGTGCCGTAAGCCACGCCGACCGGTACGATGATCCGCCCCGTCAGATTGCCCTTGGTCCAGTTGGTCACGGAGGTCGAGATCAGATCCGCGTTGGGCACGATCACGTCGCGGCGATCGAACGTCTCGACCTGCGTGGCGCGCACGGAGATCTTCTTGACCACACCCATGGTGCCGCTGACCTCGATCCAGTCGCCCTCGGAAATCGGGCGCTCGATCAGCAAGATGATGCCCGAGACGAAGTTCGACACGATGGTCTGCAGACCAAAGCCGATGCCCACCGACAGCGCGCCTGCGACGATGGCGAGCGAGGACAGGTCGATGCCCGCGCTGGTGATCGCGATGAGCGCGGCCAGAAAGATGCCGACATAGCCCGTGCCCGCCACGATGGCATTACGCCCTCCGGTATCAAGGTTCGTGCGCGGCAGCACTTGTGCCTTCAGCGTGCCCTGGAACAGGCGGGTCAGCGCGTAAAGGCCCGCGAAAACCAGAGCGAATTTCAGGAAATCCACGGGCGAGATGCGGCTTTCGCCGATAGGCACACCCGCGGCGATCAGGGACCAGACCTCGCTCAGATCGGTGACGCGCGCGCCCCAGATCAGCGCGAGCACCGGCAGGGCCAGCAGCGCGATGGCGAAGCCCAAGAGCACCGGGATCAACCCTTCGGAGCCCGCCGCCTCGCCGCGGAAGCTTGCATAGAGATCGCGCACGAAACGCTGCAGGATCGCGACGACCGCCAGAAGCGCCAGCGTCATGTAGGTCGAGAAGACCAGCGCATTGCCCGCAAACGTGTAGCCGATGGCCGCCAAAAGCGGACCCGCGATTGCCACCAGCCGCGCACCACGGCCCAGATACCGCATGACGAGGCCAGAGGGGCCGTCAGGCGTCGTGTCGCCATTTGCCTCCTTGGCGGCGTTCGCTTCGGCAGCGGCGGCCTTGGCGCTGCTGACCATGAGCTGCGCGATGCGGAATAGGAACAAACCAGCCAGAACGATCAGCGGCAAGCCCAGAACGGAGGCGGCAGTCTCACTGATCAGGCGCTGATCGAGCAGCGCGCTGACCGCCAGATTGGCCGAGAACAGGAAACCGCCAAGGTTGGTGAGCAAGCGGAATTGCAGGTTCTGGCCATCCGACAGGGTCAGCACCGCCTGGGGCGGAAAGCTGGGCGGGGCCAGCTGACGGCCAAGCCAGCGCGCAGCGTAGACGACCAGGACGACCCCGGTCAGGATCTCCAACAGCGTGGTGCCCACCTGCCCCAGAAGCTGGCTTTGATCGGCGGCCTCGATCACCAGAAGCATCCCCGCGATCGGCAGGATCAGCGTTGCCAGCGAGACGATGAACACGCCCACACGCAGGCGCGGACCGGAGCTTTCCGTATCGCCCCGGAAATGCGCCATGGCCCGCTCGACCCAGGCCGCGCCGCGCAGCACGAGCGTCAGGCCCACGACCACCATGATGATCAAGAGCGGCGCTTTGCCCTTTAGCGTCTCTGCCTTCACCGGCGAGGCATAATTGGACGACAGCTCAGAGGTCAGCCGACCGCCCAGATCGGCCACCGAGAACGCCGCTTCCGGCCAAAGTGCGGGATTGAGCGGCGTCGGGTTCAGCTCCAGTATCTGGTTTGTCTGGCGGTCACGCACCGTGGCGTCGAGCCGCGCGATCAGCCCGTCGGCGCGCGCATAGGCCTCTTCGGCCCGGCGCACCGGAGCGGTCAGCTGGTCAAGTTCTTCGTTCAGCGCGGCGCGGCGTTCGGCGATGTCTTCTGCTTCGCTCTCACCCTCTGCGGGCACAGGTCCAAGCGCGTCGATCTGGCTGCGCACGGTGGCGATCTGGTCGCCATTGGCCCCTTGGCGGCGCAGGAACATCTCGCGCCACGACACCAGTTGCCCGCGCAGCCGCTCAAGCGTTTCGGTCGACGCGCGGTCGGTGATGAGCACGTCATTGGCGCGTGTCGCGTTGCTTTCCCACGCCGCGTAATCCGGCGCGCCGTCCGGTCCCGCGACGGCCTGCGCCATGGCAACAGATGGCACCCCAACGGCCAAAGCCAGCGAGAGGGCCAAAAGACACAGGCGCAGGATGGCCAGCATCACGCGCTACTCGAAAACGGACGGCATGTCCTGCGCTGGGCGGTCGAGCCACTCTGGCACCGGCAGCCCCTTCTCGCGCAGGAAGGCGGGGTTCCACAGCTTCGACTGGTAGCGGGTGCCGTAGTCACACAGAATCGTCACGATGGTGTGGCCCGGCCCCATGTCGCGGGCCATGCGGATCGCGCCCGCGATGTTCACGCCCGATGACGCGCCCATGCACAGCCCCTCGTCGCGCAGCAGATCAAACACAATCGGCAACGCCTCTTCATCGCTGATCTGGTAGGTGTAGTCCGGCGTGAGCCCTTCGAGGTTCTTGGTGATGCGCACCTGCCCGATCCCCTCGGCGATGGAGCCGCCTTCGGTCGTCAGCTCGCCTTTAGTGTACCAATCATACAAGGCCGCGCCCATCGGATCGGCGAGACCGATCTTCACGCCCTTGGGCTGCAGCGCCTGCGCCATGCCTGCCAGCGTGCCGCCGGAGCCCACCGCGCAGATGAAGCCGTCGACCTTGCCGTCGGTCTGCTCCCAGACCTCGGGGCCGGTGGTTTCCACATGGGCCTGCCGGTTGGCGACATTGTCGAACTGATTGGCCCAGATCGCGCCGTTGGGCTCGGTCTTGTCGAGCTCGGCCGCGAGCCGCTCGGAATAGCGCACGAAATTGTTGGGGTTGCGGTAGGGTGCCGCCGGTACCTGCACCAGCTCCGCGCCTGCCAGCCGCAGCATATCCTTCTTTTCCTCGCTCTGCGTCTCGGGGATGACGATGACGGTCTTGAAGCCCATCGACGCGCCCACCAGCGCCAGCCCGATGCCGGTGTTGCCCGCCGTGCCCTCGACGATCGTGCCGCCGGGCTTGAGCGCGCCGCGGGCAACCGCGTCCTTGATGATATAGAGCGCCGGGCGGTCCTTGACCGATTGGCCGGGGTTCATGAACTCAGCCTTGCCGAGGATCTCGCAGCCCGTCGCCTCTGACGCCGCGTTGAGCCGGATCAGCGGCGTGTTGCCCACAAGATCGGCGAGGTTTGTCTTGATGGTCATGGGCGCGGGCTCCGGGTTGGCTATAACATTTAATGTGTAGGACCGGGCCTGCGCGAACTCAAGGCGATGTTGCGTCGTGCCTCAGCCGCGGGCGCTCCCGCTCCAGCCAGAGCGCCAGAAGGATCAGCGGGCCGCTTTGCACCTCGCCTTGCGCGATCCCGGCCATCAGGTCTTCGAACGGCACCGTGATCGAGCGGATATCCTCGGACTCGCTGTCGAGCCCGCCTATCCCCCCCGCATCGCCGAGCTCCGCAAGCCCCACGTAGCAATGGAGAAATTCGGTCACCGCGCCGGGTGACGGGTAATTGCCGGAGACCTTAATCAGCCTGGACAGGCTCACGCCCGCCTCCTCCTGCGCTTCGCGGTGGGCGCAGTCTTCGGGGCTTTCGCCGCCATCGACCCGGCCCGCCACCGTTTCGACCACCCACGGCATCTTGTCGCCGCGCACGAAGGGGGCCACGCGCATTTGCTCGATCACCAGAACGCGGTCGCGCACGGGATCGTAGGGCAGCACCACCACGGCGTCGGCCATGACGAAGACCGCGCGGTTGACCTCTTGCGTGCCGCCGTCGAAGCGGCGGTGGCGGATGTCCAGCTCGTCCACGGCGAAGAAGTTGGAATAGGCCTGCCGGTGCGTCAGCACGTCCACGTCGCTGCGGGTCAGCCCCCGGCGCAGCTGTGCGGTCGGGGCTTCGCGGCTTGCATTCACTCGCGCCTGCGCACGGGAACGGATCTGCGACATGCGCTGCTGCAAGGTGTCCAGCGGCACGGTGCCGAACAGGTCCATGATTTCGCGCGCCGCTTCGCGAGCAAGCGGGCCCTGCTCTGCCTGCCAGCGCGAAAGGCTCCACGCGCCGCCTGGCTGCCACTGCCCGTCCGTCGGGCGGTAGACCTGCGCCGTGCGTCCGTCCGTGAGCGTCACCGGCTCCAACGCGTAGCCATAGGGTGCTTCATACCAGTCAAGCCGGGCGATTTCCTCATCGGTCAGCCCTTCAAGCAACCCGCCCTCCGCCGCGCCATCGGCTATGGCGAGAAGCGGAAAGCTCTGGCCCTCGGCCACAAAGACACCGTGTCCGGACAAGTACGCGGGTTGCAAATGGGCAACACGGCCCAACACGATTTCCAGCAATTCGGGGTCGCGGAGCGTGCCAAACAGCACGATATCGCGCGGCGCAGGGGCGCGGCTCAATGGATCATCCGAACTTGCGATCCGCCCATTCAGCGAGGAAGCCACCGATGAAGCCGCCGCCTACAAGGGCCACGATCACCACCGGGTTCACCAGAAGCAGCCCGTATTCCAGCATGATCGCGAACACGTCCACCAGTGCCTCCATCGGGCCGTCATATTGCAGGCGGCGTGACAGCTTGATCATCTGTGCGACGGCAAAGATGAATGTGACGGAAACCGTAGCAACAACAATGCCGTAGAGGCCGGAGTTCATGCTGACGCCGTAGTTTTTGCCGACCAGTCTGCCCATCACGCGCCAGCCCACAAGCAGCGGAATTCCTACGCAAATTGGCAGCAGCCATTTCAACGGCTGGCCTTCGGGAAGTGTGGGGCGGATGGCCTCTGCCACGATGTACCCCGTCAGCGCAAAGATGACGGCTGCGACGAGCTTGGCGGCGGTGGGCATTGGTCTGCTACTCGGGTTTTTTCATTGTGATCTGCGTCACGTCGCAGTTTCCACTCCAAAAGGTGCTCGCGCAAGAGGTCAGATAGAAATTCCACATATTGCGGAAGCGCTGATCAAATCCCATCGCGGCGACCTCGGGCCACGCTTTGTTGAAATCGCGGTGCCAGAGCCGAAGGGTCTTAGAGTAGCTCTGCCCGAACTCAATCGAATGCTGGAACTCCAGCCCCGCCCGCTTGATCTCGCGCTGCAGCGCCGAGGGGCATGGCAGCATGCCGCCGGGGAAGATGTATTTCTGGATGAAATCGACCTGCCGCTTGTAGACCTTCCAGCGGCGATCCTCGACTGTGATGATCTGCAGCGTGGCGCTCTTGCCGGGCTTGAGGAGCTTGTGCAGCGCCTTGAAGTAGACCGGCCAGTATTGCTCGCCCACCGCCTCGAACATTTCGATGGAGGCGATGCCGTCATATTGTCCCGTTTCGTCGCGGTAGTCCTGCAGTTTGATCTCTGTCAGCTCCGACAGCCCCGCCTTCGCCAAGCGCGCCACGGCGTAGTCGTGCTGTTCCTGACTGATGGTCAGCCCGGTGACCCGGATGCCCTTGCGGGCCGCATGCTCAGCAAACCCACCCCAGCCGCACCCGATCTCAAGCAAGTGGTCGCCCGGCTGCGCGCCCATTTGATCCAGCATTGAGGCGTATTTGTTCTGCTGCGCCTCCTCGTGGTCCTCGTCCCCTTTGAACAGCGCAGAGGAATAGGTCATCGACGGGTCGAGCCACAGCGCATAGAAATCATTGCCCAGATCATAGTGGTAGCTGATGTTCTTCTTGGCCTGCTCTTTGGAATTGCGCTGCATCCAGAAGCGCAGCTTCTCATAGGCGCGCACCAGCCCCATGCCGGGGTAGCCGTCATAGACGTCTTCGTTGTCGGCATGCACAAGGTCCATGAAGGCCTGCAGGTCGGGCGTGGTCCACCAGCCGTCAAGATAGGCATCGCAAAAGCCCAGATCGCCCTCGCGCACGAGGCGCGCAAACAGGTCGTTGTTGTGAATGTCGATCTCGGCAATCGGGCCCTTCTCGGACCCTTCTGCGCGAAACACGCGGCCGTCGGGCAGCTTCATGTCGAGCCGCCCGTAGCGCATCTTCGACGCTGTCGCGAACGCCTGCGTGAAATAGCGCGGAAGGCCGGACTGGCACGCAGTCGAGGTCAGGACGTGTTGCTCCAACGGGTCGCCAGTGAGCACATTCATCGCGTGATCCTCCTCCTCAACTGTAAGATATTTTAGACATGCGGGCGGAAACACACAAGAAAAACAACGCTCTCGTGAAGTGACGTGAAGGGAACTTCATGGCCGACCTACCGCGACTGATAGGCATCAAGGGCCCGCTGGCGCCCCTCGTCCAGCGCCACCACCGGCTCTGGATAGTCGTCGGTGATGGACATGTGCCAGCTCTCGGGGATCGCCTTGTAGAAATCCTTGGCCTCGTCGCCATGGTTCTTGAACAGCTCGCCCAGAAAGCGCGCGCGGTACTCGCGATTGGGGTCGAACTTCTCGGCCTGCGTTGCCGGATTGAACACCCGGAAGAACGGCGTGGCATCCGGGCCGGAGCCCGCCGACCACTGCCACCCCATCGCGTTGCTCGCCGGGTCCCAGTCGATCAGGCAATCGTCGAACCACGCCTGCCCGACTTTCCAGTGGGTCATCAAGTGTTTGGTCAGATAAGACGCCACGATCATGCGGCCGCGGTTGTGCATGTAGCCCGTCACATAGAGCTCGCGCATCGCCGCATCGACCAGTTGGACACCGGTGCGGCCCTGCTTCCACGCCTTGATCTCCGCGGCGCGCTCATCGTCCTTCCACGGGAAGTCATCCCATTCCTCGCGCCAGTTCTGGTCGATGATACGCGGGGTGTGATAGGCCAGATGATAGGCGAACTCGCGCCAAACCAGCTCTTTGAGGAACGTCTCCGCCCCCTTCTTGCCGTCGCTCATCGCGCGCTTGCCCGCGTGCCAGCAGCGGCGGGTGGAAATCTCGCCGTAGGTCAGGTTTTCAGACAGGCGCGAGGTGCCTTCCACGGCCATCTCGTCGCGCGCCTCGCCGTATTCCGCAATCCGGTCGCGGGTAAAGGTCGCAAGCCGGGTGGAGGCGGCGTCCTCGCCAACGCAGACATGCTTCGCGACGATCTCGGCCCCGCGCTTCATTGCGTCGCCCAAACCCCAATCGGCAATATCGTCCGAGGCAGGCCAGCTTTCCGGCGCGCGCAACTCGGACACGGCGGGCAGGTCAGCGGGCACGTCACGGTCGCGCACCGATTTCCACATCGGCGTGTAGACCTTGTAGAAGCCGCCGGTCTTGGTCTCGACCGTCCATGGCTCGAACAGCAGATGGCCCTTGTGGCTTTGCGCGTCGATGCCGTCGTCTTTCAACGTTTCCTTCACGCCCTTGTCGCGCGCGATGGCGTCGGGGTCATAGGCGCGCGACCACCAGACGGCCCCTGCCCCGGTCTCCTCGATCAGGGCGCGCAGCACGTCGAGCGCGCGGCCCCGGCGCAGGATCAGCTTGGAGCCGATCCCGTCCAGCGTCTGCGCGAAATGCTCGACCCCCAGCCCCAGCCGCCATTTCGGCGCGGCCCCGTGGCTTTCGACCACCTCGTCGCAGATGAACACAGGGATGACGGGGCGACCCGTCTCGGCGGCGGCGGTGAGGCCCTCATGGTCGCCCAGACGCAGGTCGCGGCGGAACCAGAAAAGTATTGGTGTCTCAGTCATGGGCCTGCATCTAGCGCCACTTGGGACTGGTCAAGCGGCGGCCCAAAAGAAAAGCCCCGCACCGTCAGGTGCGGGGCGTCCCGATGTCATGTCAGGTCCGGATTACTCTGCGGGGGTCGCACCTTCGATGTCTTCGACCGTGGTTGGCAAGCCGGCGGCCTCGCGGCGGCCGTCATTCCAGATCGCCTTGATCAGCGCGAGGCCCATCAAAACCATCACCAGACTGAACGGTAGCGCCCCGATCACCATGGCGGTCTGGATCGCGCCCAGCCCCCCTGCGATGATCAAGCCGCCCACCACCAGCGCCAGGGCTGCGCCCCAGAACAGGATGTGCGGGCGCGCTTTCGGGCCTTCGTCGCCGGCTGCGTTGATCGTGTTGATGATCAGCACCGCCGAGTCCGCCGAGGTCACGAGGTAGGTCAGCAGCAGGACCACCACGATGATGCTCATGATCCACGCCATGCTTTCCGACAAGATCACCGCCAGCATCGCGAAGAGCTGGTCAGACTGACCTGCCCCCTGGATCGCGCCATTCGCATCGCCGTTGAGCTCCAGATCGATGGCGGTGCCACCGACGATGGCGAACCACACGAAGCACATCAGCGCAGGCACGACCAGCGCGCCCAGCACGTACTCACGGATCGAGCGACCCTTGGAGATACGCGCCAGGAACACGCCCACAAAGGGCGCAAACGCGATCCACCAGGCCCAGTAGAAGATTGTCCACGCACCCTGCCAGCCAGACAGCCGGTCCTCGGTCGCAGCCGCATAGGCGGCGGACAGATCAGCCTCCGACAGAGCCGCCGCAGAGGCAGGCACGCCTTCCGCGAACGAGCCAGCGGTGCCCCATGGGCTTGTGGCGGAATCGTAGATCGCACGAACATCGGCTTCCGGCAGCGCCTGCACCGCGGGCGGCACATTGGCAAAGAAGCTCTCATAGGGCGAGCCGCTCCAGACGGTCAGGATGTTGCCCGGGATCGAGATCAGGTAATCCCAGATGCCCACGAACAGTGCCGTCAGACCGAAGAAGGTCGAGCCGAAGATCAGGAAGAAGGCCAGCAGGAAGAAGCTCAGCCCCATGTTGATGTTCGACAGCCATTTGATGCCCTTGCCGACACCCGACAGCGCCGACAGGGTCGACGCGCCCATGATGACGACCAGCGCCACGACGATGCCCGCGGTCGAGGATTTCACCGACCCGTCAGCCGCGGTGGTCTGCAACCAGTCGCCAAAGCCCACACGCACGAGGCCGGAGACGAATTGCTCCACCCCGAAGCCCAGAGTTTGCGACACGCCCAGCACGGTCGCCACAACCGCCACGATATCAACGACGTGGCCGATCGGACCGGACAGGCTCTTGCCGAAGAGCGGCGTCAGGCCCGAGCGGATCGTCAGCGGCAGCCCGCGACGGTAAGAGAAATAGGCCAGCGCCAGCCCGACGATGGCGTAGGACGCCCAGGCCGCCAGACCCCAGTGGGTGAAGGACCAGACATAGGCCTCCCGCACGTTACCGGCCGACGAGCCTTCGGTGATGCCCTGTATCGTCGCGGGGTTTGCGCCCCAGTGATACATCGGCTCCGCCGTGGCGAAGGTCAGCATGCCGATCCCGATCCCGGCCCCGAACATCATCGAAAACCATGAGAAGTTGGAAAATTCCGGCACGTCTTCCGGCTGCCCCAGCTTCAGCCGTCCGGCCGCGGGCCACACCGCAAGAGCAAGGCAGAGCACGACGAAGAACGCCATGACGTAGACATACCAGAAGCCGAAGGAGGCCAGGATGCTCGTGTTCAGCGCGCTGAGAACGCCCGCCGCCTGATCCGGAAAGGCAACGGCCCACAAGATGAGCCCGCCCACCAGGATCTTGCCGGTGATCGTGACGTCCTTGGTGAAGCCTTTATAAAAACCGCTGACGGCGGTCCGGATCGGCAGATCCGTGACTGGTGGTTTAACTGGCATGTTTCTATCCCTGTTGGCTTGTTTTTGTGCAGAAACGATACGCGCGAATCCGGCAAATCCATAGGGAAAATGCGACAATCTGGCATACTAGGCGACATAAGAGCCGGAACTCCGGGACAACCACGGATGCTGCGAGACGCCTTATTGAGACCCTGAACGAAAAACGGCGCCCCGTTCGGGGGCGCCGCGTTTCTTTGGAGATATACCAAAAAATCAGGCGTTTACGTCGACAACGACCCGGCCCTTGACCTGCCCCTTCAGGATATCGCGGCCCAAACCCGGCAGATCGGCGAGCGTCGCGGGCTGGACCATCGCCTCGAGCTTGTCCATCGGCAAATCCTTGGCGATCCGCCCCCACGCGCGCACGCGGTTGTCATACGGCTGCATGACGCTGTCGATGCCCAGCAGGTTCACCCCGCGCAGCAGGAACGGGATCACGGTGGCGGGTAGTGCCGCGCCGCCCGCAAGACCCACCGCCGAGACGGACGCGCCGTATTTCATCTGACCCAGCAGCCGGGCGAGCATCTCGCCACCCACGGCGTCCACGCAGCCGCCCCATGTCTCGCCTTCCAGCGGGCGTTTGGTCGTCTCGTTGATCTCTTCGCGCGGCACGATCTGCGTGGCCCCCAGCGATTTCAGGTAGTCTTCCGTCTCGGGCCGCCCGGTGACCGCAGCGACCTCGTGGCCCAGATTGGCAAGGATCGCCGTCGCGACCGATCCGACCCCGCCGGCCGCTCCCGTGACCAGAACCGGGCCGTCCTTGATGCCATGATCCTCCAGCTCCATGACCGCCAGCATGGCCGTAAAGCCCGCCGTGCCCACCGCCATCGCCTGGCGCGTGTCCAGACCATCGGGCAGCGGCACCAGCCAATCCGCCTTCACGCGTGCTTTCTGGGAATAGCCACCCCAATGGGCCTCGCCCACCCGCCAGCCGGTCAGCACGACCTTGTCGCCCGGCTTGTAGCGGTCATCATCAGAGGCCTCGACCGTGCCCGCGAAGTCAATGCCCGGCACATGGGGATAGTTGCGCACCAGACCGCCGCCCGGTCCGATGCACAGCCCGTCCTTGTAGTTCACGGTGGAGTATTCCACGGCCACGGTGACCTCTGCCTCAGGCAGGCGGTCCTCCGAGATGCTCTGGACAGAAGCGCTGGTCTTGCCCTCTTCATCCTTCTCGACGATCAGTGCGTTGAACATTGTCTCTCTCCTTTAAAGCCAGAATTCTTCCTGCACGACGGCCCGGCGCGGGCCGTCATGGGTCTCAACTTGCAACTCGGTGCCGGGATCCCAATGCGTCATGCGCACCATGCCGATAGCGACATTGGTGTTGAAATCGGGGCTTTTCGCCGCCGAGGTCACCTGCCCCACCACCTTGTCCTTCGCGGTGATCGGCCAAAGCCGGTCGCAGGGCGGAATTTCGCCATCAATGGCGATGGCGCGCACCTGCTTGACCGGGCCTTCCTTGGCCACCCGCAGCAGCGCGTCGCGCCCCACGCAGCCAATCGCCGTCTGGGTCGAGCAGAACCGCCCCAGCCCGCATTCATGGGGCGTGTTGTCCCGCGTCATGTCGTTGCCATAGGACAGCAACCCGCCCTCGATCCGCTCGATCAGGTTCGGGCAGCCCGCATAGACATCAAGGTCCTTGCCCGCCTCCATCAGCGCGTTCCACAACGGCATGCCATTGGCAAAGCCTTCGACATAGACCTCGAAGCCCCCCTGTTTGGAATAGCCCGAGCGGGCCACCAGCATGGATTGCCCTTGGAAATCGAAATACCCGTAGCGGAAGAAGCGCAGGTCCTTGACCCCGTCGCCAAATACGCGCGCGGCCAGCTCGTCGGCCTTGGGGCCCTGGATCGCCAGCGGCGAGACATCGGGCTCCTCGACGATTACATCGAGATACAGCGCGTGCGCCAAGCCTTTGACCCACAGCAACAAATCGCTGTCCGCGATGGAGATCCAGTAGCGATCATCGGCCAGCATCAGCGCCACCGGATCATTTAGCATCCCGCCCGTGCCATCCACGGTCGGCAGGTAGTAGCACATGCCTGGCAGCATGCCCCGCAGGTCGCGCGGGGTCAGCATCTGCATCAGGCGGCCCGCGTCGGGGCCGCGCAGCTCCACCTGGCGCTCGACCGAGACGTCCCAGACCTGCACGGCGGATTTCAGGTGGTGATAATCCTCTTCCACCGAGCGAAACACCGTGGGCAGCAGCATCCGGTTATAAACCGTGTAGCCTTTGACGCCCGCGGCTTCGACGCCATCGGAGAACGGGGTGCGCCGCACGCGGCGCGACGGAACGATGGTGGCCATTTCAGAGCCCTCCTCGCAGGTTACGATCAAGATCACAGGGCGCGACACGCGCGCCCCCGGACACCGCCACCCCAAGCCGGGCGCGGCGATCCCTGCCCCGCGGCGACATCTCAGTCGCCATCCGGCATGATGAACAGGTCCGTATCGCCGGGCCGGTGCCCGGCCGCGGTCAGCATCGCGTGGATCTGGCCACGGTGGTGGGTCTGGTGATTGAAGAACCCAGCGATACAAAGACCCTTGGTCTTGCTCACTTCGCGCTCCAGCACACCCGAATACCATGTCAGCGGCCCGATCAGACTGACCTGTGTCAGCCCCTGCGCCCAGCGGGTGATCCGCGCGTCGGTCCGCATGCGGTCGCTGAGATACGCGTCCAGCGTGTCGTGCAGTTTCAGGTGGTCCTTTGGAGCCACGCTGGGGCCGATGCCCCCGTCAAAGCGCGACATCCACAGCTGGTCGCCCCACAAAAGGTGGTTCGCCGTGGCGAAGATCGACCCGAAGAAAGCCCCGCGATCCTTGGTCAGCTCGGCCTTCTTGAGCGATCTCATTACATCCGTCATGCTGCGGTTCTGCCACGCGTTGTAGCGTGCCATCGTGCGGCAATATTCGACTGTGATCATGGACCGCTCCACTCGATCGGGCAGATCTCGGCGCTCTTGCCGCCGAAATCCCAGACCCGCCCATAATCGCGCACCCGGCTTTTCGTGCCGACGGCGGCGATGATGTCAGGCCCCATCCAGTATTTGGAGTTGGACACCATCACCGGATGATCTGGCGACTTGCCATCGATCATCTCGATCTCGCCCTGGATTTTGCGGCCAATGACGATGGAGCGTTTCTTGCCCTCGCGCACGATCTCGACCGGCGCGCGCTCCGCCCCGATGATCTCGGACACCAGCATGGTGAACAGCCCCGTGGTGCCGCCCGCAGCGCCCGAGAAGATTTTCAGGATGCCGTTATAGGCCTTCTGGGTCGCGTTCTCGTCCACGTAAGCCGCGACGCGCCAGTTGCCTTCGCCCATGCGGCCGGGGATGTCGACCAGCAGGCCGACATTCAGGCCCGCAAGGCTCTCGCCTTCGAAATGGCCGTCGTCAATGGCGATGGCCATCCACGCATGGCAGTGCCCTTCGGTCGGCGGGTGCGCGCCCAGCGACACGACGCAGGGGCAGAACACGGTGCAGGAGCAGTTGAGAAACAGCTCGCCTTTAATTTCCCAATTGGTCGGCTCGCGGCGCCGCCGGGTCGGGTTCATCCGGCTGTCGATCTTCTGCATCACCTGCAGGCGATCGGACGGCTTTCTCTCTTTCTTCGCGGCCATTGCTGGTCCTCCCTTATTGGATGACGCCATATCCGGCGACACCGAGCCCAGCGGCGATCAAGACGACCCCCGCAGGCTTTGTCACGTAATGCCCGATCTGGGGCAGTTTCTCGATCACCATGAACAGCGTGGCGAGGCCCATCCACAACAGGCTCATCACCCCGCCCACGAAGCCAAGCGCCATAAAGCCCCAGCAGCAGCCGACGCAGAACGCGCCAAGGCCAAGCCCCATGCGCAAGCCCCCGGCGAACCCGGTGCGCCAGTGGCCCAGGAAATACTGCATGGGCGAGTGGCACACGCCGTGGCAAATCTCTTTGGTGCGGCTGAATTGGAACGCGCCCACGGTGACCAGAAGCGCGCCCGCAAACCACAACGAATTGGCAATGCCAAGATCGTCAATCAACCCGGAGGCCATCAATCCGATCTGCGCCGTCGCAATCAGCGCCGCGAAGCCCACCCAGACAATGAAGTAGCCAAGGATCACCCCGGCCCAGCCCGCGCGGGTGCCATTCGCCGACACCATCAGGTCTTCATAGCTGCGCAGGGTCGGGATCATCGTAGGCAGCATCATCGCCGCCATCATGATCGCCCACATCGGGAACAGCGCGCCGAAGCTGGTCATCTCCATCATCGCCATGTCGCCGCTGGCGGACATGCCGCCCGACATCGCATCGGACATGCCGCCCATCTGCATCATGCCCGACGGTCGGCCGGTCCAGTCGACTCCCATCATCTGGGCCATGGAGAACATCATCCACCACGCCGCAAGGATAGCGGCAAAGAAGGTCAACCAGAGGGCGGAGCGGGCAAAACCGGACATGGCGGATCTCGACTCGAAGTTTCTTGCGTTTTGGATGGCAGGTTTTTAATTGTCTGACAAATGAAAACCGCACGCCCCCCCAAAGCGGACCTGTCCGCGCAGATAGCAGGCTCGATCCGGGATGCCATCGTCTCGGGCGCGCTGATCGTGGACGCGCGCCTGCCGTCCGAGGCCGAGCTGTCGGAGCAATTCGACGTCTCGCGCCCCACCGTGCGCGAGGCGCTCAAGCGGCTGGCCGCGCAATCGCTGATCCGAACGCAGCGCGGCGCCTCTGGCGGGGCCTTCGTCAACAAGCTGACGTTCGAGGACGCCTACGCGCAGCAGATCACCACCTCGACGCTGCTGTTGTCGATGAACGAGGTCAGCTTCGAGACCGCCTGCGAAGCGCGCTTCGCGCTGGAGCGCGCCTGCACCGCCCTGTCGGCCGAGCGGCGCACCGCCGATCATCTCGCCACGATGCGCGCCGAAATTCACCGCCAATCCCAGCAGGGCCTGAGCGACGAGGCCTTCTGCGCCTCGGACGTTGCCTTCCACCGCGCACTGGTCGATGGCGCGGGCAACCCGGTGATGTCCTACCAGCTGGCGGGCGCCGTGGAGGCGATCGAGCCGCTGATGAATATGGTGACTTTTTCCGCCCGCGACCGCGCCCGCATCGTGGACCTTCACACTCAAATCGCCGACGCGCTGGAGGCCGCCGATGCCCGCGCCGCCGACACAGCACTTGATGCGCTCGAGGCCTATACGATCACGCTGGCGCGCGACGTCTTCGCCCAGCGGGCCAAGCGCTAAATTCGGCTTGCTGGCCCCCCGGGCCTCACATACGCTCACGGCCAGACCAAAATCGCCTGACCAACACGGAGTACCCAATGACCCGCCTGACCACCCTGATGGGCACCGCCGCTCTGGCGCTTGCCTCCACGACTGCTTTTGCTGCCGACCCCGACCTGCTGGTCTTCGACTGGTCGGGCTACGAAGAAGAAGGCTTCTTCATCAACTACGCCGAAAAGCACGGCTCCGGCCCGACTTACGCGTTCTTCGGGGAAGAGGAAGAGGCGTTCCAAAAGCTGCGCTCGGGCTTCAAGGCCGATGTCGCGCACCCCTGCTCGCAATCGGTGGACAAGTGGTTCCAGGCCGGCCTGATCGAGCCGTGGGATCTGTCCAAGATCCCGACCTACGAGACGCTGGCCGACATCTACAAGACCGACCCGACCTTCGTGCGCGACGGCGAGGTTTACTTCATCCCCGCTGACCTCGGCATGACCGGCATCGCCTACAATGCCGACGAAGTGACGGCCGAACAGGTCAGCTCGCTGCAGATCTTCCTTGACCCAGAGATGGCCGGGCGCGTGTCCCTGCCCGACAATGTCGATGACGCCTATGCGCTGGCGTATCTGGCCACCGGTACCTCCGACTGGACCAAGGCCACCGAGGAAGACTTTAAGAAGGCCTCCGACTGGCTGCGGCAGGCCCATGCCAACAACCGCGCCTATTGGGCCGATGGTGCCGAGCTGGCCCAGCTGATGGCCACGGGCGAAGTGCTGGTCGCATGGTCATGGAACGAGACGCCGGTGCAGATGGTCGGTGACGGCTACAACATCGCGTTCGAGCGCGAGGCGGCGGAAGGCTCGTCAAGCTGGTTCTGCGGCTACGTGAACCTCGTCGATGGCCCCGGCTCCGAGGACAAGGCCCATGACTTCATCGAGTCCTTCCTGAGCCAGGAGACCGCCGACTACATCGTCAACGAATGGGGCTACGGCCATTCCAACACTGCTGCCATGTCCGGCTTCGGCGAGGAGACGCTGACCGAGGTGGGCCTGAACGAGATCTCCGCGCCCCAGCTGGCGCAGCTGCCCATGGACACGTCCCTGCGCGAGCAGATGATCAAGGAGTTCGAGCGCATCAAGGCGGGCTTCTAGACCCTTCTGAGTTTGAAAGAAAAAGGCAGCCGTCACGTCGGACGGCTGCCTTTTTTCGTGGAGTTGGCTGGGTGTGCTATCCTTCTTCGATGACCAACAGAACCTCATCATCCACAGCCGCCGGGTCATCGCTGATCGTCGGATCGTCCTCGTCCTCTTCGGGGAGCACCGCAGCGATCTGCTCCTCGGTCGGCAACCCGCCCCGGATCGCGTCCAAGACCTGCTCGGTCTCGGCCTCGCCCAGCGTGCCTTTATAGGCCGCCAGTAGCTCTTCCTCCGCCGTGGTCACGCCGTCACGCGACGGCACGCCCTCCTCCACCAGGGCTTCCGCATCGGCGATGTCCGCCTCCGTCGGCACCTCGTCCACGCCGTCGGTCAGCGCAATGGCGTCGGTCAGATCGGGGTAATCCAGCGCCGCTTGCGCGTCGAGATCGGCCTGACCGTCGTCCACGCCATTGTCGATCAGCTCCCGCGCGGCTTCGAGCTCTTCCTCGGTCGGTGCGTTCTCGATGAGATCGAACGCCTCTGCCAGCTCGAGCGTACGCTCCGCAGCGTCGAACGCCTCGCGCTCAAGAGCGTATTCGTAGTCCGCCAACGCAAGCGCCGCGCTCAAGCCCACCGGCCCGTTGAAATTGCCATTCGCGATATGGGCGAGCTTGGCATTCGGGCTGGAGTTGATCGCCCCGTTGAGCTTGCCAAGATTGCTTGGATGCAGGGTGCCTTTGACCTTGCGCTCCGGGCGCGCTTTCGGGGCAGTATGGGCCTGCACCGGGGCCACCGAGGCCTTAACGATCCGCTTGGTGCGCGCTTTGGCGGGCGCCTTCGCAACCTGGCGTTTCACGGTTCGGGTCTTGCCAGAGGTTTTCTTCTGCGCGCTGAAGATGTCGCGCAGCTTGAAGCCTTTGCCGCCGCGGGATTTCGACGCCGATCCTTTGGAGCTTTTACCGCCCGAGCGCGCAACGTCGCTCTTGCCGCCCTTTTGGCTTCCGCCCTTGGCGTTGTCGCTGTTGCCCCCTTTGTTTCCACCGCCTTTGCCGCCACCATTGCCGCCGCCATTACCTTGGCCGCCGCCGTTGCCCCCGCCCTTGCCACCGCCATTGCCGTTCTTGGCATAGGCACCGTCGGTGCCCACAACAGTAACAATCGGTGTCGCCACAAAGGCCGAGACCGCCATCACGGTCAGGCAGGTTTTCAGAATTTTACGCATAATTGTTCCTCATTCGCCGTATTTTGCCACGTTTTTTGCAAAAAGACTTGGCATAACTAGGGAGATGCGGTGTCAGAAATGTGCCGCGCGCCTGTCCTCCCCGTGCAAGTGTAACCAGAGAAGGCCGCCGCCCCCAAGCGCGCGCCATGCACGGCTAGATTCCGGCGAAATCCGGCCTCGGCAATTGCAACCGGGGCGCCATCCGCCTATATGTCTTATGTTCCTTCGGGGACTATGGACATAAACGCGCTCGTAATAAGCGGATCGGACCCGGGGGCGGTACCCGGCGACTCCACCAAAACTCCCTCGTTTGGGGACCATGGGGTCGAAATAGGATCGACGGACGTCTAAAGGGGTTTGCTTTGTCTCGGTGAGTTACCACCGTTATCGGTACACTTAAGCTAGTTGCAAACGACAACAAAGCTCCGGTCGCACTCGCAGCGTAAGCTGTGCGTAAGATCGAAATCTTAAGCCCTGTCGCCTAGCAGCGTCAGGCGGGGTTCGCAGGTACCTGGCAACAGAAACCTGCATTTACTCCCTTTTGAGCTTTAAGATCGCATGGCATTGATTTGTTTCAATTCAGTTTTTCCACGCGAACGTTACGATCTTCGGTCGCGCGCCGACCGGCAAGACTTCAAAGCTTGAAAGCTTCGCGAAAGGCGGGAGCACCAAGCCCGGTGAAACGCACAACGCGTGTGCCCTCAGGCCGCTTCGCCCAACCCTGGGCGAACGCGTGATCCAGGATCGAGCGGCCCAGGCGGCCCGCCAGATGCATGCGCCGCGCGGACCAGTCGAGGCAGGACTTGCACTCCGGGCTGCGGGACTTCGTTGACAAATCGATGCCCAGATCCGCCATTTCCGCCCGACCAGCCGCTGTCAGCACCACCTCGTCGCCCTGCGCCGCAATAACGCCGCGCGCCATCAGACCGTCGTAAAGCGCCACACCCATCTCGCCCGCGAGGTGATTGTAGCAGACCCGGGCCTGCCGCAGTTCCGCGTCGCGCGGTCCGGTGCGGGTGCGCAGCTGACCTTTCTTGGCCGCCAGCCCCATCAGCGCCTCCAGCACCTCCGCCACATCGCCATCGGCGAGCCGGAAGTAGTGGTGTCGGCCCTGCCGCTCGCGCGTGATCAATCCGCCCTCTTCCAGCCGGGTCAGATGGCCCGACGCGGTCTGGCCCTGAATGCCAGCCTCCCCCGCAAGCTCGCCCGCGGTCAGGGCCTTGCCGCTCATCAGGGCCGCTAGCATGTTGGCGCGTCCGGGATCGGCGATCAGCGTGGCGATGCGGGAAATGTCGGGTCCGTCTTTCATGGCTTGCGCTCCATAGTTCGGTGGCAACCGAAGCATGGGCGACACACCAATGCAAGCATAGTTCGGCTCAGACCGAACCATTGGCGCGACAATCCACGCTAGACCAGAGGCATGGACAACGAAGGATACCGCCATGCTCACCTGCTTCATCCGCTACCAGATCGACCCCACCAAACGCGCCGAGTTCGTGCGATACGCTCAGACCTGGGGACGGGCGATCCCGCGCAATGGGGCTGATCTTGTTGGATATTTTGCCCCGCACGAGGGATCATCGACCCTCGCCTACGGGGTCTACAACATCCCCTCCCTCGCGGAATATGAGACATACCGCGCAAGGCTCGCGGCGGATCCGCTGGGCCGGGAAAACTACGAATTCGCGCAATCCGAGAAGTTCATCTTGCGCGAAGACCGCACCTTCCTGACACTGGCCAGCACACCCCATGGAGAGCCCACATGATCGCCGTTATCTTCGAAGTCATGCCCGCAGAGGGCAAAAAGGATGCCTATCTCGACATCGCGGGCGGCCTGCGCCCCCTTCTCGACGAGGTCGAGGGGTTTATCTCTGTCGAGCGGTTCCAGTCGATCACGGATCCGTCCAAGATGCTGTCCCTGAGCTTTTTCGAAGATGAAAGCGCGCTCGCCAACTGGCGCACCATGGCCGAGCACCGCGCGGCACAGGATGCGGGCCGCAGCGGCATCTTCGACGACTACCGCTTGCGGGTCGTCTCGGTGATGCGCGACTACGGGCCGGAGCGGAACCGCGATCAGGCGCCTGAGGACAGCAACGCCGCCCATGGCTGCCCCTATCTTGCCGACACTTGACCGCGACGGCGGCGCCCGCCATCCTGACATCATGGGGTTCGCGAGCACCCCGTGAGGCTGCGGCCCAAGCATCGCATCCCAAATCAACATGAAGAACGGGGTGCAACCATGTCTGGATACAATGAAATCTCGCCCGATCAGCTGATGCGGCTGATCGGTACGCCCGGCTGTCCAACGATCCTTGATGTCTGCGTTGACGAGGATTTTAGCGTCGACCCGCGCCTGATCCCGACCGCGAAACGCTGGCCGCATCGCGATATTGCGAACTATGACGGCGGTCCTGTCGTCGTCGTATGCCAGAAAGGCAAGAAGCTGAGCCATGGCGCGGCGGCCCTGCTGCGTACCAAACCAATCAAGGCAGAGGTTCTGGAAGGCGGCAACCATGCATGGCGTGACGCAGGCCTGCCGCTGATCCCGGCCACGGCAATCGCTGGCCCCTACTGGGTCACACGCCACCGCCCGAAGATCGACCGCATCGCCTGCCCGTGGCTAATCCGCCGCTTCATCGACCCGAAGGCGCAGGTCCTGTTCGTGCCGCCCGCCGAGGTGATGGCGGTGGCCGAAAAGTTCGACGCCACGCCTTTTGATGCAGACGGAGCGGCCCTTGCCCATCAGGACGGCTGCACCTTTGACACGATGCTGCGCGTCTTCGCGCTCGACACTACACCGCTCCAGACCATGGCCCGCGTGATCCGCGCGGCGGATCTGGGCCGCCCGCAAGATGCGCCCGAGGCGGCGGGACTGTTGGCCCTGTCCGTCGGCCTATCGCGCGCCCATAAAAACGACCAATCCCAGCTGGAGGCGGGCATGACAGTCTATGATGCGCTCTACGCCTGGGCCCGCGACGGGCAGGCCGAGACCCACGCGTCGGAGCTGTCACAGTGACCTTGGCTGAGCTGATCCGCGTCTTCGGGCGCATCGGGCTTTTGTCCTTCGGCGGCCCGGCGGCGCAGATCGCACTGATGTACAAGGAGCTGGTCGAGGACCGGCCGTGGCTGACCGACGCGCAATTCCTGCGCGCGCTGTCATTTTGCATGTTGCTGCCGGGGCCGGAGGCGATGCAGCTTGCGACCTACGCCGGCTGGCGGTTGCGCGGCACACTGGGCGGGTTGATCGCGGGGCTGCTGTTCGTCATCCCCGGCGCGCTGGTAATCGCGGTGCTGGCGCTGGCCTATAGCGCCTACGGGCAGCTTCCGATCGCGCAATCGCTGTTCATCGGCATCAAGGCCTGCGTCGTGGTGATCGTGATCGGCGCGTTGATGAAGGTTTCTCAGAAAGCGCTCAAAATCCGCGCGCACCTGACCATCGCCGTCGCAAGCTTCGCGGCGCTCTTCGCGCTCGACCTGCCCTTCCCGCTGGTCATCGCGGTCGCGGCGCTGGCAGGTGCGCTCTTTCTGAAAGCCCCGGTCGAGCCGGGGCCGAAATCCGCGCCGCAAAGCATTTGGAGTACCGTCAAGACCGTGGCAATTTGGCTTGCGATCTGGCTGGCCCCGATCCTCCTGCTCGAGCTCTACGCGCCAAACATCCTTGTCGATATGGCGATTTTTTTCTCGACCCTCGCGGTCGTTACCTTTGGCGGGGCCTACGCGGTGCTGGCCTACATGACGCAGATCGTGGTGGGAGACTTCGGCTGGCTCACCACCGAGCAGATGATCGACGCGCTCGGCCTGGCGGAGACCACCCCCGGCCCGCTTATTCTTGTGACACAGTTCGTCGCCATGATCGCCAGCGACAGCCCCGGCACGGCGATCGCCGCGGGGGTCGTGACGCTTTGGGTCACCTTCGCGCCGTGCTTCCTGTGGATCTTTGCAGGGGCGCCTTATATCGACCGGCTCGCCCACATGCCGCGTCTGTCGGGCGCGCTTGCGGGGATCACCGCGGCGGTCGTGGGGGTGATCGCCAATCTGGGGCTGTGGTTCGCGGGTGCCGTGTTCTTCGAGCAGGGCTTTTTGCAGTTCGCACCGGTGATGATCGCCGGGGTTGCGGCGCTGTTGTTGCTGTGGCGGAGGTGGGACATGCTGTGGGTGCTGCCCATTTCGGCGGCACTGGGACTGCTTTTGGCCCCGCCGGTTTGAGCGGGCCTTTTACTCCCCCGCGAATCCCGTATGCTTACCCGTAGGTCAAATGAAGGGGGTCGCATCCCATGTCCAAGAGCATCGACTACGGCAACATGATGCACCGCGCCATGCGCGGCCTCATCGCCGAGGTGCTGGAGGATGTCGGGGCAAACGGACTGCCGGGCGAGCACCACTTTTTCATCACCTTCGATACCCGTCACCCCGATGTGGAGATGGCCGACTGGCTGTTCGACCGTTACCCGTCCGAGATGACGATCGTCGTGCAGCACTGGTTCGACAATCTGATCGTGGGCAGTGACGGCTTCCAGATCACGCTCAACTTCGGCGACACACCGGAGCCGCTGGCGATCCCATTCGACGCGATCCGCACCTTCGTGGATCCGTCGGTGGAATTCGGCCTGCGGTTCGAAAATCAGGATGGCGAGGAGGACGACGCCGAGGTCGTCGACCTGCCCGACCTCGACCTCGCCGAAGCGCTGGATCTCGACAAGGTCGAGGATCCGAAACCCGAAACGGCGTCCGACGACCCTGCCCCGGCCAAGGACGCCGATGTCGTCAGCCTCGACGCGTTCCGAAAGACCTGACTTAACGCGGCTCCTGCACCCTCGATCTCCGCCAAATGCGCGTCCGCCTTATGGCCAAGCTCCATATCGGCAGGGTGTAGATCGGGATGTCCGCCGCGTCACATTTCGAGTGCGCGCGAAGCCCGTGGCTTGATTGCCAAGACATGATAGCGCGGCTAAACCGGGGGCGTTCGCTAAATCACGCAAGGACCCGCCCCATGACCGCGACCCGCACCGAGACCGACAGCTTTGGCCCGCTGGAGGTCCCCGCCGACAAGTACTGGGGCGCGCAGACCCAACGCTCGATCATGAACTTCCCCATTGGCTGGGAGAAGCAGCCCGTGGCCATCGTCCGCGCTCTCGGCGTAATCAAAAAGGCCGCGGCGACCGTGAACCTTGAGTTCGGTGACCTTGACGCAGAACTTGCCCCCGCGATCCAGCAGGCGGCGCAAGAGGTCATCGACGGCAAGTTCGACGACAACTTTCCGTTGGTGGTCTGGCAGACAGGCTCCGGCACGCAAAGCAACATGAATTCCAACGAGGTGATCTCGAACCGCGCGATCGAGATCCTCGGTGGCGAGATGGGCTCCAAATCGCCCGTCCACCCCAACGATCATTGCAACATGGGTCAGTCCTCGAACGACACCTTCCCCACCGCGATGCATGTCGCCATCGGGATGGTCGCCCGCGACACGCTGCTGCCCGGTCTGCGCAAGCTGCACGCGGCGCTGGAGGCGAAGGCGGAAGAGTTCAAGGACATCATCAAGATCGGCCGCACCCATACGCAGGACGCGACGCCCCTGACCCTGGGCCAGGAATTTGGTGGTTATGCCCATCAGATGAAGAAGGGCATCGAGCGGGTCGAGGCTTGCCTGCCCGACATTTACGAACTGGCCCAAGGCGGAACCGCCGTGGGCACGGGCCTGAACACCCGCAAAGGCTTCGCCGAGAAAGTTGCGGCCGAGATCGCCGCGATCACCGACCTGCCGTTTGTCACGGCTCCAAACAAGTTCGAGGCGCTCGCCGCCCATGACGCAATGGTCATGTTCTCCGGTGCGCTGAAAACCGTCGCGGCGTCAATGTTCAAGATCGCCAACGATATGCGCCTGCTGGGCTCCGGCCCCCGCTCCGGTCTGGGCGAGCTGATTCTGCCCGAAAACGAGCCCGGCTCGTCCATCATGCCCGGCAAGGTGAACCCCACCCAGGCCGAGGCGCTGACCATGGTCTGCGCCCATGTGATGGGCAATGACGCCGCCGTGGGCTTTGCCGGCTCGCAAGGCCATTTCGAGCTGAACGTCTACAACCCGATGATGAGCTACAATGTCATCCAGTCCATGCAGCTTCTGGGCGATGCGGCGGGCAGCTTCACCGACAACATGGTCGTCGGCACGCAGGCCAATGTCGAGCGGATCGACAAGCTGATGAAGGAATCGCTGATGCTGGTCACAGCACTTGCGCCCACCATCGGCTATGACAACGCCACCAAGGTCGCCAAGACCGCCCACAAGAACGGCACGACCCTGAAGGAAGAGGCGATCGCGCTTGGTTTGGTGGACGCGGAAACCTTCGACCGTGTGGTCCAGCCCAAGGATATGATCGGCCCGAAATGAAGCCGATTAACCTGAACCAGAAGCGAAAAGAGCGTGCGCGGGCCGAGAAGAAAGCCCGCGCAGACGCCAATTCGGTGAAGTTCGGGCGGACGAAATCCGAGAAATCCGAGGCGGCCGCGTTAACCAAGCTAGAGGCCCGCAAGCTCGACGGTCACAAGCGCGATGAGTGAGACCCGCCGGTCCGCCCTGACCCTTTTGCTGGGGGCCGCTGCGGCGGTCGGCACGGGGGCAATCGGCTACGGCGTCATGCGGATCTTCGGCGAGCGTGGCAAATCGGTGCAAGGCGCGTTTGATCTGTCGGATCTTGCGCCCGGCGAGCTTCAGCGCTTCAGCGTCAGCGATCGGCCTTTTGCCGTTTTCCATGCGCCCGGCGACGGCCTGCTTGCCTATTACCTGACGTGCACACGCGCCGGGTGCGCGCTGCAAATGTCGGACGACAACACCAGTTGGGCCTGCCCTTGCGATGAAGCCCGGTTCGCGCTTGATGGCGAGCCGATCTCCGGCCCGGTACCCCGAAAGCTCGACCGCGTTCCGGTCAGGTTTGACGGCATGGTCCTAATGGCGCCGTCGGCGCTTGGCCCGGTGGAAGCCGTGACATGAGCCGCCCGAAGAAACGCTCGCTGACGCTGCGCGGTCATCGCACGTCCGTGTCTCTGGAAGATGAGTTCTGGGCCGAGTTCCGCCGCATCGCCGCCGAGAAATCCCGCCCTATCAATGACCTAGCGGCAGAGATCGACGAGGCGCGGGGCACGGACATCGGGCTCGCCTCTGCCATCAGACTATTCGTGCTGGCAGATTTGAAAGCTCAATAGCGTTTGCGCAGGCGCACGCGTTCGAGGGCCATCCATAGCGCAAACCCCAGCAAAGCTAAGCCGACAAGCGTCAGCCCCCACAGAAAGATTTGCATCCCAAACGAGCGTTTGAACGGAAGGTCAATCGCGATGCTTTGCGTCTCCGCCCGCCAGAGGACGGTCACCCGGTCGCCCAGCCGGAAGTCATAATACCGAGAGCCGTTGGCCACGTTCATTTCCCGAGGCTGTCCGCCGGGATCGGTGAATTTCACCCGCGGCACAAAGGTCAGATAGGTCGCCCCCGGAGACGTACGAAAGCTGGAGAGGTCGACCACTTGTCCGGGCAACCGTTCGCCGTGAGAGGTCCAGTTCCAGATCACCCGATCCATGTTCGCGAGCCCAACGATGACAATGCCGAAAGCCATCGCGATAATGATCATCGACCACGGCGCGCCTGTGTTTTTACCACCGCTCATCGCTCAATCCCTCTTGCTCACCCTTAACCATATTCCGTCTTTCGCGCGCACGGTCAAATGCGCCACGGGCACCGGAACCCGCTCGGTCAACTCAAAGCGAAAGCTGCGCAACAGCATCGACAGCAGAAGCGGGCCTTCGACCATCGCGAAGCCCGCGCCGGTGCAGACCCGCGGCCCGGCGGAGAACGGGATATACGCGTCGCGCTGACATTGTTTGCCATTCTCGGTTTTCCAGCGCCCAGGATCGAAGCCATCGGGGTCATCCCACAGCCGCGTGTGCCGATGCAGATGCCATGGCGACAGCACGATCTGTGCCCCGGGTTTGACGACGCGGTCCCGGAAGCGCTCCGGGCATGTCGTTTCGCGCACCATCATCGGGACCGGCGGATAGAGGCGCAGCGCTTCGCGGAACACGTCCCGCGAGAGTGGCAGTTTTGACATGCTCGATATGTCTGGATCGGCCTCCAACGCCAGCGCCTCTTTCGCCAGTTTGTCCTGCCAGTCCGGGTACATGGCGACGAGAAACAGCGTCCACGCCAGGGCGCTCGCGCTGGTCTCGTGGCCCGCAAGAAAGAAGATTGCGACCTGGTCGACCATTTCTTCGGTCGTGAAGGTTTCGCCCGTTTCCGGGTCGGCGGTCGTCATGATTTTTGTCGCCAAATCGTCCGGCGCGGTACCGGCTTTGATTTGAGCCATCCGCGCTTTGGTCAGCTGGGTGATCAGGCCGCGGATCGACGCGGCGGTCTCTTTCGTTCGCCCCTTGAAGAGCCGCGGCATCCAGCGCGGGCCCCTGACGAAGGCAGCGAGGTTCAGGATCGGCTGCGTGCGCTGGTAGTCGCGGAATTCTGCGAAGACCCGCGCTGCGATCTCGTCCTCGATGGGCAGTGAGAAAAGCGTGCGGAAAATCACGTCCGCGGCGGCGAAGCTGGTCTGTTCCTCGATCTCGACGACGCCTTCGGGCAACCGCGCCACTGCCGCCTGCCCCGCCGCCCACATCGCCGGGAAGGTGTCGCGCAGGCGGCCGCCCTCGAAGGCCGGATCAATGATGCGGCGCTGCCGTTCCCACTCTGCCCCGTTGGTCAGAAAGACCGAGTTGCCCAACAGCGGACGAAGCCCCTCCCCGATGCGGTCGGATTTCGGGAAGTCCTGTGGGCGATCTTTCAGCACGGTTTTCACCAGTTCCGGCTGATTCATCAGATAGCTACGGAAGAACGGGGTTCTGAACTCCGCCATCCAGGCGCGATAAAGCTTCGCGGGCTGCGCGGACAGGATATCTTGGCGGAACAGCTTCACATAACGCCAAAGCGAGACGCGATCCGGACGCGACGGCGGCTTGGGCGGGATCATATTGACACATACCCGGACGCGGGCACATCGATGCGCGACTTGCTCTGCGGACGGTCCTTGTAGCGCTCCATTAAGGTTAATGGTCCCGCCGTGATCTGGAAGTAGTCGTAGTCTTTCGGACGGTCGAAGGCGCAGAGGTATTGGAAGTGCAGACGGAAGAAGCGCCAGCGCAGCTCTTTCCACCGCTCCGGGCTCAGGCTTTGCGTGAACGCGGCGGAAAACACCAACGGCCAGCGTTTATCTTTGGGTGCGACGCCGGACACGGCCACAGGGTCGCAGAGCGCGAATGCACAGCCATCGCCGGGCGCCGTGACGTCGACCCAAGTGATGTCCGCACGTGATGAGAGGAATTGAAGATCGCCCCGCAACCTGTTGGCTTTCGGCAAGAAAGAGACCATGGGCACGACCTGTCCAATGCTCAGGAATGCCAAGTGCGGGCCGTTCTTGGGCAGTTCCTCCGCGCGGATCAGATCGGCCAGGATCGACACGCCAAGATGCGCGCCGGAGGAATGCCCGACGACGAGCACCTCGTCGCAATCGTCGATCAGCGCCTCCGCGATGATCGCGCGAAACTCTGCCATGCGCGCCTCCAATGCCGGCGGATTGGCCCCCATCCACCGTGCCGAATAGGCGTAGTCATGCATCAGGTAATAGGCGAAAAGCTTGCCGTCTCGGGCCTTGAACCAGCGCAACATGGTAAACATCACCGCGAGTGTCGCGATCCAGCCGAGGAGCGAGATTAACCAAAGATACTGCCCGGATATCAACGGTCCTAAGACCATACGCAGCCCGCGCTCCCCGACCCATTCGATCGCGTTCGCGACCAAGCGACCAAGTCCAAAGGCCAGCGCCAATTGCAGCAGCAGCATACCGATAGGATAGAGCGCGGCGATGATTGGCCCCTTGCGCAGGCGCATCAGGCGGATCAGCGCGCCGGTCCCGATATAGGTCGCCGCCGTGCGCAGCAGTTGCCAGTAGGTCGCGGGGATCGAATTTGACATCGAGCTCCGAACGATGTCGGACCAGACAAGCACGTCCACCTGCGCCTTCGTCCGCTGCCCATCGATCTCTGCCTCGGCATACCAGCCATAAATGCCCTTTCCGGATTTCGGTTTTAAATCAATCTGGTAGCCGCTGATCTGAGCCTGCGCTGCACCTTCTTTGCGGTAGAGTTCGCGGTAGCGTCGCGGATGGATCGGATCGTAGCCCGGGATGTAGAACACCCGGCGCGTCCGTACGGTCTGATCAGGGCTTGCCTTACTCATGGCGCGACGATAGCGGCGCTTTTTGGCAAAAGTAAGCAAGGCTGAGCGTGGACAAGGGGCGCCGTGTCTCCTAGATCACTGCCATGGACCATCACGCTGAACTCGACGCCCTCGGGCTGCTCTGCCCGCTCCCTGTTCTGAAGGCCCGCAAGCGCCTGCAAGCGCTGTCTTCGGGCGAGGTTTTGAGGGTGCTTGCGGACGATCCCGCCGCCATCGTTGACGTGCCCCATTTCTGCGCCGAAGCCGGGCATGAGCTTGTTTCGATGACCGATGCGGGCGCGCATCAGGTCTACCTTCTGCGCAAGGGCGGATAGCACCCTTCCGGGGGCAATATTTTAGCCAAGATGAAGTCTATTGGGCCGCAAGTGCGTCGGGCGTCGTGTCGAGGCTTGCAAGCAGCTCCAGGCGGCGTTTCGCGGCGGCTTTCGCGTTGGCGTCCTTGACCGGACCGAAGCCGCGAATTTGCAAAGGCAACTCTGCCAGCGCAACCGCCGCATCGCGGTTTTTTGCCTTAAGAATTTTAGGCAGATCGGCCTCGTATTGCTTGATCAAGGCGCGCTCCATCATGCGCTCGGCGGTGTAGCCAAACGGGTCGAGCGGTGTGCCGCGCAGACGCTTGAACCGGGCAAGCAGGCGGAACGCTCGCAACATCCCTGCGCCGTACTCCTTCTTCATCGGGCGCCCGTTCGCACCGATCTTCGACAGCATCGGCGGGGCGAGATGGTAGGTCAGCTTCAGCTCCCCATCAAAGGCGTCTCGGGCCTTGGCTTCTGTCTCGAGATGCAGTCGCGCGACCTCGTATTCGTCCTTGTAGGACAATAGCTTATGGTAGCCTTTGGCAACGGCCTCCTTCAGCGCAGGATCATCGATCTTGTCGACCGTCTTGCGGTATTTCTTGGCGAGACGCGCGGACTGATATCTGGTCAGATGATCGGCGCGGAAGGCGATCTTTTCATCAACGCCTTTCGGCAGCGCGACGACCTTATCCGTCACATACCCTGCCGCCTGATCCGGGTGTGCGGCCGCCCAGCGACCAAGCTCGAACGCGCGTTTATTGCGCTCGGGCGCGGCCCCGTTCAGCTCGATCGCTTGCATCAGCGCATCATGGGAGATCGGGATGAGACCGCGCTGCCACGCCGCACCGAAAATCATCATGTTGGAATAGATGCTGTCGCCCATCAGCACGCGGGCGAGTTCGGACGCGTCAAAGAATTGCACCCCGTCGCGCAGCCGTGCAGACAGCGACAATTCCAGGCGGTCGGAAGGGATTCTGAACTCTGTGTCGCGGGTGAAATCGCCAGTGACGATCTCGTGGTTATTCACCACGGCACCCGTCCGACCAGAGGTCATCAATCCCAAGGTTTTGGCCCCGGCCGTGACGACCAAGTCTCCACCGATTATCGCGTCCGCCTCGCCCGTGGCGACACGGATAGCTGTTATATCGTCGGGGCTATTGGCCAGACGGCAATGGATATGCACGGCACCGCCCTTTTGCGCGAGACCGGCCATTTCCATCATGCCCGCGCCTTTGCCGTCGATATGGGCTGCCATGGCAAGAACCGCGCCGATGGTTACCACGCCGGTGCCGCCAACCCCTGTGATCACAACGTTATGCGTGCCTGTGATCACAGGCAGCGCCGGCTCTGGCAGGTCCGGCAAGTCGACCTCTGCGGTGGCCTGCTTTTTCAGTTTGGCCCCTTCAACGGTCACGAAGGACGGGCAGAAGCCATTCACACAAGAGAAATCCTTGTTGCAGGAGCTTTGGTCGATGGCGCGTTTGCGGCCAAGTTCCGTTTCGACCGGCACAATGGAGACGCAGTTCGACTGCACCCCGCAATCGCCGCAGCCTTCGCAGACATCGGTGTTGATGAAGACGCGCTTGTCAGGGTCAGGGAACAGCCCGCGCTTGCGCCGACGACGCTTTTCGGCGGCGCAGGTTTGCACATAAACAATGGCCGATACTCCTTTGACTTTGCTCATTTTCTCTTGAACGGTTTGCAGCTCAGCCCGTTCATATCGCGGTAAATCCGTGGGAAAAGCGGTGAAATCCAGATCCTCTTTATCGTCATAAACCAGCGCGAGGTTTTCAATGCCCATAGCCCGCAGCTCCGCCACGATCCGAGGCGCGCCGAGACCGCCATCATTGCCCTGTCCCCCGGTCATCGCGACGGCGTCATTGAACAGGATCTTGTAGGTGATGTTCGTGCCCGCCGCGACCGCAGCGCGGATCGCCTGGATGCCGGAGTGATTGTATGTGCCGTCACCGATGTTCTGGAAAACGTGATCACGTTTGGAAAACGGCGCCTCGCCGATCCAGTTCGCGCCCTCGCCGCCCATATGGGTGAAGCCCAGCGTCTCGCGGTCCATCCATTGGACCATGTAGTGACAGCCGATCCCCGCGTAAGCGCGCGAGCCCTCTGGCACCTTGGTGGAGGTATTATGGGGGCAGCCGGAGCAGAAATAGGGCAGCCGCGCCGCGATATCCTGTGCGTTGTCGGACCGGCGCGCCTCTGCCAGCTGCGCCAGGCCCGCTTCAATCCGGTCGGTGCGGCGGCCTTCCTCGATCAGGATACCGCCCAGTTTCTCTGCAATATCAATGGGGTCCAGGGCCATCTGTGGGGTAAACAGCACCTCGCCCTGCTTCGTGCCGCCATAGACGCGGCGCCCACGGCGGTCGTCGAAAATCGCCTCCTTGATCTGGACCTCGATCAGCTTGCGCTTCTCTTCCACCACGACGATCAGGTCGAGCCCTTCCGCCCACTCGTTGAAACTGTCCATATCCAACGGCCAGACCTGCGCGATCTTGTAGGTTGCGATTCCGAGGCGCTTGGCCTCTTCATCGTCGATGCCGAGCAACGAGAGCGCGTGACACAGGTCCAGCCAATTCTTGCCCGCCGCAACAAACCCGATCTTCGCCTGCGCGTCGCCCATGACCGGGCGGTCGATTTTATTTGCCTTTGCAAAGGCTTCCGCGGCGAAGCGCTTGTGATTGATCACCCGCTCTTCCTGCAATTGCGGCGTGTCGACAAGGCGGATGTTCAGGCCCCCTTCCGGCATGTCGAACTCTGGCGTGACGAAATTCATGCGGTCCGGGCGGCCATCGACGACCGAGGTCACCTCGATCGTATCTTTCATGGTCTTCAAGCCGACCCACAGGCCGGAGTAGCGCGACAAGGCCCAGCCATAGAGCCCGAAATCGAGGATTTCCTGCACACCGGCGGGCGAGATGATGGGCATATACGCGTCGACCATGGCCCAGTCGGACTGGTGCAAGGTGGTCGACGACTCGCCCGTGTGATCGTCGCCCATTGCCATCAGCACGCCGCCTCGCGCCGACGAGCCCGCCATATTCGCGTGGCGCATCACGTCACCGGAGCGGTCGACCCCAGGGCCCTTGCCGTACCACAGGCCGAACACGCCATCATAGCGCCCCTCGCCCCGCAGCTCCGCCTGCTGCGCGCCCCAAAGCGCGGTCGCGGCGAGGTCTTCGTTCAGACCCGGCTGGAAGGTGATGTTGCTGGCGTCAAGCTGCTTGGCGGCGCGGGTCATCTGCATGTCGACCGCGCCCAATGGCGAGCCGCGATACCCCGTCACCAGACCCGCGGTGTTCAGCCCCGCGACCTCGTCGCGGGCCTTTTGCATCAGCATGAGCCGCACCAGCGCTTGTGTGCCGTTGAGCAGAACCGGGGATTTGTCCAGGTCGTAGCGGTCGTTCAATGATACGGTCTGAGTGCCCATGCGCGCCTCCCAACGACTACATTGTGAGCATTATAGGTCACAAAAGCTGACCTACCAAGCTCTTTTTCACGCTTGCAAGCTATGCAGCCCCCGCATGACGGGCTAACAAGCCGGGAGTTTTGACGAGGGACAGCCGCAATGGACTGGGACAAGCTGAGAATTTTCCACGCGGTGGCCGACGCGGGCTCCCTGACCCATGCCGGCGACACGTTGCACCTGTCGCAGTCTGCCGTGTCGCGCCAGATCCGCGCTTTGGAGGAATCGCTCAACACCACCCTCTTTCACCGGCACGCCCGCGGGCTGATCCTGACCGAGCAAGGCGAGCTGCTGTTTGACGCGACCCGAGCCATGACCAAGCGGCTCGATGCCGCCAGCGCGCGTATCCGAGACAGCGAAGAAGAGGTGTTCGGCGAGCTGCGCGTCACCACGACCATCGGCTTCGGCTCGCTCTGGCTTGCGCCACGGCTGTCGAATTTCTACGTGGATTATCCGGAGCTTAACATCGACCTGATGCTCGATGAGCGGGTGCTGGACCTGCCAATGCGCGAGGCGGATGTGGCGATCCGCATGAAGGAGCCGTCGCAGGCCGATCTGGTGCGAAAGCGGCTGATGTCGGTGCGGATGCGGCTATATGCGTCGCGCAATTACCTTGAAAACCACCAGATGCCCGAGCAGATCGAGGATTTGCAGGATCACCGCCTGATTTGCCAAAACACCACATCCGAGCAGGTCTCGGCGGGGGCCACGCTGGTGCGCGAGTTGATGAGCTATGAGTTGCCGAACCTGTTGACCGTGAACAATTATTTCGGCTGTTTGCAGGCCGTGCGCCATGATCTTGGGATCGGCATTTTGCCCGACTACGTGGCCATAGACGACCGCGAGCTGGTGCGCGTCCTGCCGGATGTCGAGTCGAATGTTGTGCCCGTTTTCCTCGCATACCCGGAAGAATTACGGCAGTCCAAGCGCATTTCTGCGTTCCGCGACTTTGTCGTAGGACAAATCGACTTACAGCGCAAACGCGCGCAAAACATTGAAAACGCTTGATTTCCGATTGATATGCACCCTGCGCATAGCGGGTTTGCTTTTAATTTTGCCTAAATTTCTTGAACCGGTTGGTGCAGGTGCCTAAATCCCAATCATCGAGAGGCGCTGATGCGTTTCTCACCTCCCTGTTGGACTTTGGCCGAGCTTCGTGCTCGGCCTTTTTTTTCGGCCAGAGACAAAGCCCTTCCGCTTCGCCCGCCACTGCCTTATGAGACCCGCAACACAAGCGCTTTCGGGGGAAATCGAGCATGTCTGAGCCGTCCATTACCGACGAGTTGATCGCCGCACACGGGCTGAAGCCAGACGAATACGACCGCATTCTCGAGATCATCGGGCGCGAGCCGACCTTCACCGAGCTTGGCATCTTCTCGGCGATGTGGAACGAGCACTGCTCTTACAAGTCGTCCAAGAAGTGGCTGCGCACTCTGCCTATTGAGGGTCCACAAGTCATCTGCGGACCGGGCGAGAACGCAGGCGTGGTCGATATCGGCGACGGCCAGGCGGTCGTCTTCAAGATGGAAAGCCACAACCACCCCTCCTATATCGAGCCGTATCAGGGCGCGGCCACCGGTGTGGGCGGCATCCTGCGGGACGTGTTCACCATGGGCGCGCGGCCCATCGCGGCGATGAACAGCCTAAGCTTTGGCGAGCCCAGCCACCCCAAGACCCGCCAGCTGGTCTCGGGTGTCGTGGCGGGCGTCGGCGGCTACGGCAACTGCTTTGGCGTGCCAACGGTCGGTGGCGAGGTCCGATTCCACGCCGCCTATAATGGCAACTGCTTGGTCAATGCCTTCGCCGCGGGTCTGGCCGATGCGGACAAAATCTTCTACTCCGCCGCGTCCGGCGTGGGCATGCCCGTCGTCTATCTGGGCGCCAAGACCGGCCGCGACGGGGTTGGCGGTGCGACCATGGCCAGCGCGGAATTCGACGACACGATCGAAGAAAAGCGCCCGACCGTGCAGGTCGGCGATCCGTTCACCGAGAAGCGCCTGATGGAAGCCACGCTGGAGCTGATGGCCACCGGCGCCGTGATCTCGATCCAGGATATGGGCGCCGCGGGCCTGACCTGTTCCGCCGTCGAGATGGGCGACAAGGGCGGCCTTGGCGTCAAGCTCAAGCTCGAAGATGTCCCGCAGCGCGAAGAGAACATGACCGCCTACGAGATGATGCTGTCGGAAAGCCAGGAGCGCATGCTCATGGTCCTCAAGCCCGAGCTCGAGGCAGAGGCGCGCGCGGTCTTCGTCAAATGGGACCTCGACTTCGCCATCGTGGGCGAGACGATCGCAGAAGACCGCTTCCTGATCGAGCATAATGGCGAGATCAAAGCCGACCTGCCCCTCTCGAAACTGTCCTCCACTGCGCCGGAATATGACCGCCCGTGGGTCGAGACACCGCCAGCCGCACCGCTGGAAGATGTCCCGCAGATCGATGCAATCGACGGGCTGAGGGCCCTGCTCGCCAGCCCCAACTACGCCCGCAAGCAATGGGTGTGGGAGCAGTATGACAGCCAGGTCATGGCCGACACCGTCGTCACCCCAAGCCTTGGCGCCGGCGTCGTGCGGGTTCATGGCACCGGCAAGGCGCTCGCCTTCACCTCCGACGTGACGCCCCGCTATGTCAAAGCCAACCCGGTCGAGGGCGGCAAACAGGCGGTGGCCGAAGCCTACCGCAACCTGACCGCCACCGGCGCGCGGCCGCTGGCCACGACCGACAACATGAACTTCGGCAACCCCGAGAAGCCCGAAATCATGGGCCAGTTCGTCGGCGCCATCAAAGGCATCGGAGAGGCCGTCAAGGCGCTGGATATGCCCATCGTGTCGGGCAATGTCTCGCTGTATAACGAAACCGACGGCACCGGCATCTTGCCCACGCCCACCATCGGCGCGGTCGGCTTGATCGACGATCTCGACCACATGATCGCGGGCCAGGTCCGCGAGGGCCATGTGCTGCTGCTTGTGGGCGAGACCGAAGGCCATCTGGGCCAATCCGCCCTGCTGGCCGAAGTGTTCAACCGCGAAGATGGCGATGCACCTGCGGTCGATCTGGCGGCCGAGAAGCGCAATGGCGACTTCATCCGCGACCAGCGCGACTGGATCGATGTCTGCACCGATGTCTCCGACGGCGGCGTCGCCATGGCGGCGTTCGAGATGGCCGAAAGCGCGGGCGTGGGCCTGTGGCTCTATGATGACGACACCGCGCAATGCTTCGGCGAGGATCAGGCGCGCTACCTGATCGGCTGCTCCTTCGACAAGGCCGAGGCACTGATGATCGCCGCGGGCAAAGCGGGCGTGCCGCTGACCACCGTGGGCAAGTTCACAGGCGACCAGACGGTCTGGATCAACAAATCCCAAGCCCCGCTGTCCGAGCTATCAGAGCTCTACCGCACCAGCTTCGCGGCGGCGGTGGGCTAGGCCAAACGACAAAGTTGGCTTGTCACTGCCCCGGCGGCTCCCTACCTTCCAGATAGACACCAACCAAGGACGACCCGCCCGATGCAGCCACAAGATGTTGAAGACCTGATCCGAGCCAGCTTCCCCGACGCCCAGATCAACGTCCAAGGCGACGATGGCGTGCATTTCTCGGCCTTGGTTGTCGATGAAAGTTTCCGCGGCCAAAACCGCGTTCAGCAACAGCGCGCCGTCATGGCCGCGATCAAGGAAAAGGTCGACAGCGGCGAGCTGCACGCCCTCGCCCTGACCACCAAAGCACCGGAGTAGATCGGTGCGGTGGAGCAAACTCAAACAGCGAATTGAAGGCAACTTCGCGCCTGAAATCGCAGATCGAGTTGACGTTCACCTCACACGACATCGTGGCTCACACGACGCGGAACAACACGGCCGCATTTTGGTGGACGGTGAACTTTGGTTCGACGCGTGCGTATTCAAGCATTCTGCGAAGACCTTAGGCGTGGTCGAGCGCGAAACCGGGATTGCGTCATTGGGTTTGCTCAAAGAACACCCTGAAGTCACTGACGAGGTCAAGAACGCGGGGTTCTTGCCGGGCTGGCAGTTTCCTCAGCTTCTGTTTGATTTTTTGAACACTCCGATAGCCGATGCTTTGGTCGCGAAAGAGCCTCTAACCCGCATTCTAGCTGTACTGGACGCTCGGGTTGGGACACGAACGCTTGCCAAGCTTCAAGATTCCTGGGATTTCGCTCTACCGGAAAGACGTTTTCTGGACTTAAGGACTTCTTCCAAGTTCTAGACAACCTAGATTGCGAATGAAAGAAAACGTAACAAGAATGGGATACACGCAATGACCGACGCGCACGCTCAAATCAAAGACACCGTCACCAGCAATGATGTGGTGCTGTTCATGAAGGGCACCTCGAGCATGCCCCAATGTGGCTTCTCGTCCAAAGTGGCGGGTGTGCTGAACTACATGGGCGTGGACTATAAAGACATCAACGTGCTGGCCGATGATGGCATCCGCCAGGGCATCAAGGATTATTCCGACTGGCCCACAATCCCGCAGCTTTACGTCAAGGGCGAGTTCGTCGGCGGCTGCGATATCATCACCGAGATGACCCTGTCGGGCGAGCTGGACACGCTGCTGGAAGAAAACGGCGTGGCCTTCGACAAGGACGCGGCCAACAAGATCCGCGAACACAACAGCTAAAGGGCGACCGTTATGGCCGACACCGTGCAGGAACATGTCGACGAGATCCTGAAAGAGCACCGCGTCGTGCTGTTCATGAACGGCACCGTCGAAACCCCTGCCGATGCCGAAAGCGCCATGGCGCGCGACATCCTGTCGGCCATCAAGGTCGCGTTCTTTCCGGTCGACGTCTCTCGCCAACCCGTCATCGCGCAAGAGGTCTCCACGCGGTCGGGCATGCCGAAAATGGCGCAGCTCTTTATCGACGGCGGGTTCATCGTGGACAGCTTCCTGATGCCCGACGCGGTGGCGAGCGAGGATTTCGACAAGATCCTCGACGCGCGCAACGTCTCGTATGACGCTGAGATGATGCAGACGATGCGCGATATGAACCAGTAGCCTGCGCGGCTTGGAAAAAAGAAAAGGCCCGGCCGCTGCGATGCGACCGGGCCTTTTTCGTTAGAAATCAGCGGATCAGAGCAGGCTCTTGACCTTCTCGGCCACGGCCTTTGCGGTGATGCCGAAATGCTTGTAGAGATCGCCCGCGGGCGCCGACGCACCGAAGCCATGCATGCCGACAAAGCCCGACTTCTCGCGCTTGCCACGCTCGCCGAACAGCCAGCGGTCCCAGCCGAAGCGGATGGCGGCCTCGACAGCGACGCGCACCGGGCCTGCGGGCAGAACCTTGCGGCGGTACTTCTCGTCCTGCTCCTCGAACAGCTCCCAGCACGGCATGGAGACGACACGGGTGCCGATCCCCTCGGACTCGAGCAGGTCGCGGGCGGCGAGCGCGATTTCAACCTCCGAGCCGGTCGCCATCAGGATCGCCTGCCGCTTGCCGGTGGCCTCGGCCAAGACGTAGCCGCCGGTCGCAACCTGATTTTTCAGCGTGTGATCCGTGCGGACCGTCGGCAGTCCTTGGCGGGACAGCGCCAGAACGGACGGGGTTTTCTTCGACGACAGCGCCAGCTCCCACGCCTCTGCGGTCTCGACCGCGTCTGCGGGGCGGAAGACATTGACGTTGGGCGTCGCGCGCAGCATCGCCAGATGCTCCACCGGCTGGTGGGTCGGACCGTCTTCGCCAAGACCAATCGAATCGTGTGTCATCACGTAGGTCACCGGCACGCCCATCAGCGCCGATAGCCGCATCGCGCCGCGGGCATAGTCGGTGAAGCACATGAACGTGCCGCCGTAAGCCTTTGATCCGCCATGCAAAGCGATGCCGTTCATGGCAGCCGCCATCCCATGCTCTCGGATGCCGTAATACATGTAGCGACCTTTGCGATTGTCGGGGCTGAAAACGCCCATATCGCTGGTCAACGTATTGTTCGACCCGGTCAGGTCGGCCGAGCCGCCGAAGGTTTCCTGCATGATCGGATTGATCACTTCCAGCGCCATCTCGGAGGCCTTGCGGGTCGCGACCTTCGGCTGGCTCTCGCTGATCTGCTTCTTCAACGCCTTGATCGTGGCCGACAGCTTCTTGGGCACATCACCCGCGTAGCAGCGCGCAAATTCTTTCTGCTTCGCGCCGGAAACCGACAGCAGGCGCTCTTCCCACGCGCGGCGATCCTCTGCGCCACGCTTGCCGATGGCCTCCCACTGCTTTTTCACATCGCCCGGGATTTCGAACGGGCCGTAGTTCCAGCCATAAGCCGCCTTTGTGTCCGCGATCAGCTCGTCCGAGGTCAGCGCGCCGTGCCCCTTGGACGTGTCCTGTGCCGACGAGCCAAGCGCGATATGCGTCTTGCATGCGATCATCGACGGCTTACGGGTTTTCTTCGCTTTCTCGATGGCCGCATCGATCGCATCGGGGTCATGCCCGTCGATCTCTTGCACATGCCAGCCCGACGCCTTGAAGCGCTGCACCTGATCGGTGCGGTCGGACAGCTCGACCGTGCCGTCGATGGTGATGTTGTTGTTGTCCCACAGCACAATCAGGTGGCCCAGCTCGTGTCGGCCCGCAATCCCGATCGCCTCTTGGCTGACGCCCTCCATCAGGCAACCATCACCCGCGATGCAGTAGGTGTAGTGATCCACCAGCTTCTTGCCGAAGCGCGCGCGCTGGTTCTCTTCGGCCAATGCGAAGCCCACTGCGTTTCCGATGCCTTGGCCCAGCGGCCCGGTCGTGGTCTCGATCCCGCCCGCGTGGCCGTATTCCGGATGCCCGTCGGTGATTGAGCCCAGCTGGCGGAAATTCTTGATCTGCTCCAGCGTCATGTCCGAGTATCCGGTCAGGTGCAGCAGCGAGTACAGCAACATCGACCCGTGGCCCGCCGACAGAATGAAGCGGTCCCGATCCGGCCAATCAGGTGCGGAGGCATCGAATTTGAGGTGCTTTTCATAAAGAACCGTCGCCACATCGGCCATGCCCATTGGCATGCCGGAATGGCCGGAATTTGCGGCCGCCACGGCGTCCAGCGTCAGGGTGCGGATGGCGGCGGCGCGCATCCAGTGCTCGGGGTGGGCGTCGCGCAGGGCAGCAATATCCAAGGGTCTGATCCTTCTGTCAGGCTTAGCAGGTCGCGCCGTGATACCAGCGTGGGCGCGAAGTTCAAGCGCGCGCGGTCGCCTGTTTCACGCGCCCGGCCCGATAGGGGGAAGCCATCGCGGCAAACTGTGGTTAAAATCAAGCCAGTGACGCGCGGAGTTGATTCGGGATGACAAGTCTCGCAATCCGCCGCGGATCACGAATATGGGGCAACGAGGGGCAGTTATGACCGACGTCACCGAGCTGGAGCAGCGCATCGTCGCGGCGATGGACCGCATCGCGTACAGCGCAGATCAGATGGCATCCGCGCCGAGCGCGGCGGATGGACAATTGGCCGAAGAGCTGGAGGTCGAGCGCGCCACGAACGCGCGTCTTGCCGAGGCCGGCACCGCGAACCTCGCCCGGATTGAACGGCTGGAGACGCGTCTGGCCCGCCTGACCGACCGGCTTGACGCCGTTGATGACGAAAACGCCCGACTGATCACGGAAATCAACGCGCTGCGCGCAACCAATACGCAGCTGCGCGACGGCGCAGATGCCGATGTCATCAACGCCTCGCTCAAGGCCGAGAATGACAGCCTCAAGGCAGAGCGTGCCGCGCAGATAGCGGAAATGGACGAAATTCTGGGCGAGATCGCCCCGCTGGTTAAGGAGGCCTGAAGCCATGCCCGAGATCAACATCGAGATCGGCGGTCGCACCTTTCAGGTCGCCTGCCAGACCGGCGAAGAGCACTTCCTGCAGACCGCCGCGCGCCTGCTCGACAACGAGGCCAGCGTGCTGGCAGAGCAGATCGGTCGGATGCCCGAGACCCGGATGCTGCTTATGGCAGGACTGATGCTCGCTGACAAAACGGCGGGGCTCGAAGAGGAATTGCGCGCCGCTGAAGACCAGCTCGACACGTTGCGCCGTGACCTAGACGGCGCGCGGTCCGCACAGCCGCAGACGGTCGAGGTACCCGTGGTGCCACAGTCGGTGACGGATACGCTGGCCGAGCTTGCCGCGCGCTCCGAAGCACTCGCCGACAGTCTGGAGGCGAAACGCGGCTGATAGGGTCTGGACTTTTCGGTCGCGACCGATGGCACTCCTCCGGTAACGCGGTGACCGCGGATCGCCGAGCGGAGTCTTTCATTTACCCTGGTGCCGAGGAAATTCTTTTTCCCTTGGATTGCGACTCGCCACTGGCCACTTGACGGACGTTATCGCTAACAGTTCCTGCGTCATGCCTGAAAGCAGCCATGTTAACGCTAACACACTCAAATACTTGAATAATTCACCTATCAAAGTTTCGCATTCCTTCGTATACCGCCGCCAAGGGGTAAGACGGATAACGAGGGATCAAGCACATGACCACGACAGTTGCCATCAATGGCTTTGGCCGCATTGGGCGATGCACCCTCGCCCATATCGCCGAAAGCTCCCGAAATGACATTCAAGTCGTCGCGATCAATGCCACCGGCCCGATTGAGACCAACGCGCATCTGCTGAAATACGACAGCGTGCATGGCCGCTTCGGCCAAGAGGTACGCGTTGACGGTGATACGATGGATATCGGTCGCGGCCCGATGAAGGTCCATTCGACCTATGATCCGTCTGAATTGGACTGGGATGGTGTCGATGTCGTGCTCGAATGCACCGGCAAGTTCAACTCCAAGGCTCAGTCACAAATTCACCTCGACCGCGGCGCGAAACGCGTCTTGATCTCTGCTCCGGCAAAGGGTGTCGACAAGACCATCGTGTACGGCGTCAACCATCGCGATCTGTTGCCAGAGCATGGTGTCGTCTCAAACGGCTCTTGCACGACCAATTGTCTGGCACCGCTCGCCAAGGTTCTCAATGATGCCATCGGGATTGAGCGGGGTATCATGACCACGATCCACTCCTATACTGGAGACCAGCCGACGCTCGACCGGCGCCACGCCGACCTCTACCGCGCCCGGGCGGCGGCGATGGCAATGATCCCGACATCGACCGGCGCCGCAAAGGCCTTGGGTGAAGTGCTGCCAGAGCTTTCCGGCAAGCTTGATGGCACCGCGATGCGCGTGCCCACGCCGAACGTATCCGCCGTCGATTTGACCTTCGAGGCCGGGAAGGATGTGACCGTCGACGACGTCAATGAAATCGTGCGCGAGGCTGCCGCCGGGCATATGGGGGCGGTGCTGTCCTACGATCCGGAACCCAAGGTTTCGATCGACTTCAACCACACACCCCATTCGTCGATTTTCGCGCCGGATCAGACAAAGGTTGTGGGCGGTCGCACGGTTCGGGTATTGGCGTGGTACGACAATGAGTGGGGCTTCTCCTGCCGAATGGCCGATGTGGCCAGCGCGATGGGACGCCTCTAAGCCACCGCCAGAGGCCCAATGACGAACAAGATCGCCATCGCGCTCGCCGCGCTGATCTTCGCCATCCTGATGCTCGATGTTCTGGTCTTTGGCTGGGATTTGCACATATTCCTCGGTCGGCGGTTGCTGGACTTGACGGAATACTTGGCCTTTTGGCGTTAGTCCGTCCGTGGACCGCTTTGGACACTTTGATCTTTGACATCTCGCTCTGCCGTCTTCTCTGAAAGCGTTTCGCTGCTTGTCATCGACATCGTGTGAAGATCGCGTCACCCCTCTTGCACACCGTCCATATCAATGGAGCGCCGCGGACGGCATCGGGCATTGATCCAGCCCAACAAAGTCACGCGCCGTATCCACGGGCACGGAGAAGACGAAGATGCTGCCACGGTCAGTGCGGCTTTCCACGTAGATGCCCCCGCCCCATTGATTGACCGTCTTCTTGATGAAGGACAGTCCCAATCCGCTGCCTTCGACGTTCGCGGAAAGGCGCTTGAACGGGTCAAAGATGGAGGAGAGATGCTCTTGCGGGATGCCGGGCCCATCGTCTTCTACTTCAAACACGGTTTGGTCCCCGATCCGCTTACCCCTGATCTTGATCACGCCCATTTTGCGGTCATGGTGCTTGATCGCGTTGGAAATCAGATTGCGCATCACTGCATCGAAAGTGGCTGGAGCGACACGAAGAGAGGGGAGGTCAGGCTGGATTTCAATTCGGAAGTTGTCGGGAAGGCCGACCATTTCGACGATGGATGGCATCCGTTCGTTCACATCGACAAGCTCGCTTTCGCTCAACTCTTCATCCGCGCGCGCGTGATCCAGCAGGCCTTGGATAAGGTGGCGCATGCGATCCGAAAGCGTCTCCAGCATTCCGAAGTAGTCTTGCACATCGTCCGGAAAGTCTTGGTCTGCCTCTGCTATATCTTCTCGAATGACCTGGAGAATGCTGGATTGCTGAACCAAAGGCGCCTTCAGATCATGGGCCGCGATCGTCGCGAAAATCTGAAGTTTCTCGTTCGCGCTCTCCAATTCTTTCTTTTGAGCCTCGATCAGTGCCGCCTGATCCAGCAGCCCCGTCACATCCACACGCAATGATGCAAAATAGCCATTGCCGAGCGGCAATTCCGTCGCCTCGAATGTGCGGCCGTTCCTGCCGCGGATCATGCGCGTGATCGACTGACCACGGCGCAGTTTGCGCGCCAAGTCATCTGCGAAATGCCGCGTCTCGTCAGTCTGCCAGACCCCCGAGACAACACCTGTTTCGTAGGATTGAATGACGAGTTCCTGCAGGCTCGCGCCCCGTTCGATCAAGGGAACGAGCTTCGGAAACGCTGACGAGAATCCATCGTTCCAATGAATGGCACGCAGGTCCTTGTCATACACAACAACGGCAGAATGCACGGCATTCATCGCTTCTACCAAAAGGTTCGTCGCTTGGGCCTTCTGTGACACCTCCTCCAATCGAGCCGCCTTCTTGCGAAGGCTCAGGCTGATTGACATGACCATGCCGAGCAAAAGCACGAGGCCGAGAACACCATAAGCGATCAATTCGCCGTTGGGATCGACGCTCGGACTTCCGAACCAGATCTCGTTGAGCGTGCTCAGCTCTGACGGCGTGAGTGTGTCGCGGATCCGGGTATTCATCGCAGACAGCAGCTCCGGGCGATCCGGGGAGACGTAGAAAGCGTACGGAAATTCCTCCAGCGGCGGCTCGACGGGTTGCACCGCGCGGTCGAGCTCCATCAGCCGCAGGCGCGCGGCGAAACTATCGGTAGCACCGACGACCGCATCCACATCACCGACCAGCAGCCCGAGGATTTGATCATCGGGGGTTTCGTATTCGACGAGCTTTGCGAAGGGAATGCCCTGCGCAATCTGAACGGCGATCGAGCCGCGCACAACCCCGATGCGGTCGCCCGAGAAGGCCGCGACCTCATCACCGGCTCTTTCCGCCTTTGTAAACAAAGCACTCCCAAATGCGCCGAGCGGGTCAGTCGCGTCGGCGCGCGCCAAGCGATCTTCTGTCAGACCAAGCAGGGTCGAGATATCAGCCCGCCCGTCCCTGAGCATTGTGATCATTTCGTCGGGCGATGCCGCGGGTATGAAGCTCAACTCCGCCTCTTCCAGCAGCGCGCGGGCCAGATCGATTGACAGGCCTTCCGCAGCGCCGCCGGGACCCGTGAAGGAATAGGGTGGGAACTCGACATAAGCCATGCGGACCGGCGTCTCGGCCTGCGCCGCGCTCAGGCTCACGCAGGCAAGCAAGCATGCGAGAAGAAACCTCAATCTTATAAACACCATTCGCCGGTTCCCTGTGATTTGCCTCCTTTTTCCAGAGATCGGTTTATAGTCGTTTAAGACCCCTCGCCTTTTGTCGACGATTTTAAGTATGCTCCTCCGGGAAACGCCAACGGAGGCCAAGGTGAGCAAGAAATATGACCGCGGCGAAGCCGTACGACGCAAGGTCCTAGGGGACGCCCATGTGGACCGTTCCCAGGCGAAACAAACGGCGTTTGATCAACCTTTCCAAGAGCTTATCACAGAGTCAGCTTGGGGCACCGTCTGGGCATCGGACGCGATTACCTTGCGGGAGCGATCGATGCTCACGCTCGCGATCCTCGCGGCCACGAAGAACTTCAATGAAATTCCGATGCATATCCGCGCCACGGCCAATACCGGCGCCACGCGCGAAGATATTTGTGAGGTCTTTCAGCATGTTACCATCTACGCCGGTGTTCCCACGGCCAATCATGCGATCCAGCTTGCCAAAGCCACGTTTGCAGAGATGGATGCGGAAGCCGAAGCCGCCGAAGACTGAACGCAATTTATTTCAAGTCTGAAACGCTTTGGCACATTTTGTGGCTTGGAAACTGCTCGGTACAATATTCGGCACGACCTCTAAAACTCCGCCTCATTTGCGCCACAATTCTGCCCCCGAGGCGCCTTAATGCCGTGCTGAGGTTCTTGGACACCGAGCATGAAAATTAACGCAAGGAGGCCAGATCATGGCCTATCAAGCCCCCTCCCCGACGCCTCAGCCGACGGGCAAAGAGACACAGGCTCCGAAACCGACACCCCCTGAGGGGTTTTCGGATTGGGCGAGCCTCTAGCGCGGTCGCGCTGGCCGCAATAGACTGGCGACATGACATCGCCTGTCTCATCTATTCGCAATCTGGGTCCAGCCTACGAGGCGAGCTTGGCCGCCGTCGGTATTACCAGCGCGGAGCAGCTACGGGAGGTCGGCGCCGATGCCGCCTATGCCAAGCTTTTGGAAAGCGGAACCCGGCCGCATTTCATCGGATACTATGTGTTGGTGATGGGTCTGCAGGGGCGGCCCTGGAACGACTGTAAGGGCGACGAGAAGGCCGCACTCCGCGCGCGCTTCGATGATCTGAAAGCGAAGCATTTCAACAGTGATTTGAGTGGCTTGGAGCGTATTCTGGATGAAATTGGCGTGAACAATCGCGCGCGCAGCAATTGAAATCTCTCAATGTGACACCAATTTACATTATATCAACGCAGACACTGAGATGACGCTGGCCCGCTTGGACCGCCTTGCGTATACGCTTGAAAATCTGCTGCCGATCCCGGGCACGAATTTGCGGATCGGGTTGGACGCTTTGGCCGGTTTCGTGCCGGTCGTAGGCGACGTGATCATGGTCGCCCCGGCGAGTGTCATCCTGCATCAGGCGCACCGGTTGGGCGCGCCGCGGCACCTATTGATCCGCATGGCGCTCAATGTGGGCGTCGATATGGTGATAGGTATGATCCCGTTCATCGGTGACATCTTCGACGTTGGATGGAACGCAAACACTCGTAATGTCAATCTGTTGCGCGCATTTCTTGATGCAAATCTGCCGACAGAGCCGCGCATTTCGAGAACGGCTTCGCGGCAAAGCCCTGTGGTCTAAGACGCTTCCACATTTGCGGTTAGGACGTAGCGGTGACTGGCCGCAAAAACAGAAAAGGCCCGCGCCATTGACGCGGGCCTCCCCCAAAAAATTTCCAGAGACTTAGCCGACCAGTTCGAGGCCGGAGAAGAAGAACGCGATCTCTTCTGCGGCGGTCTCCGGTGCGTCGGAGCCGTGCACGGAGTTCTCGCCGATGGACAGCGCGAATTCCTTTCGGATGGTGCCCTCTGCGGCCTCTGCCGGGTTGGTGGCGCCCATCACTTCGCGGTTCTTCGCAATGGCGTCTTCGCCTTCCAGCACCTGCACCACGATCGGCTCGGAGATCATGAATTCGCACAGCTCGTCAAAGAACGGACGGTCCTTGTGCACACCGTAGAACTGCTGCGCTTGGGCCAGGGTCAACTGGATGCGCTTGGAGGCGACGATGCGCAGGCCGGCCTCTTCGAATTTGGCAATGATCTGCCCCGTCAGGTTGCGCTTGGTGGCGTCGGGTTTGATGATGGAGAAGGTGCGTTGGATCGCCATGGGAAAGTCCTCGCTGGAGTTACAATTTGGCGCGCACCTAACATGGGGCCGCGCCCGTGAAAAGCGCGCAATTGACACCCCTGCCCGCATGGGCGACACGCACCCCATGTTACGTCTCAATGATCTGCGCTACGCCGTCGAGGGCCGCACCCTGTTCGAGGGCGCCTCTGCCACGATCCCCACCGGCCACAAGGTCGGGCTCGTGGGGCGCAATGGCACCGGCAAAACCACGCTTTTCCGGCTAATCCGGGGCGAGCTGGCGCTGGAAAGCGGCACCGTCACCCTGCCCGATCGCGCCCGCATTGGCGGCATCGCGCAGGAGGTGCCATCGAACGAGGTCTCTCTTCTGAACACCGTGCTCGCCGCCGACACCGAGCGCGCGGATCTCATGGCCGAGGCCGACACGGCCACCGACCCCGACCGCATCGCCGAGATCCAGACCCGGCTGGCCGATATCGACGCCTGGTCGGCCGAGGCGCGCGCCTCTTCGATCCTCGTGGGCCTGGGCTTCACCCCTGCCGAGACGCATCAGCCCTGCTCGGATTTCTCCGGCGGGTGGCGCATGCGCGTGGCGCTCGCCGCGGTGCTGTTCTCCCAGCCCGATCTGCTGCTGCTTGACGAGCCTACGAACTATCTCGACCTCGAAGGCGCGCTCTGGCTCGAGCACTACCTGACCCGCTACCCGCACACGGTCATCATCATCTCCCACGACCGGGAGCTGCTGAACCGCTCGGTCAACGGCATCCTGCATCTCGAAGACAAGCAGTTGACGTTCTACTCGGGCAATTACGACCAGTTCGCCCGCCAGCGCGCCGCGCGCCGCGCGGTGCAGGCCGCCGCCGCGAAGAAGCAGGAGCTGCAGCGCGCCCACCTGCAAAGCTTCGTCGACCGCTTCAAGGCCAAGGCGTCCAAGGCCAAACAGGCGCAGTCCCGCGTCAAGATGCTCGAGAAGATGGAAACCATCACCGCCCCAGAGGACGCCGCCCGCGTCGTCTTCACCTTCCCCGAGCCCGAAGAGCTGTCGCCGCCCATTATCAACACCGAAAGCGCGTCCGTCGGCTATGACGGCACGCCCGTGCTCAGCCACCTGAACCTGCGCATCGACCAGGATGACCGCATCGCGCTTCTGGGCCGCAACGGCGAGGGCAAGTCGACGCTCGCCAAGCTGCTCTCCGACCGGCTCGATGCCATGGGCGGGCGCGTTACCGCATCCAATAAGCTGCGCATCGGCTTCTTCGCCCAGCACCAAGTGGACGAGCTGCATGTCGACCAGACCCCGCTCGAGCACCTGATCAAGGAGCGCCCGAACGAAGGTCAGGCCAAGCTGCGCGCGCGGCTGGCAAGCTTTGGTCTTGGCGCGGATCAGGCCGACACCGAGGTCGGGCGCCTGTCTGGCGGCCAGAAGGCCCGCCTGTCCCTGCTGCTCGCCACCCTGCCCGCGCCGCATCTGCTGATCCTCGACGAGCCGACCAACCACCTTGATATCGAAAGCCGCGAGGCGCTGGTCGAGGCACTGACCGCCTATACCGGCGCGGTCATTCTCGTCTCCCACGACATGCACCTGCTGAGCCTCGTGGCCGACCGGCTGTGGCTGGTCAAGGACGGCCGCGTCAGCCCCTATGAAGAAGACCTGCAGGCCTACCGCAAACTGCTGCTCGCGCCGCCCGACAAGCCCGAAAAGGACAAACCAAAGCCCAAAAAGGCGTCGCGCGACGACATTCTCGAGCTGCGCGCCGAGGTCCGCAAATGCGAGGCCCGCGTCGAGAAGATCGCCGCTATGCAGGACGAGCTTGCCAAGCGTCTGGGCGACCCCAAGGTCTACGAGGACCACATGGCCGACAAACGCGTCGTCTGGCAGAAGAAATACTCCGAAGTGATGGAGGCGATGGACCGCGCCGAAGCCATGTGGCTCAAGGCCCAGTCCAAACTGGAAAAGGCCGAAGGCTAGACGCGTAGCGCGACTGCCCTAAGGTTGACCTTTCCGCTAAAAACCGTTTGTTAGCGGTAACAGCAGTTTCAGCCCCAATAAGGAGCCTCTTCATGTCCGTAAAAGTCGCCATTAACGGTTTTGGTCGCATCGGCCGCAATGTCCTGCGGAGCATCATCGAAAGCGGTCGCACCGATATCGAGGTCATCGCGATCAACGACCTCGGCCCGGTCGAAACCAACGCGCATCTGCTGCAATATGACAGCGTGCACGGCCGTTTCCCGCAAGAGGTGACCGTGAAGGGCGACACGATCGACGTGGGCCGCGGCGCCATGGAAGTCACCGCCATCCGCAACCCCGCCGATCTGCCTTGGGGCGACGTGGACATCGTGCTGGAATGCACCGGGATCTTTACCTCGAAAGAGGCCTGTCAGGCCCATCTCGAAAACGGCTCCAGCCGCGTCCTGATCTCGGCCCCCGGAAAGAATGCCGACAAGACGATCGTCTACGGCGTGAACCATGACAGCCTGACCTCTGACGACGTGGTGGTGTCCAACGCGTCTTGCACCACGAACTGCCTCAGCCCGGTGGCCCATGTGCTGCAACAGAACGTGGGCATCGTCAAAGGCTTCATGACCACGATCCACAGCTACACCGGCGACCAGCCGACGCTGGACACGATGCACAAGGACCTCTATCGCGCCCGCGCGGCGGCGCTGTCGATGATCCCGACCTCGACCGGCGCGGCCAAGGCCGTGGGGCTGGTGCTGCCCGAATTGGACGGCAAGCTCGACGGTGTCGCGATCCGCGTGCCGACCCCGAATGTGTCCGTTGTGGACCTGACCTTTGAGGCTGCGAAAGACACCAGCATCGAAGAGATCAACGCCATGATGGAGGCCGCTGCCAGCGAAGGGCCCCTGAAGGGCATCCTCGGCTACACCGACCGCAAGCTGGTCAGCTGCGATTTCAACCACGACCCGCGCTCGTCGATCTTTGCCGCTGACCAGACCAAGGTCATGGAGGGCCGTATGGTCCGTATCCTGAGCTGGTATGACAACGAGTGGGGCTTCTCGAACCGCATGGCCGACACCGCCGTGGCGATGGGCAAGCTCATTTAACACGCCAAGCACGGACTTTTGGAGTTCCACTCCAAAACCGAAGCGAATAGAAAGCGCCGCATGCGGCGCTTTTTGCCTGTCTGACCCTATCGGAGCCTGATCCCATGCCTTGGAAAACCCTCGACGACCTTGATCTGAACGGCAAGCGGGTGCTGATCCGCGTTGATATCAATGTCCCCATGGAGGATGGCAAGGTCACCGACACCACCCGGATCGACCGGATTGTGCCAACGATCACCGATGTTTTGGCCGCGGGCGGTATGCCGATCCTGATGGCCCATTTCGGTCGCCCAAAGTGCAAGGTGGTGCCGGAGATGTCGTTGTCGCACGTCGTCCCGGCCCTCTCGGATATCCTTGGCCAGCCTGTCACCTTGATCGACGGCAATTACGGCGCGCGGGTCGCGGCGCTTGAGCCCGGCGAGATCGCCCTGCTGGAGAACCTCCGCTTCAATCCCGGCGAGGAAGGCAATGACGCGGGCTTTGCCCAGCGGCTCGCCAGCCTTGGCGATGTCTACGTGAACGATGCCTTTTCTGCTGCCCACCGCGCCCATGCCTCGACCGAGGCGCTGGCGCGCCTTTTGCCCGCCTGCGCTGGACGGTTGATGCAGGCCGAGCTGAGCGCGCTGGAAGGTGCGCTGGCGTCCCCGAAGCGCCCGGTTTGCGCCGTGGTCGGGGGTGCGAAGGTCTCGACCAAACTCGACCTGCTGGGCAACTTGGTGGGAAAGGTCGATCACCTTGTGATCGGCGGCGGCATGGCGAACACGTTTCTCGCCGCGCAGGGGTTCGATGTGGGCAAGTCGCTTTGCGAGCATGATCTGGCGGACACGGCCCGCGAGATCCTGTCCAAGGCCGAGGCCGCGGGCTGCGCGATCCATTTGCCCAGCGATATCGTCGTCGCGCGCGAATTCAAGGCGGGCGCGGACCACGAGATATTGTCAGCTGACAATTGCCCGACGGATGCGATGATCCTCGACGCAGGGCCGGACACGGTCGCGAAGCTCGAAGAAGTCTTCACCGAGTGCAACACGCTGATCTGGAACGGCCCGCTGGGCGCCTTCGAAATTGCGCCATTCAACGCCGCCACCAACGCGGCGGCGCGCAAGGCAGCCGATCTGACCCGTGCGGGCAAGCTGATCTCTGTCGCCGGTGGTGGTGACACGGTCGCGGCCTTGAACGGCGCCAATGCTGCCCCAGATTTCACGTATATCTCTACCGCCGGCGGCGCGTTCCTGGAGTGGATGGAAGGCAAGACCCTGCCCGGCGTCGCAGCATTGGAGGGCTGATCCCATGGGATACGTATTGATCACCGGCGCGTCCGAGGGCATCGGCAAGGCTATCGCCCTGCGCGCGGCGCAGAACGACCGCAACATGATCCTTGCCGCACGCTCCGAGGACAAGCTGAATGCGCTTGCAGACGAGATCAAGGCGAAGGGGCTCGAAGCCCACGTGATCCTGTCGGACCTGAACGAGGATGGCGCGGCGGCCAAGCTTTGGGAGCAGGCGAGCGCGATCGGGCAGATCGACGTGCTGGTCAATAACGCAGGGCTCGGTATCAACGGACCGTTTGGAGACGTGGATGCGGAGCGCGAAGACGCCACCATGCAGGTCAACATGATCGCGCTGACCCAGCTCATGCGCCTTGCGGTGCGCGATATGAAAGCGGCGGGCAAAGGCCGTATCCTGAACGTCGCCTCAACCGCGGCGTTCCTGCCGGGGCCGCATATGTCGGTCTATCACGCCTCGAAATCCTACGTGCTGTCCCTGTCAGAGGCGGTCGCACAGGAATTGTCGGGCACGGATGTGTCGGTCACGGCGCTTTGCCCCGGGCCGACGCGTACGGAGTTCTTTGACGAGGCCGATATGAACGAGACCCGTTTCATCAAAGCAGATCAGATGATGAGCGCAAAAGAGGTCGCCGATCAGGGCTGGGTGGGCATGAATATGGGTCAACGGATCGTCGTCCCCGGCGCAATGAACAAGATCTCCGCCTTCCTGCCCCGCATCCTGCCGCGCAGCTTGATCACGTGGATCACGGCACAGCTTTACAAACGCACCTGAGCGGCTGTTAGCGCAACCATCATTGCAGCTTCGAGCGACCTCCCCTAGACCCTGCGTCACCTGACCCGCAGATAAGAGGCCCCGAAGATGTCGAACGCGAAGAAACTCGAGCAAATCCGCAACGGCGACGGCTTTATCGCGGCGCTCGATCAAAGCGGCGGCTCGACGCCGAAGGCGCTGCGGCTCTACGGGATTGGCGAGGATGGCTATGCCAACGACGCCGAGATGTTCGACCTGATCCACGAGATGCGCACCCGCATCGTGAAGGCCCCGGCGTTCAACGGCGAGAAGGTGATCGGTGCGATCCTGTTCGAGATGACCATGGACCGCGAAATGGGCGGGATGCCGTCGGGCAAGTTTATCTGGGAAGACAGCGGCGTGGTGCCGTTCCTGAAGATCGACAAGGGGCTCGAAGATGGGGCCAATGGAGTGCAGCTGATGAAGCCGATCCCCGGCCTTGATGCGCTGCTGGAACGCGGCGTGGCCGCGGGCATGTTCGGGACCAAGGAGCGCTCTGTCATTTCGGCGGCCAACGAGACCGGCATCAACGCCATCGTCGCGCAGCAGTTCGATCTGGGCCGCCAAGTTCTGGGTCATGGGCTGGTGCCGATCATCGAGCCGGAAGTATCGATCTCGATCTCGGACAAGGCGGAGGCCGAAGACCTGCTGCTGGCCGCGATCCTGAAGCAGCTCGATGCGCTCAATGATGGCCAGGACGTCATGCTGAAACTGACCCTGCCCGAGACAGCGAACCTCTATCAGCCGCTTGTGGACCACCCGCGCGTGATGCGCGTCGTCGCACTGTCGGGCGGCTATTCCCGCGAGGAAGCCAATGCGCGTCTGTCCCAGAACTCAGGCGTGATCGCAAGCTTCAGCCGCGCCCTGACCGAGGGCCTTTCCGTGGACCAATCGGACGCGGAATTCAACGACCGGCTCGCCGCAACGATCGACAGCATCTACAAAGCCTCCGTCGCGGGCTAAATCGGCCAAAATCCTCAATAAAAATACGCTTTTGCGCATTTAGGGGATTCACAGAGCGAATCAGATATGCGAGTCTGCTCTGGCAGCGCCCGGCAAGAGGCGCGCAAGAGGCACTGACGCATGACCCACACCCGCTCGACGCCAGGATTGACGCCGCTGCTGATCTGCACGGTCCTGTTTTCCATGGGCGCCTATTTCACCTTCGCCGCCGTGCAAGGCGATTACGGCATTTTCCGCCGCGTGCAGGTGGAAGCCGAGGTGGAAACCCTGCGGGCCGAGCTGGACGCGCTGGAGGCTGAAGTGGCCGAGATGCGCAACAAAACGCGCCGCCTCTCTGACACGTATCTTGATCTTGACCTGCTCGACATGCAGGCCCGCGCGGTGCTGGGCCTGATGCGCAGCGACGAGATTATTCTGCGCTAAATCCCATATTTTATTGGCGTACGTGACCCTAGGTCAGTCAATCCGTCGCGGTTTGCTGTTCTGGGGGTGATCTTTCCATAAGGCTCTGATATGGGATAGTTTAACGTTAAACTATCGCCTGTCACTGACACTTGGGAGGACGACCCTATGGTTGCAAAAAAGGCCGCCAAGAAAGCGAACGTCTCGAAGGACGAGCTTCTTGCCTACTACCGCGACATGCTTCTTATCCGCCGCTTTGAAGAAAAGGCGGGCCAGCTTTACGGCATGGGCCTGATCGGGGGCTTTTGTCACCTCTATATCGGGCAGGAAGCCGTTGTGGTGGGTCTGGAAGCCGCAGCCAAGGAAGGCGACAAGCGCATCACATCCTACCGCGACCACGGCCATATGCTGGCCTGTGGCATGGACCCCAAAGGCGTGATGGCCGAGCTGACCGGTCGCGAGGGTGGCTATTCCAAGGGCAAAGGCGGCTCGATGCACATGTTCTCGAAAGAGAAGCATTTCTACGGCGGCCACGGGATCGTCGCGGCGCAGGTGCCGCTGGGCGCCGGGCTGGCTTTCTCGGACAAGTATAAAGGCAATGACAACGTCACCTTCACCTATTTCGGCGATGGCGCGGCGAACCAGGGCCAGGTCTACGAGACCTACAACATGGCCGAGCTGTGGGACCTGCCAGTCGTTTTCGTGGTCGAGAACAACCAATACGCCATGGGCACCTCGACCCAGCGATCGACCAAATCCCCGTCCTACTTCGCGCGCGGTGCCGCCTACGGCATCGAAGGCGAAGAAGTCGACGGCATGGACGTGCTGGCGGTCAAGGAAGCCGGCGAGAAGGCGGTCGCTCACTGCCGCGCGGGCAAAGGCCCCTACATTCTGGAAATCAAAACCTACCGTTACCGCGGCCACTCCATGTCTGACCCGGCCAAGTACCGCACCCGCGAAGAGGTCCAGAAGATGCGCGACGAGCGCGACTGCATCGAGCAGGTCCGCGACCTGCTGCTAACCGGCAAGCACGCCACCGATGATGACCTGAAGGCCATCGACAAAGAGATCAAAGGCATCGTCAACGAGGCCGCCGAGTTCTCCAAGGAAAGCCCCGAGCCCGCGCTTGAAGAGCTCTGGACAGATATCTACGCAACCGAAGTTCCGCAGGAGGCTTGAGACATGGCTACTGAGATCCTAATGCCCGCCCTGTCCCCCACCATGGAAGAAGGCACGCTGGCCAAATGGCTTGTGAAAGAAGGCGACACCGTCTCGTCCGGCGACATCATGGCCGAGATCGAGACCGATAAAGCCACGATGGAGTTTGAAGCCGTCGATGAAGGCATCGTTGGCAAAATCCTCGTTGAAGAAGGCACCGAGGGCGTGAAAGTGAACACCCCCATCGCTGTACTGATTGAAGAAGGCGAAAGCGCCGACGACGTGCAGGCCCCTGCCCCCGTCGAGGCCGCCACCGCAGCCGCGCCCGTTGATGCGCAAGTGGACCGCGCCCCGGGCGAGCCTGTCGCCATCGTCGTGCCGAAAGAGACCGACATCCCCGAAGGCACCGAGATGAAGTCCACCACCGTGCGTGTCGCCCTGCGCGACGCGATGGCCGAAGAGATGCGCCGCGCGGAAGAGGTTTTCCTGATGGGCGAGGAAGTCGCCGAATACCAGGGCGCCTACAAGATCTCCGAAGGCCTGCTGGACGAGTTCGGCTCCAAGCGGATCATCGACACGCCCATCACCGAGCACGGCTTTGCCGGGATTGGCGTTGGCGCGGCCTTCGGTGGGCTGAAGCCCATCGTCGAGTTCATGACCTTCAACTTCGCCATGCAGGCGATCGACCAGATCATCAACTCCGCCGCGAAGACGCTCTATATGTCGGGCGGCCAGATGGGCTGTCCGATTGTCTTCCGTGGACCCAACGGCGCCGCCGCCCGCGTGGGCGCGCAGCACTCCCAGGACTACGCCGCCTGGTACTCGCAAATCCCCGGCCTGAAGGTTGTGATGCCCTACTCGGCAGCCGATGCGAAGGGTTTGCTGAAGACCGCCATTCGGGACCCGAACCCGGTGATCTTCCTTGAGAATGAAATCCTCTACGGCCAGTCCTTCGACGTGCCTGACATGGATGACTACACCGTGCCCTTCGGCAAGGCCCGTATCTGGCGTGAAGGCACGGACGTGACCATCGTCAGCTTTGGAATCGGGATGAAGTACGCACTGGAAGCCGCTGATAAATTGGCAGAAGACGGGATCAGCGCCGAGGTCATCGACCTGCGCACCCTGCGCCCGATGGACATGCCCGCGGTGATCGAGAGCGTCAAGAAGACCAACCGCTGCGTGACCGTGGAGGAAGGCTTCCCGGTCTGCTCCATCGGATCCTACATCAGCTCGCGGATCATGACCGAGGCGTTCGACTACCTCGACGCGCCGGTGATCAACTGCACCGGCAAGGACGTGCCCATGCCCTATGCCGCGAACCTCGAGAAGCTGGCGCTGACGACCACCGCCGAGGTGATCGAGGCCGTCAAAACAGTGACCTACCGCTAAGGAGAGCCGGACATGCCTATCGAAATTCTGATGCCCGCCCTGTCTCCGACAATGGAGGAAGGCACACTCGCAAAATGGCTCGTCAAGGAAGGCGACACCGTCAACTCCGGCGACATCATGGCCGAGATCGAGACCGACAAAGCGACGATGGAGTTCGAAGCCGTCGATGAAGGCGTCGTCGGCAAGATCATCGTCGCCGAGGGCACGGATGGGGTGAAAGTGAACACCCCTATCGCGGTGCTTCTGGAAGATGGCGAAAGCGCGGACGACATTGGTGACGTCAGTGCGCCGAAAGAAGAGGCGTCCAGCCACGCGGCCCCAGCAGAGGCGTCGGAGGATACCGCCCCCGCCAAAGGCTATGGACGCGGTGAAACCGAGGCGCCCACGGCACGCTCGACCGAAGGCGGTGATCGCATCTTCGCCTCCCCGCTTGCGCGCCGGATCGCTAAGGACAAGGGCCTGGACCTGAGCCAGATCAAGGGCTCCGGCCCGAAAGGTCGGATCGTCAAGGCGGACGTCATGGACGCCAAGCCGCAAGCCGCAAGCAGCGCGCTCAAGGCCGATGCGCCCGCCGCAAGCGCCCCGGCGGCGGCTGCGATGGCGTCCGGCCCGACCACCGATCAGGTCCGCAAGATGTACGAGGGTCGCGAGTTCGAGGAACAGCCGCTCGACGGCATGCGCAAGACCATCGCCGCGCGCCTGACCGAGGCCAAGCAGTCGGTGCCACATTTCTACCTGCGCCGCGACATCGAGCTGGACGCGCTGCTGTCCTTCCGCTCGAAGCTCAACAAGACGCTTGAGCCGCGTGGCGTGAAACTGTCGGTCAATGATTTCATCATCAAAGCCTGCGCACTTGCCCTGCAACAGGTGCCAGAGGCCAACGCCGTCTGGGCGGGTGACCGCACCTTGTCGCTGAAGCCTTCCGACGTTGCGGTGGCCGTGGCGATCGAAGGCGGGCTGTTCACGCCGGTTCTAAAAGACGCGGACATGAAGTCGCTCTCGGCGCTCTCGACCGAGATGAAAGACCTCGCCGCCCGCGCCCGCGACCGCAAGCTCGCGCCGCACGAGTATCAGGGCGGCAGTTTCGCGATCTCCAACCTGGGCATGTTCGGCATCGACAATTTCGACGCCATTATCAACCCGCCCCATGCCGCCATTCTCGCGGTGGGTGCCGGAGCCAAAAAGCCTGTGGTCGGTGAGGATGGCGAGCTGAAGGTTGCGACCGTAATGTCGACGACGCTGAGCGTGGATCACCGCGTGATCGACGGCGCGCTAGGGGCAAACCTGCTCAACGCGATCAAGGACAACCTTGAGAACCCAATGGGCATGCTGGCCTAAAAGACAAGGGGCGGAGCGCTAAAAGCTCCGCCCTTCTCATTTCACATCAAGCACTTGCTTGGATTAAATTTCGCCGCGCAGCAGCTGGTCCATCGTGATGGACGGCTGGGAACAACCGGCTTCGCCCACGATTTTCGCAGGAACGCCCGCCACGGTCTTCATCGGCGGAACGGCCTCCAGGACAACCGATCCCGCCGCCACGCGCGAGCAATGACCCACGGTGATGTTGCCCAGCACCTTCGCGCCCGCCCCGATCAGCACGCCATTCTCGATCTTCGGGTGACGGTCGTCGTCTTCCTTGCCCGTGCCGCCCAGCGTCACCGAATGCAGCATGGAGACGTTGTCGCCCACAACCGCGGTTTCACCGATGACGATGGAGTGAGCGTGGTCGATCATGATGCCACGGCCAACGCGGGCCGCCGGGTGGATATCCACGCCAAAGCACTCGGACACACGCATTTGCACGAAATAGGACAGGTCCTTGCGCCCTTGCCGCCACAACCAATGGCCAATGCGGTAGGCCTGCACGGCCTGAAAGCCCTTGAAGAACAGCACAGGCTGGATGAACCGCAGGCAGGCCGGATCACGCTCGTAGACCGCCACAATGTCAGCCCGGGCCGCAGCACCCAAGTCCGGATCGGAGGCGTAGGCCTCATCCGCGATCTCGCGCAGAATCTGCTCTGACATCTCCGCCGAGGCGAGCTTTTGTGAGAAGCGATACGCCAGCGCCGCCTCGAGCTTCTCGTGGTGCAGCACGCAGCCGTGGATCAGACCGCCCAAGAGCGGCTCGGCCACGATTGCATCGCGCGCTTCATCGGTGATCCGGGCCCAAACGGGGTCGATCTCGGAGAGCTTGGGATTGGAATGTGCCATGAGGGCATCCTTTCAGTGTCATCCGCTGCTTACACTACATAGGCAGAACCTGACAAATCCAAACCCCAATTCTCACATTGATGTCACGCGCTAATCCCTTATGGACCTGTTCACGCAGCTTTATGCCGTCCGTTTCGCCGTTGAAATCCTAGGCTCGCGGCAACTCGAACCGCATCAAATGCACAGCCAATTTGATCGTCCCGGACGCGAAATCACCGCCCGTGGCGCTCAGTTTCAACTGCGTCGCGGAGTAGTAGGTCACCGGCTGCCCGGTCAGCCCACGCAGCCAGGACCCGGCGCCAAGTCCCAATCCGCTGCCATAGCGGTCTTCGAACCCGTCAACACCAAGGCTCCATTCCGTCAGCGTTCCGGTGATCGCGTCAGTAACCCGCCCGGTCACACCGTAGACGACGGCGCCCGACGGAATGACAAACCCAGTCAGCTGATCCGCACCTGCATCCAACACCACATCCGTCTCCACCGTCTCGGCCCGCATCCCAGCGCCGGACGGCCCCATGGACAGGATGTTTTCCTGCCAGACGACCCCATCGAAGCTCAGGTAAGCGGCCTCGTCAGCCACGTACAAACGCCAGCCCGCGAGCGGCTCAAGGAATGCCCAGCCGCCGTTCACAAAGAAAGCAAGCTCGCCCCCATGCCCGTCCCAGGCGTTCGTGCCGCCGCCCGGGGGCACCAGATACACCGCCCCTTCTTCGGTCAGGGTCGGCGGACTATTCTCGACACGGCTCACCACGCTCAGCTGCAGCGCCGCGTCTATGCGGGCCAAGGCTTCGTTCACTGTGACGTGCTTCTGGGCCTGCGACGGTGCCACCAGCGGCAATTTCAAACTTGGGGTATCAGCCATTGATCTCGATCCTTGCAAAAAGTCCTGGCCCGAAGCGCAGGGAAATCTGCGCTACGTGAATTTCAAAGGCGCCCGACGCGCCGTCACTGTTTTGCTGTGCGCCGCTATAGGTCCAGCCGGGCGACGAGGTCTGCAAGTCGCGCAGCAGCGCGCCGTCCCTGATGACCCTGATCTCGTAAAGCTCGGTGTCTTCCCCCAGTGGCACCTCGACCGATGCCCAGCTGTCACCATCGAGACGCGTGCGTCTGATCCAGCTGACATGCAAATCGGTGCCCTCCGCGACGGCCCTCAGATGTGCGGGCGCGTAGGGACGCAGACCGACCCCCTGAAACGCTTCGACGTAGTGGCGGAACGAGGGATCATCATAGGGTCGCAGCGAGGGTCCGACGCGGTAGTGGCGCGCAAGGTCACGCGCGGATTGCGCCAGGTCGATCTGCTGCGGTGTCCCGTCGATCATCACGAAGCGCGCACCTGCGGGCCAGATATCCGGGATCAACCCGTCGCTGCCCGCTTGGCCGCGCAATAGCTCGCTCAGCTCATAAGTGTTCGGTCCCACAAGCTGCGCGTTGGCAAATTGAATGATCTCCCAGTTATCTGATGAACCATCCCCGATGGCGGCAACATTTGCGCCGTTCAGAACGTCCAGCATGGCGACAGAGCTAAGCGGCGCGCCCGGCAGCTCGACCCGGACGGTGACATCGCGTTGCCACAGCCCGGCCTGTCCCGACCGCAGTGGCGATGTCAGCACGCCCAATCGCGATGGGTTCTCGACCACCGTATTGAGAGTGTATCCGCTGTCCTCGCTCGAGCTATAGACGGCCGCGCCGCCGGGCCACGGGCTCGCCGTGACCGCAATATGGGGCGCGTGTGGAACCTCATCACCCGTCAGAAGCGGCAGGTCCATGAATTGAGCGGTGACCGGCACCGGCACCGCGAAAGGTCTGATTTCGCCCACGCTATGGACAGCCGCGCTCGGCGTGTAGACTTGGCGCTCGACGCGCACCGCCTCCAGTTGTCGCGCGCCACGGTCCTCGATCCTGTCCACCCGGTAGAGCGTCTCGACCCCTTGCGCGTCGGTCAGTCGCGCCAGATCACCTGCCTGCACGTCCGGGCGCGAGGGGGGCACGGTGACACTGACGCTGTCGCGCGCCACGCGCGCCTCCGCCAGCCACCGCTCCGCGATGGCCTTCGCCTCCGCCTCGGTGAGAGCCAGCGGCAGATCGTTCTGGGTGACATCCGCGCTGCCATCGTGGGGGAAGCGCGCATCGGCCACACGGGCGACGAACTCGCCTTCCGCTTCGACATAGCCAAGCCGAACCTCGCCCACGACCTCCGGTTCCGGCGCGCGGATCTGCTCGATCACGGCACCTTCGCCCTCGGGAAGCACGTATTCCTCCGCCGCGACCCCGATTTCTTCGGCATCGCCTCGGTTACGGAACACCAACACGCCGCTGCGCTCAATTGCATCGAAGCCCAGCGCGATCATCAGGGGCTGCAAAGCCGCTCGCGGCGTGTCGAAGCTGTCGAGGTTGTAGCCCCGCACGACACCGTGCAGCGCGGAGACGTCATACTCCATCAGCCCCACACGCTCGCAAATCTCGCCGACCACATGATCCAGCGGTATGACCGAGGTGCGCCCCGTCAGCCAGTGCCCAGTGACGTGATTGCCGCCATCGCTCCACACGCCCAAGTTGCTGGGAAAGTCCGGCCAGGGCCGCGCATCCCACGCCCAGATATACGCCCGCGACATATCCACCATTGGACCGCCATAGACAGGGCTGACCGGGTTGTTCTCCTCATCGGCGAAGAAGCCGTAATAGGCCCGCAAATACTGCATCTGCAGATAGTCATCGCGTTGCCCATTCGAGTAATGCGGCAGCGCGCTCTCGCTCGATTTCGGATCAAGGAACTTGTTGGGTTGGTTCGTCCCCTTGTCGATGGCCGCGCAGCCAAGCTCGTCGACCCAGGCCGCGTCGAATTGCGGGCCGCGCATGTGCTCGGGCGAGGATGCCGAATGTGCCTCGGCAATCGCGCCATTGGGCCAGACCAGCCGCCGCCGGGTGGACTGCCATTCCGGCTTTCGGTCCGGCGGCGAGCAGGCAAGGATGCCGCTGTCGCCAAAGACCATCACGTCGCGCACCTGATCAAAGGTCTCGCCCACAAGTGCCACACGCCGCGCGCGCCCTTCGTCGAGCGGCATGTCGCCCTCGACGATGGAGCGTACCCATTCGGACCCCGCGCGCGTTTTGCCCGCGCCGCGCCCTCCCATCACGACCCAGGACCGCCAGTTGCCCTTCGGTGGCAATTGATGCGGCAGTGCCCAGAAGTCGAACATGTACAGCAGTGCGCAGACAGTCTGATCAGGCAGGTCCTTCCGGAACTCCGCCTGCACCTCCGGCGGAGCGGAGGCGATCCAGGCGGCGCCCGATCTCAGATCGTGCGTCAGCGAAGTCGATGGCAAAGGCTCCTGCCTTGCCTGCGCGGTCGATCCTGTGTCCATAGAGTTGGCCCTCCGTTTCCATGGCGAGCTGCAGCAACGTGCGCAGATCGTTTTTCAGCAGCTTCGTGATGGGCAACTCCGAGGCCTCTCCCGCCTTCAGCTTGTCCCACTCCGATTGCACTTTGGTCTTCAGCTCGTCCGCCAGTTCAATCCAGGCGTCCAGGTTTTCGTCGATCGCTTGTTGGTAGCGCGCGCGCAGCCGCGCAAGTTTGTCGTCTTCAGTGGCCTCAGGGCGAGCGGGCTCGCCCGGCGGACCGGTCGTCTCGTTGGTCTCTTTCATAAGAAGGCGCCTTTCATACCCCGCGCTCAGGTGGGCGTGGGGCGATCAGTCATCGGGTCTCACTGCAAGGGCCTGGAATAGAAAAGCGGCCTCGAACCGCTCGGGTCCGCGCCGCTCTCTCAGGTCGTCGTCTTGGGGGGGCTTTTGCCTGCGTCCGGGGCAAAAGTCAACCAAATGCGCAAATCGCAAAGCACCGAACGCTGTTTGTTACCAATGGGTTAACAGTTCAATTGTTGGCGTTGCGCTCGGCTTCGATCTTGCGCCACTCGGCCACGTTGGCGTTGTGCTCCTGAATGGTCACCGCAAAAGCATGCCCCCCCGTGCCATCGGCCACAAAGAAGATGAACGGTGTCTCATCGGGGTTCAGCGCCGCCTCGATTGAGGCGCGGCCCGGGTTCGCGATCGGCCCCGGCGGCAGGCCCGGGATCACGTAGGTGTTGTAGGGCGTTTCCCGGCGCAGCTCCGACTGCCGCAGCCCGCGGCCCAGCACGCCTTCGCCATTGGTCACCCCGTAGATTACCGTCGGGTCCGTCTGCAGCTTCATGCCCTGGCGCAGCCGGTTGGTGAACACACTAGCCACTTGCCTTCGCTCTTCGGCCACCCCGGTTTCCTTCTCGATGATCGAGGCCAAAACCAGCGCCTCTTCCGGCGTCTCAAGCGGCACGCTCGGGTCGCGGTTCTCCCACGCCTCCGCCAAAATGGCCTCTTGGGCCGCCTGCATCCGGCTCAGCAACGCCGCGCGCTCTTGTCCCGGCGCGATTTCGTAGCTGTCGGGCGCAAGGCTGCCCTCGGCCGGCAGCTCAGTCACTTCGCCTTCAAGCACGTCGATCGCCTTCAGGCTCTCGACAACTTGCCAGCTCGTCGCGCCTTCGGCCACCGTCACGCGGTAGCGCACATCGCGGTCTTCACGCGCTTCAGCATATTCCGCAGGCACGGCGTCTTCGCCCGGCACGAAGTTGGCAGTCTCGACATAGGCGTTGGTCGCAGGGTCCAGCTCGCGCACCACAGCGCGCTTCGACGTCACGCCCACGCGGTACACCACTTCCGTGCCGCAGGTGTTTTGCCCGCCCCGCGTGACCACGTCGATGATCTCTTCCATCGACGACCCGGCAGGTACAAGAAAGCTGCCCGCCTTCAGGTCTTGCGACTTGTCGGTGTAATCCGCACCCATGCGGAAGATGCGCGCGTTCGATACGGCGCCTTTCGCTTCCAGATCGCGCGACACCAAGGCCATAGAGCCACCCAAAGGCACGCGCAGGCAAATCGCTTCCTCCAGCGGTCCTTCAGAGGTAAACTGCGCCTGCCCCCAGCCCACAAGTCCGCCAAGGCCCACGAGGATGACGATGAACAGCGTCAGGAAGTTAGAGGCGATAGATTTCCACATCAGGCGATCACACTTTCCCCATGATCAGGCAGGCATTGGTGCCGCCAAAGCCAAAGGAGTTCGACAAGACGACATTAACGTCGCGCTCTACCTTGCTGTTTGCACAGAGATTAATATCTGTCTCAGCGGCGGGATTATCAAGATTGATCGTTGGTGGGCAGACCTGATCCCGGATCGCCAGAATGCAGAAGATCGCCTCGATCGCGCCCGCAGCCCCAAGCAGGTGCCCCGTCATCGACTTGGTCGACGACATCGCAACCTTGGAACACGCATCACCCAGCAGACGCTCCACAGCGCCCAGCTCAATCGTATCCGCCATGGTCGAGGTGCCGTGGGCGTTGACATAGTCGATATCGCCCGGCGCAATCCCCGCCCGCTTCACAGCCGCACGCATCGCACGCTCCGCGCCTTCGTGGTCATCTGGCGGGGCCGTGATGTGGTGCGCATCGCCTGACAGCCCGTAGCCCAGCACTTCGGCGTAAATCTTCGCGCCACGCGCCTTGGCATGCTCGTATTCTTCCAGCACGACGACGCCCGCGCCCTCGCCCATCACGAAGCCATCGCGGTCCGCATCCCACGGACGCGACGCCTTCTCGGGATCGTCCGCATGCGTGGTGGACAACGCCTTGCAGGCGTTGAAGCCCGCGATTCCAATTTCGCAGATCGGGCTTTCCGCTCCGCCCGCGATCATCACATCCGCGTCGTCCAGCGCGATCAGCCGCGCTGCATCGCCAATGGCATGCGCGCCGGTCGAGCAGGCCGTAACAACTGCGTGGTTCGGTCCCTTGAAGCCGTAGCGGATCGACACCTGACCCGATACCAGATTGACCAACGCGCCCGGAATAAAGAAAGGCGAGACGCGCCGCGGCCCGCGCTCCTTGATCAGGACGGCCGTGTCGGCAATTGAGGACAGACCCCCAATGCCAGAGCCGATCATGACACCCGTGCGCTCGCGCTCGCCCATATCCTCGGGCATCCAGTCGGCATCTTCCACCGCCTGCTGCGCCGCGGCCATGCCGTAGAGGATGAAGTCATCCACCTTCCGCGCGTCCTTGGGCTCCATGTAGTCATCAGCGTTGAATTCGCCCTCCCCGGTGCCCCGCGGCACTTCGCAGGCATAACCGGTGCCAAGGTGGGACGCATCGAACTTCTCGATCGTGCGCGCACCGGATTTCCCGGCCAGCGCGTTGGCCCAGGTCGTCTCCACCCCGTCGCCCAAAGGCGTCACCATTCCGATCCCGGTCACAACAACTCGACGCATAGCCCCACCCATTTTTCTCAGCACAAGGTTTCTCAAGCCGCGTCTTACACGGGCGGCCCCTATGGGGGCAAGGCGCAGCGCAGCATAAACCGCACCGCCACACGCGCATTTGCGCGAGCTCTTGCCAGTTCGACAAAGCGAGACACCGGCAAGCAAGCCTTAACCTCTGTATGCGACACCCCCGGCACAAACGCCCCCTCAGGGAAGACCCTATGTGACCAGTATCCATTTTCTGCGACGACAGCTTGTCACAAAGCTTTGTCTGCTGGCGGTCTTCATGTCCTTCCAGACCGGGGACCGGGCGCAGGCGCAAACTTGCGTGACACTCCCAAATTTTGAAGAGTTGAACGTGCAGGCCGCCTATATCCTGTTCAACCCGATAGATCATTTCAATCGCAAGAGCCTGCGAGGGCTGCTGTCCTCGATCGACAAGGCGGAACGGACGTCGCTGCGCGCAAGTCTGGACGCGCGCTTCCGCGCGGCGGATTATGCCGAGATCAACGCGACCCTGTTTGACTTGCGACGTATGGCGCAGGCCGGTCTTCTCTATGAACGCAGCGAGATGGCGCGGTTCGCCAGACAGAAGAACCTCGCCGCCCGCGCCAAAAGTATGCGCCAGATGTTGGATAGCCTCTGCGAAGACCCGGCGCCGTCCCGCAGCTCTTCTCAGCGCGACAACAAACCCGACTCGATGTCCGCGGTCGTCAGCCAAGCCCTCAGGCGCAAACAAGACCCGCCCAAATCGTCCGGCTCTCGGTCTCATTCCGCGCTCCTGTGGCTTTATACCGCCGTTGGCGCGCTCCTCGTCTCAGCCATCATCGCGCCCCATATCGTATCGCGAATTTATGCAAAGATGTTGCGGCGGGCCACCTGTCGCGTCTCTGCGCAGCTGGAAATCGGCGACAGGGCAATCGAAGGAAAAATAACGCGCATGAGTCTGCGTGGGCTCGATTTCGAGGCATCGACAGACGAACTTGCAACGTCCGAGCCAGCTGCGCAGATCGGTGACCGTGTCGGCATAACAATCGGGTCGCATAGTCTGAGACTGCGCATCTCCTACATGCCGGACGGACCCAATCCTAAACTTGGCCTGCGCATTCTGCGGGAGTTGGACCCGACCCAGCTTCACCAGATCCTCGCCATGTCGTCGATCCCGCCAGTCCATGATCCAAAGCGGCGCAGCGCGACCTGAACCAGCGCCTTTGTTTGCGGCGACCCGATTTCTCTCTTGCGAAGGTGCCGCTTTGGGGTCAGCGTAGCCATCGTGAATACGTATTCTCCGATATCCAGTAGAGACCCGATGTCCCAGATTGCTGCCGCCAAGGCCACCGCGCGCGCCTTTACCGACGCCTTCGACGCCAGCCCGCCCGACGCGCGTCTTCGGGTTCTGAAGCAGCACTCAACGCCCGACTTCACATGGCGCGGCGTTCACCCGTTCAATGTGCAACCGGGGGCCGAGGCTGCGATGCAGGCCTTCTGGACCCCGCTCCTCACCGCCTTCACCGCGCTCCAGCGGCGCGAGGATGTCTTCTTCGCCGGCCAAAATGATTGCGACAGCTTCACCTCGACCTGGACCTGCTCCATGGGGCATTTCATGGGCTTGTTTGACCAGCCCTGGCTCGGCATCCCGCCCACCGGCAAGATGGCCTTCCTGCGCTATGCGGAGTTCCACCGGATCGAGGACGGCAAAATCGCCGAGACCGCGCTGTTTTGCGATGTGCTCTCGGTCATGGCGCAGGCCGGGGTCGATCCGATGCCGCCCCAGACCGGCGCCAGCTTCATCATCCCCGGGCCTCGCACCAATGACGGGCTGCTCCTCGCACCGCAGCCTGAGGCCGAAGGCACCAAGACCCTCGCCCTCGTCAACAACATGGCCGCAATGATCACCGAGGCGAACAAGGCGCTGCAGGGAGAAAGCGATTGGTCACTCTCGCCCCATGAAGAGTTGGCGCTCAACTGGCACGAGGACATGATTTGGTACGGCCCCCACGGCATTGGCTCGACCTACACGATCGACCGCTATATCGCGCAGCACCAACGCCCATTCCGCACCCATCTCGCCGACCGGGTCTTCAACGGACACGTCGCGCGATTGGCCGAGGGCAACTATTGCGGCTTCTTCGGCTGGCCCAATCTGACCATGACGCCGCTTGGCGGCTATCTCGGCATGCCCGGCGGCGGCGCGCCCGCCGATATGCGCGTGGTCGATATCTACCGCCGCGACGGCGACAAGCTGTCCGAGAACTGGGTGATCATCGACATGCTGCATTTCCTCAAGATGCAAGGCCTCGACGTGCTGGACAGGCTCGCCCAAGGCGTCCGCTAGGATGTACACGGTCTACTCGGTCGACCATTCTCTCTATTGTGCAAAGCTGCGCCTCGTCCTGCGTCACAAGCGGCTCGAGTGGCGTGACGTCCCGCCTCCAGGCGGCACCGGATCTGCCGACTATCTGTCCCTCGTGCCGACTGGCAACCTGCCCGCCCTGGTCGACGGGACACTGACCCTGACCGACAGCGAGGCCATCGCGGAATACCTCGAAGAAAAGCACCCAAGCCCCGCGATGCTGCCGTCCGGGCTCGTGCCACGGGCCCTGTCCCGCGAGCGCAGCCGGTTTCACGACACCCGGCTGGAGCCCGCCCTGCGGCTTACGTTCTCGAACACCGACCCGCGCACACGCAGGCCGGACGAGATCACAGCCGCCCATGCCGAGATCACGAAGCGCCTCGCCGCTCTTGAGATTTTGCTGAAAGCGCCCCTGTCGCGCGACCAGCTCTGGCTCGGCGATTGTGGGATCATCATTACCTGCGAATGGCTTGATATCATGGTGGAATATGGCGTCCTCCCAACCCTCGACATGGGGCCAGAGATCATCCGCTACCGCGCGCAGATGCAAGAGTTCGACGCCGTTGCGGCAGAGCTCGTCTGCTATCTGCCCCACATGCACGACTGGATGGACAGCAAGCACCGGTAAAGACGCGCTTAACTATGCGAGAAGAATTTCGCGCCTCGTCTCCACTAAATTAACGGTTTTGGTCGATCCTGCCCGCGTTTTGCGAGTGAAGGACATGTCGACATGGGCCACAGTTTCCGCGGTCTCCAAGGCGCGATCAAGGCGTGGGTGTTGGCAATCGTGCTTCTTGCGACCTCGACCACCGGGTGGGCCAAGTGCCGCGACCTGGTGAACGTGAAAAGCCTCGCAAGCATCGGCTTCCAGATGATGGACAACCCGTCGGAGACCTATTCCATCGGCTCTGCCCAGCGTATCGAACAGTTCTATTCGCAACTAGAGCGCCGCAAGCTGCGCCTCATGCTGGACGCTCAATACAAGGCGATCCATTTCCCAGAAATCATGACCTATTTCGCCAAGCTAGGCGAGCTGTCCAAAATCATCCGCCTCTATGGCAGCCGTGAAATGCGCCGCTACATCCACCGCGAAAAGCTGGTGGCGCAATCCCAGGCCGTAAAGCAAATCCTGAACCGCGCTTGCGCGGAGACTGCGAAGCCCGCAGCAAGCTCAAAAGAGGATCTGACTTCGCCAAGTCAGCTCATTGCGAAATCCTATGCAAAGAAGGCACGTCCGCCCGAGATCAACACGGGCCCGGCACTGCTCGCCAGCAGTTGGCCGCCGATGTTCCTGGCGTTGCTGACCTTCGCGACACTCGCCATAGCAGGACTGGCTACATTACTGAGCCGCAAGGAAATCAGGCACAAACAATCGAATGATAATGGGATCGAGGCGATCTTGAGCGCCGGTGACATGCGCATTTCCGGTCATATCCACGGTATCGACCCGGCGTCTTGCACCTTCGCGATCAATCCCATGCAGCGCGCCGCCGCCGAAGAGATGCTTGAGCAGCCCAAAGACCTCAAACTGGAGCTTTCCAGCGTGACCTTCCCCGTGACCTACGACGATCATTCGTTCGAAATTCCTGCCGGAGTGGGTCTGAGTTTCCGAACGCCTGTCATCGCAGATCAGATCGACACTCTGTGCGCCGAAGCAAGGTCGCGCCCGATCCGCACAAAAAAATGGCGAGGCCTTGGGCAGCCTCGCCATTCTATTCAGGCATAATTCTCTGGAGGGCGCATCGCGCCCGCGAGAGGCGCTTAGGACGCTTCAGAGATAAACTTCACCGCGTCGCCAAACGTCTGGATCGTCTCGGCGGCGTCGTCGGGGATCTCGATGCCGAACTCTTCTTCGAACGCCATAACCAGCTCAACGGTGTCCAGGCTGTCTGCGCCCAGATCATCGATGAAAGATGCGCTCTCGACGACCTTGTCTTCTTCCACACCCAGGTGCTCGACAACGATCTTTCTCACGCGGTCTGCAATGTCGCTCATATTGTGTTCCTCGTATTTGCTCGGGGCTCGCCCGCTTTTGTGGCGGGCAGGAAACCCCACCCAAGTCATATGGGCCAATTCGGCCTGTTTTTGCCGCTCGCACGGCCACCAAGGCTAGGCCCCGGCTCGGTTCTGCGCCGCCTATAGCATACCAAATGGGGAGTGCAAACGCTTATGCAACCCCGGCTAAAGCGGCGCAAAATGGCAACAGCGCGCCGCTCACAGCATCGCCATTCCGCCATTCACATGCAGCGTCGTGCCGGTGGTGTAGCCCGCCTCCGCACTCGCCAGATAGAGCGCGGCGGACGCGATTTCGGCCGCCTCGCCCATTCTTCCAGCCGGGATTTGCCCTAAGATGCCGGATTTCTGGTCGTCGGTCAGCTTGTCCGTCATCGCTGTGGTGATGAAGCCCGGTGCGATGCAATTGACGGTGATCCCGCGCGACGCGACCTCGTAGGCCAGCGATTTCGACATGCCCACCATGCCAGCCTTCGAGGCCGCGTAATTCGCCTGCCCCGGGTTGCCCGTCGCACCGACCACGGAGGAGATATTCACGATCCGCCCCCACCGCGCCTTCATCATGCCGCGCAGCACGCCTTTGCACAGTTTGAAGGTCGAGGTCAGGTTGACGTCGATCACCGACTGCCACTCATCGTCGGACATGCGCATGAACAGGTTGTCGCGCGTGATGCCCGCGTTGTTGACCAGGATATCCACGCTGCCCATCGCCTCCGCCGCTTGCTTCGGCAGCGCGTCGACCGCTTCGAAATCGCTCAGATTGCACGTCAGCACGTGGGCGCGGTCGCCCAACTCGCCCGCAAGCGCCTCTAATGGCTCGACCCGCGTGCCTGACAGGCCCACGGTCGCGCCCGCACCATGCAGCGCACGCGCAATATCGCCCCCAATCCCGCCAGACGCGCCCGTAATCAGCGCATTTTTTCCCTCTAAGTTGAACATCTTGCTGCCCTTTCCTGATCTTGTCTCAGCGTGTGACCACGCCATATCGTTCCAACTCGTCCCGGCTCATCACGTGGACCTCGTCAAAGGCCGCGGCCTCGACCGTGAACCAGTAAAACGCGTCCGAGCCCAGCATATCCTCGATATATCCGCGGGTCGGCTCATGCTGTCGTGCGCCGCGCGGGTAGTCCCGCGCCGACCCGAAGCCCGTTTGCCATTCATGCACGCCCACCACGGCCCCCGGGGCCACAACCCGGTCGACGCCCGCCAGAAACAGATCCACCCCGCCCGAATACACCTCGCTCGACGCGTCCATCCGCGTGGCCAGCCCTATATCGCGGATCGTGTAGCCCATCTCGGCCACGACCTCGTCATCGGTCGAGCCATCAATCCGGCCCAGCACCACCACCGCCACGCCCGGGTTTTCATCAAGAACGGACACGAATTGCCGCAAGGCGCGCGAGTTGATCACCCCGTCGAGCCGCAGTACCTCGCCATCGACGCGCATGTCGAGCGTCTGGGACATGTTCTCCACCGTCCCGCAGCCCGCCACCAGGGCGAGCGCCACGAGGCGGGCTTTAAGCACTCAGTGCCTCAACCGCCGCTTTCACGTCATCGGCCGAGCCCACGGCGCGGGTCGACACGGCACGGTCGATCCGGCGGACCATGCCGATCAGCGCCTTGCCCGCGCCCAGTTCCCAGATTTCGTCGACGCCCTGCGCGGCCATGTAGCCCACGCTCTCGCGCCAGCGGACAGAGCCTGTGATCTGCTCAATCAGCAGACGGCGGATCGCGTCAGGCTCGGAAACTGCCTCTGCCAAAACGTTCGAGACAACCGGCACCGCCGGTGTGTTGATCGCCACATCGGCCAGCGCGCCTTCCATCGCTTGCGCGGCGGGCTCCATGAGGGCGCAGTGGAACGGGGCCGACACCGGCAGCAGCACCGCGCGTTTCGCACCGCGTTCCTTGGCAAGCTCGACGGCCCGCTCGACCGCGGCCTTGTGGCCCGAGACCACGACCTGTCCGGGGTCATTGTCATTGGCCGCCTGGCATACTTCGCCCTGGGCCGAAGCTTGCGCGACATCTTGCACCGCCTCGAAGTCCAATCCCAAAAGCGCCGCCATGGCCCCCACGCCCACAGGCACCGCCTCCTGCATCGCAAGCCCGCGAACGCGCAGCAGACGCGCGGTGTCCGCAATCGAGAACGCCCCGGCGGCGCACAGGGCCGAATATTCACCCAGCGAATGACCCGCCACAAAAGATGCTGCGTCGACCCCCACGCCCTCGGATTTCAGCGCCGCCATCACGGCCATGGACGTCGCCATCAGGGCGGGCTGCGCATTTTGGGTCAGCGTCAGCGTTTCTTGCTCGCCCTCCCAGATCAGGCCGGACAGGTCCTCTCCAAGCGCTTCGTCCACCTCGTCGAACACCGCTTTGGCCTGCGGGTAGGCCTCCGCCAGATCGCGGCCCATTCCGATGGTTTGTGCCCCTTGGCCCGGAAATACGAATGCGCGCATGCTCTGCTCCCCCGTTTATCTTGGCCTCAATGACTAGCCCAGTGCCCAAGGCCCCACAAGCGCCCGCACAGATTCTCTGCATAGATAAAGATTTGCGCGCGCGCCCCGGCCCGCTACATGACGTGCAACACAAAACACGCGGAGCTTCCCCCATGCGCAGCAACACCGAAACGACCTATGGCGCGGTCGCCAAGTTCTTTCACTGGTCCATCGCCCTGCTGATCATCGCGATGATACCGCTTGGGATCTACGCCAACGACCTGCCCTATGACACCGGGGAGGCTCTGGCCGAGAAGGCGTGGTACTTCTCGCTGCACAAAACCATCGGTGTGACGATCTTCTTTCTCGCGCTGGCCCGCATCGCATGGGCGATCGCGCAGCCCAAGCCGGGGCAACTCAATGCCGATAAGCCGGTGGAGGCCGGGCTGGCCGCCCTCGCGCACTGGCTGCTTTACGCCTCGCTGGTGCTCGTCCCGCTGTCGGGCTGGATCCACCACGCCGCGACCACCGGCTTTGCGCCGATCTGGTGGCCCTTCGGGCAGGACCTGCCGCTGGTGCCAAAGGATGACGGCCTCGCGCATACGTTCAAATCCCTACACATCATCTTCGAGCGGGTGCTGGTGATTACCCTGCTGGCCCATATCGCCGGCGCGCTGAAGCACCACATCATCGACCGCGACCTGACCCTTGTGCGGATGTTGCCGGGCAAGCCGCCCTTCATCCGCCTGCCAGAGCAAAACCACCCAAGCTGGCCGATCTTCGGCGCGGTGGCGGTGTTTGCCGTCGCGCTGTCCACCGGTGCCGCGCTTGGCCTGTTCAAGCACAGCGCAGACACCCCTGCCGTGCCGACCCTCGCCGCTGTCGAAAGCGAGTGGCAGGTGCAGGACGGCACGCTCGGCCTCACCGTCCAGCAGCTTGGCAGCGCGGTCTCTGGCAGCTTCGAGGATTGGACCGCCGCGATCAATTTCTCCGAAGAGCCGAATGCCGAAGGCACTCACGGCGATGTGGAAGTGCAGATCGCCATCGGCTCACTCACCTTGGGCTCGGTCACCTCGCAGGCCATGGGCCCCGACTTCTTCGCCGCAGAGGCGCACCCGACCGCCGTGTTCAAGGCCGACCTATTGCCCGATGGCGAGAATTACGTGGCCGAGGGGACCCTGACGGTTAAGGGCAACACCCAGCCGGTCACCCTGCCCTTCACGCTGCAGATCGACGGGGACACGGCGGCGATGCAGGGCCAAACAACCCTGAACCGCACCAATTACAATGTGGGCGAAACGTACCCCGACGAAAGCTCGCTGGGCTTCGACGTGAATATCGAGGTCAACCTGACCGCAACCCGCTAAAGCTTGGCGAGCGCATCGGCGAAGAAAGTCTCCGCGCCGAAATTGCCGGATTTGAGCGTGATCGCGATCTGCGCGCCATCGCTTTCGGCAAAGCACCACGGGACACCCGGTGCGATCTCCGCGCCGATGGTCAACTGCCGCACGCCAAGCGCCTTGGTCACCGCGCCGGAGGTCTCCCCCCCGGCAACAACAAAGCGGCGCGCACCCAGATCGCGGGCGCGCAGGGCGATTGCGGCCAGCGCATCCTCGACCACGCACCCCGCCTGCGCCACGCCCAATGTGTCCTGCGCGGCTTTCACCTGCGCGGGTTCCGCGGTGGCATAGATTATTTTCTGCGCGTCCAGTGGCTGGGCCTCCAGCCACTCCAGCGCGGCCTGCGGGCCATGCTGCGCCAGCTCCAGCGGGTCAAGCCGGAACCCGTCGGCCTGCTGCAGGTATTCCGCCACCTGCGCGCGGGTCATGGCAGAGCAACTGCCCGACAAAACGATGGACGCGGGCGCGAGCGTCGGCGGCTGCATCTTCTCGGCATCCGCCGCCAAGGTGCCGTCGCGCAGGTACAGCTCCGGCAGCGCCATCGCGACGGCGGAGCCGCCGGTCAGGAAGGCCATGTCCCGGCAGGCCTCCGAAATCACATAGAGATCATCGTTCGACACCGCGTCGACGACCACATGGGCCACGCCTTGCCCGCGCAGCTCGGCCATGCGGTCGCGCAACGCATCGGCGCCCTTCTCGACCACCAAACGGTTGGCCAGCCCCACGGGGCGTGTGACCTGCGGCTCCAACAGACGCACCAGATTGCTGTCGCGCATCGGGGTCAGCGGGTGGTCCTTCATCGGGCTCTCGGCCAAGGGCTGCTCGCCCACGAACAGGTTGCCCATGAAAATCGCGCGGCCATTCTCGGGAAAAGCCGGGCAGTAGATCGTCTGATCCGCCCCGATCGCCTGCATCAGCGCCTCGGCGACGGGGCCGATATTGCCCTCGGCCGTGGAATCGAAGGTCGAGCAGTATTTCCAGAAAAATCGGCCCGCTCCTGCCGCATTTAGCCAGTCCAGCGCGGCGAGGCATTCCGCCACCGCATCGTCCACCGGGGAAGTCCGGCATTTCAGCGCGATCACCTCGAAGGCGGCGGTGTCAGACGGGGCTTCATCAGGCACGCCCATGCGCAGGTTCACCTTGACGCCGGACCGCGCCAGCAGGCCCGCAAGGTCGGTCGCCCCGGTGAAATCGTCCGCGATGCAGCCGAGAACCGTCATTCCATGCCCGGAAGCGTCACGCCGCCCTTGCGCGCCAGCAACTTGGCCACGGCGGCGTCATCCTCCAGCCCCATCCCTGCCTCGGCGGCCTCCTTGAACAGCGCCAGCGCTGTATCGGAGAGTGGCACGGGGTGCTCGCCCGCTTCACCGGTTACAATGCCGAGGTCCTTGATGAAGATGTTGACTGCCGAATGAGGCGTGTAGTCGCCATTGACGATATGCGCGCCACGGTTGCCGAACATCCAGGAGTTGCCGGCGCATTCCTGGATGACCTCATGCAGCATCTTCAGATCAAGCCCCAGCTTCGCGCCCAACGTCAGCGCCTCGGCGGCGGCGGCGATATGCACACCTGCAAGCAGCTGGTTGATCATCTTCACCTCGGAGCCTTTGCCCGGCGCGTCGCCGAGCCGGTAGACCTTGGTGGCGATCGCGTCGAGCGCGCCGCCTGCCTTTTGGAACGCGTCCTCCGATCCCGAGGCCATGATGGTCATCTCGCCCGACAGCGCCTTGGCCGAGCCCCCGGAGACCGGCGCATCGAGCGACAGCATGCCCGCTTCCGTCAGACGGGTGCCAAGCTCCACCGCGCGGGACGGCTCCATGGTGACGCAAAGCACGAAAACCGTGCCGGGCTGGGCCGCCACGACGGCACCGCCGCGGCCAAACAGCACCTCGTGGGCCTGATCGCCGTTCACCACGAACAGGAAGACCACATCCGCTTTCACGCAGGCCGCGCCTGCGTTGCCGAACGGGGTCCCACCCACGGCTGCGAATTTCTCCAACACGTCGGAGCGCACATCGGCCCCTTGTGTCACAATCCCAGCCTTTAGAAGCGACATCGCCGCGCCCCAGCCCATTGACCCCAGCCCGATCACGGCTGCAGTTAAGTCTTGTCCCATGCGATACCCCTCATGACCGCAACCCACGGTCAGTAGGGAATTTTTTGGCGGATTGCCGTCGCCAAGTCAATCAATGCGCAGGGCACGCACGAAAAAGCCCCGCCCGCATGTTACTGCGAACGGGGCCAGATCTGAAAGGCGGGTGTTTACTCGGCCTTCTGCGCCTCGACCGAGATGCGCACCTCGACCTCGTCGCTCACCGCCGGGGCAAACGCGCCCACGCCGAAATCAGAGCGCAAGAGCGTCGTGGTGGCATCAAAGCCCAGCCACGGCTTGCTGGCCATCGGGTGCGTGTCGGCCTTGTTCAGCGTGGCGTCCAGAACCACCGATTTGGTCACATCGTTCATCGACAGATCGCCGGTGATCTTGGCAGTGTTATCGCCGGTCACCTCAATGCCGGTGGAGGTGAAGGTCACAAGATCGCCATCCTCCGCGCCGAAGAAGTCGCCGGACATGAAGTGGCCGTCGCGCTGCTCCCAGCCGGTAAACATGGATTTCACCGGCATCGACACGGTGACCGAGGACGCGGCCGGGTCGGCCTCGTCGAACATGATCTCGCCCTCGAAGCCCGAGAACATCCCGTAGGTGGTCGAGAAGCCAAGGTGGTTGTAGCTGAACACAACCTGACTGTGGCTCGAGTCGAGCGTGTATTTCTCGGCTGCAAACGCGCCGGAGGCTGCGGTCAGGGCAAAGGCAGAGGCAAGGAGGATGGACTTCATGGGAATGGGACCTTTCGGGGTTGTTGACGTTACGGCGTAAGATTGGCCTTTCGCGGCAAAAGGCAACTCGGTGAAGGTCAACAGATTGTGTGCGCGGATCGCTAGCTGGCCTGTGCGCCAACGCGCGAAAGGGAAAGGCTTGCGTGTCCGGGCAACCCTGCTATACGCAGGCTTCCTTCGCATACTTCTTTCATTGCGGTGCCCCTCGTGACCGGGCTGCGAAGGCGAAACAACCGGTCTTTGAAGCACGCCGATAACATAGAGGACTACGCACATGCCGCTCTACGAGCACGTGTTTATTTCGCGCCAGGACCTGAGCAACACCCAAGCCGAGGGGCTCATCGAGCACTTCGGGGCCGTATTGGCTGACAACGGTGGCAAGGTCGTTGAGCACGAATACTGGGGCCTGAAAACCATGGCCTACAAGATCAACAAGAACCGCAAGGGGCACTATGCCTATGTGCGCTCCGATGCACCGGCGCCCGCCGTGCAGGAGATGGAGCGCCTGATGCGCCTGCATGACGACGTCATGCGCGTGCTGACCATCAAGGTCGACGAGCACGAAGAAGGCCCGTCCGTGCAGATGCAGAAGCGCGACGAGCGCGAACGCCGCCCCCGCAACTAAGTCTTGTTACTTGAACATAAGGAGCTAACCCATGGCTGCTAAACCATTTTTCCGTCGCCGCAAGTCCGATCCTTTCGAGGGCGAGAACGCCCCCAAGATCGACTACAAAGACACCCGCCTGCTGCAGCGCTACATCTCTGAGCGCGGCAAGATCGTGCCGTCCCGCATCACCGCGGTCGGCGCCAAAAACCAGCGTGCCCTGGCCCGTGCGATCAAACGCGCGCGCTTCCTGGCCCTGCTGCCCTACGCCGTGAAGTAAGGAGCAAAGCACATGCAAGTCATCCTTCTGGAACGCGTCGCAAAGCTCGGCCAAATGGGCGAGATCGTGGACGTGAAGCCGGGCTACGCCCGCAACTACCTGCTGCCCCAAGGCAAGGCGATGAACGCGACCGAGGCCAACCAGGCCGTGTTCGAGGCGCAGAAAGCCCAGCTTGAAGCGCGCAACCTGGAGACCAAGAAAGAGGCCGACGCACTGGCCGAGAAACTTGGCGGCCAGCAGTTCATCGTGATTCGTCAGGCGTCCGACGCGGGCTCGCTCTACGGCTCCGTCACCACCCGTGATGCCGCAGATGCCGCCACCGCCGAAGGCTTCACCGTGGACCGCGGTCAGGTCGCTCTCGAGCGCCCGATCAAGGAGCTGGGCCTGCACGACGTCACCGTGGTGCTGCACCCCGAGGTCGAAACCAGCTTCACGCTGAACGTCGCTCGCTCCAACGAGGAAGCCGAGCTGCAAGCCTCCGGCAAGTCGATCCAGGAACTGGCAGCAGAGGCAGAAGCCGAAGCCGAGTTCGAGATCGCCGAGCTGTTCGACGATATCGGCGCTGCCGCGTCCGAGGACGAAGAGCTGGCCGAAGCCGTCGAAGGCCCGGCCGACGACGCGGAAGAGGCAGAGGACAAAGACGAGGCGTAAGCCTCTACCTCACTCAGCGATATGATTTGAAAGGCCACCCTCTGCAAGGGTGGCCTTTTTCTTTGCGCCTTGGTCGCGAAAAAATCGGGCCGCCCAAAAGGACGGCCCGGCTAGATACTTAAAAGTCTTAGTATAATCTCGGTATTGGGTCAGGCGACGCCGGTATCGGCGCGCAGGCGGCGCAGCAGCGGCTCCAACTCGGACATATCGCCCGACAGGATCATCATCGGACGCTTGCCATGCAGGCGCACGGTAATACGGCCATAATCCCACTGCGACAGTGCCGATTTCAGCTCGCTCAGCAGCGAGGTTTCCGCGAGGTCGATGCGGGTGATCTCTTCGAACCGGACGGTCTTGCGCGCTTTGCGTCCGGCAACCGCCCGCCCATGCTGGCGCAGATGCAGAACACGGCCCTTCACGTCGACCTCGAGCATCTCGGCGCCTTTCGAGAAGACACCGCTGCCCACCATCGCGGCGGCAACGACCAACAGCGCAACGCTCAAAAGGATGCGGGAGACCAGTGGATCGCCAAACATCGCCGTGACCGGAATGGTCCAGATCAGGCCGGCGGACGCGATCACCCCAACGGTCAACGCCATCAAGGCAACGCGCGCGCTGGCATACACCCAGCCCGTCTGCGCCATCTCGGTGATGCGGTAGCCCCAGCGGGTGGTTTCCACGTCGATGGACGCATCCCGCACGGGCACGTCCCAAGTGTAATCCATCAAAGTCATTGGTACGCCCCTCGTATTGCAATTCCCTGACGCGGAAGATGCAGACCAACTGTGTCCAAATTTGCACGAATTATGGATAAATTGAGGACAATGCCCGGACCGTTTCGGGGCACGGGCCGCTGCTAGAGCAACGAAAAAGGGCCGCCCGAAGGCAGCCCTTTCCAGATTTCAGAGTAGACGAGCCGCTTAGGACGCGTCGTCTTCCAGCGCCTCGACGGCCTTCTCGAGGTCGGCCTTCTTGACCTTTTTCTCTTTGATCTCAGCCAGCTCGAAGATGTAGTCGACGACTTTGTCCTCGAAGATCGGCGCGCGCATCTGCTGCTGCATTTGCTGGTTTTGCTGCACGAACTCGAAGAACTGGCGCTCTTGGCCCGGGTACTGACGGGCCTGGTTCATGATCGCCTGCGTCATCTCGGCGTCGGACACCTCGATCTCGTTCTTGCGCCCCATCTCGGCCAGCAGCAGGCCCAGGCGCACGCGGCGCTCGGCCAGTGCCTTGTGCTCGTCGGTGGCTTCGATCTCCGGGTGGTCGTGGCCTTCCACCTCCGGATTTTCCTCGTGCCACAGCTGGTGGGCGATCTGGTTCGCCTCGGCCTCGACCAGCGAGGGGGGCAGATCGAACTTCACCATCTTGTCCAGCTCGTCGAGCAGTTTGCGCTTCATCACGGCGCGCGAGGCGCCGCCGAACTCGGCTTCCAGACGCTCGGCGACCTGGGTTTTCAGCGCGGCCAGATCTTCGGCGCCAAACTGCTTGGCCATCTCGTCGTTGATTTCGGCGGCTTTCGGCTCTTTCACTGCCTTGATCTTGCACTCGAACACGGCCGCTTTACCGGCCAGATGCTCTGCCTGGTATTCGGCGGGGAAGTCGACGTTGACCTCTTTCTCGTCGCCCACTTTCGTGCCGACCAGCTGCTCTTCAAAGCCGGGGATGAAAGAGCCGGAGCCCAGCACCAGCGGATAGTCCTCGGCCGCGCCGCCTTCGAACGGCTCGCCGTCGACCTTACCCAGGAAGTCGATGGTAACCTGGTCACCATCCTTGGCCTTCGCGCCCTTCTTGCGGTCCTCGAAGTTCTGGGTGTTTTCCGCGAGGTTCGACAGCGCCTCGTCGATATCCTTGTCCTCTGCCTTGACGACCAGCTTTTCGAGCTTGACGCCCTTCAGGTCGACATCGGGGATCTCGGGGAGTTTTTCGTAGGAGACGGAGACGTCGACGTCATCGCCGGGCTTCCAGTCTTCGTTGGTCATCTTGATCTCGGGCTGCAGCGCCGGGCGGTCGCCGGTGTCCTCGAAATGCTTGGACATGGCGCCGTCGATGCTTTCCTGCATCGCTTCGCCCATGACGCGGTCGCCGAACTGCTTCTTCAGCAGGGCCATCGGGACTTTGCCCTTGCGGAAGCCCTTCATCTCGACCTCCGGCTGCGCCTCAAGAAGCTTCTCGTTGACCTTCTCGTCCAGCTCTGCGGCGCTGAGCACGATCTGGTAGCCGCGCTTGAGGCCGTCATTCAGGGTCTCGGTGACCTGCATCTTTTGTCTTCCCTATATATAATGGTGCGGGTGAAGGGACTTGAACCCCCACGCCTTGCGGCGCCAGAACCTAAATCTGGTGCGTCTACCAATTCCGCCACACCCGCATGTCTCGTATAGGCCCCGGGATGCCCCGCAGCCTGCTTCGCGCCCATGTAGCAAAGCCTGTCAGGGGATGCGAGACGAAAATCGCGCGCCGCTTTCGACAAAGGTAAGGGTTCCCTTACCACACATGGCCACAAATGCGCCGATGCCGCGGAATGATCCTGAGATGGCCGCACACATGACAGGGTCGCGCCGCTTTTGTGCCCCAATTCGAAACGAATACTTAATCCATCGAAAGACGCATACGAACATACCCGGAGCGAGAAAATGTCTGCCAACATGAACCAATCTTTCGGTGGGGGAAACGAAATCAAAGCCAAGCAAAGCGGCCTTCTGGGCGGCGTGCGGGTCCTGACGATGAACGGCTATCAGCCGATCGAAGCGTTGCAGGCCGGCGATCGCGTGGTCACTCGCAACGGCATGCGGGTCCTTGCCGACATCTATGTCGAAGAGCACCTGATGCGCCCGATCCGCGTGGGTCAGGGAACGCTGGGCTTCAACCGTCCTGACACGGACATGATGATGGCGCCCGACCAGGAGGTCATGGTCCGCGACTGGCGCGCCGAGATGCTCTTTGGCCGCGACATGGTCATCGTCAACATCAACACGATGGTCGATGGCAAGTATATCGTCGAGGCCGAGACCGAGCAGTTGCACAAGGTGTATCAGCTGCAATTCGAGCAGGAAGAGATCTTCTACGCCGATGGGGTCGAGATCGTCTCCGACTACGCGACGGCTGTCGCCGCCGAAGCCCAGCAGCTTCTGCAGGCCGCCTGAAGCCCACACATCGCGACGCGGGCCGCAAGTTCCGGGCGGCCCGTCGTCATATGCCCAATGCCTTGAACACCGCGGGCAAGGCCTCCGGCAAATCCTCCGCAATCAGACCCGGCCCCACGGCCTCCGCCGCCTGCGCATGCAGCAGCGCGCCCGTCTGCGCCGCCTCGAACGGACGCAAGCCGCGCGCCATCAGCCCCGCGATCATCCCAGACAACACATCCCCTGCCCCAGCCGTCGCAAGCCACGCACATCCCGGCCGATCTCGCGTATCCAGTGCCGTGACCCCATCTGGATTGGCCACCGTCGTCACCGCGCCTTTGTAAAGGACGACCGCCCCGGTCTGCTCCGCCGCGCGCCATGTGGCGTCTTCCTTCTCGGCGCGGCTGAACGCCTGCCGATCTTCACCAAGCCCGGGAAACAGCCGCCGGAACTCGCCCGCATGGGGCGTCAGCACGCAGTCTTTGTGCAAAAGCGTCACCAGATCGCGGTCCTCGGCCATCAAGGTCAGCGCGTCGGCATCCAGCACGCAAGGCGTCCCGCAGGTCAGCACGGTGCGCAGCATGTCGGTGTTCTCACGCTCCAGCCCGAAACCGGGACCCAGGCAGATCACGTTGATCCGCGGGTCGTCGGCAAGCATCAGCGTCAGGTCCAGCGGCTCCGACACCTCGCGCAGCATGAGCGCCGAAATCTGCGCCGTGCATTCCGGCAGCGCATCCCGCGGCGCGCCGAGCGTCACCAGGCCCGCGCCCACCCGCAACGCCGCACGAGCCGCCAAACGCGCGGCCCCGGTCCGCAGCGCAGGTCCCGTCAGAACAAGCGCCGAGCCGTGGTCATATTTGTGCTGATCGGCCCGTTTGCACAGGGCATCCAGCCGCTCCGGCGTCATCGAAATGGTGCTCATAGGCCGATATCTTTCACAATGATGCGGTAGCCGTGCTGTTCCAGCACCTTATGCACGGGCTTGGGCTGATGGAAGGTCACGATGATGTCGGGCTCAAACGGGTTTTTCGCCAGCAGCGCGCCGGTATCGGTGTCATAACCGGTCGGGATATCCACGCTTACGCAATGCACATCCGTGTCGGGCGACACATTCGCAAACGTGTCCCACATGTCCCAGTAGCTTTCCAGGATCGCATCGGCCGGGCGATTTTGCCCGATGCCCAACAGCGCGTCGACAAGGATGATCGTCTCACCATCCTGGCACAGTGTCAGGCTGTCAGGTGTGCGCCGAACGGTCCCCCGTTCGCACCAGGCCCGCGCATTGTCCCATGCGTCACCTTCGCCGCCCTCGGTGCCATCAAACAACGCATCGAACCCGATGGGCACGAACACCTGCACCGGCAGGCCTGCATCATGAAGCAGCCGCGCAATGACGAACCCGTCGCCGCCGTTGTTCCCGGGACCACACAGCACAACCGCGCGGGTCGCGCCGGGCCATTCGGCGTGGATCACATCGACAACGCCCCGCCCCGCGCGCTCCATCAACTCCAGCCCCGTGACGGCGCCCGAGGCCATCGCGGCCTGCTCCAACGCGCGCATCTGTGCGCTTGTGATGGTCGTGGTGGCAGTCATTTCCTCAGCTTTTCACATTCCGCATAAAAAAATGGCATTGCGCGCAAAATTTGATCACACGTATGGTTGCGGGGCGTCCGCTTCCCCATAGAACCAGCCTGCCAATTGTAGCTCTGGAATGGAAGTGGTCTGACGCGTAGCAGACGAGCAAAGGGAGACGGCCTGTCATGAAAAAGATCGAGGCAATCATCAAGCCATTCAAGCTGGATGAGGTGAAAGAGGCGCTGCAAGAGCTGGGTATCCAGGGTTTGAGCGTCACCGAAGTAAAAGGCTTCGGTCGTCAGAAGGGCCACACGGAGCTCTATCGCGGCGCCGAATATGTCGTGGACTTCCTGCCCAAAGTGAAGATCGAGGTCGTTCTGGCCGACGATCAGCTCGACGGCGCGATTGAAAGCATCATCGCGGCTGCCAAGACCGACAAGATCGGCGATGGCAAGATCTTCGTCTCCACCGTTGAACAGGCGATCCGCATCCGGACCGGCGAGGCCGGCGACGACGCGCTGTAGACCCCGAGAATTAACAATTACAAACACTTAACTGACAGAAGAGGACCCGTCAGATGAGCAACAAGGAAATGCTGAAGACCATCAAGGACGAGGATGTCGAATATGTCGACATTCGCTTCACCGACCCGCGCGGCAAGTTGCAGCACGTCACCGTGATGGCCGATCAGGTCGATGAGGACTTCCTGGAAGAGGGCTTCATGTTTGACGGCTCCTCCATCGCCGGTTGGAAATCCATCGACCAATCCGACATGAAGCTGATGCCGGACGCGAAATCCGCCTATATCGACCCGTTCTATGCTGAGAAGACGATGTGCGTGCACTGCTCCATCGTCGAGCCCGACACGGGCGAAGCGTATGATCGCGACCCGCGCGGCACCGCCGAGAAGGCCGAAGCCTACCTGAAGTCTTCCGGCATCGGCGACGTGTCTTACTTCGGCCCCGAGGCCGAATTCTTCCTCTTCGACGACGTGCGCTTCTCGGTCGAGATGAACAAGGTCTCCTTCGAGGTCGACGCCCAAGACGCCGCCTGGAATTCGGACGCCGAATACGAGATGGGCAACATGGGCCACCGCCCGGGCATCAAGGGCGGCTACTTCCCGGTGAACCCCACCGATGCGGCGCAGGATCTGCGCTCGGAAATGCTGTCCACCATGAAGCGGATGGGCATGAAGGTCGACAAGCACCACCACGAAGTGGCGTCCTGCCAGCACGAGCTGGGTCTGATCTTCGGCTCGCTGACGCACCAGGCTGACGAGCTGCAGAAATACAAGTACGTCATCCACAACGTGGCCCACGCCTATGGCAAATCGGCCACCTTCATGCCCAAGCCTATCGCGGGCGACAACGGCACCGGCATGCACGTGAACATGTCGATCTGGAAAGACGGCAAGCCGCTCTTTGCAGGCGACAAATACGCCGACCTGTCGCAGGAGGCGCTCTATTTCATCGGCGGGATCCTGAAGCACGCGAAAGCGCTCAACGCCTTCACCAACCCGTCGACCAACAGCTACAAGCGTCTGATCCCGGGCTTTGAAGCCCCCGTGCTTCGTGCTTACTCTGCCCGCAACCGCTCGGGCTGCGTGCGCATCCCGTGGGCAGAGTCGCCCAAGGCCAAGCGCGTGGAAGCCCGCTTCCCTGACCCGGCGGCGAACCCGTATCTTTGCTTCTCCGCCCTGCTGATGGCAGGCCTCGACGGCATCAAGAACAAGATCGACCCGGGCCCGTCTTCGGACAAGGACCTCTACGATCTACCGCCCGAAGAGCTGGCCGACATCCCGACCGTCTGCGCATCGCTGCGCGAGGCGCTGGAAGAGCTGGAGGCCGATCACGAGTTCCTGCTGGCCGGTGACGTGTTCACCAAAGACCAGATCGAAGGCTACATGGAGCTGAAGTGGGAAGAGGTCTACGCCTACGAGCACACGCCCCACCCGATGGAGTACAAGCTGTACTACAGCTGCTAAATCTCTTGAAAATCACGAAAAAGGCGCCTGATTCGAGGCGCCTTTTTTCTTGGCTCAGGTCGTCTCCAAGTCTCGTTCCGCCTCCGCCATCGCTGTGGCAAAGCCTTCACCCTCTATTCCACCAAGGTCAGAGACTCCCGCGCCCCGCAGATCGGGCGCGAGCAACTCTTGCTCCTCTGCGGGCTGGCCGTTCGCGTTTTCGGACATGACGGTCTGATAGGCCGATGCGCCGTCACCGGCGCCGGTTGCACCGCGCGGCTCCCCCGGTAACTGGGCCGGCTGCGCAAAAGGCAGGCTCGACTGTGTTTCCAGGCGGATTGCCCGGCGTCCCTTGAACTGCCCAAGCCGACCTTTGGCGACAACAAAGCCTTTCGCGTCGCGCAGGCTTGCCTCGCCCAAGGCGTCGGGCGGCAGCTTGATAACCGCATCGGGTTTGAGGGAAATCAGCGTTTTCAATGACATCGGTACTTTCGGCAACTCAACCTCCAGCCCAAGCCCGATACTGCGCACAAGCGCTTCCATCTCTGGATTGGGCGCGCGTTCCGGGTCGCTTGCGACATCGCCGGGCGCGGCGGGCATGAACAGCTGCACTTCCCCGGTCTTCAGCCCCGGGCCAAGATCAAGCGTCACGTGCAGCACATCATAATGGCTGGCTTCCAGCGCAAGCGAAAGCGCCGCCCGGTCGATCTGCGTCCGCCCGCATTGAAATCCCTGCACGGTCGGCGCAGTGCCCCGCTCGATACAAAGCGCGTCAAGCTTCGACGCCACTGATCTCGCAAATCCACTGCTCAGCGCCGCATCGATCGCGGTCACCGCACGCTCGACCCGTGGCGCGGCGCTGATCCGACCGAGTGTCTGCTGTTCGATGAGCGCATCCGCCAAGGCGCCATCGAAGACCAGCAAGCCCACGCGTCCGTCATCATGGTTCAGCAGATGCGGCACGGCTGCCTCCGGCAGCCCGTCCAGCGCACGCGTCTGGCTGAGCCGTTGCGCGGCAGCCTTCGTCACCAACAGATCGATGTTGTGATCCGTTTTCGCCGGGCCGCGGAACATCCCGTCAGCCATCCCTTCAAGCAGGGCGTGGCTGGCGCCGCGCGCGGGCTTGCGCGGGCGCACCATGCGCTGGAGAGCTGTATTCTGGGACGTCATCGGCGAGCCTTGATTGTTCCTGCTGTGTTCGCCTTCTTGGGGGGCAAAGCCGAAGATATGATTAATGCGCCCGCGCTATTATGGTTAAGCCGCGACTTCCATTCGGACCCGCGGCAAGCGCACCCGGAAGGCCGCCCCGCCACGCCCGGGCACGTAGTCCAGAGAGCCGCCCAACCGCTGCATGATCTCGCGGCTGATCGCCAGCCCAAGCCCCGCACTTCCGGCCGCAGACTGGTCGCTTAGGCGGGTGAATTTCTCAAAGATAACGGTGGCATCCTTGTCCGAGATACCTTGGCCGTTATCGATGAACTCGATCTCCACCTGATCGGGATGCGCGGTGATCTCGATTCGCAGTTCCGGCGCGTCCGCGCTGCAGTATTTCTGGGCATTGGAAATAAGGTTAATGAACACCTGGCTCAAACGGTCCGTGTCGGTTTTCAGCAGGACACCTTCCTGCGCGGGGTCGCGGATCACCGCGATCCGACCGCCATCCGCCACCCCGGCAGAAGCCACCGCGCGGTCCAGCAAATCGCGCAGGTTCGCGGTCTGCTCGTTCAGCACGACCTGGCCATTTTCCAGCACGCTCAGATCCAGCAGATCATCGAGCAGCCGGGTCAGTCTGATGCTTTCATCATGGATAATGCTCGAATGACGCTTGCGCGCCTCGTCGCTCATGCCGCCTTCCATCAGAAACTCCGAAAAGGACCGGATCGAGGTCATTGGCGTGCGCAGCTCGTGGCTCACCTGGCTCAGGAAGGCGTCCTTTTGCACCGAAAGAGCGGTCAGTTTGGCATTGGCGTCACGCAACTGGCGGGCGGTCTCGGCCAACTCTTTCGACTGCGCCTCCAGCTTGGAGGAATACTCAAGCATCTGCGCGCTCTCATCGGCCACGGCGAGCAGGTCCTGCACCGACACCGACGCCTGCCCATTGATCTGCGCGATCATTGCATGGGCCGTCGCGGCACCGACAGAGCCTGCCAGCTTGCGCTCCAGCAAGGCCACAAAATCCGGTGTGGGATCAGGCAGGTAGCCGGTCTTTCCCTGCTGGACGGCGGCTTGTTGGAACAGCGCCTGCGCCTCGCCGGTGCCCAGAAGCCGCTGCGCCATGACAAGGAAATCCTCGGCCTCGGCCTGCCCGCCCGTGGCCCCGATCGCGCCATCGCCGCGCTCGAAGACATTGACGAAGCTGGCGCCCTGCAGCCGCTCCATCGGCGTCGGGAAGGACACCAGCGAGACCACAATGAAGGCCACGGTGTTCAGCAGAAGCGACCAGAAGATCGCGTGGACCAGCGGATCGAGCCCCGCGCCGCCAAAGAGCGACTGCGGGCGCAGCAAGCCAAGCCCGAGCGGGCCGTTCATCATTAACGTGTCGGAAAATGCGCCAATTGCAGGCAGGAACAGGGTGTAGACCCATAGCCCGAAGCCCAAGATCAGGCCTGCGATGGCCCCACGCCGGGTCGCGCCGCGCCAGAACAGCCCACCGATGAGCGCGGGCACCACCTGCGCCACCCCCGCGAAGCTCACAAGGCCGATGGCCGACAGCGCCGCGGTGCCGCCGGTGATCCGGTAATAGGCGTAGCCCAGGCCCAACACGGCGGCGATGGACACCCGGCGCGACAGCAGCACCACCTGGCGCATGTCGCCCGACATGGACGCGCCGCCGGTCTTTCGCGACAGCCAGATCGGAACCACGATATGGTTCGACACCATGGTCGCCAGCGCGATGGAGGCCACGATCACCATCGACGTGGCCGAGGAGAAACCGCCAAGAAAGGCCAGCAGCGCCAAGCCGTCCTGCCCCAGCTCCAGCGGCAGGGTCAGGACGAACAGGTCCGGGTTCGCCCCCTCGGGCATCACGGCCAAACCCACCGCCGCAATTGGCAGAACGAACAGCGAGATCGCCATAAGGTACGCCGGAAAGGCCCAGGCGGCGGTCGACAGGTGGCGCTCGTCGGAATTCTCGACCACCAGTACCTGAAACATGCGCGGCAGGCAGATCACGGCCGCCGCCGACAAAAAGATCATCGCCGACCAGCGGCTTGGGCTGGGCTGCCACTCAGCCACCGGGCTTGCGTCGATGATCCGGATCGTGTCGGCCAGCCCACCGGTCACGCCCCAGACCACGAAGATGCCCACGGCCAGCAGCGCGATCAGCTTGACCACGGCCTCGAGCGCGATGGCGGTCACGACCCCGTGGTGGCGCTCGTTGGTGTCGAGATTGCGCGTGCCGAAGAGGATCGTGAAGATCGCCAGCCCCACCGACAGCCACAGCGCGGTGGCATTCAGATCGCCACCCTCGGGCGAGAAGACCGCGACCGACAGCGTGACCGATTGCAGCTGCAGCGCGATATAGGGCGTGGTGCCGGTGATCGCGAGCAGCGTGACGATCACCGCCACGGCGCCGGATTTGCCGTAGCGGCTGGAGATCATGTCCGCGATCGAGGTGATCCGCTCCGCGCGGCCGATGCGCACCAGTTTACGCAGCAGCCACCACCACGCGAAGAAGACCAGCGTGGGTCCAAGGTAGATCGTCAGGTACTCCAGCCCCGAGCGCGCAGCGTTGCCCACCGCGCCGTAGAAGGTCCACGCGGTGCAATAGACACTGAGCGACAGCGTGTAGGTCCAGGGCGAGCGCAGCCAGCGCGACCCGCCGCTCTTGGCGCGCCGGTCTGCGAAGAAGGCCACGGCGAACAGCAGCAGCGTGTAGGCCACCGCGACGGAGATCAGGACATTGAAGCTCAGCGTCATGGCGTGTCCTCGCCGCCCTCGTCGCGGGCGAGGCCGCGCGCGATCGTCGCGCAGGTCGCGATCAGGCAGAGCCAGACGAAGAAGAAATACACCAGTCGCAGGGACGTATTGCCGCCTTCGCTGTCGCCGCCGGGCGTGCCGAGAAACAGCGCGGGCACGACGAAGGCGAACAGCGCCAGCAAGGGCAGCAGTCGTGCGGCATCAATCAGGCGGTTGCGCCGGTAGACCGCGCGCTCCAGAAACAATTGCCGTGCAGAAGCGGTCTTCGGCTCGCCTTGCCCCGGCGCATCCGACATGGCCCGCTACCCGGCTTGCGCGCCCGCGTAAAGCGCGCGCACGGTGCTCACCATCTCCTCGTTGGAGAAGGGCTTGGTCATGAAATGGCTGACGCCGTAGCTTTTTGCCAGCTCGCGATCCTTGGTCTGGCCGCGCGCGGTCAGCATCAGGATCGGCAGGTGCGACAGCGCTTCGTCGCGGCGCAGGTCGCGCAAGATCTCGAAGCCCGAGCGCCCCGGCAGCATCACGTCCAGCACCAGAACGTCCGGCGCGACGCGCCCCACCGCCTCGACCGCGCTCGTTCCATCGGAGTGGATGCGCACAGTCCAGCCGTCCCGTTCCAGCAGGAAGCTTATCGCCTCGATGATGTTCGGCTCGTCCTCCACGAGCAAAACCGATTTCGACATGAGCCAGCTTCCTCCCCAAAGTTGGGCCTCATGGCGCCATTAGGCCCCATTTTCGCGCCGTGTCAAAGCCTTGCCATGCCCTGCTCCAGGACCGACGGCTCACGGCGGGCCGCACAGTCGGCGCGCGCGCAGATGCGGCAGGTGGGTCCGACCGGCAAGGCGTCGGCCTCCGGGTCGGGGTCTTGGGCCACCAGAAGCATCGTCGCGTGATAGGTCTGCGCCGCATCAAACTGCACCGGACCTGCCGCGTGGGCCACCGCATAGCTGACATATTCCGCCCCGCCATCGCTCGCGATCCGGGCGCGGCGTGCTCGTCCCGGCGTGCTGAGCACGCTGAAGAGCGGCCAAAGCGGGCATCCTGCCCCGAAGCGCGGCAGCGCGAAGCCGCTGGGCTGCTTGCGCGCGATCAACGCACCCGACGCGTCGCAACTGACAAACCCGATATCGGGCAGCCACGGGCTGCGCGGAAGATTGGCGAGACGGCGAAACACGGCCTCGAGCGGGGCGTGGAACTGCGCAGCCAAGGCGGCCGGGTCGCAGGATGTGGCTTGCGCGGCCTCGGAAAATGGCTCCAGCGGCATCAGCTTTGCGTCCGCACGGTAAATCGCGAAGACGCGCTTGGCGTGGGTCCGCGCGGTGTGCGTATCCAGCTCGGACATCTCCGAGATGGCTTGATCGACGTCGGCGTCCGGGCCTTCCAGCGCCGCGATATGGTGTCCGCGCGCGTCGAGCGCGGCAAACACCGCCTCGGGCGGGGTGACGACGCCCTGCTCCTGACGCGACAGGCGATCAAGATGCGCGGCCATCGTTGCCGAGCTGTCGGCCAAACGGCGGCTTTCGGTGTCGATATTGTTGTAGAACCGCGTCTGCCAATCGCTGCCCAGATCCGGCGTCGCCACAAGGATCGAGGCGGTGGAGCGGATCGCGGCCACGGTCGACAGCACCTCGTGCATCTTTTCCGACAGAACCGGGTCGTGGGTCAGCCGGTCATTGAGCCCGCCGACGGTCTGCTCCAGCGCCTGAATCTGGCGGTGCTGCGCCGTGATCCGCGCGGCCCAGCCTGGAAAGCGCGCGACCAGCTCGTCGATCTGGTCCAGCTCGATCGGGGTGCCGTCCTCGGCCGCCGCTGCGGCGTCCTGCAGCTCGCTGACGACGGACTGTTCAGCCCCCTGGCTAAGCTGGGAGGCCTCGATCTGCAGCGCCTCCGACAGGGCCAGCAGGGTCTTGCCGCCGATTCTGCGGCGGTTGTGCTCGATCAGGTTGAGGTAGCTCGCCGAGATGCCGATCTGGCGCGCAAGGTCGGCCTGCTTGAAGCCGCGCATCAGGCGATGCTCGCGGATGCGCGAGCCGGTCAGGGCGGATTTCGGCATGGTCTCTCTCGCGATTTACAAGTCGGCCATGTGGCTTTTGTCGTGCAATTCCAGCGCGATGCCGCGCCGCTTAGAAAATAGGTTTACACTTTCTGCGCCTGCAATGTCCATTTGTTTACAAAGTTTTCTGACGCAACGTCGCGCCTGTTGCGTGAAATCGCGCCCCTCCCCGATACTGGTGAGGCTCGGGGGAACCATCCCGGCACGGCCCCTCGGAGGAGAGGCGGCCACAATCACTTAGGGAGGATTTTAATGTCCAAATCGAACTTCACGCGTCGTGGGATGCTCAAGACGTCGGCGGTTGCCGGCGGCGCGCTGGCGATGCCAACCATTTTTGACGGCTCCGTCTGGGCCGATGGCCACACGGGCTTTCTGAACGCCCCCACCGGTGACACCGTCACCCTGGGCTTCAACGTGCCTCAGTCCGGCCCCTACGCCGACGAGGGCGCCGACGAGCTGCGCGCCTACGAGCTGGCGGTCGAGCACCTGAACGGTGGCGGCGACGGCGGCATGATGAGCACCTTCTCGTCGAAGGCGCTGCAGGGCAACGGTATCCTCGGCAAGAAGGTCGAGTATGTGACCGGTGACACGCAGACCAAGTCTGACGCCGCCCGCGCATCGGCCAAGTCGATGATCGAAAAAGACGGCGCCATCATGATCACCGGCGGTTCGTCCTCGGGTGTGGCTGTGGCCGTGCAGGCGCTCTGCCAAGAGGCCGGCGTCATCTTCATGGCGGGTCTGACCCACTCCAACGACACCACCGGTAAGGACAAGAAGGCCAACGGTTTCCGTCACTTCTTCAACTCCTACATGTCCGGCGCAGCCCTGGCCCCCGTGCTGGCGGCCAACTACGGCACCGACCGGAAGGCGTATCACCTGACCGCCGACTACAACTGGGGCTACACCACCGAGGAAGCCGTGCGCTCCTCCACCGAGGCTTTGGGCTGGGAAACCGTCAACGCCGTGAAGACGCCGCTGACGCAGACCGACTTCTCGTCCTACATCGCCCCCGTGCTGCAGTCCGGCGCGGACGTGCTGGTTCTGAACCACTACGGCGGCAACATGGTGAACTCGCTGACCAATGCCGTGCAGTTCGGTCTGCGCGACAAGCTGGTCAACGACAAGAACTTCGAGATCGTCGTGCCGCTCTACTCCCGCCTGATGGCGAAGGGTGCGGGCGCCAACGTGAAGGGCATCTTCGGCTCCACCAACTGGCACTGGTCGCTGACCGACGAGGGCAGCCAAGCCTTCGTGAAGTCGTTCGGCACCAAGTACGGCTTCCCGCCGTCCCAGGCAGCGCACACCTGCTACGTGCAGGCGCTGCTCTATGCGGACGCCGTGGAGCGTGCGGGCTCGTTCAACCCCTGCGCCGTGGTCGAGGCCCTCGAAGGCTTCGAGTTCGACGGTATGGGCAACGGCAAGACGCTGTACCGCGCCGACGATCACCAGTGCTTCAAGGACGTGCTGGTTGTGAAGGGTAAAGAGAACCCGACCTCCGAGTTCGACCTTCTCGAGATCGTGGAAGTGACCCCGGTCGATCAGGTGACCTACGCACCCGATCACCCACAGATGCGCGATGGGAACGGCAATGCCGTGGCCGTTGGCACCTGCAACCCGGGCGCCTAAGCGCCCCGCCATACCGGCACAGTCTTAAACGCTGATCCGGGCCCCCTTTTTCGGGGCCCGGCTCTCCAAATGCAGCCACAGGCGCGGACCCCGGCGGGCGATGCGCGCACCACGAAAGGCAGGACAATGGACGCCATAATCCTCCAAATCCTCAACGGGCTGGACAAGGGGTCGGCATACGCGCTGATCGCCCTCGGCCTGACCCTGATTTTCGGCACGCTCGGCGTGGTGAACTTCGCCCACGGGGCGCTGTTCATGATCGGCGCGTTCTGCGCGGTGACCTTCTCGCGGCTGCTGTCGCTGTCCTACGAGACGGTGGACCCCACCAAGACCGACTTCCTCGGCAATCCCGCCAAGATCAACACGCCCTATGTGCAGGATTGGTTCGGGATGCAGACCGGATCGGTCATCATCGACTGGGCGGTGCCCCTGTCGATCCTGTTTGCGATCCCGGTGATGCTTGCCGTGGGCGTGATCATGGAGCGCGGGCTGATCAAGCACTTCTACCACCGCCCCCATGCGGACCAGATCCTTGTGACCTTTGGCCTTGCCATCGTGCTGCAGGAGATCATCAAGTTCTACTACGGCGCCAACCCGATCCCGACCCCTGCCCCGGCGGTTTTCGCGGGCTCTTTCGACTTTGGCACCCTGATGGGGTTCGACCCCAACACAATCATCTACCCCTACTGGCGTCTGGTCTACTTCGCCTTCGCGGTGGCGATCATCGCGGGCGTCTTCGCCTTCCTGCAATTCACGACCTTCGGCATGGTGGTGCGCGCAGGCATGGCCGACCGCGAGACCGTGGGTCTCTTGGGAATCAACATCGACAAACGCTTCACCATCATGTTCGGCATCGCCGCCGCGGTGGCGGGCTTGGCGGGCGTGATGTACACGCCGATCAACTCGCCGAACTACCACATGGGTATGGACTTCCTCGTCCTGAGCTTCGTGGTGGTGGTCGTCGGCGGCATGGGCAGCCTGCCCGGGGCCGTGCTGGCGGGCTTCGTGTTGGGCATCCTCGAGAGCTTCGCGTCCATGGCGATCGTGCTCGAAACGATCCCGGGGCTGAACCAGATCATCATCTACCTGGTGGCAATCATCATTCTGCTCACCCGCCCCCGTGGCCTGATGGGCCGCAAAGGCGTGATGGAGGAATAAGGCAATGTTCGGACTTAACAAAAAAGACTTCTCGCTTCTGTTGATCGTGGCCGGGCTGCTGCTTTTCGCACCCTTCCTTCTCAACCCCTTCCCCGAAGGCTCCGCCATGGCGCAGTTCAACGGGGGCTACCCGGACCTGATGCAGCGTCTTGTGATCTTCGGCATCTTCGCGGTGGGCTTCAACATCCTGTTCGGCCTGACCGGCTATCTCAGCTTCGGTCACGCGGCCTTCCTGGGTGTCGGCTCCTACGCGGCGATCTGGATGATGAAGCTTCTGACCATGAACGTCGTGCCCGCCATCATCATGGCGGTGATCTTCGCGGGCCTCTTCGCGCTGGTCGTGGGCTACATCTCGCTGCGCCGCTCGGGCATCTACTTCTCTATCCTGACGCTGGCCTTCGCGCAGATGTCCTATGCGCTGGCCTACTCGGTGCTGACGCCCATCACGGGCGGCGAGACAGGGTTGCAGCCCAAGCTGGCCGATCCGCGCCTGCTTGATGGCGCATCCGACGACGGGCGCATCCCGCAGGCCAACCTCTTTGGCCTGGACATGGGCGCCAGCTATGAGATGGCGGTCGGGCCATGGCTCTTCACCTTCAACGCGGGCTACTATATCGCGGCGGCCTTCATGCTTTTGGCCTTCTACATCGCGATCCGCATCTTCCGCTCGCCCTTCGGCATGATGCTGCGGGCGATCAAGTCCAACCAGCAACGCCTGAACTACACCGGCCTGAACGCGCGCCCCTACACACTCGCGGCCTTCGTGATCTCTGGCATGTATGCCGGCCTTGCGGGCGGTCTGCTGGTGGCAATGGACACGCAGGTGGGCCCGGAGCGGATGTTCTGGACGGCCTCGGGCGAGGTGGTGCTGATGACGATCCTCGGCGGCGCGGGCACCTTGATCGGGCCTGTGTTGGGCGCCGGTGTGATCAAGTACATGGAGAACATCGTCTCCAAGATCAACTCGACCATCCTGCATGACTGGTTCGCCTTCCTGCCCGACGGGATCGAGGATCTTCTGGTCACACTGATCTATCCCTTCGTGGGCAAGGGCTGGCACCTGACGCTGGGCATCATGTTCATGCTGGTCGTGATCTTCCTGCCCGGCGGGCTGGTCGAGGGCGGGCAGCGCATCGCGCGCCTGTTCGGCCGCGGCAAGAAGGACGAGGCCGCGGCCGAAACCGAAGCCGCCAAACAGCAACCCCCTGCGGAATAAGGAGTGCATGACATGGGAATTCTCGAAATCAAGAATGTCGGCAAGCGCTTCGGCGGTCTGCAGGCGCTCTCCGATGTGAACCTGTCGGTGGCCGAGAACACGGTCCACGCCATCATCGGCCCCAACGGGGCGGGCAAATCCACCCTGCTGAACTGCCTCGTGGGCAAGCTGATCCCCGACACCGGGTCGGTGACCTTCCAGGGCCAAAGCCTGCTGGGCCGCAAGCCCTACGAGATCAATCAGCTGGGCGTGAGCCGCGTGTTCCAGACGCCGGAGATTTTCGCGGACCTGTCGGTCTATGAGAACGTGCTGATCCCGTGCTTTGCACATCGGGACGGGTCGTTCCAGATGAACGCGATCAGCTCGATCAAGGGCCAGACTGACATCCACGATATGGCGGAGGCCATCCTGATGGACGTCAACATGCAGGACAAGCGCCATATGATCGCCTCGTCGCTTTCGCGCGGCGACAAGCGGCGGCTGGAAATGGCGATGTGCCTGGTGCAGGAGCCCAAGCTGCTGCTGCTCGACGAGCCCACCGCGGGCATGGCCCGCGCGGATACCAACAACACGATCGATCTACTTAAGGAGATCAAGGAGAAGCGCGACATCACCATGGCCATCATCGAGCACGACATGCATGTCGTCTTCTCGTTGGCCGAGCGGATCACCGTGCTGGCCCAAGGCACGCCGCTGGTCGAAGAAACGCCCGAAAACATCAAAGGCCATCCCAAGGTGCGCGAAGCGTATCTCGGCGAGGCACAGGTCTAGGGGGGCGAATTTTCTTATGAAGAAAATTCGGAAAACTCTTCAAAAGAGTTTTCCCCCCACCCCGGAGGAAACGAGATGAACGTAAAACCCGACTTCAACAAGAACGCCAACAACGCGGCCACCGCCCCCGCCTTCCTGTCCGTCTGGGACATCGAGGCGTATTACGGCGAAAGCTACATCGTGCAGGGCGTAAGTTTCAACGTGCACGAGGGCGAAATCCTCGCCCTGCTGGGCCGCAACGGCGCGGGCAAGACCTCGACCTTGCGCACCATCGCCCGTCTTGGCGACCCGCAGCTCAAGCACGGCGAAATCTGGCTCGACCACCAGCCGTTGCACAAGATGAAGAGCTACGAGGCCTCCGGCGCGGGCATCGCGCTGGTGCCCGAAGATCGGCGCATCATCGCCGGTCTGACGGTGGAGGAGAACCTGCAGCTGGCGCAAATCGCCCCGCCCATCGGCTGGTCGCTGGAGCGCGTCTACGAGCTGTTCCCGCGCCTCGGCGAGCGTCGCAAGCAAGAGGGCGTGACCCTGTCGGGCGGCGAGCAGCAGATGCTTTCCATCGCGCGGGCGCTCTGCCGCGACATCAAGGTCCTGCTCCTCGACGAACCCTACGAGGGGCTCGCGCCGGTCATCGTGCAGGAGATCGCCAAGACCCTGCAGGTGATCCGCGATCAGGGCATCACGACGATCATTGTGGAGCAGAACGCCGTCGCGGCGCTTAAGCTCGCCGACCGCGCGGTCATCCTCGACACCGGCTCCGTGGTCTATGACGGCTCGGCCGAAGAGGTGCTGGAGAACGAGGCGCTGCGGGCCGAATACCTCGCCATTTGAGCGCCACCGCTCCACATCGCCAAATTTCCTAAAACGCCGCTCATTCTCTTGGGCGGCGTTAACTTTTGGTTCAGGGGCGTGGCAGATCATCGGATTTGGTGGGGGCTCCTTGTATCCAAAATAGGAGTGTAAAACATGTCTGTCATATCCAGCCTCGGGGGTGGCGTGCCGTTCCAGACCAACGCCCCGCCGCCAAATGAGGCGCAGGAGCCGCCGCCGGAAGAGACAAAGCCGCCAACTGCCCAGGCCGAGCCACCCGCGGAGGACACAGGCTCCAACCAGACCAAACCTGTCGAGGCCAGTCCGGAGACGGACCAATCATCGCCTGCCGCTGCAGAGCGGTCCACGGCAGAGCCGGGTGATGCGTCCCGCAGCGATGCGGCCGCCTTGTCGATTTTTGATCGCCCCGCGGTGCCGCTGCCCGTCGAAGAGTTCCTACCCGCCCCCCGCGAGGACACCGTCCTGAGCGAGGCAGAGCTGCGCGCACAGGCTCAGGCCGTCGCCGATCAGCAAAAGACCGAGGCGCTGATTGAAGGCATCGCCTCCACCGCGTCGCAGCCCCCCAAGGGCGAGACGCTGAACCTGCTGGTGCCGCTGCCCGATGGCACCGAGCGGCCCGCGCAGGCCGCGGAGACGGAACGGGCCTAACGGCCAAACGCCTTTGCGGGCCGCCGACAGACCCTGTACCAAAGCAGGCGCGTGGCCCGCAAAACTGCATCTTTCCCCTTCTTGCCCCATCGCCTATAACCGCGAGGTGAAAACATAAGCCCGCGCTGCAGACGGGCGGCCCAGGGTCGAGGAAAGCAAATCCATGGCAAAGAACTCCCATGACGGCGATGTCGCGTTCGTAAAGGCGCTCGCGGAACTCCTGAAAGACAATGACCTGACCGAGCTGGAGGTCAAACGCGAGTACGGCGAGGATGACAGCCTGAACGTGCGCGTCTCCAAGCAGGTGACCTTGGTGCAGCAGGCCGTCGCCAGCGCGCCCGCCCCGGCCGCAGCCGCCCCCGCGCCAAGCGCCGCTCCCGCCGCCGCGGCGGAGGCGCCCGCGCCTGCAGCCGGGGGCAATGACGATCCCGCGCAGCATCCCGGCGCCGTGACCTCGCCCATGGTGGGCACCTGCTATCTGCAGGCCGAGCCCGGCACACCGCCTTTCGTCTCCGTCGGCGACCAGGTCTCCGAAGGCCAGACCCTGATGATCATCGAGGCGATGAAAACCATGAACCACATTCCCGCGCCGCGCTCCGGCACGGTGAAGCGGGTGCTGATCGATGATGGCACCCCGGTCGAATTCGGCGCGCCGCTGATGATCGTGGAGTAGTCCTCCATGTTCAACAAAATCCTGATCGCGAACCGGGGCGAGATCGCCCTGCGCGTCATCCGCGCCGCCCGCGAGATGGGCATCCAGTCCGTCGCGGTGCATTCCACCGCCGACAGCGACGCCATGCATGTGCGCATGGCCGACGAGGCGGTCTGCATCGGCCCGCCCCCCGGCACGGAAAGCTACCTGTCGATCCCGGCCATCATCTCCGCCTGCGAGATCACCGGCGCCGAGGCCATCCACCCCGGCTACGGCTTCCTGTCCGAGAACGCGGGCTTTGTGCAGATCGTCGAGGATCACGGCCTGAAATTCATCGGCCCCACAGCCGAGCACATCCGCGTCATGGGCGACAAGATCACCGCCAAGGACACGATGAAGAAGCTGGGCGTGCCTTGCGTGCCGGGCTCCGATGGTGGGGTGCCGACGCTCGAGGACGCCCTGCGCATCGGGGACGAGATCGGCTACCCGGTCATCATCAAGGCCACGGCGGGTGGTGGCGGCAAGGGCATGAAAGTGGCCCAAAGCGCCGATGAGATGAAGCAGGCCTTCCGCACCGCGCGCTCCGAGGGCAAGGCCAATTTCGGCAATGACGAAGTCTATATCGAGAAATACCTGACCACGCCGCGCCATATCGAAATCCAGGTCTTCGGCGATGGCAAAGGGCGCGCCGTGCATCTGGGCGAGCGCGACTGCTCGCTGCAGCGTCGCCACCAGAAGGTCTTCGAAGAGGCCCCCGGCCCCGCCATCGACGCAGAAACCCGCGCGAAGATCGGCAAGGTCTGCGCCGATGCTGTGGCCAATATCAACTATGCCGGGGCCGGCACGATCGAGTTTCTCTACGAGAACGGCGAGTTCTATTTCATCGAGATGAACACGCGCCTGCAGGTGGAACACCCGGTGACCGAGGCCGTGTTTGGCGTCGATCTGGTCAAGGAGCAGATCCAGGTCGCCGCCGGTCTGCCCATGTCCTTCCAGCAGGAGGACCTGCAGGTTCAGGGCCACGCCATCGAGGTGCGCATCAACGCCGAGAAGCTGCCGAATTTCAGCCCCTGCCCGGGCAAGATCACCCAGTATCACGCGCCCGGCGGGCTGGGCGTGCGGATGGATTCGGCGCTTTATGATGGCTACCGAATCCCGCCCTATTACGACAGCCTGATCGCCAAGCTGATCGTCTACGCCCCCGACCGCCCCGCCGCGCTGGCACGTCTGAACCGGGCCTTGGGCGAGCTGATCGTCGATGGTATCGACACCACGACGCCGCTTTTTCACGCGCTGCTGGCCGAAGACGCCGTGCAAACCGGCGAGTACAATATCCATTGGCTGGAGCAGTGGCTCGCGCAGAACACCTGATGCTTGCGCCATGGCGGCAGGGCTGCTTTTCTCAGGCCCATGTCCGCTGAGCTGACCCCTGCCCTGATCCTGAACGCCTATGCGCGCGGCATCTTTCCGATGGCCGAAAGCCGCGAGGATGAGGGCTTGTTCTGGCTCGATCCCGAAAAGCGCGGGGTGATCCCGCTCGACGGGTTCCATATCTCGCGCTCGCTGCGCAAGACAATCCTGCGCGAGCCCTTCCAGATCAAGGTGGATACCGATTTCGCAGGCGTGATCGAGGGCTGCGCAGACCGCGCCGAGACGTGGATCAACGGCCCGATCTTCGGCATCTACATGGACCTGTTTCGCGCGGGCCACGCCCACTCGGTCGAGGTCTGGGACGGCGACACACTGGTCGGTGGGGTCTACGGCGTCACGCTGCGCGCGGCGTTCTTCGGCGAGTCGATGTTTTCGCGCCGCCGGGACGCCTCAAAGATCGCGCTGGCCTATCTGGTCTCGCGGCTGAATGCGGGCGGGTTCAGACTGTTCGACACGCAGTTCATCACGCCCCATCTCGCCTCGCTGGGCGGGATCGAGATGACGCGCTCTAGTTACCGCCAAGCCCTTCGGGACGCATTAGCGGCAGAGGCGAACTTTCTCCGGCAACCACTGACGGTGTCCGGTCGTCAAGTTTGCACCTGATCGCCCAGACGTCATAGCGCGGGTGATCCATCGCGTTCAAAGCAGGGCTGGAGGCAATCATCCACCCGTCGAACACCGGCCCGCCCAGATTGCGGTCGACCACCAGAAGCCCCACATAGGCGTCCCCGCTGGGGTTACCCTGCGGGTAGCGGCACTCGCGCATCGTGATTGTCAGCGGCCCGTATGTGATCGGATCGCCCGCCGTCAGAACGATGTCCTCGCTGGCCCCTGCCAGCTTGTCGAGCCCCCGCATCACCGCCTGCGGCGCGATGGACACCGCCTCGCGGGTCTCGGCCTCTACGGTCGGCGCGTTGCCCAGCTGGATTGTCGTGGTGTCGCCCTGGATCGTGACCTGCGCCGCGACGGGCGTGGCCAGCATCGCAATCGCGGCCGCAAGCGGTCGGATCATTCCTCGGACCCGGCCACGAATTTCATCAGGAGCGTGATCAGGGAGACAGAGCTTTGGGTGTCTTCAATCTCGCCGCCCGGCTCCAGATTGAAGGGCGAGCCGCCGGGGATCACCTCGACGAAGCTACCGCCCAGAAGCCCCTCGGAGCTGACCGAGATGGCGCTGTCATCGGGCACTTCGATGTCGCTTTGCATGGTGAAGGTCGCGTCCGCGCGGAAGGTCGTCGGGTTCAGGTCAAGCCCTGTGACGGTGCCCACCTTGACGCCCGCCATGCGCACATCCGTGCCGACCGACACCCCTTCGGCGGAGCGGAAGCTCGCCGTCAGCGGGTAGCTGTCGCCGCCCACCGCAAGGCTCGTCGCCCCGGTGGCGTAGACCAGAAAGCCCACCGCCACGGCCAGGACGCCGGTGCCGACCACCACTTCGGTTGTGTTCTCTGCCATCTGCTCAGCCCCTGTCCTTTGCGCCTATTCCGGCGTCCAGGCCTCGTAATCCTTGCGCTCCACGGGGTCCGCGCGGCGCAGCGATCCTTGCGGCGCGTAGGCCATCGCCGTGCCGGTCAGGTTTGGCTGGTGCGGCTTTTCCCACGCCTTGTGCTTGACCGGCGCCTTGGTCGGCGGCTCGTCCCAGGTGTGGTGCAGCCAGCCATGCCAATCCGGGCTCACGCGGGAGGCTTCCGCCTCGCCGTTGAAAATGACCCAGCGGCGCTTGCCGTCCTGCGTCTGGTAGAAGATGTTGCCAGCCTCGTCCTCGCCCACACGCACGCCCTTGCGCCAGGTGAAAAATTGCGTGTTGAGGGTCTGCCCGTTCCACCAAGTGACGGCGCGCAGCAACGTGTTGAGAATGCCCATATCGGCCTCCGAATTCATCGTGTCCTATATGGCCCATCGCCACGCGCCCGTCCAGTGGACAGGCCGCCTCAGGCCCGCGGTTTATATGCCGTCACTTCTATCTCGATCCGGAAGCGCGGGTCGATCAGCCCGGCCTCGGTCATCATCGCGGCGGGCGGGTTGTCGCCGAACGCGGCGCGCAGTGCGGGCCAGCAGGCCTCGAACTCGGCCGCATCCGGCAGCACATAGGTCACGCGGACCGTGTCAGCAAAGCTCGCCCCCGCCTCGTTCAGGGCCTTTTCGATGATCTTCAGCGCCCCTTCGCATTGACGCACCGGGTCCAGCGTATCTTCGCCGGTCTCATGGTCCGTCCCGCAGACCGTGCCTGACATATGGATCCAGTCGCCCGCCACCACCGCGCGGCAGTAGCCTACCTTTGGCTCGAACGGGCCACCGGAGAAGATACGTTTGATCATGGGGGCGGTCCTTTCAGTCACCAAACCGAATGCGCGCCGCGATGCGCTGCGGCTTGGAGTACACATAAACGGTCTCGCCAACCGGGCCAATGATGACATGAGATCCTTCCCGGGTGATGGCAGCCTCGATCCGTTGGGCCACCTCATCGGACCAATACGGCATGCACCCGGTGATCGCATCGCGCGTCCCATCTGGCGGGTCCGCCATTGGCGTTGCCTGCCACGCGCCGTCGCCCCATCTGAGATACCAGGGTGGCGTGTCCTTCCTCGCGTGTGCGGGCGGATGTTCGGGCATATCCGCAGGTGGCGCGACAATCGCATAGGTGCAATCCCACGCCTCGCCGCCAAGGCGGTGCCAGCGGCGACTTTCCAGAACCTCGAACGCGGGAAACACCGGCGCAAAGACCTCCGACGCGTAGGCCGGGTTGTCCACCAGCGCCCGCTTTGCGTGACAGCCATAGAAAACCAACACTGGCAGCAAAAGGAAAAGGCCGATCCGCAGGATCGACCTTTTCAAATCTTTCAGCATGGCCGCTTACGCTTAGCCCGCTTCGGCCTCGGCCTCTTTCTTGGCTTCACCATAGATGATCAGCGGCTTGGCTTCGCGGCCGACAGCGTCCTCGTTGACGACCACTTCGTCGACATTCTCCAGCGCAGGCAGATCAAACATTGTATCAAGCAGAATGTCCTCAAGGATCGAGCGCAGCCCCCGCGCACCGGTCTTGCGCTCGATGGCGCGCTTGGCGATGGCGGTCAGCGCGTCGTCGGTGAAGGTAAGCTTGGCATCTTCCAACTCGAACAGGCGCTGGTATTGCTTGATCAATGCATTCTTCGGCTGGGTCAGGATGGTGACCAGCGCGTCCTCGTCCAGATCCTCCAGCGTCGCGATGACCGGCAGGCGGCCGACGAATTCCGGGATCAGGCCGAATTTCAGCAGATCTTCCGGCTCCAGGTCCTTGAACAGCTCGCCGACGCCCTTGTCATTTTCTTCACGCACATCGGCGCCGAAGCCCATGGCGGAGCCTTTGCCGCGCTGCGCGATGATCTTGTCGAGCCCCGCAAACGCGCCGCCGCACACGAACAGGATGTTCGTCGTGTCGACTTGCAGGAATTCCTGCTGCGGATGCTTGCGGCCGCCCTGCGGCGGCACGGAGGCCACGGTGCCTTCCATGATTTTCAACAGCGCCTGCTGCACGCCCTCGCCCGACACGTCGCGGGTGATCGACGGGTTGTCGGACTTGCGGGTGATCTTGTCGACCTCGTCGATGTAGACGATGCCGCGCTGTGCGCGCTCGACATTGTACTCGGACGCCTGCAGCAGCTTGAGGATGATGTTCTCGACATCCTCGCCCACGTAACCGGCTTCGGTCAGGGTCGTGGCGTCGGCCATGGTGAACGGCACATCAAGGATGCGCGCCAGCGTCTGGGCCAGCAGCGTCTTGCCGCAGCCAGTGGGGCCGATCAGCATGATGTTGGATTTCGCCAGCTCGATGTCGCCGGATTTGCCCGCGTGGTTGAGCCGCTTGTAGTGGTTATGGACCGCGACCGAGAGCACGCGTTTCGCGTGGCCCTGCCCGATCACGTAATCGTCCAGAACTTCGCAAATCTCCTGCGGGGTCGGCACGCCGTCCGCGGCCTTCAGCCCGGCGGTCTTGGTCTCCTCGCGGATGATATCCATGCACAGCTCGACGCATTCATCGCAGATGAATACGGTCGGACCCGCGATCAACTTGCGCACCTCGTGCTGGGATTTGCCGCAAAACGAGCAATAGAGGGTGTTCTTGCCTTCACCAGAATTGTTAGCCATCGCACCACCTATATCCGTGTTATGCCGACGCGCCATTTTGGCCCGCGCCGTGTTCGTTTTGCCTATGGCCCGTAGGTTAGGCCAGCCTCCGCAGAGGCACAACGCCAAAAGTGTTAATTGCGCGGCCCCGTCACGCAGGTGTCACGGGGCCGCAGCACGGACCTATTCTTCGTCGTCGCCCTTGGCACGATTCTCGACGATTTCGTCGATATGTCCCCATTCTTTTGCCTCTTCCGGGGTCATCCACAGATCCCGATCCAGCGCCTTTTCGACCGCCTTTTTGGTCTGTCCGGCGTGCTTGACGTAAAGCTGATACATCCGCTCGCGGGTGCGCTCGATATGGCGGGCGGAGATCAGGATATCTTCCGCCTTGCCCTGCGATCCGCCGGACGGCTGGTGGATCATGATCTCGGCATTGGGCAGCGCAAACCGCATGCCCTTTTCGCCGCCAATGGCGATCACCGATCCCATCGACGCGGCCATGCCACAAATCAACGTGGACACTTTCGGCTTGATGTACTGCATCGTGTCGTAGATCGACATGCCCGCCGTCACTTCGCCGCCGGGCGAGTTGACGTACATCGAAATTTCTTTGGACGGGTTCTCGGCCTCCAGATGCAGCAGCTGTGCGACGACAAGGTGCGACATGCCGCTGTGGATCGGGCCGTTGATGAAGATGATCCGCTCTTTGAGCAGACGGGAGAAGATGTCGTAGGCGCGCTCGCCCCGGCTGGTCTGTTCCACCACCATTGGGACGAGGTTCATATAGGTTTCAACTGGATCGTGCATGCCTGCCTGCCTTGTGCTGAGCGCGCTTTTAGCGCCGTAAATATGAAGATGAGGTTAGTGGCGGAAAAAAACGGGTGCAAGCGCATCTCGTGCGCGGTCCCGGGCGACGCGTGAGGGCTTGAAATGGGGCCGCGGCGCCATACCGTCAAGCCCCCAAGTTCGAGGAGCCCCATGACCTTTCCGCCGACCCGCACCGCCGCCCTGGAACGCCTGTCGAAATTCGTGCCCAAATCGGGCCGCGACTACGCCGCCAAGCGCAACTTCGACCTTGGTCCGGGCCGCCACGACCACGTCTCGACGCTGTCGCCCTACCTGCGCCACCGCCTGATCACCGAGCGCGAGGTGGTCGAGGCCGTGCTCGGTCGCTACAGCCTCTCCTCGGCCGAGAAGTTCGTTCAGGAGGTCTACTGGCGCACCTATTGGAAAGGCTGGCTGGAATTGCGCCCGTCCATCTGGATGGACTATCGCACGGATGTGAAAGCGGGGTTAAACCGGCTGCAGACCGAAAGCGGGCTGCGGGCCGAGTTCGATGCGGCCTGCGCGGGCGAGACCGATATCGAGTGCTTTAACTTCTGGGCACAGGAGCTTGTAAACACGGGATATCTCCATAACCATGCGCGCATGTGGTTCGCCTCGATCTGGGTGTTCACGTTGCGGCTGCCATGGGCTTTGGGCGCGGATTTCTTCCTGCGCCACCTGCTTGATGGCGACCCGGCCTCCAACACGCTGTCGTGGCGATGGATCGCGGGGATGCAGACCAAGGGCAAGACCTACCTCGCCCGCCCGTCCAACATCGCCAAGTTCACCGACGGGCGGTTTCAGCCCAGCGGACGTGAGCTGGCCAGTGATGCCCCGGCCCTCGACAGCCCGGACAACCCGCCCGTGGGCGAGCCGCCCTATAGCGATCACTGGACCGCCAACCTGCCCACCGCGCTGCTGATCTCCGAGGATGACATGAGCCCCGGCTTCATGCTGGACCGCGGCCTCAAACCGCAGGCGACCGCCAGCTTCTCAGCCGCAAGCGACCGCTCCCCGCTGGTCGTCTCGCCCCGCGTCACGGAATTCACCGAGGCCGCGCTGGACGATTGCACCGCGCGCTACGGCGACAGGCTGGGCAACATCACCAAATCCCCCGAGGACCTATTGGCCTGGGTGCGCGACACGGGCGCCGAGCAGGTGGTGACAGCCTATGCGCCCACCGGTCCGGCGCAGGAGCGGCTCGACACGCTGGAGCGGCAATTGAAAGACCACAATATTCCCCTGATCCGCATCCTGCGCGACGAGGACAGCGCCGCCTGGCCCTATGCCACCCACGGCTTCTTCAAGTTCAAGGAGAAGATCCCAAAACTTGTGGGGGAATTGAAGGGCTTACGCGCCGCCTCTTAATCAACACTTGGCAGGGAAAGGCGCGCTGGTTAGGGTTGTGGAAAACAACACGACCCTTGGCAGAATGCGCAGTATCTACATCCTCTCCCTTGCGGCGATCGCGCCGCTTGCGGCGCACGCGCTGGACCTGCCCGCGCCGGTCACTGATGACGCGTATCGGCCGGTCAACCGGGCCGAGGCCGAGCTGGGGCAGCTGCTGTTCTACGATCCGATCCTGTCAGGCAATCGCAACATCTCTTGCGCCACCTGTCACCATCCGAAATTCGGCACCGCAGACGGCGTGTCCCTGTCGCTTGGCGAGGGCGGTATCGGCCTTGGCCCCGACCGGCGCGCGGACCCCGATAACCTGCCGGAGCAGCGCATCCCGCGCAACGCGCCGGGCCTGTTCAACCTCGGCGCCCATGAATTCACCGTCATGTTCCATGATGGCCGGATCGAGGTCGACAAGGAGCTGCCCGGGGGCATCCGCACGCCGATGGACGAGGATATGAACACGGGCTTCGCGACACTTCTGTCGGCGCAGACGATGTTCCCCGTGCTCAGCGCCGACGAGATGGCGGGGCATTACAGCGAGAACGACGTCAGCCAGGCCGTGCGCCAGGGCCGGATCACCGGAGAAGGCGGCGCGTGGGATATCCTGTCGCAACGCATCGCCGAAAACCCGATTTATGCCCATCTTTTCAAGTCGGTATACCCCGACATTGAGAAGGGTCATGCGATCATGTTCACCGATATCTCGAACGCGATCGGGGCCTTCATCGAGCTGGAATGGCGCTCTGATCAAAGCCTGTTCGACCGGGTGCTGCGCGGCGAGGCTGAGATGTCACCCGACGCCACTGCGGGGATGGAGCTGTTTTACGGCGACGCGGGCTGCGCCACCTGCCACAGCGGGCCATTCCAGACTGATCACAGCTTTCACAACATGGGCGTGCCGCAGTTCGGCCCCGGCAAGGCGGCCCGGTTCGAAACCCACGCGCGCGATCTTGGCCGCGCACGGGTCACCGGCGACGACGCAGACGCCTATGCCTTCCGGACCCCTTCTCTGCGCAATGTCACCAAGACTGCGCCCTATGGGCATACCGGGGCCTATCGCGGCTTGGGAGATTTCATCCGCGCCCATGTCGATCCGGTCAATGCACTGTCGAGCTACAACCGCGTCGAGCCAGTCCTGCCCGCGCTGGAGGTCGAGGATTTCTGGGTCATGGACCGCCCCGAAGAGGTGGACGCGATCCGCACCAGCGCCAAAAGCTTCACGCAACCCTTAAGCGATCTGGAAGTCTCGCAGCTGGTGGCGTTTCTGGCAACGCTCGAAGACCCCGATGCGATCGAGGGGCGTCTGGGCATCCCCCAGCAGGTCCCCAGCGGATTGCCGATCGACCGCTAGCGCGTCAGCCGGTGGATGCGTCCGGCTTCAAAGCTTTGCCACGGCCCTTCGACCCCATCGGGCCAGATGATGCGCGCTTCGGCGCGCTCGGCGTCCCCGAGCCCCACATGCACCGCTACCGCCTGCCCGCTGACATGCCCGCCGCCCACGGTGATTTCCTTGGCGATCACCCGATCCCCCAGACGCAGCTCGATCCACGCGCCCACCGCGCGGGTGTTCGCGCCGCTCTGGCGCGGATCGAAGGCCAGCCAGTTGCCGGTGTCCGCGCTGATATTGCGATATAGTTGCAGAGGCGCGCGTCGGTTGATGACGACCAGATCAAGCCGCCCGTCGCCATCGAAATCCGCAAGCCCCGCCCCGCGGGAGCGTTTCAGGCTTGCGATCCCAGCCTCTGCGCCGCGCTCCTCGAAGGTCCCGTCCCCCTTCTGGATCAGCAGGTTATTGGGATCCTTCGTCGCCATCCCCGGCATCTGATCGACATTGCCCTTGGCGATGAACAGATCATCACGCCCGTCATTGTTGATGTCACCGAACTGCGCGTGCCACCCGGTCGAGGGCCGACCATCACCGCCCGTATAAGGCCGCGCGGCGTAGGTGCCGATGCCAAAGGGCGCGGCAGAATAGCCTTCGGGCGAGGCAATCTGCATCAGCTGATCGCCCATCGAGGTCAGCACGACCTCTGGCCGCCCGTCGCCGGTGATGTCCTGGCTGGCAATCCCCATGCCCCAGATGCTGATCGGCTTCCACCCGTCGCCCTCCCGCAAGGTGAGCTGCGGCATCGCCCACATCTGCTCCGACCCGCCGCGCACATAGTAGTGCCGATCGTTGGACACCCTCAGGTCCTGCGTGCCGCTGCGTTGCCAGTCCGAGAACAGCATGGAAAGCGCACAAAACCCCGGCTCCAGGTCGGTCTTTTCGTAGCCATCAGACCCGCTTGCGCGGTGAACCTCATTTACATCGCATGCCTCGAACGGCCCATCTGGGTTGCTGCGGTCGACATAGTTGCCCACCGCAAGGGTCGGCCAGTCGCGGCCCTGCTCCCACGTGGCGGAGAAGGCGGTCGACCAGCGGTCCCCGCCGTCAAAGCCCCACTCTGCCGTTGCATCCGTAAAGCTGCACTCCGGCCCGCCACGAAGCAGCACATTCGCGCCCACGCGCAGCACGGCCAGGTCGAGCATCCCGTCGCTGTCGATATCGAGCGGGTAAAGCCCGGTCACGCCCTCCAGCGGGGCAATCTCGCCGCGCGTAAACCGCATCTCGCCGGGCACGGAGCCATTGCGGTACAGCGCCATCGGCTTCGCACCGCCTGCGGCGACGAACTCCGGCAGGGCGTCGCCGTTGCAGTCCAGCACGGCCACCCCGCCGCCCACGAAATGCTCCCAGCCACCGGTGTAGATATGGGGCTCGGCCAGCTCCACCGGCTCGAACGCAGGCTCGGCATATGCCATTCCCGGCAGGCACAGAAGGATCAGATATCGGCCCATGCGTCCCCGAAGGTCTCGTCGGTCACCGCAGACAACGCCAGCGCCGCGCCGCCGCGCGCCCAGACAAAGCCGCCCCAGACATTGATGTCGATCTTGGGCGGCGGGCGGCCCTTGTCGAGTGTCAGCGCCGCCATCTCGGCCACGACCTCTTCGGCATAGAGGTAGTCATAGCGCATCCGCTCGCCCGACAGGATGATCAGGTCCGGGTCGAACAGGTGCACCACATTCGACAGCCCCACCGACAGGTAGCGCCCGGCGCGGCGGAAGATGGTGCGCGCACGCTCATTGCCCGCCTTCGCCTGATCATAGAGCGTCTCCAGCATCGACGAGATCTTGCCCGACTGATCGCGGTTCATGTCCAGCGCCACCCGCGCCTCGCGCACTAGCGCGTAATCGGCCACGTAGGCCTCCAGACACCCGCGCGCGCCGCAGCGGCATAGCGCGCCGTCCAGCTGCACCTTGGTATGGCCCAGCTCCAGCCCCAGCCCCATTGCGCCGCGATAGAGCTGGTTGTCGATCACCAGCCCCATGCCCACGCCATATTCGATGGTCACCACCGCGAAGGATGATTTGTGCCGCCCCGCCCCGAACCACAGCTCGGCCAGCGTCAACACGTTGGTATCATTGTCGATATGCACCGGAAGCCCCATGCGGGCCGACATCTGTTCGCGGATCGGCATGTCGCGCTCCAGCAGTACGGGCGACCAGGGCACATGGCCGCGCTCATGGTCGACCACCCCCGCCAAACCGACCCCCACGGCAGAGATCTGGGCCCGGGTCAGCCCGGCCTTCTCGACCACCGCCTCGAATAACGAGGCGGCCTCTTCGACCAGTGTCGCGGCATCTTTTTTCAACGCGTCGGTCTGGAAATCCATCTCGGCCAGCTGCCCGCCCGCGAAATCGACGACGACGGCGGAATGGCCGAAATCGCCCATCTTCATGCCGACGACGTAGCGCGCGCCGGGCGAGACCGACAGGGCCACCGGCGGGCGACCGCGGGCGGAGCCGTGATGGGGTGTCTCAACCTCGTGGATCAGGCCCGCTGCGATCAACTCGGAGGTCAGCGCAGTGACCGAGCCGGGCGAGACGCCCAAATCCTTGGCCACGTCCACCCGCGGGATCTGCCCCGCCGCGCGGACGCGCTCGAAGACCTGCTGGCGCAAGGGGGGCGCGGCTTGGCCTGCCAGTGGCAAGGCCGGACCGCAGCCCTCGGGCGCGAGGGGCGCGGAATTGCTGCGGCGCGGCATTTCCTTCACATGCAAAACTATATCCCCTCGAGATTCGGTATGAACATCGCAATTACCCGCAAATACTGCCGATATCGGATGAATTGACAGGGGTCAGCGTTGTCGATTTCGCGACATCCGTCAATTTAATTTTGACAGCTGAATTAAATATGTCATGGTATCGCCAGCCGTGAGTCGCTCTTTCGGCTGCCTGCTCCGGGAGTATGGGGCGGGGATATATGAACTGGGAGGATCTCATGCGCAAAGCATTGACCGCGGCCGCGATTACCATCGCCGGCCTTATGACTACCGCCGCCTACGCAGACGGCCACGGCGTGACCGTGGGCGTAAGCTGGTCCAACTTCCAAGAGGAACGTTGGAAGACCGACGAAGCCGCCATCAAGGGCGCGCTCGAGGCCGCCGGGGCCAAGTACATCTCCGCAGATGCGCAAGCCTCTGCTGCCAAGCAGCTGACCGATGTCGAGGCGCTGATCGCCCAAGGCGCCGACGCGCTGATCATCCTGGCGATGGACAAGGACGCCATCGGCCCGGCCATCGATCAGGCCGACAACGAGGGCATCCCGGTCGTGGGCTATGACCGCCTGATCGAGGACCCGCGCACCTTCTACATCACCTTTGACAACAAGGGTGTGGGGCGCATCATCGCCGAGACCGTGAAGGCCGCGCAGCCCGAGGGCAACTACGCCATCATCAAGGGCGACAAGGGCGACCCGAACGCAGGTTTCCTGCTGGAAGGCATGATGGAAGTGATCGGTGACGACGTCGCCGCAGGCAAGATCAACATCGTCGGCGAGGCCTTCACCGATGGCTGGAAGCCCGACAACGCCCAGAAGAACATGGAGCAGATCCTGACCGCCGCCAACAACGACGTCGACGCGGTTCTGTCCCAGAATGACGGCATGGCCGGTGGTGCGATCGCCGCGCTGCAGGCCCAGGGCCTGAACGTGCCCGTGGGTGGCCAGGACGGCGACCACGCCGCGCTGAACCGTGTGGCCCGCGGCACGCAGACCGTGTCCGTGTGGAAAGACGCCCGCCAGCTGGGTGCCGGTGCAGCTGACGTCGCCGTGGCGCTGGCAGGCGGCACCGCGCTTGACGGCATCACCAATGCGGTCAAGTGGTCCGGCGGCGAGAAGGGCGTTGAGATGAACGCCATCTTCCTCGACCCGACACCGGTCACCAAGGACAACATCTCCGCCGTGATCGACGCAGGCCACATCGCAAAAGACAAGGTTTGCGAAGGCGCCATGGACGGTGTCAACGGCTGCTAAGCCTCCCTGCCCCGGCGCGGTCCACTGCCGCGCCGGGGTATTCTGCTTTCCTATTCTCGAATTCTGATGCCTGGCCCCTTCGCCGCGCCCATCCGTGGCAGCGGCCCGGACCCACGCATCCTGCCAGCACGAGGCCCGCGCCATGTCTGACACATCCAAACCCAAAGAAGGCCCCCTGGCCCGCCTGATCCGCGAGACCGAGGTCGACACCCGCCTCTTAGGCATGCTCGCAGCGCTCGCCCTGATCTGGGTCGGCTTCCATGTCTACGGCGCGGTCGTGAACGGCTTCGGTGCCTTCCTGACCCCGCGCAACCTGTGGAACCTGTCGGTCCAGACCTCGTCCATCGCCATCATGGCGACAGGCATGGTGCTGGTGATCGTCACCCGGCATATCGACCTGTCGGTGGGCTCGATGCTAGGCTTCTGCGCAATCGTCATGGGTGTGCTGCAAGTCAACATCCTGCCGCAGTTCCTGGGGCTCGGCCATCCGATGATCTGGATCATCGCCGTGATCGTCGGCGTCATGGTCGGCGGCTTCATCGGGGCGTTTCAGGGTGCGCTGATCGCCTATGGCAAGATCCCGGCCTTCATCGTGACGCTGGGCGGCCTGTTGGTCTGGCGCGGCGCGGCCTTCCTTGTGGCGCGCGGCGAGACAATCTCGCCCGTGGACAGCACCTTCAAGCTGATGGGCGGCGGCCCGTTCGGGGCGGTGGGCAACACCGGCTCTTGGATCGTGGGCATCTTGGGCTGCGTCGGCGTGCTGGGCCTGATCGCCATGGCGCGGCGCAACCGCCGCATCTTCCACATCCGGCAACGCCCGGCCTGGGCCGAGGCGACGCTAGCCGTTGTGGGCTGCGGTGCCGTGATCGGCGCGACCCTGCTGGTGAACTCCTATCCGTGGCCCAAGGGCATCGTGCGCCGCTACGCGGCCGAGAACAATATCGAGGTCCCGGCCGAGGGCCTGTTCATCTCCCACGGCTTCGCCATCCCGGTGCTGATCACCATTGGCGTCGCGATCTTCATGACCATCCTGATGAGCCGCACCCGCTTTGGTCGCTACGTCTACGCCATCGGCGGCAACCCCGAGGCGGCAGAACTTGCAGGCATCAACACCCGCTGGATGACGGTCAAGATCTTTGGTCTGATGGGCATGCTCACGGGCCTGAGCGCGGTCGTGGCCTCTGCCCGGCTCGGCTCTGCCACCAACGCGCTTGGCACGCTCGACGAGCTCTACGTGATCGCCGCCGCCGTCATCGGGGGCACCTCGCTCGCCGGGGGGATCGGGACGATCTACGGCGCCATCCTGGGCGCGCTGGTGATGCAAAGCCTGCAGACCGGCATGGTGCTGATCGGCTTTGACGCCGCGATCCAGCAGGTTGTGGTAGGCTCCGTCCTGGTGCTGGCCGTGTGGCTCGACATTCTCTACCGGAGGAACGCGAAATGACCGATACCCCTCTCGTTGAACTCAAGGACATCTCGATTGCCTTCGGCGGCGTGAAGGCGGTGGATCACGTCTCGCTGGACCTCTACCCCGGCGAAGTGGTGGGCTTGCTGGGCCATAATGGCGCGGGCAAGTCGACGCTGATCAAGATCTTGTCAGGGGCCTACAAGAAGGACTCGGGCGAGATCCGCATCAACGGCAAACACGCCGAAATCAACTCGCCCCGCGACGCCCGCGACCACAATATCGAGACGATCTACCAGACGCTTGCGCTGGCCGATAACCTTGACGCCGCCTCGAACCTGTTTCTGGGCCGAGAGCTGACCAACGCCATGGGCTTCGTCGATGACGCCAAGATGGAGGCCGAGACCGCCAAAATCATGGCGCGCCTGAACCCCAACTTCAAAAAGCTCAAAGAGCCGGTCTCGGCCCTGTCGGGCGGTCAGCGCCAATCGGTGGCCATCGCCCGCGCGGTCTATTTCAACGCCAAGATCCTGATCATGGACGAGCCCACCGCGGCGCTTGGCGTGCACGAAACCCAGATGGTGGCCGAGCTGATCCAGGAGCTGAAGAAACAGGGCTTGGGCATCTTCCTGATCTCCCACGACACCCACGAGATGATGGAGCTGTGCGACCGCGTGTCGGTGATGAAGAACGGCCAACTGGTCGGCACCGAGCGGGTCGAGGACGTCACCGAGGACGACGTGCTGTCGATGATCATTCTGGGCAAGAACCCGAAACGGGCTGCGTGATGTATCTGGGGCTCGACCTCGGAACCTCCGGGCTGAAGGGCCTGCTGATCGACGCGGATCAGGCCGTCGTGGCGGAGGCCGCGGCCCCCCTGACCGTCACCCGCCCCCATCCCGGCTGGTCCGAACAGGCCCCCGCCGATTGGCTGAGCGCCGCATCCGCGGTGATGGAACAGCTCGCCGCCAAATCGGACCTGTCCGCGGTGAAAGGCATCGGCCTGTCGGGCCACATGCACGGGGCCACGCTGATCGACGCGCGCGGCGACGTGCTGCGCCCCTGCATCTTGTGGAACGACACGCGAAGCCATGCGGAGGCCGCCGCGCTCGATGCCGACCCGCAATTTCGCGCGGTCTCCGGCAATATTGTCTTCCCCGGCTTCACTGCCCCCAAGCTCGCTTGGGTCAAGGCCCATGAGCCCGACGTCTTTAAGGCCACCGCCAAGGTGCTGCTGCCCAAGGACTACCTGCGCCTGTGGCTCACCGGCGAGGCCGTCTCCGAGATGTCGGATGCCGCTGGCAGCTCATGGCTCGACACAGGCGCGCGGGACTGGTCGGACGATCTGCTCGCCGCTACCGATCTCAGCCGCGATCACATGCCCGCGCTTGTCGAAGGCTCTGCCAGCTCCGGCGGTCTGCGCGCGGAACTGGCCGCGAACTGGGGTCTGAGACCCGGCACGCCCGTGGCGGGTGGCGGCGGCGACAATGCCGCGACCGCTATCGGCATGGGCGTCACGAAGCCCGGTCAGGCCTTCCTCTCCTTGGGTACCTCCGGCGTGGTCTTCGCGCCCACCGCAAGCTACGCCCCCGCGCCCGAGACCGCCGTGCACAGCTTTTGCCACGCGATCCCCGACACCTGGCACCAGATGGGCGTGATCCTTTCGGCCACAGATGCGCTGGAATGGTACGGCCGCCTTGTGGGCCAGAAACCTGCGCAGCTGACCGGCGCGCTCAGCGGCGTGACCGAGCCCGGTCGCGCCCTGTTCCTGCCCTTTCTCGGCGGCGAGCGGACGCCTCATAACGACGCCCGCATCCGCGGCGCCTTCATTGGGCTGGAGAATGAGACAACGACCGAGGCCGGCACCCGCGCCGTGATGGAGGCCGTGGGCTACGCCCTGAAAGACAGCCTCGACGCGCTGGCCGCCACTGGCACCGAAGTGAACCAGCTGATCGCCGCAGGCGGCGGCTCGGCCTCGAAAGTCTGGCTCGAGACCCTCGCGTCGATCCTGCAAACACCCATCGCCCTGCCCGTCTCCGGCGATTTTGGCGCGGCGTTCGGGGCCGCGCGTCTCGGCATGATGGCCGACACCGGCGACACGTCGCTCGCGACGCCCCCGAAACTGCACGCCACCATCGACCCGAACGCCGCGCTGGCCGACGCCTTCGCCACCGCGCATGGGCGCTACAAAGACACCTACACTGCTCTGAAGGACCTCTCATGACCGATTTCTTCCAAGGCATCGACGCCGCCACCTACGAGGGCCCGGACAGCACCAACCCGATGGCCTTCCGGCACTACAACCCCGATGAGATCGTCATGGGCAAGCGGATGGAAGACCATTTGCGTTTCGCCTGCGCGTGGTGGCACAGCTTCGCGTGGCCCGGCGGCGACCCGTTCGGCGGGCAAACCTTCGAGCGGCCGTGGTTTGAAGGATCGGGGTTTGGAGACACGATGGCGCTGGCCAAGCTCAAGGCCGACGTGGCCTTCGAGATGTTTGACTTGATTGGCGTGCCGTATTTCTGCTGGCACGACGCCGATATCCGGCCCGAGGGCGACAGCTTCGCCGAGAGCAAGCGCAACTTCGAAGAGATCATCGACTATATCGGCACGAAGATGGAGACGTCCGGCAAGAAGCTGCTTTGGGGCACCGCCAATCTGTTCTCCCACCGCCGCTTCATGTCTGGTGCCGCAACGAATCCCGACCCGGATGTCTTCGCATGGTCCGCCGCGACGGTGAAGAACTGCATCGACGCGACCGCCAGGCTTGGCGGCGAGAACTACGTGCTCTGGGGCGGGCGCGAAGGCTACGAGACGCTGCTGAACACCGACCTCGCCCGCGAGCGCCAACAGGCGGGCCGCTTCCTGCAGATGGTCGTCGACTACAAGCACAAGATCGGCTTCAAGGGCGCGATCCTGATCGAGCCCAAGCCGCAAGAGCCCACCAAGCATCAGTACGACTACGACGTCGCCACGGTCTACGGCTTCCTCAAGGAGTTCGGGCTGGAAGGCGAAGTGCAGGTCAATATTGAACAGGGCCACGCGATCCTCGCCGGTCACAGTTTCGAACACGAGCTGGCCATGGCGCGCGCCCTTGGCATCTTCGGCTCCATCGACATGAACCGCAACGACTATCAATCCGGCTGGGACACCGACCAGTTCCCCAACAACGTGCCCGAAGTGGCATTGGCCTATTACGAGGTCTTGCGCGCGGGCGGCTTCACCACCGGCGGCACAAATTTCGACGCCAAGCTGCGCCGCCAGTCGCTCGATCCGGAAGACCTGATCGCCGCCCACATTGGCGGGATGGATGTCTGCGCCGCGGGTCTCAAGGCCGCCGCCGCGATGCTGGAGGACGGATCGCTCGAGGCGGCGCGCGAGGCACGCTATGCGGGCTGGGACGGCTCCGACCTGCTCGACAGTGATCTCGCCACCATCGCGGCCCGGGTCGAGGCCGGTGGCATTGACCCCACCCCGCGCTCCGGCAAACAGGAAGTGCTGGAGAATCTGGTCAACAGATTTCTCTGACGTATAGTCGCCGCGACCGAAACTGCGGGGACCTGCATGACCAAACTCGACCAGATGCGCGCCGAGGCGCTGCGCCTCTTCAAGGCCGCGATCGCCGCCGCTGACCCGGCCCGCGCCGTGGACCGCGCCTTGGGGGATACGCCGCTGACCACCCCCGGCACGCTCTACCTTGTGGCCGTGGGCAAGGCCGCCGTGCCGATGATGCGCGCGGCCATCGCCCGGGTGGGCCGCGATCAGACGGTCCGCGCCATGCTGGTCACCAATCCCGAAAACGCCGCAACGATCCCCGGCTGCGAGACGTATCTTGCCAATCACCCCGTCCCCGATGAGGCCGGCGCGCGCGCCGCGCGGGCCTTGGAGGCGCTTCTGGCGGACGCGGGAGCCCGCGACCGCGTGGTCGCGCTGATCTCCGGTGGCGGCTCCGCCCTGCTGCCCGCCCCGGTGGCTGGCGTGACGCTTGGCGAGAAGGCGCAGGTGAACGAGCTGCTCTTGGGCTCCGGGCTTGAGATCAACGATATGAACCACATCCGCCAGCAGCTCTCCCGCCTGAAGGGCGGCGGGTTGCTGCGGGCCGCAAGCCCCGCGCATGTGACGGCTTACATCCTCTCGGACGTCGTCGGCGACGACCTGCGCGCAATCGCCTCCGGCCCCACGGTCGCGCCCATCGGAACGCGGTCTTCAGCCCGCGCACTGATGCAAGACACAGGCATCTGGGACGCCGCACCGGACAGCGTGAAGGCGCATCTCAGCCAACCGGACGAGACCCTCGACCTGCCCGAGGTGGACAACCATCTGATCGCGTCGAACCGCCAAAGCCTTGACGCCATGCGCGCCGCGGCGCCCGAGGCGCAGATCCTGAACGGCAGGCTCGAAGGCAACGTGGCCGTGGTCGCGCCTCAGCTGGCCGAGATATTCAAAAGCCTGCCCGAAGATGTGCCGTCTGCTCTGCTCTTTGGCGGTGAGACGACCGTGACCCTGACCGGCACCGGGCGTGGCGGGCGCAATCAGGACCTGGCCCTGCGCATGGCGCTGCAAGACATCCCAGGGGACTGGGTGTTCTTGTCCGGCGGCACTGACGGGCGCGACGGCCCGACGGATGCGGCGGGTGGCATGGTCGACAGTCAGACCGGGGCGCGTCTGGACACCTTGGGCATCGACGCCAAGGCACATTTGGCCAATAACGACGCCTACCCCGCGCTGCGGGCCGCAGGCGATCTGGTCATGACCGGGGGCACCGGCACGAATGTGGCCGACGTGATGATCTTCCTGCGCAGACCGTAGAAACTTCCACGCAGACTCAACGGGCTAGCATAAGGTAACCCATGGGTTACCTGCCGCAACTCCTGCCTTCATCTTGGCAAAAATATACCCCGCAGAGCATTCCTACGGTTCCCGGAACGCCTCGCGCGACTTGTAGAGCGGCTTCGTCAGATACTGCAGGATCGTCTTCTCGCCCGTGTGCAGCTCGACCTGGGCCAACATGCCCGGGCGGATTTCGACGGATTTCTGACGCTCCGACAGATTCGCCATGTCCACCGACAGGGTCACCTTGTAATGCGGGTCGCCGTCGCGGGCCCGCTCGTCCTTGAACGTATCCGCCGAGATCACCTGCACCTTGCCCGACAGCGTGCCGTAGATCGTGTAGTCATACGCCGACAGCTTCACCGTCGCGTCCTGACCGGGCCGCAGATTGGCGATGTCCTTGGGCTTCACCTTGGCTTCGACAAACAGCTCCTCGCCCAGCGGGATGATCTGGAACATCTCCTCGCCCGGGCGCACGACGCCGCCGATGGTCGAGATCGCAACCTTGTTGACGATGCCCTGCATGGGCGAGCGGATGGTCGTGCGCTGCAACTGATCGCGGCTGAGCTTGAGGTTCTGTTTAAGCGTCGCAAGCTCCTTGAGCGTGTCGGAATAGTCCGACGCGCGCTCCAGCTCCGCGCGGGAGACGATCTCGTTATACTTCGCCTGCGCGTCCGAGAACGCCTTGCGCGCTTTCGTGGTCTCCAGCAGCGAGACGATGTTTTCCGCCAGCAGGTCTTCCATCAACTGCTTCTCGCGGCTGGTCTCTTTCAGGATCGCGCGGGCGCCATCGGTGCGGCCCGCATAATCGGACTGGCGGGCGTTCAGCAGGGCGCGCTCTGACGCGACAATCTCGGGCTGGCGGTTTTGCAGCGTCGCCGGCACGATGAAGTCGAATTGCCCGGCCAGTTCTGCCTCCAGGCGCATCCGGCGAATCTCCAGCGCGTCGATCTGATCCTGCAGATCATCCACAGAGGTCTGGAAATTTGTCCCCGACAGGCGCGCCAGGATATCGCCGGGCTGCACCGTGTCGCCTTCGGCCACGGCCAGCTCGGACAGGATGCCGCCTTCGAGGTTTTGCACGATCTGGGGCCGCGAGGAGGACACGAACGCACCGTCGGCGCGCACGATCTCGTCGACCCAGGCAAAGGATGCCCAGACGATGAAGGCCAGCACCGTGAGGCCGACCAGACGGATCACCCAAGAGGGGCCGCGCAACTCATCGTCAAAGGCGGCGTCGATCGTGGCCATCTCAGCTCTCCTTGCCGGTGGAAATGGACAGGCCCTTGGGCGCGCCTTGCGCCTTTTGCAGATGAGCCAGCACATCCGCGCGAGGGCCATCGACGGACAGCTTGCCCGCGCGCAGCACCAGCACCCGCTCGGTTAGGGTCAGGATCGGCATCCGGTGCGTTGCGATCACCGACGTGCGGCCCTTGAGCCAGTCGGCCAGCTTGGCCACTAGAGCGGTTTCCAATGCGCTGTCGAGCGCGGCGGTCGGCTCGTCGAGCAATACAACGCGCGGGTCCTGCAGCCACAGCCGCGCCCAGCCGATGCTTTGACGCTGGCCGATGGACAGCCCGGCCCCACCATCATGGATCGGCAGGTCCAGACCCTTGGCATGTTCGCGCACGAAGCGGCCCAAGCCCGCGAAATCCAGCGCATCCATCAGGCGGGCGTCGTCGCGCTCAAGACCCGACAGGTTCAGGTTATCGCGGAGCGAGCCCGCGAACAGGCGCACTTCCTGGCTCAGATAGCCGATCCCGCGGCGCAGGTCCTTCGGGTGCACCTGCTCCATATCAATTCCGTCGATCAGCACGCGGCCCTGGCCCGGGGAATAGAGCCCGGTCAGAAGCTTCAGCAGGGTCGACTTGCCAGAGCCATTCGCGCCCAGCACGGCCACATGCTGGCCCGCCGGGATCGCCATGCCGCCCAGATCCAGCACCGGGGCCGCGTCTTCGTCGTAGCGGTGGATCAAGTCGCGCAGCTCGTAGCGGCCAGTGATCTTCTCGCGGCGCAGGTAGCTGCGGGCGGGGTCGTAGTCTTGCGGCGCGTCGACCACCTCGTCCAGCGCGGTCAGCGCGGTTTTCACATTCGACCAACGGGCCATTGTGCCTGCGAGCTGGGTCAGCGGCGCCAGCGTGCGCGAAGTCAGGATACCAACAGCGATGATCGAGCCCACGGTGAACTCGCCCGCGAAGACCAGGAAGGTGCCCATGACGACGGCGGCCACATAAGTGGCCTGCTGCATGCCCTGGGACCAGAAGGTGAGCGCCGAGGCTAGGCGGCGCTGCTCGGAGGATTTCAGCGCGGAGACGGCCGTCAGCTCGTCCCAGGTTCGGGCGAAGCGGTCCTCGCCGCGGTGGGTCTTGACCGTGTCGGCTTCGTAGATCGCCTCGTGCAGCAGGCGGTTGGCCTTGATCGACGCGCCCTGGGTCTCTTCAGTCAGGCGCATCATGCGCTTTTGCAAGAAGAAGCCCGGCAGCACCATCAGCACGCCGCCTGCGATCAGGATCCAGACCACGTTGCCCGCGATGGAGAACACCAAAGCCAGGAACAGAAAGATGAACGGCACATCCGTCAGCGAGCCGACGGTGGAGGCCGTGAAGAACTCGCGCACGGATGAAAATTCGCGCATGGCCGAAAACGTGCCGGAGGGCGTCGCGCCGGGTGTGCCCGCCTTCATGCCCAATAGGCGCTGCATCAAGGTGCGCTGCACCTCGACTTCCAACTTGCGCCCTGCCCCGTCCATCATCCGCGCGCGGGCGATCTTCAGGAACGCTTCGAGCGTCAGCGCGCCCATGGCGCCGATGGCCAGCACCCAGAGCGTGGCGTGGGATTGGTGCGGGATCACCCGGTCGTACACCTGCAGCGAGAACAGCGCGACAGCAACGGCCAGAAGGTTGGCCACAAAGGAGCCCGCGCAAATCTCGACGAGATGTTTCTTGTACTTGGTGAACTCGCCCCAGAACCAATGCTTGGGCTTGGCGTCGAGCTTGTGCTTTTGTTCGACTTGCGCGATCGAGCTTTCGGCCTTCAGCACCTTGCCAGAGAACACGGCGGCGAATTCGGCCAGCGGCACCTCAGCGCGGCGGTCGCCCACGGTTTGGTCAAACAACGTCAGGGTCTGGTCGTGCTGTTCCAGCACCAGCACCAGCTGGCCGGTCTTCATCTCGACCAAGGCGGGCCAAAGGTCCGCGCGCAGCGGCGTCTTGCGCACGCCGGACACAAGGCCCAGCGATTTCATCGCCTTCGCGATAAGCTCCGGCGTAACGCCAGCAGCGTCCAGCGGCAGTTCGACGGCGGCGTCGACCACATCCGAAGGCTGCATGTCGACCCCCAAGAGCCCGGCATAGACCGAAACCAGTTCGGCGCGTGCGCGCAGCTTCTTGGAGAACCGCCCGGCCTTTTCCGGCGCGGCCGGCATGGGCAGGCGCAGGCCGGGGTCGTTGGCCACATCCTTCGGCGTTTCGACAGGGTGCAGCTTGGCGGTATTCGCGCCGTCTTGCTGGGCGTCCCGAGCGGCTTTGGCCCGCGCCATGTCAAAGGCTATGACGGGTGTTGTCATATATCTTCGCCGTCCACCAGTAGCCCGAGGTTATGTGCCAGTTGCAGCTCCACCAGCGCGATTTCGTAGCGCAGGGCGATCTGCTCGCGGTCGGTGCGCACCTTGGTCTCGAAGACCCGCACGACGTCCATCACCGGGCGTTGCCCGGCCTGATACTGGCGATCAAAGAGCTGCAGGTTCGCGTTGGCAGAGGCCACCAGCCCCTCGCCCTGCGCCTGCTGGCGCTTGAGCGAGACGAGCGTCTGCTCCAGTCGGCGCTGCGTGCGCGCCTGATCCTCTGACGCCTGATCCACCCGGCGCGATGCGGCGTCCTTGGCGGCCTCGATCGCCTTGAGGCTCGCCTTGGTGCCGAACCCGAAGCCGTTGGGCGCGCCGACGGTCAGGCCCGCATCGGTGCCGCTATCGGTGACCGTGGCCCGCGCGTTGACGCCCGGCAGGAAACCCGCGCGCGAGAGCTTGGCCTGCGCGATGTCACGCTCCATCTCGGCCTCGGCCTTCAGGATCGGCAGCGCGGTCGTGCCTTTGGGCAGAGAGACCGATGCCAGCCCACGCACATCGCCCAAGGGTCTGAGCGACATGGCGTTGAGCTCCGCAATCGCGGTGCGGGCCGTTTCCATATCAGAGCTTCGCGTGTTTTCGGTCTGGGCCAGCTTCTGGCGCAGCACCTGCAAATCGGCCGGGCCAGAGACCCCGCCCCGCACCCGGCGCTCCATGATGTAGGTGAATTCCCCCATGCGCGCGGCGGCTTTCGACCCGGCGGCGGCCTGCGCGCGGGCGCGCTCGGCGGTCAAGTAAAGCTCCAGCGCGGTGAAGACCCGGTCGTTGGTGTCCTCGGCCAGCGCGACGGCGGCGACTTCGACATCGGCCTTGGCAAAGGCGCGCTCGCCCTTCTTGCGGCCATTGTCGAACAGCACCTGGTCGATGACCATGGAGGCCACCATTTCGCCAAGGCTCGACAGGGTGATCGCGGGGCCTATGGTAGGCAGCCAGTTCTTCGACGCGGCTTCGTTGCGCAGTTTGGCGGCGCGCAGCTCTGCCTCCGCCGCGCGCGAGTTCGCGGCCAGCACCGCGCCTGCGACCTTGCCATAGGGCGTGCTGTGGTCGAGCACGGACTGGCGTTTCAGCAACGTCTCGATCAGCTGGGAGCCGTCCTTGCTGCCTGTCCCACCGGCCAGCGCGGGCTGGGCCGGAACCACCGGTGCGCCGAGGTTCTCGCCCACTTGAAGGGAGTTTGCGTTGCGCGTCGGCGTCTCGGACGCACCGCGTTTGAGGAAGCCGAAGATCGGCGTCGTCTCGCCGCCGCTTTGTACCCGTTCCGCAAAGCGCCCCGTGGTCCTCATGTTTTCGGTGGTGGCGGGCTTTTCGGGCGCGAAGCCGTCCCGTGTGGCCTCATTCCCCATGCAGCCTGCCACTGCAATGAGTGCGGTGCCTGCCAGCACCATGCGCAGCGCCTTGGCGCGTGCCTGTCCTACCTGTTGTCCCATGCGGAGCCCCTTCTTCTATACTCGAGAGGTTGGAAAAGGGCGCGCAATACGCGCGCGCCCCCGCCCGCTTTTTAATAATTCACTGTCACATCCTGTTCGATGATCAGACTGCCATCGTTACCCAAGGTGTAGACGTCGTAGGTCTTGCCGCCGATCTGCTCGGTCTGGCCGGTGCTTTGCGCGCCTGCCACGTTCAGCACGTCGTTGCTGTCGCCATGGATGATCAGGGCGTTGGTGTCGTCGGACAGGTTGACCAGATCGTTGGCGGTGAGCGTCAGCTCGCTTTCGGCCACGATGCTGAGGTCGATCGCCGCGATCTCGAAGCCCGAAAGCCCCGTCGTCGTGACCTGCACCGCACCGGCGGCGTTGTCGTCCAGTACCACCAGCGTCGCCGCCTCGTTGCCGACCCCATCGGCGGCGTTGATCACCAGATTCGAGCCATCGGGGATGCGCTCGTTGAAGGTGAACTGCAGCTCGCCATCGCGCACGCCGGGGATCGCGGCAAGCTCGTTGGTTGTGTAGGAGACATTGCCCACCGCGCCATTGGCCGCGACCTGACTGATCCCCACGATATCATCGCTGAGCTCGGTGCCCACGCCCGAGACGCCCGGGTCGCCGCGCGTGTATTCGGTGTAGGAAATCACCAGCGGCGCATCCGGCGCTTCGGTGTCGACCTGCACAGGCGCGCTCACGCTGTCGGTGTTGCCGTTGCGGTCCACGGTCGTGACGCTGACCTGGCTGGTATATTCGCCCGCCGGAACCTCGTGCGGCCCGAAGGTGATCGACCAGCTGCCATTGGCCTGGATCGTGGCCGCGCGCGGCGGCAGGGTGTGGAAGCCCACCATAACCGACTGCGCGCCGGGCTCGGTGGTGCCGGTCAGGGTGAAGCCGCTGGCGGCCTCGCCCGCGTCGACCACGCCGTCGCCCGCAACGGCGCCCACGGAAAGGTTGCGCACGATGGTGTCGACATCGACCGTGCCGCTGGCCTGCGCGACGTTGCCGGCCGCATCCGTGAAGCTTGCCTGCACCGGCAGGGTCGTCTCGGTGCCCGCGGGGATCGCGCCGGCGGGGAAGTTGGCAGTCCACTGCCCTGCCCCGTTGCTCACGACCGTCTGCGTGGCGCTGCCCAGCATGACCTCGACCACCGAATTGGCATCGGCGGTGCCGGTGATTTGCACACCGTCTTGGGCCTCTGCGATGTTGATCACATTGTCCTGCTCGATCGCGCCGGTATCGACGGTGACATTGGCAACCGTATCGACCCCGAAATTCGAGGTTGTCGTGGCGGTGTTGCCCGCCGCATCGGTTGCCACCGCCGTGGCGGTCACGCCGTATTCGCCGCCGGGCAGTGTGCCCGAGGGGAAGCTGGCGGTCCACTGCCCGGTGCTGCCCGCGACAAGCGTCTGCTGGCCGAGCACCGCGCCCGTGTTGCTGGTCAGCGTCAGATCGACGCTTGCCCCGGGTTGGGACGTGCCGGTCAGGACCGTGCCATTGGCACTTTCCACCAGGTTCATCACGTTGTCGGGGCCGGTGTTGTTGCCGGTGATTGCCACGTCGATCAGGGTGTCGACCGGGATCGTGGCGCTCGACGTCTCGGAATTGCCGTTGCCATCGGTCGCCAACGCGCTGACCGCGACGTCATACTCGCCCTGCGGGAAGCTGTTTGCCGGGTAGGTCGCCATCCATTCGCCCGTGGCGGACGCGGTGACAGCCTGTGTGCCGAGCGTCTGTCCGTTGGGACCAGTCAGCGTCACCACGACGCTGGAGCCGGGCTGCGCGGTGCCGTTCAGAACCGCCGCATTGGCAGCCTCGCTTGCGTTATACACCCCGTCGGAGCCCGCGTTGTTGCCGGTGATCGCCACATTGGCGATGGTGTCGACCGGCAGGGTTGAGGACGTGGTGGCCGTGTTGCCCGCAGCATCCGTCGCCACCGCGGTGACGTCGGCATCATACTCGCCGCCCGGCAGCGTTCCGGCAGGAAACTCCGCCGTCCAATCACCTGAAGAAGATGCGGTAACCGTCTGCGTGCCAAGGGCTTGTCCATTCGGCCCGGTGATCGTCACGACCACCGAAGCCCCCGCCTGCGCGGTGCCGTTCAGCACCATGGCGGAGCCGACCTCGACCCCGTTATAGACGCCATCCGTGCCGGAATTGTTGCCGGTGATCGCCACATCGGTGACCGTGTCCACGACCATCGTGGCCGTCGCCGTTGCACTGTTGCCGTAGGCGTCGGTGCTGGTCACGGTTACGCCGGAGCTGTATTCGCCCGTCGCCACCTGCCCGGCGGTGAAGTTCACCGACCAGTTGCCATCGGCATCGACCACGGCGTTGGCGGTGGCCCCGCCTTCGGTCAGGGTGACGACGACATTCGCGCCCACCTCGCCGGTGCCGGTAAGCGTGACGCCATCGGCGTGCTCGACCGCGTTGATCACGTCGCCGGAGCCCGTTGCGGCCCCGTCGATGGTCAGGATATTCACGTTGGTCACCGTGTCGACGCGCACCACATCGGTGACAGAGGCCGTGTTGCCCGCCGCATCCGTTGCCGTGACCGTGACGTCGACATCATACTCGCCTTCGGGCACTTGCGTCGGATCGAACGTGACCGACCATGTGCCGTCCTCGGCGATGGTTGTTTCCTGCGTCTCACCGTCGATCTCGACGATCACATCAACGCCGGGCTCGCCCGTGCCGCCGATTTCAACGCCGTCGGCGTGATCATCGGCGTCAAAGACGTGATCGACGGAGACAACACCGCTGCTCAGAGCGACGTCGGGCGGGGTCGTGTCCGGGGCAGCGCCACCGCCCCCACCGCCACCGCCTACGCCACCGATGACAGCCGCGCCACCAACGACCGCAGCCGCAGCACCCAGCCCGGTGCCCGCGCCGCCAAGCCCGGCAAGGATCGGGGCGGCCAGCATGCCGACGGTTTCATCTTCGCCTGCGGCGGCGATGACGGTGTCGACCTCGGGCCCGCCCACGTAGAAGAGCGCGTCGTCGGGGCTCCATTTGCCGAAGATCTGGGCCTCCGCATATTGCGGGTCCACGAGGCCTTCCTGCGCCCCTGCGAAATCCACTTTCGTGAGAATGCCGTCAGAGCTGATGTAGAAATCAGCGTCCGCGGCAAAGTAGCCTTCCAGCCGGATTTTCCGACCATCGGCCAAGGTGACGATCATGGCATCGCCAGACCGCTCGTATCCCTGAACCTGAAACCTGCGCACGTTGAGCGAAATGTCATCGCCACCGTTTACAAAGATTGTATCGGCGGTGTCGGATGCCGATAGCATACCCCGCCGAATGTTGCCCGCGCGATCGCGAACAACGAACTCAATCGCTTCCATAATTACTGCTCCGCCTCGTGCTCGGCCGCTTTGCGGGCCGAATTGTTATCCCTCTTTATAGGCGGAAATGTTCGAATCATCCAAGTGATAAATCACGAGATATTCAGTAAGTCCCCACATCTTGTGGTTTTTCTTTGCCTTAGGGCGATTACCTGATGTCGAAATTGGACATCTGTTCCGGCTTGGGTGCCGCAACGGCAACTCTGGGCCGGTTTATGTCAGATAAAGACCGCCTCACGCAGCCGCTCGGCGGCCCTTTGCAGAAGGGGTCGCATCGCGCGGGCCTGCTCGATGGACATGCGCTGGATCGGTCCGTGCACCGCGAGCGAGCCGACATATCGATCCCGCGCGTCCCGCACGGCCACCGCGATCGCAACCATGTCGTCGTGAAACTCCTCGTTATCCTCGGCATAGCCCTGTTTTGCGATTTGCTTGAGCTCGGCCAGAAGTGTCTCTGGGTACGTATGGGTGGCCTTGGTCATTGGCTTGAGGTTCAGCGCCGCCACAAAGGCCGTGCGCGCCTTGGGCGGCAGCGAGGCCATGAAGACCTTGCCGGAGGCGGTGGCGTGGAACGGCACGGCGGTGCCGACCGGCAGCTGGATGCGGAAGGACCACGACGTATCCACGCGGTCGAGATAGCGCATGCCGTCATCCTCGGGCACGACGAAGTTCACCGTCTCCCCCGTCTCTTGCGCAAGACGGTCAATCACCTGATGGCGCGCGATGTTGGCCCAGCTTGCATGCAGCAAGCCCGCCCCCAGCATGCGCGCCCGGCGCGCGGCGCGAAACCCCTTGCCGTCCACGTCGCGGATCAGGAAGCCCTCGGCCTCCAACGTGGCGCAGAGCCGGTGCACGGTCTGCTTGGGTAGCCCGATGGAGGCGTTCAGCTCCGTCGGTGTCATCGCCTTGGAGCTGCGCCCCAACGCTTCGAGCAGCAGGAGCGTGCGCATGTTCGTGGGGATGCGCCCCGATGATTGCGCCTCGTCTGACTCCGGTTGGTTCAAGCTGTCCGGCATTGCTTCCTCCCCTGTTTTGCGCCCGTTTTGCGCCCGTCTCACAACTGCCCGACTGGCAGGCAGAAAGAATATTTCTTGTGCCATCCGCGAATCGCTGTACTGTCAGCGTAACAAAAACGAGACGAAAAGTCTCATTTTTTGATAAATCGGGGGATTGGTTGGAATTCGATTACGTGATTGTTGGTGCAGGCTCCGCCGGTTGCGCCATCGCGAACCGCCTTTCGGCGAACGGGAAGCATACCGTTTGCCTGTTGGAGGCGGGTGGTCGCGACACCAATCCGTGGATTCACATCCCCGTCGGCTACTTCAAGACCATGGGCAACCCCGGCACCGACTGGCGCTATCAGGCTGCCAGCGATCCGGGGCTAAACGGGCGCTCGATCCCGTGGCCGCGGGGCCGCGTGCTGGGCGGATCGTCCTCGATCAACGGGCTGCTCTATGTGCGCGGCCAGGCGCAGGACTATGATCAGTGGGCGCAGATGGGCAATCCCGGCTGGGACTGGGACACTGTGCTGCCCTACTTCAAACGCGCCGAAAACTGGCAAGGCGACGAGGTCGGCGAAGAACGCGGCACCGGCGGGCCCTTGCAGGTCTCGCCCACCCGCCTGAAGCGCGATGTCGTCGATAAATGGATCGATGCGGCCGTTGCCGCGGGCTACAAGAAGAACCCCGACTACAACGATGGCAACCAGGAGGGCGTTGGCTACTTCCAGCTGACGATGGATCGCGGGCGGCGCTGCTCGTCGGCGGTGGCGTATCTGAAGCCCGCACGGGGGCGCGCAAACCTTGAAATTCTCACCCACGCCCAGACCAAGCGCGTGATTATGGACGGCAAGCGCGCCGTGGGCATTGAGGCGGATGTGAAGGGTGCGCATACCGAGATCAAGGCGCGCCGGGAAGTGATTTTGTCAGCAGGTGCAATAGGTTCGCCGCAAATCCTAATGTTGTCTGGCATTGGCGATGCGGACGGGATCAAGCCCCATGGCATCGACATGGTGCATGAGCTGAAAGGCGTCGGACGCAACCTGCAGGACCACCTGCAGGCCCGGCCCGTGTTCAAGACCGACCTTTCGACGATCAATGTCGAAGTGTCGAATTTCTTCAAGCAGGGCCTGATCGCGCTGGAATATGCGCTGAAGCGCTCCGGGCCGATGGCGATGGCCGCAAGCCTTGGCACTGGCTTCCTGAAGACCGAGCCGCATATGGAGGTGCCGGACATCCAGTTCCACATCCAGCCCTTCTCGGCCTCCCACCCGGCCGAAGGGCCGCACAAGTTCAGCGCATTTACCGCAAGCGTGCTGCAGTTGCGCCCTGAAAGCGCGGGGCATCTGGAGCTGAAATCATCCAAGTGGCAGGACCACCCGGCGATCCATCCGAACTATTTGGCGACCGAGACCGACCAGCGCACCATCGTCAAAGGCATCCAGGTGGCGCGGCGGATCGCGGAGTTCTCGCCGCTGAAAGAGCACATTCTCGAGGAATTCGCCCCGGGCCGCGACGTGGCCTTTGACGACTATGACGGCACGCTCGATTGGGCGCGCAACACCGCCGTCACGATCTACCACCCCACCGGCACCTGCAAGATGGGCCCCGACGACATGGCCGTCGTGGACGAGCGCCTGCGGGTGCGCGGCATCGACGGTCTGCGGGTAGCGGATTGCTCGATCATGCCGCTCATCGTAAGCGGAAACACCAACGCGCCGGCGATCATGATCGGCGAGAAAGTCAGCGATATGATCCTAGAGGACGCGGCATGATTGATACCGCGCTGGACTTCGGCAAAATCATCATCGCCGACCTGATCCTGTCGGGCGACAACGCGCTGATCATCGGCATGGCGGCCGCGGGCCTCGCGCCGGAGCTGCGCAAGAAGGCCATTTTGTACGGCATGGTGATCGCGGCACTGCTGCGGATCGTCTTCGCGGTGGTCGCGACCAAGCTGCTGGGCATCCCCGGCATCCTGTTCGTGGGCTCGCTTTTGCTGATCTGGGTGTGCTGGCGCCTGTACGAGGAGATCCGCCAGGGCATCGACGAGCAGGCCGAATTTGCGCTGGAGGTCGCGGGCGATCCGCATGCGGGCTATACTGGCAAGCCGACCCGTACGATGGGCTCTGCGCTGCTGTCGATCACCATCGCCGATGTGTCCATGTCGCTCGATAATGTGCTCGCTGTGGCCGCCATCGCCGACGGCAACACCAACATGCTGGTCTTCGGCCTCGCTCTCGCGATCGTGCTGATGGCCTTCGCGGCCACGCTCATAATGAAGTTGCTAACTGCCTATCCTTGGATAAGCTGGTTGGGACTGGCGGTTCTTATCTACGTCGCAGGCGAGATGTTCTACCGCGGCGTGTTCGACGCCACGACCGGGATCGGCCCCATGATGGGTTGGTTCGAGGGTTACGATCTGAGCAAGGGGCATTGAGGGAGACAATGACCTTACTCCACCACATTCAACCGCATCGGGGCCAGCACGGCCCCCTTGCGCTCCGTTGAAGACAGGGCTTGCGGGGACGCCTTCCCTCGCAGGCCTCTAAAACAAACCGAAGGCAAACGGACCTTAAGGGAGGACCTTATGTTGAACTTGAAAACCATCACGGCAGGCGCGCTTGGCCTGTCCATGCTGGCCTCGGCCGCAATTGCCGAGACCAAAATCCGCGTGCAGTCGGTGATCCCGTCTTCCGCGGACGAGATCGTCATGCTGCAGGCCTTTGCCGATGACGTGGCAGCACTGACCGACAACGAGGTCATGATCGAGATCCTGCCCGCAGGCGCGGTCGTGGGCGTGCAGGAAACGCTCGACGCCGTTGACGCAGGCCTGATCGAAGGCGGCTTCGCGTGGACCCACTACTGGTCGGGCAAGCACCCTGCCGCCATGCTCTTCGGCTCGCCCGTCGCGGGTGCCGGTGTCGGCATGGACAACATCGCCTTCATGTCCTGGTTCCTGCACGCAGGCGGCAAGGAGCTGTATGACCAGCTTTGGGACGAGATGGGCGTGAACGTCAAAGGCTTCATGCTGCAGCCCGTCGGCCCCGAGGCCCTGGGTTGGTTCAAAGAGCCGATCGAGACCATGGCAGACTTCCGCAAGTACCGCTTCCGCACGCCTCCGGGCATCCCCGGCCAGACCTACAAGGATATCGGTGTGGCCTCGGTCGCCATGGGCGGCGGGGACATCCTGCCCGCGCTGGAGAAGGGCACCATCGACGCAGCCGAGTGGTGCTGCCCGAAGCCTGACTCGGTCTTCGGCTTCCAGAAAGTGCTCAAGCACTACTACCTGCAAGGCCTGCACCAGGTTGTCGTGAACGCCGACCTCTACATCAACGGCGACGTCTATAACGGTCTGACCGCGACCCAGCAGAAGGCCATCCAGGTGGCCGCCAACGCGTCGCTGATGAACTCCATGGGCTACCGTATCCACGAGAACGGCAAAGCGCTCGACAAGCTGATCAACGAGGATGGCGTGATCCTGCACGACACCCCGGCTGACTACTTCACCGAGTACATGGCCGCCGCCAACAAGGCGCTGGAGACCAACGCCGCCGAGAACGCGTTCTTCGCAGAAGTGTGGCAGTCCCAGAAGGACTTTGCCCGCACCGCGATCCCGTTCTGGGCTGGCGCACAGACCTCCAACGCCAACCTTGGCCGGGCCTACGCGACCGAGCTGGCAAACCAGTAAGCCCTCGGGCCTGACAACCACCCCTGCCCGCGCCGCCAATTCGCGCGGGCAGGACCATAAAAGACCCTCCGGCGATCAACGCCCCAGGGCATTTTCTCGCCAAGAGGGATTTTCCAATGATCAACGAAGATCAAGACAAGATCGACTTCTCGGAATACGAGGATGTCGGTGACGAGCTTCTCGCCGATGCCGGTGGTGCCGTGGGCAAGGAGCTGCCCGACGACATGCACCCGCTGGCCCGCAAGGCCATCTACGCCATCGACCATTTCTCCAACTGGCAGGGCCGTATCGCGTGCCTGTTGGTGGTGCCGATCATCTTCGGCATGTTCTACGAGGTGGTCGCCCGCTCCTTCTTTACCGCCCCGACCCTGTGGGCCTACGATGTCAGCCGCATCCTGTATGGCATGTCCTTCATGCTGGGCGCGGCCTATGCGCTGATGCGCGGGCTGCATATCCGGGCGGACTTCCTGTACCGCAACTTCACAGAGAAGCGGCAGGGGCAGATCGACCTGATCCTCTACATCGTGCTGTTCATGCCGGCGATGCTGTTCTTCCTGAAGGCAGGCTACGACTTCTCCGCCAAGTCCTTCCTGCAAGGCGAGCGCGCGGGCGACAGCACCTGGGCGCCCATCGTGTGGCCCGTGAAGATGGCGCTGACCGCCGGGGTCTTGTTTCTGGTGATCCAGGGCATCTCGGAAATCTTGAAATCGTGGTACGCCGCGACCCGTGGAAAGTGGCCGGTGTGATGGAATTCTCTAACGAAATTATCGGCCTCTTGATGATTGGGGCCATGCTTTTTGCGATCTTCATCGGGTTCCCGATCAGCTTCACCCTGATCTTCCTGGGCGTCGTCTTCGGCGCGTGGGGCTTCGGCGTGAAGCTCACCATCTTCCTGATGACGCTGCAGTTCTACAACTCGATGATGGAGCAGACCCTCGCGGCTGTCCCGTTATTCGTCTTCATGGGTTTCATGATGGAGAAGGCCGGTTTGATGGAGCGATTATTCGCGGCCATCCAGATGATGCTGGCGCGCATGAAAGGCTCGCTCTACATCGCCGTGCTGTTCGTCTCGGTCGTCTTCGGGGCCGCAACCGGCATCGTTGGGGCCTCGGTCACCATTCTGGGCATCATGGCCGCCAAGACCATGAACCGGTCGGGCTATGACGTGAGACTGGCTGCGGGCACGATCACCGCGGGCGGCACGCTGGGCATCCTGATCCCGCCCTCGATCATGCTGGTGGTCATGGGGCCGGTTCTGGAAATCCCGGTGACCGACCTGTTCGCCGCGGCGATCCTGCCGGGCGTGATGATGGCCGGGCTTTACCTGCTCTACTCGGTCGGCCGCTGCTGGATCAACCCGAGCCTGGGCCCGCCCCTGCCCGAAGACATGATCGAGCCCGATGGCGGCAAGATCTTCAAGGAGCTGATGCTGGGCTTCGTGCCGCCGACCATCCTGATCGCCTTCGCGCTTGGCTCGATCCTGTTCGGCCTTGCCACGCCCACGGAAGGCGCGGGCATGGGGGCGTTCGGCTCGATCCTGCTGGCGATTGGCTACCGCAAGTTCTCGATCCAGGGCTTCTATGACGCGCTGATCAAGACCTTGGAGATCTCGGTGCTGATCCTGTTCCTCGTGGCTGCGTCGAACTTCTTTGGCGCGGTGTTCTCGCGGCTGGGCACGCCCACCATGATCACCGAGCTGCTGCTGAACCTCGACGTCTCGGCCTCGATGGTGGTGATCTTGATCCTCGCGCTGGTCTTCATCCTCGGCTGGCCGCTGGAATGGGTGCCGATCGTGCTGATCATCCTGCCGATCCTGGCGCCCGTGCTGCTGGAGCTGGAGGTCGATATGCTGTGGTTCGCCATCCTGGTGGCGGTCTGTCTGCAAACGGCATGGCTCAGTCCGCCCGTGGCACTCTCGGCCTACTTCCTGAAGGGCGTGGTGCCCGAATGGGATCTCAAGGATATCTACCTGGGCATGATGCAGTTCATGGTCATACAGATCTTCGGTCTGACCCTGGTGTTCCTGATCCCCGGCATCGCCACGTGGCTGCCACGGACGTGGTACGGCGGCTGACGCTGCCTGCCCCATGAGACGCAAAAAGCGCCGCGGGAGACCGCGGCGCTTTTTGCATCCGGTCGCTTTGATGGGGAGCGGTTAATTCGATTGGCCGCTGGACAAATGGCGGCTGAGCGGACAAGGCCGACACAGTATTATGCGGCGTGAATTAGCAGAAACCGCTCATAGTTGCCGAAGTAATTTGCGTTGCTTGTAGGAATTCCGTGCCTCAACACCGCTAGAAGCGCTCCATATTCCACGCCCAAATCTTGGTGTACCACCGAACAGTAGTACAGAGAGATCCGAACAAGTATCCTCCAGTATTAAGAGAGAGCCGCTACATGACATCATCTATAAATACTTGTCCCGTTTGCGCTGGCAAGGAAGTTGCCCAAGAATACAGGGGAAATCCCGCTCGCTCGGAATGGCAAGATGAAGGAGTGTTCGAGGTCTGGCGCTGCGAGAACTGCGAACACCGGTTCATCAATCCGCAACCGGAAGACGCCACACTCATGAAATGTTACTCGTCGCAATACCATGCCTACGAACAGGGGCATGGCACCGGCGAATTGCATCAGGCTATCGAACAGGCGCGGCGCGAGAAACGTTTTCGCCACGTTGATCTACGAAACGACATGGACGTTCTTGACGTTGGGTGCGGCTCAGGCTCCTTCTTGTGCGTAATTCGGGAATTCGTCAGTTCCGTCTTCGGAATCGAACCATCCGAACATGGTGTAAAGACCTGCGAGAAATTAGGAGTTCCTGTTTTTCATGGAGATTTTGAGTCATATGATCGTCAGGCCAATCGCAAGTTCGATCTGATTACACTTAATCACGTTCTCGAGCATCATCCTGCGCCAATTCTTCTCCTCAGACTTTGCCGACAACACTTGAAAGAAGGTGGGCGGGTTTGGATTGCCGTGCCGAACGCCGGGTGCTTCTTTGCTAAGCACCTAGAATCTGACTGGCACAGTGCGGACCTGCCCGTCCATCTGCAACAGTTCAGCGTCCGCTCCTTGGGTTTGGCTGTAGAGAAAGCGGGTCTGAAAATCGAACAAAGCCTTACCGAATCCGAAAACTCGTTGCCAGCCTCCGCAAGCACGTTCCTTCGCCGGTTCGGCATTCCCGGGCGTGTCACAAGGCCGCTGCTGCGAGGCGCCTTGTCCAAGACCGGGTGGATTGGCCGACGCGTTGACGCCTCTGGAAACGGGGAAGCCATCATCCTGTCCGCGCAGGTTTGAATCCAATCATCATATTCGGGCTTTGAGTCCTGATTTTCGACGCCATTGAGAACTCCAAGCCACCTACAATTGGATTGTCTTAAGGGCTTCTCGCGATATTGCCCGTAGAAATGGCCGCTTCGGATGCTTTATAATGAATACTGCGGGAGGAATCGGCTCCGAACGGACATTGGACTATTCCACCACGGCTTGAAAAACGCAGCAGGGTTTACCGGCGGCGCTTTCGTTAGTTCAACAGCCCCGGCAGCCAGAGCGACACGGCGGGCACATAGGTGACCAGGATCAGCGCGCCTAGGATGGCGATGTAGAAGGGCCAGATCGACTTCAGTGCCTCCTCGATGCGGATCTTGCCCACAGCGCAGCCCACGAACAGGCAGGTGCCCACGGGGGGCGTGCACAGGCCCAGACCAAGGTTGATCAGCAGCATGATCCCGAACTGGGTCGGATCCATCCCCAGCCCCTTGCAGATCGGCAGGAAGATCGGCGTGCAGATCAGGATCAGCGCCGCCATGTCCATGATCATGCCCAGCAGCAAAAGGATCAGGTTAATCATCAGCAAGATGATGATCGGGTTGTCCGAGATCGCCACCAGCACGTCCGACAGCCGGGTGGGTACCTGGTAGAGCGCCAGCAGGTAGCCAAAGGAGCTGGCAAACGCGATCAGGATCATCACCATCGCCGTCGTGCGCACCGCCCCGGTGACGGACCGGATGAATTTCGCCCAGCTCAGCGAGCGGTAGTAGAAGGTGCACAGCAGGACGGCGTAGATCGCGCCGAATGCGCCGCTCTCGGTCACGGTGAATACGCCGGACAGGGTGCCGCCCACGATGATGACGGCGGTGAAGAAGCCGGGGATCGCATCGGCGGCGCTGCGCCCGACCTCGCCCCAGCCGGGGAAGTCCTCCTTGGGGTAGTTGTGCTTGACCGACAGGATGTAGGCCGCGATGGCCAAGCAGATGCACATCAGGATGCCGGGGATCACGCCCGCCAGAAACAGGCCTGAGACCGAGATCCCCCCGCCGGCGGCCACGGCGAAGATGATCATGTTATGCGACGGCGGGATGACGATGCCCGCGATGGATGAGGTCACCGTGACGTTGACCGCGTAGTCGGGCCGGTAGCCGCGCTCTTTCATGACCGGGATCAGCAACGAGCCGAGGGCAGAGATATCGGCCACAGCCGAGCCGGAGATGCCGCCGAACAGCATCGAGGAGAAAACGTTGACCATCGCAAGGCCGCCCTTGAGGTGGCCCACCAGCGCCGAGGCCAGCCGTACCAGCCGCGCGGCGATGCCGCCATGGAGCATGATCTCGCCCGCGAAGACGAAGAACGGGATCGCCAGCAGCGAAAACACCGACACGCCCGCGGTCGCCCGCTGGAAGGTGATCAGCATCGGGAAGCCCTCCCACCAAAACGCGGTGGCGGCGGCGATGCCCATGGCGAAGGCTACCGGCATCCCGATGACGACGCCGAAGCCGAAGATGACGAGAAGAAGCGTCAGGCCCATGGATCAGCCCTCCGCATGGGTGTGAAGGTGCCAGTCCTCGCCGAAGGTCAGCGCGCGCAGCACTGCGCGCAACCCGGCAAAGATCGCCACCAGCCCCCCACAGGACGTAATCGCCAGCGTGCGGTAGCTTTCGGGGATATCGAGCATCGGCAGGCGCGAGCCCGCGCCGAATTGCATCAGCTCCATCCCCGCGATCAGCATGACGATGCCGAAGGCCGCGAGGATCAGGTCGATGGCGATCATGACGACCTTTTGGGCTTTCTCCGGCAGCATGTCGCGAAACAGCGTCACGCCCAGATGGGTGTTCTCGCGCACGCCTGCGGCGGCGCCCAGAAAAGCGATGTAGCAGATCAGCAGCAGCGCCAGCTGCTCGACCCAGGTCGGAGTGGCATTGAGCACATAGCGGCCGAAGACGAGCCAGCCGAAGGTCACCACCAGCACTACGAGGGCAATGGAGGCCACCGCGATGCACAGCCTCGACACCCAGTTCAGCGCCGTTTCCAAAATCTCGATCATGTGTCCCTGCCCCATCGAAAAAGCCGCCCGCGCCGAAAGGTCAGGCGCGGGCGGCTTCGGTACTTGCCGATTAGTTGCCGCGGATCAGGTTCACCAGCTCGGTGAGATCCGGGTTTGCCTCGAGGAAGCCGTCATAGACCGCGGACATGCGCTCCTGGAACGGGCCTTTGTCGGCGATCTTGTTGATCGTGACGCCACCGGCCTCGACCGCTTTCATGGCGGACGCCTCGCGCGCCTGCCACAGCTCGCGCTGCTCTTGCGCGGAGTTGCGCGCCGCGGTCTGCATGATTTCCTGCTGCTCCGGCGTCAGGGCCTCCCACGCGCGGGTGCTGACGCAGACGCATTCGGGGATGATCAGGTGCTCGGTCAGCGAGTAGTACTGCGCGACCTCGTAGTGGCTGACGCTCTCGTAGGAAGGCGGGTTGTTCTCGGCCCCGTCCACGACGCCGGTCTTGATCGACTGGTAGACCTCGCCAAAGGCCATGGGCGTCGCGTTGCCGTCGAGCGCCTCGACCATGCCAACGAAGAGCTGGTTGTTCATCACACGCAGCTTCAGGCCCTCGACATCCGCCGGAGAGTTGATCGGACGCACGGAGTTGTAGAAGGAGCGCGCGCCGCTGTCATACCATGCCAGAGCCTTGATGCCCTTCTTCTCCATGCCCGCGGAGATCGCGTCGCCCACGTCGCCGTCCATCAGCTCGTACATCTCTGGGATGCCCGGGAAGATGAAGGGCAGCGAGACCACGTTGGTCTCGGGGATCGAGGTGCCCATCGGGCCGAGGTTGAACTGGCCGATATCGAGCGCGCCAAGGCGCACCTGTTCGATCGCGTCGGGCTGGCTGCCCAGCACGCCGTTGTGGAACAGCTTGATCGTGACCTCGCCGCCGGTCTTGTCGGCCACTTCCGCCGCGAAGCTCTCCAGCGCGATGGAGTTCGGGTAGTCCTCCACGTGGATATTCCAGGCGCGCAGCTCTACGGCTTGGGCGCTGGTGGCGGCCATGGCGGCGCACAGGCCTGCGGCCCAGAGGCCGGTCTTGGTAAACTTGGTCATGTCGGTGATCCTCCCAGATCGAAACAGTTTTTTGTTGAGCCGCGCGAGGCCGGGCCGATGGCCGTGGCGAGTCACGTCTCTGCAAACTAGTATGCTAGTATGGCAATACGCAAATCAACACAATTTATCGCTTTTTGGGACCCGCCCAAAAATTCAATCAGATCAGGGACCTATCAGTCCGAAAAGTAGGAGGCGTGGTCCTTGTAGATCGTCTCGACGGTGCTATCGAGCCGGGACAAATGCAGTCGGGTGGCCGCACAGAGCGCCGCGGTGTCACGCGCCTTCAGATGGGCGAGCATGGCTTTATGATCCTCGACCAGCACACCCATGCTGTCGGCCCCGGTCAGGCTGAGCACGCACAGGCGGTCGACCTGCGCCTTGTTCTCGGAAATCAGCTCGAAGGCGAACTCGCACTTGGCGGCGCGGCACAGCAGGCGATGGAAGTCGTAGTCAAGCGCGTGGAAGCCTTCGACATCACGAGAGGCCACAGCCTGCCCCTGCGCGTCGAGGCTGGCCTCGAACTCCGCCAGAAGCATGCCGTCCCACGCGTCGACCGCGCGGTGCATCACCTCCAGCTCGATGGCGAGGCGCGCGAACCGGGCCGTGGCAATCGAGGTCAGCGAGAACTTCTTGACCACGGTGGCCTTCTGCGGCCGGATCAGCAGCAGGTCGAGATTGTCGAGGCGGCTGAACGCATCACGCACTGGCTGGCGCGAGACCCCGAACTTGGAGGCGATCTCGGCCTCGGAAATCTTGGTGCCGGGCATCAGCTCCAGCGAAGAGATCTGCTCGTAGAGGTAATCGAACACGACGTCCGCACTGGTGCGGCGCTCCTGGATATCAGCTACATATGCCATCTACTTGGTCTCCTGCATTGCGCGCTCTGTAGGCCAATCGCTCATGAAACACTATCCCCTGCCGCCGCTTGTCCTGCCAATTCGGATCGGATGCCTGCGGCAAGCCACAGCCCGGCCGCCAGCGTCAGCGCCAGTATGGCCAGTGTCACCAGACGGAACGGATCGAGCCAGACCGGCCCCCATGACCACACCGCCGCCCCGTCGAGGCGCACCAGCATCACACCGCCGAGGCCCGTCACCGCCGACATCAACGCGATGTGGATCGCGGTCAGCATGTTGATCGCCTGAAACCCGCCCGGCGCGTCGAGGAACTGCGCGCGGTACATCGACGCCGCCATCATGTGGCCCGCGTCCAGCACGCCGCGCGCGAAGAAGAACGCCAGCAGCACGCCGGTGCCCAGAATGTAGTCTATCGAGCCGGGCGCCACCTGCGCGTAGTCCGGCACAAAGAGCAGCAGCGGGTAAAGCGCGAAGGCGTAAGCGTAGAACTGCAAGAACACCTGCCGGACCCCAAGCGCGTCGGCGCGCAGGCCCCAGAACACCTCCGACACGATGGAGCCAAGCATCCGCGCCACGACGGTCAGCATCAACAGGTTGGCCGGCAGGCTGAGCGCCCCCACGAGATAGACAATCAGGATAGGCCAGCTGAGCACCGCACCCACGATGCTCAGCGCCAGCGGGCGGCGCATCAGCGGGTTGGTCGTCAGGATATGCCACATCGGTGCGCGGGCCGGATCGCCGCGCTCTTTGTCGGGCGGGGGCGTGGCGGGCAGCTTGCCGTACCAGAAGCGCGAATTCAAAAGCAGCGCGAGGGAAACCAATAGCAGGATTTGAAACTCTTCGCGGCTGAGGCTTTCGCCGACCAGCACGAAGCCGAACACGGCGAAGGCCATGGCGGTCGCCTGCTTCCACATCCGCAAGCGGCCCAGAAAGCGGCCGCGGTCGCGACCGGTGGACACCTCGGCCACAAGGTTCATCCAGACCGCGTTTTGCAGGAACTCGTTGCCGAAGACGAACCACACGCCGATGGCCATCAGGACCGGCAGCGGCGTCCATGCGGGCGGCAACACAAGCAGCGCCACGAGGCAGGAGATTTGCACGTAGCGAGCCCAGTGCAGCACCGTGACCCGCGGGACATGGGCGATCAGGGCGAGAAACGGGTAGCGTGCCAGCACCAGCAGCGGGACTAGTGCCAGAAACCAGCTGATCTGGCCGTTGCTCAGGCCCTGCACCTGCACGGCATAGGCCACGATGAAGGGCCCGATCACCATATCCTTGGCCAGCGCGCCGTTGAGCGTGCCGCGCACCAGCCAGCTTTGATGCCGCAACTGGTCCGGGGTGGAGCCTGCGATTGCTACCATCGCGGCACCTTGCGCACGTAGTCGGGCACATGTTTCAGCATCTCATCCGTGTCATCGCGGTCGATCACCTGCTGGTCGAGGTAGATCTGGTGCAGCTTCGCCACCGCGTCATGGTCCAGCTCGACGCCAAGGCCCGGGCCCTCGGGAACCGGCAGCTTGCCATCGACGAAGTTGGGCCTGCCGCCCTTGACGATCTCGTGGGCGTACCACGGGTAGTGCGTGTCGCTGTCATAGGTCAGGTTCGGCGTCGCGGCGGCGACATGGCACATGGCGGCCAGGCTGATGCCCAGATGCGAGTTGGAGTGCTGCGAGACGCCCAGACCGGCCGCGCGGCACATCTCGCCCAGATGGATCGCGCCGGTGGCCCCGCGCCAGTAATGGTGATCGGACAGCACGATCTGTACGGCGTCCTTCTTGACCGCCTCGATCACCTGTTCGAACTCGACGACCACCAGATTGGTAGCCAGCGGCATGTCGATCTGCGCGGACAGCTCCGCCATCGCATCCATACCGCGCACCGGGTCTTCGAGGTATTCCAGCACGCCGTCCAGCGCGTCCGCCACCCGCTTGGCCGTCGGCACCGTCCAGGCGCCCATCGGGTCGATACGCAAACCATGATCGGGGAAGGCCTCGCGCAGTTTCAGCATCGTCTCGATCTCAAGGTCTGGCTCCAGCACGCCGCCCTTCAGCTTGAGCGACTTGAAGCCGTATTCGTCGATCAGCGCACGGGCCTGTTCGACCATGGCGTCAGGGGTGATGACCTCGCCGAAGATGTCCGGACCGATGGCGTCCGGCAGGGTCGCATATTTGAAGAACAGGTAGCCGCCGAAGGGGATCTCGCGCCGCACCGCGCCGCCCAGAAGGTCATGCAGCGGACGGCCGACCTCTTTGCCGCGCAGATCAAGACAGGCGATCTCGAAGGCCGAATAGACCACGTCGATCACTTGGTGATCTGCGAGCGCCGTGGGGGCGTTCACCCCGCCCCCATTCGGCAGCGCGGCCTCGACCCGGGCGCGCAGGTCGCGCAGGTTGTACGGGTCGAGCCCGGTCAGCGTCGGAGCGGTCGCCTGAAGTCCTGCGAGCGTGCGCTTGGCGCCGTAAGCCTCGCCCAGACCAACAAGGCCGGTATCCGTCTCCACCTCGATCACGGCACGCAGGAACACGCGGCCATGCACGCCCTTCGTGTTGAGCAGCGGCACGTCCGGCACGGCGACGGGCGTGATTTTGACGGAGGTGATTTTCATGTTCTTATGCCCACGCAGTCTTTGCGAAAATTTCGTTTGCCGATTCTCAAATACTAGTATACCAGTTTTAGAAAGCAAGCTGCATCGCCTTTAAAATAAGCCGATCGCGAGGGGCCACACTGCGGGCTCGTCGAAGAGAGATGGTACACCTGGGCGGGCGCAGTGACGATTTGCGACGTCTGGGAGGGCGCATGTCCGGGGTTCAACTCGACAGTATTGTGAAGCGGTACGGCGCCGTTCAGGTGGTGCATGGCATCGATCTGGATGTGGCCGAAAAGGAATTCGTCGTCCTCGTCGGCCCCTCTGGCTGCGGCAAGTCCACCACCCTGCGCATGGTCGCGGGGCTGGAGGAAATCAGCGACGGCGAGGTCACCATTGATGGCCGGATGGTCAACCGTGTGGCGCCCAAGGACCGCGACGTAGCGATGGTGTTCCAGAACTATGCACTCTACCCCCATCTCAACGTGGCCGAGAACATCGCCTTCGGCCTGCGCATCCGGCGCGAGAGCAAGCAGGCCATCAAGCAATCCATCGATGAAGTTGCGGGCATCCTGGGCCTGACCGACTACCTGGACCGCCGCCCCGCCGACCTGTCGGGCGGGCAGCGCCAGCGGGTCGCCATGGGCCGCGCGATTGTGCGCCGCCCGAAGGTGTTTTTGTTCGACGAGCCGCTGTCCAACCTCGATGCCAAGCTGCGCACCCAGATGCGCGCCGAGATCAAACGGCTGCATAACCGGCTCGGCGTGACCTCGATCTACGTGACCCATGATCAGGTCGAGGCGATGACGCTGGCCGACCGGATCGTCGTCATGCATGACGGCCGGATCGAGCAGGTCGGCACCCCGATGGAGCTGTTCCTGAACCCGGTGAACACATTTGTGGCGGGGTTTCTGGGCTCGCCGCCGATGAACCAGATCCGCGCGAAGGTCGAGAAGACCGAAGCGGGGTTCGTCGCGCATTTCTCGGGCAATTCCCTGCCCTTAGCGTCCTTGGGTGATCTTGAAACGCGGGTCGGGCAAGAGGTGACGCTTGGCATCCGTCCCGAATACGCCTCTCCCGTGGTGGCGGGCACTCCGGGCGCCGTTGGCATCGAGTTGGACCTCGTCGAAACACTTGGATCGGAAGCGCTGCTGCACGCCTTGCTGGCGGGCGATCCGTTCGTCATCAAGGCCGAGACTCTGGGCAACCTGCGTGCGCTGGACGAGGTCGCGGGCTTCACCATCGCGCCCGAGCTGATCCGCATCTTCGATGGCGAAACGGGCGTGGCTCTGGCCGGACAGGACCGCGCGGCATGACCGACAGCGCCGGGCATAAGTCGCGCTTCGAGCAGCCCAGCCGGGTGGAGCGGATCGTCGACACGCTGAAGCGCGACTGGCAGCTCTACCTGATGCTGGCGCCGCTGGTGATCTGGCTGCTGCTGTTTCTCTACAAGCCAATGTACGGCCTGCAGGTCGCATTCAAGGATTATTCGATCTTCAGAGGCGTGGCGAACAGCCCATGGATCGGGTTCGAGCATTTCGAGACGCTGTTTGGCAATGACCAGTTCCTGCGCGCGCTGCGCAACACCGTCATCATCAGCTTCTGGACGCTGCTGATCGGGTTCCCGGTGCCGATCCTGCTGGCCTTGATGTTCAACGAGATCATCAACCATACGTTTAAAAAGTGGACGCAAACGATTGTTTATCTTCCACATTTCATCTCATCGGTAATCATCGCCGGGATCGTGATCACCGCCTTCTCGCCCAGCGCGGGGATCGTGAACACGGTGATCGGCTGGTTCGGGTTCGAGCCGGTGTATTTCCTGACGAGGGCCGAGTGGTTCAGGCCGATCTTCATCGGCACCGGCATCTGGCAGGAGGCGGGCTTCCAGTCCATCGTCTACCTCGCGGCCATCGCAGGGGTCTCGCCTACGCTTTACGAAAGCGCCGTCGTGGATGGTGCCAGCCGCTGGCAGATGATGTGGAAGATCACCATCCCGTCGATCATGCCCACGATCATCATCATGTTGATCATCCGCATCGGCAACATCCTGGAGGTGAGCTTCGAGATGATCATCCTGCTCTACCAGCCCGCGACCTACGAGACGGCGGATGTGGTCAATACCTTTATCTACCGCCAAGGCATTCAGGCCGGCCAGTACGATTTCGCCGCCGCTGCGGGTTTGTTCAACGCCGTCATCGCCTTTGTGCTGGTGATCTCCGCCAACGCGCTATCACGGCGCTATTCCAACACATCGCTTTGGTAAGGGGGGCAAACGCATGGCAAACATGAACCTCTACTCTCGCGGCGACCGGATTTTCGTCTGGATGAACATGTTCCTGGTGGGCGTGTTCACCCTGTCGACGCTCTACCCGTTCATCTACATCGCTGCGATCTCGCTTTCGACCGGGTTCGAGGCGCGGGCGGGCAACGTCGTGCTGACCCCGGTCGATCTGACCTTTGCCGCCTATGAATACGTGGTGGCACAGCCGGAATTCTGGCGCAGCTATCTCAACACCTTCATCTACACGATCGGCGGCACCCTGATGTCGCTGGCCTTCATCATTCCCGGTGCCTACGCGCTGTCGCGCCCACGGCTTTATGGCCGGCGGTTCTGGAACCTGATGGTGGCATTCACCATGTGGTTCAATGCAGGCCTGATCCCGTTCTTTTTGAACATGCGCGATCTTGGCCTGTTGGACAGCTATTTCGGCATCATCATCGGCTTTGCGGTCAACGGGTTCAACGTGATCTTGATGCGCAATTTCTTCGAGGGCATTCCGTCGAGCTTCGAGGAGGCCGCGCGCATGGACGGGGCCAACGAGTTTCAGGTGCTGTGGAAGGTCTACGTGCCGCTCGCTAAGCCCGCGATTGCCACGATTGCGCTGTTTTGCATCGTGTCGCGCTGGAACGGCTTCTTCTGGGCCATGGTACTGCTGCAGGACCAGCAAAAGGTCCCACTGCAGGTCTACCTACGCCACACGATTGCGACGCTGTCGGACGATCAGGAATTCTCGGACACGCTGTTCACGCAGGCCTATTCGGTCGAGACCGTGACGGCAGCGATCATCGTCTGCTCGATCATACCAGTGCTACTGATTTACCCATTCCTGCAAAAATACTTCAACAAAGGCATCATGTTAGGTGGTGTGAAGGAATGAAACAAACCTGCATAAACGGGAGGAACATTATGCGGAAACTAACCTTAATCTCTGGCCTGCTCCTGACGACGGGGCTTGCGGCCCCGGCCCTGTCAGATGGCCATCTCCGGATCGTGGACGAGCCGCTTGAGCTGTCGATCCAGATGAACCACGCGCGCTACCCGGTCTATGACGAGAACTGGCCGGTGGAGAAAGCCGCCAGCGCGTGGACCGGCATCAGCCTGAAGGACGCGACCGTGGGCGCCAACACCCGCACCAGCGAAAACGACGGCAAGACCGAGGCGCTGAACCTGATGCTGGCCTCGGGCCAAATCCCTGACATCGTCGGCTCCAGCCGCCTGAAGGATTTCGTCAACCAGTACGGCCCCGAGGGCGCGTTCATCCCGCTCAACGATCTGATCGACGAGCATGCGCCGAACCTGAAGGCCTATCTGGACGAGCGCCCAGAAATCAAATCCGCAATCTCTGCCGCGGATGGCAACATGTACTACGTGCCCTATCTGCCGGACGGCAAATACGGGCGGGCCTACTGGATGCGCACGGACTGGCTGGAGAAGCTTGGCCTCGACGTGCCGGAAACGGTCGAGGAATACGAAGCCGCGCTGCGCGCCTTCAAGACCCAGGACCCCAACGGCAACGGCAAGGCGGACGAGGTTCCCTATTTCGCCCGCCAGTGGCCAGAGCTGATCCGTCTGGTGACATTGTGGGATGGCCGTTCGTCCGGCTCCGACACCTACCACGACTTCTACGTCGACAATGGCAAGATGGCGCATCCTTATGCCGGCGAAGGCTACCGCGAAGGGATCAAGAACCTTGCCCGTTGGTACAAGGAGGGTCTGATCGACGCCGAGATCTTCACCCGCGGCTCGTCATCCCGCGACTACCTGCTGTCGGAGAACCTTGGTGGTGCGACCCATGACTGGTTCGCCTCGACCTCGGGCTACAACCGCCTGTCGGCCGACATCGAGGGCTTCGAGATCAAGGCCATCGCGCCGCCCGCGTCGATCTCCGGCAAGCGCATCGAAGAGCACCGCCGCATCCCGATCAAGCCGGACGGCTGGGCCATCGGCTACACCAACGAGCACCCGGTCGAAACGATCAAGTATTTCGACTTCTGGTTCACCGAGGAAGGCCGCCGTCTGGCCAATTTCGGCATCGAGGGCGAGCAGTACGACATGGTCGACGGCAAGCCGATCTTCAAGGAAGAGTTCCTCAACAACACCAAGCCGGTGAACAACCAGCTCTACGAGATCGGCTCACAGCTTCAGGCGCGCGGCTACTTCCAGGATTACAATTACGAAATCCAGTGGTCGAACGAATACGCGCTCGAAGGGATCGCCCTCTACGATGAAGGCGACTACTTGATCGATCAGTTCCTCGGCGTGGCGTTCACCCCGGACGAACAGAAGGTCTACGACAAGAACTGGGGCTCGATCCGCGACTACATGCTGGAGCGCCAGCAAGCGTGGATCCTGGGTCAGGGCGATGTCGAAGCCGACTGGGACGACTACACGGCGACCCTCAACAAGATGGGCCTGCAAGATGTCCTCGCCGTGATGCAATCCGCCTATGACCGCCAGTACGGTGGCTAGGGCCTGAACGGTTCTCCCAAGTGAGGGGCGCGGCATGAACTCGCTGCGCCCCTTGCGTTTCTTTTCGCTCCAAGAAAGCCCACGCGCCATGCCCACCGGCACCCTGCCCGCCCTCGACGAGCCCAAAGCGGGCCGCCTGAACATCCAATACGCGCCCGATGCGTCCTGCGACGTGGTCGAGAACCCGCCGCGCTTCTCGTGGCTTCCCGTCATCGAGGCCGAGGCGCACTACGTGCTGCGCGTCTCCACCGACCCCGAATTTCCCAAGGGCAAGACGCAGCTCTTCGCCCCCTTGCCGCTCAACTTCTTCACCCCCGACGCGGCGCTCGCGCCCGGCGGATACCACTGGTGCTACGCCACCTGCGACGCGTCCGGCGCGCCCACCAGCGCGTGGAGCAGTGTGCGCAGCTTCATCGTGGCAGACGGCTTGCCCGAGACGCCGCTGGCGTCGCGATCCGAGCGCTACGCGAAGGCCGACATGGCCCACCCGCGCCTGTGGCTGTCGCCAAAACTGCTCAAGCAATTCAGCAAGGACGTCACCAAGGACCCCGGCCATTGCGCTTGGGACACCTTCTACGAGACATCCGTCGCCCCGTGGATGGAGCGCGACGTGATGACAGAGCCTGCGGGCTACCCCAACCACGAACGCACCGCGCCCATCTGGCGCGCGACGTACATTGCCTGCCAAGAGCTGATCTATGCCATCCGCCACCTCGCCGTGGGCGGCAAGGTCACTGGCGACGCGGCGATGATCGCGCGGGCCAAGGAATGGCTGCTGGAAGCGGCCAGCTGGAACCCCGCAGGCGCAACCTCGCGCAGCTACACCGACGAATGGGCGTTCCGGGTGAACCTGGCACTGGCGTGGGGCTATGACTGGCTCCACGACGAGCTGACAGGCGAAGAGCGCGACACGGTCCGCGCGGCCCTGCTGGCGCGCACCCGCGAGACGGCAGATCACATCATCAAGCACGCCAATATCCACCTCTTCCCCTTCGACAGCCACGCCGTGCGCGCGGTCTCTGCCGTACTGGTGCCGTCCTGCATCGCGCTGCTGGACGAGGAAGACGAGGCGCGCGATTGGCTGGATTACTCAATCGAGTTCCTGTCCACCGTCTATTCGCCTTGGGGCGACAGCGATGGCGGCTGGGCGGAAGGCCCGCATTACTGGATGACAGGCATGGCCTATCTGATCGATGCGGCCAACATGATCCGCAGCTTCGCGGGCATCGATCTCTACAAGCGGCCGTTCTTTCAGGCCACCGGCGACTTCCCACTATACACCAAGGCCCCCGACACCCGACGCGCAACTTTTGGCGATGACAGCACCATGGGCGACCTGCCCTGCCTGAAGATCGGCTACAACCTGCGCCAGTTCGCGGGCGTCACCGGCAACGGGGCCTACACCTGGTACTACGACGAAGTGAAGCGCAACGACGCGGGCACCGAGATGGAGTTCTACAACTGGGGCTGGTGGGACTTCAATTTCGACGAGATGGTCTACCAGCACGATTTCGGCACGGTCGAGGCCACCTCGCCGTCGGAGCTGCCGGTGATGCGCTGGTTCAAGGGCATCGGCTGGGTCGCGTTGCAGCACAAGATGGACGACCCCGACGCCCATATCCAATTCGTGATGAAGTCGTCGCCCTATGGCTCGATCTCGCACAGCCACGGGGATCAGAACGCGTTTTGCCTTGCGGGGTTCGGCGAGGATCTGGCCATCCAGTCGGGCTATTACGTGGCCTTCAACTCGACCATGCACCAGAACTGGCGGCGCCAGACCCGGTCCAAAAACGCGATCCTGATCAATGGCAAGGGCCAGTACGCAGGCAAGGACAAGGCGCAGGCGATGCGCGCTACGGGCACGATCACCACCTGCGAGGATCGCGGCGATCACATCTATCTCCAGGGCGACGCGACCGAGGCCTACCGCTCGCTCAGCCCCGAAGTGTCGCGCGTGTTAAGGGACGTCTATTTCGTCAACAACAGCTTCTTCGTCATTGTGGACGCGGTCGATGCCGAGACGCCTGTTTCGGTAGACTGGCTGCTGCACGCGAACGCGCCGATGCAACTGGGGGCCAACACGTTCCGCTACACCGGCGAGCGCGCGGGCTTCTACGGCCAGTTCCTCTGGTCCGAGGCGGGTGCGCCCACTCTGGATCAGGAAACCGGCTTCCCGGACGTGGACCCGTCGGAATACGAGGGTCTGCCCGTCAGCACATGCCTGCACGCCACCTTCCCCAAGGCCATCCGCCACCGCATCGCGACCCTGCTCGTCCCCTATAGTTTGAAGGCCCCGCAACGGGTGTTCAGCTTCCTCGACGATCAGGGCTACGACTGCGATCTCTACTTCACCGACGCCGACGAGCGCAGCTTCAAGGTCACCGTGCCGAAGACGTTCGACGTTGGCCGCTAATTTCTCAGACAGGACACCCCCATGACACTCAAAGACAAAGTAGCAATCGTAACCGGCGGTGGCCGCGACATCGGGCGGGCCTGCGCGATGCGGCTGGCCGAAGACGGCTGCGCGGTTGCGATCAACTACCACTCCTCGTCGGAGGGCGCAGACAGCGCCGTGGCCGAGATCAAGGCGATGGGCGGCAACGCTTTCGCCATGCAGGGCGATTTGACCAAACAGGCCGATGTCGAAGCGCTGGTCGAACGCACCGTGTCCGAGCTGGGCGGGCTGCATGTGCTGGTTAACAACGCGGGCGGGCTGGTCGCGCGCAAGCGGATCGAAGAGATGGACCTCGACCACTGGAACGCCGTGATGGATCTGAACCTGACATCCGTGTTCCTGCTGGTGAAGGCGTCGCTTGCCCATATGAGCGAGGGCGCGATTGTGAACCTCGCCTCGCAGGCCGGGCGCGATGGCGGCGGGCCGGGTGCCGTGGCCTATGCGACGTCGAAGGGGGCCGTGATGACCATGACCCGCGGTCTGGCGAAAGAGCTGGGCCCGAATATCCGCGTCAACGCGGTCTGCCCCGGCATGATCGACACCGATTTCCACAACGTCTTCACCAAGCCCGAAGTCCGCACCATGGTGGCGGGCAACACGCCGCTGAAGCGCGAGGGCGCGCCGGTGGATGTGGCCAATCTGGTGGCCTATCTCGCCTCCGACGGGGCGGCATTCGTGACCGGGGCCAGCATCGACATCAATGGCGGCATGCTGTTCAGCTAAGGGGATATCCATGAGCAAACCCGACGCCGGCGGGCAGATGCCCGAGCTGAGCTTCCCCCGCTTTGGGGGCGGTGAGATCACCGTGGGCGGGGCGCGCGAGCGCCATACGCTGCTGATCGTCTACCGCGGCAAGCATTGCGGACGCTGCAAGAAATACCTTGGCGCGTTCGAAGGATTGCAGGCGGATTGGCAGTCGGCGGGGTTCGATATCGCGGTGGTCTCCGCCGACCCGCTGGAGAAGGTCGAGGCCGACGTGGCCGAGTTCGGCTGGACCTTCCCCTTGGGCTTTGATCTGAGCGAGACGCAGATGCGCGCGCTGGGGCTCTATGTCTCCGACCCGCTGTCGCCCGACGAGACCGACCGCCGCTTCGCCGAGCCCGGCGTCTTCTGCGTGCGCCCCGACGGGGTGATCCAGGTGGTCTGCATCTCCAACGGCCCCGCCGCGCGGCCGGACCTTGTGGAACTGCTGGACGGCATGAAGTTCAACATCGCCCACAACCGCCCAGCGCGAGGGACGGCTTAGCGGGACAGGCCCACGTGAACGGTTGCTGGATTGGCGAGGTCTCGAAGGTCTGCTTGGAGCCCAGACTGAACAATGCTGCATCTTGACCGAATGACCGCTCATAGCATCATTGCCAGATGCCATGAGCAGTGAAGGAACAGCTCAGATACCCAATTACTCGACTTTTTCCCCAAGCATCGAAGCCAGGTTATCGAGCGCTTTCGTGTAGCCGTCACGATGACCCTGGACACCGCCTTCCCCGACAAACGATGTTATTTGATCTGTAAGGAGCAGGATCGTTGTTCCATCTGGCGCTTTGCTCAGGTCAAACGTGATGAGAGCAACGGTCAGCATGTTGTCACCGTCCCAGAGCTCCTCGGTAAAAGTGATGAGTCTATCATTCTCAACGAGATGGTAGGCGACATCCATGCGCCAGTTCAGTTCCTGACCGCGAGTACCGCACTTACCCGTTTCCGATCCGCCTGTTTTGACATTGCTTTCCAGAATTCGGATTTCAGTCGTATTGTCAGGCGCGGACCATTTTTCACGGGCTCTCGGGTCGGTGTAAGCCTGAAAAACCTCCTCCGGCGAAGCTGGTAGCGGTTTTTCCAGTGTCACGGTTTCGTGGTGAATTTCCATTGGTCAATCCTTTTTTGTGTGTGTGAGGTGTTCGGAAAGCTTGTCGAGACGCGCTTCCCAAAGTGCGCGGCGATCAGAGAACCATTTTTCGATCTGGCTCATTGCGGCAGGGTTGATCGAGCACGTTCGAACCCGACCGATTTTCTCGCTCGTGATAAGACCTGATCGTTCTAAAACGCCGAGATGCTTTGTGAATGCCGGTAGAGCCATGTCATACGGCTCAGCCAGTTCGCTGACGCTGGCAGGGGCTATCAGCAAGCGTTCCACGACCGCAAATCGTGTGGGGTCGGCAAGAGCGTGGAACTGCGCATGTAAATGGTTATCCATTTGGTTAAGTTACAGCGGCGACGGCCAAGCGTCAACAACACTTTGCTAATTGGTTAAGTTTAATGGCTACTACAGAGTAGGTAGCTGTGAGCCATCGGCTCAACAAAGCGGTCGTTCGTGTAGCGGCTACGAACGACGGCTTCGTCCCGCTTAGCAGCCCCCTAACGCCTGACCTCCGCTTACCGCGCCAGCCAGCCGCCGTCGACGTTCAGCACAGCGCCGTGGATGTATTTCGACGCGGGCGCGGATAGGAAGACGGCCGTCTCGGCGATGTCATCGGCCTGCCCCCAGCGGCCCGCGGGGATACGGTCGAGGATCGCCTTGTTGCGCTCGGGATCGGCGCGCAGGGCCTCGGTGTTGTTCGTCTCGATATAGCCCGGGGCGATGGCGTTCACGCCGATGCCGCGGGCGGCCCATTCATTGGCGAGGATCTTCGTCAGCCCTGCCACGCCGTGCTTGGACGCCGTGTAGGACGGCACCCGGATGCCCCCCTGGAATGACAGAAGCGACGCGATGTTGACGATACGGCCCTCGCGGCCTGCGGCCAAAGCGGCCTTGGCGAAAGCCTGCGACGTAAAGAACAGTGCCTTGAGGTTCACGTCCATCACGGCGTCCCAATCGTCTTCCGAGAAGTCGGTGCTGTCGTCGCGGCGGATGATGCCTGCGTTGTTGACCAGAATGTCCACGGTGCGATCCGTGAAGATGCCTGTGCCCGCCATCGGGTCGGCGAAGTCCAGTGCCAGTTCCTCGGCGCTGGCGATCAGGCCGACCGTCTCGGCACAAGACGAGCGGCCCGCGCAGATCACATGCGCGCCCGCGCGGCCCATCGCCACAGCGATGGCCTGCCCGATGCCGGTATTGGCCCCGGTGACCAGCGCGGTCTTGCCGTCGAGCGAGAAGGCACTCACCGCAAATCGCCCATGTCGACCATATCCATATCGGTGAAGTCGACATTGTCGCCCGCCATCGCCCAGCAGAACGTGTAGGACCCGGTGCCCGCGCCGCAATGGATCGACCATGGGGGCGAGATGACGGCTTCCTCGTTGTCCATGACGATGTGGCGGGTCTGGGACGGCTCGCCCATGAAGTGGAAGACGCGCTGGTCCTTGTCGATATCGAAATACAGGTATGCCTCCATCCGGCGGTCATGCAGGTGGGCGGGCATGGTATTCCAAAGCGAGCCGGGCTGGAACTGCGTGTAGCCCATCAAAAGCTGGCAGCTCTCGCAAACCTCTGGATGCAGGAACTGGATGATGACCCGCTCGTTGGCGGTGTCGCGCGATCCCAGCTCGACCCGGCGGGCGTCGCTGAGCTTGATGAGCTTCGTGGGGCATGTCCGGTGGGCAGGCGCCGACAGGATGTAGAAACGGCCCGCGCCGGAGAAGTCCACCGCGCCTGCGCCCATGCCGATGTAGAGCACTTCGCCACGCTCCAGCGTGTAAGTCTCGCCGCCGACGGAGACCTCGCCCGCCTCACCGATGTTCAGGATGCCCATCTCGCGTCGCTCAAGGAAGGTGGCGGTCCCGGTCTCCGCGACCTTGTCGAGGGTCAGCGTCTTGCCCGCGGGCACCACACTGCCAAGGATCAGGCGGTCGTAATGGCTGTAGACGATGCGGATCTCGCCCTTGGCGAACAGGTCGCCGACGTGGAAATGGCTGCGCAGCCCTTCGGTATCCAGCGCCTTGGCGGAGGCCGGATCAATGGCGTAGCGGGTTTCGGTCTTGAGCATGGAGAGGCGTCCTTGGTTAGAGAAAATCGTCGCGGCGCGGGGTGAAGCAGTCGACCAACTCGCCCGCCTCAAGGCAGGTGCAGCCATGGGTTACCATGGTCGGGATGACGAAACTGTCGCCCGGGCCGATCTCGGTGGCCTCGCCGTCCATCACGAAGCGGAAGCGGCCGGATTTGACATAGGTCGACTGGATATGCGGGTGGTTGTGCAGCTTGCCCTCTGCCCCCTCTTCAAAGCGGAAGGAGACCACCATGAGGTCGGGATGGTCGGCCAGCACTTGCCGTGTTACGCCCTCGTCGGCTTGCACGGGTGGGAAGTCGGGCATAGGAGAACTCCTGTCAGTTGGATCGAACCGAGCGCGTGTGTGCCAGAGGTCTTCACGGCCTCGTGCAAAATTGATATTCTAGTATACCAGTTGCGTCAATCACGGGATTCCCTGTCGCGCGCATCGCCAAAAACCGTCGAGGACCGCCCCCATGCCCAAACGCATCGCAGCCATCGGAGAGCCCATGGTGGAGCTCGCCCCGGCGGGCCCAGCGGACCAGTTCACACTCGCCTTCGCGGGGGACACGATGAACACGGCCTGGTATCTCAAGCGGCTGAACCCCGCGCTGGAGGTCGACTACATCACGCGGCTGGGCCGCGATGACATGTCGGACCGACTGGCGGATTATCTGGCGAAATCAGGGATCGGGACCGACTATATCAGCCGCTGCGATACGCGGACCGTCGGGCTCTACATGATCAGTCTGGCGAACGGAGAGCGCAGCTTTGCCTATTGGCGTGGGCAGTCGGCGGCCCGCGAACTGGCCCATGATCTGGAGGCGCTTGGCGCCGCGTGCGACGGCGCGGATATCGTCTATGTCTCGGGCATCACACTTGCCGTGCTGGAAGGCCCCGGGCGCGACAACCTGTTTGCCGCGCTCAAGGCCGCGCGGGCGGGCGGCGCGCTGGTGGCGTTCGATCCCAACCTGCGACCGCGCCTCTGGCCCGACACCGACACGATGTGCGCGGCGGTCATGGAGGCGGCGGCACTCAGCGACATCGCCCTGCCCTCGTTCGAGGATGAAGCGAGCTTCTTTGGCGATGCGGACCCGCAGGCGACCCTTGACCGTTATGCCGGCGCCGGGGCGCGCACGGTGATCGTGAAGAACGGCGAGGGCGCGATCGTGTATCTGCATCAGGGCGCGCAGGGCAGCTTCACCCCTGCCCCGGTCGCACAGGTGGTCGACACGACGGCCGCAGGTGACAGCTTCAACGCAGGCATCCTGGCGCATTTCGCGATGGACGCGCCCCTTGCCCCGCTGATCGAGACTGCCGCCGGGGTGTCCGCCAAGGTCATCCAAGCCCGCGGCGCGTTGGTCAAAATTTAGGCGGAGATCTGCCCGGGACGCGATTGTGAACGGGGTAAGGATGCTGTGACCTCGCCCTAACGTCACCTTGCCCTATACTGATCGGTACACTTGAGCGATTTCATCGTGCCCTGTCAGCAAGGAGGATCCCGACCCATGGCCATTTCCCTGAAACTCAACGGCGAGACCCGGGAGGTCGAGGCCGAGCCGGGCACACCGCTTCTTTGGGTGCTGCGCGATGAGCTGCAACTGACCGGAACGAAATTCGGCTGCGGCGTGGCCTCGTGCGGGGCCTGCACGGTGCATCTGGATGGCCAGCCCGTCCGCTCCTGCCAGACCTATATCGACGATGTCGAAGGCGCGGAGGTCACCACGATCGAGGCGATGGCCGACACCAAGATCGGGGCCGCTGTGCAGCAGGCCTGGGTCGAGCTGGACGTCGTGCAATGCGGCTACTGCCAATCCGGGCAGATCATGTCCGCGGTGGGTCTTCTGGCGGAGAACCCCAAGCCTTCGACCTCCGAGATCGACGACTACATGCACGGCAACGCCTGCCGCTGCGCCGCCTATCAACGCATCCGTGCTGGCATCCAGCGCGCATCTGAAATTCTGGAGGCCTGATCATGACCCTGTCCACATCACGGCGCGGATTTCTCCAAGGCGCGGCCGCTGCGGGCGCCGTTCTGTTCGTTGGCGTCAAGCCCAGCGGCGCGATTGCCGCTGCGGGCGAAGCCACGCAACTCAATCCCTTCGTGCGCATCGGCGCGGACGGCTCCGTCACCGCCATCGTCAAGCATTTCGAGATGGGCCAAGGCCCAAGCACCGGCCTGACCACGCTGATCGCGGAAGAGATCGGCCTGACCATGGATCAGGTCGACTACGAATTCGCCCCCTCCAACCCGGAAGTCTACAACAACCTGCTGTTTGGCCCGTTTCAGGGCACGGGCGGCTCCACCGCCATGGCCAACTCGTTCGAGCAGTACCGCAAGGCGGGCGCCGCCGCGCGGGAGATGATCCTGCAGGCCGCCGCCAATGACTGGGGCGCGGATGTCTCCACCCTTAGCCTTGAGAACGGCGTGGTCCGCGGCCCCGATGCGCAAGCGCCGATGGGCGATTTTGTCGCCGCCGCCGCCCAGCTTGAGGCCCCGGCAGAGCCGCGCCTGAAGGACCCGTCCGAGTTCCGGCTGATCGGCAACCCCGATGTGCGCCGCCTCGACAGTGCCATCAAGGGCAACGGTGAGGCGATGTTCGCCATGGATGTCTACCTGCCCAACCAGATGATCGCGATGATCGCACGACCCGAGCAGCGCGGCGCGCAGGCGGTCAGCGTCGATGACAGCGGCGCGCAGGACATCAAGGGCTACATCCGGTCCGCCGTCCTGCCCAACAAGGCAGGCGTTGCGGTCTACGCCGAGAATACGTGGGCCGCGATGCAGGCCCGCATGATGCTCGACATCGAATGGGACACCTCCGCCGCCGAGACGCGCAGCTCCGATGAGATCGAGGCGGAAATCCGCGCCGCTCTGGACGCAGAGCCCACCTACAACGTCAACAAGGCCGACGTGGCGGCGGTCAATGCAGCCATCGACAGCGCCGCGCAGGTGGTGGAGCAGACGTTCTACTTCCCCCTGCTCGCCCATGCCCCGATGGAGCCGCTCAACTGCACGATCGAGCAGACCGCCGATGGCGGGCTGATCCTGCATGACGGCGCGCAGATGCCCACCGGGCCGCACATGGCGCTGGCGCAAATCTTCGAGCTGCCGATGGAGAAGATCCAGATCAACACGATGCTGGCCGGTGGCTCGTTCGGGCGCCGCACAACGCCGGAGGCGGATTATCAGGTCGAGGCGGGGCTTGCCTTCGTGATGACCGATCGCACCCGGCCGGTAAAGCTGGTGTGGTCGCGCGAGGATGATCTGCGCTCTGGCTACTACCGCCCGGCCTTTGGTCACAAGGTGCGCATCGGCTTGAACGAGAGCGGCGAGATCGTCGGCTGGGATCACCGCGTCGCGGGCCAGTCGATCATGAAAGGCACCCCGTTTGAAAGCTTCGCGGTGCATGACGGGGTCGACCATTCCTCGGTCGAGGGCACATATGACAGCCCCTACATGATCCCGACCGCGCATTTCGGCCTGACCGACACCGAGAAGGCCACCAGCACGCTGTGGTGGCGGGCGGTGGGTCACACCCACACGGCCTATGTGATGGAGGTGATGATGGACATGGCCGCCAAGGCCGCGGGCGCAGACCCGGTTGAGTTCCGGCTTGGCTACCTGTCGGGCGACGCGCCCGATCAGGCGCGCAAGGCCGCCGTGCTGCGCAAGGCCGCCGAGATGGCCGATTGGGGCAACGCCCCAGCCGGGCACAGTCAGGGCGTAGCGGTGCACAAATCCTTCGGCTCTTATGTGGCGGAGGTCGTGGAAATCTCCGGCAACCCCGAGGACGGCGTGAAGATCGAGAAGGTCACCTGCGCGGTCGATTGCGGCATCGCCGTGAATCCCGACATCGTGAAGGCCCAGATGGAAGGCGGGATCGGCTACGGCATCGGCCACGTCATGCGCGACAAGATCACGCTGACGGGCGGCGCGGTGGACCAGTTCAACTTCCCCGACTACGAGCCGCTGCGCATTGGCGACATCGCACAAATCGACGTGCATGTGATGCCATCTGCCGAGGCACCCACGGGCGTCGGCGAGCCCGGCACGCCGCCTGCCGCCCCGGCGTTGGCCAACGCGATTGCAGCCAGCAGCGACCTGCGGATCGCCAGCCTGCCGATGAACGAGAACGGCGTGTCCTTCGTGTAAGAACTTGGGGCTCCGGGTCTATGCGCCCGGGGTCCCTCAATGGCCGCTGTAGGCTGTGTAGATGCCAAAGGCGCCCACGACGATCAGGCTCAGCGCCCAGATGATGTCGAGGTTGAACCAGGTCTTCGACAGAAATTTCAGCCCCAGCCAGAGATAGATAATCACCGCAATCACGCCGCCTGCGACCGTCATGGCGAAGGTGTGCAAGGCCGCGACGATGAACGCCGTGCCGACGTTGTTGCCCATCAGCTTCTCGGCGGCGAGGTGATCCACCTCATCGACCCCGATGGCGCAGATGCCCAAAAAGATCGGCACCAGCATCAGCCCTGCCCCATGTGCCATGGCGGCCAGAAACGACCACAGTGCCAGCCGCGCGGGATGCACCCGCGCCAAAAAGCGCGGATGGCGGCGGTTGATCAGCAGGTAGACACCCATGGCGATGACGATGACGCCCGCGCCGATGCGGATCTGTGTCTCGTACTCCACCAGCACCAGCATCAGCGAGAACGGCAGCAAGATCACGATCATCGCCAGAAAATGGCCCAGCGCCAGCATCGCCAACGCGCGCGGGAGCGCCCGCGCCTTCTGCTCCATCAGCGCGGCAGAGACCGCCAAGGGCCAGCCCATGCCGGGGTTGATGCCGTGGTAGAGCCCCGAAAAAATGACGGCCCACCAAAGGGCCGCCACAGATGTCACATCTTCCACTTAATCAGACGGACGGATAGCAGAAGCTGTCGGTTGAGCAGTCCCCGCCCTCGAGCCGGATCTGGTGGGAACGGTAGCCGTCGGGGAAGTTGATGTAGAAGTCCTTGTCCAACTCCAACCCGCCATTCTCGCCCACATTCGCCATCACCATCTGCCCGCCCTCGTCGTCGGGGTAGAACTGATCGTCCCATGTCGAATAGAGCGAGTTGGTCCAGTAGACCCGCTTGCCGTCTCGGCTGACCTCGACCATTTGCGGGCCGTAGGCAAACTCGCCGCCCGACGGATGCTTGGTGCCGCGAGCGATACCGCCAAGCTCGACCTTGCCGGCGAGCGTCGGGTTCATCGGGTCGGAGACATCGTATTGGTGCATCTCGCCCAGGCCCCAGCAGGCCACGTAGAGGTACTTGTCGTCCAGGCTCAGGTCGATATCGGTGACCAGCGGCGGCACGGCCTCGAACCCTTGCAGGAGCGGCGGCAGGTTCTCGGGCTTTTCGGGGCGCGGGTCGATGGTGATGACCTTTTTGGCCTGCCACGTCCCATCATCATCACGCCACCACGTGAAGATCGAGCCTTGCAGGTTTGTCGTATCCACCACAACGCCGCAAAACCCGTATGACTTGGTCGGGTCGTGCGCCGGCCGGATTTCCAGCGCCATCTGGTGGTTCTCGCCCAGATCGATGGTCTGGATGTTCTTGCGGGCGCGCAGGTTCCAGAAGTGGATCTTGTGGCCGTATTTGTTGGACAACAGGTCCTCAGCCACGACGCCGTTCTCGAACTGTGGCGGCAGGCCCCATTCGGAGCTGACCATGTAGTCCTGCGGCAGGTTCCACCAGAAATCGTAGTGCTTGTCCTGCTCGCCGCGGTCCATCTCGTAGCGGCCGATGACGTCGAAGGTCTCGCAATCCATGATGAAGATGCCTGGCGGGCCGTCGGTGCCGTCCTCGCCACCGCCCCCCAGGGTGGAGACATAGATGCCTTCAGGGCCGCAATGGATCGTGTGCGGGCGGGAGTAGCCGGTTTTTTCGAAGACTTCCTCGGGCTCGATGATCTTGTGGATCTTGGCCTTCAGCGGCTCTTTCACATCGATCACGTAGACCCGGCTGGAGCGGATGCCCGGCACGATCAGGTAGCGGCGCTCGAGGAAAGCGTGGCCCGTGAGCGGCGACAGCGACGATGAGCACGCGTTCCAGCCAAAGTGGTGAAACTCATCGCCCAGATTAGGCACCATCACCTGATGGACGATCTCGCCATACGTGTCGGACCCGGGCTTCAGGTCCACCACGGCAATGCCGTCGGGCTTGCTGCCATCGGGGCTGAGCATGACGGTGAAGGCGAAATTCTCCACCGGGGCCTGCATGGCAAGCTTGGGCGATGCGTGGAAGGTCGGATCGGGCCTTAGGTTCATTGTGTATCTCTCCCTTGAAAATGGATGCGCCCGTTGGCCGGGTCGTCATTGCGGGGGCGTGGGGAGGCGGTGTTTCAGACCTTGGACCGATCAATCGCCCCGCCTGACTTCCCCCCCGACGCTTTCCCTTGGGGAAGCCTAAACGACGAATGTCTTTCGCAGCAATAAAAAGAAACCCCGGCGGCTGCGGTGACCGCCCAAAAGCGAGTCGGCGGCCAAACACAAACGCGCCCGCCCATCGCGGTCCGCCACCTCAAACGAGCGAATTTCGACCGTTTTCGGCCGTTTTTTCCCGCAAATCGGCTCGGTTGGCCACTCTGCCATATTCGTTAACCAATTCTTAACGGCGGAACCCTGATCTGAATGTATCCCCGCGCACATTTCGAGAGCTTGCGCTGTCTTCCAATTGCCATTGGGGAATCCAAAACGTCATCTTGAGGAACCAAAATGTACTATCCGTCTGAATTCACCCCATCATCCACCGTTTTCCAGCAGCCCATCGCCGAGCAGATCTGGCAAGCCAAATATCAGTACAAGACCGCCGCCAGAGATGTCGACTATTCGGTCCATGACACCTGGCTGCGTGTCGCGCGCGCGCTGGCCAAGGCGGAGCGCCCGCAAGACCGCCCCGGCGTCGAGAAGCTGTTCTACAACGCGATGGATGAGTTCAAATTGCTTCCCGCCGGGCGCATCCTGTCGGGTGCGGGCACCGCGCGGGACGTGACGCTGTCCAACACCTTCGTGATGAAGTCCCTGCCCGACAGCGTCGACGGCATGATGGATGTCTTCAAGGAGGCCGCCCTGACCATGAAGATGGGCGGTGGGCTTGGCTTCGATTTCTCCACGCTGCGACCCAAGGGCACGCTGGTCAAAGGGCTCGACTGCCCCGCCGCCGGACCTCTGGCCGCGATGGATATCTGCGATGCAATCTGCCGTATGCTGGTCACCGGCATGGGGCGCGGCGCGATGATGGCAACGATGCGGGTCGATCACCCCGATATCGAAGATTTCATCACCGCCAAGTCCGACCCCACCCGGATGCGCAACTTCAACCTGTCGGTGCTGATCTCTGACGCCTTCATGGCAGCGGTCGAGGCGGACGCCGACTGGCAGCTGGTCTGGGACGGGGCGCCGGTGCGCAGCCTCAAAGCGCGCGCACTGTGGCAGACCATCATGCGCCAGAACTTTGATGCCGCAGAGCCCGGGGTCCTTTTCGTCGACCGCATCAATGCCAAGAACCCGCTGAACTACCTCGAGACGATCAGCGCCACCAATTCCTGCGCCGAGCAGCCGCTGCCGCCCAATGGCACCTGCCCGCTCAGCTCGATCAATCTGGCGAAACTGGTGCGCGACCCGTTCACCCCTGCCGCAAGGATGGACCTCGAAGAGCTGAAGCGGCTCACAAGCGTCGCCGTTCACCTGCTCGACGACACGCTCGACGTGTCGCGCTACGCGGTCGAGGAACAGCGGATCGAGGCGCAGACCAAGCGCCGCATCGGCCTTGGCGTCACCGGGCTGGCCGATGCGCTGATCATGCTGGGCGTGCCCTATGGCAGCGATGCGTCGGTGGCGCTGGTCGATACATGGATGCGCAGCTTGTCGAACGCGGCTTATCTGGCCTCCGCCGAGCTGGCCCGGACGCGCGGTGCCTTCGCGGCTTATGACGCCAAGATGCACATGGCGCAGGACTGCATCCGCCAGCTTGACCCCGACGTGCGCGCGGCGATCAAGGCCCACGGTCTGCGCAATGCGACCCTGACGACGGTGGCGCCGACCGGCACCACGTCGATGCTGGGCGGCAATGTCTCCTCTGGGATCGAGCCGATCTTCTCGACCTCCTACACGCGCAAGATCACCGAAGCCGACGGCTCGATCTCCAGTCAGGTGATAGAGGATTACGCCGTCGCACTCTACCACCGCATCCATGGCAGGGACGCGCCCCTGACGGAGGCGTTCGTCACGGTGTCCCAACTGGCCCCTGCCGATCATCTGCGCATTCAGGCGGCGGCGCAGACCTGGATCGACAGCGGGATTTCCAAGACGGTCAACTGCCCCGAGGATATCGCGTTCGACGACTTCGCGGATATCTACCGCGAAGCCTATGCCACCGGCTGCAAGGGCTGCACGACCTACCGCCCCAACGCGGTCACCGGATCGGTGCTGTCGGCATGAGCGGTCTGCGGGCCCTTTTGAGCCGCGTGTGGGGGCCCGCCCCCCACGCCATCACCTCTGATCAGGCGTGGCAAGCCACCCATCGGCACAAGAAGGGCGGGCTCTACCGGGTGATCCACCACGGCGTGCTCGAGGCTGACCGCAGCGCCGTTGTCATCTATGATGATCCCGATGGCACGGTCTGGGTGCGCGACCACGCCGAATTTTATGATGGGCGTTTTGCTCCTTTGGATGATACCACGGTGCAAACCCGAGCCCGCGGCCCGGACCCCGGGCCAGGCAGAATGGAAAGAGACGTGGTTTGGCAAGATTGAACTTCGCGGGTCCGCAGGACCTGCGCCAGTTGCAAAAGCTCTCGACACCGGTCTGGATCTTCGATGTGGACCGGCACGGGATCTGGTGGGCCAATTCGCAAGGATTGGCGTTTTGGAAGGCGGGGTCCGTGGACGAGTTGCGCCTGCGCGACTTCTCCTCCGACAGCGCGACGGTGCGCGAGCGCTTGCGCCAGATCGTCGAGCTGGCCTCCGACGATGGACAGATCAATGACACCTGGACGCTCTACCCTTCAGGCGAGCCGCAGACGGTGATTTTGTCCTTCCAGCCCGTGGAGATCGAAGGCACCTACAAAGGCATCCTGATCGAACTGGTCCAGCTCTTGGGCCGCGATGCGAATGACGACACGTGGCGGCTGCTGGAGGCCGCACGGGCCACGTCGCTGATGATGACGACCTTCTCGATGGAGGGGCAGGTCCTGACCCAGAACCCGGCGGCGCTTGCCTGCTACGGCGCGCCGGGGTCATCCGACGACGGGCTGACCCAGCTGCAGGCGCGGTTCAGGGATCCTGCATTGGCCGAGAAGGTGCTCAATTGTGGAAGCTCCAACGAGCTGGCCCATTGGGAGGCCGAGATGCGCACCGCCGCCGGTCTGCGCACCCATGCGCTGTCCGCCCGAATGGGACGCGACCCGGTCAATGGCGATGCGGTCACCGTCCTGACGGAAGAGGATGTCTCCGAACGGGTCCGCCTGCGCGCCTTGCAGGAGAGCGAGAAGGAAAGGCTCAAGCACGCGGTCGCCGAAAGCTCCGACAAGCTGCGCATCTCGCAGGAGCGGTTCGAGCTGGCCGTCCAGACCGCTGCAATCTGGGATTGGGACGTGGTCGAGGACCGCCTGTTCCTGTCGCCCAACTTTACCGAGGCGCTGGGGTATGAGCGCGGAGAATTCACCGAACATTTGCGCGCCAACCGGATCGCGAGCGTCCTGCATGAAGAGGATGTCGCGGCCTATGAGGCCAAGATCGTCGACCATCTGGCCCATCCCACCAGGCCGCTGACCCACGAGATGCGCTTCGTAACCAAGTCCGGCGAGGCCCGTTGGTATCACTGTCAGGGCAAATGCGTCACCGACGAGCACGGCAAGGCCATCCGCTCCGTTGGCCTTCTGACCGACATCACCGAGCGCAAGGCGCTGGAGGCCACGTTGCTGGTCTCGCAACGCATGGAGGCCATCGGCCAGCTCACCGGCGGTATCGCCCATGATTTCAATAACTTGCTAACCGTTATTCAAGGAAACGCCGAGCTGCTTAAGGAGTTTCAGGGCTCCGATGACGAGTTGACCGCCGAGATCGTGAGCGCCGTGCGACGCGGGGCAGATCTGACCAAGCACCTGCTGGCCTTCGCCCGCCAGCAAACGCTGATCCCCAAGGCCGTCGATCTGCACCAGCTGGTGCCAGAGATGAAGAAGACCTTCCTGCGCACGATCAGCGAGACGGTGACCGTCGATTTCGAGGCCGCCCCTGACCTGTGGCCAGTGCACGCGGACCCGACGCAGCTGGAAACCGCGATCCTCAACCTTGCCCTGAACGCGCGGGACGCGATGCCGGGCGGCGGCACCCTGACCATCGCCTGCCGCAACGCCGAAGCGCAGGAGATCGCCCGCGCAACAGAGCTGGAGCTGGAGCGCCACGATTACGTGGTCCTCGCCTTCTCGGACACCGGTAAGGGCATGAGCCCCGAGCAGGTACAAAAGGCGTTCGAGCCGTTCTACACCACCAAGGGCGTGGGCCAGGGCAGCGGGCTGGGCCTGTCGATGGTGCAGGGCTTCTCGCGTCAGTCCCGCGGAGACACCCGGATCACCAGCGTCCCGGGGCGCGGCACAACGGTGTCCATCTACCTGCCCCGCGCAGAGGTGGCCGCCACACCGCGCGCCAATCCGACCCCGCCGGAGATCGCGCTTGGGCAGGATGAGCATATTCACATCCTCGAAGACAACCAGCACGTGCAGGAGACCGTCTCCAAGCTGGTGCGCTCGCTGGGCTACAGCGTCACGACATCCGACACCGCCGCCGAGGCGCTTGAGTGGACCCATCGCAACCCGCAGGCCGATCTGTATCTCGTCGACATCCTGCTGCCCGGCGGCAAGAGCGGTGTAGACTTTGCCCGCGCGCTCAAGACACGCCAGCCCAGCGCAAATATCCTGTTCATGTCGGGGTTCTCTGAAAACCAGCTGGCCTCGAGCAGCGGCGAGGAGCTGGGCGCAAACTTCATCGCGAAACCCTTTGATCGCAGTGCAATTTCCAAGGCGCTGCGGCACGTGCTCGCGGGCGCGCGGGTCGCTCAGAAAGCGTAAAGCGCGGGCTTCAGCCGTTGGCCTCCCGCGCCAGCCGCGTCATTCCGGTCTGTGCCATCGCGATGCTCAGCTCGTCGCTCAAAACATCCCAAAGCTTGTGCAGGCCGGGCTCGCCACCCGCCGCAATCGCGAACTGTAAGGCCCTGCCGAAGAACGCAAAATCGGCCCCCTGGGTGATCGCTTTCAGAACATCTTCGCCGGACCGCAGGCCGCTGTCATAGAACAACGGAAATTCTGGCCCGAGGGCCTCGCGAATGGTCTTCAGCGCGATGATCGGCGCGGGCGCGCTTTCGAGTTGGCGCGCGCCGTGGCTGGAGACCTGGATCGCATCCACCCCCTCGGATTTCAGCCGCCGCGCGTCGTCAACATCGAGCACGCCCTTGACCACGAGATTGCCCGGCCACATCTCGCGCAGGCGCGCCAGCGTCTCCCACGTCGCCCGCGCGCGGCTCTCGGTCCGGTCGAACGCGTAGCCGTCCATCTCGAAATTCGCCATCTGCGGCTTGCCCGCCGCGAGCGATCCGAGCGACCAGCGCGGGTGCAAAGCGAAGTCGAGGAACTGCCACGGGCCAATTTTGAAGGGCATCTTGAAGCCGTGGCGCAGCTCGCGCGGGCGGCGGCCCACCTCAGGCACATCAACGGTCAGCACTAGGGTCTGGTAGCCCGCAGCGCGAGCGCGCTCGACCAGCTTGAACGTCCCTGCCCCGTCGCCGGAGAAGTAGAGCTGAAACCAAGCGTGGCCCTCGGCCACCTCGATGATCTTCTCCATCGGCGTCGAGGCCACGGTCGAGACCCCGTGGGGCACCTTGTACTGCGCGGCGAGGCGCGCGAGCATCAGGTCCGCGCCGGGGCCGGACAGGTTGCACATGCCCATGGGCGCGATCCCGAAGGGCCGCGCGGCGTCTGTGCCGAAAATCTTGGTCGATAGCGACCGGTCGCTGACATCGCGCAGAATGCGCGGCGTGAGCGTCACGGCATCCATCGCGGCGCGGTTGCGGACGGCACCTCCCTCGCCGCCCGCGGCCCCGTCGATGTAGTCAAAGACCATCCAGGGCAACCGCCGCTTGGCGAGTCGCCGCGCATCCTCCACGGAATGGATATGCGCGGCGGCCCCCATGTGCTTAGGCTTTGACCGCTTCCATGAAGCGGTGCTTGATCACCACCGGATCCATGGTGATCACGGGCATCTTGGCGTTGCCACTGTCGCATTTGACGACCATGACGGTGGCCTTGCCGCCGTCAATGGCCTCTTGCAGGGCCTTGCCGGTGTCCACGTCCTGGACCACCACGACATTGTCGCAGCCCGCAGCGCGGGCCATGCCAGCCAGATCGGTCTTCTTGCCAGTGTAAGTCGGCTGGTCCCCGGTCGAGCCGTAGGAGCCGTTGTCGATGATCATCAGGATGTAATTCGACGGCGCGTTGTTCCCGATGGTGGGCAACGTGCCGAGGTTCGTCAGGACCGAACCATCCCCATCAATGGCGATCACCGTCTTGGGCTGCGCCAGGGCGAGGCCCAGACCGATGCTGGAGGCCAGCCCCATCGTGCCCAACATGTAGAAATTGGTGGGCTGGTCGTCTATGGCGTGCAGCTCTTGGCTGGGGATGCCGATGTTGCAGACGACCAGCTGGTCGCGCAGGATCGGGGCGATTTCTTTCAGGATTTCAGAACGGATCATTGGTCGCCATAGCCTCCCCAGAAGTTGGCGTCGGTCAGGATCGCGACCGGCTTGTTGCACATGAAGGTGTATTTGAGGATGTTGTCGAACTCCTCGACATCCTTCTGCCAGTGGAAGTGGTAGGTCGGGATGTTGAGCTGGGCCAGCAGCGCCTTGGTGTGCACCGCCATTTCGACCTGGCAGGCCACCGGCTCGCGCAGCTCGCCACGATAGGAGATGATCATCGGCAGCGGCATGCGGTAATACTGCGTCAGCGTCGCTAGCGTGTTGATCGTCACCCCGATGGCGGTGTTCTGCATGATGATGGCCGGACGCTTGCCGCCCATGAAGGCACCCGCGCACAGCCCCATGCCCTCGTCTTCCTTGTTTGACGGGATGTGGAAGATATCGTCGCGGTTCTCGATCTCGTCGATCACACCGGCCAGCTGCTTGCAGGGCACGGTGGTGACGAAGGAGACATCATTGGCGACAAGATCATCAGCGATCTTCTTGTCGATATTCATGGATGTGAAGCCTTTCTGGTTGGAGCGCCCTTTGGCGACGCGTGGTATTTGGCCGCCTGCGCGAGGGCGCGCAAGCGGATGGTGACAGGTCTCACGCCCATGGGGTGAGTACGATCTTTGGGGCGGCGACGCGGCCTTCGCGCAGGTCCTTGAAGGCGGCGGCGCCGTCGGACAAGGGCCGCGTTTCGGTCCAGTCGAGCGGACCGAGGCGGCCATCGAAAATGGCCTGCGCCGTGTCGCGGAAATCCTGCGCTGTATAGGTGTAGGTGCCGATGAACGTGATCTCTTGCAGCGTCATGCGGCGGATATCGAGCCCGCCTGCATCCTCGCCCAGACCCACATGGGCAATCACGCCGCCGGGCTGCGCCAGCTCTGACGCCGTCTTGCGGGTCGCGGCATAGCCCACAGCGTCGATGACGAGCGGGAACTGGCCCGTTGCGGTCGCTAGGGCGGTCTGGTCGCAGCGGCTCTCCAGGAAAGCGCAGCGCGCATCATTGGGCTCGGCAATGGTGACGTCCTCGACGCCCATCGCCTGCAATGCCAGTGCCGCGGCAAGGCCAATCGACCCACCGCCAAGAACGAGCGCACGGCGCTCCATGGCCGGGTGGAGCGCATCGAGCGCCAGTCGCGCGGCGTGCCAGCTGACGGCGAGCGGTTCGGCCAGCGCGGCTTTGCCAAAGGGCACATCGGCGGGGACTTCGACGAGGTTGCGCTCGGGCATCGCCACGAACTGCGCAAACGCCCCTTCGCGGGGCGGCATGGAGATGATCTGGCGCTCTGCGCACAGGTTCTCGCGCCCGGATGTGCAGGCCGCACAGGTGTCGCAAGTGACCAGCGGGTTGATTGTGACCCGCATGCCGTCGCGCGCCCCCCCGATGATCGTGCCAGCCGCCTCGTGACCCAGGATCAGCGGCGCGGGCCGGCGGGCGTCATGGCCCAGATACGCATGCATGTCGGAGCCGCAGATGCCCGACGCCTCCACCCGGATCAGATGCTCGCCGTCGCGCGGGGCCGTATCCGCCACGTCGCGGAAGCCCAGCGTTTCGATCCCGTCATACACAAGCGCCTTCATTTCGCGGTGAACCCCCCGTCGACCATCAAAACCTGCCCCGTCACATAGGCCGAGGCGTCCGAGCACAGGAACAGAAGTGGTCCGTCGATATCCTCCATCCGGCCATTGCGCCCGGCGCAAGTCTGCGCGGCATTGCGCGCGGCGCGGTCCGGATCGTCAAACACCGCCGCGGTCAGCTCGGTCGGAAAGAAGCCCGGTCCGATCGCGTTGGCGGTGATGCCGTCGCGCGACCAGGCTTCCGCCATGGCGCGGGTCAGCTGCCCGATGCCCGCCTTGCTCGCCCCGTAGGCGATACCGCCCGGGAAGGCCCGTGTCGTCTGCAGCGACGCGAAATTGACGATGCGCCCCCAGCCTTTCTGCTTCATCGCCGGCACCATGGCCTGGCTGAGAAAGAAGGGTGCGGCGAGGTTGAGCGCGATCGTCTGGTCCCATCCGTCGGGCGTCACGTCGTCGGCAGGCTGGCGGGTGTTCACCCCTGCGGCGTGGATCACGATATCCGGCGCGCCGAAGGGGGCGGAGACAGCTTTGACCAGCTCCGGCATTCCGTCCCGATCCGCCACATCAGCAGGCACGGCGGCGGCAGTCTCCCCGATCTCATCGGTCAGGCTCGCCAACGCCTCCGCCCGGCGGGCCACGCCCACGACACGCGCACCGGCGGCGGCCAAGGCCACAGCGGCGCGGCGCCCCAAACCGGAGCTTGCCCCGGTGATACAGGCGACGCGACCGCTCAGGTCGAACAGCGCCCTTGGATCGGGGATGGCGTCAGCCATCGGCGGACAGGTCGAAGTTTTCGCCAGGGAAATATTTGGCCAGACGCACATCGGCGGCGCGGGCGTGGCCCTCCATCCCTTCGAGGCGCGAGATGCGTGCGGTGGCCTGCGCCACGTCGCGCGAGCCTTCGCGGGTGGCGCGCTGCCACGTCACGATCTTCATGTATTTGTGCACGCTGAGGCCACCCGTGTAGCTCGCCGCACCAGAGGTCGGCAGCACGTGGTTCGTGCCGGTGGCCTTGTCGCCATAGGACACGGTCGTCTCTTCACCAAGGAACAGCGAGCCGTAGCAGGTCAGCGTCTCGAGCCACCAATCGAGATCTTCGGCCTGCACCGTCAGGTGCTCCGGCGCGTATTCGTCGGAGCATTTCGCCATGTCTTCGCGGTCGGCGCAGACGATCACCTCGGCATAGTCGCGCCACGCGGCGAAGGCGTTTTCACGGTTCACATCGGGCAGATCGTCGATCATGCCCGGGACCAGCTCCATCACCTTCTCGGCCAAGGTGCGGTCATTGGTGACCAGCCACACAGGCGAGTTGTAGCCATGCTCCGCTTGCGACACGAGGTCGGTCGCGACGACATGTGCGTCAGCAGAGCTGTCGGCCAGGATCAAGCTGTCGGTCGGGCCCGCGATCATGTCGATGCCGACGCGGCCAAAGAGGATGCGCTTGGCTTCGGCCACGAACTGGTTGCCCGGCCCCACCAGGATGTTGGCCTTGGGCAGGCCAAAAAGGCCGTAGGTCATAGAGGCCACGCCCTGAACGCCGCCCATCGCCATGATCTTGTCCGCGCCGCAGATATCCGCCGCATAGATGATCGCATGCGCGACGCCCACCCCGGGGCGCGGCGGCGAGCAGGCGGTGATGTGGCCGCAGCCCGCGACCTTGGCCGTGGTCACCGTCATAATGGCCGATGCGATATGCGAGTAACGCCCGCCCGGCACGTAACAGCCCGCCGCATCCACCGGGATCACCTTCTGGCCCGCGACGAAGCCCGGGCTGATCTCCATCTCGACATCGCCGATGGTGCCCTTTTGCAGCTCGGCAAAGCGGCGCACATTGTCATGGGCGAAGCGGATATCGGCCTTCAGCTTCTCGGGTACCAGGTCGGCGGCGGCTTCGATTTCTTCGCGCGTCAGCAGCACGTTGCCCTCGTAGCGGTCGAACTTGGCCGCGTATTCCATCGCCTTTGCATCGCCGCCGGTTTCGATATCGGCGAGGATGTTTTGCACGGTCTCATGCACCTCGGAGGCGTCGGACTTCGCCGTCAGCGTCGCTTTCTTGAGATATTCACGGGTCATGGGCGGGGTCCTTTATCAAAGGTCTACGTGATCGAATGCAAAGCTGCGCCAGATTCGTTTGTGCTAGATATCCGCGCGTTTGATGATAAATGCAAGCGCTTACATTTTTCGCCTGCATTCGTGCGAATTTACTGCTATGGCTTTAGCCAGATTGAATTTTCGCATCGGAAAACCTGAAAGAATGGCCGCCCCGACCCTTGATGACGTCGCCAAGAAGGCAGGTGTGTCCACCGCGACCGTCTCGCGGTGCCTGAACACGCCCGACCGGGTGGTGAAGGCAACCCGCGAGCGGGTGATGGAGGCGGTCAAGTCACTGGGCTACACCCCGAATTTCGCCGCCCGCGTCATGGCAGCCAAGCGCAGCTTCACAATGGGCGCAATCATCCCGACGATGGATAACGCCATCTTCGCGCGCGGGTTGCAGGCGTTCCAAGAGGCCCTGCACGAAAGCGGCTACACGCTGCTGGTGGCAAGCTCCGCCTACACGCCCGAGATCGAGGAAGAGCAGATCCGCGCGCTGGTCTCGCGCGGCGCGGACGGGCTTTTGCTGATCGGGCACGAGCGCGACCCGTCGGTCTATGACTTCCTAGCCCGGCAGAACATCCCGACGCTGGTCGCGTGGTCTTTCGACGCCACCGCGCGCCTGCCCTCTGTCGGGTTCGACAACCGCGCGGCGATGCGCGCCGTGACGGCGGAAGTGATCGCGCAAGGCCACAGGCGGCTTGCGATGATCTCGGGCATTTGCGCCGGCAATGACCGCGCCACCGCACGGGTCGCGGGGCTGCGCGATGCGGTGGTCGCGGCGGGGATGGACCCCGACGCCGTGCCGATCATGGAAACGCATTACGGGATCGAGACCGGAGCCGCCGCGTTTGAGGATTTGATGGCGCGCACGCCCCGGCCAACGGCGGTGATCTGCGGCAATGACGTGCAGGCCGTGGGCGCGATGGGGATCGCCGCAAAGCTCGGCCTCGAGGTCCCGTGCGACGTCTCGATCACCGGGTTCGATGATCTGGAGATCGCCACGATCGCGTCGCCCGCGCTGACCACCGTGCATGTGCCCCACCGCGACATGGGGCGTGCGGCCGCGCGCGTGCTGGTGGAGATGGTGGAAGACAAGCGCATCCCCGCCTCGGTGGAGCTAGCGACAGAGCTGCGCCTGCGCGCCTCTTTAGCGCCGCCCGGCGGTTGACCCCTCGCGGGCAAGACGAAATCGTGACTGGACCCACGCACCGCGAGGCGCGACGGTGCCGCACAACCGCCCCTTAATTTCAGGTCCCGTCCATGCTCCGCTCTTTGTTCAAAACTCTCGCCATCTCTCTTGCCCTGCCCGCAGCGGCGCAGGATTGCGGCCCCGAAGCGCCTTGCGAGATCGACGGCGGGTCTTACCACCTGCGCCTGCCCGACGGTCCCGGCCCGCATCCGGTGCTGATCTGGTATCACGGCCACCGCGGCAATGGCGCGTCGATCCATCGGGGCGGCGGGCTGGAGCGGGATTTCCTGCGCAATGGCTTCGCTGTGCTGGCCCCGAACGGATATCGCCGCGCTGACGGTCCGCGCTCCTACCCTGCCCGCGCGGGTGCGCCGCGCGATGACGTCGCCTTCACCTTCGCGGCGTTGGAGGCGGCTGGCACCCGGGCGACGCTCGATCTCTCACGCGTTTACGCGGGCGGTTTCTCGGCGGGTGGCTCGATGGCGTGGCTTTTGGCCTGCGAAGAAGGGGCGCGGCTGGCGGGTATGGTCAGCGTCGCGGGCGCGCTGCGTCGCCCGAACCCGACGGACTGCGCAGGGCTCGAAGGGCTGCCGGTGATGCAGATACACGGCTTCGCCGATGGGCAGGTCCCGTTCGAGGGCCGCGCCATCCGCGACTGGCATCAGGGCAGCGTGTGGCACATCTTGGAACGCGCGCGGGCAGCGAACGGATGCCGGACCAACCCGGACGCCATCGAGATGGACACGACTTTTCGCACACGCCTTTGGGACGCGTCCTGCAACGGCGCGCCCGTGCGGCTTGATGTGCATGATGGCGGGCATGGATTGCCGCAAGGCTGGACCGCGCGCGCCCGCGCGTTTTTGGAAGGCAATCGTCGCGGGTCGTGATGGCGGAGGAGGTGGGATTCGAACCCACGGTAGACTTTCACCTACGTCGGTTTTCAAGACCGGTGCATTAAACCACTCTGCCACTCCTCCGACGCGGTGTCGTTTAGCGGGCGCCGCTCGATTCTGAAAGCGCAATGACCGCAAAGCAATCACGCACATTTTTGCCGACGCCCCACGCGGACTCTTTGCAAAATCGGCTTTATTGACTAATGTGCCGAAAAACACGGTACCTCAAAAACAGGGGGCCGATAACAGCATCCCAAGGATGCGGCGGGCAGAGGGCATAGAAATGGGCATTCACTTGATCAGGACGCGGGTCGGCCGGGCGGTTATTCTGCTGGGCGCAACGGCGCTGCTGGCAGCGTGCGAGGACGGCCAGGGCTTTGACTTTCTGAAGAAAAAAGACACCGACAGCGCGGCGAGCGCCCCGGCGGAAGGCGGCTTGGGCAGCGCCAATCTGATCGAGCGCGAGGTCGAGGCGCCGGACGTGTTCCAGGCCAACGAGGACGGCCTGTGGGATGGACGCCCGAGCCTGGGCGGCGTCTGGGTCGCCTATCCGGGCGTCAAGGACCCCGAGCGAGTCGTGATCCGCAACCTGTCCAACAACAAGACCGTTATCGGCGCGCTGTTCCGCCGCGAACGCGACAACCCAGGCCCGAAGCTGCAGCTGTCCTCGGACGCCGCGGAGTCGCTGGGCCTGATCGCGGGCCAGCCCACCCGGATGAGCGTCGTGGCCTTGCGCACGGAAACCGTGCCGGTCGCACAACCCGCCGCTTCGGCCCCGATATCGGACCCCGAGGGGAGTGAAGCCCTGCCAGCCCCCGATGCAATCGAAGCGCAATCGCTCGACCCCATCGCCAAGGCAGAGGCCGCCATCGCCAAATCCGAGGCGCTTGCGCCCGGCACGACTGAAGCACCCCTGCCGCGCGAGACCGTAACGACCGCCGCAGCCGCAGCGACGCCCGCGCCTGCGCCCACGCGCAAGACCAGCAGCCTGGCCAAGCCGTTCATCCAGATCGGCATTTTCTCGGTCAAGGCGAACGCAGACAACACCGCCACCTCCCTGCGCGGCTCCGGCATCCTGCCGACCGTCAAGAAGGGCTCAAGCCAGGGCAAGACCTTCCACCGCGTCATCGTGGGCCCTGCCACCTCGAGCGCGGAACGTGCTACACTGCTCAAGAAGGTCAAGGCGCTTGGCTTCAACGACGCCTACTTCGTGACCAACTAGAGACCACACCAAAGGAGACACCATGGGCCTTCGCGCTGCCACGCTCATCACCGCCCTCCTCACCGCATTCAACATCAGCTTCGCCGCGCAGGCCTTTGAAACATCGGCCAAATCGGCCATTGTTCTGGACCTGTCGACGGATCTGACGCTGATGGAGAAAAACGCCGACATGCGGCTGCCGCCTGCGTCCATGTCGAAGCTGATGACGCTCAACATGGTGTTCGAGGCGCTCGAGGACGGGCGCCTGTCGCTCGATCAAAGCCTGCGGGTGTCCGAGCAGGCGCAATCCTATGGCGGCTCGACGATGTTTCTGACCACCCGGGACCGCCCGACGGTTGAAGAGCTGATCCGCGGTGTGATCGTTCTGTCGGGTAATGACGCCTCCACCGTGCTCGGCGAGGCGATCTCCCCGGACGGCACCGAGCGCGGCTTCGCCCAGATGATGACGGAGCGCGCCCAAGAGCTGGGCATGACCAACTCCACCTTCGCCAACGCCAATGGCTGGCCCGCCGATGGGCAGCGCATGTCCACCCGTGATCTTGCGATCCTCGCCAAGCGGCTGATCACAGTCTTTCCGCAATACTACGGCTACTTTGCCGAAACCGCGTTCGACTATGACGGCCGCGCACCCGCCAACCGGCTGAACCGCAATCCGCTGCTGAAGCTCAACATCGGCGCGGATGGTCTGAAAACCGGCCATACGCAGGAAGCAGGCTACGGTCTTGTCGGCTCCGCCAAGCAGGGCACCCGCCGCATCGTCTTCGTGCTCTCCGGCCTTGATACACAAGACGGGCGCGCGTCGGAGAGCGAGCGCATCGCCAATTGGGCGTTTCGCCAATTCGCCGAGCATCAGGTCGCAGAAGAAGGCGTGATCATGACCGAAGCCGAGGTCTGGATGGGCTCCGTCGCCAAGGTGGGGCTGGCGACCACCGAGGACGTCAAAGTGCTGATCCCCGTGCTGGGCAAGGACGGCGTGTCGGCCAAGATCACCTATCGCGGCCCGCTGGAGGCCCCTATTCAGGCGGGCGACAAACTGGCTGAACTGATCGTGTCGGTCCCAGGCATCGGGGATGCGACCCATGATCTGGTCGCCACGGAAAGCGTCAGCGCGGGCGGCTTTATGGTCCGCGTGCGCACTGCCGCCCTAACCCTGCTGCGCGAGCTGACCGGCCAGGCGACCTTACTGTTTTGAGCGGAATTTTCATTACGTTCGAAGGCATCGACGGCTCTGGCAAGTCAACCCAGTCGCGTCTGCTGGCAGGTCGGTTGGAGGCCAAGGGCCACACCGTGCGCCTGACGCGCGAGCCCGGCGGCTCGCCCGGAGCCGAAGACATCCGCCGCCTTCTGGTCGAGGGCGAGCCGGGGCGCTGGTCCGCCGAGACCGAGATCCTGCTGTTCACGGCTGCCCGCCGAGATCATCTGGAACGCACCATTCAGCCCGCGCTGGAGAACGACGAGATCGTGATCTCGGACCGCTTTGCCGACAGCACCCGCGTCTATCAGGGCGCCACCCGCGGCGCGTTGCGCGGCATTGTGGATGACTTGCACGCCCGCATGATCGGGCGCGAGCCCGACCTGACCCTGATCATCGACATGGACCCGGACGCGGCGCTGGCCCGCGGCCTTGCCCGCGGCTCCGGCGAAGACCGGTTCGAAGAGTTCGGCATCGACTTCCAGCGCAAGCTGCGCGCGGGCTTTCTGCGGCTGGCCGAGGACTTCCCCGACCGCGCACGTGTCATCGACGGCACCCGCGGCGCGACCGAGGTGGGCGCGGACATCGCGCGCGTCGTGGATCAGTTCATGGCCGCGCGATGAGCGTCGTGCCCGCAGACGAGGCGCTGCCGCAGTCCGACCAGATCGACGGCGCACCCCACCCGCGCGAAACCCGCGAGCTGCGCGGCCAAGGAGCCGCCGAGGCTGCGTTTCTGGACGCCTTCACAGGCGACCGGCTGCACCACGCGTGGATGATCACCGGTCCGCGCGGGGTGGGAAAGGCCACGCTGGCCTGGCGGCTCGCGCGCTTCCTGCTGGCCAATCCCCCTGCCCGCGACGATGACATGTTCGGCGCGCCGCCGCCGCCCACGACGCTCGACATCGCACCGGATCATCCGATCACCGCCCGCATGGCCGCAGGGTCGGAGCCGGGCCTGTTCGTGCTGCGGCGGCCCTACGATGAGGACAAGAAGAAGTTCAAGCAGCAGATCACCGTTGACGAGGTGCGCAAGCTCAAGGGCTTCTTCTCGCTCTCCGCGACCGAGGGCGGGCGGCGCATCGTCATCGTCGACGCCGCCGACGAGATGAACGTCTCTGCCGCCAACGCGCTGCTGAAGGTGCTCGAAGAGCCGCCGGCCGATGCGCTGCTGTTTCTGATCAGCCACCAGCCCTCTCGGCTTCTACCGACGATCCGCTCGCGCTGCCGCGAGCTGCGCTGCACCCAGCTTGGCGCGCAGGATATGGCGCAGGCGCTGAGTGCCGCGGGTACCGACGATGCCGCGCAAAGTTCGGCGCTGACCGAACTGTCCGGTGGATCCGTGGGCGAGGCATTGCGCATGATCCATCTGGGCGGGCTCGACGTCTATGGCGAGCTGGTCGCCTTGATCGGCACCATGCCCGATCTCGACCGCCCCGCCGCCATCGCGCTTGGCGAAAAGGCGGCCGCGCGCGGTCAGGAGGCGCGGTTCGAGCTGATGCTGCGACTTGTGGACGTGCTGCTGGCGCGCCTGGCGCGCGCGGGGCTGGGTCTGCCGCTGAGCGAGGCCGCGAGAGGCGAACTTGCGACCCTCGCCCGCCTGTCGCCCAACGCGGACGCCGCGCGCCGCTGGGCTACGATCTCTGCCGATCTGTCCGCGCGCGCGCAGCATGGGCGCGCGGTCAATCTTGACCCTGCCGCGCTGGTCCTAGATATGGTCCTTACCATCAACGAGACGGCGGCCAAGACTGCCGCCTGACGAGGCAGAGATGAGCACGCCCGAAATCACCGACAGCCACTGCCATCTGGACTTTCCGGATTTCGCGGACGAGCTGCCCGACACCATCGCGCGCGCCCATGCCGCGGGCGTGACGAAGATGGTCACGATCTGCACCAAGCTGCGGCTCGAGCCGCAGGTGCGCGCCATCGCGGAGGCCCACCCATCGGTCTTCTACGCCGCAGGCACCCACCCGATGAGCGCCGCGGACGAGCCGATGGCGACCGTGGACGAGCTGGTCGCGCTTGCGCAGCACCCCAAGATGGTGGGCATCGGCGAGACCGGGCTGGACTACTATTACACGGTCGAGAGCAAGGACCGGCAGCAGGAAAGCCTGCGCATCCATATCGAAGCCGCGCGCCAGACCAAACTGCCGCTCATCATCCATGCCCGCGCCGCCGACTACGACATGGCCCGCATCCTGGCCGAAGAGTACGCCAAGGACGCGTACACGTGCGTCATGCATTGCTTCTCGTCCTCGGCCGAGCTGGCGCAGGCGGCGCTCGATCTGGGGTTCTACCTGTCCATGTCCGGCATCGCCGCCTTCCCGAAAAGCCAGGATCTGCGCGACATCTTCGCCGCCGCTCCGCGCGATCGCATCCTGGTCGAGACCGACGCCCCCTACCTCGCGCCCCCGCCCCATCGCGGCAAGCGCAACGAGCCCGCCTATACCGCCCACACCGCCCGCATCGCGGCAGAGGCGTTTGGGATGGATTACGCAGATTTCGCGGCCCAGACGCAGGCCAACTTCGCGCGGCTGTTCTGGAAAGCGGCATGAAGCGCCGCTTCACAATACTCGGCTGCGGCTCGTCGGGCGGCGTGCCGCGCCTGGGCGGGCATTGGGGCGATTGCGACCCGAACAATCCGCGCAATCGGCGTCGCCGCTGCTCGCTTCTGGTCGAGCAGATCGGGCCGGACGGCACCACGACGGTCCTTATCGACACCTCCCCCGACCTGCGCCAGCAGCTGCTCGACGCAGAGGTCGGCCGGTTGGACGGCGTCGTCTACACCCACAGCCATGCAGACCACGTGCACGGGCTCGATGATCTTCGCATGATAGTCTTCAACATGCGCGAGCGGCTGCGGGTCTGGGCCGATGGGGACACTTCCAACGACCTGATCTCGCGCTTCGGCTACGCGTTCGTGCAGCCCGAAGGCTCGCCCTACCCGCCGATCCTGACCCTGAAGTCGATCAAGGGATTGGTCGAGGTCAACGGCCCCGGCGGCACCATCCCGCTGGCCCCGTTCAAGGCCAATCACGGCTCGATCGATGCGCTTGGCTTCCGGATCGGCAACACCGCCTATCTGCCCGACGTGGCCGAGTTCTATGACGAAACCTGGGCCGCGCTGCAGGGGCTCGATACGTTCATCGTGGACGCCCTGCGCCGCGCACCCCACCCCAGCCATTCCCATCTCGACCGCACCTTGGGCTGGATCGAGAAGCTCGCGCCCAAGCGCGCGGTGATCACCAACATGCATATCGATCTGGACTACGCGACCCTGGAGGCCGAGACCGCCGACCACATCACCCCCGCCTATGACGGGATGGTGATCGAGGTCGACGCGTAGATCATGGGCGCCCTGCTCGAGGTCATCCTGCCGGTCTTTCTGGTCATTGGCTTCGGGTTTGTCGCGGTCAAGCAGGGGCTGTTCTCCGACGAGGGCGCCGATGCGCTGATGAAATTCACCCAAAGCTTCGCCATCCCCTGCCTGCTGTTTCGCGGCATCGCCGATCTGGAGCTTGACGCCTATTTCGAGCCGCGCCTGATCGCCAGCTACTACGGCCCCGCGCTGGCGGGGTTCGGGCTTGGCACAATCGGCGCGCGTGTGCTGTTCGCCCGACCGTGGGAAGATTGCGTCGCCATCGGCTTTTGCTGCCTGTTCTCCAACGCGGTGCTGCTGGGCCTGCCGATCACCGAGCGGGCCTATGGGCCGGAGGCGCTGCAGCCCAACTACGCCATCATCGCCGTCAACGCGCCGATCTGCTACGGCATCGGGATCACCGTGATGGAGGTCGTGCGCAATCAGGGCGGCGGGCTGTGGGCCACGGCCCGCAACGTCTGGCGCGCGATCACCCACAACGCGCTGATCATCGGCATCCTGCTGGGCTTTGCGGTGAATCTGAGCGGGATCACCCTGCCCGGCGTGCTGACCGACGCGGTCGACCTGATGATCCGCGCGGCCCTGCCCGCCGCAATCTTCGGGCTGGGCGGCGTGCTGGCGCGCTACAAGATCGAAGGCGATACCGGCCCCGTGGTGATGATCTGCGTGCTGATGCTGGTGGTTCAGCCGGTTCTGACCTGGGGCATGGCCAGCGCCACGGCGCTCAGCACCGAAGCCTTCCGCTCGGTCGTGCTGATCTCCGCGATGGCGCCCGGCGTCAACGCCTACGTGTTTGCCAATATGTACGGGGTCGCAAAACGCGTCGCGGCCTCGGCGGTGCTGATCTCGACCGCGGGCTCGGTGCTTACCCTGTGGGCCTGGCTGGCTCTTTTGCCTTAGTGGGGTAGCTGCGCAGCAGCACCTGCGCCTCGTGCTCGCGCAGGGGCGGAAAGGCGAGCTTGCCGGTGGGCGCGCGCAGCTGCGCACTCTCGACCGGGACCCGTTCGGCGAAGATGATGTGGTGGGCGTCGAAACTCAGCGCCAGGTAGCGCGCCGGGCCGACCACCTCGCGGGTCACGTCGGTGCCATTGACGAAGTCACGGGCCTCCACCAGCACCTCCCACTCGCCGAACAACAAATCGGCTTGCCAGCCCGCAAAGCGGATGCGGTGGCCCGGAGTGACGCACAGGTCATGCTCGTTGTTCAACGTGCCCGCGCGGAAGCGGATCGGGGCGTCCGGCCCATCGGCCTCGATCTTGCGCATGCTCGTGCCCCGCACTGGCTGCGCGCCATGATCGAGCGTCTCCACCAGATCACCGGGGCGCAGGTCCTGGACCAGCCGGTCACCCATCGGCGTCAGAATATGCGTCCCCATCGCGAAGCACGGCACCGGCCTGAGATGGCGCCGGGTCTGGAGCGTGGTTTGGGGCGAGATGTGGACGGTGCGAGAAGACATGGCAGAGGACCAATCAACTATCTGGGGTAATAATGAACAAATCCCTACCGCCACAATCGGGCGGCAAGGGCGATGAAATAAGGCAGGAATGAGGCAAATCCGCCCTTGCGGGAAAAGCTCTGTTTCCCCTGTCGCGACGATAGGTGCGACCCGGCCCTAGGCAGGAAAGCGCCAATCAACCGCCCCGCAGTTAGGCGTTTTCGCGCGTCTGGGTTACCCTAAGTCACATTGTTCATTGACAGGTGGTCCCATGCGTATTTCAGCACTCACCCTTTCGCCGCTTCTCGCCATCCTTCCGCTCGCAGCCGCGGCGCAATCGACCAATGATCTTTTGGTCAGCCCCCCGTCAGAAGCCGGGGAAAGCACCGCACCGGCCCTATTCCAGCACTACCGCGATGCCATCGCAAAGCGTCGCCGCGCGCTTGGGGGCGCACCGGGCGTGCGCCAGGACGCGACGCTGGGCAACGAGGCGCCGACCTGGGGCGGACTCAGCTCTGCCTGGGGTTCGCTCGATGGCAAGCAGATCAACGGCACGTATTCGGGGGACTCGACGAGCCTGCTCTTCGGCGCAGATGCGATATTGGGCTCCGGCACCGTGCTGGTGGGCCTGATCGGCGGCTATAACACCTCCACCGTGACCCTGCCCACGGGGCAGCGGGTCGGAGCGGACGGGTTCTCCATCGGTCCCTACTTCTCGGCGCAGATCAGCGAGCGGATCGCCCTCGACGGCTTCATCGCCTATGGCGAGCCGGATTACGACGTCGATGGCGGCAGCTTTTCGGGCGACAAGCTCTTCGGTAACCTGACCATCAGCACGTCATTCCCGTTGCAGGCGGCCGAAATCTCGCCGTTTCTGTCCGTCGCCTCCTCGCGCGAGGACCTGCCCGCTTTCACCGATGGCGGCGGCACAGGCTACGCGGCCAGCAATATCGAAAGCTTTGTGACCACGATCGGGGCGACGGCCTTCTTCAACCCGGTGGACCGCGGCGGGCGCACGTATCTTCCGACGGCAGGGCTTGAGCTGGACTATATCCGCAGCGATGACGGGTTCGGCACGGTCTCCAGCTTCACCGCGCCGCGGGTGACCGCGGGGGTGACAATACTGGGCGACACCGGCATCTGGTCGCTGGGCGCGGATGCGACCCACACGTCCGAGGGCACGACAACCGTCGGGGCCAATGCCAGCTACATCTGGCAGTTCTGACTTCAGATATCGGGGGTTGGTGCGGTCGGAGGGACTCGAACCCTCACTCTTGTTACAGAACAGCGACCTCAACGCTGCGCGTCTACCAATTCCGCCACGACCGCAAATCATCGGGGGATGTGGAGCGCGTGATAGCCTGCCCCCCTGCCCTTGTGAAGCCAAAAAAGTGCGGCCCACGAAAAAGGCCGGGGAAGCGCTGCTCCCCCGGCCCGAACCGCGCCAATGCGCGGTGATGTCTTACTGGTCGACCTTGAAGATCGGCAGGGCCGATGCGGGCTGCACCGTGGCCTGACCACCGTTCAGTGCCGCGCCATTCGTACCAAGGCTCATCGACGCCTTGCGCAGCAGCGTGCCGCGCTCGGGCTGACCCGGGGCAAAAACCGCCACAGCGCCGTTGTCCACGGCAGTCAGCGCCATGTCATACCATGCCAGCGACAGGTCCGCCCGCTTGGACGCTCCGAAGCCTTGCGACAGGTGATGCCCCATCAGCTCGCCATAGACCTGCTGGCCAAGAACGGTCAGCAGCAGGGCCGAGCCGAGCGCCACATCCATGTTGTCCGTGGTGTAGCCCACCGAGAGGCAGATCTTGGCCGTGCCCGTCAGCTGCGCGGGCGACATGCCACTTTGCAGCACAAAGGCAGAGACGTCCTGCATCACCGCGGTGTGCGGCTTCAGCGACAGGGCCGCGACATGCTCTTTGAGCGCAGGGGCGAGGCCTTCGCACTGGCTTTCGATCTGGGCCTTGGTCACGCCTTGAACTTTCGCTGCCAGCTGCTCGCCATCGGCGACCGCGTAAGTGCGCGCGAGGCAGAACTGCTCGTTGAGGGCGAAGTTCGCATCAACCATGGTGTCCGCCGTAGCGAAGCCGCCATTGGTGGAAGTCAGCAACGAGACCTGATTGCAATGAGACGCCAGCGAAACGGCCGTGGTCTGGCCGAGGAAGGTCGGCAGGCCGCTCGGGGCCGTGGCTGCACCGGCTGCTGCTCCTGCCGCGCCCGCTACGGCGGTGACGGTCGTCGTGGTCGTCGTCGTGCCGTTGAGCACCTGCGGCTGCAATTGCTGCGGCTGCGGGGCCACGACCACGGTGGTGGTCGGCACCGGCGCCGCCGGGGCCGTGGGCACGATGCCCGCCGCCTCGTTGCGATAGGTGATCAGCAGGCCGCGCGGCCCGGTGGGGCTCGCCGCAATCGCCTGGTTGGTCGCCGCCCCACCCGCAAGGGCGCGGTTATGGGATTGCAGCAGGAAGTTCTTCTCGTAGTCCGTCAGCTGCCCGGTGGCCGGGTAGCCCATGTGGACCTGGTAGTTCGAGATCGCGGCGCGGGACCGCTTGCCCAGCACACCGTCGGGCGTCCCCGCAGGGAAGCCGAAGTAGTTCAGCGCGTTTTGGATATCGCGACGCTCTTGCCGGACATAGGACGGCACGGTGGCGCGTTTCTTGGTGTAGGTTTTCTGCCGCACGACGCGCTTTTGCTTGCCTGCGTTGCGCACGATGGCCGATCCGACAACGCCCGCGACGATTCCCGCGGCGAAATCACGCCCGTCCGCCTGCGCCCGACTCGCCGGCACCGAGATCAGGGCCGCGGCGGCACAAGCCATTGTAAAGTTTTTCAAAAACATGCATTTCCTCCGAATACGCTATACTCAATCTAGCCGCAGGCTAGCATGGGTGTGGCAAGTTGACCTAGGGAAAAAGGCGTGAGAACTGCCCAGATTTTGGGCGCTCAGGGCAAGTTTTTATGGTGGAATGGATCAGATCAGAGGGGCTGACGGGCTACCCGCAGGCCGTCGACTGGATGGAAGCCCGCGTGGCTGCGATCCATGCGGGCGATGCGCCGGAATGCGTCTGGCTGGTCGAGCACCCGCCGCTCTATACCGCCGGAACCTCGGCCAACCGGGCCGATCTGGTCGACCCCGACCGCTTTGACGTGTTTCAGACCCGCCGGGGCGGACAATACACCTACCACGGGCCCGGGCAGCGCGTGGCCTATGTCCTGCTCGACCTGAACGCCCGCGGGCGTGACGTGCGCAAATTCGTCCAGCAGCTGGAAGCATGGGTGATCGCCACGCTCGACAGGTTCAACGTGACCGGCGAAATCCGCGAAGGCCGCGTCGGCGTCTGGGTCACACGACCCGAGAAGCCGCCGCTTGCCGACGGCACCGTGGCAGAGGACAAGATCGCCGCCATCGGCGTGCGCGTGCGCAAATGGATCAGCTACCACGGGCTTTCGATCAACGTGGAGCCGGACCTTGACCATTTCAGCGGGATCGTGCCCTGCGGGATCGCCGATCACGGGGTGACATCGCTTGTCGATCTCGGCCTGCCGGTGACCATGGCCGATCTCGACGCCGCCCTCGAACAAAGCTTCGAAGAGGTCTTCGGCTAGGCCGCAAGGCGCATCCCGAGATCAGGATCGAAGTCGGAAGGCTGCCGCGCGCGCGCCGCCCCGCCAAGAATCACCTTCAGGACCGGGCGGACATCGCGGGGCGTGCGGGGCCCGGACGATTTGCCTTCAAGGGCGATGCGGCGGTTCAGGCGGGCTTTTTCAAGAAGGCTCATGGGAGGTCTCTCGATATCTTGCATGGGGTCGGACTGGGGTCAGTGTAAGCGAATACGGCCAAGTTCGCGGGCGAACAGATCTTCCATCTCGCGGCGCGTCAGCTGCGTCACCTCAATCTGCACGGGCGGCATCTGGGCTGCGGGGGCCGGTGCAAGCATCTCGGCCACGTTCTGGATCAGTTTGGTCATCATGGGTCTCCGTGTCGTTTGGTCTTTCCAGCCCCTGACCGAACACACGAAGCGGCCGAGCCATGAGTTTCAGCGATACCCGCGAGTTTTCCGAACTTTGTGATAACCAATTGTTTTCAATCGATTTAAGAATCTCAATATTTCCAATTTCTTAAGCAACTGGCCGTATGCAACGTCTATGAGCGGTCGGAAACCGGCTAGGTTCACGATGGAGCAGCGAGACACTTTGGGACGAACTGATCGAAACGGGCTCGAGCGTCATCCAGCCTCGCCATTCCGGCGCCTCTTGACCTCGCCTCAAGGGAAAAGCCCCGAGCACCGGAAAAAATCCTCGCGTTGGAAATATTGTTGAACAATAAGACGGAAGCTTTTGAAATGACTGACACTTCAGACATCGAACGGATGATTTCGCGGGTTGCTCTGGGCGATCGCACGGCGTTTTCCGACCTCTATGATGCGACCTCCGCGAAACTTTTGGGCACCGCGCTTCGTGTGTTGAAGGACAAGGCCAGCGCCGAGGATGTCCTGCAAGAGACGTTCATGAAGGTCTGGCGATACGCCGATAGATACGCCTCAAACGGAATGAGCCCCATGACCTGGTTAATCACAATCGCACGAAACACCGCCATCGACCGGCTGCGCGCCACGAAGGACGAGGGCGACATTTCGGATGTGATGGACACGATACCCGCCTCCGGCCCCACGCCGGAACAGGCGGCCATCGCGTCCAGTGATGCCTCCCAGATCGCGGGCTGCCTCTCGAAGCTGGACGGGGACAAGCGCATTGCCGTCCGGGGCGCCTATCTGGAAGGCCTCAGCTACGCCGATCTTGCGGCGCAGTTTGACGTGCCGCTGAATACGATGCGCACCTGGCTGCGCCGCAGCCTGATCAGTCTCAGAGAGTGTATGACCCAATGAGCACCACCGCCCCCCTGACCGATGACGACCGCGTTCTTGCGGCCGAATATGCCTTGCGGCTTCTGCCCGCCAAGGAAGAAGCCGCGTTCGAGGTGCGTATGTTCGACGACCGCAGGCTGGAAGCCTTCGTGGCAGAGACCGTCGGGCATTTTGCACCGCTGTCAGATGAAATCGCGCCCGAACGCCCGTCGCGCAAGCTCAAGGGCAAGCTGATGAGCGATCTGTTTGGCGTAGCGCAGACACCCGGCTCCCTGTGGGACGGCCTGTCGCTTTGGCGTGCCACCAGCCTGGGGGCTACCTTCGCCGCAGCGGTGCTTGCGATCCTGCTTGTGACGCACCAAGCGCCCGTCGCCCCGTCGCAGACAGAGCGCGGCGCGCTCTTCGTCTCGGAAATCGCCAGCGAAGACAGCAGCCTGCGCCTGCTGGCGGTCTATGATGCGGGCACCGGTGATCTGCAATTGACCCGCACCGCGGGCGCCGCCGCCCCGGACCGGGTATTGGAGCTTTGGGCCATCGCCGGGGACACCCCGCCGGTCTCGCTGTGCGTACTGCCCGCAGGCGAAAAGGCGCGAACCCGTTTGCCCGACGCAGTTGCGGGTGATGTCGCGGGGCTGGTGCTCGCAATCTCGGACGAGCCGCCGGGCGGATCGCCGACCGGTGCGCCAACGGGAGCCGTGCTCGCCGTGGGTGGGGTGACGGAGATCTAAATCAGCTCTATCTCGCGCAAATGCTGCGTGAAGTAGTCGATTGTATGGGTCAGCCCGTCCTTCAGGGGCACCGACGGCTCCCACCCCAGTTCGGCCCGCGCCATTGAGATATCGGGCTTGCGCTGCTGCGGATCGTCCGACGGCAATGGGCGCTGCACCATCTTCGAGCCGCTGCCGGTTTGGGCGATCACCTCTTCGGCAAGCTGTCTGATGGTGAACTCCACCGGATTGCCAAGATTGATCGGTCCCGTCACGCCGTCAGGACTTTCCATCAAGGCGATCAGCCCCGTCACCAGATCATCGACATAGCAAAAGGAGCGGGTCTGATCGCCCTCGCCGAACACGGTGATGTCCTCGCCGCGCAAGGCCTGCACGATGAAATTGGACACCACCCGCCCGTCTGCGTGATGCATGCGCGGGCCGTAGGTGTTGAAAATGCGCGCGATTTTGACCTCCACCCCGTTCTGGCGGTGGTAGTCCATGAACAGGGTCTCTGCGGCGCGCTTGCCCTCGTCGTAGCACGAGCGCGCGCCGATCGGGTTCACATGGCCCCAGTAATCCTCGGTCTGCGGATGCACTTTGGGGTCGCCATACACTTCGGAGGTCGAGGCCTGCAGGATCCGGCATCCCAGCCGCTTGGCCAGCCCCAGCGTGTTGATCGCGCCGATGACGGAGGTCTTGATCGTCTGAACCGGGTCGTGCTGATAGTGCACCGGGCTGGCGGGGCAGGCCAGATTGTAGATCTCGTCCACTTCGACATAGAGCGGAAAGGTCACGTCATGGCGCATGAACTCCATGCGCGGGTGGTTGTGCAGATGCTCCAGATTGCGCTTCGAACCGGTGAACAGATTGTCGACGCACAGCACCTCGTGGCCTTGCGCGAGCAGCCGGTCACACAGGTGCGAGCCCACAAATCCCGCGCCACCGGTGACCAGAATGCGTTTGCGTGTGTCGTAAAGCCTTGCCATCCGCGACCGCTGCCTTTGCTGGGGAGTTTGTAAGATATCTACTCCGGGTTCGGCCGCGATACTACAAGCCACACCGCGCCAGGAAAGCGGGAAATCAGACAGCGACATTTTTTCCACCCCTGCGGCAGGTTGGAACATTGTGCAGGCCTCACGGGCGCTTTAGTAAGGGCGTCAAATGGCCGGGATGAGTCTGCGCTGCAGGCGGGTTCCGGGCGAACCGACGACCAAAAAACGGGAGAACCGCATGGCCGACGCAGCCATTCAGGGACATGACCACGACGAGCGGGGGTTCTTCACCCGTTGGTTTATGTCCACCAACCATAAAGACATTGGTATTCTGTACCTCTTCACCGCAGGCCTGATGGGCTTCATCTCGGTGGCCTTCACCGTCTACATGCGCCTCGAGCTCATGGAGCCCGGTGTGCAATACATGTGCCTCGAAGGCGCGCGCTTCACCGCCGCGGCCGTGGCCGATTGTACCCCGAACGGGCATCTTTGGAATGTTTTGATCACAGGTCACGGCATTCTCATGATGTTCTTCGTGGTGATCCCGGCGCTGTTTGGCGGCTTCGGTAACTACTTCATGCCGCTGCAGATCGGCGCGCCTGACATGGCGTTCCCGCGGATGAACAACCTGTCCTACTGGATGTACGTGGCTGGCTGTTCGCTGGCTGTGGCCTCCCTGCTGACGCCCGGTGGCAATGACCAGCTGGGCTCCGGCGTGGGCTGGGTGTTGTACGCGCCGCTCTCGACGTCCGAGGCAGGCATGTCCATGGACTTCGCGATCTTCGCGGTTCACATGTCCGGTGCGTCGTCCATCCTGGGCGCGATCAACATGATCACGACGTTCCTGAACATGCGCACACCCGGCATGACGCTGCACAAGGTGCCGCTTTTTGCCTGGTCGATCTTCGTGACCGCATGGCTGATCCTTCTGGCCTTGCCGGTGCTGGCTGGCGCCATCACCATGCTGCTGACCGACCGGAACTTCGGGACGACCTTCTTCGACCCGTCGGGCGGCGGTGACCCGATCCTCTACCAGCACCTGCTGTGGTTCTTCGGTCACCCCGAGGTGTACATCATCATCGTGCCGGGCTTCGGGATCATCTCCCACATCATCGCAACCTTCTCGCGCAAGCCGATCTTCGGCTACCTGCCGATGGTCTACGCGATGGTCGCCATTGGCGCGCTGGGCTTCGTTGTGTGGGCGCACCACATGTACACGGTGGGCATGAGCCTGTCGCAGCAGTCTTACTTCATGATGGCCACGATGGTGATCGCGGTACCGACAGGCATCAAGATCTTCTCCTGGATCGCCACGATGTGGGGCGGCTCGATCGAGTTCAAGACGCCGATGCTCTGGGCGTTTGGCTTCCTGTTCCTCTTCACCGTGGGCGGTGTGACCGGCATCGTGCTGGCGCAGGCCGGCATCGACCGGGCCTACCATGACACCTACTATGTCGTGGCGCACTTCCACTACGTGATGTCTTTGGGTGCCGTGTTCTGCATCTTCGCAGGTATCTACTTCTACCTGCCGAAAATGTCGGGCCGCATGTATCCCGAATGGGCAGGTAAGCTGCACTTCTGGCTGATGTTCGTGGGTGCGAACATCACCTTCTTCCCGCAGCACTTTTTGGGCCGCCAAGGCATGCCGCGCCGCTACATCGACTACCCGGAGGCCTTCGCCTACTGGAACTACGTGTCGAGCTGGGGTGCCTTCCTGTCCTTCGCATCGTTCCTCTTCTTCATCGGCGTGATCGTCTACACGCTGATGTACGGACGCCGTGTGACCGAGGCCAATCCGTGGAACGAGTATGCAGACACGCTGGAGTGGACCCTGCCCTCCCCGCCGCCGGAGCACACGTTCGAGACGTTGCCCAAGCAGTCGGACTGGGACAAGAGCCACAGCCACTAAGCGGCCATGCCGATCCAGCACATACACCTTGATGAAGGGGCCTCGGATTATCCCGAGGGCCTTTCCACTTACAGGGGGGGCGAGGCGCCGTGCTACCGGGTGCTGCTCTGGCCCCACCGCTCCCTGCCCGTCTCGGGCTTCGTCTTCTTCATTGCGATCACCTCTTTCCTGCTGGCCATCCCACTGCTGCCGCTGATGGGCACCGGCGCTGTCTGGGTCCTGCTGCCCTTCCTGATCGCGACGGTCTGGGCGCTGTGGTTTTTCATCATGCGCAGCTATCGCTCCGGCCAAACGGTCGAGGAGCTGTCAATCTGGGACGACCGCATGACGCTTGTGCGGGTCAACCCGATGGGCCCCGCCAAGACACGGCGGCAGGAATGGGAGGCCAACCCCTACTGGGTCGAGGTCGTGAGCCAGGACAAACCTGTCGAGAACTACCTGACCCTGCGTGGCGGGCCCCGCGAGGTAGAGCTGGGGGCGTTCCTGTCCGCCGAAGAACGGTTGGAGCTGAAGCAAGAGCTGGAGCAGGAGATCCGGCGGCTCGGCTAGCGACAAAGCCGCAGCGCTCTCGTAAATTTCTGGTGCCTCACTGCAAAGCTCACTAGCCTCGTAAACAGATGTTGGTGCAAAAATGCGAGGCTTCCGTGGATTGGGAAGACATCAAGACCCTGCGCGCGGTGGTTCATTACAAAACGGTGCGCCGCGCAGGCGAAGCGCTTGGCGTTCATCACACCACCATCGGTCGCCGCATCGAGGCGCTGGAGGCCAGCCTTGGCACCAACCTGTTCAACCGCACCCCTGACGGGCTGATGCTGACGAGTGCGGGCGAGCGGCTGTTCTCCGTCGCCCAGACCTTCGACGATGCCTTGATCGACGTTGAGCGCAGCATCGCCGGGCTGGATGGAGAGCTCGCCGGGCCCTTGACCGTGACGATGCCCGAGCCGCTGCTTGTCGCGCTGTTCCTGCCTGCGCTGCCGGATTTCGTCGACGCGCATCCCTCGATCGAGTTGAGGTTCGACACCTCGCTCACGATCCGGGACGTGGCCCGGCGCGAGGCGGATTTCGCCGTGCGGCTCGACAATAACCCGCCCGACACGCTCGTCGGCAAACGCCTGTTCGCCTATACCGAAGCCGTCTATGCGACGCCGGAATACCTCGAACAGGATCCAAAGGCCTATCGCTGGCTGGGCTGGGGCGCGTCGACGCAAGGCGCGCCGGAATGGGTGCAATCGTCGGAATACCCGGACGTCCCGGTTTGGGGCCTCTTCCCGACGATACCCGCCCAACAGGCCGCCGCGCAGCAAGGGCTGGGCCTTTCGATCCTGCCGTGTCTTTTTGGCGATGCTGATCCGGGTCTGAGACGCGCGGGCACGCGCGCTCCGGTCAAGAGCCGTGACATCTGGCTGCTGACCCATAACGATCTGCGCCGCACCGCGAGGGTCCGCGCCTTCATGCGGTTCGCCGAGGATCTGCTGCGCACGAACAAACAAAAACTCACCGGGCGCGAGTAGCAAATTCGCACCAAGACGCTGCAAACATACGCCGTGTTGCTGCGAAATTGCGGTGATATTCCTGTTGTGACAGCACAAATCAGGTTCGGTATCACCCATGAACGCCATATCCGGGAAGGTCCATCCGCGCATTAAGGAGTTGGGCCTTGAGTCCGAATACCCTTTCGCCTCGCACTTCATTTCCACGCCGATGGGCCAGATGCACTACCTCGATGAAGGCGCGGAAAGCGGCGGCGCGCAGGTGCTCGCACTGCATGGAAATCCGACCTGGTCGTTTCTTTATCGCCGGTTCGCAATCGGGCTGTCGCGCGACCGGCGCGTCGTCGTACCGGACCACGTCGGCTTCGGCCTGTCCGACAAGCCCGACGACGAAAGCGCCTACACGCTGAAAGCCCATATCGACAATCTCGAGGCGCTCGTCCTGCACCTCGACCTGCGCGATATCACGCTCGTGATGCAGGATTGGGGTGGCCCCATCGGGCTGGGCGTCGCCGCGCGCCACCCGGAGCGGATCAAGGCGCTGGTCATCCTGAACACGTTTGGCTTCTACCCGCCCGTGGAGGGCATGGACCCTGAGCGCCTGAAGCTGCCGCCCCCATTGCTTATGATGCGGTCCCGGGGCCTGGGCGATTTCATGGTGCGCCGTCTGGGCTTTTTCGAGCGGCAAGTGATGTCCCTTGCCACGGCCTCAAAACCCACGCCTGCCATCAAGCGCGCCTATCGCGGCATCTTCCGCTCGCCCGCCGAGCGCGCGGGCGTCATGGCCTTCCCGCGCATGATCCCGACCCGGACGAGCCACCCGGCGGCCAAGATCCTGTTGGAAGAGACCGCGCCCTTCATCGACCAGTTCAAGGGGCCAGCCCGCATCTTCTGGGGGCTCAAGGACCCACTCATCCCCATCGGTGCCCTCGCGGCGTGGAAAAAACGCTTGCCCCAGGCCGAGGTGACCGAGTTCGCCAAGGCCCGGCACTACCTGCAGGAGGACGAGCCCGACGCGCTGGTCTCCGGCCTTGCCGATTTCCTGCGCACCCGTGTCGACTAAAACCTGCCTCATCCCGAAGGAGACGAACATGACCCCGACCCTTACGCGCCGCGCGCTTCTGCGCCTGACCGCTGCCACCACCCTGCTGAGCGCGGCCCTGCCCGCCCTCGCGGACGGCGACGCCCCCTCCGCCGAAATGCCGTTTGAGAAACGCCTCGTTGAGGTGAACGGCTCCAAAATGGCTTATGTGGACGAAGGCGAGGGTCCCGTGGTGCTGTTCCTGCACGGCAACCCGACCTCGTCCTACCTGTGGCGCAACATCATCCCCTTCGTTACCGAGGACCACCGCGCCATCGCGGTCGATCTGATCGGTATGGGCGACAGCGACAAGCCGGATATCGGCTACACGTTCGCGGACCACGCCGCCTATCTCGACGGGTTCATCGCGGCGCTCGACCTGCAGGATATCACCCTCGTGATCCACGACTGGGGCTCGGTGCTGGGGATGCGCTATGCCCGGCTTAACGAGGGCAACGTGAAGGCCATCGCCTTCATGGAAGCCGGCATTCCCCCGGCTCTGCCCGCCCCGAGCCTCGAGGCGATGGGCCCGCAGAACGCAGAGCTCTTCGCGATGCTCCGCTCGCCCGCGGGCGACGAGGCCGTACTGCAAAACAACTTCTTCGTCGAAGAGGTGCTGGGCAAATTCGGCGTCGCGACCCCGCTGTCAGACGAGGTGCTCGCGCAGTACCGCAAGCCCTTTCCGACGCCGGAAAGCCGCAAGCCCACGCTGGTCTGGCCGCGCCAAATCCCCATCGCGGGCGAGCCCGCGGATACCGGCGCGGTCATCACTGCGAACGGCGAATGGCTCTATTCGACCGACATGCCGAAACTGATGCTGCATGTTGCGCCCGGGGCGCTGATGCCACCCCCGGTGGTGGAATATGTGAAAGCGAACGCCTCCAACCTCGAGGATGTCTTCCTCGGCCCCGGCGTGCATTTCGTCCAAGAGGATCATCCCACCGCCATCGGGCGCGCCCTGCGCGACTGGATCGACCGGCTGCCCGCATAGCGCGCGCTGCCACTCCCATCTCACACACCAGCTGAAAGACCACCTGACATGACCTTCGAGACTGCCCTGATCGGCTTCGCCCTTGTGACCATGACCGCGCTCACGATCGAGATCGTATACGCCTATGTGACCCAAGGCTTCGGCTACGGTTTCTCTTCGAACCGGCCGATCGTGGAAAAAAGCGCGCTCGGCCTGCGCATCCAGCGGGCGTACCAAAATCAGGTCGAATCCGCCGCTTATATCGTGCCGGTTCTGGTCGGCTCCGCAATGCTGGGGATCAGCGGCGATGGCCCCGCGCTTGCCGCCGCGATCATCGTGTTCGGGCGCGCGGCCTTTGTGCTGCTCTACTACACCGGGATCCCGTTCATCCGGATCCTGGGCTTCACCTGCGGCTCGCTCGGCTCGCTCTACCTCGCGGTGAGCTGCCTGCTGGCGGTCACAGGTTGAGAAATCGCGGCTACCCGAGCCGCGCCTTCACCATCGGGCCGACCGCACCAAAATCCATCTGGCCGGTATACTTGCCTTTGAGCACGCCCATCACGCGCCCCATGTCGCGGATGCTCTCCGCGCCGGTCTCGGCGATGGCGGCATCCACGGCGGCCTCGGTTTCGGCGTCGCTTAGCTGCGCGGGCAGGTAATCCTCGATCACCTTGATCTCTGCCTGCTCGCGTTCGGCCAGCTCAAGGCGGCCGCCCTCCTCATAGGCGCGCGCACTTTCCTGGCGCTGCTTGACCATCTTGCCGAGGATCGCGAGGATTTCCGGATCGCCCACGGATTTGCCCTCGACGCGCAGCGCGATGTCCTGATCCTTGATCGCGGCGTTGATCAGCCGCAGCGTGCCAAGCCGCTCGGCATCCTTGGCCTTCATCGCCTCCTTGAGGGAGTCCGTGATCCGGGTTCTCATGTCGCTCATAGCTAAGGTGCCTTCCCTGAAACCTTAATAGGCGCGCCTCATACCCCGAATTGCCCCTAGTTCACAAGCATCCCGTTCCGTAGTTGACGCCCCGTTCCGGCCCGCCTAAAACTCCAAAAGTTTGCCCATATCCCCGCCCCCAAGGAGTGCCGCCATGACCGCCAAACCGACCGCCTGTCTGGTTCTCGCCGATGGCACAGTCTTCTACGGCCAGGGCTTCGGCGCCACGGGTCGAACCACCGCGGAGCTGTGTTTCAACACCGCAATGACCGGCTACCAGGAAATCATGACCGACCCGTCCTATGCGGGGCAGATCGTGACCTTCACCTTCCCCCATATCGGCAATACCGGCGTGAACGAGGAAGATGACGAGACCGCCGATCCGGTGGCCGAGGGCATGGTCGTGAAATGGGACCCGACCGCTTCGTCGAACTGGCGCGCAACCGCAGAGCTTGGCGATTGGTTGGCCCGGCGCGGGCGCATCGCCATGGGCGGCGTCGACACCCGCCGCCTGACCCGCGCGATCCGCGCGCAAGGCGCCCCCCATGTCGCCATGGCCCATGACCCGAACGGAAATTTCGACCTCGAGGCGCTCGTGGCGGCCGCACGCGGCTTTGCCGGGCTCGAAGGGCTCGACCTCGCAAAGGAAGTGACCTGCGCCCAAAGCTACACATGGGACGAGCAACGCTGGGCCTGGCCCGAAGGCTTCACCAAGCGCGAAGGCCCCGGACACAAGGTCGTGGCGATTGACTATGGCGCCAAGCGCAACATCCTGCGTTGCCTCGCCTCTGCGGGCTGCGATGTGACCGTGCTGCCCGCCACCGCCACTGAAGAGGACGTGATGGCGCTCAATCCCGATGGCGTGTTCCTGTCCAACGGCCCCGGCGATCCCGCCGCCACCGGCGCATACGCCGTGCCGATGATCCAGGGCGTGCTGGCGCGCGATATCCCCGTGTTCGGCATCTGCCTCGGCCACCAAATGCTGGCGCTGGCCCTCGGGGCCAAGACGGTCAAGATGAACCACGGCCATCACGGCGCGAACCACCCGGTCAAGGACCTAGACACCGGCAAAGTGGAGATCACGTCGATGAACCACGGCTTCACGGTCGACAGCCAGACCCTGCCCAAGGGCGTGCTGGAAACCCATGTGTCGCTCTTCGACGGCTCGAACTGTGGCATCAAGGTGGATGGCAAGCCGATCTTCTCGGTCCAGTACCACCCGGAGGCATCGCCGGGGCCGCAGGACAGCTACTACCTGTTCGAACGCTTTGCAGAGGCGATGGAGGCGCGGGCGAAAGCCACCGCTTAACCCGCCCTTAACCAGTTTCACCCACAAATGCCCAGCGGCACCCCTGCCGTGTGGAGCATTGCGAGATGAACCTGCCCTTGGCGTCCCCCAAACCGTTGTTGCGCGCGCCCGCGCCGCGCGCGCGGCTGGGTGATATCCTTGTGGCGCAAGGCTTGCTCAGCGCGTCCGACCTGATCACCGCGCTAGCCTTGCAGACCCGCCAAAACGTGGCCTTAGGGGATATCCTCCATGCCCGAGGGCTGATCACCGAAGAGCAGTTGCTTACAGCGCTGGCTAGGCAGCATCAGCTGGATACCATTTTGTTGGCGGCCACGCCAATTGATCTGAGCCTCTTGGAGGGGCTCGATCCGTCCGACTGCCTGCGGCTGGGCTTCCTGCCCTGCCGGCGCGAGCAGGGTCGCGCGGTGATTGCTACCGCCCATCCCGACCGCATCTCGCAAATCCGCCTGAAGCTGCCCGCGGCGTTGTCGGATGCGCGCTACGTACTAGCTGGCAAAGCCGATCTGCAGCGCGCGATCGAGATCCATCTGGGCGGCCGCCTCGCACAAGCGGCCGAGCTGCGCACCCCGACCGAGGACAGCTGTCGCGGCTGGTCCACCGGGGTCGCGACGGTGATGATGGCGGCGCTTGTGGCGGCGATCGTGGCCTGCATGGCCTTCGCGCCCGCCCCCTTGATCTACACGCTCTTTGGCGCGGCGAGCCTTGCGCTGTTTGCAAACACGGCGCTGAAGGCGGCCTGCATTGTGATGGCCTTCCGCAAACCCGGGACGGAGTCTGCGGCAAATCCCACGGGCAAACTTCCAAAAATCTCGATCCTCGTGCCCCTGTTCAAGGAGCGCGACATCGCGGGCGCACTCGTCACCCGCCTGCGCCGCCTGACCTATCCGCGCGAGTTGCTGGAAGTCTGCCTCGTGGTCGAAGCGACCGACACCGTTACAGCGACCGCCCTGACCAAGGGCGGCCTGCCGGGATGGATGCGCGTGGTCACGGTGCCCGAAGGCGGGGTGCAGACCAAGCCGCGCGCGCTGAACTACGCGCTGGATTTCACCTCCGGCAGCCTGATCGGCGTCTACGACGCAGAGGACGCGCCCGCGCCCGACCAGCTGCACCGGGTTGCGGCGCGCTTTGCGGGAAGTGACGACCGGCTGGCCTGCCTGCAAGGCGTGCTCAGCTTCTACAACGCCCGCACGAACTGGCTATCGCGGTGCTTTTTCTTCGAATATGCGGGCTGGTTTCGGGTGATGCTGCCCGGTTTGCAACGCTTGGGCTTCGCGATCCCGCTCGGCGGCACGACCCTGTTCTTTCGCCGTGACGTACTGGTGCGGCTAGGCGCATGGGACGCCCATAACGTGACCGAAGACGCCGATCTGGGCATGCGCCTCGCGCGCCGCGGATATCGCTGCGAGATGATCGACACCGTGACACAGGAAGAGGCCAACAGCCGCGTCTGGCCCTGGATCAAGCAACGCTCGCGCTGGCTGAAGGGCTACGCGGTCACTTGGTGCGTGCATATGCGCAGGCCCGCGCGGCTGTGGCGGGAACTGGGCGCTTGGCGCTTCATGGGCTTTCAGATCCTGTTTCTCGCCACGCTCGCATCGTTCTTCCTCGCCCCGGTATTGTGGTGGAGCCTCGCCACCTATGTCTTCGGATGGCCCAACCCCATCTTCGATCCGCTGCAGGCTCCGGTCGCCAGCGCCCTCGGCGCGGGCTTTGTCGCGGCGGAAATGGTCACCTTAGCGGTCTTCATGATCGCGGCGCGACGTGCGGGCCCGCGGCCCAGCGTTGCGTGGGTTCTTAGCCTGCCTGCCTACTTCATATTCGCAACAATTGCGGCCTATAAGGGCTTGATTGAGCTTCTTTTTGATCCGTTCTACTGGGACAAGACCGAGCACGGAATGTTCGGCGGCAGCGAGGCGGGATCACTCGCCGTGAACGGCGCCCGCGTCGATCTTCAGCCGGGTCTGGAACGCGATCGAGAGGTGGTCGCGCAGCGCGTTTGACGCGGCCGCGGCATCGCGGTCCTCGATTGCTTTGACGATGGCGCGATGTTCCGCCAGCGCGATCTCGCCCCGGCCCTCCGCCGCAAGCGATGTGGACGCCAGCAACGCCATTGAGCGGTACACCAGATCAAGCTGCTGAACGAGGTAGCGGTTGTGCGACGCCAGATGGATTTGCCGGTGGAATCGCCGGTTGGCCTGAGACAGTTTCGTCGGCTCGCCCAGAAATGCGTGATCCTCCTCGACCATATCGTAGAGCACTTTGATCTCTTCGGGCGCCGCATGCTGCGCGGCCAGCTCTGCCGCAAGCCCCTCCAACGCGGTCCGCACCGCGTAAAGCTCCGCCATCTGGTTGTGATCGAGCGAGGCCACGATCAGCGAGCGCCCATCGCGGGTCAGCATCGACTGGGTTTCCAGCCGTTGCAACGCCTCGCGAATGGGCGTGCGCGAAACCCCGAACCGCTCCGCCAATTCGCTTTCGACCAGCCGTGATCCGGGGCTGTAGATGCCCGTATCGATCGCGTGCAGGATCATCCCATAGGCATCATTGGCGGCTGGCAGTTCGATCGGCATCGCAGGTCCCCTGTTCCCCTGTTCCCGGCAAGCTAGCCGCGCCGCGTCTGTCAGACAAGGTTTACACCGCTATTTGTGGTGCGGGACGTTGCACCCGGGCATCCGCACGCTACTGTCCCGATGATGAAGATAGATACATTTGATGACGTCGACACATGGGTGTTCGACCTCGACCACACGCTTTACCCGCCGCATATGCGGCTTTTCGACCAGATCGAGGTCCGGATGACCGCATGGGTGATGCAAACCCTCGACGTGGACGAGGCCGAGGCCGACCGGCTCCGCGCACTGTACTGGCGCGAACATGGCACGACGCTTGCGGGATTGATGCGCGAACATGACATGGACCCAGAGGGCTATCTTGACCATGTGCACGACATCGACTTTTCCATCCTGTCGCCTGAGCCCGGGCTGGCCGACGCGATCGTGGCGCTGCCGGGGCGCAAGATCATCTACACGAACGGCACACGCCCCTATGCCAAGAACGTGATTGAAAACAGAGGCCTATCCGGCCTTTTTGATGCGATTTACGGGATAGAACATGCGGACTATCACCCGAAACCGGACTCTGCCGCGTTTGATCGGGTCTTCACGCTGGACGGCCTCTCGCCAGAGCGCGCGGTGATGTTCGAAGATGATCCGCGCAATCTCGCCGTGCCACACGCGCTTGGAATGGGAACCGTCCATGTCGCTCCGGAGCCTGCGCCTGCCGATCACATTCATCACCATACCAGCGATCTGCGCGGCTTTCTGACCCAGTTGCGCCCTGACTCTGCGCCTTTATCTTCTCAGCTATGAGGCGTGATATTTTCATCTCCGGCGGCGGCGTGGCAGGGCTGACGGCCGCCTGCCTTTTCGGCAGCGCGGGTTACGCGGTCACCTGTGTCGACCCCGCCCCGCCCGTCACCGACCGGGATGCCGAAGGCGCTGATTTACGCTCGACCGCGTTCCTCCAACCTTCTGTCGCCGTTCTGGAGAAGGCGGGCGTCTGGACCCGGCTGGCACCCCATGCGATGGGGCTTGAGACGATGCGCATCGTTGATGCCGGCGGCGACGCGCCAGAGCCGCGCGCCAGCCGCGACTTCAACGCCTCCGACATCTCAGAGATGCCGTTCGGGTGGAACCTGCCGAACTGGCTCATCCGACGCGAGCTGGTCGCGCGGGCCGCCGAGCGACCCAATGTCGAATTTCTGCCGGGCACGGCCTGTACCCGTGTGTTCACGCGTACCCATGGGGCGAAGGCGTGGCTGAGCGACGGCACGACACGCGAGGCGGCCTTGGTTATCGCCGCGGACGGTCGCGGCTCGATGATCCGAGAGGCCGCAGGGATTGACGTGAAAACAACGCGTTACGGCCAAAAGGCGCTGGCCTTTGCCGTGACGCATCCGATCCCGCATGGCAACGTCTCGACAGAGATCCACCGCACCGGGGGACCCTTTACGCTTGTGCCCTTGCCTGATTACGGCGGACTTCCCAGCTCTGCCGTGGTCTGGATGGAGGGCGGCGCGCGCGCGGTCGAGCTGTTCGAAATGGACGAGGCGGACTTCAACGCGGAAATGTCAGAGCGCTCGTGCCACCTGTTTGGCCCGCTCACCCTTGCCTCGCGCCGCACGATCTGGCCCATCATCAGCCAGATCGCAGCGCGGTTCAGTGCGGAGCGAACAGCGCTTGTCGCCGAAGCCGCGCATGTCGTGCCTCCGATTGGCGCCCAGGGTTTGAACATGTCACTAGCCGATCTGGACACACTGTTGACGCTGACCCAACACCATGAGCTGGGGAGCAAGCCGATGCTCGACGCCTACGACCGTAAGCGACGGCCCGATGTGCGTGCTCGCGTTGCCGGGATCGGCATTCTGAACCGCACATCCATGAGCGAGTCCCAGTGGCTGCGCGACCTTCGCAGCGTCGGGATCGGCGCGATCCATGACGCGACGCCGATCCGGAAAACACTTATGAAACTGGGGCTTGGCGCGCGCTAAAGGACCTGGTCCGCGACGTCCTTCAAAGCAGCAAGCGTGGCGTCGGTGTCGTAGAGCTTGTCCAAGCCGAACAGCCCGATCCGGAACGTGCGAAAATCCTCCGGCTCGTCGCATTCCAGCGGCACACCCGCCGCGATCTGCGTGCCGAGCTTGGCGAATTTCGACCCGTTCGAGATGTCGGCATCGTCGGTGTAGCAGACCACCACGCCGGGTGCACCGAAGCCATCCGCTGCGACCGAGGTCACCCCTTTATCTCGCATCAACTCGCGCACGCCATTGCCGAGACGCCATTGCGCCTCTCGCAGCCGCTCAAAGCCGTATTCGCGCGTCTCCAGCATCGTATCCCGGAATGCGCGCAGCCCGTCCGTAGGCATCGTGGCGTGGTACGCATGGCCGCCATTCTCGTAGGTTTCCATGATCGCCAGCCATTTCTTCAGGTCGATGGCGAAGCTGTCGGAGGTGGTCGTGTCGATTACTTCGCGCGCCCGCGCCGACATCATGACCAGCCCTGCGCAGGGGGTCGCAGACCAGCCCTTTTGCGGCGCGGAGATCAGGACATCGACGCCGGTCGCGGCCATATCGACCCAGGCGCAGCCCGAGGCGATGCAGTCCAGCACCATCAAGGCGCCGACCTCGTGGGCGGCGTCGGCCAGCTGTTTGATGTAGTCGTCGGGCAGGATCACCCCTGCCGAGGTCTCCACATGCGGGGCGAAGACGACCGCCGGGCGTTCGTCGCGGATGCGCGCAGTCACATCCTCGATCGGGCACGGCGCAAAGGGCGCGCGGGTGTCATTGCCGGTCTGCCGTGCCTTCATCACGGTGGTCTCCGATGGCAAGCCACCGGCTTCCATGATTTGGGACCAGCGGTAAGAGAACCAACCGTTGCGCACCACGAGTGCCTTCTTGCCGGAGGCAAACTGCCGCGCGACGGCCTCCATCGCGAAAGTGCCGCCGCCGGGGATCAGCGCGACGCTGTCGGCGTGATACACCTCTTTGAGCATGGAGGAGATATCCGTCATCACCTTTTGAAATGTTTTGGACATGTGGTTCAGCGAGCGGTCGGTGAACACCACCGAGAATTCGCGCAGACCATCCGGGTCTACGGTTTTGAGCAATGCGGTCATGGGTTTACCTCCCTTGTGTCCCGGCCAAATTACGGGAGGCGCACGGGGGATGCACGGCCTATCTCGGTATACTGCACCCGGAGGCGCGCCTTTTGCGTTTCCCATCCGAAACCGCAGGTGCGCTGGCGGGAATTCACGGCCGTCACGCGGCCTTGCGAAGGTCCATCACAATTCGGTTTCGTCCGTTTTCCTTGGCACGGTAGAGCGCATCATCCGCACGTTTGATCGATTGCGTGATGTCATCTGCCGCCTCCTTCAGCGAGCCGCCAATAGATACTGTAACGCAAAGTTTGGCGTCGTCGGACATGGTCGGTTCCTGCTCGACCGCTTTTCGGATGCGTTCGGCCACTTCGGCCCCCTGCTCCGCACTTGCTTGATGAAGAAAGACGATGAATTCTTCGCCCCCAAAACGGCACACAATGTCACGCGACCGGCATTCCTTGCGCAGCACATCACTGACCGTTTTGATGACCTCGTCGCCCGCGAGATGTCCGTGCTTGTCATTCACTGCCTTGAAGTTGTCGATATCAACCATCAACGAGACACCATAGGCGTCGGGGTTGCGGTCCATCACTTTGAAAAAGAAGTCCCGCGTCGCCACATCGGTCAGGCGGTCCCGGTTCACCAGCCGCTGCAGCTCGAGACTGAGCGCCGTATTCTCATAGATCTTCACCCCGATGAACATTGCAATGGGGATCGTCACAGTCACGGTAATCAGCACCGCGCGCCACGTCGTGAACTCATGCAGCTCAGGTGGGAATACGATCTGGACCATGAGTGCAGAAAAGCTAACAGACACCGCCGCAATCGCGATGGCGAAGCTTGCTATTCCTATTCGGCTTTTGATCCGCACTCCTGAGGCTCCGTCTGATGCCCCACGAGGATCGCCTGAAATCACGAAGAAAACGTAAATCTCGTACTCGATGCTGCCGAAAAATTTAGCCAATCGGCCCGGGAAGTCGCTCTTCGCTGAGCAAGACATTCGCCTCGACATCGCCCACCCCCGGCAGCGTCATGATCCGTCGCCGCAACACGCGCTCGAAATCCGACAGATCCCGCGCCACGACGCGCAGCCGATAATCATAGAGCCCGAGCACGTGCTGCACCGTCTGCACCTCCGGTATCGCAGTCACGGCGCGTTCGAAATCTTCCAACGAAACCCGGCCCTTAGTGGCCAGCTTGACACCAAGAAACACGGTGACGCCGAAGCCCAATGCCTCGGCATCGAGATCAACGCGGCGGCCCGCCAAAACGCCCGCCTCCTGCAACTTGCGGATGCGCCGCCAAGTCGCCGGTTGCGACAGGCCCAGCTGGCGTCCTACGGCCCCCGCGGACTGCGCGGCATCCGCCGCCAAGCTGCGTAAAATGGCGAAGTCAGTCGCGTCCCAATTCATATCGGCAGCCGTTCGGCGGTTTTGATCGTCGCCACATGCATCAAAGCCTCCAGTTCGGAGATATGCGGCAGGGTCAAAATCTGGTCGCGGTAAAGGCTTTGGTAATGCCCCATGTCGCGAGCGATCACCGACAGGCGCACATCGACGCGACCGAGGAAGGTCTGGATCGCAATCACTTCCGGGATGCGCCGCGCCTGTTCAAGGAATTCGTCAAAGGCGCGCGGGTTGGTCTTGTCGAGCGTGAACCGCAACGACACCTCCACCGCGAAACCCAGTTGCTGCCAGTCGATAACCGCGTGCTGCCCCTTGAGTACACCGCTCTCGCGCAGACGCTCCAGCCTTCGGGCCGCGGTGCCGGGTTGCATCGCGCAACGCTCCGCAAGCTCGGAAACGGGGGCTTCCGGGTCGGCCTGCATCTGGCGCAGTAAACGTCTGTCGGCATCATCGAGCATTAAATCATCATAATTCGCTCGAATAAAGAATAAAAGCCTCCAAAAAACAAAAATAACTGCTGAATTTAATCTGTTGTCCGCCGCGCGAATACGTAAATTGCACGGCAAGACAACACAAACCAAAGGAGCGCCCGATATGCGCGTTTACTACGATCGCGATTGCGATGTGAACCTGATCAAGGACAAGAAAGTCGCCATTCTGGGCTACGGCAGCCAAGGCCATGCCCACGCGCTGAACCTGCGTGACAGCGGCGCGAAAAACCTGTGCGTGGCGCTCCGCGAGGGATCGCCGTCGAAAGCCAAGGCCGAAGGTGAAGGCCTGCAGGTCATGGAAATCGCCGAAGCCGCCGCATGGGCCGACGTCATCATGTTCACCATGCCCGACGAGCTTCAGGCCGAGACCTACAAGAAATACGTCCACGACAACATCAAGCCGGGCGCAGCCATCGCCTTCGCCCACGGCCTGAACGTGCATTTCGGCCTGATCGAGCCGAAAGAAGGCATCGACGTCATCATGATGGCCCCGAAAGGCCCCGGCCACACCGTGCGCGGCGAATTCACCAAGGGCGGCGGCGTGCCCTGCCTGGTCGCGGTGGACAATGATGCGTCCGGCAAGGCGCTGGAGATCGGTCTGAGCTATTGCTCCGCGATCGGTGGTGGCCGCTCCGGCATCATCGAAACGAACTTCCGCGAAGAGTGCGAGACCGACCTTTTCGGCGAGCAGGCCGTGCTATGCGGCGGCTTGGTCGAGCTGATCCGCATGGGCTTTGAGACCCTGGTCGAGGCTGGCTACGCCCCCGAAATGGCCTATTTCGAGTGCCTACACGAGGTGAAGCTGATCGTGGACCTGATCTATGAGGGCGGCATTGCCAACATGAATTACTCGATCTCAAACACCGCCGAGTATGGTGAATATGTCTCCGGCCCGCGCGTCCTGCCCTATGACGAGACCAAGGCGCGGATGAAGGCGATCCTGACCGACATCCAAACCGGGAAATTTGTGCGTGACTTCATGCAGGAAAATGCCGTCGGCCAGCCCTTCTTCAAAGGCACGCGCCGCATCAACGATGAGCACCAGATCGAGGCCACCGGCGAAACCCTGCGTGGCATGATGCCCTGGATTTCGGCTGGCAAGATGGTCGACAAGGCGAAGAACTAAGTCGCCGCGACAGGGCACAAACCATAGGCGGGCCCGGTGTGGCCCGCCTTTTTTCCGTTACACGTCGGCTGGTTTGCCGTGGCTACTTTTGTCCGACGCCAGGGTCGATTTCGGGGCGTCGGGGTTGTCCATCCGCGCCAGAACCTTGTTTTGGCTCATAATCGCGAAAACGATCACGGCCAGCATCGTCCCGAAGGACAACAGGGGCAAAAAGGTCTCTACAAACATCTCAATTCTCCTTGTGGCAGGTTACCGACCCAAACACCGCCGCTGCATCATTGTTCCGGGCAAGTCTTGGCTCGCGCACATTTGTCGCATCCGCTAGGAAGGGCGCCATGACCTCTCCCTCCCCCGAACATCCCGGAGCCCTGAACTGGGCGCTGATCATACTGCTGGGGTTGATCTGGGGCGGTGCGTTCATGTCGGTGCGCCTGTCACTGGATGGGTTCGGGCCGTGGACCGTGGCGGCCGGGCGCACTATGCTCGGTGCGGCGGCCCTTGCGGTGATTGGAACGCTGCTGGGCCAAGGTCCGCACAAGGTCGGCAATGTACGCGGCTGGAGCTACAGCGCCGTAATCGGCGCGGGCGCGATCGCCTTGCCCTTCGTGTTGCTAAGTTGGGGGCAGCAATTCGTCCCCTCCGCCTTCGCGGGCGTGGCGATGGGGGCCGTGCCGCTGCTGGTGCTGCCATTGGTCTACCTGTTTTCGCCCGAGGAGGGCATCGGCCCCCGCCGCATCCTTGGCATGATCTTGGGCTTTGTCGGCCTCTACATCCTGATCGGCCCGGGCGCGGTGGCGCGCACGGGCGAGGAGAACGAATGGCTCGGGCGTCTTGCCTGTCTGGCTGCGGCGGCTTGCTACGCCTGCGGATCGGTCATCACCCGCCGCGCGCCGAAGATGCCGCCCATCGCCTTTGCCACCGCGTCGATGCTGGTCGCTGCCGTGATCTTGGTGCCCGTCGCGCTTCTGATCGAAGGCTGGCCCGCGCGCTTCCCGGTCTCGCCCACATTGGCGCTGATCTATGCCGCCCTGTTCCCCACCGCTCTGGCGGCAGTGATCCGCGTGCGGGTGATCACCACGGCCGGGTCGCTGTTCATGAGTCTGACGAGTTATCAGGTGCCGGTCTGGTCGGTGATCCTTGGCGTCACGCTGATGGGGGAGCAGTTGCCTCCGCAGCTGTTCCTCGCGCTCGCCATCATCCTCGCGGGCATCGGCCTCAGCCAATACCGCGCGCTGGCGGCGATGCTCAGGCGGTAGCCGCCTCGACAGAGGCGACCACGTCGCCCACCACCTGCGTGAGCAAGCCTTCATCTTCGCTCTCGGCCATGACGCGGATCAGCGGCTCGGTACCGGATTTGCGGATCAGCAGACGCCCGCGCCCCTCAAGCCGCCCTTCGGCGTCAGAGATCGCGGCCTTGACCGTCGCATCTTCCAGCGGCATCTGCCCCGCCTCGAACCGCACGTTTTGCAGCATCTGCGGCACCCGCTCGAACTGGCGCACCAGCGCGCTGGCAGGCTTGCCGGATTTCTTCATCGCCGCCAGGAATTGCAGCCCTGCCAGCAGGCCGTCGCCCGTCGTGGCGTAATCGGTCATGACGATATGGCCCGACTGCTCGCCGCCCAGGTTGAAGCCGCCCGCGCGCATCCGCTCGACCACGTAGCGGTCGCCGACGCCGGTGCGCTCCAGCCGCAGGCCGTGGGCATCAAGATGTCGCTCCAGCCCGAGATTGCTCATCACGGTTGCCACCAAAGCGCCGCCCTTCAGCCGATCCGCCTCCGCCCAGGAGGTCGCGAGCAGCGCCATCAGCTGATCACCATCGGCCACCGCGCCGGTCTCGTCGAGCACCATGATCCGGTCGGCATCGCCATCAAGGCACAGCCCCACATCGGCCCCGTGGGCCACAACGGCCTCCGCAGCGGTGGTCACATCGGTCGACCCGCAGCCTTCGTTGATGTTGAAGCCGTTGGGCGACACGCCCACAGGCACCACTTCCGCGCCGAGCTCCCAAAGGATTTCCGGGGCGGTCTTGTAAGCCGCACCATTGGCGCAGTCGATCACCACCTTGAGCCCGTTCAGCGTCATGCCGGGCGGCAGGGTCGATTTGACCCGCTCGCCGTAGCGGTAGCGACCGTCATAGATATGCTTGGCGCGGCCGATATTGTGGCTTTGAGCAGGCTCGATCTCGGTGTCGAGCAGCGCCTCGATGGCCAGCTCGTCCTCGTCGCTCAGCTTGAATCCGTCAGGGCCGAAGAACTTGATGCCATTGTCGTAATGCGGATTGTGCGAGGCCGAGATCATCACCCCCACATCCGCCCGCATCGAGGTCGTCAGCATCCCCACCGCAGGGGTCGGGACCGGCGACAGCAGCAAGACATCCATCCCCGTCGAGGTGAAGCCTGCCGTCAGCGCATTCTCGAACATGTAGCCCGACAGGCGCGTGTCCTTGCCGATCACCACCCGGTGGCGCTTTTGGTCCTTGCGGAAGTAGCGGCCCGCGGCCGCCCCCAGTTTCATGGCCATCTCTGCGGTCATCGGGTAGGCGTTCGCGCGCCCCCGCACACCGTCGGTTCCAAAGAATTTTCGCGCCATCTGTCAGCCTCCGCTCGGGTCCCGCGCCTGCTGTCGCGCGGTTGTAATTGGGTCAGACGTGCACGGCCCGCCAAAGGGCGAAGGCCTGCCTGTGGGCCTCTATATCATGGGCGCGGATAATCTGAACACCCTGCCTGAGCCCCTCGAGCGCCAAGGCCACCGACCCGGCTGCGCGGTCTTCCGCCCGATCCACTCCCGCAATGTTACCGATGAAACGCTTTCGTGAGACCCCCAGCAGGATGCGGCAGCCAAGGCTGTGAAACAGGCCCAGGCCCCGCATCAGGGCGAGGTTGTGCTCCTGCGTCTTGCCAAAGCCGATGCCGGGATCGACGATGATGTTCCCGGGCGCGATCCCGGCATCGCGGGCCACCGCAATGCGCGCGTGCAGATGCTCGAACACGTCGAGCACGACATCGTCATAGGTCGGCGCGGCCTGCATGGTCTTGGGATCGCCTTGCGCGTGCATCAGGCAAATCGGCACGCCGCTTGACGCCGCCACGTCGGCCATGGCGGGATCGAAGCTTAGCGCGGAGACGTCGTTGAGCATGCTCGCGCCCGCCTCCAGCGCCGCCCGGGCGACCTGAGCCTTGCGCGTATCAATCGAGATCGGTGTGGTCACGCCGCCCGCGCGCAGCGCGCGGATCACCGGAACGGTGCGGGCAATCTCTTCTTCAACGGGCACCAGTTCTGCGCCGGGCCGTGTACTCTCGCCCCCTATATCAAGGATATCCGCACCTTCGGCCACCATTTGCCGCGCGCGCGCCGCGGCATCCTCCGGCGCGTTGTGCTTGCCGCCATCCGAGAAGCTGTCCGGCGTGACGTTGAGCACCCCCATCAGCCACGGCCGGTCCATCGGCAACCCCATCAACGGCGCGCGCGGCGCGATAATCGGCTCCACGGCCTGCGGGGGAAGATCGGCGACGGGGACCGGGCTGTGCCGCACCCCACGCTCGATCGGCTCGACCCGGTCGAACCACAAGGGCGTGCCCGGCAGCGACAGGGCGCTGGCGGGGCGGTAGGGATCATGCTCCAGGATCGGGCGGAAAAAGAGGGCCATACCGGGCGTTATAGACAGCGCAGGTCCGAACTCAAGATCACGCCGAAAGCGCCTCGCACGCGGCCAGATCGGGCAGGTTCAGCACCGCATCGGCGGAAAACGCGCGTGCCAGCCAATCGGCCAGCGCCTCTGGCGCATCGCCCGCGGGCGCATCGGTCGCATCCAGCACCATTTTCGACGGGGCCCAGACGCTCATCTGCCCCTGCTTGATCGCCCAGTCGAGCTCTGTTCGCGTTCCGACCACCACGCAGCGTTTGTCGCGCGCGGCGAGCACCCAGGCGTTCTGCTCCATCGCCAAGAGGTCGATCCGGCGCTGCGCGGCGGGATGCGCGGCCTCCGGCGCCTTCGCCGCACCCGCAGGCACGCACAGGATCACCGGCGCGCCGCGCGCCTCCAGCTGATCCAGCACCGCGCCGAGCCTCTGTGATCCGATCACGGAATTGCCCAGCAGAACCACGAGCGGGATTACATCCGCGCTCGCCTCTTCCACGGGCGTGATCATCGTGCGGTCGCGCACGATCTCGACGCCGAGCGCACCGGGGCCGCGGTCGAGCTTCTCGATCCGCACAAAGACCCGCGCTGCGCGCGGATCGGTCAGGATGTCTTCGGCCACCAGCGCCGCCAGCGTCTCCAGCAAGTTCAGCCGCTCGGCGGCCAGCCCGCGGTCGATGGCCTCGGTGATGGTGTCGTAGGACAGGATCTTGTCGACATCGTCGTCAACGCCGCCCGCACCGGTCAGCTCCGGCAGGCGGACCTCGACCACAACATTGAAGCAGACCCGCTGCAGCGTGCCGCGTTCCTGCTGGAATGCGCCGATCTCGACCTCGCGGATGTGGTCGCGCAGGGAGATGCGGTCGCGCAGCTCGCCGGCGGTCGCCTCCGCCCGCTCGGACGGATGCGCGAAGGCCAGTCGAATGTCAGAACTCATCAGGGCATCCCCGCGCCAAGGTCATCTTACGCGCCTTGTAGCAGGCAAGACGCCCCTGCCCACATGCCCAAAACCGACGCCTGAGACCTCAGGAGCGCGCGTAGAACAAATGCACCCCGTGCCGTGCCGTGCGGCGGAACTTGCGCGCCCAGCTCGGGCTGACGGCGGTGGTGTGGTAGAAGGTGGCCCCGCCCGACAGGGTGCGAGGCGCGCCGTCGAGCATCATCCGGGCGATCTTGCCCACCCGCTCATAGGCACGTGGCTCGTGGATCGTCTCGGGGTTGCCGTCGCAGGTATAGGTGAACTGGCACGCGTATTTGCGCCCGGTGCCCTGATTGATCACGCCGCAGACCGTATCGGGGAAGCGCGGCGAGCTGACACGGTTCAGGATCACCTCGGCCACAGCGATCTGGCCTTTGACCGTCTCGCCGCGGGCCTCGAAATAGAGCGCCTCGGTCAGGCACTGCCATTGCGGCCCGCCCGTGGCTTTCGGCAATGCGTTGATCCCGGCGGCGGAGGTCACCAGCCGACCCGGGGTCCCGCCAGAGCGCGACATGGGCGTGGAAATGCGCGTCAGGCGTTCAGGTGACAGGCTCGCCATCTGCTGGCGTTGCAGGCTCTCGGCGGCCAGAAGCGCCGGGTTGAAGCCTGTGGATTTGGCCAGCGGCCCCTCGGCCAAAGCGGCGGTCGCACAAATCGCGGCGGCGGCCAGCGCGGCGAAAACGCCCTTGGTCACGGAAAAAATACTCATCACATCTGCCTCGGATACATCCCCAACTGGCGGCGCGCGTATCACACCGTCAGCGCGGCATTTAGGCCGCACGGCCGCGGGAATCCACCCCGGCCCTGCCTACCGCGTCATTTCGTCTTAATATTTGGTTAACCGTTCAACATCTTGCGGTGTGGCAATTGCCTGCCCCAAGAGGTCAGTCTTCTGGGAATTCGAAGCGGTCGTCGTCGCCGCCCGGCTCGCGAATCGCCAGTTGCGCCGCGGCCAGCCGCGCGATGGGCACCCGGTACGGCGAGCAGGATACGTAATCCATGCCCAGCGAGCGGCAGAACGCGATGCTCTCGGGATCGCCGCCGTGCTCGCCACAGACCGACAAGGTCAGCTTCTCGCGCACGATGCGCCCCCGCTCCGAGGCGAGCGCCAGAAGCTCCCCCACCCCGTCCTGGTCGAGCGCCAGGAACGGGTCCTCCGGGAAAACGCCCTGATTGACATAGTCCGACATGAAGCGCCCCGCGTCGTCGCGCGACAGCCCGTAGGTCATCTGGGTCATGTCGTTGGTGCCAAAGCTCAGGAAGCTCGCATGGGTGGCGATGTCGCCCGCCCGCAGGGCTGCGCGCGGGGTTTCCACCATCACGCCCAGGCGGAATTCCACGGTCTTGCCGGTCTCCGACATCACGTCCGCCGCCACCGCATCGATGCGGGATTTGACCAGCTCGACCTCTCGCTTGGCAGAGACCAGCGGGATCATGATCTCGGGCACCACGGCGACCCCGCCCACGGAAGCCTCGATCGCGGCCTCGAAGATGGCACGCGCCTGCATTTCGTAGATTTCCGGCATGGTGATGCCCAGCCGGACCCCGCGCAGGCCCAGCATCGGGTTTTGCTCGGACAGATCTTCGATCCGGGCCTGCACTTCCCGCGCGCTCATGTCGAGCGCGTCGGCCAGCTGCAGGATGCCCTCGCGGGTCGAGGGCAGGAATTCATGCAAGGGCGGGTCGAACAGACGCAGGCAGACCGGGCGCGGCGCCATGATCAAAAACATCGCCAGGAAATCCGCCCGCTGCATCGGCAACAGACGCGACAGCGCCGCCGCCCGGTCGGTGTCGTCCTCGGCAAACACCGCCTCGCGCAGCACCGTCAGGCGGTCCTCCCCGAAGAACATGTGCTCCGTGCGGCACAGCCCGATGCCTTCGGCGTTAAACATCTCGGCGACGTTGGCATCCTCGGGCGTGTCGGCGTTGGCGCGCACGCCGATGTCGCGCACTGCGTCGGCCCAGCCCAATAGCTCCCGAAAGGCGCCGCCGATGCCCGCCTCGACCAGCGGGACACTGCCCGCAAGCACCTGCCCCGACGAGCCATCCAGCGTCACGACGTCCCCTTCGCTCAGCACGCGGCCATCCTCGGACGTCACGGTGCGCTTCTTGGTGTCCACATCGATGCTGGTCGCCCCCGTCACGCAAGGCAGGCCAAGGCCGCGCGCGATCACGGCGGCATGCCCGTTGGCCCCGCCCCGTTCGGTCAGGATCGCCTTGGCGGCGTGCATGCCGCGCACATCTTCCGGGCTGGTCTCGCGCCGCACCAGAATGCAGGCTTCGCCCTGGGAGGCCGAGGTCTGGGCGGCCATCGCGTCAAACACCAGCTTGCCCGTCGCGGCCCCCGGGCTCGCGGCGATCCCGCGTGCGAACACGTCGCGTTTGGCGCTGCCTGCGACCTGCGGGTGCAGCAGCTCGCCAATGGCGCGCGGCTCGATCCGCATCACCGCATCTTCGCGGCTGATCACCCCGTCCTTGGCCAGGTCGGTCGCGATACGCACCTCCGCGCGCGCCGAGCGCGGGGCCGCGACGGCATCAAGGATGTGCAGCGTGCCGCCTTCGACGGTGAACTCGATCTGCATCTCTTCGCGCAGCCCCTTGCGCGCGACCGCGCCCAGCTCGCACAAAGCATCAAAGACCTCCGGCTGGCTGTCTTGCAGGGACGGCCCGCGCTTGTCGCGGGTTAGGTAGAGCGCATCGCCCTCGCCCGAGCTCAGCGCGTCGCGCCCCTGGCTCTGGCGCTTGTAGCGGCCCACTTCCTGCGGCTTGCCGGTGTCGGAGTTGACGAACTGGATCACCCCCGCGCCGCTCTCGCCCTTGCCCATGCCAAACGCCATGCGCTGCACCACAAGGCCCAGACCGGCATCTTCCGGCGCGCCCTTGGACATGCGCAGTAGCCGGGCCGAAGTCCCCTCCCACGCCCGCGCCATGGATTTCAGCACCTGCGCCAGCTGGATCTCGATATCTTCCGGGAAGGCCTCGTCAGTCTCCATCTCGTAGGCGTCCAGCGCCTTGGCGACGGTCAGGTCCTCGATGTCGAAAATCTCGTCATCCAGCCGCGCCACGTCCACGGCGTAGGATTTGATAAATTTCAGGTGTAGCGCCTTGGCCGCATCCGCGCCCAGCCGCGAGGCGAAGAACGCCTCGTTGGTGCGGTTCATCCCGATGTTGAGCACCGTGCTCGGCCCGCCCCAGTCCTGCTCCACCGTGGAGGCACGCACGGACAGCACCGGCCAGCTGCCGAAATGCTCCAGCAGCGCCTTCATATCAGGCTGTTGCCCGGCGGCGATGGAGCGCACCAGCGGGATCGACAGCGCCACCGTGTCCGGCACGGGCATGCCGAGCCGGATCAGGCGCTGCAGACATTTCGCCCGTGTGCCATGGAGGCGCCGCTGAATGGCGGCGGTGGGCGTAATGCGCTCAAAGTTTAGGCGGTCCAACATACTGCGCCGCAGCATAGAGGGGTTCAGGTGTCAATCAAGCCTGACGAAAGGCCAATGTCACGCAACTGTAACAATTATCCTTCGATCTTGGTCAGATCCGCGACGCCCCCGCAGATGGTGCGGATTTTGTGCAGCAGGCACAGGCGGTTGCGGCGCACGATCTGGTTGTCCGAGTTCACCTGCACCGCCTCGAAAAAGTCATCCGCCGGCCCGCGCAGCTTGGCCATGGCGTGCATGGCGGTGGTGAAGTCCTCCGCTTCCATGGCGGGCTTGATGGTCGCATCGGCGGCGTCGAGGGCGGCAAACAGGGCCTTTTCCTCGTCGCTTTCGGCAAACTTCGGGTCCGGGTCCAGCTCATAGCTGACGCCGTCCTTCTCTTCTGCCTGCGTCAGGATGTTGTTGGCGCGCTTGAACCCCTGGATCATGTTCTCGCCATCGTCGGTCTTGAGCGTCTCCGACAGCGCTTCGGCCCGTTTGACGAGCAAGGTCAGGTCGTCATTGCCCGGCATCGCGATGCAGGCGTCGATGATGTCATGGCGGATGCCCTTGTCTTTGAGGAATACTTTGAGGCGGTCGTGGAAGAAGGAGAGGAGGTCCGACCTTATGAATTCTTCTAAAGAAATCCCATCAGGTTTGTCGAAGCGAAAACGAACGATTGAGCTCCGATCATCGATTATTCTGTTGTGTTTCTTGATGCTCGTTTCGAGTGGCAAGAAAACCCCATTTTCCAAAACCAACCGAATGACTCCAAGTGCCGCACGTCTCAGCGCGAACGGGTCCTTTGATCCTGTGGGTTTTTCGTCAATCGCCCAGAAGCAACCCAACAAGTCGATCTTTTCAGCCAAAGCCACAGCCACCGAGACCGGCGCCGTGGGGACGTCGTCGGAAGGCCCAAGCGGCGAGTAGTGCTCTTCGCAGGCATGCGCCACGTCCTCGGGCAACCCAGCCGCCTTGGCATAATACCGCCCTATAACCCCTTGAAGTTCTGGGAATTCATAGACCATCTCCGACGACAAATCGGCCTTCGCCACCCGCGCGGCCTCGGCCGCCAGATCGGGTTTCGCCCCCACGATTGGTGCGATCTCACGGGCCAGTGCCTCGATCCGCGCGATCCGCTCCGCCTGCGAGCCGAGCTTGTTGTGGAAGGTCACGTCGGCAAGCGGCTTGGCCATGCCTTCCAGACCCACGGTTTTCACCGTGCGCAGATCGTTCTCCCAGAAGAACTTCGCATCTGCCAAACGCGCCGACAGCACCCGACCGTTGCCGGCCAGAATGGTCGCGCCATCATCGGAGGTCTCGATATTGGCAACGGTCACATATTGCTCGATCCGGCCCGTCTTTGGGTTCCGCACCGAGAAGAACTTCTGGTGCTCTTTCATCGAGGTCTTTAGCACCTCGGGCGGCAGGTCTAGAAACTGCTCTTCGATCCGACCCATCAGCACGACGGGCCACTCGACCAGCCCCGCGACCTCGGCCAGAAGGCCGCGATCCGCGACGACTTCAAGCCCTTGGGCGAAGGCCGCGTTGGTGGCGTCCGACCAGATGTGATCGGCGCGCTCGCTTGCGTCCAGCACCACTTTCGCGCGCTTCAGCTTCGCCGTGTAATCCTCGAAAGACACAACAGAAAACGGCTCCGGCGCCATGAAGCGGTGGCCTTCGGTCACGTCGCTCGATGCGATCCCGTCGACCTCCAGCGGCACGACCTCGGTCCCTGCCTCGTCGGACAGGATGCACAGGATGCGATGCAGCGGGCGCACCCAGCGCAAGCTGCCCGTGCCCCAGCGCATCGACTTCGGCCAAGGGAAGCCGCGCACAGTTTTCTCCAGCACCTCGGCGATGATCTCCGCCGCGGGCCGCCCCGGCTTGTCGATCACCGCGAAATAGACCTGGCCCTTCTTGTCGTCGCGCAGCTCCAGCTGGTCCTTGGTCAGACCGGTGGAGCGCAAAAAGCCCTCCAACGCCTTCTCGGGTGCCGCGGCATTCGGGCCCTTGCGCTCTTCGCGGGTCGCGGGCGAGGCCGCCAGCAGGTCCTCGATCGACAGGGTCAGGCGTCGCGGCGTCGAGAACGCCCCCGCAGAGGCATAGGTCAGCCCCGCCTCGACCAGCCCGTCAGTCACCAGCTTCTTCAGGTCGTCGGCCGCGCGCGATTGCATGCGGGCGGGGATTTCCTCGGAGAAGAGTTCGATCAGAAGATCAGGCATATCAGTTAGTTCCCGGTATTCTCGCGGGCGGGGCAGTCGGGGCCCACCTGCGTGCCGTCATAGGCCTTGCGGCCGCAATCATTGAGCTGCTGCCACACGTAGCCGCGCCCGTCCTCGAAGATGGCCACAATGCGGTCCACCCCGTATTCGATGTTTTCCTGGCCCAGGAAGGCCAGCGCCTCGCCGGTCTGCAGCGCTTCGCCGATCTCTTGCGCGTCGAAGCAGTCGAACCAGTCGGGGGCCACCAGCGGCTCCGCGCCCACGGCCAGCTCGTAGGTCTCGGTCAGCAGTGCGTGCGACATCGGCGTCTCGAAACAGGCGCGGTAGCGGATGGGGGAGCTGTCCGCGTCGATGGCGGTGATGGCATCGGCGATGATGTCTTCCGGCGCGCCGGTGGCGACAGAGGTCAGCGCGACCGGGTCCGGTGTCTGCACCTCCTCGTAGAAGGCGTAGACCTGCAGGTAATACATCCATGCGCCCGCGGTCAGTGCAATAATCATGATGGCGATCCCAACCAGCTTGCCGCTCATGCGGCGCTCTCTTCCGACCAGCCGCCCGCGCGGGTCTGCACGAACGCATCCGCACAGGCTTTGGCGAGGTTGCGCACACGACCAATATAGGCTTGGCGTTCCGTGACCGAGATCACGCCGCGCGCGTCGAGCAGGTTAAAGACATGGGACGCCTTGATGCACTGATCATAGGCGGGCTGCGCCATGACGATGCGGCGGCCCGTCTTCGGGTCCTCGGCGGGCTGTTCGAGAATGCGGGCGCACTCGGCCTCCGCATCCTTGAAGTGCTGCAGCAGCGTGTCGGTATCGGCCACGTCGAAGTTCCAGCGGGCATATTGCGCCTCCGCCTCGCGGAAGACATCGCCATAGGTCAGCGGGATCGGTGCATCCGGGTCGTTGAACGGCATCTCGTTGCCATCGTCAAAGCCCAGCACGTACATCGCCAAGCGCTCCAGCCCATAGGTCAGCTCGCCCGAGACGGGTTTGCAGTCATGGCCGCCCACCTGCTGGAAATAGGTGAATTGCGAGACCTCCATGCCATCACACCAGACCTCCCAGCCCAGGCCCCATGCGCCCAGCGTCGGGCTTTCCCAGTCGTCCTCGACAAAGCGGATATCGTGCATCTTCATGTCGATGCCGATGGCCTCCAGCGAGCCGAGATAGAGCGCCTGCAGATCGGGCGGTGAGGGTTTGATGATCACTTGGTACTGGTAGTAGTGCTGCCAGCGGTTCGGGCTGTCGCCGTAGCGCCCATCGGTGGGGCGGCGGGACGGCTGCACATAGGCGGCGGTCCAGGGCGTCGAGCCCAGCGCGCGCAGGGTCGTGGCCGGGTGAAACGTGCCTGCGCCAACCTCCATGTCGTAAGGCTGCAACACGGCGCAACCCTGCCCGGCCCAATAGGCCTGCAGCCGCATGATGATCTCCTGAAAGGAGCGTGGTTTTTCGGTCGTCTCGGTCATGGAAGCGCCCTGTCTTGCGTTGGCCCCTCAATAGGGGCGCGCGCAGGGAGGGTCAATTGCGCCACAGCCCCGAAATTCACGCCCTTTTCAGATGCACATACCGCCCCAGATGGTAACTTGCCCTCCAAGATTCGGGGCGGCAGGCAAATCGCCCACAACGAGTGTTGGGTATTTTAGGGAATTGAGTATGTCGCGCAGTATTTTGGCCGCAGTCTTGCTTTGCTCTTCGGGCCTGTTGGCCCCGGCGCTCGCACAATCCTACGTGCAGGTGGAGGCCTTGCCGAACCTGCGCGAGGCGGAAGCGCGCGCCCGCGCCTATGGCTCCGAGCTGCGCAATGTGAACGGCTTCCGCCTGTCGACCGGGTGGTACGCCCTCGCGCTCGGCCCCTTCGCCAACGAAGCACAAGCCCGCGCCCGACTGCTGGAGCTGCGCCGCGCCGGGATCATCCCGCGCGACAGCTATGTGTCAGACACACGGCCCTACGGGCAGCAATTCTGGCCCGTCGGCGGCGCCGTGACCGCACCCGCCCCGCAGCCAGAGCCGGAAGCGCCAGCCGTGGTCGAGGCCCCTGCCCCCACGCCCGCGCCCGAGATTGACGAGACGCCCCGGCAGGCCCGCGCCTCAGAAGGGCTGTTGTCGCGCGACCAGCGCAAGGAGCTGCAAACCGCGATGCAGTGGTTCGGCTTCTACAAAGCGGCCATCGACGGCTCTTTCGGGCGCGGCACGCGCGGCTCGATGGCGCAGTGGCAAGAGGCCAATGGCTACCCGGCCACCGGCATCCTGACGACCAGGCAGCGCGGCGAGCTGCTGGACAGCTACCAAGGCGCGCTGGCGGAACTCGGCCTTGGGGTCGTAGACGAGGAACAGGCGGGCATCGAGATCACCATGCCCATCGGCCTCGTGGAATTCGACCGATACGAGTACCCGTTCGTGCAGTACAGCGAGCGCGACGGCTCTGGCATCGAGGCGCTGTTGATCTCCCAGCCCGGTGATGCCGACACGCTGTTCGGCCTCTACGAGATCATGCAAACGCTGGAAATTGTCCCTCTGGAGGGCGAGCGCTCGAAGGGGCGCCGGTCGTTCACCCTGACCGGGCAGAATGACGAGATCCACAGCTACACCTACGCCCGCACCGAAGGCGGATACGTCAAGGGCTTCACCCTGGTCTATCCGCCCGCAAGGGCCGACGAGATGGCCCGCGTGATCGAGATCATGCAGGACACGCTGGTGATCAACGAGGGCACCCTGACCCCCGATCTGTCCGACGAGGCGGCGCAGGGCGTCGACCTGTTGTCCGGCCTCGACGTGCGGCAGCCCAAGCAGGCGCGCTCGGGCTTCTATGTCGACGGGCGCGGCCGGGTGCTGACCACAGCTGACGCCGTCGAGAGCTGCGGGCGCGTGACCCTCGATGACAGCATCGAGGCCACGGTCACCGCCACCGGCGACGGGCTTGCGCTGCTCGAGCCCACCACGAGCCTTGTGCCCCTGAACTACGCGCGTCTTGCGGCCTCCATCGGGCGTCTGCGCTCGCCCGTCGCGGTGGCGGGCTACAGCTACGAGGGCCAGTTGCAGGCCCCGACCCTGACCTATGGCACGTTGCAGGACATCAAGGGCCTCGGCGGCGAGCAGGAGCTCAAGCGACTCGAGTTGGCCTCCCTGCCCGGCGACGTGGGCGGCCCGGTGCTTGACATGACCGGCGCGGTCTCCGGCATGCTCGCCGATCACGACGCACAGGGCAGAGCCTTGCCCGGCGGCGTGAAATTCGCGCTGAAGGCCAGCGTGCTGGCGACCTTCCTCAGCGAAAACGGCGTCGTCGCGGCCGCCTCCGAAGGTGGCCCGCGCCTTGCGCCAGAGGATCTCGCCGTGCTCGGTACCGACATGACGGTTCTGGTGAGCTGCTGGGACTAGGTTCGGGTCGTTTAGACCGCCTGCATCGCCCCGAAGCGCATCAGCGTCTCCCGCCGCCGCATCCCGAGCCGCCCCAAGCATGCAGCAGGACGGCGCGGTCGGCACTTACGTCTCGGCCAGAACCTCCGTCAGGTCAAGCTCTGTCCTAGCTCGGTCGACACCCCGTCGCGGCGTCAGCGAGATAGCGCCGCATATCCGCATTTCCCGCAAGCCCCGCGAAAAAAAAGCGCATCGCGCCAGCGGGGCGCGCGCAGGGTCAGTTGAGATGAATCGAGCGATGCAGTGGCCATAGCGCCATGCTCGTCCGGCCTTGGCTTATTTTACAGCCTCCGGCGTCATATGGATTAGCGTCGGCGTATCGGCGGCCAACGCGTCCCGCACGGCATCTTGGAAGGCCGCAAGACTTTCGGGCCGCGCCGCCCGCGCGCCGTAGGCCCGTGCGAGCGCGCAGAAGTCCGGGTTGCGCGCGATCACCGCGTTGGGGGCGATCTGGGCTGCGACCATGCTGTCCTCGATCTCTTTCAGCTTGCCATTGTCCCATACGATGATCGGCAGCGGCAGGCCCAGCTCCACTGCGGTTGCGAGCTCTTGGATATTGTACTGAAATCCGCTGTCCCCGTTGATCGAGACGACCGGCAAATCGGGCCGCCCCACCTTGCCGCCGATCGCTGCGGGAAGCGCGTAGCCCAGCGTGCCGAAACCAGACGGGTGGTGCCAATGGCCGAGCCGGGTCATCTGATACGTATCAAGCGCGACATAGGCGAACTGCGTCATATCCGAGTAGATCATCGCGTCATCCGGCAGCGCCGCGCGCAGCGCCTCAACGACAGGCAGGATACCGGGCCGCTCCGCATCGCTTTCCGCGCGCCACTTGGCGCGGGTCGCCACGATCTCTGCCGCGTCCCAGTCGCTGACGCTTGCGGGCAGGATGTCCAGCAACGCCTCGCAAAAGACGGTCGCATCGGCCAGCACCGGATCGGTGGGGCGATGGCGGTCTGCCAGCACCTCCGGGTCCAGATCGACGCGGATCAGCGGGCAGCGGTGGCCGAGCGTGTCGCGCCACAGATCGCATTCCGACAGCTCCGTGCCGATGGCGAGCACGACGTCGGCACGGGCCAGAACCTCTGCCGATCCGGGCCGCGTCAGCCCGCCGAAATGAAGCGGCACGTCGTCCGCGACCAGCCCGCGCCCCGCACTCGTGGTGAATGTCGCGGCCCCGCAGGCAGCAGCAACCTGCGCGCCCAGCGGCCCGGCGCGCCGGGCACCGCCGCCGAGGATCACCACCGGCAACTTCGCATCCGACAGCATCGCCGCGATCCGCTCAAGCTGCGCGCGGCTCGGCGCATCAAACGAGATCCTCACATCCCCGGAAGGCGCGGGTGTCGCCGCGCCTTGCAGGACCGAGATCGGCACGTTCAAAACCTTTGGCCGGGGCCGCGAGGTCTGAAACTCCACAAACGCCCGGTCGATCAGCTGGTAGGCGGCCTCGGCCGTGCGCGCGGTCTCGGACCACTCGGCGACGGTCCCCCCCGCGCCTTGCTGATCAAGCATCTGGTGCAACTGCCCCCGCCGCCCGGCCGTGTCGTCCAGACAGGACGCAATCACCAGCAGTGGCACCGAATCCGAATACGCCTGCCCCACCGGGTTCAATATGTTGCACAGGCCCGGGCCCGTGATCACATAGGCCACCCCCGGTCGTCCTGTTGCCCGCGCATAGCCATCGGCCATGAAGCCCGCGCCTTGCTCGTTGCGGGCGAGGATGTGGGTGATCCCGGCCTCCTCGATCCCGCGGTAAAGCTCCTGATTATGCACGCCGGGGATACCGAAGATCGTCTGCACGCCGCGGGATTTCAGCATGTGCGACAGCTGCGCACCAAGGGCTCGCTCGGTCATCTCAGGCTCTCCAGAAGCGCACAGTAAAGATGGCGTAGACGGCCAGCAGCTCCAGCCGTCCGATCAGCATGCCCGCGGCCAGCAGCCACTTGGCGGTGTCGTTGAGCCCGCCAAAATTGCCCGAAGGCCCAATCTGCGCGCCCAGCCCCGGACCGATATTGCCCAAGGCGGTCGCGGCGCCCGACAGCGAGGTGATGAAGTCGAGCCCCGTCATCCCCAACGCCACCGCCAGCAGGCCCAGCGTCACGGTGAAGAGCACAAAGAACGACATGACCGACGACAGCACGTCCTCACCCACCGGCTTGCCCTGATAGCGCGGCTGGAACAGGCCGTGGGGCGCGTGGATGCGGCGGATCTGCGCCTTGATCGAGGCGAACAGCAGCTGGTAGCGGAAGACCTTGATCGAACAGGCGGTCGAGCCCGCGCAGCCCCCGATCAACCCCATGAAGAAGAAGACCGACACCGCGAACGCCCCCCACAAGGTGTAGTCGGCGCTGGCATAACCGGTGCCGGTCAGGATCGAGACCACGTTAAACAGCGACTTGCGCAAGGCGGGCTCGAACGCGTCGGTGACCTCCAATAACTGCCACGCGGTCAGCACCGCCACCAACGCCAGCGCGGTCAGAAGGAAAGCATGGATTTGAGTGTCTTTCAGAAGCGGCCGCGCCGTACCCGCGACCACTTGAACGTAGCGCACGAAGGGCAGCGCCGCGAGGATCATGAACAGGCAGGCGGTGTATTCCACCGCAGGGGGGAAGGCCGAGAACGAGGCGTCGGAGTTGGCGAAACCGCCCGTCGCAATCGTCGTCATGGCATGCACCACGCTATCCGCCCGCCCCATGCCGCCCGCGTAATAGGCCAGCGCGCAGGCCGCCGTCAGGCCAAGGTAGATATTGGCGATCGAGCGGGCGATCTCGCCCGCGCGCGGCAGGATCTTGCCCATCGTGTCGAACCCTTCGGAGCGGAAGATCTGCATGCCGCCGATCTTCAACTCCGGCAGGAACACCATGGCCACAACAATGATCCCGATGCCGCCGAACCATTGCATCAACCCGCGCCACAGCTTCAGCCCCTGCGGCATGTCCTCAATGCCGGTAAACACGGTGGAGCCGGTGGTGGTCAGGCCGGACATGGCCTCGAAAAATGCGTCCACATAGGCCGCCTCGGTCGCGCCGAGGTAGAAGGGCAAGGCCCCGAAGACCGGCAGGGCAACCCAGACGCCGGTGGTCAGCAGGAAGGTCTGCTGGATCGTCAGCCGATCCCCCACCCCATTGGCCGAGGCCATGGCGATCAGCCCGCCGGTTGCCGCCGTGATCACCGCGCTTTCGGCAAAGGCCGCCCAATGCCCATTGCCCGCCCATAGATCATAGGCCATCGGCAGCACCATCGCGGCCCCGAAGCAGGCGGTCAAAAGGCCGATCACATAGGCCACGGGGCGGACGTCAAACATAGGGGTTAGGGTTGGGGCGTGGGGGGCAAACTGTCAAGGCACCCAAGTGCTCAGGCCAGCGCACTCAGGTCGTCCCACTTCACCGTGAAGCACCGCACCTGATCGCCGAATATGCCGACCGTGAACGGCGCACCCTCCACGCCGCCGAGCTTTGCGTAGAAGGACCGCGCGGCGTGGTTGCTCTCAAAGACCGTAAGCGAGAGCGAGTTGAAGCCGCGGGCCACCAGCTCCGCCACGAGGCGTGACACCAACGCGCGGCCCGCGCCTGCACCGCTTGCCTCGGCGATGATGTGCAGATTGTCCAGATATGGCTCCGGCGCGCACCAGACCGCCGCGAAGCCCACAACGGTGCGGTCCTTCTCGACCACGAGAACCACGTCGCTGTCCTTGGCCTCGTGGGCGGTCCAGCTGGCATGAAGCGCCTCGGTGACCTCCCGCGGAAGCCCCTGCCCCGGAAACTCGCCATCATAGGCCTTGCGCCAGCTGCGCACATGCAGATCGGCGATGGCCTTGAAATCCTTGGGCGTGGCGGGGCGGATCGCGGTGGTGGTGCTCATGGCGCGAGATTAACCATAGCCGACCATCCGAAACCAGTTATCAAAACGTGAACGCGACGCGCACGGACCGGGCCTTGACCTAAAGGCCACACAGGCGTATCCCGAAATCCGTGGCGATTTGTTACCGGATTGCGGGCCACGTTAAATATGCCGCTAAAGAGGATGGAAGATCGTATGAGCCTCCCCCTTTTCCCGGTGGAGGCTTTTATTTTGGGCGATGCCCAACCAAGGACAACACATGAGCAAAGACTGGTCCCCCCGCACCCAATCCGTCCACGCCGGCACGCGCCGCTCGCAATATGGCGAGCTGTCGGAGGCGATGTTCCTGACCCAAGGGTTCAAATACGACACGCCCGAGCAGGCCGAAGCCCGCTTCATCGAAAGCGGCCCGGACGAGTACATCTACGGCCGCTACGGCAACCCCACCGTGGCAATGTTCGAAGAGCGGATCGCAACGCTGGAAGGCACCGAAGACGCCTTTGCCACAGCCTCCGGCATGGCCGCCGTATCAGCCGCGCTGACCTCAATGCTGCAGGCGGGCGACCATGTCGTGTCGGCCAAGGCGCTGTTCGGCTCTTGTCTTTATATTCTCGAAAACATCCTGACCCGCTACGGGGTCGAGGTGACCTTTGTCGAGGGCACCGATCTGGATGCCTGGCGCGCCGCGGTGCGCGATGACACGAAAGCGGTGTTTCTCGAAACCATTTCGAACCCCACGCTGGAAGTCATCGATCTGACCGCCGTGTCCGAGATCGCGCACGCCAAGGGCGCGCTGGTCGTGGTCGACAACGTCTTCGCCACGCCGGTTTTTTCGCGGGCGGTGGATCAAGGCGCGGATGTCATCATCTACTCCGCCACCAAGCACATCGACGGTCAGGGCCGGGTTCTGGGCGGGGTGATCTGCAGCACACGCGAGTTCATCCGCAAGACCGCCGAGCCGTATCTGAAGCACACCGGCGGCGCGCTCTCGCCGTTTAACGCCTGGGTGCTCTTGAAGGGGCTGGAGACGATGCACCTGCGGGTGAATGCGCAGGCCGACAGCGCGCTGAAGATCGCCGAAGCGCTTGACGGGCACGACAAGCTCACCCGCACGCTTTATCCACACTTGAACTCTCACCCGCAAGCCACTGTGGCCAAATCACAAATGGACAAAGGCGGCACCGTTATCGCGCTTGATATCAAAGGCGGGCAAGAGGCCGCGTTCCGCTTCCTCAATGCGCTGGAGATCGTCACCATTTCCAACAATCTGGGCGACGCCAAAAGCATCGCGACCCACCCCACGACCACGACGCACCAGCGTCTGACCGAGGATCAGCGCGCCGCCCTTGGCATCACCACGGGGTTGATCCGGCTTTCGGTGGGGCTTGAGGATACCGACGATCTGCTGCGCGATATCACGCACGCGCTCACGGCAGTGTAATGCCAGCGAGACAGGTTTTTCTTTGAAACAGCGCGGCCCCGCCCCATATATGGCTCTCAGACAGTCAGAGATGCCCTTGAAGGGGGACGCTCCCATGAACCTGCACACTCCCGATCTTGAACGCGAACCGACGCGCGCGGATGCCGAGCGCGCCCTGGCGCTTTTGCGCCAGTGGGCGGGCTCCGTCACGGATATCGAGGTGGCAGATCTCGACCCGCTGGTCTCGCGCCTGATCCCGGGACAGGAGGTGGCGAACTACCCCGCACTGGCCCGCGCCTATCCGGAAGATTTCGCCGTGGACGACGCCTACAAGGCGACGATGCCGGACCTGCAGAACGGGCCGTCCTCGCTGATCCGCGGCGCGAAGCAGCAAATCCAGCATGTGGGGATATCGAACTTCCGGCTGCCGATCCGCTTCCACACCCGCGACAACGGCGATCTGACGCTGGAGACCAGCGTCACCGGCACGGTCAGCCTTGAGGCCGAGAAGAAGGGCATCAACATGTCGCGCATCATGCGCAGCTTCTACAAACAGGCCGACGAGACCTTCAGCTTCGAGGTGATCGAGAAGACGCTCGACGCCTACAAGACCGACCTGGAAAGCTTTGATGCCCGCATCCAGATGCGCTTCTCATTCCCGATGAAGGTTCAGTCCCTGCGCTCCGGGCTGGAGGGCTACCAGTATTACGATATCGCGCTGGAGGTCGTGGACACCGCAGGTGAGCGCAAGAAGATCCTGCATCTCGACTACGTCTATTCCTCCACCTGCCCCTGCTCGCTGGAGCTGTCAGAGCATGCCCGCCAGTTCCGCGGCCAGCTTGCGACGCCGCATTCGCAGCGCTCGGTCGCCCGCGTGTCGGTCGAGGTCGATTGCGACGCAGACTGCCTTTGGTTCGAGGACCTGATCGAAATGTGCCGCGACGCCGTGCCGACCGAGACGCAAGTCATGGTCAAGCGCGAGGACGAACAGGCCTTCGCCGAGCTCAACGCCGCCAACCCGATTTTCGTCGAGGACGCCGCCCGCAGCTTCTGCGCCGTGCTGCTGGCTGATGAGCGGATCAAGGACTTCCGGGTCGTGGCCTCGCATCAGGAGAGCCTGCACAGCCACGACGCCGTGTCGGTTCTGACCGAGGGCGAGACCTTCGCGTCCGACAGCCTGGACCCCAAGCTGTTCAACACGCTGTTCCACGTCGGCTGAGGCACGGGCTTCGCAGCCTGCTCTGGCTCTCTGGGCGCGTGTTTCTACGCAATAGTTCGAATATCAGCGATCATTCCTTGATGCATTGATTGCTATGTGCCGGCCAAGCCGGGCGGTTCCGACGGTGAATGCGCCCGCAGACCTATCTGCTTTCTGCGCATCGCCGGAGTGACGTTTGGCATCACGTCCGACGCGGCTCTTTGAGGTCGGGTTTTGATGGGTTCGGGATTGCGGCGAGATTTATGGATTTGTATCCAAGCCGATCCAGAATATGGATTGGGTCATGACATTTGACCAGATCAAGACATTCCTGTGGGTCGCCCGCCTTGGCGGCTTTCGCAAAGCAGCGGACCGGCTCAATCTATCTCAGCCGGCCGTCTCGACCCGTATCGCCAACCTTGAACAGGAGTTGCGCGTGTCCCTGTTCGAGCGTGGTCCGGGCGAGCTTGTCCTGACCAAGCACGGCACGCTTCTGCTGTCCTATGCCGAGCAAATTCTGTTCGTGAAAGAGGAGATACAGCAGCGCGTCGCAAACCCTTCCGAGGCGGAGGGGCTTTTTCGCGTCGGGGCCTCGGAGACGATCGCGCAAGCGTGGCTGCCGGACTTTCTTACAGCATTTAGCGAACAATATCCACGGGTCAGTGTCGATCTGACGGTCGATATCTCGCTAAACCTGCGCACGGAACTGCTGGAGCGAAAGCTTGATCTGGCACTGCTGATGGGCCCCGTCTCGGAATTCACGGTCGAAAACGTCGCTTTGCCGCATTTCGATTTGCACTGGTATCGGTCGGCCACGAATACCGAGACGGATCTGAGCCGCATCCCGGTTATTTCCTATTCGAGCAAGACCCGGCCTTACCGGGAGCTGATGTCGGAGCTGTCGCGCAGGATCGGGCCCAAGCTGCGGCTTTATTCCTCTGCCTCCCTGTCGGCCAGCCTGAAGATGATCGCAGCGGGGATCGCGGTTGGGCCTTACCCCCGCGCGATTGCCAATGACTTCCTCAAGGCGGGTCAAATTGTGGAATTTGACGCAGGATTTCAGCCTCGTCCGCTGTCGTTCACGGCCTCCTACATCTCTGAGCCGCGCAGCTTTCTGGTTGAAAACAGCGCAGAGATTGCCCGCGACGTGGCGGAGGCCTGGACCAAGACGCATCCAATGTGAATTCAAAAATTCTATCACCAACGATATAAATTGATAATTTGGTTGATAGCGCCGTTGCATGCGAAGCTTCCTGCGGGATTTGGGGGGCCAAATGACACCTGCAGCGACGTCACATTCTGATCTGTTGGACACTCCGGCAGCGGCGATCCGCGCGTCCATTCGCAACGGCTTCTACGCTGGACATACGGCGGGGCTGGCTGCGGGAAAGCTGCAATGCAATCTGGCGATCTTGCCCGAGGCGGATGCGCTGGATTTCCTGCGCTTCTGCCAGCGCAACCCCAAGCCCTGCCCGATCGTGGGGGTCGGCGATACTGGCGATCCAATGCTGCCGACGCTGGGACGCGATATCGATATCCGCACGGACGTGCCGAAATATCGGGTCTTCCGCGAGGGCACGTTGAGCGATGAGGTCACCGATATCACCGACGTGTGGACCGACGACCTCGTGACCGTGGCGCTTGGCTGCTCCTTCACCTTCGAGAATGCTCTGCTGCGCAACGGCATCCCGGTGCGCCATATCGAAAAGGGCTTGAACGTGCCGATGTTTCGCACCGATATCGACCTGGTTCCGGCCGGACGCTTTGGTGGCAAGATGGTCGTGACCATGCGCCCGATCCCCGAGGCGCAAGTGGAACAGGCCCGCGACATCAGCCGCCGCTTTCCGCAAGCCCACGGCGCCCCGATTGCGTCGGGCGATCCCGCCCAAATCGGCATTTCTGATCTGGCGAGCCCCGATTGGGGCGATGCGGTCGCGCTCAATCCCGGTGACGTTCCCGTCTATTGGGCCTGCGGGGTCACCCCCCAGAATGTTCTTCTGGATGCAGCGCTGCCGATCTGCATCACCCATTCGCCCGGACACATGCTGATCAGTGACGTGGCGGAAGACGCTGAAACAACAATTCTCACCGACACCTGAAACGACCAACAAGGAGATCCACTCAATGAAAAAGACATTTGCCATTCTCGTCGCAAGCACAGCACTTGCCGCGCCCGCCGTGGCGGAAAACCTGGCGGTTGTGGGCAGCTGGTCCAGCTTGCCGCTGCACAATGAATATGAGGCGCCGTTCTGGAGCACGACCCTGCCGGAGGCCTCTGGCGGCGACATCACCGTCGAGCTGACCACCCACAACCAGATGAGCCTCGGGCTGGGAGATATCTATCCGCTTCTTGGACAGGGCGTTTACGATGTGGCCATGACCGTTGCAGATTACGCGGTCGCCGATGCGCCGGAGCTTGAAGGCTTGGACGTGCCGCTGGTGGCCTTGTCGGCAGATGAGGCCCGCGCCATGGTGGATGCCGCCCGGCCGATGGTGGCCGACATCTATCGGGACCGCTTCAACGCCCATGTTCTGGCCATTGCCCCCTACCCGCCACAGGTCGTCTTTTGCAACCACGAGATCAAGGGCCTAGCCGACCTTGAGGGCCTCAAGGTCCGCGCCTCCGGCCGCATGACGGCGAAACTGCTCGAAGCCTTGGGCGCAGAGGGGATCAATGTGTCCTTTGCCGAAGTGCCGGGCGCCTTGCAAAATGGGGTCGTCGATTGCGCCGTGACCGGGGCCGGTTCGGGCTACAGCGCGGGCTGGTGGGAAGTCTCCACGCATTTGCTGCCCATTCCATTGGGCGGGTGGGATTCAGTTGTCACCGCTATCAATATGGACAAGTGGAGCGGGCTGAGCGCCGACACGCAGGCTCTGATCACCAGCGAGATCAAGACCGGCTTTGAGGACCGCGCCTGGGCAAGCGCACAGGATGCACTGGTCAACGACATCGCCTGCCTGACCGGCAACGGCAATTGCCCTTCCGGCGATGCGCGTTCGATGACCCTTGTCGACGTCAGCGATGCGGATTTCGAGCGTGCCCGCGAGATCCTGACCACCGAAGTGCTGCCCGAATGGGCCGAGCGCGCAGGCGGTGACTGGGCGCAGCGCTGGAATGAGAGCGTCGGCAAGGTCGTCGGTGTCACGATCAACTGACCTGACCGCACCAAGGGGCGTACCACCAATGGAACTCAAGATGATAGCAAGCCTGCGGGCACTCAACAGAGGGGTGGCGCTGATCATCGGCTTCGGCCTGCTGCTTTGCGCGGCCTTCGTGCTGACCGATATCATCATGCGCCAGATCGGTACGTCCCTTGGTGGCACCGAAGAGATCGCGGGCTATGCCATGGCGCTCGCGACCTCTTGGGGCATGTCCTATACCCTGCTGGAACTGGGCCATGTGCGGATCGATCTGCTGCGGTCCAGATTTCAGAGCTTCCCGCGCGCCCTGTTCGACGTCTTCTCGATGATCGTCATGTCCGGGGTCATCATCACCATCGCCATCAAGGCGTGGCCGGTGCTGGAGCGGTCCCTCGCCAACGGATCGCGGGCCAATACCCCGCTCGAGACCCCGCTGGCGTGGGTACAGCTGCCGTGGTTCGCCGGCTGGGTCTGGTTTGCGATCATGTCGACCCTCACGACCCTCGCAGCGCTAAGCCTTCTGCTAAAGCGCCGCCATGAAGAGACCGAAGCCATTATCGGTGCCTTTGCCGAGCAGGAGACATTGCAGTGATCGGCTATGTTTCAGTCGGGCTCCTGGGCCTGCTGGCCTTGTCCATCCCGGTCGGCATCGTGCTGTTTCTGCTGGGCTTCGGGATTGATACGTTCTTTTCCAGCTTCCCGCTCACACGCGGACTGGGGAATATGGTCTGGTCCTCGTCGAACTCCGCGACGCTGATCGCGATCCCGTTCTTCGTCCTGCTGGGCGAAATCTTGGTGCGCAGCGGCGTGGCCACACGCACCTACGCCGCGCTGGACCGCTGGGTGTCGTGGCTGCCCGGCGGGCTGGTCCACGCAAATATCGCCACAGCCACCATGTTCTCCGCGACCTCCGGGTCATCGGTGGCAACGGCGGCAACGGTCGCCACGGTCGCCATGCCTCAGGCGGAACGGCTGGGCTACGATCCCAAGCTGTTTTCAGGTGCGATTGCCGCGGGGGGCACGCTTGGCATCATGATCCCGCCCTCGATCAACCTGATCGTCTACGGCTTCCTGACCCAGTCCTCGATCCCGCAGCTGTTTCTCGCGGGCCTCGTGCCCGGCATCGCGCTAGCGCTCGCGTTCATGGTGGTGACCGCGATCATCTGCCTTGTTCGACCGAACCTGGGCGGCGTGCGCAGGACGTTCCCGTTCGCCCAGATGATGCGGGCGCTGATCGACCTCATCCCGATCCTGATCCTGTTCGGCCTCATCGTCGGGTCAATCTATCGGGGCTGGGCCACTCCGACCGAGGCTGCCGCCGTAGGCGTCGCCGGGGCGTTTTTGATCGCGCTCGCCTTTGGCGGGGTGTCATGGGATATGCTCAATCAGAGCCTGACGGGCACGGTCAAGATCACGTCGATGATCATGCTGATCGTGATCGGCGCGTCCTTCCTGAACTTCACGCTGGCCTCTGCGGGGCTGGGTCGGGAATTGACGGCCTTCATGGAAGGCCTCGGCCTGTCGCCGCTGGGCTTCATCCTCGTGGTGGTCGTGCTCTACATCGTGCTTGGGTTCTTCATCGAGACGCTGTCGCTGATGGTGGTCACGATCCCGATCATCGTTCCGATGGTGCTGGTGCAGGGCTACGACGTGATCTGGTTCGGCATCTTGATGATCGTACTGATCGAAATGGCCCTGATTACTCCGCCTGTGGGTCTGAACCTTTATGTCGTGCAAGGGGCGCGCAAATCGGGGAGCCTGAACGAGGTGATGCTGGGCGCGCTGCCCTATTGCCTGACCATGTTGGCCATGGCCTTCCTGCTGATCGCGTTCCCCGGCATTGCGCTCTTCCTGCCAAACGCGTTGCAGTAGGTCTCGGGGCCCAGACGACTCGAGATCAAATACAGCCTCGGACGACGCGTGGTTCCCGAAGCACCCATTTCAGCGCTAGGCGATGATCGGCAGCGTCCTGACATCGTAAGTCATCGCAATCGTTTTGCCGCTGGTGGGGTCACCGACCTCCATGCGGTATTTCTGCGCAGGACGGACGCCGCCAATGGCCGGCAACGTGCCGCATAGCATGGCCGACCCGTCGACCATTTCGGCCCCGTCATAAAGCTCTGTCAGCGGGCGGATGCTGGCCAGAGTGCCATCCTGATACAGAACCTCGCGGCCGCCCTCTTCGATCCAGCACTTCAGTGTCATGTCATCGAGGTGATCCTTGATCTCATCGAAGTCCCACAGCGTATCGGCGATGGGTTTGGCACAGGCCTGCTTGGAGGCCGCAACGGAATGTCGTTCCAGATCGCGGTCCGTGTGATCGGACGCGAGGCCAAAATACAGCTTGCCATCGGCCTGAACCAGCAAGGGCTCGACCTCGCCCGACGAGCCTTCCCCCAAAACTTCGATGGTATCGGACTGGGTCAACAGCTCATTGGAAACCCGGTAATGGAGGGGAACCTGACTTGGCGGCGCGATGCCCAAAGCTGCCAATTCGTCGATATGGTGCTGCACGGCGTCGTTGTTGCGCCCCGTCCAACCGGCGACGATAACAGAGTGGATCGTCACCGAGAGGCGCGACGTGCCAAGGCTGAATGCAACGTCCATGCTTCGATCTCTTTCGATAGGGTCATCCGGTTTTTCGAGAGTGCAGCCATCCCACTTAGAATTAAAGCCCCTTTGCATACTCTGGCACATGGCGTCTGGGACCGGCGTCGCCACCTTTCCATACGTGCAAGCGTCTCTGGTGAAACGTCTACCGGATGTTGCTGCAATCGAAGGGGCCCGACCTTGGACCGTGTCGCACTGGCGGGAAAGAATGGCCATAAGACGCTTGTCCGGCGGCGATCTGGTCGTGATGATGGACTTCAGAGCAGACACACCTTCCAGCTTTCCCAGAGAGGTAAATTGTGACGCGGGCTTCAGCCATCAACAGGGTTACATCCTACTTCGATCAGGGGAACTTTCGGCGCGATTTGGGCGACCTCGTCGCCTTTGAGACCGAAAGCCAGGATCCGGCCGGGGCTAGCGAGCTTGTACGATATCTCGATGAGGCAATGGCCAAGCGGCTGACAGCTTTGGGCTTCGCATATGAGGTCCACGCGAACCCGATTGCCGGGGCGGGTCCCATCCTGCTGGCGCAGCGTGTTGAAGGTGAAGACCTGCCGACCGTTCTGACATATGGGCATGGCGACGTCATCCGCGCTCAGACCGAGCAGTGGCGCGACGGCCTTCACCCGTTTCGTCTGGTTGAAGAGGGCGACCGGCTCTATGGCCGTGGCACCGCGGACAACAAGGGTCAGCACCTGATCAATCTGGCCGCGCTCGAGGCTGTCCTGCAGGTGCGCGGCAAGCTTGGCTTCAACTGCAAGATCGTCATTGAAACAGGCGAAGAGATGGGATCCCCCGGACTGGCGGACTTCTTTCGGATGCACAAAGACGCCCTCCGCGCAGATGTGCTGATTGCCTCCGACGGACCCCGCCTGCAACCCGACACGCCGACGGTGTTCATGGGATCGAGGGGGGGCGTGTCCTTCGACCTGTCGGTGGACCTGCGAGACGGCGCGCACCATTCGGGAAACTGGGGCGGATTGCTGGCCGATCCGGCAATGATCCTCGCTCAGGCACTGGCGACGATCACGGATGCCCGCGGGCAAATCCGCATCCCGGAATGGCGACCTGACAGCCTGACCGACGATGTGCGACGCGCGCTGAAAGGGCTTCCCATAGCGGGCAGCGACGGACCGTCGATAGACGAGGACTGGGGTGAAGAAAGCCTGACCCCTGCCGAACGGGTCTACGGCTGGAACAGTTTCGCGATCCTCGCCATGAAGAGCGGCGTACCCGAGGCGCCCGTGAACGCAATCTCGTCTCATGCGAGGGCGTCCTGCCAGCTTCGCTTCGTCGTGGGAACCGATCAGAAGGATATCCTGCCGGCGCTGCGTCGGCATCTCGATGCGCATGGGTTCGAGAACGTTAAGATCATCCCGCACGATCGCGGTTTCTTCAACGCGACACGATTGAGCCCGTACCACCCTTGGGTCCAGTTCGTATCGCGGTCGCTCGAAACCACCTGTGGCCGGACACCTCATATCCTTCCAAACCTTGCGGGCTCCCTGCCGAACGAGGTGTTCTCGGATATCCTTGGCCTGCCGACAGTTTGGGTCCCGCACTCATATCGAGGCTGTTCTCAACACGCTCCGAACGAACATGTCCTGAAGCCCGTGTGCCGCGACGCGCTTGGGCTGATGGCTGGTCTGTTCTGGGATATCGGCGAAGGCGATTGCCCAAAGGCGTCTTAGACTTAGGCTGGCCAAAGACGACGGAGAGCGACTTGGCTGCGCGCCGCGCACGTCCGGCGGTCCGATCGCATTGAAATGGCCGTTCCAGCAGGTCGAAGGCCGTTGCTCGCTTGCCAAGTGCAATTCAGCATGGGAACCTTTCCAACGGGTTCAAAGGGGAGGTCAAAGATGCAGAATTCAGATGTGATCTGGGAGAACGTTGATCGTCACAAGTCGGATTTGATCGGGCTGTCGGATCGCGTTTTCGACATGCCCGAAACGCTCTACAACGAGTACAGGTCCGTGGCCGAACACAAGGCGGTCCTCGCCGAGAAAGGCTTCAAGATCACCGAAAACGCCGCGGGTATTCCGACCGCCATTCTCGGCGAAGCGGGTGACGAGGGGCCCGTCATCGCGATCCTCGGCGAGTTCGACGCCCTGCCCTATCTCAGCCAGGAGCCCGGCGTGGCCGAACCGCGCCCGCTCGAAACCGGCGGCAACGGCCATGGCTGCGGGCACAACCTGCTCGGCGCCGCCGCCCTTCTTGCGGCAACCGCGGTGAAAGACTGGCTGGAAGAGAACAGCATCAAGGCGCGCGTCCGGTACTACGGCTGTCCCGCCGAAGAAGGCGGAGCCGCAAAAGCCTTCATGGTGCGCGAGGGCCTTTTCGACGATGTCGATGCCGCGATCTCCTGGCACCCGGCCACATTCACCGCCGTCAACAAGGCCAACTCGCTGGCGAATACCCGCATTGATTTCACGTTCTTCGGCAAGGCCGCCCATGCCGCCGGGGCGCCCGAGCTTGGCCGAAGCGCGCTTGACGCGGTGGAACTGATGAATGTCGGGGTCAACTACATGCGCGAACACATGCCCGATGATGCACGCATCCATTACGCCTATCTCGACGCCGGTGGCGTAGCCCCCAATGTCGTGCAGCACAAGGCCACCGTTCGCCAACTGGTGCGCGCCAGCGACCTTCAAACCCTGCGATCCCTTATCGAGCGGGTCAAGAAGATCGCGGAGGGTGCGGCGCTGATGACCGAGACACGGGTCGAGGCGAATGTCTTCACCGGCGTCTCCAACCTGATCGGCAACCGCCCCTTGGAAGAGGCGATGCAAACCGAACTCGAAAGGCTGGGCCCGGTCGACTTCGACGCCGATGATCAGGTCTTTGCCAAGGAAATTCAGAAAACACTTACTAAAGACGATATCGCTGTTTCCTTCCGACGCAGTGGCATGCCGCCGCCTGACGAGGATCTGGCGCTGTGCGATTTTGTGGCCCCGCTGGATCTGAAAGGCGACGGGGGCGAAGGATCAACCGATGTGGGCGATGTCAGCTGGGCCGTCCCCACGGTGCAGGCCCGGGTCGCGACCTGTGCGGTGGGTACCCCGTTTCACACCTGGCAGACCGTTGCGCAAGGCAAGGCTCCCGCGGCGCATAAGGGAATGGTATATGCGGCGAAGGTCATGGCAGCGACCGCGAAGCGCCTGATCGAGGACCCCGCACTTCGCGCGAAGGCCCGCGAACAGCACGACGCCTATCTCGCAAAATCGCCCTATGTCTGCCCCCTGCCCGACGGTGTTGAGCCGCCGATTGTCAAACAGGCTGCATCGTGAGCGCGACCGACCCGAACAAATACCCGATCGAGCTTCCGTTCCCAGATATTGCGCGTTACCGCGAGGGAAATACCGGCGTCGACTACTACACGAGCTTCGACAGCGGCGCTGCCGGGCCGCACGTCCTGATCAATGCTCTTGTCCACGGCAACGAAGTATGTGGCGTCATCGCGCTTGAGCGGCTTTTCGAGGCGGGCATCCAACCAAAGAGAGGCAAGCTGACACTGGGTTTTTCGAATGTCGCGGCGTATCAGGCCTTTGATCCCGGCGATCCGATGGCCAGTCGGTTCGTCGACGAAGACATGAACCGGGTCTGGGATATCGAAACACTCGAAGGCGACCGCAAGTCGAGCGAGCTTGAGCGTGCGCGGCAGATGCGCCCGCTGATCGACACCGTTGATCTCCTGTTCGACGTGCATTCCATGCAGCACAAGACCGACCCCGTCATTGTCGCCGGGCCACTGGAGAGAAGCGTGGCGTTGTCAAAGCGGCTTGGCACACCTGAGATCATCGTCGCCGATACGGGCCATGCCGCCGGGCGCCGTCTGCGCGACTATGGCGGGTTCGGCGAACCCGGCAGCGACAAGACGGCCGTTCTGATCGAGTGCGGCCAACACTGGGAAGCCGCCGCCGCTCCGATCGCCATTGACAGCGTGTATCGCTGGCTGCTGATCCACGACATGATCGACGAAGCTGAGGCCGGGCCGCACCTGCTTCCCCTCCCGCCCGCGCAACGGGTCGTAAAGGTCGAGGCCGCTGTCACGGTCGAGACCGACAAGTTCGAATTCGCGCAGCCATTTACCGGCCTGGAGACCCTCAAAGAGGGGGAGCTGATCGGCATCGACGGCGGCACCGAAATCCGCGCGCCGCATGATGGCTGCGTTCTGATCATGCCAAGCAGGCGGCTGACCCCGGGCGCGACTGCCGTGCGCCTTGGCCGCTGGGCCGACTGAAATATTGCCTGAGACCTCGCGTATCAGCCGTCGTTGAGATGACAGGCGCTGACCCGGCCCGGCGCGATCTCTTTCAGCTTCGGTATCTCCGTCCGGCATCGCTCCGTTGCGTGCGGACAGCGCGGGTGAAAATGGCACCCCATGGGTGGATGCAGGGGGGATGGGATCTCTCCCTTGATCGGCGCATAAATCCTGCGATCCGTCTCAAGCCGCGGCGCCTCGGCCAGAAGCGCCTGCGTGTAGGGATGGTTTGGGTCCCGGAACAGATCATCGGTCGGGGCCGTCTCCACGATCCGCCCGAGATACATGATCACCACCCGGTCGCTCAGATGCTCCACGACACCCAAATCATGGCTTATGAAAAGATACGTGAGACCCAGATCCTCGCGCAGGTCCATGAAAAGGTTCAACACCTGCGCCTGGATGGAGACATCCAGCGCCGCCACGGCCTCGTCGCAGACGATGAAATCCGGCTTTACCGCCAAGGCTCGCGCAATGCCGATGCGCTGCCGTTGCCCGCCGGAGAACTGGTGCGGATACCGCTGGTGGTAGGAGGGATCGAGCCCCACCCGTTGCATCGTCATCGCCACGTACTCATCGACCTCGTTGCGGTCGATCAGCCCATGAAACAGCGGCGCTTCGCTGATGATCTGGGACACTTTCAGGCGGGGATTGAGACTGCTCATCGGGTCCTGAAAGATCATCTGAACGTTCAGGCGGCTCTCGAGCGAGTCCTTGCCACGGAGTTTGGTCACATCCTTCCCGCGGTACCGGATTGTGCCCTCTGATGGTTGGTGAACACCCGCGACACAGCGGCCGAGCGTGCTCTTGCCGCAGCCACTTTCGCCCACCAGCCCGACGACCTCACCCGGCGCGATGGACATGTCGACCTTGTCGACTGCGTGCACGGTGTGCTCCTGGACATTGGCACCCAGACGGCGCGCGAACTTTTCGGCGATGTCGAGTTTCTTGGTGAACCGTTTGGAGACGGCTTCGAGTTCCATGATCGCGGATGTCATGCGGCGGTCCCCCGATCGTGATCATCGAGCAAGGGATGGTGGCACCGCACCAAGTGTCCCGCGTCCGGCGTTGTCGGGTCGGGGACGGCAGCACAGGCGGGGCCAGCCCGGTCACATCTTGGCTGAAAAGCGCAACCAGTCGGCAGGTTCATCGGCAACGGCGCCATACCCCGGATCTGGGTCAAACGGGTGCCACGCGCGTTGCGCGACGGGGCGGACCCGATGAGCCCGGCGGTGTATGGATGCAACGGCCTGTTCACAACCTGATCGGTCGTGCCCATCTCGACGATCCGGCCCGCATACATCACCGCAACCCGATCTGCGAGCCCGGCCACCACCGCAAGGTCGTGCGTCACCCAGATCATTGCCGTGTTGTGCTCGGCCACGAGCTTCTGCACCTCAAAGAGGATCTGCGCCTGGATCGTCACGTCGAGCGCCGTGGTCGGCTCGTCCGCAATGATCAGGTCCGGCTGGTGCAAAAGCGCGATGGCGATGGCAACCCGCTGTCGCATACCGCCGGAGAATTGGTGGGGATAGCTCTTGAGGCGCTCGTCGGGGCTTGGAATGCCCACCTGGCCCAGCACATCGCGGCAGCGCTGCCGTGCGTCTTCGTCCGTCCACTTGCCATGTGCCCGAAGCGCCTCGATCATCTGCGTGTCGACGCGCAAAACCGGGTTCAGCGTCATCATCGGGTCCTGGAAGATCATCGCAATCCGCCGCCCGCGCAGGTCACGCATCTGGGGCTCGGGCATCCCGACAAGGTCGCGGCCATCGAACTGGATCGCGCCTTCAACGATCCGACCGGGGTGATCGATCAACCCCATGATGGAAAAGCCGGTCACAGACTTCCCCGACCCGCTTTCGCCGACGATTCCAAGAATTTCGCCGCGCTGAAGGTCGAAGGAGACGCCATCGACCGACTTCACCACCCCCGCCTTGGTGAAGAAATGCGTCCGAAGGTTTTCGATGCTGAGCAGGCTCATCGGTTCAGCCTCGGGTTCAGAACATCGCGCAGCCGGTCGCCCACGAGGTTGATTGCGATGATGGTCAAAAGTAGCGCGATGCCCGGATACATGCTGATCCAATACCGCCCCGACAGCATGAACTCGAACCCGTTCGAGATCAGCAAGCCAAGGCTCGGCTCGGTGACAGGCAGGCCGATGCCCAGAAAGGACAGCGTTGCTTCCAGCGCAATGGCATTTGCCACCTGAACCGTTGCGACCACGATGATCGGTGGCAGGCAGTTTGGCAGCAGATGACGGAAGATGACCCGCGCTTTGGAAAGTGCAAGGCATTGTGCGGCTTCCATATATTCCTTGCCGCGCTCGACCAGCGCCACGGATCGGGCCGTTCGGGCAAAATATGCCCATTGCACGATAATAAGCGCAAGCATCACCTTCTCGACGCCCGATCCGAGGATCGCAAGCAGCATCAGCGCCACCAGAATGGTCGGAAAGCTGAGTTGCAGGTCGACGATCCGCATGATGACGGTCTCGATCCGCCCGCCGAAGAAGGCTGCAATCATGCCGAGGCTAAGGCCAATCAACATCGCGAAGAAGCAGCTGACCACGCCAACCGCCAAACTGGTGCGAAGGCCGTACATGATGGCCGAGAGCATGTCGCGGCCCTGGCCATCCGTGCCCAGCCAATAGGTCATCAGCGCCTCGCCCTCGGTCGCCTTGACGACCAATTCCAGTTCGAACGGGCGATCCAGAGCGCGGCGGGATGTCAGCGTGAAGTCTTCGAGCTCCGCAGCGTCAACGGTCCAGAAAGAGCGAAAGCTGTGTTTCTCGCCGATATTGAGCTCCGCACCCCGCGGCAGGTCATCGAGCCGGAGCGGCTCAAGCGGGATACCATCAAGGGGTGGATCGAATGTTAACCCGATAGCTACCGTCGCCTCATCCGCAAGCGGCGTCCAGGACAGGACCGCGCTGTCGACCGGCGCTTCCTCAGCAAAGGTGATCTCGGTACGGCCCTCGACATTGGGATCTATGGCAAGGGCCAGATCGGCCTCCCACGGATCGGTAGTCCGCTGGGAGCCAGGGGGCTGCCGGCTATCCTCCAGCCGTATCTCGGACAGGTCATAGGGGTTCTGCGGCGCGATCAACGGTGCGAAAACCGCGACCAGAATGATGAAGGACAAAATCGCCAGACCCAGTACCGCGAGCGGACTTTCGATGAAGTCCTTCGCAATCCGGACGGCGGGCGGCACGGGCTTTGCGGCCTTCGGCTCGGAAAGCGGGATGCTTTGGGATGCGGGATCCAAGCTGCTCATGCCTTTTGATCCGAAAGCCGGACGCGTGGGTCCAGAATGGCGTAGAGGATGTCGACGATGAGGTTGATCGTGATGAACAGAAACACAATCACGATCAGATAGGCGACGATCACCGGACGATCGAGCTGGAAGATGCTGTCGATAATGAGCTTGCCCATGCCGGGCCACGCAAACACTGTCTCGGTCACGACGGCAAAGGCGATGACCGATCCGAACTCAAGCCCGATGATCGTGACCAACGGGATCATGATGTTTTTCAAGACGTGCAAACCGATGACACGGCTGGGCTTCAGCCCCTTGGCGCGCGCGAACTTCACGTAGTCCAGATTGATCGTCTCACGCACAGAAGCGCGGGTCAGACGGATCACGAGACTGGTCTTGAAAAGCGCAAGATTGATTGCGGGCAGGATCAGATGGCTGAGCCCGTCCCAAGAAAAGAAACTGCTTTCGATGCCCAAAAATTCGCCGCGCTCGCCTCGGCCACCGGCGGGCAACCATTGCAAGATCACGGCAAACAGCATGATCAGCATCAGCCCTTGCCAGAAATTGGGCAGTGAAAAGCCGAAAATGGACCCGGTCATGATGGTCCGGCCGCCCCAGCTGTCGGGACGCAGACCAGCGTAAAGGCCCAAGGGGACACCGATGAAAATCGCGATGATCATGGCGCAGATTGCCAACTCCATCGTCGCCGGGAAGCGGTCCAGCACAAGCTTCAACGCAGGCTCGCCGAAGACGAAGCTGGTGCCCAGATCGCCCTTGAGAAGATTGCCGAGGAAGGCGAGGTATTGCTGCGGCAAACTCTTGTCGAGACCAAGCCGCGCGATTGCCGCTGCGCGTTCCGCCTCGGTCGCGTCCTGACTGATCAGGATCTCGACCGGGTTGCCGATGGCGTAGACCCCGGCAAATACCAGCACCGTCATCACCGCGACGACGATCACGCTTTGAAGAAGCCTGCGAATGATGAAGACCGTCATGACCGGGGACCCGCCTTACGCACTGACCGCCCGAAAACGATGTTCCCGGACGGCTGCAGAATGAAAGAAGCGGACCAGCCCATGCGGCCGGTCCGCTCCATGCGAGCTTACTCGATCACCACGTTGGTGGGGCGGGTGTACTCATCCGTGCGCGGCGTATAGCTCAGACCCTTGCGCGTGCCCCAGGTGTTGACCTGGAAATGCGTCGGGATCAGGCCAACTTCGCGCATCGCGATTTCCGTGGCGCGGGCGAGCAGCGCGGCGCGCATGTCGTCATCCACGGTGTTGAGCGCCATCTGGAGTGTCGCATCGAACGGTGCGCTGGAGTAGCGGCCCCGGTTCGTCCGGCCAAGGCCCGTCTCGTCATTGCGCGTCGCCAGAAGCGCGCGGAGCGGTGAAGACGCCTCGCCCGTGCCCGATCCCCAGCCAACGAGCATCAGCGAGAACTCGGAGCCGTTCTCGTCCCCCGTCGCACGACCGAAATAGACCGACCGCGGCATGGTTTCGACCGCCGTCTCGATGCCAACGCGGGTGAGCATCTGCGCGATGGCCTGCGCGATCTGTTCATCGTTGATGTAGCGGTCATTGGGGCCGTGGATCGTCAGCTTGAAGCCGTCGGGGTAGCCCGCCTCGGCCAGCAACTGTTTTGCGCCCTCGGGATCGTATTCCAACACTTCGATGTTGTCGGAGACGCCGAAGAAGCCTTCGGGCAGCACCTGGCCGGCCGGGATCGCAATGCCTTCCATCACCTCTTCCACGATGGTGTCACGGTCAATCGCCATCGAGATGGCTTTGCGCACGTTGACGTCCTGCAGGGGGTTGAAGATCTCGTTGCCTTCATTGTCGGTCACGAAGGGCGAATAGACCCGGCGGCTGTCGACATGAAGGTAGATCACGCGGTTGGAGACACCTTGGCTCAGGACGATGTCGGGGTTGCCCTCCAACGTCGAGATGTCGGATGTCGGCACGCCCGAAATCACGTCAACGTCGCCCGCCAGAAGCGCCGCGACACGTGCGGCATCCGAGCTGATTGGCCGGTAGGTAACGGTGTCGAACTGCGGCGCACCGCCCCAGTAGTCCTGATTGGCCTCGAGAACGATGCTTTCGCCCGGCGTGTAGCTTACGAACTTGTAGGGACCACTGCCGATGCTTGCGGTGCCTGCATTGTAGTCCTCGGTCGTTGCATCGGGGTTCTCCGAGCTGACGATCTGGATCGTCGACAGATCGATCGGCAGCAGCGGGTATGGGCCGTTCGTCCGTATCTGCATGGTGTAGTCATCAACGACGGTAATCTCCGCAATACCCGCGGTGTATGTTGCAAAAGAGGACGGGCTGTTGGGCACGTTCGGCACGCGCTCGTAGCTGAACACGATGTCTTCGGCAGTCAGATCGGAGCCATCGTGGAATTTCACCCCTTCGCGCAGCTTGAACTGCCAGACGTCATCCGCAATCGGCCCCCATTCGACGGCGAGACCGGGCTGAAGCTGCTGGTTGCTGTCCTGATGCAGCATCCGGTCGTAGATCAGGCCGACGATTTGGTTGTTGTTGCCGGTGTTATGGTAGTGCGGGTCCATGGCCGTGACTTCGGAGGCCACCGCGATGGTGATGTCCTCCGCCTGGGCTGCAGCGCCCATGACCAACCCTACCGCGAATGTCGCGGCAGACAGCGATTTCCACATTGAATGTACTCCCCATTAAGACCTTTTATAGCTTGGAAGGAGCCAATCTTTCGGGCTTCACTCACCAGCTAAGGAAAAGGTTAGTCGCACACTTGTCGATCTGGGAAGCGTTTTTTCGTTTGTTACGCGTGTGTCCTGCGGCAAAAGGAAGACCGGCGCGCTTGGACATGTGCGCCAGACCGCACGGCGCAAGGATCATCGGGCCATATGCGCATTCCGCACTCGTCCTGCCACCACACCGGAGAAGCCAGCCATGACGACGCCAGATCAGCCAACCAGCGTCGAGCATCTTCGAAAGTTGGTGGGATTCGACACGATCAGCGATCGCTCCAACCTTGTCTTGCTCGATTACCTCGAGGACACGCTGGCACCACTTGGCGCACGACTGGAACGCATCCCGAACGACACCGGAGAAAAGGCCAACCTGATCGCAAGCTTCGGGCCCGACGACGTGCCCGGATACATCCTGTCGGGCCACACCGACGTCGTGCCGGTGGACGGACAGGCCTGGGCGTCCGATCCGTTCGAGCTGACGGAACGCGATGGAAAACTCTACGCGCGCGGCTCTGCCGATATGAAAGGCTTTCTGGCCTGCTGCCTTACCAGAGCGCCCAGAATGGCCGCGGCCCCGCTGAAGATACCGCTGCATCTTGCCTTTTCCTACGACGAGGAGGTGGGCTGCCTAGGCGTTCGCAGCCTTATCGGGCGTTTGGGTGAATGGAAGGTGCCACCGCGGGGCTGCATCGTCGGTGAGCCGACGTCGATGGACATCGTGACCAGCCACAAGGCCAAACGTGCCTTTCGCGCCTTTGTCACCGGAACACCGGGCCATTCCTCCCGCGCGCCGCATTTCGTCAACGCTGTTGATTTCGCGGCGGAATTCGTGGTCGAACTGCGCCGGTTTGGGCGCGAGATCGAGGCCTGTGGACCCCGCGACCCCCTATTCGATGTGCCTTTCACGACCACCCATATCGGCCTGATCGAGGGCGGCGAGGCGCTGAATATCGTGCCCGAACACTGCCACCTTGAGTTTGAATTGCGTGCCTTGCCGAACGAAGATGTCGACGCCATGGCAGATCATATACAACGCTTCGTGGACACGGAGTTGCTGCCACGCATGAAGGACGTAAGCTCAGAGGCAGATTTTCGTCTTGAAAACACGATCGCCTATCCCGGTCTGGAAACCGCCCCCGAAGAGGACATTGTTGTCGTGGCCAAGCGGCTTGCCGGGCGAAACGATCATCGCAAAGTGGCCTACGGCACCGAGGGAGGGCTTTTCAGCAAGACAGGCAACATACCGACCGTCGTGTGCGGGCCCGGTGATATCGACCGGGCGCATAAGGCCAACGAATTCATCACCCGCGATGAGCTTGCGGCCTGCGAGGCGTTCATCGACGCGTTGATCGAATATGCCAGCCGATAGGCGCGCGGCTCACGGTCGAGCGTGCTGGTAGGCGAGCGTGGAGATGTCAGCCGGCCCGTAATCCGGCGTGTCGACGATGATGATCTCGGCGGCGAACCCCTCCCACGCCGCTCGAAAATGCGTTTTGGAGCGCAAGAGAACGATATCGTAATCGACGGGGTCCAGATCGAGCTGAAAGAACGGATCGAAATCAATCGCACTCTCGGACCGGCTGGTGACACTGATCTTCAGGCCGCCGACGTCCAGAAGCGCGGTGTCGCCAAGCCGTACTTCGGCCCCCGCCCGCATCTCGCCGGTTCCGCGATAGGTGAAATCCGGCCGCACGGCATCCACCTTGGCCAGAACGGGAACGGGACCTCCGGCGCGCGGCGCGGAATGACCTCCGAGGTCAAGCGAGACCTCAGCCCCCTCCCCCGCCGCCATTGCCATAGCCACCGCAGCTGGGTCCCAGAGAAACGGCACCGCAATGCGCGCACGATCCGCCAAGGGCAATAACGCGCGCAGGCCGTGGGTGCTGTCATTGGCCCGGTCTGCATGTTCCAAAATGACAACAGGGCGATCGGAGCTTTGAGAGACGGCGAGCGCGCGACGAATGCCCTGCTCTAGATCATACACCGGCGCTGGCGTAGACAAGGCCGCACGCGCGCGCGCGATTTTGTCAGACAGTCTGGTCGACAACGCCGCCGCCTGCGCCGGTGTCCCGTCCACCACCGCCACGACCGACGCGCCGCAGTTGGGCACGTCGGCATAAGCGAACCCGGCAAAAAGCGAGACATCGCGATACGCGTCGCTGTCCTCAGATAGCCGCGCGGCCTCGTCGACGAGGTCCTTCAACGGCTCAAGACTGGTTGCCGAGAAAATTGAAGGCAGGATAAGACCCGGGCGCGCAATCGCCATGGCCGGGCGGATGTCCCCTGCCAGCGTCTTCAGAAGACAGCGCGCGGCGCGTGCGCCGGTGGCGCCCATGTCGATATGCGGAGAGTACCGATACCCGAACGCGGCAGTCGCCCCGGCGATCGAAGCGAGATCGAGATTTGCGTGATAATCCAGCGCTATCATGATCGGCAGGTCCGGCCCGACAGCGGATCGGATCGCCTCCAGCGTCGTTGCATCAGGGTCCAGATCATCCTGGGTCACCATCGCGCCGTGCAAGTGCAAAAGCAGCCCGTCGATCCCACCATCCAGTTCCGTCAGATGTTCGACGATCTCCTGCCTGTAGGACATGACGGCGGCTTGATCGGCCAGACCGGCGGCACCTCCATCGGAATGCAATAGCGGGATGGCTTCGGCCCCTGCATCATCGATGACGCCCAGAAAACCGCCCATGACCGTGTTGGAGCCCCGGAACTTGCGGATGACATCCGCCCCGCGAACCGTTCCTGCCTCGAAGACGTCCCTGAGGGTGAGTTGCGGTAGAAAGGTCGCGCACTCCATGTGCAATCCGGCAAGGGCAATTCGATACGTCATGGCAACAAGTTCAAAGCCTTGAGATGCGGGATTGCCCAATCAGGCGGTGTCCAGACCGCGTCAGTGTCCAGGGGATAGACCGGTCGCGGCAATCCACGGAATTCGAAATTGCTCAGGATCGGACTTGTCAGCCCCTTGGTATCAACTTCCAGCACTTGATCTTGATCGAAGAATTCATCGAAACCCGCGCGAAAATGACCCCGGCTTTTCACCACCACTGCCCGATACTGGCCGGGATCAAGCCCAAGGTGCTCGAAGTAGACGGGATCGGCGCATTGCTTGCGATTGCTCGCCACAATCACCGTCAACCCTCGGATCCCGAGGGCCGCGGTGGTTCCAAGGTCCACACGGCGTCCGGCCACCAGTCCGCGCCGCCCCACCACGTGACCATCGCTCAGTGCAAGAACCTCTGCCCGCGCGGTGAAGGGCTCGCCAAAGCCATCGAACCCTCGGCGCAGAAAGCGCGCCGTGATCTTCGCGCCGACACCGGCCGCAGCGGCGTCTTCCGCGAGGTCGGGATCGATGAATAGACCGCAAAGAACGCGCGCGGCTTTTGCGTCGATCAGCGCACGCAACAGGTCAGTTGACGTCCCCCGCCCCCCTCCGCCGGGATTGTCGCCCGCATCAGACAGGATCCACCGCAATCCATCATCTGCCGTGACAGCGCGAACGGCATCGGCGATCGACGTCAGCGTACGGACGAAGCGATGGCGATCGGCCCAGAGCGTACCCGCAAGGCGGGCCGCTTCCCGCTCCGCCACGATGCGATCGGACGCTGTCACAATCGCAGCGATCCCGTTGTCTGGCGTGTCGCTGTAGACAAAACCGCCAAGCACGGTCGCATTCACGAGCGCACCGTGAGGGTCTGTCAGCCGGGCCGCATCCTCCACGCGATCGGCATACGCGCCCGGCTCATGGGTCAGCAAAGTCACGCTGGCAGGCGTAAGTGGCAGGCGAAGATGGGCCATGTGAAACTCCGAACCCTTCACCATGCGGGCGAGGATGATCGCGGCCTCCCGGGCGACATCGGCCTGATCGACATGCGGGTTGGTGCGATAGCCGACAAGACAATCGGCGGCATCCGCCATCCGGTCGGAGAGGTTGGCATGCAGGTCCAGCGTCGCGACAATCGGAACCTTTGGCCCAACGACGTCCCGAACCGTCTGCAACAGCGCGCCGTCAGGATCAAGTGTTTCGACCCCGACCATGGCACCATGGCTGGCGACATAGACCGCGTCGATGGGAGCGTGATCCGTCAACTTGGCTCGCACGGTATCCTGGATGGTTTGAAAGACAGCCTCATCCAAAGGCCCACCCGGTTCCGCCGCCGCCACGAGTATTGGGAGTATCTCGGCGTCGAGATGGCGTTGAATCTCCTCCAGAAATGCGGGGATCTCTGCGCCCTGCCGCGGCGCTGCGCTTTTGGCGTCGGTCAGGATCGCCTCGCCCTCGAGCCAGGTCCGAAGGTCGAAATCGGAACGGGTCGTGACCGGGGCGAACCGATTACTTTCGAGGTGGACCCCCAGGACGGCAACTCTGACCATTTCGACACCGGTTCTGACCTTGGCGATGGATTAAGCCTATGCAAGCGGTGTGTCGCAGTCGACCCCGCTGACGGGACACTTCGTGTGGTCTCGGAGTGTTGTGATGACAGTTGCGATCCTTTGCCATCGTCATTCTACGCGTCAGGGCGGAATTTCTTTGTTCGACTTGGGATCAGCTTGGACGGCCAGTTCAGGGCGAATTCCCGACTTTGAAAACCACACGAACCTCGGCCAACCTGGCCTCAGGTGGACGAAGTTAGGCGGCCAATACCGGGCCTTGGCCATCGACTTGAATCTCTGCGGGCGCATCCCGTAGCAGGGCCAATCAAGCAGCTCTTGAGCTTGTTTTTGTTTCCAGCGGGTTCGGTCTTCCATCGCGAGACGTCATCCATTTTGCATCAATCACAGATGGATTTCACAGATGCCTTCACGGCCTCGGCTGAAAAAAGCTAGTCCATCCACCTATCCTTGAAGATGACCGGCTCCGCCCCCTCGATCGCCTTCATGCAGCCATGAGACAGCTTGCCACCGGGATTTCCACCAAAGGCCGCGGCCAAGAGGATCGTTAGGTGACCAAGTTGGAAGTCCTCTGCCGCCTGATAGGGAATACCCCGGCGCGCGGCCTCATCCTTGGCGTCTTTCAAGACTCTGGCAAACGTCGTGTCAACGGATTCCGACAAGCCCGGCCCCAAAGGGGCGCCCTTCGACGCCGGTCAGTGCGCGCGTCCCCTTCATGCCGAATTTCGGCCCGGGATAGGCTGCCGCAAAGAAAGGTGGCAGGCGGACATCCAGCGATTGAAGGCCAGAGAAAGGCTTCAGTTCGGAAAGGTTGCCCGCGATTGTCGCGATTAGGTTCGGCAGGTATGGCCCGAGATTGTCCAACACCATCAACCGTTCAACCCGAGCCGCGGCACGTTTATTCAGTTCAGGTGTCTCCCCCGGATCCGGGCGGCTTGAGCCGGCGGCACTGTTGGCCGGTTTCGGTCCGACACTAAAACGTTGCCTATCCGTCGGCGGTTGTGCGGGACAAAACTGTCAGTCCGTCTCAAGTCGGAATTTCAGGAAGGTTTCTCCATCATATTCAATCTCGCCAACCTGCCTCGCACCAAGCCTTTCAAGTGCGCGCAGGTTTGTTCGGGATGGTGGTAAAAGGAAAGTCACGTATGGGATGCGCTCATCGGTCATCGCGAGATCGATTGCCTGTCTTGCGATGCGGACCCCAAGGCCAAAGGCGTCGGGCCGCAAGACAAGTCCGAAGTCCCATTCGTCCCCTTCTTTCTGGAAGCCGCCCCAACCGACATATCGGTCATCGGATAAAAACGCCCAGTGCCCAAGCCCATCGCGCGCCCAACACTCTTCCTTCTTGGCAACAAACCCCGCCACGGTCGCAGCATCCCAGTCAAACCTCAAAAGCGGCATATGCTCCGCCACGCGAGGGTCAGACATGTGTACCAATATCTCGGCCTGTTCGATGTCCGACAACCGGGTAAAACGAATTTCAGGGGTCAAAGTGGCGTCCTTCGGCAATGTCGAGATTGAGTATCGTAATTGGGCTCAAGGCAGGCCAACTCTTCGGCCACGCCGTCCGGGCATTCATCGCTTTCGACGACACCCCTTCAACCATGCCCATGATCCACTCATCCAGCACAAAAAAGGGACGCGAAACCGCGTCCCTTCGAAGTCGTTTCGCCGGGCGTTTAGGCCAGGACGATGTTCACTGCGCTTTCGCGGCCATCACGGCCAGCTTCCACGTCATACGTGACCTTCTGGTCATCGGCGAGGCCAGTCAGGCCTGCGCGCTCAACGGCGGAGATGTGCACGAACACGTCCTTGCCGCCGCTCTCGGGCGCGATAAAGCCGAAGCCTTTGGTAGAGTTGAACCATTTGACGGTGCCATTAGCCATCGTCTGTCTCCTTGAATAATGCTGCCCGCATCGTGCGGCAGCTCGGCTCTGTCAGATCAAGATCGTAAAGACTGGGCCGTAAGGAGCAGTAGTGCCGATAGTGGTAACGTCGCAGGCTTCACATAGAGGGGCGCGGGCCATTTAGCAAGGGCTGGCGCGGAAGGCGGGCGGTTTGTCGCTTGACGCCCCGTCGCGCATTTGGCCCTCTGCACCCCATTGCTGCACCACGACGAGGCCGACATGGATCACGACTTCTGGCACGCCAAATGGGAGTCCGGGCAAATCGGCTTCCACAACGATCAGCCCCACTCCAAGCTTGTGGCCCATCTGGGCGCGCTGACCCTCGACCCCGGCGCGCGGATCTTCGTCCCGCTCTGCGGCAAGACGGTCGATATCCCCTGGCTGATGGCCCAAGGCTTCCGCGTCGCAGGCGCAGAGCTGAACCGCTCCGCCATCGAGCAACTGTTCGAAGACATGCAAATCACGCCAGAGACCCGAGACGCCGGGTCATTGACGCAGTTCAGCGCGCCCGGCCTCGATATTTTCGTCGGCGATATTTTCGAGCTGGACTCCGACATGCTTGGCCCTGTCGACGCGGTGTATGACCGTGCCGCGCTCGTGGCGCTGCCAGCTGAGATGCGCGCTGACTATGCCCCCCATATCGACCGCCTGACGGCATGCGCGCCGCAGCTGCTGATCACGTTCGAATACGACGCCAGTACCGTCTCCGGCCCGCCCTTTCCCGTCCCGGGCGATGAGGTCGCGCGCCGCTATCCCAAGCACACCGCCCGCCTGCTCGAAAAAACCCGCGTTGATGGGCTGAAGGGCGTTTCCCCCGCCCTTGAGCTTGCCTGGCACCTGACGAAAGCCTGACCGATGACCGACACACCCCAGCTCGACGACGCTCAGTTTCAGGTCCCGGCGCCGCCCGCAACCGCGACCAGTACCCACGCCCCGCGCATCCTGCTGCTCTACGGATCGCTGCGCGGGACCAGCTATTCGCGCCTGATGTGCGAAGAGGCCGCGCGCGTGCTGACCAAGCTCGGCGCGGAGACCAAGAGTTTCGATCCCCGCGGCCTGCCTCTTCCCGATGCGGAGGATGCCAGCCACGAGAAGGTCGCCGAACTGCGCGAACTGGTGACGTGGTCTGAGGGCATGGTCTGGTGCTCCCCCGAGCGCCACGGGGCCATGACCGGCATCATGAAAGCCCAGATCGACTGGATCCCGCTGTCGCTGGGCGGCGTGCGCCCGACCCAGGGCAAAACGCTGGCGGTGATGCAGGTCAATGGCGGCTCGCAGAGCTTCAACACGGTCAACCAGTTGCGCATCCTCGGCCGCTGGATGCGCCTGCTGACGATCCCGAACCAATCTTCGGTCCCGAAGGCGTTTCTGGAGTTCGAGAAAGGCCGCATGACGCCGTCGCCCTTCTACGACCGCATGGTCGACGTGATGGAAGAACTCGTCCGCTTCACCTGGCTTACCCGCGACCTGAAAGAGCAGCTTACCGACCGCTATTCCGAGCGCAAGGAGAGCCACGCCGCCCTGTCAAAACGGGTGAACCAGAAGAAGGTTTAGGCCTCTTCCTCGTCCGGCTCATCGGCGTATTTCTGGAACAGGAAGCTCTGGGACATGAAGAAGGCGAACAGGGCGATGGGGAAGCCGAAGGTTTCGATCTTGACCCAGGCGTCGGTGGACATGGTGCGCCAGACGATCTCGTTGCCGATGGCAAGTGCGGCGAACATCGCCGTCAGGCGGCGGGTCAGGATCATCCAGCCTTCGGGCTTGAGCGGGAGGAAATCGTCCATCACCAGTTCCAGCCAGGACCGCTTCAGCAGCAACCCGATGCCGAGCAGCCCCGCGAACAGGCCATAGACGATCGTGGTCTTGATCTTGAAGAACTTCTCGTCGTTGAAATACGCGGTCAGCCCGCCAAAGACGATCACCAGCACCGCCGTCAGGATCTGCATCCGGCTGAGCTTGCCCGTCAGCTTCCACAGGATCGCGGTGGACAGCAGCAGCAGCGGAATGAACAGCACAGTGACCACGATGAAGCCGGAATATTCCGTGCCACCAAAGACATAGGTCTCGTCCTTCAACCGCGTGTAGGCGATGAAAAACAGCAAGACCGGGCCCAGTTCCAGCGCCGACTTCAGGCCTTGCGATATCTTCTTTTCTTCGGCCATTCAGCCTCCCATTTCCACGATGACCGCGCCGAGCGCGATCAGCGCCATCAAGGTCAGGCGGCGCGGTCCCACCTTCTCGCCCAGAACGGCCCAACCGATCAAGGCCGCAAATACGGTCGAGGTCTCCCGCAGCACCGCCGCCTCGCCCACACTGTCCAACCGGGTCGCCAGCATGATCGCCCCAAAGGAGAAAAACGCGACAAACGCCCCCAACACGCCCCGCGCCATGAGCGGGCCAAGGTCGGGTCGATCCGGGTTGCGCCACCAAAGGTAGCCCGCGACGGGCGGCATGAAAAACAGCCCGTCGATAAAGAAAAACCACGCCAGAAAGGTAAACGGGTCCGCCGTCGCGCGAATGCCATAGGCGTCGTAGGTCGTGTAGAGCGCCACGAAGAGCCCCGTCGCAATGGCCAGAAGCATGGCGGAGACCATCGTGTCGCGCTGCGCGGTGATCGTGCGCAAATTGTAAATCGCCAGCCCGTAGATGCCCGCCAGCAAAGTCGCGAGCCCGGCCCACTGCACACCGTTAAACGTCTCGCCGAACAGGAAATACGCGCCGATCACCGTAAACAGCGGCCCAGTGCCGCGCACGATCGGGTAGACGACCGTGTAGGCTCCGCGAGAATACGTGAAGCCCTGCAACAGCTTATAGCCCACATGGATCACAAAGACCGTCGCGAAGATCGGCCACATATGGGGCTCGGGCCACGGGACAACGAACAGCGCAAACGGGGCCGCGATCAGCCCGTAGCTGAGATCAATCGCCCCCCGCGACAGCCAAGGGTCGTGACGACCCTTTTGCAGCGCCCCGAACAACGCGTGCAGGAAGGCCGCCATGATGGCGAGGATCAGGGCGGTCGTGTGGCCGGCCTCCGTGCCTTCCAGGCTGGTGATCCATTGGCTCATACCGAGGGACGCCTTCGGCGAGAGTATTTTTTGCCAAAACGAAGCCATGGGCGCGTTAACCTTAATGTGGGGTTATTCGGGAGCCACCCCGGTGAGCGCCTGGGCGAATTCTTCCGGGTCGAACGGCGCCAGATCGTCGATCTGTTCCCCCACGCCGATGGCATGGATCGGCAGGCCGAACTTGTCCGCCAGCGCCACCAGCACGCCGCCCTTGGCAGTCCCGTCGAGCTTGGTCATCACCAGACCCGAAACGTCCGAGATTTGCCGGAACACGTCGACCTGATTGAGCGCGTTTTGGCCCGTCGTCGCATCCAGCACCAAGAGCGTATTGTGCGGCGCGCTTTCGTCCTTCTTGCGGATCACGCGCACGATCTTGGCAAGCTCTTCCATCAGGTCGGCGCGGTTCTGCAGCCGCCCCGCGGTGTCAATCATCAGCAGGTCCGCGCCGTCGGCCTCCGCCTTGGTCATGGCGTCAAAAGCCAGTGATGCCGGGTCCGATCCCTCTGGCGCGGTTAAGACCGGCACGCCCGCCCGCTCGCCCCAAACCTGCAACTGCTCCACCGCCGCCGCGCGGAACGTGTCGCCCGCCGCGATCACCACCTTCTTGCCCGCATTGGAGAATTGCAGCGCCAGCTTGCCGATGGTCGTCGTCTTGCCAGAGCCATTGACGCCGACAACCAGCACCACCTGCGGGCGCTTGGGATAGATCGGCATCGGCTTGGCCACGGGCTCCATGATCTTGGAAATCTCGGCGGCGAGTAACTCTTTGATTTCTTGTGTTGAAAGGCGCTTTCCAAAGCGCCCCTCTGCCATGTTGGCGGTCACCCGAAGCGCGGTGTCGACGCCCATATCCGATGCGATCAGCAGCTCTTCGAGCGCCTCCAGCATGTCGTCGTCCAGCTCGCGCCGGATGACGGTCTTTTTCTCACCGCGCCCCAGAAGGCGTCCGAAGAGGCCGGGCTTTGCCGCAGGCTCGGGCGCGGGCTCGTTCAGTGCCGCCTCGGCTGCCCTGCGCGCGTCTTCCTGGGCAGCCTGCTCCGCAGCCCGCTCAGCCGCCTCTTGCGCCAAGCGTGCTTCTTCTGCAGCTTGCTCCGCGGCACGGCGGGCGGCGTCTTCGGCCATCCGCGCCTCTTGCGCGGCGCGCTCGGCTGCCAGCCGTTCCTCTTCGGCTTGGTGTTCGGCAGCCAGTCGGGCCGCTTCTTGCTCGGCGGCGCGCTGTGCTTCGGCCTGACGGGCGGCTTCCGCTTCGCGCTCCAATCGGGCCGCTTCCTGCGCGGCCGCAGCCGCTGCGGCTTCTTGAGCGTCGCGGGCCGCTTGCGCAGCCGCTTCTGCCTGCGCTTCGGCCTGCGCGATGCGCTCGGCCTCGGCGGCAGCGCGTTCTTCTTCCAAACGCGCGGCTTCGGCGCGCCTTGCCTCCTCCGCGAGCCGCGCCTCTTCGGCCAAACGCGCTTCTTCAGCCAAACGCTTTTCTTCAGCCAAACGCGCGTCCTCAGCCAGCCGGGCGTCCTCGGCCAATCGAGCCTCTTCTGCTTCCCGGGCCTCTTCCGCGCGCCTGGCGTCCTCTGCGGCGTGATCAACCTCGGGTGTCTCGACCTGCTCTTCGACGCCGCCATCTTCGACGATGGCGTCCAACCCCTCTTCGAGCTTGGAGGATGACTTGAACAGTTTGCTTTTGAGTTTCTTGAAGAAGGACATGCGCGGGGCCTCAGGTGATCGCTGCTGCTTCACCTAACCTCTCGCCGGGGCAGATGGAAGGCGCTAGGATCGCGTGCATGCGGTATCTCCTTGCCCTGATGCTGTTTATCAGCCCCGCCCAAGCCGAGCCGGACCCCGCCTGCAGCGCGGGCACACGGGGTCAGGTCCAGTGCATCCGGGACGCGCATTTCGTCCATGACCTGTGCCAGATGCTGGAGGTCAGCGCGGCGACCCACGGTCTGAACCCGCATTTCTTCGCCCGGTTGATTTGGCAGGAAAGCCGCTTCAACCCTAACGCGCTGAGCCCGGCGAATGCGATGGGGATCGCGCAGTTCATCCGCTCGACCGCCGATCGGCGCGGGCTGCGCGACCCCTATAATCCCGCCGACGCGCTGGATCATTCGGCGCAGTACCTGGCCGAGCTGGTCACGCGCTACGGCTCCGAAGGGATGGCGGCAGTGGCTTATAATGGCGGCGAGGCGCGGGCGGACGGTTTCCTGCAAGGCCGCGGGCTGGCGCAAGAGACCATCGACTACGTGCCGATCATCACCGGCCTCACGGCGGAGCAATGGCGCGACGCCAAGCCGGACACGCATGACATGCGCCTGTCCAAGACCAAAAGCTTCCGCCCCGCCTGCCATGCGCTGGCCGCGAAGCGGCAACTGACGCCGCTCCGGAAAGCCCCCCGCTACAAGCCTTGGGGCGTGCAGCTGGCGGCGGATCGGACGAAATCAGGCGCGCGGGCGCAGTTCGAACGACGCTCCGCCGCTTGCCGCACGGCTTTGCGGGGCGAAAAGCTCGACGTGATCTACAAAAAGCACCGGGTCGCGAAACTGAAAGGGTGGTACATGGCCCGGGTCAGCCGCAACTCCCGCAACGCCGCCCAAAAGCTCTGCAACACGCTGCGCCGACAAGGCTGCGCCTGTGCAGTCTATAAAAACAACTAGTTACACTTCGTCTTTGAAGTGCTCTATCACCAGCTTGATCGGGTTCGGCGCAGCCTGCCCCAGCCCGCAGATCGACGCGTCCGCCATCGCAGTGCACAGCTCTTCCAGCAGCGGCTGATCCCAGCTGTCCTGCTGCATCAGCTTCACCGCCTTCTCGCAGCCAACCCGGCAGGGCGTGCATTGCCCGCAGCTTTCATCCTCGAAGAAGCGCAACATGTTGAGCGCCGCATCCCGCGCGCGGTCCTGATCGGACAGCACCACCACGGCGGCAGAGCCGATAAACGTGCCCAGCGGCTGCAACGTGTCGAAATCCAGCGGCACATCGTTGATCGACGCAGGCAACAGGCCAGAGGACGGCCCGCCGGGCTGATAGGCCTTGAACACATGGCCTTCCGCCATGCCCCCAGCGGCCTCAATAATATCCGTGATGGTCGATCCCGCGGGCAGCAGATACACCCCCGGCTGCGCGACACGCCCGGAAACTGAGTAGCTGCGCAGGCCCTTGCGCCCGTTCTTCTCGGTCGCATTCAGAACCTCAGGCCCCTCGCGGCAGATGCGCGCGATCCAGTGCAGGGTCTCGACATTGTGCACCAGCGTCGGCTGCCCAAATAGGCCCACCTGCGCCACATAGGGCGGGCGGTGGCGCGGCAGGCCGCGCTTGCCTTCGATCGATTCGATCATCGCGCTCTCTTCGCCGCAGATATAGGCGCCCGCGCCGCGGCGCAGCTCGACATAGCCCGGCTCCACGATCCCGGCCTGCTCCAACGCAGCGATCTCGCGGCGCAGGATCTCCAGCACGGCGGGGTATTCGTCGCGCATGTAGATGTAGCAGCGCGCGGCCTCAACGGCCCAGGCGGCGATCAACATGCCCTCGAAGAACAGATGCGGCGTGCGCTCCAGGTAGTAGCGGTCCTTGAACGTCCCCGGCTCGCCCTCGTCGCCATTCACGGCCAGATAGCGCGGACCCGCATTGCCGCGCACGAAGCTCCATTTGGTGCCCGACGGGAAGCCTGCGCCGCCAAGCCCGCGCAGCCCGCTGTCCGTGATTTGGGCCTGCACAGCCTCCCAATCGCCGCCGTCTCGTAGCTTCAACAGCGCATCGTAACCGCTTGATTTCTTATAGGTCTCCAAGACCTCATAGTCAGGTACATGCGCATGGGTGTCATCCGCCGCAATCGCCGCCTCGACCTTCTCCACCGTCGCATTGTCGATATGATTATGCCCCAGCTCCAGCACCGGTGCGGTGTCGCAGCGTCCCATGCAGGGCGCGCGCAGCACGCGCACCTGGCTGGCATCCAACCCGTCTTCCAACGCGGCTTTCAGCGCCTGCGCGCCCGCCAGCTCGCAGGACAGCGAGTCGCAGACCCGGATCGTCAGCGCAGGCGGCGGGGTCTCGCCTTCCTTCACCACGTCGAAATGGGCGTAGAAGCTCGCGACCTCGTAGACCTCGGCCATCGACAGGCGCATCTCTTCGGCGAGCGCGCGCAAATGCGCGGCGGACAAGTGGCCGTATGCGTCCTGGATCAGATGCAGAAACTCGATCAGCATGTCGCGGTCGCGCGGGGCATCGCCCAAAAGCGCGCGCACCTCGTCCCAGGCCCGGTCGTCCAGCTGGCGGCCTTTCGTGTGCGTCCGCCCCCGGCCCTTGCCGGATTTCCAAACCCCTTTGCGCTCGTCCAAGGCCATGGCCAACTCTCCATCTCGCTTGCGGCGACCATAGGGCCGAGCGGTGCGCCCAACATATGCAAAAGCGACGCCTTCGCGCCAAGTTGCGCGCGATGTTTCACCGCGTTTCCATCATTTGGGCACATTTGTAGTGTTTGGGAAACGCAACGCAGATTTTGAGGGGGCACTCAATCCATGCCACGGTCCTTTCTGGCCTTCACGCTCGCAACCCTTGCGCCGATCCCGTTCCTTGTGGCGGGCGCGTTGTTTGGGGGCTGGGCCTGCTGGATTGCATTGCTTTACATCACGCTGTTCGTGGCCGCCGTGGACGAGTTCGGCCCGGTCTTCGCAAGTGATGGCGAGGCCGCCGATGATGAAGAGGCCGACCAGCTCTCCCTGATGCTGGTGCTCGTGCATTTCGTCCTGCTGGCGCTGATGGTCTGGTCGCTGTCGGGCAAAGGCATCGGGCTATTCTCGCTCGACGGCGTCGCGCTCTTCGCGGCCACGGGGCTGTTCATGGGCCAGGTGAGCAACTCGAACGCCCACGAGCTCATCCATCGCGGTGCGCGGGGCCTGCGGCGTGCGGGAACATGGGTCTATATCTCGCTGCTGTTCGGCCACCACGCCTCCGCCCATCCACTGGTGCACCATGTCCATGTGGGCACGCCAAACGACCCCAACACGTCGCGGATGAACGAGAGCTTTTATCGTTTCGTGCGAAGGGCTTGGGTGGGGTCCTTCAAGAAGGGCCTCGCGGCGGAGACCGCCCGTCGCGCCCAGCTGGAACGCGCCCAATGGGACTACCGCCATCCTTACGTGCTCTATGTCGGCGGCGCGATTGCGCTGCTGTTCGTGTCCTTCCTGATCGGGGGCCTCAAGGGCGTCGGCGTGCACCTGTGCCTTGCCGCCTTCGCGCAGACCCAACTGATGCTGTCGGATTACGTGCAACATTACGGGCTGGAGCGCGCCGCCGATGGCGCGCGGTTCGAGCCTGTCACCGCCAAGCATTCGTGGAACGCGCCCCACTGGCTGTCATCGCTGTGGATGCTCGGCGCGCCGCGCCATTCCGACCACCACGCTCATCCGGGCAAGCGGTTTACGGCGCTTGAGAACCCGGTGCGGGGCGAGGCCCCGATGCTGCCCCACGCACTGCCGGTGATGGCCTTCATCGCGCTTTACCCGAAGCTGTGGAAGAAGGTGATGAACCCCCATGCCGAAGCCTGGCGGGCCGCTTGACCCTGCCCGTGGCGCGCCCCATCTATAGCCCCATGAAGTATCTCGCTCTCGCCGCAGCGCTCGCCCTGCCCGCGCCCGCCCTCGCCGAGCGGATCATGACCGCAAAAGAGTTCTCGGATTTCGTCACAGGCACAACCGTCTATTTCGAACGCCGCGGCCAGCCCTATGGCGCCGAGCAATATCGCTCCACCCGCGAGGTCATCTGGACCTTTCTCGACGGCCAATGCCAGCGCGGCACCTGGTTTGCCGAGCGCGACGAGATTTGCTTCCTGTATGACGGCCTGCCCGACGCGCAATGCTGGCACTTTATCGAGGACGGCGACACCCGCCGTGCGCGCCTCGTCGGCGACCCGCCCGAAGATGATCTGGTGGTCGTGGGTCAGGACAACCAGCTTCTGGACTGTCCCGGACCGGATGTAGGCGTCAGCTACACGCCTGTCGAATAGAGGTTTTGCGCCGCGGCTTTGCCGCGTCGCCACGCGGGGGCTCCGACCGTCGCCATTGTCTCTCGGACCAATGGCGCGACAATGACGACCCCCCGCCGTATTTTGAGAACAAAGAAAGGGTTAGTCGTCGAAAAGGCTGGGCTGGCCCGGCTTTGGGGGCTTCGGCTTGCTGGGCGCCTTGGTCGCAGCACCAAGCGGAATGCGGGCATCTTTGAATTGGACCTCTAGCGACGTGGCCTTTTTGGCCTGCTTGCTGTCGGTGACGACCGTCTCGCCGTCCCACACCACCGCGTAGCCACGGGCGAGCGTGGCCTGATAGCCCAGCGTTTCGCGCAGGCGGTCGAGCTTGTCGATACTGTCGCGCCAGCCGCGCGTCTGGGCTTGGCCCGCCTGGGACGCGGCCCGGGTCGCGCGCGCAAGGCGGTCCTGCTGCAAGCGCAGCTCACGGGTCAGGCCCTTCGGGGTCAGCTGATCGGCGGCGCGCTGGAACTGCGCGCGGGCACGCTCAGTCCGACGCTCCAGCGCAGTGCCAAGACGGCTCGTGGCTTGGGTCAGCCGCGCCTCCATCCGCTCTGTCTGGCGCGCGAGGATCGCGGGCTTCAAGGGCTGCGCGGTCTTCTCAAAACGCAGGCGCTTGGCCGCGACACCGCCTGACAGTGCCGTCTCCAGTCGTCCGCCCACCATGTCGAGCCGTTGGCGCGGGTTGCTGGTCAGCCCGTCCATCCGCCCCAAGGCGCGGCCAAGATCATCCACCCGCTGGCGGCGCTGCGCGACGCCACGGCTCAGCGACTGCGCCATGCGCGCGCCGAACTGGTCCACCGCGGCCATCAGATCCAGCCGCACCGGCACGGCCATCTCGGCTGCCGCCGTGGGCGTGGGCGCGCGCTGGTCGGAGACGAAGTCGATCAGCGTCGTGTCCGTCTCATGCCCCACGGCAGAGATCAGCGGGATGTCGGACGCCGCCGCGGCACGGGCCACGATTTCCTCGTTGAAGCCCCATAAATCCTCGATCGAGCCGCCGCCGCGGGCCACGATCAGCAGGTCAGGGCGCGGCAGCGCGCCTCCCGGGGTCATCGCATTGAAGCCCTCGATCGCTGCGGCCACCTGTGGCGCGCAGGCCTTGCCCTGCACCGCGACGGGCCAGATCAGCACCTTGCGCGGGAAGCGGTCGCGCAGCCGGTGCAGGATGTCGCGGATCACAGCCCCCTGCGGCGAGGTCACGACCCCGATGATCTCCGGCAAATACGGGATGGGTTTCTTGCGCGCGACGTCAAACAGCCCTTCGGCGGCCAGCGCCTTCTTGCGCTTCTCCAGCAGTGCCATCAGCGCGCCCTCGCCCGCCACTTCGATGCTGTCGACATTGATGTTGTAGCGCGACTGCCCGCCGAAGCTGGACACCTTGCCGGTGACGATGACCTCCAGCCCCTCTTCCGGCAGCACAGACAGCCCGGCCACCTGCCCCTTCCAGGTGTTGCAGGAGATGACGTTCCGGTCGTCCTTCAGGTCATAATACATATGCCCCGAGCCCGCCTTCATCACCCGCCCGATCTCACCGCGCACCCGCACCCTGCCAAAGGCCTGCTCGAGCGTCTTCTTCACCGCGCCGGAGATCTCCGAGACGGTGAATTCGGGGGCGTTGTCGCCGGGCGTGTCGTCTTCGAGCAAGTCCACGGGGGGAGGCCTCTTGTGGTGGCGGGTGGCCCAGCTTAGAACGCCCAAAACCGGAGGGGAAGCGCGCATGAACATCTTGATCCTTGGAAGCGGCGGGCGCGAGCATGCGCTGGCCTGGGCGGTCAAGCAGAACCCCAAATGCGACCGGCTGATCGTGGCCCCGGGCAATGCGGGGATCGCGGGCGTGGCGGAATGCGCGGCGCTCGACATTATGAACGTGGACTTGGTGGTCGACTTCGCCCTGGCGCAGTCCATCGACTTCGTCATCGTCGGCCCCGAGGACCCGCTGGCCGCAGGCGTGGCCGACGCGCTGCGCGCCGCTGGCGTGCTGTGCTTTGGCCCGTCGGCAGAGGCCGCGAGGCTCGAGGCCTCCAAGGCTTTCACCAAGGAAATCTGCGCCGCCGCGAACGCGCCCACCGCAGCCTACGCCCATTTCACCGATCTGGCCAAAGCCCGCGCCTATGTCGAGGCGCAAGGCGCCCCGATCGTGATCAAGGCCGACGGTCTGGCCGCGGGCAAAGGCGTGGTCGTCGCGATGGAGCTGGATCAGGCCTTGGCCGCGCTCGACGACATGCTGGGCGGCGCATTCGGCGACGCGGGCGCCGAAGTGGTGATCGAGGAATTCATGGAGGGCGAGGAAGCCTCCTATTTCCTACTCTCCGACGGGAAAACCGTGTTGCCCATCGGCACCGCGCAGGATCACAAGCGCGCCTATGAGGGCGACGAAGGCCCCAATACCGGCGGCATGGGGGCCTATTCCCCGGCACCCGTCCTGTCCGATGAGATCGCCGCGAAAGCCGTGGCCGAGATCGTGCAGCCCTGCGTGGACGAGATGGCGCGGCGCGGCACGCCCTACCAAGGCGTGCTCTATGCCGGGCTGATGATCAAGGACGGTCAACCCCGGCTGGTGGAATACAACGTGCGCTTCGGCGATCCCGAATGCCAGGTGCTGATGATGCGCCTCGGCGCGCAGGCGCTCGACCTGCTGATGGCCTGCGCCGAGGGCCGCCTGGACGAGGCCCGCGCGCAATGGGCCGATGATCATGCGATCACCGTGGTGATGGCGACCAAGGGCTATCCCGGCGCCTACGAAAAAGGCTCCGTGATCGGCGGGCTCGATGCCCTGCCCGAGGATAGCATGAACATGGTGTTCCACGCGGGCACCCGTGCCCAGGGCGAGCAGATTACGGCTTCGGGCGGCCGGGTGCTCAACGTCACCGCCCGCGGCGCATCCTTGGCCGAGGCGCGTACGCGGGCCTATGCGATGGTGGATCAGATCAACTGGCCGGACGGGTTCGTGCGCCGTGATATCGGCTGGCGCGCCCTCGACTAAGTCCCGAAGCCGCGCGCTTCCGGCTTCGTTTTGGCAAAAATACTCACAATCCCTCAGTTGCACTCCATCGCGGCGTTGAGCGAGGCGCGCCCGGTGTGAGGTCCCACATCCCGGGTGCTGAGGCTGCCATTTTCAAATGAGGTGGCAATAACCCGCGACCAGTTGGCCGAGGCCGTGATCATCTCGATCTTATCGCCGCATACCCGCAGCCCGCCACCGATATCGCGCTCGCCGATGCGGTGGTTCGTCAGCCCCGGCAGGGACGCGACCTCGCGCAAGGCGCCGTCGCGGAACCGCCAGACCCGCAGGGTCTTGGCCAGATGCGGCCGGTCGATATAGGCGATCTCGACGAAGCCGTCCCCATCCATATCCGCCGCCCCAATGGGCGCCAGCCAGCGGTTGCGCGTGCCAATATGCGGTGTCGCGGCGAGCTTGCCAGTGGCGTCATAAATTGCCAGCTGCGCGCCGCTGGACTGCTGGCTTTCGACGACGACCACTTCGGGCTTACCGTCGCCGGTGACATCCACCAGCCGCGGGGCGACGTCCTCGAACACGCGGTCCTCGGGCAGCACGAAGCGCATCTTGGTGCGGTGCGCCCAGTCCTCGACCACGATCTCCAGCGCGCCCCACTCGATCGCGTCCCCCAGAACTCCATGGGCATAGCGATCCGTCGGATCGCCATAGGTCGCCTCAACGATGGTCCCGGCCGCGGCAGCCCCGCCCAGAAACAGGCTCGACGCCAGCAAGACGCGGCGGGCGAGACCGCCCCATATGCGCCACGACAGACGCCGCGCCGCCATGCTCAGATCTGCTTCTCGGGCATCTGCACGACCAGCCCGTCCAGAGCGTCGGTGACTTTCAGCTGGCAGGTCAGGCGCGACTTCTCGGGATCCGGCTCATAGGCGAAGTCCAGCATGTCCTCTTCCATGGCTTCCTTGGCGGGCAGTTTGCCCACCCAAGCCTCGTCCACGTAGACATGGCAGGTGGAGCAGGCGCAGGCGCCGCCGCAATCGGCCTCGATGCCGGGGATGTTGTTGTCGCGGGCGCCTTCCATCACGGTCAGGCCGTTGGCGACCTCCACCACGTGTTCCTTGCCGCCATGCTCGATATAGGTGATCTTGGCCATGTCTTTGTGCTTCCGTCGTTACCATCGGTTCCCAAGCCATTTAGTGCAGACGGCGCGCTTTTGCCAGAGCTTGCATCTCCGCGTGCATGTTCTACATTCGTTCCCATGATCCCGTTGACCCCCGTCCCCAACAGCTGGCCGCGCCCGCCTGCCTGCCTGCCCCATGGCCGGCTGGCCGAGCCGTCCAATGGCGCGCGGGTCTGTGTGGCCGGGCTGGTGCTGGTGCGCCAGCGCCCCGGCACGGCCCATGGCGTGGTCTTCATCACGCTCGAGGACGAGACCGGCGTATGCAATGTCATCGTGTGGAAGAAGGTGTTCAAGCGCTTCCGCCGGGCGGTCATCGCGGGTCGCCTGCTCAGGGTGACCGGCAAGCTGCAGCGCGAGGGCGGCGTCTGCCATGTCATCGCGGAGGATATCGAAGACATCTCCTACATGCTCGACGACCTGCTTAAGCCCGAGGCGGAGCAGCACCCCGCCCTGCCATTGCGGCGCGAAAGCCGCACCGGCTAGCCCGCGCGCCCGGCCCCGCTTGGCCGCACACCCCGGCTTGCGCTACACTGCGCGCAAAGCGGCAGCAGACCGCCCCCGTTGAGACCGAGCATTGAGGCCCGACATGACCCGCCTGATCCCCCTCGGCGCCCTTGCGGCGCTGGTCGCCTGCGCGCCCCTGCCCGGGCCCGATGTCACCAAGCTGATCACCTCGACCCAGACAGAGATCACCTCCGTCGACATGAAGCCCCCCGCCAATATGCCCGGCGTCTGCTGGGGCCATATCCCTGGTCCGCAAATCACCGAAATCGTCTCCGACATCGTGCTGGCGACCCCCGCGACGGTGGACGAGTTCGGTCGCGAGCTGTCGCCCGCCATCTACCGAAAGGTGACCCGCCCCCAGACCTTCAACGAGGGCGACGGCCGCTGGTTCACCCGTACCTGCGACGCAGACCTGACCCCCGACTTCGTGATGACGTTGCAGCGCGCGCTACAGGTTCGGGGTCTCTACCGCGGCCCCGTCACCGGCGAGATGGACGCCCGTACGCGCCGTGCGATCCGCGATTACCAGACGCCACAGGGGCTCGACAGCGCGGTCCTGAGCCAGACCGCCGCGCAACAGCTGGGCCTGATCGCGGTGGAGCTGGACCTGCCGGAAGGCTGAGCCCCGCCCCCTTGACCACGCCCGCGCCCGCGTGCTCGACTGCCCGCACATGGCGCATCGCAAGCTCTACCTTGGTCCTCTGACGGACAATCGCCGCTGGGACCGGATCACCATCCGTCCCGATGATGTCCTCGTCGTCACCCCGCCGAAATGCGGCACCACATGGATGCAGACCATCGTGGCCCTGCTGATATCCGGCGACCCGGAGGTCGACACGGAACTGTCGGTCAAGATGCCCTGGGTCGATATCCGCCTGCGCGAGATCGACGAGGTCGCCGCCCGGATGGAGCAGTTGACCACCCGGCGCAGCATGAAGAGCCACACGCCGATGGACGGGCTGCCGATGGACGACCGCGCGCAATACCTGTGCGTGTTCCGCCACCCGCTCGATGCGCATTTCTCCTATCGCAGGCACCTGCGCAACACGCCGCTTCGCCTGTTGGACATGTGGTATCCGGAGGATGACACGGACGGCCTCACCTTCCGCCGCTTTCTTGATGGCGGGCCGGAGGGGTTCGACACCGACGCCATGCCGCTCGCCGTGATCCTACGCCACTACACCGCCGCGGCGGCGCTGGCCGAGCGGCCCAATGTCAGCCTGTTCCACTATGCAGACATGAGCCGCGATCTGCCCGGCACTTTCGCGCGGGTCGCGGGGCTGCTGGGTATCACCCATCCGCCCGGGCTGATGGAGCAGCTGATCGCCGCCGCCAGTTTCGATCACATGAAGGCCCATGCCGAGCGCTATGCGCCGTCGGGCGGCAAAGGGTTCTTCACCTCCGACACAGAGTTCTTCCACAGCGGCACGAGCGGCAAATGGCGGGGCCAGCTGAGCGAAGCGGAGCTGGCACAATATGATGCCATGATGGACGCCCAGCTTGGCCCCGGTGACCGCCGTTGGCTTGAATACGGCGCTGCGTCCTCCGCGTGACGCCACGCATGCGCGGGGCAACCCTTGATCTCTGCGCCCGTTTGCCGTCTCAAGGGGCAGCAAAGCGCCCCTATCTGCAACCAGAGACAGCCCCTATGACACCACCCGACCACGCCCCGCTGCTCTATAGCCCCTACGTGGGCCGGGTGAAGGCCCCGAACCGGTTCCTGAAATCCGCCATGAGCGAGGTTCTGGCCAAGCAGGGCGAAGACCTGCCCACGCAAGAGCATTTCCGGGTCTACCGACGCTGGGCCGCGGGCGGGACCGGCATTCTGCTGACCGGCAACGTGATGATCGACGGGCGCGCTCTGGGCGAGCCCGGCAATGTGGTGCTGGAGGACGACACCCCGCTCGCGCCCTTCGCCGAATGGGTGCGTGCGGTCCATGAGACCAGCCCCGAGACGCAGCTGTGGATGCAGATCAACCACCCCGGCAAGCAGAGCCCAAAGTTCCTGACCCCACACCCAGTCGCCCCCAGTGCCGTTCCGCTGGGCCCCGTGCTGGAGGCCGCCTTCACCCCTCCCCGCGCGCTCGAAGCCGGTGAGATCGAGGGGCTTATCACCCGGTTCGCGACCACCGCGCGCCGCGCGCGCGAGGCAGGCTTTGACGGGGTGCAGATCCACGGTGCACACGGCTACCTGATCAGCCAGTTCCTGTCGCCGCATCACAACCGGCGTACCGACGCGTGGGGCGGCTCGCCCGAGAACCGCCGCCGCTTCGCGCTTGAGGTCTACCGCGCGGTGCGTGAAGCCGTCGGCCCAGACTTCCCCGTCTCGATCAAGATGAACAGCGCCGATTTCCAGAAGGGCGGCTTCGGCGGCGAGGAGGCCCATGACCTGATCGCCGCCCTGTCGGAGGCGGGGATCGACTTGATCGAGATTTCCGGCGGCAATTACGAAAGCCCGGCCATGACCGGCGCGCGCCAGTCGACCAGCGCGCGCGAGGCGTATTTCATCGACTTCGCGGCCGAGGCGCGCAAGCGCAGCGACGTGGCCCTGGCGGTGACCGGCGGCTTCCGCTCGGTGCGCGCGATGGAGGCGGCGCTGGCCTCCGGCGCGACCGATTTCATCGGCATCGCCCGCGCCCTGACCCTTGATCCCGACCTACCGAAGCGCGCCGCGGCAGACCCGGACTACACCTGCGACGTCGGTCGACCCAGCACCGGGATCCGCGCGCTTGATCTGATGTTCATGATCGCGATCTCGTATTACGAATCGCAAATCCGCCGCATGGCCCAGGGTCGTGATCCGAAGCCGGGGATGTCCGCCTGGCAGACCGTGTTCCAGAGCGCGACTGCGCTCGGCAAGGCCGCGTTCCGCAAGCGCCGCGCTTAATCCGCGCGGCGCGGCTCCGCATTAGCCTCGCCCCACACCAGCACTGCAATCGCCGCCAGCGCCGCGATCTCGCAGAGTGCAAAGAAGATGTAATGCGGCTTCAGCGACCCGCCGCCGATGATGAACAGCGCCGTGACGAGGACCGCCACCAAAGAGACCAGCCGCAGGGTGCGCGCGGCGAGCAGTTGCGTGGCCACGATCATCGCGATGGGGATCTGGATGAAGACGGCTGCGATCAGCATCAGGTTGTCTGACAGCGCGACGCCTTCGATGACCCCGCTCATGACCTCGGGCAGCGTGCCGGGCGTGTAGAGCCCAAGAATATCCGCAAACGCGATATTGAGCGCGACCATGGTCCACAGGGACGAGATGACATGTCTGCGCGCGACGGGCCTGTGCATGCGGGCGATCCTTTGGGCGAGGGATACAATTTCTGCCCCGCTGGCTAGCGCGCCCTTCCGCAAAAATCAAAATGCCTTTTGCCAGCTGATCCCGGCGATGGCGATTTCCCGCCGCCGCGCAGTCGTGTGTCGCTAACGCACCACGTAGACCGAGACCGGGGCGTGGGTTGCGACATAGCCCGCGTTGGAGGAGAAAACGTGATCCTTGAGCCCTGGCATATGGCTTGCCATGACGATCAGATCGCAATCTGTCTTCTTGGCAAGCCCGATCAGCTCCGATCCGACATTGAGATGCAGATCGCGCCGCATCGCCACCTGATCGGCGGTCTCGATCCCGTGGGCCTCTGCCTGCTCGGCGGCGAAGCGGTCCAGCCGCTCTTTCGCGACCGCGGCTTCGGGTCGGGCGGAGGGGGTCGGAACCGTGTCGACCACCCCCGCATAGACGACAGTCGCGCCGTCTCGCTTCGCGATCTCGGCGGCGGTCTCGAGCGCCTTGCCAAGCTTGTCGACATTGTCGAGGTCGACGGGCACCAGAATGCGGGAATACATGGGGGTAATCCTTTGCTTGTTGGTGTGGCGACAAGCGTAGCGCCGCGGGCGGACCAGTGCTTGACCTGCATCAACCGCGCAGCGGAGGAGTGCCAATCCCAAAACACAAAAAAGGGCGCCCGGTCGGGGCGCCCTTCGATTTGTTTGGAGCGGTGTGCTTACTCGTCGTCGAGGCTCAGGGCCACGAAGCGCGGGTCACCTTCGCGGCGGATCAGCATCAGAAAGGATTTGCGACCTGCGTCGCGGGCCTCCTCGATGCGCTCCTCCAGATCGGAGATGGCGTCGACCTTGCGCTGGCCAGCTTCCACGATCAGGTCGCCTGCGCGCAGGCCCTTCTCGTAGGCATCGCTGTCCTCGGCCACTTCCTTGACGACCAGACCCTCAAGCCCTTCATCAAGGCCCAGCTGCGTGCGCAGCTCGTCGTTCAGCACGGCCACGGTGACACCCAAAATGGTCTTCTCTTCGACGTTTTGCTTGTCGAGCGCGACCGGCACCGCGGTGGCTTCCGCCTCTTCGCGGCGACCAAGGGTGACCTTAAGTGTCTCGGACTTGCCATCGCGGATCACGACCACGCGGACAGCTTTGCCGACGGTGGTGTTGCCCACCAGGCGCACCAGCTCGCGGGTGTCGGTTACGTCGGAGCCGTCGAAGGTGGTGATCACGTCACCGGCCTCAATGCCTGCGTCCTTGCCGGGGCCTTCTGGCACGTCAGTGACCAGCGCGCCCTTGGCATCTGCCAGCTCAAGCGCCTCGGCCACGTCTTCGGTCACGTCCTGAATGCGGACACCGAGCCAACCGCGGCGGGTCTCGCCGAACTCCTTGAGCTGGTCGACCACCTTGGTCACCACGTTGGAGGCCATGGAGAAGCCGATGCCGATGGAGCCGCCCGACGGAGACAGGATCGCGGTATTCACGCCGATGACCTCGCCTTCCACGTTGAAGAGCGGACCACCCGAGTTGCCGCGGTTGATGGCCGCGTCGGTCTGGATGAAGTCGTCATAGGCGCCCGACAGGGCCCGGCCGCGCTGCGACACGATACCTGCGGAAACCGAGAAGCCCTGGCCCAGCGGGTTGCCCACGGCCACGACCCAGTCGCCCACGCGGGCGGCGTCGCTGTCACCGAACGCCACGAAAGGCAGCGGCTCGTCGCTCTCGACCTTCAGAAGGGCGATGTCGGTCTTGGGGTCGGTGCCGATCAGGGTTGCATCGAGCTTTTCGCCCGAGAAGAACTCGATCTCGATCTCGTCGGCCTTGTCGATCACGTGGTTGTTGGTGACGATGAAGCCATCCTCGGAGATCACGAAGCCCGAGCCCAGAGCGCTGGAGCGGCGCGGGCGCTGCCCCTGCTGCTGGCGATCCATGAAGTCGTTGAAGAAATCCTCCAGCGGCGAGCCCTCGGGCACGATTGGCCGCGGGCCGTCATTGCCGGCACCGGCCACGGTGGTGGAGGTGGTGATATTGACCACCGCCGGGCTGACCTGATCGGCCAGATCGGCGAAGCTTTCGGGCATCTTGGCATTGGCCGCGATGGCCTGGGCCATCACCAGTGCCAGCCCCAACACCAACGCCGCCAGCGCGCGCGCCGGGCCCTGCCGCCTGTCTGCATATGTCATTATTGCTGCTTTCACGTCTTCGCTCCTCTTGCGAATTCTGCCTAGTGTGCGCCCTTCGATGTGCGGACGCGGGATGCACACAATCTGTGCGCTTGTACGGGAGACATCAACACTCTGCCCCGTCGCAGGGCGTCAACTCGCCGTGAGAGATGTGTCACTCACTTAAGATAGGACATTGCAGCAAAGTTCCAAAGGTCCGATTGCGACGGTGGCAAAGTCTTGTAAAGACTTTGGCGCAGAGTTTCGCGGAAACTCTGCCGCCCGCTGATCTCAGCGGGCGGTGCGCGCCGCCCGAAACCGCGCATCCGCCTCGGGCGTGCCGTCGTGGAAACTGCCGAACCACTTGTCCAGCGGCACCGCGTTCTCGCCGAAATTCACGCTGTGATAGCGGTGGTGCAGGTAGTGCATCAGCTTGTCATTCTGCACCGCCATCTCGTCCCCGAAGACGATCTCGTCAAAGCCCGAGTGGCTCGCGCCCGGCCCCAGCGCCGTCGCCATGCCGTTGAACATCATATGCAAAGGGTGCGAGGGCACGACGAGATGGATCAGCAGGCAGCTGAAATAGAGCAGATGTTCCACCGGATGCATGGCCAGCCCCGACCACGGCCCCACATTGACGTTCTTGTGGTGCAGGTAATGCACGCTGCGGTAAAGCGGCGGCCAGTGGATCAGCCGGTGGATCCAGTAGAAATGGAAGTTGCGCCAGAACGGCATGAGCAGCATCCAGAGCACAAACCAGACCGGGTTTTCTGCGACCCCCGAGAATGGCAGGGCGCCGTTGGCGTAGCCCCACCACAACCCCACCTCGAAGCCGGTCCAGATCACCACGCCGACTATCGACCAGAAGACATTGTCATAGACCTGGTTGTTGAACAGGAAGCGCTTGTCGCGCTCGGCGGGCCAGCTGCCATTATACTTCGCCCACCGCCCCTGACCGCGCAGGCGGTAGAGCCAAAGGTGCAGCCCGCCAGTGAAGAGCGTCACCATGACCACGTTGCGCGCGAGGATTTCCAGCGCCCAGCCGGGGCTCAGGCTTTGCATCCGCGCGATCTCCGGCGTGAACCAAAGATAGGCCACGAGCGTGAAGCCGAGGTAGATTGCGTACCACGGCACCAGAAAGCCGGGGATGCCGAAGAACCATTTCGCCAATGTCCTGGGGGTCGTCGGCCAGTCGAAAAGCGGCATGAAGCGCACCGCCCGGTTGGGCCGCCACTCGCCGCGCCGGTCGCGCGGTTGATTATGCTCGTCGATCTGGGTCATAGGCGCGATCTAAGCGCGCGGATGGCGGCTACGTCAACTCTTGGCGCGCGCACGCCCGTTCGAACGGGCGTGTTGGAAGCAATTTGAAAATCGCTTTTCACGCGCCTTGCAAGGCGCGTGGCACAAGCCGCGTCGACGCGGCTTACGCCCCGAAAACCCCTTTGGCGAGCCAGACCAGTACGGTGCCCAGCCCGACCGCGGCAAGACCGAGCATCCGGCGGGTTTCAAACGGGATCTCCGACAGCGCCTTGAGGATGTCCTCCATGCGAGAAGGGGCCAGTGCAAGCACCAGCCCCTCCACCACCAGCACGAGGCCAATGGCTAGTAATATGACGCTCACTACCGGCGTTCCGCAACGCCTTCAGGCGACTTCAGATAGTCGAAGAAGGCGTCGTTCGGGTTGATCACCAGCGTGGAGTTCTCGCCCCGGATCGACTTCTCGTAGGCGTCAAGCGAGCGGCGGAATTCAAAGAATTCCTCGTCCGCGCCGTAGGCGTCCGCGAAGATCGCGTTTCGCTGCGCATCCGCCTCACCGCGGGTGATGTCGGCGGTCTTTTGCGCTTCTGACACCAGCTCGACCACGGTCCGGTCGGCTTGCGCACGAACGCGCAGGGCCGCCTCTTCACCACGGGCGATCTCGTCGGCGGCCTCGCGTTCCCGCTCGGCGCGCATCCGGGCGAAGGTCGCCTCGAGGTTCTGCTCGGGCAGGTTCGTCTGTTTCAGGCGCACATCGACCACTTCGAGCCCCAACGGCAACGCCCGGGCGCGGGCCTGCGTCGTGATGCGCTGCATGAGCGAGGCACGATCGGCCGACAGGATGGTGTTCGAGGTTACACCGTCAGAGCCTAGCACCTCCCGGATCACCGGGTTCAGAATGCCTTCCAGACGATCCTCGGCGGCCCGAAGCCCGCCGACGCCAACGGCCTGGCGGAACTGCACCACGTCGGAGATGCGGTACCGCGCGAAGGCGTCCACAACGAGCCGGCGGTCGTCGGACGGCGTGACCTCTGTGGCAGGCGTATCAAGCGCGAGGATCCGGTCGTCGTAGCGCACGACTTCCTGGATGAACGGGATCTTGAAGCCAAGGCCCGGCTCTTCCTGCACTTTCACGATCTGGCCGAATTGCAGCACCAGCGCCTTCTGGCGTTCATCGACGATGAATACCGACGACAGGATTGCGAACACAACGCCCACAAGGGCGATCAGGGATATGGTTCCTTTGGTCATCAGTTCGTTCCTCCGGTCGAGGTGGAAGCATTGGGCGTGGCCCGGCGCAGCTCGTTGAGCGGCAGGTACGGCACGACCCCCTGGCCGCCGCTCTCGCCACTGCTGTCGAGGATGATCTTGTCGGCACCGCCATAGACGCGCTCGACCGTCTCCAGCCACAGGCGCTTGCGGGTCACATCGGGTGCCTTTTCGTATTCTTCCAGAATGGCCGTGAAGCGCGAGGCCTCACCTTCGGCCTGATTGACCTGCTGGGCGCGGTAGGCTTCGGCCTGCTCCAGCAACTGGGCGGCTTCACCACGGGCACCGGCCAACACGCGGTTGGCATAGGCGTCGGCGAGACGCTGCAGGCGGTCGCGCTCCTGCTCGGCGGCCTGCACTTCGCGGAAGCTGTCGATCACCTCGCGCGGCGGGTCAGCCTTGTCGAGGTTGAGACGCACAATGTTCACGCCCGCATCATACTGGTCCATCGTGTTCTGGATCAGCTGCTGCGTGGTGTCGGCGATGGCCTGACGATCGCGGTTGAGGATCGGGGCCAGTTCGGAGCGCGCGATCACCTCGCGCATGGCCGATTCAGACACCGCGCGGATGGTTTCGCGGGGCTCGGCCAGGTTGAACAGGAACTTGGCCGGATCGTTGATGTTCCAGACGACCTGGAAGTCCACGTCGACGATGTTCTCGTCCGTGGTCAGCATCAGGCCGCTTTCACCGCGCCCGCCCACACCGATATCTTCGGTCTGCTCTCGCGTTACGGGAAGCACTTCGGCACTCACCACAGGCCAGGGCGCGAAGTTCAGACCCGGGTTGCCGGTGGCGTAATACTCGCCAAGGAACAGCTCAACGGACTGCTCTTCCGGGCGCACCGTGTAGAACGAAGAAAACAGCCACATCCCGACAGCCACCAGCGCGGCAAGGCCCAGGGTCCCCTTGGAGAAGCCCCCGCCGCCACCACCACCGGTGCCGTTGGAATTGTTGCCGCCGCCGCGGCCGCCCATCAGGACGCGCAGCTGCTCCTGGCCCTTTTTCATCAGCTCGTCGATCTCGGGGATCTGCGGGCCGTCGCCACCGGAGCCGCGACCACCGCCGCCTCCGCCACTGCCATTGCCGGAGCCGTTCGATCCGCGCCTATCGTCCCCGCCGCCACGGTTACCACCGCCGCCGCCCCAGGGTCCGCCACTATTACCGGCCATTCAGGTTCTTCCCCTTGTGATGTCTGTACAATCTTGTCTGCGTTGTAAGTGGGCGTTCCCGCCCGGAAATCAAGCACTTTGCGCGGCTTTGTCAGCCGCTGCGCATGGGTGTTTTCATAGTCACCAGCTCTTCGGACATGGTCGGGTGCACCGCGCAGACCTGATCGAACTGCGCCTTGGTCGCCCCCATCTTTACCGCGATGCCCGCCATCTGGATCATCTCGCCCGCCGCCGGTGCGACGATGTGGCAGCCCAGCACGCGGTCGGTTTCCTGGCTGACCACCAGTTTCATCAGCACTCGGTCCGGTCGGTCGAGGAAGGCCTGCTGCATCGGCCGGAAAGAGGTGCAGTAGACGTCGACCGGCTCCTGCTCCATCGCCTCTTCCTCGGTCATGCCGATGGTGCCCATCTCGGGCTGGGTGAAGACCGCCGACGGGATCAGCTCGTGATCGACGGGGGTGGGATTGCTTTTGAAGACCGTCTCGACGAAAGCCATGCCCTCGCGGATCGCCACCGGCGTCAGCGCGACCCGGTCGGTCACATCGCCGATTGCATAGATCGAGGGCTGGGCCGTCTGGCTATACTCATCGACCTCGATCTCGCCCGCGCGGCCCAGCTTCACATCGGTGTTCTCAAGCCCAAGATCGGACGTGTTGGGCTTGCGACCCGTGGCGAACAGCACCTGATCGAAGACCCGTGTCTCGCCATTGGCGGCCTTGACCCAGATCGGGCCGCCCTCGCCCTCGTCGGCCTCTTCCTTGACCTTCATGTCCTCGCGCGCGGGCGCGCCCATCGCGGCGTCGCTGTTGGTGCCTTTGCGTTCGTCGTCTTCGGCATCCGCGGCGCGCTTCATCTCGACAATGGTCGTGCCGAAACGGATCTTGATGCCCTTTTGCTGCATCATCTCCGACACCAGGCCTGCGGCCTCTTCATCGAAGCCGCGCAGGATGCCGGACTTGCGGATGAACATCTCCACCTCGACGCCCATGTTGTGGAGCACGCAGGCGAACTCGCAGGCGATATAGCCGCCGCCGATGATCAGGATGCTCTTGGGTAGCTGTTCCATCTTAAAGATGTCGTCGGAGACCATACCCAGATGCGCGTTCTCCATCTGCGGTCGCACCGGGTGGCCGCCGGTGGCGATCAGGATGTGCTTGGCGGTCTTGATCTCACCGCTCGACAGCTCGATCGTGTGCGGGTCGCTGAGCTCTGCGCGGGCATCGAAGATGTCGACATCGGAGCCTTCCAGCAGGCCGCGATAGACCTGTTCGAGCCGGTCGAGCTCCGAGTTGAGCTTCTTCTGGAACGGCGGCCAGCTGAATTCGCCATAGGTGCAGTCCCACCCGTAATCGGCCGCCTCCTGCATCGTCTCGCGGTAGCTCGACGCAAACACCATCAGCTTCTTGGGCACACAGCCGCGGATCACGCAGGTGCCGCCCAGGCGGCTGTCCTCGGCCAATGCCACCTTCGCGCCCTCGGATGCCGCAACGCGCGCAGCGCGCACCCCGCCCGAGCCACCGCCAATCACAAAGAGGTCGTAGTCGAAATCAGCCATGGGGCGCGGTCCTTGTCTTTGTCTTGAATAGAGTGTCGTCTCGCGGGCGCGGTCGATCAGTCGGCGATATCCACGAACAGGTTGTCCGTCTCAACCACCTCGATGGTCTCATGTTCCACCGTGCCGTTGTTGATGTCGCGCACTTCCACAGAGCCGTCGCCATTGCCAATCACAACCACGTCACAGATGTCGATGAACAGCCCGTTCTCCACCACCCCGGGGATTTGGTTGAGCACGAGGCTCAGCTGCCGAGGGTTGCCGATGCGGCGCAGGTGCAGGTCGAGAATATAGTTGTTCTCGTCGGTGCGGCACGGCGCATCGCCGTTCATCCGCAGCGACGCCGTGCGGCCCAGCACATCGAGGTTGACGAGGGTCTCTTCGACCAGCGCCTTGGTGGTCTGCCAGCCGAAGGGGATCACCTCGATCGGCAGCGGGAAGGCGCCCAGCGCCTCGACCTGTTTGGACAGGTCCGCAATGACGATCATCTGGTCGGAGGCGGTGGCCACAATCTTCTCCTGCAGCAGCGCGGCCCCTCCGCCCTTGATCAGGTTAAGGTTGTGGTCATACTCGTCCGCCCCGTCGATGGTCAGGTCCAGCCACTTCGCCTCGTCCAGCGTGACGATTGGCACGCCCACCTGCCGCGCCAACTCCGCCGTGCGGGTCGAGGTCGCGACCCCGGTGATCTTCAGCCCGTCATTGCGCACCATCTCGCCGAGGCATTTGACCATCCACGCCGCGGTGGAGCCGGTGCCAAGCCCGACCTTCATCCCGTCCTCCACATAATCAACCGCGCGCTTGGCGGCGACGAACTTGGCTTTGTCGATGGGGGAAAGGGTGCCTGACATGAAAGTGTGTCCTCAAACTGGTCGTCGCCCGCGCTTATACGCAGTTTGGCCGCGCGGGGCGAGGTCTAAAGGAGCTCTTTTTGCGCAAGTGCCCGATGCGCCTGCGCGGCCGGTAAAAGCGGGCGCGCCGGGCGCGGTGTCAGCGACAGCAGCCCGCTTGCCGCCAGCAGGCGAAGCCGCACCTGGCGTGCAGGCGAAATCGACTTCAATGCTTGTGGTCCCATCAGCAGGCTTTCGGCGTAGGCCCCGTTGGCCGTCAGGATCGCGTGGTCTTTCAGCACGAGATGGACCCATCGCGCCCGCGTGCGACCTCGCATCAGCCGCACGCCCGGCAGCCGTCCTACGAGCGCTTTCGCCGGGACGAGTGTTTGGGCAGGCAACAGCCCCGCCCCCTGCCCCGGATGGCCCAACAGCACGCGGTGCTGGCCGGAGACGACAAGCGCCCGTGCGGGGCGTGCCAGGCCAAGCGCACCCGCCGGGATCAAGACTGGCAAGTCGTGCGGGCGCGCGGGCGACAATTCCACAAGGCGCTTGCACACCCACACGACAGGTTGCGGATTTGCATCCAAGGTCTGGACCAGTTCCCCCGGTCTGATATTTCCGGCACGGCGCAGCCCGAAGGGCGTCTCGATCAATGTCTCGACATCAAAGCACGGCACGGAATTGGCCTCGTAATAGCTATGGTTCAACGTGGTGCCGTCGTTGTCATTCACCGCCCCCGAGGACACGACCGTGTAGCTGGTGCCGGGGGTGAGCGGCGCGGACGGCACATAACCCACATGCACGCCATTGATCTCGATCCGGTCGATGGTGATCTGGTTGCCGCCCGCATCTTCCAGGACCGCAAAGGCGGCAGCGTAGACCTGCCCGCTCGCAATGACGTTCCCCTGATCATCATAAGCGGTGCCAACCTGGTTGGGGTCGGAGATGTCCTCTCCCTCTTCCTGAAAACCGTTAAAGACGGCATCATCGTCGGTGTATTCGACGAAGTTCCGGTCGGTCGACGGATCATAGGACGAGGCCAGCACGAAGGTGTTCGAGCCACCATCATACTGCAATATGTCGGGCGCATAGGTATGGAAGCTGTAATCGGCCATTGCCTCGGTCTGTTGCGCGGGCGGACTGCGCCTCGCGTGCCGGGCTAGCGGGTTGGCCGTTTCGCTCCCATTAAGTTTGAAGGAAAAAGCGCATCGCCTTTGTCGCGATTTTTAATGATCGCGGACAAGGCCGCCCAGGACCGCCGACAATTGCGCGACCGGCACAATGACAAGCATCGCCGGCGCGTCAAATCGCAGGCGCACCGGTCCGATGGACGTGTTGGAGGTGCCGATCTGGGAGCCTGGGGCGAATTCGAGCCCCTCGATCGGATATTCCAGACCGTCCGAGCGTCCCGTGACAGGCGCAAGCGGATAGAGCGACAGGCGTGTGCCCCGTGGCAGGTCCAGATCGATCGTCGGCGGTGCGAGAAAGCAGATATCCTCGGCCCCGATCAGGACGCAGCGCTGCTCAGGAAACCGTGCCAGCGCGGAGAGCGCCGCAAGCTGATGATCCAGCCGCCCGCCCAGAAACCCGTGTGCAAGAATCGCCCGTGCCTCGACCGAGCGCAGGCACTTTTCGAAATCCGTGCTGTCCTGCTCGGCGATATGGTGAAGGTTTTCTGCGGGGATCGCGGCGCGTCCCTCGGCACTCAGGCTGTCAAGATCGCCGATCACCGCCGCGGGCGTTAACCCCTGAGACAGCGCCACGTCCGCCCCGCCATCAGCGCAGACGAGAATCGGGGCCCTCTTAAGCGATTGATTCAGATGGCGAAAATGTGTCGGACCGCCACCCAAAAGTGTCAACATTAAGGGGGTCTGAACAATTCCTGCCATACTGCGTGTATTAATGGACACAGTGGAAACAACTGGCAACAATTCTAAGCATAATTCCGGGGATTTTAACGGTTTTTGTTTTTGTTACGGAAATACTGGATGCTAGTTTTCCACCGTGGGTTGGGGAGAAAGTGAGTACACCGTGGTTGGTGAGAGCAAGATTTTAACGGTCTCGTATGGGACCTTTTCATGCACCCTTGAAGGGTTTGATGAACCGTTTTCGACGATGAAGGCGATCGCGGAGTATTTCCGCGACCTGGCTGCCGATGACCGCTACTTCGGCGCAGAGCCGCCGCAGCCGGACACCGAGATGCTGCATCAGATCGCAGAGCGTACGATCCAGCGCCGTGTCGCCGCCGAACTGGCGGAAAATGGCGTGATCCTGCGCCAGACCGAAGCTTCTGGAACAAGCGCCCCTGCATTGACATCCGACACGCCCGTTGCTGCCCCCGTGGCGGCACCGGTTGCAACGCCCCCGGCCCCTGAGGCTGGCGACGTGGCCCCGCAACAGATGCCGGCCCGCGCGGCAGAGATCGCCTCGCCCGGTCTTGGCGGTGGCAACACCGTGGCTGAGAAGCTGCAGCGCATCCGCGCCGTGGTGGCCCGCGAGAACGCAACGACCGCCTACAGCGAGGATCAGCACGCCGTGGCTTTCGCCCCGACCGATGATCCCGAAATCGAAGAGGATGCGCCGAGCGCGTTCTTCGACACGAGCGGTTCCGGCTTCGAGACGGACAATCCCGAGGAGGACGTCATTGAGACGCCCCACGTCGAAGCGGAAGCGGAAGCGGAGAGTGTGGACGCGGAAGAGACCCTCGTCGACACGTCCGAGGACACAATCGAAGATGTGACCGAGGACGCCCAAGCTGAAGCCGAGGACGAAAGCGCCGATGTCAGTGACGCGGTCGAGGCCCCGGTGATGGACGGTGACGCCGTCGACCCCACCTCCGACGAAACGCAGGTCGAGGACGAGGTGAAAGCCAAAGACGACGACGTCGTCGAAGAGTGTGCCGAAGATACGCCCGAGGCAGAGATGGCCGAGGACGACAGCACCGCGCAAGAGGCTGAGGTCGAGACTGAGGACGACATGTCCGAGGTTGAGACCGCAGAGGACGAAAGCTCTGACGCGGATGCCGAGATCGGCGCCGAAGATCGCGAAGCCGACGCACTGGATGAGGCTCCGACGCTGCGCACCAAGCCGCGCCGCCGGATCGTGGTCCAGAAAATCTCGCGCGCCGATATGGAAGCCGCGAAGGCCGCCAAGGAAGCCGAACTGCCGCCCGAACTGGAAGCAGAATTGATGGCCGAACTGGCCGAGGTCGAAGCGGAAGCTGAGGAGTCGGTGGAGGCTGAGATTGAAGCCGAGGTCGAAGTGGAAGCCGAAGTCGAGGTGGCAGCCGAGGCCGACGCGGAAACGGATGTCGCTGATGTGACCGAAGAGACCGCTGAAGTCGAAGCCTCAACCGACGTAGCTGAAGAGGTTTCGGAAACGGAAACCACCGAAGCGGAAGCCGAAACGGACATCGTGCCGGACGCTGAGGATGACAGCGAACTGTCCAAGGACGACGAGGACGATATCCTCGCCCGCCTAAACGGCAGCCTGTCGGACACCGTATCCGAAGATACCTCCGATCCGGTCGAAGCGGCGGAAGCACCGGCGCAAGACGACAGCTCTGACGATGTGCTCAAGAGCCTTCTGAATGCGCAGTCGGATGCCGACACCGATGACGAAGTGGCCGAGGCCGAGACGTCAAGCGAGACCGACGAGGTCGCGGAAGCGGACACTCCGACGCGCAAGACGCTTGGGGCCGAGGCCGAGGATGACGCGATCGAGCGCCTGATGAGCACGACCAGCTCGCGTATCGATCACGACGAAAGTTCGGTGCGCCGCGCTTCCATCGCACACCTCAAGGCGGCTGTCGCCGCGACCAAGGCCGATGCCAGCATCGCCGAGGCCGCCGACAAACGCGAAGAGGAAGAGATGGACCAGTATCGTGACGATCTGGCCCGCGTGGTCAAGCCGACTCGTCCCAGCGCCAGCTCCGAGCGCGGCACCGACCGTCCCTCGCCGCTGGTTCTGGTCAGCGAGCAGCGCATCGATCGCCCCGAGGAGGCCCCGAAAGAGGCCGCCGCGGCCAGTGTCGACGTGCGTCCGCGCCGCGTGACCGCAGGCAACCTCGCCTTGCAGGAGGAAGAGGAATACGAGACCGAGGAAACCATCTTCGAGGACGCGGAGGGTCAGCTGACCTACCCCGAGTTCGCTGCGAAGATGGGCGCCCTCGAGCTTCCCGACCTGCTGGAAGCCGCCGCCGCGCATTACATGGTTGTGGAGGGTGCCGAGCATTTCACCCGGCCGATGCTGATGCGCAAGCTGGCGACGATCCAGGGGCCGGACTCGCCGTCCCGTGAAGACGGTCTGCGCGCCTTCGGCTCGCTCCTGCGCACCGGCAAGATCGTCAAGACCGACAATGGCAAATTCGTGCTCGCCAAGGGCTCGCGGTTTGTCGACGAGGCCCACTAGCCGGAGTTGCTCCTGGCTGGGCACCAACCACGGGATGGGGGAGACCGAAAGGCCTCCCCCATTTCGCGTTTTTTCACAGCAGAAAACCCTCCGCGCGGTCTGGAACCGGCGAAGTCAGAGGTGCTCGGTACTGATGTTGTTCGTTATGGTGGCGGCGCCGCCGATCGTGCGTATGCCGAACGGGATCTTATCCCCGCAATCCTGAAGCGTACCGGTGTTGCACGGATTGCCCTCGCATTGTGCCGGATGCCACCCGGCGCGGAGAGCCTGCAAACCCAGAATTTGACGTCGCGGTGGGGTATACCGAAAATTTCTTAACCGTGTCTGACACCACAGTGCGCCACGCGATGCTGGGTGCAAAACTATTGCAAAATAGTTTTGCTCAAAATTTTCCTTCAAAAATTTTGGCCCTGCCTCAAGGCAAGTGGCTCAATCCCGCGCGTCGGGATCCGCCTGCCCAACACCCTTGAAGATGAATTTGAACGGCAGGATCCAGCAAAAGCCTAGGCCAATATAGACCGCGAGCTCGACCAAGAAACTGGGGCGGTCGAAGAGCGCCACCACGTTCAACGCCACCACGACATAGAGCGGCAGCCCCACCACAAGGATCACCAATGCCCAGCGTTTGCGTGCCTTGTAGCCCAGCGCCATGTCTTCACCTCATCAATCCGCGAATGGGTCGGTCACGAGGATCGTGTCCTCGCGCTCCGGTGAGGTGGAAAGTAGGGCCACGGGACAGTCGATCAACTCCTCGACGCGGCGGACGTATTTGATCGCCTCCGCCGGCAGGTCCGCCCAGCTGCGCGCGCCTTCGGTCGATTGCGACCAACCGGGCATGGTCTCGTAGATCGGTGTGCAGCGGGCCTGTTGATCTGCGGCCGTCGGCAGGTAATCCAGCCGTGCGCCGTCCAGCTCATAGCCCACGCAAATCTTCAGCTCTTCGAACCCGTCAAGCACATCGAGCTTGGTCAGGGAAATCCCTGTCACCCCGGAAGTCGCACAGGTCTGGCGCACCAGAACCGCGTCGAACCAGCCGCAGCGGCGCTTGCGGCCGGTGACGGTGCCGAACTCGTGGCCGCGCTCGCCCAGGCGCTGTCCGTCGGCATCGTCAAGCTCGGTCGGGAAAGGTCCCTCGCCCACGCGGGTGGTGTAGGCCTTCACGATGCCCAGCACGTAATCAATCGAGCCGGGGCCCATGCCCACGCCGGTCGCCGCCTGCCCCGCGATCACGTTCGATGAGGTGACAAAGGGGTAGGTGCCGAAATCGATATCCAAGAGAGCGCCTTGCGCGCCTTCGAACAGGATACGCTCGCCGCGCTTCTTGCGCTCGCCCAGCACTTTCCAGACGGGGGCCGCATATTTCAGAATCTCAGGCGCGATCTCGCGCAGCTTTGCGATCAGCGCGTCGCGGTCGATGGGCTCGATCCCCAGCCCCTTGCGCAGCGGATCGTGGTGCTGAAGCGCGCGATCCACGCGTGCCTCCAGCGTCGCCGCATCGGCCAGATCGGCCACGCGGACCGAGCGGCGACCAACCTTGTCCTCGTAGGCGGGACCGATTCCGCGCCCGGTCGTGCCGATCTTCGTGCCCTTGGAGGCCGCGTCTTCGCGGGCGCGGTCCAGCTCGCCGTGGATGGGAAGGATGAGCGGTGTGTTCTCTGCGATCATCAGCGTCTCGGGCGTGATCTCGACGCCCTGCTCGCGGATCGTGGCGATCTCGCCCACCAGGTGCCACGGGTCCAGCACCACGCCATTGCCGATGACCGACAGTTTGCCACCGCGCACCACGCCGGAGGGCAGCGCGTTCAATTTGTAGACCTTGCCGTCGATGACAAGCGTATGGCCTGCGTTATGCCCGCCCTGAAAGCGCGCGATCACATCGGCGCGCTCGGATAGCCAATCGACGATCTTGCCCTTGCCCTCGTCGCCCCATTGCGCGCCGACAACCACCACATTGGCCATATGCTCTTATCCCTTTGACGGAGTGAAACCCGCGCCCGTATAGCCGGGCACCCTCGCGGGGGAAACCCCGATTTGGCGGGTTGCGCGAGGGTGCTTGCGCCATTACATAGCGGCGAAGCAGTCAGCAAAAGGCCCCCACGCCTCATGGAAAACATCGTTCTCACCGTGCATCTGATCATCGCCCTGTGCCTGATCCTGATCGTGCTTATCCAGCGCTCCGAAGGCGGTGGCCTGGGCATTGGCGGCGGCGGTGGCGGCGGGGCCATGACGGGCCGCCCGGCGATTTCGCCTTTGGGCAAGCTGACCTGGCTTTTTGGTATTGCCTTCGTGATCACCTCGATCACGCTGACCATTCTGGCACAAGGCGGGCCGGGCTCTGTCGTCGATGACGCGGACCTGCTGCCGCCGGCCGCGGTCGAGGCACCCGCGGGTGACGCATTGCTGCCTCCGCCCGCGGCCTCTGGCACGGCACCGCTGACGCCGCCGCGCGCGGACGAGTAAACCGCTCAATACACTACTAATTCTGGGCCTTCCCTAGGGAAGGCCCACATAATGTTGCGGGTCGCGGTTGCGGGACGGCCCCGAATCCTTTATGGCTTAAATCCCGTGAGTATGGGCATCTGAGCGCCCATTTCTTCGCACAAGACCAAGAAAATCACGGGGACCGATCCACACATGGCACGATATATTTTCATCACCGGCGGTGTGGTATCTTCCCTTGGCAAGGGGCTGGCCTCGGCCGCCCTTGGCGCGCTGTTGCAGGCCCGGGGCTATTCCGTGCGGTTGCGCAAGCTGGACCCCTATCTGAACGTCGACCCCGGCACGATGAGCCCGTTCGAGCATGGCGAAGTGTTCGTGACCGATGACGGGGCGGAGACGGACCTGGACCTTGGCCACTACGAGCGCTTCACCGGGGTTGCCGCGCGCAACACTGATTCCGTGTCGTCGGGGCGGATTTATTCGACGGTGCTCGAGAAAGAGCGCCGCGGCGACTATCTGGGCAAGACCATCCAGGTGGTCCCGCACGTCACCAACGAGATCAAGGACTTCATCGCCATCGGCGACGATGAGGTCGATTTCATGCTCTGCGAGATCGGCGGCACCGTGGGTGACATCGAGGGCCTGCCGTTTTTCGAAGCGATCCGCCAGTTTGCCCACGGGCGACCGCGCGGCGACTGCATTTTCATGCATCTCACCCTGCTGCCCTATCTGGCGGCCTCGGGCGAGTTGAAGACCAAGCCGACGCAGCACTCGGTCAAAGAGCTGCAAAGCATCGGCATCGCGCCGGACATTCTGGTCTGCCGGTCGGAGCAGCCGATCCCCGAGAAAGAGCGCGCCAAGCTCGCGCTGTTCTGCAATGTGCGCCCCGAGAGCGTCGTGGCGGCGTATGATTTGCCGTCGATCTATGACGCGCCGCTGGCCTACCACAAGGAAGGGCTCGATCAGGCGGTGCTGGATGCGTTCGGCATCTCCCCCGCCCCGCAGCCGAAATTGGCGGTCTGGGAAGACGTCTCTGACCGGGTGCACAATCCCGAGGGCGAGGTGCGCATCGCCATCGTGGGCAAGTACACCCAGCTGGAGGACGCCTATAAGTCGATCAAGGAAGCCTTGATGCATGGCGGCATGTCGAACCGGGTGAAGGTCCATGTGGAATGGGTCGACGCCGAAGTATTCGACCGCGAAGACGCGGCCCCGCATCTCGAAGGTTTTCACGCGATCCTGGTGCCCGGCGGCTTTGGCGAGCGCGGCACGGAAGGAAAAATCAAAGCCGCGCAATTCGCGCGCGAGAAAAAGATCCCCTACCTTGGCATCTGCCTCGGCATGCAGATGGCGGTGATCGAAGCCGCGCGTAATCTGGCCGGGCTGAAGGATGCCGGGTCGGAGGAATTCGACCACGAGGCGGGCAAGAAACGCTTCACGCCGGTGGTCTATCACCTGAAGGAATGGGTGCAGGGCAACCACAAGGTCAAGCGCAAGGAAACCGACGACAAGGGCGGCACGATGCGCCTCGGTGCCTATAATGCGACGCTGGCCGAAGGGTCCAAAGTGGCCGAAGTCTACGGCACAACCGCCATCGAAGAGCGCCACCGCCACCGCTACGAGGTCGACATCGCCTACCGTGACGAGCTTGAGGACAAGGGGCTGATCTTCTCCGGCATGAGCCCGGACGGACGCCTTCCCGAGATCGTCGAGGTCAAGGACCATCCGTGGTTCATCGGCGTGCAGTTCCACCCGGAGCTGAAATCGAAGCCCTTCGAGCCTCACCCGCTGTTTCGCGATTTCGTGCGGGCGGCCAAAGAAAACTCAAGGCTCGTCTGATGGCATTTGCAAGCTGGTTCCGTCGCCGGCCCGAGGCAGAGCCGCTGCCGGAGGTCACGCCAGAGTTGGCCCTTGGCGCGCTGATGGTGCGCATGGCCAAGGCGGATCACGACTACAACGCCGCCGAGATCGGCGTGATGGACAAGGTGCTGGCCGCGCAGTTCGACCTCAACCCGGTGGAGGCTGCGAAGATGCGCGCCACCTGCGAGCGGCTGGAGCATGACGCGCCCGACACCGACCAATTCGCCAAGCTGGTGCATGACAATATCTCCGTCGAGACGCGCCGCGCACTGATCAAGGCCCTCGTGGACGTCGCGCGCGCCGATGGCGTCGACCGGCGCGAGGAAAGCACGCTTCTGACCCGGCTGGCAGCCGAGTTGGAGGTCGGCGCGCGATAGCGTGACCGTTGTGCAAAAGACAGCCTTCTTCGGGAACGAATTTTCCCTGTCTTGACCGAGGGATAGCGGCGGCCTTAGCGTCTGCGGCAGCCTTCAGAGCGGAGCGTATCGCCTATGCCCAAAGCCTATTGGGTCGCCCATGTCAGCGTCTCGGACCCGGACGCCTACGAGAAGTACCGCGCCGCGAATGCGGCCCCGTTCGCCGAGTTCGGCGCGCGCTTTCTGGTGCGCGGCGGCAACCAAGAGGTGCGCGAAGGCGAGGTGCGCGCCCGCACGGTGGTCTTGGAATTCTCCAGCCTTGAGGCCGCGCAAGCCTGCTATGACAGCCCCGGCTACCGCGCCGCCCGTGCCTTGCGCGAAGACGCCTCTGATGGTGATCTAGTTATCGTCGAAGGCTATGAGCCCTAACCTTTCAAATCCGGACAAAGCGCCTAGTTGTAGCCGATGCTGAACGATTTTCTCAATAGACTGGCGGGGAAGCCCGAAACCCCGAAAACCGCCGAGGACGAGCGACTGGCGCTGACCGCATTGCTGGTGCGGATCGCACGCTCGAACTGGGACTACGCCACCACCGAGGTCGACACCATCGACCGCATCCTCGAGCGCCGCTACGGATTGGATGCCAATGCGGCTGCCGATCTGCGCCATGACGCCGAAGCGGTCGAGGCGCAGGCCAATGATACCGTGCAATTCACCCGCGCCATCAAGGACAACGTCGAGTTCGAGGACCGCGAACAGGTCATTGAGGCGATGTGGGAGCTGGTGCTCGCCGATGGTGTTCGCGACGCCGAGGAAGAAGGTATCCTGCGCCTGATCGCGCCTCTCCTGGGCGTCAACGACCGCGACAGCGCGCTCGCCCGCCAGCGCGTCGAAGCGCGGCTCAAAAGCTAGATTGGACAAGATGTGATCGCCAGCTTCCCCATGTATGACCGCCGCGAGACGGCGGACGCCTATGACAGGCTCTGGAAGCTGATGCGCGACCGCCTGCCGATGGAAATGGGCCTGCCGCAGCGGCTCACGCGCGACATCGACGATCTCGACGCACATTGGTGCGACCCGGGGCTTGTCATCTCGCAGACCTGCTCGCTGCCCTTCCGCACCGGCCTGTCGGATGCCGTACAGCTGGTGGCCACGCCGGTTCTGGCGCTCGATTACGACCCCGGTTTCTACAATTCGATCATCGTCGAGCGCAAAGGCGCGCCGCCGCGCGAAGGCGGCATGCGGGCCGCGTATAACTCCGCCGACAGCCAAAGCGGCTGGGCCGCGCTGGAGGAATACCGCGAAAGCCAAGGCCTGACCTGGGCCAAGACGCTCAAGACCGGCTCGCATCAGGCCTCCGCCCGGGGCGTCGCGCTCGGGCGCGCCGATATCGCCGCCATCGACGCGCTGAGCTGGCATCAGGCCAAGACCTGGGACGGCTACACCCGCTCGCTGAAGGTCGTGGGCACGACCTCGCCACAGCCGGCCCTGCCCTATATCTGCGCCAAGGGTCTTGATGCGGCGGAAATCCGCGAGGCGCTTGCCGGCGCCCTGCGCGCCATCGAGCCCGAGCACCGTGCGGCCCTGGGGGTGATCGGCCTGACCGACATCCCGGCCGAGCGCTACCTTGAGATGCCGCCGCCCCCGGCGGCTCCCGCCGCGTAACCCCGCCCCGAAAGCCATTGCAAACCCTGCAATTTTCGGCCCTACTGCGATCTTGTCGAACTGCATGCGAGTGCCCGTGTCTGCCAACACGCCCCCCGTTTTAGAAATTCGCGATCTTCACAAGGCCTATGGCGCCTTGGAGGTACTCAAAGGCGTCTCCCTGCGTGCGGAGGCGGGACAGGTGGTCTCGCTCATCGGCTCGTCGGGCTCGGGCAAATCCACGCTGCTGCGCTGCGCGAACCTGCTGGAAGACAGCCAGCAGGGTGAGGTGCTGTTTTGCGGCGAAGGCGTCACGTGGAAAGGTGCAGGCCATGCCCGCCGCCCCGCCGACGCCAAGCAGGTGACCCGCATCCGCACAAACCTTTCGATGGTGTTCCAGCAATTCAACCTGTGGTCCCACATGTCGGTGCTGCAAAACGTCATGGAGGCCCCGCTGACCGTTCTGGGCGAGCCGCGCGACGTGGTGGAACCCCGCGCCCGGGCGCTTCTGGACAAGGTGGGGATTGGCGACAAATGCGATGTCTTTCCCGCCCAGATGTCGGGCGGCCAGCAGCAGCGCGCTGCCATCGCGCGGGCGTTGTGCATGGAGCCGAAGGCGTTGCTGTTCGACGAGCCGACCTCCGCGCTCGACCCCGAGCTGGAGCAGGAGGTGGTGAAGGTCATCAAGGATCTCGCCACCGAGGGGCGCACGATGCTGATCGTGACCCATGACATGCGGCTGGCGGGCGACGTCTCGGACCATGTCATTTTTCTGCACAAGGGCCTGATCGAAGAAGAAGGCCACCCGGATCAGGTTTTCGGCGCGCCGAAGACCGAACGGCTGAAACAGTTCCTGAGCGCGACTGTTCCCGCCTGAATTAACCTTAATGACCGCTCATAACCTGGGAGAATACAACATGAAAAAGCTGATCCTCGCGACAACCGCCCTGGCCCTGTCCGCAGGCTTCGCGCTGGCCGACGGCCACGCCAAGACCATCCGTATGGGCACAGAAGGCGCCTACCCTCCGTATAACTTCATCAACGATGCCGGCGAGGTCGACGGCTTCGAGCGCGAGCTGGGCGACGAGCTGTGCAAGCGCGCCGAGCTGACCTGCGAGTGGGTCACCAATGAGTGGGACAGCATCATCCCCAACCTGGTCTCCGGCAACTACGACACGATCATCGCGGGCATGTCGATCACCGCCGAGCGCGACGAGGTTATCGACTTCACCGATCCCTACACCCAGCCCGACCCCTCCGCCTACCTCGCCAAAACCGGCGGTGTGGTCCTGACCGACGGCGTGATCGCGGCGCAGGCCTCCACCATTCAGGCCAGCCACATCGCCTCGATGAACGGCGTGACGCTGGTGGAATTCGCCACCCCCGAAGAAACCATTGCGGCGGTCAAGAATGGCGAAGCCGACGCGGTGCTGGCTGACAAGGCCTATCTCGAGCCCATCGCAGAGGCCGAGGCTGATCTGGAGATCGTCGGCGAGGACGTGCTGCTGGGCGGCGGCATCGGGCTGGGCGTGCGCGAAAGCGACGGCGAGCTGCGCGAGAAGTTCAACGCGGCGATCCAGTCGATGAAGGCCGACGGCTCGCTCAACGCGCTGATCGAGAAGCACCTGCCCGGCTCGGCCACGTTCTAAACACTGTCAGCCCGGGGCGTCCGCGCGCGCGCGCGCCCCGGGCTTTCTGTCACGCGATGGGCTGGAACCTAGACCAAAGCGCGCACACGCGCGCAGGCCGTGTGGCCTGGGGCCATTCGGGCGACGGGCCACCGCTTGTTTTGGCCCATGGCTGGCCCTGGTCGTCCTACGCGTGGCACCGTGTGATCCCGGCCTTGGCCCCCTATTTCCACGTGTACTGGTACGACATGCCCGGCTTTGGCCGATCCGAGATGCGCGCAGGTCAGGCAACGTCGCTGGATGTGCAGGGCGAGGTCTTCGCCGAGATGTTGGATCATTGGGGTCTCGACGCCCCGTCTGTCTGGGCACACGATTTCGGCGGCGCGATCACCCTGCGCGCGCAGCTTTTGGGCGGGCGGCGCTACCACCGCTACTTGTTGATGAATGTCGTGGCGATGCGGCCGTGGGGGTCGGAGTTCTTCGAACATGTGGGCCGCCATGTGGAAGCATTCATGGGCCTGCCGCCCCATATCCACCGCGCCGTGGTCGACGCCTATATTCGCGGGGCACTGGCGCGTCCGCTGCCCGACGAGGATCAAGAGGCGCTCGTCGCACCTTGGCTGTCGGAGGAGGGCCAGCTCAGCTTCTACCGCCAGTTCGCACAGGCCGACGAACACTACACTGCCGAGATCGAAGGCGATTTTGGCAAAATCGCGCAGCCGGTACGTGTAATTTGGGGCGAAGACGATCCTTGGATCCCACTGGCGCGCGGCGAAGCGCTGGCCAAGGCCATCGGTTGCGACTTCACCCCCATGAAAGGCTGCGAGCACCTGCCTCAGCTGGAGGCGCCCGAGGCAACGGCATCGCTGGCCCTCGCCTATCTGCGCGCGGAGGTGTAGAGCGGTTTCATGTTCTCCTACTGCGCCGACCCAACCACGCTCGAGGGCCTGACCTGGCTCAGCTGCTACCTGACGACGGGCAAGCACATGGGCATCTATTGGGCCTTCGGCACGGTGCTGTTGCTGCTGGCGATCACCGCGCCGACGGCGCTGGCATTCGGCTTTGGCGGCGCGATGGCTGCGCGGTCGCGGGTGGCCCCGCTGCGCTGGTTCGGCAAGACCTACATCTCGATCGTGCGGGGCGTGCCGGATATCGTCTTCTTCCTGTTCTTCGTGATCGCGTTGGATCAAGGACTGGAATATCTGCGCCACGTCTATCTCTGCCCCGGCTGGACCGAGCCGATTTACCGCGGCAATGATTTCCGGGTCTGCGATCAGGCCAAGCTGCCGCTGGGTTCCGCCCCGCAATGGGTGCACGAGGTCTACGGGTTTATGACCGCGGTGGTGACCTTTGCCATCGTCTTCGGCGCCTTTGCGGCCAATGTGCTGTTCGGCGCGATGAATGCGGTGCCCAAGGCGCAGGTCGAGACGGCGCAGGCCTATGGCATGAGCCCGCGCCAGACCTTCACCCGGGTGATCGTGCCGCAGATGTGGGTCTACGCCCTGCCCGGCCTGTCGAACCTGTGGATGGTGCTGATCAAGGCGACGCCGCTGCTGTTCCTTCTGGGCGTGGAAGATATCGTCTATTGGGCCCGCGAGCTGGGCGGCTCCAAAACGCCGCGCTTTACCGACTACCCCCACGGGGATTGGCGGATGTGGTACTTCTTGGCGCTGCTGGTATTCTATCTGGCCTTCACCAAGGTCTCGGAGGTCGTGCTGGAGCGGATCATGAAGCGCCTGACCCACGGCCAAGCGACGCTGGGGGGCACGTCATGAGCTGCTGGGAGACGGTTCAGATGTACGCCTTCCGCAGCCTTGGCTATGGCGAGAGGTTGCTGCCGCGCGAGGATTTCACCATCTGCCAGCAGGTGACGCTGATCGGGTCTGGCATGATCTGGAACGTCTATTACGGCCTGTTGGCCCTGCTGTTCGGCTTCTTTCTGGCCAATGCACTGGCGCTTGGCAAAGCAGCGGCAAATCCGGTGATCCGCAAGCCCGCCGAATGGTTCATCCTGATCTTCCGCGGCTCGCCGCTCTTCATCCAGTTCTTCCTCGCCTACTACATCTTCCTGCAGCTCAAGCAGGTCTCGCCGTTCTTCGACGTGATGACATCGGCCTGGGCGGGGGCGCTGGTGGTGCTGTTCCTGAACACCGCCGCCTATTCAGCCGAGATTCTGTACGGTGCGCTGCGATCAGTACCAAAAGGCGAGGTCGAGGCGGCAGACGCTTACGGCATGACCGGCTGGACCAAGTTCAGCCGCGTGGTGTGGCCCACAATGCTGCGCCTCGCCTGGCCCGCCTACACGAACGAGGCGATCTTCCTGTTCCACGCCACGACGCTGGTGTTCTTTTCGTCCTTCCCGGCCTTCCAACAGAAGGGCGACGCGCTCTACTACGCAAACTATTTCGCCGACAAGACCTTCAACCCGTTCATCCCCTACCCAATCGTGGCGGTCTATTTCATCATCCTGACACTGGCGATCATCGGGGCCTTCGGGTTGGTCAACCGGCGCCTCAACCGCCACCTGCCGCAAGAGGCCCGGCGCCGCCTGCGCTACCGACCACAGCTGATCCGCTAAGATGGACAGCTGGCTCAGAGATCACCCGGAGATCCGCAACATCCGCGCCGCGGTGGCCGATCTGAACGGACAGGCCCGCGGCAAGCGGCTGCCCGCGCGGTTTGGGGCGAAGCTGCTGGACGAGGGCTCGCGCATGCCCATGTCCGTGCTCAATGTCGATATCTGGGGCGACGACATCGAAGACAGCCCGCTGGTCTTTGCCACCGGCGACCGCGACGGGGTCTTGAAACCCACCGAGCGCGGCTTCGTGCCGATGCCGTGGCTGTCGAGCGCGTCGGCCCTGCTGCCAATGTGGATGTTTCTTGAAGACGGCACGCCCTTCGCGGGTGATCCGCGCCACGCGCTGGCCGCCGTGCTGGAACGCTACCGCGCCCGTGGCTTGACGCCGGTGGTGGCAACCGAGCTGGAATTCTACCTGATCGACGACAGCGGTGAGGATTTGCAACCGCCGCCTTCCCCCCGCTCCGGCAAGCGCCGTCTGGGCGGCGAGGTGTTGTCGATGCGCGCGCTTGACGCGTTCGACGCCTTCTTCACGGAGGTCTATGACGCCTGCGAGGCGATGGATATCCCCGCCGAGACCGCGATCTCGGAAGCCGGTATGGGCCAGTACGAGATTAACCTTGTCCACACCGATGACGCCCTGAAGGCTGCCGATGATGCGTGGTTGTTCAAGCTGCTGATCCGCGGGCTCGCGCGCAAACATGGCTTTGCGGCAAGTTTCATGGCCAAACCCTATGCGGAGCACTCGGGTACCGGGATGCACACGCATTTCTCGGTGCTGGACAAGGACGGTGCGAACGTCTTCGACGATGGTGGCGAGGCGGGCACCGACACGTTGCGCCACGCCATCGCGGGCTGCCTTGCCGCGATGCCTGCCTCGACCCTGATCTTCGCGCCCCATGGCAATTCCTACGAGCGTTTCACCCCCGGCGCCCATGCCCCGACGGGGATCGCCTGGGCCTATGAGAACCGCACGGCGGCGATCCGGGTGCCCGCGGGCAGTCCCAAGGCGCGCCGGATCGAGCACCGCGTCGCAGGCGGCGACATCAACCCCTACCTGATGCTGGCCGTCGTCCTTGGCGCGGCGCTGAACGGGATCGAGGACGCCGAAGCGCCGCCCGCGCCGATCACCGGATCGGCCTATGACGCCGAGCTGGCGCAGTTGCCGACCACCTGGGCGGACGCCATCGCGGCGTTCGAGACATCGGAGCACATCGCGCGCATTTTGCCCAAGTCGCTGATCCGGAACTTCGTGCTGACCAAGAAACAAGAGGCACAGTATTACCAAGAGCTGTCCGAGGCGGAACGGATCGACCTCTACCTCGACACGGTTTAACCCACCATTAAGGTTAACGCGCGCCTCGAAAAAAGTGCGATCTGGCTTCGTTTTGGAGAAAATACTCTCGCCGAAGGCTCCCCTCTATCCACGCGCCCGCCGCTCGGGTATCAAGGCACAAACGCGTCAAGAGGCCCCCATGCATATCGGAATACTGTCCTGCGGTCACACCATGCCAGAGGTGGAGGGCAAGCATGGCGACTTCCCTGACATGTTTCGGCGTCTGCTGGACGGGCAAGGTTTCAGCTTCACCGATTTTGACGTAGAGCACATGGAGTTTCCCAGCAAGATCAACGCCTGCGACGGCTGGCTGCTCACCGGATCGAAGCATGGCGCCTATGAGGAGCACGCCTTTATTCCGCCGCTCGAGACTTTCATCCGGCAGGCGTTCGAGCATCATGTGCCGATGGTCGGCATCTGCTTTGGCCATCAGATCATCGCGCAAGCGCTCGGCGGCAAGGTCGAGAAATTCGGCGGTGGCTGGGCGCTTGGGCTGACCGAATATGCATTCGACGGGCTCGGGCCCATTAAGCTTAATGCGTGGCATCAGGATCAGGTGACCGCGCTGCCGCCGGGCGCGCGCGCCATCGGCACCAACGCGTTCTGCGAGAACGCGGCGCTGGTCTATGACGACCGCATCTGGACCGTGCAGGCCCACCCGGAATTCAGCGGCGAGATCATCGCCGACTACGTCGCCCTGCGCAAAGGCACGGCGGATTACGAGGACGACAGGATGGACCGCGCCGCCGCGCTGAGCCGCGAGGCCAATGACAATACGCACCTCGCCGCGCATATCGCGGGCTTTTTCAAGCAACAGCGCGAGGTGGCCCGTGCCAGCTGACTGGACAGACAATCTGCCGCCGGCGGTGATTTCGTATCTTGGGGCGAACCGGCTCGACGAGGTGGAATGCGTCATCGCCGATCTGCCCGGCATCGCCCGCGGCAAGGCGGTGCCTGCGACGAAATTTGCGCGCCAAAGTGAGTTTTTTCTGCCCAATTCGATCTACTTCCAGACCATTACCGGCGGCTGGGGCGAGGCTGCAGGCGAAGGCGGCTTTACAGAGCCTGACATGGTTCTGAAGCCCGACATGAGCACCGCCACCGTCGCGCCGTGGACCGGCGACTGGACGCTGCAAGTGATCCACGACGCCTTCCAGCAGGACGGCGCGCCGGTGCCCTTCGCCCCGCGCAACGTGCTCAAACGCGTGGTGGAATTATACCGTAAGGAAGGCTGGGAGCCGGTCGTCGCCCCCGAAATGGAATTTTTCCTCGTTGCGCGCAACATCAACCCGGCAGAGGCCATCGCGCCGATGATGGGCCGCTCCGGCCGCCCTGCCGCTGCGCGGCAGGCTTATTCCATGTCCGCCGTGGACGAGTTCGGCCCGGTCATCGACGACATCTACGACTTCGCCGAGGCCCAGGGATTCGAGATCGACGGCATCACCCAGGAAGGCGGAGCGGGGCAGCTCGAGATCAACCTGCGCCACGGCAACCCGGTCAAGCTCGCCGACGAGATTTTCTACTTCAAGCGGCTGATCCGCGAGGCCGCTCTGCGGCACGACTGTTTTGCGACCTTCATGGCCAAGCCGATCGAGGGCGAGCCGGGCAGTGCGATGCATATCCACCACTCGATCGTGGACCGCGAGACCGGGCGCAACATCTTCTCCGGGCCGCGCGGGGCGGAGACCGATCAGTTCATGCATTTCATCGCGGGGCTTCAGACCCACCTGCCCTCGGTCATCGCGCTGCTCGCGCCTTACGTGAACAGCTACCGACGTTACGTGAAAGACCACGCGGCCCCGATCAATCTTGAATGGGGCCGCGACAATCGCACCACGGGGCTGCGTGTGCCCGTGTCAGAGCCGATCGCCCGCCGGGTCGAAAACCGGCTGGCAGGCATGGATTGCAACCCCTATCTCGGGATCGCGGCCTCGCTTGCCTGCGGCTATCTGGGGCTGAAGGCCGGGCAAAAGCCGTCCAAGGAATTCAAGGGCGACGCCTATGATGGGGAGACGGAGATCCCCCGCGGCCTGCACTCGGCGCTGGATCTGTTCGACAACGCCAAGGATCTCCACGAGATCCTGCACCCCGACTTCGCCCGGGTGTATTCCATCGTGAAGGCCGCCGAATACGAGGAATTCCTGCAGGTCATCTCTCCGTGGGAGCGTGAGCATCTGCTTTTGAACGTATGAGCCTGCTGGACAAAAACGACCGGCCCGGCACCTACCCGAACAGCTGGTACACCGCGACCGCGCGCCCGCTTTCCCCGTTCAATCCACTGCGGGGCGAAGTTCGCGCCGATCTTTGTGTGATCGGCGGCGGCTACACCGGGCTGTCGGCAGCCCTGCATGCGGCCAAGGCCGGGCTGGACGTCGTTTTGATCGACGCGCAACGGGTCGGCTTTGGCGCGTCCGGCCGCAATGGCGGGCAGGTGCAATCGGGGTTTAACGCCAACCAGCAAGCCCTTGAAAAGACGCTCGGAAACTCTGATGCGCGCAAGGTTTGGGACCTGTCGCAAGAGGCGGTCGCCCTGACCCGGACCCTGTGCGAGACCCATGCGCCCGACGCGCGCTTCCGACCGGGGATCGCGCACGGACATTGGTCCGCAAATAGCGCGCGCCAAGAACAGGAATATGCCGACTACCTCGCCGCGAATTACGGCTATACCAGTCTTGAACCCCTGTCGCGCGACGCGCTCTACGACATCCTGCGCGCGCCGGGCTACCATGGTGGCACGCTCGATCACGGGGCGGGTCATCTGCACCCGCTGCGCTACGCCTTCGGTCTGGCGCGCGCCTGCACAGAAGCCGGGGTGCGCATCTTCGAGACCACCCGCGCCCACGCAATCGACGGCACGACCGTGCGTTGCGATCACGGCCGGGTCGTGGCGGATCACGTGATCCAGGCGACGAATGGCTATGGCACAGGTCTGTCCCGCCCCACCGCCGCCCGGGTGATGCCGATCAACAATTTCATCGTCGCAACCGAACCGCTGGGTGCGCGGGCCGAGGAGGTGTTGCGCCGGGACATCGCGGTCAGCGACGACAAATTCGTGGTGAACTACTTCCGCCTGTCAGAGGATCGGCGGCTGCTGTTTGGCGGCGGCGAGAACTACAGCTACACCTTCCCCGCCGACATCACCGCGGTGGTGCGAAAACCGCTGGAACAGGTCTTCCCGCAATTGAGCGGCGTCAAGATTGACTACGCCTGGGGCGGCACGCTCGCGATCACCATGTCGCGCCTGCCCCATATCGCCCAGGTCGCCCCCGGTGTGTGGAGCGCGGCAGGCTATTCGGGCCACGGGGTCGCCTTGGCCGGGCTCACCGGCAAGATCCTCGCCGAGGCCGTATCGGGCGAGGTGGACGGCGCGGAATTGCTCGCACGCCTTCCCACCCCGCGCTTCCCCGGCGGAGCCGCCTTGCGCAGTCCGATTCTGGTTCTCGCGATGACGTGGTACGCTCTGCGGGACAAGTTGGGGATTTAATACTTTCTCGAATCCCGAAAATTAGCTACAGGTTTTCCGAATAATCGGGAGAGCTTCGATATGCGTGACTTTATCCAAGATGCACCGGACACCTACGCCGCAGAGCCGATCCCGGACGAGGCGAAGACCGCCATCGACGCGCTTTTGAGCTCGGGCGATTTGTTTCGCTACACGTCGGAGCGCGCGCCCGTAGCGCTGCTCGAAGAAGAATTCGCGCAGCTCTTGGGCTCGAAATACGCGCTGGCGGTGTCTTCGTGTTCCGCCGCATTGTTCCTCTCGCTCAAGGCGCTGGACCTGCCGAAGGGCGCGCGGGTGCTGATCCCGGCCTTCACCTTCGCCGCCGTGCCCTCCGCCGTGGTGCACGCCGAGTGCCAGCCCGTGCTGGTCGAGGTCGACGCCACCTACCGCATCGACCTGCAGGATTTTGAAGCGAAGATCGCCGACTGCGACGCCGTTCTGATCAGCCACATGCGCGGGCACACCTCCGACATGGACGCGATCAAGGCACTGGCCTTCGTCTATGACGTGCCGGTGATCGAGGACGCGGCCCATTCGCTGGGCACGACCTGGAACGGTCAGAATATCGGCACGTTGGGCCATGTCGGCTGCTTCTCGTTTCAAAGCTATAAGATGATCAACGCGGGCGAAGGCGGTATCATGGTCAGCGACGACCCGGAGCTGATCGCGCGCGCCGTGATCATGTCAGGGGCCTATGAGCACAATTGGAAGAAGCACGCGATTGTGGGCGAGATCGCAGCGCGGTGGCAGAACCGGCTGCCGCTCTACAACCTGCGCATGCAGAACCTGTCGGCCTGCGTGATCCGCCCGCAATTGGGTGAGTTGGAGCGCCGCGTGCGCGATGGCCGCGCCAACCATGACTATGTCGCGGCGAAACTGTTGGCCTCAGACATGTTCGAGGTCCCTGCCCCGCTCGCCCCCGAGCTGCGCGCGCCGGACTCGCTGCAGTTCAATCTGCGTGGGTTCACCGATGCGCAGGCAGAGGCCTTCATGGCGGCCACCACACGGCGCGGCGTCGGCACGCAGGTCTTCGGCCTGTCGCAGGACAACGCACGCGCCTTCTGGAACTGGCAGTTCATCCCCGGCGAGTTGCCGGAGCTGCCCAAGACCCGCGCCATGCTGGCGCGCGCCTGCGACACGCGGCTGCCCGCGCGGCTGACACAATCGGAGCTGGATTTCATCGCCGACGCGATCATCGACGCGGGTCACGAGGTGCGCGGGACGGACGGCGCGCCAAATCAATAATGGCGGGCGCGCATCGCGCGCTCCTTTAGGTCAAGACCCGCATCTGTTCCTTGAGCCACGGCATGCGTTGCGTGCAAAATCCCACGATGTCCCGCTCGACCAGCGGCCGCAGCTCGGCTGCGACCTGCGCGGGCATATCCTGGATGGCCCCTTCGCGCGCCACCAGCGAGATGCGGCGAGATAATGCGGCAAACGGCGGCTCATACACGTCCACCCGGTCCATGAACCGCTTGGCCCGCATCACGCCCAGCGGGGTCAGCACCGTCCAGCCCTCGCCCCGCGCGACCATCGCCATGATCGCGTGATAGCTGTCGAGCTCGAACCGGTTGGTGGCCTTCAGCCGCACCCGCGCCAGATGCGCCGCGATCTGGCGGCCCATGACATGGCGGGTCGTGTAGGAAATCAGGGGGGTGGCGCGCAGCTGCTCCATCAGATCTTGGCCCGGGCGCACCATGCGTTTGGGGGTCACCACCACAAACGGGTCTTCCATCAGTGGATGGACCTCATAGCCCGGCGGCAAGTTGCCCGGGTCGGCGGCCACGACCATGTCGAGCGCACGCGCCTCAAGATGGTCGAGAAGCCGGTGCGACGCGCCGGTATCAAGCAGGAATTGCGCCTTCGGCATCGCGCTTGCCAGTTGCATCAGCAGCGCGGGCGTCACGTCGGCGTCGAAATCCTCGATCACGCCAAGGCGCAGGCGCATCCGGGCGCTCAGGTCCTTCAACGTCAACTCGGACGTCGCCATGGCGGCCTCGTGCAGGATCGCCTGCGCGCGGCGCAAAAACAGATCGCCGGCTTGGGTCAATGGCATCGGACGCTCGGCGCGGTTGAGCAGCTTCACCCCCAACGCCGCCTCGAGGTTCGACAATTGCTGGCTGACCGCGGACGGGCTCGCCCCCAGCCGCTGCGCCGCGGCTGTGATCGAAGGCTCTTCGGCTGCGGCGACAAAAATCTCGACCTGCCACAGCGTAATCTTTCCCGGAGTGTCGACCATCATCTCGCCAATTGCTGCGCCCAAATTTGAGGCGTAAGCTAGCCGCAACTGAAAGCGGAGACCAGAGATATGCGCGACGACAGCCCCAACAGCTGGGAGGCCCGTGCGGACGCCCACTCCTTCTACGGCTTCACGGACCTGCCCTCGATCGAGCAGCGCGGCGCGGTCGTCCTGACCCATGGCGAGGGGCCTTATGTCTTTGATGTGCATGGCCAAAAATACCTTGATGCCAATTCGGGGCTTTGGAACATGGTGGCCGGGTTCGATCATGCAGGGCTCGCCGCGGCGGCCAAGGCGCAATACGACCGCTTCCCTGGCTACCACGCGTTTTTTGGGCGCATGTCCGACCAGACGGTGATGCTGTCGGAGAAGCTGATCGCGGTGTCGCCGTTTTCGCGCGGCAAGGTGTTCTACACGAACTCGGGCTCGGAGGCGAATGACACGCTGGTCAAGATGTTGTGGTTTCTGGGCGGCGCGCAGGGCAAGCCCGAACGGCGCAAAATCCTGACCCGCAAGAACGGCTATCACGGGGTGACGGCGGTCTCGGCCTCGATGACCGGCAAGCCCTACAACTCGGTCTTCGGCCTGCCGCTTGATGGCTTCATCCATCTCACCTGCCCGCATTACTGGCGCGAAGGGTTGCCGGGCGAGAGCGAGGCAGCGTTCACAGCGCGCATGGGCGCGGAGCTGGAAGAGGTCATCGCGCGGGAAGGCGCGGATACGATCGCGGGCTTCGTGGCGGAGCCGGTGATGGGCGCAGGCGGGGTGATCCCGCCATCGGAAGGCTACTTCCAGACCATCGCACCGATCCTGAAGAAACACGGTATTCCCCTGATCGCCGACGAGGTGATCTGCGGCTTCGGGCGCTGCGGCACGGATTGGGGCTGTCAGGCCTACGATTTTCTGCCGGATGCGATCATCAGCTCAAAAAACCTGACCGCAGGCTATTTCCCCATGGGCGCGGTGATCCTCGGCCCGGAGTTGACCGACCGGTTGCAAGCGGCGTCCGACGCGATCGAGGAGTTTCCCCACGGCTTCACCGCCTCCGGCCACCCCGTCGGCTGCGCGGTCGCGCTGAAGGCGATCGAGGTGATCCTTGAAGGCTCTGACGGGGCTGCGCCACTGATCGACAATGTGCGCGCGCTCACACCGCAATTCGAGGCGGGGCTCGCGCGATTGGCCGAGCATCCGCATATCGGCGAGGCCCGCGGCAAAGGGCTGATGGGCGCGCTGGAAGCGGTAAAGGACAAGGCGACGAAGACGCCGTTCGACGGCGCGCTCTCGGTCTCCGAGCGGATCGCGAACACCTGCACCGATCACGGGCTGATCTGCCGCCCGCTCGGTCAGGCCGTGGTGCTCTGCCCGGCCTTCGTGATGACGCCCGCGCAGATGGATGAGATGTTCGAAAAGCTCGAAGCCGCGTTGAAACAGGTCTTCGCGGAGGTCGCCTGAGGCATTGCCATGAAGCGTCTGAATGCAAATTTTGGCTACCTGCGCAAAATCGGCCTGCGGGTTGCGGAGGGATTCAACACCCGAGGACGGCTGTTCTTGCTTGACTACGAAGCCCCGGCGCAGCTCAACAATGGCGCCGCCTTCTACTATCAGGACCTGCAGATCGGCGCCTATTCCTACCTGCGCACGGGCACCATTCGGCATGTAAAAAGCATTGGCCGGTACTGCTCCATCGCGCCGAACGTGACCCTGGGCGAGAGCGAGCATATGACCGATTGGATGTCGAGCTCGCCCGCCTTCCACCGCACGGATCAGTTCTTCTTCTACCCGCCCGAAGACAAGGCCGCGCCCGCGCGGGTCATGCCGATGGACGAGGTTGAAAATGACAGCGCGACCGGCGAGGTCGAGATTGGCCATGACGTATGGATCGGCACGGATGTGGTCGTGCGGCGCGGGGTCAAGATCGGCACCGGCGCCGTTGTGGGCGGTGGCGCGTTTGTGACCAAGGACGTGCCGCCCTACGCGATCGTGGCCGGCGTTCCGGCCAAGGTGCTGCGCTACCGCTTTTCCGAGAAGGTGATCGAGGCGATGCTGAAGGTCAAATGGTGGGAGTTCGATGCGAATGTGCTCGCGGGCGTGCCATTCAACAAACCCGCCCACGCGCTCTTGGAAATTGCAGAGCGTGAGGCTGCGGGCAAGATTGCGCGCAGGCCAGAGGTCTTTGGACGGATCAGGCTTGCAACCGCTGGCTTCCGGACCATCCGCCCGTCGCCGCAAGTGGGCTTGAAGGACTAGGCCGCAAGCACCGCGAGCGTCACGGCGGCGAAGAAGCAGCCGGAGGCCACGACGACAAAACCGTGCCAGATCGCGTTTGCAAAGCGCAGGCTGTCCCAGTGAAAGAAGATCACCCCGCTGGAATAAAGCAATCCACCCGCGACAGCGCACCAGCCCGCGGCGGTGGAAAGCTGGAAGATGCCCCAGATCAGCGCGACGCTGATCCAGCCGAGACCAAGGTAGAGCGCCGCGTTGAAGCGGCCGGGCGTGCTCCACCGAAACAGCTTGGTGCCCGCGCCCAGAAGGGCCAGCGCCCAGACCAGACCCAAGACGACGTAGCTGACAGCAGACCCGAGCGCCACGACGAAGGGCGTGTACGTCCCTGCGATCTTGAGGAAAATGGTTGCATGATCAGCGCGACGCAGACGGGTGCGAAAGCGCTCCCACGGGGTCATGTGATATGCGCCGGACACGGTGAACATCGCCACCAGTCCGGCCCAATAGATGCTCAACGCGCCAAGTTGGCCGGTGCTGAGGTGATCGGATTGGTAAGCAAGGAAAATAGCGATGGCGATCAGCGACGCGCCGAGGCCCAGAAGATGGATTAGCCCGTCGGCCCATTTTTCGGCGCGGGAGTAGTCGGGATAGCGGTCTTCGGGCGTGTCCATACCCCTTACTTACACCGATTGATTAAGATTTCGATGACAGCCAGGCATTCTCTGCCGCGACGTCATGCGATCTACTTGCCCATCTTGGCCAGTGCCGCCTGCATTTCGGCCAGTTGTTTCTTGATCGCGTCCAGCTCGTCGGAGCTCTCGGGCTTGGGGGATTCTGCATCCGCATCGTCGTCCGCACCGGGCATCTTGCCGCCGGTCCACCCCCCCATCATGGTCTTCATGAACGCCTCTTGCTGGGCCTTGATCTGGTCAAAGCCGGGCACGCCGCTCATGGGCTTGGACATCTGTTCGACCATCTTGGACTGGCCTTCGCGCAGCATCTCGAAACTGGCCGACAGGAAGTCGGGCACCATGGTCCCCGCGCCCGCCGTGTAGCTGCGCACGAGATCGGTCAACACGTTGATCGGCAACACGGATTCGCCGCGGCTTTCATTGTCGGCAATGATCTGCAGCAGGTATTGTCGGGTCAGGTCGTCGCCGGATTTTAGGTCCACGATCTGCACATCGCGGCCTTCCTTGATGAAGCCGGAAATGTCGTCGAGGGTGACGTAATCGCTGGTCTCGGTGTTGTAGAGCCTGCGGGACGCGTAACGCTTGATCAGCAACGGCGAATTTTCTGCTTTGGCCACGGATCATCTCCCTCAATCACTGCGGTGCAGAAAACGCTAGCGCAGCCCGGAATGAAAGGAAAGGGGTTGGGGCGCAACAGCCCCCGGAACAAAAAAAGGGCGGGCACGAGGCCCACCCTATAAATCTGCGCGCCTAAGGGAGGATAAGCGGCAGTATTTTTGAAGCGCTAGAGCTTAGGCAGCTTTTGCGGCTTTCTTTGCGGAAGCGGCCAGCTCGTCGGTGGCTTTCTTCACTGCGGAAGTGGTTTCTTCCTGCATGTCTTTGCCAGCGGCCATCAGCAGCTCGACGGTTTCCATCTGCACTTTCTTGGCGACTTCAGCGAAGGCGGCCATGTGCTCTGCCGAGGACTCGGCTTGTGCGGATGCAAAGTCGGTCACGGCTTTGGTGTAGTCGGCGGGCTCGGCCTGCGCCTTGGTCACTGCGGTCATTTTGGCCAGCGACTCTTTGGTCCATTTGGCGGACAGGTCGGTCGTGGTTGCAGCGGCGTCCAGAGCAACTTTGGACATTTTCTCGCCCAGAGCAGCGGAGGTTTTCGCCATCTCGTTGAATGCGGACATGTCCACGGGGAAGGCAGCAGCCATATCGGTGAACACTTTGGTGTAGTCTTGGGTCTTAGCAGCCATGATATCTATCTCCAGTTTTCGGCCTGATCGGATCGTCCGCCAGAGCCGGGTATTCGTTTCGATTGAGCTGAATGTATATGCTGCAGTGCGGCATTGCAAGCTTTTTCTGCGCTGCAGCATGCACAATTTGACGCAGGGGCACCGGATGCCCCCTGCATGTCAAACGCAGAGGTGAAACCCTTCTAAATCAGGCGTTCGGCTTGGACAGCACGTATGTGCCCGGGGCATCCCCAAGTGGTTGAAATTCCTTGGATCCCGGTTGCCGCGCCTGCACCATCTTGTCGTCATCCCGGCTCAACCACGTATCCCAACGCGGCCACCACGAGCCCTCGTTACGGGTCGCGCCTTCCATCCATTCGTCCTGCGTGCCGGACAGATCGTCATTGGTGTAATGGCCGTATTTCTTCTTCGATGGCGGATTGATGATGCCCGCCACATGGCCGGATTCGGACACGATGAAGGTCTTGTCGTCCGAGCCCATCTTCTGGACCCCGGTGTACGAGCCGCGCCACGCCGCGATGTGATCAGTCTCGCAGGCGATCGCGCAGACCGGCACGGTGACATCGGCCAGCGACAGGGTCTCGCCAAGAAGCTGGAACTCGCCTTTGGCCAGCTTGTTGTCCTGGCACAGCTCACGCAGGTAATCGACCACGAAGCGCCCGGGCAGGTTCGTGCTGTCGCCGTTCCAGTAAAGCAGATCGAAGGCGGGCGGCGCCTCCCCCAACATGTAAGAGCGGATCGCGGGGCCATAGACCAGATCATTGGCGCGCAGATACGAGAAGGTGCGCGACATGAAAAAGGAGTGCAGATAGCCCTTCTCGGACACCTGCCGCTCGATCCCGTCGACGAAGTCATCATCGAGGAAGACGCCCATCTCGCCCGGGTCCTCGAAGTCGGACAGCATGGTGAAGAACGTGGCCGACTTGATCGACTTGTCGCCCCGCTTCTTCATCAGGCCCAGCGTGAGGGTCAGCATGGTGCCGGCGATGCAGTAGCCCACCGCGTTGACCTGCTTTTGCTTGGTGATCTTCTTGACCGTGTTGATCGCGGTCAGGTAGCCGTCCTCGACGTAATCCTCGATGCCGACTTCCTTGTAGGCCGCGTCGGGGTTGATCCAGCTAACGATAAACAGCGTGTGGCCCTGATCGACGATCCATTTGATCAGCGAGTTCTCGGGCTTCAGGTCCATGATGTAGAACTTGTTGATCCAGGGCGGGAAGATCACGACCGGGGTCGCGTGCACCTTCTCGGTCGTGGGAGTGTACTGGATCAACTCGAACATGTGGTTGCGGAATACGACCTTGCCGGGGGTGGCGGCGATATTCTCGCCCACCTTGAAAGCGGTCTCGTCGGCGAGGCTGACAAGCAGGTCGCCTTCGTTGGCCTCGATATCATGGACGAGGTTCTCGAGCCCCTTGACCAGCGACTCGCCATCGGTTTCGACCGCGCGCGACAGCGCTTCGGGGTTGGTGGCAAGGAAATTGGTGGGCGAGAACAGATCCACGATCTGCTGGGCGAAGAACGACACCCGGCGCTTTTCATGCTCGTCGAGCCCCTCGAGCCCATCCATCGCATCGGTGATGGCCTCAGCCGAATAGAGGTATTGCTGCTTGATGAAGTTGAAATAGGGGTGCGTGTCCCACAGCTCTGACTTGAATCGGCGATCCTTGGGGCCGGTATCCTCGGGCGGGGCGAGCTTGCCGTGGGCCAGCTGTGACTGCGCCTCGACATAATGTTTGAGCGACTTTCCCCAGTAGCTGACCTGTTGTTCGATGATCTTTGACGGGTTCTTCATCATTTCCGCCATATAAGCGGCGGCGGCCTGCACGTAGACGTCGTGACCGGGGGCCTGCAGCCCGGGATCGGCACTTTTTTTCTGCCCCATGGCGGCCACAAGACGCTTGGACAACTCGTCCATCTTCGCCAGATTCGCATTGAGGCGTTCTAGCTTCACTGCAGCATCAATGTCGGTCTCGGTGTCAGTTTCGGTTGTCATCGGGTCCATTCCACAATACCTTGATGCTGCAACTGCGAGATACCGTCCGCCCGACCGGGAGGCAAAGCGACGTTTTGACGTAGGGCAACAGAGATGTAGCTTACGCCTGAAAGGAACCTCCTGTGAAGTATATGCTCACATACGACCTGATGGAAACGATGCGGGTCACAAACCAGTGGATGGGCGCGACCGCCCAGGCCATGGGCGCCTTTCCGGCTGTACAGATGACCCCCAACCCCTGGTTCAAGATGCTCGGCGCCTGGGGCGAAGTGACGGAACGGGCCTTCTCGCGCATGGTGGCCAAGCCCGACTGGAACATCGCCTCCGTCGTGGGGGAAGACGGGCGCGACCACTTGGTCGTCGTTGAGCCGGTCGTGACCAAAGCCTTTGGCGACCTGATCCACTTCAAAGTGACGGACCGCCCGGAAAAGCCGCGCAAGATCATGCTTGTCGCCCCGATGTCGGGTCACTACGCAACGCTGCTGCGCTCGACCGTGGTCAGCCTGCTGCCCGACGCAGAGGTCTATATCACCGACTGGCACAATGCCCGCGACATCCCTGTGAGCGAAGGCAAGTTCGATATCGAGGATTACACCCTCTACCTTGTCGAGTTCATGCGTCATCTCGGCCCCGACACCCATGTCATTGCCGTCTGCCAACCCGCACCGCTGGCGCTGGCCGCGACCGCCTATCTGGCCGAGGACGAGCCCGACGCCCAGCCGCGTTCGCTGACCCTGATCGGCGGGCCGATCGATCCCGATGCCGCCGCGACGGACGTGACCGACTTTGGCCGCCGTGTAACGATGGGCCAGCTTGAAGAGAGCGCGATCCAGCGCGTGGGCTTCAAATATCCGGGCGTTGGCCGGATGGTATATCCGGGCCTGCTGCAGCTGGCCTCTTTCATGTCGATGAACGCCGAAAAGCACAGCCGCGCCTTTGGCGAGCAAATCCTGCGCGTGGCGCAGGACGAGGCGGGCGAGCACGACAAGCACAACAAGTTCTACGACGAATATTTGGCGGTCATGGACATGACGTCAGAGTTTTACCTCTCGACGGTGGAGCGCATTTTCAAAGGTCTGGAGATTGCCAAGAACGAGTTCGTCGTCGAAGGACGCCGCGTCGATATCGGTAAGATCACGACCGTGGCGGTCAAGACCGTCGAAGGGTCCAATGACGACATCTCCGCGCCGGGGCAGTGCATCGCCGCACTGGACCTGCTAACCGGACTGCCGGACGAGAAGAAAGCGTCCCACGTGGAGCCCGGCGCCGGGCATTACGGCATCTTCGCGGGCCGCAGCTGGCGCAACAACATCCGCCCGCTGGTGCTTGATTTCATCGACGCCAACGCGACGGACGCGACGCCGAAGAAGAAACGCCGCAGCAACGTCACCAAGCTGAAAGCCTAGGCCGCGAGCCACTCCGCAAGGGCGGCATTGACCGCCTCGGGCTGCTCCAACGTGGACAAATGCCCTGCATCGGGGATAACACGCAGCTGCGCGCCAAAGATCAGGTCCGCCATGAATTGGTGGCGCTTGACCGGGCAAAGCGCGTCGTGCTCACCGCACAGCACCAGCGCCGGCAGCCGCGCCTTGCGCAGCACATCTTGCTGATCACGGCGGCGCTGCAGGGCACGCGATTGGCGCAGGAAGACCCCCTCCCCCATGTCGAGCGCCATGTCGAGCACCAGATCGAGCACCGCCTGACGGCCTGGACCGGGGGCCAGATAGTTCGGCTTCATCTCGTCGCGCATCACCTCGACCAGCGAGCCCGCCATCACGCGGGCGATCTGCGGCTCGCGCTCGGCGGCCTTGGCGGGGGGCTCTGCCATGGAATTGGTGTCGAGCAACGCGATGCGAGTGATGCGGCCCGGCGCCTGACGCAGCATCTCCATCGCGACGATCCCGCCCATCGAAAGCCCCGCCAGGGCAAAGCGCTGCGGCGCGGAGGCGAGCACCTCTTCGGCCAGCGCCTCTACCGTGTCGTGGCCCGTGATCGGGGCCAGATGGATCGCGCGATCCGCCCCGAACGCCTTGATCTGCGGCCCGAACAGCCGAGCGTCGCACATCATGCCCGGCAGCAGCACCAGTGGCTCAGGCATCAGCGCGCGCTCGCGATCTTCGCGCCCTGGACCATCGCGCCGAGCTTGGCATAGGCGATCTCGGGGTCCACGGCGCCGAAGCCTGCGAAGGTCCCGAAACCGCAATCGGAGCCCGCGATAACGCGCTGCTGACCCACAATCGGGGTGAAATGGTCAAGCCGCTGGGCGACAACCTCGGGGTGTTCGACGAAATTCGTCGTCGTGTCCACAACGCCGGGGATCAGGATCTTGTCCTCGGGGATCTCGGACGCGCGGTCGCGGAAGACGGTCCATTCATGGGCGTGGCGGGGGTTGGAAGTCTCGAACAACAGCCCCGACGCGTTGACCGACATGAAGGTCGAAAAGACCTTGGCCATGTCGATATCGCAGACATGCGGCCCTTCGTAGTTGCCCCAGCAGATATGGACTCGCACCCGGGACGGGTCGATGCCGGCAAGCGCGCCATTCAGCGCCTCGACATGGGTAGCCGCGATCTTCAGGAACTCGTCATCGGACAGATCGCCAAAGAGCATGTGGCGCGACAGAGCCAGGTCGGGGCAATCGAGCTGCAGGTACAGCCCGGCATCGACAATCGTGCGGTACTCCTCCGCCATCGCGTCGGCCAAGGCGGCGAGGTATTCGTCGCGGCTGGCGTAGAAATCGTTCTGCAGAAACAGCGAGATCACCCCCGGTGAGGCCGCGTTCATGAACCCCTCGGACGCGCCATGGGTCGCCATACCGGCCTTGAGATTGGCGATATCGGCCAGCAGCTCGTCCTGGCCTTTCGACTTCACTTCGCCGGTGCACATTGGGCGCGCGTATTGCGGGGTGCCGCCCGCCTCGGCCAGACGTTTCAGGAAGGTCGGGAAGAGCTTCAGATCCCCCGGCGCGTTGCGCGGGCTGTCGCCGGAAAAGCCGGTGTAGCGGTCTTTGACATAGGTGGCGTAGCTGATCTTGGAGGTCTCGCCGTCAGAAACCACGTCGATCCCCACCTCTGTCTGCCTGCGCACCGTCTCGGAGCAGGCAGCGGCCATGGTCGCGTTGAACCCGTTGCGGTCGTAGCTTTCGCCGTTCTCGCGGGCGAAGATGTAGTCCACCACGTCCTGCGTGCGCGGCAGGCTGCCGGTGTGGGTTGTCTTGATGCTCATGGCCGTCTCCCTCGTTTGCCTCGTTGTTCCCGAAAGCGGGAGCGGATGCAACTAGCCCGCCGTCCAGCCGCCATCGACAAGGATCGAGGTGCCGGTGACCATTGCGGAAGCGTCAGATGCCAGGAACAGGGTCGCGCCCATGATATCCTCGACCAGCCCGATCCGGGGCAGCTTGATCTTGGCGTCGATCCAGGCGCGCTTCTCTGGATCGGCAAAGGTCGGCTCGGTCAAGGGCGTTTTGATGAAGGTCGGGCAGATTGAGTTCACCCGGATGTTGTCGGGCCCCCATTCGATCGCCATCGCCTTGTTGAACCCTTCGACCGCGTGTTTCGTCGCGCAATAGACCGCCCGGTCCTGCCCGCCGACATGGCCCATCTGCGATGAGATCTGGATGATCGAGCCACCGCCGCGGCTGCGCATCTGCGCGGCGGCTTTCTGCGCCAGAAAATACGCGGCCTTGATGTTGATGCCGGTGACCGCGTCGAAATCCGCGACACTTGTGTCGGAGGCCGCGCTGTGCCGGGCGAGCCCTGCCGAATTGCACAGGATGTCGAACGGCCCATGTGCGTCCATGCCCGCCGTGACGGCGTCCAGATCGGTGACATCAAGCGCGAAGCCGGAGGCGTTGAGCCCGGCCTCAGTCATCTCGGCCACACTTTGCGCCACCTGATCAGCGCTACGTGCCGCGATCACGACCTCTGCCCCGGCCTCGGCCAGTGCGACGGCGCAGCCAAGTCCGATCCCGCGCGAGCCGCCGGGCACGAATGCCCGCTTGCCATCAAGCCGCATCGAAGGGGTCCGGGGAAGTGTCATAGCGTCAATCTCCTTGCCATGGCTCAGGGATAGCGGGTTGGGCAAGCCCGCGGAAGGGCGGAAAATCGGCGTAGCGCGCGGCGCGCGTCTTCGCGTCCTCCGGCGGCTCTTCGTGCGCGCGGACCAGCTTGCCGCGCGGGGCGATGTAGCTCGAAATCGTGCGCCGCGGCGCAGGCTCCCATGTCAGGTTGAACGCCGCAAGCTTGGGGAAATACCACTGCTCGGAATAGGGCAGATGGTCGTGAATCCAATAGGCCAGATCGCGCCAGTCCCGCCCCCGCGCATATTGATCGGCAAACCACGGGATCACGATGCTGGCCCCGCCAATGGGCGTGCCGGGCCGGTCCCAGATGTGGCATTCGCCGGGATAGTCGTTGCGCGCGCAGTTGAGCTTGTTCTCGTTGCCATAGCGGTTGAGCTCGGGCGAGCGGTAGCCGGAGCGGACCGTGACGCAGCCGAAAGTCTCGTGCAGCGGGTCCAGCAGGGTCGTGCAGAAGGCGCGGCCGACTTCCAGTGTCCGCTCGACATCGCGCGGGATGTTCGGGCGCGCGTGAAAATTGCTGATCTCGGAATACAGAAACTCGCGCATGAAGAAATACTTCGACAGCCGCTCGCGCCCCAGCGTCTCCAGTGACCACATGGAGGCCGGTCGCCGCTTCATGATCCCTGTTTCATCTTTGCGGACATATTCCCACCGGAGCCTTGCACGACGGCTTTATAACGACGCCGCGCGGGACAATGCGCGACGCTCACAACCCTTCCACCCAGTCTTTCAGCAAGGCCACAGTCTCGTCGGTCTGTCCGGGCGACAGGATATCGCCCGCGATCACGTGATGAAACGGATCGTCCCCCTCGCCCATGACACGCGGGGCCAGTTCGACCGGGCCACCCCATTTGGTGGACACGGCGCGCGTGGTCTCGGACGACACCACGCCGTCCTCGTCGGAGAACACGAACAGTGCGGGTGTGGAGACCTCGGAATAATCCAGCTCGCGGGCGTATTTCACGACCGCCGCCATCGGGATCAACGCCGTGGTCGGGTAAAGCGTCGTCCAGTATTTGCCGTGGTCCTCGTTGATCGGCGCAAAGCTGCGCTCCGCGCCCGCAACCAGCGCGGCCCAGCTGCGCACCATCGGCCATTCGAGGATCACGGCGGCGGGCGAGCGGACGCGGAAATTGGGCGAGACCATCGCGATGCCCTTCACCCGCTCCATCAGGGCAGGATTGGTGGCCGCAATGGCGGCGACGGTGCCGCCGGTGGAAGTCGCGATCACCACCACCTCTTCGCCGATCCGCCGTCCGATGGCGAGCGCCTCAGCGGTATCCTCGATCCAGTCGCCCGCGACAGGCTCTGCCATGGCAAGCCCACCGCGCCCGTGTCCCTTGAGCCGCGCGTAGAAGAGGTTAGCACCAAGCTCCTCGGCGAGCCGGTCGGGGACCGGGCGGATTTCTTCGGAGGTCGCGGAGAACCCGTGGATATAGACGATGGACAGCGGCGTCCGGGTGCCAGGTGAGCCATGCCAGATCACGCGCTTCTCGACACCTTCGGTGATGTCGTCGAACTGCGCCTCAGTCCGGGCCAAGTACGCATCAAGATCATCGCCCAGAACACTGGAATCAAAAGAAATTTCTGTATCTACAGGCTCTCGCGGCACGAAGGTCCAGATTGCCAGACAGACCAGCACCAGAACCAGCAGGACGCGGCCCATAATTCTGCCAAACCGGCGCATCACAGCGCCCCCAGGACGTTGTCGATGGCGTTCTCGATCAACTCCAGCGCGGCCGCGTCGGAGAACCGGTGATCGCCACCCTTGAGCAGGACAAGCCGCATATCCGGCCCCTCGGCATGGTCGAGCAGGCGCAGGGCGACGGACATGCCGACATCCGCATCATCGGTGCCCTGCAGGAAGCGCGTCGGGAAGGGCAGCGGCAGCGGGTCGCGCAGCACCAGATGGGCGCGCCCGTCCTCAATCAGCCGCTTGGTGATGATGTAGGGCTCGCCGTAATCCGAGGGCAGCGCGACCTGCCCCGCGGCAAGCTCCGCCTTCTGGGCGTCAGAGAAGCCCGCCCACATGCTGTCTTCGGTAAAATCCGGTGCCGCGGCGATGGTCACCAGCCCGGCGATGCACGCCGCGATGCGCTTGGTCATCAACAGCGAAATCCAGCCGCCCATGCTGGAGCCGACAAGGATCTGTGGCCCATCCGTCAGGGCGGTGATCGCGGCTTCGGCGTCCTCGGCCCAATCGCCAATCGCGCCGTCGGTAAATGCGCCGGAGCTTTCGCCATGGCCGGAATAGTCAAACCGCAAGAAAGCGCGGCCCTGCGCGCGCGCCCACGCTTCGAGATGCACAGCCTTTGTGCCCTCCATGTCGGATTTGAACCCGCCCAGAAAGACCAGCCCCGGGCCGCGGCCCTCGGTGCGGTGATAGGCGATCCGGCGGCCCTGCGCCGTGTCGAGATATTTGGGCATGGCCCCTCCCCTGAAGCTCTTTCGGGGAGGCTAGCGAAACCGCCGCGCAGCGCAACCTAAACGCTACGCCCCTTCGACCTCGTCGAGGCCCAACGTCAGGGCGGCGGCGGCGAATGACATCAGCGCGAACGCCGCCAGCGTGGCCCCGGCCCCGACCAGCCCCGCCAGCGCACCAAAGCCGCCGGAAATCAGCAGTAGAACCCCGATCACTGTGTTCGATACGGCGGTGTAGGCGGAACGTTTGTCTTCGGGGGCCATGTCCACCAAGTAGGTCGACCGCCCCTGCCGCACCCCGTGATAGGCGATCATCAGCGCGAAGATCGACAGCGGAAGCGCCCAGATGGTCGACAGCAAGCCCGCCGCGCCAAGCGCGAGGGTCAAAAGCAGCGACGCACCGCCCGCAAGGCCCGAATATTGCAGGACCCGCCGCGAGCTGCGGTCCGATAAGCGGCCCCAGACGTAAGAACTTGCGAAAGACGCCAGCGAAGAGGCCAGCACGAGCGCGCCCAACTGCGAAAAGGCACCTTCTGACCCTGCGAAAAGCAACATGTAAGGTGGCGCAAGCGCGGTGGCGACCAGCAGGCCGCGCACGGCGATGAAGCGCGTGAGCTGCGGGTCGCTCTTGAGCAGATGGAACTGCTTGAGCGGCTCGAAATCGTCGGACGCGCCCTCGCTATCCTGCTCGCGCAGGGTCGCGAACATGGTAGAGCCTATCGCCCAGAGACAGGCCGCAAGCCCGATGGCGCAGAACACCAAGAGCTCCCGGCCCAGCAGGCCACTCATCAACAGCAGCGCGAAGACAATCACTCCGGCAGAGGCGATCGTACTGGCGGTGCCGGTGATCGAGCCACGGTGCTGCTCGGCCACCGTCTTGCCAAGTACATCCTTGTAGGACACGCTGCACACGCTGCGAGACAGGGCCAGAACGGCAAGGCAGGCGCAGATCGCCGCGCCCGCCGCCGCGCCGGACAGGGTCAAGGCTGAAATCAGAATACCGAACGCGCCAAGGGCCTGCCCCGCAGCCCCCGCGACCCACGCCCATTTGCGCTGCGCCATCGCTTCGATCCAGGGCGCAAGCGCGAGTTGCGGCAGCAGTGCGCCCGCCTCACGGATCGGCACCAAGAGGCCCACATAGAAAGCGGGGCTGCCCAGCGACGTCAAAAGCCAGCTCAGGACCAGCTTCGGGTCGACCAGCCCATCCGCCACCTTGCTCGCCGTCAGGGAGGCCACGTGACGCAGCGCATTGTGGGGCTCGTCGGCATTGGCGGCTTCGGTCAAACCCTGGCTCGAATCGGGGTTCTCGACCAGGCGCGCGAAGGCGGCTTCTTCGACGGTTTGCTCAGACATGAGACGCTCTCGGATGACGGTGGGACCCGGATTAACTGTCTGATCCCACATAGGTTCCCGATAAATTAAGTTACCATCTTGTCACGTAACTAGTTAGTCACCTATAATCATTCCCATGGATATGATCTTCAAAGCCTTGGGCGACCCTGCCCGCCGCCTGATCCTCGATAGCTTGCGGGCCAAAGACGGACAGACCCTGTCGGAGCTGGAACCGCAGCTGGAAATGACCCGCTTCGGGGTCATGAAACACCTTGGTGTGCTGGAACAGGCAGGGCTGATCGTGACCCGCAAACAGGGCCGGTTCAAACACCACCACCTCAACGCCCTGCCCCTGCAAGAAGCCATCGACCGCTGGATTGAGCCGCTGCTGGCCAAGCCCGCCGCGCGGGCGATGATTGACCTGAAAACCAAACTGGAAGGAGGCACTGCCATGCCCGAGACCGACACTGAAACCCCTGATTTTGTTATGGAAACCTTTATCAACTGTGGCCAGGACGCGCTATGGGCCGCCTTGACCGAGGGCGAACAGGTGCCGCTTTATCACTTCCCTGGCTTCGTCGGCCGCGGCACGCTGAGCGAAGCAGGCGACACGCTGGACATGGTGGCCCCCGATGACAACCTGATCCTGCGCCACAAGCTGGTGAAAGCCACGCCGAAGACGCGGCTGGATGTGACGTTCGAGCCCCATTGGGTCGAGCCGAATATGGAAGCGTCGCGGTGCAGTTTTCTGATCACCCCCGGCGCGGGCGCGGATGGCATACCGTGCAAATTGCGACTGGAGCATTTCTCCATCCCGGCTGGGCAAGAGGGCGTTGCCGAAGGCTGGGCGCGGGTGTTGTCGGGGCTGAAAAGCTACCTTGAGACCGGCAAGCAGACCAATTTCGCGCAGGCGGAGGTCGACGCATGAGCACCGAACTTTTCTACCTGACCCTCGTGGCCCTGCTGGCGGCATCCATGTGGATCCCGTTCATCGTCGGCGTGAACCTTGCCCCCAACAAGGACTTCACCAGTTTCGCGACCCCGCCGGATCTGACACAAATGCAGCCCTGGGTGCAGCGCGCGAACCGGGCGCATCTGAACCTGATCGAACAATCGGCCCCCTTCGCGGTGCTGGTCCTGCTGGCCGCGCATCTGGGCGTATCGACCCCTGCAACCGCGCTGGCAGCGGCATGCTTCTTCTGGCTGCGCGTGGCCCACGCGGTGGGCATGATCTCCGGCTGGGCGCGACTGCCGCTGCGCCCGCTGATTTTCACCGCAGGCTGGGTCTGCTGCCTTGTGATCGGCTGGGCCATCCTGAGCGCATAAGCCCTTGCCCCGCGCCCCTGTTTGCCTAATCTATGAGGCCAAACAGGGGCCAGAAACCGATAGCAAACACCTTCGACACTGACGCCAAACGCGGCCTGGCCCTGGTGAGCCCCACCGCCATCTATGTGCTGATGCTGCTGGCTGTGCCGCTGGCCACCATCGTGGCCTTCAGTTTCTGGACGCAGGATTTCCTTGAGATCGACCGGACGCTGACGCTGGCCAACTACATCGAGGCCTTCAGCGATCCGATCTACCGCACGATCCTGCTGCGCTCGCTTTGGGTGTCGGGGATCGTCACCGTGATCACCGTGGTTCTGGCCTTCCCGATTGCCTATTTCGTCTCGTTCCACGTACCGGCCGAGCGCAAGGCGCTTTGGATCTTCCTGATCACCATCCCCTTCTGGACCTCGTACCTGCTGCGCGCGTTCCTGTGGAAGGTGATCTTGGGCTTCAACGGGGTGCTGAACTCGGGGCTACTGGGGCTTGGGATCATTGATGAGCCGCTGACCTTCATCCTGTACAACACCAACGCGGTGGTGATCACGCTGGCCCATGCCTTTGCGCCCTTCACGATCCTGCCGATCTACGTCGCGCTCGAGAAGATCGACCGCTCGCTGCTGGAGGCCTCCAAGGATCTGGGCGAGGGCACGATCCGCACCTTCACCCGGGTCACGCTGCCTCTGGCGATGCCGGGGGTCGTGGCCGCCACGCTGATCGTGTTCATCCCCACGATCGGGGACTACGTGACCCCGCGGCTGGTGGGCGGGCCGGACGGGCTGATGATCGCCAATATGATCCAGACCCAGTTCCTGAAGCTCAATAACGCGCCGATGGGGGCCGCGCTGTCGGTGCTGGCGATGGCGTCGGTGACGCTGATCTCGCTGGTGTTCCTGTTTGCCAACCGCAGGTATCTGAAATGAGCTGGCTGCGGGTCTACGCCATCGCGTATCTGGTATTCCTGTACCTTCCGGTCATCCTGCTGCCGATCTTTTCGTTCAACGACGCCACGGTCATCGCCTTCCCGCTGCAGGGCTTCACGACCCAGTGGTTCACCGAACTTGCGGGCATCGGCGCGCTGCACGGCGCGCTTCAGAACTCGATCTTCATCGCGCTCGTGACGGCGACCCTGTCGACGATCCTTGGCATCTGCGCTGCGCGCGCCTCGACCCGCTACCGTTTCCCGGGAAAGGCACCGATCATGGGGGCGATCATGCTGCCGCTTGTGCTGCCCGAGATCATCGTGGCGGTGTCACTGTTGGTGGTGCTGCTGCAGCTGGGCTTCTCGCTGACCGCCTGGACGGTGATCATGGGCCATACGCTGATTTGCACGCCCTTCGCCATCGCGATCCTGAGTTCCAGTTTCCAGGGGCTAGATCTGTCGATGGAGGAAGCCGCGATCGATCTGGGCGAGAGCCGCTGGGGCGCATTTCGCAAGATCATCCTGCCGCTGGTGACCCCCGGGATCGTGGCGTCCTTCCTGATCGCCTTCACCATCTCGATGGACGAGTTCATCATCGCCTTCTTCCTGACTGGCGCGGAGCCCACTCTGCCCGTCTACATCTGGTCGCAACTACGCTTCCCCAAGCGGCTCCCTTCGGTCATGGCGCTCGGCACGCTTCTGATCCTGGCCTCGCTGGCGCTGTTGATGCTAGCCGAGTATTTCCGCCGCCGCGGGCTGCGCCGCACCGGCGCCAAAGACAGTGGAGGGTTCCTGTGAGCTCCATCATCTCGCTCTCGAATATCGAGAAATTCTACGGCGACTATCACGCGCTGCGGGGCATCGACCTGGAGATCCGGCAAGGCGAGTTCTTCTCGCTGCTCGGGCCCTCGGGTTGTGGCAAGACCACGCTTTTGCGGGTGATCGCAGGGTTCGAAGAGGTCTCCGATGGGGTCGTACTGCTGGACGGCGCGAATATGGCGGGCGTTCCCGCGAACCGGCGGCCCACGAACATGGTGTTCCAGAGCTACGCGATCTTCCCGCATCTCAGCGTGGGCCAGAACGTGGCGTTTGGGCTGCGCAAGCGGGGCCTTGGCAAGGACGAGACCGCCAATCTGGTCGATGAGGCGTTGGAAATGGTGGGCCTTGCAGGCTACGGCACCCGCGCGGCCCATGCGTTGTCGGGCGGACAGCGGCAGCGCGTGGCGTTGGCGCGCGCGTTAATCCTGAAGCCGAAGGTGCTGCTGCTGGACGAGCCGCTCTCGGCGCTCGACAAGAAGATGCGCGAGCAGATGCAGACCGAGCTGCGGCGGCTGCAGCGACAAGTGGGCATCACCTTCATTCTGGTCACCCATGATCAGGAAGAGGCGCTGATCATGTCGGACCGGATCGCGGTGATGTTCGAGGGCGAGATCGCCCAGATGGCCAGCCCGCAAGAGCTCTACCGCCGCCCCGCGACCCGGCGCGTGGGGGAGTTCATCGGGGTGATGAATTTTCTTAAGGCGCAACAGGTCGGGGCCGAGAAGCGGGAAGTCTTTTTCGAAGTCGAGGGGCTCGGCCGAGCCGCCGTCGACGAGGACCAGATGCCCGAAGGCGCCCGCGCCGTGGCCGATGTTGTGGGGCTGCGGCCCGAAGCGCTTTCGATCCTGTACGAAGGGCAGGACGGCGCGGGCCACGTGGTCGAGGCGACGGTGCATGACCTCGCCTATTACGGCGACATGACCTATTACGACGTGGTGCTGGACGGCGCGACCAAGCCGGTGACGATATCCATGAAAAATCTGATCTCGCGCCCCGTGCTGGAGCGTGGCACGAAAACGCGGGTCAGCTGGGATCCGCGCTCTCTGGTGATCTTCGCGGCGTAGGAAACAGCGAAAACTCGACCTCGTCGCCGTAAAGCTCCCGCCAGACCTGATGGTCGGTGAAATAACCGGTGTGGCCCCCCGCGTCGACGCGCAGGTTCCATTGAACCGACTCCAGCGCGTCATCGATTGTCGTGCCCACAAAATCGTCCGCCCGGTGGATATTGACCCATTTGGAGCCCGGCGGCAGCCCCGTCCATGACACCTGAAAATGCTCCGGGAAGTAGTGGCGGTAGATATGGGTCACCGGGCTTCCCATGGTAATCAGCAAAATGTCCGCCACGCCGTGCTTGGCGAGCAGCCGGTGCACGGACGGGTCCTGCAACATCTGGGTCGCGATCACGGTGCCTTGGGAATGGGAGATCACGGTAAGCCGGGTCGGCCGGTAGGCAGGCAGCGCGTATTGCAGCACCCGTTTGAACCGCGCGTTGATCTCGCGGCGCAGCGGGAAGTTCTTTTTGTGGGTCTCCAGATCGTCCTCGGTCCACTGGCATTCGGCCTGCACGGCATAGGTGACGATGTCGCGCCCGACGCCAAGCCCGCCCGCGACAAGTCCCGGCGCGTTGTAGATGAACAGGCCTAGCCCCGCGATCGCGGCAAGGATCAAGGTGCTGATCGCCCCGCCCTGCTCCGGCACGAAGATCGGCCGCTCGAGCAGACCGAGAAAAACCGCAAATTGCGAGGCGACTGCCACCACACAGGCGATCAGGAATGCCCCCAACACGACGCGTAGCCCCTTGTTCAGGATCACCCGGCGGATCAGATCGCGCCTTGAAAAGATGTATTCGCGATGCTGGCCGCGCACCCAGACCAGCACAACCGCGGCGACCAGCAGCGCACCAAGGAAGACGACAGACAGGGTCAGCGTGCTGAGCACGTCTTCGAGATGCGTGTCGAGCAGGTTGTAAAGCAATCCGTCCGGCTCTGTCGCGCCGCGCGGCGTGCTGAGTTGGCCGGTGATCTCCTTGAACAACAGCCAAAGCGACGCCGACAGCACCATCCAAAGCAGCACCATGGCCGAGCAGACCGCCGGGAAAAGCGTTTTGTCGTGGGATGCGCTTGGTTTGCGGAAGAAAAGAGATGTCGCATAGGTGAGCGCCGCAAGCGCCACGGCGGCAATCCAGCCTGCATCGAGCAGGCGCAGGCTCCAGAGCAAAAAACTGTCGAGGGCCTGCTGCGCCTCCCCGGACCAGATACCGGGCGAGATCACGACGATGGCCGCAAGAACCCCGCTGAAGCCGATCATGCCTTTGGCGAAAATGCGCACCAGATAGGTGCGCGCGATGCGCTCATGCAGCCAGAGCCCGAGCGCGAGTGTCAGGCCCCACACGATCAGCAACAGCGCCCAGACCGGCACGACCGGGCCGATCTTGACCGCCGTGAGGTCCAGCAGCAAAGCCGCCGCGCCTGCGAAGAGCAACGCGTTCAGCGGCGCGATCACGCCGTAGAACACCCATGTGAACAGATGCACGAGGCCCACGGCGGGCCATTTCCGCGTGTTCTCGACATTGTCCATCGCGATGTAGCCGAGGCCCAGCACGACCTTCATCAGATCGAACGCGGTCCAGAGCGGACCATTGGGCGCCGGGGATTTGTCGGCCCAGTAGACTTCCGCGAACACCGCATCATCGCCGCTGTCATCTTCGCCCGCGCGCCGCACGCGGCGCAGATGCACCGGAAACAGCTGCGCGTTGCGCGGGGTGCCGTCAAACCGGGCCTCCGCCAGCTCGATCAGGTCGCGGTGGACCTCCACCGGCTCTGCCGCCTTGATGACATCTCCATCCTTGAACTGTGTCGTCGCCGCACCGACGATGGCATCCACCGTCTCGCCGGGGCGTTGTTCACCGATACCGTGAACCGTAAGCACCAAATGCCGGCCCATACCCTCACCTCAAATTGTCTCAATCAATGGGGCAAGGCTAACACGGGGTCCGATTTTCGCCAAAGCCTCGCTTGACGCGCCGGGCAGCCCCGGCCATGTAGGGCGCAGACATAACCCGCAACCGGGCGTTCCGTGGGCGCCAAACCGACGAGGAGCCAAGCTGATGGCCTCTATTTCCCTGACATTTCCTGACGGCAATTCGCGCGACTATGACGCGGGCGTGACGCCTGCCGAAGTCGCCGCCTCGATCGCATCCTCGCTGGCCAAAAAGGCGATCTCCGCCACGGTCAACGGCGCGCATCACGACCTGCAATGGCCGATTGAGGCGGACGCTTCCATCGCGATCAACACGATGAAGGATGAAGAGCCCGCGCTGGAGCTGATCCGGCACGACCTGGCCCATATCATGGCCCGCGCCGTGCAGGAGATCTGGCCCGACACGCAAGTCACCATCGGCCCGGTCATCAAGGATGGCTGGTATTACGACTTCGACCGCGCGGAGCCGTTCGTGCCCGAAGACCTCGCGCTGATCGAGAAGAAGATGCGCGAGATCATCAATAAGCGCGAGCCTGTGCGCACCGAGGTCTGGGAGCGCGAGCGCGCCATCCAGCACTACAAAGACAATGGCGAGCCCTACAAGGTCGAGCTGATCGACAGCATCCCAGGCGACGAGCCGTTGCGCATGTATTGGCATGGCGACTGGCAGGACCTGTGCCGCGGGCCGCATTTGCAGCACACGGGCCAGGTGCCCGGCGACAGCTGGAAGCTGATGTCGATTGCGGGCGCCTATTGGCGCGGCGACAGCGACCGCGCCCAGTTGCAGCGCATCTACGGTGTCGCGTTCCAGAACAAGGAGCAGCTGAAGGCCCATCTGCACATGCTCGAGGAGGCCGCCAAGCGCGACCACCGCAAGCTGGGCCGCGAGATGGACCTCTACCACATGCAGGAAGAGGCCCCCGGTCAGGTCTTCTGGCACCCCAATGGCTGGACAATCTACACGACCCTGCAGGACTACATGCGCCGCAAGCAGCGCGCGGGCGGCTACGTCGAGGTCAACACCCCGCAAGTCGTGGACCGCCGCCTGTGGGAAGCCTCGGGCCACTGGGAGAAGTACCAAGAGCACATGTTCATCGTCGAGGTGGACGAGGAGCACGCCCGCGAAAAGGCGATTAACGCGCTCAAGCCGATGAACTGCCCCTGCCACGTGCAGGTCTACAACCAGGGGTTGAAATCCTACCGCGACCTGCCGCTGCGCATGGCCGAGTTCGGCTCCTGCGCGCGCTACGAGCCGTCAGGCGCGCTGCATGGCATCATGCGGGTGCGCGGCTTCACGCAGGATGACGGCCACATCTTCTGCCGCGAGGACCAGATCGAGAGCGAGACGGCGGTCTATATCGACTTCCTGTCCTCGATCTATCGCGATCTGGGGTTCGAGAATTTCCGGGTGAAGTTCTCCGACCGGCCCGAGACCCGCGCGGGCTCGGACGAGGTATGGGACAAGGCGGAGCACGCGCTTCTCTCGGCCACCCGCGCCGCCGGGATCGAGCCGGAGATGAACCCGGGCGAAGGGGCGTTCTACGGCCCGAAGCTGGAGTTCGTGCTGACCGACGCCATCGGGCGGGATTGGCAATGCGGCACGCACCAGGTGGATTTCGTGCTGCCCGAGCGGCTGGACGCGACCTACATTGGCGAGGATGGCAACAAGCACCGCCCCGTGATGCTGCACCGCGCGACGCTGGGCAGTTTCGAGCGCTTCATCGGCATCCTGATCGAGGAGCACGCGGGCAAGCTGCCCTTCTGGCTGGCGCCGCGGCAGGTGGTCGTGGCCTCGATCGTCTCGGACGCGGATGAGTACGTGACGCAGGCCGTCGAGACGCTGCGCGCCGCGGGCGTGCGGGCCGAGGCCGACATCCGCAACGAGAAGATCAACTACAAGGTGCGCGAGCACTCGGTGGGCAAGGTCCCGGTGATCCTGGCCGTGGGCAAGAAAGAGGTCGAGGACGGCACCGTCACCGTTCGCCGGCTGGGCGAGAAGCAGACCTCCGTGGTGGCGCTGGACGAGCTGGTCCCGCAGCTGGCGGACGACGCGCTGGCGCCCGATCTAAAGTAGCGCTGCCTGCACGTCCTTGCCCCAGCCCAGATGCAGCGTGCCGTCGTCGTCGATGACGGGGCGCTTCATCAGGGTCGGATGCGCCTCCAGCAGGTCGAGCGGGTCGCGGGCGCGCTCGGCCGCGTCCAGCCCCCGCCATGTGGTCGAGCGGGTGTTGAGCAGCGCGTCGCCGAAGGCCGCGTGAAACCGCTCCAACGCGGGCCGCGGCAGCGGGGTCTCCCGCACGTCCACGAACGCGGCGTTCGGCAGGGCTTTCAGGGCCTTGCGGCAGGTGTCGCAGCTCTTGATGCCGTAGAGTCTCATGGGGTCCTCGCGTGATTTCGGAGCAATCTATGGCGAATGACACAAAAATTGTCCAGATTTCGCCGCCTCTAAGTCCTTGACGACAAAAGGCTTCCCTAGCGTCACCTTGCCGAGGCCCGGAGTCTCAATTTCTGTCATTGAAGTTTCAGAATCGGACTCTATCCTTACTTTTGTGAGACAGACTTGACTGCACGGCCCTCTTCTACGGATCAGATGGCAAGCATAAGACGCTGCTGCACCATCCCGCCGCATACCGCGGGCGGATCTTTAGAAGGAGATACGGATATGGCCACTGGCACCGTAAAATGGTTCAACACCACCAAAGGCTTCGGCTTCATCGCGCCCGACGATGGCGGCAAGGACGTGTTTGTGCACATCTCCGCCGTCGAGCGGGCTGGCCTCACCGGCCTGCGCGACGACCAGAAAATCCAGTACGAGATGATCGAGGGCCGCGACGGCCGTCAATCGGCTGGCGACCTGGTCGCGCTGGATTAACTGCGCTTTCATTCGAGTTTGAAGAAGCTCGCTCCCGCGAGGGAGGCGGGCTTCTTGTAACTTGGACTCAGGGCGCCTGACCCATCTAGCTCAGTCTTTCGTCGAAACCCTAGCGCGGACGGGATGAAACAATTGCGCTTTCTGCAGGCTAGGTACACAACGCCCTTGGTATCCTTTGTTCCCATCTCAAGAAAAAATTTGACTACATCACTAATACTTTTCAGTCCGCTGCTTCAATAATTATCTTTCATTCCATACTACTCACATATACTCCAGGGCGCAATCGAGAGGCGACACAATGAAGAAGAGAATTTATTCGAAAGATATCAGCTTCGGCGACATTGATGCACGCCATGAGATTCTCGCTCGAGACGAGCGAAAGCAACAATTATTTCTGGACTCTTTTTTTCTGCCTCCCTCTCTGAACATCGACAAACTAAGAAACGGTGAACGGTTTCTAGTCTGCGGACCAAAGGGAAGCGGGAAGACCGCCTGCCTAAGGTATCTGCAAAATCAACTCGATAAAAACAAAAACTCCAAATCAAAATTTATCGTATTCAGAGATGATGTGACAACACAAGATCGAGAAAAAATAATTGGCTTGTCGAAGATTCGATTATACGAGACACAGCCCGACGACGAAAGCGATGAGCATGATCCACTGGCCATGGACTGCCTAAGCGCCTGGCAATTATTCATTCATAGAGAAATTGCAGACATAATTAGTAGGAGCCATGATTTTTGCGCTAAAACACCTGATGTTCTTGGCTACATCAAGCTATTGAACTCTTTCTTTTCACAGTATCGCACGGGCGTTTTTAAGAAAATTTTACAAAGCATTACAAAGGGAAGAATTAAAATATCTGGATTCGGTCAAGGTTTTGAGGCAGAGGCCGAGTTCATTGACAGACACGGCAACATAGATGTCTCCGAATTTGTGCGGTACTGCAATGGCATTGTGACCAACTTAGACTTCAATGCTGAGCTTAGTGATCCTAGAATAAATATATTCTTTGACGAGCTCAATATTAGTTTTGTTTCTGGGCTGGATTTTAGGCAAAATGCAGTTTTAATTCGTGATCTAGTTTCAGCCTGCGGAACACTTAACTCCAAGTTTTCAGAACATAGTCTGCCAATCTTTATTTATACAGCCATTCGAAGCGAAGTGGCAGACTCGGTCGAAAGCAGTGTTCGTGAGTTAAAAAAATGGATTGACGATCAAGCCGAATTCGTCGATTGGTACACACCAAGAACAGACTATAATGAACAACCCATACTAGGCCTACTCAATCGACGAATCGCCGCGAACGAACACAGGCAATTAGGCTTGAGTGAAATTCCAAATGAAATTGAATGGAACTTATATTTCGATCCAAAAGTTGGGAATATTCCGTTTCAGAACTTTCTACTATTTGAAACTTGGGGTCGGCCACGAGATTTGGTACGACTTTTTAAAAGCGTCACGCCGCACCTCGAAGACCATGAAAGGTTTGGGGGTCGGTCGTTTGCGTTCGGCGCTAAAAGCTATTCGAAAAGTTGCTGGGATGAAAAGCACGATGAATTGAATGCTAAATACCCTCAGTCGGCAATAGAAACAATAAAGCGGTTTCTGCATAATTTCGACGGAACTTTTTCAAGGAGCCAGTTTGAAACTCGGGTTATCCAAATCTCCGGCTCTGATCCGAGAGCAAAACAATTTTTTAATGATCGAAATTTGGACGTCTTCCTTGAAGACTTGTACAAGGTTGGCATCCTAGGCAATATTTTGAAGTCCAAAAAAGGCGGTAGCTATCCTTCCTACCTTTACACTGGATTGACGACTTTCAATGCGCACGACGTAATGTGTGTGCACCGCTCTCTCTGGAAAGAACTGGGGTTAACCAACTCTCAAAAACTCCAAAGCAAACCTAAGCGCAAATAGGCGAAAAACAGGTTAGAACTATTACATCTAGAATAAGTGCTCAAACTCCCGCCACTCACCCTTTGACATCCCAGAAGTCTCCTGCGTGACCTTCTCGCCCGCCAGCATCCGCCGCACGCAGTCCAGCGCCTTGCCGGACAGCTGGGCGCCGCCCAAGCGGTAGTCCTCGAACGCGCCGTAGGCGGCGGGGACCCAGTCCTTAACCACCTCGCAGATCGCATCGGCATAGACCCGGATTTCATACTGCGCGTGGCTGTCGGCCCGCAGGCGCAGGAAGTGGAACAGGTTGTGCAGGTCCACCTTCCAGTACCATTGGGTGTAGATGTTGGCGGGCAGGTTCATCCGCGCCAGCTCCCGCGCGAGGCCCTGCTGGTCATCCTGGCTGATCATCTCCTCGTAGTGATCATAGGCGCGCGTGCTGTCATCCTTGAGGTAGCGCAGGACGCGGTCGGCCTCCTCGCCGCTCAAGGCCTCGCCCCGGCCCTGATTGTTGACCACGGATTGCGCGGCGAGGTCCTCGGGCGCGGGGATGTAGAACTCCCGGTCGAGGATCGAGTAGCGCGCGGAGTACTCGTTGACATTGGCGGTGCGGTGCCGGATCCACTGCCGCGCGACGAAGACCGGCAGCTTCACGTGCAGCTTGATCTCGCACATCTCGAAGGGCGTCGAGTGCCAGTGGCGCATCAGGTAGCGGATCAGCCCCTCGTCGTTCTGCACCGACTTGGTGCCGCGCCCGTAGCTGACCCGCGCCGCCTGACAGATCGCTGAATCGTCGCCCATGTAATCGATCACCCGGATGAAGCCGTGGTCGAGCACCTCGTGGGCGGTGTAGAGATGCGCCTCCATCCCCGGCACGGTGGCGCGCAGCGTGGGCTGGGTGTTGGCGCGCAGCTCTGCGATTTCGGTGGCTTGGTCTGGGGAGATGGGCATGGAACGGCCTCCGGCCTGCAAGAGAATCGTCGGGGTGAGACCACATCTTGCGGCACCGGCCCCCATCACATCAAGATACTGTGAGAGTTATCCACAGAAGAGGCCCAAAATGCCCCCGCCCCGGGCGATTGTTTGGCAACACTCCACAATTAGCCCCCAAATCCCCCGTCACCGCCGTTGACTTTTGCGCCGACCCGGCGGATTTTCTCGCCCAAGATGCTTAATGCGTCACTCCGGGCAGTGAGACACAGATATGAACCTGAACTACGCGACCAAGGCCATTGGTATTCTCTCGATTTCGGCCCTGATGGCCTGCGGCGGCGGCGGCGCGGGTGGCTCCAACCCCGTAACTGGCGGCCCGAACGCCGCGATCGACCCGGTCGACCCGGTCGATCCGACGGCACCGACCATCAACGGCATCCCGACGGAACTTGCCAACAACCTGCTTGCGGTGACGTTCGACCCGGGCTCGGGCAACCTGCTTCTTGAATTGCAATCCTTTGATGCGCCGGGCGAGAGCGGGATCTACGTGCGCAACCCGGCGATCGACAGCGCGATCAATGGCTATCAAGCCTACACGCGCCAGGACGACCCCAATGATCGCTTCTTTCTTGCCATCAACGGCGTAAGCGCGGGCGGCGAAGTCCGCGCCGTCGCCGTGACCGATGGCGGTCAGTTCAACCGCTTCTTCGGCGGCGGGTTCTATGAGCAAGACGGATCGTACAGCGCGCCTCGGACCACGGGCCTCGTTTCCTACGCAGGGCGCTACGCGGCGACGACCAACCTGAACGCGACCGGTGCCAACCTGCTGCCCCAACCTCCGGGCAGCCCCCCGCCCCCGCGCGAGCCCGCGACGATCGAAGGCGATATCTTCATCAACCTCAGCTTCAGCGACAACGGTGTGAACGGGCAGATCTTCAATCGTGAATTCTCCGAATATCCGGCGATCACCCTGCCCGATATCCGCCTGGTCGAAGGCGTCCTGAACGCGGACGGCTCGTTCCTGGGCGACACCGAGATCGAGGTTGAGCGGCGTAATGGCGCATTTGGCGGCACCCTTGGCGGGGAGGATGGCACGGCGCTCGCGGGCGTGACCAGCATCTCCGACTTCTCGGACGATCTGGATAACGAAGCCGAATATGGCATCTTCGTGCTTGAGCGGTGCGGAACAGCGAACGAAGATGCGGCGCTGTGCGCGGGCTCCAACCCGTAATCGGTCGCCCCGCGTGCCGGGAGCAGGCCACATCAGAGCCGGACTTGGCATCCTAAGACGATCGGGCCGGTCTCTGGCCCGAACCTTGGCGACTTGCCTGCTGTTGTCAGGCACCGCTGCCGCACAGCCAGTCGAAGTCTCCCTTGATCAGGGCTTTCAGATCGCGCGGCGGGCCTTCGCCCAGCAGAACTACGCCCTTGCGCATCTCATCGCACAGCAAATCCTGCAGGCGAAGCCGAAGGATGTCCCGGCCTTATTGCTGTCCGCCGCCAGCGCACCCTATGTCGGACGAGCGAAGGATGGACGGTTGGACGCCCGCAAAGCGTATCTTTCAGCCGAAAGCCCCGCGCAAAAGCGCAGCGCAGCGACCTTCGCCGCCGTTGCATCGGCACAAGAGAAACGCCCCCTCCTGACCCAGCTCTGGCTGCGCCGCGCCTACCAGCACAGCGAGACAGAGCAGCAGCGATCCAACATCTCCGCACAATACCGCAAGTACCGGCAGATAAGCCCTGTCCGGCTGTTCTTTTCGGCGACCGTGGCGCCAAGCTCGAACCTGAATGGCGGAGCGGATTCGCAGTTCCTGACGATCGACGGGATCTACCCGGTGGGCGTGCTCAGCGGCTCGGCACAGGCACTCAGCGGAACCCGCGCAACCGTTCGCGGACAACTCACCTACACCCTGTCGGAAGCCACTACCCGCAAAACGACGCTGAGCGTGTCCGGCAGTATTTCGCGGGTCGATCTGTCGGGCGAGGCGAAGGCCCTCGCCCCAGACATCTCGAGCCGCGATCTTGGCGATACGCAGCTGGGCGTGTCCTTGCGCCACCAGATCGCCCCCGGACGCAAACCGATCCCCGACACGTATTCTTTGGGCGTCGGGCAAACATGGTTCGGCGGCGAGAGTTACTATACCTATCTGACGCTTGGTCTCGGGCGCCAGTTCCGCGTGGGGCAAGATGCGATCGTGCGGGTGGGCGCGGAAAACACCCGGCAGTTTTATGAGGACGGGCGTTCAACCCGTGACATCTCGACCCTGCGGGCCGGAATGACCCGCCGCGTGCGCGAGGGCGACCTGTTAAGCTTCAACCTGTCGCTCAGCCGCTCCAATTCGGACACCCAAAACGATCGCTACGAGGCGGTCTACGCGTCGCTTGGATACGAGCTGGGCGAGCCGATCGGGCCGGTCTCGGTCGCGGCCACGATTGGTTATGGCGAGACCCGATATGACAACTACACGCTCGGCTTCTTCCGCGTCCCCGGAGGCCGCGTCGACAAGACCACGCGGCTCAGCCTCGACCTGACTCTGAGCGAGACCGGCTATCTTGGGTTCGTGCCGCAAATCAACATCGCGCATAACCGCACGCAATCCAATGTCAGCCGGTTCGAACGCTCGACCACGGGGGTCGGATTGAGCTTCGTCAGCGCCTTCTGATGCCCCGCTTCTCCACCCGCGGGATCGAGCGGCGGCTGGGCGACGGGGTCCGCGCGCGGCTTACTGGATGGCCGGGCGAGCTGTTGATGTTCTTCCTCAAACAGGGATGGGCCGCGCTGTTCGGGCTGCTGTTCATCGTGGCGCTGATCGCGACCAAGCTGGTATGGCAGGACGACTGGACGCTGCAAAGGTATGACGGGCTGTTCATCTTCGCCGTCACCACGCAAGCCGCGATGCTGTGGTTCAAGCTGGAGACCTGGGACGAGGCGCGGGTGATCTTGCTGTTCCACATCACCGGCACGGCGATGGAGCTGTTCAAGATCCACATGGGCTCGTGGTCCTACCCGGAGCCGGGGCTCTTCGTGATCGGCGGGGTGCCGCTGTTTTCAGGGTTTATGTACGCCTCCATCGGCAGCTACATCGCGCGGGTGATCCGCATCTTCGATATGCGCTTCGCGCCCTACCCGCCGCTCTGGCTGACCTTTGCCTTCGGGGCGGCGATCTACGTCAACTTCTTCGCCCACCACTTCCTCCCCGACATCAGGCTGGCGCTGTTCGCGGGCACGCTGATCCTGTTCGGGCGCACGCGCATCTGGTTCTACGTGGGCCGCACGCCGCGCTGGATGCCGATGCCGCTGGCCGCGTTGCTGGCGGCCTTCGTCGTCTGGATCGCCGAGAATGTCGGCACCATGACCGGCACCTGGATCTACGCGGGCCAATCGGCGCTGGAGATGGTGAGCTTCGCCAAGATGGGGTCGTGGTACCTGCTGCTCTGGGTCGCCTTCGTGACGGTCACGCTGGTGTCGCGCGGCGCCCTGTCGCGCGCGGCGCTCAAACCGGGCCCGCGCCCCTCGCCTTCCGCGCCCGGGACGCTAGACTAGAAGGGACAGCAACTCAGGAGCCCCCATGAAAGTCGAATATCTGCACACGATGGTCCGCGTGAAGGACCTGGAGAAATCCATCGCGTTCTACAAGATGCTGGGCCTCGTCGAGCGCCGCCGCAGCGAGAATGAGGGCGGGCGGTTTACCCTGGTGTTCCTCTGCCCGCCCGATCAGGCCGACGGCCACGCCGATGTGGAGCTGACGTATAATTGGGACGGCGATGACGGCCTGCCGTCCGACAGCCGCCATTTCGGCCACCTCGCCTACCGGGTCGAGAATATCTACGAGATGTGCCAGCAGCTGATGGATGCGGGCGTGACGATCAACCGCCCGCCGCGCGACGGCCACATGGCTTTCGTGCGCTCGCCCGACAACATCTCGGTGGAGCTCTTGCAGATGGGCGACGCCCTGCCGCCGCAAGAGCCCTGGGCGTCGATGGAGAACACCGGACATTGGTGATCCGCGCCGCCGCGCTCGCGCTGGCCATGACGGCCGGCGCGGCGCAGGCCGTCTGCCGGCAGGCGCTGATCCTCGGGCTCGATATTTCGGGCTCTGTGGATGGCGCGGAATATAACCTGCAGCTGCACGGCCTCGCCTCCGCGCTGACCTCGCCTGCAGTCAAGGAGATGGCGCTGGCCGCGCCCGAGGTCCCGGTGCACCTGCTGGTCTTCGAGTGGTCGGGCGTCAGCCTGCAACGCGTGCTCGTCGACTGGACGCCACTGACGTCTGAGGCCGCGATCGATAGGATCGCCAACACGCTGCTGAGCACCCGGCGCATCTCCCGCAAGGGGGCCACCGCCATTGGCCGGGCGATGGACTACGCCGAATACCAGTTCCGCCAGGGCCCCGATTGTTGGACCCGCACGCTGGATCTGTCCGGCGACGGCAAAAACAACGACGGCAATTTCCCGGAGCTGGTGCGCCAGCAGCCCCGCTTCAACAATATCACAATCAACGGCCTGGTGATCGGCTCCGATGTCTCGCGCGGTCGCGACGAGCGGCAGATGGAGCTGATGGAGCTGTCAGCCTATTACCGTCGCCGCGTAATCCACGGCCCCGGCGCCTTCATCGAAGTCGCACTGGGCTTCGCCGACTACGCCCGCGCGATGGAGCGCAAGCTGCTGCGCGAACTGGAGGGTCTCGTCGTGGGCCAGCTCGACTAGGCTCTTTCTTTGTTCCGCAAATACGGTGGGGGTGTGGGGGCAGCGCCCCCACCGACAAATCGGGGGTGCGGGGGCGGAGCCCCCGCGTGGCGACGCGGCAAAGCCGCGGCGCAATCCCTCAGATCAGGGTGCCAAGCGGGTCGAGAACGGTGTTGCCGCCGAGATACGGGTGCAACGCCACCGGCAGCTCGACCGAGCCATCGGCCTGCTGGCCGTTCTCCAGTACCGCGATCAGGCAGCGCCCCACCGCAAGGCCGGAACCGTTAAGCGTATGCACAAACTCCGGCTTGCCGCCGCCCTCGGGCTTGAAGCGCGCGTTCATCCGGCGGGCCTGGAAGTCGCCGCAGACAGAGACAGAGCTGATCTCGCGATATGTCTGCTGTCCGGGTAACCAGACTTCGATGTCATGGGTCCGGCGCGCGCCGAAGCCCATGTCGCCCACGCAAAGCACAACGGTGCGGTAGGGCAGCAACAGCTCCTCCAGGATCGCCTGCGCAAAGCCGGTCATCCGGTCCAGCTCGGCCCGGCTCTCGTCCGGGTGGGTGATCGAGACCATTTCGACCTTCTCGAACTGGTGCTGGCGCAGCATCCCCGCCGTGTCGCGCCCGGCCGAGCCTGCCTCCGAGCGGAAGCATTGCGAATGAGCCGTCAGACGCATCGGTAGTTGCCCCGCCTCCAATGTCTCGCCGTTGACGATATTGGTCAGCGTCACCTCGGAGGTGGGGATCAGCCACTGCCCGTCGGTGGTCTTATAGCTGTCCTCGCCAAATTTCGGCAGCTGCCCCGTGCCATACATCATGTCTTCGCGTACCAGCACCGGGGTCCAGGTCTCGGTCAGGCCATTGGCGATATGGGTGTCGAGCATGAACTGCGCCAGGGCCCGGTGCAGCCGCGCAACCGAGCTCTGCAGCACAACGAACCGCGCGCCCGACAGTTTCGCGCCCAGCTCGAAATTCATCCCCGCCTGAACGCCGGGCAGCTCGTAATGCTCCTTGGGCACAAAGGGGAAGCGCCGGGGCGTGCCCCAGCGGTGGATCTCGACATTGTCGTCCTCATCCGCGCCGGGGGGCACATCGTCGAACGGAATATTTGGAAGCGACATCAACAGGTTATTGAGGCGCACGTCTTCGGCCTGGGCCTCTTCGCCCAGCCGCGCCACCTCGGCCTTCTTCTCGCCCACAAGGGCGCGCAGGCGCTCAAACTCGGCCTCATCGCCCTTGGCCTTGGCCGCGCCGACCTCCTTGGAGGCCGCGTTCTGCGCGGCCTTGGCCTCTTCGGCGGCCTGGATCTTGGCGCGCCGGGCGGTGTCGATAGCCAACACATCGGCAGAGGACACATCCGCGTTCCGCGCTTTCATGGCGGCGTCAAAGACCTCTGGGGTCTCGCGGATCATGCGGATGTCATGCATCTGTCTGGTGTCCTTGTTTACATGTTGAACGTGAGGCCCCATATGCCCCATCACAAAGTCCAATTGAACCACTAAAATCGACCGCTTGCCGCCTTGCGGCCCCCATGGGCCGCGGATAGGGTGCGCGGCAACCCGAAAAGGCCCATCAGAGGCCCAGAAACGAAAAGGACCGCAGATGTTCGTCACACCTGCTTACGCTCAGGCCGCCGGTGGCGGGGGCAGCACGCTCGCACAGTTTATCCCGCTGATCCTGATCTTCGCGATCATGTACTTCCTGCTGATCCGCCCTCAGCAAAAGAAGCTCAAGGAACACGCCGCCATGGTCGAGGCCGTGCGCCGCGGCGACCAGATCATCACCCAAGGCGGGATCGTGGGCAAAGTCGTCAAAGTGAAGGAAGACGGCGAGGTCGAAGTGGAGATCGCCGATGGCGTCAAGGTCCGCGTGATCAAGTCCACCATCGCCACCGTTATGTCCAAGACCGAACCGGCGAAGTAGCACCATGATCCAGATGTCCACCTGGCAGCGCATCGTCGTTGTGCTGACGGTGCTGGTGGGGCTGACGCTCGCCATGCCCAACGGGTTCTACACCACCGTCGAGCGCCACAATGACGCCGTCGCGGCCATGGAGGGCGGCGCGCCCGCCACGCCAGAGCTGACCGCGGATGCCGCCGGGTGGCCAGGCGCCCTGCCCTCGTCGCTGGTCAATCTTGGCCTGGACCTGCGCGGCGGCGCGCATCTGCTGGCCGAGGTGCAGGTCGAGGACGTCTACGAGAGCCGCATGGACGGCTACTGGCTGCAGGTGCGCGACGCGCTGCGTGATGCACGCGACACGGTCGGCACAATCCGCCGCCAGCCCTCTGCCGGTGACGAGCTGAAGGTCAAGATCTCCAACCCCGCCGGGATGGCAGAGGCCGTGCGACTGGTCCGCGCCATTGCGACGCCGGTGGTCAACCTGACCGGCTCGTTTGACAATGACATCGAGGTCGAGGGCGCGGGCGACATCCTGACCGTGCGGCTCAGCGAGGCCGAACAGCTCGCCACCAATGATCGCACCATGCAGCAATCGCTGGAGATCATCCGCCGCCGCGTCGACGAGGTCGGCACCCGCGAGCCGACGATCCAGCGCCAGGGCGAGCGCCGCATCCTGATCCAGGTGCCGGGCATCGGCTCTGCCACCGAGCTGAAAGAGATCATCGGAACCACTGCCAAGCTGACCTTCCATCCTGTTATTGGCCGCACCCAGAACCCCAACGAGCGCACGACCGGGCGCCAGCTTCTGGTCCCGTCGATTGACCCGCAGGAGCAAGGCACCTTCTACATTCTCGAGCAGACCCCGGTCGTAACCGGCGAGGATCTGGCCGACGCGCAGCCTGCGTTTGACCAGAACGGCTTCCCGGCGGTGACCTTCCGCTTCAACCCATCGGGCGGGCGCGCCTTCGGCTTGTTTACGGCGGAAAATGTCGGCGCGCCTTTCGCGATCGTGCTGGATAACGAAGTGATCTCCGCCCCCGTGATCCGAGAGCCGATCCTTGGTGGCTCCGGCCAGATCAGCGGCAACTTCACGGTGCCGGAATCGACGAACCTTGCCGTGCTGCTGCGCGCCGGTGCCCTGCCCGCCGAGATGACCTTCCTTGAAGAACGCACCATCGGACCCGAGCTGGGCCAGGACAGCATCGACGCGGGCAAGATCGCCACTGTTGTGGCATTCATTGCCGTGCTGATCTTCATGTTCCTCAGCTACGGCACGTTCGGGCTGTTTGCCAATGTGGCGCTGATCATCAACATCGGGCTGATCTTCGGTCTGCTGTCGCTCATCGGGGCCACGCTGACCCTACCCGGTATCGCGGGCATCGTGCTGACCGTGGGTATGGCCGTGGACGCCAACGTGCTTGTCTTCGAGCGTATCCGCGAGGAACTCAAGACCTCCAAAGGCCCCGCGCGGGCCATCGAGCTCGGCTACGAGAAGGCCCTGTCAGCCATTCTGGACGCCAACATCACCACCTTTATCGTGGCGGTAATCCTGTTCGTGATGGGCTCCGGCCCGGTGCGCGGCTTCTCCATCACCCTTGGCCTCGGGATCATGACCTCGGTCTTCACCGCGCTCTACGTGACGCGGTTGATGATCGTGATCTGGTTCGAGCGCCGACGCCCCAAAACGATCGAGGTCTGAGACATGCGTTTGAAACTTGTCCCCCAACAAACCTCGTTCGACTTCTTCGGGAAATGGAAGCTGTGGCTGGGTATCTCTGCCCTGCTGATCGTGATCGGCTTCGCGTCCTTCATCATTCAGGGCCTGAACTACGGCATCGACTTCCGTGGTGGTACAACGATCCGCACGGAAAGCACGCAAGCCGTCGATATCGGCGCTTACCGTGCGGCGCTTGAGCCCGCGGGGCTCGGCGACATCTCGATCACCGAGGTGTTCGATCCGACCTTCGGGCCGGAGCAAAACGTGGCCATGGTCCGTATCGAGGCGCAGGAAGGTGACGAAGCGGTGACGCCTGCGACCATCCAAGCCGTCGAAAACGCGCTGCGCACCGTGGACCCCGACATGAAATTTCCATCGGTGGAATCCGTCGGCCCCAAAGTCTCCGGCGAGCTGATCCAGACCGCGGCCATCGCCGTGATCCTCGCCATCGCGGCGGTGCTGATCTACATCTGGCTGCGCTTCGAGTGGCAATTCGCACTCGGCGCCGTCGCGGCGCTGGTCCATGACGTGGTGCTGACACTGGGCATCTTCTCGGAGCTGCAGATCAAGTTCGACCTCGCCATTATCGCGGCGCTGCTGACTATCGTGGGCTACTCGATCAACGACACCGTGGTGGTGTTCGACCGGGTCCGCGAGAACTTGCGCAAGTACAAGACGAAGGATCTGTCAGAGGTCCTGAACCTCTCGATCAACGAGACGCTGTCGCGGACGATGATGACCTCTGTCACGACCCTGCTGGCGCTGATTGCCCTGTTCATTCTTGGCGGCGATGTGATCCGCGGCTTCGTCTTCGCGATGATCTGGGGCATCATTGTCGGCACCTACTCGTCGATCTTCGTGGCCTCGACCATCCTGCTGTGGCTGGGCGTGAAGCGTGACTGGTCGAAGAAGGCGGTCACCACCGGCGGGCGCTACGACCACGTCGAACGACAGGCCGAGAAAGACGCCGCAAAGGACGCAGAGCGCGAAGACACTTAGTAGTTGGAGCCCCAGGCGCCGGTCTTGGCTTTCTTCGCTTTCTCGCGCTGATATTGCGCTTCAAGCGCCAGGCGGCGTTGCCGCTCGGACAGGTCGGTGCGGGGAGCGGGCTCCGATACCTTTGGCGTCTCAGCGGACTTGAAAGCCGTCGTGCCATTCAGCCGCGTCCAGCCTTGCAGCTGAAAGCTGGAGCCGTTTTGCAGCGTCAGGGTATTTGATCCCGTCTCCGCGAAAGCAGCGGGACCAGCGGTCAGGGTGGCAAACATGGCCAGAGCAATGAAGTGTTTCATGGAGTCTGGATGCACCAGGACGCCGATCACACGCAAAGCACAGTTGCGCGACGCGCCGTGAGGTGATCCTTTCGGCGCCATGGAAACGCTTCTCGCCCGCTTCGCCCCCGAGACCTCTGTGCCGGAGCTGGCGGCCCTCATGGCAGCCGCGATCATGGCGGGGCTCGTGCGCGGCTTTTCCGGGTTCGGCACCGCGATGGTCTACATGCCCGTGGCGGGTCAGGTGCTGCCGCCGGTCTGGGCGGTTACCACCATGGTCGTGATGGATGCCATAGGCCCGCTGCCCAATGTCCCGCGCGCCCTGCGCGACGGCAAGCCGCGCGATGTCGCACGGATTGCACTTGGCATGCTGGTGATGACCCCCGTGGGGCTCTATGCGCTGCGCACCATGCCGCCGGAGGCGTTTCGCTACACGGTCTCCGTTGTGACGCTTGGCCTGCTGGTGCTGCTGGTGGGCGGGCTGCGCTACCGCGGCGCGCTGACGCCGCGGCTGCTATACGTCACGGGCGGTGTGGGTGGGCTCTTTGGTGGGGCGACGGGTCTCGCCGGGCCGCCGGTGATCATGCTCTACATGGCCTCGCTGGAGATAACCAAAGTGATCCGCGCCAACCTGCTGCTGGTGCTAGTCTGCGCCGATGCGATCGTTCTGGGCCTGCTGGCGCTCACCGGCGAGCTGCGATCCAGCGCCATCGCCCTAGGGCTGGCGGTCATGGGCCCCTACCTGCTGGCAAACATCGCTGGCGCCGCTATGTTCAACCCCGACCGTGCGGTGCTCTACCGCCGCGTGGCCTATGTGATCATCGCGGCCTCCGCCCTGTCGGGGCTGCCTTTGTGGGACTGAAGAGAGACGACCATGCGACTGACCGAGATCAGCTATGACAACGCGCCGCCCGTCGAAGGCTACGGGCCCGGCTTCTTCCGGATCGGCGGCGAGGTGGTCGAAGGTGGGGTTTTGCTGCTGCCATCCGAGCGCTTTTCGTGGGCCGGGTTTGAGGACAGCGCGACGATCATCAGCCGTGCCGAAAAGCTCGACGTTCTTTTCATCGGCACCGGGGCGGAGATCGCGCATATCCCACCCGCCCTGCGAGACGCGCTGGAGGGTGCCGGCATCGGGGTCGAGATCATGGCCACCCCCACCGCCTGCCGCACCTACAACGTGCTGCTGTCCGAGGGTCGCCGCATCGGCGCCGCGCTGATCCCGGTGTAAGCGCAAGGTCGATGGACCAGGGCGGTCGGCTCAGCGGTAGTCAGCGCGCTCCTGGGTCATGGCGCTCAGCTTCGCATCGGCGCTTCTCTCGAGCGTCAGCTCATCCATCATACCCATCTCGTCGAGCGTAACCGCGCCCTTCGTGACGAATGCTTCCTGCCCCGTCGCGGTCAGACGGAAATTCTCGAAGGTGAAGCCGGTCTCGGTCTCAGTAATCCGGCGCCCGTATTGCCAGACGCGGCCCTTTTCGTTCTTTGCCGTGTAGCGGCATTCGCCGACAACGCGGAAGCAATTATGCGGCGTGTAGGTCGTGACCTTGCCGCCCGGGCGCGTGAGCGACAGCATGCGGCCGTCGCTGTCATAGCGCGCGGTGCCGTAGAGCCCGCCATCAAGCCCCTTGCCCCGCCCGTTCCAGTACGTGACGACATAGACGCCGTCCTGCTCTCCTTCGAAATGGTGGGTGCGCCGCGTGCCGTCGGAGACAAGATATGTGACGGATGAGCCCGGCGCGATCTCTGCCATCTGAATGCGGATATCGGCCTGGGCCGTTTGCGTCAGGCACGCGCAAACCCCTGCCAGTAGAAGATATTTCATATCTGTCTCCGATCGATGCGGTTGAAGCAGGTCCGTCCCGCCTTAAATCTGGCAGACCCAGCCCGGCCTTGTCAAAGGAGCCCTGCCCCCATGAAAGCCATTCTGCTGCTTGTCGCCGCCATTGCCTTCGGCATTGCGCCCTTCGTGACCGAAGGTTTTGCGGGCTTCCGCCCCGACCAGTTCCCGGTCCCCCAGGATGACGCGCCGGTGCAGCCTGCGGGCTACGCCTTCTCGATCTGGTCGGTGATCTATGTGTGGCTGCTTCTCTCTGCCGTGGTCGGCGTGTGGCGGCACCGCGACGATGCAGCCTGGGACGCGGCGCGGGTGCCGATGATTGTCTCGCTGTGCGTCGGCGCGTTCTGGATCAAGGTCGCGACCCTGTCGGTGATCTGGGCAACGGTGCTGATATGGGTCATGCTGCTGGGGGCGCTCTGGGCGCTGATCGCGGGCCGCACCATCACCCCCGGCTGGGAATTCTCCTGGCCCACGGGATTATATGCAGGCTGGCTGACGGCGGCTTCCTGCGTCTCCATCGGGCTTTTGGGTGCGGGATACGGCTTTGGCCCTGCACAGAGCTGGGCCATCGCCATGATCCTTGTCGCCCTCGTTCTGGGCGTCACCGTGCTGCGCGCATCGGGCATCTGGACCTACGGCGTGGCGCTTGCATGGGCGCTGATCGGCATTCTTGTCGCCAACGGGATGAGCGTGGTAGGCGGACTGGCCCTTGGCGGCGCTGTGGTGATTGCAGCACTGACGTTGAGGCAGTTGCGCCCGGCGGCCTGAGCACGCTTTACGGCTTGCCCCGATCCGCCTAACACTGCGCCAAAAAGGGCGGTCCGCACCATGCGCATTCTCATCACCAATGACGACGGTATCAACGCGCCGGGGCTGAAAGTCCTCGAAGACATCGCGGCAGAGGTCGCGGGCCCGGGTGGCGAGGTCTGGGTCGTGGCCCCCGCTTTCGAGAAATCGGGCGTGGCCCATTGCATCAACTACGCCCACCCCACCATGATCGTGCAGATGGACGAGCGCCGCTTCGCCGCCGAAGGCGCACCGGCCGATTGCGTGCTGGCGGGCGTGCACGAGGTCATGGGCCTCGCCCGGCCGGACCTGATCCTGTCGGGCGTGAACAAGGGCAACAATTCCGCCGAGAACACCGTCTATTCCGGCACCATCGGCGCGGCCATGGAGGGTGCGCTGCAAGGCGTGAAATCGATCGCGCTGTCGCAATTCTACGGGCCCGCCAACCTGAGCCTCGACAACCCGTTCGAAGCGGCGGCGCAGCACGGCGCGGCACTTATACAAAAGCTGCTCGATCACGGCTCCTGGGGTGGTGAGACCTACCAGACCTTCTACAATATCAACTTTCCGCCTGTCGCCGGAGCGGACGTCAAAGGCCACCGTGTCGTGGCGCAGGGCCTGCGGCCTTCGGGCGGGTTCGGCGTGGAAAGCCACCTGCCACCGAACGGGCGCAAATACCTCTGGATCAAGGGCAACCCGCAAAATGTGGACTCGGGCGAGAATACGGATGCCACTGTCAACCTCGAGGGCTGGATCTCGGTCACCCCCATGCGCTGCGACCTGACCGCCCACGATCTGCTGGCGGAGCTGGAGGCCAGCTTGGGATGACCGAGGCCGACGCAGAGGCGGAGCGCAAGATGCAGTTCCTCTACGCCCTGCGCTCCAAGGGTGTGATGGACCCGCGCGTGTTGACGGCGATGGAGAAGGTCGACCGCGGCCGCTTCGTCACCGGCACCTTCGCCGACCGCGCCTACGAGGACATGCCCCTGCCGATCTCCTGCGGGCAGACGATCTCGCAGCCCTCCGTCGTCGGCCTGATGACCCAGGCGCTGGACGTGCAGCCGCGCGACAAGGTGCTGGAGGTCGGAACGGGCTCCGGTTACCAGGCGGCGGTGCTCAGCCACCTCGCCCGCCGGGTCTATTCCGTCGACCGCCACGCGGCCCTGACGCGCCTGGTGCGCAAGCTCTTTCAAGAGCTCGACATCACCAATGTGACCATCGTCACCGGCGACGGCAGCTTCGGGCTGCCCGAGCAGGCTCCGTTCGACCGTATCCTGGTCACCGCAGCCGCCGAAGATCCGCCCGGTCCCCTCTTGGCGCAATTGCGCGAGGGGGGTATCATGGTGGTGCCCGTGGGCCAGTCCGACGCGGTGCAGAGCCTTATCAAGGTGAGCCGCACGGCCCAAGGGTTTGATTACGAAGAACTAATGCCCGTCCGCTTTGTACCTTTATTGGAAGGTTTGGGGCAGGACTGAAACCATAAAAGCCCAGATATAAGGGCCGTGGATTGAGGATGAGGAAGATGCGGAACCCCCGTTTCAGCAAGTTGTTGCCTATGGTAGCGCTCGGATTTGGGCTGGCGGCCTGTGACAGCAATGTCGGCACGCGGCTTGCGAACCTGGATTTGGACCTGCGCGGCACCGCCGGGGGGCTTGATACCTCCAGCGCGGCGCGCACCGCCACCCAGAACCGCCCGCGCCCGGATGCGCGCGGCATCATTTCGTACCCGAACTACCAGGTGGCGGTGGCAGAGCGCGGCGACACGGTCGCTGATGTGGCCACCCGGATCGGGGTGAACCCGCAGGATCTGGCGAGCTACAATGGCCTGCGCCCTACCGACAAGCTCAACAAGGGCGAGGTGCTCGCGCTGCGCAGCCCGGTCACTGCGGCCCCTGCGCCGGGCGACGAGACCCGCCCGCTCGATATCACTCAGATCGCCACGACAGCCATCGGTCGCGCGCCCCAGACGCCGGGCGCCGACGCCGCGCCGCGGGTCGACGGGCCAGAGCCGATCCGCCATCAGGTCGCGCGCGGCGAGACTGCCTATTCGATCGCCCGGCTCTACAATGTCTCGGCCCGCTCGCTGGCGGACTGGAACGGGCTTGGCGCCGATCTTGAGGTGCGCGAAGGCCAGTATCTGCTGATCCCGGTGGCGCTCGACGGCACGCAAACCGTCAAGGCCGCCCCGGTCGAAACTGCCGCGGTGATCACACCGGGCGCGGGCACGCCCACGCCGCCTCCGCCCTCTGCCGTGAAACCCCTGCCCGACGAGAAGATCGAACCCAAGCAGACCGCCGCCCCTGCGGCTGCGGCCCCGAAAGCCACGGCTGCGCCGAAGCTGCTAACGCCCGTGTCAGGCGAAGTTCTGCGCCCCTACAAGAAGCGCAGCAATGAGGGCATCGACATCGCGGCCTCTGCCGGAACGCCCGTGAAGGCCGCCGCCGATGGCGAGGTCGCCGCGATCACCCGCGATACCGATCAGGTACCGATCCTCGTGCTGCGCCACCCCGGCAATCTGCTGACGGTCTATGCCAATATCTCCGACATCACGGTGAAGAAGGGCGACAAGGTCAGCCGCGGAAAGTCCATCGCCAAGGTCGGCAAGGGCGATCCCAGCTTCCTGCATTTCGAGGTTCGCGAAGGCTTTGAAAGCGTCAATCCGGCGCCATTCCTGAAGTAGACCGCTCGCCATTCAAACACCAGAAAAGGCGCAGCGATGCGCCTTTTTTTCTGCGCGCGATTGGCGTCAGGAATAGATTACCTAGCGTCAACGCAAACCCTCTGGCATGCTCCGTCTCCTAAGAGACAAGAATTCAGGGAGAGACACATGCTTGACACGACCGTCACCGACGAGACCCAGACCTTCCTCGACACGTTCGGCGCGGCCCTTGAGGCGGGCGATATCGCCGCCGCAAAAGAGATGTTTCAGGAGGATTGCTATTGGCGCGATCTGGTCACCTTCACATGGAATATCAAAACGGTAGAGGGCAAGGATCAGGTCGAGGACATGCTCAAGCATCAACTGTCCACGACAAAGCCGCGCAACTGGAAGATCGCCGAGGACGAAATGCCAACGGAGGATGGTGGCATCACCACCGCCTGGATCAGCTTCGAGACGGATGTGGCCCGAGGCTACGGCCTGATCCGCCTAAAAGACGGCAAGATCTGGACCCTGCTGACCACCATGGCCGAGCTCAAGGGCCATGAGGAGCCTGCGGGCTTCGCCAGACCTCTGGGCGCAAAGCACGGCGCGGGCAAGGCCCGGATGACCTGGAAGGAAGAGCTGGAGAAGGAAGCCTCCGAGCTGGGCTATGATACCCAGCCCTACTGCCTGATCATCGGCGGCGGGCAAGGCGGCATCGCCCTTGGCGCGCGGCTGCGCCAGCTTGGCGTGCCTACGATCATTGTCGAGAAGAACGAGCGCCCCGGCGACAGCTGGCGCAACCGCTACAAGTCGCTCTGTCTGCATGACCCGGTCTGGTACGACCACCTGCCGTACATGAAGTTCCCCGACACCTGGCCCGTCTTCGCGCCCAAGGACAAGATCGGCGACTGGCTGGAGATGTACACCAAGGTGATGGAGCTGAACTACTGGACCCGCACCACCGCCAAGTCGGCGGAGTATGACGCGGCCAGCGGCGAATGGACGGTCGTGGTCGACCGCGACGGCGAAGAGGTGGTCCTGAAGCCCAAGCAGCTGGTCATGGCCACCGGTATGTCGGGAAAGAAGCGCATGCCGGACTTCCCCGGCATGGACAAGTTCAAGGGCGTGCAACAGCACTCGTCCGAGCATGACGGGCCCGACCAGTGGTCCGGCAAGAAGGTGGTCGTCGTCGGCTCAAACAACTCCGCCCATGACATCTGTGCGGCCCTTTGGGAGCATGACGCCGATGTGACGATGGTGCAGCGCAGCTCCACCCATATCGTGCGCTCAGACACGCTGATGGAGATCGGGCTGGGCGATTTGTATTCGGAGCGGGCAGTGAAATCCGGCATGACCACCGAGAAGGCCGACCTGATCTTTGCCTCCCTGCCCTACGCGATCCTGCATGAGTTTCAGATCCCCGCCTACGCAGCGATGAAGGAGCAGGACAAGGACTTCTATGATGGGCTCGAGAAGGCCGGCTTCTGGCTTGACTGGGGCGACGATGACAGCGGGTTGTTCATGAAATACCTGCGCCGCGGCTCGGGCTATTACATCGACGTGGGCGCGAGCCAGTTGATCATCGACGGCGAGGTGAAGCTGAAGCGCGGCCAGGTGGTCGAGCTGGACGAGACGGGGGTGATCCTCGATGACGGAACGCATCTGGACGCCGATCTGGTGGTCTATGCCACCGGCTACAACTCAATGAACGGCTGGGTCGCCGATCTGATGGGCCAGGACATGGCTGACAAGCTGGGCAAGGTCTGGGGGCTGGGCTCTGACACGACCAAGGATCCCGGTCCGTGGGAGGGCGAGCAGCGCAACATGTGGAAGCCCACCCAAGTGCCCAACCTGTGGATGCATGGTGGCAACCTGCACCAGTCGCGGCATTACTCGCAATTTCTCGCGCTGCAGCTGAAGGCCCGGATGGAGGGCCTCCCCACGCCCGTTTACGGGCTACAGGAGGTGCATCACCTGTCGTAAGGCGCGTCGACGCGCCTTGGAAAAAACCGCCTTCGAAGGCGGTTTGGAACGCGAGGTCGACCTCGCATCCATGAAGGCCGTTCGAACGGCCTTCCCCGCGCCTAGACTTGCAAGCCGCGCCGCCCGGCCAGATCGGTGAAATACTGCCACGCCACGCGGCCCGAGCGGCCGCCGCGGGTCTGCTGCCACTCGATGGCCTCGGCCCGCAGCGTGTCCGCATCGATCTCGACGCCGTAGGCCGCGCAGTAGCCGTCGATCATGGCGAGGTATTCATCCTGATCACAGGCATGAAAGCCCAGCCACAGCCCGAACCGGTCGGACAGCGACACTTTCTCTTCCACGGCTTCGGATGGGTTAATGGCAGAACCGCGCTCATTCTCGATCATGTCACGCGGCATCAGGTGGCGGCGGTTCGATGTGGCGTAGAAGATCACATTCTCCGGCCGCCCCTCGATCCCACCATCGAGCACCGCTTTCAGAGATTTGTAATGCTGATCGTCATGGGAAAAGCTCAGATCGTCGCAATAGAGCACGAAGCGATGCTCCGCCCCGCGCAGCAGGTTCAACAGCCGCCCGATGGACGGCAGGTCCTCGCGCTGAACTTCGACCAGTTTCAGCGGCAGGCCTGAGGCGACGATGTCACCATGCACGGCCTTCACCAGCGACGACTTGCCCATCCCACGCGCGCCCCACAGCAGCGCATTGTTCGCCGCAAAACCCTTGGCAAATTGCAGCGTATTGGCGTGCAGCGTGTCGCGCGCGCGCTCAATGCCCACCAGCAGCTCCAACGCCACGCCGTTCACATCGGCCACCGGGGCCAGCCGGTCCGGCTCCACATGCCACAGGAAAGCCGACGCACCGTCGAAATCAGGGGCCGCACCGGGCGGCGGCGAGATACGCTCCAAGGCGGCCGCGATGCGGTCCATCGGGTCGTCGATCATGCTCATCTTACGGACCACGATCCTCGACGTGGTCCTCGCTCAGATCGTCATCCTCGTCGTCCCACAGGCCCTCTTCGCGCAGCTTGACTTCGCGCTCTTTCTCCACGCGGCGCACAAGGAAGATCGACACCTCGTAGAGCCCGTAGACCACCACAAACAGGATGATCTGCGTCAGTACATCGGGCGGCGTCACCAGACCCGCCACGGCCAGGATGCCAACGATGGCGTATTTGCGCACATGCTTCAGCCCCTCGGCAGAGACCAGCCCGGCCTTGCCCATGAGCGTCAGAAGAACCGGAAGCTGGAAGCACAGCCCGAAGGCCACGATCATCTTCAACGTGATGTCGAGGCTCTCGTTCACCTTGCCGTTAAAGACAATGTCGATGCCCGTATCCGTCGTCGCCTGCGCCACATCCTGCGTGGCGACCAACGCGGCCACAAAGGACGGGATATCGGCAAAGCCTAGGAAGAAGCGCATCGCCAGCGGCACGACGATGAAATGCGCAAAGGCCGCGCCAAGCAGGAACATCAGCGGCGAGGCCAGAAGGAACGGCAGGAAGGCCGATTTCTCGTTCTTGTAGAGCCCCGGCGCCACGAAGCGCCACAGCTGATGCGCGATCACCGGGAAGGAAACCATAAGGCCGCCCACGATGGAGATACGCACAAGGGTGAAGAAATATTCCTGCGGCGCGGTGTACTGCATCACCGGGTTCGGGTTGCCCAGCTCGCGCATCGTGGTCTCGATCGGCACCAGCAGGAAGTCCAGTAGCATCGAGCCGAAGGAGAAGCAGATCACCATGCCGACCACAAAGGCCAGCACGGAGCGGATCAGGCGGGTGCGCAGCTCGGCCAGATGCTCGATGAGCGGGGCGGAGCTGTCTTCGATCTCGTCGGGGCGCGCGTCGCTCATGCGTCACTGGCTTTCTTCGGGGGCGTCTCTGGCTCGGGCGCGGCGGCAGGCGCTGCGGTCTCATCTGCCTCGGGCGCGGCTGGCTCCTCGGCCGCCTTGGCAAAGGCCTGTCCTTGCGCCGCGGCAGCCGCATTGGCGGCCTTCACGGCTTCGACACGGGCGCGGGCGGCCTCTGTCTCGGCCTTGCGCTTCTGCGCCAGCTTGCCGGTCTCGGTGTCGTCATCGAAGGCATCGAAATCCACCGCGTCCTTCACCGCCTTGGAGGCGCTGTCGGCGGCGGCCTTAGCCGGGTTCACCGCGGCCTGAAAGGTCTTCTGCACATCGGCCACCCCTGCCCCATCGGCTGCATCTTCCATCGCGCGGCTGAAATCGCGCGCCATGCGCTTGGCCTTGGCGGTGAACTTGCCAAGCTCGCGGAACATGCCGGGCAGGTCCTTGGGACCCACGACAATCAGCGCCACAACGGCGACGATGAGGATTTCGCTCCAACTCATGAAAGAGCTCCTTGCGGCTGGGGCGTCTTCAGGTCTTGTCTTTTTCGTCTTCGGTTTCCGGCGTCACGTCGCGCGCGACCTCGGCATCCTGGTCTTCGAGCTCCTTGGTGCCGTCCTTGACGCCCTTCTTGAAGGAGCTGATGCCCTTACCAACCTCGCCCATCATGGACGAGATCTTGCCCCGGCCAAACAGGACAAGAACGACGACGGCAAGCAGCAGCCAGCCGAGCGGCGGCATGTTGTTGATGAACATTGGGGTGAGCACGGGATTGGCCTCCGATTGGGAATGGGTGTCTCTTGCTTCTATCTAGGCGCGCGCCCTGCCGGAAGGAAGCGCGAAACCCCAATTCGCGACCATTCGGCGGGATTTTTTGCCAAAGCTCCGGGTTTACGGAAGCCTCCTGACAGGTTTATGTCAGTTGTGGGGTGCCACAAAGGCCATATCGAAACAGAATCACAGGATCAAATCGAATGACCACGCACACATCTGACGGCCAGGTGGCCGAAATCGTGACCTTCCGCCTCAAAGACGGTGTCAGCGACACCGATTACCTGGCGCTGACCCACCCCAGCCACGCCTTTGTGAGCTACGCACGCGGCTTCGTGACACGCAGGCTCTCCAAGGGGGCGGACGGCACCTGGACCGACTACACGATCTGGCAAAGCCTCGACGACGCCAAGGCCGCCCAGGCGGACTTCATGGCGCAGGATTTCGCCCCCGCCATGGTCGGCGCAATTGACGGCGACACGATGCGCATGGAGCACCAGCAGGTGCTCTGGGCCCCGGGCTAGTCGGTGCGGCGCACCGACCGCCTCTTTGACCTGATCCTGTTGCTCAGGGATGGCAGGTTGCACCGCGCCGAGGATCTGGCGCGGCGGCTGGAGGTGTCGGTGCGCACGATCTACCGCGACATGGAAACCCTGCAGCTCAGCGGGGTTCCCGTCGAGGGGGAGCGAGGTATGGGCTATATGATGACCGCGCCGATCACCCTGCCCCCACTGAACCTGACGTTGACCGAGCTGGAGGCGCTGCATCTGGGCATGGCCATCGTCGGGGAGGCGGCGGATGAAGAGCTGCAATCCGCCGCGGCCTCCCTGTCGGCCAAGATCGACGCGGTGCTGCCCGAGGACCGCGCGACCCCGCCCACGGGCTGGGGTTTCGCCGTCTACCCGTTCAAGGACGCCGCGGGGGGCTTCCGCTTCATGCCGCAGCTGCGCACGGCGATCCGGACCCGCCAGAAGCTCAAGATCACCTACGCCACCGCCGAAGGCGCGCCGGAGGACCGGGTGATCCGTCCGCTGCAGATGGAATATTGGGGGCGGGTTTGGACGGTGTCCGCCTGGTGCGAGCTGCGCGCCGATTTCCGGGTGTTCCGCACCGACCGCATCCGCGCGCTCAAGCCGCTCGCCGAGCTTTTTGTCGACGAGCAGGGCAAGTCACTCGCGGACCTCATGGCCCGCGAGAAGGCGCAGCATGGGCCTATGCCGACGCAGGCTGGAATGTAAGCGATGTGCCGTTGATGCAATGGGTCATCTTGCCCTCGACCAGCAGGTAATGCCCCAGATGGCAGCCGCAGCGGCGGCAGTGAATCTCGGTCAACGGGGTCTTGCCGGTCCCCATGGCGCCGTATTCCGGGGTCGGCCCGTCGATATTGGTCATCACGGACGCGGGCTCCGGATGAATGAAGAACACCCAGCCCTTGCCCTCGACGAAGGTCTTCCAGCGGCCGTCAAAAACCTTCAGCTCGCAGCCCTTGCAGTGGTAGCTGCCTTCGCGCTTCTCCTCCCACAGGGTGCCGGTCCGCTGGCCCTCGGTGTAGCCCTCGCGCAGGATCTCGTATTCGCGCTCGCTGAGCTGCGCGCGCCATTCCGCGTCTGACTTGGTGACCTCGTAGACGTAATCGATATTCGCCCCCGCGGCCACGCGCGCCTTGGCGGGCGCGGACAGGCCCAGGGTCGAGACCGAGGCCGCGCCGCAGGCCAGCAAGGCGCGGCGGCTGAGATGCGTTTGATCGGATGTCGGGCTTGGCATGGCGGTGTCCTCCGGGACAGGGAATGGGATGGGCGCAAAAAAAGGGCCGCTGGTGGGCGGCCCTTTCATGGTCACAGACGCAAGCCTGTCGCGGACGGGCTTAGTTGCCGCGCGAGATGTTTTCCAGCTCTGCTGCCATTTCCGCGGCGGAGTCGCTGTTGTCGAAGAATTCTTGTGCTTCGAGGATCTTCTGCTTGCCGACGGTGTCAGCTTCGAAGAATGCCTGACGCTCGGCTGCGCTCATGTTGCCCAGGGCAAGACGCAGGCGGGCGGCGGTCACGTTGCCCATGGAGCCCTCGCGCACGATGGTCTCTGCGGCGGAGCTGTTGCTCATCGCGAAGAGTTCAGCGGCGGATTGGGCAAAAGCGGGGGCAGCGAAGACAAGGCTGGCCGCAGCGGTCGCAAGGATGGTCTTCATTTGGTCTCTCCAATTCTTTACGTAAAGAACCCCGACCACAGGCTTAAACAGCTGTGCGGGGCACACTCCCATTGCAAAACGCAAATTTTACAAGGGCCTGCATGAATTAATTACGTAGTTGCCGGGTGCGCAGCAGGGCCGAAAACCCGGTTTTTCTTGCAGATCGTCCAATTTACCTGCCATTGTCTTGGCATGGCAAAAACTTGCCTCTTTTACTTTGCGGGATGAAGGACGTGTTCAAGGATTTGCTCGATCTGATGCGTGTGCGCAGCACCGCATATGTGGGCAAGAACATGTCTGAACCCTGGAGCATCCTGATCGACGAGCACGACGCGCTCGCCCGGTTTCACCTCGTGGTCGAGGGAGAGACCTGGATCGGCCTGCCCGGCGGCAACGACGGCGTGATCCTTGGGCCGGGCGATCTGGCGATCTTCCCCGCGGGCAGGGCTCACGAGTATCGCAACCCCGGCAACACCGCCCCGCCCGAGACGCGTTTCCTGCCGGATTTCGACGCAGGCCCCTATTTTCACGCCCCAAGCGGCGAGCCCGGGCGCACCAACATGCTGTGCGGCTACTTCCGCCTGTCAGAGCGTACACCGCCCGCCATCCTGTCGCGGCTGCCCGATATGATTGTTGAGCGCGCCAGTGACGCGCGCAGTAAGGTCGATATGGTAATCGACCTGATCCGCGAAGAGCTTCTGACCCGCGGGCCCAGCTCGCATATCGTGCTGAACCGTCTGACGGAAATCCTGTGCGTCAAAGCGGTCTCCACCTGGCTGGAGGACGCGCTTGCCCGCGACACGCATCTGCAGGCGCTGGCCGATCCGCGCACCAAGCTCGTGCTCGACAGCATCCATGCGGACCCGACGCAGGACTGGACCGTTGAGAGCCTCGCGCGGGTCTACGGCCAGTCGCGCACCGCCTTCGCCGAGCATTTCAAGGAGGCCACCGGCCTGACCCCGATCAATTACGTGCGGCGCTGGCGCATCCGCCTTGCCTGCACCATGCTCGAGGAAAGCCAGATGACCATCGACGAAATCGCGTTCAAATCGGGCTATTCTGACACCAACGCCTTCAACCGCGCCTTCAAGCGCGAGACCGGCAACTCGCCGGGCGCTTACAAGCGGATGCTACGCGCCTGACGCGCGGCGGTACTCCGAGATCATCCGGTAGTCCTTCTCCGGCCCCACGACCCGCCACGCGGCCCGCCAGACGGGCCAGGCGCTGAAATCATAGCTCACATGGTAGAAATCCGGATCGCAGTGGTGATTGTCGTCGGGCATCAACCGGTCCAGCGCGATGTGGTGGAACGGCCGCCCGTCGGCGAAGGACACCGCGATGCCGTCCTCTGATGCCTCCCAGATATAGGCGCGGGTCGCCGTCATCGGCGCCTGCCCCGCGTAGCTCAGCTGGCCCTCTTCCTCGTAGCGCATCCGGCCTTCGCCATCTGGTGTGAACCGGGCGACCCCCTCCAGCGTGCCCTCTTCGCCATTGCGGCGGTCGGCGATCTGGCGGCTGAGCTGCCACGCCCCTTCGAACTCTTCAAGCTTGCGCACGTGCCGCATCCGTTACTCCGCGTAAACACCCACTGTTGCGGCGCCACCCTCGCCGATAAACTTTAAGCTTCCATTGCCGCCATGCCGGGCCACACCGAAGCAGGCCCATGTATCTGAGGGCGGCCACTGGCTGCAATAGCGGTTTCCCTCGACCCGCCAATAGCCCCATTCCGTGCGCCCGCTGTCGTAGGATGTGCGCCCCGACGCGTAGAAATGCTGCCGGGCGCGCTCATAGACCAAGCCGCGATCCGTCAGCGCCGTGCCGATCTGCGCACCGCTCAGCGCCACCCACTCCTGCTCCGCCTCTGCGCTCCAGCATAGCACAATTGCGGCAAAAACGGCAGCCCATCCTCTGCGCATGGCCCGCTCCTTGGTTGTTCCCTTGAGCGGCGCAGTTTAAGAGGCCCTCAACGCCCACACAATTCACGAAAGAGCGCTGCTTCATGATCCCCCGTTACTCCCGCCCCGAGATGGTCGCCATCTGGTCGCCCGAGACCAAGTTCCGCATCTGGTTCGAGATCGAGGCCCATGCCTGCGATGCCATGGCCGATCTGGGGGTGATCCCGCGCGAAAACGCGCAAGCGGTGTGGAAGGCCAAAGATGTGGAGTTTGACGTGGCCCGCATCGACGAGATCGAAGCCGTGACCAAGCATGACGTCATCGCCTTCCTGACCCATTTGGCCGAACATGTGGGCAGCGACGAGGCGCGCTTCGTGCATCAGGGCATGACCAGCTCCGATGTGCTGGATACCTGTTTCAACGTGCAGCTCGTGCGCGCCGCCGATATCCTGATCGCGGATGTCGAAGCCCTGCTCGCCGCCCTCAAGCGCCGCGCGATGGAGCATAAAGACACCCTGCGCGTTGGCCGCTCCCACGGCATCCACGCAGAGCCCACCACCATGGGCCTGACCTTCGCGCGCTTCTACGCCGAGATGGACCGCAATCTCGCCCGCCTGCACACCGCCCGCGACGAGATCGCCACCGGCGCGATTTCCGGAGCGGTCGGCACGTTTGCCAATATAGACCCGCGCGTCGAAGAGCATGTCTGCGAAAAGCTTGGCCTCAGCCCAGAGCCGATCTCGACCCAAGTCATCCCCCGCGACCGCCACGCGGCCTTCTTCGCGGCGCTTGGCGTCGTCGGCAGCTCGATCGAGAATATCGCGACGGAAATCCGCCACATGCAGCGCACCGAGGTGCTGGAAGGCGCGGAATTCTTCTCCATGGGCCAGAAAGGCTCGTCGGCCATGCCCCACAAGAAGAACCCGGTGCTGACTGAGAACCTGACCGGCCTCGCCCGCCTTGTGCGCATGGCCGTGGTCCCCGCGATGGAGAACGTGGCGCTCTGGCACGAGCGCGACATCTCCCACAGCTCGGTCGAGCGCAACATTGGCCCCGACACCACGATCACGCTGGACTTCGCGCTGGCCCGCCTGACCAGCGTCATCGGCAAGATGCTGATCTTCCCCGACAATATGCTCGACAACATGAACAAATTCCCCGGGTTGGTGATGAGCCAGCGCGTCCTGCTGGCGCTCACGCAAGCGGGCGTGTCGCGCGAGGATGCCTACGCGATGGTACAGCGCAACGCGCTCAAGGTCTGGGAGCACCGCACCGATTTCCGCGAAGAATTGCTGGCCGACGAAGAGGTCTGCAAGGCTCTCTCGGTCGAGGAGATCAACGAGAAATTCGACATGGGCTACCACACCAAACATGTGGACACGATCTTCAAGCGGGTCTTCGGTGCCTAAATATCCGGCACGTCCCCGCTTCGTTTTGGCCAAAATACTCTAATCCAGCGCCCGGGTCCCCTCGGGCGTTTTGCCTTTTCGGCGCGCCATGCTAGCTTCCCCGGTATCCATTAACGGGAGACCCTGACTATGACCAAGACGAAGACACTCCTCGCCGTCGCGGCCCTGGCCCTGACCCCAACGCTTGCCGCTGCCGAATGCAGCTACGGCAAACAACAGCAAGCCTCGACCTGCGCCACGGGCGCCGTCTGGGATGCAGATGCAGGCAAATGCGTGGCCACCACCGGCTGAGCCTTCGCTCATAATGACAGTTTCGAGCCCCGCCGCGACACCCTCGCGGTGGGGTTTTTCGTTGAGCGGATGGTTTCTTCTTCGACCGGAGCGCGGCGGATCAATAGCGCGCCAAAGCAATGCTTTTCCGCAAATTCAAATCAGGGTGTGAATAATCCATGGGCCCGACGCGTATCTCCCCTACATCACACCCAAAGGAGCCACACGATGCCCAGAACGATCCTCTTCGCCACCGCCCTCATCTGCCTGCCCGCCCTTGCCTTCGCCGCCGGGTCCGGCAGCAGCGCCGCGCCCACCTCGACCAAGACCGCCTCGGATTGCAAAGCGGGCCAGGTCTTCGACCAGCGGACGAAAAGCTGCCTCGACAGCAAGTCCGACCTGATCGACGACGACGCCCGCTACGAGGCCGTGCGCGAGTTGGCCTATGACGGGCAATACGACCGCGCGCTCAAGGTGCTCGCGTCGATGAGCGACCAATCCGAGAGCCGCGTTCTGACCTATTACGGCTTCATCACCCGCAAACAAGGCGACATGGCGGGCGGGTTTGCCTACTACACCGCCGCGCTTGAGGCCGACGCCGACAACATCCTCGCGCGCTCCTACATGGGTCAGGCCATGGTGCAGCTGGGCCAGATCGGTGCCGCCCGCGCGCAACTGGCCGAAATTCGCAGCCGCGGCGGCGACGGCACCTGGGCAGAGGCCTCTTTGAGCAAGGCCATCGCCACCGGCGCGACCTTCAACTACTGAATCTGCCTAAAATGCCCCCGGTTTTCGGGGGCATTTGCTACGCTTCCTTAACATCTCGCGCATCTATTCGGGGGTGCGAGACTGTAATTGGGATGGGGATCATCATGGAAACCGGCACAATGCCGCGCGGCGGGACCGCGCTGACGAGGCTTGGCATGGGCGGCAAGCTGGCCGATCCGGCCTTCCGCTTCGACGGCTCTGACACGCCGATGAAGCTTGCGGGCGCCCAGAAGGCCGCGGTGATCGTGCAGATGATCGTCGATGCGGGCGGCAAGATCCCTCTCTCCGTCATGTCGGAGGCCACGCAGGTCCATCTCGCCCGCGTCTATGCCTCGATGGGGCCGATCAACAAGGCCACCGTATCTTCCGTGCTGGACGAGTTCGCGACCCATCTGGAAGCGCATGGCCTCAGCTTTCCCGTCGACACCGCCGCCGCGCTGGAGGCGCTGCAAGGCCATCTAAGCGACGATCTGCTCGAGCGGATGAAACAGGTCCACAACCCCTCCCTGCCGAAGAACACATGGGAGACGATCGCCGACCTGCCCGCCGAAGACCTCGCGGAGCGGCTCAAGACGGAAAGCCCGCGCGTGGGCGCCATCATTCTGTCCAAGCTCCCCTCCGCCCGGGCTTCCGAAGTGCTTGAGCTGCTCGATCAAGACACCGCCAACGCGGTCACTTACGCAATTTCCGAAACCGAAGCGGTCCGGTCGGAAACCGTTGATGTCATCGCACAAACCATGCTGGGCGGGGATGCAGGGGATGCTGGCTCCGGCACAGTATTCTCCACCGGTGCCGCGGCTCGGGCGGCAGAACTGCTCAACGCCGCAGGCAGCGCCCAGCGCGATCAGGTGCTGGCCGCCCTCGACACGCTGGACGAGGCGTTCGCCGCACAAGTGCGCAAGGCGATCTTCACCTTCGCCGATATCACCAGCCGCGTCGCGCCTACCGATCTGCCCAATGTTGTGCGCGTCCTGCCCGGCGAGGAGCTGACCGCGGCGCTCAAGGCGGGCGAGGCGGAACATGGCGAGGTGGTCGAGTTTATCCTCGAAAACCTGTCCAAACGCATGGCCGACCAGATGCGTGAAGAACTGGCAGAGGCCCCGGACCTCAAGGGCAAGCCCGCCGAAGCCGCGATGGGCAAGCTCACCGCCGCGATCCGCGATCTGGTCGACAAGGGCGAGATGACGCTGATCACGCCCGACGACACGGACGACACATAAAAAAGGCGGCCGTAACAGGCCGCCTTTTTTCAATTGCAATGATGCGTGGCTTAGTGCGCCGTGGCCGTATCGCCGCCGTCACTCTTGGCGGCCAATGCAGCAGCTGCGGCGGCCTCTTCAGCCGCCTCGTCCCACTCGACAGGCTCGGGCGTCGAGGTCAGCGCGTGCTTTAGCACTTCCGATACATGGGTCACGGGGATGATCTCCAGCCCCTCTTTGACGTTGTCGGGGATCTCGGCCAAATCCTTCTCGTTTTCCTGCGGGATCAGCACCGTCTTGATGCCGCCACGCAGGGCTGCGAGCAGTTTCTCCTTCAACCCACCAATGGGCATCGCGTTGCCGCGCAACGATACCTCACCCGTCATGGCGATATCGCGACGCACCGGGATGCGGGTCAGCACCGACACGATCGAGGTTACCATCGCCAAACCGGCCGACGGGCCATCCTTTGGCGTCGCGCCATCGGGCACGTGCACGTGGATGTCCATCTTGTCGAAGGCCGGCGGCTTCACCCCGATCTCGGGCGAGATTGAGCGCACATAGGAAGACGCCGCATCAATCGACTCCTTCATCACGTCGCCCAGCTTGCCGGTCGTTTTCATCCGGCCCTTGCCCGGCAGGCGCAGCGCCTCGATCGACAAGAGCTCCCCACCGACAGAGGTATAGGCCAGCCCGGTGACCACACCGATCTGGTCCTCTTCTTCGGCAAGACCGTAGCGGAACTTCTTCACGCCCAAGAAATCGTCGAGATTATCAGGGGTTATCACGACTTTCTCATCTTCCTTGCGCACGATCTTCGTCACCGCCTTACGGGCCAGCTTGCCAATCTCGCGCTCCAGATTCCGCACCCCCGCCTCGCGAGTATAGGTGCGGATCATCTCCAGCAGCGCTTCATCCGTCAGCTCGAACTCGCCCTTCTTCAGGCCATGGTTCTTGATCTGCTTGGAGATCAGGTGCTGCTTGGCAATCTCGGACTTCTCATCCTCGGTGTAGCCCGCCAGCGGGATGATCTCCATGCGGTCCAGAAGCGGCCCGGGCATGTTGTAGGAGTTCGCCGTCGTCAGGAACATCACGTTCGAGAGGTCATATTCGACCTCCAGATAGTGATCGACGAAGGTGCCGTTTTGCTCCGGATCAAGCACTTCAAGCATGGCAGACGCCGGATCGCCCCGGAAATCCTGCCCCATCTTGTCGATTTCATCGAGCAGGATCAGCGGATTGGTCGTCTTCGCCTTCTTCAGCGCCTGAATGATCTTGCCCGGCATCGAGCCGATATAGGTCCGACGGTGGCCGCGAATCTCGCTTTCATCGCGCACGCCGCCTAGCGAGATGCGAATGAACTCGCGTCCCGTGGCCTTGGCGACGGATTTGCCCAGTGACGTCTTGCCCACGCCCGGCGGGCCCACAAGGCACATGATCGGCCCCTTGAGCTTCTTTGAGCGCTGCTGCACGGCCAGGTATTCAACGATCCGTTCCTTAACCTTTTCAAGGCCATAGTGATCATCGTCGAGCACTTTTTGCGCGCGCGTCAGGTCCTTTTTCACGCGGGATTTGACGCCCCACGGGATGCCGAGAATCCAGTCGAGATAGTTACGCACAACAGTCGCTTCCGCCGACATCGGGCTCATATTCTTGAGCTTCTTGATCTCGGCCTCGACCTTCTCGCGCGCCTCCTTGCTCAGCTTGGTCTCCGCGACCTTCGCTTCCAGCTCGGCCACTTCGTTCTGGCCTTCTTCGCCGTCCCCCAGCTCCTTCTGAATGGCCTTCATCTGCTCATTCAAATAGTACTCGCGCTGGGTGCGCTCCATCTGGGATTTGACGCGCGTCTTGATCTTCTTTTCGACCTGCAGCACCGACATCTCACCCTGCATCAGGCCGTAGACCTTCTCGAGCCGCTCGGCGACCGACAGGGTCTCCAGCAGCTCTTGCTTCTGGTGCACCTCGACGCCCAGATGCCCGCCCACAAGGTCGGCCAGCTTGTTGGGTACTTCGGTCTCCGCCACGGAGGCCAGCGCCTCCTCGGGGATGTTCTTCTTCACTTTTGCGTAGCGCTCGAATTCTTCACCCACGGAGCGCACAAGCGCCTCGATGGTCGTGTCGTCGCCGTCGACCTCGTGAAGCTCGATGGCCTGCGCCTCGAAAAAGCTATCGTTTTCAACGTATTTGACGATTTGAACGCGCGAGCGGCCTTCCACCAGCACCTTCACGGTGCCATCAGGCAGTTTCAGCAGCTGCAGCACGTTTGCCAGCACACCCACCTCGTAGATGCCGTCTGAGGACGGGTCGTCGACAGAGGGGTCGATCTGGCTGGACAGCAGGATCTGCTTGTCGTCCTTCATCACCTCTTCAAGCGCGCGCACCGACTTCTCGCGGCCCACGAAGAGAGGCACGATCATGTGCGGGAACACCACGATATCTCGCAGCGGCAGCACAGGGTAGGACAGGGTCTGTTGCTCGGTCATATTTTATCCTTTTTGGCAAGATCGCCCGGGTCCCGCATTTGCAGCAACCATGGGGTGATCTCCGGCTTGGAATTGAAAGGTGGGCATTGCCCGCGACTCTTTCAACGCGCCGCCGTGTGGCTTGGCTCCAGTTTGGCCCTCCGCGCCTTGAGATACAAGCGGATCGGGCAGGCATTTTAGTGCAATTTTAGCCAGTTTTGGCCGTCAGAAGGCCCCCGATTGCACCCAATGCAGCCTCACTGCTGCCCAATTGCTGAGTGAGAGTTAGCGTGTAGTTCGTTAATTCAAGCATGCAGGTACCCCGCTTATGCTCAGCATTCTCTTGCGCCACTATCGCCGAATAGCCGTCTTTGCGGGCGGTCTGGCGCTGTTTTGCGCAATGCTCGTGGCCCAGGCCGGCCTGCAATACGGCACGCCGGTCTATATCGGCGGCTTCCTGTTGCTTTTGGGCCTGTTCGCGGCGCTGACACTCGCGCTCTACAAGGTCGCGCCGCGCTATCGCGGTCTGCTCGAAATCGTGGGCCTTGGCGCTTGGGCCGGAACCTTCGCCTTGCTGATGCCCGGCACTGGGCTGATCGCCATGGCGCTCGGCCTCGTGGTATTCGTTGCATCCAGCGTCGGGCTTTTCATGTTCCTGCGCTCCGATATGTCGCATCGCATCGGCAACCAGACGACATGGCGTGACCGCTATTCCGGGCAGGTGAGCTACCCCGCCCGGCTGGTGTGGCGTCATGTGGTCCCTGGCGCCGCAGAGCCCGGCGATCACTGCACCGGCATGATGGAACGCTACGATGTCGATCCCGATGACCCGGACACGGTGCATGTAACCTTCAAGGGCCGCAACGACCGCGCCGCCGCCTACACGCTGACCTTCCTCGAGCGCGACCAGCCCAATTCCTGCCGCTTCTTCTTCCAGGGCAATGAGGCCGACGGCACACTCGTCGATGGCATCTTCTCGCTGCGCATCACCGTGCTCGACCGCGACAGCTGCTTTGTCTCCTGCGTGGAAGAGCGTTGCGGTCTCAGCCTCGGCTCCCTGTTGGAGCGCTGGTTTGACGATGCTCTGGGCTTCCAGCACGACCGTCTCGTCGACAAGCTCGACACGCTCTACGGCGAGAAATACGGCGCGCGCAAACCGTCCATGCTGGCGACCGAGTAGACCCGCTCGCGCGGATCGGCGATCTGGTCTAGAAGGCCGATATGGCGATCACCCTGACCTACAGCTTCACCGAGGACGAATTCATGCGCGCCGCCCGCGTGCTTTGGTCCTATCGCGGCATCGGCGATGTCGGAAACTGGGTGCTGGTGGGCCTCAGCCTGATCGCAGGCCCCGCGCTGTTACTCAACGGTCTCTGGACAGGGTGGCTGTTTCTGGGGGCGGCCGCGATCTTTGCCACGATCACATGGGCGCGCAATCGCATCTGGCGACGCGCCTTCCCGAAAATGGTGAAATACACCGCGCCGATCACCGCGACCTTCAGCCCGGACGGCGTCCACACCGTCTCCGCTCAGGGCGAAAGCACGCTGCCTTGGAAGAAGTTTCAAAGCTACGCCGAGACGCCGAATTACGTCTTCCTCTTTCTCAGCCGCCGCGATTTTTCGGTTATTCCCAAATCCGCCGCCCAGGATCCGATGCAAATCGAAGAGCTGCGCGACCTGATGGCCGCCAACCTGCCGCGCGCAAAAATGCGCTGGACCTGAAAATACGGGAGGGCGGGCGGGGCGAACTGGCCCGTAAGGGACAGGAGCGTCGCCTCGCCCGACGCTACACGGGCTCGATATCCCCGTCGGCGCGGGTGGCGTGAAAGCCCCGCACGAACGCCGCCAAATCGCCTGCCGCAATCGCGCCATGCAGCCCGGCCATCAGCTCTTGGTAGTAATGCAGGTTGTGCCAGGTCAAAAGCATGCCAGAAATCATCTCTTGCGCCTTGAAGACATGGTGCAGATACGCTCGCGAGTAGTTCGAACAGCACGGGCAGCTGCATGCCTCGTCCAGCGGGCGCGGGTCTTCCTGGTGACGCGCATTCTTGATGTTGACCACCCCGCGCCGGGTGAACGCCTGCCCCGTGCGCCCCGACCGCGACGGCAGCACGCAGTCGAACATGTCGATGCCCCGCTCCACCGCGCCCACGATGTCGTCGGGCTTGCCCACGCCCATCAGGTAGCGCGGGCGGTCCACGGGCAGCTGCTCCGGCGCATAATCGAGACAGCCAAACATCGCCTCCTGCCCCTCGCCCACGGCCAGACCGCCCACCGCGTAGCCCTCGAACCCGATGGCGCGCAGCGCCTCGGCGCTCTCTTCGCGGAAATCCTGCTCCAGCCCGCCCTGCTGGATGCCAAACAGCGCGTGGCCTGGACGGTCGCCAAAGGCCTCGCGCGACCGCGCGGCCCAGCGCATGGACAGCTCCATGCTTTCCTTGATGCGCGCGCGATCGGCAGGTAGCGCGGGGCATTCGTCAAAGCACATCACGATGTCAGAGCCCAGAAGCCGCTGGATCTCCATCGACCGCTCCGGGCTCAGCATGTGTTTTGAGCCGTCGATATGGCTGCGAAACGTCACCCCCTCCTCGGTCAGCTTGCGCAGATCGGCCAGGCTCATCACCTGAAACCCGCCACTGTCCGTCAGGATCGGCCGCTCCCAGTTCATGAACTTGTGCAACCCGCCAAGCTTCGCGATCCGCTCCGCCGTGGGCCGCAGCATCAGGTGATACGTGTTGCCCAGCAGAATATCGGCCCCCGTCGCGCGCACGCTTTCGGGCATCATCGCCTTCACGGTGGCCGCCGTGCCCACCGGCATGAAGGCCGGCGTGCGAATATCTCCTCGCGGGGTCTTGATTGTGCCGGTGCGCGCACGATCATCTGTCCCGTGCAGCTCAAATTCAAATCTCTGTGTCATGTCGCGGGCAATACGGCTAAACCAGAGGACTAATCAAGTGGAGGCCACGCCTATGACAGACGACACCCAATTGACCCTGGGATGGGAGGAGTGGCTGAGCCTGCCCGACCTGTCGCTGCCCACGATCCGCGCCAAGATCGACACCGGGGCCAAGACCTCCGCGCTCCACGCCTTCGATATCGAGCCTTTCGGCTCCGCCTCCCGGCCCAAGGTGCGCTTCGCGGTGCACCCGATCCCCGGCAATGACGACATGACCATCCCCTGTTCCGCCAACATCATCGACCGGCGCGAGGTGATCTCGTCCAACGGCGAGAGCGAGCTGCGCTATGTGATCGAGACGACGCTGGCCGTCGGCGGCCAGAGCTGGCCCATCGAGGTCACGCTGACCGACCGCTCGTCCATGGCCTACCGGATGCTTCTGGGTCGTCAGGCCCTGCGCGAGAACACGCTTGTCTCGCCCGCCGAGAAGTTCTGCCAGCCCGAGCTCAGCTATGACGTCTACACCGCCGCCAAGCTGCGCCGCGTCACCAGGGCGCGCGCGTTGCGGGTCGCGGTGCTCTCGCGCGAGCCCGGCAGCTATTCCACCGCGCGGCTGGTTTCCGAGGGCGAGAACCGCGGCCACGTGGTCGAGGTGATCGACACCACCCGCTGCTACATGGCGATCAACGCCCGCGCGCCCGAAGTCTACTACGACGGCAAGCGCCTGCCCCGCTTTGATGCCGTGATCCCGCGCATCGGCGCCTCGATCACCACCTATGGCTGCTCGATCCTGCGCCAGTTCGAAACGCTCGGCACCTATTGCGTCAACGGCTCCGACGGCATCGCCGCGTCCCGCGACAAGCTCCACGCCCACCAGGTGCTCGCCCGCCACCGCATCGGCATGCCGACGACCGCCTTCGCCGCCTCACCCAAGGACACCAAAAACCTGATGGATCTCGTCGGCACCGCACCCCTGATCGTCAAGCTGCTCGAATCCACCCAAGGCAAGGGCGTCGTGCTGGCCGAAACCAAGAAAGCCGCCGAATCCGTGATCGACGCCTTCCGGGGCCTCAAGGCGAACTTCCTCGTGCAGGATTTCGTCAAAGAAGCTGCGGGCGAGGACATTCGCTGCCTCGTCATAGGCGGCAAGGTCGTGGCCTCGATGAAGCGCACGTCCGACGGTGACGACTTCCGTTCTAACCTGCATCGCGGCGGCACCGCCAAGGTCGTGCGCATCTCCAAGGAAGAGCGCGACGTCGCTACCCGCGCCGCCAAGGCGTTCAAGCTGGGGCTTGCGGGCGTGGACCTGTTGCGATCGTCAGAGGGGCCCAAGGTGCTTGAGGTCAATTCCTCCCCCGGTTTGGAGGGAATCGAGAAGGCGTCCAAGAAGGATGTCGCGGGCATGCTCTTTGATCAGATCGAGCTGCGCGTCCGCCCCGCCCCGCTCAAGAAGAAATCCAGCACCAAGGCATGAAGCGGCGCGCCTTTCTCTTGGGCGTTCTGGCCGCCACAAGCGCGCACGCGCAATCCGCGCGCTACGAGCTGGAGAATTCGCTGACCGACCGCGCCAAGTGGCGCAGCTTTGGCAATAAGGACTGGCTGACAGGCGACCCGATTGAGCGCGCCCGTTCCGGACGCCCCCAGCTGCGCACGATCGAACTGTCCCGCGTTGGCGGCTCGACCCCGGTGGCGCGCCTGAAGTCGCTGATCGCCTTGGCCGAGGCAGGACCCAAAGGCTACGACGCGGTCCATGTCGGCGCACGTATCAAGCCGCCGGGACGCCCGACGCAGCTGACGCTCGGCCAAATCCTGACATGGATCCGCGCAACCCCGGGCCAGCCCCATGCCATCGGGCGCTACCAGTTCATCCCCTCCACCCTGAAAGTGCTGATGCGCCGCGCGAAGCTGTCGCAAGGCACGCGCTTCTCGCCGCAGGTGCAGGACCGCCTTGCCGATTTGCTGCTCGCCGATGCGGGCCTTGCCAAGTTTCAGGCGGGCCGCCTGTCGCGCGCGCGGTTCATGGACAATCTCGCCCGTATCTGGGCGGGCCTGCCGACCGGCTCCGGTAAAAGCTATTACGACGGCTACGCCGGCAATCGCGCGACGCTGACAAGGGCCTATTACGACGCCAAGATGCGCGAATTCTTTCCCCGCGCCCGCGGCTAGCCTAGCCGGTCAGCCATTTGAAGCTGCGTTTCAGAAACGCCTGCCCATCGCGCTCGATCACCGGTCCATGGGCCATCACCACCCGCTCTGCGGGCCAGTCCAACATCCGTCCGACCGCCTCGCGGATCACCACGCCGCGGCCCAGGGCCAGCCGGAATTTGCGCGGCACCTGCGGCGCGTCCGCCGTCATCAGATCAAGCCGCGCCACCAGCGCACGCCAGCCCGAGAACCAGCCTTTCGGCATCTGCTGGAGCAGATCGCAGATCAGCACCGTCCCGCTTTCGCGGTGGAAGAAGGCAATCTCGTCACTGATCCGGTTCGGCAACAGAACCTGCGCGAGGTCGCTTTGCCACGGCCCCGGTCGGTCGGTCATTTCCGTTATGTCGAGTTCCGGCCGCTTGGCGCCGACGCCCGGCGCGCCATAAACAGCAGCTTCCGGGAACGCCCGCGCCCACGCGGGCATCGCCATGTGGTGCAGATGGTTCGGCGCGATCAGGTAGCGCACATCGCCCAGCTCGCGCATCGCTTCCAGCAGCCCCGATGTCGGCGCGATGGGGGACCAGACGAACAGGCCCGACTTTAAGGCGATCACCACCATGCGCGTCGGATAGTGAAATCCCGCCGCGGCCACGATGTCGGGGCCGTCGCATATCCAGATCTTCGGGCCGATAGGGATCAGCATCCGCCGCTCCTGCGTTGCACTTTCGCCAGAGTAGCGCACGCAGGGTCCGACAGAAAGCCGACGCAAAGCCGACAGGTATCCGACCGCCCTTTCGGGGCGTCAAAAAGCCCTTGGTGCGCCTCTGGACGAACCTTCGCGCAATCCTTATATCTTTACTCAACAATCCCCGATGGATGACCCAGATGAACCAGCCGACCGAAAACCTCGAGGGCACGCCGCTGATCAAGCCCTCCTCGACGGATCACCCGCTCTACGACAACGTGGTCGAGGCCTGTCGCTCCGTCTATGACCCTGAAATTCCAGTGAATATCTATGATCTGGGACTGGTCTACACGATCGATATCTCGGATCAGAACGAGGTGTCCATCGTGATGACCCTGACAGCCCCCGGCTGCCCCGTGGCAGGTGAAATGCCCGGTTGGCTGGCAGAGGCCGTGGAGCCGCTCGACGGCATCAAACAGGTCGATGTCGAGATCACCTGGGACCCGCCCTGGGGCATGGAAATGATGTCCGACGAGGCCCGCCTGGAATTGGGATTCATGTGATGTTTATCCCCGGAAAACAAGCAGTTACCCTAACCCCAAAAGCCGCGGCACATATCGCCCGACTGATGGAGAAGGACGGCCACACGGCGCTGAAAATCGGCGTCAAAAAGGGCGGCTGCGCGGGCATGGAATACACGATGGACTACATCGACGAGCTCGGCGAGCACGACGAAGTGGTTGAGCAGGACGGCGCCCGCGTGGTGATCGCCCCGATGGCGCAGATGTTCCTCTTCGGCACCCAGATCGACTACGAAACCTCACTGCTGGAGAGCGGGTTCAAGTTCATCAACCCCAACGTCTCCGAGGCCTGCGGCTGCGGCGAGTCGATCAAGTTCGACGACGCCCTCTTCGCCAAGAAATGAGCGTGTCGGAGGCGGATATCGCCTTCGCACTCGAGCTCTTCGACGGCCTGCCCGCCATCACAACCCGCAAGATGATGGGCGGGCTGTGCCTGTATTCCGAGGGCACGATCTTCGCCCTGCTCTACTCCGACGGCACGCTGTTCATCAAAGGCGCAGGCGAATTTCAGCAGGAAATTGAAGAGCTTGGCGGGGTGCGTTGGACCTACACCCGCGACAACGGCAAGGTGACGTCCATGCCCTACTGGTCAATCCCCGACCAGTTCCTCGATGACCCCGCCGAGGCGCAAGCGCTCGCCCGCCGCGCGCTCAGTCACCTTTGAGATGCACATAGGTCTCGTTGAAGCGCTTGGTCAGATGCACACCCGCCTCGATCACCTCGCCTGAGCCAATCGGCGCGACATTCACGTCGTAATTCGGGTTGAAAAACAGCGGGATCGACAGCCGCTCCGCATCGCCCCCCACGACTCTGTGCGGCGTCGCACGCACGGCCCCGTTCGTCCACATCTCGATCATCTCGCCGAAATTGATCACGAACTCCCCCGGCGGGGCCGAAACCGGAATCCACCCGCCCCCGCGCTTGCGCACCTCCAGCCCCGGCGAGCCATCGGTCGCCAGCAGCGTCAGGCAACCGTAATCGGTATGGGTCGCGATACCGAAATCCTTCTCCCCCGCCCAGGCCGGGCGCTCGGGATAGTAGTTCCCGCGCAACAGCGCCATCGGCGCGCTGAACGCGTCCTCGAAATAGCGCGCATCCCCGCCCACCGCGGCGATAATGTCGCCCAGCAGCGCCTTCGCCACCACCAGCGATTTCGCGTAATAATCACTGATCCGCCGCTGAAACGCAGGCATCCCATCCGGCCATTGGTTCGCCGCGTAAACCTTCAGATCGCGCGCGGCCAGCGGGTGGCCTGCGGGCAGCTCAAAGCCGCAATCGAAGACCTGCTTGTAGTCGGGGTTGGCGTCCGGATCGACCTGCTCTGACCCCTGCGCGCCCCAGCCCCGGTTCGACTTGGTGCGGTCCATGTTCACCGCTTCTTTCAGCGCCACCGGCAATTTGAAAAAGCCGCGATAGGCATCAAGCGCCGCCTCGACCTCCGCCGCGGTCAGGGCGGTGTTGTAGACCGTCAGAAACCCGATCTCCTGCGCGCCCGCCTTCGTGGCCGCCACCGCGCCTGGGTCCCCCGCCGCCAGCGCCTGCGCATCAATTCTCGGGATCATCGCTCTCTCCCCATTACTCCCTTGCCCTTCGCTCTACCCTTTGCGACGTTGCAAGCCAACCGAAGGGAGATGTCATGCGCAGAAAACTGGCCGCCGGAAACTGGAAGATGAACGGGCTCAGCGCCCAATTGGCAGAGATCGACGCCCTGCGCACCGCGCACCCCGATCCGTCCGTCGATCTGGTCATCGCCCCCCCGGCCACGCTGATCTCGGCCATGGTCGTCAGCGCCGCCGATCATCCGCTGCAGGTGGCGGGCCAGGATTGCCACGCGTCTGAGAGCGGCCCGCATACCGGCGACATCTCCGCCCCGATGTTGAAGGATGCGGGCGCCTCCCATGTGATCCTCGGCCATTCCGAGCGGCGCACCGATCACGGGGAGGATGACGAGGATGTGCGCGCCAAGGCCCGCGCGGCGCTCGCCGCTGACCTCAAGGTCATTATCTGCATCGGCGAGAGCCTTGAAGAGCGCGAGGCCGCCAATACGCTCGAGATCATCGCGGGCCAGCTCGCAGGCTCCCTGCCCGACATCCTGACCGCCGAGAATACCGTCATCGCCTACGAGCCGATCTGGGCCATCGGCACGGGCAAGATCCCGACACTCGACCAGATCGGCGAGGTGCATGATTATATCCGCTCCAAACTCGAAGCCCGCTACGGCGCGGGCGTGGGCCGCGGCATTCGTATCCTTTACGGAGGCTCCGTGAAGCCCAGCAATGCCGACGACATTTTCGCCGTCTCCAACGTGGACGGCGCGCTGGTGGGCGGTGCATCACTGAAGGCCGCAGACTTCTCGGGCATCATCACGGCGCTCGAGAACGCCTGAAGCGTCTCTGGCTTCGTTTTGGCAAAAATACTCAAACATCCCAATGGCTTGCCACAGGTCCAACAGTCACCCACTGACCGGGGCCTCAACCAGAACCCCTACCCGTTCTACGACCAAATCCGCCCGCTAGGGCCACTCATCTGGTGGGATGACTATGCCATGCCCGTGGCGGCCTCGCACGCCGTCGTCTCGCAGCTTCTGCGCGACCGCCGCTTCGGGCGCGAAAACCCAAACCCCGCCCCCGTGCCGGACCATCTCAAACCGTTCTATGCGGTCGAGGATCACTCGATGCTCGAGCTCGAGCCGCCCCGCCACACCCGCCTGCGCGGCCTCGTGCTGCGCGCGTTCACCTCACGCAGGATCAAGGAGCTTGCGCCCGAGATCGAGGCGCTCAGCCACCGGCTGATCGACGCCTTCCCAGACGGGCCTTTCAACTTGCTCGACCACTACGCGCGCCACTTGCCGGTAATCATCATCGCGCGGCTCCTGGGCGTGCCGGAGGACAAAGCCCCCCAGCTGCTCACGTGGTCCAACGCCATGGTGCGCATGTACATGGCCGGGCGTAGCCGCGCGGACGAAGACGCCGCCGCCCGCGTCGCTGGGGAGTTCTCCACCTACCTCGCAACCTATATCGACGCCCGCCGCGCCGACCTCGCAGATGACCTGATCACGCACCTGATCGCGGCGGAGGAAGATGGCGAAAAACTCTCGACCCCGGAGCTGATCACCACCTGCATCCTGCTTTTGAACGCGGGCCACGAGGCCACGGTGCACACGCTCGGCAACGGGGTGAAAACCGCGCTCGAGACGGGCTGCATCCCCGATGGCAGCGACGGCTACACAGAGGAAGTTCTGCGCCACGACCCGCCCCTGCACATGTTCACCCGCTACGCGCTGGATGAGATCGAGCTGCATGGCCACCGCTTCGCCCGTGGCGATCAGGTGGGCCTGCTCCTTGGCGCTGCCAATCGAGACCCGGATGTCTACCCAGACCCCGGCCGCTTTGATCCCACGCGCAGCGGCCCCGCGCATACCAGCTTCGGCGCGGGCCTGCATTTCTGCGTGGGCGCGCCGCTCGCACGGCTGGAGCTGGAGATCGGGATGCGTGTGTTGTTTGAGCGATGCCCAAACCTGCGCCTCGAAAGCCGACCAAACTATTCGAATGCCTACCATTTCCACGGGCTCGACGCCCTGCGCGTCACGCGCTAGGCGCTACTCCGCCGCGGCCTGTGCAGGCGGTGTGCCGAAGACGAAGCAGCGGTCGCGGCGCATCGTCAGCCACAAGACTGTGCCGGGCTTGGGCAGGAACACCGCCGGGACCGTGGCTTTCAGCACCGAGCCGTCGAAATCCATCCGCAGCTCCACAAGGCTCTCACGCCCCATGAACCGCGCGCGCTCCACCAACGCGCGGGCGGGCGTGCCGTCAGACGGCGTGGGGTTCGGCCCCTGACCGGAGCGGTCGAAGTCGATCTTGAGATGCTGCGGGCGGATCACGATCTCCACCGCGGCCCCATCCGCATGGCCCGGCGTCAGGAACTGCCCGAACGGGGTCTCTGTCAGCGCCCCATTGCTCTGGCCACGGATCACGTTGATATCGCTGAAAAACGCCGCCGCCTGCTTGTCCACCGGCGCGTTGTAGATGTTGTACGGGTTGCCCTGCTGCACGATCCGACCGGCGCGCATCAGCGCGATCTCATCGGCCATGCGCATCGCCTCGTGGGGCTCGTGGGTGACCAGCAGCACGGCCGTGCCTTCGTCCTTCAGCACGGACAATGTCTCGTCCCGGATGCCGTCGCGGAGCCGGTCATCAAGGCCAGAAAACGGCTCGTCCATCAGCATGATCTTTGGGCGCGGCGCCAGCGCGCGGGCCAGCGCCACACGTTGTTGCTCGCCGCCCGACAGCTCGTGCGGATATTTACCCTCAAACCCGGAAAGCCCAACCTTTTCAAGTAGCTCTCCGACGCGGCTCATCTCATTCTTGGGCAGGCCAAAGCCCACATTTCCCGCTACATCCAGATGCGGGAACAGCGCGAAATCCTGAAACATCAACCCGATCGAGCGGTGCTCCGGCGCGGTCTCGGTCAGCGGCCCGCAGATGATCTCGCCATCGACGTAAATCTCGCCCGAGTCCTGCCGCTCGACCCCCGCCAGAATGCGTAGTGTCGTGGATTTGCCGCAGCCCGACGGCCCCAGCAGACAAGTCACCTGCCCCGGCGCGACGCTCAGCGACAGGTCGTCCACGACCTGCCGTCCCGCGAAACTCTTGCAGATATGTCGAAGCTCCAGCCGCGGCGTCACAGCGCTTTCCCGATCAAAACAATCGGAAACCTGCTATCAGCCCCCCGCGCGCCCCGCAACCCTGCCAAGGGTCACAGCGCCAAAGCCCACCACCAGAACGACGACGCAGATCACGAAAAGCTGCTCGTATTTCGGCGCGTCGGGCAGCAAAGCCGCCATCCACTCCGCCCCGCGCAAAAAGTAAGCCGCAGCTCCCAGAATGGCCGCGGCGAAGCTGACGAGGTACGACCACAGCGGCACCGACCAGCCCAGCCCGAAGACAGCGACCATCACCGGCGTCAGGAACATCGACGCCGTGCCGCTGACCGCCACTGCGTCAAACAGCGTCGCATTGCCCCAAAGCGTCAACGCGCCGCCCGCAACCATGAAGACCAGCATCGCCACGCGCCCGCCGCCCAAGGTGCGCGGGGCCAAGCGCAGCTCTTCCACCGACAAGCGCGCCGCAGATGACAGCGCCGAGTCCAGCGTCGACAGGGCCGAGACCAGCAGCGACACCAGCAGCGCGACATAGACCCAGGTCGGGAACATGCCCGCCCATGTGTTCAGCAACTGCCCCTCGTAAGCCGCGCCCAGATTGGCCGCATGGATGCCGAAGACCCCGAAGGCCAGAATGCAAAGCGCCGACAGCCAGAACGCATGCAGGAAAGACGCCCGCGTGGTCTTGCGGTCCGCGATAAAGCCGCGATCCATCATCACCGGATCATGGGCCGGGTAAGAGAACACCTGCAGCAGCGCCACCGCCAGCAGAACCCAGCCCTGCCGCGTGCCGGACGCGCCCTCAGACGTGACAATCGCGGCGAGAGAGAACCCGGGCGAGGCCACAAGGTAGACAAACGCCACCCCGAACACGGCCAGAAACACGACCATTTGCACGACATCCGTGCGCAGGGCGGCGCTCAACCCGCCCCATGCGGAATAGCCCAGCCCGAGCACCGCCACGACCACAATCGCGGCCGTCCCCGACCACGGGGCATCCGGCATCACGGCCGAAAAGACCAGCCCCACGACCAGCAGGTTCGCGAAGACCTCTGACAGGAGGCGCAGCGCGATGACCACGTTATAGGTCCCCATGCCCGCCGCTCCGAACCGCGCCCCAAGCCAGTCCTGCACCGATGTCGCATCGCGCGCGCGCAGCTCGCCGATGATGTAGCCGCCGGTCAGGAAGGACAAGTAATAGGCCGCGTAGGCCAGCGTGCCCGGCGCGCCGTAGTAGTAGCCGAGGATGGCCGAATTCATCAGCGAGCGTGCGAAGATCCACGTGGTCACCTGGCTCAGCACCAGCGTCCACAGCCCCGGCGCACGGCCTGCCAACTGCCCCTCGAAAAACCCTTCCACCGACGCGCGGCGCGGGGCCATCAGGAAAGACAGGATAACGACCGCCGCGAAGGCGCCAATGACGTAGAGGCTGATCATGTGCGGGGGTCCTTCTGGGTAACTCGACGCGGCTCATAGCAAGGCCCCGCCCATAAGGCGAGGCCCCGTAACCCCTTCGCTTGTCACGATTAAGTCAGATGGTGAAGTTCGTGGCCCCACCATCGAGCAGTACGTTCTGCGCCACCATGAAGCCCGCATGCTGCGAGCATATGAAGGCACACATCGCGCCGAACTCTTCCCGCGTGCCGTAGCGGCGCGCGGGGATCGTGGCCTCGCGCTGCGCGCGCGCCTCCTCCATCGAGATGTTTTGCTGCTGGCTCACACCGCTGTCGAGCGACACGGCCCGGTCAGTCGCATGGATGCCCGGCAGCAGGTTGTTGATCGTCACGCCATGAGGCGCGACCTGCCGCGCGGTGCCCGCGACATATCCCGTCAGTCCGGTGCGCGCCGCATTCGACAGACCAAGCACGCCGATCGGTGCTTTTACGGATTGCGAGGTGATGTTGACCACCCGGCCCCAGCCACGCTGCATCATGTGGGGCAGGATTTCGGTCATCAGCGCGATCGGCGTCAGCATGTTCGCATCCAGCGCCGCGATGAAATCCTCGCGCGACCAGTCGGACCACAGGCCCGGCGGCGGGCCGCCCGCATTGGTCACCAGAATGTCGATCTGGCCCGCGGCGGCCAGCACATCCTCGCGCCCGTCCGGCGTGGTGATGTCAGCCGCGACCGCGGTGACCTCGACCCCGAAGCGGTCGCGGATGTCCTGGGCTGCCTCTTCGAGAGGCCCGGCGCTGCGCGCGTTCATCGTCAGGTGCACGCCCGCCTCCGCCAGCGCTTCCGCGCAGCCAAGCCCCAGGCCCTTGCTGGACGCGCAGACCAATGCGCGCTTGCCTTTGATGCCGAGATCCATGTCGCTCTCCTTCTTCCTGTGGTCTATGGGTCGAAAAATCCCGCTCTGCGTAGCACTCCGCCGCGCGCGCCGGAAGGGCTCGGACAATTTCATCTCGATTCGCGGGATTTGGTTAATATTGGAACCGGTTTCGGGATCATGCCGGTCAAACACCCTTCCGACCCCGTCATTGTTTCTCAAAGCTCCCGATTCTGCGTCACATTTACCCTGTTTCCCCTGAAAACGTTGCAAATTGTCCGGCATTCTTTAATCGTGTCGTAACTATGGCGGTGGGGACTGTCTTGGGTAGAGCAAGGTGCGTGGGGGCGTATCGGCAACACTCAGGGCGAAGCCACCCGACCGTTGTTAATCAGTGAGCTGCCACATGTCTCATCACCTGCCGGCCGACTTCGTCGCCAATCACGCCTTTGCGGTCTATCCCGCGGACCAGTTCCGCGTGACCAATGGCGTGAACCATGGCGACCCTGTGGGCGGGCTGGACACGATCTGCCTTGGCGATGGCTATGCCCTGAGACGCACCGCCCAGATTTTCGCGATGGACCTGTCCGAGGTCGAGGGCAAGACCGGAACCCGCCCGCTGTTCTCGGTAAGCCCCGGCAGCCAAATCGAGGTGCCCGGCACCCGCACCCATATCGCGGCGCGCCTGACCTTCATGACCCAGATCGGGGCCTCGGTGGATGTGCTGATCATTGCCTGCGATGCGCCAATTGCCCGCCACTATGTCTACCCGCTCGGGCCGATTGAGCCGGGCGTGGAATACACCCTGATCGAGGCGTTCGACGCGCCCCGCGAGATCCCGCTCGCGGATCTCACCGGCATGAGCTTCGGGCGCGGCACGCGGATCACCATGTCCGACGGCTCCCAGCGCCCGGTCGAGCAGCTGCAGGTCGGTGACCGCGTTCTGACCCGCGACAACGGTATGCAGCCGATCCGCTGGATCGGCACCCGCACCGTGCAGGGCGCGGGCGATTTTGCCCCCGTCGTGATCAGCCACGGCGCCATGGGCAATGCCGAGAACATCACCGTCAGCCAGCAGCATCGCATGCTCGTCTCCGACTGGCGGGCCGAAGTCATGGTCGGCTCGCGCGACGTGCTCATCCGCGCCGCCGATCTGGTCAATGACGACACGATCTTCATCCGCAAGGGCGGCTTTGTAGAATACACCCAGCTTGTCTTCGACCAGCACCAGATCCTCTACGCCGAGGGCGTCCCGACCGAGAGCCTGCACATGTCCCAGCAGATCCTGAACGGTCTGCCGGAGGACGTGGCAAACGAGGTGCTCGACCTCTTCCCCGACCTCGGCATCACTGAGCCGAAGTTCAGCCGCGTGCCGTTGGAAAGCAAGGACGCCGCGAACCTGCTGAAGCAGACCGGCCGGCTCTAGCGCGCATCTTAAATCGTCGGACAATCGGATTTCAGCGCCCTTCAGCCGGCGGGCTGACCTTGATTTATCCACGCTATTTTCGGTCTATGCTTGGCTTGCGCATGTGGCGTTGACGCCTCAAACTTTGCACAGTGACACGGCGGGACAGGAAGATAAGGGACGCGCATATGACGCAAAACATGCAGGGCGCACTCATCGGTTGTGGCTTTTTCGCGCAGAACCACATGAATGCCTGGGGCGCGCTTGACGGCGCTGAAATCGTTGCGGTCTGCGATCTGGACCTTGCCAAGGCTAAGGCGATGGCCGCGCGTTTTGGGATTGCCCGGGTCTACGACAGTCCAGAGGAGCTATTCCGGAACGAAACGCTCGACTTCGTCGATGTGGTGACCACGGTCGACTCCCATTTGCCCCTGGTGAAACTGGCCAGCAGCCATGCGAAGACGGTCATTTGCCAAAAGCCCTTTGCCGAAACGATGGCCGATGCCCAAGCGATGGTCGATGCGGCAAAAGACGCAGGCGCCCATCTCATCGTCCACGAGAATTTTCGCTGGCAAAAACCGTTCCTCGACATGAAAGCGCTGATTGAGGAGGGCGTCATCGGACCCCCGCATTTCGCGCATTTCAGCTTTCGACACGGGTACGACAATTACGTCAATCAGCCCTATCTGGCCGAGATCGAGCGGTTCGCGATCATGGATGTGGGCCTTCACCTGTTCGATGTTGCGCGCCACTTCATGGGCGAGGCCGCGAGCCTGTCCTGTTCGACGCAAAGCCTGAACCCGGCAGTGCGCGGCGAGGATGCCTTCACTGCGTTGATGAAAATGGAAACCGGCGCCACCTGCATCTGCGATTGCTCGTTCTACAGCAAATTCAGCCCGGAGCCGTTCCCAAACACCGCCGCCGTAATCGAAGGCAGCGAAGGCACGCTTCATCTGGACCGCTACAATCAGCTGACGGTTCACTCGACCTCGGGTGCAGTGACCCGCAACGCAGACGCCGAGGTGCCCGACTGGGGCGCGAAGCCATGGCATTGCGTGCAGGACAGCGTCATGAACTTCCAACGACACGCGATCGACGTGATGAATGGCCGCGCAGAGCCGCACCCGTCGGGCGAAGACAACCTGAAGACCATGACCTTGGCGTTGGCGGCCTATGACGCTGCGGAGCAGGCGAAAACCGTGGATATTGCGAGCTGTGTCGAAGCCTGAGCGGACCCGGCAGCGGTATGCCATTCACGGATCGAGCAGACGCCATGGTCGATCAATGGGCACCCGACACCAAGAACGCCCGTAGCTGGAGGGCCAACAGCGCCTCGCCATGATCGGCCAAATACGATAAACTTAGGCAAAGCCGGAAATCTAACAGGGCAGCAGCTATGACCGCCAGACCGTCAATCGAGGACGTGGATTTCAAGGACCGCTTCGAGGCGGGTGATGTGAAACCCAGCGATTTCAGCCACCGCGACCACCTCAAACTGGTTTACGTCTACCTCTGCGAAAGCGACACCGAAACTGCGAGCAAGCGCATGCGGTCATCGCTCTCCCAGTTTCTGAAAGACAACGGGGTGCCAGCCTCGCACTACCACGAGACCCTCACCCTATCGTGGACGCAGGCGGTCAAGCACTTCATGGTGAAGGCGGTCGCGCCGACGTCCTTCGACGCGTTCATTGCAATCGACGATCGACTTCTCGACCCGAATGTCATGCTGACGCACTACGACCGCAACACGCTGTTCTCTGACCAAGCGCGGCAAGAGTTCGTCCCGCCTGACCTCCAATCCATACCGCAATACGCATAGGTCCGCTGGCCCAAGCGGCCGGGCCACGTGCGGGCGCTACTCGGTGTAAAAGAATTCCTCCCGCACGATCTTGCCGTCGGCCACGTGATAGAGCGCGACCTCTTCCATGTCTTCGACGACCCCGGTCTCCTTGTTCTTCGCCTTCATGTTGAATGTCACAGCGAAGCGATCCGGGCCATGGGGGAAAGGGTCGCCCACGGTGCCGTCGAGGATCTCGTACATCGACCCGAACCACGCATGTTTGCCCTTGATCCCTTCGACCCCGACCGTCTCGCGGCCATTGCCCATGTCCATCGCCTCGACCGAGACGGCATCGGGGGCGTAGAGCTTGTCGAGATTGGCCTCTTCGCGCCCCTCGCGGCAGCCAGCGACAAGCTCGTTTGCAATTTCCATCAGTTCCATAGCATCCACCCACACATGTTCCATTAATGTTCCCATCATGTCCCGAGTCGCCCCACCCGATCAAGACAGCAGACCTGACCGATTGCGGAAGCCGCCTACCCGGCCTATATCGGGCCACATGTTAGACCGCGCCTCCAACCAGCCCGAATTGCCGCCCGAGATTGCCCGGCGCCGGACCTTCGCCATCATCTCGCACCCCGATGCGGGCAAGACGACCCTGACGGAGAAGTTCCTGCTCTACGGCGGTGCGATCCAGATGGCCGGTCAGGTGCGCGCCAAGGGCGAGGCGCGGCGCACGCGCTCGGATTTCATGCAGATGGAGAAGGACCGGGGCATCTCGGTCTCGGCGTCGGCCATGTCGTTTGATTTCTCGAACCAGGGCACGGACTACCGCTTCAACCTAGTGGACACGCCCGGCCACTCGGATTTTTCGGAAGACACCTACCGCACCCTGACGGCGGTCGATGCAGCCGTGATGGTGATCGACGGCGCCAAGGGCGTGGAGAGCCAGACGCAGAAACTCTTCGAGGTCTGCCGCCTGCGCGACCTTCCGATCTTGACCTTTTGCAACAAAATGGACCGCGAAAGCCGCGACACGTTCGAGATCATTGACGAAATTCAGGAAAACCTGGCGATCGACGTGACGCCCGCAAGCTGGCCCATCGGAATGGGCCGCGATTTCCTCGGCTGCTACGACCTGATCCACGACCGGCTGGAGCTGATGGACCGCGCCGACCGCAACAAGGTGGCCGAAAGCATTCAGATCAACGGGCTGGACGACCCTGAGCTGGCCAAGCACGTGCCAGAGGCCGAGTTGAACAAGCTGCTCGAAGAGGTTGAAATGGCGCGCGAATTGCTGCCCACCTTCGATCAGCAGGCGCTGCTCGACGGCACAATGACCCCGATCTGGTTCGGCTCCGCCATCAATTCCTTCGGCGTACAAGAGCTGATGCAAGGCATCGCCGAATACGGCCCCCAGCCGCAGCCCCAGAAAGCCGAGCCGCGCCAGATTTCGCCAGAGGAATCAAAGGTCTGCGGCTTTGTCTTCAAAGTGCAAGCCAACATGGACCCCAAGCACCGCGACCGCGTGGCCTTCGTCCGCCTCGCCTCGGGCCACTTCAAGCGCGGCATGAAGCTGACCCATGTGCGCTCGAAGAAGCCGATGGCGATTTCCAACCCGGTGTTGTTCCTCGCCTCCGACCGCGAGCTGGCGGAGGAGGCTTGGGCGGGCGACATCATGGGCATCCCCAACCACGGCCAGTTGCGCATCGGCGACACGCTGACCGAGGGCGAGATGGTGCGCGCCACGGGCATCCCCTCCTTCGCGCCGGAGCTCTTGCAGACCTGCCGCGCGGGCGACCCGCTGAAGGCAAAACACCTCGAAAAGGCGCTGATGCAGTTTGCCGAGGAAGGGGCCGCCAAGGTCTTCAAACCCGCCTTCGGGTCGGGCTTCATCGTGGGCGTCGTCGGCGCGCTGCAGTTCGAGGTGCTAGCCAGCCGGATCGAGCTGGAATACGGCCTGCCCGTCCGCTTCGAGGCCTCGCAATTCACCTCCGCCCGCTGGGTCACCGGCCCCAAGGACAAAGTCGACGCCTTCATCGCCGCCAACAAGCAGCATATCAGCCATGACAATGACGGCGACGTCGTCTTCCTAACGCGCCTGCAATGGGACATCGACCGCGTGGCACGGGACTATCCCGACGTGACTTTGTCGGCGACGAAGGAAATGATGGTCTAGCGTTTCCAATCTCGAAACAATCGCGCGAGATCGCCCGGTTTTCCCACGCGGAAACGTGAAAAAACGATCTTTCATTAACTAATTTCTTTTCAGATCAACCGTTTTCGACTTACTTTACGTCAGTCGTGCCCGTCGAAATCCCGCCGGGCGCGATTGTGTTGTAAAAGGGGTAAGGGGATAAATGTAAATGAAATCTATTGTGACCACAGCCGCACTGGCGTTGACGGTTGGAGCGGCTCACGCTGGTCCGATCAACATAACGGCGGTGATCGACGGCATGCCGGGCCTTACAGGCAGCGTGAACGTCACCGAAACGGCGACCGATAATCCGAACGTATTCAACTATTCGGTTGAGAACGACACGAACGGAAACCTGATCGCGTTTGGTGTGTCAAACAGCTTGCTGAGTGAAGCCTTCGTCGAGGACGTCGGCGATACTTTCGGCTGCTACTCCGATAATCTGACGAATTACTGCTACGATGCGACTGAGATCAGCGTGTTTGAGTGGGACACCGCGATCGCAGCCTCTGGGCCGACCGGCGATTTGACCTTCGAGGACCTGTTCGGTTCTTTCGAGACCGCAGCTGGCAACACCCAAGACTCGGTGTTCAACTGGTTCACAGCGTCCGACGGCGAGCTGCTGCCAGGCTTCACAAGCGCGCCGGGCTTCTTCGGCTTTGCGAACTCTGTTCCGGCCTCTGGCATCATCGGCATCCTGTCGAACGAGAACGGATCCGCAGCCTTCGGAGCGGGTGAGGCTGTCGTGGGCGACGATGAGCCAGAGCCGGTTCCGCTTCCGGCGGCCGGTTGGCTGCTGCTGGCAGGTCTTGGCGGCCTTGGCGCGATGCGCAAGCGCAAAGCCTGAGCACCTCGATCAAAGAGAGACCTAGATGCGTCCCCCAGGGGGCGCATTTTTTGTTGAAGGGGCGGCCCCGGAATGCGGGCGGCGCCAGCGCAGGGTCAAAAGCAGGTAGATCGCGGGAGCTGCGCGCAATGGTCGCTTCAACGCCTCAATTCTGCTACCTTCACGGCAATACTGGCCCGCAAGAGGCCGAAACCAATTAAGAATAACCGATAGAGCAGAGACAGTGACCACATCCCAGCCAGAAAAGAAGATGCCCAAGGGGCTCTTCGCCGCCGCCACATGGGCGGCCGAACGTACGCCCGACAGCCGCAACCGGGCCGTCGATCTTTACCGTGCCATCGCGATCATGTTCGTGATCCTCGGTCACTGGCTGCTGGTCGCAGGCGTCATGAGGGACGGCGCGCTCGACTTCGTAATCCTGCTGGAAGAGCAGCGCTGGACCCATTACGCCACCTGGCTGTTTCAGGTGATGCCCGTTTTCTTCTTTGTGGGCGGCTTTTCAAACGGTCTATCATGGACCTCCGCCCGCAAGGACCCCGAAAAGAAGCGCAGCTGGGCCGCCGCGCGCCTGTCGCGGCTCTTGAAACCGACTGTGCCGGTGGTCCTGACCTGGGCTGTCGCGGGCGCGATCGCCCATGCGATGGGAATGTCGGTGGAGCTGATCTCTACAGCCTCGCAGGCCGCACTCGTGCCGGTCTGGTTCCTCGCCGTCTATATAGTGATGACCATGGCGGTGCCTTTGACGGTCGCGTTCTGGGACAGGCTCGGGCTGTATTCCGTGCTCATTCTGGTGCTTGGCGCCATCGCCGTTGATGCCATCGCCTTTGGGGCAGATCAGCAATGGCTGCGTTGGGCGAACTACGCCTTCGTCTGGCTCGCCGTGCACCAGCTGGGCTACTGGTGGGGCGAGACGCAGCGCTCGCGCACCTGGGCCATGGCCTTCATCGCCATCGGCGTTGTCTGGCTTTACCTGCTGATCGTGCAATTCGGCTTCCCCGTCGCCATGGTCAGCGTGCCGGGCGCAGAGATGTCCAACACCCGCCCGCCCACGACGGCGATGCTGGCGGTCGGCAGCGTGCAGATCGGGATCATCCTGCTGCTGACGGGGCTGGCGCAGCGATGGCTGTTGAACACGCGGCCTTGGGCGATGGTCATCGTGCTCAACCAGATGATCATGTCGATCTACCTGTGGCACATGACTGCCCTGCTGATCGTGGTCGGCATTGCCGCCTATGTGCTGGGCGGGGTTGGCCTGACCGAAAGCCCGGGAACCGGCCTGTGGTGGGCCATGCGCCCGATCTGGCTGGCGCTCTTCACGCTCGTCCTGATCCCGTTCGTGCTGCTCTTCATCCGGTTCGAGGCGGGCAGCCGCACCAAGGCGGAGGCGCGCCCCGGCCCGAAACGGGCCATGCTCGGCGCGGTGATGACCTGCGCGGGGCTCGTGGTGATGGCGATGAACGGGCTGGGGGCAGAGAACGGGCTGGGCATCAACTGGGTTGCGACCGCGTTGGTCGTGGTCGGTGTGCTGGTGGCCACACGGCGACTGCCGCGCAGCTAAGCGCGGCAGTCCAAAACTTAGCTCACCAGTTCCGCATCCATCGTGATCTCGCAGTCGAGCAATTTCGAGATCGGACAGTTCTCTTTCGCCGTCGTTGCGGCGTCCATGAAGGCCGCTTCGCTGGCGCCGGGCACTTTCGCGGCGACGAACAGATGCGATTTGGTGACCGCGAACCCGCCATCTTTTTGTTCCAGCGTCACCTCCGCCACGGTCTTGATCTCGTCGGCGGTCAGCTCATGCTCGCCTAGGATCATCGACAGCGCCATTGAAAAGCACGACGCGTGCGCCGCCCCGATCAGCTCTTCGGGGTTCGTGCCCGGCTCGTCCTCGAAACGGGTGTTGAAGCCATAGGGCTGGTCGCTGAGCGCGCCCGACCCGGTCGAAACCTGGCCCTTGCCGTCCTTCAAGCCGCCGCTCCAGCGGGCCGATCCGGTGTTCACTGACATGTCGTTCTCCTGTGATGTGATGCGAGGCCAACGACATAAGCGCGCAGCCGGTTCCCCGCGCCCTTGTCAGATTGACCACTGGGCGCAAATGCCCTACATCCACCCTACCTGTGGAAAACGTCCGCAGGCCGACGCAGGGACGCGTTGGAAGCCTTGCGTCCCAAAGACCTGCCGCACTGCCCTGATGAATGATGAACCGGGCGCGGCGTAATTTGGAAACACATGACAAAATTCTCTGACCTGAAGCTCCACACCAAAGTTCTCAAAGCGATCGACGAGGTCGGCTACACTGATCCGACGCCCATTCAGGCCGGCGCGATCCCGCCCGCGCTCGAAGGCCGCGACGTGCTTGGCATCGCCCAGACCGGCACCGGCAAGACCGCCAGTTTCACGCTGCCGATGATCACGCTGCTGAACCGGGGGCGCGCCCGCGCCCGGATGCCCCGCTCGCTTGTGCTGGCCCCCACGCGGGAGCTGGCAGCCCAAGTGGCCGAAAACTTCGACCTGTATGCGAAATACACCAAGCTCACGAAGGCCCTGCTGATCGGCGGCGTGTCCTTCAAAGAGCAAGACCAGCTGATCGACAAGGGCGTCGACGTGCTGATCGCCACGCCCGGCCGCCTGCTTGATCATTTCGAGCGCGGCAAGCTGATCCTGACCGACGTCAAGGTGATGGTGGTCGACGAGGCCGACCGGATGCTCGACATGGGCTTCATCCCCGATATCGAGCGCATCTTCGGCCTGACGCCCTTCACCCGCCAAACCCTGTTCTTCTCCGCCACCATGGCGCCAGAGATCGAGCGGATCACCAACACGTTCCTGTCGAACCCCGAGCGGATCGAAGTGGCCCGACAGGCCACGGCGTCCGAGACGATCACTCAACAGGTGTTCGAGCTGCCCGGCACCCGCCGCGACGCCCAGGCCAAGCAAAAGCGCGACTTCCTGCGCAAGCTGATCGACCAGGAGGGCGAGAAGGTCACCAACGGCATCATCTTCTGCAACCGCAAGGTGGATGTCGATATCGTCGCCAAGTCGTTGAAGAAATACGGCCACGATGCCGAACCGATCCATGGTGATCTCGACCAGTCCCACCGCACGCGCACGCTCGACGGCTTCCGCGATGGCAAGATCCGCTTCCTCGTGGCCTCCGACGTGGCCGCGCGCGGGCTCGACATCCCGAATGTGAGCCACGTGTTCAACTTCGACGTCCCCTCCCACGCGGAAGACTATGTGCACCGTATCGGGCGCACCGGTCGCGCGGGCCGCGAAGGCGCCGCGATGATGATCTCGACGCCGCGCGACGAGAAACTGCTGGCCGCCATTGAAGACCTGATCAAAACGACGATCCCCCGCGGCGACGTGGGCGAGCAGGCGGCCCCCGCCTCCAAACCGTCCGAGGCGGAAGCCGCAGGCGAGGCAGAGGACAAGCCGAAGAAATCCCGTTCGCGGTCGCGGTCCCGCTCGAAGAAGGCCGAAGACGCACCGGTCGAGGCGAAAGTTGAAGAGGCCGCACCAGAGGTTAAGCCCGAAGAGGCACCGAAGCCAGAGCCGCGTGCGGAGGCGAAGTCAGACGATAAGCCCAAACGCTCCCGCTCTCGCGGTGGGCGGGGCAACAATGACCGCGGCCCCAAGGTCGTAGGCCTAGGCGATCACCTGCCCGACTTCATCGCTCACAGCTTCGATGAGCGCCGCGAAGCCAGCTAAGCGGCGTTTACGTCTTCATGTGACTTCCAGCTCAAACTCTCTTCGAGAGTTTGGGTGCGTCATGCATGATCAGCCGCACGCCCCGCTGCCAAGTCACGTATGACCACAGCCAGTGCAACACGACGAACAGCCGGTTCTTGAAGCCGATCAGGAAGTAGACATGGGCGGCGCCCCAGAGCAGCCAGCCGATGAAGCCCGTTAACTTCAATCCAAAGATATCCGCCACCGCGCGGTTGCGCCCAATTGTCGCCAGCGCCCCCGCATCGCGGTAGCGGAAGTGTTCGGTGAATGCGGCGCCTTTCGCAGCTGCAGCGAGCCTTCGGCCAACATACTGCCCCATCTGTTTTGCAACCGGCGCGATGCCCGGCAAGGGCGCGCCGTCAACCTCCAACCGGGCGGTATCGCCGATGACATAGACGTCTTCCAAACCTTCCGGGCGCAACGTCTCGTCGACCTCCACATGGCCCGGGCGCAGGCCCAACCAGCGCGCGGCCGGCGAGGCTTTGACGCCCGCCGCCCAGATCACCGTACCGGCCTCGATCACGCCGTTGCCGGTCGTCACACGGTCGCTGGAGATGTCACTGACCATCGTGTTCACCCGCACCTCGACGCCCAGACTTTCCAGATCAGATTGCGCCCGCGCGGACAGGCTCTCGGCAAAGCTCGGCAGCACGCGCGGGCCGCCTTCGACAAGGATCACCCGTGTGTTCGCGGCGTCCAGATGCCGGAAGTCGCGCATCAGCGATGCGGCCAATTCGGCAATCGCGCCCGCCATCTCGACCCCGGTCGGACCGGCCCCAATCACAACAAAGCTTTGCAGCCGCCGCGCGGCGGCCGGATCACTTTCCGCCACGATTTCAGCATGTTCGAACGCGCGCAGGATCTTCTCGCGCAGCGCAAAGGCATCATCGAGGGTCTTCAGCCCCGGCGCATGCTCCGCCCAATCGTCATTGCCGAAATACGAATGCCGCGCGCCGGTCGCCAGCACCAGCGCGTCATAGGGGATGTCCTGCCCGCTTTCGCAGCGCACGGTTTTCTCGGCGGTCGAAACAGCCTCGACCCGGTCCATCACCACACGCACGTTGTCCTGCTTGCGCAGCACCTGTCGGATCGGCACGGCGATCTCCGCAGGGGTCAGCGCGGCGGTGGCAACCTGGTAAAGCAGCGGCTGGAACAGATGGTGGTTTTGCTGGTCAATCAGCGTGATGTCGACCGGGGCGCGGCTGAGCTCTTTCGCGGCGGATAATCCGCCAAAGCCCGCACCCACAATCACGACGCGAAGACGGTCTGCCATGGGGCGACCTCCTATGTGGCGGGCCATCGGCTGACCCACTTGAATATAGCCATGCCACACGCGGATTTCACTGCTTCGGGCCGTGAAAAATGCGGCACTGCAGCGAAAATGTTTCAATGGAAGTGGCGCGCAAGTGATGGCGCCGTGAGCGCGCCGCGCTCGACGCAACACCTCCCGCCCCGTTAACCTTGTCCCACCCTGTTGCTGGAGACCACATGATGACCGACACGACGCCCCATCCCCTGTCGCTGCGGGGGTTTTTGATGCTGGTGCTTGCAGGCTCCGCCGCGACCATCGCGTTCGAGCTTTATGGCGAGGTGATCAGCCCGCTTCTTGGCGGCTCCCGGCTGGCGCCCGTGCCGCTGGCGGGCTCCGTCTTCAAGGCGCTCAGCGGATTTCAGTCTCGCGAGGCGGCTAACTTCCTGCACTATTTCGCAGGCTGCATTGGCTACCCGCTGGGCTTCGCGCTGGTCGCGCGGCCACTGTGGCAAAAGTTCATGCCGGGCCTCAGATGGGCGCTTGTCGCCGTCGCGTTCGGCATCGTGCAATGGGTTTTCGCGCTCTACGTCATGGCGCATCTGATCGCCGGCCAAGCCCCGTTTCTGGGCTTCACCGGGATCACATGGGCGGCGCTTTGGGGCCACATCCTCTACGCGCTGGTGGCGATTGGGTTAACCCATCACTTCCTGCTCAAGCGGTCAGCCTAGAGATCAGCACCACGACTTCCGGCTTCTTGCCGATCTCCGATTGCGACGTGTTGCGCACGATGCGGCGCAGCTGCTCTTCGAGCTTGTCGTCGTCGCTGATCGTCGCGCCATTGGCACGCCCCAGGAACTGCCCCAGCTCTTCCTCCAGCACATCGGCCAGCGGCGCCTTGGAGCGGCCCATCTCGGCCAGCCCGCGCAGCTCGACCCAAGGCTCGAGCGCCTCGTCATCCTCGTCGATCAGCACGCCCACAACCACCTGGCCGTTCAGCGCCATGCGGATGCGGTCGCGCACGATGCCGTCCAGCGCGCCGATCTGCACCGCGCCATCAAGGTACAAACGCCCCGTCTCGATGAACTCGACCACCTCGGGGCGGTTGCCCGACAGCGACACCATCGTGCCATTGGGTGCCACGACAGAGGCGATGCCGCCCGCCTCGCCAATCGTCGCATGCTCGCGCAGCATCCGGTGCTCGCCATGGTTCGGCACAAGAATCTGCGGCTTCACCAGCCGGTGCATTTCTTCCAGATCGGGGCGGTTGGCATGGCCCGACACATGGATATCGGCCATCTTGTCGTCGATCACATCGACGCCCATCTCGCTGAAATTGTTGACGATCTGCCCCACGGACGTCTCGTTGCCCGGGATCGTCTTCGACGAGAAAATCACCGTGTCACCCTCTTTCAGAGAGAACCCAAGGAACTTGCCGCGCGACAGCTGCGCGGTCGCGGCGCGCCGCTCACCTTGTGAGCCGGTCGCCAGGATCATTAGGTTCTGGCGCGGGATATCGCCGGCCTCCTCCGGGGCCAGATAGGGCGGAAAGTCCGTGACCACGCCGGTCTCGAGCCCCGCGCGGACCATCTTCTGCATCGAGCGCCCCAGCAGCACGACCGAGCGCCCCGCATCCACGCCCGCCTGCGCCAAGGTGCGCACCCGCGCGATGTTGGAGGCAAAGGTGGTCGCCACGACCAGCCCTTCGGCCTCGCGCACGATGGGCACGATGTTGGGGCCGACCGTCGATTCCGAGCGGCCTTCGTGACGCGAAAAGACATTCGTCGAGTCGCAGATCAGCGCTTTCACCGGCCCAAGGGAGCCGAACGCCTCGCGGTCGAACGGCTCGCCCAGACCGGGCGTCTCGTCGATCTTGAAGTCGCCGGAATGCACCACGCGCCCCTCTGGGGTGTCGATGACCAGCGCGCTCGATTCCGGGATCGAGTGCGAGATCGGCATCAAGCCCACCTTGAACGCGCCCACCTGCACCTGATGGGGCATCGGGCCGACCACCTCAATCTCTTCCCCGCTATAGCCATGCTCTTCCATCTTCAGCCGCGCGATATGCGAGGTGAACTTGCGCGCATAGATCGGCGCGCGCAGACGGTCATAGAGATGCCCAACCGCGCCCACGTGATCCTCATGCGCATGGGTGATGAAGATCGCGTCCAGCCGGTCGGCCCGCGCGGCGATCCATTCGATATCGGGGAAGATCAGATCCACTCCCGGCGTGCCGTCCATATCGGGGAAGGTCACGCCCATATCCACGAGGATGAAGCGCTCCTTGTTCGGTTTTCCGTACCCGTAAAGGTACATGTTCATGCCTACTTCGCCCGCCCCGCCGAGGGGCAGATAGACCAGTCGTTCGCCTGCCATGATTAGCTGTTCTTTCTGTTATATGCGTTGATGACCACCAGCCCGTGGCTTGTCAGGTCATCGTTGAATTCGTCAAATAGGTCTTCGGATTGCTGGAACAATGGTGCCAGCCCCCCGGTGGAGATGACTTTCATCTCGCGGCCATGCTCGGCCTTGATGCGGGCGCAAATCTCCTTGATCAGCCCGATATAGCCCCAGAACACACCCGATTGCATACATGCAACCGTGTTTGTGCCGATCACCATCTGCGGTTTGGTGATGTCCACGTGGGGCAGTGCGGCGGCGGCCTGATGCAGCGCCTCCAGCGACAGGTTCACACCCGGCGCGATGACGCCGCCGATATAGGCGCCGTCCCGGTCCACCACGTCGAAGGTCGTCGCGGTGCCGAAGTCGACCACAATTAGGTCGCCCCCATACAGATCGTACCCCGCCACCGTATTTACAAGCCTGTCGGGCCCCACAGCGGTGCCTTCGTCGACCCGCACATCTACGGGCAGCACGCAGCCCTCCTTGCCCACCACGATGGGACGGGTGTTGAAGTAGCGGTCCGCGAAGACCCGCAGGTTGAACACGACGCGCGGCACGGTCGAGGACACGATCACCTCGGTGATCTCCACGTCGATCTTCTGAAACGCCATCAGCGAGGACAGCCAGACGTAGTACTGGTCCGCCGTGCGCTGCCACTCGGTCGAGGTGCGCCACGTCGCGATAAACCGCTCCCCATCCCAGATGGAAAAGACCGTGTTGGTGTTCCCGCAGTCAATCGCCAGCAGCATCAAAAACCCTTCCGTTGCGCGTCTCTACCGCGCGGCGTGCGCAGCGTAAACCGGGTCTTAACGCGCGGCGCGCTATCCCGTGGCCCGCTAGCAAACCGCGCGCGGGACTTTCCACCCCGCTCGCACCCCGACCGATTGCACGCAAGCCGCAATCACCGGTGAGACCAATGGCTGACTTCATGTGCAGGCTCGGGGCAAACCCTCGGGCGGCGCCGCCTTTCATAGGTCCCGTAGGATGGGTGATCTCACCCATCGCCCTCTCAAGAGAAATAGACATCCGCCGCGGCAATCACCTCTGCGCCTTTTGGCGTGCGCAGGATCAGGTTGCCCGCCTCGTCGATGCTCTCGAAGGTGCCCGTGATCTCCGCGCGCGAGGTGCGGGCTGTGATCACCTCCCCCAGCCGCGCGGCGCGCTTCAGCCAGTCCTCGCGGATTTTTCCGAAACCCAGCTCTGCGAAGATCGCCTCTTCGGTCGCAAAATTCACCGCCAGCTTCTCAAGAAAATCCTCGGGGCCGACCAGATCGCCATGCTCGGCCAACGCGGTCGGCGGAAAGGCTGCATCCTGCACGCCGTCGGGCACCGCCTTCAGGTTCACGCCCACGCCGATGGCCAGCCATTCCACCCCCTGCGACGTGCCCATGCTTTCCAGCAAAATGCCCGCGACCTTGCCGCCCGACAGCAGCACGTCATTGGGCCATTTCACCGCCAGCTTGGTGCGGTCCACATGCAGCGCCAGCGCCTCGAAAAGCGCATTGGCCGCCATGAAAGACCGCAGCGCCGCATCAGCGGGCCCGCCTTCGGGGCGCATCAGCAAGGTGGCAGACAGATTGCCTTCCGGGTTCACCCACGCCCGGCCCTGCCGGCCGCGCGCGGCCGTCTGGCGGTGGGCCATCACCCAGGTCGGGCGTCTTAGGTCCGGGGCCAGCCGCGCGGCCTCTGCCATGGTGCTGTCGACCTCATCGCGGATGATGCGGTCGACCCCTTCGGGCCAAAGCGAGGCGTGCGGCTCAGTTGACAAGAGCCCCCGCCGCCGCCATCGCCGCCCCCTCGATCCCGAAAAGGTTGATGACGCCCAGAAGCATCGCCGCCGCCGATCCCATGAGCAGCGCCCATCCAACCATCGGCATGGAGCCGTTGAGCGCCTCGCGCTCCTCGCCGAAATACATGAAGTAGACAATGCGCAGGTAGTAGAACGCGCCGATCACCGACGCGATCACGCCCGCGATGGCAAGCCACGCCATGCCCGCATCCACGGCGGCCTGCAGCACATAGAACTTGCCGAAGAAGCCCACGAGCGGCGGGATACCTGCCAGAGAGAACATCAAGACCAGCATCGCCAGCGCGCGGCCCGGCTCCTGCTTGGAATAGTTCTGTAACGCGTCGATGTCGGTGACGGGCTGGCCGTCCTTTTCCATCGACAGGATGAAGGCGAAGGTGCCTACGTTCATCGTCACGTAGATTGCCATATAGACCAACATCGCCTGCACACCGCCCGCGGTCCCCGCGGCAAGCCCCATCAGCGCAAAGCCCATATGGGCGATGGACGAATAGGCCATCAGGCGTTTGATATCGCGCTGCCCGATGGCCGCGATTGCGCCCAGGAACATCGACACGACCGACAGGAAGGCCACGATCTGCGACCAGTCCGCGACCGCACCGCCAAACGCGTCATGCACCACCCGGGCGAACAGCCCCATGGCCGCCACCTTGGGGGCGGTGGCAAAGAAGGCGGTGATCGGCGTCGGCGAGCCCTCGTAGACGTCGGGCGTCCACATGTGGAATGGCGCGGCGGACACCTTGAAGGCCAAGCCGGCAGAGACGAAGACCAGACCGAAGAGCAGGCCCAGCGAGATGCTCTCGCCCTCGGCCATGGTCGACAGGATGCCCTCGAACAGGGTGGTACCGGCGTAGCCGTAGACCAGCGAGGCACCATAGAGCAGCATCCCCGAGCTCAGCGCGCCGAGGACAAAGTATTTCAGTCCGGCCTCGGTCGATTTAAGCGAGTCTCGGTGCAGCGACGCCACGACGTAGAGCGACAACGACTGCAGCTCGAGCCCCATGTAAAGCGCCATAAGATCGCCCGCGGAGACCATCATCATCATGCCCACCACGGCGAGCGCGACAAGGATCGGATACTCGAACCGGAACAGGCCGTGCTTGGCCATGAAATCCTGGCTCAACAGCAGGATCGCCGCCGCGGACAGCAGGATCATCACCTTGGCAAAGCGCGAGAAGCCGTCATCGATGAAGGCCCCGCCAAAGGCGGTCTGCGTGCCCTCGCCATTGAAGCCGATCCACGCGGCCAGCAGCACGAAGGCGAGCGACGTGGCCCACAGGATCACCGGCGCCGCGCGGTCCTTGGTCGTGTAGACCCCGCCCATCAGGGCGGCCATCGCGAAGACCGCCAGCAGGATCTCCGGAAGAACGACATTCAGGTCAGCTTGGATCATCTCAAATCGTCCTTAATTCCCGGCCACAGCCGTGCGCACGCCGCTGTCAAGCAGCGCGCTGTCATAGTTGCTTACCAGCGCCTCGACGCTGGGCCCGATCAGGTCCAGCACCAGCGCGGGGTAGACGCCCAAGAGGATCGTCATCACCACCAGCGGCGCGAAGATCGCGCGCTCGCGCGTGGTCATGTCGGTGATCGACTTCAGGCTCTCCTTGATCAGATCGCCCATGACAACCCGGCGGTAGAGCCACAGCGCATAGGCCGCGCTCAGGATCACGCCGGTGGTCGCGAAGACCGCGATCCAGGTGTTCACCTGGAAGATGCCCATCAGCGTCAGGAACTCCCCCACAAAGCCCGAGGTGCCCGGCAGGCCAACATTGGCCATGGTGAACAGCATGAAGATCAGCGCGTAGGCCGGCATGCGGTTGACCAGCCCGCCATAAGCGTCAATCTCGCGGGTGTGCATCCGGTCGTAGATCACGCCCACACACAGAAACAGCGCGCCGGAGATAAAGCCGTGGCTGATCATCTGAAAGATCGCCCCGTCGATGCCCTGCTGGTTGGCCGCAAAAATGCCCATGGTCACGTAGCCCATGTGGGCCACGGAGGAGTAGGCGATGAGTTTCTTCATGTCATGCTGCGCCAGTGCGACCAGCGATGTGTAGATGATGGCAATGACGCTCATCCACAGCACGTAAATGCCCAGAATGTCGGAGCCGACGGGGAACATCGGCAGCGAGAAGCGCAGGAAGCCGTAGCCGCCCATTTTCAGCAAGATCGCCGCCAGCACGACCGAGCCCGCCGTGGGCGCCTGCACGTGCGCATCCGGCAGCCAGGTATGCACCGGCCACATCGGCATCTTCACCGCGAAGCTCGCGAAAAACGCCAGCCACATCAACGTCTGCATCCCGCCCACGACGGTGATGCCCGCGACCGGGAAGCTCTCGGACGCGAAGGTGTGGGTCAGCAGTGTCGGGATGTCGGTGGTGCCCGCGTCCAGATACATCGCGATCATCGCGATCAGCATCAGCACGGACCCCAGCAGCGTGTAGAGGAAGAACTTGAAGCTCGCATAGATGCGGTTCGCCCCGCCCCAGATGCCGATGATCAGGAACATCGGGATCAGCCCTGCTTCGAAGAACAGGTAGAACAGGATCAGGTCCAGCGCGCAGAAGACGCCCAGCATCAGGGTCTCGAGCACGAGGAAGGCGATCATGTAGTCCTTCACCCGGGTCTTCACGTCCCAGCAGGACGCGATCACCAGCGGCATCAGGAAGGTGGTCAGCAGCACGAAGGTGACCGAGATGCCATCCACGCCCATCTTGTAGTTCAGGCCCAGGATCCACTCGCGCTCTTCAACGAACTGGAAGCCCGTGTTGGCAGGGTCGAACCCGGTATAGACGAAGATCGACAGCAGGAAAACCACGGAGGTGGTGATCAGCGCCAGCCACTTGGCGTTGCGCTGCGCGGCCTCGTCATCGCCGCGCAGGAACAGCGCCAGGATCAGCGCACCGACCAGCGGCGCGAAGGTGATGAGTGACAGAAGGTTGTCCATTATTCCGCCCCCCCGGTGACGCTGGGCCCGCCGATGGCGAACCACGTGATGATGATCACAACGCCGATGACCATGGCGAAGGCATAGTGGAACATGAAGCCCGACTGCGCCCGGCCCGCGAGCCGCGTCAGGAACGGTACTGCCCCCATCGCCACCCCGTTGATCGAGCCGTCAATGACCGCCCCGTCGCCCCGCGTCCACAGGAAATTGCCCAGCCACTTGGCGGGCCGGATGAACAGGAAGTCGTAGATCTCGTCGAAGTACCACTTGTTGAGCAGGAACTGGTAGAGATGCTTCTGGTTGGCCGCCAAGCGCCCCGGCAGGGACGGATTCTTGATGTAGAACATCCACGCCGTGAAGAAGCCCAGCAGCATGACCACGAAGGGCGACACCTTAACCCAGTTCGGCACGTAATGCGCATCATGCAGCACGTGGTTGTCCGGCGCCATATGGATCGCGCCCTGCCCCGGCTTGGCGGCGGGCTTGTCGGCGTGATCGTCGCCTTCTTTGTCCTCGGTCGCGGCAAAGGCTGCGCCCACGGGCTGCAACGGCTCCATCAACGCGTGCTTCTCGCCGGAGATGCCGAAGAACTTTGCCACGCTCTCGTCCGAGCCAAAGAACGGCTTGTAGAACACCATGCCCGAGAAGATCGCACCCACCGCCAGCACCGCCAGCGGCGTCAGCATCGTGGCGGGGCTTTCATGGGCATGCTCGTGGGTGTGCTTGTCGCCCCGCGGCTTGCCATAGAAGGTCATGAACATCAGCCGCCAGCTGTAGAAGCTGGTGAACAGCGCGGCGATCACGAGGATCCAGAAGGCGTAGCCCATCGGCGTGTGCGCATAGGCGCTCTCGATGATCGCGTCCTTCGACACAAAGCCCGCAAAGCCCACGGGGAAGCCCACATAGAGCAGCGGAATGCCCACGCCGGTGATCGCCAGCGTGCCGATCATCATCGCCCAGAAGGTCTTGGGGATCTTGTGGCGCAGCCCGCCATAGTTGCGCATGTCCTGCTCGTGATGCATCGCGTGGATGACCGAGCCCGCGCCAAGGAACAGCATCGCCTTGAAGAAGGCGTGGGTCAGCAGGTGGAACATCGCCACCGAGTAGACCCCGACGCCCGCCGCCACGAACATGTAGCCCAGCTGCGAGCAGGTCGAATAGGCGATCACCCGCTTGATGTCGTTTTGTACCAGACCCACCGTGGCCGCGAAAAATGCGGTGGCGGCGCCGATGGCGATGATGAAGGTCTGCGCGGCCGGGGCGTATTCGATCAGCGGCGACATGCGGCAGACGAGGAATACGCCCGCGGTCACCATGGTGGCAGCGTGGATCAGGGCCGACACCGGGGTCGGGCCCTCCATCGCGTCGGGCAGCCAGGTGTGCAGGAACAACTGCGCCGATTTGCCCATGGCGCCCACGAACAGCAGGAAGGCCAGCAGGTTCGCCGCGTTCCACTCTGTCCATAGGAAGGTGATCTGGGTCTCGGCAATCTCTGGCACCGCCTCGAACACGTCCGAGAAGTTGATGCTGTCGGCCAGATAGAACAGCCCGAAGATGCCCAGGGCGAAGCCGAAATCCCCCACCCGGTTGACCACGAAGGCCTTGATGGCGGCGGCATTGGCCGACGGCTTCTTGTAGTAGAACCCGATTAGCAGATACGAGGCGACGCCGACCCCTTCCCAGCCAAAGAACATCTGCACCAGATTGTCCGAGGTCACCAGCATCAGCATCGCGAAGGTGAAGAAGGACAGGTAGGCAAAGAAACGCGGCTTGTAGCTGACGCCCTCGTCGAAATGGTCGTCATGGGCCATGTAGCCAAAGGAATAAAGGTGCACGAGCGCAGAGACGGTGGTGATCACGATCAGCATGATCGTCGTCAGGCGGTCCATACGGATGGCCCAGCTCGTGTCCAGCGTGCCGGACTGGATCCAGCGCAGGAGCTCGATGGTCTCGGTCGTGCCGTCGAAGGTCAGGAAGGCAATCCAGCTCAGGATCGCCGACAGGAACAAGAGCGCCGTGGCGATCACGCAAGCCGCCTGCTCGCCGATGAACTTCCAGCCGAAGCCGCAGATCAGGCTGCCGATGATGGGCGCAAAGAGGAGGGTCGTTTCCATAGCTCGGTTTACCTCGTGAATGGCGCTCGTTGGGCCATTTGGCTTTCTGGATAGTGGATGCTGCACCCAGCAAACGGATTGAAACGGTTACGCTCCGCCATTGCATCGAGCTGCACAGACACTTGGCGGGTGTATTCAAGATCGTGCGTCCGCGCCATAGCCTCAATCGAAGCGATTGACACGTTTTTGGTGAATTCCATCGGACCGTTAGGTGAGACGAGATGCGCCACCTTCAGACCCGATCTGGGGAAGTAGGGTGCAATGAACGGATCGCGACCATGCTGCTCACGGTAAGCAGCGATGCTCTTCTCTATAGCCAAACGGTCTTTGCGATTATACGTACCATAGAGACGAAGCAGGTCGCCATCGTTGCAGTCGGCAAGGATGAGATACTCACTCATTGGCGGGCATGGAGTGCCACTCAGGATCGTTTGAGCCGTGAGGCCGCGACCGATCGCTTTGATTTTCAAGCCCGACACCACATGATTTGGGCGGTCACCGGCCTCGACAAAGCTGCCGTCTTCGGAAACGTCAATTGGTTGATCGACGTAATGTATCGTCGCGTCGAGACTGCATGCGACGGCAGCCTTGGCAGTTAATAATACACAGGCGATGGCCAACAAAATATGGAAGCGCAGCACTTTCATCAGCCCTTCATCACGTTGACGTCTTCCACGGCAATCGTGCCGCGGTTGCGGAAGAAGCACACCAGAATGGCCAGCCCGATGGCGGCCTCGGCGGCGGCGACGGTCAGCACAAAGAGCGTGAACACCTGCCCCACCAGATCACCCAGGAAGCTCGAGAAGGCCACCAGATTGATGTTGACCGCCAGGAGCATCAGCTCGATCGACATCAAGATGACGATCACGTTCTTGCGGTTCACGAAGATGCCGAAAATGCCAATGACGAACAAAGCCGCCGCGACTGTGAGATAATGTTCAAGTCCGATCATTTCGTATCTTTCTTGTAGGGTGTCTTGGCCCCGACGGCGTCGGGGAAGTTCTCGTGGCACGCGCAGCTTTCGGCGCGGGCGGTGGTGCGTTTGGTGGCGACGCCCTCGGCGCGCAGCAGGCCCTGGATGTCGCCCATCGTGTAGCCCTCGCGCGCGTCGAGCGCGTTGAACATCACCTGCCGGACATTTTCCGGGTGGCGTGTGTTGCCAAGGCTGGCGGTGCGTGGGGCTGAACGGGCGCGCAAGGTCTGGCCCGTCGGGCAATGCTCCAGATAAAACCACTCGCGGTCGGTATCATCAGTGGTGATGTAGCTGACAAAGCGGTTGGCATGGGTCGCCACGAAGACGATCCCCCGGCCCTCGGCCGTGTCCCCCGAATAAGCGCAGGCCGGCGGCAGGGGCGTCAACGCCGCGGCGGGCCCTGCGGCCAGCCCCAAGGTGGCAAGGGTCAGCGCGCGCATCATGGCTGCATCCCCCCGGCAGGTGCCGCCCCGCCTGCCCCGGCGAACGGCCCGGCCAACCCGTGGACCCGGTCGGCGGGAGAAACGCCAAGTATCACAATCGGCGCGAGAAACAACGCGAGCAGGCCAAAGATCACGGCGCGGCGGACGGCGGGCTGCATCATGACGGCACCTCGTAGGGTGTCTTGTCGCCCTGCAGGTTCGGGTAGGCCGCGTCACAGGCGCAGAATTCTTCCGCGTATTGCTGGATATGCAGATCGCGCCCATCGCGGCGGATCAGCCCGGCCACGCGGTCAATGGTGAAGAAGGCGGGCGAGGCCTCGGCCTGCCGGGTGATCTTGGCGCGCACAAGCTCGGTCTTGTCGCGCACATAGCGCTCGGTGATCCGCTCTTCATGGGTGCGCAGGTCCAGCGCGATGCCGGTGCGGCAATCGGCCAGCCAGACAGTCTTGTAGACGCCCTCCGGGCTCCACCATTCGGTCCACATCACCTTGCCCGCGCCCATGTCCACATGATCGGCCACGCCGCCGTGGGAGATATGCGTGACCCGGTCGCAGGCCTCGATCGCGCCCAGCGCAGGACCGGCGGCAAGGGTCGCAACGGTCAAAACCGCCCCGTTGCGAAGCCCGCGGGGCGGCGTTTTCTTATGAAGAAAACGCACCAGAATATTTAGAATATTCTGGGTCACAGACCCTGCCCTGGTTTGACGTCCTTGAGTTCCATCTGCTCGGCCGGGTCGCGGTAGATCTGGCTGAGCACGTTCTGGCGCTTAATGTCGGAGCGGTGGCGCAGGGTCAGCACGATAGCGCCGATCATGGCGACCAGCAGGATCAGGCCCGCGGCCTGGAACAGGTAGATATACTTGGTGTAGATCAGCTGGCCCAGGGCGGCGGTGTTCTGCGTGTCCTCCACTGCGGGGGTGACTGCGTCGCGCAGGCCGGATGCGTTCTCGGCACCGGTCCAGACGCCAAAGACCAGCGCCAGCTCCATCAACAAGATCACGCCAATGAGCCCCGCAAGGGGCACGAACTTGGCCAACTCGCCCTTAAGCTCCGCGAAGTCCACGTCGAGCATCATGACGACGAACAGGAACAGCACGGCCACCGCGCCCACATAGACGATGATCAGCAGCATCGCGACGAACTCGGCGCCCAGCAGCACGAAAAGGCCAGCGGAGCTCAGGAAGGCCAGGATCAGCCACAGCACCGAGTGCACCGGGTTGCGCGCCACGACCACGAAGAGACCGGAGGTCACCACGGTCACGGCGAACATGTAGAATGCGAAATCGGCAAAACCCATCAGCTTGTCCCTTCTCCGTCCAGCACTTCGGTGGCCAGTTCCATGGCCTTCGACATTGCCGGAACGCCGCCGAACATCGCCGCCTGGGCGATGGTCTCGGCAATTTCCTGTTTCGTGGCCCCGGCCTCCACCAGATGGCGGACGGTGAGGCGGATTTGGCTCTCGGCCTGCGCGCCCTGAATCGTCAGCCCGGTGAGCGTCAGCAGCAGGCGCGTCTTGGCATCAAGCCCCTCGGGGCTCAACCCCTTGCCCATGAATTGCTCCATCATATCGGCCGACATGGTGGGCATCAGGGCCTCGAACCCCTTGGGCGTGAACGCTTCGAGTGCGGGGTTCATGGTCTTGGCCCAGTCCTGGCCCATCTTCATCATCGCCTCGAACGGGTTGGCGGGATCACTCATCGGGTGTCTCCTTCTCTTCCGCCTCGAACACTTCGATGGCGGCATTCATGGCGTTGATCATGGCGGGGAAGCCGCCGTAGAGCGTCATCTGGAAGATGATCTCGCAAATCTCTTCGCGGGTGGCCCCCACCGCGCGGGCAGAGCCGATATTGACCTTCAGCTGCGGGCGGGTCTGCGCGCCAAGTGCGGTCAGCGCCGCAATCGTGGCCAGCAGCCGGGTCTTCTCGTCCACACCGCCGCGTGCGTAGAACTGCCCGTAGGCCACATCGACCACGGTGCGCGACAAGCCGGGGACCAGCGCGTCATAGCGGGCGCGCAGGGCGTCCTCCATGCCGGGGTTCACCTTCTCGGACAGCGCTTGGCCGCGCTCATATGTGCTCATAGCGCTCACTTCACGCGCCCCAGCCGGGCCAGAAGGTCGTCGATGATCGGCGTGACCTCGTCCCAGGCGCCCGCATCCTGCCACAGGTCGGTGAACTCGGACTTGTCGGCGTCATCGATGATCGCCTCGACGGCGGTGATGGCGCGGGCGACGATGTCGTCCATGGCCTGCACCTCGTCTTCGTGCTCGATCAAGTTGTCGCGCACGTCGCCGTCGACGCGCTTGGAGGGCGCGCCGAAGCAGGTCGCGACCCCTTCGGCGGCGGCGAGCCCCGCATTGGCAACGTCGATCTCTATATAGCCCTCGGAGACCGCTTCCGACACGTCCGACAACGCGCTGTCGATCATCGACGCGCCCTCTTCCTCATACGCCGCCAGCCAGTCGCCCGCGCCGTCATTGTCGAATATGCCTGAGCCCCAAGCTCCCATCGTGTCCGGTCCTTATCTGTAGGGGGCGTCCATTTCGAGATTGCGCGCAATCTCGGCTTCCCAGCGCTCGCCATTGGCCAGCAGCTTGTCCTTGTCGTAGAACAGCTCTTCGCGGGTCTCGGTGGCGAATTCGAAATTCGGCCCCTCGACGATGGCATCCACCGGGCAGGCTTCCTGGCAGAAGCCGCAATAGATGCACTTGGTCATGTCGATGTCGTAGCGCGTTGTGCGGCGCGAGCCGTCATCGCGGGGCTCAGCGTCAATGGTGATCGCCTGCGCGGGGCAGACCGCCTCGCACAATTTGCACGCGATGCAGCGCTCTTCCCCGTTGGGGTAGCGGCGCAGGGCATGTTCGCCGCGGAAACGTGGCGACAGCGGCCCCTTCTCGTGGGGGTAGTTCACCGTCATCTTCGGGGCGAAGAAGTATTTGAAGCCCAGCTGGAACCCTTTGAAGATGTCCAGCAGCAGGAAGTACTTGGCACGGCGGCCGAGGCTTACGCTCATTTTGTCTCTCCCGTGAGGCGGCGCGCGGTCAGGCGCCCGCCCATTTCACTTCATAGTCACTTTGCAGCGCCGAGCCCTTGGCGGGTCCGGCGTCGGTTTTCTCGATTTCGTAGTACAGATACACCCGGCCCTCGGGGATCATCCCCTTGAGCCGCAGCCGGCGCCCCGTTTCGGCGGCGTCGGGGAAGTTCAGCGGTTTGGCGGCCCCGGGGATCTTGGTGAGCCCCGCGCAGATATGCACCAGGCACTGGCATTTGCGCTTCCAGTAGGTCCAGACCAGCTCTGGGTTGAACTGGTACATGCCGTGGCCGACCCAGCCGTTCATGCCATTGGCCGACACGAAGCGCCCGCCGGGCATCAGCATGTTGTAGACGTTCTCGAGCGCTTGCGGGACGTTGAACACATGCTCGATGGTGCCGCCATCGAAGATGAAGCCGAACTTGCCATGCAGGCTTTTGGGCACCGGCTGGTTCAGGTCCTGCTCGATCGACGGCCCCTCGTAGGAGGCGTAATCCATCGTCTCGATCTCGCCCAATCCCAGCTCGCGGAACAGGGTCTCGGAATACTCGTCATCCTGCAGGTAGTGGAACCGCTTCTTGGCGATCCCCGCGCGGCGCAGGGCGCTCTCATAAGACTTGGCAAAGGGTGGCTCGATCTTGAACCCCTGACGGCCCAGCATCAGCGACCGGCCCTGGGGCCGGAAGCGGGTGGAAAGGTCCACCAATTGCTGAAACAGGGTGCAGTCGACGCCCATCGCGAATTAGCCCCCCACCGTCCAGCGGGCATAGGCCCCGCCGAATGCGCCGTATTGGGCGAAGAAGGCCACGATCACGACCCACGCCAGCGACAGCGGCAGGAAGACCTTCCAGCCGATCCGCATCAGCTGGTCGTAGCGGTAGCGCGGCACCACGGCCTTCACCATGGCGAACATGAAGAAGAAGAACGACATCTTCGCGACCATCCACAGCGGGCTGTCGGGGATGAAGGGGAACGGGCTGAGCCAGCCGCCGAAGAACAGCAAGGTGATCAGGGCGCACATCAGGAAGATGGCGATGTATTCGCCGGCCATGAACAGCAGGAACGGCGTGGAGGAGTATTCGACCTGATACCCCGCCACCAGCTCGGACTCCGCTTCGGGCAGATCGAACGGCGGGCGGTTGGTCTCGGCCAGCGCCGAAATGAAGAACAGGAAGACCATCGGCAGATGCGGCAGCCAATACCAGCTGAAGAAGCCGTAATCGCCATCCTGCGCCCGCACGATATCGCCAAAGTTCAGGCTGCCGGTGGAGATGATCACACCCACGATGATCAGGCCGATGGACACCTCGTACGAGATCATCTGCGCCGCAGAGCGCAAGCTGCCCAAGAACGGATATTTCGAGTTCGACGCCCAGCCGCCCATGATCACGCCGTAAACCTCAAGCGAGCCGATGGCGAAGACGTACAGAATGGCCACGTTCAGATCGGCCAGAACCCAGGTGTCATAGAACGGGATCACCGCCCAAGATATCGTCGCCAGCACGAAGGCCAGCATGGGTGCCAGCAGGAAAACGGTCTTGTCCGCGCCCGCCGGGATCACGATCTCCTTGACGATGTATTTCAGCGCGTCCGCCGGGATTTGCAGCAGGCCAAATGCCCCCACCACGTTCGGCCCGCGGCGCATCTGCACGGCGGCCCAGATTTTGCGGTCGCCATAGACCAGAAACACCACCGAGATCAGCACAAAAGCCAGCACCGCGAGGCATTGGGCCACGATGGTCAGGGCGATGCCCGGTCCTGTCAGAAGAAAGTCAGCCATGATCCTCGGTCTCTCTTATACGGTTGGTATGCCGGTCTCGGCACACTCCGACACCACCACTTCGGCGTCGATCGTTTGTAATCCTTTGGGCAGCGCAGCCGAGATGGTGTAAACCGCATCCCCGACCCAAAGGCCACCCTCCTCTTGCACACTGGTGCGCACATGGCGCGCAAAGCCGAAGCCCCGGATCAGCGCGTATTGCGCGGCGGCGCATTTGGCGTAATCCGCGACATCTGCGTTGGTCCGCGCCCCTTCCATCCGCACCAGAAACGAGACCAGCTCGTCATCGAGCCTGCGCGTCTCGATCCCGCGGTAATTCGGCGCAAAGTAGCTTTGCGACGGGTCCACGGGCGCAGGCGCGCAAGCGGCGGCCATCATGGCCACGCCCAGCATTGGTATGAGGGCGCGCATCGCACGCTACTCCGCAGCCATCGGGGCTTCGGCGCGGGCTTTTGCGCCGGCTTGAAGCTCGCCCATCAGCTGGCTTGCGCGGGCGATGGGGTTGGTCAGGTAGAACTCGGTGATGGCGGGGCGGAAGTCGGCCTTGCCCATCTTCTTGGCCTTGAGCGGCTGCCATTCGTTCTCCGGCACCTCGTCAATGGCCGCCAGATGCGGGGCCTCGGCCACCAGCGCCTTGCGCAGCTGTGCGAGATTGTCGAAGGGCAGCACCGCCCCCAGCTCGCCCGACAGCGCGCGCAGGATCGCCCAGTTGTCCTTCGCCTCGCCCGGGGCGTGGTTGGCCCGCAGCGCCAGCTGGGGTCGGCCTTCGGTGTTGACGAACAGCCCCTGCTCTTCCGTGTAGGCCGCGCCCGGCAGGATGATGTCGGCGCGGTGCGCGCCGCGGTCGCCATGGGAGCCCTGGTAGATCACGAACGGGCCCGCCTCGATCTCGACCTCGTCGGCGCCAAGGTTGTAGATCACCTCCGCATCCTTGATGCCGTCCATGCCAGCCTCGTTGGTGCAGCCCACATCCATCGCGCCCACTCGGCCCGCAGCCGTGTGCAAAATCAACAGCTTAGATCCAGCGGCTTCGGCCATCTGCATCACGGTGCCCAGCACCGCTTCGCCGTCAGGGTCGGACAAGGCACCTTGGCCGAGGATGATCACCCCTGCCGTGCCCTGCTTGTCGGAATGGTCCATCGCGGCGAGCTTTTCGAGCGCCGCGCGGTCGGTGCCGAGGTTGACCGGATCATAGCTCAGCTCCGCCGGGGCGCCGATGCGCGCGACCTTGGCGCCTGCCAGCCACGCCTTGCGGATGCGCGCGTTCAGCACGGGCGCTTCCTTGGACGGGTCACTGCCGATGATCAGGATGGACTTGGCGGTGTCGATCTCTTCGATCGTCGCGGTGCCCACATAGCCCGAGCGGTTGCCCGCGGGCAGCTTCGCGCCATCGGTACGGCACTCCACGACGCCGCCCTGACCCTCGATCAGCTGCTTGAGCGCAAACGCGGCCTCGACCGGGGCCAAATCGCCCACTAGGCCCGCGACTTTCTTGCCTTTCATGGCGGCGCTCGCGGCTTCCAGCGCCTCGCCCCAGCCCGCTTTGCGCAGCTTGCCATTCTCGCGAATGTAAGGCGTATCAAGGCGTTGGCGGCGCAGACCGTCCCACACGAAGCGGGTCTTGTCGGAAATCCACTCCTCGTTCACGCCGTCATGGTTGCGCGGCAGGAAGCGCATCACTTCGCGCCCCTTGGTGTCCACGCGGATATTGGAGCCGAGCGCGTCCATCACATCGACGCTTTCGGTTTTCGTCAGCTCCCAAGGCCGCGCGGTGAACGCATAGGGCTTCGAGACCAGCGCGCCCACGGGGCACAGGTCGATGATGTTGCCCTGCAGGTTGCTGTCCAAAGTCTCGCCCAGATAGGACGTGATCTCTGCATCCTCGCCCCGACCCGTTTGGCCCATCTGGGTGATGCCCGCCACTTCGGTGGTGAAGCGCACGCAGCGGGTGCAGGAGATGCAGCGGGTCATATGGGTCTCGACCAGCGGGCCAAGGTCCAGATCGGTGACAGCGCGCTTGGGCTCGCGGTAGCGCGAGAAGTCCACGCCGTAAGCCATTGCTTGGTCTTGCAAATCACACTCGCCGCCCTGATCGCAGATCGGGCAGTCCAGCGGATGGTTGATCAGCAGAAACTCCATCACCCCTTCTCGGGCCTTCTTGACCATGGGCGAGTTCGTCTTGACCACCGGCGGCTGGCCTTCGGGGCCGGGCCGCAGGTCGCGCACCTGCATCGCACAGGACGCGGCGGGCTTTGGCGGGCCGCCCACAACCTCGACCAGACACATCCGGCAGTTGCCCGCGATGGTCAGCCGCTCGTGGTAGCAAAAGCGAGGCACCTCGATGCCGGCCTGCTCACAGGCCTGGATCAGGGTCATGGCCGGATCGCACTCGATCTCTTGGCCGTCGATGATGATTTTCTTCAGCTCAGACATGGCGTCACTCCGCTGCAACATGTTGGCAACCATGGGTTTTCCACATGGTTGCGTCTTTGAGATGGTCCCAGCCGAAGGCATCGGGCGTGTCGCCCTTTTGCTCCCGCAAGGCGAGGCGTTCAAGAGCTTCTTCAAGGCTCGGGCGGTGACCGATGGGCACCCACCACATGACAAAATGCATGGAGCCCAGCACCTCGAACCACTCTTGGCGTTTTTCGTAGAATTTCTTGTGCACCGTACCCCAGACGAAGGTCTCGAGCGACGCGGCATCTTCCCACACCGTCAGGTTCGGCACGAGCAGGTCGTCGCCGCCGATGGCATGGTCCGTGGCCCCCGGCCCGCCGGAGCCTTCCAGCATCCACACAAATCCCGGCATCCGCTGCCCGAGCCCGTTGATCCGGTCGATATTATCGATGAACTCGGCCACGCGCGGGTCGTCCACGGGGGCCACAAGCCGTCCGATGTTCAGCTCTGCAAGGTGGTGGCCGTCCATCACTTGCCCTCCTCGATCAAGAGCGCGCCGATGCCCGTGCCTTCGGCCATCTCGGCACGGCCTGCGTCGCAGACCAGCGTGGTCGGCGCGCCGTCCAGATCGTGTTTGTCCATGAACGCCTGCTGCCGGGCGGCGAAGCGTTCGGGGTCGTCCAGCACGTCGCTGATCGGGTCGTCGGTGCTGATGCCATCGGCCTCGAGCTTGGTGATCAGCTCGGTAGAGGCGCGGTTGGCCGCGATCGGGTTCACACTCAGGTCAGGGCAGGACATGGCGATCGTGCGCGCGGTTGTGCTCGCCACGATTGCATCAACGAGGTAGTCGGGCATCTCGCGCTTCTCCGCCATGGCGGGTGTCGCCGCGAGCACCGCGATCATTGTCCAGATTTTCATGTCTCCCGGCATGGTGCGTTTGGCCCCTATCGGTTGGTACATCGGCCCGAGAAAACAAGCGCGTCGCCGTCTTGGGTGAAGGCCCAATCGTCGGGGCCACCGCTGACGCGCCACTCCGTCTCGGATCCGCCGAAGTTCAGCAGGCAGTATTTCGTGGCTTCAAACCGCACGCTTTCGCGCACCTCTTCCAGACCCGCGCCCTTGTTACGGACGCTGACGTCAAAAGCGCGCCGGTCATCGCTCGAAGACCGCAGCTTGGCCTTGAAGGGCAGCTCGCGCTCGCCCTCTGCCCCGCGGGACTTGTCGCGGCTGACGAGGCTGCACCCGACCGTGCCCGCCAGAAGCGAGGCGATGAGCAGCGCGCGGATCATGTCTTGAGCCTTGAGCCGTCAACGACGAGGTCCGTCTCGACCACGCCCACGCAGAACACATTGACCGTCAGCAGGCCATCCGCGCGCGTACGGGTGTCGGAGATCGGGTTCTCCCCCTCGCGGCAGGCGATTTCCATGGCCCGCAGCACCGCGCGGTTCTCATCCGCCGCCGGGATCGCGCCGCCATCCTTGTAGCGCATCACGACGCGGGTGGTATCGAGCGCGCGTGCGGCTTCGACAATCTCGATGGGTGGACCTTTGGGCGCCTCGGGGCCTTCGGGCACGCAGGCCGACAGGACCAGCGCGGCAGGGATCAGGGCAGCGCGCATCACTCGGCCGCCACCGCCGACACGCGGCCGGTTTTCTTGTGCTTGATGCGGTCTTCGATCTCGTTGCGGAAGTGCCGCACAAGGCCCTGGATCGGCCAGGCCGCCGCGTCACCCAGGGCGCAGATCGTGTGGCCCTCGACCTGCTTGGTCACGTCGAGCAGCATGTCGATCTCTTCGACCTCCGCCTCGCCGGTCACCAGCCGGTCCATCACGCGCATCATCCAGCCGGTGCCTTCGCGGCAGGGCGTGCATTGCCCGCACGACTCGTGCTTGTAGAACTTCGACAGCCGCCAGATCGCCTTGATGATATCGGTGCTCTCGTCCATCACGATCACGGCCGCGGTGCCTAGCCCTGAGCGCTGCTCGCGCAGCCAGTCAAAATCCATGATGGCGTCTTTTTCCATGATCTCCGCCGGCAGGCAGGGCACTGACGAGCCGCCCGGGATCACCGCTTTCAGGTTGGCCCAGCCGCCCCGGATGCCGCCGCAGTGACGGTCGATCAGCTCCTTGAAGGGGATCGACATCGCCTCTTCCACGACGCAGGGGTTGTTGACGTGGCCCGAAATCGCGAACAGCTTGGTGCCCGCATTGTTGGGCCGCCCGAAGCTGGAGAACCAGTCGCCGCCGCGCCGCAGGATCGTGGGCACCACCGCGATGCTTTCCACGTTGTTCACTGTGGTGGGGCAGCCATAGAGGCCCGCCCCCGCCGGGAAGGGCGGCTTCATGCGCGGCATGCCCTTCTTGCCCTCGAGGCTTTCCAGAAGCGCTGTCTCCTCGCCGCAGATATAGGCCCCTGCCCCGTGATGCAGGTACAGATCGAAATCCCAGCCAGACTTCGCGGCGTTGGGGCCAAGAAGGCCTGCCTCGTAGCATTCGTCGATGGCGGCCTGTAGCGCCTCTTTCTCGCGGATGTATTCGCCGCGGATGTAGATGTAGCAGGCATGGGCGTTCATCGCGAAGGACGCGATCAGCGCGCCTTCGATCAGGGTATGCGGGTCGTGCCGCATGATCTCGCGGTCCTTGCAGGTGCCCGGCTCCGACTCGTCTGCGTTGATCACCAGATAGGCCGGACGACCGTCGCTTTCCTTGGGCATGAAGGACCACTTCAGACCCGTGGGGAAGCCCGCGCCGCCGCGTCCCCGCAGGCCAGAGGCCTTCATCTCGTCGATGATCTTGTCCCGGCCCTGCTTAATCAGCTTGGCGGTTCCGTCCCAATGCCCGCGCGCTTTCGCGCCTTTCAGGGAGCGGTCATGCATCCCGTAGAGATTGGTGAAGATGCGGTCTTTATCTGCCAGCATGGCGCGATGTCCTCAATTGCTCTGCCCTAGGCCTGATCGCGCGAGCGCCACAGGCGGTAGGCTTCTATCATGACCCACACGAACACGGCGGCAATGCCGAGCTCGAGCAGGCCCATTATTTGGTTCGACCACCCGAAGGTGGCCCCCGCGAACTCCACCGCCATGAACGCCGCGGCGGCGGCGATCATCATGATGGCCAGTTTGCGGCCTTTGGCGGCGCGGGCGGCGTCATCGCCCGCATCGCCCCTCATTTCGCCAAGCGCGGGCGCATGTTACTTGCCCTTCTTGCTGCGCTTGGAAAACTCCGTCTCGCCGCCTTCGGCCAGGATTTTCGCCTGGGAGACCCAGTCGTCCCGCTCGATCCGGCCTTTGAACTTCAGGCGGCTGTCGACCCAGGCGATCTCGCCCGCGCCCCATTTGGCGATCTGGTCAAAGTGGTAGAAGCCCAGCTCGTTAAGCGTGCCTTCCAGACCCGGCCCCACACCTTTGAGCAGCTTCAGGTCGTCGGCGGTCTGGCCCGCGCGTGGTCCGGACAGGGTCTCGGGCGCGCTTTCTGCCGCGGCGGTTGCTGCATCGGCTTTCTTCTTGGCGGGTGCCTTCTTCGGCTTCGCCTTGGCTTCGACCTGTGCAGGGGCCGGGGCTGGCGTCGCCTGATCGGCGCCCTTGGGCTTGGCGGCCTTGGCCGCTTTTTCCTTGGCTTTGCCCGCCTTGCCGTCGGCGTCGCCGTCGTATTTCCACTCGCCCTTGCGGGTGGCAAGCTCGCTTTCACCGGCCAGCAGCGATGACTTCGTCGTGGAGGCTGATCCTGCGCTCGCAGATGCGGAAGACGCAGCAGCGGACGATCCGCTCGATTTGGCGGCCGCGCCGCCGGAGCTCTTCGCGCTCATCTCCGCCATGGCTTCGGCCTTGGCGTCCTTCGGCCCAACCTCGGGCGTCTCGATCGTGACCTCGCCCGGCGCAGGCAAGCTGCGGCAGAAGGCCCACATGAAGATCAGCGCGGCGACCACGAAGGCAACCGCTCCGAGGAACGCGGCCGCGACGAAGCTGAAGCCCGCAACGGCCATCAAAAGGACCGCAAGCAATGCGCCGCCGAGTGCCGCGATGCCCCAAGAGGCGATCACGCAGCCGAACGAGCCGGGATTGGGTTGTGTCATTGGAAGTCTCCCTGTCCGTTTTTAGACATCTATTTTGCGCCGCCTTTTTTGCTGCGGCTTGAAAATTCCGTGCTGCCCCCTTCGGCGAGGATCTTTGCTTGTTTCACCCACTCGTCGCGCTCAATGCGCCCTTTGAATTTCAGACGGCTGTCCACCCATGCGATCTCGTCCTTGCCCCACGCGGCGACCTGATCAAAATGGTAGAAGCCCAGCTCGTTGAGCGTCTTCTCCAGCCCCGGGCCGACGCCCTTGAGCAGCTTCAGATCGTCCGCTGTTTGCCCCTCGCGCGGCCCGGTCAGGGTCTCTGGCTTGCTGCCGTCGGGTTTGACGGCGGGGGCCTTCAACTCCGGGTCTTTTTTGGGTTTCGGGGCCACCGTGCCGGTCTTGGGCGTGGCGACGGTTTTGGCCTTGGCCTTCCCTTTGGTGGTCACCGGCTTGCCGTCGCCCTTGGGCTTGTCGGCATGGGGCTCGAGCGGGCTGTTGGCGGCGGCATCCACCGCGTTTTGGCCGTGGCCCCAAGGCGCCAGCAGCGGCACTTCGGTGCCGTCGATCCGTTTGACCGTGTCGCCGATGTCGGCTGCCAGCTGGACGGAGGCGTTGTATTTCGTCTTGCCGCTCTCGTATTCCGTCAGCGACGTCAGGCCCTTGAGCGGTTCCGCCGCGAACCGACCCTGCTGGGAGCCCGGTGTCGGCACGTCGCCGCGCGCCAGCATGTCGATGATGTCGCCCATGCTCTTGGCGGTCAGGTCCTCGTAGTAGTCCTTGCCGATCTGGGCCATTGGCGCGTTGGCGCAGGCGCCGAGGCACTCGACCTCTTCCCACGAGAACTTGCCGTCCTCGGACAGCTGATGGGCTTTCGGCGCGATCTTTTCCTTGCAGACCGCGACCAGATCCTCGGCCCCGCAGATCATGCAGGACGTGGTGCCGCAGACCTGAATATGGGCCACAGAGCCCACGGGCTGCAGCTGGAACATGAAGTAGAAGGACGCCACTTCCAGCGCCCGGATATAGGCCATGCCCAGCATGTCGGCGACGTGCTCGATCGCGGGGCGGGTCAGCCACCCCTCCTGCTCTTGCGCGCGCCACAGCAGCGGAATGATCGCCGAGGCCTGACGCCCCTCGGGGTACTTCGTGATCTGCGCCTCCGCCCAGGCCTGATTGGCTTGGGTGAAAGCGAAGCTGTCAGGCTGTTCTGCGTGAAGTCTGCGAAGCATGTCTGAGTGTGGCCTTTATCTTGTGGCTGTGGGCGAGGCCGCGCTTACGCGCAGGCCCCCACGGTGGAGCGGATGCCGCCGCCGGGCTGCTCGATGGCCTGCAGCTGCGCGATGGCTTCTTCCTCGACCTTGTCGAGCTTGCTGTCTTTCCAGCCAGTGATGTCGCGGATTTCGGCATGGGTGATGCCGTCAAAATCGATACAGCCCACCTGCGCCATGGCCGAGGCGTAGCGCGCCAGGTCGATATCATCGACCGACAGCTCCGGCGTCGGCACACAGGCGGCCAAGGTCAGCGCGCCAGCAGCAGCACAGGTCATCGTAAATCTAGTCATCGGTCAATCTCCCCAAAAACAACATCCATAGTTCCAATAATCGCGGCCACATCAGCAAGCTGGTGGCCTTTGCACATGTAATCCATCGCCTGCAGGTGCAGGAAACCCGGTGCCTTCAACTTGGCGCGGTAGGGCTTGTTGGTCCCGTCCGCCACCAGATACACGCCGAACTCGCCCTTTGGGGCTTCGACCGCCGCGTAGACCTCACCCTCGGGCACGTGGAAGCCCTCGGTGTAGAGTTTGAAATGGTGAATGAGCGCCTCCATCGAGGTCTTCATCTCGCCGCGCGTGGGCGGGGTCATCTTGCCCCGCGCCATCACATCGCCCTGGCCTTCCGGGGCGCGCAGCTTTTCGATGGCCTGCCGGATGATCGAGACCGACTGGCGCATCTCTTCCATGCGCACGAGGTAGCGGTCAAAGCAGTCGCCATTCTTGCCCACGGGGATGTCGAATTCGAACTCGTTGTAGCACTCGTAGGGCTGCGCGCGGCGCAGGTCCCATGCAAGGCCGGAGCCGCGCACCATCACGCCGGAGAAGCCGTAGTCGAGGATATCCTCCTCGGTCACAATGCCGATATCGGCATTGCGCTGCTTGAAGATGCGGTTGTCGCTGAGCAGCCCGTCGATGTCCTCCAAGACGGCCGGGAAAGTCGTGGTCCATTCCTCGATATCGTCGAGCAGGGCGTCGGGCAGGTCCTGATGCACTCCGCCGGGGCGGAAATAGGCGGCGTGAAGCCGCGCGCCGCAGGCCCGCTCGTAGAAGACCATGAGCTTCTCGCGCTCCTCGAAACCCCAGAGCGGCGGCGTCAGCGCGCCCACATCCATGGCCTGCGTGGTGACGTTAAGCAGGTGGTTCAGCACGCGCCCGATCTCGGAATAAAGCACCCGGATCAGCGAGGCGCGGCGCGGCACGTCGGTCTTGGTCAGCTTCTCGATGGCGAGGCACCAGGCGTGTTCCTGGTTCATCGGCGACACGTAGTCGAGCCGGTCGAAATACGGCAGGTTCTGCAGGTAGGTACGGCTTTCCATCAGCTTCTCAGTGCCGCGGTGAAGCAGCCCGATATGGGGATCGCAGCGCTCCACGATCTCACCGTCCAGCTCCAGCACCAAGCGCAGCACTCCGTGGGCCGCCGGGTGCTGGGGCCCGAAGTTGATGTTGAAGTTGCGGATTTTCTGCTCGCCGGACAGTGCGTCCACGCTGCCGTCGTCGAATTTGGAGCCGTCCATCATCAGGTCTTCTCCTCTGCTTTCTCATCGCCGGGCATGATGTACTCGGCCCCTTCCCAAGGCGACATGAAGTCGAATTGGCGGTATTCCTGAACCAGCTTCACAGGCTCGTAGACCACGCGTTTTTCGGCCTCGTCGTAGCGAACCTCGACATAGCCGGTGGTCGGGAAGTCCTTTCGCAGCGGGTAGCCGCGGAAGCCGTAATCGGTGAGGATCCGGCGCAGGTCCGGGTGGCCGGAGAAGAGGATGCCGAACATGTCGAACACCTCCCGCTCGAACCAGTTGGCGGACGGGAAAACCTCGTGCACCGACGGCACGATGTCGTCCTCGCGGATGGCCAGCTTCACGCGGATGCGGTGGTTCTGGTACATCGACAGGTAGTGGTAGACCACGTCGAAGCGCTTGTCGCGGGTCGGATAGTCTACGGCCGTGATGTCGATCATCGTCGAGAAGCGGCAGGCCCGGTCGGTCTTCAGGAACTCGGTGAAGGCCACCAGCGACGAGGGCGCGATATGCACCGTCAGCTCGCCATGGGCGATCTCGGTCGACAGCACGCAGTCGGGGCGCTTCAGCTCGATATGGGCTGCGAGTTCTTCAAGGGCAGAGCTCATCGAAACACCTTTCTACACGCGCTCATCGCACGATATTCCCCGTGCGGCGAATTTTACGTTGCAGCTGCAGGATGCCGTAAAGCAGCGCCTCGGCCGTGGGCGGGCAGCCCGGCACGTAGAGGTCCACCGGCACGATGCGATCGCAGCCGCGCACCACCGAATAGCTGTAGTGGTAGTAGCCGCCGCCATTGGCGCAGGACCCCATGGAGATCACGTAGCGCGGCTCTGGCATTTGGTCGTAAACCTTGCGCAGGGCGGGCGCCATCTTGTTGGTCAGCGTTCCGGCCACGATCATCAGGTCCGACTGGCGGGGGGAGGCGCGCGGCGCGGTGCCGAACCGCTCCATATCGTAGCGTGGCATGGCGGTGTGCATCATCTCAACGGCGCAGCAGGCGAGCCCGAAGGTCATCCAGTGCAGCGAGCCCGTGCGGGCCCAGTTGATGATGTCCTCGGTCGAGGTGACGAGGAAGCCCTTGTCCTGCAGCTCAGAATTCAGCTGCTCGGTCGCGACATCCTTGTCCCACCCGGCGGTGTTCAGTCCAGCCGCTACTCCCATTCGAGCGCCCCTTTCTTCCATTCATAGGCGAAGCCGATCGTCAGCACCGCGAGGAAGACCATCATCGACCAGAAGCCCAAAAGCCCCACGTCTTTGAATGCCACGGCCCAAGGGAACAGGAACGCCACTTCGAGATCGAAGATGATGAACAGGATCGACACCAGATAGAAGCGCACGTCGAACTTCATGCGGGCGTCGTCAAACGCGTTGAACCCGCACTCGTATGCGGACACCTTTTCGGGGTCAGGATTGCGCACCGCGACGATTGCGGCGGCCAGAATCAGGATGAGGCCCAGCACGATGGCCAGCCCCAGGAAAATCAGGATGGGCAGGTATTCCCGTAGAAGCTCGTCCACGTATGTCTCCTTCTCGCCTGCATATCATCGCACACAGGCTTTGTTGGCTGCATGATACTTACGCCTGCCCCGCCTGAGGGTCAACCGACGCAAGCCCCCTGAGGGCCGCGAAAAAACAGCGCGGGGGGGGCGGCAATTTGAGGCAATCCGGCATGGGGGTTCGCACCGCGGGACATGGGTCTTGGGCCGAGGGGATGTAGGAGGCCTCGCCATGGCCACGCGGTATGTCAGTGCTACGCGGTGAGTCGTTAAGGATTGGTTAATTTAAAGGGCGCGGCGGTGGTGTCCGGGACGGCAGCAATCTTTTGAAAAAAGATTGCGCGCAAATCCTTCATAAGGATTTGGCCCCAGACTTTCCGTGAAAGTCTGGCCCGCCTACCCCAACTGCGCCAGCAAGGCCAGTGATGGCGTGCCCGTGGCAGGCAGGCCCACGCTCGACTGATAGGCCCGGATCGCCGCCTGCGATTTCGGCCCAAGCACGCCGTCCGCGCCGCCCGTGTCGAACCCGCGTGCGGTCAGCCGCTCTTGCAGCCGCTTGCGCTGGTCAATCGTCAGCCCGTACTTGTCGGGGCCGAACGGGGTCTTCAACGGCCCGCCGCCCGCGATGCGGTCGGACAGGAAGCCCACGCCCAGCGCGTAATTGTCGGAGTTGTTGTAGCGCTTGATCGCGCGGAAGTTCTGACCCACGTCAAAGCGCGGCCCGCCCGGGTCAGGCTGCAAGCCGCCAGAGGTTTCCTCGCGGCCCCACTTCGCACCCCGCTGCCAGCCCAAGCGCGACAGGTAGGCCGCGGTGGAGGCCAGTGCATCCGACGGGTCCTCTGACCAGATATCTCGGCGACCGTCGCCGGTGAAATCCACCGCAAACAGTTGATAGGACGTGGGAATAAACTGCGTGTGCCCCATAGCACCAGCCCAGCTGCCCACCAGCTTGTCCGGTGTCGTGTCGCCGGTCTGCAGGATCTTGAGTGCCGCAATCAGTTGCTTCTCGAAGAACGCGCCGCGCCTGCCATCAAAGGCGAGCGTCGCGGTGGCCGAGGTCACGGGGATGTCGCCGCGCCGGGTGCCGAAATTGCTCTCCACGCCCCAGATGGCGCAGACCACCTCGGCGGGGACGCCGTATTTCGCCTCGATCGCGTTCAGCCTGCTGCGCTGGCGCGCAAACGCCGCGCGGCCCTGGGCCACCTTGTCGTCATTGGCGACGATGGCGAGGTAATCTTCGAAGCTGCGCTTGAACTCGGTCTGGTTGCGGTCCCGCTCGATTACGCCGGGCAGGAAGCCCACGCCGCGCAGCCCTGCATTGAGCGTCGCGTCCGAGACGCCCGCGGCCCGGGCGCGCGGCCTGAAGGCGGCGATCCACGCGTCAAAGGCCGGGTTCGCTGCGGCCTGAAGCGTGGCGGACCGGGTTGCTGCGACGGGGACTGGCGCGCCACAAGCGGCCAGCGCAGAGGCCCCGGACAGGGCCAGGAAATGGCGGCGATTGATCATGAGACTGCTCCCCTCTTTGCAAGGTGGTTTCAAGGGAGTTTACGCGAGACGTCCGGCTTAGGAAACCACCCAAGCGGCTTTGCGCTTGCCGAAGAAGGCATCAATCCCTTCGCCGCTTTCCGCGCTGTCCCAACGGGTAACGAGCGCCTCGATTGAGGCGTCGATTTCCGCCGGTCCGGGGGCTTGACCCAAGCGCAGGGCGAGCGCCTTGGCCTCTGCCACGGCACCCGGCGCGCAGGCGAGGTAAGGGGCGACCTCGGCCTCGACCACCGCGTCGAGGTCATCTGTGACTGTCGCAATGATCCCAAGCTCTTGCGCCTCTTGCGCGTCGAACACCCGGCTCGACATGAAGACCCGCCGCGCGCGCCCTTCGCCCATCCGGGCGATCACATAGGGCCCAATCGTCGCCGGGATCAGACCCAGCTTCGTCTCGGTCAGGCCGAACTTTGTGGCCGTGTCGGCAACCGCCACATCCGCGATGCAGGCGAGCCCCACACCGCCGCCAAAGGCACTGCCCTCGATCCGCGCGATCACTGGCGCGGGCAGCGTGTTCCATGCGCCCAGCATCGCCGCGAGCTTGCCCGCCTCCGCCGCACGGGTCGCGCTGTCGGCATTGATCTGCGCCTTCATCCAGTTCAAATCCCCGCCCGCGCAAAACTGCCCGCCCGCGCCCTGCAGGACCACCACGCGGGGCGGTTCGGCGGCCAATTGTGCGGCGCAATCGGAGAGCTCCGCGATCATCTCGCCGGACAGGGCATTGCGTTTCTCCGGGCGGTTCAGGGTGACAGTGGTCACGCCGCGTGGGTCGGATTTCAGCAACAGGGTCTCATACATCGTCACTCTCCTTGCGCATCGCGCGGGCCATCGTCGCGGCCTCGGCTATGATCCCGGCATCCAGGCCGGTCTCCAGCCCTTTGTTTTTCATGTGATCCATGACCCGCTCCGTCGCCACATTGCCCGCCGCCCCGGGCGCATAGGGGCAGCCGCCCAGACCGCCGACAGCCGTGTCAAAGACCCGCAGGCCATGATCCAGCGCGACGTCGATATTGGCCAAGGCCCGGCCCGATGTGTCGTGGAAATGCCCTGCCAGCTTTGATGGATCGCAGGCCCGGGTCACCGCTTTCAACATCGCCTCTGTGCCCTCTGGCGTCGCCCGGCCCACAGTGTCGCCCAGTGAAACCTCATAGCAGCCCATCTCGAATAGTTTCGAGGCCACGTCCGCCACCTTTGCCGGAGGTGTCGGACCGTCATAGGGGCATTCCACGACGCATGAGACATAGCCCCGCACAGGCATCTCGGCCGCCTCCATGATGGGCACGAACCGCGCCAAACTGTCTTCGATCGAGGCGTTCACATTGGCGCGCGAGAACCCTTCGGACGCGCTGGCAAATACCGCGATCTCGTCCACCCGCGCGGCCTTTGCGGCCTCAAAGCCACGGATATTCGGCGTCAGCGCCGCGTAGGAGACGCCCGGCGCGCGGGTGATCCCCGCCAGCACGTCGGCGCCATCAGCCATCTGCGGCACCCATTTGGGCGACACGAAGCTTGCCACCTCAATCCGCCTGAAGCCCGCTTGAGACAGCAAGTCGATCAGCGCGATCTTCTCCGAAGTCGGGATCAGCCGCACTTCATTCTGCAAGCCGTCGCGCGGGCCAACTTCGAACAGCTCGACCCGGCTCATGCCGGGGCCTCATAGAATTTGTCGCCGTAAAGCGGGGCGCCCTCGGGTGGCAGGGACTTCTGAAAGGCAGGCCGTGCCGTGATCCTGGCGTACCAGGCGCTGAGCGCCGCAAAAGGTTCGATATGTGCAAAGTGTCGGCCTGAATAGACCGAATACCCGCAAGAAATGTCGGCAGCAGAAAAGCCGCTATCCAGCAAGTGATCCCGCGATTGCAGCCTTTGGTCCAATGCCGCGTAGCATTTGGCGAGCCGCGCGGACTCCAGCTTCATCACAATCGGGCTGCGCATGTGATCCTCGTAGAGCGCGATGTGCTGCTGGGTCAGCGCCGCGCAATGCTGGGCCATCGTCTCGGCGAAATGCACCCAGACCAGCCAATCGGCGCGCTCGGGATCGCCGGGCGCACGGCCCAAACCGGCCTCTGGAAACGTCTCGCACAGGTATTCGGTGATCGCGCCGCTTTCGAACAGGGTCTGCCCGCCGATCTCGAGTGCTGGCACCCGCCCGACGGGGCTTTTCGCCAGATAGGCGGGGTCGCGCAGGTTCTTGCCGAACGGATGCACGACCAGTTCGAACGGAACATCCAGCTCGTGCAAAAGCCACAACGCGCGCATCGAACGGGTCTGATGCGCATGGTGCAAGGTGATAGGCAGCTCAGCCATCCTTGGCCTCGATCCGCACGAGGGGGGCGCCAGCCACCACCTGCGCGCCGCCCTCGACCATGACGTCGGCCACGATGCCGTCGGCATCGGCGCGCAAGGCATGCTCCATCTTCATGGCTTCCAGCACCAAAAGGCGGTCGCCTTTCGCCACCTGCTGGCCCGCGGTGACGTCGACGACCCGCACCAGCCCCGGCATCGGCGCGCGGGTCAGCCCGTCGCTGGCCGCATCGCTGTGGCGGTCCAACGGATCGGGCACCGTGAAGGCGTATGTGTTGCCCCAGAAGACCGCCCCTTGCCGCCCATCGCACCAGACCCGCGCAGCGATGGTGTCGTCCCCGATGGTCCAGGCATTTTGCGTGCGGGTGATTTGATGCGTTTCGCCGCCAACCTCGACACGGAATTGCCCGGGCCCAAGCGTCGTGATGCTGGCGGTGACCTCGGCTTCCCCGAACTGCAAATCGACGCTTTGCCCCTCGGCACCCCAGAGCGAAAACCCTGCAAACTCAGGCGCGTCCCCATCAAGACCCAAAGCGGCAATCCCGGCCAAAGCTTGCGTCCGGGTACAGGGGGCAGGCGTCTCGACCAGCGTGTCCAGATCGCGCGCGATCAGGCCGGTGTCGACCTCGCCTACAGAGAAGCCCTCGTGCTGGGACAAGGCCGCGAGGAAGCCAATATTGGTGACCGTGCCACCAATCTCGGTGGCCTGCAGGGCGCGGGTCAGCTGCGCCAACGCCGCGGCGCGGTCCGGACCATGCACCGTCAGCTTGGCGATCATCGGGTCGTAATGCGGGCTGATCTCGTCGCCCGGCCGCACGCCTGTGTCGATCCGCGCGCCGTCCGCGAACCGCAGATGCCCTAGTGTGCCAATGGCGGGCAGGAAGCCCGCTGCGACATCCTCGGCATAGATGCGCGCCTCGAAGGCGTGACCGGTGATCGACAGCTGATCCTGAAGCAGCGGCAGTGCTTCACCGCTCGCGACCCGTAACTGCCATTCGACCAGATCGACACCGGTGATCTCCTCGGTCACGGGATGCTCGACCTGCAGCCGCGTGTTCATTTCCATGAAGTAGAAGCGGTCCGCGCGTAGCCCGTCAGAGGCATCGACGATGAACTCCACCGTCCCGGCGCCCGCATAGCCCACCGCCTTGGCCGCGCGCACGGCGGCCTCGCCCATGGCGGCGCGCATCTCGTCGGTCATGCCGGGCGCAGGGGCCTCTTCGATGACCTTCTGGTGGCGGCGCTGCAGCGAGCAATCCCGCTCGAACAGATGCACCGCGTCGTTGCCATCGCCGAAAACCTGCACCTCGATATGGCGCGGGGTCGAGACGTATTTCTCGACCAAAACATCAGCATTCCCGAACGCCTTCTGGGCCTCGGTCTGCGCCGCTTCCAGCTCTTGCGCGAAGTCCTGCGCGCGCTCGACGCGGCGCATGCCCTTGCCGCCGCCGCCCGCGACCGCCTTGATCAGGACCGGGTAGCCGATCTTGTCAGCCTCGGCCGCCAAATTGTCCTGCGCGGCACCGTGATAGCCCGGCACGACCGGCACACCTGCCTTTTCCATCAAGCTCTTGGCCGCGTCTTTCAGCCCCATCGCGCGGATCGCGTCCGCCGAAGGGCCGATGAACACCAGCCCCGCGGCCTCAACCGCATCAACGAAATCAGGGTTCTCCGACAGGAAGCCATAGCCCGGGTGGATCGCCTGCGCGCCTGTTTTGATGGCCGCCTCGATGATCGCATCACCGCGCAAGTAACTCTCCGCCGGGCTCGCCCCGCCAAGGCTCACCGCCTCGTCCGCCATCGCCACATGGCGCGCAGCTCGGTCGATGTCGGAATGCACCGCCACTGTCGCCACGCCGAGGCGGCGGCAGGTCTCGATGACACGGCAGGCAATCTCGCCGCGATTGGCGATCAGGATTTTGCGAAACATGACGTCTCCCGGGAATGAAAATCGGCCACGGGCCGGACCCACGCGGCGCAGCCGTAGGGTCCCGCGGGCCAAGGGGGCTCGATGCCCCATTGGCCCGCCCCCCGTTTTGGGATCGCAGGCCTCACATCCGGAACACGCCGAAGCGTGTCTCCGCGATGGGTGCGTTCAGCGCGGCGCGGAGCGACAGGGCAAGCACATTGCGGGCCTTGCGCGGGTCGACGATGCCGTCATCCCACAGCCGGGCGGAGGCATAAAGTGGATGAGACTGCTCTTCGAACTGGTCGATAACCGGTTGTTTGAATTCAGCTTCTTCCGCCTCGGACCATGCGCCGCCCTTGCGCTCGATCCCGTCGCGGCGGACGGTGGCGAGCACGCCTGCGGCTTGCGGGCCACCCATCACCGAGATGCGTGAATTGGGCCAGGACCACATGAAGCGCGGCTGGTAGGCGCGGCCTGCCATGCCGTAATTGCCCGCCCCGAAGGAGCCCCCCACGACCATGGTGATCTTGGGCACCGACGTCGTCGCGACAGCAGTGACCATCTTGGCCCCGTGGCGCGCGATGCCTTCGTTTTCGTATTGGCGACCCACCATGAAGCCCGTGATGTTTTGCAGGAATACCAACGGGATACGCCGCTGCGAGCAGAGCTCGACGAAATGCGCGCCCTTGCTCGCGGCCTCGGAAAACAGCACGCCATTGTTCGCGATGATGCCCACCTGCAGGCCGCAGATTTCCGTAAATCCGCAGACCAGCGTCTCGCCAAACCGCGCCTTGAACTCGTCGAAGCGGGAGCCGTCGACGATGCGGGCGATGACCTCGCGGATGTCGTAGGGCGTCGTCAGCGAGGCGGGCACGACGCCGAGCAATTCGTCCGGATCGTAGGCCGGGGGCTCGAAGCTTCCCAGGTTGGGGTAAGAAATCGAAACCCCATCCCCAACTTGTACAACACTTTCCATGGCCCGGCGTGCGAGCGCCAGCGCGTGCGCGTCGTCTTCGGCGAGGTAATCCGCGACCCCAGACAGCCGCGTGTGCACATCGCCGCCGCCGAGGTCTTCGGCCGTCACCACCTCCCCCGTCGCGGCCTTCACCAAGGGGGGACCTGCGAGGAAAATCGTGCCCTGCTCTTTTACGATGATCGTGACGTCCGACATGGCCGGGACGTACGCGCCGCCCGCCGTGCAGGAGCCCATGACAACCGCGATCTGGGCGATGCCTTTGGCCGACATTCGGGCCTGATTGTAGAAGATGCGCCCGAAATGATCGCGGTCGGGGAAGACCTCGTCCTGGTTGGGCAGGTTCGCGCCGCCGCTATCGACCAGATAGATGCAGGGCAGATGGTTTTCCTCCGCGATCTCCTGAGCGCGCAGGTGCTTTTTGACCGTCATCGGGTAATAGGTGCCGCCCTTCACGGTGGCATCATTGCACACGATCATGGCCATCTTGCCCGAGACGTAGCCGATCCCGGCCACAACGCCCGCACAGGGCGCGGCACCCTCATAGAGCCCATGGGCCGCCGTCGCGCCGACCTCCAGGAATGGTGATCCGGGGTCGAGCAGATTGGCCACCCGGTCGCGCGGCAGCATCTTGCCGCGGGAGGTATGGCGGTCGCGCGCGGCGTCGCCCCCGCCCCGCTGTGCGGCCTCTGCGGCCTCGGTCACGACGCGCAGGGCTTCGAGATTGGCGGCCTCGTTGGTGCGGAACTCGTCGGAACCTGTGGCGATATTGGAGGTCAGTTTCATAGTGTTACCTCGGCCGCATATCGCGCAGCGCAAGCGCGCGTTCGGCGGTCATCACCAGCAGGCAGTTGGCATAGGCGACCGAGCGGATCGTGCCGCCGCTCCAGCGGTCGTAGGTCAGCCGGCATTCGGCATCGCGAAAGGCGATCCACGCGCGCTGCGCGGTCCTCAACGCCTCGGCATGCTGGGGCAACGTACTGCGGGTGGCCTGGTATTCCTGATTGAGCAGCGTGTCCCAGGCTTGGGTCTCGGACGCGATGCAGGCGGCGATGCCGGGCGTGGTGCTGCCGCCGGGCTTGAGCTGGCAGTCGTTGGAGGCCGCGCCAAGGCAGTCGGGATATCGCTCGCCCTCCGCCGTGGCTGCGTGGCAGGCGAAGACCCGCTGCGGATCAGCGGAGAGGTCCTGCGCCGCGACGGGCGTGGCGCCGAGCGCCGCGATAAGGGCGAGCGCGCGGATCATTGGTCTTTGTATTCGCAATATTGCGCCGTCGAGCGGCCTTCGATGCAGGCAGCAAACTCGCCGGACAGCCCGGCCATCTCGGAGATCTCGCACCCCAATCGGGCGCTTTCCGCGCCGGTCTCGCGGGATGCGGCCTGCGCCTGGCACTTCTGCACCACGTAACCCGTCCATTGCCCCATGATGTCGAGCACTTCGGCGGAAGCGTCGAGCGTGATGGCGTCGGTGAGATCCTTTTGCAGGATCTCGACCGTGGTGACCCAGCCCTTGCGCACCTCGCCCAGGCAGGCGGCGTGGGCGTCGGTGCCGACCTCGTGGCTGACGCAGGGCTGGAACATCAGCTCGACGCATTGCGGCCATTGGGTCGTGGTGCCCATGTTCTCGAGGCAGGCGAGCACGAGGACCTTATCCTCGGCGATGGTCGTATTGGCCTGCGCCACAGTGGGCGCTGCCATCAGTGCTGCGATCAGGGTGAGGTATTTCATGTCCGTGTCCTTCAGGCCGCGTCGCGCGGGGCAACGGGCTGTTTCGTGGCCCAGTCGCCGGGGCCGTTTTCTTCGATCAGCCCGCCGAGGGGGCCGACGTGATATTCGTAATGCCTCGCCGCATCAAAGGGCTCCGGGCCGCAAATGACAACCATGCGGGTCGCCCCCTGCCCGGGCCGCGCACGGCAATGGGTCATGTCCGCCTGCGGGTGTGTGTCGAGGTAGCGGGCCGCGTAGGTCTCGATGATCTCGGTCTCGGTGAGTTTGAGGGTTTGCGAGCGGTAATAGGCTGCGCCCGCGAGCAGCAGCAGGGTGAGCAGCGCGAGGCTTGCGAAGTGGAGGGGGCGGAGGGTCATTGGACGACCTCAAGTTCCGAATTCTTTCTTAGCCAGAAACCGACTGCACCAGCCCAGACAAATATCCACGCTTGAATAACCCACGCATCAAGTCTGAACAGGAAGACTGGAAGGTGTAGTCCGAGAAAAAACAGGAAAAAAAAGAGACGTTGACGGTGAGGAGGTTGAACTCGAAGCGATTCCGCGCAGTTGGGGCAGCTTCGGTCCAGACCGGAAACCCTCGGAATACCGGGACTAAAAAGATCAGTAATTATCTGTTTCGGCGCAGGGGCTTCGCAACGAGGGCACGCCAGTCCCAATATCCACGAAGCAAACCTCATTACCCCATCGCCCCCATCAGCTCCCGGCCGATGAGCATGCGGCGGATCTCGGAGGTGCCGGCGCCGATTTCCATCAGTTTGGCGTCACGGAACAGCCGCGCGACGGGGGCGTCGGCGAGGAAGCCTGCGCCGCCCATGGCTTGGACGGCCTGGTGGGCCTGCTTCATGGCCTCCTCGGACGAATAGAGCACGCAGGCGGCGGCGTCCTGACGGGTGACCTGGCCGCGGTCGCAGGCTTTGGCGACCTCGTAGACATAGGCCCGCGCGGTGTTCATCGCGGTGTACATGTCGGCGATCTTGCCCTGCATCAGCTGGAAGCTTCCGATGGGTTTGCCGAACTGCTTACGCTCGGCCATGTAGGGCATGATCTCGTCGAGGCAGGCGGCCATGATGCCGGTACCGATGCCCGCCAGCACGACGCGTTCGTAATCGAGGCCGGACATCAGGACCTGCACGCCGCGGCCCTCCTCGCCCAAGATGTTCTCGAACGGGACCTCGACATCTTCGAAAACCAGCTCTGCGGTGTTCGAGCCGCGCATGCCGAGCTTGTCGAAATGGGGCGAGGTAGAGAAACCTTTCATGGATTTGTCGATCAGGAAGGCGGTGATGCCCTTGCTCCCCGCCTCCGGATCGGTCTTGGCGTAGACCACGAGGGTCGTCGCGTCGGGGCCGTTGGTGATCCAGTACTTGTTGCCGGTGAGGCGGAAGTGGTCGTTGCGCTTCTCGGCCTTGAGCGACATAGAGACGACGTCAGAGCCGCTGCCCGCCTCTGACATGGCGAGCGCGCCGACATGGGCGCCGGAGATCAGGCCGGGCAGGAAATGCACCTTTTGCTCCGGGCTGCCGTTGAGCGCGATCTGGTTCACGCAAAGATTGGAGTGCGCGCCGTAGCTGAGCGAGACGGAGGCAGAGGCCCGCGCGATCTCTTCCACGGCGATCACATGGGCGAGGTAGCCCATGCCCGCGCCGCCATCGTCTTCGGGCACGGTGATGCCCAGCAGGCCAAGCTCGCCCATCTCTTTCCACAGCGCGGGCGGGAAGGCATTGGTCGCGTCGATCTCGGCGGCCATCGGCTTGACCCGCTCTTGCGCCCAGCGGTGTACCATGTCGCGCAGGGCGTTGACGTCTTCACCAAGATCGAAAGTCATGGATGCGGTGAACATTGGGGGGTGGCCTCGCAGCGAATAGGTTATTGAACACTTGTTCAAATCCTACGCCGCCGAAGGTGACTCGGTCAACTCAAAGCGTGCCCGGACTGCCCGGGTGACGTTAACGGAATGCGAAACTGCGCTATCGATTGGTTAACGAACGCCGCGTAACGGTAAGGTATTCCTTACCTTTTGGTGGAAACTAGCGCTATTAACCCTTTGTCAACGTTGCATTAACCTTGCGCCGCTACAGGCCTTTGCCGCATTTTCGTCTCATTCACTTATCCTCTGATCGAGTTGTCGAAAATGATCTATCTGGCCTTCTACCGGGGGGAGGGACGCCTGCTCTCCGATACCCTTGTGCAATATGTGACGCGTTCCGAGTTCTCCCATTGCGAGCTTCTGGAGAGCCCGCGCCCACCGCGCGACGGCGAGACCCATATGTGCATCACAGCGCAGGGCAAGAGCGGGGGTGTGACCCTGCGCGAGGTGCATTTCCGCCCCGGGGCCTACGAGTTCGTGCAGGTGCCCTGGGCGCCCCATGACACGTTTGCGCGCGCGGCCAAGCGGCTGGGGCAAGGCTATGACTACTGGGGGCTTTTGATGACCCAGTTCATCAACCTGCGCCGCCACGTGGAGACGCGGTATTTCTGCTCGAAACTCTGCGCCGAGGCCCTGGGGCTGGACGAGGCGCAGACCTACGGGCCGGGGGATTTGAAGCGCATCGTGGAAGAGCACAACCGCCACTTCCGTCTGGCGCATATGGCCGCGCGTCAAGGCGTGGTCGCCGAGGGGGCCGTCACCGCCCCTGCCCCCGCGAACCTGCCGGGTCTGCCCGAGACGAGCGTCGCGGGTCTGAGCTCACTCGCCCGCCAGAGCCTCGGCGCCGTGCAGCGCGCGGGCCTCGTCGGCCACGATACGAGCGATCAGCGCGCAATCGTCGAGCGAGAAGGTCAGCGGCAGGCGCATGTCCAGCAGGCCCGCCAGAATTGCATCCGTCCGCGCCAGGGATTGCGGCCGCGCGTAGCGCCAGCTGTCGTAGCGCGAGGTAAAGGCCACGGGCTCGGGCGCACCGAACCATTTCAGCTCCACGCCGCGGGCGGCGCAGCGGGCGGCGAAGTTCTGGATTTCCGCCGCACCGGCATCGGGCAGGCAGAACTGGATGGATGAGCCGACATAAGTGCCGCGCGGGTCGCGCTCGATCACCCGCAGGCCGGGGGTGTTGCGCAGGCCCGTCTCGATCACGCGGTAGCGTGCGTTCCACGCGTCGACCTGCGACGGCAGGCGCGCGAGCTGCGGGCGCAGGATCGCCGCGCGCAGGTTGTCCATGCGGCCCGAGACGTTGGGCGTGACGTATTTGACCCGCTCGAACACCTCGGGGGGCGGGGCCGCCTTGTGGCGCGCGTAGAGCATGTAGCTGCCGGACAGCATGATGGCGCGAGCCATCACCTCGGCGTCGTCGGAGACCAGAAAGCCCCCCTCGCCCGAGTTAATATGCTTGTAGGTCTGGCAGGAATAGCAGCCGATCAGCCCGTGGGTGCCGGACGGCTTGCCCTGCCACGTGGCGCCCATCGTATGGGCGCAATCCTCGATCACCGTGACACCTGCGGCGTCGCAGATCGCCATCAGCCGGTCCATGTCGCACAGATGCCCCCGCATATGCGACAGCAGCAGCACCTTGGCGCCGGTGGCGTCGATCTGCGTCTGCAGATCGTCCAGATCGATGGTCAGCGCATCGGTGCATTCGACAAAATGCGGCTCGGCATTCACCGACGCGATCGCGCCGGGGACCGGGGCCAAGGTGAAGCCATTGGACAACACCGTGTCGCCCGGCTGCACGCCAACGGCGCGCAAGGCGGCCCCCATCGCGTAGCCGCCAGAGGCCACGGCGAGCGCGTATTTCGAGCCGGTGAAAGCGGCGAATTCCTGCTCCAGCAGCGCGGTTTCGCCCAACTCGCCGGAGGCCACGTTGTAGCGGTGCAGGCGGCCATGTTGCAGGACCTGCATCGCGGCGGCGATGCCCTCGTCCGGGATCGGTTCCTGCTGCGTAAAACTGCCTTTGAAGATTTCTTGCATCGCGTCGGGCTCCCTTTGCGCGCGCAGCTTGCGGGAGCGCCGCGCGGGCGTCAACGGCGTGGCCTGCGACTTTTGATCTTGTGAAGCGCGGCTTCGATTTAGCCGATCAAACGCGCAACTATGCCGCCCAAATCATCGAAATGATCCATCAGCGCCTCGGGCTTCAGGCTGGCCACGTCGAAATCACCCGGGCCAAACGTCACCATCACCGAGGGCACACCCGCATTGGTCGAGGTGTCGCGGTCAGTCTGAGTGTCGCCCACCAGCAGCGCGCGGGCCGGGTCGCCGCCCGCGCGGGTGACGGCGGCGGTGAAAGGGGCCGGATCAGGCTTGCGCACGGGCAGCGTGTCGGCTCCAACGAGGCTGTGGAAGGCGTCGCGGAAGTCGAGCGCCGCCATCAGTTGTTCGGCCAGACCTTCGGGTTTGTTGGTGCAGATGCCCACCCGGTAGCCCGCGTCACGCAGCTGCGCGATAGCGTCCCGCGCGCCGGGATAGATCGTGGTGTGGGTCGAGATGTCGTCGCCATAGGCCTGCAGCAGGATCGGGTATTGCGCGTCGATATCGGCCTCGGTGTAGTCCACGCCCAGCCGCTCGAACCCCAGGGTCAACATCGCGCGGCCGCCCCGCAGGGCGGTGCCCGCATCGGTCTCGCGGGTCAGCACATCGCCGTGGCCGAGCCCCCGAAAGCAGTGATTGGCCGCGGCCAGAAGGTCACCGCTGGTGTCGGCCAGCGTCCCGTCGAGATCGAAAATGACTGTGCGCATGGGCCCTCGGGATTGTAACGCGGCGAAATCAGATGTGACGGCCCACGTCTTGCGCCGCCGCGCGATACCGATAGAACGGGCGTCTAAAGAAGGAAAGACCCTGAGATGAGCAGACCTACCGCTTTGATCCTTCTGGCCGCGGGCCAGGGCAGCCGGATGAACTCCGAGCTGCCGAAGGTGCTGCACCAGATCGGGGGCGCGCCGCTGGCGGTGCACGCGCTGAGCGCCGGGGCCGCATTAGAGCCCGCCCATGTGGTGGTTGTCACCGGACATGGGGCCGATCAGGTCGAGGCCGCGTTGTCGAAGCATGACGACACTTTGAGCTTCGCGCGGCAGGTCGAGCAGAACGGCACCGCCCATGCGGTCGATCAGGCCCGCGCGGCTTTGGAGGGGTTCGAGGGCGATGCGGTGGTGCTCTATGGCGACACGCCGTTCGTATCCGGCGAGACGCTTGAACGGATGGCCGAAGCGCGCGCGGAGGCAGATGTTGTCGTGTTAGGGTTCGAGGCCGCCGTGCCCGGGCGCTACGGACGGCTGATCACGGACGGGGCCGAGCTGGTGAAGATCGTCGAGGCGAAGGATGCCACGGACGACGAGCTGGCGGTGACATTGTGCAATTCCGGCGTGGTCATGTGCGACGCCGCGACCCTCTTCGGGTTGATCGCCAAGGTCGGCAACGAGAATGCGAGCGGCGAGTACTACCTGACCGACATCGTCGAGATCGCCCGCGCGGACGGGATGCGCGCGACGGTCGTTGCCTGCGACGAGGCGGAGACGCTGGGCATCAACACCCGCGCAGAGCTCGCCGCGGCGGAGGCCGCCTTTCAGGCGCGCAAACGGGCGGAAGCACTGGAGAATGGCGTGACGCTGGCGCAGCCAGAGACCACGTATTTTGCGCTCGACACCGTGCTGGGCCGCGACGCCGTGATCGGCCCGCAGGTCGTGTTCGGGCCCGGCGTCACGGTGGAAAGCGGGGCCGAGATCAAGGCGTTCTGCCACCTTGAAGGCTGCCATGTCGCCCAAGGCGCAGTGGTCGGCCCTTACGCGCGCTTGCGCCCCGGCGCGGAGCTGGAAGAAGGCGCGAAGGTCGGCAATTTCGTGGAAATCAAGAATGCGACCTTGGCCGAAGGCGCCAAGGTCAACCACTTGTCTTACGTGGGCGACGCGTCGGTCGGCGCGGGTGCGAATGTGGGCGCGGGCACGATCACCTGCAACTATGACGGCGTGTTCAAGCACCGCACAAAGATCGGCGCGGGCGCCTTCATCGGCTCAAACACCCTGCTGGTCGCCCCGGTTGAGGTCGGCGCGGAGGCGATGACCGGCTCGGGCACCGTGGTGACCGACGACGTGCCGGACGGTGATCTGGCCCTGTCCCGACCGCGGCAAATCAACAAGGCGGGATTCGCGCGCAAACTGATGGCGATGCTGCGCGCCAAGAAGATGAAAAAGGACGCGTAAATGTGTGGAATTGTTGGAGTTCTGGGTACCCATGAGGTGTCGCCCATCATCGTCGAGGCGCTGAAGCGGCTGGAGTATCGCGGCTATGACAGCGCCGGGATCGCGACCGTCAACGAGGGCGCGTTGGACCGTCGACGGGCGGTCGGCAAGCTGGTGAACCTGAGCGACCTTCTGGTACATGAGCCGCTGGCTGGCAAATCCGGCATCGGCCACACCCGTTGGGCCACCCATGGCGCGCCCAGCGTGACCAACGCGCACCCGCACCAGCGTGACGCGGTTGCGGTGGTGCACAACGGAATTATAGAAAATTTCAAAGAGTTGCGCACCGAACTTGATGTAGATGGCTACACCGCCGAAACGGAAACCGACACGGAAACGGTGGCGATGCTCGCGCAGCGCTTCCTTGATAATGGCGCAAGCCCGCGCGAGGCGGCGGAGAAGACGCTGGCGCGGCTTGATGGGGCCTTTGCGCTGGCGTTCCTGTTCAAGGGTGAGGACGATCTGATGGTCGCGGCGCGCAAGGGGTCTCCCCTCGCGGTCGGCCATGGCGATGGCGAGATGTATGTGGGCTCTGACGCGATTGCGTTGGCGCCGATGACCAACCGGATCACCTATCTCGATGAAGGCGACCGCGCGGTCCTGACCCGCAATTCGCTGGAGATCTTCGACGAGACCGGGCGGCAGGTCAGCCGCCCGATGAAGGTCCTGTCGATGGATGACACCCGGATCGAGAAGGCCGGGCACAAGCACTTCATGGCCAAGGAAATCGCCGAGCAGCCCGTGGTGCTGGCCGACGCGTTCAAGGCCTATCGCGGAGCCGACGGCAAGAGCATCACCCTGCCCTCCGGCGAGCTGGATTTCACCGCCTGCGACCGGATCACCATGGTCGCCTGCGGCACGGCCTTCATCGCCTGCCAAGTCGCCAAATACTGGTTCGAGCAGCTGGCGCAGCTGCCGGTCGAGGTCGATATCGCCTCCGAATATCGCTACCGCAAGCCGGTGATCTCGGACAAATCCTACGCGCTGTTCGTCTCGCAATCGGGCGAGACGGCGGACACGCTCGCGGCCCTGCGCTATGCCAAGGAACGGGCCGCGAAGATCTTGTCGGTGGTGAACGTGCCGGAAAGCTCGATCGCGCGGGAAAGCGATCTGGCCTTGCCGATCATGGCGGGGGTCGAGGTGGGCGTGGCGTCCACCAAGGCGTTCACCTGCCAGCTTTTGGCCCTGGCCGCACTGGCGTTGAAGGCGGGGCATCAAAGGGGTCACCTGGACGACGCTGAAATGGTCGCGCGGCTACAGAAGCTGTCCTTGCTGCCAGGCATCGTGAACCAGTCGCTCGCCCTCGAAGGCGCGATCGAGCGGGTCGCGCAGCTGATCGCGCCTGCCCAGGACGTGCTGTTCCTGGGGCGCGGACCGATGTATCCGCTGGCCATGGAAGGTGCGCTGAAACTCAAGGAAATCAGCTACATACACGCCGAAGGCTACGCCTCGGGAGAGCTGAAACACGGGCCCATCGCACTGATCGACAAAGAGGTCCCCGTGGTCGTCATGGCGCCCACGGACGAGCTGTTCGACAAGACCGTCTCCAACATGCAGGAGGTCATGGCGCGCGGCGGCAAGGTGGTGCTGATCACCGACGCAGCCGGCGCCGCGGAGGCCGGCGATGGCGTCTGGCAGACGATCATCATGCCCGATATCGACCCGTTCCTGGCCCCGATCCTCTACGCCGTGCCCGCGCAATTGCTGGCCTACCATACGGCGGTGGCCAAGGGCACCGATGTCGATCAGCCGCGCAATCTGGCGAAATCGGTCACGGTGGAATGACGCCGGAGGCGGCGCTTGCTCATCTCGAAGGGCTGGGCGATCCGGCCAAGGCGGCGGACATGGCCGCCTATCACAAGGTCGAGCGGCGCTATCTCGGCATTGCAAACCCGGTGCTCGACGCCTTGGCCAAGGCGTGGCGCGGCGATGATCTGGCGGCGCGCGTTGCGCTGGCCGACGGGCTGTGGCGCAGTGACACTCACGAGGCACGGGTCTGCGCGGCGAAGCTGTTGACGCAGGCGCGGCTGCGGCCCGATGACGGACCCGCGTGGGAGCTGATCAAGACCTGGGTGCCGGAATTCGACGCCTGGGCCATCGCGGATCACGCCTGCATGGCGGGGCAAAAACGGCTGGTCTGGGTGCCCGACCGCGTGGACGAGGTCGAGGCGTGGACGCAGTCCGATCACATGTGGACCCGCCGTGCGGCGTTGGTGATCACCCTGCCCTGGACGAAGCAAAACAACCCGAAACCCGCGGACGAGGCGATCCGGGACCGGGTTCTGGGCTGGGCGGCGGGCTATGTCAACGATCACGAATGGTTCATCCAAAAGGCCATCGCGTGGTGGCTGCGGGAGCTGTCCAAGCATGACGCGCCGCGGGTCGTGGCGTTTCTGGACGCCCATGGCGCGCGGATGAAGCCCTTCGCACGGCGCGAGGCCGCGCGCAAACTCTAGCTGCGCGCGACCGTCAGGGTCGGCAGGTCCGTCAGGCCCAGATCAAGTGCCCGCATTGCAGACAGCGAGATTTGGCTGCCCGCGGTGGGCGGGCCGTCGAGCGGGATCAGCGTAACCGCGACAACCGCGCCGCCTTCGGTCTCGATCGTGCCTTCGACCTCTGCATCGACCAGTGGCGTGCGCAGCCAGAAGCCCGGCTGGGTCACGTCGCCGAGGCTCGCGACAGTCGTGCCGAGCGTGGCCGCCCCGGCCGGGGCTGCGGTCGCTTGTGCCTTTTCGGCCGCCGTCGTGGTGTCGAGCGAGGCTGCACTTTGGCCCTCTGACCCGATTTCAACCGGGCGCGGCGCAGGGGTTGCGGCCACGTCGGTCGTGCCGATCGCGTCAAGCGGGGCGCCTGTGTCGGGCGCCGCCTCCGCCGGAGCGTCGGGCTTTTTGAACGGGTTGGGAAACTGTCCCCCGCAGGCGGCGAGCGACAGGGTCAGGGCGAGCGGTATCAGGATCGGTCTCATGGCAAAAAGATTAATTGGTAAAACTCCCGTCAGCAACGGCCTTACAAGGGTTGTGGCAACCTCTCGCCCGCATTAACGTTTCGCTATGTCTGCTCCTTTGATTGACCCGTTCCAGCGCGCGATCACCTATTTGCGCCTTTCCGTCACCGACCGGTGCGATTTTCGCTGCGTCTATTGCATGTCCGAGAACATGCAATTTCTTCCGAAGAAGGAATTGCTGACGCTCGAGGAGCTTGACCGGATGTGTTCGGCCTTCATCCGGATGGGGGTCGAAAAGCTGCGCATCACCGGCGGCGAGCCTTTGGTGCGGCGCGGAATCATGACGTTTTTCGAAGGCATGGCGCGACATCTGGAAAGCGGTGCGCTGCGCGAGCTGACATTGACCACCAACGGCTCGCAGCTGGAGAAATACGCCGATGCGCTTTATGCGGCGGGGGTGCGGCGGGTGAATATCTCGCTCGATACGCTCGACGAAGCGAAATTCGCCGAGGTGACCCGCTGGGGCCGCCTGCCCCAGGTGCTGCGCGGGGTGGACGCCGCCCTGCGCGCAGGGCTGCGGGTGAAGATCAATGCCGTGGCGCTGAAAGGCTTCAACGAGGACGAGCTGTTCGATCTCGCCGCCTGGTGCGCCGAGCTGGGTATGGATCTGACCTTTATCGAGGTCATGCCGATGGGTGATATCGGCAACGAAAACCGCATCGGGCAGTACTGGTCGCTGAAGGACCTGCGCGCGACGCTCGCCGAACAGTTCACCCTGACCGACCTGTCGGAGCGCACGGGCGGGCCCGCGCGCTACATGCGGCTGGAGGAGACCGGGCAGAAGATCGGGCTGATCACCCCCCTGACCCACAATTTCTGTGAAAGCTGCAACCGGGTGCGGATCACGTGCACGGGCGAGATCTACACCTGCCTTGGGCAGGAGGGCAAATCAGACCTGCGCGCGCCGCTGCGCGCGTCCGAGGGCGACGCGCCTTTGGAAGAGGCGATCCGGGCGGCCATCGGGCTGAAGCCGAAGGGCCATGATTTCGACTATTCCCGGCAGGAACTTGGCGGGCAGATGTCACGCCACATGAGCCACACCGGCGGTTGAACCCAAGCGCGGTAGCCATCACCGAACGGTAAGGGCTCTCCGCTCGGGATGGACGGTGTGTGATCAGTCCCTCCGCCTGCTTTCATTACAGACTAATGCAGCATCTGGCCTGAGATCGGCCTCTGGCCTTGATCCTTCGCCATCAGAAGCATATTCAAGCCCTGCACCTGGTTTGCAGTCAGCGGCTTGGGCAGGAACTTCTTGACCGCGCCGATCTCTTCCGCGCGCTTCTTGTTTTGCGGGCATTGCACCGAAGACACCATGAGCACCACCGTATCAGCAAGCTCTTCGCCGTGTTCGGCCATCGCCTGTTCGAGGAAGTCGAAGCCGGACCGTTCCGGCATGTTCACATCCAGCAAGATCACATCGATCTTCGGGCGCGCCTCCTCGCAAAGGTAGTCCAGCGCGTCATTGGGCGACAGGAACCCGATCACGTTCTTGCACAGACCCGCCTTCCGCAACACGCGCTCGTAGAGCACCTGATCCACACGTTCGTCATCGACCACCATCACGGTGCGGGCCTTGGGGGAAATATGCACGCGGCGTCTCCTCAACTGCATCTCTTCGCCCGGCAGGCATAGGGAGTAGCTGTGAAGTTTCCCTTAAGGTCCGCGCAGAAAATGCGCGCGCGGTCGCACGAGGTCGCGCGGCGGCATTGCGCCTGCGGTCGCTCGCCCAGCTGTACCCTTGAACTTCTGGGGGTGTTGGCCCGCGAGGCTGAGGGGGGCATCCCCCTCAAATCTCGCACATAAATCATGCGCGCCGAAGGCGCTCCTTTAGATCACGCCGCTTTCAGGCGCTGCTCGACGATCTCGGCCCACCAGGAGCAGCCCGCGGGGATCGCTTCGTCGTTGAAGTTGTATTCCGGGTGGTGCACGGCGGCGGTGTCGCCATTGCCGACCAGAATGTAAGCGCCGGGGCGTTCTTCGAGCATGAAGGCGAAATCCTCGCCGCCCATCACCAGCGGCGCGTCCTCGCAATCGCCGGAGACGCTGCGCGCGACCTCGGCTGCAAACTCGGTCTGCGCCTCGTGGTTCACCATGACCGGGTAGCCCTTCATGTAGTTCACATCCATCGTTCCGCCGAAAATGGCGGCGACGCCCTGCGCGATCTCGGGCAGGCGCTTGGCGGCCAGCTCGCGCATCTCGGTGGACATGGTGCGCACGGTGCCTTTGACGGTGACCGTCTCGGGGATGACATTGAAGGCTTTGCTTTCCGTCTCAAACGAGGTCACGGAGACCACGATCTGCTGCACCGGGTCCGCGTTGCGCGACGCGATCGTCTGCAGCGCCAGCACCAGATGGGAGGCCATGACAGTCGTATCAATGGTCTCCTGCGGCTTGGCGGCGTGGCCACCCTTGCCTTTGACGGTGATCTCGAACGTGTCGGTGGCCGCAAAGAACGCTCCGGGGCGGATCGCGAAACTGCCCACAGGTTTGCCGGGCCAGTTGTGCATGCCGTAGACCTCGTCGATGGACCAGCGGTCCATCATGCCGTCTTCGCACATCTCGCGCCCGCCGCCGCCGCCCTCTTCCGCCGGCTGAAAAATCACCACCACGACGCCGTCGAAATTACGCGTCTCGGATAGGTATTTCGCCGCCCCCAGCAGCATCGCCGTGTGGCCGTCATGGCCGCAGGCATGCATCGCGCCGGGGGTCTTGGAGGCGTAGTCGAGCCCCGTCGCCTCCAGGATCGGCAGCGCGTCCATGTCCGCGCGCAGACCGATGGTCTTGCCGGAGGTGTTCGTCTTGCCGCGGATCACGCCGACGACGCCGGTGCGGCCAATCCCCTCGACCACCTCATCGCAGCCAAAGGCGCGCAGCTTGTCGGCCACAAGGGCGGAGGTGCGGTGGGTGTCGAACAGGATCTCGGGGTTCTCATGGATATCACGGCGCCAGGCGGTGATCTCGGGCAGCAGTTCGGCAAAGCGGTTCTTGACGGGCATGGGGGCGGTCCTTTTCTGAACGTTCGTTCAGACAGTAGCGCATCGGGCGCGGGGCTCAAGCGGGTTGCTTGGCCTTGCCCCAGGACACCCCGTCGAGGATCGCTTCATCTATGGCGTCGCCGTGCAGAACCGACACATCGCCCGTTGTCTCAAGCACCACCGCGCGCACCCGCGACAGCTCCAGCGCGTTGGCCTCGCGCAGCTTGGCCGTCAGTTCCGCCCGGGTGACGCGCTCGGAGGCAAGGTTCTCCTCCAGCACCTTGCCCTCGTACATCAGAAACACCGGCGCATTGTCCAGGCTTTCGCCGAAAGGCAGCCACAGGCGCATCCGGGCGAGGGCGTGGCGCAGAGAAAAGAGAAAGACCAACGCCACAGGGCCAAGCCAGATCGGGGTCGAGGTCGACGTCATGATGAAGGCCAGGATCGAGCCGATCGCCACGGTCAGGGCAAAGTCGAACCCGGCCATCTTGGAGAACGACCGTAGCCCGTTGAGTCGCACCAACGCCACGATCACGACGATGGAAATCGCCACCCGGGCGAGAAGATCCAGCACGATCACTGGCTGGTCTTCTTGTAGGAGGCCCAGCCGCGGCAGAACAGGATGTAGGACATCAGCAAAATGAACAGGCACGAGATCACCCCGAGCAGGCGTTCGTACAGCCCGTCAATCGAGGTCGGCAGAAAGAAGAACACGGGCGACGAGAGCGCCCACAGCCCCGCCAGGACGTAGCAGGCGTATTTGGCCCATGTGCCGTGCCGCCCCGCGCCGCCCGCCATGGCCAAGGGCGCCACGAGGAAAAAGACGCCCAGCCCGTAGACCAGATAGATATGGATCACCGTGCCCTCGTTGTCGCCATCGCCATATTCGTTGCGCGCGCCGATAACGGTCACGAGTGCGGCGAGGATCGCGATGCTGATCAGGCCGACGGACCATCCCGCACCGCCCATATGCCCATGAGAGGCGGCGAGAGCGACGGCCAGCAAGCCTGCCGCAAAGCCGTAGAGCCCGTAATCCATGATCAGCTTGCCCTCACCCGCGGCGAGATCGGAAATCGTGTCGGACACCCAGTCGTAATTGGGGACGAAATACGGCCCGATCGCGGTGGAGACGAACAGGGCCACGCAGCCCAAGGCGCCAACGGTGGCGAGAAACATCAACAGGAACGGGCGGTCGGTTTCCGTCTGCAAGTCCTCGTCTCGGGCAGTGTCTTGTCCCACGCTGGCGCATCCTTTTCCGATCTGATTACCGGCCTAACGCCGGTCGCGCGGAATTGGTTGCGAAGGTGCGCCAAGGCGGGGCAGTGGTCAGGTGGCGAGATGATCCACGAGCTTCTCGATGAAATCCTCGCCCGCTTTGAGCTGGCTGACCGCCAAGAACTCGTTGGGCTGATGCGCTTGGGCGATGTCGCCGGGGCCGCAGATGATGGCGGAGTAGTCCTTCTCTTGGAACTGCCCGGCCTCGGTGCCGTAGCTGACCACATGAGTGCCGTTATCGCCGGTGATCTGGCGCACGAGGCGCTCGGCTGCGCCGTCTTGCTCGGGCTGGAGCGGCGGAACGTGGAAGCGTTGCGCGATCTCGATGCGGGTCTCTGACACGACCGCCTGCATGGCGGCCTCGACCTCGGCCACCTTGGCCATCAGGCGGTCGCGATACTGGGCAATGTCGTCGCCGGGCACCAGCCGGAAGTCGATGCCGAATGTGCAATCCTTGGCCGTGATATTATGGGCCGTGCCACCGGCGATCACGCCGGTATGAGCGGTGGTGAAGGGCGGGTCGAACTGTGCTGCGATCTCGGTCGGGGTGCGGGCGCGAATCTCGTCATTGAGGTCATTGGCCCACTGGATCAGCCGCGCGCCTTCCATGATGGCGTTGACGCCGGTGTGCATAAGGGACGAGTGCACCTCGAACCCGTGGATGTGGATCATCCAGCCAAAGCCGCCCTTGTGGCCGGAGACGGCCTTCATCATCGACGGCTCGCCCACGACGACCGCCGCGGCGGCGGGCAGGTGCTGGCGCATCTGGGCGATCATTGGCGGAGCGCCAAGGCAGCCCACTTCCTCGTCGTAGCTGAGCGCGATCTGGAGCGGGCGTTTCACCCCGCGCTCCAGCGCGCGCGGCACGGCGGCGAGCGCCAGCGCATCAAAGCCTTTCATGTCGCAGGTGCCGCGCCCGAAAAGCTTGCCATCCCTCTCGACCACGGTGAACGGGTCGGTGTCCCACGCCTGGCCCTCGATAGGGACTACATCCGTATGGCCGGACAGCACGACGCCCCCGTCAACCTCTGGCCCGACATTGGCATAGAGCGAGGCCTTGGTGCCGTCGTCATTATAAACCCGGGTGGCGCGCACGCCATGGCCGTCGAGATAGTCCTCGACCCAGTCGATCAGGTCGAGGTTGCTGGACGAGCTGACGGTCGGAAAGGAGACCAGTTTGTCGAGGATGGCGCGGGCGTCCATGGGCGGTTCTCCGGCTGATTACACGCGGAACCGTGAGGGGGCGCGGGGCGGGCGTCAAGGGCCATGCACAAGAATTGACCAATTGATCAATCCGTAACGTAAACGGCCCAGAAAAACCGTTGCCAGACGGGAAACTGGTGTTAACCTCAGGGCTTAACGACGAAGCGGCCCACCGGGGAGTGCGGCGGCCAACAGGGGGAACTGAATGCCTGACGGGCCCGCGCCAGTCCAAGAGCCTGTGCTTGATGTGCAGGGCCTTCAGACGGTATTCAAGACGCGCGGCGGCGAAGTTCACGCCGTCAACGACGTCACCTTCCATGTCAAACCGGGCGAGCTTTTAGGCGTCGTGGGCGAAAGCGGCTCCGGCAAATCGGTGACGATGATGTCGCTGATCGGCCTTCTGCCCTCGCCCCCTGCGGATGTGCGCGGCGGCACCGTGATGTTCGAGGGCAATGACCTGCTGAAGACCGACACCGAGACCTTGCGCAAGGTGCGCGGCGGGCGGATTGGCTTTGTCTTTCAAGACCCTATGACCTCGCTCAACCCGGTCTTCAACGTGGGCTTCCAGATCATGGAGCCCCTGCGCAAGCATATGGGAATGAGCAAATCGGCGGCCCGCGCCCGCGCGATTGAGCTGCTGGAGCTTGTCGGCATCCCCGACGCCGCGCGACGGCTGAAGGACTATCCGCACCAGTTCTCAGGCGGGATGCGGCAGCGGGTGATGATCGCCATTGCGCTGGCCTGCGACCCCAAAGTGCTGATCGCGGACGAGCCGACCACAGCGCTGGATGTGACCATTCAGGCGCAGATCCTGGAGCTGGTCAAAGACCTGCGCGAGAAGCTTGGCATGGCGATCATTTGGATCACGCACGATCTGGGCGTCATCGCGGGCATCGCGGACCGGGTGATGGTGATGTATGGCGGACAGGTGGTCGAACAGGCCCCGGTGCGCGAGCTGTTCGGCAACCCGCAGCACCCCTATACCCGCGCCTTGCTCGAGACGATCCCGACCGTGCGCGGCGCGCGGCCCGACAAGCTGAACGTGATCCAGGGCCAGCCGCCGATCCTCGGCGCGGTGCCCACCGCCTGCCCGTTCCGCGACCGCTGCGCCTTCCGGTTTGATCGCTGCGACCGTGAGAACCCCAAGCGGCTTCCCGCGGGCCCCGACCACGACGCCGCCTGCTTTTATGATTTCCAGACCGGAGGGCCCCGTGGCGCTTGATGAGCAAAAACAGCCGCTGGTCCGGGTCGAGAACCTGAAGATGCATTTCCCCATCTTCGGCGGGCTGATGCGCCGCCGGGTGGGCGAGGTGAAGGCGGTCGATGGCATCTCCTTTGATGTGTTCGAGGGCGAGACGCTTGGGTTGGTGGGCGAAAGCGGCTGTGGCAAGTCCACCGTGGGCCGCTCGGTCCTGCGGCTCTACGAGGTGACTGATGGCACGGTGACCATCGGCGGGCGCGACATCGCCCATGCGCCCCCCGAAGAGCTGCGCCAGATGCGCACGCAGATGCAGATGATCTTCCAAGACCCGCAGGCGTCGCTGAACCCGCGCATGACCGTGGGCGACATCATCGCCGAGCCCCTGCTGGAGCACCGCAAGATGTCGAGCCGCGAGCTTGACGACGCGGTGGGCGGGCTGATGGACCGTGTCGGGCTGAACCGCAACTTCGCCAAGCGCTACCCGCACGAATTCTCCGGCGGGCAGCGGCAGCGCATCGGGATCGCCCGCGCGCTGGCCTTGAGCCCCAAATTCATCGTCTGTGACGAGCCGATTGCGGCGCTGGACGTGTCCATTCAGGCCCAGGTGGTCAACCTGCTCGAAGAGCTGCAGGAGACGATGGGTCTGACATACCTCTTCATCTCCCACGACCTGTCGATGGTGCGCCATATCGCCGACCGCGTGGCGGTGATGTATCTGGGCCGCATCGTCGAGATCGCCCCGCGCGACGATCTCTATGATCGCCCGCTGCACCCCTATACCCAAGCGCTGCTCAGCGCCGTGCCGGAGCCGGACCCGAGCCGGGAAAGCACCACCGAGCGGGTGATCCTGACAGGCGACGTGCCGTCGCCGTCCAACCCGCCCCAAGGGTGCAACTTCTGCACCCGCTGCCCGCAGGTGATCGACATCTGCCGCCAGATAGAGCCAGAATTTCAGGAGGTTACCCCAGGTCGCTTTGCCGCCTGCCACCTGCTGGACCAAAAGCCCGAGAGCGCTGCCAAGGCGCCGAGCGAGGCCACATGAGCATCCAACAAGGAGAGAAATCAATGCAACTCAAAACAGTTCTGCTGGGCGCTGCCGCGTCGCTGGCGTTCGTGCCGATGGCCTATGCCGACGGCCACGAGGGCGAGCGCGGCCGCGACGGCAATGTCTCGATCATCTATTGGCAAGCGCCGTCGATCCTGAACCCGTTCCTGTCGGGCGGCACCAAGGACGTCGAGAGCGCCTCGATGATCATCGAGCCACTGGCTCGCTACAACGAAAAAGGCGAGCTGGTGCCCTGGCTCGTGGAAGAAATCCCCACCGTCGACAATGGTGGCGTGTCCGAGGACCTGACCCAGATCACCTGGAAGATCACCCCCGGCATCAAGTGGTCGGATGGCACGGACTTCACCTCGGCTGACGTCAAGTTCACCGCCGAGTACTGCATGGACCCCGAGGGCGGCTGCGGTCAGGTGACCAAGTTCGAAGGCGTCACCAATGTCGAGACGCCGGATGCGACCACCGTGGTGGTGACCTTCGACAAGCCGACGCCGAACCCCTACGGCCCGTTTGTGGGCGGCGAGAGCCCGATCATCCAGGCCGCGCAGTTCGCGGATTGCACCGGCGCCCGCGCGCCCGAGTGCACGGAAGAGAACTTCAATCCGATCGGCACCGGCCCGTTCAAAGTCGTTGAGTTCAAGCCAAATGACGTGATCACGATGGAAGCCAACGAGAACTTCCGCCACGAAGGCAAGCCCGCCTTCGCCTCCGTGACCTTCAAGGGTGGCGGCGACGCGACGGCCGCAGGCCGCGCCGTGATGGAGACGGGCGAGTTCGACTACGCCTGGAACCTGCAGCTGGCCCCCGATGTCATCGCGCAGATGGAACAGGGCGGCAAAGGCACCCCGGTCGCAGGCTTCGGCCCGCTGGTCGAGCGCATCATGCTCAACCAGACCAACCCTGACCCGGCGCTTGGCCCCGATGAGCGCTCCGTCATCCGCCCGCACCCGTTCCTGGGTGAGCCCGCGGTCTACAAAGCCATGTCCATGGCCATCGACCGCCCGCTGCTGGTCGAAGTGGGCTACGGCCAGGCCGGTAAGGTCACCTGCAACTGGGTGCCTGCGCCCGAGGCGTTCAACTCGACCTCCATGACCTGCGACACGCAGGACATCGCTGGCGCGAACGCGCTGCTGGACGAGGCTGGCTTCACCGACACCGATGGTGACGGCATCCGCGAGGTGAACGGCGTGCCGATGAAGATCCTCTACCAGACCTCCACCAACGCGGTGCGTCAGGACTTCCAGGCGCTGATCAAGCAGTGGTGGTCGGAGATCGGCATTGAGGCCGAGCTTCGCAACCTCTCCGCCTCGGTCTTCTTCGGCGGTGACCCGGGCAGCCCGGACACGTTCCAGAAGTTCTACGCCGACGTGGAGATGTACGCCAACACCTTCAACGGCACCGACCCGCAGTCCTATCTGGCCAACGGTCTGTGCGACAAGGCCCCCTCGCCCGCCTCGCAGTGGCAGGGTGAGAACATCTCGCGTTTCTGCATGGAAGAGTATGACGCTCTGCATGCCGAGCTGACCCAGACCGCCGGTCTGGAAGCCCGCGCCGAGATCGGCAAGAAGCTCAACGACATGTATGTGCAGAACGGCGGCATGATCCCGCTGGTGCACCGCGGTCGTCTGTCGGCCCATGCCAACAGCCTGGGCGGCGTGATCCTGAACGTGTGGGATTCCGAGCTTTGGAATGTCGCCGACTGGTACCGCATCGGCGAGTAAGAAACCCCGTAGGATGGGTGATTTCACCCATCCTACCCCCTTCCCGGCAACGAGCTGAACCAAGGCGTCCATCCACATGTTCACCTTCACCATCAGACGGTTGATCCTCGCGGTCCCGACGCTTTTGTTCATCTCCTTGGTGATCTTCATGCTGCTCCAGCTCGCGCCGGGCGATCCGATGGCGCAGGTGCCGCTGACGGTGCCGCCCGCGGTGAAAGAGCAGATGCGCCAGGCCCTGGGCCTTGGCGAGCCGATCCACGTACAATACCTCAAATGGCTGCGGCAGTTCTTCTGGATCGAGCCGTTGAACCTGATGGATATCTGGTTCGGCACCACATTTGCCGAAGGCGAGCTGCGGGTGATCTCCTGGCAGACCCGCTCGCCGGTGATGGACATCGTGGCCCAGCGGATCCCCCAGACCCTGTGGGTCGTGGGCGTGGCATATCTGGTGGGCATCCTGATCGCGCTGCCCATTGGCATCATCTCGGCCTACAAGCAGTATTCGTGGTTCGACAACGCGGGCACGCTGGTCACGATGATCGGCTTCTCGGTGCCGCCCTTCTTCTCTGGCGTGTTGGTGATCGTGATCTTCTCGGTGGGCCTTGGCTGGTTCCCATCCATCTATGACACGACGCTGGTGGTCGATGACTGGGCCAGCTTGAAGAAACAGATTAACCAGATGTTCCTGCCAGTCATGGTGCTGGCGCTGCAGATCACCAGCCAGATCTCGCGCTTCATGCGGGCCTCGATGCTCGACAATCTCAATCAGGACTATGTGCGCACCGCGCGGGCCAAGGGCATCCGAGAGCGCGGCGTGGTGCTGGTCCATGTACTGCGCAACTCGATGATCCCGGTCGTCACGGTGATTGCCCTTGGCATCCCGTCGATCTTCGGCGGCGCGATCATCACCGAGCAGGTGTTCAAGGTGAACGGCATCGGGCAACTGCTGATCACCGCCATTCAGGCCAATGACCTGCCGATGGTGCAGACGCTGACCTTCATATTCGCGGTGCTGATCGTGCTGTTCAACCTGATCGCCGACGTACTTTACGGCGTGCTGGACCCGAGGATTCGCTATGACTGATGTGACCCACGCAGAGAGCGCCCGCAATCAGTGGTGGGACGTCTGGGACCAGTTCAAGACCCACACGGGCGCGATGGTCGGGCTGGTGGTCTTCGTCTTCATCGTGCTGGGCGTCTATATCGGCCCGCTGATCTGGACGGCGAGCCCCACCGACATCCCGCCAGTGGTCGAAATGATCAAGACCCGCGACGCGCGCCCAATCTACACCGCGCTGTGGGACAGCGGCGCCCGGGTCAGCTGGGCCAACCCGCTTGGCACCGACAATCTGGCGCGCGATAATCTGGCGCGGCTGATGTATGGCGGGCGCGTCTCCATCGCGGTGGGCCTCACGGCGATGATCCTCTCCATTCTGATCGGCACGCTGGTGGGCGTGCTGGCGGGCTACTTCAAGAAGCTCGACCGCCCGCTGATGATCGCCACGGACCTGTTCCTGGCCCTGCCCCTGCTGCCGCTGATCCTGGTGGCCTCGCTTTTGTTCCGCGAGCCCCTGTCGGCGGCCTTCGGCGTCGAGGGCGGCATTTTCGTGCTGATCGTGGTGCTGATCGGCGTGACGTCCTGGATGCAGACCGCACGGATCGTGCGCGGCGATGTGCTGGGGCTGAAGGAACGCGAGTTCGTGCTCGCCGCCCGCTCCATCGGGACACCGAACCGGCGCATGGTCACGCGGCATATCCTGCCCAACGTGCTCTCGCCCATCATGGTCTCGGCCACGCTGGGCATCGCCACCGCGATCATCACGGAAAGTGCGCTGAGCTTCCTGGGCTTCGGCTTCCCGCCCGACTTCCCCACTTGGGGGCGGCTCCTGAACGACAGCGTTGACCGCATGGTGAGCTACCCCGAGCGGGTCGTCTGGCCGGGCACGCTGATCTCGCTGACGGTCCTCGCGGTCAATTACATGGGCGACGGGCTGCGCGACGCGCTCGATCCCCGGATCCGCGGGCGGTAGATACGCCACAATAATGCCAAATTTTGGCCCTATCTTCGCATCGGTATGTGTGAGGACGGGCTATGAAGATTGATCTTTTGCTCAGTGATGTCGCGGCTTTCGTGACCGGGCTGGTTGGCCTTGTGCTGACTTATGCGCTGGCGGTTCTGGCGGTGACCTGGTTCACGATTGGCGAGATGGAGAAGCTTGCCATCGTCGGCGGCGCGGCGGCGTTCTCGTTCCTGATGACGATGATTTTCCTGATGCCGCGCACCCATGATCGCGCGCTGCAATTCTTTGCGCCGCTGGGCCGCCGTGTGCTGTTCATGCTCTTGGCCGCCGCCTGGCTGGCGCTGGCCGCAATGATGTTCATCTTGTTCGAATCCTACCGGATGGTGCCGATCCTGAGCAGCGTGCCGCCCGAGCAGATGATGTGGGGGCTTACCGCGGTTGCGGCGCTGTTCGCACTGGCGTTTTTGGTGCCGGGGATGGCGTTTCGGCCGTTCCGCGCGGCGTCCTATGCCCCTTCCGAGACGACCGATTACATCGAGAAGGTCCGCGCCATCGACGTCGGCAAGGAGCAGATCCCTGACGGCCCCATGGGTCGCCTGATCCGCCCGCTGCTTTGGCTTTACGCGATCACACTGCTGGCGGGCATCGGCTATGTGATGAGTTTCGCGCGGTTCGTTCCCGACCCGGCGTATGTGGCGCTTGTCAGCGCGCAATCGGTGAACCTGATCATTGCGGGCGCCGTGGGTGCTGGCGTGTTGGCCGTGATCGCCGGCCCGCCCCTGCGGTTCATGCCGCGCCGCAGCTGGGTCACGCGCACGGGCGTCATGGTCTGCGCCACGACCGCGGTCAGCCTGCTGTTGCCCGCCTTCCTGATGAGCGCCGCGCCGGCATTGCACGCGCTGGCAGTGCAAGGCCCCGAGCGCACGATCACCGTCGAGGTTGCGGAGCGCGGCACGCGGCTCAGCGCCCATGGTTGCGACCGGCAGGCCCATGTCACGCAAGCCGGATCGGGCGAAGTGCACATGATCTGCAACGTGCCGGAAGGCCTGTGGGAGACTCTGCGCCCAGGCCAGAACCTGCGGCTGAGCGGCTACGGCTCGCCCTACGGGCTGCACTACGACACGATTGCGCGGCGCTAGGCGCCCGCGATTACTCCATCTTCTTGCGGATACGGCGCACCATCCACCACACAAGCAGAATGACCAGTGGGGTCACGAGGGCCGTCGTCACCAGCTTGGTCAGCCCCATCGTGTCGCCGAACGGGCCGACCATATAGAGCACCAGATTGACCGCGTAGTAGCTGATTGCGACGACCGACAATCCCTCGACCGTCTTTTGAAGACGCAGCTGCAGGGCCGCGCGTTGATCCATGCTTTCCAGCAGGGTCTGGTTCTGGGCGGAGCGTTCCACATCGACCCGTGTCCGCAATAGATCGCCCGCGCGGATCGCCCGCTCGGCCATGGTCTGCAGCCGCCGCTCGGACGCCTTGACGGTGCGCATCGCGGGATCGAACCGGCGCATCATGAACTCGCCGAAGGTCTGGCGGCCGTTGAACCGCTCCTCGCGCAGCACGTCGATGCGCTGGTTGACGATGGCCTCATAGGCCCCCGTGGCGCCAAAGCGGAACGAGGACTGCGCCAGCAGGTTCTCCAGCTCCGCGGAGGTCGCAAGCAGCGCTGCCAGCGTATCTTCGGCGGCGGCCCCCTTGCCCGTCATGTTCGACATCAGCCCCGTCAGGGTCTGATCCAGCTCACCCATACGCGGCCCCATCTCGCGTGCCCGCGCGAGGCCCAACATCGACATGCTTTTGTAGGTCTCGATCTCGCAGAGCCGCTGCACGATGCGGCCCACCCGCCGCTCGCCGGTTGTATCCTGCGCGAAGACCGCGAACCGCATATGCCCGCCCGCATCGATGCGGAAGTCGCCCGCGATGGTCGCAGCCCCATCAAGCACCGTGGACACGGCAAGGCTTTCCGGCACGAACCACTCTTCGATCAGCTCCTTGATGCGCGGCTTGGGGGTCTCGTTCTCGACCCGGATCAGCGCGGAGGTGATCCTTGCGCCCGGCGCATCCGCAAGCCAGCCCGGCGGGAAGGCATCAAAGGCCTTGGCGTCAAACGGGCGATCCTCGACGAAGGGTTTGAACAGCGTGTAGGTCACGAACTCGGTATGCTGCTCCCATTTGAGCTTATATTTGCCAAGCTCGCCGAACCAATGGGTCGCGCCCGGCTGCGGATGGGGCGCGCCGTGGCGGTCGAGCAGTTGGGTCAGGTGAAGCCGGTCGGCCTCCCGGTCGCGGCCCGCGGCGTCCTCGGCCCGCTTGATCGCGAGGTAGATCGCGCCACAGGGGGCTTCCAGCGTGGGGAAAGGGCGCGCGTGCAGCTCGTTGGCCAGCGTATATCGCAGCGGGTGATCTTCCATGACGAACAACTCTTCAAAGGCGCCTTGCGGCCATGTCCTATCACATAGGGCCCCAAAAGCGCTAAGGAAACGTAAAATCCACATAAATTCATGGGTTTATCAGTGTGCCGCCGCATACCGTGCCGCCTATGAGAAACCTCGCCTCTTGCCGGGCAGATATCGGGAACCAACCCTGTCAGCGCGGCGTTATCCCAGTTAGGACAAGGAGACCCCCCATGGCGACTGCAAAGAAACGCGACCTCACCGAGGGGCCTGTTTGGCGTGCGCTCGCGGCCATGTCCGCCCCGATGAGCCTTGGCATCTTCGCGGTGCTCAGCGTGGGTCTGGCGGATGCGTATTTCCTGGGCCAGCTCAGCGCGACGGCCCTGGCGGCTGTGGGCTTCATCTATCCGGTGACGACGGCGGTGACGTCGCTCTCCATTGGCCTGTCCGCAGGCGCCAACGCCACGTTGTCGCAGAGCGTCGGCCGCGGCGATGCCGACGACGACACCCGCCGCCTTGGGATCCATGCGATCGGGCTGGGGCTGGCCTTGTCGTCGCTGACTGCGGTGCTCGTCTTTGTGTCCTACCCGTACCTGTTCGGCGCGATGGGCGCGTCCGAGGAGGTCATGAAAGAGATTTCGCAATACGTGCCCATCTGGGCGCTCTCCTTCCCGTTTCTTGTCGTGATGATGATCGCCAACGCGGTTTTCCGCGCCCATGGCGACGGGGCCACGTCGGCCGCGATCATGGTGCTGGCCGCGCTGTTCGGCGTCGGATTAAACCCGGTCCTGATCTTCGGCTGGGGACCGATCCCGGAGCTGGGCACAATGGGCGCTGCGGTCTCGACCACCGTCGGACGCATTGTGGCCATGGTCGTCGCTCTGTGGATCGCGTGGCGGCGCGGGCTTCTGGGCGTATGCGGCGACGTCCTGCAGGATCTCATGAACTCGATCAAGCGCATCCTGAACGTGGGCGTTCCGGCGGCGTTCTCCAACGCGATCAACCCGGCGGGCATGGCGCTTGTCACCGCCGCCGTCGCGACCGTGGGCGAGGCCGCCGTTGCAGGCTTCGGGGCCGCAACCCGGGTACAGTCGCTGGCGCTAGTGCCATTGATGGCGTTGTCGTCGGGCATTGGCCCGGTCGTGGGTCAGAACTGGGGCGCAGAGGCGCAGGACCGGGCTCAGACCGCCACGCAGCAGGCGTTTACCTTCTGCCTGCTCTACGGGCTGGGGCTTGGCGTCATCTTGGTGCTTTTCGGCGAGACCTTCGCCGGACGGCTTGCAAATGGCGGCGAGGCCGCGGACTACGCCACGCAGTATCTTCAGATCGTCGGGCTTTCGATGTTTGGCTACGGCGTGGTGGTCGTGGCGAACGCCGCGATGAATGCGCGTGACAAGGCGGTGTGGTCGATGACCCTGAGCCTGTCGCGCATCTTCATCATCTACCTGCCGCTTGCGTGGGCGGGCGTGATGCTGTTCGGCTATACCGGCATCCTCGCCGCCGCCGTATTGGCGAATGTGCTGGGCGCGTGGGCCGCGCTGGCGGCGACCCGGGCGACCGGCCTGATCCGGCTGGACCTGCCCGGCATCAAGACCCCGCTGACGCGCTACGCCTGACGCTTGTCCTCGGTATTCGTATCGAAATCCGATGCGTCATGGCGCTCATGCAGCTGGCCCTCGAGCGGCCCGCTGGTGCGGTTGACCATGACGCCGCGTTGCACGGCTTGCCGCGCGCGGATCTGCTTTTCCCATCGGGCGACATGCTCGTATTCATGCACTGACAAAAATTCGCCCGCATCATAGCTTTCGCCGCGCACCGTGCGCCCGTACCAGGGCCAGGTCGCCATGTCCGCGATGGTGTAGGCGTCACCCGCGAGATACTCGTTATCCTCCAGATGCTGGTCGAGCACGCTGAGCTGGCGCTTGGCCTCCATCGCGAAGCGGTTGATCGGGTATTCCTGCTTGAACGGCGCGTAGGCGTAGAAATGCCCGAAACCACCGCCCAGGTAAGGCGCGGAGCCCTGCAGCCAGAACAGCCAATTGAGACATTCGGTCCGGCGTTCCAGATCGGTGGGCAGGAACTCCCCGAACTTCTCGGCGAGGTACAACAGGATTGCGCCGCTCTCGAACACCCGCACGCCGGTGTCCTTGTCGAACAGCGCGGGGATTTTGGAGTTGGGGTTCACGTCGACGAAGCCGCTGGAGAACTGCTCGCCCTCGCCGATCTTTATCAGCCACGCGTCATACTCGGCGCCGGCATGACCCTTGGCCAGCAGCTCTTCGAGCATGATCGTGACCTTCTGGCCGTTGGGCGTGGCGAGCGAATGAAGCTGAAGCGGGTGCTTGCCCGAGGGCAGGTCCTTGTCATGGGTCGGCCCCGCGATGGGGCGGTTGATCGAGGCCCAATCGCCCCCGTTTTCCTGGTCCCAGGTCCAGACCTTCGGGGGGGTGTAGTCTTCGCTCATCTCAACGGGCCTCCATATGTCTTAGATCACAACAATGAACCCCGCCTCGCGGCGGGGTGCAAACAGGTAATTCAGGCGCGCAGCACGACATCTTGGCGGACGTTGAGCCCCTTCTGCGCCGCGTCGATCAGGTAATCGGCCACCGTCGCGCGCGAGATCAGGCCATTCTTCCATTGCGACGGCTCGGTCAGGACGGAGTACCCCTTGGCCTTGGCGTTGTTGGTCAGGATCACCGGGCGCGCGATCGTCCAATCCAGATCGCTGTCCATGATCAGCGTCTCCTGTCGGTCCTTGTCCTCGTAGGGGCGGCCGAGAATGGCGCGGTGGCCCATGCGCTCTATCGTGCTCATCGCCTCTATGGAGCGCCCCGCCCCAAAGCCCGTGACCGCGATCAGCCGCGTCACGCCCGCTTTGGGCATCTGATCGAGCAGAACCTTCGTGGTCTCGGAGAACAGCGTCTCCTTCTCCCACAGCATCGCGATCCGCTCCTTGATGCCGAGCGCGTAGATCACCGCGCTGACCCCGTCGAGCGCGCGGGCCACGTCATCGGCCTCCAAAGCATCACCGGGGCAAGGCTCCAGCCCGTCCCGCGGTTCCATCTCGTCCGCGCTGCGCGCGAAGGCGCGAATGTGCAGCCCGCGTGACAGCCCCTCCTTCACGGCGCATTTGCCAATGCCGGAGGTGGCACCCATGATCAGAATGGGCGCGCTCAATTCTGCAGATCCTCAAAAAGCGAATGGTAGCGGCGATGCTGCGCCCCGTCGCGGTGCAGCTTCAGCTTGCCGCGCTCCGCTGCGGCCAGTTCCGGGTCCGGTGCCGTGTCGATGGATGCGAGCCCCTCGGCGGGGATATCGTAGCGGGATTTCTTCTCTGCCATTTGGTGCCTCCTGTTCTTTTGTCGGATGTCAGATCGACGCAAAGCGCGACAGCACCACGGCGCTGCCGACGATATGCGATAGGGTGATCACCACGGACAGGCTGTGAAGCACGATGAACCGCTTCTTGGCGCCTGCGTCTGTGGCGTCGTTGATCGCGGGCATCAGCAGCTGCCGGGTGGGGATCGTGGTGACCGCAATCGCGGCCAGGATCAGCGCGCTCAGCTCGTCCACGTGCCACATGATTGCGGCGCCGAAACCGGCCGTTGCGATCACAAAGAGATAGAAGCCCGGGAAGGCGCGGCGGATCGTGGGGCCCGCTGTCTCCGCCGGGAGTGCGCGGAACAAAAAGCCCGCGAAGCCGAAGGAATATAGCGTCATGCCACCAAAGAGCAGCGCGGTTGCCAGCAGCGCGAGGGTCGTCATGCGCCTGCCTTCGTGGCGGTGCCCATGTAGATGATCTGGGTCAGCGGCAGACGACCGAAGGTAATGTCGCCCTTGAGGTTGATGCCGCGCGGGCCCAGCCCGGTGAATTTGCCAGCTTCGAGCCCGGCTTGCCCCAAGGCCCCGCGAAGCTCTGCCGGTTTGATGAACAAGTCGGGGTCATGGGTGCCTTTGGGCAGCAGCTTGAGGATATCCTCGGCCACGGTGATCACGGCGAGGCGCGCCAGCGGGTTGCGATTGATCGTGTCGAACAGAAAGGTGCCGCCGGGCCGCAAAACGCGCGCGACCTCGCGGCAGACCTGATGCAGGTCTTGCACATGCTCCAGCACGTCGACACAGACCACGGCATCGAAACTGGCGTCCTCGTAAGGCAGCGCCTCTCCCACGCCCGTGTCATAGCGAATGGCATGGCCTTCCTGCGCGGCATGCACGCGGGCAGCCTCAATCGCGTCGCGGGCCGGATCAATGCCTGTGACCTGCGCGCCGCGCTCGGCCAGCGCCTCTGCCATGAAGCCCCCGGCGCAGCCCAGATCGAGCACCGCCTTGTCCGCCCAGTCGATCTTGGTGTCGAACCAGCTCAGCCGCCCCGGCACCATGTTCTTGAGCGTGCGCACCCAGCGGATCTCGTCCGACCACCACTGAGCGGCGACGTCATCATAGATACCCAGATTGTTGCGCTGGACGGCGCTCATGTGCGGCTCCCGGTTTTCGTTCCCGGCAGAACGTAGGGCGTTCGGTCGCGGTATCTACGGAACTCGTCGCCGTAGCGCGCCTCGAACCGCTTTTCCTTGAGGCGCGGGGCCAGCAGGCAGTAGGCGGTGTAGCTGACGGCAAGCGCCAGCTGGTCGGGCGTCCAGACCGGCACGGTCCAGAGCGTCAACGCAAAGGCCACGTAGATCGGCTGGCGGATCACGCGAAACAGGCCCTGGGTCGGCATGTCGGGGAACTTGACCTTGATCTTGCCCAGGAGCGACATCCAGCCAAGCGCGCCGGACTGCACCTCCGCCCCCGCATCGAAACTGGCCTTTAGCAGCAGCAGCCAAGAGGCCGCGTAGGCCGTGCAGATCGCGTAGAATGCGGCGCCCTCTGCCCGCCACCAGACGATGCCCGAGGGCGTCCACAGCGTGAACAGCGCGAAGAGCTGGATCGAGGCGATAGTGGCGTAGGTCGTCGTCGCCAGCGTGCCGCCATGGGGGCCGGGCACAATTTTGGCGAGCAGGCCCATGCCCCGCTTGGACAGCAGGAACGAATGCAGCAGCGGGAATTGCAGGATGAGGACAACGTTTGCGAGGATCGCCCACGGATACGGCACGGCGCCGAAGCTCTTGCTCATACCGAAGAACATCGCCACGACCATCGACAGAACCGCCAGCGCGAAGAGCCCCTGACAGACGACGCCCGCCAGCAAGGCCAGCGTGATCCGCCCCGCGCCCGGGGGCGGGGTCAGCGCCGCGCTGATCAGGCGGCGCAGGCGGGCCAGTCTTGGATCATCCCATGTCATCGGTGTCTCTTTCCATGTGGGTTGAGCTATCGCGGCAGCCGCACGCGTCGAGTGCGGCCTTGCGCCACCCCCGTTGGCGGCTAGAGTTGACGCCTCAATGGCGGGAAAGTTCCATGGCAGAGACCGAATTCGCACAGGCCCGGCAGCTCGACACGGGCGCGATCCCGGTGATCGACATCGCGGGTGCGCTGGATGGGTCTGACCTGCCGGGGGTTGCCGCGCAAATCCGCGCCGCCGCAACCGATGTGGGCTTCTTCTATATCAAGGGCCATGGCATCGCGCCGGAGCTGATGGCCCAAGCCTTCGCCGTAGCGCGGGACTTCTTCGCCCTGCCCGAGGCGATGAAAACCCGCGTTGCCGTCGGCACCGATCAACGCGGCTGGATGGCCACGGGCATGTCGCGGCTGGCGGGCTCCAAGACCCATGATTTGAAAGAGGTGTTCTTCTGGGGCAGCGAGATTGCACCGGACGATCCCGACCTCGCGGCGGCCAAGCCGCTGGTGGCGCTGAACAAGTGGCCCGCGGACTTCCCGCGACTGCGCGCGGAGCTTTTTCCCTATTACGATGCGCTCTGCGCCGTCGCGGCGGAGGTGCTGTCGGCGGTCGCGGTGAGCCTTGAGGTGGACGCCGATGTCTTCCGCCCGCACTACGTCCGCCCCATGGCGCGCGGGCAATTGGTCTACTACCCGCCCTCGTCTGAGGCCGACGAGGTCGAGGAACGCTTCGGCGTGGCACCCCATACCGATTTCGGCGTGCTGACCTTTCTGCTGCAGGACGACAGCGGCGGGCTACAGGTGCGCCTGCCCACCGGCGACTGGGTAGAGGCACCGCCTCTCCCCGGCACGCTCGTCTGCAACATCGGCGACCTGCTGCAACGGTGGAGCAACGATCGCTTCGTCTCCACGGTGCATCGGGTGATCAACCGCTCCGCCGAAGCGCGCTACTCGATCCCGATCTTCTTCGATCCGCATACTGACACGGTGATTGATCCCCGCGATCTCGGCGCGATGGAGCCGAAACATGCGCCCGTTACTGCGGGCGGCCACATCGCCGGGCGCAACGCGGCAAGCTTCAAACAGCACCGGCGTTAATCCTGGCGGCCGGGCCGCCAGATGCGACGCCAGGAGCGGCGCTCGTGGCGGTCGACCACGCGCGCGCCCTCGATCCCGCGGCGGTCGCGGCGGCTTTCGACGCGGTCGATGCGGTCCTCACGGCGGTCGATGCGGTCCTCGACGCGGTCGGCTATCTGCGCCCGGTCCGCGGCGTAAAGCGGGATAGGTGCGGTCGTCAAAGCCGCGGCAATCACGAATAAGCTCAGTCTGGTCATGGGGTCCTCCGGAATTGTGTGTCCGGCTTTAACGCGTGGCCGCCCGGTTTTCGTCGCGCAAAATGGAAAGGGCGCCCCGCTATGGGACGCCCTTGCCTTGGATGGTGTGCGCTGCTCGCCTAGTCGATCTTCGGCAGCAGGCTATCCAGCGACGCCTTCGCGTCACCGTAGAACATCCGCGTGTTGTCCTTGAAGAACAGCGGGTTCTCAATGCCCGAATAACCGGTGCCCTGCCCGCGCTTGGACACGAAGACCTGCTTGGCCTTCCAGCACTCCAGCACCGGCATGCCAGCGATGGGCGAGTTCGGATCGTCCTGAGCCGCCGGGTTCACGATGTCATTGGAGCCAATGACAATCGCCACATCCGTGTCCGGGAAATCGTCATTGATCTCATCCATCTCCAGCACGATGTCGTAGGGCACCTTCGCCTCGGCCAAGAGCACGTTCATGTGGCCGGGCAGACGGCCTGCGACGGGGTGGATCGCGAAGCGCACGGTCTTGCCCTTGGCGCGCAGCTTGCGGGTCAGCTCCGCGACCGCGGACTGCGCCTGCGCCACGGCCATGCCGTAGCCGGGGATGATGACGATGCTGTCGGCCTCGTTGAGCGCAGTGGCGACGCCATCGGCGTCGATGGCCACCTGCTCGCCCTCGACCGCCATCTGCTCGCCCGCCGGGCCGCCGAAGCCGCCGAGGATGACCGACACGAACGAGCGGTTCATGGCCTTACACATGATGTAGGACAGGATCGCACCCGATGAGCCCACCAACGCGCCGACAACGATCAGCAAATCATTGCCCAGGGAGAAGCCGATGGCCGCCGCCGCCCAGCCCGAGTAGCTGTTCAGCATCGAGACCACCACGGGCATGTCGGCGCCGCCGATGCCCATGATCAGGTGGTAGCCGATGAACAGACCGGCCAGGGTCAGCACGACCAGCGCCCAGGAGCCGCCGCCGCTGAGATAGACCACCAGCAGGACCAGCGACAGCGCCGCGGCGCCCGCGTTCAGCAGGTGACCGCCGGGCAGTTTCTTGGCCGATGTATCAACCTGGAACGGCAGCAGCGACGAGCCGCCTGCGAGCTTGGCATAGGCTATGACGGAGCCGGTGAAGGTCACCGCACCGATCCAGATGCCCAGCACCAGCTCGACCCGCAGGATGCCGATCTCGACGGTGGTTTTCTTGGCGATCAGCTGCCCGAAGGCGGACAGCTCGTTGTAGATCTCTTTCGGCAGCGCGCCGGTGCCGATGGTGCCCCCGTTCGCGCCATAGAGGCCGCTGACGTAGTTGATCATCAGATCGGCATTGAAGCCCACGAAGACCGCCGCAAGACCCACGAGCGAGTGCATGATCGCGACCAGCTCTGGCATCTGCGTCATCTGTACCTTGGTGGCCAGATTGTAGCCCACTGCGGCGCCGCCCGCGATCAACACGAGCGAGACGAACCACAGGCCCGAGCCCGGCCCGAACAGCGTCGCGACCACGGCGATCGCCATGCCGACGATCCCGTACCAGACCGCGCGTTTCGCGCTTTCCTGGCCCGACAGGCCGCCCAGCGACAGGATGAAAAGGATGGCTGCGACCACATAGGCCGCGATGGTGAATGCGTTTTCCATTGCCCCTGCCCCTTAGGATTTCTGGAACATGGCGAGCATGCGCCGTGTCACGAGGAAGCCGCCGAAGATGTTGACGGAGGCCATGAATACACCGAGCGCCGCCAAGAGCGTGATCAGCAGCGAGGTGGACCCGATCTGGATCAGCGCGCCCAGGATGATGATCGACGAGATGGCGTTGGTGACCGCCATCAGCGGGGTGTGCAGCGAATGCGCCACGCCCCAGATCACCTGGAAGCCGATGAAGACCGACAGCACGAAGACGATGAAGTGCTGCATGAAGCTTGCGGGCATGCCCGGGATCAACCCCACGCCCAGAACCAATGCCGCGCCAATGGCGATCAGGCCAACTTGGGTCTTGGTCTCCTTGGCGAAGGCCGCGGCTTCTTCCGCACGCTTCTCTTCCGGGGTCAGCTCTTTGGGCTTTTCCTTTTTCGGGGCGGCCGCAATGGCTGCCACTTTGGGCGGCGGCGGCGGGTAGGTGATCTCCTTGTCGAAGGTCACGGTCGCGCCGCGGATCACGTCGTCTTCCATGTTGTGGTTCAGAACGCCGTCTTTTTCAGGCGTCAGGTCGGTCAGCATGTGACGGATATTGTTGCCGTAGAGCGTGGAAGCCTGCGTGGCCATGCGCGACGGGAAGTCGGTGTAGCCGATGATCGTCACACCATTGTCGGTGACGATCTTCTCGTCCATCACGGTCAGCTTGCAGTTGCCGCCCTTCTCTGCCGCCAAGTCCACGATGACCGAACCGGGCTTCATCGCCTGGACCATGTCTTCGGTCCACAGCTCGGGCGCCTCGCGGTTGGGGATCAGCGCGGTACAGATGACGATGTCGATATCGGGCGCCATCTCGCGGAATTTTTCCAACTGCTTCTCGCGGAATTCCGGGCTGGACGGGGCGGCATAGCCCCCCGTTGCGGCGCTGTCCTGGCTGCTTTCCTCGAACTCGAGGAAGACGAACTCTGCGCCCATGCTCTCGATCTGCTCGGCCACTTCGGGGCGCACGTCGAAGGCGTAGGTGATTGCACCCAGCGAGGTCGAGGTGCCGATGGCGGCAAGACCGGCCACACCCGCACCAATGACAAGCACCTTGGCGGGCGGCACCTTACCGGCGGCGGTCACCTGACCGGTAAAGAAGCGGCCGAAGTTGTTGCCGGCTTCGATCACGGCACGGTAGCCCGCGATATTGGCCATGGAGGACAGGGCGTCCATCTTCTGCGCGCGGCTGATGCGCGGCACCATTTCCATTGCGATGACATTGGCACCGGACTTGGCGGCGCTTTCCATCATCTTCTCGTTGGCGGCGGGGTTGAAGAAGGAGATCAGGGTCTGACCATCACGCAGGCGCTTCATCTCGCTTGCGTCGGGCTGGCGCACCTTGGCGACGATATCGGCCTCGTCCCACAGCGCCTTGGCAGTCTTCACGACCTCGACGCCAGCCTCTTTATAGGCAGCGTCCGAGAAGCCGGCATTCTCGCCTGCGCCCGATTGGATCAGGCAGGTGTGGCCCAGTTTCTGGATTTGCAGCGCCGATTCCGGCGTCATGGCTACGCGGTTCTCTCCCGCGAAGGTCTCTTTCGGTGCCCCGACTTTCATATCAGCGTCCCCTTTTAGGTTGCGAGTAGCCTCCCGCAGATGCGGGTGCTTATCGTCGCTTTTGGGGATTCACAAGTCGGCTTTCAGGTATGCGAACGTATACTGCGTGAACGCTAACGCTAACATTCCGAAAATTACCCACTGGACGTTGCGTCACGATGGCGCAACTCTGGCCGCTCTAGCGGAGGACATCATGGAACTGACGGGAAAACACGCGCTGATCACCGGGGGCGGCACGGGCATCGGCTTGGCGATTGCCGAGGCACTGGCGGGCGCCGGCGCGGAGGTCACGATCTGCGGCCGCCGGATGGAGGTGCTGGAAGAGGTCGCGGGCGCACGGATGCATCCCCTTGTCATGGATGTGACCGAGCCGGACCAGATTTTCCACGGTGTGGCCCAGGCGGTGGCAGCCCGCGGCCCGGTGCAGATCTGCGTGCCCAATGCAGGCATCGCCGAAGGGCGCAACATCCATAAGATGGACCTGGCATTCTGGCGCGGCATGATGGCCACGAACCTCGATGGCGCGATGCTGACGATCCAGGCCTGCCTGCCATCGATGATGGAGACGGATTGGGGCCGGGTCGTGGCCGTCTCCTCGATCGCGGGGGTGCGCGGCCTGCGCGGCGCGCCAGCGTATACCGCCTCCAAACACGGGCTGATCGGGCTGATCCGCGGCCTGAGCGAGGATTTCATGGGCAAGCCCTACACGTTCAACGCGCTTTGCCCCGGCTATGTCGACACCGAAATCGTCACGCGCAACACCGCGGCGATCTCGCAGAAATCCGGGATGAGCGAGGCCGATGCGCTCAACACCATGGTGCGCGCCAACCGCCACAAGCGGCTTATCGCGGCCTCCGAGATTGGCGCGGCGGCGCTGTGGCTGTGCGGCGCGGGCTCAAGCTCGGTAAATGGGCAAACGATCCAGATTGCCGGAGGTCAGGTCTAGATCACGCGCAATTGCCTTGCCGCCACAGCGCGCGTGCGTCAGCATAGTCTCGCGTCCGGAAGGGAGCGCGACCATGTCAGACCGTCCCACTCGCCACGTCCATGTCTCGCTTAGGCCCTATCGCCGTGGCGACGGTCCGGCGACGCACAGGGTCTTCTACGACGCCGTCCACCGGGGCGCGGCCGCGCACTACTCCCCCTACGAGCGCGAGGCCTGGGCGCCGGTAGACACTCCGCCCGACGGCTGGGACGACAAGCTGCTGGCGCAGAATTGCCAGGTGGCGGAGATGGAGCGGCGGATTGTGGGGTTCATGAGCCTGACCGAGACGGGGCATATCGACATGGCCTTCGTGGCCCCGCAGGTGATGGGGGCTGGCGTGGCCGACCAGCTTTACGGGCGACTTGAGGCCGACGCGCGGGCGTCCGGATTGGCCGAGCTTACCACCGATGCCAGCCACCTCGCGCGGAGGTTCTTCGCCCGCCATGGGTGGGAGGTCGTCGCAGCCCAGACCATAAAGGCCAACGGGCGCGATATCGAAAATTTCAGAATGCACAAGACGTTGTAGCGCGGGGTCAAAGTCGCTTCGAAGCGACTTTCATCAAACCGCCTTGCAAGGCGGTTTCCATGCGATTTCGAAATCGCATGCCCAAGCCCGTTCGAACGGGCTTGCCCAGCTCTGCAAAGTTTACTCCGCCGCCAAGACGCCCCGGTCGATCTGATCCTGTTCGATGGCCTCGAACAGTGCCTTGAAGTTGCCCTCACCGAAACCGTCATCGCCCTTGCGCTGGATGAACTCGAAAAAGATCGGCCCGATGCAGGTCTTGGAGAAGATTTGCAGCAGGATGCGCGTCTCGCCCCCGTCGACCACGCCTTCACCATCAATGAGGATGCCGTGTTTTTCCATCCGCTCGATGGGCTCTTCATGGCCCGCAACGCGGGTCTTGGACAGCGGATAATAGGTCGCGGGCGGCTTCGGCATGAAGGTCAGCCCGCGGGCGGCGATCTCGTCGACCGCCTCGTAGATGTCTTTTGCCCCCACGGCGATGTGCTGGATACCCTCGCCCTTGTAGCGCTTGAGGTATTCGACGATCTGCCCGCTCTCGCCGCGATCCTCGTTGATCGGGATGCGGATGCGGCCGCAGGGCGATGTCAGGGCGCGCGAAAACAGCCCCGAATGCTTGCCCTGGATATCGAAGAAGCGGATCTCGCGGAAGTTGAACAGGTCGCCGTAGAACTTGAACCACACATCCATATTGCCCTTGTGGACATTGTGGGTGAGGTGGTCGAGGTAGTGGAAGCCCACGCCTTCGGGATGGGTCTTGGCGACCCAGTCGAACTCGGCGTTGTAGGGGTTGGTCTCGTAATACTGGTCGATGAAGTAGATGAGAGAGCCGCCGATGCCGCGAATGGCAGGCACATCCATGGTCTTGCCGGGGCCATAGTAGGGCTCCGCCCCCTTGGCCACCGCATGTTGAAACGCATGATCCGCATCCACCACGCGCCACGCCATCGACGGCGCGCAGGGCCCGTGCTCTTGCACAAACTCCAGCGCGTGGCTGCCCGGTTCGGAATTGATCACATAGGTGATATCGCCCTGCTGCCACAGCTCGATCGCCTTGGTCTTGTGGTTGGCCGTATGGGTGTAGCCCATCTTGGCAAAGAGCGCGCGCAGCTGGTCGCGGTCCTCGTGGGCGAACTCGACAAACTCGAACCCGTCGGTCCCGGCCGGGTTCTCGGGCGAGATGGTGGCTTTCGGGGCGTTGTGCGGGAAAGGGCCCATGGGATGTCTCCGTTATGCGTGATTTTCACGAATATAAGCCCGCAGGCGACGGATATTCACGCATTTTGGGGCCTTCGCGCTTCCAAAGATGCGCAATATTCTCTAGACTGAACGCTATCGCGCGAATTTCGCGCATGTCTCGCGCAGGAGTCGCAAAATGCCCGCATTGGATGCCGCCGATCTGAGGCTTCTGGACCTGCTGCAGCGCGACGGGCAGATGACCGCGCAGGCGCTGGCGGAGAAGGTGCACCTGTCCCCCAGCCAGGTCGCGCGCCGCAAGCAGCGGCTGGAGGCCGATGGTGTTATCCGCGGCTACCGCGCGCATCTCGACCCCAAGGCGGTTGGGCTCAGCGTGCAAGCCTTCGTGCAGATCCAGACCGCGACCCATACGGATACCAGCCACCGCGCCTTTCTGCGCCTGACCGAGACCCAGCCCGAGATCATCGCCGCCTGGACCCTGACAGGCGAGGCCGACTACCTGCTGCGCATCATCTGCGCCGACCTGACCGCGCTCAACCGGTTGGTGCAAGAGGTGCTGCTGCCCCACCCCGCCGTGGGCCGGGTGCAAAGCCAGATCGTGATGGACGAGATCAAGCCGGACAGCCCGCTGCCCACCTGAGCGGGAAATCGTGACTTGCCCTAACGTCATCTGCTCGCGCAGGATCGGTGTATTCAACAAAAAGGAGTCCAGGGATGTGCGATATCTGCGTGATGAATTCGGTGAAGGAGAAGATGCTGTCGCGGCGGTCCTTCTTTAAGACCGCTGCCATGGGCGGCGTTGCGGCGGCAGCCTCAACCATGGCGGCCCCACCGGCGCTGGCCGCCGGTCACGGCACGGTCGAGGACATGACCCACACCCTAAGCGAGGATTTCCCCACCTATTTCGGCGCGCCGGGATATGGCGCGGAACAGACGTTCAATTTCGCCGATAACGGCTTCAACCTTCTCAACCTGACGATCAACGAGCATACCGGCACCCATATCGACGCGCCGCTGCACTTCTCCGCCGATGGCACGTCCGTCGACGAGATCGAGATCTCGAACCTCGTCGCGCCCCTTTGCGTGATCGACGTGGCCGCCAAGGCGGAGGGCAATGCCGACTATCAAGTCACCCCCGACGACATCAAAGCCTGGACCGACGCCAATGGCGACATCCCGGCCCATGCCTGCGTGGCGATGCATTCGGGCTGGGGGGCCAAGACCGCGACGGAGGCCTATCGCGGCTTTGACGGCGACAAGCAGCACTACCCGGGCTTCCATATCGAGGCCACGCAGATGTTGCTGGAAACCCCAGCGGCCTCCATGGCTGTCGACACCCTGTCGCTGGACCACGGCCCATCGGCGGATTTCGCCACGCATTACGCCTGGTTGCCCACCGGCCGCTTCGGCATCGAGAACATGGCAAATCTCGACCGCGTGCCCGCCGCTGGCGCGACTTTAATCATCGGCGCGCCGAAACATCGCGGCGGCACCGGCGGCCCGGCCCGTATCTTCGCCATGGTGTAGACTCTCCCCGGTGAGGGGTATTTCATGGGCGCAGCTCATCAGGGACTGCGCCCATGGAATCCTTCCTTCTCCAATCCACCATTTACCTGGCCGCCGCCTGTGTGGCGGTGCCGCTCTGCGTGCGGCTGGGGCTTGGGTCGGTGCTGGGCTACCTGATGGCGGGCATTATCATCGGCCCCATCGCGGGGCTGGTGGGCAGCGAGACCGAAAGCCTGCAGCACTTCGCGGAATTCGGCGTGGTGATGATGCTGTTCCTGATCGGGTTGGAGCTGGAGCCGCGCGCCCTGTGGGACATGCGCCACCGGCTTTTGGGCCTTGGCGGCTTACAGGTGACCCTGACCACCGGACTGATCCTCGCCGCCGCGATGGCGCTTGGGCAGCCGTGGCATGTCTCGCTCGCGATCGGCATGATATTTGCTCTCTCGTCTACGGCGATCGTGCTGCAGACGCTGAATGAAAAGGGGCTGATGCAGACCGGCGGCGGGCGCTCGGCCTTCTCCGTTTTGCTGACGCAGGATATCGCGGTGATACCGATGCTTGCGCTGATCCCGCTGCTGGTCTGGCCCGGGCTCGACAATCACGCCGCCTCGCCCAACGGGGGCCACGGCACGGACCATGGCGACGGTCACGGCGTCGACGCAGGCATCATGACCTTCATCGAGGGGCTGCCCGGCTGGGGCGTGACCCTGATCACGGTTGCTGCGATCGTGCTGATCGTGGTCGGCGGCCATTACCTGACGCGGCCGGTCTTCCGCTACATCCACTGGGCGCGGCTGCGCGAGATGTACACCGCCGTCTCGCTTCTGTTCGTGGTGGGCGTCGCCGTGGTCATGCTGGCCGTGGGGCTGTCCCCGGCCCTTGGCACGTTCCTCGCGGGCGTGGTGCTGGCCAACAGCGAGTTCCGCCACGAGCTGGAGGCCGATATCGAGCCCTTCAAGGGCCTCCTGTTGGGTCTGTTTTTCATCACGGTGGGCGCGGGGATCAATTTCGGCACGCTGGCGGGCGCGCCCTTCCTGATCATCGGGCTGACGCTTGGGATGATGCTGATCAAATACGCGGTGCTGTTCGTCTTGGCTCTGATCTTCAAGATCCGTGGCCGTGACCGGATGCTGTTTACCCTCGGCCTCGCGCAAGCGGGGGAATTCGGCTTCGTTTTGACCAGCTTCACGGTGCAGCAGAACGTCGTGCCAAACTGGCTGTCGGAAATCCTGCTATTGGTCGTCGCCCTGTCGATGCTGCTGACCCCGCTGCTTTTCATCGCCTACGACGCGCTGTCCAAACGCATGGCCGAACATGGCGAGGCGACACCCCATGACGATATCGACGAACAAGAGCCGATCATCATCGCGGGCATCGGGCGTTTCGGGCAGGTGGTCAACCGGCTGCTGCAAAGCTCCGGCTTTCGCACCACCGTGCTGGACCACGACCTGTCGCTTATCCAGCTGATGCGCCGCTTCGGCTTCAAGGGCTTCTTCGGCGATCCGACCCGGCCAGAACTGCTGCACGCCGCCGGACTGGCGGAGGCCAAGGTGCTTGTCGTGGCCGTGGATGACCCGAAATCCGCGACCAAGATCGTGGCCTTCGCCCGCAAGGAACGCCCTGATCTGGTGATCATCGCCCGCGCCCGCGACCGGGTGCATGTGTTCGAGCTCTACAAGGCCGGGGCCGACAAGATCGTGCGCGAGATGTTCGACAGCTCGCTGCGCGCGGGCCGCTACGTGCTGGAGGCGATGGGGATCACGGAATACGACGCCCACGCGCAGGAGGTCGATTTCTTCCGCATGGACCGCGCCGCAATGCAGGATCTCGCGATGCTGTGGGATCCGAAGATCCCCGTGACCAAGAACGAGGCCTACCTCGAGCGCGCGCGGGAACTGAACCGCGACCTCGAAGTCGCACTGCTCGACAATCTCTCGAAAGCCTCCAAGCAGGACGCGGCTGAATGATCAGCCGTCGCTGACGCCCGCCTCAGTAAAGGTCGCCGTACCGGAATGGCACGCAACGGCGGCTTTCAAAATGCCGATGGCCGTCGCCGCGCCGGAGCCTTCACCGAGGCGCAGGCCGAGCGACAGGAGCGGCGCCTTGCCGATGCCCTCGAGCAGCTTGCCATGGGCACCCTCGGCCGACAGATGCCCCGCAACGCAGTGATCGAGCGCGCCTGTGTGCAGCTTTTCCAGCACTGCCGCGGCGGCCGTGCAGATGAAGCCGTCGAGGATCACCGGGATACGCTCCGCCCGCGCCCGCGCGATGGCGCCGACCATGGCGGCCAGTTCGCGCCCTCCGAGGCAGCGCAGGACTTCCAAAGGCGCGCGGTGCTGGTGCAAGGCCAACCCAGCATCGACCACCCGCGCCTTGGTAGCGAGCCCGGCATCGTCCACGCCAGTGCCGCGCCCGACCCAGTCGGCCCCGGCCCCGCCAAACAGCGCTGCACCAAGCGCGGCCGCGGCGGTCGTGTTGCCGATGCCCATCTCGCCGGTGACCAGCAGGTCCGCGCTTGTGTCCACCGCGTCCCAGCCTTTGGCCAGCGCCGCCACACACTCCGCCTCGGACATCGCGGGGGCCTTGGTGAAATCCGCCGTGGGCCGGTCCAGCGCCAACGCGTGCACATCCATGCGCGCGCCGAACGCCTTGGCCAGCTGGTTGATCGCCGCCCCGCCATGTTCGAAATTGGCCACCATCTGCGCGGTCACCTCTGGCGGGAAAGCCGACACGCTTTGCGCGCAGACCCCGTGATTGCCTGCGAAGATGACGATCTGTGGCGCGTCCAGCGTGGGACGGTCCGTGCCTCGCCAGGACGCGTACCAGATCGCGAGATCCTCGAGCCGCCCGAGCGCGCCCGGCGGCTTGGTCAACTGCCCGTTGCGCGCCTCTGCATCCGCACGCGCGCTTGCATCTGCATTTGGGCCCGCAGCGACAAGGGCCGCGAAGTCGGAAAGGGTGGAGAACGCAGCCATGGCACCTGCTCGCAATTGTCAAAACTCTCGCATCTGTTTACCCCTGAAGGCTGTGATGACAAGGCCAACCCAGCGACACCAAATGGAAAATTCCGACACAAAGGCCTTTCGGGGCGAGGATATCTGGGTGGCGCTCGGCCTGCTGACGCGCCTGCCCCTGCCCGCGCGGCACTGGAACGCGGCGCGGCCTGCGGCGCTGGCCGCCTGGGCCTATCCGCTGGCGGGGCTGGTGGTGGGCGTTGTGGCCTGCGCTTTGGGGGCCGCGGCCCTATGGCTGGGCACGCCTGCAGGCTTCGTCGCCGCGCTGATCCTGGCAAGCTTGAGTGTGCTGACCGGCGCGATGCACGAGGACGGCATGGCTGACGCGGCGGATGGGCTGTGGGGCGGGCATGATGTGACGCGACGTCTCGAGATCATGAAGGACAGCCATATCGGGGCCTTCGGCGTGATCGCGCTGATCGCGGGCTTCGCCCTGCGCTGGAGCGCGCTGACGGCCTTGATCGCCGCAGGGACCCTGTGGGCGCCCGTCTTGGCTGTTGCCATGATCTCCCGCGCGGCGATGGTCGGGGTGATGCACACCCTGCCGCATGCCCGCGAGATGGGCTTGTCGCATATGACGGGCCGTCCGGGCTTGCCTGCGCTGGGCATCGCCTGCGCGCTAGCGTTCGTCGCCGCCATCACGATGCTCGGCGCGCCAGGTCTTGCGATCCTTGCAATCGCGGCCCTCACCGCCCTCGCCTGCGCCGCAATCGCGCGGGCCAAGATTGGCGGGCAAACGGGCGACATTCTCGGCGCGATCCAACAGATGACGGAAATCACCATGTACGCATGTCTTGCGGCGCTGCTGATCTAGCCCTCGTTGGCTTCGTTTTGGCAAAAATACTCAATCCGCAAGATGCGCAAAAAAAGGCCACGCCCGGTCGGGGCATGGCCTTTCAAATCTGAAACGCGTGCTTGATCAGGCGGCGGCGCGGCTCACCAGCACGTCGTCAATCTCTTTCATCGCCGACGGCTCGTCATTGCCTTGCACGACCGCAATCTCGCGGGTGAGGCGCTCAAGCGCCGCTTCGTAGAGCTGGCGCTCGGAATAGCTCTGCTCGCGTTGGTCGCCGTGGCGGTGCAGGTCGCGCACAACTTCGGCGATCGCGATCAGGTCGCCGGAGTTGATCTTCTGCTCGTATTCCTGCGCACGGCGGGACCACATGGCGCGCTTTACGCGGGCCTTGCCTTTGAGCGTCTTGAACGCCTGCGACACGAGATCAGGCGAGGACAGCGGACGCATGCCCACTTCCAGCGCCTTGTGCGTCGGCACGCGCAGGGTCATCTTGTCCTTCTCGAAGGACACGACAAACAGCTCCAGCTCGATCCCGGCGACCTCTTGGGTCTCGATGTTGACGATCTTGCCAACGCCATGGGCCGGGTACACGACGAACTCGTTGGGGCTAAAGTCTTGTTTCTTCTTGCTCATATACACTCGCTCTCAATCAAAGAGCGCCTTCTGCGACGCCGAAAAGGACAGGCCGGAGAAGTCCCTCCGGTCAATCCTCGCGTCTGGTTTTGATATGGACACCGAACTTAGAGTGGCAGCAGTGTCTGGTTTCCTCTCGGCTACCATAACACAGAATCACCCGAATCGAAAGTCAGGCCGAATCTCTGTCCAGATTAGCCACCTTCGCCGGGCTTCTCGGAGAAGTATTTCTCCAGCTTGCCCTCTTCGCCGTCGCGCGCGTCGGCCTCGGGCAGCGGGTCCTTCTTGGTGATGATCACCGGCCACATCTCGGAGTATTTGCGGTTGAACTCGACCCACTTCTCCATGTCCGGCTCGGTGTCCGGGCGGATGGCGTCGGCGGGGCATTCGGGCTCGCACACGCCGCAATCGATGCACTCGTCAGGGTGGATCACCAGCATGTTCTCGCCCTCGTAGAAGCAGTCCACGGGGCAGACCTCTACACAGTCGGTGTATTTGCAGGCGATGCAGGCGTCATTGACGATATAGGTCATGGGCGTTGTCCGAATTTTCTGTCGAGGCCTGTGGTAGCCATGCGCGCGCGATCATTCAAGACCACGATCCCGTGAAAGGTCGAGACTGCGGCGATCTTTCTTCGTGGGCCGTCCGCCGACCCTGTCCGCGCCGGGGCCTTTGGGCTTTGGCGCCTGTTCCGGGGTCTTGTCGATATAGAGCGCCTGCGCCTCGGGCGCCGGGCCGCGGCGGGCGCCGCAGGCGGCGATCTCGACCACGCGGATGATACGACCTTGAGCAAAGGTCAGCGTATCGCCTGCCCCCACCTTGGTGGCGGCCTTGTCGACCTTGTCGGAATTGACCCGGACATGGCCGCCGGTGACCTGCTTGAAGGCCAGCGTGCGCGTCTTGAAAAACCGGGCCTGCCAGAGCCATTTGTCGAGCCGGATGGTCTCGCGCGTCACGCGCAACCTCGCGGGGCGCAAAACTCTCCCCGAGAGTTTTGGCAAAAGTTTCGGGGAAACTTTTTGCCGCCCGGGATCATCCGTCTTTCTTGAGCCCCATCAGGGCCGCGGCGAACGGATTGTCGGGATCGATGGCTTTTTCCTTCTTGGGCGGGCGGGCCGAGAAGCTGGCAGCCTTATCGCGGCGCGGGCCGGTTTTGCCCTTGCCGCCTTGCGGCTTGCCACGCGGTTTGCCTTGCGGCTTGCCGCCTTTGCCCTGCGGGCGCGCCCCACCGCCTTCGCGAGGCTTGCGGTTGCCGAAACCGCCCCAGGTGAAGGTATAGAACACCTCCATCTCGTCGGCCTCGACCTTGGCATCTGCCGCCTCGCCCACGGGCGTCTCGGTCTCGGACGCCTCTGGCACGTCGGTCGATGCAGCCGCTGCTTCATCGGCCACAGCGCCCGGTGCGGCATCGGCGGCCGTGTCCATTACGGGCGCGTCGGCAGGCACGTCCTTGGCCGCCTCCGGCACCACCTCGGTGACCGCCTTGACCTTCACGCGTTCACCCTTCTCGGCCTTGTAGCCGAGGCCGCCCATCAGGTCCGCGAATTGCTCCAGCGTCATGCCGGTGATCGACAGCATGTCGGCCTTCGCCTCGAACCCGCCGCGGCTGTCCTCGGCACGCAGCTGATCGGCCAGACGTTCGAGCATGTCGATGCGGATCGCGCGCTCGCCCGCAAGGCGGTAGCCCGCTTGCGTATAATAGCCCTCCGGCGCGTCCTTGACGCCCGGCACGGTGACAAGGCCCGGCGGCGGGGCTTCGGGGAATTCCGACAGGTCCTGCTGCAGCGACCATAGTACCAGCCGCAGCCGGGTCGGCGCGGGCTTTAGCAGCAGCGGCATGAAGATGGTGAACTGTCCGAAGCGGATGCCATGCTTGCGCAACGCGCCACGCGCGTCCTGGTCCAGCGCCTTTACATCGTTGGCCACTTGGTCGCGCGGCAGCACACCCAGGCCTTCCGACATCTGGAACGCAAAGCCCTTGGCAAGGCCTTCGAGCGTCTCGTCCTTTGACATCGCGATCATCGGCTCAAAGGCCGCGGCGATCTTGCGGTCGATGAAATGCTGCAGGCGGCGTTTGACCTTCTCGGCCACATCGGCGCCCGCCTCATCATCGACGAAGGCCTCGACCTGCGGCTTCAAGGCCTCGGAGCCTTTGACGAGCTTGCCCACGGCCATCTCGCCCCACATCAGGCCGCCCTGCTCGGTGAAGTCCATCTCGGTGTCGGGCGCGTTGTAGAACTTGTCCGCCCGCAGGTTGAAATGCGGGGTCAGCGCCGCCACCGCAGCCTGGCGCAGCATCTTGGCCTCGTCGGGGCTCGACGTCTGGTCCTGCCGGAAGCGGAACCCATCCAGGCGACCAATCATCTCGCCCTCAACCGTCACTTCACCCTTTTCGTTCACGTCAGCCACGAGGCTCTCCTTCTGTTTCAACCGCCGCAAAAGCACGGATGTGCGCCGGTCGACAAATCTTTGCGCCAGCGCGCCGTGAAGCGCATCTGACAGGCGGTCTTCTACCGCACGGGTTTCCCCGCGCCAATGCATTTCGTCCTCGACCCAGTCTTTGCGCTGCGCCACGTACGTCCAGGTGCGAATATAGGCCAGCCGCTTGGACAGCGTGTCGATATTGCCATCGACCCGGTCGATGCGCGCGATCTGGCGGGCCATGTAGTCCTGCGGCACGCGGCCTTTGTCGTGAAGATAGCCGAAAATGACCTCCAGCATCGCGGCATGCTCGCCGTGCGATATGCCGCGAAAATCGGGGATGCGGCAGACATCCCAAAGCAGTTTGACGTCCTGCGGGGTGGAGACGCGCGCCTCCACCTCGGCCATGTCGCGCAGGGCCTTAAGCGCCGTCACGTCATCGGCGTCGCGGGCGCGTGTCAGCCAGTCATCCTCGGTGCGCATCTCAAGCGAGCCGATCAGCCGCCCGATGGAGCCGAACTCCAGCCGCGCATTGCGCCACTGCAGCTTTTTGATGGGCGTGAATCGCGCCGCGGTGATCGCGTCGACTACCGGCTCGTCCAGCGGCTGCGCCTCGCCCGTAACGCCAAAGGTGCCCGGCTGCATGTAACGCCCGGCGCGGCCCGCGATCTGGGCCAGCTCATTGGGCTGCAGGGGGCGCATGCGCCGCCCGTCAAACTTGCTGAGCGCCGAGAAAGCGACGTGGTTCACGTCCAGATTCAGCCCCATGCCAATTGCATCTGTGGCCACCAGGTAGTCCACATCGCCGTTTTGGTACATTTCCACCTGGGCGTTGCGGGTGCGCGGGCTGAGCGCGCCCATAACGACCGCGCAGCCGCCCTTTTGGCGGCGGATCAGCTCGGCGATGGCATACACATTTTCAACCGAAAACCCGACGATGGCCGAGCGGGCTTTAAGCCTACTTATCTTTTTCGAACCTGTGTAGGTCAGTTCGCTGAACCGCTCGCGCCGCAGGAACTGCGCCCGCGGCTCGAGCGCCGCGATGGCGTTTTTCATCGTGTCCGAGCCCATGAGCAGCGTCTCCTGCTGCCCGCGCGCCCGCAGCAGCCGGTCGGTAAAGACATGCCCCCGCTCGGGATCGGCGCAAAGCTGGATCTCGTCCACAGCCAGAAAATCCGCGCCCATGCCCTCGGGCATCGCCTCGACCGTGCAGACCCAGTATTGTGTGCGTTCCGGCACGATCCGCTCTTCGCCGGTGACCAGCGCCACGACCGACGGCCCGCGCAGGGCCACGATCTTGTCATAGACCTCTCGCGCGAGCAGGCGCAGCGGCAGGCCGATGATGCCCGTGCGATGCGCCAGCATCCGCTCGATTGCGTAATGGGTTTTGCCGGTATTTGTGGGGCCGAGCACCGCGGTGATGCGCGTATCTTGGCTCATATCTGGCCCTTGCTTGTCGGGGGCCGGTCGCCCGGCCCGCGGCTTAGATGTCCTGACCGGAGGTTTTGCGCTCCAGCCGCTCGATGGCTTCTTTTATGCCGTCGCGGTGGGGATGTATAGCGGCCGCCGCCTGATAGGCCTTCAGCGCGTCATCTTCCTGTTCCAGCTCTTCAAGAATGCGCCCAAGACCCTGCAAAGCGCCAAAGTGGCGGGGGTTCAGCGACAGGGTACGGCCGATATCGGCGATCGAAAGGCCATACTCCTCGGCGTTGAAAAACGCGGTCGCGCGGGCGTTCCAGCCTTCGGCGAACTCCGGCGCGTGGTCGGTCAGCGCGGTGAAATGGTCGATGGCCTTTTCCAGATCCCCCGCCCGCATCGCGTTGCGTCCGCGACGCAGCAGCAAATCCATCGCGGGCGACCCCGAGCGGGACCATTCGCGCCAGATCTTGCGCTCGACAAGCTCCCAGTTCTCCAGCTCCGGCTGCGCCAGCTCTTCAAACAGGGCGTCCAGCTCGGCCTGATCCGCGAAAGCGGGCGCAGTGAAGGCCAGAAAGGACGTAACGAAAAGATTGAGGATATGCGTGCGAGCTTTCATAACGGCTTTAATTCTAGCGGGCGATTTGCAAAAAGCAAAAGCGCAAACCCCCGCGCCCATCACATTTGCAGGAGACTTCCCATGAGCGACGTTATCAACAAGGCCGTAGAGACCCTTTCCGCCAAGATGGACGGGGGCTTTGACGGCTCCGTGAAGTTCGTCATCGAAGACGAGGGCGCGATCATGGTCGACAATGCAGGCGTGCGCGCAGGCGACGAAGAGGCCGAGTGCACCATGACCGCCGATGCCGACACGTTCGAGGCGATCCTCGACGGTGATCTGAACCCGACCGCCGCCTTCATGTCCGGCAAGCTTAGCGTCGATGGCGACATGGGCACCGCGATGAAGCTGGGCGCCGTCCTGTCGTGAGCCTGACCCCCGCTCCGTTCTACGCCGAGATCGCAGACGGCCCCGAAGGAGGTGCCGCCTATTGGCTGACGACCTCTGACGGGGTGCGCATCCGCGTGGGCGTGTGGGGCGGCGGAGACAAGGGATGCGTGCTGCTCTTCCCGGGCCGCACGGAATATATCGAGAAATACGGGCGCGCGGCGCGTGGCTTCGCCGCCCGTGGCCTGTCGACCATCGCGGTGGACTGGCGCGGACAGGGGCTTGCCGACCGCGCGCTCGACAATCCGATGATCGGCCATGTCGACGATTTCCGCGACTTCCAGAAAGACGTGGCCGCCGTTGTCGCAGCCCTGCCCGATCTTGGCTTGCCGGACCCGATGATCCTCATGGGCCATTCCATGGGCGGCTGCATCGGCCTGCGCGCGCTGATGGAGGGTCTGCCCGTAAAGGCCGCGCTCTTCACCGGTCCGATGTGGGATATCATGCTCGACCCGGTGAAGCGCTACGCGGGCTGGGCGGCGGCGACGCTGAGTCGTCCGATGAAATTCGACACAAAGCTCGCCCCCGGCACGGTCGAGGCCAGCTATGTCAACGTGCAGCCTTTCGAGGACAATATGCTGACGCGCGAGCAGGAGATGTACGACTACATGCGCGACCAGATCGCGGCACACCCGGAGCTGTCGCTGGGCGGCCCGTCTTTCGCCTGGCTACACGAGGCGCTGAAGGAATGTCGCGCGCTTTCCATGCGCCCGACCCCACAGGTTCCCGCGATTACGTTCCTTGGCACCAAGGAGCGCATCGTCGACAGCCCCGCGATCCATGACCGCATGTCCCGCTGGCAAAACGGCGAGCTTCGCCTCGTCGAGGGGGCGGAGCACGAGGTCATCATGGATTATGACGACGTGCAGGATCAAGTCTACGACGCCGCGCTCGAGCTGATCGAGCGCGCGTAGATCAACCCCAACGCGCGCCGTCAGGCATCGGCCCGTTTCCGGCGGCGCGCCCGCATGGCCAGAAGACCCAATGAGCTCAGCAGCAGCACCCCACCCGCGGGCAGCGGCACCGGCTCGACATCGTCTGATTGGTTGTAGTCGAACCCGGACGAGGCCGAAATCTGCACACCCTCCGGAACGAAAAGTGCCCAGGAGAACATCCCTTCCGCCAAGGCCAAATCGTTATCGTTTTCCCCTGCGATCGAGCCCGACGTCGCCTGCGCGCTCAGAGAGGCGTTCAAATTCACCTGCGCGCCGTTGTTGATCAGGATTTTGATCGGGCTGACATCGAAGACCTCAAGATCGGGCCGTGTCGCGTAATCGAGGACCTTGAAGCTGTCCGACGCCATCCCGCCGCTGCCGCCCACACGTTGCATGCCGAGGTTGAAGGACACGAAGCTTGCGCTTGTCACGGTAGAGGTCACGTTGGTCGCGAAATCCAGCATCACCATCAACTCGAACTCGGAAGGCCCGCCGCTGAAGGACAAGGTATCGATCGCGTTTGTCGTGTCGATGCGCACGCTCGCGCCGGTGTTGGACGAGCTGATTAGATCGGTGGTCTCCGTGATGGCGCGCACGGTCGAGCTGATGCTTCCATGGGACGCTTCATGGGAGAATTGAACATTGCGCGAGCCGAGCAAGTTCCCGGTCGAGCCTGACGACAGGTTGTTGCATTGCTGCCCGTTTGCCTCACTCAAGCTTGTGGGCGAGTTGATTGTCGGGGCGGACAGCCCGCACGATCCCGTCACGTCGAGTGTGAAGCTCGAGGCCGCCGCGGGTCCGGCGGCGAGAATAGCGAGCACTGCAAACAAATACTTGTTAATCATGTCTTACCCCTTAATTCGCCTGCCATTTTCGCCGAGACGCCACGAAGCTCCAATCCCCCTAAACAGGGGGGGTTAGCCGCGCAATTTTTGGGCTGCGCTCACGCGATTACGCACGCCGAGCTTGCGATATGCGCTTTTGAGGTAATCCGACACGGTGTTTGGAGACAGCCCCAGGATGCTGGCGCATTCCTTTCGGCTCAATCCTTGGCCGATGTGGTACACGACTTCGCGCTCTCTCGCGCTCAGCAATTTGGAGGCTTCCGTCTCCGATGCGGCAATCAGGCCGCGGAATTTCAAAGGCTCGGAGGTCGACAGCGCCCGTGCCAGCTCTTCGATCTTACGATGGGTGATCAGGCAGAAGAACCTGATTTCGTGCTGAAGGACGCCCATCTGTGCCTCGAACCGTTCCTTTGGAAGCCCGGTCCCGATGTTGAAGCCGCCGAACCGCGCCTCGCCCCGCAGCCGGACGGGCACGCCGTAGCCGGTGCGAAAGCCAAGCGAGCGCGCCTGCGAAATGAACGATCGCGCGTCGTCAGGCAGATAGTCGTAATCCTCAAGGTAGTCCGCGCCGGTATATGTGAAATCGTAGTGATCGCAGCAATAGCGCAGGAACGGGTCCCTGTCCGGCGGCGCAGCGCTGAACAGGTCGGGCAGGTTCGACAGGCAGAATGCGCCGCTGAAATCCGGCTCGACCGTCACGTAGATGAAGAACTCGAAGCCAAGGGAGCGCAATCCGCGCTGGAACAACTCCCACGCCTGCGGCACCGCCTCGGCTTCCTCGATCTCGCGTATGAAAGGAAGCAAGTGGGTTGAAGTCTTTGGCATATTCGGTCGGGGTGGCTTTCTCTGCTCGGAGCTTTCTGTCTAGAAAACCACGCAAGCCCGGTCAATTCCACGCGCCCTGCCGGGGCTATGTCCTATTGCCGCAACCGTTGGCCTCGCGGCGGCGTCAGACCAGCACGCCGGCGTCCAACCGGACAGTGCGGTCCATCCGGGCGGCCAGCTCCAGGTTATGGGTCGCGATCAGCGCTGAAAGGCCCGTGGCGCGGGCGAGCGTCATCAAGGCCTCGAACACCTGATCCGAGGTGCCTGGATCGAGGTTGCCCGTGGGCTCATCGGCCAAAAGCAGGCCCGGCCCGTTGGCCAACGCCCGGCAGAAAGCCACGCGTTGCTGCTCGCCACCCGACAGCTCACCGGGGCGATGATCCGCGCGCGGCTTGATCCCGACCGTGTCGAGCAGCTCCAGCGCCCGCGTCTGCGCCGCACCACGTGCCACGCCTGCCGCAAGCTGGGGCAGCACGATATTCTCGACGGCGGTAAACTCCGGCAGCAGGTGGTGGAACTGGTACACGAACCCGATTTCCGAGCGGCGCGCCGCCGTGCGGGCGCGGTCACCTTTGCCGGTCAAGTCGTTGCCGCCAATCACGACACGGCCCCCGTCGGGCGTGTCCAGCAGCCCCGCGATATGCAAAAGCGTGGACTTGCCCGCGCCGGACGGGGCGACCATTGCCACGACCTCCCCCGGGGCGACGGTCAAATCGACGCCGCGCAGCACCTTGATCTCGTTGGGTTGGCCTTGGTTGTAGACTTTCTCGACCCCGTCGAGCAGCAATGCCTCACTCATAGCGCAGCGCCTCCACCGGGTTCATCCGGGCCGCCCGACGCGCAGGAAAGATCGTCACCACGAAGCTCAGGAACAGCGATAGCGAGATCGCCGACAGCACGTCCCCCGTCTCAAGCCGCGCGGGCAGTTTCGAGATCAGCCGGACCGACGGGTCCCAGACCCCGCCGCCTGCGACCCAGTTCACCACTGCGAATATCTCGTCGATATAGATCGCAAACAGGCAGCCAAGGATCATGCCGCAGATCGTGCCAATCACGCCGATACTCGCGCCGCAGATGAAGAAAACCCGCAGCACCGAGCCCTCGGACAGGCCCATGGTGCGCAGAATTCCGATATCGCGGCCCTTGTTTTTGACCAGCATGATCAGGCCCGAGACGATGTTCATCGAGGCGATCAGCACAAGGATCGACAGGATCAGGAACATCACATTGTCTTCCATCTCGAGCGCATTGAGGAACGCGCCGGAGCTGTCTTTCCACGTCCACAAAAGCGCCCCGTCGCCCGCGGCAGAGATCAGCGCGCGTTCGGAATTGCCAACATTTTCCGGGTCTTCAAGGATCACTTCAATCTCGTCGGCGAACCCTTCGCGGTTGAAGAATTCCTGCGCCTTCTCAAACGGCAGATAAACCCGCGTGCGATCGATGTCGTAGCGCCCGACTTGGAAAATATAGACGACCTCGTAGGCGACTTGCCGGATGGAGCCGCCAAACGGGCTGCTGGAGCCGTTGGGTGAGATCAGCCGCACCTTGTCGCCGACATTGGCCCCAAGCGCGCGCGCCACGCCCCAGCCGATGGCGATGCCATTCTCGAACTGGTTGATATCGCCCGCGCTTTGTTCGGGGTTTGCGACCCGGCGGATTTTGCCCAGATCGGCGGTCTGGATGCCGAAAACCTCGACCCCAGCATTCCCCCCGCCCGGGATCGACGCCATGACCTGGCCCTTCACCAGAGGCGTCGTGCGCACGACGCCCGGGGCCTCGGCCAGCTTCGCGGCAAGCCCGTCGTAGTCCGAAATCACCCGCGCAAAGGTGCCGTTGGCGGTTTCTTGCCCAGAGGAGTAGACCGTCACATGGGCGTTCGCGCCAAGGATCGTGTCGACAAATTCGTAGCGAAAGCCCGAGCGTACGGCGAGCGTAATGATCAGCGCTGCCACGGCCAGCGTAATGCCGATGAGCGAGATCCAGGTCATGACCGAGACCCCACCCTCGCTGCGTTTTGCGCGCAGGTAGCGCCACGCGATCATCCACTCGAAACCGGCAAAGGGCGCGGGCGTTTTGGGGCTGCTCTGGCTCACTCTCGGAGCTCCTCGTCACTCTTTTGCCCTGACATGTGCGCTGTCGCGCCCGCGTGGTCAAGCCCGGGGCCGCTGCGGCACGATAGGTGTGCAAGACTTGCCCATATTCCCGCAAGAGCGGGCGTTTTTCCCGGCAAGTTCCCGTGATGCAAGGCAAAGTGGCGGATTTGGGAGCTTTTCAGGCCCTTTCTTCGGGAAATTCGCGCAAGCTGAGGCGGGGGATGCTCGATAAAAGCCTATGCGCGATTTGGCGCGGGCGGGCCTATCCTGAACTTGGGACAGCAAAGAAGGGACTTAGGAAATGTCTGCAAAACTTGTCATCGGTCTCGATGGTCACAGCTCAGGCGAACGCGCGCTGGAGTTCGCGTCCAACCTGGCCAAGCAGATCGGCAGCTGCGAGCTGCTGGTGGTGTACGTTATCGAGTGGTCACCCTACTCCTTCCAAACCGCGGAAGAGAATGCCGAGCGGCACAAGCGCCGCGAACAGGAAGTGTCGACCGCACGTGAGCGGGTCGTGGACCCGGCCATTGAAAACCTCACCTCGCAGGGGCTGAACGCCACTGCAATCGTTCGCCATGGTGATGTGGCTGACACGCTCAACAGCGTCGCCAAGAAGGAAGGCGCGGCGCAGATCATCGTGGCCCGCTCCACCGACAAGAGCCTGTCCAAGCGCATCTTCGGCAGCTCCACCGCAAACCTTGTGATGGAGGCCACCGTGCCCGTCACGGTCGTCAACTAGGGGGACGTCATGCAGCAGTTCAAATACCTCGCGGCCAGCACGGCCGCCCTCGCGGCCTCGGTCGCGCCAGCGCTCGCGCAGGAGGCCGAAAGCCTAGATGCGCGGGTCAATGCGGCCTTCGCAGCCGCAACGGGTCCCTTCGTGAGCCTGATCTTCGCCCCGTTCCCCGGCACGACCTTCCCTTGGATCGTGATGTGGCTGGTGGTCGCGGCGTCGATCTTCACGCTTTACTTCGGCTTTGTGCAGTTTCGCTACTTCTTCCACTCGATCTCGCTGGTCAAAGGCGACTATTCCGACCCCAACGACGCGGGCGAGGTCAGCCACTTCCAGGCGCTGGCCACTGCCCTGTCGGGCACCGTGGGCCTTGGCAACATCGCGGGCGTGGCGGTCGCCGTGGGCATCGGTGGGCCGGGAGCCACGTTTTGGATGATCCTTGCGGGTCTTCTGGGCATGGCGTCGAAGTTCACCGAGTGCACCTTGGGCGTGAAGTACCGCAACGAATACCCCGACGGCACCGTCTCGGGCGGACCGATGTACTACATGTCCAAGGGCTTTGACGAGCTGGGCCTGCCCGGCGGCAAGATCCTAGCCGTGCTGTTCTCGATCTTCTGTATCCTCGGCGCGCTTGGCGGGGGCAACATGTTCCAGGCCAACCAAGCCCATGCGCAGATCACCCAGATCACCGGGGAATATCCCGGCTGGATCACCGGCATCATCTTCGCCGCCGTGGTCTTCGCGGTGATCGTGGGCGGCATCAAGTCCATCGCCCGGGTGACCGAGAAGGTCGTGCCCTTTATGGGCATCATGTATGTGGCTGCGGCGCTGATCATCCTGCTGGTCAATTTCGACATGATCGGCTGGGCCTTCGGCCAGATCTTCGCAGGTGCCTTCACCGGGCTTGGCGTGGCGGGCGGCTTTGTCGGCGCGCTGATCCAGGGCTTCAAGCGGGCGGCCTTCTCCAACGAGGCGGGCGTGGGCTCTGCGGCCATCGCCCACTCGGCGGTGCGCACCAAGGAGCCCATCACCGAAGGCTTCGTGTCGCTACTGGAGCCGCTGATCGACACGGTCGTGATCTGCACCATGACGGCGCTGGTCATCGTGATCTCTCAGCAGCTTATCGTGGACGAGGCGACTGGTCTCTACATGCTAAACGAGGCGGGCACGGCCATCGCGACGGTCGACGGAAACTCCGGTGTGGCGTTGACGTCTGCGGCGTTCGGCTCCGGCATCAGCTGGTTCCCGTATGTGCTGGCGCTGGCGGTGGTGCTGTTTGCCTTCTCGACCATGATCTCGTGGAGCTACTACGGCCTGAAGGCGTGGACCTATCTCTTCGGCGAGGGCCACACGAAGGAGCTGATCTTCAAGATCATCTTCTGCGTCTTCATCGTGATCGGCGCGGCCGCGTCGCTAGGCCCCGTGATCGACTTCTCCGACGCGGCAATCTTCGCCATGGCGGTGGTCAACATCACGGCTCTCTACTTCCTGATGAAGCTGGTTCGGGCCGAGCTCGCCTCCTACGGCGCGCGGCTGAAATCCGGCGAGATCAAGAAGTTCGAGCACTAGGGCGCAACCGAAAAGACTGCGAAAGGGCGCCTGCACGGGCGCCCTTTTTCAATGCCACTTCAATGCCATTTCAGGTCCGGCTCGGTTGCAATCTGGCCGTAGACGCCCCCTTGGGCGAGGGTCGCCTCGATCCGCTTGGCCTGCGCCTTGCGATGGCGCGTCCGCAATAGCTCCTTGCGCGCACGGTAGAGCAGAGGTCCGGTGTAGCGGCGGTCCCTGCGACGCGCGACATCGACCCGCTTGGTCACCTGCAGAAACTCCGGCACCTGCCGCTCGGGCGAGGTGAATCCGCCGAATTGCGCCTGAAGGGCGATCACCGGCTCAAGCTGCAAGATCTCCAGCCCATGGCCCCGCGCGCCGCGTTCCTGCGGCGTCGGGTCGAAAAGGTAGTCGTCGAGCGTCCTTTCGATCCGCGCATCGCGGGCCAGAATGCCGGCGGTTTCGGCGTCCAGCATGTAGGCGGCGGCACTTGCGCCCAGCGATTTCAGCGGATGCAACGCCGCGCCTTCGATTTGCAGGGTGGCCGGTGCGCACAACACAGCGTCCCCCGTGGCATCAAGCCGGATCAACCCCCGTACCTGCGCATCAAGGAGCGCTTGGACCCGATTGCCGAACTGGTCGGAGAACAAAAGGTCATCCTCCAGAACCAACCCTGTCTCACCTGACGCCGCGATCTTTTCCCACGCGTCCTTGTGGCTGCGAAAAATCTCGATATCGGAGGGCCCAAGTGCCCAGCGGTCGCTGCGCCAGCGGCCCGGACGGTACTCCGCAGGCGGCGTCCAGTCCGGGGCCTTGATGTCGACGGCCATGGCGCGCTGAACCTGCGCCTCGGGCAGAAGCCGCGAAAGCTCGGCGCGCATGTAGTCGCGACGATCCTGCGCCCGGTCGAGATTTATCAGGAAGATTTTCATTCAGCACTCACTCTCCAAACGGGCCATGCGCCTGACGAAATCATTGTCATGACAGCCGCCCACGACCGGTTGCGGCCCGGCGCAGCGATTTGACCATGCTGTGCCAGGCAGCGCGGCGCAGGGTCTGCGGAATGCCTTTCTTGCGCCAGATTGCAAAGGCGACGCGAAATGGCATGTGACCGGCATCGAACCAACGCTCTCGGGCGGCTTGATCGAAATCGGACAGATCAACGAGATTTCCCAGGATATCGCCCCAAATGGCTGCGTGATCGGCGCGCACGGCCGCGGTGTTGGACGACGCCCCACCGGAAAAGAACTTGCTTGTTACCTGCTTCACAAAAGCGCCTTGGTACCCGGCGACCACCATTCTCAGAATGAAGTCATAATCGCTTGTGGTCCGGTAGCGCAGATCGTGCCCGCCAAGCGCGTTGAACATCTCGCGCGAGAAGGCCGCCGAGTTATGGCCAAAGGGCACGCGTTGCAGAACAGATTTCAATGACGGCCGGCCCAGAAGCTTTTCGGCACCCATCTCGTGATCCACGGATATTGTTTGGCCGAAGACAAAATCCAGATCATGCGCCTCCAACGGCGCCGCGAGGTGGCTCAGTGCTTTGGGGCCTCCCATCAGGTCGTCTGAATTCAAGAAGATGATGTATCGCCCGGATGCGCGCGCCACGGCACGGTTCATCCCATCGTAGATCCCCGTATCGCCGACGCTTTCGACCTTGGTCTCAATGTGGTCCGGGGCCTCACTGGCAATGTCTCGGAGAATTTCAACGGTTCCATCTGTCGAGCCGCCATCTTGAATGATGTGCTCGACCGACACGTAGTCCTGCGCCCAAAGACTTTCCGCAGCGCGCCGCACCGCATCCACCCGCCCGAGCGAGACAAGGTTCCACGTCACCGTAACGATGGAAAAGAACGGTGACTGGTTTTGTCCACGCTGAGGCTGCAAGGCTCGCTTCCATCCGCTGAATTATGATGTCCACCGCCAAAAAGCGGGCGTCGGCACGTCGTCGAACTCTTCCACATTTCTTTGGTCCAGTGTGTGGGGAATCTGGGCGGGCGTCAGCGGGCCCGTCACGCGATCCCGCCTCAAATACGTGGCCTCCACGTATCGGGACATGTCGCGGCCCTTCAATTTGAAGTTTAACGCCGTGTTGTTTGTATGCAGATGACACAGGACATGGGTTTCACCCAGCCGTGCTATCGCTTTGGACATTTTTTCGAACTGCGCTCGGTCGAAAACCCGGTCGAGGTCGTGATATTCGATCAGGATCACGCGGAAGCGCCCCAGCACCTCATCCGAGGTCGCATTCAGGACGTCATATTCCGCACCTTCGATATCCATTTGCAGAAGGAGATCATCGCCCTGTCCGGAGTTTCCTCCTACCCAAGCGTCCATCGTCATGATGTCGCCGGAGTCTTCGGTTCCGAGGAACTTTTTCTCAAAGGACATGTTGGGCATCATCCCGGATGGGCGGTCTACTGAAGCGTCTGCGAGGTAGACGTGATCAACGCGATCCGCCATTTCGCGATCGAAGCCCAAAGTATCTGAAACACCTGGAGAGAATACGGCGGTGAGCCCCTCAATGTCGTCAGGCACGAGGTAGCCGCCGTCAAAATCCGGGCCGATGCGCACCAACTCGTGACCGGTCTGCATCGGTTCAAACTGGGCGAGGAATTCCTTAACCTCATCCCAAGGCACCGCATTCGGCTGAGCGGATTGATTTATGACGCGCTTAGTGGTGCGCGCGGTCTGCCCTTTGCGCTTGCGATTGTGATTCCACCGCGAGAGCGACTGTTTCAAACCTGGCATACCTATCCCCTTTGAGCGGCGACGTTGTAGATGCCCGTCAATCGGCCCACCGCCTGCTCGGGCGGCAGTTCCTCGCTCTCGCCGGTGCGACGGGAGGTCAGCTCGACCACACCGTTCTTCAGCCCCCGCGGGCCGACCGTGATGCGCCACGGCAGGCCGATCAGATCCATGGTGGCAAACTTGCCGCCTGCCCGCTCGTCGCGGTCGTCATAGAGCGGCTCTAGCCCCAAAGCGGTCAGCGACTTGTAAAGCGCCTCGCAGGCGCCATCGGCCTCTGCGTCGCCCTGCTTGAGGTTGACGATGCCCACATGGAACGGCGTCACACCCTCGGGCCAGATGATGCCCTTGTCGTCGTGGGATGCCTCGATGATCGCGCCCAGCAGGCGGCTGACGCCAATCCCGTGGGAGCCCATATGCACCGGCACCTGCTTGCCATCGGGGCCCTGCACCACGGCGTTCATCGCCTCGGAATACTTGGTGCCGAAGTAGAAGATCTGCCCGACCTCGATGCCCCGCGCGGTCTTGCGGCGCTCTTCGGGGATTTCGTTGAACAGGGCTTCGTCATGGGTCTCATCGGTGCGGGCATAGAGGTTCGTAAATTCCTCCATGACACCCGCGCATTGCGCGTGGTCGTCATAGTCGATCTCGCGGTCGCCGAAGGTCAGATCGGTCACAGCGCTGTCATAGAACACCTCGCTCTCGCCCGTCTCTGCCAGCACGAGGAATTCGTGGGTGTCGTCCCCCCCGATGGGTCCGCTATCGGCGCGCATCGGGATCGCTTGCAGGCCCATCCGCTCGTAGGTGCGCAGGTAGCTGACCAAGTGGCGGTTGTAGGCGTGCAGCGCGTCTTCCTTTGTCAGATCGAAATTGTAGCCGTCCTTCATGTAGAACTCGCGTCCGCGCATGACCCCGAAGCGCGGGCGGCGTTCATCGCGAAATTTCCACTGGATCTGGTACATGGTCAGCGGCAGATCCTTGTAGCTGCCCACATGGGAGCGGAAGATATCGGTGATCAGCTCTTCGGCAGTGGGCGTGAACAGCATATCGCGGTCGTGGCGATCCTTGATGCGCAGCATCTCCTCGCCGTAATCGTCGTAGCGCCCGCTTTCGCGCCACAGATCCGCCGACTGTATCGTCGGCATCAGCATGGGCATGTGGCCCGCGCGCTGCTGCTCTTCATGCACGATATTTTCTATCTTTTTCAGCACCTTGTAGCCCAACGGCAGCCAAGAATAGATACCTGCGGAGGCCTGCTTGATCATGCCCGCGCGCAGCATGTAGCGGTGCGAGACGATCTGCGCCTCGGCGGGCGTTTCTTTGAGGACGGGCAGGAAGTAGCGGGACAGGCGCATTACGAGGCTCTCTGAGGATCAGCGGTTCGGTCTTCGTTACGCCATGGGCGCGGAGGGGGCAACTATTCGTCGATGGAGCAGCAGCCATGGCCCAGCACGGGGTCGACGTAGTGCAGCCCATAGCGCCGGTCGGACATTCCGTCGGAGCAAGACCCGGGCAGGATGCGGCCCCGCACAGAGCTGTCCGAAAAGCCCCAGTCGAACAGCAGGCCGGTCTGGGTCAGATCGACATTCTCGGGGCTTGGGGCCACAAAAGTCAGCGGCTGCGCGCCTCGCTCATCGGGGGTGGACAGAATGAAGGCCGAAGGCGCGAGCCGAACTTGCCAGAACGGCTCATTTCCAAGGCACACAAGCGTCTCGGGCAGCCCAAGACTGTTGGTCGGCACCTCGCGCGCGCCGAGAAATCTAGTCGAAACCCACCCCGCCCGCTCGCCGATATTGATCTGCGCCCAGCGGCCTTCGCGGCTGAGGGCAAGTACCTCGACCCAGTCGTCGTCATGGGCAAGCGTGCCCAACAGCTCGGCGCGCACATTCGGCGCGGCACGCACGTTGAGCGCATCGTCCGAGGCCACTCCTGTCACCGTGTAGATCGCCGGAAATCCCGGGTCGGGCGTGTCCTGCGCGACGGCGGGCAGCGCCCACGCACACAGCAGCGCCACCCACCGCGTCATGTGATCACGGTCTCCGCTTCAAGCGCCGAGGCAAGCGAGGCGAAGCGCGCCTGCGCCACCTCGCCGAACAGATCGCGGGTGTCGGGGTGCAGCTTCAGCTGCAGCACCTTCTTCTTCGGCTTCCAGACCAGCTGACCCATCAGCTCCGGCTTTTCCACCGACAGCATCGCACCGAAGCGCATCGCCTTGCCCAGAACTTCGGCATCGCGCAGCTGTCGCTCGGAGAGCAGATCAAACAGCTCTTGCAGGTGCGTGCCCGAGCGCGAGTTCTTGTAGCGGTGCAGCAGCGCCACGCCGAGGAAGATCCGCCCGGGATGGTCGAGCCCGCCGAGATTGGCGCGGGTGGCGTTGTCGAAGACGACCTCTGCGCGGTAGTCGGGATGGGCGCGCCAGCTGACGTCATGCAGCAGGCACGCGGCCTTTACCAGCCGCAACCGCTCGTCGCCCGCGTTTTTGAACAGTGGTTCAATAAAGCGGAACAGGAACTTGCCGAAGCCCGGGATGCGCGCATTCATCGCCTCGTCAAAGCGGCAGGCCTCGATCAGCGGGTCACGGCGCTTCAGCTCAAAGGGCATCTGCTCGTAGAGCAGGCCCTCGCGGATTCCGTAGCTCGAGACCGCGACGGATTTGGGTTTGAAGCGCTGGATCAGGCTTTTCAGAACCTGGCTCGCCGTGGGCACCAGCCGCATCCGCGCTTCCGAGTTGCCGGTCATGGCCCGCAGCTCCTCGACGCTTTTTCCCTGCAGCCATTTGACCGTTTGCAGGATCGATTTGGCCGACATGCGGTACTCATGCAGCACTTTCAGCGGATAGCCGCGCCGCTCCATGTCGAGCCGGGCGATGGCGCGCCACGAGCCGCCCACAAGAAACAACGTCTTGTAATCGCCGTCAATTTCCGCGCGCAGACCGTCGATGGTCTCGTCAATCAGCTTCTTGCGGGCCTTGGCTCCGCCCTTGATTTCAAGAAGTTTCAGCGGCCCGATCTGGCTGGAGACGCGGCGTCCGACGATCCCGTCGCCCAGCTCCGCCAATTCCATCGACGAGCCGCCGATATCGCACATCAGCCCGCGCGCTTCCGGCCATCCCAAAAACACCCCTTGGGCCGAGAGCCGCGCTTCCTCGACACCTTCCGCGACCCATAGATTGAGGCCGGTCTGCTCCAAAACCTCTTGGCGGAACTCCTCGCCATCGCTCGCGTCGCGCACCGCAGCCGTGGCGACGCAGGTCATCGGCGCCACCCCCATGCCGCGCGCGAGCAAGGCGAAACGTTTCAGCGCGGCGAGCGCGCGCACGCGGCCCTCCGGGTTCAGATGGCCCGTCTCGGACACGCCCGCGCCGAGGCCGGCCATGACTTTCTCGTTGAAGAAATAGGCAGGCGAACGCGCGGCCCCGTCAAAGACCACCATCCGCACGGAGTTGGAGCCGACGTCAATCGCCCCGACCCGCTTGAGTGCCTTGGCTTTCGGGTCATTGAAAAGCGGACGGCCGAAGGGGCCGTCATCGTCGAGAAGTCCGTCCAAAGCCAAAATGTCCCCGTGGTGGCGTCTTGGCCCAAGACCTTAGGGAGCGCGCGGGCCGGGTCAATCTGAAAACAGGTCTCTCCACCCGCAAAGGCGCGTCGACGCGCCTTTCGAAAGCGCCTTGCAAGGCGCTTCCTCCACGCCCGTCAGTCTTTCGTGTGGGTCAGTTCCGGCACATCGCTCGCGCCCGCGGAGCCACGCCCTGACAGCGACGGGTTTTCCATGAAGAAGCGGTGGCAATTGAACGGATTGTCGTCGCCCGAAACCTCTGCGCGCACATAGGCTCCATCAGGCGACAGGACCCAGCTTTGCGCGGTGTCGGCAAGGTTTGCCGCCATGATCTGGCTCATCACCTGCGCCTGCACCGTCTTGTTGGTGATCTCCACCAGCGTCTCGACCCTGCGGTTCAGGTTGCGGCCCATCCAGTCGGCCGATGACATGAACACCTTGGCCTTTTTCGACGGCAGGCCCGAGCCGTTGCCAAAGCACACGATCCGCGAGTGCTCCAGGAAGCGGCCCACCACGGATTTCACCCGGATGTTCTCCGACAGACCCTTGATGCCCGGGCGCAGGGCGCAAATGCCGCGCACGACGAGGCTGATCTTCACCCCCGCCTGGCTCGCACGGTAGAGGGCATCGATGACGTCCGCCTCCACCACCGCATTCATCTTCGCCCAGATCTCGGCGGGCCGTCCGGCGGTCGCATGGTCTGCCTCGGCATCGATCATCGAGATCAGATAATCCTTCATGCCCGAAGGCGAGATATGCAGATTCTCAAGGCTTTCGGGCTGCGCGTAGCCGCCGATGTAGTTGAACACCTTGGTGGCATCCCGCCCCAGCGAGGCGTCGCAGGTAAAGAGGCTCAGGTCCGTGTAAATACGCGCCGTGATCGGGTGGTAGTTGCCCGTGCCGTAGTGGGTGTAGGTGACCAGCTGATTGCCCTCCCGTCGCACGACGGTCGAGATCTTCGCATGGGTTTTATAGTTGATGAAGCCGTAGACGACATGGGCGCCCGCGCGCTCAAGCTTGCGCGATTGGCGAATGTTGGCCGCCTCGTCGAACCGGGCTTTCAGCTCCACCAATGCCGTCACGGATTTGCCGTTCTCGGCGGCCTCGCACAAAGCCTCGACAATTGGGCTTTCATTGGAGGTCCGGTAGAGCGTCTGCTTGATTGCCACCACATCCGGGTCCCGCGCCGCCTGCGCAAGGAAACGGATCACCATATCGAAGCTCTCATAGGGGTGATGGAGCAGCATGTCCTTCTGACGGATGGCCGCGAACATGTCGCCGTCATTGTCCTGCACCCGCTCGGGCACCCGCGGGCTGAAGGACGGCCACAAAAGCTGCGGCGGCGCGGCGGAGACCAGCTCGCCCAGATCGGCGAGGCCAATCATGCCGGAGATCTCGACCACATCCTTTTCGGTGACCTCCAGCGCGTTCATCACGAGGCTGCGCAGCTTCGCCGGGGCGCCTTGGCTCATCTTCAGGCGCACGACCTCGCCCCTGCGGCGGCGCTTCAGCGCCACCTCAAACTCGCGCACAAGGTCTTCGGCCTCTTCCTCGACCTCCAGATCGCTGTCGCGCAGAAGGCGGAACGCGCATATGCCCTTCGCCTGATAACCGGGAAAGAGCTCGCCGATCTTGAGGATCAGCAATTGCTCCATCGGCAGGAACCGCGACTGTCCGGGCTCACAGGGCAGCGAGATGAAGCGTTCGATCTGCGCGGGGATCGGTAAAAGCGCCTGCAGGGTGCGCCCGTCGGAGGGGCGCTCAAGCTGCAGCGCCAGCGAGAAGCCGGCATTGGGGATGAAAGGGAACGGGTGCGCCGGGTCGATGGCCAGGGGCGAGAGCACCGGAAACACGTTCGACATGAAATAGCTGTCGAGAAAGGAGCGGTCCCGCGTGTCCAACTCGTCGCCTTCAAGCAGAACAATCCCTTCGGCGTCCATTTCTTCGCTCAGCGCGTCCCAGACCTCGACCTGGCGTGCGATCAGTGCACGCGCGTCCTCGTCTATCAGGACCAGCTGCTCTGCCGGGGTGCGTCCGTCCGAGGACGGCGTGGTGTTTCCCGCATGGGCCAGCTCTCGCAGGCCAGCGACCCGCACGGTGTAGAATTCGTCAAGATTGGTCGCCGAGATCGCAAGGAACCGCACCCGCTCCATCAGCGGCACTTTCGGGTTCTGCGCCTCGTCCAGCACGCGCCAGTTGAACGCGAGCCAGCTTAGCTCGCGGTTGAAGAAGCGGCTCGGGCCCTCGGGGTCGATCTCGCCGATCTCCAGCGGCTCCGGATATCCGGCCGTCAGAAAATCGGCGCCGCACATGGGCAGGGTTTTGATCTGAGAATGTAGGGTCACAGGAACGTATGTGGGGAGTTTGGGCGCGTCTGTAAAGATTTAACCGTCGGCAATCTCGTCCAGAACCGCGCGCGCGAGGCCGCGCCCGGGGGTCTTCTTCTCCGCCAGTGCGCGAGCATCCATCCGCTCGACAAAGCGGCGCGCGGCAGCGAAAGAGCGCGGCAGACGCGGCAGGGCATAGCTCAAAACCTCTGGCTTCAGAGCGATCTGACGATCAGAAAACAGCTTTACGACCAGCGCGGTCAGCAGCATGTCGTCGGGCGCATCAAGGCTTGCAAGCGCCGTTGCTTCCAGCCGCGAGCGCAGGTCCGGCAAGGCCAGCTCGAGCCGCGCCGGGGCGATGGCCGACGTCATCAAAAGCGGATGACCCCGCTCGGCCATCAAATTATGCAGATGAAACAGCTGCGTCTCGGCGGCACGGTTGCCCGCAATCTGGTCGATATCTTCGACCACACGCGGGCCGGTTGCCAAGGTTTCGGGATCTGCCAGAATGCGCGCCGCGGCAGTCTGCGCCCCCGCTTCCGCCGCCCAGACCATGGCCAGATGCGTCTTGCCCGCGCCCGACGGCGCGGCCAGCACCAGCTTGCCCTGCGGCCAATTCGGCCAATCCTCAATAACCGCAACGGCCACAGCGTTCGCATCCGAGACGAAATAATCTTCGCGGCCCAGCGCGACCTTGGCTGGGAGGGTGAAGGTCAGTTGCTCTGCCATGTCCCTACTCGGCGTCGCTCTGGTCGAGGCCCTTGTAGAGGCGGCTCTGGCGGTACTGCGCCGTCGCGAACCGTGCCACGACCCCCAGAGAGGCCGCGACGGGCACCGCCACCAACATCCCCACGAAGCCAAACAGCATGCCGAAGACCGACAGGGCGAACATCAGCCAGACCGGGTGCAGGCCCACGCTTTCGCCCACCAGTTTCGGGGTCAGGATGTTGCCTTCAAGGAACTGTCCCCCGCCAAAAATCGCCAGCACTGCGCCGATCATTACCGGCTCGTTCCAGAACTGGAACAGTGCCAACCCGCCCGCCAGGGCCCCGCCGATCAGGGCGCCGACATAGGGGATAAACGAGATCAGCCCGGCGACGACGCCGACCACCAAGCCGAACTGCAGGCCCACCAGCATGAGCCCCACCGCGTAGAAGACACCCAGGATCGAGCAGACGGTCAGCTGGCCGCGCACGAAACTTGCGAGCGTCTCGTCGATTTCGGAGGCGATCTTGCGGATCTGCGGCGCGTGATCGCGCGGCAGCAGATCGTCTATCTTGGCGACCAGATTGTCCCAGTCCAACAGAAGGTAGAAGGCGACAACCGGCACCACGACGATGAACACGACCGCATTGATCACACCAAGCGCCGAGGTGAAGACACTTTGCAGGAACTGCCCGCCCTTCTCCTGAATCGTGGCCCCGATGGAGACCAGAGATTTGCGCAACGTGCTCTCCGCATCGCCCAAAGCCGGGACACGCTCGGACAGGAAGCTCCGCAACTGGTCAAACAGCCCCGGGACGCTTTCAAACAGGCCCAACGCCTGTTCAATGATGAGAGGAACGATCAAAACGGCCATCAGAACAAAAACCAGCACGGCCACGATCGAAATAATTGTCGTCGCGATAATGCGGCTCGCGCCCAGCCTTTCCAGCCGGTCGGCGACCGGATCAAGCCCGTAGGCTATCGCCCCGCCGACGATAAAGGGCAGCATGACATCGCCCAAGGCCCACAGCGCAGCCAAAAATGCTACCGCGACGATGCCCCAGTATTTCAGCTGTTCTCTGGCAGGAAGCGCCATGGTGATCCTCTCGCGGTGTTGCCAAGATGTGGCCCATCCCGCCCGGCGTTGCAAGCCGGGCAGTGGCAAAGTCTTATGAAGACTTTGCGGGCAAACTTTTTATAAAAGTTTGGCGCGCCCGGAATTACCCGCGCGCTTTGCGGATCAGCGATAGGATGTCCTTGGCAGCCTCTGGAATGTTGGTGCCGGGGCCAAAGATGGCCTTCACCCCCGCGCCGTAGAGGAAATCGTAGTCCTGTTGCGGGATGACCCCGCCGCAGATCACCAAGATGTCGCCCGCGCCCGCCTCTTTCAGCGCCTCGACCAGTTTCGGGGCCAGTGTCTTGTGGCCGGCCGCCTGACTTGAGATGCCGATGACATGCACATCATTGTCCACCGCGTCCTGCGCGGCCTCCTCCGGGGTCTGGAACAACGGACCCACGTCCACATCAAAGCCGATATCGGCAAAGGCCGTCGCAATTACCTTGGCACCGCGGTCATGCCCGTCCTGGCCCATCTTGACCACCAGCATGCGCGGGCGGCGGCCTTCTTCTACGGCGAAGGCCTCGACATCTTTCTGAATCGCGGCGAAGCCTTCATCGCCCTCATAGGCCGCCCCGTAGACGCCCGCGAGCGTCTTCACTTCCGCCCGGTGGCGGCCAAACACTTTTTCCATCGCCATGCTGATTTCCCCAACTGTTGCCCGCGCCCGCGCGGCCTCGACGGCCAGCGCCAGCAGGTTGCCGTCACCTGATGCTGCCCCCTCTTCCAACGCGGCCAATGCCGCATCGCAGGCGGCCTGATCGCGGCTCGCCTTGATCTGGTCGAGCCGTTTGATCTGGCTCTCGCGCACGGCCACGTTATCGACATCGAGGATGTCGATCGGGTCTTCCTTATCCAGCCGGAACTTGTTGACGCCGACGATCACCTCTTCGCCGCGATCCACCTGCGCCTGACGCAGGGCCGCGGCCTCTTCGATCCGGAGTTTGGGCATGCCAGAGGCCACGGCCTTGGTCATGCCGCCCATCTCTTCGATCTCTTCGATCAGTTTCCACGCCTCATCCGCCAGATCGGCGGTCAGCTTCTCGACATAGTAGGAGCCCGCAAGCGGGTCGACGACCTTGGTGACCTTGGTCTCATTCTGCAAGATCAGCTGGGTGTTGCGCGCGATGCGCGACGAGAATGCCGTGGGCAGTGCGATTGCCTCATCAAACGAGTTGGTGTGCAGCGATTGCGTGCCGCCCAACACTGCCGACATTGCCTCGTAGGCGGTGCGCACGATGTTGTTATACGGATCCTGCTCTTGCAGGCTGACGCCCGAGGTCTGGCAGTGGGTGCGCAGCATGGAGGAGCTTTCCTTCTTCGGCTCGAATTCCTGCATGATCTTGTGCCACAGGAAGCGGGCGGCGCGCAGCTTGGCGGCCTCCATGAAGAAGTTCATGCCGATGGCGAAGAAGAAGCTGAGCCGCCCGGCGAATGCATCCACATCCATGCCATTGGCAATGGCGGCGCGCACGTATTCGCGCCCGTCAGCCAGGGTGAAGGCCAGTTCCTGGACCAGGTTCGCGCCTGCCTCCTGCATGTGGTAGCCGGAGATCGAAATCGAGTTGAATTTCGGCATGTCAGAGGCCGTGAAGGCAATGATGTCCGAGACGATCCGCATCGAAGGCTCGGGCGGATAGATGTAGGTGTTGCGGACCATGAATTCCTTCAGAATGTCGTTCTGGATCGTGCCCGACAGGACCGCGCGGTCATGGCCCTGCTCTTCGCCTGCGACGATGAACGACGCCAGAACCGGGATCACCGCGCCGTTCATGGTCATCGAGACGGAAACCTGATCGAGCGGGATGCCGTCGAACAGGATCTTCATATCCTCGACGCTGTCGATGGCGACGCCCGCCTTGCCAACATCGCCAACCACACGCTCGTGGTCGCTGTCATAGCCGCGATGCGTGGCCAGATCGAAGGCGACGGAAACACCCTGCTGCCCAGCATCCAGCGCCTTGCGGTAGAAGGCGTTGCTTTCCTCGGCAGTGGAGAAGCCCGCATATTGACGGATCGTCCAGGGCCTGCCGGTATACATGGTCGAGCGCGGGCCGCGGGTGAACGGCCCCTCGCCCGGCATCGAGCCCAAGTGGTCGAGCCCGGCCGCGTCCTCCTCGGTGTAGACTGGCTGAATGGCGATGCCTTCAGGGCTGTCCCATGTCAGCGCGTCCAGCGGGCGGCCCCGCAGTTCTTTCTCAGCGCGCGTGCGCCACGCCTCTTTTTTGTCGGTCATGGTGGCTTCCTTTTGTCATGTCGAGCCCGCCGAATGTGCCTTCGGTCGGGGAAATATAGGTGACGTGCCCGTCTGCGCCGGTTGTCAGCCAGGTCAGGTCGTCGCGATAGTCGCCTTGCATCTTTTCGGTCTGATTGCGGTCAAATGGCGCGTAGCGGCCCCGGGTCGGGTCGATCCGCGCGGCACCCGAGCGGTCGCCGCGCTCCAGTGCGAGCGCGTGCAAGTCGCGCCGCCCCATGGAGGCATTAAATCTGCGCGCAAACCCGAGCGGCGCATCAATCACCTCGCGCCCCATCAAGGCATTGAGCGGCGACGCCTGATTGCCGAGCCATTCCTCGAACGTCCAGACGAAGATCTCTGCCTGTGGGAAGGCGCGGCGGATGTCACCTATGACAGTTCGCCAGCGCCGGGGTTGGGTTGTAAAGCGATCAAGTTCGCTCGCATCCGGGACCGCAGCGCCCATCTGGATGCGAAACGCCAACTGCGACGTCCAATGCGCCTCGTAAGAGCGGATGCACAGGCCGATGCGCAGATCGTGCCCCTCGAAGGCGGGCGCGAAACGCGCCAGACGCGCCGCGGCCTGCGGATAGGGCTTCGAGAAGGCGATGTTCTGCTTCATCGTGCCCATCACGTTTTCTTCACTGATCAGCACCTGGCTGCACCCTTCATGGGCGAAGCGGGCAAATTCCATGCGCATCCGCCCGCAGGAGCGCGTTCCGAGCTTCACATCGCTCGGCAGCATGGTGTTGGGGTTTTTCAGCAGGCCCGCCATTAGCCCCGTGCGGGTGCGCTCCGGCCCCAGATAGGCCAGCCCCTTGTCCCAAAGGGCACCAGCCTGCCGCTTGAGCATGATTTGCGCACTGGTCGTTCCGGTTCGGTGCGCGCCGAGGTGCAGGCAGATTTCCACGATCGTCCCCCAGGGATCGCCCGGCGCGGAATGCGGCAGGCTTCGCCACAGACTATGGAGCAAAGGGCTCACCAGCCGCTTAACCTGCTTAATTTGAACAATTTGGCGTGGGTGATGGGGCGCGGCCATTCCATTGCGCGCGACAGCGCCTATATTCAGCCCAAAGGAAGCCCCAATGAAATACGCTACAGCATTTGTTTTGACAGCTTTTTTCGCGGCTGCGGCCGGCGCACAAACCACCGAAGAGGCGGGGGTCGAAGCCGCCATGGAAGTCGTTCCGATGGACGAAGTTGAAGTAAATTTGAACGACTTTTTGTGGACCAAACGGCCCGTGGTCGTCTTTGCGGATACCGATGCTGACCCGCGCTTCCAGCGCCAGATGGAGCTGTTGTCCGAACGTCTGCCAGAGCTCGAGGCCCGTGATGTGGTCATTCTGACCGACACGGACCCAAGTTCGCTGAGCCCGCTGCGCAAGAAATTGCGCCCGCGCGGCTTCATGCTGGTGCTGATCGGCAAAGATGGCGGCGTGAAGCTGCGCAAGCCGTTCCCATGGGATGTGCGCGAGATTTCGCGTTCTATCGACAAGATGCCCTTGCGGCTGCAAGAGCTGCGCGACCAACGGGCGGCCCAAGACGCCGAGCTGAACGATTGAGCGCAAGCTTCATTGCGCATTAACCCCTGAGCGCCTATATTGGTATTAGAAGTGGGAACATACGGTCCCGCACAACCCAGAGGTGAGTGATATGTCGAAGACGCCGAAATCTCCGCCCCCTATGACTGGTCAGACCGGGCCGCGCCCCGGTTATTAGTACCGGTGCTCTGGCGCAGCGCGCTTAACGCGACCTCGCCACGGGCCAAAGCCTCCTGCTTCAACGCGATATAGTCGGTATACATGCCGATGCGCTGCACCTGATCCATCTCGCGGAACAGGTCTGAACGCAGGTCGTCGATGATCGCCTCCACCGCGAACACCTGATTGTAGTAGCCAACGACGGGCTGGATCACCTCTTCGGGCAGCACGTGCACCTCCGCGATCAGAGCCGAGAATACGGTGTCATTGCGCTCGCTCGGAACGACGGGGATGTATTTTGCATCCTCCTCCATCGCGCCTACGATCCGCGACCATGTGGCGGACAGATCGAAGAGTTTCAGCGTCATCACATAGTGGTCGATCTCGGCGATCAGCGCGGTTTGCACGTCCTGCACCCGCTCCAACCGGCGGCGGCGGTCCCGCTTGCGATTCTGCCAGCCGTTAAAGACCCAGCCCAGCGCGATGAAGAGCCCGCCCACGACGGCCTGCGGCACCCTCGCATCTATGAACTCAGGCCATGACACGCCGCTATTCGAACTCCATGATCACGTCGTCTACCGCCAGATTGTCGCCGGCGCCTGCGTTGATCTTCGAGACGCGGCCTTTGCGCTCGGCGCGCAGGATGTTTTCCATTTTCATTGCCTCGACCGTGCACAGCGCCTGACCTTCCTGCACCTCGTCGCCTTCGGCCACGTCGACCTTCACGATCAGGCCCGGCATCGGGCAGAGCAGCATCTTGGAGGTATCGGGCGGCAGCTTCTCGATCATCAGCGCAGCCAGCTCCGCCTGACGGGGCGTGCGGACATGGACTTTCAGGTCCGCGCCGCGGTGGCGCACGCGGAAGCCGCCGGTGATCTTGTCGATCTTCAGCACCAGCTTCTCGCCATCGACCTTGAGCACCGCGAGGCTATCGCCCGGCGTCCAGTCAGAGGTCACGCGATGCTTGCTGCCATCGGCATGCTTGACCGTAGCACCTTTCTTGTCGGCCTTGATCTTCACCTCGAACTGCTCACCTTGCAGGGTCACGACCCAGTCGCGGCCCACTTTGCGGCGGTGATTGTCCATGGTGCCCGAGATGCGCGCGCGGCGAATTTCGGCCACCCGGTGCATGGCAGCGGCCGACGATGCGATGCGCGCCAGCACATCGCCCGACAGCGCGACGCCTTCGAACCCTTCGGGGTATTCTTCCTCGATAAAGGCCGTGGTGATATTGCCCGACACAAATTTCGGGTGTTCCATCACGGCAGCGCAGAACGGCAGGTTGTGCCCGATGCCTTCGACCTCGAAACTGTCCAGCGCGGTGCGCATATGCTCAATCGCCTCGCCCCGGGTCGGCCCCCATGAGCACAGCTTGGCGATCATCGGGTCATAATACATCGAAATCTCGCCGCCCTCGTAGACGCCGGTGTCATTGCGCACCGCGCGCGTCTCTTTCGCGACCTCGGCGGGCGGTCGGTAGCGGGTCAGCCGTCCGATGGAGGGCAGGAAGTTGCGATATGGATCTTCGGCATAAAGCCGCGATTCCATGGCCCAGCCGTTCAGCTTGATATCGGACTGCTTCAACGCCAGCTTCTCGCCATAGGCGACGCGGATCATCTGTTCGACGAGGTCGACGCCGGTGATCAGCTCGGTCACCGGGTGTTCCACCTGCAGGCGGGTGTTCATCTCCAGAAAGTAGAAGTTGCGCTCGCCATCGACGATGAACTCCACCGTGCCCGCGCTGGTGTAGCCCACCGCTTGAGCCAAGGCGCAGGATTGCTCGCCCATCGCTTTGCGGGTCGCTTCATCCAGAAACGGCGACGGCGCTTCTTCGATCACCTTCTGGTTGCGGCGCTGGATCGAGCATTCCCGCTCGCCCAGATAGATGCAGTTGCCATGCCCGTCGGCGAGCACCTGAATTTCAATGTGGCGCGGCTGGGTGACAAACTTCTCGATGAAGATGCGGTCATCGCCAAAGCTGTTGGCGGCCTCGTTCTTCGACGACTGAAACCCTTCGCGAGCGTCCTCATCATTCCATGCGATGCGCATGCCCTTGCCGCCGCCCCCGGCGGAGGCCTTGATCATCACCGGGTAGCCGATCTCGGACGAGATCTTCACGGCTTCCTCGGCATCCTCGATCAGGCCCATATGGCCCGGCACGGTGGAGACTTTCGCGTCTTGAGCGATTTTCTTCGAGGTGATCTTGTCACCCATCTTCTCAATGGCGCCTTTGGGCGGCCCGATGAAGGCCACGCCCGCCTTCTCCAGCGCCTCGGCGAATTTCGCGTTTTCCGACAGGAAGCCGTAGCCCGGGTGCACGGCCTCTGCACCGGTCTCCTTGATCGCTGCCATCACCTTGTCGATGACGATATAGGACTGGTTGGCGGGTGCCGGGCCAATATGGACCGCCTCATCCGCCATCCGCACATGGAGCGCCTGCGCGTCGGCGTCAGAATAGATCGCCACGGTCTTGATGCCCATCTTGCGGGCTGTCTTGATGACGCGGCAGGCAATCTCGCCCCGGTTGGCGATCAGGATTTTCTTGAACATTTAGGTCACGTCCCCCGTGAAGTGATGGTGCGAGACACGAAAAAGGGCCGGGACGCGCCCATGCGCCCCGGCCCTCTCGGTCAGATTTTGAAAGATTTGTTTACTTGCAGACGCCCAGATCGTCGCAGAACACGCCAGCCGCGCCGCCGATGACGGCGCCCGTAACGGCGCTGCCGCCCGTGGCCGATGAGACTGCGGCGCCCGCGCCTGCGCCCACAAGGCCGCGCTCGGCGTCCGTGTCACAGGCGGCCAGACCGCCAACTGCTGCGATGAGAATGATGACTTTGCGCATTTCTTGTCTCCTTGAATGTAATCAGGGATTGAACACGCTCTCGCCTCGGTTGGTTCCAAATTGTTGAAAACAGATGAATTCCGGCGGTGCTCCGCGCAACCCGCGCGGTCGTGGTCGGCACCAAGCCGCCTGTCGCGGTGGGGGCCGAAAAAAAGAGGTCTGCCAGGGAAGGCAGACCTCTTCAGAGGGGAAGGGTAACGGTTTTGTACATGCAGGCAGTTCTCTGTGCTGGAGGGATCGACCTGCTCCACCACGATGCGACGCGACGCATCACAAGAAAACGCCCCGTATTCCGCAGCGTCATTTTGAGCCGAATTCCGCCCAAACATCGAATGTGATAGCGCGATTTCGCCCATTTATCCCTCAAACTCCTCTGAAAAGGCGTTCGGAAAGCTCGCACGGATGCGGTTCAGGTCGAGCCGCAGCAGCGCCTCATAGCTCTCGGGATCAAACGGGTCCTCGGCGGGAATCACTTCGCGGCCGAACAGCCAGGACAGGCGTCCCGCATCGAGATTGCCGCGCTCGAAGCTGTCGTCGCCAAAATGCTGAACCAGCGCCCAGACAAACCCTTCATCCGCGCGGCGGTCGGGCGGCCGGCGATCCGCATAGCGCTCGCGGGCAACCAGCTTGGTGGCACCCTTCTTGTTGTCGCGGCGGATTGTGAACTGGAAATCTGTCCCTGGCAGGCGCGAGGGGAAGCCTTTGTGTTTCAGCATGGCGCACCTCGGAAGGCGGCAGGTGGCACAAAGGAAAGGTTTTGCGGGGCGTGGCGGGTCGCCCGCCCCGCAAATGTTTTAGAACTTGTTGTAGGTCGGCTCTTCGACGACCGGCTCAACAATAACAACTTCCTCGTCTTGGGAAGCGCCGCCACATGCTGCGACGATTGCCACGAAGCTGAGGGCTGCGAGTGCTTTGATGCTCTTGGACATCTTAGTCTCCTGTCTTTGTTCCACGAATCAGAAACGAGGTTAATCCCCGCATCACTTTCGCACACTATAGGGGTCACAGAAACGTAACCTCTCTGCAAGCTATCGGTTCCTGCCGGGAAAAAATACTCCGCGGGCGTGGGATCGGTGCCCAGTGTTGCTTTCCCGTCAACTGCGCCGGAGCTTGAGGATTTCGCCGCAAGATATTGTGTTTGCGTCATAATCCCTCCCAAATGCAAGTATCGCCCGAGAAGCGGAAAAGATCGAAATACTGCACAACATTCGGCGCGGTTTCGCCGAAAGGCCGCGGCTCGGAGGCGACCGATATCACGATTTCACGCGCATTCGGCGCGAATTTTCGGGCGGCTGGCACCGCCGCCTCATCGCAGAGAGCTTGAAAATCGGCCTCTATCACCGCGAATCCATAACGAATATTGTCTTCGAGCTTCGGCGCCACAAATCGAAGCCTCACCGTACGCCGCGCGGCTTCATAAGCACCGTCGGGCTCAAATCGCATTTCGTGCAACGCGTATGTCACGCCCGATGGGCCGCGAAGGGTCTCAGACCCCAAATCTTGCGCAGACGCCGCGCCGCTTAACGCTGCGAGAATTGCCACCGCCCGCATCATACCGGCCGCCTCGCGATGCAGTCGATTTCCACAAGGGCGCCAACGGCAAGCGCCGTAACACCGACGGTCGTTCGAGCGGGCAAGCGGTCGATAGAGAAGAAGCTTTTGTAGGTCTCGTTGAACCCTGCATAGTCGCGTTCAAACTCGGTCAGGAAGCAGCGACACTGCAGGATGTGGCTCAAGTCCAAACCAATGCCGTTCAGCACGGTTCGCAGATTTTCCACAACCTGACGGGTTTGCGCCTCAATCCCGTCTGCAAGCGGATCATCGACCGCGCCGCCGGGCACCGTCGGCATCTGGCCGGTGACGATGACCCAGCCGTCGCTTTCAACAGCATGGCTGAAGGGCGCCACATGGGTTGGCGCCGCCGCGATGTTATGGAAAAGCGGCCCGCTCACGGGCCGACGCTCAATGGTTGCGCAGCGCCTCGATCAGCTCGGACTTGTCCATATTCGAGCGCCCGTCGATCCCGATCTCCTGCGCCCGTTCGTAGAGCTCGTCCACCGTCCACTCTTCGTAAGGCTGTGCCGCGCCGCCCTTTTTCGACGGCTCCTGGTCGTCCGAAGCCTGCGCATTGGCGATCCGCGCCGCTTTCTCCTTGGACGCGCCATCCTCGCGCAACGCCTCGTATGTCTCTTCGTCCTTGATGCTGGGTCTGTCGGCCATGGCTGTCTCCTTTCGAAGACAACACGGCGACACCTCTCGGAGTTCCCGGCTTCGTTTTGGCAAAAATACTCACGATCCGCCCTTTCAATCCACGCCTAAAGCGGAATGTTGTCGTGCTTTTTCCACGGGTTTTGCAGCTGCTTGCCCCGCAGGGACGCAAAGGCCCGCGCCACGCGTTTGCGGGTCGAGTGCGGCATGATCACCTCGTCGATGAAGCCTTTTTCGGCGGCCACAAACGGGTTGGCGAAGCGGTCCTCGTAATCGGCCGTCCGCGCCGCGATCTTCTCGGCATCCCCCAGCTCTGCGCGGTACAGGATCTCCACCGCGCCCTTCGCCCCCATCACGGCAATCTCCGCCGTGGGCCAGGCGTAGTTGAAATCGCCCCGCAGGTGCTTCGACGCCATCACGTCATACGCGCCACCATACGCCTTGCGGGTAATGACCGTCACTTTCGGCACCGTGGCCTCGCCATACGCAAAGAGCAGTTTCGCCCCGTGCTTGATGACGCCGCCATATTCCTGGGAAGTCCCCGGCAGGAAGCCCGGCACATCGACCAGCGTCAGGATCGGGATTTCGAATGCATCGCAAAACCGGACAAATCGCGCGGCCTTGCGAGAGCTGTCGATATCAAGGCACCCAGCCAAAATCATCGGCTGGTTCGCCACGACGCCCACGGTCTGCCCTTCGAGCCGGATAAAGCCGGTCAGGATGTTCTTGGCGAAATCTTCCTGAATCTCGAAGAAATCGCCCTCGTCGGCCACCTTCGCGATCAGCTCTTTCATATCATAGGGCGTGTTGGGATTGTTAGGGATCAGCGTGTCGAGGCTGGTCTCGATCCGCGCCGGATCATCGAAGAAGGGCCGGACCGGCGCTTTCTCCCGGTTGTTGAGCGGCAGGAAATCGACCAGCCGCCGCACCTCGGCCAACGCCTCGACGTCATTCTCGAACGCGCCGTCCGCCACGGAGGATTTCTTGGTGTGGGTCGAGGCCCCCCCCAGCTCCTCCGCCGTCACCACCTCATTGGTCACTGTTTTCACCACATCCGGGCCCGTGACGAACATGTAGGAGCTGTCTTTCACCATGAAGATGAAATCGGTCATCGCCGGCGAATACACCGCGCCCCCCGCGCACGGCCCCATGATCACGCTGATCTGCGGCACCACGCCCGAGGCCATGATGTTGCGCTGGAAGACCTCGGCGTACCCCGCGAGCGACGCCACACCTTCCTGGATCCGCGCGCCTCCGGAATCGTTGATCCCGATCACCGGCGCGCCGTTCTGCACCGCCATATCCTGAATTTTGCAGATTTTCTGCGCATGGGTTTCCGACAGGGAGCCACCAAAGACCGTGAAATCCTGGCTGAACACATAGACCAGCCGCCCGTTGATCGTGCCCCAGCCCGTGACAACGCCATCCCCAGCAGGGCGGTCTGCCTCCATACCGAACTCGGTGCAGCGATGGGCGACGAACATGTCGAATTCCTCGAAGCTGCCCTCGTCGAGAAGCAGGTCAATCCGCTCCCGCGCCGTCAGCTTGCCCTTGGCGTGCTGCGCATCGATCCGGCGCTGGCCGCCGCCCTGGCGGGCCTGGTCGCGACGCGCCTCGAGTTGTGCGAGGATATCTTTCATGGCCTGACGCCCCCCTAAGTCATTTGCCCCAACCTACACGGGCGCTGCGGTGCGGCAAAGCGGCTTTCGGCAAATTTGCAAACATTGCGAAGCTCACGTGTGCATAACTGCAAATTTGCGAACATCTGAACCAATGGGTTCACTTCCCCCCACCACCGCCCTAGCTTTTTGGCAATGAGTTATTCATCCGCGCGGCTGTTCGACCGCTCCACCCCACCTCACATCTTCACGCTCGTCCTGCTGGCAGGCGTTTCTGCGATGAACATGTCGATTTTTCTGCCTTCGCTGCCGGTGATGACCGAAGCCTTCGACACCGATTACGCGATCATGCAACTGTCGATCTCGCTCTATCTCGCATGCACGGCTGCGTTGCAGATCATCATCGGGCCGCTGTCGGACCGCTATGGACGCAGGCCTGTCGTGCTCGGCGCATTGGCGATTTTCGCGCTCGCCTCGCTCGGCTGCTTTTTCGCCACCACGATCGAGGCCTTTCTGACTTTCCGCATGATCGGGGCGTCTGTTGCCGTCGGCATGGTGATTTCGCGTGCCATCGTGCGCGACGTCGTGCCCATGGCAGAGGCCGCGTCAACCATCGGCTACGTCACCATGGGGATGTCATTGGTGCCGATGTTCGCGCCGACCGTTGGCGGCTTCATCGACGAGCTGTTCGGCTGGCGCGCGATCTTCCTTTTCACCCTGGCCTTCGGCGCGGGCCTCGCTGTGCTGTGCTGGGCGGATCAGGGGGAAACGAACACGGCAAAATCTGTCAGCTTCACCGCGCAGTTCTCTGATTATCCAGAGCTTTTTACATCTCCGCGCTTCTGGGGCTACGCCTTGTCGGCCGCGTTCGCCTCTGGCGCGTTCTTCGCGTTTCTCGGCGGCTCACCCTATGTTGCCTCCGTCGTTTATGACCTGCCACCGACGACCACGCGCTACCTGTTCGGCATCCCGGCAATCGGCTATTTCATCGGCAATCTGATCTCCGGTCGTGCCTCCGTTCGGGTCGGCGTGAACCGCATGATCCTGATCGGATGCGCCTTGCTCGTGTTCGGCATGGCGGCCTCTTTGATCGTGACCGCAATGGGTTATGGATCGGCCTTCACCTTCTTTGCCTTCTGCACCTTCGTGGGCCTCGGCAATGGCATGGTGCTGCCCAATGCCACTGCCGGCCTGTTGTCTGTGCGCCCGCACCTCGCGGGTACGGCCTCTGGCGTCGGCGGTGCGATCATGATCGGCGGCGGGGCTGCACTGGCGGCTCTCGCAGGCGCGCTGTTGGAGCGCGGAAACGGCTCCTACCCCCTGCAATGGGTGATGCTGATATCCGTGATTTTCAGCCTCGTCTCGATCATGCTGGTGCTGCGTCGGGAGGCGCGCATAGCCACCGCTTGAGCACCAAGTTTGCAGCTGCTAAACCCACCTTAGCAAACTTGCAAAGGCGCGCGGACCATGGCCCCTCGGAAACTCTATGCGGGAAGTAAACTGCGCGAATTGCGCACGCGCATGTCCCTGACCCAAAAGGCTTTTGCCGAAAAGCTTGGCGTGTCGCTGCCCTACCTCAACCAGATGGAAAACAACAACCGCCCTGTGTCGACATCGGTCGTTCTGGCGATGGCGAGCGAGTTCGGCTTTGACGTCACCGAGCTGTCCACCGGCGACGCGGAGCGCATGGTGGCAGACATGCGCGAGGCCTTGTCCGACCCGGTTTTCTCCGAAATCGATACGCCGCTCGCGGATCTGCGCTTGGCCGCCTCCAACGCGCCGTCGCTCAGTCGCGCCTTTCTCGAATTGCACCGCGCCTATCGCCAGACCCATGAGCGCCTCGCCTCCCTCGACGAGGTTTTGGGCCAAGAGGCCACGAACTTGCAGGCCTCGCCGTGGGAAGAGGTCCGGGACTTCTTTCACTATTGCGACAATTACATCGACCCCGTGGACCGCGCGGCAGAGCGCTTCGCCGCAAGCGTCGATGGGGACGTCCTGCGCGCGAGAAACCTCGACTTCACGCTTCATTTCTCTGGGAAAAAGCCGCTGCGCGCTTACGATCCGGACGCGAATATCCTGACCCTGTCGGCCAGCGCTGCGCCATCCACACAGCGTTTCCAACTTCTGCACCAGATTGCACTTCTCGAACAAAACGAGCTTCTGGAGGCCACGCTGGACCTCGCCCGCTTCCAGACCGACGCCGCGCGCCATATCGCCAAGATCGGATTGGCAAATTACTTCGCGGGCGCGGCCCTGATGCCCTACGCGCGCTTTCTTGAGGCGGCGACCGAGACCCGGCATGATCTCGAGCAGCTCGCAGACCGGTTCGGCGCCTCGATCGAGCAGGTCGCCCACCGCCTGTCGACCTTGCAGCGGCCCGGCGCGAAGGGTGTGCCCTTCTTTTTCGTACGGGTCGATCAGGCGGGCACGATCACCAAGCGCCACTCCGCCACGCGGCTGCAATTCGCGCGCTTCGGTGGGCCCTGCCCGCTTTGGAATGTACACCGCGCTTTCGAGACGCCGGGCCGGTTCCTGCGCCAACTGGCCGAGACGCCCGACGGCGTGCGCTATATCTCCATCGCACGTGACGTCTCCAAGCCCGGAGGAAGCTTCGCCGCCCCGACCCGCCGCTTCGCTATCGCCCTTGGCTGCGAAATCACCCACGCGGGCGCGCTGGTTTATGCCGATGACCTGATGCCCGCGACCCCGCAAGCCTATGAGCCGATTGGGATTTCCTGCCGCATCTGCCCGCGGCGGGACTGCCACCAGCGCTCTGTTCCACCGCTTGAAAGCAAGCTCAGCGTTGATCACAACCAGCGCGGCACCCTGCCCTACAAGGTTGAATAATGCGCGCTCTCCTGCGTGCGCTCGTGATCATTGCCCTGCTCGCCGCAGGCTATTTTGGGTTGGAGCGTCTGACGGTCTACCCGCTCGATCCACGCCTGATTGCGCCCGACGACCCCCGCCTGAGCGAAACGCGCTTCGACACTATGATCGTCTGGACCGCGCCACCGAGGCGGGGCAAGCCAACGGTTCTCTATATCCACGGCAATGCGGGCCACCTGAACAACCGCATCCCGCGGTTCCAGCGCCTGCTGGACCGCGGCTACGGCATCGTGGCCCCGGGCTTGCGCGGTGGCTCGGGCAGCAAGGGTTGGCCCACGGAGGCCGCGATCAAGGCCGACATCCGCGCGCTCTACGCGGTCCTGCAGGATGGTGCGCTCACCGGCACCCCGGTCGCACCGATCATCTACGGCGAGAGCATCGGCGCGGCCGTGACGATCCACCTTGTCGCGTCCCACGCCATGGATCACGGCTGGACGCGGCCCAAGGCGATCATCCTTGAGGCGCCGTTCACGTCGCTGCGCGATGTCGCCGCCCATCTCCACCCCAGCCTGCCGCTCGCAACGGGGCTGATGCTGAGCCAGTGGCGCAGCATCGACTACGCCCCGCAGATACGCGCGCCACTCCTGATCCTGCATGGGATCGAGGACGACCTGATTCCGCTTGAGATGGGCGAGGCGATCCTTCGTGCCGCAGGCTCACAGGACAAGACGCTTTACCCGGTCGAGGGCGCGGGGCATATCAACGTCTGGACCGGGGCCGCGCAGCGCAGGCTTTACCGGTTTCTGAGCCAATTCTGAGGCCCGCCATGGACCACCACGCCAAGTTCCCCGCGATCAGCGATCTGAAAGCCCGCGCGCGCCGACGCATCCCGCACTTCGTCTGGGAATATCTCGACAGCGCGACGGGGACGGAGGCGACGCTCCGGCGCAACCGGACCGAGCTGGACCGCGTGCTGTTCGAGCCCTCGATCCTGCATGGCGAATTCACACCCGATCTGACCACCCGTTTTCTGGGTCATGACTACCCGCTGCCCTTCGGCATCGCCCCCGTGGGCATGTCAGGGCTGATCTGGCCCGGTGCGGAAAAGACGCTGGCCCGCGCGGCAGCGCAGCTTGGCATCCCTTATTCCATGTCCACTGTCGCCACCCAAACACCGGAGGATGTGGCCCCACATCTCGGCGCGCAGGCCTGGTTTCAGATGTATCCGCCCCGCGACCCCGACATTCGCGCCGACATGATGGCCCGCGCGCGGGCGGCGGGGTTCACGGCGCTGATCCTGACGGTCGACGTTCCGGTCGCCTCGCGGCGGGAGCGCCAGACCCGGGGCGGGCTGACTCAGCCGCCGCGGCTCACCGGCAGGCTCGCGGTGCAGGCCGCGATGCGCCCGGCGTGGCTGAACGGTATCCGGCAGACCGGCATGCCGCGCATGAAGCTGATGGACAGCTATGCTGATCAGTCGGTGAAGCTGTCCTCGACAGAGCATGTCGGCTACCTTCTGCGCACCTCACCCGACTGGGATTACCTGCACAGGCTTCGTGATGAATGGGACGGTCCTCTGTTGGTCAAAGGCGTGGCCAATCCGCAGGATGCAGAGTGGCTGGAGCAAGCGGGCGTCGATGCTATCTGGGTGTCGAACCACGCGGGCCGCCAATTCGATGGAGGCCCCTCGACCATCGAGCGGCTCCCCCTTGTGCGCGCCGCGACGAAGCTGCCGCTCGTTATGGATAGCGGGATCGAAGGTGGTTTGGATATCTTGCGTGCGCTCGCCCTAGGGGCGGATTTCGTCATGCTGGGCCGCGCGTGGCACTACGCGCTCGGCGCGATCGGCGACGCAGGCCCCGCGCATCTGGCGGATATGCTTGCCAAGGACATGGCTTCCAATATGGGCCAACTCGGCGCGCGCGATCTGACGATGCTGGCCGACAGGCTGGTTCGGTAGGCAAAAGAAAACGGGCCCCCGAGGGGACCCGTTTCCACGTCAAATTAACCTGATTTAGCTGGTCTGTTCATCTTCTTCTTCGACATCCACCACGCTTGCGCGGGCTTCTTCGACCAAGGCTTCGATCTTCTTGCCGCCTTTGCCCGGAATGCGGGCGTCAAGGATCTGTTCGGCATTGCTGACGTCATCATTCACCATGATCAAAGCGACCATACCCATGGCCTGGTGCGGGGTACAGATGACCGCGGTCAGACCCGCTTCGGTCACCTCATACTCGACGGCTTTGTTGATCTTGCCGCGGAAGGGTTCTTGACCTTCCGGTACCGCGTTCTTCACCGACGCGGCATTGTGCGATTTGTCGGTCGGCACAAAGCGGATCACATCGCCGATCTCGGCACGGATCAACTCCTCGCTGAAGACCATACGCTCGCCTTCGTCATTCTTGTTCAGCATCTCGATTTCGATCGTCTCTGCCATCGCGCCAATGGCGGTGCCAAGGGTCAGTGCCGTGCTCATAATCAGGGTACGCATAAGTAACTCCTTTGCTGTTTGCATCTGCCTGGAAAACGGGTCGGCCGAGGGCAAAGTTCCTGCTTTCTGCCAATCGCGACAGGTTTACGCACCCCCCCACAGCACGCGGGCCGGGCGGGCTACCCAGTTGTAACCAGTTTACGACACGGCACTTTCTGCCTATTCATGCTGCAACTGCAAAAAGAAGGGCTCCGCTGCTATGGCCGACTTCAAGAAAATCCTCATTGCGAACCGCGGCGAAATCGCCATCCGCGTCATGCGCGCCGCCAACGAGATGGGGAAGAAAACCGTCGCCGTCTACGCCGAGGAGGACAAGCTGGGCCTGCACCGCTTCAAGGCGGACGAGGCCTACAAGATCGGCGAGGGTCTGGGCCCGGTCGCAGCCTACCTGAGCATTGAAGAGATCATCCGCGTCGCCAAGATGTCCGGCGCCGACGCGATCCACCCGGGCTACGGCCTGCTGTCCGAGAACCCGGAATTTGTCGACGCCTGCGATGCAGCGGGCATCAAATTCATCGGCCCCAAGGCCGCGACCATGCGCGCGCTCGGCGACAAGGCCTCCGCCCGGCAAGTGGCAATCGCGGCGGGCGTGCCGGTCATTCCCGCCACGGACGTGCTGGGCGACGACATGGCGACCATCAAGAAAGAGGCGGCCGAAGTCGGTTACCCGCTGATGCTGAAGGCCAGCTGGGGCGGCGGCGGACGTGGGATGCGCCCGATCATGTCCGAGGACGAGCTGGAAGAGAAAGTGCTCGAAGGCCGCCGTGAGGCGGAAGCCGCCTTCGGCAATGGCGAAGGCTATCTGGAGAAGATGATCCAGAAGGCCCGCCACGTGGAAGTCCAGATCCTCGGCGACAGCCACGGGCAAATCTACCACCTCTACGAGCGCGACTGCTCGGTCCAGCGCCGCAACCAGAAGGTCGTCGAACGCGCCCCCGCGCCGTACCTGTCCGGCACGCAGCGCGAAAAGATCTGCCAGCTCGGCAAGAAAATCTGCGAGCATGTGAACTACGAATGCGCAGGCACGGTCGAGTTCCTGATGGATATGGCCTCGGGCGAGTTTTACTTCATCGAGGTGAACCCCCGCGTGCAGGTCGAACACACCGTCACCGAGGAAGTGACCGGCATCGACATCGTACGCGCGCAGATCCTGATCGCCGAGGGCAAGAGCCTGATCGAGGCCACCGGCTGCGCGTCGCAATATGACGTCAAGCTCGACGGCCACGCGCTGCAGTGCCGGGTGACGACCGAGGACCCGCAAAACAATTTTATCCCCGATTATGGCCGCATCACCGCCTATCGCGGAGCGACTGGCATGGGCATCCGCCTTGATGGCGGCACGGCCTATTCCGGCGCGGTGATCACGCGCTACTACGACTCGCTGCTGGAAAAAGTCACCGCCTGGGCCCCCACGCCAGAGGCCGCGATTGCCCGCATGGACCGCGCCCTGCGCGAGTTCCGCATCCGGGGCGTCAGCACCAACATCGCCTTTGTCGAGAACCTGCTGAAGCACCCGACCTTCCTGAACTACGAGTACCACACCAAGTTCATCGACGAGACGCCGGAGCTGTTCGATTTCAAACCGCGCCGCGACCGCGCGACGAAAATCCTGACCTACATCGCCGACATCACGGTGAACGGCCACCCCGAGACGGAAGGCAGGCCAGAGCCCGCCGAGCGCCGCACCCCCAAGGCCCCCGCCCCCGTGGGCGAGCCCGCCTATGGCACGCGCAACATTCTGGAAGATCACGGGCCGCAAGCCGTGGCGGACTGGATGAGCGAGCAGAAGCAGCTGCTGATCACCGACACCACGATGCGCGACGGGCACCAGTCACTGCTGGCGACCCGGATGCGCTCGATCGACATGATCCGCGTGGCGCCGACCTATGCGGCGAACATGCCCGGCCTGTTCTCGATGGAATGCTGGGGCGGGGCCACGTTCGACGTGGCCTACCGTTTCCTGCAGGAATGCCCTTGGCAGCGCCTGCGCGACCTGCGCGCGGCCATGCCGAACCTGATGACCCAGATGCTGCTGCGCGCCTCCAACGGCGTGGGCTACACCAATTACCCCGACAATGTCGTGCAGGAATTCGTGCGTCAGGCGGCAGAGACCGGCGTCGATGTCTTCCGCGTCTTCGACAGCCTCAACTGGGTCGAAAACATGCGCGTCGCGATGGATGCCGTGGTTGAGAGCGGCAAGGTCTGCGAAGGCTCGATCTGCTACACTGGCGACCTGCTGAACCCCGAGCGCAGCAAATATGACCTGAAATACTACGTCGATATGGGCAAGCAGCTGAAGGATGCAGGCGCCCATGTGCTGGGGCTGAAAGACATGGCGGGTCTGCTTAAACCCGCCTCGGCCACGATCCTCGTCAAGGCGCTGAAAGAAGAGGTCGGCCTGCCAATCCACTTCCACACCCATGACACGGCAGGCATCGCGTGTGCCACGATCCTTGCGGCCTCCGAGGCAGGGGTCGATGCGGTCGACTGCGCCATGGACGCGCTGTCAGGTAACACGTCTCAGGCCACGCTCGGCACGATTGTCGAGGCGCTGGCCAACACCGAACGTGACACCGGGCTCGACATCAAGACCGTGCGGCAGATCAGCGACTATTGGGAAGCCGTGCGCGGGCAATACGCGGCGTTTGAAAGCGGCATGCAGGCCCCGGCCTCCGAGGTCTATTTGCACGAGATGCCCGGCGGGCAGTTCACCAATCTCAAGGCGCAGGCCCGCTCCGTTGGCTTGGAAGAGCGCTGGCACGAGGTCGCCCAGACCTATGCCGATGTGAACCAGATGTTTGGCGATATCGTGAAGGTCACGCCGTCCTCCAAAGTGGTGGGCGACATGGCGCTGATGATGGTCAGCCAAGGCCTGACGCGGGCCGAGGTCGAGGACCCGAAGACCGACGTAGCCTTCCCCGACAGCGTCGTGGACATGATGCGCGGCTCGCTCGGCCAGCCCCCGGGCGGCTGGCCCAAGGCGATCCAGAAGAAGATCCTGAAAGGCGAGAAGCCGTCGACCAAGCGCCCCGGCGAAGAGCTGGAGCCGGTCGATCTGGAAGCCGTGCGGGCCGAAGTCTCCGCCAAGCTTGACGGGCAGGAGATCGATAACGAGGATCTCAACGGCTACCTGATGTATCCTAAGGTCTTCACCGACTACGCCGCCCGCCACGAGACCTACGGCCCCGTGCGCACTCTGCCCACGCGGACGTTCTTCTACGGCATGGAGCCGGGCGAGGAAATCAGCGCCGAGATCGACCCGGGCAAGACGCTTGAAATCCGCTGTCAGGCGATGGGCGAGACCAACGAGCTGGGCGAGGCGAAGGTGTTCTTCGAGCTCAACGGCCAGCCCCGCGTGATCCGTGTGCCCAACCGCAAGGCGAACGCGGCAGCGGCGCGGATGCCCAAGGCGGAGGTTGGCAACCCCAACCATATCGGCGCGCCGATGCCGGGCGTCGTGGCGACCGTGGCGGCCCGCGTCGGCGCGGAGGTCAAGGAAGGCGATCTGCTGCTGACCATCGAGGCGATGAAGATGGAGACCGGCATCCACGCCGAGCGTGACGCGGTGATCAAGGCCGTGCATGTGACGCCGGGCGGCCAGATTGATGCCAAGGACCTTCTGGTCGAGCTGGAGTGAGTCTTGAAACTTCTGGTTGTGACTGATCCCCATATCGTGGAGCCGGGGGGAGAGATCATCGACCTTGATCCCTCTGCCAGGCTGGCCGGGGTTCTTGACCATGCCATGGCCCATCAGGGTGATGCGGATCACTTGGTGATCCTGGGTGATTTGACCCATCACGGACGAGTGGAGCAATACCGCGAGCTGGAGCGGATATTGGGCCGCGTGACCGGGCCGATGACCCTGATGCTGGGCAATCATGACGTGCGAAACGGCTTTCACGCGGTCTTTGGCGGCGCGGGCTTCGTGCAGGAAGTCGTCGACCTTGGCACCCACAGACTGATCTGCCTCGACACCCTCGACGAAGAGGCTGAGCCGCTGCATTCGGGGGTTCTGTGCGACGCGCGGCTCAATTGGCTGCAGGCGCGGCTGGGGGAAAGCGACCTGCCCGTGATCCTGGCGCTACATCACCCCTGCTTCAAGACCGGGTTCAACGGGATGGACCGCATCCGGCTGCGCAACGAAGACGCGCTGATCCAAATCATCCGTGACAGCGGCAAGGTCGTGCAGCTTCTCTGCGGCCATGTGCATCGCACGATTTCTGGCGTGGCCCATGGGCTGCCCTTCGCGGTGTTCAAAAGCCCCTGTCACCAGATGCCGATGATGCTGGGCGCGCCCGGCAGCAGCCATTCAGTGGACGAGCCCGGCGCGTACGGAATCGTGCTGACCGGGCCCGACGGGGTGGTCGTGCACAGTGTCGATATCGGGCTCAAAGCCGAGGCAACTGTGGACGGGCACTCGGCCTAGGCGAATTATCATGTCTTGCGCCTTGTTGCGCCCGGTTGCGGGACTTAGGTTGCGATGCAAGCAACCCTGAAAGGACCTCTCCCCCATGCGCATGCCCTTCTCGCTCGGCCCGAAACAACCTCTGTTTGACCATCACGATGGCGGGGCCTTGGGCGATTTGCCGGAATGGGATCTGAGCGATCTCTACACCGCGCCGGAGGCCAAAGAGTTCAAGCGCGACATGGATTGGCTGGAGGCTGCCTGCGCAGAGTTCGCCAAGGATTACGAGGGCAAGCTGGGCGAGCTGGACGCCAAGGGGATGCTCGATTGCGTGCTGCGCTACGAGAAAATCGACCTGATCTCGGGCCGGATCATGTCCTATGCGGGCCTGCGCTACTACCAGAACACCACCGACGCCGAACGCGCGCAATTTATGGCCAATGCGCAGGACAAGATCACCGCCTTCACCACACCGCTGGTCTTCTTCACGCTCGAGCTGAACCGCATCCCTGACGACCAGCTCGACGCGCTGTTCGAGGCCGACGCGGACCTTGCCCGCTACAAGCCGATCTTCGAGCGGCTGCGTGCCATGCGCCCCTACCAGCTGAGCGATGAGTTGGAGAAGTTCCTGCACGACCAATCCACCGTCGGCGCGGCCGCGTGGAACCGGCTGTTCGACGAGACCATCGCAGGGCTGCAATTCGAAGTGGACGGCGATGAGCTTGGCATCGAAGGCACGCTGAACCTTCTGACCGAGCAGGATCGCGCAAAGCGCGAGGCCGCCGCCCGCGAACTGGCCCGCGTCTTTGGCGACAACGTCAAACTCTTCTCCCGCGTGCACAACACGCTCGCTAAGGAGAAAGAGATCGGCGACCGCTGGCGCGGCATGCCCACGCCGCAAACCGGCCGCCACTTGGCCAACCATGTCGAGCCCGAGGTGGTCGAGGCGCTGCGCAATGCGGTTGTCGCCGCCTACCCGAAGCTGTCGCACCGCTACTATGAGCTGAAGCGCAAATGGCTGGGCCTCGACAAGATGCAGGTCTGGGACCGCAATGCGCCGCTGCCCATGGAAGACACCCGGCTCGTGGACTGGGAGGAGGCCGAGGCCACCGTGATGGAGGCCTATCACGACTTCGCGCCAGAGATGGCCGGCATCGCGGAGCCGTTCTTCAAGCGCGGCTGGATTGACGCAGGCGTGAAGCCCGGCAAGGCCCCCGGCGCCTTCGCCCACCCCACGGTGGCCGATGTGCACCCGTATGTGATGCTCAACTACCTCGGCAAACCGCGCGATGTTATGACGCTGGCCCATGAGCTGGGCCATGGCGTGCACCAGGTGCTGGCGGCGGGGCAAGGCGAGCTGCTGTCCTCGACGCCACTGACCCTGGCCGAGACCGCGAGCGTCTTCGGCGAGATGCTGACCTTCCGCAAGATGCTTGCGGGCGCCAAGACCCAGGCCGAGCGCAAGGTGCTGCTAGCGGGTAAGGTCGAGGACATGATCAACACGGTCGTCCGCCAGATCGCGTTTTACGATTTCGAGTGCAAGCTGCACGCCGCACGCGCGGGCGGGGAGTTGACCCCGGACCAGATCGGCGAGCTGTGGATGTCGGTGCAGGGCGAAAGCCTCGGCCCCGCGTTCGAGTTCATGGAGGGCTACGAGACCTTCTGGTCCTACGTGCCGCACTTCGTGCACTCGCCCTTCTACGTCTACGCCTACGCGTTCGGCGACGGCTTGGTGAACGCGCTTTACGCGGTCTACGAGGAAGGCGGCGACGACTTTCAGGACAAGTATTTCGACATGCTGAAGGCGGGCGGCTCCAAGCACCACAAGGAGCTTCTCGCGCCCTTCGGCCTCGACGCGTCGGACCCGAAATTCTGGGACAAGGGCCTGTCGATGATCTCCGACATGATCGACGAGCTGGAGGCGATGGAGGGTTAGCGGGATGCGGCGCCTTTACGTGCCGTGCCGGTTTTTCCCGGTTGCGATCGGTCCCGTCTCAGTCATCCTCTCGCGGCCGGAATGACCCGGCGGGCGCTGTATCCGGCGGGCTCCAAGCGCATCGCGGACGCGTTGAAGCTGTCTCCCGGCGTACTCTCGGGCGACCATGTCTTTCTGACCCGCGTGACCGGAAGCGGTGCAGACGGGACAATGCCTGCAGAGCCGGAACCCCAGTTCCGGCAGGCCTTCGACAAGATCGGCGCGGTGCTGGCGGAGGCCGGGCTGCTTTTCGGGTCCATTGTCGAAATGACGAGCTATCATGTCAGCCTGCGCGCGCATTTTGACACGTTCAACGCGGTCAGGGGCGACCATGTCTGCGAGCCCTACCCCGCCTGGACCGCCGTCGAGGTCGCAGGCCTGAGACGGGAGGGGGCGCTTGTTGAAATTCGGGTTATTGCGTCGCGCTTGGCGGGCTAACGTGATACCCGGCCGATTGGGTCGCGACGGGCAGCCGTCATGCCACGAAAAACTCGGCCCCGGGGCGTATCAGGCCAGAAAGTCGCGGACCTTGGCAGACAGGCCTTCCCAGTCGGTGAATTCGTGCTCGCCCTGGTTCGGGTCGACGTCGTCGCGGTCGCGCAGGAGCACGTGACGAACGACCTGCATGGCGAAATAGTCATACTTCGCGGTCTTAACCGCGCCCGCGACGAGCAGCTCGTCATCCGGCTCGAAATTGGTGCGCATCTTCATCTCGGTGAGGTAGTCGTCGGCCTCTTCCTGGCCTTCCGGGAAGGCTGCGGACAGGCTGACGGAAAGGATCAAGGTCTTGATATCCTTGAGCTGCGATGCGTAGCCCGCCAGCAGCGCCTCGAATTGGCGAGGGTGGCGGCGCTGGTGCACCGAGGCCGCGAGGATCGCGGCGTCCACCCCGTCAAGCTGCAGCCCCTCGGGCGTGTCGGCATCCACAAGCATCGCCTCGTGACCTGCGGCAGTCACCTCATCGGCGACGACGCGAGCAATCTTGGCGGTTTGGCCCTCGATCGAGCCGTAAAGGATCAGGACTTTCATGGACGCTCTCCCTTGTTGCCTGCCTCCAGCCTAGCGCCCCGGCGCCATGCGAACCTTGATCTGGGTCACGCTCCCGTTCGCGGCGGCGTCTGACTGCTATGCTGCCCGGATGACCCGCGACGAATACAATGCTTTTTGCAAGGGCCTGAAGGCAACCACCCACGCGGTGCAGTGGGGCAATTCCGACGTGTGGAAGGTGGGCGGCAAGGTCTTTGCCATCTGCGGCTGGGCCGACGACGTGCCTGCGTTTACCTTCAAGGTGTCGGACATGGCTTTCGAGATTTTTCCGGATATGCCGGGGCTGCGACCTGCGCCCTATCTGGCATCACGCGGGATGAAATGGATCCAGCATTACGCCGCGCCGGGCCTGAGCGATGACGAGCTCGAGCGCCATATCGAGGCATCCTACCAGATGGTCACAGACAAACTCACAAAGAGGCTGCGCGCCGAGCTTGGACTTTGAGCGGGTGAAAGCGTGTTCGAACACGCTTTGCCGCCCCGCGGCAGCGGTCTCGCACTAACGCGGCCGTTAAGTCTGAGCACCGGATGCATACACCGCATCAATCGTGGCTTGCGTGCCCTGCGCATCCTCCAGCGACCATGGGTAGTCCGCCCCGTCCCGCAGATGGGCCGAGAAGGCCTCCACCTGGTTGACGTAGTGATTGGCGGCGGGGAAGCGTTCGATGCTCACCTCCCCTGCCCGATGCAGCTCGATCCGCGCGGCATCATAGACATTCGGATTGAACGGGGCCGTCAGCCGGATCACTCCGCCCTCCCCGTGGAACCGGACCTCTTGGTAGAGATGCATGCGCGTCGAGACGTAGCCGCTATAGCCCGCCTCACCCAGCCGTCCCTGCACGCTGGCGGTCGTATCGACACCGCCCTCCCACTCGATCTCGGCGCGCAGATCGCTCAGCTCCAGCCCCGTCGCGAACCGCGCGGACCCAAGCGCGTAGACCCCGATATCCGGCAGCGCGCCGCCACCGACCTCGGGTCTGTTGCGGATATTTTCCGGGTCGCGGTTGTCGAAGGAAAAGGCGCAGTGGACCTGGCGCAGTGCCCCGATGGCCCCGTCCGCGAGAAGCATGCGCGTACGCCGCCATTGCGGGTGATGCACAATCATGTAAGCCTCGGTCGCCATCAGGCCGGAGGCGTCGCGCGCCGCGATCAGCGCATCGATCTCACCTGCCTTCATCGCCACCGGTTTCTCGATCAAGACGTGCTTGCCCGCGTCGAGCGCCTTCAGGCCCCATTCAACATGCATTGCATTGGGCAGCGGAATATAGACCGCGTCGATGCCGGGATCCGCTAGCAGTGCGTCATAGTTGGTATGTCTCCGGAGGTCGGGAAACCGTTTCGAGAAGGCCGCAAACTTGTCGTCAGAGCCCGTGGCCAGCGCCGCCAGACGCGCACCGGACGCGGCATGGATCGCCGGGCCCATATGCTCGCGCGCGAATTTCGCAGCGCCCAGAATTCCCCAGTTCACCGGTGCCATGGCAGCCCTCCCCCCTCGAAACTTCGGGCAGCCTAGCGGAGTGCCGCGCGCCGCGCCAGCGGGGCCTTGTGGCTCTCAGTTGCCCCGTGCGAGGCGCGCATCGAGCGCCGCGCGGATCATGTCATGGCTGCGCTTCATGTCGGCGACGTAGGTGCGGTCATGCTCTTCGGCGGCGCTGGCGGCAAGGCGATCCTGCAAGCCCTCTTCGGCGCTGCGCAGCAGGGCTGCGGACATGTCAATCAGCCGCTTGCCGGATGCATGGCGCACGTCTGGGTCCGCGCCGGCAAACAGCAGCGCCTCAACCAGATCGGGCTGGCCCAAGGCAAGGATCAGCAGAGGTTGTTCAGACAGGTCCGGGCGGTCAGCCCGCTTGGGATAGGGCGCGGTGGCATCGGCCCCGCGTTCCAGAAACGCAACCGCCTGCGCGGTGGCGGTGTTGGCCACGGCGACATGAAGTGGCGTCTCGCCAGAGTGGCGCGGCTGGGCGATCAATTCAGCGGGCAGAAGATCAATTGCACGCCCCACATCGCCTTCGTCGTAGTAGAAATGGAACGGCGAGCCCATCGCATGCAGCACCGTCTGGCCGGTCGCAGTGACGAAGCGCGGGTCTGCCCCATCGATCAGCAACAGCTCGATCATCTCGGGCATGTGGTCGTGGTTACTCGTGGCCCAAACAAGCGGCACTGTGCCGTAGCGGCCCAAGGGTGTGTTCAATGCGAGGCCGGGATTTCGATCAAGAATTTCGGCCAGATCGACCGGGGTGCCGCTCATCACGATGCGGCGCAATTCCTGATAGGGCGCGGGCAGGATGTCCGGATCGTTGAGCTGGGGGCGCCCGTCGTCCTGCATGATTTCGATCTGGCTGTTGATCAGCGCCTCGAACCGCGCGTCATCGCCCGCCTGCAGTGCCATCTGCATTTCGGCGTAATAGCTGTCGAGCGCGTCGATCTCGGCCGCGCTCATCTGGCCCGGGCGGGTCAGATCACCGCCACCGCCGGTGACGTATGTGCCCGCAACAGCGAGGCATAAAGCGGTGAACAGCACGGTTGGTGCTGCGCGCGAAAACATCATCGAGGCCACCCGGTCATTTATCCGCGCCGCCACAAAACAGAGGGCCGCGCGATTGCACGGCCCTTGTTTGGCATTTCACTTTGGCGAAAATTAGGCGCTTTCGAGCATGCCCTTCTCGGCAGCCAGCGCCCGCATCCGCTCTTGCAGCTTCTCGAACGCGCGCACCTCGATCTGGCGGATACGCTCGCGCGAGACGTCATACTGACCCGACAGCTCTTCCAGCGTCACTGGCTTGTCCTGCAGACGGCGCTGCATCAGGATGTCCTTCTCGCGGTCGTTCAAGACCTCCATCGCCTCCGACAGCAGCTCACGGCGGCTTTCCAGCTCGTCCTTGGCCTCGTAATCCGATGCCTGGTCGGCATCCTCATCTTCCAACCAATCCTGCCACTGGGTTGCGCCCTCGCCATCGGCAGAAACCACGGCATTCAGCGACGCGTCACCGCCCGACATTCGGCGGTTCATCGAGATGACCTCTTCCTCGGTCACGTTCAGATCGGCCGCGATGCGGGCCACGTTTTCGGGACGCAGATCGCCCTCTTCCAACGCACCGATGCGGTTCTTGGCCTTGCGCAGGTTGAAGAACAGCTTCTTCTGCGCCGAGGTGGTGCCAAGCTTCACCATGGACCACGAGCGCAACACGTATTCCTGGATCGAGGCGCGGATCCACCACATCGCGTAGGTCGCGAGGCGAAAGCCTTTCTCGGGGTCGAATTTCTTGACGGCCTGCATCAGGCCCACATTCGCCTCGGAAATTACTTCGGCTGTGGGAAGCCCGTAGCCGCGATAGCCCATGGCGATCTTGGCTGCGAGACGCAGATGCGAGGTGACCATCTTGTGAGCCGCCTCGGTGTCACCATCTTCGGCCCAACGCTTGGCGAGCATGTATTCCTCTTCCGGCTCCAGCATCGGAAACTTGCGAATTTCCTGCATGTAGCGGTTCAGGCCTTGCTCCGGGCTTGGTGCCGGCAAAGATGTATAATTAGCCATGTTCAGTGCCCCCCTTGGTTCAGGTTTGGCGATTGCGAGTTGTGAATTTACGCACAGGTTGCCCCTGCATCAATATGCCAAGTGCGCACATACCGTGTGCATCTTAACTTTGAGTTAAAGGTAGGGGTTCCGAGCGCGGCTTTTAAGAGTGATGTTACGGGTATTCACATAAAAGTCACCAGATCAGCCGATTTTCGTGATCAAAGCCTGAAAATCAGGCGGCAAATCCGCCTGAAATCGCAACATTTCGTGTGTCTCGGGATGCTCAAACCCCAATGTAGCGGCATGGAGCGCCTGTCGGGGGAAGTCGGCAATCGCCTGCTGTGCCGCCTCTGACAGGGCATTTTTGGCCAATTTCCGCCGTCCGCCATAGGTCGGATCGCCGATCAGGGAGTGGCCCACATGGGCCAGATGCACCCGGATCTGATGCGTGCGCCCGGTCTCCAGCCAGCACTCCAGCATCGAGATCACCGCAGGCGTACCATAGCGCTCCATCACACGCGCCCGCGTGATCGCATGCCGCCCGCCATGTTTGACCACCGCCTGCCGCTGCCGGTCGGTTTTATGCCGCGCGAGGTTGGCATTGATGCGCAGAATATTCGCACTTTCAAACGCGACCCCGGGCATCCCTGAAAGCCGCGGGTCCGCCGCATCCGGCACCCCGTAAGCCAGCGCCTGATAACGTCGCTCGACGGTGTGTTTCTCGAACTGCTTGGCCAGTCCCTGATGGGCCGCATCAGTCTTGGCGACCACAAGAAGCCCGGACGTGTCTTTGTCGATGCGGTGCACGATGCCCGGCCGCTTCTCACCGCCGATCCCTGACAGGCTGTCGGCGCAGTGATGCAGCAGCGCGTTGACCAAGGTGCCCGACGGCGAGCCGGGCGCCGGGTGCACCACCATGCCCGCGGGCTTGTTGACCACGATCAGATGCGCGTCCTCGAATACCACGTCCAGCGGGATGTCTTGCGGCAGCGTGTCGTAATCCACCGCTTCGCCGATCTCTACATGCCAGACCTGGCCCAGTTGCGCCTTGGTTTTGGGCTCGGTCACGACCGCGCCGTCAAGCGACACCGCGCCTTGCTCGATCAGTTTGACAAGGCGCGAGCGGGACAGTTTGGCCTCCACTGGCGCGAACAGGGCCAATGCCTTATCAAGGCGCGCGGGCGGGGCGTCGGTGATCTCGACCGCGATGATATGAGGCGACATGGACAGCGATCCCGAAGTGCAGTTGGACGAGCCCGCCAACCTGAAGTTCCTGCGACGGCTGGTCACGACCCTGACCGCCACGATGATTGTGGGCCTTGTAGTGCTGATCGCGCTGGTTGTCATCCGGGTCAATGACGCGGGTCCAGCCCCGTCCCTGCCCGGCAATATCACCCTGCCCGATGGCACCACACCGATGGCGGTGACCTATGGTCCGGACTGGTATCTGGTGGTAACTGACGATGACCGCATCCTCGTCTTCGACCAGACTACATCCGAGCTGATGCAAGAGCACCGTATCATCCGCGAATGAAATGGGGGGTGGTACCACCTCCTGGTCTCGAACCAGGGACCTCTTGATCCACAATCAAGCGCTCTAACCAACTGAGCTAAGGCGGCACGTGTCGGGTGATTTACCTATGCGCCCGCGCGAATGCAAGACCAATGGGCGCAGATTTTGCGGCCTAAAGCGCAAGCTCCATGGACTGTTCGACCACGTCTTGGCCGAAGGATCGCGTCGCGCGTTCCTCCGTGACCCGAAAGCCCCGGCGGGCATAAAGCGCGCACGCCGCGCGGTGGCTTTTGTGGGTCCAAAGCACCAGTCTTTCCGCCCCCGTCGCCCGGGCATGATCAATCACCGCCTCCAGCATCGGTGCCGCATACCCTTTGCCGCGACATTCCGGTTCCAGGAAGAACATCCGCAAGCGCGCCGTCGCCGGATCATCGCGCACGCAAAAGACCGATCCGACCCGCGCACCGCCGACCTCCGCGATGAAGGCCCGGTCGGTGACAGGGTCGCGATTTTCGATGAAATCGGCCAGGATGCGCATCACCAAAGCCTCGAAACTGGCGTCGAACCCTTCATGCTCTGCGTAAAGCGTGCCGTGGCGCGACGCGATCCAACCGGCATCCCCAATCGCGAGATCGCGCAAGTTCAACTCGTTTTGCATCGCCCTGCCCCCTTGCCTCACCGCAGCTTCAAGGATACCTCAAGGCGCATCCAAGGCAAGGAGGCCCCGATGGGCATCAACAGCGAAAGCGACGTCGCAGGCAATCTGCAGATCGGCCCCACCACAGAGGGCATGGTGCGTCTCTATGTCGAGGCCGACGGTGTCGAGCTGCCGTTCGATTTCGACCCCGAGGAAGCCGAAGAAATCGCCGAGGAAATCCGCGCAGCCGCCGTGGCCGCGCGAGGCATGTCGAAGAAGCGCTAGCCTGCGCAAACGCCACGATTGTAGGTGCCGACACGGCGAATAATGTCTTCCGGCGCGGCCTCCACCCGGGTGCCCGACAGCTCTGATCGCAGAACGCGGGTCAGCAGCCCCTTCAACGGTGTCACGACGTAGCAATCGGTTTTCGGCACGGGCTGCTCGCCCGAGGATCCGACCTAAAGACGCACAATCTCGGGATCGCGCAGGGCGTTCAGGCGCAATGCCGCCGTGCGGGCAAACTTGCGCGTGATCACCTTGCGTCGTGCGGCCGCAACCGTGTCCTCAGGGGCCATGCGGATGATCTCGGCGTCGTAGGCATCGGCAATAATCAGGCCGGTTTCTGCGGGCAAAAGCTCGGTCGGGAAAGTCTCGTCCACCGCCCAGAAGTAGCGGTCGCACCATTCCAGATATCCTTTCCACTTGCAGTCGGTCTGGAAGTCCGCACGGGAGGATTTGCACTCGACGACCCAGATTTCGCCCTTCTGACCAAGGGCCATCACATCGACGCGTTTGCCGCGCTCGGGCACGAATTCTTCCAGACAGGCGAACCCGTGGGAGCTGAGATGCCGTGCCACGCCACGGGCCAGAAGCTGGCCGGGCTGAAGGCTTGGGGAAGTGAGATCATCGGGCATGGGGCGAGTGTGAACAAAAGGTAAACAAAAATCAAGACCGGGAATCTCTTGACGTGATACCAAATAGTTTCATATATAAATGATACCTTATGGTTATATTTTGGAGATCTTATGATGCGCCTGCTTGCTTGCCTTTTGTCGCTGGCCACGCCGCTCGCTGCGGCGGACCCGTCCATCACCCGGCTCGCGCCCTCGGCGCTGGACTGGGCCACAACACCCGAAGGCGTGGCCTTTGCGCCGATCGAAGGCGACCGGTTCGCCGGCGCCTACATGGCGATGGTGCGCCTGCCCGCCGGATTGAAGAGTCCCGCCCATGTCAAATCGGCCAATATGTACGGACTGGTGGTCGAGGGCACCATGACCCATGCGCCCGACACGGGCGGCGAGACCCGGCCCCTGCCCCCGGGCGCGTTCTACAAGATCCCGGCAGGCCTTGCCCATGTCTCGTCCTGCATCTCGCAGGTGCCATGCGTCACATTTCTCTATCAGGACGGGGCGTTTGATTTCCTGCCGGTGACGCGATGAGCCCTGCGGTGCAGGCAACCTTTCGCGCGCTCGCCGACCCCACCCGGCGCGAGATCCTGCAGACCCTGACCGCCGGGCCGCGTACGATCGCGCAGGTCGCTGGTGATTTCGACATGACCCGCGCGGCGGTCAAGAAGCACCTGACGGTGCTGTCGGATGGGGGGCTGATCACGGTGACGCCACGGGGCCGCGAGCGGATCAACCAGCTCAATCCCGAAGGCTTCGCCCCGGTGTTCGACTGGCTCGGCTTCTTCGATCAGGTCTGGGATAGCCGCCTCGACGCCCTGAAATCCGCCATTGAAAAGGACCAAGACCATGACTGATTCCATCCTGCGCAAGCGCATCTTCCTGAAAGCTTCCAAGCCGCAGGTCTGGGCTTACCTGACCGAACCCGACAAGCTGGCGATCTGGTTTCACCGGCCCGACGCGCCGTTGGCGGAAGGCCCCTACGCGATGTTCGGCACCGATAGCGGGGACAAGCTGATGTGGGGAGAGGTGCAGATTTTCGACCCGCACGACGTGCTTGAATACACATTCACCATCAAGCCCATGGGCGATGCCACGAGCCTTGTGCGCTGGCAGCTCGACACTGTTCCGGGCGGCACCATGCTGTCGCTGGAACATAGCGGCTTGCCGCAGAGCGCCGAGGCGTTCGGCCTGATCCTCGCGCTCGACACAGGCTGGGACGACCATCTGGCCCGCATGAGGGCGGACGCCCATGGCGACTAGCGTGGATAGGTCTCGTAATTGGCCTGCATATACGCAAGCCCGTCGCGGATCATCTCTTCCAGCAACCCCATGTCGATGTCGGACAGCGCCTTGATATTGATGCAGCTTTTGCCGTGCTTGACCTTGCCCAGCCGCGCGAGAGCGTCGGACATGTCCTGATATCCCGGCAAGATGTAGACAGAGGTATAGGCCTTTCGCGGACTGAAGCCCGTGATCAAAAACTCCCCCTCCCGCCCGCTGTCGTAGCGGTAGTGGTAGCGCCCGAAGCCAATGATGGACGGGCCCCACATCTGGGCGGGCCAACCGGTGATGCGCTTGAAAAAGGGCAGCAGAACCTCGGCATCGGCGCGGCGCTGTGGGTGATCGACGCGTGCGATGACCTCCAACGGCTGCAAATCCAAAGGTACGGTCTTGTTGCCCGCCATTGTGTCGCGCTCCCTTGCCATGGCCCGCGCCGGAGCCTATCTGCAAACGTGACGGTTCTGCCCATCCTGTGCCATAGGGGCTACATTCCGGTGGCCTTAAGCAATTCCGCGGGAGCTGGCTCTGTCTGGATCCTGGTCCAGTTACCTGGCGCCCACCTGTATATACAGGTCTGCGGGAATAAGTTCCCTTACGTTTGTGGTGGTTCCGTCACTTCCACCCGCACTGGCACCAACGCGTTCGGACGCGGCCCCTTGGGCGGCGCGGGCGGCTCTTGCTGCGCCATCACCGCGATTGCGATCTGCACGCCGCCAAAGGTCGACGCGAACAACACCACCATGATCGTGAACGCCAGTGGCCCATCCGCCGTGGCCAGCACCAGATGCCGAAGCCCCGCGACGTCGAGCCAGACAAGCAGTACCGAGAAGACCAGACCGGCCAGAGAGCCCAGCGCGGCATGGCGGAGCATGAATTTGATATGGGTGGGCATGGGGCACCTCCTGTCCAGGCCAATATAGCACGGGCGCGGCAATTCTCCAAAATTGCGCCGGACTTTTCGCGTCCGCGCGTTACCTTCCAGACAGTCAAGTTTTCAAAGGATGCGCCATGCTTCGCCCCGCACTGATCGCCCTCGCCCTGTGTCCCGCCGCGGCCCACGCCCAGATCGAGGCGCGCTTCATCGAGAGCGCCCCGAAAGACACGTTCTCCTTTGTGAACACCGGCTGCGCCCTGGGCGCGGTGGTGGTCGAGCTGGATATGCAGGAGAGCGCGGGTGGCTTGATCTTTGATACCGAAGGCGGCGGCGCGGGCGTCGAGGTCTTTCAACCGTTCGAGGCGGTGTCAGGCAAAATCGCGGAAGTCTCCGTCAGCGATGGCGCGGGGCAACTGTCGTTGACGGTACCGGATTGGCCGGCGGGCGGCGAATTGAGCTTCACCATCGACGTCGACGACGTGCTGCGTCACGGCGCGCTTGGCCAGACCCAAGTGACAGGCGGCGAGATTGCCGGAGCCGCACTGCGCATCAGCGCGGGCGGCGCAAGCGGTCTGGGCAGCTTCGACAACACCAACCGCGCCGTCGTGCGCGGGCTGTGCAGCAGCTAACGCAGGCCCTTGGCAAGGTAGTCGTAGACCAGCCGGATCCGCGCGCTGGTCAGAAGCTCGCGGTGGCTGACCAGCCATGTGGGAAAGCTCAAAGGCTCCATGCTCGGGAGCACACGCACCACCTCCGGCGCGCGCGCCGCAACCCGGTCGGACATGATGCCGATCCCAAGCCCCGCACATACCATCTGCCAGCCCACCACCCCGCTATTGCTCGACAGGCGAAAATTCTCCTTCGTCAGGTTCATGCCCAGCGCGTTGAAATGGGTGATCAACGCCTCGGTGTCGAAAAAGGCGATAAAATCCAGCGCGTTCAGGTCGCTGAGCTGCGCGGGCCGTCCGGCCGCCTCCAGGTAGGCATGGGTCGCATAGAAGCTGGCGGTGTCATCATGCAGTTTGCGCGCGATCAGTTCGGGCTGTTCGGGCCGGACATGGCGGATGGCGATATCGGCGTCGCGGTGCTGCAGGTCGGACAGGTTGTTATCGGCGATCAGCTCGATCTCCAGCTCTGGGGCGCGCTGACGCAACGCCCTGAGCAGGTTTGGCAGGATGAAGGCCGCGGTCACGTCGCTCGCGCTGATGCGCACAAGGCCCGCCACGCTTTGCGACTGCCCCGAGGCGGCCAGCGAAATGCGGGTGGCCGCCTCGCCCATGGTGCGCACATGGGCGACCAACTCTGCGCCCGATGGCGTCAGAACGAGTTTGCGCCCGACCCTCTCGAACAGCGTCACGCCAAGCGCCTCTTCCAAAGCGGCCACCTGACGGCCCAGCGTCGGCTGCGCCTGCCGAGTGGCGCGGGCAGCCGCCGACAGCGATCCCTCCTCCACCGTTGCCAGAAAGGCCCGGACGTGGTTCCAATCAAAGGCGATTTCATCCCAGTTCATGCAAATCTGCATAAGCAATCACAGGATTAATGCAATTCCCAATACCGCAGCGCGGGTCTACGCCATGCCGCAGAAAAGGAGAGCTGACATGACCGCCATGACATTCTGGGACAGAGTTGCGCCCAAATACGCCAGATCGAAGATCAAGGATCTCGACAATTACCACCGCTCGCTGGAGCGGACCCGCAGCTATCTCAAGCCCACCGACCGGGTGCTGGAGCTGGGCTGCGGCACCGGCTCGACCGCGCTTCTGCTGGCAGACAACGTGGCCGAATACGTGGGCACGGATATCTCTGGCGCGATGATCGACATTGCCCGTGCCAAGCCCGACGCGCCAGACGGCTTGCGCTTCGTGCAAGCCAGCGCGGACGCTGCGATCGAGGGCGCGCCGTTCGACGTGGTGATGGGGTTGAACCTGTATCATCTGGTCGAGGATTTGGACGGCGCGCTGCGCCACGCCCACACGCTGACCAAGCCCGGCGGGCTGTTCATCAGCAAGACCGTGTGCCTGTGGCAGAAGCGCTGGTTCGTGGGGCCGTTGGTCAAGATCATGCAGCTGATGGGCAAGGCGCCCTTCGTGCATCTGCTGAAACAATCTGACCTCGAGACGCGCATCGAAGCGGCCGGGTTCGAGATCATCGAGACGGGCAATTACCCGGCGATCAGCCGTTACGTCGTCGCGCGCCGGTCTTAAAGAGCGGAGGTAACCCATGGGTTACCCATACTTAAGTGCTTGATGTTACTGGAAGTCTCGGAGCGCCGAAAAACGTTAGCTCTTTGTTAACGTTAAATTTTCCTGATCAGGCGAAGGCGTCCGGCTGCGCTTCGCGCGCCATGTGATCGAGCACGGCATTGACGAACTTGGGCTCTTTTCCCTCGGGGAAGAAGGCCCGGGCCACGTCGACGAACTCCACGATCACCACCTTGGGCGGGGTCTTGCCCGCGACAAGCTCCGCCCCCGCCGCCCGAAACAGCGCGCGCAGGGTCGGATCGATCCGGTTGATCGGCCATTTCGCCACCAGCGCCCGGTCGGTCATCTGGTCGATGCGCGCCTGCCCCGCCACAGCCCCTTCAAGCAGCGCGCGGAACGTGTCCATGTCGCCCTCGATCATCTCGTAGTCGTCGAAGACCTCGCCGAAACGGTGAGACTCGAACTGGTCGCGCACCTTGTCAATGGACTGGTCGCTATGCTCCATCTGGAACAGGGCCTGCACGGCATAAAGCCGCGCGGCGGAGCGCATGGCGCGCTTTTGGTTGCCGGAAAGTGTCATGTGCGGGTCATGCGATCTGGAAGCTTCCGTCATCATCATCGTTGCGACCGCCGGGCTTGAAGCCGACGCCCTTGCGCTGCGCGCCGTATTTGCGCTGCAGCGCGATCAGATGCAAGGCCGCCGCAGCCGCCCCGCCACCTTTATTTTGTCCGTCGGGATCGGCGCGGTCCTCGGCCTGCTTGCGCGTTTCGACCGTCAGGATGCCATTGCCGATATTGGCGCCCTGCAGGCCCAGCAGCATCAGCCCGTGGGAGCTGTCATTGCAGACCGTCTCGTAATGCGTGGTCTCGCCGCGGATGATGCAGCCGAGCGCCACATAGCCGTCAAAATTGCTTTGGCGGTGGGCGATGCGGATCGCGGGCGGGATTTCCAGCGCGCCGGGCACCTCGATCACTTCGACGCTCGCACCCGCCTTCTCGGCCTCGGCCCGTGCGCCCGCGACCAGATCATCGGCGATGTCCTTGTAGTAGGGCGAGATGACGAGGGCGAGCTTGACAGGCTCGTCGAATTTGGGCGTCTCGAGGATGTGGTGCTGCTCTGCGGTGGCCATGGCTCAGGCTCCTTTGATCGGTCGGGTGCCGGTGATCGACAGCCCGTAGGCATCCAGACCCACCACGTTGGGGGCGGGCGAATTGGTCAGAAGTTCAAGCTGGGACAGTCCCAAGGCGGCAAGGATCTGCGCGCCAAGCCCGTATTGGCGCAGGGTCTGCGGCGACTGCCCGCCCTCGGGGTCGATCTTCATCGCCGTATCGCGCAGCAGCACGACGACGCCGCGCCCTTCTTCTGCGATGGTCTTCATCGCCTGCGCCATCTCGGACGCGGGGCTGGGGCCAAGGCCCAGCACATCCTCTATCGGGTTGAGCGCATGCATCCGGGTCAGCACCGGCGCGTCCGTGGTCAGATCGCCCTTGGACAGCGCGATATGCTCCGCCCCTTGGGTGACATCAGAGAAGACGCGCATGGTCCAGTCGCCACCAAATTCCGACGTGACCAACTTCGCGCTTGTCTCGCGCACAAGATTGTCGTGGCGGCGGCGGTAGGCGATCAAATCGGAAATCGTGCCGATCTTCAGCGCATGTTTCTGCGCAAAGCTCACCAGATCAGGCAGGCGCGACATGGTGCCGTCATCATTCATGATCTCGCAGATTACCCCTGACGGGTTCAGCCCAGCGAGCCGGGAGACATCGATAGCGGCCTCGGTATGGCCCGCGCGGACCAGCACGCCGCCATCGCGCGCGCGCAGCGGGAAGACATGACCCGGCGTGGCAATGTCCTGCGGGCCTTTACCCGCGTCGATAGCCACGGCCACAGTGCGCGCGCGGTCATGGGCGGAGATGCCGGTACTCACGCCCTCGCGCGCCTCGATGGAGATGGTGAAGGCCGTCTCGTGGCGCGACGAGTTGTAGGAGGCCATCAGCGGCAGATCGAGCGCATCGCAGCGCTCCGAGGTCAGGGTCAGACAAATCAGCCCACGGCCGTGGGTGGCCATGAAGTTGATCGCCTCTGGTGTGGCCATCTGGGCCGGGATCACCAGATCGCCTTCGTTCTCGCGGTCCTCGTGATCGACGAGGATGAACATACGCCCGTTGCGGGCGTCTTCGAGGATTTCCTCGATGGGCGAAATGGCGTCGGAATAATCGGTCATGGCAGCAGTCCTTGGTTGGACTGCCAGATAGAGGCTTTGCGGCCCGTTGGAAAGGCCCTGCCCCGTGGGTCGTGGCGTCGCGCCTGTTTGAGCGCGCCTATTTGCCCGGGTCGATCTTGAGCCCTTTGTGCTTCGCCAGCGAGCGGCAATACTTGGCCCAATCTTTGAAATCCTCGGTGAAGACGACGGTCGCGCCCTTGTCGCGCCACTGCGTGGCCTTCTGGTCGATCAGGGCGGAGACGTCCTGGCCGGCTTCCGCATGGGCGGCGGCGTCCCAGTTGAGCGCGGCTTGCACCAAACGCTCACGACGGGGGCCGGGCGTTTCCATCTGGTCGGTCAACGCCCGCATGATACCGGCGCATTCGGCCATAGAGACGTAGATCGGCTGGCCTGCATAGGCAGGCGTCGTGGCGAAGATTGCCAGCGCGAGTGTACGTTTGATCATCAGGGGCTCCTTTCGGGTAGAGCCCCCTTGATGGCATAGGGTTGCGGCGAAATTAGGACGTGAAATAGGTATCTGACGGCACAAATCCCGCCAGCTTGCCCGCTTCCGACCAGTCGCGTTCCTGCGTCGTGTCGCCGATGACCAAGACGCCGTCGAGCGGCAGATTGGCCCCGCGTATGGGCGCCTGCACAGCCGCGCGCGTGTCGCTCCACCCTTGCGCGAAATGCGGCGCGCGGGCGGAGGTGATATCGATCCCCTGGGACGCCAACATCTGCGCGAGCGCGTCCGGGTCGAGCGGCATGTGCACCAGCGCCGCAAACTCGGCACGGATGGGCCGCAACGCGACTGCCCGTGGGCTAGGCTGCGCATCGCGCATCATGCGCAACGCATTGTTGGAGAACAGAAATCCCACCACATCGCGACCCGTTGATGCCCGCACGGATGCGTAGGTCTTGTAAGGCAGTCCCAGCGCCTTGGCGCGCCGCACCCGGCCCCGTAGCACCTCGATAGGCAAGGTCGGCAGCAGGTCCTTGCGAGCCCGCCCCCAGGCGTGTTTGCGAAAGGCGTAACCGCCCTCCATCGTGGGGCCGTTATTGTGGCCAAGCATCGGTTTTCTCATCGCATCCTCCAGCGGGGCCAAGGAAACCACGGATGCGCGGGCGATTACCAGAAAAACGTCGCTCTATCTGGGCAGATCGCTCATCTCAGCGGCGATTCAGTTGAAACCTTGGACAATGAGGTCGCTGCGCGCTCGGGATGGGCCGGATCAAGCCCATTCCTGCAGGCGGGCTACGTAGCGGGCAAGCGTGTCGATCTCGAGATTGATGCGGTCGCCGGTTTGCGTGTCGCCCCAATTGGTCGCGATCTTGGTGTGGGGGATGAAATTGACCCCGAAGCTGGTACGGCTGACCTCGTTGACCGTCAGGGAGGTCCCGTTCAGCGCGACCGAGCCCTTCGGGGCGATGAACTTCGCCAGATCTTCCGGCACCTCGAAAGTCACGCGGGTGCTGTCGCCCTCGTCGCTCATGTCGGTGACCTTGGCGATGCCGTCGACATGGCCCGACACGATATGCCCGCCCAGTTCATCGCCGAGCTTCAGCGCACGCTCCAGATTGAGCCGGGTGCCCTCGCGCCAGTCGCCGATATTGGTCTTGGACACGCTCTCGGCGCTGATTTGCACGTCAAAGAAGGGCGCGGTGTCGGTGCCGCGCTCGATCACCGTGAGGCAGACCCCGTTGCACGCGATGGAGGCCCCGATATCAATGCCGGCGGGGTCGTAGGCACAGGCAATGCGCGCGCGCAGATCGCCCTCCTGCTCCAGCCGGGTGACGGTGCCGATATCGGTGATGATGCCTGTGAACATGGGCGGGCCCTCCTGCCCCGGCACCTAGCGCGGGCATTGACGGATTTGCAAGGAATTTGGGCCACAGTGCTGCCGGAATCGCGCCTTACGCGCGCCGCAGCGGATGACTATTGGGTAGACGGTATGTAGTGATGGCCTGCGTATACGAGGACCGACCGAGATGACCCTGTCCGGCAAGGACAAGACCTTTCTCTTCCTGCAAGGACCCCATGGGCCCTTCTTCTACCGCTTGGCCAAAATGCTCGTGGCGGCCGGGGCGCAGGTGTGGCGCGTGGGCTTCAACAAGGGCGACGACGCGTTTTGGTTCTCCAACAAGACGTATCTGCCTTATCTTGGCACCCATGAGGACTGGCCCGCGCGGTTTGCCGAGATCGTTGCGGAAAAGCACGTCACCGACCTTGTTCTTTATGGCGACACCCGCCCCATCCATGCCGAGGCGGTCGCGCGGGCGGAACAGCTGGGCCTGCGGGTTCACGTGTTCGAGGAAGGCTACCTGCGCCCCTATTGGGTCAGCTATGAGCGCGGCGGCGCGAACGGGCACTCACGGCTGATGCAGATGTCGGTCGGCGATATGCGAGCGGCGCTTGAGGGGCTGGACCTTGACCTGCCCGATGCGCCCGCCCGGTGGGGCGACATGCGCCAGCATGTGTTCTACGGCATGGTCTACCATTACTTTGTCTTCCTGCGGAACTGGAAGTACCGCAACTTCAAGCCGCATCGCGCCATTGGCGTGACCAAAGAATTCCAGCTTTACCTCAAACGTCTCGTGACGATGCCCTTCACAGCTTTGGATCGCAGGCTCGCGACGTGGCGGATCAAGCATGGCGGCTTTCCCTATCATCTGGCGCTGTTGCAGCTGGAGCATGACGCGAGCTTCCAGCAGCACTCGCCCTTCGAGACCATGACGGACTTTCTGGAGTTGACGATCGAGGGCTTCGCGACGGGGGCCCCGACACATCACCATCTGGTGCTAAAGGCCCACCCGCTCGAAGATGGCCGGGTGCCCCTGCGGCGCGAAATCAAGCGGATTGCCCGGGCGCATGGCGTCAGCACCCGCGTGCATTACGTACGTGGCGGCAAGCTGGCGGGCCTGCTCAACACGGCCCGCTCGGCGGTCACCGTAAACTCCACTGCGGCGCAGCAGGTGCTGTGGCGCGGGCTACCGCTGAAGGTGTTCGGCGACGCGGTCTACAACAAGCCGGAATTCGTCTCGACCCAGAGCCTGCCTGACTTCTTCACCAACCCAACGCGGCCCGACAGCCGCGCGTATCGGGACTATCGGCACTACCTGCTCGAGACGTCACAAATCCCCGGCGGCTTCTACTCCGCCCGCGGACGCAGGCAGTTGCTGCGGCAGGTGGTCGACATGATGCTGGCCCAAGAGGACCCGTATGACGCTCTGACCGCAGGCACCGCCACCCCGCGCCAGCAGTTGCACGTCGTCAAATAAGCGCGCCAGCGGCGCCCCCAAAGCCCAGCTTGTCCTTCTTTGTTCCAAAAATACGGAAATTCCGGCGGCTCGCAAAAATCCCCGACGCTGCTTCGCTGCACATCTCGGCAGATTTGGAGCCCTCACCGCGTGTTAGCGCAAGATGTGGCGGGCTCGCGCGCCCCACTGCGCTTCGCGCGCCACACCCCCATCTGGGCCGCGCGCGGGGGGCTATCTTTTTTGCGCCAATTCGCTACAGCTAAAAGAAAAAACTGAGGCAGTTTTATAAATCGAGGAGGACACCAGTGAAAAAATTGGGTCCCAAAGCCACGAAAGTCGTGGCCTTTACGCTTGCAGCCGTGATGCTCGCATCTTGCGGCCTGCCGAAATCAGGGCCGGGCAAGCGGCAGATCTTTGCAGGCTCCGTTCAGCGCGAAGGCGACGCTTTCATCGTGTCGGTCAACAGCCGCGTGACGCAAGTCACCTCGGTGCAGCCCGTGCTGGGTTTCACGGACGGGTTCGTGAACGCAGGCGTCGTGGGCTCTGACACGATCCGGCCCGGCGACACGCTGGGTCTTGCGATCTGGGAAAACGTCGATGACGGGCTCCTGGCCGCCGAAGGTGCCAATGCGACCGACCTGAGCGAGGTTCAGGTCGATGGCGCGGGCTTCATTTTCGTCCCCTATGCGGGCCGCATCAAGGCTGCGGGCAACACGCCCGAGGCGCTGCGCCGCATCATCACCGGCAAGCTTGACGCTCAAACCCCCGATCCGCAGGTGCTGGTGCGCCGGGTGGCAGGTGACGGCGCGACCGTGTCGCTCGTCGGCGGAGTGGGCCAGCAAGGCCTCTTCGCGATTGAGCGTCCGACCCGCACGCTGTCGGCCATGATCGCACGCGCCGGTGGCATCTCGATCGAGCCCGAAGTGGCGCAGATCACCGTGATCCGCGGCAAGCACCGCTCGAAAATCTGGTTCGAGGATCTGTATTCCAACCCGAAATTCGACATCGCCCTGCGCCCCAACGACCGCATCCTGGTCGAAGAGGACAGCCGCGCGTTTACCGTTCTGGGGGCCACCGGCGCGCAGAACCGCATCGAGTTCGTGACCCAGACCCTGTCGGCCATCGAGGCCATCGCGCAGGTGGGTGGCCTGAATTCAAGCCTTGCGGACCCCACGGGCGTCTTCGTCTTCCGCAACGAGCCCGCAGAGATCGCCAATTCGGTGCTGGGCCGGTCTGATTTGCAAGGCACGCAGCGCTTCGCCTACGTGCTGGACCTCACCCAGCCCACGGGCATGTTCGAGGCGCGCGATTTCATCATCCGGGACGGCGACACGGTCTACGTGACCGAGGCCCCCTTCGTGACCTGGAACAAGACCATTTCGGCGCTGACCGGCTCGCTGCAGTCCGCCAACGCCCTCTCCTCAATCGGTGGCTCTAACTAAAATGGAGCCATCTGGCTCGGCCACTGATGCCGCGGACGGCTCCTCCCACCGTCCGCGGCTTTTTTATTTCAACGGGGGCTTCTTCACCCAAAAGCGTGTCCGCCGCATGCTGGAGCTTGCAGGCTATGATCTGCGGTTGGGAAAGCCCGGCCCGGACGATCTGGTCGCGGTCTGGGGCAAAAGCCCCACCTCGGGGCGTGGCGAGGCCGTGTCGGACAAGATCGGCGCGGGCCTGTTGCATGTCGAGGACGCGTTTCTACGCTCCATCCGACCGGGCCGCGATGGCGAGCCGCCGCTTGGGCTGACACTGGACCGGCAACGCCCCTATTTCGACAGCTCCGGCCCTTCTGATCTTGAGGCGCATCTGGCCACAGCCGCGTTTGACGACGCGCATCATCTGCAGCGCGCACGCGACGCCATGGCCCGGATCAAGGCGGCTAACCTGTCGAAATACAACGATTTTGACCCCAAGGCGCAAATCCCGAAGCCCGGCTACGTGCTGGTCATCGACCAGACGCGCGGCGATGCCTCGATCAAGCATGGCGGTGCCTCGGCGGATCATTTCCGCGAGATGCTGGTCTTCGCGCAGGAAGAACACCCGACCGCGCGCATCGTCATCAAGACCCATCCCGAGACAATCGCAGGCCACCGCAAGGGTCATTTTGGTCTGGGCGACGTGACCGAACGCATCTCGCTCTTTGAGCACGCAGCCCCGGTCTACGATCTGATGGAAGGCGCGATTGCGGTTTATACCGTTAGCTCCGGTATGGGGTTCGAAGCGGTTCTGGCCGGGCACAAACCCCACGTGTTCGGGCAGCCCTTCTATGCGGGCTGGGGGTTGACCGATGACCGGCAACCGATTGATCGCAGGCAGCGGACACTGACCCGCGCGCAGCTTTTTGCGGGTGTGATGCTCGATTATTGCCGCTGGTACGACCCCTATCGCGACCGGCTTTGCCCCCTTGAAGACACGCTCGATACCTTAGAGGCGCTCACCCGGGCCCACATGCAGGATCGGGCGGGTCATGTGGCCTATGGCATGCGGTTGTGGAAGCGCGGACCGATGCAAGCGATCTTCGGCGCAGGCCGCGCCGGGCCCGACGCCAAGGTCCAGTTTGCGCGCGATCCCGACGACGCCTTGATGGCCGCGCGCGACGGGTCCCTGCTTGTCTGGGCGGGCAAGGAGCCAGACGGCTTCGCCACCCGGGCGGAGGCCCAAGGCACGCGGCTCTTGCGGGTCGAGGACGGTTTCCTGCGCTCGCGGGGCCTCGGCGCTGATCTTGTCGCCCCCCTGTCGTTGGTCACCGATGACAGCGGTATCTACTACGACCCGACACGTCCCTCTCAGCTGGAGGCGCTGGTGACGCCCGGCGAAAACTTGCCCCCCGCCGCGCTGGCGCGCGCATCAAGGTTGCGCCGCCAAATCGTGAAACTGGGGGTCAGCAAATATAATCTTGACGGTGCCGCGCCAGAGTTCGATGCGGGCGGGCGCGACGTAATTCTGGTGCCGGGGCAAGTCGAAGATGACGCCTCGATCCGGCTTGGCACGAAAGAGGTCTGTGACAATGCGGCCCTTCTGGCGGCCGTGCGACGCGATTTCCCGGACGCCTTCGTGGTCTACAAACCGCACCCCGATGTCGAGGCCGGGCTGCGCGATGGCGACATCCCGGCCCCCGAGGCTGACTGGATCGCAGAAAGCGCCAATCCGCTGGCCCTGATCGCCCGCGCGGACCGGGTCTGCACGATGACGTCGCTATTGGGGTTCGAGGCCCTGCTGCGCGAGGTCCCCGTCACCTGCTACGGCGCGCCGTTTTACGCGGGATGGGGGCTGACTGAGGATCGTGGCTCGGTCCCGGCGCGACGCGGGACGGCAAGCCTTGATCAATTGGTTCATGCCAGCCTGATCGACTACCCGCGCTATTTCGATCCCGTGACGCGTCAGCCCTGCCCGCCGGAAATCGCCGTAGATCGGCTCGCCACGGGCACCTTGCCCCGCGCGGGTCTGGGCAACCGCTTGCTTGCCAAAGCTCAGGGCGCGTTTGCGTCCTATGCCCATCTCTGGCGGAGCGGATAGCGCATGCAAAAAGCCCCCGCCTGTTCAGGCGAGGGCTTCTTCTGGGTCCAGGGAGAAGACCGCGGGGAGACGTTACTTCACGATACGCTCGGCGGCGCTATCGTTGCTAAGCGCGAAGAAGCGCAGCACGTCGGAGGACGCTTTTGTGGCCACGTCGGCGGTCTTGTTGACCGACCGCTCGGCGGCGCTCTCATTGGCCAGCGCGCCGTTCAGCTGGGCGGCGAAGATGTTGCCGGTGGAGGTGTCGCGGATCACGCGCTCGGCGGCGCTGTCATTGCCAAGGGCGAAATGGGCGGCGGCGTTGTCGACCTGAGCGAAGGCAGGAGCGGCGGCGGACAGGGCGAGGATGGTTGCGATGACGGTTTTCATTTCGGTGTACTCTCTTTAGTTTTGAGGCCCTCTGCGGGGCGATGTGTGTGCGGCGTGTTGCCGTTTGATGAGATGAATATGAGCCATGCGCGGCCCTGCCTAAATGCTCTGAAATCCGAAAATACCCGCATTTCTGCGCACTCACGCACACACGCCCTCACCCTCGGACAAGACCGTCACGGGCGCGTGAGAATCCGCTCACATCGCGTGAGACCCGTCAGGGTTTCGCAGGAATCGGGGGTTGGCTCAGGTTCGGGTCCACACATGCGCGATGTCCGGACCGACGCGCGTCACCTCTTTCAAGGCAAAGCGCGGCGCATCCGAAAGGGCCGTAATTCCGAGGGGCGCGAGGCTTGGCAGGCCGTCACCCCCAAGCATTACACCGGCCGTGAAGCCGACGACCCGGTCGACAAGTCCCGCACGAAGCAGGCTCGCCGCCAAAAGACCGCCGCCTTCACACAGCAGCCGGGTGATCCCGCGCGCGCCGAGCGCTTGAAGCGCGGAGGCCATATCCAGCCCGGTATCGTCTTTTGGCACTTCGATCAGCTCTGACCCGCGCGCGTTCCAGAAAGCGCGCGCATCATCCGCAACATCTAGCCCGTGCAAGAGCCAAACCGGCGCGCCGCTGTCGTCTTCGGCCAATGGCCCCATCCGTGGCAGCTGCAATTCCCGGCTGACCACGATGCGCACGGGCGGGCGGCGCTCGGACATGGTGCGCAGGGTCAAGGCGGGCAAATCCTCGCGCGCAGTGTTACCGCCAACCATCACCGCGTCATGGCTTGCCCGCAGGGCCTGCACCGCCTGTCGTGCCGCGGGTCCGGTGATCCACTGGCTTTCCCCGCTTGCGGTGGCGATGCGCCCATCGAACGAGCTTGCGAGTTTCAACGTCACCATCGGCCGGCCTTGGGTGACGCGCGACAGGAAGCCTTGCTGATCGTCGCGGGCGTCCGCCTCCAATACGCGCGTGGTGACCTCGATGCCCGCCTCCCGCAGCATGGCAAGGCCCTTCCCGGCGACACGTGGGTCAGGGTCGCCCAAGGCCACGACAACGCGCGATACGCCCGCCTCGATCAGCGCCTGGGCACAGGGCGGGGTCTGGCCGGTATGGGCGCAGGGTTCGAGACTGACATAGGCGGTGGCGCCTGTGCAGTCCTCCGCGGCTGCAATCGCCATGGCTTCGGCATGGGGGCGTCCGCCGGGTTGGGTCCAGCCGCGCGCGAGCAAACGTCCGTCGCGCACCAGCACGCAGCCCACGGCGGGGTTCGGCCAGGTCTGCCCCAGCCCACGCCGACCCAGCGACAGCGCAAGCGCCATCCATCGCTGGTCCGCGGCGTGATCCATGGGTTAGTCGTCTTTGCCGACCGGCGGCCGCAGCTCGGAGACGAAATCCTCGAAATCATCGGCGGCCTGGAAGTTCTTGTAGACCGAGGCGAAGCGCACATAGGCGACGGTGTCGATCCGGGCCAAGGCCTCCATCACGATCTCACCGATCACGGTCGACTGAATGTCGGTCTCGCCCATGCTTTCCAGACGCCGCACGATGCCGGAGATCATCTGATCGATGCGCTCGGGGTCCACAGGGCGTTTCTGCATGGAGATGCGGATCGAGCGTTCAAGCTTGTCGCGATCGAAATCTTCGCGCTTGCCCGAGGACTTGATGACCACCAGATCGCGCAGTTGCACGCGCTCGTAGGTGGTGAAGCGGCCGCCACAGGCGGGGCAAAAGCGGCGCCGGCGGATGGCCACATGATCCTCGGCGGGACGGGAGTCCTTCACCTGGGTGTCTACATTTCCACAAAACGGACAGCGCATCGTCTTTTCCCTCTATCCTGCCATCTGGGTGTTTGTCCCCAGTTATCCACAGGCACTATAGGCGAGCCGCTAGGGTTTGGGTAGAGGGGAAATCGCACCCCCCACCCCTTGCGTGTGAACTCTTTGGCCGCGAGCGGCGTTAGTCGGCGACATCATGGATTGAAGGAGAACCGCAATGACCAAGACACTGTTTATCACGGGCGCATCAAGCGGCATCGGCGCCGCCACGGCCAAAGCCGCCGCAAAGGCGGGCTGGCGTGTGGGTCTGTTCGCGCGGTCCGAGGACAAGTTGCGCGCGCTGGCCGACGAGATCGGCGGCGCGGATGTCTATGTCGGCGACGCCACCTCCCGCGAGGCGCAGGTCGAGGCCATCGACGCTTTCGCCAAGGCCCACGGCCAGCTCGACGCCGTCTTCGCCAATGCCGGGCGCGGCACCTCGCAAGGGGGCACCGAAGGGGGCGATCCGGATGACTGGCAGGGCATGATTGATCTGAACATCATGGGCGCGCTCTACACTGCCCATGCGGCCCTGCCCCACCTGCGCAAGACAAAGGGGCAATATGTCGTGACCGGCTCCGCCGCCGGGCGCCGGCATCTAAGCGGGTCGATCTATGGCGCGACCAAATGGTTCATCCACGGCTTTGCGGGCAATCTCGCCGAGGAGATGAAGGACTGGGGCGGGCGTTGCATGGTTGTGGCGCCGGGCATGGTCGACACCGAATTCTTTGACGAGGCCAAGCCGGACAAGTTGAAACCCGAGGACGTCGCGGGCGCCGTTATGCATGCGCTCGACGCGCCAGAGCGCGCCAGCATCCGCGAAATTTTCCTGATGCCGACGAATTAGGGCGACAGATGCATCGCGACCTGCCGGTGATGCGGCCGGTCGCGATGCTCGAACAGGTAGATGCCCTGCCATGTGCCAAGCATCATCCGTCCCTCTGTCACCGGGATCGACAGGGACACCGGTAGCATCGCCGCCTTGATATGGGCGGGCATATCGTCGGGGCCCTCATAGGTGTGGGTCAGGTAGGACATGCTAGGATGGGTAGAGGGCGGCACAAGCCGGGTGAAGTAGTTTTGTAGATCGGTCTGAACCTCGGGGTCCGCGTTTTCCTGTATCAGCAAAGAGCATGACGTGTGCCGCATAAACAACGTCAGAAGCCCAGAGCTGGCTGCCTGAGCGTCGAGCCAGGATCGCACCTGCGTCGTAAATTCGTACAGACCGGGACCGTGGGTCGGGATCGTCAGCATGTAGGCTCCAGATATCCTTTGTAATGCACGATGAGTGGCCCCCAAGGCAGGGTCAAGCGCACGTCGAAGCGAAAGCGGCCCTGCGCGTCCGCGGTCTCGGACGTGGTGGAGACCGGGGTCATCCAGCGTGGGATAGGGAGGAGGCCGAAGGCTCTGCCGCGCGTCACCGGAAATCGAAGTGCGCCGTTTTCGACGTGAAGGTCGAGATCGAACAGAAGCGGGCCGAAGCGTTCGGTCATCTTCGTGCCGTCATAGCGCAGGGTTGAGCGGAATGTTTTGTGGCCCATTTCGCGGGTCCATGTCTCTGCGTCGCCATCTGCCTCTATCGTGACCTCTGCCGGAACGATACCGCCCCCGAGCGGGAACCCCCCGATATAGGCGGCGATCCTGGCGGGCAGAGATGTGGCGGTTTCGACCTCCGCCTCGCCCACGTATCGCGCAATATGGGCGGGTCGATGCAGGTCCTGCACCTGCGGGGCGAGCGCGCGGAAGTCATCGCCCAAGGCGCGCTCGAAGATCGGCGTGATGATGCGGTCGCGTCGCTCATTCCGCGCGCCGATCTTGTCGAGCTGCGCCTCGGCCCATTGGCGGGTGATCACGCCGATGGCCGGACGCGCGCCGGGCGCGCCCTGCCCCTTGAGCAGATCATCAAGCAAAATCATCACCGGCTGAACAGGCGTTTTCGGCCCGTTGCCATCGGGCAGGATCATGTCCCACACGCGCTCTTCGATCTGCCCCGCGTTGCGGCCAATGACCCGGACCCGCATCCCGCCCACATCGGTCCCCGCCTGGCGAAACAGGTCCGCGAGCCGCAGGAGCGGCCGGGCTAAGCGGTCGAGCCGCAGCCGGGTAAGACCAGCGATCGAGAGTGTGCGGTGGAACAGCCCCAACTCCAGCCCGGCGCGCGGAGTGACGGTCTGCGCGTCGAAGTGGTCGGCCAAAAGCCTGTCCGCCGTGTTCACAATCGCCGCGCGCCGGGGCGACACGGATTGCGTGCCGACCTTGAGCGCTACTTTTCGCGTCCGGCTCCAGCCGCGCACGGTCTCGTCACGCCCGCCGCGGCGAAGTCGAAAGGGCTGGCCCACCTGCCCCAGGATCGCGCGCATGACAGAGACGCCGCGCTTGGTCCGGTTGCCGGGCAGGATCGCCGTTTCGATCAATGCGATATCCTCTAGCCCGTCCACGAGATCTGCGGCAATCGAGGACGTGAGCGCAGGCGTTGTCGATGCGCCGGACCACGCGGTGACGCCCATATCGCACGCGACGTCGTCCTGGGTCGTGATCCCCGCGACGAAATCGGGGCTATCAGCAATGTCGAGATAATGCGCGCCTGCCGCGAGCACGGCTTTGGCGAAGGCGTATGGCTCCGCGCCGTAGGTCTGAAACGGCCCGGAACAGTCGACCACCGCGAAAGGCGCGAGCTCCATCAAGGGTTCAGGCGTGGCGCGGTCCATGACCAAAGCCGTCGCGCCCAATTCCTGGGCCAGCTGTTCCAGCGGTGCGGCGGTGCGACCCGCGACGATCAACTCGATATCCGGCCGCGCGGCGAGTTGGCGCGCCAGGTGCCCGCCAAACAACCCGGTCGCGCCGAGAACGACGACCTTAGCCAAGAAACCGTGCCTTTACATCCGGCGTCGGAACCATGCAGCTTTCCATGCGTCCGAAGACACTGTAGCGATTGCGCGCGATGCGATTGTAGAGCCAGTCGGCCAGCGGTCGCGGCAGGACGCGCACCAATCTTGCGGCCCGCCATATCCCGCCAAGCGATCCAACGGCGGCGGCGAAAGCGTCGAGCTTGGTGTAGATCACCCCGTCCATGATCACGACATTGGTGTCATAATCGGCGGATTTCAGGCCGAGATGGGCGTAGAGCGCCTCCCCAAGCTCTGACTGGGCCACGACGAACGAAAACCGCTCCGCCCGGTCGTGCTTCAACATGAACTTCAGGAACCCCGAACACAGCACGCAGACGCCGTCAAAGACGACCACGTCGCGCCCTTGCGTGAGCGCGGTCACGTGAGGGTCTGGAGCCAAGCGTGCCATGGACGAAAGGTAGGCCGGGCCGGGCACGCGCAGCATGTGGGGAGGTGTCGCAGGTCAGCTTTCGACCAGCGTCTTGAGGTTCGCCAAGCCGCGCTCGTAATCCGCGCCGACCCAGCCATCCATCATCAGCCCCATCCAGCGCCCGACCGGGCCCGCGCCCATGTCGACCTCAAGGCTCCAGGTGATCTCGGTCTTGCCGTCTTGTTCGAGCAAGACATGCCGCGCTGTGGCCAGCCCCATTTCGCCGAAGTCGAGCGCGCTCACAACGGTCGCGTTCTCGACGCTTTCGATAACCTCCATCGCGCCGTTGCCCACATTCGGATGATCGGACGCCCATTCCATGCGCGCACCAACTCCCTCGGCGATGGGGCCGAATGTCGTCTGAACATTGGGATCGATGCCAAGCCAGGGCGACCAGGCCTCGGTCGCCTTGAGGTTATTCACATGCGGAAAGACCGCGCGCGGCGGCGCGTCAATGACCGTGCTGCGCGACACCTCGACCTCGCGCGGAAGCAGCATGCCGATCAGGGCGAGCGCGAGGACAAGACCCGCCAAGCCACCGATGATCCATTTGAGAAGTCGCATGGAGTGCCCCCCGCTTGTCCGCGAAAGAATACTCCTGCGAGTTATTCATCCAAAGCATAAATTGTCGGGGGACATAGAGCAGCGATAGATCGCGGTTCGATCCGCCCCTAGTCGAACAGGCGGTCGCCCTGCGCGTCGATGATCTGCTTGGCCTTGCTCACGGATGCCTCCTGCGCCGCCTCCAGGCTTTGGAGCGTATCCGCGCGGATCAACGTGTGGACTCGGGTCTCGCCGTTGATCTCTTTCTCGATCATGGCGCCGATGCGGTAATTTGGGCCATCCTTCACAGGCTGTGGCGTGATGCGGAAGCCGCTGTATTCCTCGGCCGAAGGCCGGTTCGGGCGGCTTTCCCCGCCACCGAAGAGCTTTTTGAGAAATGACATGGCGCCTCACATCACAGGCACGCGCAGCGCGAGGCTGCGCGACCTACGTTTACTGGTCGAGGAAGCTGCGCAGCTTGCGCGAGCGCGACGGGTGCTTGAGCTTGCGCAGCGCCTTCGCCTCAATCTGGCGGATACGCTCGCGTGTCACGGAGAACTGCTGACCGACTTCCTCGAGCGTATGATCGGTGTTCATGCCGATGCCGAAGCGCATGCGAAGCACGCGTTCTTCGCGGGGTGTCAGCGAGGACAGCACGCGGGTCGTGGTCTCTTTCAGGTTTTCCTGAATAGCACTGTCGAGCGGCAGCACCGCATTCTTGTCCTCGATGAAATCGCCGAGCTGGCTGTCTTCCTCGTCGCCAATCGGCGTCTCGAGGCTGATCGGCTCCTTGGCGATCTTCATCACCTTGCGGACCTTTTCGAGCGGCATCTGCAGCTTCTCGGCCAGCTCTTCCGGCGTCGGCTCGCGGCCAATTTCGTGCAGCATCTGGCGACCGGTGCGCACCAGCTTGTTGATCGTCTCGATCATGTGGACCGGGATGCGGATCGTGCGCGCTTGGTCGGCGATGGAGCGGGTGATCGCCTGACGGATCCACCACGTCGCGTAGGTGGAGAACTTGTAGCCACGGCGGTATTCGAACTTATCGACGGCCTTCATCAGGCCGATATTGCCTTCCTGAATGAGATCAAGGAATTGCAAGCCGCGGTTCGTGTATTTCTTGGCGATGGAGATCACGAGGCGCAGGTTGGCCTCGACCATCTCTTTTTTGGCCTGACGGGCTTCTTTTTCGCCTTTCTGGACCTGCTGCACGATGCGCCGGAATTCGGTGATGTCGACGCCGACATACTGGCCCACTTGCGCCATCTCAGCGCGCAGATCTTCTACCTTTTCACGGGAGCGGTCGATGAGCGCGGTCCACCCGCGGCCAGTCTTTTCAGCGATGCGGTCGACCCAGCCGGGATCAAGCTCGTAGCCGCGGTATTCATCGATGAACTCGCGGCGGTTGATGCGAGCTTGGTCGGCCAGCTTCACCATGGAGCTGTCGATCGACATGATGCGGCGGTTGATGCCGTAAAGCTGGTCGATCAGTGCTTCGATCCGGTTGTTGTGCAGGTGTAGCGAGTTAACCATCTCGACGATCTCGGTGCGGAGCGCCTGATAGTCGCCCTCTTCCTTCTTCGAGAAGGTGTCGTCGTGGTTGATCGCGGCCGAAATCCGCAGGTCCTGCATATCAGCGAGCTTGGCGTAGTCGTCGGCAATCAGGTCGAGGGTTTCGAGCACGCGCGGCTTCAGCGCGGCCTCCATCGCGGCGAGCGACATGTTGGCCTGCTCGTCCTCGTCATCCTCATCGTCATCCTTGGCAATGGGGTTGCCGTCGGCATCGAGCTCTTGGGTCTCTTCGCCCTTCGTCTCGGAGGTGGCGGTCGGCGTGGCGGTGACGCTTTCCGTCTCTTCGCCCTCTTCGTCGAGTTGGTTGCCGAACGTCGTCTCAAGGTCGATCACGTCGCGCAGCAGAATGTCTTCGGACAGCAGTTCGTCGCGCCAGATCGTGATAGCCTGGAATGTCAGCGGGCTTTCGCAAAGCCCGGCGATCATCGTGTTGCGACCAGCCTCGATCCGTTTGGCGATGGCAATCTCGCCTTCGCGGGACAGCAGCTCGACAGAGCCCATTTCGCGCAGATACATCCGGACCGGGTCGTCAGTGCGGTCAAGGGTTTCCGTCGTGGAGCTGGCAAGCACCACCTCTTTCGGGCCGTCGGTCGCGACAACCTCTTTGGAGGTGCCGTCATCTTCGGCTTCTTCTTCCTCGATGATGTTGATGCCCATCTCGGAGAGCATCGACATCACGTCTTCGATCTGCTCGGAGGCCACCTGTTCGGGCGGCAGAACCTGGTTCAGTTGATCATAGGTGATGTAGCCGCGCGCGCGCGCCTCGGCGATCATCTTCTTGACGGCGGCTTGGCTCATGTCGAGCCCGGCTGCGGCGTCCTCGCGCTCTTGCGTCTGGTCGTCAGTATCTTTGGCCATCTACTGCTCCTTGCGGGTCGGCGAGGTGATTCGCACGCTCAGTACCCGAATCATTACCGCGAATCACACTGATTCGCACGTAGGTTTCTGGACACGGTTTACCGTGATTTCTTTACCCAAATCTCACCATCGATCAGCGACTGCAGATAATCCTTCATCGAGCCGCTATCTTCACCGTCTCCGCCGTCTTCCAGTCCCTTGGTGCGCATGGACGCATTTCGCGCCTCGGCCGCCTGTCCGACCCGCCATGTCAGCGCCTCATCCGCGACGCCGTCGAGGTCCTCGACCGCATCTTCGATCTCGCGCTGCACGCCGCGGCGGGCTTCCAGTTTGGCCAGCTCTTCGGCCAAGGTCATCCGGGTGAGGGTTTGATCCGCGCTAGCCCGTACAGCCGGTGCGATTTGCACATGGCTCAGAGACCATAGCTTTTCAAGGGGGGCGACGCCCACCTCGGCCTCCAAAATGTGCTTGAGGCGTTCCGGGTCGAGCTCGTCGGTGTGGCGCAGCAGCGCGCCGAGGATCATGCGGTGGTCTTGCCCATGCAGCTCGAGCGTCTCGAGGTCGCTGAGATACTCGCCCGTCAAATGCGGGTGCGCGATCAGGATCGCGAGGATCACCGCCTCGCGAAGCCGCTCTTCGACATCGGTGCTTTGCGCGAGCAGCGAGTTTTTCGTGGAGGCGACCGCGACTCCCTTCTCGGGGAACTTGCCGCGGCCCTTCCATTCGCCGCGCGCGCGCGGGGTTGGGTTGAGATTGAACAGCTCGGCGCGCAGACGCTTGACCTCGAGCCCGTAGTGATTGCGCAGGTTCCCGTCCTGGATCTTGGCCAGAGCCGCGCGCAGGGATTGGTCGAGCGCGGCCTTACGCTCCGGGCTGTCGAAGTTCTTGCCTTCCGTCTCGCGCTGCCACAACAGATGCACCAGCGGCTGCGAGTTCGCCACAAGCTCGCGCATCGCATCGGCCCCCTTGGTGCGCACCAGATCGTCGGGGTCCAGGCCTTCGGGCAGAATACAAAAGCGCATGGACTGGCCCGCCGACAGCATCGGCAGAGCCAGATCGATCAGCCGCATCGCGGCGCGCAGGCCCGCGGTGTCACCATCGAGCGCGATCACCGGCTCGGGCGAGATGCGCCACAGGAGCTGCAGCTGTGTCTCGGTCACCGCGGTGCCCAAGGGCGCGACGGTCGCCTTGATGCCTGCGGCGGCCAGCGCGATCACGTCCATATAGCCTTCGGCGACGATCAGCGGCTCGCCCTTGCCAGCGGCCTCCCGCGCGGGGCCATGGTTGTAGAGCGAGCGGCCTTTATCGAACAGCTCTGTCTCCGGCGAGTTCAGGTATTTGGCATTGTCATTGGGGTCCATCGCGCGCCCGCCAAAAGCGATGCAGCGCTTCCGCGGGTCGCGGATCGGGAACATGATGCGGTTGCGGAATGTGTCATAGGGCTTGCCGCCCTTCTGGGACGCCTTGGCGAGGCCCGCAGCCAGGATCAGCTCTTCGGCGACGCCCTTGCCGGTCAGGTGATCCCAGAGGTTCTGCCAGCCGTCCGGCGCGAAGCCAATCTCGAACTGGTCCTGAGTTTGTTGGCTCATCTCGCGCCTGGTGAGGTAGTCGCGCGCGGCCTGCCCTGCCCCGGTCTTAAGCTGCAGGCGGTAGAATTGCGCGGCCTGCTCCATCACCTCGGCCAGCTGGCTTCGGCGGTCGGCCTTCTTTTGTGCCTGCGGGTCGCGGGCGGGCATGGTCATCCCGGCTTCGCGGGCCAGGATCTCGACCGCCTCCATGAAGGAGACGTTCTCGGTCTCTTTGATGAAGCCCAGCGCGTCGCCTTTGGCGTGGCAGCCGAAGCAATAGTAGTAGCCCTTCTTGTCGTCGACGTGGAAGGACGCGGATTTTTCCTTATGGAACGGGCATGGCGCCCACATGTCGCCTTTGGCCTGATTGGACTTACGCATGTCCCACATGACCTTGCGCCCCACCACCTGCGCGATGGAGGAGCGGTTGCGCAATTCGTCCAGAAATCCGGGTGGCAGGCTCATAGACCAGAATATCGGGCCGCGCGGGGCTAGAGTCCAGACGTGTCGGGGATGTTTTGCCGCGCGGCGAGCGCGGTCATGGCATCGGTCATCTCGTGGACGAGCGTCCGGGCGAAGGCGCGGAAGACCATGATCTGGAAGCCCGCGTCCTGACGGATGATGATCGCGCTCATGTGGCCGATCAGGCTACGCGCCACATCGCCCGGCGCCATCTTCGCGGTGTCGAGCGGGCAAAGCCGCGCGAGCAGCGCCTGCGCGCGGTCGCCGGTTAGCGTGACGCTGGTCCAGGCATCCGACTGATCCGTGATCGCGGCCTTTATCTTGGGTGTCGGTGCATCGAGCAGCATGTACTGCCCGCGCGCCGACCAGATCAGCGTGCCGCCTTTGTAGGGGGCGGATTTTCCCACGTCCGGGAAGTCCTTCAGCCGCGCGCCCTTCAGCGGCGCGATGGAGTGGATCGTGGGCGTGACCTCGGACAGGGTCAGCGTGCCGATAGTCTTCGGCAGCAAGCCTTCGGCGGGGGATTTGGCGACAAGTTCAATCACGGGCTTTGCTCCCTTCCGGGTCGAGGAAGACGGGATCGCAGATCTCGACCTCCGTCGTGACGTTTCGCAGGTGATCGACGAGTTTAAGCCGCTTGCCATGGCGTTCGCGCCCGTTCCTGAGGAACCCGAGGCCAAGCATCCCCAGCTCCGGCGAGAAGGCGACCGAGGTGGTATAGCCCTGCTGGTTCTCTCGCGTCGCGTCGTCTTCGAGCGCAAAGAGGAACGCGCCCGCGTTCAGCTCCTTGACCGCGCCGGTGGGTTTCAGGCCGACCAGTTCTTCGCGGTCGTTGACCAGACCGGGGCGCATGGCGGCGGTTTTGCCGATGAAATCCTTCTTCTTCGACATCATCGCGCCCATGCCGATATCGCCCGCGGTGACCCGGCCATGGATTTCGGAATGGGTGATGAAGCCCTTTTCGATGCGCAGGACGTTGAGCGCTTCCATGCCGTAGGGCCCGCCCTCCATCGCTTCAGCTTTCCCGCAGAAGGCCTTGAAAAGGCTCTCGCCGTAGCGCGACGGGATCGCCAACTCGTAGGCATGCTCGCCCGAAAACGAGATGCGGAAGAGCCGCCCCTTGATGCCGCCGATGGAAACCTCGCCGCAGCCCATGAAGGGCAGGTTCGGCGCGGCGTCTAGCATCTCGGCCAACAGGTCTTTCGACTTCGGGCCCGCGACGGCGAATTGTGCCCACTGCTCGGTCACGGAGATGAACTGCACATCAAGGTCGGGGCGCAGGCACTGGGACACGAATTCGAGGTGGCGCATCACCTGGCCCGCGGCGGCGGTGGTCGTCGTCATAATGAAGTGGTTTTCCGCGATGCAGGCGGTGGTGCCGTCATCCATAACGTAGCCGTCTTCGCGCAGCATGACGCCATATCGGACCTTGCCGGGCTTGAGCGTGGAAAACGTGTTTATGTAAAGCAAATCGAGGAATTCGCCCGCACCAGGGCCCTGAATGTCGATTTTGCCTAGGGTGGAGACGTCCGCAATGCCCACCGCGGAGCGTACCATCTGCACCTCGCGGTCGCAGGATTGCCGCCAATGCGTCTCCCCCTCTTTCGGGAAGTAGCTTGGGCGATACCACAGGCCTGCCTCGATCATCGGGGCTTTGAATTTATTGGATAAATCGTGGCTCGTGGTGACGCGCTGCGGGGCGAAGCCTGCGCCTTGTCCATTGCCGCCCATCGCGGCGATGCTGACGGGTGTGTAAGGCGGGCGGAAGGTAGTGGTTCCGGTCTCGGGAATAGCCCGGCCCGTGGCATCGGCTAGCACCGCCAAAGCATTGACATTGCTGTTTTTTCCCTGATCGGGCGCCATGCCTTGGGTGGTGTAGCGCTTCATATGCTCGACGGATTTGAAGTTCTCCTGCGCGGCGAGCTTCACGTCCTTGACGGTCACATCGTTTTGAAAATCGAGCCATGCGCGGCCTTTGCCTGGCACCATCCAGAGCGGTCGGATTTGCGTCGGACTGTCGTCGGCTTTTGGTATGGCAATTTGTCGGGCCTCTACATCTAGGGTTTTGAGCACCTCACGCGCCCGAAACGCCCCCGATTTCAGGCAAGCGTGGGTCGAGAAGCTGCCGCCCGCGGCACCTGCGACCTCCATCCCCGGGATCATGCCGGGGACGGGAATGAAGGCTGCGATCTGCTCGTTCCATTGCGGACGGCCGTTCATGTGGCAGGTCAGATGCACGGTCGGGTTCCACCCACCCGAGACACCAAGGCAGTCGGCCATCACATCGCCCACCCCGCCGGAGATCGTCACGCCCTCAACCTGCTTGCGGCCTTTGACGTTGGTGACATGCGCGCCTTTGTAGATCGGGAAGTCGCCGGTGATGTCGGCGTCGTCGCGACTGTCGACGTAAGCGGCGACATGCACGCCTGCGGCGGAGAGGTCTCGCGCGGTGCGGAAGGCATCATCGTTATTGCCAAAAATCGCCACGCGCTTGCCCGCGGCCACGCCGAAGCGGTTGAGATAGCCGCGCAGGGCGGAGGCCATCATGACCCCGGGGCGGTCGTTGTTCTGGAAGGCAATCGGGCGCTCCATCGCGCCTGCGGCATAGACGCAGCCCTTGGCCGCGATCCGCCAGAACGTCTCGAGCGGCGCGTCGCCGCGGTCTGCGACGTGGTGCGAAACCCGTTCGACGGCGCCATAGGTGCCGCCGTCATAGGCGCCTGTGACCGTGGTGCGCTTCATCAGGCGGACATTGTCCATCTCGCGCAGCTTGGCGATCTGGGCGGACGCCCAGGCGGGACCGGGCTGGCCATCGATCTCGTAGGTCTCGAAGTTCAGGCGCCCGCCGAAGCGGAAGTCTTCTTCACACAAGATCACATCCGCACCCGCCTTGGCGGCGGTCATCGCGGCCATGATCCCCGCCGGGCCGGAGCCGATGACCAGCACATCGCAGAAGGCAAAGGCCTGCTCATATCGGTCAGAATTGCTCTCCATCGACAGCCGACCAAGCCCCGCCGCGCGGCGGATGATCGGCTCATAGACCTTTTCCCAGAAGGGTTTGGGCCACATGAAAGTCTTGTAGTAGAAGCCCGCGCTCAGGAAAGGCGAGAGCAGATCGTTCAGCTCCAACACGTCCCATTCCAAGCTGCCCCAATGGTTTTGCGACCGGATGTTCAGACCTGAGACGAGTTCCTGCATCGTCAGGCGAACATTGGGGGTGATCTGGTTGCCCTGATGCAGCTCGACCAGCCCGTTGGGCTCTTGGCTGCCGTCGGAGATAATCCCGCGTGGGCGGTGGTATTTGAACGAGCGGCCTACCAGTTTGACGTTGTTGGCGATCAGCGTGGACGCAAGCGTGTCGCCCTTGAAGCCCGTGTAGGTGTGGCCGTCGAAGGTGAAGCTGCGCCGCTCGGAGCGGTCGATCAGGCCTTTGTCATCCAGCCTCATTTCGCCACCTCGGAGGCCAATGTGACGCTATGGATTTCATGGGTCGACGTGTTGCGCTCGATTACAAGCCAGCTGGAGCAGCCTGCCTCGTGGTGCCACAGGTCACGGGTCACGCCCGCCGGGTTTTCGCGGATGTGGAGGTATTTGTGGATGCCGTCGAGATCGCCCTCGGCGGGGCGATCCAAGTAGTCGGCGGCGCCCATGTAGTAGAACTCGCGCCGGTCACGCTCGCCGCAGAGGGGGCAGTTGATACGCATAACTCAGACCCTCAATGCAGGTTGTGTTGAGAGCCGGTGCCCTCTTCGTCCATGATCGCCTCGCCGGTGCGGAAGCGGTCGAACGTGTGTTTCGCGGCGACCTCGTGCGGCCTATCTTCGGCCATCAGGTGGGCCATGCACCAGCCGGACGCGGGCACGGCTTTGAAGCCGCCATAGCACCAGCCGCAATCCATGTAGAGGCCCTCGACCGATGTGCGGTCGATGATGAAGGAGCCGTCGGGGGTCATGTCCATGATCCCGCCCCAGGAGCGCAGCACCTTGGCCTTGCCGATGGCGGGCATCAGCGACATGCCAGCCTCCATCACATGCTCCATCATCGGCAGATTGCCGCGTTGGGCGTAGCTTGCGTAGAAGTCGATATCGCCGCCGAAGACCAAGCCGCCCTTGTCGGATTGGCTGATGTAGAAATGCCCCATGCCGAAGCTGACGACATGGTCGATGGCAGGCTTCAAGCCTTCCGAAACGAAGGCTTGCAGGACGTGGCTTTCAATCGGAACCTCGAGGCCCGCCATGGCGGCGACCTGGCTTGAGCGGCCCGCGACGACGATGCCGACGCGCTTGGCGCGGATCGGACCCTTGGAGGTCTGCACGCCCCGGACCTTGCCGTCCTTCACGTCGATGCCGGTGACTTCGCATTGCTGGATGATGTCGACGCCGAGCTGGTCGGCGCCGCGGGCGTAGCCCCACGCGACCGCATCGTGGCGCGCCGTGCCGCCGCGCGGGTGGTAGAGCCCGCCATAGACGGGGAAGCGGTGGTTGTCGAAATCGAGGTAAGGCAGGTGTTTGCGCACGCCCTCGCGGTCGAGCAGGATCGCGTCGTCACCTTGGTTAACCATCATGTTGCCGCGCCGCGCGAAGGCGTCGCGCTGGCCGTCGGAGTGGAACAGGTTGATCAGGCCACGGGCGGAGTGCATGGCGTTGTAGTTGAGGTCCTGCTCCATGTTCTCCCACAGCTTGAGGGAGTGGGAGTAGAACTCGGAATTGCCTGGCAGGAAGTAGTTGGCGCGCACGATGGTGGTGTTGCGGCCGACGTTGCCGCCGCCGATATAGCCCTTCTCGATCACCGCGATATTGGTGATGCCGTGGTTCTTGGCGAGGTAGTAGGCCGTCGACAGGCCATGGCCGCCGCCGCCGATGATGATCACGTCATACTCGGATTTTGGCTCCGGGTCGCGCCAGGCCGGGCGCCAGCCCTTGTTGCCGGTCAGCCCCTCTTTGAGGATTTGGAAGGCGTTGTAGCCCATGGGTCTCTCCCGTGATCACCAAGGGGAGAAAAACAGCAAAACGGGCAGAGCGAAAGGCCCTGCCCGACATTGACTTGTCTTTGTGCGACGCGCGGGGCGTCAGCAGGAGATGAAGGTCGCCCCGTCATCCCAAGGCAGGCAGGAGGCGAAGCGCGGCGAGGTCACCATGAAGTTCTCGAACAGATGGTGGCTCCAGCCGACGTTGAACGCCGGGTTGTAGTCGGTGAAGGTCTCCACAAGGATCACCTTCTCGTTGGTCGACATCAACGGGATGCGATTGCGAAACGCTGTGCTATCCACCTTGCCAGGCGTCAGCTTCGGCAGGCCGGCCTTGCCGGAATGCGACCACTCGACCTCGTGCTTGGTGCCGTTCCACTTCAGGCTGGTCACCCGAAGCGCGGAGCTGCCTGTCGTGTAGGCCAGCTGCTCGTAGAGCTCCTGCAGATTGTCGATGTATTCCGGGGTCGCCGCGGCGGTGCGGCGGGACAGGATATCGCCCACCGTGTAGGTCGCCTTGGTCGCGGTGTTGCGGTTCTTGAACCCGTCGAAGAAGACGAAGGATCCCACGAACCACGCGAAAAGGAGCGGAGCGATCATCACCGCCTCGACCGAGGCCGACGCCGTCGTGTCGCGCAGGAAGTCCGCTGCGGGTCTGGTCAGTTTGCGCAAGCTGTTCATCATTGCGTAGGCTCCACGGAGAAGGCCGAAAGGGCGACCATGTTCAGCTGTCCGCCGCTATCGCGGGTCAGGAAGGCCCCGAGCGACGCGGTGGGGAAGAAGGGCTCGATCGCCATGCAGGCCCGGACGAAGATGATGTCGTTGTTGCCACCGATATCGAACTTGGTCACCGGCGTGATCTGCTGTGCGCGGTCACGACACTGCGCCTGGCCCGCCGGGAAGCCCCAATCATTCGAGTTCTCCTGAAGGCGCACCATCTCGAGGGTGATGTCCTCCATGCAATGGTTGCGCAGGATGACGGTCTGGGCACAGAGCAGGGTTTTCACCTGCGCCTGCGTGAAGTTGCGGTTGTTGGAAATCCGCATCTCCCGAACCGCGATATCAAGCGCCCTGTCGAACATCATGTAGCGCGTCATCAGCATGCCGGTCTCGAAGATCGCCATGAAGATCAGCATGAAGGCCGGAAAGAGGATTGCGAACTCAATTGTCGCGTTGCCATCCTCGCGGCGCATGAGACGCCGCCACATCCGGCGCAGCCCGCGCGGGGGCGTGGTCGGGTGCTCGCGGGTCATCGGGTCAACCTCAGCTGGTTAATGGTACCGGCGATGCTGTTGAATGCTTCGCTGATCTCCACCCCTTCCACGGCGTAGAAGTGGCTGTCTGAGGTTGCGCAATCGCGCATCACCTGGGACGCCGACGGGTTGTCGGAAATCTCGAACCCGATGGAGAAGATCAAGATACCGGCGCTGTTGGTCGTATTGCAGATGTCACGCAAGTACTGGTCCGCCGTGTTCGCAGTCATCGTGCGGAAGTAATAGTCGTTGTGGTTCTGCCAGTAGACGTAGTTATTGAGGTAGTACCACAGCGTGTAGCGCGCCCAGTGCGTGTACTCGGATGCGGAGTTGTACGCCCAGCTCTTGATCCGGTACTGGTTCACATTCATCCCGTCGGTCATCAATACGATGACCTTGGCTGTCTCAGGGTCGTTATAATCTGTCGGGCGTCCTTCGAACTCACCCGGGATCTTGCCCTGGGAAATCATGCTGCTCACGAAGCCACGCAGGGATGGGTCAAGCAGTGCCGCGCCCCACTTCATGGCGTAGTGAATACCCGTGGCCGTACGCGGCTCGTAGGAGTTGATGGTTTCCTTCAGAGCGACACCGTCGTTCAGGAAATACTTGATCGTTTCCTGCGACTTGTTCGAGCACCACGGGTTCTGGATCTTGTAATTATCGTTATAGCCATAGTAGCGGCCGGAATATTCGAAATGCTGGGTCTGCTCGTAATTCTTCGCGAAATTGAGCGGGACCTCATTGAAATCATCGGCCGTGAACTCGAGGCAGTAGGAATAGCTGTGGCGCTGGTTCACATTCAGCAAGGAATACAGATCCTCGCCGGCGTTTACCTGGCCCGTGTAGGGCACGACCGTGATCGAAATCAGATCGCGCGTGTCCGGCGTGATCAGCGCGTCCACGAACTCATTCGCGGCGGTCTGCATGTTTTCGAGCTTGTCGTTGTCATCCATCGAGCCGGAGATATCGAGCACGAGGGACACCTCGACCTTGTTGACCTTCTGCTCGGCCGCACCGCTTACCGTGGCGTCGAGACTTTCGATCCCGACCATATTGAGGAACATGCTGTCGACGGCGGACGTCGCGCTGGCGGAAACCGCGCGGTAGTTCAGGCCTTCGTCGACGATCACTTCCATCTCGTACTGCCCGTTGGTCTGGGCAAACTTGGCCACGTAGTCGCGCATCACCGCCTCTGGATCGTTTTCCTGATCCAGATCGGCCGCTGCGAGCAGGCCGCGGTCCATCGCCGTCTGCAAACGTGCGCGCATATTTTCGTGGCGCATAAAGTCGATCGCCATTCCTGTGGCGACCAGCATCAGCAGGAAGATCGTCAGACCGAAGATGATGATCGTTCCGTTCTCGTCGCGCGCAAACCCACGGCTGCGCCCGACAAGGCGCGCCTTGATCTGTTGGAACAAACCAAGCTTGGCCTGTTCGCTTTCACTCTTCAATTGCATGTCACTCATGACTGCCCTTCCCTTGATGCCAGCACGCACCACATTCGACGGGCGCAATTCGCCCGTGGGCAAATAAGCCTGAGCAGTATGGCTAGATTTGGGCAAAATTTGGCGGGAATTAGGCATTTGCGCCGGGTTTTACGCAACAAATTCAGCGCGTTGCAGTCATTGTTCCCGATGCTTGACCAATCCGCAGTTTTATCCCCGGAATCACCGCATTGAATCCCAAGCCCATTAATAAACGCTTACCAAAGGTCAATTCGCTCTCTAGGGTCCCATATACAGGGTCGCATATTTTTTAAGCGATTTATTAACACATGCCATGTCAGGAGAGACGCATGAGCACTGATAATGAACCCTCCTTCCGCGAATCCGTGAACATGATGTTCAACCGCGCCGTGGCGCTGATGGACATCCCCCCGGGACTTGAAGAGAAAATCCGCGTCTGCAACGCGACCTACACGGTGCGCTTCGGTGTCAGATTGCGCGGCCAAATCCACACGTTCACCGGATACCGCGCAGTTCACTCTGAGCATATGGAGCCCGTAAAAGGCGGTATCCGCTACGCCTCCAACGTCCACCAAGACGAGGTCGAGGCGCTCGCGGCGCTGATGACGTTCAAATGCGCCTTGGTTGAAACGCCCTTTGGCGGCTCCAAAGGCGGGCTGTGCATCGATCCGCGCGAATGGGACGAGCACGAGCTGGAACAAATTACCCGCCGCTTCGCCTACGAGCTGGCCAAGCGCGACCTGATCCACCCGTCGCAGAACGTCCCCGCCCCCGACATGGGCACCGGTGAGCGTGAGATGGCCTGGATCGCGGACCAATATGCGCGCATGAACACCACGGATATCAACTCGCGCGCCTGCGTGACGGGCAAGCCGATCAATGCGGGCGGCATTCAGGGCCGCACCGAAGCAACCGGACGCGGCGTCGAATACGCCCTGCAGGAATTTTTCCGCTATCCCGAAGATGTCGCCAAGGCCGGGATGGAAGGTACGCTCAGGGGCAAGCGCATTATCGTCCAGGGTCTGGGCAACGTGGGCTACCACGCCGCCAAATTCCTGTCCGAAGAAGACGGCAGCCTGATCACTGTCGTGATCGAACGCGACGGTGCGATCCACGACGAGGATGGCATCAATGTCGAAGAGCTGCGCCAGTGGATTGCCGATCACGGCGGCGTCGAAGGCTACCCGAAGGGCGTCTACGTGAAGAACGGCGCAAGCGCGCTGGAATATGAGTGCGACATCCTGATCCCGGCGGCGCTGGAAGGCGTCATCAACCTGTCGAACGCCCGCAATATCAAGGCGCCGCTGATCATCGAGGCCGCCAACGGCCCTGTGACCGCCGGGGCCGACGAAATTCTGCGCGCCAAGGGCACGGTCATCATCCCCGATCTATATGCAAATGCCGGCGGCGTGACGGTATCCTATTTTGAATGGGTCAAGAACCTCAGCCATATCCGCTTCGGGCGAATGGAAAAACGGCAAGAAGAGGCGCAACACCGGCTACTGGTCGAAGAGCTGGAACGGCTGTCCGCCGACAAGGGCCTCGGCTGGGAGCTGTCGAGTGACTTCAAGGACAAGTTCATGAAGGGCGCGGGCGAGCTAGAGCTGGTGCGCTCGGGTCTCGATGACACGATGCGCACCGCTTATCAGGCGATGCGCAAGGTCTGGCACGAACGCGACGATGTCGAGGATCTGCGGATCGCGGCCTACCTTGTCTCGATCGAACGGATCGTCGGCAGCTACCGCGCGAAAGGGCTTTAATCCAGATCGATCAGCCCGTCGCGGGCCGCAATCATGGCCGCCAGCGTGTCGGCCATGACCTTGCTGGCCGCGCCTTGGGTCAGGCCGCCCACACCCACGCGTTTGCCAACTCGCCACCACAGCCCCGGCGCCCAGGCCGCCGGGTAGCTGCTGTTCAGGGTCACCAGAAATCCGTTTGACGGCTTGAATGCGAAAAAGCTGCGATCGACCTTGGCGACATCCTCGATCCGGAAGATCAGCGTCCCGTCCGACAGGCGCAGCTCCTCCTCGGTCAACTCAATCATGCGCCCCGTCACCTGCCACATCTTGTAGCCGCCATAAATCGACAGCGCGCCCATCACGAGCAACAGGAACACAAGGTGCAGACCCTGCGGCGGCTCTACGAGGGCGAGATAGATCAGCAGCCAGCCAAGGGCACAGAGCACGCCCGTGCCAAACATACGCCGCGGCGCAGATGGGATGAGGCCGGTGATCACCTCCGATTGTGTCTCGCTCATGGGCTGGCTCCGATCTGACGCGCCACCGGTAGCGCAGTCACGCCGGAATGGCTAGCCGCGGGTCGGCACAACCTCATATCCCGGCTCTTCCGGCTCGTCATCGACCATTTCCGACGGGAAGCCCGGCGCGGTGACATCCAAGCCGGTTGCCTCTTCGAGGCGCTTGATAATGTTTGGCGAGAGCTCCCGCGCGCCGAACCGGTCAATCCCGTCCTTGAAGATATCGATCATCAAGGGGTTCAGCTCCAACGGCACCCCTGCCCGGTCAGCCACCTCTTGAAACAGCCCGATGTCCTTCAGCACCAGGTCCATGGTGAAGGAGATATCGCGCGAGCCGTTGAGGATCACCTGGCTCTCGGTCTCATGCACGAAGGACGTCCCGGACGAAATTTTCATCGCCTCATAGGCCGTCGCAAGATCCATGCCTGCCCCCTTCGCGACGGTCAGGGCCTCTGCGCAGCTGATCAGGTTCGCGGTGGCAAGGTAGTTTGTAAGCACTTTCAGAACCGAGGCCGACCCCAGCTCGCCCGTGTGCAAGACCCGCCGTCCCATGGTCGTCAACAACGGCAGGATGCGCTCGAACGTCTCCCGATCGCAGCCCGCGAAAATCGAGATATTGCCCGTATCGGCGCGATGACACCCGCCCGAGACCGGGCAATCGACCGCCGCGCCGCCCTTTGCGCGCACCTTGTCGCCGAGGCGTTTCACCTCTGCCTCATCGGTGGTCGACATTTCCAGCCAGGTCTTTCCGGGGCCTATCGCGTCAAGCAGCCCCTCTTCGCCCTCAACCACGGCGGCCGAAATGCTGGGATGGGGCAGGCAGGTGATGACGGTGTCGCAGGCCGCCATCATCTCACGCGGAGAGTTGGCTGCGGTCGCCCCCTTGGCGACCGCTTGGTCCACGAGGTCCGGGTCAAGGTCCCGCACCATCAATTCAAATCCATTGCGCAGCAAGCTGCCAGACAGCTTGCCGCCCACATTGCCCAAACCGATAAACCCAACGCGCATGATCGCCCTCCCCTCGTTTTCGGGAAAACTGCCGTGGTCGCCTGCGTCAGGTCTGTCCTGATACCGACCTGAGGTCTAAAGAAATCCGCGCCAGGTCAGAATGCCGAGCGTCGCAGCGCAGACGACCCCGACCCGGACAATCAGACCGGCCGCAAAATCGAACCGCGCCTTGGATTTGCGCGCGCCGACATCGATGGCCTCGAGATAATCGCAGCACGTCGAGTAGGCAGCATGGACGACCTCCGGGTCCAGCCTCAGGCACATGCGCGGGTCCTGCGCCATTTCATCGGCTTGGACCAGCTCGGCGGCGGCGCGGCGTATCTGGCGGGGCAACATGCGCCCGGCGCGGCTGACCCGGCGCTCCAGCGTGCGCCCCCGCACCCCGAGCTTTTCCCCCAACAGCGCAAAAATCCGCGCCACGTATGCGTCAACCACACCCTGCTCCATGGCGCCTCTTAGCGCACTACCCGCCGAGTCGGAAAGATGCTAAACGCGCAATTATGCTGAATGTTCAGACCTTTGGAGACGGCGGGACGCCGCTGATAATTGCGCATGGGCTTTTTGGCTCTGGGCGCAACTGGGGGGTGATCGCGAAACGACTGTCGGACCGGGGACGAGTCGTCACTGTGGATATGCGCAACCATGCCGGCAGCTTCTGGAGCGACGACCACTCCTACGAGGCGATGGCGGCGGACCTGGCGGAAGTCATTGAAACCATTGGCGTATCCAGCGCGGATGTGCTGGGGCATTCGATGGGGGGGAAGGCGGGGATGGTGTTGGCTTTGAGGCGACCGGCGCTGGTGTCGAAGCTGGTTGTCGCCGATATCGCGCCGGTTGGGTATGCCCATAGCCAGATGCAACCCATTGAATACATGCGCAAAGTTGACCTGTCGCGGGTGGAGCGGCGGTCGGATGTGCTGGCGCAGCTCAACGGGTTGGAGGCCGGGGTGCCGGAATTTATTGCCCAATCGCTTGATATCAAAGAGAAAAAGTGGCGGTTGAATCTGGATGTGTTGGCCGCGGAGATGGACGGGATCATCGGTTTTCCCGACGTCTCCGGCACGTATGAGGGGCCTGCGCTGTTTCTGTCGGGGGGCAATTCCGATTATGTGAGATCGGAATATCGTCGCGAAATCAAAGAGTTATTTCCGTCCGCAAAATTCGCCAAGATCCCCGGGGCGGGGCATTGGTTGCATGCGGAGAAGCCGCGGGAGTTCGAGGCGGCGGTGCGGGTGTTCCTCGACCATTAACCATAATCCGAGGTGTCGGATAGCTGTCGGCTTTGCGTCGGACTTCTGTCGGGCAAAGTGTCGGACCCCATTGAAATCCTTAACAAACCGCCCCGCCTGCCCCATGCTGGCCGGATATGGCCCATGGGGAGGATGCAATGAGCTGGTCGATACATCACGTTAACCTTGAAGCGCGCGACGTGCAGGCGACGGCGCGGTTTTATGCGGCGATGCTGGGGATGGCGCAGCGCGACTGGGTGTTCCCGGCGCAGCGCGGGTATCTGCCGGGGGACCCGGACAAGCTGGCGCTGATGGCAGATGGGCGGGACAGCCATAGCGGATTGCACCTGATCGCCCCCGACCCGGAGTTCGCGGCAAAAAATGGGCTAAGCCACAACCCGTCGATGGGCGGTCACGTGGCGATCCAGGTTCCTGATCTGGACGCGGTGGTGGCGCGGCTGCAGGCGGCGGGGATCCGGTATTCGCTGACGGGCGAGTTCGCGATCCCGGGGATGCGGCATCTCTATGTGGAGGACCCGTCGGGGAACCTGATTGAGGTGAACGAGGTCATCTGACGCCGCAGTAGCGCGGTGCACGCTCTGGTGGTATAAAGCGCAAAAAACTCAGAAGGATTGAGCAAATGACACTTCGCATGAGCCTAATCGCCACCGCCCTAATCGCTTTGCTTACCGGGTGCGAGACAATCGAAGGCTTTGGCCGCGATGTGAGTAACACCGCGAACGCGGTGCAGAGGGCGTTTAACTAGAGCGAGTTCGCGATCTCGGGGATGCGGCATTTGTATGTGGAGTACCCGCCGGGGAATTTGATTGAAGTGAACGAGAGGTTAAGGTGACTAGCAGGGGGAAAGTGCTTCGATTAGTGCAAAGGCCCGATTCTCGAACTCTCGGCTTAACGCTCTAGCAGAGCCTGTGCCTGCTTTAGTGCAGACATTGCCATCCCGAAGTTTCCAGCATCTTTGTGCTGCGCAGCTTGGGCTAAAAACGCCGCAACCTTTTGGCTATCTTCATCAGAAATTGTCGAGGTTGGTAAGGCTGCGCTTATTGCGTCGTAGATTTGCTGATACTCAGTTTCTACATGTGACACTTCCTGCCGAGCCTCTTGTTGAGCTCTGTGTGCTGCGGCCCTGCCTACTCCTTGGGACAAGACGTAACCTCCGATTCCTCCTAGCAGCGTCCCCAGAGTATTCTGTTCTAAAATGCCAGACAGTCCGAGGCTCATAATTACACTCAGCAAAATTGTAACAGTTACGAATTGGATTACCTGTCCAGAACTGACCCATTCCAAAGCAACAACTGTTGGAAAAAGTCGGATCACCATTATGCTAAGGACACCAAACGCGCCGATGACTAGGATCAACAAATACAGATTTGAACTTAAGTCTTGTCTTGTACGTGCCTTGGTCAACGCCTCTTTTGACGCTTCGATCTTTTCTCGAAGTGGCGGCAGCGCTTCCTCTAACGCCTTCGTAGTTTGTTCGGTTTCTTGAATCCGGCTGGTCGTAACTGCCTGCAGCTTTCTTTCGAAATCTGTGACCCTTTCGATTAAGGTTAAAAGCTCTGGCTTTACTTTCTGGCAGTCAAATTCTTCGACAGATCCAAATTCACTGATCCCACGTTTTGCAACTATTTTTTTTCCATCAGAATCTCTTGTAAACAATGACTTTCGTGGAAAAATAAAGTTCCTGAGTTCCGACAACAAACTCTGCACAGGGAAAAAGTTGCGTTCATCACTGTATTTATTGTCAAGCTCTGACACAACCAATCTGAAATTGCGCAACTGACCGGGGAGCACTCGTGCAGGATTCTTGGCATCGCACAGCGACGCGTGAAATTCACTTAATCTAGCGCTAAACCTTTCATCTTCCTGCTCGCTAACTGCAGCGCTAAGCCGCTGACCAAACCTTCTCTCTGATGAAATTCTAGCCACAATTTCAAGTTCAAGATTGCGTAATTCTTGCAACTGGATTGATGCAAGATTTGGATCGACCTCTTCAACGGATTTTCGCTTCGCAAGTTCAAGTATTTCGAAATCTCCTCTAACATCCAAGGACTGGGAGATCGAAGGGCCAGATATTAAAAAAAATAGCACCAGCATTGAAAGAAAGTAACGCATTGTAAAATCACCTTAAAATCAGTGGTCCTAGATTTTAGCACTCTTATTGCTTTCGGGCACCAAAATTCTTCGAGCGGAGTGGCTAGTAAAATCCGTTACCGGGGTAGCCCAGGGCGAAGCGGAGCAGTAAGTGAGCCTTGGGGAGTTGGTGGAGAGCGACCCTCGGAGTCTTTTATCTTTCGCTTGGCGAAGTATTGCCGAAAGGCGCTTGCATCGCAACCGCCCACAGGCTGACGTAGTCCGAACGCTGTTGTGAGTTGCGAAGAGCGATTGTGGATTGGAAACCCACTCTAGAGGACTTGCACCGGAAACTTTCGGATTCTCGGGGTGTGTGACCGCTCCAGCCAGGAGCGGAAGCAGCCTCTCACTCGCTCCAGAAATGGACAGCTTTAGCTGTCCATCTTCAACGCCGAAATAAACGCTTCTTGCGGGATATCCACCTTCCCGAACTGGCGCATCCGCTTCTTACCAGCCTTCTGCTTCTCCAGCAGCTTCTTCTTGCGCGACGCGTCGCCGCCGTAGCATTTGGCGGTCACGTCCTTGCGCATGGCGGCGAGGGTCTCGCGGGCGATGATGCGGCCTCCGATGGCGGCCTGGATCGGGATCTTGAACATGTGGCGCGGGATCAGGTCCTTGAGTTTCTCGACCATGGCGCGGCCGCGCTGCTCGGCCCGGTCGTGGTGGACCATGATCGACAGCGCGTCGACGGGCTCGTCATTAACCAGGATTTGCATCTTCACCAGCCGGTCCTGCCGGTAGCCGGTCATCTGGTAATCGAAGGACGCGTAGCCCTTGGTGACCGATTTGAGCCGATCGTAGAAGTCAAACACCACCTCGTTGAGCGGCAGATCGTAGACCACCATGGCGCGGGAGCCGGCATAGGTCAGGTCCTCCTGCACCCCGCGGCGGTCCTGACAGAGCTTGAGCACATCACCGAGATACTCGTCGGGCACGAGGATCGTGGCCTTGATGCGCGGCTCCTCGAGGTGGTCGACATGGGTCAGGTCGGGCATGTCTGCGGGGTTGTGCAGCTCGATCATTTCGCCGTCGCGCATGTAGACGTGGTAGATCACCGACGGCGCGGTGGTGATCAGGTCGATGTCATACTCGCGCTCGATGCGGTCGCGGATCACCTCGAGATGCAGCAGCCCGAGGAAGCCGCAGCGGAAGCCGAAGCCGAGGGCGGCGGAGGTCTCCATCTCGAAGGAGAAAGACGCGTCGTTGAGGGCCAGCTTCTCGATGGCGTCGCGCAGGTCCTCGAACTGGGCGCTGTCGACGGGGAAGAGCCCGCAGAACACCACCGGCTGGGAGGGCTTGAAGCCGGGCAGCGCGTCCTCTGTGCCCTTCTTCTCGTGGGTGATCGTGTCGCCGACCCGGGTGTCGCGCACCTGCTTGATCGAGGCGGTGAGGAAGCCGATCTCGCCCGGGCCGAGCACGTCGATCTCGGTCAGCGCGGGCTTGAAGACCCCGATGCGGTCGACATGGTGGGTGGAGCCGTTGGAGAGCATCTTGATGCGCTCGCCCTTCTTGAGCCGCCCGTCGATGATGCGCACCAGCACGATCACGCCGAGGTAGCTGTCGTACCAACTGTCCACCAGCATGGCCTTGAGCGGCGCATCCGGGTCGCCCTTGGGGGCGGGCAGCTGGGTGACGATGGCCTCGAGCGTCTCGTGGATGCCCTGCCCCGTCTTGGCGGAGACCTGGATCGCGCCGGAGGCGTCGATGCCGATCACGTCCTCGATCTGCTCGGCCACGCGGTCGCAGTCGGAGGCGGGCAGGTCGATCTTGTTGAGCACCGGCACGATCTCGTGGTCGGCGTCGATGGCGTGGTAGACATTGGCAAGTGTCTGCGCCTCGACCCCTTGGGAGCTGTCGACCACCAGCAGCGAGCCTTCGACCGCGCGCATGGAGCGGGAGACCTCGTAGGCGAAGTCGACGTGGCCGGGCGTGTCGATCAGGTTGAGCACGTAATTCTCGCCATCATCGGCGGTGTAGTCGATGCGCACGGTCTGCGCCTTGATGGTGATGCCACGCTCGCGCTCGATATCCATGCTGTCGAGCATCTGTTCCTTCATGTCGCGCGCGGAGACGGTGTTCGTCTCTTGGATCAGGCGGTCGGCCAAGGTCGACTTGCCGTGATCGATATGGGCCACGATGGAGAAATTGCGGATTTTCGAGAGCTCTGTCATTGTGTTGATATGTAGGGGTTTGAGCGAGTTGACAAGAGCGTTTCAAGCACACCCATTTCCATTATCAGCCGCAATCAACATCTGCCGCGCAGACGCATCGCAACCGTTTGGACGGCCCGCCGCGTCGCAGTCGGGCATGGGCCAGATATCGGCCCCTTGGCGGTGCCTAGAAAGTCGGAGTTGGCCTTGGCGCGATACTGATAAGAGGGGCCGCGGGCGTGATCAGACGCGGGGCTCGCGTTTCAGACGAGGGGCATCCCCATAGCTGCGACCGGAGAAGAATCAGCCTCTTTGGCCAATTGTGGCCAAACTGTGGCAGCCCACAAAATCTGGAAACAGTCACTATGATCAGCGCCTTTTGATGCGGCTTGCGCAGGCAATATGCCCCCTAACCCCCTGAAAAGTGGCGAAAACTTGACGAGAACGAGGCATTAATGGATCGTTAATGCCTCTGTTCTGCTGCCCCTCCAAAAGGATGTTTCCAATGATCCGTACTGCTATTATCAGCCTCGTCCTCACCTCCGCGACCCCGGCCGCCTTCGCCGGTGACCAGTCGCTCTATCCGCATGTGCACACCGACACGCCCATCGTCGGAAGCTTCACCAGCCCGATCAACTACCGCCCTCACAATGCCGCGGGCGACAATCAGGGCCGAGGTTTCGTGGAAGGCGAAATCCTGCGCTCGCCCGGTTTTGTCCCGAGCGCCACCAAGTTCCTGTCCACAACCCGGACCGGCGCGGGCTCGATCGCCGCCGACGGCCCCGTGACCGAGATCTTCGTGGAGAACTTGCCCGCCCTGCGCGGCAACTAAGACCTCACACCCTGCAGCTCTTCTGCCGGGTGGGGCCGTGCAGAATTGTGAACGCCGTGGCGATTGAATTCGCCACGGCGTTTGTCGTATATATCGCCCAGCACAAGACGCGGGACAAATCGCGCAGCGCAGCGGGTGAGGAGCGGTATCATGGGCCTACGACTACTTCTGATTGCAGCAATCATGGCAGGGGCCGCGGCACCTGTCGCGGCAGTGGCGGGACCTATTGAACGGGCCTGCCTGAAAGCGGACCGAAAGGCGGCCTCGCGCCCGCTGTGCAATTGCGTGCAGCAAGTCGCGGACCTGACGCTTGATGGCTCCGATCAACGTCTCGCCGCCACCTTCTTCAAGGACCCGCATCGGGCACAGGAAATCCGCCAAAGCGACCGCATCAGCCACGAAGCCTTCTGGAAGCGCTACAAACAGTTTGGCGCCAACGCCGAAAGCTACTGCCGCGCGCTGCGCAGCTAGGACGGCTTGAGGGCGGCCAACAAGCCTTCGATACTGTCACTGAGCATATCGATCACCGGATTGAACTGCCCCGAGAAATAGGGATCAGGCACTTCCGCGTCCTGCACCCCGGGACTGTCGGAATAGGATGTGATCAGCTTGAGCGGCGTCGCGTTGCCGTTCGGGCGCATCGCTTCGAGATCGCGGCGGTTTTGGTGATCCATCACGAGAACCAGATCGAAATCCTCGAAATCGCTGGGCCGAAATGGCCGCGCCCGCAGGTCCGAGATATCGAACCCCTTCAATCGGGCGGCGACGGTAGCCCGGGCATCCGGGGGCGCCCCGGTATGCCACGCGTTGGACGCCGCGCTATCCACTTCCAGGTCCAGCCCATCGGCTGCGACCCGCTCTCTTAAAATGCCCTCCGCCAACGGCGAACGGCAAATGTTGCCTGCACAGACAACCAGTATTTTGGTCTTCAATTCAGTAGCTCCCCAGCTGACCTGACGCTGCGACATCCGGACCAACAAGGCAAGAGCCTGAATAAAGTTTTTGTGAATTCTCGACGCAGAGGAACGCATCCACCGCGATTTTGGCCCCGCCCATGAGGCACGGTCTCAGAGGCGAGGCCAGATGGATTTTAGCTGTCGCCGTGCCCCATATGCCCGGCGGCAGGCTTGCGCTCGAGGTCGACGGGGACCATCACCTCAATCTCTCCGGCCTTCTCGAAGGTCAGGGTAACGGGCACCATGGCGCCCTGCTCGAGCGCGCCGGTCAGGCCCATCATCATCACGTGCTGGCCGCCGCGCTCCATCATGATCATCTCGCCGGCGGCGACGGGGAAGCCGTCCTCGACATGGATCATGCGGGCGATGCCGTCCTGCATTTCGTGGGTGTGCAGCTCGACGCGCTTGGCCGCCGGAGAGGCCGCGTCAATGAGCCGGTCATCCTCACCCGACATGTTCATAAGCGTAATGAAGGCCGCGCCGGTCTTGGCGGCAGGGCTCGCGCTGCGGGCGTAACTGTCTGTGATCTTGATCGCCTCTCCCGCGAAAGCGGCGAGCGGAAGGACCGCGGCGAAAAGCGCAGCGGAGAGAAGTTTGAAAGACATGGGTGTCGTCCTTTAGTCCGTCTGGAATGGTCTGAAAATGTTTGGAGATCAGACGGGGACGGGCGGTGCGCGGGCTTGGTTCTGATCTGCGGGTGCGCATATCTCCGAACGTGCAGCAACACCCAAAGGCGCTGCGACGGAAAAGCCCATCTGTCGCGGCGGCGCACTTGGTGCCACAGGCAGCGCCGCCAGAACCATGGTGCAGTCGGGGCAGATCGGCGCGGGCGTGATTTCCTCGCCACCCGCCCCCAGCAGGATCAGCTGCGGCCCGTGCCCCGTGCAGATGACGATGCGCTGCGCGCCCGCCTCGTGGTCGCGCATGGCCGCGGCCGTGCCGGACGTGGCGACCAGCACCAGCGTCAAAAGCCACGTGAAAATGCGTCTCAGATGCGCCATGGCATCTCGATACCGTGTTGCGCCCGACGCGCCAAGCCACCGCGCCGGGGTCTGCGTCACAATACCGCCAGCGCCAAACGCAAAACGGCCCCGCAGATGCTGCGAGGCCGTCAAGCTATTGGGTGCGAAGGGTCGCTTAGGCCTCGGCCTGCGCCTTTTCGATGTCCTTTTTGACCTTCAGGGCTTTGGAGGACAGCTCGCCCTCTTTCGCCTTGGCCATGAAGCCGTCCAGGCCGCCGCGGTGATCCACGGTGCGCAGGGCAGCGGCCGAGATGCGGAACTTGAAGCCGCGGCCCAGCGTGTCGGAGACCAGCGTGACGTCGTTCAGGTTCGGCAGAAAGCGACGCTTGGTCTTGTTATTGGCGTGGCTGACATTGTTGCCCGTCATCGGGCCCTTGCCAGTGAGTTCGCAGACGCGCGACATGTGCGGTTCCTTCCGGGTCTCAAAACAGATGAAGGCACCGCCCCTGCGATGCCCTGAATTCGGTTGGGTCGGAATAGGGGGAGATTCCCGGGGGGTCAAGGGGGAATGGGCGCTGTTTCGCGAGGAAACGCGGTGTTTTCCACCATGCCTGCCCGCAACCTGCCCGGCGCGTCTTAGCGCAATGTGTCCAGCAGCTGCGCCGCCGCCACATCGGGGGAGACCGCGCCGTCAGAGACCTGCTGCGACAAGGCCTCCATCGCGCGGGCTGTTTCGGGGTCCGAGGTCAGGCGGGCAAGCAGGCCCATGCGCACGGCCTCTTCGAACCAGTGCACCGCCTGGGCCGCGCGGCGGCGGTCCCAATGACCATGATCCTTGCGCCAGCCTGCGAGGTCTTGCATGTCGGCCCATGCCTCCTCCAGCCCCAGTCCGGTCAGCGCCGAGACGATGCGCGCCTTCGGGAAGCCGTCGGGATCTTGCGCCCGCTTGCGCAGCAGGCGCAGGGCACCGGCATAGTCGGCCTGGGTGCGGGTCGCGGCGGCTTTGAGGTCGCCATCGGCCTTGTTGACCAGGATCAGATCGGCAATCTCCATGATGCCGCGCTTGACCCCTTGCAGCTCGTCCCCGCCTGCGGGTGCGAGGAGCAGGATGAACAGGTCCGACATCTCGGCGACCATGGTTTCCGACTGGCCGACGCCGACGGTTTCGATCAGGACGACATCGAAGCCCGCGGCCTCGCACAGGGTCACCGCCTCGCGGGTTCGGCGGGCGACGCCGCCCAAATGCGATTGCGAGGGAGAGGGCCGGATAAAGGCGTCTTTCTCGCGGCTGAGCAGGTCCATCCGGGTCTTGTCACCGAGAATTGATCCGCCCGAGCGGGTCGAGCTTGGGTCAACTGCCAGCACTGCGACGCGCAATCCTTGCGCGATCAGATGCATCCCGAAGCCTTCGATGAAGGTCGATTTGCCGACGCCGGGCGTGCCCGACAGCCCGATGCGCAGCGCTTGTTTCCCGCTGCTTTTCAAGGCCGCAATCAGCGCCAGCGCGTCTTCGCGATGATCAGGCCGCGCGCTTTCCACAAGTGTGATCGCCCGCGCCAAGGCCCGTCGATCCCCCGCCGCCACCTGGGCGCTCATCTCTTCAATATGTTTCAATCGGTGGCGATCTTTCGCTTGTTTTCCCCGTTTTCGGGGGTGTTCTCACCCGCCCCGCGGGCCAATATGTCCTTAGAGCCCAAAGTGATGTGAAGAGGCAAGGTTATGAAGCAGTTTGTTAAGGTTATGGCGCTGTGCGCCGCCGCGTGGCCGGGGTTTGCGCTGGCCGAAGGCAGCACGGATGCCAAGTTCTCGGTCGCGATCCGTGGTATCAACGCAGGCACGTTGACGGTCAAAGGCAATGAGAGCGGCGGGCAGTATCAAGCGTCCGGCGTGCTGCAAAGTGGCGGGCTGGTAGGGCTAGTGGCCAAGGTGAAGTACACCGCCTCGTCCAAAGGATCGGTCAAGGGCAACAGCTTCCGCCCCACCCGCTACGACGAGAATGCCGACACCGGCAAACGCAAATCCAAGGAATCGATGACCTATACGGGCGGCGTGCCGCAGGTGTCGGATTACACCCCCAGCCCCGACGCGGTGGACCCCAAGACCCAGGGCGGAACGGTGGACCCGATGACCGCGCTTTACGCCGCCTTCCGCGACGTGGACGAAGCGGATGTGTGCAAGTTGAGCGTGCCGATGTTTGACGGAAAGCGCCGCAGCCAGGTGGTGCTGAAGTCGCCCCGGCCCGAGGGCGACATGATCAAATGCGACGGCGAGTACCGCCGGCTTGCCGGATTCTCCGCCGAGGACATGGCCGAGAAAAGCCGCTTCCCGTTCAACCTGTTCTACGCCAAGACCGGCGACGGGCGCTACCGGGTCGAGAAGGTCGTCACCCAGACGCTCTATGGCAACGCGGTGATGAAGCGGAAATAGACGGGGTGATTTGGGCGCGCTACATGTCGCGCCCATGAACCTGCCCATTGAAGACGTTGTCGACACCCTCGCCGCCACTTTGGCGCGCGCGGGCGTATGCGTTCTGCAGGCCCCGCCCGGGGCGGGCAAGACGACCCGCGTGCCGCTGGCCCTGCTGGAACGCGGCGGCTTCGAGGGCCGACTGGTGATGCTGGAGCCCCGCCGCCTCGCCACCCGCGCCGCGGCCGAGCGCATGGCAGAAACGCTGGGCGAGCCCGTGGGCGAGACGGTTGGCTACCGGATGCGCGGCGAGGCCAAGGTCGGCCCCGCGACCCGCATCGAAGTGGTCACCGAAGGCATCTTGACCCGTATGATCCAATCGGACCCGGAATTGGCGGGCGTGGGCTGCGTGGTCTTTGACGAATTCCACGAACGCTCCCTCAACGCCGATCTGGGGCTGGCACTGGTGTCCGAGGCGCGCGAGGCGTTGCGGCCCGACCTGAAGCTGCTCGTCATGTCCGCCACGCTGGACGCGGGCCCGGTGGCGGACATGCTGGGCTCGGAGGTCGTGACCTCTGACGGGCGGGCGCACCCGGTAGAGACACGCTGGCTCGACCGCCCGATGCATAAGGATGTGCGGTTCGAAAGCGCCGTGGTCGATCTGGTGCCCCGCGCGCTGGCCGAGACGGAGGGCGGGATGCTGGTCTTCCTTCCCGGCGAGGGCGAGATTCGACGGGTGATGTCCAGTTTAATCGTGCCCGATGGCTGCGTCCTGCGCCCGCTCTTTGGCGCGTTGCCCTTTGCCGAGCAGCGCGCGGCGATCCGGCCTGAGAATGGCGTGCGCAAGATCGTGCTGGCGACCTCGATCGCCGAGACGTCGCTGACCATCGAAGGGGTGCGGGTCGTTGTCGATGCCGGCCGCGCGCGGCGGGCGCGGTTTGATCCCGGATCGGGCATGTCGCGGCTGGTGACCGAGAAGGTCAGCCGTGCGGAAGCCACCCAGCGACAAGGCCGCGCGGGCCGCGTCGCGCCGGGCATCTGCTACCGCATGTGGACGCGCGCCGAGGAAGGCGCCCTGCCCGCCTTCCCCCCCGCCGAGATCGAGGCCGCCGACCTGACCGGCCTGGCACTGGAGCTGGCCGCGTGGGGGACCGCGCCTGAGGACTTGAGCTTCCTCACCCCGCCACCCGAAGGTGCCTTTGCCGAGGCGCAGGCGTTGTTGACCCAACTCGGCGCGCTTAATGGCGGATTAACCGAGCATGGCCGCGCCTTGGCCCGAGTGCCGGTGCACCCGAGGCTCGCGCATATGCTGGTCTCTAGCGGGCCGGAGGCGGCGGAGCTGGCCGCACTTCTGGGCGAACGCGACCCGCTGCCGCGCGGGGTCGGCGTGGACCTTGGCTTGCGGATGAAGCCCGATCCCCGCGCGAACAAGGGCGTGGTGGCGAGGATCAAGCAGGAGGCCAAACGCCTGAAGCGCTTTGCGGGCAGGACGCGGCGCAGCTTGGGCGAGATGGCCGCGCTGGCCTATCCCGACCGCGTCGGGCTGATCCGCCCCGGCAAGGACGCGCGCTACGTGCTGTCCGGCGGCAAGGGCGCCGTGATCGAGCCGGGCGATACGCTGGCGGGCCAACGCCTGATCGTGGCGCTCGATCTGGATGGCGACGCGCGGGAAGCCTGGGTGCGGCTGGCCTGCACCTTGTCGGAGGCAGAGCTGCGCGGGCTTTATGGCGACCGGATCGAATGGATCGAACTCTGCGAATGGTCCAAGCGTGACCGGCGCGTGTTGGCGCGCAGGCAGGAACGGTTCGGGGCCTTGGTGCTCGATGATCGCGTCTGGAAGGAGGCCCCGGGCGACGCCATCGCGGTGGCCATGCTGGAAGGCGTGCGGCAGCTGGGCCTTGGGGCACTGAACTGGACGAAGGCCGCCCGCTTCCTGCGCGCCCGGGTGCACTATATGCGCGACGGGATGCCAAATTGGACGGAGGAGGGCCTGCTGGACAGCCTGGAAGACTGGCTGCTGCCCTACCTCTCTGGCGTCAAATCCGCCGAAGACCTGAAACGCGTCGATCTGGCCGAGGCCCTGCGCGCGGCGCTCACTTGGGACCAGCTGCAGGCGCTCGACGCGGGTGCGCCCGCCAAGTTCACCACGCCGCTGGGCCGCGATCTGGCGCTGGATTACGCCGAAGGCACGCCCGCGCTGGAGGTCCGCTTGCAGGAAATGTTCGGCGTCACCCGCCATCCGGTCACAGGCCCGGACAGGCTGCCGCTCAAGATCACGCTGCTGTCCCCCGCCCAGCGCCCGGTTCAAGTGACGACCGATCTGCCGGGCTTCTGGGCCGGGTCCTATGCCGATGTGCGCAAGGACATGCGCGCGCGCTACCCGCGTCATCCGTGGCCCGAGGACCCGACCGTCGCCGACCCGACGCTGCGCGCCAAACCCCGCGGCACATGACCTCAGCGCGCCATAGGGTGTCGCATCGGGGCTGGACAGTGCCGCCCGCCCCGCTAGTGTCCCTCAAAACGCCAGCCGGAGGCCTTCACTCATGACCATGACCAGCAGCAAGTTTGGCACTTCCCAATCCATCCGCCGCCGCGAGGATACGCGGTTTTTGACCGGCCATGGCCGCTATCTGGACGATGCCGCCCCCGACGGCGCGCTTTACGCCTATGTCTTCCGCTCCTCGGTCGCCCATGCGGAGATCACCGCGCTGGACGTTGCAGACGCGCGCGAGGCGGACGGGGTGCATCTGGTCATCACCGCCGACGATTTCGTGGCCAAAGGCGGCTTCAACAAGATGGGCGCGTCGATCATTACAAACCGCGACGGATCGAAGGGCGCGGACCCGCTGCGCCCGATCCTGGCCACCGGGCGCGTGCGCTTCGTGGGCGAGCCGATTGCCGTCGTGATCGCCGACAGCCTGGAGCAGGCCAAGGACGCGGCCGAGCTGATCATGTTCGACTATGACGACCTTCCCGTGCACATGGACGTGGCCGAAGGCGGCCCGGCGATCCACCCCGAAGCGCCTGACAATGTGGGCTATGACTGGGGCATCGGCGACGAGGACGCGACCAATGCGGCCTTCGAAGCCGCAGCCTTCACCACCAAGCTTGAGATCGCCGATAACCGCGTCATTGCCAACTCGATGGAGCCGCGCGGCTGCGTGGCCGAACTGGTCGGGGGCCGCCTGAAGATGACCTATTCCGGTCAGGGCGTGTGGGGCCTCAAAGGCTCGCTCGCCTCGACGCTCGGCATGGACAAGGAAGATATCGTCGTCATGACCCCCGATGTGGGCGGCGGCTTTGGCATGAAAGCCTTTGATTACCCTGAGTATTTCGTGGTGGCCCAAGCGTGCCGCCGCCTTGGCCAGCCCGTGCGCTGGCAGGCCGAGCGCACGGAATCGATGCTGTCGGACAATGGCGGGCGCGACCTGATCTCGACCGCGGAGCTGGCCTTTGACGCCAATCACAAGATCATCGGCTACCGTTGCAACGCGGTCTGCAATCTGGGCGCCTACAACTCCGGTTTTGCGCAGTTCATCCAGTCCGATTTGGCCTCCAAGGTGCTGATGGGCGTCTATGACGTGCAGGCGGCCTATTATTCCAACCAGGGCATCTACACGAACACCACGCAGGTCGACGCCTATCGCGGAGCGGGCCGGCCGGAGGCGATCTACACGCTGGAGCGCGCCATCGACCACGCCGCCCGCACGCTCGGCGTCGATGCGATGGAGCTGCGCCGCAAGAACTTTATCCCCGCCGCCAAGTTCCCCTACAAGACCGTGACGGGCGAGCTTTATGATGTGGGCGATTTCCACAAGGTTCTGGCCCGGGCGGAGGAAGAAGCCGACACCGCAGGGTTCGCCGCGCGCAAGGCGGCGTCTGCCGCGCAAGGCAAGCTGCGCGGGCTTGGCACCTGCTATTACATCGAAAGCATCCTCGGGAACCCCGAAGAGACCGCCAAGGTCGAGTTCACCGAGGAGGGCCGCGTGACGCTTTATGTCGGCACGCAAAGCAACGGTCAGGGCCACGAGACGGTCTATGCGCAACTGCTGCACGAATATTCCGGCATCGACCCCGACCTGATTGACATCGTGCAAGGCGACAGCGACCGGATCGAGAAAGGCGGCGGCACGGGCGGCTCGCGCTCGGTGACGACGCAAGGCTCGGCCATCAAGCACACCGGCGAGAGCATGATCGACAAGTTCAAACCCTTCGTGGCCTCCGAAATGGGGGTCGAGGATGTGGCGTTCGAGGAAGGCGCATTCCGTGCCGATGGCTCCAATGTGGTCATGACCTTGATCGAGGCCGCCCAGGCCGCCCGCGAGAAGGGCGAGACGGAGCTGCTGGCGACGTCTGGCACGACCACCCTGCCCGGCCGGTCTTTCCCCAATGGCTGCCACATCGCGGAGATCGAGATCGATCCGGATACCGGCGTCACAGAGGTGGTGAAATACACTGTGGTTGATGATTTCGGCGTGCTGATGAACCCCATGTTGGCCGAAGGTCAGGTCCATGGCGGCGTTGTCCAAGGCATCGGTCAGGCGATCAGCGAGCACGTGGTCTATGACGCCGACGGCCAGCTGCTGACGGCGACCTTCATGGATTACGGCATGCCCCGGGCGGGCGACGTGCCGATGATCGCCTTCTATTCGGAGCCTGTGCCATCCACCGCCAACGCGCTTGGCATGAAAGGCTGCGGCGAGGCTGGAACGGTCGGCGCTCTGGCCGCTGTAGCGAACGCGGCGCTGGATGCGGTCTGGGAGGCGGGCGTTCACCACGTGGACATGCCCTTCACCCCGCAAAGGGTCTGGAATTGGCTTGAGACGAGCAAAATGGCTGCCGAATAGGCGTTCAATTCTGCAACTTTTTCAGGAGCCGCGCCCTATGCAGATCGCGCGGCTCTTGTCTTTTTGCAACATCGGGGCCGGGCGGCTAAAGATGGCGTGCGCCGCAGGCGCTCCGTTCGGTCACTTGCCACAGTGAAAAACGCGCGTCATGCTGGGATCATGACCCGCAGCCCCAGTCTTGACGCCGCCTACGCGCTTCAGAGCCCCGACGACAATCGGGCGCTTTATCGCGACTGGGCAGAGACTTACGATGCAAGCTTCGCGCAAAGCATGGATTATCAATTGCCCCAGATGGTGGCGACCGCGTTCCACGCCGAGGGCGGGACTGGACCGGTGCTTGATATCGGCGCGGGCACGGGGCTGGCTGCGGATGCTTTGCGGGCTCTGGGGGACTACGAGGTCGACGCACTGGACCTGTCCGCCGAGATGCTCGCCGTGGCGCGACGCAAAGGCCTCTACCAAGGGTATATCGAGGCCGACCTGACCAAAACTCTGCCGCTCGAGCCTCGATATAATGGCCTGATCAGCTCCGGCACTTTCACCCACGGCCATGTCGGGCCAGACGTGCTCGACGGCTTGCTGGATGCGGCCCTGCCCGGCGCGCTTTGCGTGCTGTCCGTCAATGCCGAGCATTTCGCGGCACGGGGCTTCGCCGCCAAATTCGACGCGCTCGCGCCCCGGATCACCGGGTTCGAGGTCAGGACGGTAGACATTTATGGCGCCTCCGCCGATAGCAATCACGCACATGACAAGGGGTATATTGCGGTGTTTCGTGCGCTGTAACACATCTAGCTGTCCCGTGAGCAAGCTTGACTGGCGTGCGCCCCCTGCCGCGGGCTAGGTTTCAAGAACTGGTTAAAATTGGAGTTACCACCGTGCGCTGGACTAAGGGATTGGAAAGACTGGGCGGCTATGTCCGACCCATGTCAGACCGGCTCAAATCCTTCGTAGGCTTCGGACCTGCCCCGCGTATGGTCCACCCGAAGGGCACGCGCGGCCCGGTGATCCATGTCGTCATTCTCGACGGCACCATGTCCTCGCTCGAGCCGGGGCTTGAGACCCATGCGGGCATGACCTTCCGAATGCTGCAGGAAATGGCGCCCAACAAGGCCGTCTCCCTGAAATACGAGGCGGGCATCCAGTGGAAGGGGCTGCGGCGCGCCATCGACGTGATGGCGGGCGTCGGCATAAACAGCCAGATCCGCCGCGCCTACGGCTTCATCGCATCGCGCTACCGGCCCGGCGACGAGATATTCCTGTTCGGCTATTCCCGCGGGGCCTACGCGGTCCGCTCGCTTGCGGGCGTGATCGACGAGGTCGGCTTGCTGCGCGCCGACTGCGCGACAGAGCGCAATGTGCGGCAGGCCTACCGCCATTACCGCCTCACCACCGGCTCTGCCGCCGCCAAGGCGTTTCGCAAGAAACACTGCCATGACGATGCACCGATCGAGATGATCGGCGTCTGGGACACGGTCCGCGCGCTCGGCTTCCGGGCGCCGCTCTTGTGGCGTTTCTCGCCGGTCGAGCACGAATTCCACAACCATTCCCTCGGCTGCACCGTGCGTCATGGCTATCACGCCCTGGCGCTCGACGAGACCCGCCGCATTTTCGAGCCGGTCCTGTGGGAGACCCGCGAGGGCTACACCGGCAAGCTGGAGCAGGTCTGGTTCAAGGGCACCCATGGCGATGTCGGCGGGCATCTGTTGGGCTATGACAAGGCGCGGCCTTTGGCCAATATCTCGCTCGTCTGGATGCTCGATAAGGCCTCCGAGTGCGGATTGCCTTTGCCCAAAGACTGGCGCTCGCGCTTCCCACGTGATGCCGACGCGCCCTCTGTCGGCACATGGCGCAATTTCGGCAAGCTCTTCTGGCAACGGCGCCGCCGAGTGGTCGGCCGCGACCCGTCCGAGCGGTTGCACGACACGGTGCGCGAAGGCGAGCGTGGCTTCGTTCCGGCCTCCAAGGCGCAAATCAAGGCGGCCCAACGCGGCTGAAAACGACCCTTGTCACGGCGAAAACGCGACAGACCCCGCGCGCCCTCCGCGCCCAGCCTGAAGGCGAAGGAGGGATCAACATGCTCGACAGTCTCACGCTCGCGGAAGGTCATTTGACCGAAGACCAGATCGCGCAATACTGGCGCGACGGCTTCCTGTTCCCCCTGCCTTGCATGACACCCGCCGAGGCCCATGAGATGCGCGCGGAGCTGGAGCAGATCGAGCGGGACTGGCTCGACGCAGGGCTACCCCTGCCGCTCAATACCTACAAGCGTATCAACGCCCACATCGTGCTGCCCCTCGCCCATCGCATCGCCACCCATCCGGGCGTGCTAGATGTGGTCGAAGGCGTGCTGGGCCCCGACATTCTGGTCTTCGCCGCGGAGTTCTTCATCAAGGAGGCGCGTACGACCCAGATCGTGACGATGCACCAAGATCTGACTTATTGGGGCCTTGGCGCCATTGACGGGCTGGTCACCGCCTGGGTGCCGCTGTCGCCCGCCACGCCCGCATCCGGCTGCATGGACTTCGTGCGCGGCTCTCACAAGAACGCGATCCTGCCCCATGCGGACAGTTTTGACGCCAACAACCTGCTGTCGCGCGGCCAGGAGGTGCAGGTCGATGTCGCGCCCGAGGACAGGGTCGCCATCGAAATCTATCCCGGCCAGATGAGCCTGCATCACGGGCTGACGATCCACGGCTCCGGCCCGAACACATCCGATGACCGCCGCATCGCCGCCGTGATCCGCTACATGCGCCCCGATGTGGTCCCGTCTGAGGGCTGCGACGCGATGCGCGCGCGCGGCTCTGACACTTCCGGGCGCGCGCGGGTCCTGACCCCGCCCCGGTCCAATTTCGAAGCGGGCGCGCTGGCCCGCTACGAGGCGATCCGGCAGGCCCAGGCCAAGGTGATGATGAAGGGTGCCAAGGGCAGCAGCGGCATCTATGCTTGACCGCGACCTGAGACGCCCCGCAAACGCGGCAAGGAGAGCCCGATGGACCACGTGAAATTCACCGCCATGAAAGATGGCGACAAGGAAGACTACGACTTCCTGACCCATCACGAGATCGAATACACCAAGGGCACCGACGACCGCCTGTTGACCGCGCTGGCTTCGCTGGACGAAAGCCTGTCGGGCTATCAGGTCACCCGGCTCGGCCATTCGCTGCAATCGGCCACCCGGGCAGAGCGCGACGGAGCCGACACCGACTGGATCGTCGCGGCACTGCTGCACGACATCGGCGATATCTTCGCGCCGTATAACCACGACGAATATGCGGCTGCGATCCTGAAACCCTTCGTGCGCGAGCAATGCACCTGGGTGGTCGAAAAGCACGGCGATTTCCAGATGCTCTACTACGGCAGCCATGTCGGCGCCGACCCGGAGAAGCGGCAGGCCTATGCGGGCCACATGTATTTCGACGATTGCGCGACCTTCTGCGAGCGGTGGGATCAGTCGAGCTTCGATCCCGCCTACGACACCCTGCCTCTGGACCACTTCCGCGCCCGCGTGCACGAGGTGTTCGCCCGTGATCCTTACGACCCGGAGGTGATCCGCCCCGGGATCCGGGTGCCGCTCACTGCCTGACGCCGCGCCGATTGCCAGGAATGGCATTTGAGTATTTTCGCCAAAACGAAGCCAAAATCGCAGTGAAGACGCCCCAACCTGGCGACATCCGTCAAACAGGCGGGGCGGCTTCGTCTTGGACGGCCATCGGCTCTCCAGCCTGTACCGCATCCGAAGGAAACGGCGATTCGGGTTAATACGGCGTTACTGGCTTCGTTTTGGCACAAATACTCACAATCCCGCCTCCGCCCGCCTTCCCCTTCCCCGGGGCATTGGGTAAACCACGCGCGAACAAACGGGATACCCACCATGCCGATGGAAAAGACATTCGACGCCGCCGAGGCCGAAAGCCGCCTCTACGCAGCCTGGGAGCAGGCCGGCTGCTTCACCGCAGGCGCCAACGCCAAGCGCACGGAAACCTTCTGCATCATGATCCCGCCGCCCAATGTGACCGGCGTCCTGCACATGGGCCACGCCTTCAACAACACGCTCCAGGATATACTGATCCGCTGGAAGCGCATGCAGGGCTACGACACGCTCTGGCAGCCCGGCACCGACCACGCCGGCATCGCCACCCAGATGGTGGTAGAGCGCCGTCTGGCCGAGACCCAGCAGCCGAAGCGCGCCGAGATGGGGCGCGAGAAATTCCTCGAAAAAGTGTGGGAGTGGAAAGGCGAGAGTGGCGGCACGATCCGCGAGCAGCTCAAGCGCCTCGGTGCCTCCTGCGACTGGTCGCGCGAAGCCTTCACAATGTCCGGTGCCCCCGGCGCGCCCGAGGATGCCCAAGGAAATTTCCACGACGCCGTCATCAAGGTCTTCGTGGAGATGTACAACAAGGGCCTGATCTACCGCGGCAAGCGGCTGGTCAATTGGGACCCGCATTTCGAGACCGCGATCTCGGACCTCGAGGTCGAGAATATCGAGACCCCCGGCCACATGTGGCACTTCAAATATCCGCTCGCGGGCGGCGCGACCTATGAGTATGTCGAGAAGGACGAGGACGGCAACGTCACCCTGCGCGAGACCCGCGACTACATCTCCATCGCCACCACCCGGCCCGAGACTATGCTCGGCGACGGCGCGGTCGCGGTCCACCCATCGGATGAGCGCTACGCCCCCATCGTCGGCAAGCTCTGCGAAATTCCGGTCGGGCCGAAAGAGCATCGCCGCCTGATCCCGATCATCACCGACGAGTACCCGGACCCCACCTTCGGCTCCGGCGCGGTGAAGATCACCGGCGCGCACGACTTCAACGACTACGAGGTCGCCAAGCGCGCGGGCATCCCGCTCTACAACCTGATGGACACCAAGGGCGCGATGCGCAGCGATGGTCTGAGCTATGCCGAGAGCACCGCGAAAGCGTCCGAGTTCGCCACGGCCACCGCCGAGATGTTGACCGGGACCGAGGGCCGCTTCCACTCGCCGTCCGAGCATCCGGTTCCCGATGTCAGCCAGATCAATCTGGTGCCCGACGCCTATCGCGGCCTCGACCGGTTCGAGGCTCGCAAGAAGGTGGTCGAGGACGTCACCGCCGAGGGCAACGCCGTCATGATCTCCGTCCCCGTGATTGACGAGGAGGACGGGCAGGAAAGCGCCGAGCTGGTGCCGCTGGTCGAGGACAAGCCGATCATGCAGCCCTTCGGCGACCGCTCCAAAGTTGTCATCGAGCCGCTGCTGACCGACCAATGGTTCGTCGACACCGCCCAGATCGTCGGCCCCGCACTGGACGCTGTCCGCGATGGCACGGTCAAAATCATGCCCGAGAGCGGCGAGAAGGTGTATTACCACTGGCTCGAGAATATCGAGCCCTGGTGCATCTCGCGCCAGCTCTGGTGGGGTCATCAGATTCCGGTTTGGTATGGGCCCGATCACCACAACGATCCCAGCGACATATACTGTGCCGCCAATGAAAATGGTGCGGTCATGGCAGCGCTAAGTAGATACGAAGCTGCGGGAGTGTTCGAAGAAGGGATCAGCATAGAAGTGAAGTCCCATTTGACGAAGGAAATGCTGACCCGCGACCCCGACGTCCTCGACACATGGTTCTCCTCGGGCCTCTGGCCGATCGGCACCCTGGGATGGCCAGAGAACACACCCGAGCTGCAAAAATACTTCCCCACCTCCACGCTGGTAACCGGACAGGACATCCTGTTCTTCTGGGTTGCGCGGATGATGATGATGCAGCTGGCGGTCGTGGATCAGATCCCTTTCGACACGGTCTATCTGCATGGCCTCGTGCGGGACGCCAAGGGCAAAAAGATGTCGAAATCCACCGGTAACGTGGTCGACCCACTGGAGCTGATCGACGAGTACGGCGCCGACGCGCTGCGGTTTACAAACGCGGCCATGGCGAGCCTTGGCGGCACACTCAAACTCGACACAGGGCGCATTGCGGGCTACCGCAACTTCGGCACAAAACTCTGGAACGCTGTCCGTTTCGCAGAGATGAACGAGGCGTACGGTGGGTCCGACACAAGTCCGACGCAAAGCCGACAGCTATCCGACCTCGAATTTACAGTGAATAAGTGGATCGTGGGCGAGACCGCCAAGGTCCGCGCAGAGGTCGACGCGGCGCTCGAGGCCTACCGCTTCAACGACGCCGCCGACGCTTTGTACAAGTTCGTCTGGGGCAAGGTCTGCGACTGGTATGTGGAGTTCTCCAAGCCGCTTCTGCTCGACGGAACCGACGCCCAGAAGGCCGAGACCCGCGCGACCATGGCGTGGGTTCTGGACCAATGCATGATCCTGCTGCACCCGATCATGCCGTTCATCACCGAGGAGCTGTGGGGCGTCACCGCCAAGCGCGCGAACATGCTGGTGCATGAGGATTGGCCTGACTACGGCGCTGAATTAATTGACGAAAACGCCGATGCCGAGATGAACTGGGTGATCGCCCTTATCGACGCCGTGCGCTCCGCCCGGGGCGAAATGCACGTGCCCGCAGGGCTAAAAGTGCCGCTGGTTGAGGTCGAGCTGGACGCCGCCGGCAAAACCGCCTTCGCCAATAACGAGGCGCTGATCCTGAAACTCGGCCGGATCGAGTCAGTGTCCCAAGGGTCCGCGCCCAAAGGCTCCGTCACCCTGCCGGTCGCGGGCGGCAGCTTTGCCCTGCCGTTGGATGGCATCATCGACGTGGCCGAGGAAAAGGCGCGACTGGAGAAGAGCTTGGGTAAACTAGCCAAGGAAATCGGGGGCCTGAAAGGCCGACTGAACAACCCGAAATTCGCCCAAAGCGCCCCGCCGGAGGTCGTCGAAGAAGCCCAAGCGAACCTCGCCGCCCGCGAGGATGAGGACGCCAAACTCAAGGCCGCCTTGGCGCGTCTGTCAGAGCTGGGATAGCGGCGCAAGTCTCCATTTGGTCCCAAATACTCAAACGCTCCGCCCACAACAGGCGTCGGAATGTGAGTATTTTTAACCAAATGGAAACAGGAATCGCCCGAAGCTCAAGGTCCGGTACAGGCTGGAGAGCCGATGACCGGACCGGATGGAGACCGCCATGCGCGCTCTTCGAGAAAGCGGTCAGGGGTGCCTCTGACCGCTTTCTTTATGCCTTCCTATGCATCCCACGCTGAATCGCGGCCATTTGGTCCGGGGTGCCAATCAGAGCGGCTTGCTCTTGGGACTCCGCCATCAACACCTCGGCGCTCGAGGCGGTTTCGGCCTTTGCGATCAAGCGCTTGGCAGCTCGGATCGCACTTGGGCTTTGACCCGCTATCTCACGTGCCAGCTCCAACGCGCGGGCCTGCGGGTCCTCCGCCAATTCGGTCACCAAACCGTGGCCCAGCGCCGCCTCGCCCGACACGATCTCCGCCGTGTAGGTCATGCGCCGCAGCACGTCGCCACGCATCAGCCGGGGCAGCTCCACCATGCCGCCCATATCCGGCACGAGGCCCCATTTCATCTCCATGATCGACAGTTTCGCGTCGGGCGCGCAGACGCGGATATCGGCACCCAGCGCAAGCTGGAGACCCGCCCCAAAACACACCCCATGGAGCGCCGCGATCACCGGGACCGGCAAAGCGCGCCACGCCAGCGAGAACTCCTGAAACCGGTTCGCATCGCCATGGGTGCGCGCGACCAGCACCTCGTTCATGTCCTGGCCCAGAAGGCTGGATAGCGACATGATGTCGATGCCTGCGCAAAAGGCCCGCCCCTCGCCCGCCAGCACGACGCAACGGATGTCGGTGTCGCGCAGCGCGTGGGCGGCGGCGATCACCTCGTCCAGCATCTCCATCGAGATGGCATTCATCTTGTCCGGCCGCGTCAGGGTGACCTGCGCTATGCCATCGGTAATTTCGGTTGTGACATTGCTCATGCGCACCAGCCTAGGCGGGCGATGCCACCCGGACCAGCGTTACCTTACGACCCGCTCGACCGCGCGCATCATGCCAAGGCCCCTGTCGTAGACCAGTTCCAGAATGACCCTTGGCTTACGGGCTTTCAGGGCGACCGGGACCGCGCGCAGTGCGCCGGTGGCGAGTGTGGCCGCGATGAAGCCGCGGCGGCTGAGTTGTGGCATGAAGTGGCCCTCCTCGTGGGGTAGAGATGGGCATCACGGCGGGGTCTTGCAAGCGCGACGGGCTTGCGGCCATATGCCCGCCATGACCAGACCGCCCCTGACCCCGCTCGCACAGAGCCTGCCCGCCTCTGTCCCTTTCGTCGGCCCTGAAGCGCAGGAACGCGCCCGTGGCGCAAACTTCGCAGCCCGGCTTGGCGCCAATGAAAGCGTCTTCGGGCCGTCGCCCAAAGCTATCGCCGCGATGCGGGAGGCTGCGGCGGAGGCCTGGATGTATGGCGACCCGGAGAGCCATGACCTACGCTACGCGATTGCGGCCCATCACGGGGCCGCGCCCGAGAATATCATGGTGGGCGAAGGCATCGACGGGCTGCTGGGCTACCTCGTGCGGCTTTTTGTGGAGCCCGGCGTCAGCGTTGTGACCTCTGACGGGGCCTATCCGACCTTCAACTACCATGTCGCGGGCTTTGGCGGCACGCTGCACAAGGTCCCCTACCGCGACGACCGCGAGGACCCGGACGCGCTGCTGGCCCGCGCGCGCGAAACCAACGCGCGGCTGATCTACCTGTCCAACCCCGATAATCCGATGGGCACGTGGCATGACGCGGCAACGGTGCAGGCAATGATCGACGCGTTGCCCGACGGCTGCCTGCTGGTGCTGGACGAGGCTTATGTCGAACTGGCCCCGGACGGCACCGCGCCCGAAATCGACATCACCAATCCGCAGGTGTTGCGGATGCGGACCTTCTCCAAGGGGCACGGATTGGCGGGGGCGCGGGTCGGCTACGCCATTGGCGAAGCGGAAAACATCGAAGCCTTCCACAAGATCCGCAACCATTTCGGCATGTCGCGGATCAGCCAGGCGGGCGCCCTGGCCGCGCTGAAAGATCAAGCCTATCTCGCGCAGGTCAAGGCGCAGATTGCCAGCTCGCGCAGCCGGATTGCCGAGATCGCAAGAGAGAACGGTCTTGTGACGCTGCCATCGGCCACGAATTTCGTGACGATTGATTGCGGCCGTGATGGCGAGTATGCCCGCGCGGTGCTGCGCGAGTTAATCGCGCGCGGCATCTTCGTGCGCATGCCCTTCGTCGCCCCGCAGGACCGGGCGATCCGCGTCAGCTGTGGACGTGCGGAGGATATGGACCTGCTGGCCCAACACCTGCCCGACGCGCTGCGCGCGGCCGGTTAACGAAAACGAGACTTTCCTTTGGCAAAAGCTCCGCTAGGCTAAATACCACCAGCGACGGAGCGTGCATGCCCTATACCAATCCAAAGCCGCCCGGACGGGTCGAGGATTTCACCGGAGCGTTTCTGGTGTTTGCCGGCCTGCTCCTGTTCATGGGCCTCGTCGCGCTTTGGGCGGCCTTTGGCTACGTCATTTCGCTGATCACCAGTGTCGTTGTGCACCGCGCCATCGGCTGGCTGCCGCGCCGGGATTAGCGCCCAGCCCTTATTTTCCGGCGCAGACCTGCGCCGCCGCCTCCAGCGCGCCCGACCCATGGGGAATGCCAAGTGACTTCAGGCCCGCATCAATCGAGCCCAGCGTTCCCAGCAACATGTGGCTGTTGAGATGCCCCATATGCCCGATGCGGAAGAAGCCGTCGGAGTTCGGATCATCTTCTGTCGCCATACCAAGCCCGATGCCCAGCGTCATCCCGGCCTCTGCCGTGACCCAGTCGCGCAACTGGGTGCCATAAGGCGCGCCGATCCGCATGGACGTGACCGCGTTGCTGCGCGCGGCGATGTCTGGGATGTTGATCTCCAGCGGACCTCCTGACGCCCACGCGTCGCAGGCCGCCCAGACGGCGCGCGCCAGGGTCGCATGGCGGGCGAGCACATTGTCGATGCCCTCTTCATGGACCAAAATGTCGAGCGCGACCCGAAGTCCGTAGAAGTGATGGGTCGGTGCCGTGCCGCACGAAATCTGGTAGTAGCCTTGCGGGTTCACCCGCGGCTCCCAATCCCAGTAGCCGGACACGCGCTCCAGCCTGGCGCGCGCGGCCTGGGCTTTTTCATTGAAGAACACGAAGCACATGCCCGGCGGGACCATCAGCCCCTTTTGCGAGCCGGTCATCACCACGTCGACGCCCCAATTATCCATCTGCATGTCGTCGCAGCCCAGACAGGCGATGCTGTCGGACATCAAAAGTGCGGGATGGACGGCTGCATCCATCGCACGGCGGATCGCGGCCAGATCCGACTTGGCCGACGAGGCCGTGTCGACCTGCACCACCAGAACCGCCTTGATCTCGTGGGCTTTGTCATCGCGCAGGGCTTGCTCCACGGCATCGGAGTCAATCGGCGCGCGGCGACCGAAGTCCAACTCATCGACGATCAGCCCTCGCTTGCGCGCCGTCTCGGCCCAACCCTTGGAGAATTGCGCGCCGCCCGGCACCAGCACCCGGTCGCCCGGTGCCAGCGTGTTGGCGAGCGAGGCCTCCCAGGCTGCATGGCCGTTGCCGATATACATGGCGACCTCGCCTTGGGTCTTGGCGACCGCCTTGAGGTCGGGGATGCAGCTGTAGGTGATGTCGATCAGTTCGCCGGTGTAGATGTTTGGCGCGGGCCGGTGCATCGCCTGCAAGACGCGCTCCGGCATGACAGAGGGACCCGGGATCGCCAGCGTATGGCGACCGTGCGACAGGTTCGGCGTGTTCAACATGGAAATGCTTTCTTTCGTATCCCGCGCCCAGAGGTAGAGCGCCCCCGTGGGGGCGTCAATCAACCAGCCGTGCGGCGTGATATCACCGTTGCTGATAGCGCCGCGCCAGGGCCTCGGGGTCGGCCCCGAAGCTATAGCGGATCAGCGTGTCGAGATTGCGCGCCCCTTGGCGCAGCCAGCCCGCGCGCTGATACCGCTCCGCCCCGGTCACAGCATAGGTGTCGAGCAGTCGGATACGGCCCCGCAGAGCCTTGGCGATGGCCACGTCCTCCATCAACGGCTGATTGGGGTAGCCGCCGACATAGTCATAAAGCGCGCGGGAAATCAGCAGGCCCTGATCGCCATAAGGCAGGTTCATCGCACGGGTGCGCAGGTTCGCCCAGCCCGCCACCAGCTTCGGCGCAACACCCTTGGCGCGAAACCGCAGCGCATAGGCCGCGGCCAGATTGGGATGCTCGGCGCGGTGCAAAGCCGCCGCCCCCACCCAGTCCGACGCAAGCTGCGTGTCCGCGTGCAGGAATAGCAGCCACTCGCCCTGAGCACGCGCGGCCCCACGGGCAAGCTGCCCACCGCGCCCCTTGGCACCCTCCACGATCACCGCACCCGCATCATCGGCGATCTGCAGCGTGGCGTCAGCACTGCCGCCGTCACTGATCACCACCTCGCGCAGCATCCCCTGCTCCACCCCCGGCAACAGCGCATCAAGCGTCGCGCGCAGCGTGTCGGCGGCATTCAGCGTTGGGATGATGACGGAAAAGGGCGCGGACATCGGGGCCTCTGGTCTAGGGCGGTGCGACTCATATATGACGCTCATGTAGTGGAGGGAAAGAGTGATGGCAGAGCAGGCCCGAATGTTGATCGAAGTGACCGGCGGCGACCGGGAGGACTTCTTGCAAGGACTGGTGACCAACGATGTCGCCAAGCTGTCCGACGGGCTGGTCTATGCCGCCTTGCTGACGCCACAGGGCAAGTTCCAGGTCGATTTCCTCCTCGTACCCTGGAAGGACGCCATCCTGATCGACGTCGACGCGTCTTATGGCGAGGCCCTGATGCGGCGGCTGACCTTCTACAAGCTGCGCGCGGATGTGAAACTGCGCGAGAGCGATATCGGGGTCGTGCGTGGCCTCGGCGACGCACCGCAGGGTGCTTTCGTCGACCCCCGGCATCCGGCCCTTGGCTGGCGCGGCTACGGGCCGGGCTTCGCGTTCGAGGCGCAGCCGGATGTGAATTGGGACGCGCTGCGCGTTCAGCACTGCATCCCCGAGCTGGGCGTCGAGCTATTGCCCGATGAAAGCTTTATCCTCGAGGTGGGTTTCGAGCGGCTCAATGGCGTCGACTTCAAGAAGGGCTGCTATGTCGGCCAAGAGGTGACCGCCCGGATGAAGCACAAGACCGAACTACGCAAGGGCCTTACGCTGGTCGACGTGCAAGGCGAGGCCCCGGTTGGCACCCGGATCGACGCCGATGGCCGGGCGGCCGGTACGCTCTACACGCAGTCGGGTGGGCGCGGCATCGCATATCTGCGGTTCGACCGGACCACGCCCAAAATGGTCGCAGGCGACATCACGATTGCCCTGCCCCAGACCGACGACGCGGAAGAAGAGGCCGCGACTTAAGGATCGGTGTTGCGGATCGTCTTGGCGAAGGCGGGGAAAATGTCCGGGTTGGCCGCGATCATATGCCCGTCTTCAAGCAGGTTCTGACCCTCGCGGATCGGCTCGATAAAGCCGCCGGCTTCCTTGACCAGCAACACACCCCCCGCGATGTCCCAGATGTTGAGCCCGCGTTCCCAGTAGCCCTCGTAGCGGCCAGCGGCGACATAGGCGAGGTCCAGCGCGGCGGCCCCCCAACGGCGCACGCCCGCGCATTGCGGCATCAGGTTTGCGAGGTCCTTCAGAGTCGCAGGCAGGTACTTTCCCCCGCCAAACGGCACGCCCGTGGCAAACACGCTTTCGATCATCTTGCCCCGCGCCGAGACCCGCAGGCGCTGGTCGTTCATAAACGCGCCCTCGCCCTTCTCGGCGATGAACATCTCGTCCTTGGCGGGGTCGTAGACAACCGCGCTGACGATCTCGCCTTTGTGCTCCAGCGCGATGGACACCGCCCAATGGGGCATGCCGTGCAGGAAGTTCGTCGTGCCGTCCAGCGGGTCCACGATCCAGCGGCGGGTGGGGTCCTCGCCCTCGATCGGGTCGCTTTCCTCTCCGACCCAGCCATAGGTCTTGCGGGCGCCCATCAGCTCTTCCTTCAGGATCGCCTCGGCGGCGATATCGGCCTTGGACACGAAGTCGCCCGCGCCCTTCATCGAGACCTGCAGGTTCTCCACCTCACGGAAGTCCTTCACCAAGGAGCGGCCCGCGATCCGGGCGGCCTTGATCATGATGTTGAGGTTGGCGCTGCCTTGCATGTCACTCGTCCTTTTCGCTCAAGCGCGCCGTATAGACCCGCAGCCCCGGCTTGGAAAGGGCTTGCGTGGGTCGGGGCGATAGGTCAGCGTGACTGCCATGTCAGATCGCCCCTTCCTCGGCATCCTTTTGATGATCGGCTTTTGCCTGTTGGCGCCTCTGGGCGATGCGCTGGCAAAATTACTGGGCGCGACGATCCCCTTGATCCAGCTGCTTTTTACCCGGTTCGGCGTGCAGACCATCGTGCTGATCCCGCTGGCCCTGGCCACAGGCCGTGCGTTACGCATGTCGCCGCGGGTCTTTCGCCTGACGGTCATCCGCTCGGTTCTGCATATCATCGGCATTGGCGCGATGTTCACGTCCCTGCGCTACCTGCCCTTGGCCGACGCCGTCGCGATCGCCTTCGTCATGCCGTTCATCATGCTGCTCTTGGGGCGCTACGTCTTGGGCGAAGAGGTCGGATCCCGCCGCATCTACGCCTGCATCGTGGGCTTCATCGGCACGCTTTTTGTGATCCAGCCGAGCTTTGCCGAGGTCGGCCTGCCCGCGCTGCTGCCGCTGGTTGTCGCCGTGGACTTCGCGCTGTTCATGCTGGTCACCCGACAGGTCGCGAAAGAGGCCGACCCGATCAGCCTGCAAGCCGTCTCCGGGCTGGTGGCGAGCGTGCTTTTGGGGCTGCTGTTCCTCGTGCCCGGCCTGTCGCAGCTGGAGCCGTTTGCCCTCGTCTCGCCCGACGGCCGTGAGCTGACGATGCTATTGGCCATCGGTCTGCTCGGCACCTTCGCGCATTTGTTGATGACCTGGTCGCTGCGCTTCGCGCCTTCGGCAACGGTGGCCCCGATCCAGTATCTCGAGATTCCGATAGCGACGGTCGTGGGCTTTGCGATCTTCGGCGACTGGCCCAACGGATTGGCCTTGATCGGGATCATGATCACCATCGCCGCGGGGCTCTACGTGCTGGCGCGGGAGCGCACCCTGTCGCGGGTCGCGCCCCCGGCCTGATTTTCCAGCGAGAGTTGGTTAATCGAAGTTCTGCGGGAACATGGCCCGCATCGCGACCTCATCCATCTCCTGCTTGAAGCTGTGCTTATCCTGAAGCGCCGTGGCACGGGTCGCGGCGGGCCGGGCGTCCACCTTATCAAACCATGCCTGAACATTGGGGAAGTTGGCCAATCCGCCGTCGGCCTCCATCACGAAGCCGGCCATGCGCACCCAGCCCCACGCGATGATGTCAGCGATGGAATAATCCGCCCCACCGACCCATTCAGAACGCGCCAAACGGTCATCCAAGACCTTGTAATGGCGCGTGATTTCCTTTGTGTAGCGGTTCCTGGCATAAGCCTCGTCGGGGGCCGCCCGGGTGAAGTGCACCGCCTGACCGGAGAATGGCGAAAGTCCCGTCGCGATGAAGAAATACCAGCTCAGCATCTCCCCCATCGCGGCATGTCCTGCGGGCAAGAACTTGCCGTGCTTTTGCGCCAGATGCAGCACCATTGCATTGCTGTCGAAGATGACCGTGCCGTCCTCATCCACCATCGCGGGCAGCTTGGCATTCGGGTTAATGGCGAGGAAGTCGGGAAGGTGCTGCTCGCCCTTGCGCGTGTCGACCGGGATGGTCTCGTAGGCGACCCCGAGCTCTTCCAGCATCAAGGCGACCTTGAACGGATTGGGCGTCGTGTGGAAATAGAATTTGATCATCGGAAGGGCCTCTTTCGGGGACGGAGTTGCATTTATGTAGTAGCTGCTACATATTCAGGTGGCAGAGCGACCGTCAAGGAATTAATTAGTGATCGCTACACAAAAACCTAGGGGCCGCCCGCGCGGCTTTGATAAAGAGGCGGGGGTCGAGACGGCGCAGGCCCTCTTCGCCGCACATGGCTATGACGGCGTGGGCGTCGCGGAGCTGTGCTCAGAGCTTGGGGTCAAGCCGCCCAGCCTTTATGCCGCCTACGGCTCGAAGCGCGCCTTGTTCGATCAGGTCGTCGCCCGCTACAGCGCTGCGTCCGCAGAGGTTTTTGCCCCGCTTATTGCCGCGGCGACAAGCCCGTCGGACCTGCGCAAAAAGATCCTAGAAGCGGCGATCGAGCTGTATGACAGCACCGGCCACGGCTGCCTGATCCTCAGCAACCTGACCTCGACCGAGGACACGGATCTGCGCGCCGAGATGGCCGCGAAGATCGAGGAACGGCGGCGGGCCATGGCTGAACGTTTACTTGAATTAGGGTTAACCGAGCAGGATGCCCGGGACCATGTCATGGCAATTTCGATTGCGATGATGGGGCTGTCCGCCGCCGCGCGCTCCGGTATACAGCGCGAGACGCTACTCCGCTCGCTTGACCTCTAGGCGCTGCAGTTTCACCGGCTCCGTGCGCGCCAAGCGGATCACATTCGCCATGAAGGGTTTTGCCGTGTCCTCGCTGCGCGTGGCGGCATAGAGCCGCTTCGTGCGTCCCGACTTGGTGAGCGGACGGGTGACATAATCCGAATTGTACCGCACCTCTCGCACCACCCAGTCCGGCAGCACCGCAACCCCGCGGTTCGACGCGACCAACAGCAAGATCACCGCCGTCAGCTCGACCTGCCTGATCCCGCGCGGCTCAACCCCCGCAGGCATCAGCAATTCGGTAAACACATCAAGCCGCGTCCGGTCCACGGGGTAGGTGATCAGCATCTGGTCGCGCAGGTCTTCCGCCTCGATATATTCTTTCTGTGCCAATGGGTTGGCGCTGGAAGCCACAAAGACCGGCTCGTAATCAAAAAGCGGGGTGAAATCCACGCCGGGCAAATCCTCCGGGTCGCTCGAGACGACCAGATCGACCTCTTCGCGTTTCAGCGCCGGCAGCCCGTCAAAGCTGAGGCCGGGACGGATATCCACGTCCACATCGGGCCAATTCTGCCGAAAGCCTTCCAGCACCGGAAACAGCCACTCGAAACAGGCGTGGCATTCGATCGCGATATGCAGCCGCCCGGTCTTGCCCATGCGCAGCCCTTCGAAATCGGCCTGAAGCGCCTCCACCTCCGGCAGTATCTTCTCCGCCAGTTTCAACAGCTTCCGACCCGCCGCCGTCAGCTTCATCGGCTTGGAGCGGCGGATGAACAGCTCTACCCCGGCTTGATCCTCTAGGCCCTTGATCTGATGGCTCAGCGCGCTCTGCGTGATGTTGAGCTGATCGGCTGCGCGCGCCAGACCACCCGCCTCGTGGATGGCTTTGACCGTGCGCAGATGGCGGAATTCAATATGCATGCGGAACTCATAATCATCGTGAGAGTTATGAAATTGTCTCACATCCGGCTGTGTGGGACAACCACCCGGCCCCGTCTAAGGATCATCCCCATGCCTGCTGTCTCTTTTGAGTTCTTCCCGCCCAAAACCCTGGAGGCCAGTTTCCGCCTTTGGGACACAATCCAGACCCTTGCACCGCTGGGCCCGGACTTCGTCTCGGTCACCTATGGCGCGGGCGGCACGACCCGCGAGCTGACCCATGAGGCCGTCGCCGCATTAACCAAAACAACCGACCTGAAGGTTGCGGCTCACCTGACCTGCGTGAACGCGACCCGCGCCGAAACGCTGCAAATCGCACGCGAGTACACCGCCGCGGGCGTCACCGATATCGTGGCCTTGCGGGGCGACGCGCCCAAGGGGCAAGAGCTCCGCGCCGCGCCGGATGGATTCATCTCCTCGATAGATCTGATCGCCGCGTTGAAGGCGGAAACGACTGCCACCATCCGCGTCGGCGCTTATCCGGACAGCCATCCCGAAGCCGCTTCGATGGACGCCAACATCAAGTATCTGAAAGAGAAATTTGACGCAGGGGCCGATGCCGCCATCACACAATTCTTCTTCGAGGCGGACACCTTCTTCCGCTTCCGCGACGCCTGCGAAAAGGCCGGGATCGACAAGCCCATCCTGCCCGGCATCCTGCCGATCGAGGACTGGTCCAAGGCGCGCTCCTTCGCAAAGCGGTGCGGAACGACTGTGCCTGCCTGGCTGGACGAGGCGTTTGAGGCGGCGATCCGCGACGACCGCCACGACCTGCTCGCCCAGGCGGTGATCACCGAGCTGTGCTCTGATCTGGTGGAAGGTGGCGTTAACCATCTTCACTTCTACACGCTCAACCGCCCCGAGCTGACCCGCGACATCTGCGCGGCGCTTGGCATCACCCCGAAAATGGAGCTCGCACAGGTCGCCTGACGTCGCCTGACGTGGTTGCACCGCCGAAGTCGCTCTCATAACGTCGCCCGAAAAGGAGCGGCACATGTCAGAGCAATTCTTCGCCACCTCGCCAAATGAGCTTCCCGATCGGGCGAAAACCCTGTCGATGTCAGGGCTGGAGTTCATGCAGGCCATCCTTGCCGGCGAAATCCCTCTGGCCCCAATCGCGCAAGGTCTCGACTACAAATTGCACAGCGTCGAGCGTGACTGCGTCGTCTTTCGCGGAGCGCCCGGCTTTCATCACATGAACCCCGTGGGAACCATCCACGGTGGCTGGTACGGAACCCTGCTCGACAGCGCGATGGCCTGCGCGATCATGACCCGCGTGCCGCAGGGCTCGGTCTACACGACGCTGGAATATAAGGTAAATATCATCAAGGCGATCCCGTCCGGCACACTGGTCGACTGCATCGGAACGGTCGATCATGCGGGCCGCTCGACCGGTGTCGCGACAGGTCAGATCGTCGGGGTCGAAGATGGCAAGCTCTATGCGACCGGCTCGACCACCTGCATCATCATGACACCGAAATAGCCACGCCGAACATGCAAGCCCTAACAGCTTAGTCCCCCAAAACTGCTCCCGCCGGGCGTAACCCCGGCGGGAATTGGTCAAGTATTCAGATCAGTGGCAAGCCGGGCGCGTGCCGGGCAGCAGCACCTTGTCGATCACATGGATCACGCCGTTATCCGCCTTGATGTTCGCGATGACCACATTGGCGCTCTCACCGGTGCCATCCGCAATCGACACGCCGCTTGCGCCTTTGGTGATGCACAGACGCTGGGACGCGAGGATCGGCTTGAAGTAGTTCGACCCGCCGGGGATCTGCTCAGCCGTCAGGTTGCGATCGTCAACATGGTACAGCAGCACGTCTGTCAGCTGCGCCTTATTTTCCGGCTTCAGCAGCGTGTCCACCGTGCCGTCGGGCAAGGCTGCGAAGGCGTCGTTGACCGGCGCAAAGACGGTGAACGGACCCGGGCCGGACAGCGTTTCGGCAAGGCCAGCTGCCCCCACCGCCGCCACGAGGGTCGAGAACCGCTCGTCGCCCGCGGCGATGTCCACGATGGTGTTGGCAGAGGCGGCGCTCGCGCTCAGTGCGGAAACGACGGCCATTGTCTTGAAGATGGTTTTCATGATTCTTACTTCCCTTTTGCAACCATGCTCTTGGCATGTGCTAAGGGTTACGCAGGGGCGGGATTTGGGATCACCAGATCACGCCCCCGTCAGTTTCCGTGAACAAAACGTCAGGCACAGATGCGCAAGTGAAGTGCGCGGATGTGTCTAGGAACAAAGCCGCAAACCCGTTAGTTATATAGCTGTACTCCACTGCACAGCAGGGAGGCAGGCAGGGCCGCTTATGGTCAGCCATGGGCGGCCCTGTTTCTGTCTGGCGGGCGCGTTCTCTTCGAGAGACGCGTCCGCCGAGACCAAACTCTCACAAGACTTCCGTTCGTTCCCCATCCAGTATCTCTGCGATCGGATCAGGCAGGCGGAGCCCATCGCGCACCTCCGTATCCAGCTCGCCCTCCATCCGGGCGATCTCTGGCAGACGCGCGATCACCGCATCCAATTGCGCGAAGGGCACGACCACGACCCCATCGCTGTCCGCCACCACCATGTCGCCGGTCTCGACCGGTTGGCCGCCCACCACAACACGCACGCCGATCTGGCCCGGCCCCGTGGCAAAGGGCGAGCCGGGGTTCAGCCCGGTACACCAGACCGGCAGACCGACTTCGACAATACCCGCCAGATCGCGCACGGGCCCGTCCGTGACCAAGGCCGCCGCGCCTGAGTTGCGCGCCATGCCGCATACCCGGTCCCCCGCCGCCGCGCAGCCTTGCCATCCTTGGGCGGAGGCGATCAGGACATCACCCTCCTGAATGGACCGCAAGGCACCCAGGGTCGCCAACAAGTCTGAGGGTCGGTTGTCCGCCGTCAAGGCAGGGCCAGCGACCGCAGGCATCTCACTTGTGAGCGGCGCAATCTGGTGCGCCATCGCCCCTGCCCCGCTCATCGCGTCAACGACAAATCCGGTCGGCACGCCTTGGAAGGCCGCGACCTGCGCGGGCGACGGGCGGCGGCCCACATCCGGGCCGATCCTGAGGCTTTTGGGTTCTTCGATCATCGCGCCGCTCCTCCTTATGGGCCTTTCGCAAGACCCGCGGATGCGGCGGCGGCGCTACGCGATTTCTACGGTCTGCGCAGGCGTGGCGTGTTCGCGCCGGGTCAGTTGCAGATAGCATCCACTGGAAGTGAGGGACTTTTCAAGGTGCAGATTGGATTGCTCGGCGGCGGCCTCCATCAGCTGCTCGCCCAGGGCTTCCGCATCGGTCTGCTGTTCGCGTCGCCCGTCACAGCCCACACCATTGTCCATGCAGACCAGACGGCGCAGCCCGTGCTCGTCGAGGCGGGCCATCACATGCACGATCCCGCCGCGGCCTTCAGGGAAGCCGTGTTTGAGCGAGTTGGCGACGAATTCCGACACGACCGAGCCGACCGCCGCGGCCTGCCCACTTTCGACCATGCCTTCGTCGCTGTCGACTGTCAGGTAGACGCCCGCTTGGCATTCTTCGCGCAAATGCGCCACGACCCGCTCAAGGAAGCGCTGGAACGGCACGCGTTCCTCTTGGGACGTGCTGTGAAGTTCCCGGTGCAGGCTCGCGATGGCCGACACCCGCCGCTCGATCGCATCAAACGCTGTCACGGACGCCTCTCCCGTAGAGGCGGTGCGGCGATACAGCCGCACCAGTGACGCAACCATGGTCAGCGAGTTCTTCACCCGATGATCCATCTCCCGGCGCAAAACATCGGCCAGATAGAGGCTCTTTCGCAGCTCCATCTGTGCCATCACCTGACGCGCGAGCACCTCCAGCGTCTTGCGCTGCAGGCTGTTCAACTCGCGCGGCTTGGTATCGATCACACACAGGGTGCCCAGTGGCATCCCCGTGGCGGTGATCAGCGGCACTCCCGCGTAGAACCTCATTTCGGTCTCATCGTGGCACAGACGATTGGCGAATGTGCGCGGATCATCGAGCGTATCGGGTATCTCGCACAGGCCTTCATCCAGAATGGCATGGGAGCAGACGGACTCGGACAAGGGGGTCGACGAGATCGAAACGCCAGTTTTCGCGGCGAACCACTGCTCGTGCTCTTCGACAAGGCTCATAAGCGCAATCGGCGTCTCGCAGATCTGCGCTGCAAGGTTCACCAGCTCGTTATAAACCTCACCCGGGATCGTCTCCCGAGTGCCATACCCTCGGAGGCTCTCCAAACGTGTGGCCTCCTGTGGATGTTTATTCGCTAACATAGTGACGACCTAGCTCTCGCGCGCAAACGCTTGTGAATCAGACGTCTCTCCCTTTGGGGAAGGATAGCGCATAACCACGAATCAGCAACTTATATTCCAGAAGTGGGCGCTTAGCCCTCCAAACACCAGCGCATTATCGCCTTCTGCGCGTGCAAGCGATTCTCCGCCTCGTCGAAAATGACCGAGTTCGGGCCGTCCATGACCTCGGACGTGGCCTCGTCATCGCGGTGGGCGGGCAGGCAATGCATGAACAGCGCGTCCGGCTTCGCCTGATCCATCAACGCCTTGTTGACCTGATAGCCGCGCAGCTGGTTGTGCCGCCGCTCCCGCGCCGACTGCGGATCATGCATCGACACCCAGGTGTCGGTGACAACCAGATCGGCCCCGTCCACCGCCTTCGCCGGATCACGCTCGATCGTGTAGCGGCCCGCAAGGGCCTCTTCCGGGTCCAGTGGCTCCGGCCCTGAAAAAACCAGATCGAAGTCAAACTGCGTCGCCGCATGGGCGAAGCTGGCGAATACGTTGTTGCCGTCGCCGGTCCAGACCACCTTCTTGCCCGCGATGGGACCGTTATGTTCCTCGAAGGTTAGGATATCGGCCATGATCTGGCAGGGATGCGTGCGGTTTGTCAGCCCGTTGATTACCGGCACGGTCGCGTATTCGGCCATCTCGAGCAGCGTGTCTTCCTCAAACGTGCGCATCATGATCAGGTCCACGTAGCGCGAGAGCACACGCGCCGTGTCGGCAATCGTCTCGCCATGGCCTAGCTGCATGTCGGTGCCCGACAGCACCATGGTCTGCCCGCCCATCTGGCGCACGCCCACATCAAACGAGACACGGGTCCGGGTCGACGGCTTCTCGAAGATCAGCGCGACCATGTGGTCCTTCAACGGCTGCTCGTCGTCCAGCGCGCCCTTGGGCCGCCCGGCGCGGGCATCCTTGACCAGCTTGGCCGTGTCTATGATCCGCCGCAGCTCGCCCGGCTGGGTTTTGTGGATATCCAGAAAATGCTTCATCACGCGGCCTCCAGCGCAGTAGCGGCGCGGTCCAGCCGGGCCACGGCCTCGGCGATGTCATCGTCCGAGATGTTGAGCGCGGGCAGCACCCGCACCACGTTGTCGCCGCCCGGCACGGTCAGCAGATGCTGGGCGTAGCCTGCATTGACCACATCCGCGTTCGGCACCTTGCACTTGATGCCCAGCATCAGCCCCGCACCGCGCACCAGCTCGAAGATGTCGGGGTGCGAGGCCACCAGCCCTTCGAGCTTCTGGCGCATCAGCCCCGCCTTGCGGTTCACCTCGCCCAGGAACGCGTCGTCATTGACCAGGTCCATCACCGCAGAGCCCACGGCGCAGGCCAGCGGATTGCCACCATAGGTCGACCCGTGGGAGCCCGCGCCCATGCCGCTCGCAGCATCTTCCGTGGCCAGACAGGCGCCCAGCGGGAAGCCGTTGCCGATGCCTTTCGCCACTGCCATGATGTCAGGCGTCACGCCCGCCCATTCATGGGCAAACAGCTTGCCCGTACGGCCCACCCCGCATTGAATTTCGTCAAAGACCAGCAGCGCGCCGGTGCTGTCGCACATGTCGCGCAGCCCTTTCAGGCAGGCATCCGGCAGCGGGATGATCCCGCCTTCGCCCTGCACTGGCTCGACGATGACGCCCGCGACGGTGTCGTCCAAAGCGGCCTGAAGCGCGTCGTGATCTCCGGCTTCGAGGTTCACGAACCCCTCAAGCAGCGGGCCGAACCCCTGGGTCAGCTTCTCCGACGCGGCAGCCGAGATATTGGCGATCGAGCGCCCATGGAAGGAGCCCGTGAAGGTGATAATCTTGGTGCGATCTGGCTGGCCCTTCTCGAACCAGTATTTGCGCACCATCTTGATCGCCATCTCCATCGCCTCGTTGCCGGAGTTGGTGAAGAACATGGTGTCCGCGAAGGTCGCGTCGCGCAGCTTCTCGGCCAGCGCCTCTTGCTGGGGCACATGGTACAGGTTCGACGTGTGCCACAGCTTGCCGGCTTGCTCCGCCAGCACCTCCACAAGCTTTGGATGCGCGTGGCCCAGCGCCGTCACCGCGATGCCACCGCCGATGTCCAGATATCGGGTCCCGTCACGGTCAACCAGCCAGCTGCCCTCCCCGCTTTCAAAGCTCATGGGCGCCCGGGAATAGGTCGGCATAACGGCAGGTATCATTGCGTGTGGTCCTTTACGCGTGGGAAATCCGAGTGTTGTGGATGTTCCGGATCAAGTCAATTTGGGAATGGCATGCGCAGCCCGCACAAGGGGGATCGGTCGCTTACGAGAAGCGTCGGCGTCGGCTGGTGGTGTGGACGGCGGTGATCATGCCAGCCCGTCTAAGGCGCGGCCCCGCCCCTGTCTAGAAATTTCTTGCAGTGCCGCCGGTGGGTCAGAATTGCGGGCAAATCAGTTTCTCTGCCATGATCGGCGTGGCGACGGCATGGCGCGAAAGCCACGCACCGGGTCCCTTCGCCCCAAAGCCCTCAGCGCGCGCCCTACTTGCTTGTATCCCGCCGCCATCAGCCCTATTTTCCCCAAGATGATTTTCCGCCGCTCCTTCGGGGGCGGTGTGCCGTTTGAGAGAGGCCGCAAAGATGTCCTGGACCGATGATCGCGTCGAAGTGCTGAAGAAGATGTGGGGCGAGGGCAAATCCGCCTCCCAGATCGCCAAGGAGCTGGGCGGGGTCACCCGCAACGCGGTGATCGGCAAAGTACATCGCCTCGGCCTGTCGAACCGCTCCGGCGGGGCCTCGCCCGCGAAGTCTGCACCCGCCGCCAAGGCCAAGCCCGCCGCCAAGCCAAGGGTCGCGGAGAAGCCCAAGACGGCGGAGCCCGAGGCCAAGCCCGCAACCTCCGTGCCCGCCAACAAGCCCATCGGACGCCCAAAGCTGGTGGTGACCGCAGGCCAGCCCTTGCCCCCGCAGCCCTCCGCCAACGAGATCAGCCCAGAGGCGCTCGCCTCCGTGCGCGAGGTCGAAAAGAAGGCCAAGCGCCTCTCCGTCATGGAGCTGACGGAGAAGACCTGCAAATGGCCCGTGGGCGACCCGGCGACGGATGATTTCTGGTTCTGCGGCCTGCCGGCACAGGCCGGGAAGCCCTATTGCGAGGCCCATGTCGGCGTCGCCTTCCAGCCCATGTCGTCCCGCCGCGACCGCCGCCGTTAGGTTGATCCGACCGCGCACAGTCTGTGCTGAACCCAAGCAAAACCCTGCCTTGATCTGAGAAGCTCAGAATCCAGCTCACTCCAGTCCCGTGAACGCCCCGTCTCAAGGGCCGTTACGCAGACCACATGATGTCAAGACTCTTGGGCCGCCGAGACCCGTCGCTACGACGTCAGTTCCCGCCCAACAGCCCCCGCAACGCATCGCGGGCTTTGTTCTCAAGCCCTTCCTTCAGCGCGTCCTCGACGCTCTGGCCGTCCCGCCGCTCGACGCCAAGCTCCTCGCGCAGTTTCTCCTGCACCTTGGCTTCGGCGGCGGCCTTCAGCTCCGCCTCCTTGGCCTTGGCCTGTGCTTTCAACTTCTCTTTCTCGGCCTCCAGCAGCGGGTCCACCAGCGCCTTGAGGTCGGGGCGGAAGCGGATGTTCGACCACGGCCCTTCGATGATCACCGGCACGCGGATGCCATCGGCCAGCCGCCCCGCCAGCGCCACCGGCTCAACCCGGTAATCTATCGTCTGCCCTCCCAGATCGAGCGAGCCGCGCCCGGTCGCCGTCAGCAACTCCGCCACGAAGTTCAGATCGTCATTCCGCAAGATGCCGCCATCCATCGTGAAGCTCGCGGTGATCGCGTCGAACACGGTCTTCGAGCCCTCACCCTCGAACGACGCGTCCAGATTGCGGATCATCCCCGCGATGTCGAGACCCAGCAGCTCGCCGGACCCCACGGTCATACGCCCCGAGCCGCTCAGCGAGTTCATGATCTCGTTCATCGTGTTGCCGACGCCCAGGAACTTCAGCGACAGCCCGGCATCGCCCACCAGCCGCTCGAACCCGGCAAAGTCGCGCAGTACGCGCTGCATCGCCACGCTGGATGCCTGCAGGTCGCCGCCCACCGACAGCCCGCCGCGGCCATTGACCACGAACTGCCCCGAAACGACACCGTCAAACACACCCACTTCCCCAAGGCTCAGCACCAGCCGCGCGCGGTCCAGATCGCCCGCGATATCCGTGCGCGCCAGCTGGATCGAGCCCAGATCGAGGCTGTTCACTTTCAGCGAGAATTGCCCGTCCACGCCCGACAGGCCGGAGACGTCGATGCGGTTGTCCGACCAGCCGCCCGCGCCCGCATTGGCCGCACCGTCGCCGCTGGTCTCATCGGTGCTCATCGACGAAAAGTCGATATCGCCCCCCGAAAGCCGCGCGGTCACAAGGGGTTTGTCGCCGCCAAGGGCCACGTCCAGATCGCCGGTGAAGCGGTTCTGGTCCAGATCAAGCGTCGCGCCGCGCAAGAACACCTTGTTGTCGGGCGTCAGGGTCAACTCACCGGCCGCTGACACCCGCTGTCCCAGGCCCACCGGGATGCGCGGGGCCGTCTGGCCGCCAAGCGCGAACAACGCGGGCTGGTCGGTGATCTGGGCGCTCAGGGTGCCCTTGGCCTGCACCGGGTCCATGCCTGCGCTGCCTTGAAATTTGGCCGAGTTGCCCCCCGCGCTCAGCGCAAGATCGACCCCTTGTACGCCGCCATCCAGAAGCTGCTGCACCCCGTTGATTGTACCGTTGATCGAGACGGGCTGCCCTTTGTAAAGCGCCGAGACCGCCACGACCCCCGCGCCCTTGATATCTGCGAGCTCCAGCGTCGCGTCCAGCGCCGTGATCTGCTCCTGCGTGCCGGAGACGGCGTCGCGGTAGCTGACCGAACCATCGGTGATCTGCGCCAGCGGCAGGGACAGATCGGGCGTGCCACCGCCGCTGTCGTCCTCCTCGGCGCTGCCCAGCTCGGTGATAAAGTCCCAATTCGCCACGCCGTCGCGGTTGCGCTCCAGCCGGATCACCGGGGATTGGATGTCGAAGGCCTCGACCACGATCTCGCCACCGATCAGCGAGGACAGCGTGACCCCCATCTCCATCGAGGCCGCTTCCAGCAGCGGCCCCTGCGTCGACCATTCCGCGTTGGAGATCGCCACGTCTTCCAGAGAGACGCCCAGCCGCGGGAATATCTGTGGGCGCACTTCGCCTGCGATGCTGAGCGCCCGGCCCGTGTTCTCTTCAAACTGCGCTTCCGCAATCCGCGCGATCCGGTCGGACGGGATCAAAAGCAAGGCCCCGACCGCCAGCATGACAAGGGTGACGAGCGTCACGACGATCCTGATAATCCACCGCATCCGGCCTGCTCCTCTGATGGGATTTCCCCCAGCCTAGGCCGCCACACCCGGTTGCACAACTCGTAGGATGGGTGAGTTCACCCATCGACCGACCACCGCAACTGAAACCGCTGCCGCAGCCCGAGGCTGAGCCTGAGGCCGAGGAAGAAAAGTGCAGTGTACCCGAAGACTGTCTTGAGTTGGCTCCAGAATTCGCAAAAGTTGCTTTGCATCTCAAAATCAGTTCAAACTACTTAAATTCTTACACTATAGGCAGAAATTTATGCGTCCAGAATACTTGAAGCAGGGCGAGATCGCCCGCCTTTTTCCTGTTCTTGCAACAACGTCAAAAGAAGGAAGGACAACTTCGATAGTCTTATCTTGTTTATCGCGCGTAGACGAGTTCGGACGCGAGTTACTCGGCTCCCTCGGTGTTCGACTGGGAAAGAGGTCAGCAATTGAGTGCTATACTGAGGTTGTCTTCAAATCGGACCCTACAAAAACGAACGATAGACCTGATGGACTCATCGTTGTGAGAAATGGAACGCGCGAGTGGCGAGCATTGGTGGAAGCCAAAGTCGGGAATTCAACTCTCGGCATCGAACAGGTCGAGAAATATCGCATTATCGCTAAGGAAAACGACTGCGACGCGGTCATCACGATCTCAAACGAGTTCGCATCTGCCCCACAAAACCACCCATTACCTGAAATCCGAAAGAGCAGATCAAAGATACCAGCCTTTCACTGGTCATGGATGTTCATCCTGACAAATGTGGATTTGTTACTCGCGAACGAGGAGATTGCGGATAGCGATCAGGCGCTCTTACTCAACGAACTGAGACGGTTCCTCAGCGATGACAGTGCTGGTGTCAAAGGGTTCGACCGAATGCCTCCTGAGTGGACTGAATTGAACCGCTTGGTCTCTGCAGGTGGAAAAATTCCTGCCAAGTCCTCAGATGCACAGACAGTCATTGAAGCATGGCATCAAGAAACGAAGGACCTGTCCCTAATTCTGACACGGCTTACGGAGACCCACGTTCAGGAGAGGATGCCAAAAAAGCACAAGCTAGACCCTCTCCTTCGTCAGAAAGACGAGCTTGCCAACCTACGCGAAAGCAATTCCCTATTTCTGCTCGTTGATATTCCTGACGCTGCAGCTCCGTTAGAAATATCTGCTGACCTATCAAGAAGGACCGTCGATGTTGGGATGACCCTAAAGGCCCCTGAAGACAGAAAATCCTCGAAGGCACGATTGAATTGGCTACTCAGACAGTTACCCAAACACCTTCCGGAAGGTGTTTCGATCCGTTGCAACTGGCCTGGAAGAAGTGAACCGACCCAATTCGATTGCGCAACTTTACTCGAAAATCCGGATCTCATCGACGATGGGAAAACAGGTCAACAAGTCTTGTCGTTTCATTTGTTTTTCTCGAAACGGCTGGGTGCGCGGTTCACGCAACAGGCCAACTTTATCGCCGATCTAGAAGAAGTCGTACCTCGGTTCTATCGGGATATTGGGCAAAATCTTGTTGCTTGGAGAAAGAGCGCGCCGAAGATCAAAGCCGACAGACATGAAAGCGCCGACGTATCAATTTCAAGCATCTCGGAAGAAGCAGAACAAGACGCTTCTTGATTCCAACCGGAACGCTGTCGACCCGATCAATAATTCGGCGGCAATCAAGAGATCACTAGTGGCAGCGATCCGGTTCACGACCGCTCAGCGCCCCCAGCGTCTCAGCAGCGCAAGGCCAGCGAGCCCGGCCAGCAGCAGCGGCAGCCCGGCGGGCACGGGTACAGGCTGCAGATCATCCTCGACGCGAGGTGCCTGCGCGAAACGCAGACGGTCGATCGCGCCGGAGCCGCCGTTGAAATCGAACGTCAGGCTCTGGACCCGCTCGAACGGGTTCGCGCCATTCTTGTCGAAGCGGAATTTCTTGTACTTGCCATTCTGGCGCACGGTGCGGTTCAGCGAGGCCCCGGTATCCGCCGTGATCGTGACTTTCACATCGTCAAATAGCTCGAAGCCCAGGAAACTCACCGCCGCGTCAAACAGGAAGGTGATCGCGCCGCCCGCGCTACTCGGGTCGGGCAAGCCATCGGCCAGAGCTTTGTCCTCCTGCACCACAAGCACGTTGCCGGGGCTCCGTGCCCCCTTCGTCGTGCCATCCTTCAGGAATGGTGCCGTAAGGTCAGCCTCGTACACGGCATCGTTCGTGTCAAAGGCCCGCGCCGTGCCGTCCCCGCCAGACGCGGAAACACTGGCCCCGATCAGCCCGTCCGTCGACACGGCCCGCGTGACAACCGCTCCGGAGGCCACGTCTTCGAAGGTGATGATCGACGCCTGCGCGCCGCTGGCCGCCAACAAGGCGAGGGAGAGAAGGACGGGTTTCATGTCGCACCGTTAACCATTGATTGAGGTTCCGTAGCCGCGAAAAACGGCATAGTTGTGGCACACGCCCTCAATGATCAGAAAAATCACAGGGAATTTGGCCTTTTTGACGGTGGAGACCACGCACATGTCCCAAAATCCCCCTGACCTGCGCCCTGATCTCGCCCGCGCCACCGTTCCGCGCGACGACACCAACCAGCCCCGGATCGGCATGGTCAGCCTCGGCTGCCCCAAGGCCCTCGTCGACAGCGAGCGCATCCTGACCCGGCTCAGGGCCGAGGGCTACGCGATTTCGCCCGACTACGAGGGCGCCGAAGCCGTGATCGTCAACACCTGCGGCTTCCTCGACAGCGCCAAGGCCGAGAGCCTCGACGCCATCGGCGAGGCGCTGACCGAGAACGGCCGCGTGATCGTCACCGGCTGCCTCGGCGCGGAGGAGGACTACATTCGCGGCACCCATCCCTCCGTTCTGGCCGTCACCGGCCCGCACCAGTACGAGCAGGTGCTCGACGCCGTCCACAAGGCCGTGCCGCCCAGCCCCGATCCGTTCATCGATCTGCTGCCCGCCACCGGCGTAAGCCTGACGCCGCGCCATTACAGCTACCTCAAGATCTCCGAGGGCTGTAACCACAAATGCAAGTTCTGCATCATCCCCGACATGCGCGGCAGGCTCGCCTCCCGCCCGCAAAAGGCGGTGCTCCGCGAGGCCGAGAAGCTGGCAGAGGCCGGCACCCGCGAGCTGCTGATCATCAGCCAGGACACCTCCGCCTATGGCACCGACTGGAAGGACCGCGAGGCCAAGGCGCCGATCCTCGACCTCGCCCGCGCCCTCGGCCAGATCGCCTCGCAAGACGAGCTGTGGGTGCGGCTGCACTACGTCTACCCCTACCCCCATGTGCGCGAGCTGATCCCGCTGATGGCCGATTCCGGCAACGCGGTCCTCCCCTATCTCGACATCCCCTTCCAGCACGCCCACCCGGATGTGCTGCGACGCATGGCCCGCCCCGCCGCGGCCTCCCGCACGCTCGACGAAATCCGCGCCTGGCGCGCGGACTGCCCCGATATCACCCTGCGCTCCACCTTCATCGTCGGCTACCCCGGCGAGACCGAGGCCGAGTTCCAGCACCTGCTCGATTGGCTCGACGAGGCCCAGCTCGACCGCGTCGGATGCTTCCAGTACGAAAACGTCGATGGCGCGCGCTCCAACGCCCTGCCCGACCACGTCGCGGCCGAGGTCAAACAGGACCGCTGGGACCGCTTCATGGAGAAAGCTCAGGCCATATCCGAGGCCAAGCTGGCGGCGAAACTCGGCACCCGGATGACGGTTCTGGTCGACAGCATCGAGGCCGACGGCGCCACCTGCCGCACCACCGCCGACGCCCCAGAGATCGACGGCAACCTGTTCATCGACGAAGGGTTCGAGGGGTTGAAGCCGGGGGATATGGTCGAGGTCGAGGTGGACGAGGCCGGAGAATATGACTTGTGGGGTCGGATGACTTCCTAGGAAACGATCCGGGGGATCGTTTCGGTCATTCGACGGGCGGAGCCCCGGGGGCGAAAGAGAAATGATCCGGGGGATCATTTCCGCGATTAACGGGCGGAGCCCCGGGGCCGTTTTCTTGGAGCCAATGACGGCCTGCCACGCGCCCGTCCTAACACTTGAGAAATTTCGCATTTACGGCGTTTCCGACAAAGCCGACATGTTCCCCAGTCGCCAGATTTGACAGAAATCAATCCTGCGAAACGGGAAATCGCATTCTGTCAGAATGATACCATCAGAGCGTAACGTTTGAATGGGACGGCAAATATCAAATAGCTTCGCTCCTGCGACGTCCGCCAAAACGGCGGCGATGGGTGTTGGTATTGCGTTCTTGATATCAGTTTTTATCGTAACTCTGGTTGATGACGTCCTACTCGCCAATTTCGTTGTGCCTGGAGATACATCTGCTTTGGCACACGACATTGAGGCGAGTCCCAAAATGCTCGTGTTCGCCTCGATCGGTTACCTGGCCGTACTGATACTAGACTCCATCATTGGACTTGGTCTCTATGTTGTTCTCAAACCTGCAAATAGGAGGCTTGCAGCACTGATTGGTGCGCTCCGATTGCTATATGCGGGCGCATTGATGATCGGAGTTTTCGCGCTGCTTTTTCAGATGATCGACGTCTATGATTATGCAGCCATCAAGGACGTGGGCTATATTTTCTTCGCATCCCATATCTTTCTGCTGGGCTATGTGATTTTTGTTTCGGGATATATCCCAAGACTCTTTGGTGTTTTGCTTATTATCGCCTCCCTCACTTACGCAGTCTTCTTCATCGATATCCAATTGCCTGAATACGCCTTGGTACTAATCATGGTGACGATGGCGGTCGCAGAAGGTGCGCTGTTCATATGGCTCTTGAAGAAGAGAAACAGTCTACCTGTGACGTGTCCAAGAGACATAACCGGAACAGCTTAAAGGCGCTCTTGGTTTTTTTTACCAAGTAGTGTCTCGCAGTCGATCACGAGCAGTAAGACCGTTGTTGAAGAACGTTTGCCGAGTTTCCGCCTCACTCCGCACTGCGGACTTCAAACCCGTAGGATGGGTGATCCTCACCCATCCCCCTGCTAACCTTTCCCACCGCACGCTGCGTTAACACTCTCCAAAACGTAGGCTTTGCCAGACCAAAGCCCGACGGAAGTCCGACGCGAAGCCGACAGCGATCCGACCCCGCAAAACCCAACCAAACAAGGCGTTAACCACGCGGCCCGGGCCATGGCCGTTGCCGCGCCCGCATCCCCTGCGCACGGCGCGTTAACCGCCCAGCGAAGACATGCAGAGAGCGGCTACGGCCCCATACCCCACCCCTCGGACCCGTCGGTGCAATTTGCGCCGAATTATGTTATCATTGTCCGTCCTGCCGATCTGTTCGGCCGGGCAGACGTTCCTTGAAAAGTCCTGTGTTATTGAAAGGAAAGCATCATGTATGCTCGAATTACGCCTTACAAAATGAAGCCCGGCAGCAAGGCCGCCGCCATCAAGGTCATGAAGGGATTGAAGAAAAAGATCCTCGCCTTGCCGGGACAGCAGCAGTTCCTGAACGTCATGAACGACGAGACGGGCACGGGCTATGTCGTCTCCACCACCACCCTTTCCGAAGTCTCCGAGGAGACTCAGGCCAAGATCAAGGCCCTCTGGGCGGAGTTCTCTGAATTCCTGGTGGAGCAGCCCCATCCGCAAAGCTTCGAGGTCATCGCAGACTGGGAGCATGCAGCGGCCCACGCCTGAGCCGTCGCACGAAAAGACACTGAAAACAAAAAATGTTTCCCGCCTGTTCGCTCAGGCGGGAGACCCTGCCACGACCCCCGCGATCAGGAACACCCAAGCCAGCCCCGCCGCAACGGCCGTCAGCGCCACCCCCGCGCTCGCGGCGTCCTTGGCGTAGCGGGCAAGGTCGGAACGCTCTGACGAGGTATGGTCCACCGCGGCCTCGATCCCTGTATTCAGCGCCTCCGCAGCCAGCACCAGCACGCCCAAAGCCACGATCAGCGCGCGCCCCTCCGCGCTCAGGGGCAGCACCAAGGCCACCGCCGCTGAACAGGCGTTCATAAAGCTCCAGAAGCGAAAACTCGGCTCACCCCGCCAGATGGCGACAAGCCCCGCCCAGGACCAGATGCAGCGGTTCTTCAGCCGCCGCCACTCCCGGGCGAAAAAGCTCAAAGCTGCGCGTTCACCCGGCGCACGGTCTCGATGCGCGACGCGTTGGGCGGGTGGGTGCCAAGGAAGCGGTCACCGGGATCGGGGATGCGCGTGAAGAACTGCGCCCCGCGGACCGGATTATACCCCGCCCGCTTGGCGATCACGGTGCCCAGCGCATCCGCCTCCAGCTCGTTTTGCTTGGAATAGGCCCGCGCGCCCACGGTGCCGCCGACCCGCTGGCCGGTGTTGACATCAAGCCCGACCGAGGCCGCGATGATGCCGCCGATGATCGCACCGCCCACAGCGGATTGCTGCTGCTGGGCGAGGTGTTTCTCGATGTGATGCGCGGCCTCGTGGCCCATGACAAACGCAATTTCGTCGCGGTTCCGGGCGTCCGCGATCAGCGCGATGGTGAAGCCCAGAATGGGCCGGCCGTTGCGATCAAGCGTCTGGAAGGCATTGGGTGGTTGGTTGGTGCGCTCGTCGACCACGATCTTGAAATCGCAGTTCAGCTCGGGCGCGCGGGCGCGGCATTCGCGCTCGGCCACGGGCTCGACCTGGCGCACGACGGAGCGGAAGTTGGCCACGGCCGTGCGCGACGAGACGCGCGGCGGCTCCGGCGTGGCGGTCTGCGTCGGCGCCGGTTGGGCGGGTTGGGTGTCCGTCGTCTCGACCGTGCAGGCGCCAAGGGCGGCTGCGGCGATCACGGGCAACAGAATGCGCATGCTCGAAACCTCTTGTTGTTCGGCCTCGAATGTAGCGCCGCGCCGCGCGCGCGCCAAGCCCCGCACACGCGCAATTGCATTTTGGCGCGGCCCCGCCCTACGGTGGGCCAAAGCAAGGGAGCCGCCATGTTCACTATCGAGCACGAGTTCGACGCCACCGTCATCACCCTGATCGACGAGGGGGGCAGCCATCTGCAGGGCGATGTCACGATCAACGCGTTCGAGGATTGCGTCACGCTGGAACAGCTCGACCCCCATACCGACCGGGTGCACAAGATCACGCTCTCGCTGCGCCAGGCCCATGACATCGCCGCGGCGCTGAACCTGCCCGAAGGCAGCTACCGGCTGGAGCGGCCCGCGTGATGCGCACGGGCTTCTTCTTTGACGAGAAATGCTTTTGGCACACCGGCGGGAACTACGCGCTGACCTTGCCCGTGGGCGGCTTCGTGCAACCCATGGCCAACGGCTTCCCCGACAGCCCGGAGAGCAAGCGTCGGCTGAAAGCTCTGCTCGATGTGTCCGGGCTTGGCGCGCAATTGCAGATGCGCGGCGCCGAGGCCGCGACATGGCAGGATCTCGCGCGGGTGCATCCCGAGAGTTACTTGCACAAATTCAAGGAGATGTCGGATACGGGCGGCGGCGAGATCGGCCTGCGTACACCGTTTGCACAAGGCGGTTTCGAGATCGCCGCGCAGTCGGCAGGCCTGACCAAACACGCGCTGTTTTCGGTGCTCGACGGCACGCTCGACAATGCCTACGCGCTCTCGCGCCCGCCGGGACATCACTGCATGCCGGACTTTCCCAACGGCTTTTGCCTGTTCGCAAACATCGCCATCGCGGTGGAGGCCGCCCTTGCGGATGGGCTGACCGACCGGGTCGCCGTGCTTGACTGGGACGTGCACCACGGCAACGGGACCGAGGCGGTGTTCTACGACCGCGACGACGTGCTGACGATCTCGCTGCATCAGGAACGCAACTACCCGCTCGACACCGGTGACGCCGAGGATCGCGGAGTCGGCGCGGGCGAGGGCTACAACATGAATATCCCCCTGCCCCCCGGCGGCGGTCACGCGCTTTACCTCGAAGCGATGGAGCGGCTCGTCATCCCCGCGCTGGAGGAGTTCCGCCCCGACGTCATTATCGTGGCCTGCGGGTTTGATGCGGCCGCGGTCGATCCGCTCAGCCGAATGTTGGCCACCGCAGAGACCTTCCGTGCGATGACCGCGCAAGTGATGGAGATTGCCGCTGATCTGTGCGACGGGCGCGTGATGCTTTCACACGAGGGGGGATATTCCGAAGTGTACGTGCCGTTTTGCGGCCACCACGTCATGCAGCAGCTCTCCGGCAGCGAGATCGAGGTGCCGGACCCGCTCGCGGAGGTGTTCGCGCAGCGCCAGCCCTCCGATCGGCTCGCCGCGATGCACAGCAGCTTCATCACTGATCTCGAGCAGTTTTTCTTCTAGGTCCTGCGCCGTTCCGTTCACAAAATCGTGGTCAGGTCTGGCCAGCGCACGGCCTGAAAAAGTGCCCTTGCCCTCACTTTGCGGCTCTCGTTCAAATCATCGCGGCTCAGGTTCAAGGCACCGGGCGCGGGCATCCCTAGATTGGGGTCATCAAGCGGCGCAGACAGCACCGCGCATAGACCAAACTAGGAGTACACATGATGAAACGCTTTTCCCTGATGGCCGCCGCAGGCCTGGCCCTGCTGGCCGCCCCGGCACTTGCCGATGAAAGCCCGGCCGAAATCTTTGGCGCGCAAGGTGCAGGTGCGATCGCCTCTCCCGCGGCGATGGACAAGGCCATGGCTAATTTCGAGAACGAAAGCCCCGCGGAGCGCACGATGCGCCCGGAAGAGTTCCCGACCCGTGGCATCTCGATCGGTGACCGCCAGCTGGCCGCGGCCTTGGGCGTAGACGCGCAAGACTTCACCAGCGCCGAGCTGTCGAAGATGTATATCGGCAAGTACGACTGATCCCCGAATGGCGGGGCGGCGCCTTCCCCCTCATGGGCTGTCCCGGCCCAATGGCTGCCCCGCCGCTGATGCGCCCCGGCCTGAACTCCCAAGCAGGCCGGGGCGTTATTTTGTTCTGAAGATGAATGTGCGTTACTGCGCCCCAACCCGCGCGCGATAGGCTGTGGGCGAGCATCCGTGGGCCTTCTTGAAGGTCCGCGACAGGTGCGCCTGGTCGGCAAAGCCGCAGCGCGCCGCGATTTCCGCCAGAGAGCCGGTGTCACTGGCCACAAACCGGGCCGCGGCCTCGACCCGCATCTGGTTCACGAACCGCATCGGGGTCTGGCCCACCTTCAGCTTGAACTTGCGCGCGAACGCGGCCTCGCTCATGCCCAGCTCTTCGGCCATCATGGCCGGGGTCAGCTTGCTCTCCAGCCGCGCCTCGATGAATTCCACAAGCCGCGCATAATGCTGCACGCCGAATTCTGGCCCAAAGCTCGCCTGGACTTGCTGGCGCTTACCGTAGCGACGCACCAGAAGGACAAGAAAGACCCGCGCGAGCGCGTCAAAGACCACATCCGCGCCGATATCGCCGGCCACCAGCGTCGCCCGCATCCGGTCCGCGGCGCTGCGCAGATCCGGATCGTGGATCACCATCCGCCCCTCCAGATCGGAGCCGGTCAGCAGCACTTTCAGCTCGGTCTCCGTGAACCGGCGAAACGCCTCTGGCTGGATATGGATCAAGATCACCTGCGCCGGGTCCAGCCAGGTCCAGCCTGTCAGGGCACCGACATGGGCCAAGGCAATATCGCCGCTGTTGAGCGTCAGCCGTTCGACCTGGCCGTCGACCTCCGAGATGACGCGGATCGGGCAGTCCTGCACGGGAATGATCATCGTATAGTCGTGGCCGATCTCTGCCGGAACGCCGCCCGGCCCGGCGTCGCAATATTCCAGGCGCAAAACGCCATCGAGGCTCGTGCGCGCAAGGACCGGCTCCGGCGCCTTGAGCGGCAGCATCGGAAGCCCCGCAGAGGCGCGCGGGCCAACCCGTTCGAACAGGCGACGGTCATTGAGACGGGGCTGAAATCCCATGGGACGTGGCGCTCACATCTAAACTAAACTGAATAGTTCAATTATGGCCGGAATTGTCCTTTGGTCAACCGCACAGATGCACATAGTTTGTGCAAGGGCAGAAAATTGCTCTGCGGTGCTATTCCGGACGGTCCACCGGCCCGCCCTGCGCCTCCCAAGTCGAAAAGCCCTCGCGGAGATGCGCCGCCTCGAACCCCATATCCTGCAACGTGGCCACAGTCAGGGCTGACCGCCAGCCAGAGGCGCAATGGAAGATGAAACGCGCGTCTTCGCGGGCAAAAATATCCTTGAAATAGGGGCTATCCGGATCGACCCAGAATTCCGCCATGCCGCGCGGGCAATGAAAACTCCCGGGGATCGCGCCCGTGCGTTGCCGTTCCCGGACGTCGCGGATATCGACGAAGACCACGCTCGGGTCGCCCACCAGCGCGATGGCGTCGGGCGTCTCGATCTCTTCGATGCGCGCACGTGCGGCGGCAACCATCTGGGCGGCGGTCATCTTCAAGGCCATGCGGGCGCTCCTTCCGGCTGGTGTTCGCCCCGCGCATCGCTACGCTGTCGGCATGGATGAGATTACCAAGACCGTCACCGGCAGCAAGGGCCGCTACGCCCTGCAAACCGCGCAAGGCGAGGCCGAGATGACATTCTCGATCCTGTCACCGCGTACGATTATCGTCGACCACACAGCCGTTCCAAAAGAGCTGGAGGGCCAAGGCCTCGGCGGCCGCCTGGCCGAAAACCTCGTGGCCGACGCGCGCGCCAACGGCTTCAAGATCGTACCGCTTTGCCCGTTCGTGAATGCCTGGCGCCGTCGCCATCCGGACGCGGCGGACGTCTTTCAGGTCTAGAACGAGGCCACAAGCACAAGAATACTGACGACAATCAGGGCGATGCCCGCGATTTCCTTACCCGTGCTGCGCTCCTTGAAGACAAAGTAGGAGGCGAGGAAAGTAAATACCAACTCCACCTGCCCCACGGCTTTGACATAGGCTGCGTTCTGCAGGGCGAAAGCCACGAACCAGCCAAAGGAGCCGCACATCGACGTGACGCCGACCAGCGATGACACTCGCCACGAGGCCAGAACCCGGGTGATCTCCCCGCGGTCGCGCCAAGCCAGCCATGCGGCCATCAACACAGTCTGAAAGGCCGTCGCGACGGCGAGGCTGACGCCCGCGCGCACGATCACATCGGGGCTGTCGATCTGCAACGCAGCGCCCCGGTAGCCCACCGCAGAGACCCCGAACAGCAGCCCGGAGCCCAGACCGAACCCCGCGGCCTTGTTAAACAGCCGCGCGCCGCCCCTGGGCGGGTCCGACAGCAGAAGGACACCCGCAAAGCCGATCGCGATCGCAACCACGCCCCATGCGGATACCCCCTCACCCAGCACCACGAGCCCGATCAGGGCGGTCAGCAGAACTTCCGTTTTCTTGAAGACGATGCCCACGGCGAAGTTGCGCTCTGCAAACAGCGCGACCACGCAGGCGGTCGCCAAAATCTGCGCGATGCCGCCGGAGACGGCGTAAGCAAAAAAGGTGGGCGACAAGGACGGCACCGCGATGTCACCCGCCCACAGATATGCCCCGATGCCAGCGGCCACCAACGGGCTGGAAAAGAGAAACCGCGAAAAGGTCGCGCCGCCCGTGGATAGCTTCGTTGCCTTCAGGTGCTTTTGCAGCATGAAGCGCAGGTTCTGCATGAACGCTGCGAAGACGGAGACGTAGATCCAAAGGGCCATGGCTCAGCCCTCGCACAGCGTGGCTCAGGCGTCCACCTTCTCCGTGACGCGCCGCAGGTTTGGATGGGCCACCGGGTCCTTCGCCCGGACCAGATACCGCGCGAAGACTGATCCGTAGCAGCTGTAGCGGTAGCCCCCGTTGCACGCGAGGAACCGGTCCCGCCCGGCGCGGTACATGGCGGGCAGATCGTACCACGCCACATGCGGATGCATGTGGTGGACCGCGTGGAAATTATTGTTGAGAAACAGCAGCGCCAGCGGCCCGCGATCCTCGACAATGACAGAGCGCGCGCGGCTCATGTCGTGGGCACGATGTTCGAGAAACGTGCGAATTTTCAGCAGTGCCAGCCCTAGATACACGGCACACAGATAGGCCCAGATCGGTATGGGCGAGACCGCGACCAGCGCCACCACGCCCAAAGCCATCGGAACATGCGCGGCCCACGACCGCGCAGCACGCCGGTTCCACCCACGGACCTCGCTCACAAAGAAGAAAACCAACCCGATCAACGGTCCCACACTCACCCGCCCAAGCAGCGTATTGTTGAAGCGCAGCACGGCCTTCAGGACTTCGGGCAGACACCGCCACGTGGCCTCGGATAAGAAATTGGTCTCTGGATCATCATAGGGATCGGTCAGATTTGCATCCCGGTGATGGGCCAGATGCGTGTCGCGAAAGCGCCCATACGGGATCACCAGGGACAGCGCTGGCCGCACGAGGCCCGCGTTCAGGCGCTGGTTTAGGAACGGGTGCCCATGGATCACCTCATGCTGCAAGGATGCGTGCTGCGTGATTGCCAGCCCGGCCAAAACGACCGCGCCCGGCAAGGACCATTCCGGCAGCCAGAACACCGCCGCCGCCCACACCCCGTAGGTTGCCAGCAACAAGGCCACCGTGGGCCACTCCACCGCTGGTCGCGTCTTACTCGTCATTTTTGAACCCTTCCCCGCGTGAAGAGTAGATCGGGCATAGGCATCGGCGGAATTCAGCGATTGGTTCACATTCATCTGCATCTGTGTTTTAATTCACCAAATGCAGGATATTCTGGACAAAAGAGACCGTGCGGAGCTGTTCCGCCTCCGCCTTGCCGAGGCCATGGGGGAGGCACGCCAGACCCAGTCCGGGCTGGCCCGCGCCGTCGCCGTGGACCGATCGACCATCTCGCAGTTGCTAAAGGCCCAGGACGCACGGCTTCCAAATGCGCAAGTTGTAGCCGAATGCGCCCGGGTGCTTGGCGTGTCCGCCGACTGGCTTCTAGGTCTTACCGATCGACCCGAGCGCGCAGCGGATATCATGGCATCCGCCCTGACCTTCACCGAAGCGCCCCGCGCGCTGATCGACGAGCAGATCTTTGCGTGGCATCAAGAGGCGGCGGGTTACAAGATCCGCCATGTGCCCGCCTTTCTGCCCGACATGCTCAAGACCCGGCCCATGCTGGAATGGGAATACACCCCGCATCTGGGGCGCACCGCCGCGCAGGCCATCGGCGCGTCCGAGGACCGGCTGAACTGGATGCGCCGCGCGGGCTCTGACTACGAAATCGCGCTGCCGCTCTACGAGCTCTACAGCCTCGCCGACGGAACCGGGTACTACTTCGACCTTCCCCGCGACACTCGTCGCGCGCAGCTCGTGCATCTGCTGGAGTTGCATGACCAACTATACCCCAGCCTGCGCCTGCACGCCTTTGACGCACGCAAGCTCTTCTCAGCCCCGGTGACGATTTTCGGGCCGCTTCTGGCAGTGATCTATCTTGGGCGGAACTACCTTGCCTTCAGAGACCGCGAGCGGGTGCAGGCCATCACCGCGCATTTCGACGGGCTGGTGCGCGAGGCAGAGATGTCATCGCGCGATATCCCCGAGTTTTTGCGCATGTTGGTTAACAGCGTGGATGAAGACCGACCGGCAAGCACCTCAGTCCAGCCGCTTTCGGCACGGGCAGACCATTAATCTCCGTAAATCAATCATGAACGGGTAACCCATGGGTTACCGTTTCTGGCTCACGAAGCTCAGACTTTTGGGTCCGGGTTCTCCGTGTGTCCGTCCACGGCGATCACCTGTCCCGACACTAATCGCGCCGCGTCAGAGCCTAAGAAAACCGCCATATTCGCCACGTCCGCCGCCTCGACAAAAGACCGCATCGAGGTGCCGCTGGCATAGCCCGCATAGACCGCGTCCCGGGTCATGCCCTTTGCCGCCGCTTCCCGCTCCAGCACGCCCTCCATCCGCGCACCCTCGACCGCGCCGGGGCAGATCGCGTTGGCGCGGATGCCGAACGGGCCAAGCTCCATCGCAAGGGTTTTCATCAGCCCGATCACCCCCCACTTCGCCGCCGCATAGGGCGCGCGGTTGGGGTAGCCGTAGATGCCCGCAGTGGACGAGGTCAGTACCATCGCGCCCGACCCCTGCCGCTTCATTAAGGGTGCCGCGAATTTCGCCGCCAGAAACGCGCCTTCCAGATTGACCGACACGCAGGCCTTCCAATCCTCCAGTTCAACGTCCTCGACAAGCGCCGTTGGCCCCGCCACCCCGGCATTGGCACACAGCACGTCGAGCCCGCCCCACTCCGTCTCAAGATCGGCAAACAGCGCCGCCATCCCGGCCTCGTCCGATACATCGACGGCAGTCGCGTGCCAGCCCTCCGGCACGGCGCTCACGTCCAAATCCGTCACCCAGACCTGTGCACCTTGCGCGGCAAAGGCCTGCCCCATAGCGAACCCGATCCCGGACCCGCCCGCTGTAATGATCACCCTCACCGCTTGCCCACGGCCGCGCCTGCGCCGTCCGGTACGGGCAGTGCGGCGTGTGCCGCCGCGATCTCGCTCAGCCGGGTCGCAATCGCGTCCGACGGCACGCTCGCGCGCCGGGTCTCAAGCGAGACGTGGATCAGCATGTGCTCGCCCGTGGCCAACTCCCGCTCGGCCTCGAACATCCGGTGGAACAGATGCATCTTCTTGCCCTCGCCCAGCAGCACCTGCGTCTCGACCCGGATGCGCGCGCCCGCGTGGACCTCGTCGAGATGCCGGATATGGGTCTCGGCGGTGAAATAGCTTCCGCCCGACGCGATGTAGTCGGCATCGCAGCCCACGATTTCCATGAAGCGGTCCGTGGCGTCGCCAAAGGCTTGCAGATACCGCGCCTCGTTCATATGGCCGTTATAGTCGGTCCAATCGAGCGGCACCGCACGCTCGACGGTGACCAGCGGCTGCGAAATGTCACCGACCTCTGGCGCAGGCGGCTCGGCCCGGTTCAGCACCGCCCCCGCGCCCCAATCCTGCGCCTTCAGCGCGCGCATCATGGCCACAAGGTTGGTGTCGCGGATACGCTCCAGCTCGCGGATCGAGTGCTGCCCGCTTTGCGCATTCGACTGGCTGGCGATCTGGTCGATCAGCTCATCCGTCAGCTCCGGCACATCCATCAGTTTCGTCCATGGCCACTGCAAACACGGCCCGAACTGCGCGATGAAATGCGCCATCCCCGCCTCGCCGCCCGCGATGCGGTAGGTCTCGAACAGGCCCATCTGCGCCCAGCGCAGGCCGAACCCCATGCGGATCGCCTCGTCGATCTCTTCCGTGGTGGCGACGCCGTCCTTGACCAGCCACAGTGCCTCGCGCCAGACGGCTTCGAGGAAACGGTCGGCGATATGGGCGTCGATCTCCTTGCGGACATGGAGCGGGAAGCACCCGATGGAGGTCAGGGTATCTTTCGCCCGCGCAATCAGCGCCGCATCATTCGCAGCGCTCGGCACCAGCTCGATCAGCGGCAAGAGGTAGACCGGATTGAACGGGTGGGCCACGACGATCTGCCCCGGGCGCGCCGCACCCTGCTGCAGCTCCGACGGTTTGAAACCGGAGGTGGACGAGCCGATGACCGCATCCGCGCGACATGCCATCTGCACCTCGGCAAAAACCTTATGTTTGATCTCCAGGCGCTCCGGCACGCTTTCCTGAATCCAATCGGCGGGGCCAACCGCGTCGCCCAAGTCGCTATGGAAGCTCAAAGCTCCTTCCGCAGGCATCGCTCGGTCCGACAGGCTCGGCAGCGCGCGACGCGCGTTGTCGAGCACCTCGCCGATCTTGCGCTCGGCCTCCGGGTCCGGATCGAACACCCGCACGTCCCAGCCCATCAGCAGGAACCGCGCGGCCCAGCCGCCACCAATCACGCCCCCGCCCAAGATTGCAGCTACGCTCATGCGTCTCTCCCTTTCCGTGCACCGCCGAGGCGGCGGAGTGCCATAACCGCGATACCGATGAGCCCCGAGAGCGACACCAGCACGGCCAAGCCCCCAAGGCTCGCGCCGAGCGGCATCTCACCATTGTGCAGCTGCGCCAGCGTCGCGCTTTCCATTGCGACCATGAACGCCACCGCGCCGATCACGCCCATCCCCGCGAACCCCAGCGTGGGCCACCACAACGAACGGCTGCCTTTGAACAGCCATGCGATGCCTGCGCCCGCCGCGATCCCGATCAGAAGCACCACGGTCACGGGCTGACCTTTCGGATTTGGGTCAGATCATAGCCGTTGAACGCCAAAATCTCACGCGCCGCGCGCAGCCGGTCGGCCCGCAGCCTGGGCGTTCGGTTGATAATCATCCCCATCCGCCCCGAGGGCGTGCCCAGCACCGCCGTGCGGTGATCCTTGTCCACCCAGATGACCCAGATCGGGTCGGCCTCGCTGAACTCGCCGACGAATGACAATCGCCCAAACGCTCCGATCGTCGCCTCCGCCGGAGCCGAAAGCTCAACTGTGGCGGCAAGCTCCGGGTCAATTGGCGGCGCCTTGCTGTAGCTCTCGATGTAGCTGTACCCGATCTGGCTTGGCGTGAAGCTGACCCGGTCCGCCAAAACCTCGCGCGGGGAAGGATCGAAACTCTCGATGATCACCCAATCCCCCGCAAATCGCGCCGCGTCAAACCGGGTCGAAGACGTAATCGCAACGCTTTGGTCCCGATACCCATCGGGCACAAAGCGCGGGCCGGGCGTGCAGGCGGCAAGCCCCACGGCAAGAGACAGCGCAAGCGACCTCACGCAGGGGCCCGTTTGGTCAGCCCCAGCTTCTCGCGCACCGCGTCCGGCCCCATGACCTTTGCGCCGAGCCGTTCGATGATCTCGACGGAGCGGGTGACGAGGTCGGCATTGGTTGCTAGCACCCCGCGGTCGAGCATCAGGTTGTCCTCCAGCCCCACGCGCACATTTCCCCCCGCCAGTACCGAAGCCGCCACATAGGGCATCTGGTGCCGCCCCAGCCCGAAGGCCGAAAAGGTCCAATCGTCGGGCACGTTATTGACCATCGCCATGAAGGTATTGAGATCATCCGGCGCGCCCCAAGGCACCCCCATGCAGAGCTGCACCAGCGCAGGGCTGTCGAGCACGCCGTCTTTGACCAGCTGCTTGGCGTACCACAGATGGCCTGTATCAAACGCTTCGATCTCGGGCTTCACGCCGAGCTCGGTCATCATGGTGCCCATGGCGGTCAACATGCCGGGCGTGTTGGTCATGACGTAGTCGGCCTCTGCAAAATTCATCGTGCCGCAATCGAGCGTGCAAATCTCCGGCAGGCATTCGGCCACATGGGCCACGCGCTCCTCGGCGCTGACCATGTCGGTGCCAGACTGGGTGGGCAGTGGGTCGGGCGCGCCGAAGACGATGTCGCCCCCCATGCCCGCGGTCAGGTTCAGCACCATGTCGACATCTGCGTCGCGGATGCGGTCGGTGACCTCGCGATACAGCTTCAGACACCGCGACGGCGCGCCGGTCTCGGGGTCGCGCACGTGGCAATGGACCATCGCCGCGCCTGCACGGGCTGCCGCGATGGCGCTGTCGGCGATCTGCTGTGGCGTGCGCGGCACATGGGGGCTTTTGTCCTGGGTCGAGCCGGAGCCCGTCACGGCGCAGGTGATAAACACCTCGCGGTTCATCTCTAGCGGCATTGGCGCGCTCCTCCCCTGATCGAGCGATGTTTGGCGCACCTCACGCCAAAGTGCGGCTCAGGGCAAGCCCGTTTGCGCCATCGAGGCGTCGCGATGAGCGAGCAAGCGCTAGAGCGCGAGGTTGAATTTCAGCATTGTCAGGCGCGGGTTGTCCGGGTCCATCCCGAGATCAAGCGCCTCTTGCAACAGCTCCGCAGCAGCGTCCTTGCTGGCAATGAAGGCCACGATGCGCAGCGGATCATATTGGATGTTCACGGGCAGCCCGCCGGTCTCCAGCTCTTCGGTGATCGAGGACGCAAACCTGCGAAAATGGCTGATGCGCCGGACCGTTGCGACGTCGAGCGTGCCGGCCTTGTCCCCCAAAGTGTCGAAAACCGTGGACGGGTATTCCGACGCAAGGGCGACCTCAAGCGCCCTCTGCGCGAGCTCCGCTTCTCCATCCGGAACGGCGCGGCCCGGCGTCTCGAGACCGGCCTCAGCCAAGCGATGCAGGTAGGCTGCCCGAATTTTCATGTCCCTTGTCCGCATCAAAAAGCCCCAGAAATCGCTTTTGAAGTTCTCAGGATCAATAGCGCAGACAAGCTCCATCGGGGTAAGGCCAAGAACTTCTGCCAGTGTCTCCAGATCCGTGCTGTGGATGTGGCGCATCATGTTTGGTTCGTGAAGCTCGGGCGAGACAACAACCTTGAGCGCGGTGTCATCGCCGTTCAGCTTCGGCGACGGCCCCCTGCCCTGAACCTTGAAATGCCGCGCAAGGACGCGCGCATGGTCGGCGCGGGTCTCCAGCCCGTCCATCTCTGCCAGCTTTTCAGCCGCCAGATCGCGCACCTTTTCGGAGCGATCATTCAGCATGTGCCGCACAATTGGCACGTCATCAGGATAAAGGCCGTAGAAAATCCCGCCGCTTCCAATCTCGCGCAGGAGATCCAGGCGCTCGGCTGCCGGCGCTTTTGCGCCCGGGCCCATCAGCAGCGCGTCACCCGCAGCCCGGTCACGCCGCCGCAGGTGTCTGAAGGCTGCGCGGCGCGGATCAGGTTTCCATCGGTCCCAATTCGCCTCCGTCAAGGGAACGCCAATGTAGAATGGTGTGTAGCCTTGCTCTGCCAGCCAAACGGCCCACGGGACGTAAAGCTCTGGAAACTGGTAGTCGCTCATCGCAGACGGCACCCAGTCGCAAGGATGCGCCACATATCCGCGCGCCTGGGCGAGGGTTAAGGTTTGCTCTACAGAACCGTTCCCCGGCGGCCTTTCATATATCAGCACATCGCGAAACGCGGTGCGGGCCTGCGCAGGCATGACGGGCAAGTCGAGGTCGGGCATCTTGCGCGCAATGGCCTTGCTCACGCGCATTACTTCGTGGGTCGAGGTGCGGCGCAAGTTCTTCGCCCAACTCTTTCGGATCTTCGCAAAGACGCCGTCAGCTTTCGATGTGATCAGCATGAGGCCTGCCCTCCCCTTCGATATGACAGGTCTGATCTGGCGGTTCTTTTTGCCTGAATTGAGCCTCTAATATGGCATCGGGTGGGCGCGGTGTGTGGCATCGATCTCGGCCAGAACCTCGTCGGACAACACCAAATCGCGCCCGTCAAGGATGTGCTGGAGTTGGTCCATATCCGTCGCCCCAAAGATCGGAATGGTCGGGAACGGGCGTTGGCAGCACCACGCCAGCGACATCTGGACCGGGTCCAGCCCGTGCTTGGCGGCGAGATCGAGATAGGCCTGCGTCACGTCCAGCACCCGCTCCGACGCGCGCCCGCCCATCTTCTCGTTGATCGATTTGCGGGAGCCTTCGGGCACCGCGCCACCTTGATACTTGCCGGTCAGGTAGCCCGCCGCGAGCGGCGAGAAGGCCAGCAGCGATACATCCTCGTTATGGCTCAGCTCCCCCAGATCGGTGTCATAGAGGCGGCAGAGCAGGGAGTATTCGTTCTGGATGCTCTCGACCCGCGGCGCGCCCATCTCCTCTGCAATCTTGAGCCACATCATCGTGCCCCAGGCGCTCTCGTTGCTCAGGCCGAAATGGCGCAGCTTGCCCTCGGCCACCAACGCCTTGAGCGTGGCCAGCACGTCTTCCATATGGGCCACGACCTCTGCCCGGTTCTGGCTGGAGGGGTCATAGCGCCAGTTCTGGCGGAACATGTAGCTGCCGCGGTTGGGCCAGTGCAGCTGGTAGAGGTCAATATAGTCGGTTTGCAGGCGCTTCAGCGAGCCCTCGACCGCCGCGCGCACGGTCGCGCCCGAGATCGGCGCGCCGTCGCGGCATACCCCGCCGGAGCCTGCGCATTTGGTGGCCAGCACCACCTCGTCCCGGCGGCCGGACTTGGCAAACCAATTGCCGATGATGGCCTCTGTATCGCCCGCCGTCTCGGCCGTCATGGGGTTGACCGGATAGGCTTCCGCCGTGTCGATGAAGTTGATGCCGGCCTCGAGGCTCGCATCAATCTGCGCGTGCCCGCCCGCCTCGTCAGTCTGCGCGCCCCAGGTCATGGAGCCCAGGCAGAGTTGCGAGACCATCAAGTCGGTGCGGCCAAGGGGGACGTGCTTCATGGGGCGGGCTCCTTCAATTGCGTCTGAAGGTGCAAGCTACGCCGCCCTGCCGCGGGGGCAAGGCGAAAAACAATTTGAGAACATTTAGCGAACATATATATTGCGACGTATGACTCACCCGCTGCTTCAACGTCGCCCCGCGCGCGAGGTCCCTGCCCTGCGCCTGCACCGCGAGATCACGCTGCCGCTCGCCCGCGCGCACGAGGTCTGCGGCGGCGCGCGGCGCGGCTTTGCGCTGTGGGCCGCGAGCCAGACGCAAGGCCCGATCCTGTGGATCAGGCCGGGCTGGATTCCCGACCAGATCTACCCGGACGGGATGGCGCAATGGATGGGGCTGGGGCTGGAGCCCGGGCGCGTGCTGACGGTGACCTGCCGCAGGCCGGAGGATTTGCTGTGGTCGATGGAGGAAGCCCTGCGCGCCGGCGCCCTGCCCCTGGTCGTGTGCGAGCTGCCCGGCCCGCCGGGGCTGACGCCTGTGCGCCGCCTGCATCTAGCCGCCGAGACCGGCGCGGCGGAGGGCAAGTTCGCCCCTCTAGGGCTGATGCTGACCCCCGCGCAGACCGACCGGGACGGCCAGATCACCGGCGGCGCGCCGGGGGTGGAGAGCCGCTGGTACATGGCCCCTCGCCACAGTGCCGCCCGCCGCGGCTGGCTGCTGGAGCGGCTACGCGCCCGGGGTGCGCCCCCGGCGCAATGGCGGCTGGCCCTGGGCGCGCGCGGGCCGGAGGTGATCACTCCCAAGGCGACGCAAGACGCCGACATCCGCGTCTAAGTCAGAGCGGCCAAGGTGCGAAAGACCGTCCTGCCGCACATGGCAGCGGCACGATTGCGGATGACTGATGTGAGCCCATTCTGTGAGTTCGGTTATCACGCTGCGTGCGCTTGCAGCGCGGGATATGCCGAACGAGCGAGAAATTTCGTCTCGGCGCGCAGCGGGAGAACCGGCCATTCATGCACAACGCAGCGAAGATTTGCGGTCGAACTAACATACTACGAAACCCTTCAGACCTTTGGGGCTTTCGGATCAAGGGTCGCTCCTATGGAGTTTTTGCCTGCACCGTCCGCTTGTTGGTGCGGAGCATGACTCGAAATGAGGCGCGTCGCAGACATTCAATTCCTATCGAAAAAGGAGTTCGTTTGACCGGTTGAGGATCGTCCTTCCGATCGACAGAAAACAGCTCCAAGCACGAGGCAGCCACTACATTGGGCATCACACAACTTGAACCCAGCCAAAGGGCCCAAATGCTCAAACACATGTGTCTTAGTCAAGCTGAGCGGTAGAGTTTTCAGTCACGTCATCGCCTGCCCATCTAGCGAATAGGTGAATAAGTATGATGATCATGGACAAAGGGACCGCCACAGAAATCCATACCATTGGTATTCCGAGCGTATCTGCCGTCAGGCCTGATTGCCGGGCAAGATATCCTTTCGCAAAGCCACCCTTCAAGCCAATGAAGCAGAAGTAGATTACAGGTAAGACGAAGGTCAGAACGGCAGCGCTTTGGACTGCTTTTGCGAATATCGCCAGAATGTGAGGCGGCTCCGGAAAGATACTTTGCATCAGCACAGCATCCGACTGAGTTTTGAACGACAGTGTCGCGCCCAGAAGTCCCGTCCACACCATCGCGTAGCGGGCGACGTCTTCTGTCCAGACAGGCGGCGAGGAGAAGACATATCGTGCTATGATCTGCACAACGACCGTCACAAACATCAGACAAACGGCAAAGATAGCGACGCGGCGCATGATCAAATGCAAACTGTCGCTGGTGCTTATGATGAGGTGGCGCATCTTCCTACTCCGACCTGAAAGGAAGCGGGCCGCAAGGCGCGGCCCGCTCGTTGGTTTAACGGTTGTCGTCAGACAGTTTCTTCCACAGGGCGGTATCCTCTGCGGTCATCAGGTCTGAATCATAAACCGGCAAAGATGCTTCACGGAAGACAGCACGCTCTTCTGGCGTCAGGCGCTGTACTGTCACGCCCTTTTCTTCAAGCGCGAGAAGTCCGTTGACTGACGCCGCTGCCAGCCATTCACGGGCCGCCGCATCTGCGGTTTCAACGGCTGCATCAACGCTTGCACGATCCGCATCTGACAGCCCATCGTACCAGTCTTTGGACGCGATAACCGCCCGCAACGGCCAGATCACATCTGCATCAGCAAAGTTTTTGATGAAATCCGTTTGACCGAACATCACTGGCACGAAGGGCGAATTCAGGTAGCCGTCGATTACGCCTGTTTGCAGACCGGCAGGGACTTCTCCCCATGGCACGATCGTCCCGCTGGAGCCCCAAGCTTCATACATCGCGATCTGCGCATCATCCAAGGCCCGCATCCGCAGGCTGGCCATATCCGCCGGAGAACGCACGGCCTGTGTGGTGGTGATTACGCCGGACGCAGGGCCAAGCGGGGCCAAAGCTAAAAGAACCGCGTCTTGTTTCGCGAGATTTTCATTGATGCGGGTGTAAACATTACCCGCAGCCAATGCGCGGTCCATATGCGCAATATCTTCAAAGATGTATGGCAGGCGGACTCCATAGATGAACGGATCCACCTGCGCCGCAGCGCGCACATCTGAAAGCGAGATTTCAAGCAAACCGGTAGAGACCTGATCGAATTTCTCTGCTTCATTTCCTACGGACCCGCGTGGCATTTCGCGTACGTCCATACCCGCTTCCTTAAGCGCATTGCCAAAGGCAAATGCCCAGTTGTACGAGCCTGATGTTTCCAGGTCCGGCTTACTGTCCAGTGCAATTTTCACCTCTGACAACGCAGGTGTAGCCATCGCAAGCAATGCTGCCATTGTAAGTGCTTTGAGTTTCATGGGTCGTCCTCCCTTTTGGATTGGTTAGTTCACGGAAAATCCGAACAGGCGCGGCAACGTGAGACTGATCGCGGGCCAATAGACCAGCGCCAGCAATAACAGCACCTGAACGAAAATGAAGGGCAGCGCAGCATATGCCAGCCGCCAGTAATTGAGGTTAGTCAACGCGGATACGACCACAAGGCATTTGCCAAGTGGTGGCGTAATCAGGCCAACGCATAGGTTAAAGCACAACACGATGCCAAGTTGTATCGGGCTTATGCCCTGTTCCAAGGCTTGCGGTGCAAATAGCGGGATCAAAAGGGTCAAGGCCACCGGTGTATCCATGAACATGCCCGCGATCAGGAAGATGGCCACGAGGAAGAACAGGTATTTTGTGCCAGTCAGTCCAAAAGAGTCGACCCACGTCGCCAAAGCCTGTGACCAGCCCAATTGCCCTGCCAGATAGCCCAGCACAGAAATCGCTGCGAGAATGATAAAGATCGTGCCGGTCATTCTTGCCGTGGCTTCCACCGCGTCAAAGATCATTCGCCAGTTCAAGCCTTTGTAGAATTGTCCGGCCATGAGCGCGAAGAACACAGCGATTGCCGATCCTTCCGTTGGTGTTGCTAACCCGAAGACAAGCGAGCCGAGGATCACGACTGGCAGGCACAATGCAGGTGCCGCGTTCAGCAGGCTCGGCAGGAATCGCGGCAGATCGGCCGAGGCGCCACCGGGGTGCCCTTTGATATGCGCGATGATGGCGTTAAGGATCATGAGTGCAGCGGCGAGCATCAGACCAGGGACAACACCTGCAATGAACAGAGCTGCGACAGATGCCCCCGTCAGGCCGCCATAGATGATCATGATGATCGATGGCGGGATGATCGGCCCGATCATTGAGGACGCCGCGGTGATGGCGCCTGCATAGTAGGGATCATAGCCACGTGCCTTCATTTCCGGCACGAACGTGCGCGACAGGGCGGCGCTGTCGGCGATGGCAGAGCCCGAGATGCCTGCAAAGAAGACGCTGGTTAGAATGTTTACATGCCCCAAACCGCCGCGAAATCGGCCCACGATGGCCATCGCAAAATCGATCAGGCTGCGCGTCACGCCTGCGCGGCTCATGATTTCGGCGGTCAGGATAAACAGCGGCATCGCCATGAAGGCAAAGACGTCAAGCTGGGCGAAAATGCGTTGTGGCAGGATCGACAGGAACTGTGTTTTGCCGACTGCGATAAAGGTCACGACAGACACCGCCCCCATCAGATAGGCAAATGCAGTGCCGCTGATCAGCAGCAGAACAAAGATGATGGGGATCAGCCACATGTCACACAGCCGTGCGCACAAGGCGCGCATTAGGAACAGGCTTTGCTGTCACTTCGGGCGGATGCGTAACGATGGACCGCAGGTCCACTGCCGAGGGGACAAGGGTTTCCATGTTGGCAAGAGGGCGCGCTGTCTTGGCAGTGCTGTTGAAGAGGGTTTCAAATGCCCTTGCCGCTGCCAGTAACCCGTCATCACCGCGTACAGGCCCCAACATCTGAAGGCCGAAAGGCATTCCAGCGGCGTCGCGTCCACAAGGCAGTGTGATCGACGGTCCACCCGCCAAGGAGCCGCGATAGCAGAGCGCCAGCCAGCGATAGTAAATATCCATCTTCTGTCCGTCGACTTCGGCGGCGTGGGACTGGGTCCATTGAAACGGTGATACCGGTGAGGTTGGCAGGACGATCACATCAAATTCGGCCATCAGCCGGTTGAACTTGCGCAGAATCCGGGTCTGTTCGGCATGAGCCCAACCCCGGTCGGCCAAACACAAGCTGTGTCCAAGTGCGACGTTATCTTTGATGTGAGCGCCGAAGCTGTCCGGGTCTTCCTGAACCGCTTCGCCAAATGCGACACCAAAACTTTCAGCGCGAAGAATATCGAAACAGCGGTCCATATCCCCCAGATTGAGGTCTGCCGCGCGACACTCTTTAACGTGAGGTCGCAGAATATCCAGGCGCTCGCGGAAGGTCTCGCGAATGCTCTGATCTACAGGTGCACCACCAAAGTCTTCGCTGAAACCAACGCGCAAGTCCTTCAAAGCCACGGAAGGCAGGGCCCTGAAGCGTTCGGGTGCCGACGGCGCTGATAATGGATCGTCAGGATCATGGCCCTGACACACGTCCAACATCAAGGTCAGGTCATCCATGGTGCGCGCCATCGGCCCCAGCACAGAAATGCCCGACCACCCCAGAGGCCGCGTGGGGTGTGCGATCACATCTACGGACGGGCGATACCCAACAACACCGCAAAGCGCTGCAGGCATCCGAAGCGACCCGCCGGTATCAGACCCGGTGCAAAGCGGTAGAAGACTCGCTGCCAGCGCAGCAGCAGAGCCGCCAGACGACCCCCCCGCAATCAGATTTGCATCAAACGGGTTGCCCGTGGCACCCCAGACCGGATTGCGGGTGTTTCCTCCGGCCCCCATTTCAGGGACATTTGTTTTAGCGAGGATGATTGCTCCGGCCGCCCGCAGACGAGCAACCATCGGCAAATCCTCGTTGGGGACATGACCACGAGCCCGGACGCTGCCGTGCGTTGTCAGTAGGCCCTTGGTGTTCTGCAAATCCTTTACGCCAATCGGCAATCCATCAAGTGGCCCAATCGGGTATCCGGCCTCCCAGCGTATCGTCGCGGCGGCTGCGAGATCGACTGCGGCCTCTGTATCCACTGCAGCCAGTGCATTTATCTTGGGATTGAAAAAAGAAATCGCTTCAAGGCACGCCGCCAGATATTCGCTAGGCGTCAGGCTTCTGGCACTGAAGGCCGCAAGCACCTCGCAAGCCGAGAGCGTGAGCAAATCCGTCTGGCTCAAAGGCTTTTACCAGTTGTGGCAATGATCCGAATAGACACGCAAGCCCTCCCAAACTGTGTGTTTGGTTAAGGTAATGAATGGTTTTTGCAAAAAATAGTGAATTTCACGCCAAGTATATTAACTAAAAGGAATGGTTTGAACATCTTCGGTCGTTTGTTGCAGGCACTTCAAGAACAACGATAACGTAGCATTTCGCGCGATCTGATCTTTGCGCCAATAACAGCGTGCTTCTGACAGCAAGTCGTGCGTATCAAGTGGTAGTGTCACAGTTTCACCACGCGCGGCCTGCGCCTTTGCCAGTCGTTGCGGGAGAAAGCCAAGCGCAGGCATTGTCTGTAAGAGTTCAAGGTTCAGGGCGAGTGACAAAGACGCAATTGTATTGGTTGGGGGCGGCAGTCCATTCGCGGCAAAAAGTGCGTCGACTGCCTGGCGCGCAACCGAATTTGGTTGCGGCAGTATCCAAGGATAACTGGCGGCACCGGCCCATGTCACATCACCGGCTTTCGCAAGCGGATGATTTCGCCCGGCGACAACTACCACAGGCTCGGAGATCAATGCCATTTGGTCGATCCCATCCAATTCCTGCGGCTGCCAAATCCTCGCGATCACCAAGTCTAACGCTCCTGCCTCGAGCTGCGGCAATAGTTCAATAAAATGCCCTTCGGAAACGGATACGTTTGCTTGCGGGGTGCTGCGCTTAAACAGAGCAATGGTGCCGGGCAACAAGGTGGATGCAACCGAACTGACAACGCCGATAGAGACAGACCCCGAGACACCACTTGTCATTGCTTCAATGTCAAAAGCCGCGCGATCAAGTTGACTAAGTGCTTGGCGCGCATGATCCGCAAGGCGAACGCCAATGGGGGTTAGGTTGAGCCTGTTTCGGTCCCGCGTGACAACAGGTACGCCGACGATCTTTTCCAGTTCGGCGATCTGTTTTGAGACTGCTGGCTGAGTCACCCCAAGCGCCTCTGACACTCGTGCGACCAGTTTCAAATCCGAGAGCGCTACAAGAGCACGCAAATGCCGAAGTGTGATGCCCTGTTGAAAGCCCTTACCCAGAGTTTGTCGCTCCTCTTCCTAAAGCCAACTTAACTGTGTCATAGATTTTACATTGAGACACAGATTTGGTGGGTATGCAAAGCTGACAAAAAGGTCGATAGAACGCGAAATTCGTAGACCGTCATGCATAGTGTTAACTTGGTCCGCAATCCTACCACCCTCGCGGACAAGGTATCCAAAGCCTTGTATAACTCATTCCCATCATTGGTACAGTTCGCAGCATCTGGGATAGTTTGCTTATCGCGGAACGGATCGACATCTGAGAAAAGCGACGAATAGCACATGCCGTTCGTCGCGTTAAAGCAGTCATGCGAGTTGGCGAGTTCCCGAATTTACAGTTCACAAAGGTAGCTGGTTTTGACTGTCTTGGAGAAACGCGCCTCAGTGTTGGTCGGGAAGTCGCAGAGCCTTATGCGGGTTTCAGGTTACCTTGTCATACCAGTTTTGGGGATGTAGGCTCGCCCGGATGTACCTCAGAGGAAGTCAGCGAAGTCATGGCACGCAACGGGTCACAACAAACGGAATTTGATGTCGAGCCCATCACGCGTCAAAAGCTCTCTGATCAAGTGTTTGATCGGCTTTGGGAGATGATCGTATCCGGAGAGCTTAAGCCGGGCGATACGATTCCGTCAGAGCGAAAGCTGATGGAGAAATTCGCCGTTGGTCGCCCCGCTGTCCGCGAAGCTTTGCAAACGCTGGCGAATAAGGGTGTTATCACGATTTCGCATGGCGAGCGAAGCCGGGTAAACGAGCTAAGTGCCAATATTGCACTAGACCAGGTGGACGATGTCGCAAAACTGCTTCTGTCAGCTCAGCCTTCCAATCTGGAGCACCTCAAGCAAGTCAGGAAAATCCTTGAGGCGGGCACCGTGCGAATTGCAGCGGAAAAGCGCAACGACGACGACGTGCGTCAACTGCGGGCGCTGGTTGACCGACAAAAAAGCCAGTTGAACAATCCCAAAGGATTCATCGAAACCGACATCGCGTTTCACACTGCAATCGCCAATGCCTCGCGAAACCCGCTGCTGCAAGCGGTGACACGCCCGATGCTGACTTGGCTTTTTGAGTACTATAAACCGTTGCTTCATTGGTCTGGTCGCGAAGACACGACACTGTTGGAGCACACGAAGTTGGTCGATCATTTAGAGGTTCGCGATGCGGATGCCGCGGCAGCATTGATGCGTGAACATCTGGACCGATCTGATCCGCTATACACGAATTCTGAGACCTGATTTTTAGGGATTCGTAGTCAAACCGCACAATTCTTTTGCCCTTCATACTTGCCAATTCGCTGCTTGATCAGTTGCGAAGTGGCTTTGTTTTGCCGTTAAGACTCTGAATTAAAATAGATATCGGCAAGCGCGAAGTGCGACTCAAGCTCTAGCAGCCCCCGCCTTGACATAGATTGATGATGATATACTGATCATACCAGTTGAGAAGCTTTGCTTTTGGGATCATCATCAAGGCTCGTTTCGACACGGGAACCGGAACCAGCGTTACCGCGGATCGGCAGCAAGCCGACGGGGCCCGAACATGAGAGCACTAGGGAGGACTATTATGCTCAAGACCATGACCAAAACTCTGTTGGCCGGAGTAGCAGCAACTGCCTTGCTGAGCACCGTGGCGTCCGCACAGACCACGCTGCGGATTCAAAACCACCAAAGCCAATCGTCGCCATACGGCGTTGCAATTCAGAAATTCGTTGATGACGTTGCGATAATGTCCGGCGGCGATTTGCAGATCGAGATGTTCTATTCTTCGTCTGTTGTTCCATCAGCCGAGACTTTCGACGCGGCGAAGAATGGAATCCTTGATTGCGACATGACGAACGGTTCTTACCAGACAGGTAAGAACGCGGCGTTTCAATTCGTGGCAGATACGATGGGCGGTTACGATACGCCGCTACAGTATCAAGCGTGGGTTGAGCAGGGCGGTGGTCGCGAGGCAATCAACGAGCTCTATGCAACCCATGGCATGACCTTCATCGGCGCGCATGTCGGCGGGCAGGAATCGTTGAACTCAACCAGTCCGCTTCGTGGTGTGGCAGACTTGAAAGACTTCAAGTTCCGCTCTCCTCCCGGCATGGAATCTGACATCTTTGCGTCGCTTGGCGCTTCGCCGATCGTGATGGATTTCACCGAGGTCATTACCGCTCTCGAATCCGGCATCATTGACGGTGCGGACGCCTCCACATTGGCGACGAACCTGAATATCGGTGTTTATGATGTGGCCAAGCACACCACTTTCCCTGGGTTCCACTCCATGTCATCGGACCAATTGGCCTGCCGCACTGACGTTTGGGAAGGTCTGACCGACCAGCAGCGCCGTATCATCGAAGTGGCCTACAAGAACGTCGCGATGGACTTGATGATCTCGACGCTGGTCCTGAACGGCGAAGCCCTGGCCAAGATGCCAGAGATGGGCGTCACAACTTATGACTGGTCTGCAGAAGACCGTGCGGCCTTCCGCGCTGCCGCGCAGGCTGCGTGGCAGGAATGGGGCGCAAAATCACCGGAAGCCACAAAGATGGTTCAAAGCCATGAAGCCTTCCTGCGCCGGATCGGCTTGGTCGAGTAACCCGAGCTTTCGACAAAGCAATTGGCATTGGCGGCACCTGTCGCCAATGCAGCCATCGCGCGCTCAGCTTTGAACCGGCTGATTGGGGGGAATAACCGTGGTTGAACACGAAACAACGGGTCCGCTGGACAAACTCATTTGGGCCATCAGCCGGGTCACCATGTGGCTGCCTGCCTTCATCGTGGCAATCATTCTATTTGAAGTCGTCCTTCGTTACGTATTCCAGCGCCCGACGCTTTGGGTCAACGAAACGTCTCTCTGGGTTGCGGGAGCGGTTTATATGTTCGCCGGTCTCTATTCTATGCAGCAGCGTAGTCACATCCGCATTTTCATTCTTTACGATCTGGCTCCGCGTTGGCTGCGCCGCACCTTCGATGTGATTTCAACCATCTGCATTTGTGTTTTTGCCTTTGCACTGATCTGGGGCAGCTTCGATGAGGCGCTCGAAAAGCTGATGACCTGGGAGCGCTTTGGTACCAAATTCAACCCTCCCATTCCCGCCACCATCAAACCTTTGATCCTTGTGACTATGGCGCTGCTTGCGCTGCAGGCGATCTCAAACCTGATTTACGACTGGAACAAGGACCAAGGCGAGCGGCAGTTCGTTGAAGGGATTGAGGATCTTCTTGAGGACTTGGGAGAAGACCATCTAGCAGCCCGGCCAGCAGGTGGAGCAGAGGGTCATTCTGGCCAGACACCCGACGTAAGCCAACAAAAAGCAAAACCCGGCCAGGGGACCGAATAAATGGACATTGGAACGATATCTCTGGTCGTCCTGATGGGCATGCTCGTCCTTCTGGCGATTGGTATGCCCTTAGGCTTCGCCTCTGGCTTTTTGGCCGTCGTGGTCATGGTAATGAAATTTGGGCCGGACCTGCTGTTCAGCAACTTCGGAACTGGTCCGTTGAACCTTCTCGGCCAACGGATTTACGGCATCACGACAAGCTATGTGCTGGTTTCCGTACCGCTTTTCATATTCATGGCCAATCTGCTCGAACGCTCCGGCATCGCGCGGGACATGTATGATACGCTTGAGAAATGGATGAGCCGCACCCGTGGTGGCATCGCCGTGGTGACCGCCTTGATGGCTGTAGTCATGGCCGCCATGTCTGGCATCATCGGGGGCGAAGTCGTATTGCTGGGCCTGATCGCGCTGCCACAAATGCTGCGGCTGGGCTATGATCAAAACCTCGCCATCGGCACGATCTGCGCGAGCGGCAGTCTTGGCACGATGATCCCGCCATCCATCGTTCTGATTTTTTACGGGCTGATCACCGATACTTCGATCCACGCGCTCTTTCAGGCAGCCTTTGTGCCGGGTTTTATTCTGGCCGGATGTTACATCGCCTACATCCTGATCCGCACCAACCTACAACCGCATCTTGCCCCATTGCCCGAACCACGCGAAGGCGATCTGACTGGCCCGCAAAAGCGCCTTTATGGCCTGTCTCTGATCCTGATCATTGTCGCGGCTGCCGCTGCGATCATGGTGGCACGGGGGGTGTACTTCAATGCCGCCGGGCTTGTTGACGAAGACACGAGCTATGCAAGCGCGGGCTATCTGATGAAAGCAGGCGCGGTGTCGGCAGGATTGGTCGGGTTGCTGGTCTTCGGGATCGGTCTACAAACTGCCGAAGCCGCGTGGGATAGCGGTAAGGGCATGGTAGCCCCGCTTCTGGTCGTGTTTGTCGTGCTTGGGTCCATTTATGGCGGCGTCACAGGCATTACAGAGGCTGCCGGAATCGGCTCAGTTGCTGTCTTGCTGTTGATCATCATTCGCGGCGAGTTTTCCTGGCGTATTCTTCAAGAAGCCTCGATGCGCACGTTCAAATCCACAGGCACGATCATGTGGGTCACCATCGGGGCAACGGCGCTCGCAGGTGCCTACACGCTTTCGGGCGGTCCGACATACGTTGCCAATCTCATTGTTGGAATGGACATCTCGACGCTCAGCGTTCTGCTGATCATGATGCTTGTCTTTCTATTTATGGGGGCCTTCATGGACTGGACGGGCATTGTGCTGCTGGTCATGCCGGTCTTTTTGCCTATTGTCCTGAAGCTGCCGCGTGATGAGCTTGGCCTCTTTGGTGGCCTTGATAGCCAACTCGCGGTGCAGGTTTGGTTCGGCGTTCTGTTCTGCGTGAACATGCAGGTGAGCTTCCTGTCGCCCCCATTTGGCGGTGCTGCATTTTACCTGAAATCCGTCGCCCCACCGCATATCACGCTGCCTCAGATTTTCCGAAGCTTCTTGCCCTTCATTGGCATTCAGATTGTCGTCTTGATGCTGATCCTGTTTGTGCCTCAAATCACGACGTTGTTCCTATGACCGATCCCACTCGCATTGAAGCCGACTACCTGATTGAAACGGCATATCCCCCCGAACAAGCCGCGGAAATCATGGCGGGCGAGCAGTCTTCCGGCACGTTCCGTCCGGTTCCGGGGGAGACACCCGAACTAAAGGAACGCGCTGCAGCACGGGTTGAGCGTTTGGAGTTGTTGGGCACGGTTGAAGCACCATCTTTGCCAGGGTCAGGTCAAACTATAGACGGCCAAGTCTACCAGCAGGCACACGTCACCCTGTCATGGCCCTTGGACAATCTCGGACCATCCTTACCGAACCTGATCGCAACGATCGCGGGCAACCTTTTTGAGCTGAAGCCATTCTCCGGCCTCCGCTTGCTGGATGTTCGTCTGCCATCGGCTTTCGCGGCGGCCTATCCGGGGCCGAAGTTCGGGATGGATGGTACACGCAGACTTGCCGGTGTCGAAGGCCGACCGTTGATCGGGACGATCATCAAACCCAGCGTTGGATTAAGTGCCGAAGCGACGGGTGCGTTAGCTGCCGAACTCTGCGAAGGCGGCATCGACTTTATAAAGGACGACGAATTACAGGCCGACGGCCCCGCGTGCCCCTTCGATGATCGGGTCCATGCCGTGATGGCTGCGGTCAACGCGGCTGCGGACCGGACAGGCAAGAAGACGATGGTGGCCTTTAACCTGACCGGCGAAATTGACGAGATGCGCCGCCGCCACGATCTGGTTCTGGCCGAAGGCGGCACCTGTATCATGGCGAGCGTCACCGGGGTCGGTATGTCGGGCATGATCGCACTTGGCCGTCATACGGAGCTGCCGATCCACGCGCATCGTTGTGGCTGGGGCGCGCTCACGCGGTCCCCGGTGCTTGGTTGGGCCTATCCCGCATGGTCTAAGCTTTGGCGTTTGGCTGGTGCAGACCACATGCACGTCAACGGGATCGACAACAAGTTCACCGAAGACAATGACAGCGTCATCGCTTCGGCACGGTCCTTGTCTGATCCTATGTTTGAGGCCAACCCCATGCGGGCCGTACCAGTCTTTTCTTCCGGCCAGACCGTGCATCAGGCACCAGCCACATTGGCAGCAGCCGGATCGCCCGATTTGCTCGTGACGGCAGGTGGCGGCGTAGTCGCGCACCCGGATGGCGTTGCTGCGGGTGTGATGGCGATGCGGGAGGCCTATGACGCGGCCCTGTCCGGCATTGAAGTGCAGGATTATGCCAAGGATCACCCAGCCCTTGCCGCAGCCCTGGAGGCCTACTAATCGTGACCGCCCCGCTGCTCACATTCTATGGCGATGACTTCACCGGCTCTTCAGCGGTAATGGAGGTGCTGAGTTTTGCGGGTATTCCGACGATGTTGTTCCTGGAGGCGCCGGGCGAGGAGGTTTTGTCCCGCTTTCCTGAGTTGCAGGCTGTCGGGGTGGCAGGGGTGGCGCGTTCTAAAAATCCAGCCTGGATGCGGGCACATTTACCGACAGTGTTCGAAGGATTGAAAAAGCTTGGCGCGCATTTAATGCACTACAAGGTCTGCTCGACCTTCGACAGTGCGCCCGAAACAGGCTCTATTGGAGCAGCGGCGGAATTGGGGAAACAGATATTCAATCCCGAATGGATACCGCTTGTGGTCGGCGCTCCTGCTATCGGGCGCTACCAGATCTTTGGGAACTTGTTCGCGGCAGCGGGGGATGGAGTGCATCGCCTTGACCGCCACCCGGTCATGTCTCGCCATCCCATAACGCCCATGGATGAAGCCGATCTGGGACGGCATTTGTCCCGCCAGACCGATTTGCGAATGGGTTGTGTCGATTTCCGTACCATGACAACCGGCGAGGCGGATACCGCGTTGAGGACAGCAATCTCCAGCGGTGCTGAGATCATTGCGCTCGATGCGATGGACGACGCGACATTGCAGGAAGCCGGACGCATAATCGCGGAAGGCGACACATCCTTCGCCATTGGGTCACAAGGGGTGGAATACGCGCTTGTCGCCCATTGGCGCGCCTCGGGCCAGCTTGCGCAGGAACACGCTACGCCACGGCTCACCCCGGTTGATCAGCTTTTTGCCGTCTCCGGGTCCTGCGCGCCGACGACCGCAGCGCAGATTGACTTTGCTCAGGCCAAAGGGTTCGAGATACTCGACTTTGATGCCACGCAGGCGGTCGACCCGGACGCGCTGCAAGCCGAGACGGATCGCGTGCGACAAACATCATTGCAGCTTCTGTCCGAAGGCCGAGATGTTCTGGTGACCTCTGCCCGTGGACCAAACGATCCTTCCCTCGCACGCATGTCCGAGGCGATAGATCGCGCCGGGATCAGCAATGCCGAAGCCAATGAAAATTTGGGTCGAGCCTTAGGCAATCTGGTTGCAGAAATCCGGCTTGAAACAGGCCTGCCACGCGCAGCAATCGGCGGTGGGGATACGTCAGGCCACGCGCTGACGGCGTTGCACGCCGAGGCCTTGTCGGCAGTAGCGCCCCTCGCACCGGGCGCACCTCTTTGCCGTATCCACAGCGCTCGCGCGCCAAAGATCGATGGCCTCGAAGTCACTTTGAAGGGTGGCCAGATGGGTGCCCCCGACTTCTTCATTCACGCTAAATCAGGGGATGCTTGATGCAAGCCTCACAAAGAAAAGGAACAAAAGCATGACAAGCATCGCTCTCTTCGGCGCAGGCGGTAAAATGGGCGTACGTCTGGCCATGAACCTCAAGGAAGCGCCATATGACCTGCTTCCCGTAGAAGTGAACCCTGAGGGTCAGGCCCGGCTCCAAGCTGAAACGGGTTTGACGTGTGTAGAACAAGGGCAAGCCTTGAGTGCCGCGGACACCGTGATCCTCGCCGTGCCGGATCGGGCTATTGGCAAGGTGCTTTCAGGTTTTGTGGACGAGCTGAAGCCGGGCACCGCCGTGATCATGCTGGATGCCGCAGCACCCCACGCCGACACTTTGCCGGAACGCGACGACATCACGTATTTCGTTGCGCACCCTTGCCACCCGCCGCTGTTCAACGACGAAACTGAAACGGACGCCAAGACCGACTACTTCGGTGGCATCGCGGCAAAGCAACACATCGTATGTGCCCTGGCTCAAGGTCCGGAAGAACACTATGCAAAATGTGAGGAAATCGCCCGGGTCTTCTATGGCCCTGTCATGCGGTCTCACCGTGTGACGGTCGAGCAAATGGCTCTTCTGGAACCGGCGTTGTCGGAATCAGTCGGGGCAACTTTTGCCAAAGTCTTGAAAGACGCCACGGATGAGGCCGCGCGCCGGGGTATTCCCTATCAGGCGGCAGAGGACTTCCTGCTTGGCCACCTGACGATCCTTTTGGCCGTGGCCTTCGGTGTCCAGCCCGGTGGCAAGCTGTCGGACGGCTGTATGAAAGCCATCGAAGAGGCCGAACCTGTGATCTTCAAGGATGGATGGATGGACAACATTTTTTCAGCCGAGGCTGTGAAGGCATCTGTGAAATCCATTTGTGATTGATCAAATGTTGGTGACGTCCGGCAATCATGCGGTCAGACGTATTTAACATACTACGGGTGCGGTGAAACAGTGGATTGTTTTGGATCAAAATGGCTCTGATAAATGGCGGCTTTGGGAAAATCTCCCTGGTCGCAGAGTTTCTTGTGCTGCAGTCGCGAGGGTTTTCTGCGTGAGCAATAGCCGCACCTGCAAAGGTCGGCTCCGTCCGCGCTGCGGTCATGCGCTGGGTCGATGGTGGAGATCCGCAGCGCCCGTGAAACGGCTGAAGAAACGGCGGTTGGCAGAGTTGCTACCGGTGTTAGTCCGAAGACCAGCTTTCAAGTTCAAGCCAGGCGGGCAGCCGTGCGGCGCGGGGGCCGCTTGCCAGTAGCGCCCAATACGCGCGATCGCCACGCTCACAGAACAGCACTTCCACTGGCAGCGCGTCCGAAGGGGCAAATTCGTTCGGCACGTCCCCAATCCAGCACGCTTCGGTGGTCGCCTGCATCGGTACCGGGGTGTCGATGTTCGAATTGATAACTTGCGCGTCATAAACAAATGAATAGGTCAGGCTACGCTTTTTTCCGTCCTCCGAGATGATTATGCTGCCATCGAACACACTCGGGTCTGTAGACATCGCCACCCAGCTTGTCGTCGACGGGTCATCGGCAAAAAGCGCGGCGGGAAACAGCAGAAAAACGGTGGCCAGGGAACGGATTCTAGAATGCATCGAAGTCATTGGCCCTGTTGATCCACCCTCTAATGAAACGCTGCTGACTGGGGTTGTTCGCCACGATCCGATGAAAACGCGCAATTCTCTCTTCCCTGTAGGCCACATAAAAATCCCTGGTATGTCCGCATTCTATGATGCGATTGGCTTGTTTCAGCGTGTTGAACCCCATTGAACTATCGACGGTGGTTGTCCAGTTCTGTTTGCCCTGTGCATTCGCCACGCGGTTTATCGCGCGTTGTAGCACATTCACGCCACCACCGTTAAAGCACGTATCCAGATACTGGATCGCGATATCGTGCTGGTTGATCCTGTCGCACCAGAATTGACGCCAATATCCCGCCAAAGTGATTTCATAGACCTGATCGTCGGTGATGTTTCTGAGTGTCTCGACCGTGCCGGCAATGCCAAACAGCGTTTGAGAGAAGCGTTGCCAGGTTGCGATTGTTATTCCCTTGTTTGTCGCGCCGCCGCGATCCGCGGGATCATTCACACCCCCCCCTTCGAGATCGAGGAGATGGTCATAGATGAAATCGCGCGGGTTGAAGAAATGAATCCAGCGCAGATCGATCTGATGTGGTTGTGTGGCTTCAGCGCAGGGCATCACAAACGGTGTGGTTGTCCACTGCGCAGCGCTCGACGGACTTCCGTCAGGCACGCGCATATACCGGTCAACCGTGGTGGCAAGGGTCAATGGCGCGCTCCGTTGACCAGTGGTGTCGTCTGCGATGGCTCGTCGTTGTTCCAGATCAGCGGCAGGTGTGCCTTCGGGCACGCTTGTCACATCATCATCTGCGACGACCGCAGGCAGAATGACGAATTTGCGGGCTTGATCCGGATTGTCGCGCGGAGTCAGCTTCAGGCGGTAATACGCCCCGGCTTCGAACCCGTCTTCGCCGCCCAGCAAGATGCGGCAATTCCCGTCCGTCAAAGCCTCAGCCGGGGAGGATGGTTCATCTAGGCGTTCGCCGGCTTCGGCTTCATAGTGCAACTCATGCGTTTGGACCAACTCTGTCGCCTCGTCGTTTCCGCCAGGTATGCCGCCGGTGATCCGATGCACTTCGATACGTGCGCTGACGCCAAGGTCGTTGACATGCCAGTAGCGCGAGTCCAGTTCGACCCACCCCCGGCAACCCTGTTCTACGCCCTCAACGGCACCCACAGATCGTTCGGCATCGGCGGCGTTTGCGGCGGCTTGGGTGACGCCACGGTTGGTTGCGGTGTGAGCGTTGTCCTGTAGCATGGGTCAGCCGCTTTTGAGCGCAGGCACGGCACGCGCGGCAGACAGGAAGGGGGCGAAACTCGCGCCTTCATCGGTGGCTGCGGCCTGAAGCGCGTGCAGGATCGGCTCGTACAGATACCAGTATCCAAAGCGCAGGCTGAGCAACGCGTGCAAGACCGCGGCCCGACCATCGTTGGTTACAAGCGGGGCGTCGCATGCCAACAAGGAGGCAAAGGTTTCATACGCGTCGGGCGACATCTGCCGCGTCACATTCGGCCACAGGAGGTGAGCGCCGTGCAGCGCCTCACCCGGCGAGATCGACTTTTGATCCAAGGTCTCCGTTGCGTCCAGCGCGTCGAACCACCTCAGATCAGGGTGGACGTCTTCGTGCCATGTGTCGACTACCCGCAACAGGGCGGACAGGCGCACGCCACGACGCGCAGACCGACCGGGACGGCCAGATCACCGGCGGCGCGCCGGGGGTGGAGAGCCGCTGGCACATGACCCCGCGCCACAGTGCCGCCCGCCGCGGCTGGCTGCTGGAGCGGCTACGCGCCCGGGGTGCGCCCCCGGCGCAATGGCGGCTGGCCCTGGGCGCGCGCGGGCCGGAGGTGATCACTCCCAAGGCGACCCAAGACGCCGACATCCGCGTCTAAGTCAGGGCAGCAAAGATGCGAAAAAACGTCCTGCCGCACATGGCAGCGGCACGATTGCGGATGTCTGATGTGAGCCCAAATTGGACTTTCAAGGTATCGAAAAAACTCCTAAGCGAAGAAGAGGCCACCCAGAAGTGCAGCCAAACAGTTGGCCTCGCCCATCGGACGTTCTAGGCACCCCGTCTTTTAAATGAGAAAAGACTCCCGAGAGCTATTAACAGCATCCAAGCTGCAGCGGGTAGCGGTACCGGAGACGGCGCTTCCAGATCGGCGGCAACTGCCGTCCCAACGTCTTGAATGTTTTCAAACCCCAAAGAACCCGGCGCGCATACATCGCAAATTACAAAGTCTATCAACTCAGTCGCAAAAAGACCATCAATCCCCGAAACAGAAACCAGGAAGTCGAAGCTCACTGGAGCGGTCAACGGCGCTGATGGTATCCCTACAACTCCAAAAGACCCAGCCGAAGTTGCACCCACTGGTGTGCCTATCGATCCGCCTAAATTGCTGCTCACAAGTGTCGCGCTGGAAAAGTCGAAGCCATCCAATGCACCGTCCCAGTCAAATCCGATTTGGCTAAAAGTGGAAGCAGTGCTCGTAATGTCCCCGGATAGTCGAAGAAGATCATCAGCAGCATCAAATTCTGCTACAAAATTTGCTAAGGTTGAAGCACTCGCAGCGCTAGCGACAATAAGGCTCGTTGCTACGGACGCAACAGCGAACTTTATTTTCTGTGTAAATTTAGTCATTTGGCACCCCAAGTACAATTAAACAAGTAGAACATTCCGAAACGCCTAAAGGTCGCGCGGTCGAATATCGACTAAGAAGCATGTTTTAAGATATTCGAAATATTGTCAATTTTTTAGTTTATTTAGCTCTAAACAGAGAAAAACACTGTGTAGTTTATTCGCCTCGCAAGCCTCAGAATAAACTAAATATTAACGCGATCAGCCTTTGGGACAGCATCGTCGGCGAAACAGTCGCTCAGTGTGTTCCAAACCTCGCTTTGAAACTACCCAGAATGAGGCCGAAGGCACTCGCTTGGGGCGCTTGCCTCTCACACATTGCTTTGCGATCTGTGAGATGTATGGTCCGCCCTTCGCCCGGCCCGATGATCTGCGGCTCGTATTCCAACGACCGCTTCGTCCGAAAACCCGCCAAGCACCAACACGCCCCACGTAGCGCAAACGCAGCCGTGACAGCACGTGTGCATCCAAATCGGCGAGGACGGTGTATTAACTCAAGACGCAGATCGGAGACACCCATGCCTCAGCTCACCCGCCGCGCCTTGATTGCGGGCCTTGCCGTCCTTCCCGTAGCGGCACACCCCCTTGCCGCGGGGGCGGCACCGATGCGCTACGCCCTGCTGGCCGCACAATCCGAAGTGGGGTTTGTCTACACGCTCGCGGGCGTCGCCACGAAGGGCTCGATGCCCGTGAAATCCGCCAAGGTGATCATCGACCCGGAGGCGCTGCAGCGCTCCTCCATCGACGTGGTCGTCGACGTGACCCGGGCCCGTGCGGGCATGATCTTCGCGACCGAGGCGCTCAAGGCGGCTTCCGTGCTGGACGCGCGCCGCCATCCGACCATCCGCTTCCGCTCGACCGCCGTGCGTCTTGGCGGTCAGGGCCGCCTATCGGACGGCGCGAAGATCGACGGGGCGCTCACCATTCGCGGGGTCACGAAGCCGGTAACGCTCAACGCCGCACTTTTTCGGCGCGCGGGCTCCGATCCCGGCGATCTCAGCCGGTTGAGCTTTCGGGTCAAGGGGCAGGTCCGGCGATCCGATTTCGGCGCCAATGGCTACGCTGATCTGGTGCGCGACGAGATCGACCTCGATATCATCGCGCGGGTTGCCCTAGCCTAGATCGCCCGCATCCGCCTTGGTCAGCGCGGTTTGGCGCAGTTCCTTCAAGGGTCGGATGTAGCAGGTCACGACCGCCCATCCGCGCTCCAGGTCGGTGAGCCGCGACACGAAGCCATGGGGGTTCTTCGTGGACATATTGCGCACTTTCTGCGCCATGGCCTGATGCGTCTCGTCGTCGTTCCAACCCCCATTCGACAGCTGGCTGATCCGCCCGAGCGCCAGAAAGTCACCCTTCTGCGCCTTCGACTTGGGCCAAAGGTGATCCACCTCGCGCCCCTGGGAGGTCGCGGGCATCGCCGCATCGAACGCCTTGCGGTAGCCAGTGTAGGTGGGCTTCACGTAGACCGTCGCCCACCCCTTGCGGGACAGCACGAAGGCATTGCCCAGATCGCGCCCGCCGATCTGAAAGACGGATATGCCGGGCTGCGCCAGATCGGCCGGGCCAATCGCCGGGGCGGGCCAGTTGATGCCCTGCTGGCGCATCATCGCGCCGTATTGCTTCGCTGTAATCATCGACGGGTCGTCCTTCAAAATATCTTCAAACAATGGGCCAAGCATGTCTCAGCCAGCGCCATGAGAAAAGCCATAAAGGCACAAAGCGACATTCATTTGACGAAAAACCGCTTGCTTGGGCCAACCGGCGGGCGCAAGGCGGGGGTGTCCTACCACCGCGAGCCCCATGCGCCTTCTGATTTCCTTTGCCGCCCTGTTCCTGTCCGTGGCCCTGTTGCAATTCAGCTCCGGCGCGGTGGGCCCGTTGGACGCCCTGTCGGGGCTCGCGCTGGAGTTCACCCGCGCCGAGGTTGGCCTGCTAGGATCAGCGCATTTCGTGGGCTTCTTCATCGGCTGCTGGTTTGCACCGCGCGCCATGGGGTCGGTCGGACATTCGCGCGCCTTCTCCGCCTTCGCGGCCATGGGGGCCATCGGGCTGCTGGCCCATATGATCGTGGTCGACCCCTATGCCTGGGCGCTGATGCGGGTCGCCTCCGGTCTGTGCGTCGCAGGCTGCTACACGGTGATCGAGGCCTGGCTGCAATCAAAAGTCACCAACGAGACCCGCGGGCGCGCGATGGGCACCTACCGGGCGGTGGACATGGGCGCGTCACTGCTGGCGCAGCTGATGATCGGCGTTTTGGAGCCTGCGAGCTACGTCTCCTACAATCTGCTGGCGCTCTTGTGCTGCGCGTCGCTGCTGCCACTGACCCTGACCACGGCCCGCCCACCCGAGACCCCTGCCGCCCCGCGCCTGCGCCCGGCGCTGGCCTGGGCGCGCTCGCCGCTCGCCGTCGCTGGCGTGATCGTGGCGGGCCTGTCTTCGGCGGCCTTTCGTATGATCGGACCGGTCTACGGTCAGGAAGTGGGGCTACGCCCCGACCAGATCGGGCTTTTCCTTGCCGCCTTCGTCGCCGGAGGCGCAGTTGCGCAGATCCCGGCGGGCTGGCTTGCCGACAAGTTCGATCGCCGCTGGGTCCTGATCGGTATGAGCGCCGCGGCGATCTTTTCCTGCGCGGTCACGGTCGTGTCGAGCACGGGCGGCACGGTCGCCGTGATGATTGCGGCGGTGCTGTTCGGGCTGACGACCTTTCCGATCTATTCCGTCTCCGCCTCCCACGCCCATGATTTCGCCACGTCGGAGGAACGGGTTGAGCTGTCAGCAGCACTGATGTTCTTCTACGCGGTCGGCGCCATCGCCTCACCCGTCGTGGCCTCAACCTTGATGGAGGCGTTCGGCCCCTCTGCCCTGTTCATCCTGATGGCGGGCGGGCACGCGTTGCTGGTCGTCTTCGGCTTGAGCCGTATGAGGGTGCGGGCCACGCCCAGAGATCGAACACCTTATGTCTATGCGCCGCGCACCTCGTTCACCATCGGAAGGCTCCTGCGGCGCCAGCGGGACCGTAAATAGGGCTTCGTTTTGGCCGAAATACTCAAAATCCGACACTGGCAGGCAGCCCGGGCTTAGGCTACATCTCGCGGACCATCGCCAAGGACGACGCCCATGACCCGTATCCTGATCACATCCGCCATTCCCTATATCAACGGGATCAAGCACTTGGGAAACCTGGTGGGCTCGCAGCTGCCCGCCGATCTGTACTCGCGCTACATGCGGGCACGCGGCCATGAGGTGATGTTCATCTGCGCCACCGACGAGCATGGCACGCCCGCAGAGCTGGCGGCCGCAAAAGCGGGCCAGCCGGTGGCCGAGTTCTGCGCGCAGATGCATGAGACCCAAAGCAAAATTGCCGAAGGCTTCGGGCTGTCCTTTGATCATTTCGGTCGCTCGTCGAGCCCGCAAAACCAAGCGCTGACCCAGCATTTCGCGGGCCAGCTAAAGGCCAATGGTTTCATTGAGGAAGTGTCGGAGAAGCAGGTCTATTCCAACGCCGATGGCCGCTTCCTGCCCGACCGCTATATCGAGGGCACCTGCCCCAATTGCGGCTATGACAAAGCCCGTGGCGACCAGTGCGAGAACTGCACCAAGCAGCTCGACCCGACCGACCTGATCGAGCCGCGCTCGGCCATTTCGGGCTCCACCGATCTTGAGGTGCGCGAGACCAAGCACCTGTACCTGCGCCAGTCCAGGCTGAAGGATCAGCTGGATGCCTGGATCGACAGCAAGGCTGACTGGCCAGTGCTGACCACGTCCATAGCGAAGAAGTGGCTGCATGACGGCGACGGCCTGCGCGACCGGGGGATCACCCGTGATCTGGACTGGGGGGTGCCGGTCAAGGATGGCGAAAAGGATTGGCCAGGGATGGAAGGAAAGGTCTTCTACGTCTGGTTCGACGCGCCTATCGAATATATTGCCGCGACCAAGGAATGGGCCGATGCCCGCGATATGGACGACAGCGCGTGGCAGCGCTGGTGGCGCACCGACATGGGCGCGGATGACGTGCGTTACGTGCAGTTCATGGGCAAGGACAACGTGCCCTTCCACACGCTAAGCTTCCCCGCCACGATCATGGGCTCGGGCGAGCCGTGGAAGCTGGTCGACTACATCAAGTCGTTCAACTACCTCAACTATGACGGCGGGCAGTTCTCGACCAGCCAGGGCCGCGGCATCTTCATGGATCAGGCGCTGGAAATCCTCGATGCGGATTACTGGCGCTGGTGGCTGCTCAGCCACGCGCCCGAGACCTCAGACAGCGAGTTCACGTGGGATAACTTCCAGGCGTCAGTGAACAAGGACTTGGCCGATGTGCTGGGCAATTTCGTCAGCCGCGTCACGAAGTTTTGCAACGCGAAATTCGGACCTGCTGTGCCTGCGGGCGGGCTGCCCGGTCCCGATGAGGAGGATCTGGTCGCGACGCTCGAAACCCGCACCCGCGCCTACGAGGCCCATATGGAGGCGATGGATGTGCGCAAGGCGGCCGCCGAGCTGCGCGCCATCTGGGTCGCAGGCAACGAGTATCTGCAAGAGGTCGCCCCGTGGTCGACCTTCAAGGAGGACCCGGACCGCGCCGCGGCGCAGATCCGCCTCGCGCTGAACCTGATCCGCGTCTATGCGGTGCTGTCGGCGCCGTTCATCCCGACGGCCTCGGCGAAGATGCTGATGGGGATGAACACGCTGGAGACCAGCTGGCCGGAGGACATGAATGTCGCCCTGTCCGCCCTCGCGCCCGGCCACGAATTTACCGTACCGGAGGTCCTCTTCGCCAAGATCACCGACGAGCAGCGCGAAGACTGGCAGGCCCGGTTCGCAGGCGTACGCGCCTAGGCGGCAAAACTCTTAAGAAGAGTTTTGATCAGACTTTTTTGAAAAGTCTGAGCCCGCCCGGGCGGTGAAGCTCGGGATCAGAATGCTCAGGATCAAAAGACGGCCCACGTGGCAGGCCGCCACGAAGCCCGGGTTCGCCCCCAGCACCGCCCCCATGACGATCATTGTTTCCAGACCACCCGGTGCGAAGGCCACCAATACATGGGGGATCGGCATTCCCAGCCAAAGCGCAATCGGGACCGCTGCCAGCACGGATAGCCCGACGGTCAGGCAAGTGATTGCGGTGCCCCCGCCCGCATAGCCCGCCAATTGCGCGGGCGTGGTGCCGGAGAAACGCGAGCCGATGAGCGTGCCCATCACCACCAGACAGACCAAGGTCAACTGAGGGTTCAGCACGCCCGGTGCGAGGTCGCTCAGATGCCCCAGCGACGAGACAATCATCGCCCCGATCAGCAGCGGCGCGGGCACGCACAGCCGCTCGAGGCACCAGCCCAGAGTGATGCCCAGCGCGCATAGGATGGCGAGATGGAGCAGGCTCAACTCCGCGCCCGCGGGCAGCATGCCCTGGGAAAGATCAAGCCCCATGATTGCGGCGATCACCGGCACGGCGAGGGTCAACAGCAACAGGCGCACGGATTGCACCACCGCCACTTTCGCGGTGTCGACACGGTAGCTTTCGCCCAGCGCGAGCACGAAGCTCAGATGCCCCGGCGCCGATGCAAGCACCGCCGTGCGCGGCTCGAACCCGAACCCGCGCACCAGCAACGCGCGGCATGCGGCCATCGCGATCACCAGCATGATGGCGAGCGCCACGAAGGCCACAGGCCAGCGCAGAACGGCCGCGGCAGCGTCTGCGTTGACGCCCGCGCCCACACCGATACCGATGAACAGGAAGGCGACGTCCCGCACGCCCGTGGCGATGGCGAAGCGAAACCCTAGCAGCGACAGGGCCGAGACCAGGAGCGCAGGTCCGGTCAGAAGATAAAGCGGCATTGATACCAGCCAGCCCAGCGCCGCGCCGAGGCCGCCGACCACCAGGGACAACGCCGTGACGCGGAGCTCGGGCAAGGTGGGGCGGTTCAACATGACAAAGGGGCTACCACTGGCGGGCGCAAATGTGGACCCCCACGAAAAGCTGATCACGCGTATCTTGACCGGCGCGCGCTGTCTGGCAACGATGGGCGCATGCGATTGCTTCTCATCTTCTGCCTTCTGCTGACGACCGCCGCACAGGCCGCCTGCCCGCCGAACCCCGAACGCTCTGCACGGCATACAGAATTGATGGCGCTCTTGGCGGACGCGCCGAATGAGACGGTCGCGCGCGAGTATTCAAACGAGCTATGGAACATTTGGGGCACCGCGCCGGACACCACCGCTCAGGAAATCCTGCAGCGCGGGATGGAGCGGCGGCAGGCCTTCGATCTGCGCGGCGCGCTGGAAGACTTCAACACCCTGATCGATTACTGCCCGGGCTATGCCGAAGGGTATAACCAGCGGGCCTTCATCAATTTCATCGGGCGCGACTACGAAATCGCTCTGGAAGATCTGGACCGCGCCCTGGCCATCACGCCCGATCATATCGGGGCGCTGACCGGGCGGGCGCTGGCTTTGATCCAGCTGGGGCGCGACCGCGAGGGGCAGCTGGTGCTGAGGGAGGCGTTGAAGCTGAACCCCTGGCTGCCGGAGCGCAACCGGGTCACCCCCTTGCCCCCCGTACCACAAGAAACTGTGCCAGAGGTCGAGCTTTAGGCTTTTCGCGCGCGCGGCCCACCGCTAGGGTCGCGCCACCCTGCCCCGTGCCCGCGTGGTGGAATGGTAGACACATGAGACTTAAAATCTTTGGGCCGTATGGCCGTGCCGGTTCGAGTCCGGCCGCGGGTACCAACTTTATCAATTGAAAATTGCTCTATGGTGAGCTGAAACGAAAAAACGCGCCCCGAGGGACGCGCTTTTCAAAGTGATATGCAACAGGCGTTATGCAGCTTCGGCCTGATTGCGGCGCTCGCTCTCTTCGCGAGACAGCGCGACCGAGGTCCGCACGCCGTTGCCGACGAAAGCCATCAGGCCGGACACGACCCGCTCGTTCGGGTCGATCCCGGCGCAGCTCAGGACCTCACGGCCATCGCGTGAGCGCGCCCAACGAGCGATCTGCTCGGGGCCGTTCCCATATTTCTTGTCATCCGCAATTGCATCATCAAGTGCGGCCAAGACAACGGCGGCAAACAGTTTGCGGGCGCGTTGACCTTGTTCGAAGTTGAAAGCGTTGCCATCAACGAAATCAGCAGCCATTTCGTTTCCTTTGTTATTGCTCTTGCTATCTGGGCGTGGCGACCCTTGTGACAGGTATTTGCCGATTCGTCATTGCATTCTAGGAATGGCACGTATGCGTTGCGCGCATAGCTTTCACAAACCCCTAACCCTATCTAGTCACCTTGTCTCCCCTTAACTCCCCAGATATAGGGTTGTTCCAATTTTCATCAAGCTTTCGTCAAGGAAATGCCACAATGCCAAAAATCAACGGCAATGAGATCAAGATCGGCAACGTGCTGGAGCACAATGACGGCCTGTGGGTTGCGGTCAAAGTGGACCATGTGAAGCCCGGCAAAGGCGGTGCCTTCGCCCAGGTCGAGATGAAGAATCTGCGCAACGGCTCGAAACTGAACGAGCGTTTTCGCAGCGCCGACAAGGTCGAGCGGGTCCGGCTGGAGCAAAAGGACCAGCAATTCCTTTATGAGACCGACGGCATGATGACCTTCATGGACAGCGAGACCTATGAGCAGATCGAGCTGCCCGCCGACCTGCTGGGCGAGCGCCGCCCCTTCCTGCAAGATGGCATGGTTGCGGTCGTGGAATACTACGAGAGCGAAGCGCTGAACGTCTCCCTGCCGCAGAAAGTCACCTGCACGGTCACCGAGACCGAGCCGGTCATCAAAGGTCAGACCGCCTCAAAGTCTTTCAAGCCCGCCGTGCTCGACAATGGCGTGCGTATCATGGTGCCGCCCTTCGTGGGCGTGGACGAAGCCATCGTGGTTGACACCGAAACGATGGAATATTCCGAGCGCGCCTAGAGGCGTATCCAGCTTTCGGGCGTGATATCGGGATTCGCCAGCTTCGGGTTGGCGAACCAGACCTTCGGCGCCACGACCACCTTGTCGGGGTTGTCGTTCAGCCAAGCCCCCCACCATGAAAACGTCGAGTTGGCGATGATGTTGTGCCGGCAGATCGAGATCAGCCGCATGTCCTCGTAATGCTTGTCCGACCCGTTATGCCCCGCCACGCGCATCTCGAACGGCAGCTTCAGGTTGTCGCGCGCCCAGTCTGGGTCGTCCGAGAACACGAAGACTTTGGGCTCGGCATCCATCTTTTCGGCCACGTGGTTCAGCGCGCGCTCGTAATAGGCGGCATCGCATGACGCGTGCGACCCGGCGCCTTTCGCCGTCAGGTAATCGCCGCGGCGCAAATGCAAGGACACCGAGGGCACCGCACGAATATCATCGGCCCAACGCCTGTTCTCGTCACTGGGCGGCGTCTTGATCGTCAGCTCCTGACGCAAGCCCGGGAAATCCTCGAAATACCTCTCCGACTGGAAATAGCCGTGGAGGTAGACGTCCCCTCGCAACGAGAGGATGTTTTCGTTGAAGCCCAGGCCCCGCTCCCGCGTGAATTTCGGACTGCCCCCGAGGTATCGCCACGCGGCGTAGCGCAGCTTTGAGTTCTTGTCCGGCGGCAACTCGCCCGGCTGCGCAATCTTCGCCTCAATGGCGAAATGGTTCAGCGCGAACTCCCAATGATCTCCGGGCGGTGCAAGCCGGATATCAAGCCAAAGCGGCGCGCAGGCCCGTTTGGCCAGCGCTCTGGCGGTGGCGTATTGGAACAGCTGATTGCCGAGGCCGCCGAAGATACGCGCGATGATCATGTAAGGCTTCCCCGCACGGCCTCTGCCGCGCGCTTGTTGGTGTTCGCATAGTTCATCGCAACCGCCCGATTGGCCGCAATCGTATCCGCCCGCGCGGCGTAATCATCAGGGCTGATCCGTGCAAGTGCTGCAATGATGTCGTCCGCATCCGAGCAAATCATAAGGCCCGTTGCGTCGAAATACTCCGCGATATCGGGCGCGCCCCAGTAGATCGGTACGGTCTCGCAAATGAGCGCGTCGATGAGCTTTTCGGTGAAATAGGACGGCTCGCGGGAGTTCTCGATCACCACGGAGTAGCGGTATGGCGCGAGCCCGTCCTCCTTGAGCTCGAACGGCGCGTAGCCACGGCCAAGGATATCGACGTCCAGACCTGTCGCGCGGATGCGCTCGACGACCGAATGGCGCAGTTTGTGGCCTTCAAGATCATTGCGGGCCGAGGCGATGAGGGAGACGTCCTTGGACTTGGTGGTGTCGATCTGGTCGAAGTCGCTCAGGAACGTATCACCCGCCACGAAGCGGATGCCGTTCGGCACGGCTGCCAAAGTCGCCTTGTTCTTCGTCAGGACACGGTGAAAGCGCCAATGCAGGCGGCGAGCGGACTTCAGGTGGTGAGCATGGTTGCTGTCAGGCTCGACGATCATCACCGAGACCTGTGCACGCACCCCGAACCACGGCAGGTAGAACATCGGCTTGCGTGGATAGGTGATCAGGTGATCGGTCGCCGCCATATCGCTCACGCAGCCCGTCGCCAGACGATCGGGGCGGCCCAACGGCCATTCCAAGGCGTCGAGCGGCATCTTCGCGATACCGCGCGTGGGCCATGCGCCATAGGGAACAACGGCGAAAGCTGCGCTCATTTGCGGCGGATCACTTTGGGCAGAGAACTGTTGTAGCTGGCCTCCGGGTGCGGCGGATGGCCGTCGGTGCGTTGCCAATAGTCTCGGCCACCGCGCCTGAGCCACAGCGGCAGGCACAAAGCGAAGCCCACAATAAACCCGCCTGCGTGCGCCCAATAGGCCACGCCACCCCCGGTCATGCCAAGATTTGAGACGCCGTTGAACAATTGCAGGGCGAACCAGACCCCCAGCATCACCCACGCGGGAACGGGGAAGATTTTGAAGATGATCACGATGATGATCAGGATATCGACCTTGGCCTTCGGAAACAGAAGGAGATAGCCCCCCATCACCGCCGCGATCGCACCGGAGGCGCCGACAACAGGCACACCGCTGGACGGGTTCGCCAGAACCTGTCCCAAATCCGCGCCGAGCCCGCCGAGCAGATAAAAGAGCAGAAAGCCCAAATGGCCCATCTCCTCTTCCAGATTGTCGCCGAAGATGTAGAGAAACAGCATGTTTCCCGCCAAATGCATGATCCCGCCGTGCAGGAACATCGAGGTCAACAAGGTGTAGGTCTCGATCCCATTGACGATCTCGATCGGGCGCATGCCCCACGTGTCGTAAAAGGCCGCGAGCGCGCGCTCGTCGTTGAAGAGCGGCCAGTAGCTCAGGAAGATCACCACGTTCAACGCGATGAGCGCATAGGTGACGTAAGGCGTGCGCTCGGACGGGTTGTGGTCGCGGATCGGGAACATGGGCCGACGCTCGCGCATCGGCCCGCGGAGGTCAATACGGCGTCACGCAGAGACCTCGGCCAAGAGCTGCGCATTGCCACCCGACGCGGTGGTGTCAATGCAAACATGGCGCTCGGCCAGCGTGTCGCAGGGCCGGGGCGTGTCGGTGATCAGCTGCAGGATCGGGCCGTCACGCCCAGCGAGCGTTTGCCGGATCTCGCGCGCTGTCTTTGCATCGCCCCACCACAGCACACCTGCGATACCGTCGCGATCCGCCTGTTCCGGCGTGCCTTCGATCGCGACGCCGCCTGCGGCCTGCACCGCATCCATCTGTGCCTGCACATCGGGGCCTGCACACAGGAACGGCGCGCGCGGCGCGGCGGAGAGGCGGTTGGTCTCGCCCGTGGGCCCAGGCATGTCTTGCGGCTCAGACCGGGCGGCAAACCCCTGCGTCCCCGTCGTGAACTTGTGCATGTAGAGCGGTCCGCCCGCCTTCGGCCCCGTACCAGACAGCCCCTCGCCTCCGAAAGGCTGGGAGCCGACAACAGCGCCAATCTGGTTTCGATTGACGTAGAGATTGCCCGCCTCGATGCGGTCCACGATCTCTTGCACGCGGTCGTCAATGCGGGTGTGCAGGCCGAAGGTCAGCCCGTACCCCGTCGCGTTGATGTCATCGATGACACGGTCGAGCGCCTCGGCGCTGAACGTCGCGATGTTAAGGACGGGGCCAAAGATTTCCTCGCGCATCTGGGCGATGCTGTCGACGCGGATCATCGCGGGGGCGACGTAGGTTCCCTGCCCCGGGGTCTCGAGCTGGTGCAAAACCCGGCCTTCGGCGCGTGCGGCCTCGATATAATCCGCGATCTTGGCGCGTGCGGCCTCGTCGATGATCGGGCCGACATCGGTCCGCGTCTCCCACGGCGCGCCGACATGCAGGGCGTCCATTGCGCCCTTGAGCATTTCGATCAGCTTGTCGGCCACGTCCTCCTGCACGTAGAGGCATCGCAGGGCGGAGCAGCGCTGCCCCGCCGATTGGAAGGCGGAGGCGATGATATCGCGCGTCGCCTGCTCTGGCAGCGCGGTGCTGTCCACGATCATCGCGTTAAGCCCGCCAGTCTCGGCGATCAGCGGCGCGGTCGGGTTGCCCGTCTCGGCCATGCTGCGATGGATGCGCATTGCCGTCGCGGTCGAGCCGGTGAAACATACGCCATCGACGCGCGGATCGGCGGTCAGCGCGGCTCCAATCTCGCCGCCGCCGGGCAGCAGTTGCAGCGCTGTGCGCGGCACGCCAGCCTCGTGCAGAAGCGACACGGCCAGTTGGGCGATCAGGGGCGTCTGCTCGGCCGGTTTGGCCAAGACGGCGTTGCCCGCGGCCAGTGCAGCTGCAATCTGGCCCGTGAAAATCGCGAGCGGGAAGTTCCATGGCGAGATGCAAACGAAGCGTCCGCGTGCAGGGCTGGTCATTGTCCCGATCTGGCCCGCGTAGTAGCGCAGAAAGTCGACCGCCTCACGCAGCTCGCCGATGCAGTCCGGCATGGTCTTGCCCGCCTCGCGCGCCAGAAGTGCGAAGATGCGCCCGTAATTCGCCTCATAGAGATCGGCGGCGCGGCGCAGGGTGGCCGCGCGGTCTTGCGGCGATGCGTCCCAAGGTTCTGCGGCCGCGATGGCGGCAGCGGCGTCCTCCGGCGCCGCCAAACGAACTGTGCCGACGTGATCGGCGGGCGTGGATGGAGAGGTGATGCGCTGCTCGTCCGCACCTTTCTGTGCGCATGCCAGCAGAGGCGTGGCTTCGAAGACCGTTTCCGCAAATGGCGTGCGGGCAGCGTAGATTTCGGCCATCTCCAACGGATCGGTCCAGTCCCAGCCCCGCGAATTGGCCCGGTCGCAGAAGATCGCGTCTGGAAGGGTCACTGCCGGGAAGCTCAGATCGTCGATCTCCTCGAACGGATCGGAGGCGACGACCTCGGCCGGTACATCCTCGTCCACGATCTGGTTGACGAAAGAGCTGTTTGCGCCGTTTTCCAGCAGCCGCCGCACCAAGTAGGCCAACAGGTCCTCGTGAGCCCCCACCGGCGCGTAGATGCGGCAACGGGTCTTGCGCGAGGCCAGCACGATATCGTGGAGCCGCTCGCCCATGCCATGCAGGCGCTGAAACTCGAACGCGTCGCGATCCGTGCTCATGTCGAGGATCGCCGCAACCGTATGGGCGTTGTGGGTGGCGAATTGCGGGTAGATGCGGTCGGTCAGCCCCAGCAGCTTGCGCGCGTTGGCGATGTAGCTAACATCGGTGGCGGGCTTGTGGGTGAAGACCGGGAATCCCTTGAGGCCAAGCACCTGCGCGCGCTTGATCTCGGTGTCCCAATAGGCACCTTTGACGAGCCGGATCATGATCTTGCGATCCAGCCGCTCGGCCAACGCGTAGAGCCAGTCTATCACAAACGACGCGCGGGGCCCGTAGGCCTGCACAACCACGCCAAATCCGTGCCACCCCATGAGCTTGGGATCAGACAGAGCGGCCTCGATCACGTCGAGCGACAGGTCCAGCCGGTCGGCCTCCTCCGCATCGATGTTCAGGCCAACGCCCGCTTCTGCCGCGATATGCAACAGCTCCGTCAAGCGCGGCACGAGGGTCTCCAGAACCGCGTCGCGGTGCGGGGCCTCGTAGCGCGGGAAGAGCGCCGAGAGCTTGACGGAGATGCCGGGATTGTCGCGGATATCGCTGTGCTTTGCCGCCTTGGCAATGGCGTGCAGCGCGTCGCGATAGGCGGCGAGGTAATCAAGCGCGTCGGCGTCGGTGCGCGCGGCCTCGCCCAGCATGTCGTAGGAATAGGTGTACCCTTTCGCCTCCATCCCGGAGGCGCGGTCCATCGCCTTGGCGATCGTCTCGCCAAGAACAAATTGGCGGCCCATCTCCTTCATCGCGCGGGCCACGGCCGTCCGAATGACTGGCTCACCCAACCGCTTGACCATGCCGGTGATCTGCCCGGCAATTCCGGGGCGCTCGTCATCCAATACCTTGCCCGTCAGCATCAACGCCCAGGTCGAGGCATTGACCAGCGAGGAGTGGGAATGGCCCAGATGTTTGCCCCAATCCGACGGCGCGATCTTGTCTTCGATCAGGGCGTCCATGGTGTCAGCGTCGGGCACGCGCAGCAAAGCCTCCGCGAGGCACATCAAGGCAACGCCCTCGTCGGTCGACAGACCATATTCGGCCAGAAAGACCTCCATCAGCCCCGGCTTGGCGGAATTTCTGATCTCGCGCACCAGATCGGCCCCGGAGGCTGCGATGCGAGCGCGGTCCTCTGCCGACAGCCCGGCCATCGCGATCAAACGCGCCAGCACCTTGCGCTCGTCGGGCAGCATGTGGGCCCTCATTTCGTGGCGCAGGTCAATATGGGCTTGGCGGGACATGGGGCAGCTCCTATGCGAAAGGCCATTTGCCTTATCATAACTTTTGTTTTGCAAATTTTACACCTTGATGTAGAGGATCACCTCACTTCCTTCCCGCAATCACAGCAAAGGACGGGCTAAATGGCTGAAGAGCTTGATGGGTACGACACCGCGATTCTGAAGGCGGTCTCGTCACAAGGGCGGATCACGGTCACGGATCTGGCCGAGAAGATCAATCTGTCCAAATCCCCTACCCAGACGCGGTTGCGGCGGCTGGAAAAGGCCGGCTACATTCGCGGCTACACCGCACAACTGAACGCAGTGAAGCTCGGTCTTGCGCATATCGCCTTCGTTGAAGTGAAGCTCGAAGACACCCGCGAGGCGGCCCTGAAGGCGTTCAATCAGGCGGTGATCAGCGTGCCGGAGATCGAGCAGTGCCATATGATCGCGGGCAAGTTCGACTACCTCTTGAAGGTGCGCACGTCGGATATGCACAGCTACCGCCGGGTGCTGGGGGAGCGGATCAGCGCCTTGCCCCATGTCGCGCACACCTCCACCCATGTGGTGATGGAAGCGGTGAAGGAAGACGCGCTCTAATTGCCGAAGACAAACATCCAGATGATCACCGGCGACAGCTGAAGCGCCGCCGCGGTGGTGATCGCCGCGCGCGGAAGCGGCGTGGCAAACCTGCGCCACAGGATCACGAGGGCCGCGAGACACATCAGTGTCTCCAACGGGCCGATGATGGCCGCCCCATGCGCGCGGTCCCAGTAACTGAACGGGCTGTCAAATATCCAATCCGACAGCGGCCAGAAATGCGGCCGCCCGTCGCCCGCATGCAGCGGAAAGTCCAGCGCGAGATGCAACAGCGCCGCTCCGCAAAGGGCTACGGCCCATTCCCGTTTCAGCCACAGGGCGAACCCCAGCAGCGCGCCCCAGATCAGGAAGGAATTGTCGACCGAAAACACCGCCATCCACTCCGGCGAGTAGTAGTATTGCCCGAAGACCACGCGCGCGTCGGTGCCCAGCACCAAAAGGTGCCATCCGGCCATCGCATAAAGCGAAACATCGGGCAAAAGCGCGCCAAGGAGAGCCGCCGCCGTGACCTTGCGTTCGCCGGGCCGGGCGAAGGCCGCGGCCCCGAAGATCAGGTGAGCTGGGGTGTTCATGGGCCTTTACTTCCTGAGCGGGGGGCGGCATCTCAGAGCAGCTTAGGAGGGCGGGATGACCAAGGCAATCATGGTGCAGGGCGCGGGCTCGAATGTCGGCAAATCCATGGTCGTGGCCGGGCTGTGCCGCCTGTTCAGCCGCCGCGGGATGACCGTCCGCCCGTTCAAGCCGCAAAACATGTCAAACAACGCCGCTGTCACCTCGGACGGGGGGGAAATCGGCCGCGCGCAGGCGCTGCAGGCTCTGGCCTGCGGCGTGGCCCCGCACACCGATATGAACCCGGTGCTGTTGAAACCCGAAAGCGAGATCGGCGCGCAAGTGATCGTGCAGGGCAAACGGTTTGCGACCCTCAAGGCGCGAGACTATGCGCAGGCCAAGCCTACGCTTCTGGGCAAATGCGTCGAAAGCTATCGGCGTCTGGCAGCGGACTGCGATCTGGTGGTGATTGAAGGCGCGGGCAGCCCTGCCGAGATCAATCTGCGCGCGGGCGACATCGCCAATATGGGCTTTGCAGAGGCGGTCGACGCGCCGGTCCTGTTGGTCGGTGACATAGACCGCGGCGGCGTCATCGCGCAGCTTGTCGGGACCTACGCGATCCTGCCGGAGACCGACCGGGACCGGATCAAGGGCTTCATGATCAACAAGTTCCGCGGGGACGTGTCACTCTTTGACGATGGCTTAACCGAGATTGCGAACCGCACCGGCTGGACCTCCGCCGGGGTGCTTCCGTGGTTCAAGGATGCGTGGCGACTGCCAGCCGAGGACGTGATGGATATCACCTCCAACGCAAAGGCGGAGGGGCTCAAAATCGCGGTGCCGAAGCTGTCCCGCATTGCTAATTTCGATGATCTCGACCCGCTTGCGATGGAGCCCGGCGTCTCGGTCGAGATTATCGAGCCCGGCCGCCACCTGCCCGGAGACGCGGACCTTGTTCTGATCCCCGGATCGAAATCCACCATCGGCGATCTTGCCGATTTCCGCGCACAGGGCTGGGACACGGATCTGTTCGCCCATGTGCGGCGCGGCGGGCATGTTCTTGGGATTTGCGGGGGGTATCAGATGCTTGGTCGGATCGTCTCTGACCCGCAGGGGATCGAGGGCGCGCCCGGCTCGGTGCCCGGCCTAGGATTGCTTGACGTCACGACGGTCATGGCGCCGCATAAGCATCTGGCGGAGGTCGAAGGTTCTCATCCGGCCAGCGGTGCCGTCGTGACCGGCTATGAGATCCATATTGGGGAGACCGGCGGCCCCGATTGCGCGCGTTCCTGGCTGGAGATCGAAGGACGCGCGACGGGTGCCGCATCAGCCGACGGTCGGATCAAAGGATGCTATCTGCATGGCATATTCGTGTCCGACGGGTTCCGGGGCGCATATCTCGAAAGTCTTGGCGGCACGTCTGAGGTTGGAAACTACGGCGCGGCGGTCGAGGACACGCTTGATACCTTGGCCGATCATCTCGAACAGCATCTCGACATCGAGGCCCTACTTGGGCTCGCCACCGACATTCCGGACTGACGATCTAAGGGTTTGGCCTAGTCGAATTCGCGCGTCAGCATCGCGCGGTGGATTTCACGGCGAACGAGCTTGCGCACGTTGCGAGTGATCTTTTCGCCAAGCTCGCCGGTCAGCTCTTCCCGGACGATCTGTGCCACGAGATCACGCAAGGCATCTTCATCGATCAGCCCTTCGTCGAAATCACCAAGGCTCGGGCCGTCCTCAAGCTCCGCCTCATCTGCATCAATGACCGATGCCGCTGCGGCGCTTGCGAATTCCGCTTCTTCGACCAAGCTTTCCTCGTCCGGGTCGGTGGCATCGTCTTCGACGGTCTCTGCCTCTTCGACGTTCCATATTTCCGGCTCATCGTCCGGCAGCTCTTCGGCGTCCTCGAATTCGTCCTCCTCGGACGGCGTTTCGAAGTCCTGTTCGGGTGATGCTTCCGCCACCTCCTCGTGATCCGCGTCGTCGATATCCGCGTGACCGGCCGAAATCCAATCCGGCGTGTCGATCTCATCAGCGGCCACCGTATTGTCCGCGACGATTTGCGGCGACCAGCCTTCGCTGGGGCGATCTGATGTGGCGTCGTCCTGATCGTTCTCCTCTTCGGTGGCGACTTCAGGCGCCTCCTCTGCAACATCATCGCGTGGGGTCAGGCTGTCGTGGCGGATGAAATCAACGATGGGCGTCTCGCCCTCGGTTTCGTCATCCTCGTAATACTCATCTGCACCCGCGATGGAGGGCCAGTCGATCCCGTCCTGCTCGCCCTCTTCCGTGGAAACAGCCTCGCGCAAATTGGTCATCTCGGAGGCCTCGGGCAGCTCAACGTCGTCTTCGCGATCGTTGTTCACACGTTGCTCGGAAGTCAGAACAAGTGCTTCCGGCGCGCGCGATTCCTCGTCCGTATCAGGTGTGTCTTCGGCGTCACGCTCATGTGCTGCGGTGTCGGACACAAGCCTGCGGATGGAGGACAATACGTCCTCGACATCGGATTTCGTCACCGAATCTGACATTTTACTCAAGCCTCTACGCGTTTTTCTTGAAGATAACCAAGCGGCAGCGGCCTGACAACAGATGCATCAATTCTTCAGTTTTTTTGGTAGCGCTGAAGAATACGGTTCAGCTTCTTGCCCTGCTTCGAGCTGGGGACCGGCGCGCTTTGCACCGCGTTGTAATATTCTGACGGGTCATATCGATCGACGTTCAGGCCCAACGCATCCGCCGTAAGGACCCCGACCGAGGACAGCAGGGTGTAGGCCGCGGAATAGACCTGTGTTTCGGACACGACGCGGTTGGTGCGGGCGTCGAACAGCGCCTGCTCGGCGTCAAGAACGTCGAGCGTGGTGCGCGCGCCAAGCTTGGCCTCTTCACGTACGCCTTCAAAGGCGATCCGGGCGGCACGGATCTGGCGATCCGCGGCATCGACTTGGGCATTGGCCACGAACAGCTGCGACCATGCGTTGGCGACGCCCTGTTCGACCTGGAGCACGGTTTGGTTCAACCCTGCCTTGGCGCTGTGGACCGCGGCCAATGACTGACGCGTCAGGGCCGACAATTGCCCGCCCTGGTAGATCGGCACTGACATCGTCAGCCCGATATTGGCGGAATTGTTCGCGTTCGAGCTGTGCCCGGCAGAGCCATTGAGCGAGATCGAAGGCCGGGTCGCGGCCTTGGTCGCGGCAAAGCTCAGCTCGGCGGCCTTGATCTGGTGCTGTGCCTGATCGATCAGCGGATTGATGCGGCGCGCCTGAGCCTTCGCAGCCTCTAACGAGCTGGGCAATTTCGGCAGGCGCGCAATCGGATCAAGTCCGCTGGCGCGACGGCCGACGGCGATCTTGTAAAGCTCTCGGCTGATCTCGAGCTGGCCTTGCGCATCCACAAGCGAGCCACGAGCCTCGGCCAGACGGGCCTCCGCTTGGGCGACATCGGTGCGGGTTACTTCGCCCACTTCGAACCGGTCGCGGGCGGCGCGCAGTTCTTGTGTGATCAGGCGAAGATTATTCTCACGCAACTGCACCACCCGGCCGTCGCGCAGGACCTGTAGATACGCATTCACCGCATCCAGAAGGACTTGTTGTTCCTGCTGCACAAGCGCTGCGCGCACGGCAAGCACGGTTTCCTTGGCGGCCTCAATGGTCAGCTGCGACCGGCCCGCATCCCACACCAGCAGCTGCAACGTCAGCGCGATGGAGCTGCTCAGCTGGTCGGCACCGGGCTGGACCGGATCGCTCAGACGCAAATCTGCTTCGGCGGCGATCTGTGGCAGCAGCGCAGACAACGCGATTGCGACGTCCTCGTCATTGGCGCGTAGGGTTGCGCGTTGCTGCTCGAGGAGATTGGAATTGTTGTAGGCGGCGGTCAGCGCACTGGCGAGGCTTTCTGCGGACAGCTGGAGCGGCGCAATCGCCAGTCCGAGCGCAAAAAGCGATGTCTTGGTCAAGTTCCGTGCAGTTTTCATGCGGTGCCACCTTACTGGTTTCCGCCTCGACCCACTCCCCCAAACGCGCCAAGACATTGATGTTCAATCCGTACTATAGCGCGAAGGACGGCTCCGTTGCGAAACCGGGCAGCACCGGCGCGCCCGCGTTGAAGGCCAGTCGCCAACTGACACGGCCATCCGTTTTGTAGCCGACCCGCGCCTCGCTGAGTTGTCCTTCGGTAAAGATCGCACCGATCCGGCCGCCATCACGAAGCTGATCGAGCACCGCCTGCGGCACCTGAGCGACGGCGCCTTCGATGTAGATCACATCATAGGGTCCATGCTTCGCCGCCCCGTCCGCGAGCGGTCCGGTGATGACGACAGCGTTGTCGATCCCTTCCTGCAAAAGCGCGTCTTCGGCGTCACGCGCCATAGTCTCGTCTTCTTCCAGCGCGACGACAGCGTCGGTCATATGCGCCAGCACCGCCGCCGGATACCCGAAGCCACAGCCGATGTTGAGCACCACATCGCCGCGCTGAATATCCAGCGCGTCCAGCAGCTTGGCAAAGCTGCGCGGCTCCAGCAAAACCCGGTCCGCGCCCAGGGCGAGGTTCTCGCCCGCATAGGCCACGTGACGCTTGTTTTCGGGCACGAACGCTTCGCGGCGCACCGACAAAAGCGCGTCAATGATGGGAAACTTGGTCACATCGGAAGGCCGCACCTGCGTGTCGACCATCATCGTGCGATTTTTGGCGTAATCGATCATACTAAACCTGGTAGTCTAGTTTCAGTTAATTTTGTGTTGCCATAGAAAGCCATGCCGGGCAACGGCCAAGTGCCGGTTGTGGGGCTTGCGTGTCCATTTTCGCTGGTCTAAGAGGCTCTCAGCGGAGGCTTCGGCGAGTTGGCGGAGTGGTGACGCAGCGGATTGCAAATCCGTGTACACCGGTTCGATTCCGGTACTCGCCTCCAATAAAATCAATGACTTGCGTCATCCTACCTCTCCTTCACTGCCATTTTTGAAACAACCGTTGAAACTTTCACGTTTCGCTCTTGCTTCGTTCCATTTGATTTCTCGCCTCTTGAGCGCGCTTCGCGAGCTCCCTTTGCCGGATCGGCCCGCCGTATTTTTTCAGCATCTCAACGCCTGAGTGCCCGGTGACAGCCTTGACCATCTCGTCATCACATCCAGCCAAATAAAGCTCGATCGTCGCGTTTTTCCTGAGCCCGTGCGTTTTGTAGTAGCTCGCCTTCTCATGCTTCATCTTCTTTTTGATGGTGCGCATTTCCTCCGCAACGATACGGTAGCTCACCGGTCGACCTTTGGGGTCGGTCACGACAGTGCCATCCGTTCGCGCGAGTCCGTCGAGATGGGCCTTGAGTCGATCCGTGAGCGGGATCCACAGCGGCTTGTCGGTTTTGCCTTGAGTGAAATCGAATCCTTCGTCGGAGAAATGGTCCCACTTCATCTTCACGACATCGCCAATACGCTGACCTGTGCCGACGCAAAGCTCATAGACCAGCCGCGCCCGTTTGGAAGCCAGCGCTTCGAACTCGGCGCGAACATCGTCTGGCCAAGGCTCCCACCCGTCGCTCTGCTGCTTGAAGAGTGGGATGCCCTTTGCCGGATTGCCGTGCTCCTTCTTGATGAAGCCAATCAATCGTGCGTGGTTCATCAAGACGACCATGACCTGGACGAGATAGTTGGCTTGCCGCCAATGATCCGCATTTGCCCGGTGCAGTTCATAAATGTGATGGGTTTCGATCCTGGCCGGGTCTTTCTCGGCCCAGATGTCACGAATGTGGCTGATGTAACGCCGGTAGTCTGATTTCGTCCGGGGCTTCAGCTTCTCATACGCGTCGCTCTCATAGTAGCTGAGGATCAGCGCCTCGAAATTGCGCTTCACCGGTGCTGGCGCTGGCTTGCCCTTTAGCAACCGATTGTAGTGATCCCAAAATTCCGGCGTGCCCGCTTCCTCGTGCATCATGACGGAGATACCACGCGACCGCCGGATGAACCGAAGGTATCCTCTGTCATTGTAGACGTATTTTGGCAGGCTCTTGCGGGTCATTCGCCCATTCTCAAATCACTATTGAGGAAGTCATCTGCTACCTCGGCCGCCACCATGTTGGCGTCAACGATGACGCTGCCATCGGGTTTGATCTCGAACTTCGCGCGTTGCCAACCTGCCTCCCGCGCCTCGCGGATAAAGGCCGAGGCCGCTTGTTTCGCTTTCGTCTGTGCACTTGCTTTGGTCATAGTAACAACACCTCTCTCACCGGGTTAACAACGCGCATTATCGCCCTGATCCATAATGATATTTCCAATTGATCCAGGTGTAGAGCGCCTATCCTTTGCCGCGCGAATGGCGCGGATCACTTCAGAATTCTGGGAGTTGCCGTTGCGATCGGACTCCGCCTTGATCCACTCTTTGAGCTCTTGAGGAAGCCGAAGCTGCATTGGTTTACGACTGTTCATGAAACGCCTCCAGGTTGAAACCACAACCCGTTAGTGGCATTTAGCCACTATTGCGTCAATCGAATTTTATGGCACAGTGCCACCATGTCAGAACAAAGTGCTCAAAATCAGGACAAGTTCATCGTGCGATTGCCGGATGGCCTTCGTGACCGGGTACGGCTTGCGGCCGAGAGCAACCATCGCAGCATGAACGCAGAAGTAGTTGCCCTCCTTGAAGAAAACTATCCCACACCAGTCCCGGAAAACATCAGCGACCCCGCAGCCCGAATGCTATTCTGGCTCGCCAAACGAATTCGACGGAGAAGCCCGAAACCGGGCTCACCCAGAGATAAGCAAGCCGCCCTATACGAGCGTATTGCGGGCGATATTTCAGAACGCATGAAGGATATCGGGGAATAGCATTAGTAGGCCACCCACTCATACCCGTGATTGCCTTCGTGGTCCTCCCATTCAACGCCGACCCCGCGCCGCCAATTTGATGACGAACAGCGCCGCGACGGCAGAACCCATTGCGGGGCAGCCGCTGGCGTGGTGCGTTGCCAGCCGAATTCGCCCTGCGTGCCGTAGGTCCCGAGGCGCATGTTGTAACTCTCAGAGCAATCGTCGTCGCGACCGCGTTCTCGATGGCTGTAGTGCCGCACATCCCAAACGCGGATCGAGCGTACGAAGTCGAATTCCAAGCCACTGATGTCGATATCGGCACCGCCTTCGACCACCTTTGCCAAAATGACTTGGCCTAGCGTCTGACCTGTTTGGTTGCTGGCCTCCCAAGTTTTCGGGGCCATACTTTGTAAAGGCGCACGCTGAGAAACACCCATCGGACAACGCCAGATTTGCAACGGCGGCTCAATCGGCCAGGGCGTGATCCGACGGATGAACACGGCACGGGCATGAGCACATTCGGCTGACGCGGGCCAACCACCTGCCAGGCAAAGCAAAATGGCGCAATCAACCTGATAGGCTTTCGCCGCTTGCGGAGCCACGGCTGAAAGCAGAGCCAAAGCCGTTCCGGCAGTCCAATTTCTGAAAAGTCTGCACCACATATCAATATATGCCTTTTGATTTCATTACTACATTATTGCTACCTTACGGCCACACTCCGCCTTTACACCATATGCGAGTATCCCCTTTGTGAGGCTCGCGCGCGCTTTGTGGAATATATTCCGTAGAGCAATCTCAGCGATCTGGCCGAATACAGGCCATGAGATTGAGGGAAGAAGTTGGGTTAAATATCCGGAATCTAAGAAATTCCAAAGGTATGAGCCAGGAACAACTAGCTTTGGCTGCGGACATAGATCGCAGCTACGTCAGCGAGATCGAACTCGCGAGAGTCTCGATATCAGTTGATATTCTGGAGCAGATAGCACTTGCCCTCGAAGTCGCACCAAAGGATTTGTTTAACGAGAGAGGCTAGTTTTGCCCGAACTTGAAAATGTTCGCTCAACGGCCGAAGCCATCGGCCGCATTACATGCATCAAAACAGGCGAAGAAATCGGTCTGCTGTATAGATGGGACAATGGCGAGACGCAGGCCGCGATGTATAAAGACGGCTTGGCAGCTTCGCTAACTTTCGAAGATCAAGCCATTAATCCGGACCTTGGTACAAAGCGCGGCTAATGGCTGGAAAGAGCCCGAGGCGGTCGTGCTTGCGGGAGCCTGAAGTGTCCGCTCTGCGAATCTCTCCGGGCAAAGCATTAATTTGGGTCATGAAGTTGTCACTAGCGTTCTCGCGACGATCTGACTGAGCGGCTGCGGAATGGGCGCTTCTGACGTCGGAAGCCTCGGAGCCTGTTCGCCCGTCGTAGAATACAGCCGGGAGTTCCAGGCGCGGGCGGCAGAGGAACTGGCCCAGCTGCCGGAAGGGTCGGCCGTAGCGGAGATGTTCAGCGACTACGCGGTGATGAGGGAGCAGTCGCGGGCATGCGAAATCTCTGGGTGAGGCGCGGCGTGTTAAAGCCGGGACCAAGGCAACTAGCATGGTCCCGGCTGCTGCGGAATTCTCACATTCCGCACACGGTCATGACGGCGTCGCTCATGCCGTGTATCTTCTTCTTTTCCAGTGAGCAGTGCGTGACAAGGATATTCGATAGCACCGCTTCCCCGTCTATCGCGAAGTAGTAGGGCGTTATGCGAGCACGTCCTTCGATCACTTCGATGCAGCCAGGGCTCTTTGATGCGGACAATTCGATCCGATCTGGCGCAGCGTAACGCTGGAGGATCGAGGTAGGTGCGGGAAAACTTGTCAGCGCCTCGTTGATCTTGCTCTGCCAAACCTCGCGGCTCACGTCGTGGCCGACGATAACGCCACGGCTTCCCCACGCATCGGGAGAAAACCCGGACGGCTTAATGACGAACTGACGCTGTTTTTGGCTGAGACTATGAAGCTCCGACCAGCTCTGCACAGGCGCACGATCGATTTCCAGCCCTGGAATGGTGGCGTAGGGCGGAAGCGGTGCAGGATCCATGATCCACGTCTGCGGGATCACCTCGCATAGGCCAGCATAAGTGTCGTCGCCCAGATGATTCCGCCAATGAGCCTCCAACGCAGGATGGTGAAGCAAGGCGAACCAGAGCTTCTCTTCCAGGTGCGGTTTAGGCGGTGGGGTGAGTTTCAGCCGTTTACCCCGTGCAAGAAAGGTCAAAAGTTCCCATTTTGAGATCTGTTGATGGTCAAAAAGCTCCATGAAGCGGTAGACGATATCAGCAGACACTCTTCTCGTGTCGACCATAAATGAGGCCCCGTCCTCAGTGTAGGACAGGTCCCGCGGATGTGCGACGTGTACCGAATGACCTTCGCCGCGGAGCCTGTCTGCCAGCCAGATCATCTCGTCGCGGTAATCGTGCGACTCGTCGGAGACGACAATGACCACCGAAGTAGCCGGTCCGAGCTTCGTGCTTCGGACGGCTTTCAGAAAACCCTCATTGATCGGGATGTCGCCAACGATCTTATGGCCGGCTCGCTGATAGCATTCGGCAAGGCGTGCTGTAAGACCGAAACCTCCAGGCACAGAGTCCAATTCGCAAATGGCAAAGCGTCCGTTGGAGATCAGCACGTCAGGTCGGATAATTGGGGGTAGAGCACCGCGAAAGGCCTTGGCCCGGCCAAGGCGCACGATCTCTTCAGGCTTCCCATTGTCGACGTATTTGGCGACCCACTCGGGCGCCTTGCCGTCCAAGCTTTCCAGATAAAGCTTGTTCTGGGCCATATAGAACTGCATCAGCAGGCGACCCAGAATCCGAAAACGGCGGATTGTCTCCTCGGAGATTGGCATAGGCGCAGGTGAAAAGCGGCAGGGCATGAAGCTCGCCAACTCGCTACAAATCGCGATATCCCGGTTGCCATCGATGCGGTTCGCAGGGGACAGCGTCTCATTCATGGTCAGATCCTTTCCGAGCGGCGAAAACGTAGCGTTGTGTAAGTCCGCTGACCTGTTCGGTGGCCACAATGCGCACCAGCTTCATGTGCGGCGAGGTGAAGATGTCGTCGGGCACCACTCGCGCGATCCTGGGGTCGACGAGTTCAATACCGGCCTCGCGGAAGGCAAAGACAACCAGTGAGGAACATGAGAAGCGATCGGTCTCGTGCCGCCCTGCTGTGATCGTGACTGGCGACCCAATCTTTGAACGTGCACAATCTGCGGCCTTCATTGCGGCTTCGACAGTGCAGCGCGGGCGGAGGTGAGCAATCGCGTACCGGACGGGCAAGCAGGTGATCGAATGGTCGGTAACCACCTTGCTGAAGCCGTGAGCGAAACGCTCTTCTTGGATGGCCATCGCAGTGTGGGCCCAGCGTCCCCAAGGCGCAGGTGTGTGCAGCCGGATCAAGAAGACGTCCCCGGGGCGAACATCGGGAAACGCGGTAGCTAGATCGCGCCTGAGCCGCCTGGAAGGCGTTCCACGCAACCAGATCTCCAGCCAGCGGATAGGATGCCAAGGCAGATACCAGACGTAGAAATACACCGCCCGACGAAAATTGAACCATCGCCGATTGGGCGGACGCTTCAGCGGACAAAATGGCTTCCGCGTGTAGACCCAGATTGCAACTAGGAACATCGCGGCGACTATGCTGACACCAGCAAGCGCGTTTTCGATCGGGATCCGGCTCAGCACGTTCGCGCTGAAGTAGCCAAGGGCAATGAAGCCACAAGAACTCGCAAGGGCCGCAAACGCCTCGATCAGCAGGAACCGTGATGGTGCCACTTTGCCCGCTGCCAGAACAGGCAGGACTGCTCGCAGGTATGGTGTGAAGTGGCCGGCGAGAATGAAGCGCACCGGTGCATTCCCAAGTGGTTCACGGACGGGCTCAAATCGTTCAATAGCCGAACGGATATACCGAACCTGTTGCAATTGCGACGACAGGAAGAAGGTTGTCACGTCGCCGATGAGAGTGCCCATGTAAACTGCCGCAATCGAGAAGATCGGATTGAGCATCCCTTGGGCGATCAACACGCCCACAACGACCAGCCCAATGGTTCCGGATAGGAAGAAGCTGGTGAGCGCGGAAGCCTCGGCGATCGCGAGGACGAAGATCACCCAGTAAACCCACTCGGAGGCCGTGAAGGTAGCAATAAAGCTGTCGATCTGCTCCATGGCTCAACCCTCCGAACCGTGAGGATCGGGATAGCGGAAGATCTCGCCCTTGTGGTTTTTCAGGAGCAAGTCTGCCCCGTCTCTCCCGACAACGGAGTTCGGCGACAGCGGTATCTTTCCGCCGCCCCCAGGGGCGTCGATAACGAAGGTCGGCACCGCGTAGCCCGAGGTGTGCCCGCGCAGCCCCTCAATGATCTCGAGTCCCTTTGAGACCGGAGTTCGGAAATGCGCCGAGCCGGTGATCGGATCGCACTGGTAAACATAGTAAGGGCGAACGCGACATTTCAGGAGCGCGTGCATCAACGTCTTCATCGTGCCGACGTCATCGTTGATGCCCTTGAGCAGCACTGTCTGAGAGCCGAGCGGGATACCGGCGTCGGCCAGCCGCGCGAGCGCTTCAGTCGCTTCGGGCGTGAATTCGGCAGGATGTGTAGCATGCACGCTCAACCAAAGCGGATGATGCCGACGAAGAATCGCGGTCAACTTCGGCGTGATCCGCATTGGCATCACGACAGGAACCTTTGAGCCGATCCGCACGAACTCAACGTGCGGGATCGAACGGAGCCGCCCGAGAAGCCAGTCAAGCTTCTCGTCGCCCAGCGTCAAAGGATCACCACCAGAAAGGAGAACGTCGCGGATCTCTGGGTGCGCCTCTATATAGGCCAGCGCCTGTTCCGCCTGCCGGGTCGAGAACTGATACTCGCCGCCGGCCTGTCCGACCATCCGCGACCGCGTGCAGTAGCGACAATATGTCGAGCAAGTGCCGGTCGTCAGGAACAGCACCCGGTCAGGATAGCGGTGCACCAGGCCGGGGGTTGAGGTGTCTTGGTCCTCGCTCAAGGGGTCATTCGCCTCGCCCGGATTTTTCAGGTATTCCTGCTCAACGGGGATGTGTGTGCGGCGCAGCGGTTCGGACGGATCGTCCAAGCCCATGATGCTGGCGTAGTACGGTGTGATGCCGACCGGCAGCCCAGTCGTATGCTGCGACAGCGCGGCGCGCTCATCATCGGAAAGTTGGAACACCTGCTCGACCTGAACGAGTGACCGGATACGAAGCCGCATCTGGCAGCGCCAGTCGTTCCACTCTGCGGTGGTCACGTTGGGAAAGAACCGACGTCGGAATTGATCAGCAGCGTCTGACAGTGGGAACTCTGCCCCCTCAATGGGGCGAGGCTTTCTGTAGATTGAGCACCCGGTTTTCATGCGCACGCCCCCTGATCTTGGAAGAGGCGTGTCGCATTCTCTTCCTGTTCAACCTCATGGAGTGCGAGCGAGAAATCGAGGTGCGGAGAATAGAAGGCCATCCATTGGATCTCTGTCGCAAGCAAAGACCTCGGAGGCACATACAGATTAATTTGAATGTGTTCTTCAGTGGTTGTAGCCATGCCATGTCTCCTTTCAACATGTTTGATCGCGGTGGACCAAAGGCTAAACATCTGATTTTATGTGCAAATACATCGTCTTGATTGGTGCTGTATCACCATTGCTAACTGCCAAGAATCAACGCCAATACTTGAGTGGCAGGATCGCAAACGGGGACGTTGCAAGCAGTTCTGGTCTTGCGGTGGGAAGACAAGCAGTGATCCAGTGATCAAGAGAATAGGTAACAACACCGGCCACAGCGACTTTTGGATCTTCCGACAGATCGCTCGTGTGCTCTCAGGCCAAAAGACCCTCCCAAATCACACAACACAAACTGCCAACTATCACCGCCAACAAAAAGCAGTATGGTAGAACGTGTGCTTTAACCACGAATCAACTTGGCAGGTGTGGGGTGTGAACCACAAGAATTCAAATCGACCACTAGCGCCAGGAAGCTTGGTAGACAGTGTCGACGCGTTTTTTGATGCGGCAGCGAAGAACCTGAAAGATGGGAAGAACTACAAGTATTGCACACCCAAGGGGCGGCCATCAGTGCCAGCGCTTTTGGAGATCTTTAAGGGCGACTTCAAAGGAAAGCTATCTACTTGGCGGAACGCGTCGCCTCGCACTGGGACACCCAAAAATCAACTGAGACGCACAGATGACTTGATCGCGATCTTTTCAGGAGATCCCAATCGCCTGTTTCATCATTCCAAACCGTTAGTGAGGCCCGAGAAACAAGACGACTACAACGAAGTATCGGCTTTTTGGCGGAAGAATTTTCAAGAAAGGATGAGCGAACTAATTATTCATCTCCAATCATATCGCAATGAAGTCGTTTCATGCTTGTTTGAACTGGAAGCACTGAGTTCGAAAGAGAAAGTACAAAAGCCATTTGCTGCGCCAAGCCTAAGGGAACCAAGAATTGGTGCGAAGCGAGAAGTCAAAGCGCAATCTGAAACCCATAGTCATTTTGCCGCCGAAGCGAACACACATAGCGACAGGTCCTCAACAAGCCAAATTCTCAACTCCCGTCTTGAGCTCATGAATGCGATAACCGCCGAAGTCAGCGGCGATCTTTCAAGCTACCGAGCCACGACGGTGGGCCCAAACTTTTTGCATCCCGATTGGGTTGTAGAAAGACGCAATAGGCGCTCCACGACCCCCAACTATGAGGCGATATACTATAAGGCGGTTGTTTCACATGCGGGAGAACGCCTGCATGAGCACAGGATATTTTTTCGAAATACAAACAGATACATAGACAAAGTGAACCGGCTCGTCGAGCCGACTGAGCGGACAAAATTCATAGATGATATGCTGGAGAGGATCCGTTTAGTCTGGGGCGAAAGCTATGATCGAGGTCCCAGCATTCGCTGTCACAACGTGGGTTTCTTTCGTGTGGAGATCGTATTTCCAAATTGCCTCATTGTCGGACGACGTCTCGAAGAAAATGGACCTGTATCAGGTGGCTTATTGATAAGCGACCCAGCACAAATTGGGCCGGAACGGTCTCATTTTGATCAAATCTTTGAGGCAGGATACCGAGGGCAGGAGACGGAAGTCCAAGCGCTTGCGTCATTCGTGAGGAATTTATGGACAAGTTCCGAGTAATCGTTTCATCAGTATTTCCCAGCGACCTAATGGCTGTTCTTATAGCGCGAACCTGCGAAGAGCGGGTTAAGATTGAGCTTGAGGTCAATGAGAGCTTTGATTTGGGAAGTAGCGCACATAGGCAGTATGTTTCCCGGGCGGCACTTCCCTTGTTAGATTGGAAATTTTGCGAAGATGGGATTTGGCGGCAAAAATTTGTTCCACTAGACGGCCTTGATGATCACGACGTCGTGAAAGCCGTGAACGCGACGGTTGCGAGTTATCAGGAAGAATTTTGTGTCGATGAGAGTACGAAAATAGAATTCAAACAAGTGGCAGATCGGGCGATCCATGAATTCAATTCCGTTCCTACTACATCTGGTCAAAGTGCATGGGCACGCATCACCTCCACTTTATTGACGTGTATCTTTGACCTTTATGACATCGATGTCGATACACTCAGCGGGTTCTCAAAGGCTAGAAAGGATGGCCTGCAAGCGAATGACCTTCACGCCATATGCGACCATATCCAAAAGGAAATGTCCCGGAAATCCCTACTTGAAGCGCGACTGAGTTTTGGGGGACAGATAGTTCTTCGTGAGCGGAACGCTGAAGCGGAGCAAAAACTTGATAGAGTAGAAATGCATGGGGAGAGCATAGTTTTTATTGGATTGAGTGGGGAGTACGCAGCCAGAGACTTGTCTGAGAAAGTCGAAAAAAATGAACTAGCTATATTTCTTAGAGGACCGGTTCAGATGGTTCTCTCGAAGCCGGCAATACACTTGCCGTGGTACGCTAAAGGGTTCTTCATTGAATTAGATTCTGCTGATGCAGACGGAGTGGAATTTCTGTCTCCAATGGTCGTTTACGACGAGCTGAGATCGCTCGCCAACAGCAGCACTGCGAAACGACTTAAACCTACAGGATACTCCCTGATCGAGTATTCGTCTCCAGCTGTTGCAGCGGCTTGTCGATCGTTACTCGGATCGAATGTTAATCATGAAGACCTAGAAGACTGGCGGGAGATGGTGTCGCTTTTTCCAGCTTCAAGGGAGAAACTTTCCAAGCGTCAGGGCCGCCTAGTCGTGCCATTGATTTCCAAATTTCGGAGAAGAGCTCGATGCGAACTGGATGACGGCCGACTCGTCGGGAGCGTTTCCGGTTACAATGGTGGGAATACGTCGGTACCAATATCTCTTCTTGGATGGAACCTAATTTATACTGTTGAGTTGCTGAAATTTGTTTGTGATTGCTCGAACTCATATAGTCCAAGAGTTGTGACGGATTCTGGATTGGATAGACTGTCCGACTTTGGTTTTGTTGATCAAGAAGGTGCAGTGCAAATGGCTGCTTTTTCGGATCATTTTGCAAAGATATTTGATCAGATTTGTGGGTCTCTGATATCCTGGGGTATTTCCGAGCAGGCTCTAGAATCACGTTTCTCTTCATGCCTTCAAGAATTGAGGGATGTATCTACCTTCAAACTAGATGTAAGGGAGAAGGTGGAGCTTCCGAAGTCTTTCCGCAAGGCGGTGAAGAACACTGATCTCTATTCGCAGCACTTGCTGGAAGAGTACTACAAGTTTGCTTCGTTTTTTTGCGCCAGTGTTCTAAAGGCCCACCCCCTAGTTTTCTGCGCGACACATACCAAGGCCTGTGGCGCAGAAGTTCTGCGCGAACTGATCAAACAGAGAAAGGGCATCCCTTTTCATCCGTTCAAATTGGAAGTGCTTGATGCTATCTGAACCCAGAGTAGTGGTCTTAGACCTAGACGGAGTAATTCTTGATACATTTCGTGTCCATGTTGCATCATGGACAGCAATAGCTGCAAACTTTGGAAAAGATGTTAGTGTAGTTAATTTTGAGAATTATAAGGGTGTGGAAACACGTGATGCGTTAGTTCGACTCTTCGGCGAACTAGATGTGGAAATTCAAGACTTCGACATTGAAAATCTTGTTCAGGTCAAGTGCATTTTAAGGGATATCTTAATTCAAAGAATTTCACCGACCGATATTTTGCCCGGCGCCCATAGTTTAATTCTTGATGCTTCAAAAAAATGCGAAAGGCTGGTTTGTCTGGCTACAACTTCGGCATGTGAAAGAATTCTAAGTCAGGTCCAACTGAGTGATTTTTTTACCGATGTGATATGTGGCGCTAGGTTACGGCCATCTAAGTCGGAGAGTGCAGAGTGCCTGAGCGAGTGGCTAGAGTCTAAGTCGCTTGATCCTCACGGTGTACTTTACATCGATGATGCGGAGGCCGCTGTTCGGCATGCGAGGTCGGCCGGAATCCCCTCGCTGTTGAAGTTGGATCGAGTGCCGCATAGTCTTGATGTGCCGTCTTTGGATACCTTGGATGGTAAGTGTCTGTTAGAAATGATGAATCTTGCGATGGAGTCGGCCGATGATTAAGAAGCATAGGATCATTCACGATGGGCTCTGCGCAGACCTGTATGTTCCAGAGGGCCGCCCAAGTATTGGTACAGCGGTTTATCTGTATGGTTTTCCGGGAAGCATGGGCCAGACGGACCCGGTTCAGCAGCTTGTAAAGTTCGGTTTTTCTGTGTTGCAGCCACATTTTCCAGGCTCCTACGACAGTTCTGGTAAATGTACTCCGGCAGCTTGCTTTGAGGTCTTGGGTAAGTTGGAAGCGATGGTGCAATCCGGCACTCTACCGAATGCAAAAAATGGGAAACATATCTCTGGTGTTGAGCCTATAAGTGTTTTGGTTGGGCATAGTTTCGGAGCCTATGCGGCGCTCCATGGCTGCAGTCCCCTTCAAGAAGTGCGGGAGATATTCTTGCTCGGGCCAGCAATTGCCTTTTCGAGTAGCCTAGACGGCATTGGTCTGAACGAGGACGTAGATAAGCAATTTTCCTACATTCAGAAGACTAGACCGTTCACATATAGGTTGGGTGGAAAGGGCGAATGGAGGGAGTTATACTCTGGCTCTAGCGACCGCGATTTTGAGCGGGAAGCTGGGAAAATCGAAAGGGTTTTCATGGTTTGCGGTGCGGCGGATCCATATTTCAACCATGAGTTAATGGAAAAGAATGGAGAGGAAATTGTTCGTTCAGTGATCCGAGGAGATTATGAATTCTTTAATAAACGCGTTTCTGGTGTTGCTCATGGTCCAGCGGGCTTAATGCAGCCAGCACTGGAAATGAGCGGGATAACTTAAACGCACTGTCAATCTGGTGGGAAATACAGTGGTAACTTCCAAGTGACGCATCGAGATCGAGAAGGTTCGACGCCAGTCCCATGCCCACCATCAAATGGCTGCTATCCGGTATTGGGTCGTTAACGGACGAACGTGGCTAAATGATAGGTCCCGCACATCAAGCCTTCGCCGCCGCTTTGTTGAACGGCATCTTTCTATAGGTGAGGACGGGTTTCAATTCCTCACGTCGTCCAGAAGTTCCAAAAGACGCGCGTAGTCTTCGCTGGCGACGCGCGCTTGCTCGAAGACCTCACGATGCTCCAGGTCCTGGCAACGGAAGTACCGCTCGGCATCAGTGAAATACGTCTCCGCATCGTGCTTCAACAGGTCCGCATAGGCCCTCACGTCATCGAGATCGGTAGGCATCCAAGGTGGCGCAGGTGGCAGGCAAGCGCCCGCGATTGCAGCAGAGCCCCAGATCAAGGCGATCATAGCCGCACATGTTTGTTTCAAAAGCGCCATATTATCTTGGCTCAGCCACTCCGTTGCAGTAAATTCGTTTCAACGCATGAAAGGCGCAAAAACTCAAATTGCACCTATTGAATGCAAGATTATAATATTGTATCGGTTGGGTAGTCCATGAGGGACTGCCGGGCCAATGCACAATTCTGCAAGGCTCGATCCTATGAATTTGATGCAAGACGCCCCCAATGTTGTCAGTGAAGACGGGCTGCGCACGCTGCTTGCCGAGGGTCATTCGGCGGATGTTGTGTGCCGGGTTACGCCCAAACGTACAGGTGCTCAGTGGTCCGGGGTTTGGACCGTGCATTGCGTCTCGCCCGATGGCGAGACGCGTCGCCTGCTCGTCACTGCACGCAACAACATGGCTGCCCGAGAGTTCAAGACAATCAACGGCTTGTCCAGTTTCCTTGCTGGCCTTGGCGTTTCGATCGTCTCAATCCCAATGGTCGAAGGCAAGATCGCCTCGCATCAGCTGGACAACGCGGACTAAGTTACTTGCCGTCCTCGCAGCATTCCTTGCTGCCCCCGCCTATTCTGAAGGCTTCGTGCTTTCCATGCGGGCTGATGGCCAGCTGGAGAGCAAAGCCCCCCAAACAGGTTTTGCACAAAGCTATGTAGACGGGATAGGCGCAACCCCACCAGAACTGATCGTTTTCGCAGCTCCTGAGCCCGAAGCTCCGCCTCCCGCACCAACCCGCGCTGTTCCCCGCCCCGAAATCCTTGCAGCCCTTGAAAGCACCGCGCATCGCTATGGCGGGCACCCGGCATTGCGCAGCGCGGGTCTGTCTGTTTCCGAATGGCAGGCACTCTTCCAAGCTAATATCGAGATCGAAAGCGCCTATCGCCCGAATGCGCGCAGCTCCGCAGGCGCGATTGGCCTTGGACAGTTGATGCCTGCGACGGCCGCTCAGCTTGGCGTAGATCCGCATGACTGGCAGGCCAACCTGGATGGCTCTGCTCGTTACCTTCTCATGATGCTGGCACAGTTCGGCACGCCCGAACTCGCGCTTGCCGCCTATAACGCCGGACCGAACGCGGTCGAGCGCTATGGCGGCATCCCTCCCTACCGAGAAACCCAAAATCACGTGCGCCGAGTCATGACCGTGCGTGATCGACTGATTGGAGCCTCCTGATGCACACACATTTCCGCACGATCCTGTCGCTGGCTCTGGCCAGTCTGCTGATTGCCAACCCCGCTCTTGCACAGAGTATCGATCTCTCGCCGGTGCAGAACCTTCTGCAAGGCATCGTCGACACGATCACCGGCCCATTGGGCATTGTGATCGGCACCTTAGCCCTCATCGGTGTGTTCCTCTCCTGGCTCTTCGGCATTCTGGATTTCCGCCAGGCTCTCTGGGTCCTGGTCGCTATCGCAGGAATTGCGGCCGCACCGACCATCGTGACCGCAATCTGGGGCGCGTAAAATCGGCATGGCAACGCAAACCCGCCTCTTCCTGGGCCTGATCCGGCCACCGAAGCTCATTGGCTTGCCAATCATGTATGCCATGGTCTGGCTCTTCGGGTTTGTGTTGCTGTTTCTGTGGGTCCAGAGCTGGCCGGTGATCCTTATCGCCGCTCTGGCCTATCCCGCGCTGTGGAAAGCCGCTGACTGGGATCCGGCCTTTCTTGAGGTGATGGTCACAGCGCTGCAGGAAACGCCGCCCACCCCGAACCGCAAGATCCATTCGGGGGACAGCTATGCTCCATGACCCTTCGGATGACCTTGCCATGCTGCCAGACTGGGCGCGCAATGAGCGGCCGATGGCCAGCATGCTGCCCTATGTCAGCCTCGTGAATGACGTGACGATCCGCACGCGCGGCAATGCGTTGTTCCAATGCATCTGCCTCGATGGGGTCAACAGCATGACCAGCGATGACGCGCATCTGGAGAAGATCCGCGCGCTCTTCGCCGCGATCATCGCGCAGATCGGGTCAGACTACAGTTTCTACGTCCACAAGGTCTCAAAAGCGATTGAGACCGCCTTACCACCGGTGCCAAATGAAGGGTTTGCGCAAGAGTTGGATACCCGCTGGCAAACGGCGATGACGCGGGCGGGTCTGCGGGACAAGACGCTCACACTCACCGTGCTGAAACGTCCTCCCCTCGGCGCACGGCTGCGCCTGAAGCGCTCAGACGCGATCGCTCAGCTGAAAGACCAGACGGCAAAGCAGCTGCGCAAACTCGAGGAAGTCGTTGGGTTTCTGCTCTCATCCTTCGCGGAGATGAACCCGCGCCTGCTTGGGGCTGAGAGCGGCGAACTGCTCGGGTTCCTCGGAGCGCTCAATATTGGCCAGGAGCGTCCGCTCTTCGCAAAATCCCGCTATGGCATCATTGCCGAGGATGTGGCCAATACCCGTGTCACCTTTCAGGGACGAGGTTTTACGCTCGACGATGGGACGGCGGGCAAGCGGTTTGGCACCAGTTTCGCGATCAAGACCTATCCAGCCAAAACCAACTGCACCATGTTCGATGAGCTAAACCTGCCTGTCGACATGGTGGTCACGCACTCTTTCACACCGATCAACAGCAACATCATGGCCAGCCGGATCAAGCGGCAACAGCGCCTGATGAAGGCCAGCGATGATGGCGCGATTTCTCTTGCTGAAGAACTGGTCGACGCGCTGGACGATCTGGAATCCAAACGGCTCAGCTTTGGCGATCATCACATGACGGTCACGGTTTTCGCCGAGACCGAGGAAAAGCTGGAGGCTATCGCGGCCGAAGTGCGAAACATCGCAGCCAGTGAAGGCGTCAATCTGGTCAACGAGAGCTTTGCGGCTCGGACCCATTATTTCGCGCAGCATCCGGGCAATGGGCAGATGCGCAGCCGTAAGGCCGCCATCACCAATACGAACTTTGCCGACCTCGCAGCGCTTCATCGCGGACAACTGGGCAAACCCGGACACAAAGTGCCTTGGGGCAAACCGATTACCCTGTTCCCGACGCCTGAACGCTCGGGCTTCCTGTTCAACTATCATGAGACGGGTCAGCCGGACAAAGAGCCAACCGGTGGACATACCTTGATCCTCGGCCGCCCTGGCTCTGGCAAGTCGGTGTTGTCTGCATTCCTCATGACCCAAGCCCGGCGCTGCGACGCGCGCGTCTTTGTCTTCGACTATCGCGCGGGCATGGAAATGGCGGTGCGGGCCAATGGCGGGCGGTACAGCGCTATCAAGGCAGGAGAAGCGACAGGTCTCAACCCGCTGCGCACCGAAATCGATGGGCGCGGGCAAGCCTGGCTTTCCGATTGGCTGGCCACGCTGCTGCATCGCACCGACAAACCCCTGAGCCCGGTTCAGATCAACCGCATTCAAGAGGTGACGCGCCAGAACGCCGGGGCGAGCGATGCCGCGTTGCGCAACTGGCAGGATTTGGCCTCACTCTTTGTGGCCGGGGCAGATGAAGGGGATCTGTTCGAGCGGATCCAGGAATGGACCGCAGATGGCCGCTTTGGCTGGATTTTCGGGCAAAGCTCTGAGGATACCTTCTCGCTCGACGGCGATGTCGTGGGGTTCGACCTAACCGGAATTCTCGACAGCGAAAGCGAGAAAGAACGCATGGCGGTCCTGTCATATTTGTTTCGGCGGGTGGAGCGTGTGATCGAGGATCGCAAACCGACGCTGATCATCATCGATGAGGCCTGGAAGGCGCTCGACAACCCGTATTTCGCAGACCGGCTCAGCAACTGGTTGGTCACAGCGCGCAAACAAAACGCGGTCGTCGTAATGATGACCCAATACGCAAGCCAGCTTGAGAAAACCCGCACCGGCAAGACGATTGTCGAGGCCGTGCCGACGCAACTCTTGCTTCCCAATATCCGCGCCTCGGCAAGCGACTACACCATGCTGGGCCTTTCAGAGAAAGAGCTCAGCGTTCTGCTTGGCACAGGCAGTAACTCCCGCTTGGCCTTGGTGCGCGACGATCAAGGCTCCGTCGTTATCGATGCCGATCTCAACGCCCTTGGCCCATACCTCACGATCCTTGGCGGCATGGAAAAAGGCGAAGCGCTGGTGGGCGCGGATTACCGCCAGAACCCCGAATTTTGGAGACAGATTGATGTGTAGACTGTGCGTGCTGACCCTCACCCTTTTGACCCTGACAGCCTGTGCGGAATACCGGCCGTCAGAAGCTGAATGCTTCAACTCTTTTGCTGAGGTCAGTCGCAGTAATTGCAATTTCGAGCCGCTCGGGCCGATTGGTGGACTGAGTGAATAGTTTTCGCCCGCATATCCTAGCGGGCTTGTTGTCGCTTGCCGCGCCATTGGCCTTTGCCCAAGGTGTGCCAACCTTCGATGCGGGCATGTTCCTGCAGCGTGAGCGCGTGTTGCAGCAGGGCGAACAAGATCTGGCGCTCCAGCGGGATCGGTTGACCAAAGAAGAAGAGCTTGAAGAGCTGGAACAAGAACAACTTCAAGCGCTGGAAGACATTCTTGATGCCTCGACGCTTGCCAGCGGGAACTCAGGCGCGCTGATCGCGAGCTTGGAAGCTGGTTCATCACCTGAAAGCGCCGCAGAGACGCTTTACGGCCCGGTTGACCCAAACCCCGGCGCAGCCCAAATGTTCGGCGATGCTTCCGGCTCGATCGAAGAGCTGATCATTCGCGCGGCTCAGGAAACGCACCATATGTCCGGCGTGCGTGCGGCGGGTCTCTCGCCCAAGCAATGGCGCTGCCTGTTGCAGGCGCTGATCTGGCAAGAAAGCCGTTTCACCATCGGCGCGCGCTCGCCTGTTGGTGCATTTGGCCTGACCCAGATCATGCCTGGCACGGCGCAGGATCTCGGGATATATCCAGCCTATTACGAAAACCCCTACATCCAGGTCACCGGCGGCGCGCGCTACCTGGCTCAGATGCTGGCCATGTTTGACGGCAACATCATTCACGGGCTGGCCGCCTACAATGCCGGTCCTGGCAATGTGCAGCGCTACGGCGGCGTGCCGCCCTTTGCCGAAACCCAGCACTACGTTCAGGTGATCCCCGAACGCTACAATCTCTACCTTGCACGCGTCGGCGGTGTTGATGCACTCGGCACAATTGATCCGGTTCTGCTCGCCAACTCCACCATGAGCCTGAACTCGTTCGGCGCAGGCGTCTATGGCGACTTCTCCTTGGTCTCGGTGCAAGCGGCTGCGCTGCGCGTGCAGGACATCATCACCCGCATTGGTGAGACCGACGACATTCACGCGGCCATGTCGCTCAATACCTACGCGCGGGCCGAGCTCGCTCGCCTGCTCGCAATTCGCACGCGCCTCAAGGCCGCTCATACCCGCCCGCTCAGCGCGGCAGAGCTGGCTTTGGCAGCCGCCCAGGTGCGCGAACAAGACTTCATGCACTTTGATCTGGAGGCTCTCCGATGATCCGCTTTCTTTCTACCGTTGCCACCTGCGCGTTGCTGGTTGCCTCACCCCTGTTTGCCCAAGGCGTTCCCACGGTCGACACACGCAACATCGCGCAGGAAATTCGCCAGCTGCAGCAAATGCTGGAGGATTTTGGGATCCAGACCGACCAGCTCGACACGCTTCTCGAACAGCTCGATCTGGTGCAGCAGCAACTCGACACGCTTAATGAGACCTACGCAGCCCTGACCGGCGCGACGGATATCATTGAAATGGCCATGGGTGGTGATCTCGATGGGCTTCTCGATCAGGAATTCGGCGACCTCCTTGGCACCATCCGGCAAATCCAAAGCGGCGATTTCAGCGGCCTCATCGGCAACGCGGCCCCTCAGATGGAAGGGCGCATGACGCAAGCTCTGGAGGATGCAGGCTTTGACCAAGATACCCTTTCTGACATGGCCAGCAGCGGCAATCCAGGGGCGGAACGCATCGCTAGCCAGGCGGGCACCGGGGCGGTGATGTCGGCAGCGGCTGAAAACAGCTATGACGAGGCCGCGCAATCCTTGGAACGGGTCGAGCAGCTGGTCTCGCTAATCCCCGACATGGAAACGCTCAAGGAAGCCGTCGATCACAACACCCGCGTCACGGCCGAGCTGGCGATTGCCATGACGCGCATGTGGGAGCTCGAAGCTATTCAGACCGTCGGTGCGGGCCAATCCGGCGTCGTGGATGCCGCCACCCTGGCCGAAGAGCGCCGCTATATGGACTTCACCCTGCCAGACCTGCGCGCGGACTGACGCCATGAACAGTGAGGCAGAAATTATCGAAGAAGAGCTCGTCTACGGCGCACGACGACGAGAGCTCATGTGGCAGAAGCTGGGGCTGACAGGCATGGCGTTTGGCATGGCAGGTTGCCTAGCTGCTGCCCTTGTCGCCCTGTTCGACGCGGACCCGCCGCCCATGATCGTGCCTTTTGATAGCGAAACCGGCATGGCCCTCCCCAATGCCGTGGTTGAAGCGGTCTCACTCACGGAACGCCCCGCTATCATCGAGGCACAGGTCTACCGCTATGTCATTGATCGAGAGACATACAATCAGCTCGACAATGACGTGCGGGTGCGGCGGGTCCTGGACCAGTCGGACGGTGCGGCCGCCGCAGGGCTGCGCGCGCTTTGGACCAGCGGCCATGAGGCCTATCCACCGGACAGCTATGGCGCAGATGCCCGGCTTGAGGTTGAGGTTCTGTCGATCACTCATATCAGCGCCAACCGTGCCCAAGTGCGTCTTCGCAAGCGGCTCAACTCGCCGCGCGGCTCTCAAAACGGGCTCTTCACCGCAACGTTGATGTTTGAGTTTCGGCCCGAGAATAGCCGGTCGATCGACGACGTCTGGCAGAACCCTTTCGGCTTCACTGTCACCGAATACGCGATCCGCTCGGATCGTCTGGAGTAAACCATGCGTCGCCTGTTCCTGATCCTCGTCTTCATTGTTCCGCTTGCTGGCACCGCCTTTGCCGAAACGCAGCCACGACAAGGCCCCTATGATGCCCGCGTCCGGCTGGCCACCTATCAGGATGGACAGGTCTACCGCATCCGCACCAGCTTAACCCATGTGACCAGCATCGAGTTTGGCCAGGGCGAGACCATCCGCTCGATCATTGCGGGCGACACTGAAGGCTTCCTTTTGGACGGCGTGCCCGGCGGCCAGGCCTTTGCGATCAAGCCTGTCACGAGCGGAGCGCATACCAACATCACCGTCTACACCAACCGGCGCAGCTATTATTTCAACGTCACCGAGGCGAGTTCGCCGACCTTCTATGTCATCCGCTTTACCTATCCCGAGGCGGCCCCTCAACAATCGCGTGTAGCCGCAAGCCAGCCTGCAAACCACGCCTACGGCGTCAGCGCACGATCCGAGATCACCCCGCGCGAAATCTGGGACGACGGAACTTTCACCTATTTCCGCTTCGCCGCAAACGCGCCGCTACCCGCGATCTTTCGCTGGTCCGGTGGCAATGAGCGCAGCGTGAATGCGCTCGTGCGGCCAGACGGTGTGATCCGCGTGTCAGGTGTCAGCGATCGATGGGTCCTCAGGCTCGGCGAGGACGAGATTTGCGTCCAAGAGATGAGCGAGGCAAACCACGATGAGTGAAACAGCTGAGCTTAAGAAACGCCTCGAAGCGCTTGAAGGAAAACCACAAAACCCAAAGGCGCGTCCGTCTTTAATCACCGTTGCGCTCGGCATTGGGGCAATCGCCGCCCTTGGCGGCCTCTTGCTGCTGTTCTCTGGCGGCTCTGAACCCGAAAGCCTGGAAACAGCCTCACCGGATGAATTCCAAGCGGCCGGTCCGGGGTTTGGAGACCTTGAACCAACCCCTGCACCGATTGACGCATCGCCACTTCCAGCAGAGTCAGAACCAGACAGCGAAACAGACGAGCTGCGCGCGCAAATGGACGCCATGCGGGAAGAACTTGAAACCCTGCGCAACGCACCTGTTGCTGAAGCCCCAACTGTCGACCTCGAGGCATTGGATTCCCTGGGCGCAGAGATCAATGCCCTGCGCAGTGAGGCAGCTGCAACACAGGCCGCCCTGCGCGAGGAATTGGAAGAACGTGCACGACAAATCCAGCGACTGCAGAATGATCTGGAACTTGCGCGCCTGGAAACCCCGCGCACGCCCGCTCCAACCGGCCACACGGCCGAAGAGCTGCGTCTTCAAGAGCTCGAGCGGCGGCGGCAAGCCGAACTTGAGGAACTTCAAGCCCGTATTGCTAGCCCAATCATCGCCTTTGGCGGTTCGGGCACCGGCAATGCAGAGACCGCCGCGCAGCAGCGGCGGCTTGATGGCGACACAGACTTTGTCCGCAATGGCGCTGAACCCGCTGAGGTGGCGCAGGCCCAGTTGATCGTGAACCCGTCAAACACCGTTGTTCAGGGCACGATGATCCAGGCCGTGCTGGAGACCGCAATCGACAGCTCGCTCGCCGGTCAGGTCCGCGCGATGGTATCGGAAGATGTCCATGCGTATGACGGCTCGCGAATCCTGATCCCACGCGGAGCGCGGCTGATTGGACGGTATCAATCTGGCCTCGATATCGCACAGCAACGCGTGACGATCGCCTGGGACAGGATCATTCTACCCAGCAACCAAACCGTTGAAATCAGCGCATTCGGTGGCGACGAACTGGGGCGCTCCGGCACAACTGGTTTCGTCGACAGCCGCTTTGGCACGCGGTTCGGGTCAGCCGCCCTAATATCGCTGATCGGAGCCTTGCCCGCCGTGGCAGCCCAGAACACCGAAGATGAGATCACCTCAGATGTGCTAGAGGGTATTGGCGAAGACCTGCAAGACAGCGCTCAAAGCGTGATTGGCGAATATCTCTCCGTCTCGCCCGTGATCTATGTGGATCATGGTGCCCGCGTCACCGTGATGGTCGACCGCGATTTGGAGATTTTCTGATCATGGCGGCCAGCTATCTGCAAAGCTCAATGGACAAGATCCTCGAAGCGCGCGATCCAAAGCTGATCGAGCTTTGTATCAACCCTGACGGCACGCTTTGGGCCGAGTTTCAGGGGGATCACTTTATGCGGCGCGTCAGTCGACAGCTCTCGCAGAACGAGATCAAGGACTTGGGTAATCAGATTGCGTCCGCCGCGAACACCACGCTCAGCCGGACCAAGCCTATCGTCTCGGTCAGCATCACCTATCGCGACCGCCCGATCCGCGCGCAAGTCATCCAGCCCCCCGCTGTCGATGGCGGTTACGCGATTTCGCTGCGGTTCTTTGCGGACCTGCCATTGGATCAGATCAAGCTGTCCTACCTGTTCGGAAAAGAGCGCAGCAATGAGAGCGCAAGGCGACAACGCAATGCCGAGCTGCGAGATGTCGTGGCCACCGGCGACATCGACGCCGCGATCAAGTTCTGCGTCACTCACAAGCTCAACATGATCGTTTCCGGCGGGACCTCGACCGGCAAGACCGTCACGGCGCGCAAGATCCTCTCCTTCGTGCCTGCCGACGAGCGCATCGTTACCATCGAAGAGGCCGCTGAGTTGCGTCCGACGCAACCCAATACCGTCACGCTAATGTCTGATCGCGATGAAGCCACGCGCAGCGCTGATGTCCTGCTGACTTCCACCCTGCGCATGCGCCCGGACCGTATTGTCCTGGGCGAAGTGCGTGGAAAAGAAGCTATGACCTTCCTTGAGGCTATCAACACAGGTCATGGTGGCTCACTCACCACGCTGCACGCCGAAACACCGCAACTGGCTGTTCAACGCTTAGCGATCGCCGCCCTGAAAACCGATGTGCCCATGACATACCAGGACATGAACGACTACATCACTCGCTCGATCGATGTGATTATCCAGGCCGGTCGCCATGAAGGCACGCGCGGCATCACCGAATTCTACCTGCCGATTGATCCGGCCCATTCGAAGGAAACAGCCCATGTTTGAATACAAGATTGAACAGATCAACACCGCCAAAACCAAGCCACCGAAGATCGAAGCGCAGCTGACCGCTCTTGGCCAGGATGGTTGGGAGTTGGTCTCCGTCATGCCGGATTTCGATGGCGAACACATCCTGAAGGCTTTCCTGAAACGCGACATCTGGCGTGTCAAACCGACCGAGAAAGCATAGGAGCACCCAATGGGCGTCGTCACTTGGATGGTTGAGACAACCGACAACTTTCTGAACGACGCAGCCCAAACCACATTTGGCAACGTCGCCGGTCAGCTGGGCGGTGTCATTGCCGTGGCCTCGACGCTCGCCGTGATCGGCGTCTTCCTCAACATGGTGTTTCAGTACAAATCCATGGATGGGCGGACCGCGTTCTGGTTCTCCCTGAAGCTCATGCTGATCTCCCTCTTTGCGATGAACTGGGTCCAATTCAACGCAGTAGCCAGTGCCCTCATCAACGGACTCGACCAGCTCGCGGGCGGCATGGTGGCAGGACTTGGCGGCGGCGGCGCAGGTGCATCTTACTTTGCCGAGGCCTTCGACGATCTCATCGAGGAATTTGGCGACTACCTGAACGCCGCCGGAGACAACATGCATTGGATGGCTGGGGCTCTTATCGGCGCGATTGGTGCGTTTCTTCTGGGCGTCATCGGCGCGCTCTGCGGCCTTGTCCTGATCTTCGCAAAGATCATGCTGGCCTTCATGATCGGCATCGCCCCCATCATGATCGCGCTTTCGCTGTTCGACGTCAGCAAGGACTATTTCCACCGCTGGCTATCGAGCACAGTGTCCTACGCGCTCTACCCTCTCGTGATCGCAGGTGTGTTTTCAACGGTCGTCGGGATGTCGCGCTCGCTGATGACCGAACTCGGAGATCCGTCCGGCGCAAGCAACATCGGCGCGCTGGTGCCCTTCTTCATGATGATATTCCTCGCAGGCGGCATGATCATCGCCACCCCGCTGATCGTCCGTTCAATCTCGGGCAATTTCATGATGGTCGGGCCGCCAAGCATTCCCGGTCCTGGCGGGTTCGCCAAGGGCTTGATCGGAACCAAAGGCTCGCGGGCACGGGCGCGGTTTGGGACCAGGTCGAATGCGGAGATTGCAGGGGCCGGGATACGGCAAGCGGGTGGTGCAGGTGTTTCGATGGTTCAGAGAGTGGCGGAACGGACCAAGCGGTTGGTGTGAGCGGCCCTTTGCGGCCCTTTGTTCAGCGCGAATTTTGCATAGTGGCAACTCCTTGGAAGCCGCTGATCATCCTCGACTTACACATGAAAGCCACACGAGCATGTTTGCGATTAAGCTGGGATACAGTCTCGGATGCTGGCTTTGCGGAAAATGAAAAACAAGTTACTACGAAGGAAAGAGAACAAGAATGCGAGCGACTCCCATATGGATCAAACAAACAACGACAAAATTGAGGAACCAGAGGGCGTAGACGACCCACTTGATGTTGGGTGGGCAGATTACCCGCTGGACGCCGTATTCGTACGCTCTGAACCGCGGACAGTAGGTGACGTTGTCGATCGCATCCGTCGCGAGCGCTATATCCTCGATCCAGACTTTCAGCGTGATTTTGTTTGGTCAAACCCTAAGCAGTCAAAGCTGATTGAAAGCTGTATTATGCGTATACCTTTGCCAGTCTTTTATGTCGCTGAGGCTAAAGACGGAAGGATCATTGTAGTCGATGGACTGCAGCGCCTAACGACCTTCTACCGGTTTATCAACGATCAGTTTCGACTAACGAGCCTTGGCGCGAAAGAAAGTGATTCCGATCACCCACTAGAAGGAAAACTATTCAAAGAACTTCCAGTATCGCTTCAGGAGCGTGTTTTGGACACGCCCCTCACAATGTATATTCTTGATGCCAAAGCGCCAGAACGAGCACGACTTGATATTTTCGAAAGGGTCAATAGCGGTGAGCCACTAACCCGACAGCAGATGCGAAATGCGCTGTATAACGGGCCTGCGACGGTATGGCTCAAGAAAGCAGCGGAAAGCCCGATCTTCCGGAATGCGACAGGGCGTTCATTAAATGCTCGAACAATGCGGGATCGCGAGGCAATCAATCGATTTTGCGCTTTTAAGCTTTTAACGACTAGCGATTATCGTGGCGACATGGACACCTTCTTGGCAAAGGGATTGGCGGCATTGGCCACGCTTAGCGATGTCGAACGAAACGAATTACACACTCAATTTGAAAATTCGATGTCGCTAAATCAAGAGATATTCAAAGAACATGCATTCCGCAAATCGCTTGCGAATGGCCCGGCAGCAACCCGCAGCGTCATTAACATCTCACTATTTGAAGTTTGCGCTGTGACGATGGCTGAGCTTGGCTCACTTGATGAAATGCGGAAAAACCTTCTACGGGATAAGATAATCAGATTGCTAGGCGATGAAAAATTTGTAACCGCCATCACCTATTCAACCAATAGTTCTACACAGGTCCGGGCACGCTTTGGCATGATGGAAGGAGCTGTTGCTGACTTACAAGAGGCTGAATTATGAACGAACGAGCAGTGCATGCGGTCTCAATGGAGGGTTTCAAGTGCTTTGATAACTTGCGGTTGGAGTTGGGTCGGTTGACGTTAGTGACCGGCTTTAATGGTGGCGGAAAATCAACAGCGCTGCAGCCGCTATTACTCTTCGCTCAGGCCCTGCGACTAGCCAGATTGGATGCGCTGCCGCTCAATGGGCCACTGGTGAGACTCGGTACCGCAGGTGACATATCATCGAAACAGTCAGAACGACGGATGCAGCTTAAAGTCGAAGACGATGAAGGTAGCTTTGCGGTGGAGCCTAGTCTAAGGGCAGGCGATCGAATATTGCCATTGCCGGTTCCTTCGGGGAACCCTTTGAGCAAAAATTTAGAACGTGTATTTCGAACTCTCTCTTTTCTTGGTGCGGTCCGCATAGGTGCGGAAGATGCTTTCCCGATCCCGGAGAGTGTCGAAGCTCCCGATGTTGGCCATGACGGACGGTTTGCCCCATACTGGTTCGACCAATTAGCCGATGAGGACGTTGACACTTTGCGACATTTCCCTGGGTCGGAAGCGGCAACTTTTCGTAAACAGTTGGATTCTTGGCTCGCCAGCCTGTTTCCAGGTGCCGCAGCTAATGTTCAGAATGTAACGACTACTTCCCAAATGAACCTTCAGTTTCGACTGTCTGAGCTCGGATCATGGCAAAGACCATCAAATATCGGTTATGGCTTGACCTATGCCTTTCCAATACTCGTCGCGTTATTGGCAGCCAGCTCGGAACAGGTGATTGTGATCGACAGCCCTGAAGCTCATCTCCACCCTTCTGCTCAGTCTCAAATGGGTCGAATACTAGCTGCGTTTGCTAATGCGGGCGTTCAGATCGTAGTGGAGACGCATAGCGATCATCTTTTAAATGGTGTGCGGTTAGCTCTACGCGATGGACATCTGCCGCCATCTGATCTGCGCATCCATTTCTTCAAGGGAGCAAATGGCAAAAACCACGGGGTGACAACGCCGGGAATCGGAGCGGGCGGAGACATTTACGAATGGCCAGAAGGTTTCTTTGATCAAAGCGAAAAGGACCTATCCAGGCTTGCTGGCTGGATCTGAGCGGATGCGCATCTATCTAAATGAACTATCCGTCCAAGCGCAGTTTCAAGACGAAACTGAATTTCGGCAACTACTTGAGCAGCTTATGGCAGCACGCGTTCGCTCTCCCTCATTAGCTGGAATTCGCACAACGCCGTATTTGGCTGATCGACCTGTTTCTCATCAGCGCAATGTTCGACAAGTTGTGCAGTCATGGCGCGGATCCCCGATAGCTAGCGCCGTTCTGGCTTGGGTTGGTCGCAATGGCCCGTTCATCGAGGCGGACCGCTTAGTCGAAGATGAAGATCTGTTCCAATGTCTGGGTATCGAAGTAACCGATGGCGGTCTTGGAGAGGCTGCTCGCCGTGTCAAATCAGGCGAGTCTGTCTTCACAATTAGCTTCCCCGGCGGAACGCCAAACTTCGCCTTTTCACCGCTTTGCGTTGTCCATGGCTTCGAGGATGCGCCTCTTGGAACATACACAGTCGAGAATTTTTGGGAGATGGAAGCCGCAGTTGCACGCGCGCTTTTTGAGCAAGGACCAGCCACGAACTGGCGGGAGATGATAGAAGAAGCGAGACAACGCTTTCCTAGACTTGACCTTCCAAATGCATTGTACGAAGAGCCTCGCCTTTCGCGCGAGCCGTTTGACCCAATCATTCGCGATCGCTTCTACGTCTTGCTAGAATATCTAAATGCATACATGTGCGGGCGGGACGATGCAGGAAATGAGGGCCCAGTTTCCTTAGAAATTCTCCAGACGCATTTTCACGGTGAGCGAGCACTTTTTTCGCCCGAATCTACGACCAATAAGCGCGATTTTAGGAACCAGATGACATTTCCAGACCCGAACGGTGGAGACAACATCTTTGCTCATTACCACGGCAAGATCAGCCATCGAGTGTTTAGGTTACATTTTGACTGGCCGGTTCCAGCAGCTGCGATAAGGCTAAAAGTTCTCTATTTAGGGCCAAAGCTCACAAAGGCTTGACTATCGGCGTTCTCATCAATTGAAGGACCAAAGCCATTGTTTCCATCAATGATTGTTGAGAACTCTCTTGCAGCGGCGAACGGCCGCTTCCCGCGCTTCATCCCTGTGTCGCGTCTTTCATAAACCTCTCCACTCGATCTGTTCCTGCCTGATACTCATCCAAATTCGCCTTTTCGCCTGACACAGCACCCGGTTCTTCGTTGGCCAAACCATCGATCTCTTCGCGCCGCTTCCCGCCACCGTCAGAGCCCTCATTTGAAACCGCTCTCGGCACCTCAAGCGCCCCAATCTTCGCCTCCAGCGCCTTGATCTGTCCTTGCAGCCCGCGCATTTGGTCCCCGGCGGACGGATACGGCAGATCGCCGGTCTGCTTGTCGAAGATTTGCTTAAGGAACCGATCCTCATAGTACTTGATCCGCTTGGCGCGCACGGGCATTTGCGCGTCGACGACCAGAACGATGTCATCAAGATCCATGCGCCGCGCTTCATCCTCGGGCAGCAAAGCGGTTTCTTCGGTCCGCTCGGACATGCTGCGCCCGGCAAAAGGGTTGCGGCCAACCGAGCGCGAACGGGTCACGACGCGCTTGGTGGTTTTGCCGACGGCCTTGCTGAGCTCTTCGATGGTCTTTTCATCTGATGGGGTCAGATAGAGTTTGATACCCGCATTACCCTGCAAGGCGCGGCGGGCGTTTTCACCATAGATTTCATCGAGCGCAGGGATGGTCTGGGTGACGATCGCGAGATTGGCCCGGTAGGACCTCAGGGTTTCGATGCTGTCGAGAACGATCGGCATTTTGCCCAGGCGGTTGAACTCATCGAGCATGATCATTACCGGCCAGGGCTCGTCCTTGCCGGGTTCATGGTCCTGCAGGGATGCCAGCAAGTCCGAGAAGAACAATCGGATCAGCGGCGCGAGCGGTTTCACCATCAGCGGTTCAACCACAAGATAGACCGAAGAAGGCGTCTTTCGGATATCGCGAAAATCGAAGTCCGACGTAGCGGTCGCACGGTCGATGGCCGGGTTTGACCACTGCTTGAGGCCAGATGTCATCAAGAGCGATAGGTAGGACGTCAGCGTATCGTTGTTGGTCGAAGCCATGCGCATGAAGATCAACTTGGCGGCTGGGTTGACTACTTCGTCGGCACGGCGGCGATATTCCTTCTGTTTATCACCGCCTGAGGCCGTGATGCGGTAGATTTCGCCCAAGGTCGGCCGTTTGCGCTCGAACGCCAGAAGCCCTGCTGCCACGAACAAATCGATACCACCATCAAGAAGCCCCTGAACCCGGTCGTTGTCAGCTTGCAGGAAGAGAGACGCCAGGAGCTGCAGGTCCATCTGCTGGCGGTCAACGTTGTCCAGCGCCGAGATGCGCAGCAAAGGATTGTAGCGGTGCGAGCGGCCCTCCTTCCAATCTGTGGGCGCGAACCGGAATACCTTGTCGCCCTGCGCTGCCCTGTGGCGCGCGGTCGCTTCGAAGTTTTCCCCCTTCACGTCCAGCACCACGGCACTGCCCTGATAGGTCAGCAGGTTGGGAATAACGAAGCCCGTGGTCTTGCCGCGTCCGGTCGGGGCTACGATCAGGGCATGGGGAAAGACCTTGGACATAACGAAAGGTTTGCGGCTTTTGGGCTTACCCATTTTGCCGAGAACAAAGCCGTGGCCAGGTTTGCCGAAAAAGCCGTTCCGCTTCATCTCTGACATGTGCTGCCAGTGGGTTTTACCGAACTTGGTCAGCGCGTCGTTCATCAACACAGCGCTAAGCAAAACACCGGCGCAGGTGCTGATCCCCACGATCAGGTGAACGATCTGCATATCGTCCGGATGGGATGTCCGAAAATCCAAATAGCCGCGCGCAAGCATTAGAAGATCGATATCCGCCCCGAACCCGAACCAGCGAAACGTCAGAAAGGCCGACGCCAGAACATACCCGAGAACTGCTCCGAGAAGAGCAAAGCTCAAGACGCCGAGTGCGATCCGCGCCTTACCCATGCCTCACACCCTTTTCGCTGTCGGCATCGACATGTCGCTCGCGTCGGACGTCTATTTCTTCATTGGCGATCTCGTCGAGGACATGCTCCATCGCCACGCTGCTCGCCAGAGCGGCATCGCTCTGCAGATATGCCTTGGCCGCATAGAGCCGGTCTAGGCGGTTTTCGATATGTTCCTCCAGCGCGGTCTCATCGCCAATTGCCAAGTCGGGGGTGTTTTCTTCACCGATCAGTTCCTCCATCTCAGCACGCAAAGTCTCGCGTTCCAGGTCATTTCGGAATGGATTTGCTGCTGGCTCGTCCCTCAAGCGGCTCAGGATGTCAGCGGTGGTCGGCGGCAACCGTTCTACGGTGGGCTCCTGCCGGTCTGCTACCGCCGTCCCACTGTCTTTGAGAACTTGCGTCTCGGCCAACAAGCGGCCCAGATCACTGTGCACCTGGTCGAGACGGTCGATTGCTTTCTCGAGCTCATCAGCGCGAGACAGGTCAAAGCCTTCCTTCTCGGCAATCGCATTCAAATCCTGTCCAAGCCATTGCCGCTCGAGCGCGGCATTGCCTGCGCCGATTTCGACACGACGTGTCACCTCTTGCGGTTCAATGCCGGTGCCCCTCAAAGCCTGCTGAAGACGTTCTGCCAGAGCTGGATCCTGCAAAACGCCTTGGGCCTCGGCCCGCATATTCGGAGCGGAATAGATCCCACTTTGGGACGCGTCCTCGAGCAAGGTATGGGACTGAGTTCCCATTGGGCTCAGATGTGACAAAGAGCGATAGATATCGTTCAGCTCATGCTCAAGCGCGGCACGCCGCTCCACCGGGGCATCCGCCACAATGCGTTCGGCCTGGTTGATCTTGTCGTGAAAGGCATCCACGACCTCGTCAAAGGAATGCTGTTCTTCGGCCATGCCATATACCTTTCCATCTGCTTCAATCGGTTTGCCCTGCGCCAAAAGCGTCGCGGCCTTGTCCAAGGCTGCTGCTATGTCATGCTGGTTCTCGCGCGAGGCCTCGGCAGCAAGGCCGCGATAAAGCCGCGCGTTCTGCGCGACTTCAGCCAAGGCACGGTCAAGCTCTGGCCCCACGCGCTCACGCTCGGCCAACTTCTGGCCCGTGGCTTCCGCGCGACGCTGTTCTACATCGCCTGGACTCTTCGTCGTGATCCCACGCTCGAGTTTTCGCGTCGCCTCAAGCCGCAGCCCATAGCGGTCCGATACCTCCACCATCGCTTCGCGAAAACTGTCGTAGTTGAAGTGGTGGCCTTCCTTCAGAAAGAAGAACTCGCCATCCTTGCTGCGCCGGTTCAGAACGATATGGGCATGCGGGTGATCCCGGTCCTCGTGCACGGCCGCGATGTAGTCAAAGTGGCTGCCGTCGCCCTGAAAAAAACGCTCGCAAATCTCGCGCGTGATCTCTGCGACATCTTCGCCGCGCGTGCCAATCGGGAAAGCCATCAACAGATGAGAAGTGTGCCCCAGCTTGGGATGGAACCCTTCATTCCACTGCGCGGAAAACCGACGCGTGACCTGCTCGATCTCTTTGGCCGACAAGACGCTTTGGCCGTCATAGGTGCCACGGCTGTCGATGATAAAGCTCGACTTTGTGGTCAGGTATTCCAGCTGGTTGCGCAACTGCGCTTTGTTGTGCGTGCCACCGTCGCGAATGGCTTTGAAGATCGCGGGGGAATGCCCCATGGCGGCGCGCGCCATTTGCTTGGCACGGACGCGCGGGACGCTGCCGCGAATGCGGCTCCAGTCACGATCGAAAAAGGCCTCCTGCGCGGCAGCAACGGCGCTATTCCGGGCCATCGGCAAAGCCTCCTAGAATGCGGCCAATCTCGCCCGAAAGTGCGCTACGGCGGCGCTGCGCCATGTCTTGAACCTGGTCCGCGATGTCGAAAATCAGCCCTGCCAAAGCGCGAACCTGGGCATGGGCAGAATTGCCATAGGGCGGCGTCTTGCCTTGGCGCTTTGCCTCGTTCAAGCGCTGCGCGATCTGGTTGATATTGTTGCCGGTGCGATTGAGCGAGGCCGATAGCCCCTGCATCTGATTGGCCAATTCATCGTCAGGAACGAAGAGATCGTTTGACGCATAAATCAGCCGCCGCAGCCCCTCGGCGCGGCTGGTGATATCATGCCGCGTCAGCACTGCATCGAAGCCCGCCAGCTCCTTTGGCGTGAGCCGGACATTCACCAGCTCGGAGCGCACGCGTGCATCTAGCTTGCGGCTTTGATCGGCCTTCAACGTGTAGAAGATGCTGCGGGTCGTGACGCCGAATTCGTGGGCCAGATCTTCGATCTGCACCCCCTCGGCACGCTTGCGCACGATGGCGAAACGCTGGTTTTGCGTCAGTCGCTTGTGCTGTGGTGCGCGCGGTCGGCCCATGTGAAGTAATCACCCCTATTTCTTGCCAGCATCATACAGGCAGCCCTGTTATGGCATTTCGCCATAATTGATGCAATATTATAATATTGCATCAACTGCCTGTATTCCGTTTGGAGCAGCCTCAGGTTGCGACCGCCGGGTAAAGCCCGGCCACATGCGCAAGGCATGGCACCACTAGTCGTGGTTCCACGCCTCAGCATCGCCAAGCAATTGCAGCGCTATTGCGCGGGCCGCGCCTTCGGCGCTGACATAGGATTGATGGTCGGGCAGCTCGTGTAGATCAAAGGGCTGTTGCGGGTCGTCCGGGGTCTCCACTCGGACATAGATCGCCCAGCCATCGATCAGTGCTGGATCATCACAGTACTCCTGCCCGCCATCGAACAGATTGCAGAACCCATGCAGATGCACGCTGGCGCGGCCCTCTAGGGCCGCCTGCCTGATGTCAGAATACTGCATGGCAAACCTCGGCGCTTTCTTCGATGAAAAATTCGTCAGGCTTGCCGTTCAGGCGGGTGCCATCCTGACTGGTCAAACCGATAGCTGACCCGTTATGCGTGAAGGTGATGAGGTATTGCCCGAGGCCATCACGCGTCAACACATACCCGCAGTTGACCCAGTGAACGCGGTTGCCCGCGTCCACTGCTGCTTTGATCTCTTCCAAAGTCATCGCAACGCCTCCTCAAGGATTGCAAGAGCCCCAAGACAATCGTCGATATAGGGTTGCTCCTCGCCGTCCAGATCGTTCAGCTCGAGCCGGTTCAAGACCGCGTAGAGCGTGGCGCGTGCCTCGCGGGCAGCGCTTCGCAAGCTAACTGTGTCTTCCAAACGCGCCGTCGCAAAGTCATCGCTGTGATAGTCAGGGATCATGCTGCCACCTCCTTGCTCTGACCTGCCGCTGCTAGGACAAAATCGGCAGCCTTTTGCGCCCCAGACGCCGCGCGAAAAATCGCCCGCTTGTCCTCTTTGAGAGCTTTCAACCACCCTTCAACATAGGCGGCGCTTTGGTCGAACTCCTGCGCGACACCAATCTGAGCACCTAGGAAACAAGCACCGATTTCTGCCACCAGCTCTTCAAAGGCATAGGCTTCGCGGTTCGCAAATTTCTTGATCCGCTCCAGCCGCTTTTCGCTTCCGGTCCAATGGATCACCTCATGGGCCAACGTCCCATAGTAGCCTGTCGCACTGTCAAAGGTGGCAATCTTCGGCATGTGGATGTGATCTTTGGCGGGGCTGAAATAGGCGCGCGGGTCGTCGCTGGTGACGATCTCCGCCCCTGTCCGGCTGAAAAACGCCTCAAGCTCCGGATCTTCCGCCGTGCCAAGGTCGCGCGGGGCCTCGGGCCGGATGTAGTATTCCTCCGGCAAGCCCTTGATCTGATCCGCATTGAACACACGATAGGCGCGCGCATAGGGCAGCTCTTCCTCAATGCCCAATTCGTTCTCTCGGGTGAATGTCCCGTATTTGACAACGGTGGACGACATTTCGCCCTTGCGGACCTGTCCACCCAGCTCTTGGGCCTGTTTGTAGGTCATCCAGCGGCTGGACACATGGCCTTGCTTGGCGGCCATGACCCAAAGCATCAGGACATTAATCCCGCGATACTCCTCGCCGTTGTGACGGGTTGGCAAGGCAATGCCGGACGCGCTCCCAGTCCACGGCTTGCGCCATGGCGGCGTGCCCGCCTCGATCTCTGCAATAATGGTGTCTGTGACATGGGCATAAACATCAAACTTCGGTGCCATTTGTGGCCTCCTTGATCAAAGTGACGCGGGTGAGGCTTCGCGCCCCCTTCCGCCGATGGGCTGCGCCTCGGCCACCTGATCTGACCGAATACGCATGTATTCGGCGGAACAGAGTGGGAGAGGGCAAAGCCCGACCCACGGCCTTGAACGGGGCTGTCAATCGGCCACATTTGCAAAGAAAATGTCTGCGCCAAAATCAGACGCCAATTTGCCCCGCGAGGAATGGCTCGCCCGCGAGACAGGGGAAATTGGTGGCTGATTTTGGGGATGGACTAAGGTTGACCGCCACGGTCAGGGATGTTGGGCGGACCAAACAAAAGGAAAGATGCCTGGAACGGGGTGAGCGGGACAACGGCCCGTTGAGCCCAGGTGCAGTCTATTGGGTGAGGTTGCCCGCGCGCTTAAGCGTGGGCTCAAATTAAGGCAAAATACAAGTAGCTGCCGCTGTTAAATACTTGCATAAATCTATCTCCGCCAAGACTCCTAGTTGCGACGGCTGGAAAAAGACAATCACACCAAGCATTTCGATTGAACACGACATAGCTCCCCGCTATCGTTCAGACAGCACAAAAAATGTGCGCGTACATTAATCATACGCGCCGATTCGGGAGTGCGAAGTGGAAAGCGGAAAATCGGAGCTTCGTTGGGGAGTCGCGCAGCGCCTCGAGTTCATCGAGTTTCGATTGTTTTGGGAGGGGCATGTGAATCGCAGCGACTTGATGGAGCAGTTTGGATTATCGGTGAACCAAGCCTCCGCCGACCTGAACCGCTATATCGGTCTGGCTCCGGACAACATGGTCTATGACAAGAGCGAGCGGGCCTATGTTCGTGGACCTGACTATTCTGCACAGTTCCTGAAACCTGACGCCAGTCGCTACCTCGCGCAGCTGCGGTCTTTGGCAGATGGCATAATGGACAGCGACGACACCTGGATCGCTGAATTGCCATCCTATGATGCTGCGCCAACCCCGGCCCGTGGCGTGAACCCTGTCACCCTGCGATCCGTTGTCGGTGCCATCCGCCGATCCGAGGCCATCGAGGTGAAGTATCAGTCCCTTTCGCGCCCCGAGCCGAGCTGGCGATGGATCGCACCTCACGCCATCGGGTTCGACGGTTTCCGATGGCACACTCGGGCGTTCTGTAGGACGGACGAGGTATTCAAGGACTTCCTACTCTCTCGCATCATCTCGGCGCGCAGTGTTGAAGCCAGTGAGGTCACGGATGCTGCCGATGCGGACTGGCAAGAGCACGTCACGCTTGAGATTTGCCCCCACCCTAAACTTTCTGAGGACCAGAAGAAGGTGATCGCGCTGGACTATGGGATGCGCGATGGCACGGCGAAGATCAAGGTTCGACGCGCGCTGCTGTACTACGCGCTCAAACGGCTTGGGCTCGACAGTAACGCTGCAGCCCGCCCTCCCCAAGAACAGCAAATTGTCTTGGTGTCCCCAATTGCAGGCCTGGCACCAGGCAGTTCTATAGAAAGAGAGGGCTAGATGGTTCCTCGTGAGCAGTCTGATTTTATGCAGCGAATAATTAAGCTTCGATATCTTGTCGGGTTTCTTGGCGAGAAGTCACAGTGCAATTGGTGGCCAACATCGTTTTACGAGGCTTCAAGCATTCGGTTTCTCGAACCGGTGTTTTCGCGAACGGCTCCTCTGGCACAGTACCATGGCGCAGTGGAAGCGGCACGTCGGTTCCACGACGAAAACTTGAGCGTGGGTTCATTCCATATTTTTCGGCTTCCAAAAGAGATCGAACAAGACCTGCACGAAATGGTGCAGGCACAACTGCTCGAGCTCTTTGATCCCAGCTTGATCGTTGATCAAGCATCCGCTCTGAGCGCTCTTTCCAAGGTCAGCAATGGAATAGCTGATGAGGCTGTCGGACCTGTTCTGGTTGGAAAGATCGACGAACTCCGCTCATCCGCTCTCTTGGACAAGATTGGCAAGATCTACCGGATGGCGCTGTCATCCGAGACGCAAGCTCTTCCTTACTTGGTCGCATGATGGAACGGGCGCCATACACAACTCAATTGCAGGCAGGGCTGGGTCTTGTGAACGAGACCAGAGCTCTTCTCGAGTTGTGGTCACCTGGCATGTCGGCGAGCCAGTTGCATGATATTACTCTGAAATCTGGGAGATTTCCGGGGATTACTGCGCGCCGCCTACGAAACATTGTCTCAGAATGCTTCGCGCCGCGATACCTGACGGCTGATGGCGAGCCCGCGCTGCATTTGAAGAAACTATCCGCCGAACTCCCCGCATCAGAGCTTGTTCAGCTCATGCTCATCTTTACCAGCCGAGCGAACCCCATTCTTGGCGACTTCATTCGCGACGTCTACTGGGCACGTTATGCGGGCGGCTACCAAGAGATCTCCAGCGAAGACGCACGGGCGTTCGTTGAACGGGGAATTGACGATGGCAAGACATCGAAACGGTGGTCTGAATCAACGATCCGACGAGTGTCTGCGTACCTAACTGGATGTTGCGCAGACTACGGATTGCTCGAGCGTGGGTTACGATCAAGTCGGCGCATTCTTCCGTTTCGGATTTCAGCCACGACGAGCGCATATCTTGCCTACGAGCTACATTTCCGTGGCATCGGCGACAACGCCATTCTGAACCATGATGATTGGAAGCTCTTTGGGTTGGAGAGGGACGACGTGCTTGAAGAAATGAAACGTCTTTCTCTGAAAGGTCTCATCATTATCCAATCCGCGGGAGATGTCGTGCGGGTTGGCTGGAAGCAACACGACATGGAGGAGCTTTGCGATGTCCTCGCTAAGGGCTGACTTTGACGAACTTCGTGAGAGGATTCGGCATGGCCGCGAGCTCGGGCACGCGAGCTTCGAGCCGATCTACTACCTCATCTTTTCTCCAGACCAAATTTTGGAAGTTAAGCGGCAAACGCCAGCTTGGGAGGCAAAGCTGCACCAAGAAGGATGGGACGTTCACGTCTTTTCGGTGGCCGAGAATCTGTGGGAACTTCTGCAGGAAGACCCCTTCTGGTCCTTGTGCGTTCAACAAGACAAAGCTTCCCCAGGTGATTGGGCTCGAACGAACCTGGCCCTGGCAGATATTGTTGCAAATGGTGGCGGCCTATTGCGCAGGCTGAAGGACGCTCTGAAGCCCCTTGAGGGCAACACAAGCGCATTGCTTTTGGTCACAGACCTTGAGGCGCTGCATCCTTTCCTTCGGATTGGCGCGATCGAGAGCCAACTCCAAGGCAAGTTTCATGTGCCGACGATCTTCCTCTACCCAGGGGTTCGCACCGGCAAGACCCGCCTCAAGTTTCTCGGGTTCTACCCCGAAGACGGCAATTACCGCTCTGTCCACGTTGGCGGCTAGAGGCAGAAAGGTTTCAGGGATACCAAAATGAGCATTAGATCTCTCTTCGATCCAAGCAAAGACATCTACAGGACCATCGAGAAGGTCATCACTTATGGCACTGCTCAGGAAGACCGCCTGAAGTCAGAGATTGCCGAATACGTTGTGACCGAAAGCATAGAGGAGCAGTTCAGACGGCTTCTCGATCGCATGCAACTCGCAATGGAGACAGGCGGCGAAAATGAAGTGGGCGTGTGGGTTTCCGGCTTCTATGGATCGGGCAAAAGCTCGTTCACGAAGTACCTTGGCCTCGCGTTCGATGACCAGCGCACGATCGAAGGAACGCCTTTCATCAAATATCTGCAGGATCGTCTGCATAAGCCGCAAACCAAAGCCCTGCTGAACACGGTTGCACAGCGTTTCCCCGCGGCCGTTGTGATGCTCGACCTGGCAAGCGAGATGCTGGCAGGCGCGACGATGGAGGACGTGTCCACCGTCCTCTACTTTAAGGTGCTTCAATGGGCTGGCTACTCCCGCAACCTTAAGGTCGCGGCATTTGAGCGAATGGTCGAAAAAGATGGCCGTACCGAGGAGCTATATCGTCTCGTCGCAGAAGCACTGCCAGGCGCGACATGGGATCGCGTACAGAACAACCCCCTGGCTATTGATGGCCTAATCCCAAAAATCGCGCACGTGATGTATCCGGCTTTGTTCCCAGAGGCGAAGAGCTTCTCTTCGAGCACGGAAGGATTCTTTCAGTTTGAAGACCAACGCGTCCAGGAGATGATCGACATTGTTCGCTCCAAGAGTGGCAAGCAGAACATCATCTTTATCGTCGATGAGGTGGGTCAATATGTTGCTTCCCGCGACAACCTGATCCTCAATCTGGATGGTCTTGCCAAGAACCTGAAACGTCTCGGAGATGGCAAAGCCTGGATCATCTCAACGGCCCAGCAAACGCTCACGGAAGACGATCCACGGGCCGCACTCAACTCAGATAAGCTCTACAAGCTCAAGGATCGTTTTCCGATTCAGATCGATCTGGAATCCAGCGATATTAAGGAAATCTGCTACCGGCGCCTGCTTGGAAAATCACCCAGCGGAGAGGAGCAACTTGGGAAGTTGTTTGACGCGCATGGTCAAGCGCTTCGGCAAAACACGAGGCTCCAAGATGCGAAATACTACGATGCCGACTTCAGCCGTGAGACGTTCATAAACCTGTACCCCTTCCTTCCCGCGCACTTTGATATTCTTCTCCATCTGCTCGGTGCACTAGCCAAGTCGACTGGAGGCATTGGCCTTCGATCCGCCATTAAGGTCGTCCAGGATGTTCTGAAGGGTGAAGGCGGATCAACCGCCATGGCAGATCAGCCAATTGGCTGGCTTGCGACGACCGTTACGCTCTACGACGAACTTGAGAAGGACATTCGACGGGCTTTCCCGTCAGTGCATCAGGCCATTGGGAAAGTTCTCATTCGCTTCCCAGATGGCGATCTCCATCAGGATATCGCTAAATCAGTCGCGGTTCTTCAGATCCTCGGGAATTTGCCCGTGAGCGTCCAGAATGTCGCCAGCTTGATGCATCCCTCAATCACCTCAGCATCCCAACTCGACAAGGTGAAAGAAGCTGTTGATGAGATGCTCGGCGACGTGTTGGTTCCGCTCGGAGAGAAGGACGGAAACCTTGTCTTCTTGAGTGAGAAACTTCGCGATATTGAGCAAGAGCGTGGAGCGCTGGCGCTTCGCTCCGTCGATGTTCGGCGGATCTTTAGCGACTCTGTTCGTGAAGTATTCGACCCGTTGCCAAGGGTCAGCCTCCACGGGACTTTGGCTGTTGCGTCCGGGATCAAAGTTCAATCTGGCAGTGCCGTAACAAGCCTTGCTGGAGATCAAAACACCGTCCAGACGGTCCTGGAGCTGGAGGCTGCCACCGACTACGACGCAGCGCGCAATAGGATGCTCGACGACTCTCGCAGCCGTACCGGGCGGAACATCATCGGCTTGCTTGCCCGCTCAAATCCAGAAATGGACGATTTGGCAAACGATATCTATCGGTGTCAACGCATTGCCGAACTTCATCGGAACGAACCCGACCAGGAAGTACGCGACTACTGTTCTGGCCAATTGGACAGGGCTGCCAAGTTAGCCACGCAACTTCAAAGCAAAATCAAGCAAACGCTCCAGGCCGGATCGTTCGTTTTTCGTGGCCAGGCGACTGCTGTGTCTGCTCTGGATCCCAATCTGCTGGATGCAGCCAAGAAGCTCCTGAATGATGTGGCGACGCAGGTGTTCGATCGCTACATCGAGGCTCCTGTTCGTGCAGGTACCGATACTGCTGAGAAATTCCTGAAGGTAGCCAACCCCGCCGCGATAAGCAGCGGAATTGATCCGCTTGGCCTCGTTCAAACCACCTCCGGTCGAGCATCTTTCAAGACCGACCACAAAGCGATGACAAGCATTCGAGACTACATCGACAAACGCGGCACAGTAGATGGGAAGCGGCTTCTAGACGACTTTAGTAGCGATCCATTCGGATGGTCACCTGACACGACCCGCTACATTCTTGCCGCCATGCTGATGGCCGGAGAAATCAAATTGAAGGTCTCTGGTAGAGAAGTGACCGCCGCTGGTCAGCAGGCCATCGACGCGCTCAAGACAAACAATTCGTTCAAACAGATAGGCGTTGCCCTTCGGGATGAGCGCCCGTCCAATGAAACGCTTGGCCGCGCGGCAGATCGACTAACCGAGTTAATCGGCGACATTGTCATTCCGCTTGAACAGGAAATCAGCAAAGCCGCCGCCAAGCATTTCCCACGCTTCCAACACGACTACGGCTCGTTGGGAGAGAAGCTCGGCGGTTTGGGGCTTGCTGGCGGCGACCGTGCCCGAGTGATGAACCAGGAACTTGCTGACGTCATGTTCACCGACGCCTCAGACGCGCCACAACGCCTCGGCTCGGAGACGTCTGCACTCTTCGACAACCTCAAATGGGCACTTGAGGTAAAGCGTGCGCTGGACAATGGCCTTGATGGAACCCTGCGCGAGCTCCAGTCGCACCGCCAAGATATCGAAGCGCTCCCGGATACAGGCGTGCCGGGTGAGCTGCGGAACGAGCTGAGCGAAGACCTGTCGGCACTCTCCGAACGCCTCAAAATGGAGGATTTCTTCAAGCATAGCGCGGACTTCAGTTCGCTGCTCACGCACGTCAAAGGCCGCGTCCGTGAGGCTGTAATCTCGCTTTCAGACCAGCAAAAACTACGCATCAAGGAAGGTGCGGAAGAGCTTCAACGCGTGCCTGAATGGGGAGAGTTGACCCAGGAAGAGCGCGGCAGCGCCATCGGCCAGCTGGACGGTCTTGAGTTGACGGCGACCCACGACCTTGCGGGCCTGCGCAAGCTGCTTGCCCGTGACTATGACATCAGCAGCACGATCGACGAGCTTCGGCGTTCGATCCAGCGACAAGGACAGGAACGCATCCGCCAGCGGATCGAGGATGAGCGCGCCGAGAAAGGCAAGAAGGGCCCGGCCAAGTTCGAACAGGCGATTTCTGTGCCCACCAAAATGACATCGCCCGCAGACCTGGACGCACTCATCCTCAAACTGAATGAGATCAAAGCCCAGCTCGCGCTCTACGACGAGATTGAAGTCTCGTTCAGCTTCGGCAGTGAGGAGTAAGGATGGCGTTTGATCAATCTACCCGTAACCGCCTCCAACGCTTCGTCACCGATGCCCGCCGCACGCTGGAAGAGGAATTCACTCGTCAGCTCCAGAACGACTACGGGCTGGATCCGATTTCCGGCACGGCTTCCCCGCTCGAAAGCCTACGCCACATCAACGACCAACAGCGCGAGACGGCGCGGATCCTGCGCGACACGCTGGCCCACTACTGCGCCAGCGCGGACACCGACACAAAGGCTGGCCTCGACCGCATCGTGCGCGAACAGGCCTTCACCGTCCTGAACCGACTCGCGGCCCTTAGGATGGCCGAGGCCCGCGGGCTGCTGATGGAATCCGTCGGCAACGGCTACCAGGCCAAGGGCTTCCAGCTCTACGCCCGGCTGGCAGGCACCGGCCTGGGTGAAACCGGCGACGCCTACCGCGTCTATCTCCAAAGTGTCTTTGACGAGCTGTCACAGGATTTGCCCGGCCTCTTCGACCGCTTCTCGCCCCAGGGCCGCCTGTTCCCGCGTGAGGCCGCGCTGATCCAGGTTCTCACTCTCATCAATCACGGCGAGATCGAACCGCTCTGGGCCGAAGATGAGACGATCGGTTGGGTTTACCAGTACTTCAACTCGAAGGAAGAGCGCAAAGCGATGCGCGATGCGTCCCAAGCGCCGCGCAACAGCCGCGAGTTGGCGGTGCGCAACCAGTTCTTCACCCCGCGCTATGTGGTGGAGTTCCTGGTCGATAACACGCTGGGGCGGCTCTGGTTCAACTGGACGGGTGGTCAGACCGACCTGCGCGACCGCTGCCAATACCTGCTGGTGAAACCGGACGAGCAGCCCGAACCCGCCAAACGCCTGCGCGACCCGCGCACGATCAAGCTGCTCGATCCGGCCTGCGGCTCGATGCATTTCGGGCTCTACGCCTTTGATCTGTTTCTGGAGATCTATCGCGAGGCCTGGGCGTGGGAGCAGACCCATGGCCCCGGCTGCCTGGATACCGAAACGGGTGGCAGCGCTGATCTGAAACCGCTCAGCCAGACCTATACCGACCAGGAGGCCTTCCTGCACGATGTGCCGCGGCTGATCATCGAACACAACATCTATGGCGTCGATATCGACCCGCGCGCGGCGCAGATCGCTTCGCTGGCGCTTTGGCTGCGGGCGCAGCGGGCCTGGCATGAGGCGGGCGTGAAGGCCAAGGACCGGCCCCAGGTAGGGCGTGGGCATGTGGTGGCGGCCGTCGCGCCCCCGTCCGAGGTGGACCTGCGCAATCAGTTCATGGAAAAACTCGATCCCCTGGATGCAGAGCTGTTCGAGAAGACGCTGTTCCTGCTCAAGGGTCTGCCAGAGCTTGGGGTGCTGTTGCAGGTTGAGAAGGAATTGCCTGCCCTTGTACGCGCCGTGTTTGGCGAGCATGGCGACCTCTTCCGCGAAGAGGACATGGCGCAATGGCAGAAGGCCGAGACGCGATTGCAAGAAGCCCTGACCGAGTTCGCGCGCGCGGCGCGATCCACTTATCAGGGGCGTCTATTCGCAGAGGATGCGCTTCAGGGCCTGAGGATGATTGACCACTGCCGCGAAGTGTTCGACGTGGTGGTTATGAATCCACCCTTTGGGGCGCTGGCGGCAAACACCAAGTCAAGCTTGGCGAAAGCTTTTCCGAACAGCAAAAACGACTTGCTATCGATCTTTGTAGAGCGCGGCTTGGAACTCATGAGGGCCGAAGCACGGATTGGCGCTATCACATCCCGAACCTGTTTTTTTCTATCCAGTTTTCAAAAATGGCGTGAAGAAGTTGTGCTTGGCATCGCAAGACCCGAGGTCATGGCGGATCTGGGGCTGGGCGTGATGGACGATGCCATGGTCGAAGCCGCGGCGTATGTATTGGAGAAGCAGGCATGACTGTATTTCTGCGCCTCTTGGCTGATGAAGAAAAATCTACGAGTCTCCGAGAAGCATGTGACGATCTAAGGCGTAACGCAGACGGACCGAAAATTTACACGATAGCACCGGACTCATTTCGTTCGGTACCAGGTGCGCCTTTCGCATACTGGGTAAGTGAAGATGTGCGAAGCATGTTTGCCCAGTTTGATGTTTTTGAAGCCAAGGATCGCTTCGTAAAACATGGTCTGACAACTGGAAACGATGATCGTTTTGTCAGAGCGTGGTGGGAGACACGCGGTCAAAGCTGGCTGCCCTTTGCAAAAGGTGGAAGCCATTCACCATACTATGTGGATCAACAGCTAGTCCTGAAATGGCACACTGAAGGCGCAGAGTTAAGAGCAGGATATACGACTAAGTCCATTCCTGGAACTCGAATGGATGGCAGTACCTATTTTGGGCTGGCCGGGCTGACATGGCCGCTGCGTGCGCGCAGCTTTTCACCACAAGTTCTCTCTCGTGGCGGCAGTTTTTCTGCTCGAGGATACTGCGCATTTTTTGCAGAGGAAAACCTGCTTCCCAGTTTGGCCCTGACCAATAGCAAAGCATTCGACTATATTTTTAAAGTCGCACTTGGTAGATTTGGTTATCCAGAATTTATTGTTGGCATTTTGCAAGTATTACCATGGCCCGATTTGGCTGCTGACGCTTCCGAGGAAATGGGGCGTCTGGCGTATCGCTCCTGGTCACTCAAACGCAACTTAGACACTATAGATGAGACGTCTCACGCCTTCCTTTTGCCCGCGGCGTTGCGCGCACGTCTTGGAGACTACGACCCACCTTCGATTGAAACTGAGCTGGCCGATATCCAGGCCGAGATCGATGACATCGCCTTTGATCTCTATGGGTTCAGTGACGCAGATCGCGCCGCGGCGCTCGGTCCTTCCGCTTCGACGGAGGAGGACAACAGCAACGGAGCCGAAGACGCTGACGAAAGCGAAGACGACGATGGGGCCGAAGCGATCGACCAGACGGACGGTCTGCTCAGCTGGGCCGCTGGCGTCGCTTTTGGCCGTTTGGACTGGCGCTTGGCCACTGGCGAACGCGAGGCACCGCCCGAGCCGGACCCGTTCGATCCGTTGCCCGCGAAAAGCCCCGGCATGCTGCCCCACGACGCAGAGCCATTCCATGCCCATTCCGGCATCTTGGTGGACGACCAGGGGCATCCGAATGACCTCGCCCGCCTGATCGAGGAAGTGCTCGCCCGCGTCGAAGCCCCTGTGCCCGCCGATGTGCGCCGCTGGCTGCAACGCGACTTCTTCCCCCTGCACCTCAAGCAATACAGCAAGAGCCGTCGCAAGGCCCCGATCTACTGGCCGATTTCGACCAGTTCGGGCAGCTACACGCTCTGGCTCTACTATCCCAGCCTGACCGATCAGACCCTCTTTACCGCCGTTAACGACTTCATCGAGCCGAAGCTCAGCCAAGTCGGCCAGGACGTCGCCGCCCTGCGCACCAAAGGCAGCGCCCGGTCCCGAGACGACGAGAAAAGCTTCGAGGCGCTCCAGGGCCTCGAGCTCGAACTGATCGAGCTGCGCGACACCCTGTTGGCCATCGCCCAGACCTACCGCCCGAACCAGGATGACGGCGTCCAGATCACCGCCTCACCGCTCTGGCAGCTGTTCCGTCACAAGCCCTGGCAGAAGGTCCTGAAAGACACCTGGACCAAGTTGGAAAAAGGCGACTACGACTGGGCCCACCTCGCCATGGCCTACTGGCCCGACCGCGTGCGCGGAAAGTGCGAGACCGACAAGTCCCTCGCCATCGCGCATGACCTGGAACACCTCTACGTCGAGCCCGAACCCAAACCCACAAAGGCCCGCGGCCGCAAGAAAGATGGGTAACGAATGAGCATTGCAACCTTCATCCGCGACACCGTTTTGCGCCCCCGCCTTCTGCAAGCGGGCTGCATGGTCGTCTACGACCCCGATCACCGGTACCACGACCTGTGCTTGGGGCTTGGCGATGACCGCATCCGTGTGATTGACGCCTCTGAAAGCAGCATCGAGAGCCGCCAGGAAGCGATCATGGCTCTGCGTGAAGTCGGCAAGGCGAAGCGTGAGATTGACGCGCTGGTGGTCTATGTCCCGCAGCGGCGCACGGAAACCGATGAAGAAAAGCAGGCTGACCCCTTCTCAATCTATGCGCAAAGTGGAACTGTCTTTCCCCAGGATGATGGTGACGACTACTTGAGCCTTTGCCTGCGCGCGAAGCCAGATCATGCGACGGAAATCCGCCGTGTCTTCGCAGGGTCGCCTAATGGCCCGTCCTTCTCTGTGATCGATGCGATCGGCGGTGGTGCCAGCTGGCCACAGCTAAGGGCCGCACTGAGAGTCGATTCCGGCCGCGAAATCCTGACAGCGCTCCTAGCGCCGAGTACTAGGCAAGCCGACGCCCTCAAGTCGCAAGAAGGTTGGAGCGACGAAGCCCGGGAATTCCTGCGCGCGACCTTGGGGATGAGCGTCAAGACGCGAGGCAAAACCTGGACGTCGATTGCCGACGAACTCTGGAGGTTCGTTCTCTTCAGCGAGTTCGTCTTTGATCTGCCGGTTCCCCTGCCTGAGACACTCAAGGGCGTTCCTCACTCGCCGATCGAAGCAAAGCCGATCGTCGAGGATGTGTGCGATCGCCTCCGCACCAACCCCGCAACGCGGGACATCTACATTGAGCGCGCAGAGGCCATTGAGGTTGAGCTTTCTCTTCCAGAGCAGTGCCGCGACATCGATGACCTTGGCGATCGCGACACGTTCCCATTCGAGGAACGCACCTTCCTCAAGGCGGCGATCAAGGGCATCTCAAACAACGAAACTGACACGACCCGCGGCATCATCGGTCGCCATAGGAACTCTGTCTGGATCGGCAAAGGAGAAAGCCAGGCACAGTGGGAATTGATCCGGACCGGCCTGGCGCTGATTGAATGCTGTGACGACAACGAACGCCAGCTACCGGAACACGCCCGATCACAAGCAGATTTGCTAGACTTCTATCTTGGAAGCCTGCGAGAAGCGGACCGCCTTCAACGCGAATTTGAGCAGGCGGTTGGAGACTTTCTCGATCCCCACGACATCATGCACGAAGTCATTGACCAGGCCCGGTCGCGATATCGTCGCCTGGCGGAAAAAATCCAAACAATATTTATTAAGCACATCGAGAGCGCGGGTTGGCCTCCGGAAGGCAGATTGGCCAATTCGGACGTCTATGACCGACTTCTGGCCGACCGCCTGAAGGAAAATGGACGAAGAATTGCTTACCTCATGGTCGACGCCCTACGGTATGAACTTGGCGTAACACTCGAAAAGCAGCTGTCTGAAGACGGGCCAGTCGAGCTGCAGGCTGCCTATGCTCAGTTACCGACGATAACCCTTGTCGGTATGGCCAGCCTTCTTCCTGGTGCCCGCACACAGCTTTCGCTCGAGATCGAAAGCGACGCGCTGGCCCCAAAACTTGGAACGTCCAAGGTTGGGAACGTCACCCAAAGAATGGATGTGCTTCGAAAGAAACTTGGTGATCGGTTCCAGGAGATGCCTCTGGGCGACTTCGTTCGTGGAAAGCCAAAGATCACGCCCACCGTTGATCTCCTAGTGCTACGATCAACAGAGATCGATAGTCAGCTTGAGAGCAATCCTGAGACCACCCTTGGATTGATACCAAGCACTTTGAAGCTCATTCGTGTGGCCTTGCACAAGCTACGTGGAATGGGGTTCAAAGAGGCCGTGATCGTCACGGACCATGGATTTTTCCTCAATAGTCATGCCGCAGCCGGTGACGTTTGCACCAAGCCACAAGGAAATTGGCCTATAAATGCGCATGACAGGGCCCTGCTTGGAAATGGAAACAGCGACTCTCACAGTGTTGTTTTAAACTCTGAAAAGCTTGGTATTCGAGGCAGCTTTGTGCAGATCGCGCTCCCCAAGAGCATGGCTCCCTACAGAGCTGGACACCTTTACTTCCACGGCGGAGCTTCCTTGGCGGAGGCCATTGTACCTGTGATCATTGCCCGCCTCGATAATGAAGAGCACTCGAGCGCAGCCAAAATGAGCGTCGAACTCAGCTACAAAAACGGCGCGAAACGAATTACGACACGAGTGCCAGTAGTGGAAATTGCATTGGTTTCTGACGACATGTTCTCTCAAGAAGAAAGTGTCGAGGTCCTTATCGAAGCCCAGGACGGAAAGGGGAATGTGGTTGGTGAGCCGCGAGCCGGTGGTGATGTGAACCCCGCAACACGCACAATCACGTTGACGCCGGGCCAGCGCAAGCAGATCGCGCTACGAATGGATCCTGACTTTGAGGGAAAATTCTCGATAAAGGCCCTGAACCCAACAACTCTAGCGAGCCTAAGCGCGCTGAATCTTGAGACGGACTATACCGTATGAATGATATGGACGAACTGGACCAGAGCCTCACGTCAACCTTCGATGGCAAGGTGGTTCGAAAAGATCTGCTTCATCGGATTAAAAAGGGCACAAACGTCCCAACATTCGTGCTTGAGTTTCTCCTGGCGCGCTACTGCGCAAGCGACGATCAGGCTGAAATGGATGCAGGTATGGAAGCCGTTCTTGCTACCCTTCAGGATAATTACGTAAGGCCCGACGAAGCCAATGCCGCTCAATCGAAGGTGGCAACCAAGGGAAAGCACCGCTTCATTGATAAGGTACACGTTAGATACGTTGAAAAAGAAAAACGGCACTGGGCATCGCTGGAGAACTTCAATTCCCAGAGAATTGCAATTGGAGAAAAATTCTATAGGGACAACGAACGGCTCCTCGAGGGTGGAATTTGGGCTGAGGTAACACTTTCACATAATGACATCGAGGAAGATGACTACGCGTTCTACATAGAAGACTTGCGCCCGATTCAGCTCTCGCGCTTTGACTTTCAGCAGTACACAGATGGCCGCAGCGCCTTCACCCGAGATGATTGGCTCAACGTCATCATGAGATCGGTTGGCCTGGAACCGTCCAAGCTTTCTCAACGAGTCAAAATGCACTTCGTGGCTCGGCTGGCTCCGCTTGTGGAACCCAACTACAATTATATCGAGCTGGGCCCTCGCGGAACCGGAAAGTCATATTTTTTCAGTGAATTCTCGCCTTACGCGACGCTCATATCTGGCGGTCAAGCAACAAAAGCGACGCTGTTCTATAACAACGCTCGTCGTAAGGTTGGCTTGGTTGGCTACTGGGACACCGTGGCATTTGATGAAGTTGGTGGGATCAAGGTCCGGGATCCCGATACGATCCAAATCATGAAGGACTTCATGGCAAATGGACGATTTTCTCGTGGCGCGGAAGTCATTGCAGATGCAAGCCTCAGTTTTGTAGGCAACATCGATCTGTCAGTCAGCCAAGTCGTCAACTCGACTGAATACGACCTTTTCCAGCCACTGCCAGCTGAACTTGATCTGGCAATAATGGACCGGTTCGCAGCATATATTCCTGGCTGGGAGTTTCCAAAGAACAGCAGTTCATTCCTGACCAATAGGTACGGGTTTATCACGGACTACCTTGCTGAGGCCTTTCATTATCAATTCAAGCATACGAACAGATATGAAGAGGTGAACCGCCGCATTCGCCTGGGTAAAGCCGTCGAGGGCCGCGACGAGAAAGGCATCAAGAAAACTGTCGCGGCGTTCTTGAAGATACTTCATCCGAATGGTGCACCGAGTGACGTGGAATTCGAAGAATATGTTGCGTATGCAATGGAATGCCGCCGCCGGGTAAAGGAACAGATGAACAAACGCAAACCAGACGATGAGTTTGCCTTAATAAATCTTTCGTACTTCAAGTCCGATGGGACAGAGGTAATTGTGCACTGTCCTGAATCAAAAGACGCGACAGCCACTCAGGAACCGACAAGGAGAAGGCTCGACATTTCTGAGCAGACGGAATCCCAACCGAATGGAGACCAAGCGTCGACGACTAGCGCACCCAAGGTTCAGAGCGAGCCGACACCATCAACACTGGACGAAACAATTGCTGTTCCGCCACAGCTTCGTGAACAACACTTCACCATAATGTATGGAGACACGGGCCACAGTTACGAATCGATCATCGGCCCCTATCTTTCTGGCGTTAAGTCGATAGTTATAGAGGACCCATACATTCGCCTTCAGCACCAAATTCAGAATTTTGTTCGGTTCTGCGAAACGGCATTGCGATCAGGAACAGTAAAAAAGATAATCTTGGTAACCGGCTATGATGACAAGACCCAGCTCGCAGAAATACATGAAAAGCTTGATGACTTGAAGCAAAGCCTGTTGGAGGTGGACATTGTACTAGATGTTGAACTCAATCCGAATATTCACGACCGTGAAATTCGCCTTGATAATGGTTGGATAATCAAAATTGGGCGTGGCTTAGATTTCTACCAGCGCCCCAGCAGCTGGTTCGAGGTTGGAGCAAGCGATTTAAGCTTAAGAAAGTGCCTGGAAACAAAGGTTGATATCTTCAAGGTCGAAATTGACGATTAGTGTTTCCACGTCAATATACTTATCCAGCCAAGCACCACTGTGAGTAGCGAGCTCACTCTGAGTCGACCTCTTTCCCTTGCGAGGCAAGCGAAAGATAGGCCCGAAGTTCTTTGGCGTGCAAGCACGATTTGTCATGTTCGCCTCTGGGCAGGGATGCAGTCAAGCCAATCGCAATTTACAAGACCTACTGGATGAGAGCCAGGGCGGGAAACCCGCCCTGACTCGGAGGTCATTCGGTGACCGGATCTTCGTCGCGTCGCGGGAAGGCGACCATTTCGACGTCGGGGAACATACTGTGTTTGACGTTGATCGATGTGATGTTGCCGCTGTCGTCGGTGTTGACGAAGAGCACACCGCAGCGGTCCCAGAAGTTCTTGCCGTCTTTTTCACCGGATTTGACGTTCAGTTTCAGAGTTTGAGTAGCCATTTTTTGATCCTCACTTTGAGTGTTTCGATGAACATGACCAAAGCTGGCACCAAGGGGCTGTCAGCGAGAAACTTGCCTCGCGAGGAATGCGCTGGCGCAGGGGAATTTTCTTGTTGAAGCGGGGCTTGCCCCGCGTCTGCTACGGCTGCCCGCTTATGTTCAGCAGTCGGAAGCACGGAGTTGAGGACCTGAGTTTGGCACGACAACCTGACCTGATTTCGTTTGAACCAGAATAGACGCGCTTTCGCACCAGGTAGGCGCAACCAGCTTTAGTTCAGCAGGTGCAACCTAGCCTTCAGCGCGCCGTCGATCGAAGAAAGCAACGCCTCCGGGAAACCCTCCGGAAGCTGATTGGAGGTAGCCTCAACGATCGCGTGCGAAGTCTCCTGCAGCTCTTCGAACAGGCCGTGCAGGACCGCGCGGGACAAGCCGGATTGAACTCCTGTCTCCACGATGTGGCGGCCCACGATATTTGCCACTTTGTAGTGGTTCGAGTTTCCGAAATTCATAGCGAGCTTGAAGTATTTCCGCTCGATCTGCCGTGCGTCGACGGTCGGCTGCACCGTCAGCACGTCGTAAAGCGGGGTCATGCGGAAACGGCCGCCGGGTAAGAGGCTGACGCTGAAGTTCTTTCCATGACCATCTGTTGCACCCAGCAACCAGAACAGGACGTTCGTTTTGAAAAAGTCGTACCTGTCTTTGTTGGGATCATCACTTCCCAACAAGAGTTCCATGATATCCGAGATCCCTGGGCCGCCTTCGTTCTGGTACTTTTGCGTGGGCACAACGGATAGTGCTTGGCAGCAATCTTCCTGCGGCAGACGGATTAAACGGCCATCTGACGTCCAGCGCCGATCAAAACGCTCAACCACCAAGGCTTTCTTGTCGCCAAACTGAGCCATTTCGACACTCGCAACCCGAAGCCCAAACGCTTCCATTAATTTCAGGCACAAGTATTCATTTTCAACGCTGTCGGACAGGTCCATGCCGTTGGGCAGCCTGCCGATTTGCGGTTTGATGATGTGCGTGGTGGGCGTCGTGCCGGTTGGCTCTATCCACTGGCCATCTTTACGAAGCAGCGCCGTTTTCTCCTGCGCGCCAGCGACAGAAATTCGGAAATCATTCTCGCGGCGGATACCCAGTGGCGCGATGTCGAGGTCGCTCAAAATGGCCCCGATCTGTTCCTCGTCAACAGGTTCTCCAGTTAACTCGGACATTGGCTGTGGCTCTTGCCTGTCGGGCAGAAATTGCAGCGCACCAATGCAGTCGCGCCCTATTTGTGACAGCAAGCTGAAGGCATCGACGCCCTCGGCCCCGACGCGTTCTGCGACCCTTCGACGGATGAGGTCACTGTCGGGCAACAGGTTGTCAAAGACGGCCATCACTGGTGCGCCGCTGTACCGGTTTTCCTGTAATGGCAACGAATGCGACACGGGCATCCGGTGCTCCCATTCGAGCCAGTCTCGCGCATAGGCGAAACTCACGCCGCCAGAAGGTTCACGGACCAACTGGCCCACGAGCCGCGAGTTCAGAAAGACGTTCAGAGGTGTATAGCTGCGCTTGCGGCCCATGTCAGAAGATGTCCTCTAGCCCGTCTGATGTGCCTCTACTGCGCTCGGTCACCGTTATTTCGAGCTCCAAGGCCGCGATCAAATCAAATACTGTTTCCAGCTTGGTGCCCCCCCTGCCGTTTTCGATCTTGGAAATTGTCTCTTGCCAGACACCGCTCATCGAGGCGAGTTCCTTCTGGGTGAGGTTCTTTGCCTTCCGAGCCTGGCGAATTGCGTGGCCCAAGTTTTTTGATGTACGAACGAGGTGCTTCATGGCGGTTCTCCTGCCACTATTTATGACCCCTGGATCATAAATTGTCAATATGATCTCCGAACCATAAGCGCGCATTATGATCTGAGCACCATAAAGCTCGACGACATTGGTGGCTGTCTCCCAGACTGAGCGAATGCACTCACACCTGCAGCCCCGCAGCGCGCACCTGCTCGGGCGTCACCAGCTTTGATGCGATCAAATCCTCGATCTGCCGGTTGGTGATGTGGCGGCAAAGGGGATGGCGCTCGTGGATCCACTCGGCGAGGCTGGCGCGCCCCTTGGCTTCGGCCTCTCGCGCTTTCTCTCGGTCGGCCTGGATCTGGGCCAGCCCCTTTTCCCAACGCCGCATCTTGAACCAATTGTCGGAGAAACAGACCTTGCTGCGCGTGTAGCCTTCGCTTTCCTTGGCATAGGCTTTGACCGCCTGCTTCAGGTCATCGGGCTCTACCCCGGCTTTCACAGCCGCTGCGATCAGGCGCAGACTGGTCCGCCGGTCTCGGATCCTGTCCTCGGGATAGGCTGTCAAGATCTTCTCAGATTCAAAATCTTCAACCTCCTCCGCCGCCTCGCGCCTGCGCGTAGGTGGTTTATGGATGGTTTTAGGATGGTTTGGGGTCCACCGTGAACCCCGTACCCCGTTCACCGTGGACCCCGTACCGGGTTCAGGCTGGACGGGGTTCACAGTGACCCCCGTCTCAATTTCGGGCTCAGCCGTGGGTTCGAGCGCGGCCACGCGCTCCAAAACGATACGGTAAATGACGGTATAGCCGTTCTTGCAGTGTCGCCGCCCTGTCTCGATCAGAATGCCTTCGCGCAGGAAGTCGATGATGGTGCGCTTGACCGTGCTCTCGCTGAGCTCTGTGTGGCGCTGAATTGTCCCCTTGGAGCACCAGATGCCCGAGCCGTCATCGCTCGCCTTGTCGGCCAGGAACATGATGATCTGCTTGCGCGCAGCGCTGCCAAAGCGGCGCTCGGCGCATTCGTTTGCGATGCGCCAGCTCATTGGATCGTCTCACCGGTCAGAGACCACGAAAAAGCCGACTGAGCGTTTGCGGTGCGGCGCTGGCCTGTGCTAATGTGCTTCGAAAGCTGACAGGCTTTTTCTATTTGGCCCCGGTTCACAGTTGCCGCTGTGACGGGGCCTTTTTCGTTTTGAACCGGCGAATCTGGCTTTGAAACTTTCGCTTTTTGTTCACTTTTTGTCAGGGGGTGTTTTGCACCCTTAAGTCGTTGTTTTCGCTCGCACTCATTCTGGATTGCAAATCCGTGTACACCGGTTCGATTCCGGTACTCGCCTCCAACCCGGACGACTATCCCTTGAGATTTTTCGGCATTCACCGACGGGCTTATGGTATCCGCTCCGTTGTCGACGATCTGCATCATGCAATAAGGCCTGGCGGGCTCGCTGAAGGTGAGGCTGCCGCCCTCCGTCGCAAAGGAGCTGTTGGAGCCTAACTCTTCTGCGACCTTCTGCATATCGGTCTCCATAAAGACGCGGATATCGTAGATTGGCATTGAGGCCCTTCGCGCGCTCTAAAGGCTCCGCTTGTAGGTCACCGCAGTGAAAACTCTGTCGACATCGACCTCGATTTTGGCGCAGCGCAAGCCAGGCGTCTGTCAGTTCACAGTTTCGTAGCGAACCGGATCTAGACTTGGATTGCGCCAATCCTGCGATATATACATATTACGAAACTCGGATTAAAACTGCGTGCGAGGCCCCCTATGGCGACATCCTTTACCCTGAACGGCAAACCCGTAACCATAGAAGCGGATCCCGAGATGCCGCTGCTTTGGGTGGTGCGTGAGACGCTGGGGATGACAGGCACAAAGTTTGGCTGCGGAATTGCCGCCTGCGGGGCGTGCACGATGCATGTCGATGGCGTTGCGACCCGCACCTGCGTGCTTCCGGTGGCCGATGTCGAGGGCTTGGAGGTAAAGACCATCGAAGGGGTCGGCACAGCCCAGACACCGTCAGCTGTGCAACGGGCCTGGCTCACCCATCAGGTCCCGCAATGCGGCTACTGCCAGTCGGGCATGATCATGGCCGCTGAAGCGCTGCTCGACGAAACGCCTGACCCGACCAACGAGGACATCGACGCCGCGATGACAAATATCTGCCGCTGCGGCACCTATAACCGTGTGCGCGACGCGATCCGCACCGCTGCCACATTGCGTCGGGAGGGGTGAAGCGATGACTGACAAAAACAAATTCCGTTCCAAGGCCGCCAAGTGGACACGGCGCGGCTTCCTTGCCACCGCGGGCGTTTTGGGCGGCGGGCTGGCGCTTGGCCTTGCCGTGTCGCCGAACCGGCTGGAGATGACAGGGGCCGCGCAGGCGGATACGGCCACCACATTGAACACCTGGGTGAAGATAAGCCCCGACAACCGGGTCACCATGATCTTCCCCCATTCCGAGATGGGCCAAGGTGCAGGCACAGGTCTTGCTCAAATGCTGGCCGAGGAAATGGAGGCCGACTGGAACCTCGTCGCCATCGAGCAGGCCCCTGCCGAAGACGCGTATATCAACAGCGACCTTGGCCGGGGGTACGTGCTCGGCGATGCGTACATCCCCGGCTTTGCCCAGCGGATGATCGACTACACGTTTCTGCAGCTTGCCGACGGGCTCGTGGGTCAAATGACCGGCGGCTCCACCGCGATCCGGCTCACGGGACATTACGGCATGCGTCGCGCCGGAGCCGCCGCGCGTGAAATGCTGATGCAAGCCGCGGCTGAAGAGTGGGGCGTGGACGCAGCCACTTTGACTGTCGAGAACAGCGTGATCAGCCACGCGGCCTCGAGCCGGTCGGCGACATTTGGGGAACTGGCCACGAAGGCCGCGACGTTCACACCGAATCTGCAGCCCGACATGAAGGACCCTAAGGACTACAAGATCGTGGGCCTGCCGAAGCCCCGCCTTGATCTTCCCGCAAAGGTCGACGGGACCGCGGAGTTTGGGATCGACGTCACGGTACCGGGCATGGTCTATGCTGCCATCGCCCTGCCCGCCATCAAGGATGCGACCGCGACAGCAACGGGCCCCGCCCCGGATATTGCGGGGGTCGATCAGGTTGTGAACCTCGGGGATGCGGTGCTCGTGTCGGCCAACAGCTATTGGGTCGCGCAGCGCGCGCTCGACGCGCTTGATATCACGTGGGAGGGCGGCCAGACGGCACTGTCCTCGGAGATGATCCGCGCGACGCAGACCTCCGATCTCGACACCAAAGACCGCGACAGTATGGAGAGCGCGGGCGACACGGACGCCGCGCTCGGCGGCGAGTCCCGCGCGGCGGAGTTCTACGTGCCGTTCCTCGCCCACGCCACGATGGAGCCGATGAATTGCACGGCCTCCGTGACGTCAGACGGCTGCGAGGTCTGGGTCGGCCACCAGAATATGCTGTTCGCCCGCAATGCTGCGGCGAAGGTTCTGGGGATCGCCCCGGAGAAGGTCACGATGCATCCGACCTATCTTGGCGGCGGCTTTGGGCGGCGCTCTGAGCTCGACTTCGTGAAACTGTCAGTGCGCGCCGCCGAGGCACTTGGCAAGCCGGTCAAGGTCATCTGGTCACGTGCGACCGACTTGGCCAATGACACCTATCGCCCTGCGATCACAGCGCGGCTTGAAGGGGCTGTGAAAGACGGCAAGATCACAGCACTTCGCAACCACTACATCCACACCGAGACAGGGATGCCGGACAGCGAGGGCCCGTTCGCGCTGCAATATGACGTGCCCAACAAGGACATCGCACGGGTGCATTGCCCGGCACCGATCCCGGTGGGCACGTGGCGGTCGGTTGACTTCTCCCAGATGGGCTTTTTCTACGAGAGCTTCATGGACGAGTTGGCGGAAGCCGCGGGCGAGGACCCGCTTGCCTTCCGCCTTGCGCACCTGTCCGACCCACGGCGTCGCGCGGTGCTGGAACGGCTCGCGACCGAGGCCGACTGGGGCAAGTCCCTGCCCGAAGGCCGGGCGCAGGGTATCGCGATGGTGCACAGCTTCCATTCAACCGTGGCGCAATGCATCGAGCTGTCCGTCAGTGACAATGTGATCAAGCTGCACAAGGCGACATCGGTGGTCGATTGCGGGCGCGTCATCAACCCTGATGCGGCAGAGGCGCAGGTGATCGGCTCCGTCATCTTCGGGCTGTCCTCAGCGATGAGCGAGGAGATCACGCTCGACCAAGGACGCGTGCAGCAGGAAAACTATCCCGACTACGAAGTCCTCAAGCTTGCCAACACCCCGGACCAGAGCGTGCATTTCATGTCGCATGACGCGCCGCCGGGCGGTTTGGGCGAACCCGCCCTGCCCCCGGTCGCACCGGCCTTGGCCAATGCGCTCTACCGCGCGACAGGCACGCGGGTCCGCGAATTGCCGCTGAGCCGCGCGGGCTTCTATTCGGCCTGATCCTTCAAACGCTCCAGCCCCTCCGCGATCTTGATTGCGCAGGCTACGAATTCCTCTCGCTGCGCGTCGTTCAGAAAGGACAGCATCCGCTCGGAGGACTCCAGCTCTTCCGCTGCGAGCTTCGCGAACACATCCGCGCCGGCTTCGGTCAGATGCAAGGCAACCGCGCGGCGGTTCTCTTCCGGGCGCACACGGCTCACGAAGCCGCGCTTGACCAGCCGGTCCACGATGCTCGACATCGTGGTCGGGACCACGCCCAGAAACCGCGCGACCGCGTTCGACATGCTGCCGGGGTGCTCCGAGATAAAGCGCATCGTCTGAATGTCCGGCGGTGCCAGTTTCAGGGTGCCATGGGTCGTCTTCAGGGACGGCTCCATGATCTTTTGTATCCGAACCATTGTCGAAATGGCGGCTTGAAGCGCGCGGGCCTGATCTTTTGACATGCTCGTACTATACGAGATTTCCGTCAGATGGCCAGTGCTGCCAGTCTGCGCCGATCTGGGCGCGTTTTCGTGGGGACCTTATCTGCGGGCCGCGCGTTGATTGACAGACACGCAATCAAGGAGACACCCCATGAGCACCCCGAAAATTCTGATGGTCGCCACCTCGGCCCGCGAAATGAACAATGGCGAGGCAACCGGCGTCTGGCTCGAAGAACTGACGACGCCCTATTACGCGTTCAAGGACGCGGGCGCCGACGTCACGCTGACCTCGATCCTTGGTATGGAGATCCCGGTCGATGAGCGATCCCTGTCTGAAGACGACAAGGCCCCATCGGTCGAACGCTATCTCGAAGACGAGGATCTGCAGCAGATGGTCAAGAACACGCCTTCGTTCAATTCCATCGACACGGACGGGTTCGACGCGATCTTTCTGCCCGGTGGCCATGGCACCATGTTCGACTATCCCGACAACGCAGAATTGGCAGCGCTGATCTTGAAATTCGACGCAGATGGCAAGGTCGTCTCCGCAGTTTGCCACGGCCCCGCAGGCCTCGTCTCAGCAACCAAGGCCGACGGACGCCCGCTTGTAGAAGGACGCCGGGTCGCAGGCTTCACCAACAGCGAGGAACATGCTGTCGGCCTCGCCGATGCGATGCCGTTCCTGCTGGAAAGCAAGTTGAAGGATCTGGGCGCAAACCACGAAGCCGGGCCTGACTTCGAAAGCTTCGCGGTGCGCGACGGCAATCTGATCACGGGCCAGAACCCCGCCTCCGCAACGGAAACTGCAACCATGGTTCTCGACGCCCTGGCCGCGATGGAAAAAGCGGCCTGACGGCTAGGGGCGCCCGCTCCGTGCCGCCTAGATCGCGGTGGAGTGGGCGGTTCCCGTATTTGCGAACTGATCAATCGCGCTTGCGATGATGCGCACCAATGGTCGCGCGTCGTCGCGCAAGGCAAGCCCCGCCTCGCTGATGTAGAATACGTCCTCGAACTGACGCATCAAGGCGACCAACGTCTTGTGAATCAGAGCCTTGTCGCCCGGAAATGCCAGAGCCAAGTCACCCTCGTTCAAGGTGAACCGGCACATCAGATCCTCGATCATCCGGGCGATGAGCTGGTCGTGGCGGCTCATCTGGTAGCCCTTGAAGCCCGCAAGACCGCCCTCGCCAACCCGCTCAATATAGGCGGAGGTGGCGGGGGCGTTCTGCACGTACCCCTCCCGAAACTTTGAGATGGCAGAGGCCCCAAAGCCCAGCAATGTGTCTCCCGGGTCGTCCGTATATCCTTGGAAGTTCCGCTTCAGCGTTCCATTCGCCGCCGCGATGGCCAGTGTATCTGAAGGGCGTGCGAAATGGTCGATCCCGATGGCTTCGTACCCCACGGCGACGAATGCGTCATGCGCCTGCTCGGCCAGTTGCAATCGGGCGCGCTTGTCGGGCAACGTCGCCTCGTCGATCATGACCTGACGCTTGGACATCCAAGGCACATGGGCGTAGCCGTAGATCGCCAGCCGGTCTGGGGCCATCTTGATCACGTGATCCAGCGTCGCCTGAAAGCTGTCGGATGTCTGATGCGGCAATCCATAAAGCAGATCGAAATTGATACTGGGCGTGCCCCGCGCCCGAAGGAATTCGACGACCTTTGCGGTTTGCTCCACCGATTGAGGCCGCCCGATCGCCTTTTGCACCTCCGGCGCGAAATCCTGCACCCCGATGCTCGCGCGGTTCATCCCGAACCGCAGCAACGTCTCAAGCAGCGCGTCCGAGGCGTCGGTCGGATCGATCTCGACTGAAAACTCGAAGCCCCGCGCCGGTTCGAAATGCGAAAAGATCGTGGCCAGAAGCAGCGTCATCGTGTGTGGCGGCAAGATCGTCGGCGTCCCCCCACCCAAATGCAGCCGTGCCATCTTGGGCGCCCCGTTCAGTCGCGCGCGCACCTCGGCAATCTCTTGGGTCAGAGTTTCGACATAAGCGTCGACCGGGCGCATCGTCTTGGTGCCTTGGGTCCTGCAGGCACAAAACCAGCAGAGCCGTCTGCAAAACGGGATATGAACATACAGCGAGACCGCCTCCCCCTCGGGCACCGCATCGAGCCACTGCGCGTGGTATCGGTGACCGACCCCCGCCTCGAAATGGTTGGCCGGTGGGTAGCTCGTGTAGCGGGGCACGCGTGCGTCAAAAAGGCCGTGCCGACGAAGGGCGTCGATTTTGTCCATAAGCTGGTTTAGGTTGATTGGAACAGTCGTTTCCTTGATCCAGATCAACCCCATGCAGATACCCCTTACGACCCCTGTCAGATGCTCTCAATGTCCGATCCGTCACCGCGCGGTCTGCGCCAAATGTGACGAGGACGAGCTTGCGCTCTTGGAGAGCATGAAGACCTACCGGCGATTTGAAGCGGGCGATACCGTGCTGTGGCGGGGCGAAGAGCTGGAATATGTGGCCTCCGTGGTCGAAGGGGTCGCGGCCCTGTCCAAGACCATGGAGGACGGGCGCACCCAGATGGTCGGGCTTTTGTTGCCGTCAGATTTCATCGGGCGCCCCGGCCGCCGCGAGATCGAGTTCGACGTGACCGCGACCACCGACCTGACGCTGTGCTGCTTTAAGCGCGCGCCGTTCGAGGCGCTCGTGGAAGAAACCCCGCACGTGGCCCAGCGCCTGATGGAGCTGGCCTTGGACGAGCTCGACGCCGCCCGCGACTGGATGCTGCTTCTGGGACGCAAGACCGCCCGTGAGAAAATCGCGACCTTCATCGAGATGCTCGTGCGCCGCGCGCATTTTGACGGCACGCAAGGCATCCGCCAGGACCTGCCAATGACCCGCGACCAGATCGCCAATTATCTGGGCCTGACGCTGGAGACTGTGTCGCGCCAGCTCAATGCGTTGAAAAAGGAAGGCGTACTCGCCTTCCCCGACCGCCGCCATTTTGAAGTGCTCGACCTCGCGGCCCTGCAAGACGCGACCGGCGACGACGCCGATGGCGGTATGATCTCCTGAACGCACCAGAGAAACCCGCGTCGACGCGGGTTTAGAATGCGCCTTGCAAGGCGCATGATCATGGGATTTGCAAATCCCATGGCTAAAGGCCATTCGAATGGCCTTGCCGTCCGCGACACGGCTCTCTCACCATTCTTGACCCAGATCAAAGTCATGGATGCGGCACCCGCCTAGAAACACCCTCGCGAACAGGAGCCCGATGAACGCACGGGCGCACCGATTTCGAGGGACATCTTATGGATTACGTCAAACTCATCCTTTTGGGGCTGATCGCCCTGCTGGCCGCGCTGGCGGCGCAGTTCGGCCATGACATCGCCTTTCAATTGCACGCCGTGCTGATCATGCTGATCTCTGCTGCCATGTTCATCTGGGTCTTGCGCGGCATCGACGAGCCGCCGCGCATCGACTTCGAGGACGGCGCCTATTTCGACGGCGTGATCCGCGCGGGCGTCATCGCCACCGCCTTCTGGGGCATCGCGGGCTTTCTGGTGGGCACCTATATCGCCTTCCAGCTGGCCTTCCCGGCGCTCAACCTCGACTGGGCGCAGCCTTATGCTAATTTCGGCCGCCTGCGGCCACTGCACACCTCGGCCGTAATCTTCGCCTTCGGGGGCAACGCCCTGATCGCGACCTCGTTCTACGTGGTGCAGCGCACTTCGGGTGTGCGGCTCTGGGGCGGCAATCTGGGATGGTTCGTCTTCTGGGGCTACCAGCTGTTCATCGTGCTGGCCGCCACCGGCTACCTGCTGGGCGCCACGCAATCCAAGGAATATGCAGAGCCCGAATGGTATGTCGACATCTGGCTGACCGTGGTCTGGCTCGCCTATCTTGCCGCCTTCATGGGCACGCTGATCAAGCGCCGCGAGAAGCATATCTACGTGGCCAACTGGTTCTTCCTGAGCTTCATCATCACCGTGGCCATGCTGCATGTGGTCAATAACCTGTCGATCCCGGTGAGCTTCCTCGGATCCAAGTCGGTGCAGGTCTTCTCGGGCGTGCAAGACGCCATGACCCAGTGGTGGTACGGCCACAATGCCGTGGGCTTCTTCCTGACGGCGGGCTTCCTTGGGATGATGTATTACTTCGTGCCCAAACAGGCCGGGCGTCCGGTCTACAGCTACAAGCTGTCGATCATCCACTTCTGGGCGCTGATTTTCCTGTATATCTGGGCGGGCCCGCACCATTTGCACTACACAGCGCTGCCGGACTGGGCTTCGACGCTGGGCATGGTGTTCTCCATCATCCTGTGGATGCCTTCCTGGGGCGGCATGATCAACGGTCTGATGACCCTGCAAGGGGCGTGGGACAAGCTGCGCACGGACCCGATCATGCGGATGTTCGTCCTGTCGCTCGGCTTCTACGGCATGTCCACCTTCGAGGGGCCGATGATGTCGATCCGCGCGGTGAACTCACTGAGCCACTACACCGACTGGACTATCGGGCATGTGCATTCCGGCGCGCTTGGCTGGAACGGTATGATCACCTTCGCCTGCATCTACTTCCTGACACCCAAGCTGTGGGGCCGGGCGCAGATGTATTCCATGTCGGCCATCAACTGGCACTTCTGGTTGGCCACGCTGGGCATCGTGCTCTACGCCGCCTCGATGTGGGTCACCGGCATCATGGAGGGCCTGATGTGGCGCGAGGTCGACGACCAAGGCTTCCTGGTCAACAGCTTCGCCGACACGGTGTCCGCCAAGTTCCCGATGTATGTGGTCCGCGGGCTGGGGGGCGTGCTGTTCCTCTCTGGTGCGTTGGTCATGTGCTGGAACATGTGGATGACCATCCGCGGGGCCAGCCCGGCCCGGGCCGCACTTCCCGCCCAACACGCAACCCCTGCTGAGTGAGGACAAACACATGGCAATTCTAGACAAACACGCCATCCTCGAGAAGAGCCCGACCCTGCTGTTGGTCTCCTCCCTGCTGGTGGTCACCGTGGGGGGCATCGTGGAAATCGCGCCGCTCTTCTGGCTGGAGAACACGATCGAGGACGTGGAGGGCGTGCGCCCCTACTCCCCGCTCGAGCTGGCAGGCCGCGACATCTACATCCGGGAGGGCTGCTATGTCTGCCACTCCCAGATGATCCGCCCCATGCGCGACGAGGTCGAGCGCTACGGCCACTACTCGCTGGCCGCCGAGTCGAAATATGACCACCCGTTCCAATGGGGCTCCAAACGCACCGGTCCGGATCTGGCCCGGGTGGGCGGGCGCTACTCAGACGCGTGGCATGTGGACCACCTGATGGACCCGCAATCGGTCGTGCCCGAAAGCATCATGCCGAAATACGCCTTCCTCGCCGACACCGCGCTGGAGGGCGAGCAGATCGAGGCGCTGCTGGCGACCCACCGCTTCGTGGGCGTGCCCTACACCGACGAGCAAATCGCCGCCGCGGGCGCGGACCTGAAGGACCAGGCCGACCCGGACAGCGATTGGGACGATCTGGTCGAACGCTACCCCGGCGCGGTGGTGTCGAACTTCGACGGCCAGCCCGGCGTGTCCGAGATGGATGCGCTGATCGCCTACCTTCAGATCATGGGGACGATGGTCGATTTCGACACGTTCACCCCTGATCCAAGCCGCTAACGGAGGACCCCGACAATGGACACCTACTCAATCCTGCGCGAGTTCGCCGACAGCTGGATGCTGCTGGCCATGTTCACCTTCTTCGTGGGCGTCGCCATCTGGGCCTTTCTGCCCAGCCAGCGCGGCGCGCGCGAAGACGCAAGCATGATCCCCTTCCGCAATGACACCCCTGCTCAGGCGCCGTGTTCCAAGGACTGCGACACCTGCGCCTGCAAGAAGATCGAGGGCCTTTGAGATGACTGAGCGCAAAGTAGATGACGCCACCGGCGTCGAGACCACCGGCCACACATGGGACGGTATCGAAGAGCTCAACAACCCCCTGCCCCGGTGGTGGCTGTGGACCTTCTATATCACCATCGTCTGGGGCGTGCTCTACACCATCGCCTTCCCCGCCTGGCCGCTGATCTCTCAGGCCACGGGGGGCGTGCTTGGCTACTCCACCCGCGGCGAAGTGGCCGAGCGGATCGAAGCCCACGAGGCCGCGAATGCCGGCTTGGTTCAGGAGTTGAACGCGGTCGAACTGGCCTCACTCGCGCCCGGTGACGATCTGCACCGCTACGCCGTCGGGCGCGGCGCATCGGTGTTCCGCGCGCAATGCAGCCAGTGCCACGGCCAGGGCGCGGCGGGCTTCGAGGGCTACCCGAACCTGCTCGATGACGACTGGCTCTGGGGCGGCGATCTGGCCAACATCCAAGCCACGATTCAGCACGGTATCCGCAATGAGACCGACCCGGACGCGCGCTTCTCGCAGATGCCCGCATATGGCGAGATCTTCGAGCCCGAAGAGATCGACGCGGTGGTGGAATATGTGCTGGCCTTCTCGCGCGAGCCCGAAAACCCGGACCTTCTGCCATTGGGCGAAGAGCTGTACCTCGACAATTGCGCTGCCTGCCATGGCGACGCCGGGATGGGCGACCGCGAGCAAGGGGCGCCGAATCTGACCGACGCGATCTGGCTCTATGGCAGCGACCGCGAGGATGTCGAATATTCGGTGATCAATGCGCGTTACGGGGTGATGCCAGCTTGGGGCCAACGCCTGAGCGAGGCCGATGTGCGCGCCGTCTCGGTCTACGTACACAGCTTGGGCGGTGGCGAGGTCGCACCCTCCGAATAGGCCCGCGCATCAAAAGTTAGCTCCTTGGGCCGGTTGAGGCCCTTCGGGCGGCACCCTCCCGACACTCTGTTCGCAAAACAAGTCGGGGGGGTGTTTTTGTTTTTGGCAGGCAAGGCCGCGCGCGCGGCCTTGCGAGACGCGCATTCAAATGCGCGTTGAAAACGCCTTTGCAAGGCGTTTCAAGAAAGCCGCGTCGACGCGGCTTCCCCTGTGCCAGCCGCAATGCCATGCTTACGCGATGACCCAAGACCTTAAGACACAAGGCGGATGCACATGCGGCGCGGTGCGGTTCACGGCCACCGGCGCGCCCGACAGGGTCGGGCTATGCCACTGTCTGGATTGCCGCAAGCATCACGGCGCGGTGTTCTATGCAGCGGCCATCTTTCCCAAAGAAGCCGTGAAGATCACCGGCGACACGTGCACCCATGCCGGGCGTCACATCTGCGCGGTCTGCGGGGCGTCGGTCTTCGCGCGCAGCGGGGATGAGGTCGAGCTGCACCTGGGCGCGTTTGATGAGGCGAATGTCTTTGCACCGACCTACGAGACATGGGTCACGCGGCGCGAAGCCTGGCTCGCCCCCATCCCGGGCTGTGCGCAATACCCGCAAGATCGCGAGCACGATCCCGCTTCTTGATCCATGTCAAAGCGCGATGGGGCACCCCCGTGGCATCTAAGGCCTGCGAACAGAGAAAGAGGCTGAGCCAAAGCCATGGCAGATCAGGGTACACCCCCGTCCCTTTACGCTCCGCAAGAGCCGATTTTTCCCCGTAAAGTCAGGGGCTTCTTTCGTACGTTCAAGTGGTGGATCATGGCGGTCACCCTGGGCATATATTACCTGACACCGTGGATTCGCTGGGATCGCGGCCCGAACCTGCCCGATCAGGCGGTCCTGGTGGATATGGCGTCGCGGCGCTTCTATTTCTTCTGGATCGAGATCTGGCCCCACGAATTCTACTTCGTCGCGGGACTGTTGATCATGGCCGGTCTGGGGCTGTTTCTGTTCACCTCGGCCCTTGGCCGGGTCTGGTGCGGCTACACCTGCCCGCAGACCGTCTGGACTGACCTGTTCATCCTCGTCGAGCGCTGGATCGAGGGCGACCGCAATGCCCGCGTCCGGCTCTACCACGCTGCCTGGGATTTCAAGAAATGGCGGCTGCGCCTGACCAAGTGGCTGGTCTGGCTGCTGATCGCCATCGGCACCGGCGGCGCATGGGTATTCTACTTCGCCGATGCGCCCACGCTGTTGCGCGATCTGGTCACCCTGAATGCCCACCCGGTGGCCTACATCACCATCGCGATCCTGACCGCGACCACCTTCATCTTCGGCGGCTTCATGCGCGAGCAGGTTTGCATCTACATGTGCCCCTGGCCGCGCATCCAGGCGGCGATGATGGATCCCGATACGATCACCGTGGCCTATCGCGAATGGCGTGGCGAGCCCCGCGGCAAGGGCAATGTCCGCAAGCGCGACCGCGCGGCCGCCGAGAAGGCCGAGCGCGAAGCGCAGGCTGCAGGCCCCGGCGCCGCGCGCTACAAGGCGACGCCCTATCCCAAGGCAGAGCTGCAGGTCGGTGGCACCCCCGCCACCACCGCATCCCTGCAAGAGCATGGGGACTGCATCGACTGCATGGCCTGCGTGAACGTCTGCCCCATGGGCATCGACATCCGCGACGGGCAGCAGATGGAATGTATCACCTGCGCGCTGTGCATCGACGCCTGCGACGACGTGATGGACAAGATCGGCAAGCCGCGCGGCCTGATCGATTACATCGCGCTCTCCGACGAGCCCGCAGAGCGGGCGGGCGGTGCCCCCACCCCGATCTGGAAACATATTCTGCGGCCGCGCACGATCCTCTATACCGCGATCTGGTCGTTGATCGGCGCGGGGCTGGTATACGCGCTGTTCATCCGCTCCGATATCGAGCTGACGGTCAGCGCCGTGCGCAATCCGACCTTCGTGGTGCAAAGCGACGGCTCGATCCGCAACATCTACGACGTGCGCCTGCGCAACAAACTGGGCGAGGACCGCGACTTCCGGCTGAGCCTGACCTCGGACGCGCAGCTGCGCATCGCGCTCGAAGGTACCGAGCGGCTGGTGATTTCCGTGCCCGCTGACAGCACCCAGCTGCAGCGCGTCTACGTCACCGCGCGTCCACAAGACCCTGCCGCCACCACCGACGTCACCGCGCTGCGCCTCTGGGTCGAGGACGTCAACAGCGGCGACCGCGCCTCGCGCGCCACAAGTTTCAACGGGAGAGAACAATGAGCACGGACGCAACCCCATTCGAGATCCGCGGCTGGCATGTGTTTGCGGGCTTTGCAGGCGCCTTCGGGATCATCATTGCGGTCAACCTGACCCTGGCCTTCAACGCGGTGGCGACCTTCCCGGGGCTGGAGGTGAAGAACTCCTACGTCGCCAGCCAGAGCTTCGATGCCGACCGCGCCGCGCAAGAGGCGCTTGGGTGGCAGGTCTCGGCGACGCTTGATCGGGGCCAGCTGGTCCTGCGCATCGCCGAGCATGGCACCCCCATCGCGCCCGAAATCGTGCAGGCCACCTTCGGCCGCGCCACTCATGTTGGACAGGATCAGACGCCCGAATTCATCTTTGACGGCACCGCCTTGCGCGCGCCCGTCGATGCGGGGCCGGGCAACTGGAACCTGCGTCTGAAGGCGCGTGCGGCGGATGGCACGCTGTTTCAGCAACGCATCGTGGTGCTGAAATGATTTCCGCCTGCCCCGCCTGCGCTGCCGCGCCGATGGCCGAAGAGGTCGTCGAGCGTAGCACGCCCGCCTTGCAATTCTCCCTGCCCGGCATCCACTGCGCCGCCTGCATCGGCAAGATCGAACGCGGGCTTGCAGGGGTGCCGGGACTAAAATCCGTGCGCGTGAACCTTTCGCTCAAGCGCCTCTCAGTCGAGGGGCAGATCGCCCCGGACCGTATCCTGGACGCGGTGGAGGCACTGGGCTTCGAGGCCTACCCGCTCGACACAGAGGCGCTTGCCCGGGCCGAGGACAGCGCAGGCCGCATACTGCTCACCCGCATGGCGGTCGCTGGCTTTGCGATGATGAACGTGATGCTGTTGTCCGTGGCCGTGTGGTCTGGCGCGACGGACGCCACGCGCGATCTGTTTCACCTAATCTCCGCCGCGATCGCTTTGCCGGTCGTGGCCTATTCCGGCCAGCCCTTCTTCCAGAACGCATGGTCCGCGCTGCGGTTTCGCCGCCTCAACATGGATGTGCCGATCTCGCTTGCGATCTTGCTGGCGGCGGGCATGTCGCTCTACGAGACGCTCAATTCCGGCCACCACGCCTATTTCGACGCCGCCCTGTCGCTCACCTTCTTCCTGCTGATCGGGCGCTACATGGACCACCGGACCCGCTCTGCCGCTCGCTCTGCGGCCAAGGAGCTGACCGCGCTGGAGGTCCACACCGCAGACCGGATGACCGGTGCGGGGGTACAAACGGTGCCGGTGGCCTCCATCGCGGTGGATGATGTTGTTCTCATCGCATCTGGCGCGCGCGTGCCTGTCGATGGCGTGCTCACGAGCGAAAGCGCCTTTCTGGACCGCTCCTTCCTGACCGGCGAGAGCGCAGCGGTCACCGCGCGCCGCGGCGACGAACTGCAGGCGGGCGAAATCAACCTCGCCGCGCCGATCGAGCTGCGCGCCACCGCCGTGGGCGAGGACACGACGCTGCGCCGGATGGCCGAGTTGGTGGAAACTGCGGAGGCAGGGCGCAACAGCTATACAGCGCTGGCCGACCGGGCCGCCGCTGTCTACGCGCCCGCCGTGCACCTGCTGGCGCTCGTGGCGTTTCTGGGCTGGGTCGCCGCGACCGGCGACATCCGCCATTCGCTCAACATCGCCATCGCCGTGCTGATCATCACCTGCCCCTGCGCACTTGGCCTCGCGGTCCCGGCCGTGACCACGGCCGCCATCTCGCGCCTGTTCGGTGCTGGCTTCCTTGTCAAGCACGCCACGGCGCTGGAACGGCTGGCCGAGGTAGACCACGTCGTCTTCGACAAGACCGGCACTCTGACGCTGCCTGCGATCTCGTTGCCCGACACGTTCACCGCGGCCGATGCGTCCGTGGCCCGCGGGCTCGCGCAGCATTCCCACCATCCGCTGTCGCGCGCGCTGGCCGCGCGTCTGTCCGAGACACAGGCCGCGCAACTGGATGATGTTCAGGAGCACGCGGGACAAGGGATAGAAGCGACCTGGCGCGGCACCCCAGTCGCACTGGGTCGCGGCGCGTGGCTTGGTGCCACCTTCGACGGGCTTGGGCTAAAAATCGGATCAAAAATCACGCGCATAGAGGCGCCCGAGGCCCTGCGCCCCGGCACGCGGGAGGCCATTGGGGGGATGGGTCTGCCCGCAGAAGTGCTGACCGGGGACGCGATGGGGCCGGCGCAGGCGGTGGCGGAGGAGCTGGGACTTCCCGTCACCGCTGACGCGCGGCCGCACGACAAGCTTGCGCGCCTGCAAGAGCTGGAGGCCGATGGGCATCGGGTTTTGATGATCGGCGACGGGCTGAACGACACCCCCGCCCTCGCCTCGGCCCACGCATCCATCGCCCCGGCGCGCGCGCTAGAGGCCTCCAGGTCAGCGGCGGATGTCGTCGTGCTGAAGGACAGCTTTGCCGAGCTGCCGCTGGTGCTGGCGGTCGCACGGGCGACGCAGACGCTGTCCAAACAGAATTTCGCGATTGCGGCGGTCTATAATTTTATCGCTGTTCCAGTGGCGCTGGCGGGCTTCGCAACGCCGCTCGCTGCGGCATTGGCGATGTCGATTTCGTCGATTACGGTTCTGCTCAATTCCCAACGCATGAGGTCGGTCAAATGAACGTACTTGTAGTGCTTATCCCGGTGTCCCTGATCCTTGGCGGCGTGGGTCTCGCGGCCTTTCTGTGGACCGTGCGGTCTGATCAGTATGACGATGATCAGGGCAACGCGGCACGAATTCTTCTGGACGACGATTAGGTCCAGTTCGGCAGGTCGCCCCCCGGAAGCTGCTGGCGCGCCATCATCGGCTGGCGGTAGTCCAGTTGGTTGGCGTCGCAAAAGCCCGTGACCCAGGCATCATCCATCAGCAGAAAATCCATGACGGAGCCCAGAAAGGCGGGCTCGGTTGCCTGCGCACGCACCTCGTCAAGCGACGAGCCCGTCGTTCCCAGAAACACCCCCATCAGATCATCTTGCTGCGCGATCCAGCCCAAAGCTTGCAGGGCCATCGCCTCGGCGGCGTTCGGGGTCATATGCGTTCTTTCTTGGTAAACATTTCTTAAGGATTGCCAGACGAGACTGTCGGCACGCAAGAGCGATTCCACGTATGGAAAGGCAGGGGCTTCGTGACAGGCTGCATTTTGATCATCGACCCGGTCGCAACCAACCGCATCGTGCTCAAGGCCAAACTGGCGGCGGCGCACTACAAGGTCGCGGTCTGCGATGGGCTCGCGACGGCCAAGGAGCGCGAGGCCCAGACCCCGCTGGAGGCCGTTTTAATTTCCGCAAGCCTGCTGCGAGACAACCCGGACGGCGTGCAGGCCTTCCTGGGCCAGATCACGCGCCAGCCCGAGCATGGCATCACGGTCATCTTCATGCGCGACGCCGTGCCCCATGCCGACATCCCTGCCCTGCTGGATCAAGCCTATGCCGTCGGCGGGCATGATTGCGTCGCACGCCCCCTTGCCCCCGACATGCTGCTTGCCCGGTTGCGCAACCTCATGCGGGACCGAGCGCGCAGGCATGATCTTGGAATCCCAGATGCGGCAGCCTCGCTCGAAGACAGGGCCGAGGCGCCGGGCAAGGCGCGGCCCGGCGTTGGCATCGCCTGCGCCACGATCGGCGCGATGAAACTTGGCGAAGGCGCCACGCCCTTCGCCCATCTCCATGCTCTGGGCGCGAAACTGCCCTCGCAAGACCGGTTCCAGACCATGCCCCTTGCGCGCCTTTTGGCAACGGAAGATGAGTGCGCCGCCCATGGCGTCATGGTCGTGGCAGCGGCGCGCGACGCGACGGAGCATGCGATCTCCCTTCTCTCGCAGCTGAAGTCCCTGTCGCGCATGCAGGCCTGCCGGGTCGTCCTCACACTTGAGGAGCCGACCGCATCCCAACTTGCCCGGGCCTTCGATCTGGGCGCGGACGAAGCGATCTGCAGCCGAAGCTGCGCGATTGACGAAATGGCCCGGCGGATCGACCATCAGGCCCGGGTGCATTGCGCCGAGCGCGCCCGCCGCGACGCCGTGCGCGACCGCCTGCGCCTCGCCGTCACCGATCCGCTGACGGGGCTGCACAACCGCCGATACGCCGAAGAGCGCCTGAACATGCTGCAACAGGATTGCCGGAATTTCGGGCATGAATTTGCCGTTCTTGCGCTCGATATCGATCATTTCAAGCAGGTTAATGACCGCTACGGCCATGCCGCGGGTGATGCCATTCTGCGCGCGGTGGCAGACACGCTGCGCGACACGGTGCGCGGCTCCGATCTGGTGGCACGCACCGGCGGCGAGGAGTTTCTGGTCGCGCTTCCAAAGTCGAACCGGCGGCAAGCGATCAGTGCGGCCAATCGCCTGCGCCGTGCCGTCGGCGCAATGAAGACGCGTGTGCCCGGCCACCCCACACCGGTGCGGATCACCTTGAGCATTGGGCTGGCACTGCAGGACGGGACCACACCGTTGGATGCATTGCTCGATAAGGCCGACCGTGCGCTTTACGAGGCAAAGTCGCGCGGGCGCAACCTGGTCTCCATCAGCGTTGCTGCCGCCTAGTTGCCATCCGGCTGCCGCCCTCCCGGGCGGCGCACCATGGCGCGCTCCAGCCCTGAGGCATAAGCGCGGCGCTCTTCCAAGCTCATCGCGGAGATATGCGCCAGCAAAACGGCCCGCGCCTCGTCGGATCGGTCCTTGATCAGCCCCTGTTGGCGCGTAAGAATCTCGCCAAAGCGCGCCGCGTCGAACGGATCGGCATTCAAGAGCGCGACAGCCTCGCCTGCGAGCGCGCGCAGTTCACGGCGCAAGGCGCGGCCTTTGCCGGGCGCGCTGCGGGTCAGGGCGCGGCCGATCTCGCGCCGGTCCTCGCGTGACAGCGCCCGACCGTAGAGCCCGACCGCCGACATCTCCGCCGAGCTGGATATCCGCTCGCCCTTGCTCCGCTCCCCCCCGCCGCGCCCGGACAGCGCCGCGCCCGCGATGGCCCCGACGATCAGAAGGTTCAGCGCCAGCGAAATCGCCAGCGCAATGCGCAGCCCGCGACCGGATGGCCTTGACGAGGGGTCGGTCTTGTTCAGGTCGCTCATTCCGTCACCCTTCCGTCAAAGCCACAAAATCACCCAAGAGCGGATCGCTCAGCATTGCCTCTTCCGCCAAGGCGACATCCGCCTCGTCCGTTCCTTGCCATAGCATCGTGCCCAGCTCTGGATTGGCGAACCCCAAATAGACCCCGGCACAGGCAGAGACTGCGAGGCCACTCAGGGCCGGAAGTCCGCCGATCTCCGAGAACGCCTGCCGCCACCACGGCTGCGGTGGGGCGACCTCGCGCGGGGCGAGAAAGGCCTGCTGCTCTGCCGCCGCATCCGCAGCGATTCGCGCCAGAAGCTGGGCAGAAGGCACCGGAGCGTCGTCACGGGCCGCGTCAAACAAGGCGTCAAGCTCGGCTTCGCTGAGCGCGGGAGGGATGTGTTTGTCGCTCATAGGGACAGCTCTTTTCTCTTTGGGGCCAGGGCCTGCGCCAAACCCCGTTTGCCACGGGCGGTCAAACTCTCGACCGCCTCGACGCTGATGTCCATGACCTGCGCGATTTCGGGGTTCGAAAGCCCCTCGATATGGCGCAGGGTCACGGCCTGCCTTTGCCGCTCGGGCAAGTGTGCCAGCGCGGCGTCAAGTAGGGCGGCGCGCTCGTCGCGGATCATGCGCGCCTCGACTGTTGGGGCGGGGTCCGCGGGCTCGGCCACGTCATCAATACCGACGCTGACACGCTGGCGTCGTCGAAGCCGGTCAATACACAGATTGTGCACCACCCGGGTCAGCCATGTGGCCGGATCGGCCTCGCCCGTGCGCCATTCGGGCGCGATCTTCCAGAGCCGCAGCATCGCGTCCTGCACGACGTCTTCGGCCTCTGCCAGGTCGCGCAACATGCGCTGCGCGATGGACAGGGCCCTCGGGGCCAGTCGCGCCGTCAATTGCCCAGCCGCCGCCGGATCGCCATTCGCGTAGAGCACCAGCAAAGCTTCGTTGCTGACCTCCATCGCCTGATCAAGCGGCATGTCCATAGCTCCAAACGCTAGCCTGCAGACGCGCGTGCAACAACGCCAAACACACGGGCCGAACGGGAGGGCGCAAGACGCGCCTTCCCGATGGTCGCGGGCTTATTCGCCACGCTTATGACCACCGCCGCGGCGTTTCTCGCCCAAAGCCTCGAACTCGGCTTTCGAGATCGAGCCGTCGCCATCCGCATCAGCGCGCGAGAAACCCCGCCCGCCCCGCGTCTCGACCGCTGCCGTAAGCTCAGCCTCGCTCAGCGCGCCATCATCGTTGGCGTCGAGGCGCTCGATCATGCGATCCACGCGCTTCGACATGCGCTCCCCGGCACCCTCCTGGGCGCGGGCCAAAAGCTCTTCGCGGGTGATCGAGCCGTCATTATCTGCGTCGGCGGCGGCAAACCGGGCCATGCGATGCGCCTGCATCTCGGCCTGAGTAATCCCGCCATCGCCATTCGCGTCGAGCTCTTCGAAGCTTGCGCGCGGGCCTTTCGGGCCACCTTTGGCCTCCGCCATGATCGGCGTCAGCGCCAGCGCGACGCCGAGCCCTGCGAGGACCAGCTTGGTTTTCAGGGTTCCTGCCATCAAAGTCATTGTGATGTTCTCCGTTGATTAAGTGTCACACCGCTCGTTTTCCGCGCGGTCTGCACTTTGAACGGGCCCCACCGCGCCTTCCGTCGAAAAAAATGAAAAGAATTTGCGACATTGGGACGCAAGACATCCTGTCATGGTGTCAGGGCAAAAGATTGAGCGTACATCTAGGCTCAAGACGTAACGAGGGTGTCCCCATGACACAGACCATCCAAAGTCAAAGTGACGACCGCGAGATCAAGCCCGCCATTCTGCGCGGCTGGCGTCGCCGGTGCCCGTCCTGCGGGCAAGGCCCGCTCTTCTCGAGCTATCTGAAGGTGCGCGACGAATGCCCGGTCTGCAGCGCCCATATGAGCCATCACCGCGCCGATGATGGCCCCGCCTATCTGACGATCCTGATCGTGGGGCACCTTATGGCCCCGCTGATGCTGTGGACCTTTTTTGAGTTCGAGCCCGATCCGCTTCTTGTATTCGCGGTGTTCACCGTCGGATGCGTCGGACTGTCGCTCTATCTGTTGCCGCGGCTCAAGGGGCTTATCGTGGGCTTGCAATGGGCCAAGCGCATGCATGGATTTGCCTCGGACACGGCCTGATTGACCTTTGCTTTGCCATCGCGCCACGGCAAAGTAGCTTGCATGACTGACACTCCGATCAAAGATGCGGCCAGCGTCGTGTTACTGCGCGACGCTCAAAGCGCGCCGAAGGTCCTGATGGGCCAGCGCGGCAAATCCGCAGCCTTCATGCCGAACAAATACGTCTTTCCGGGTGGCGCGCTGGACGCGAGTGATGACAGCCCGCCTGCGGGCGGAAGCTGTATGGCGCGGCTGGGCGCACTTGGCGCGCCACTGCTCGGGGCAGCGGTGCGAGAGGTGCGCGAAGAGACAGGATTGGTGATCCAAGACCCGGCTCATCTGCGCTACTTCTTCCGCGCGATCACGCCACCAGCCCGGCCTCGCCGCTTTGATGCGCGTTTTTTCATAGGCTTCGCCGAACAAGCCATCGACGGTGACCTTGATGATTTCTCCCAAGCCGATGACGAGCTGGCCCATTTGCACTGGGTCCCACTCGGCGATGCGCGCGCTTTGAACCTGCCCTTCATCACAGAAGTGGTGTTGGCAGAGGTCGAGGCCCTGTCCCGTCACACAAGCCCGCCCGAGAGCGTTCCGTTCTTCGACAATTCGACGGCCGTGTCCCGCTTCGCGCGCATTTTCTGAGGAAATGCGTGTTGCGGCGGCCGCGCACGGCGATTTGTCTGGCGTTTTGTTTTTAGAAACAGTTTCATAATCCTGCCTCATTGTTTCCGTAGCAGCTGGGGCAATGACCATGGCTGATGTCACCCCCTCTCCTGTTGCCCCTCCTGCGGGCGCGCCGCGCCGATTCTGGCGCGATCGTGCCGTGCTATACGGCCTACTGGCGCTCTTTGCCGTTGGGCTGGCCGGGCTGATCAGCGCGACGGGCTGGGAAGAGACATGGGCCGAGTTGAAAAAGATCACCGCCTTGCAATTCATCGGACTGTTGAGCCTGTCCTTGATCAATTACCTGATCCGCGGCGCGCGCTGGCATCTGTTGTCGCGCGAGCTTGGGTTGCGCCTGGCCCTGCGCCATTCGGTGCTGCATTTCGTGGGCGGCTTCGCGATGACAATCACACCGGGCCGTATCGGCGAGCTGGTGCGTCTGCGCTGGATCACCCGGATGAGCGGCTGGCGCGTCGAGCGGATCACACCGCTGCCGCTGGCCGACCGGGCGTTCGACATGGCCGCCATGGGCTGCGTGCTGGGCGGTGCAGTCTTTCTGAGCCAAGCGGGCGGGATCAGTGCGATCCCTGTTGCCGCGTTGGCTGTCGGCACGGCCATCATCGTGACCCGCCCGACCCTTCTAGTAAAACTTGTCGAGGGCGCATTCGCCCTGCTCCGCCGCTTCCCCCGCCCCTTCGCGCGACTGCGCCAGGCGGCGCGCTCAATGGGCGTGTTCAGCCCGCTGCGGGTCTCTGGCCCTGCCTTGGTCCTCAGCTGCATCGGCTGGATTGCCGAAGGCATTGCCCTGTTCCTGCTGCTGCAATGGATGGGCGCGGACATCACGCTGGCCACCGCGACCACCATTTTCCTGTTCTCCACCCTCGCAGGCGGCCTGACCGGCGCGCCCGGCGGATTGGGAGGGGCCGAAGCCGCGATGATGGTCCTGCTGACCATGAACGGGGTCGAACTGAGCCAGGCGCTCGCCGCCACAACCGTCATCCGCATCACCACGCTGTGGTATGCCATCGGGCTAGGCATGTTGGCCTTCCCCGTTGCTGAAACACTGTCACGCAAAGCAAGAACATGACCTGGAATACATTGAGCTACACCGGCTGGGGCCGGGTTCGTCAGGCCAAGGGCCGCGTCGCGCGCCCCGAGCGGCGCTCGGCGCTGGCGCGCCTGACCGCCGCCCCCGCCATTGGAATGAAGCGCTCCTACGGCGACAGTTGCCTCAACGATGGGGGCGACGTGATCGACATGACGCGGATGGACCGGATGCTGAGCTTCGATGCCGAGACCGGTATCCTGGAGGTCGAGGCGGGCGCACGCGTGGGCGACATCGCCCGCCGCTTCGCACCTGACGGTTGGCTGCCTGCGGTCATGCCCGGCACGGGCTTTGCCACTGTTGGCGGCTGCATCGCCCATGATGTGCACGGCAAGAACCATCACGGCGCGGGCTCTTTCGGCGAGCACGTGGTCGAGATCACGCTGATACAGGGCGAAACGGTCAAGGTCATTGGCCCGTCGAAGAACGCGACCCTCTTCCGCGCCACAATCGGCGGGCTCGGCCAAACCGGGGTCATCGTCGCCGCCAAGCTGGCGCTGAGCCCCTGCAAGGGCGACATCATCACCGTGACCGAGAGACGGATCGAGAATTTCGACACCTTTATCGAGTCGCTCGACGGCTCGCAGTCCACTTATACCGTCGGCTGGATCGACGCGACGGCCAAGGGCGAAGAGCTGGGCCGCGGCATTTTGGAAGAGGCAGAGACCGGCTACGGCCTGGTGCCCGACGCCAAGCCGTCGAAATCCGTACGGTTCGAGGCCCCCCGCTGGGCCCTGTCCGCGCCAATTGTCCGCGCGTTCAATTCCGCCTATTTCCGACGCGTGCCCGAGCGCGGACGCACCAGCGTGAAGCCGATCACCGAGTTTTTCTTCCCGCTCGACAAGCTGCATGGCTGGAACCGGCTCTATGGCAAGAGCGGCTTTCATCAGTTCCAATGCGTCGTCCCAGTGGCCGAGGTCGCGGTGCTGCGCGCGATGCTCGACAAGATCGCCTATGCCGGGCTCGCCTCGCCGCTCGCGGTGCTCAAACGCATGGGACCCGGGCGGGCCGGTCTGATGTCCTTCCCGATGGAGGGCTACACGCTCGCCGTCGACTTCCCCAACCGAGGCCGCGCGGAGGCCCTGATCGCAGAGCTTGAAGAGATCACGGAGAAAGCCGGTGGGCGCGTCTACCTCGCAAAGGACGCGACGCTCGACGCCAAGCGGCTTGGCAAGATGTACCCCGAGGTCGGCAAATTCGCCAAACTGGTGGCCAAGCTGGATCCCGACGGGGCCTACGAGACCGATCAGACGCGCCGGCTGGGCGTCAGGAGCCACGCATGAGTACGACCGAGACCTGGATTATTCTTGGCGCGACCTCGTCCATGGCGCGCGCCTTCGCCCGTGCGGTATCGCGCGAGGGCTGCAACGTGCTGCTGGCTGGCCGCGACATGACTGATCTGGAGGCCTCTGCCGCAGATTGCGCCTTGCAAGGCGCCCTGATCGCCGAGGCGCACCATTTCGATGCGCGCGACACGGAAAGCTTCACGAGCCTGTTGGACCGGGCACCGGAGCTTGAGGGCGTGATCAATGTCGCCGTGTTCGTGGGCTCAATGCCCGCGCAATCGGACATCGACACGGACCCATCCCTGATCGCGGGTGTTGTCAGCGACAATTACGCAGGCCCCGCCGCCTTCCTTCAGGCTATTGCGCCGCAGATGGAAAGCCGTGGCGCGGGGTGCGTCGTAGGCGTGGGCTCGGTCGCGGGCGATCGCGGTCGCATCGGCAACTATGTCTATGGCTCCGCCAAGGCGGGCTTTCACACCTATCTCAGCGGGCTGCGCAACCGTCTGACGCGCTCGGGTGGGCATGTGGTCACCGTGAAACCAGGCTTCGTCGACACAGCCATGACCTGGGGGATCGAGGGGATGTTCCTTGTCGCCTCCCCCGACCGGATCGCCACCGACATTCTCAAGGCCGTGAAGAAGAGGCGCGATGTGATCTACACGCCCGCCTTCTGGAAGCTGATCATGACGATCATCAAAACCATCCCTGAACGCGTGTTCAAAAAGCTCAGCGTCTAGCGGATTGCGACCTGCGTGGGGCCCTGCCCCACACCCCGCCGTATTTCAGGAACAAAGAAAGAGCGGGTTGCTGCTCAGACGCCGAATGCCTCGTGAAACAGGCCGGCTGCGTAGAACATCAGCGTCAGGGTGAACAAGATCAGCGAGATGCCATGCCGGTCGCGCATCGCAAAGACGATCGGATCGTAGTCCTGCTTGCCCTTGTAGCCCAGCGACACCATCCGGAAGAGCCACCCGCCCAGGGGCAGCATCGCGAGCCAGAGGAGCCATTGCGTCGGATAGAGCTGCTGCGCCTGCTCGGTAAACGTGTAGAGGAAGAAGACCAACATCGAGCCGAACATGCCCAGACCCGCCACATTGAGCAGATCGGAGCGGTCGGGCCGCCCATAGCCCCGCCCGGGCAGGCGCTCGTCGGAGGTCGCGAGTGTCAGCTCGGTCAAACGCTTGACGCATCCCAGCGTGACAAAGACCGGGAAGACGAAGACCAGCATGAAGCCCGAAACGAATATCTCGCCCGCCGCAGCCCCCGCCACGACCCGCAATGTGTAGAGCGCCGCCAGCGTCGCGATGTCGACCCAGCGCATGCGCTTGAGCTTGAGCGAATACGCAAGTGAGAGCACCATATAAAGCAGCACAACCCCCAGAAAGGCCGCGTTCAGCGCTGCCGCGACCCCGATTGCGATCGCAGCCAACAGCCCGACCGCCAGCATTCCCACAGAAAGCGGCAAGGCCCCACTCGCGAAGGGTCGGTTCTTCTTGGTGGGGTGCAGCCGGTCCGCGTCGAGATCCAGCAGATCGTTGACCAGGTAGATCGTCGAGGCTGCCGCAGAGAAGGCGACAATCGCCAGCAGCACCGGCATCAGGGCCGACAGCCCGAAATTATGCGCAGCAAGCAGCGGAAGCAGCAAAAGGACGTTCTTGACGTATTGGTGCGGACGCATCGCTTTCATCAGCGCGCGCCATTTCCACCCCGAGGCCAGTTCGGTGACATTGTGGCCGTCCGCTTCGAGCGCGGCGCGTGCACCGGGCACATCGCCCACCAGAATAGTGTCATCGGCCTGCTGCCAGATCGGCATGTCGGCCAGCTCATTGCCCGCATAGTGGAAACCGCGCGCCCCGAATGCCTCCACCAGAGCCTCTGCCTTGGCGTCCCCTTTGAGGTTGGTCTGCCCATCGGACGCGAAGACGCGCGACGACAGGCCGTGATGCGCGGCAAGCGGCTCGACCAGGCTGCGGTCGGAGGCGGAGGCGAGGATCACCTCGTGCCCCTGCGCCTGGGCGACCTTTGCCATCTCCATGACCTTGGGGTTTACCGGCATGAGGTCGACGCGCGGCGCACCAAGTTGGGCCAGCTCGGCCTTCAGGCGCGCGCGGTCGCGCCAATGACGCGCGCTGGCGCGCAAGGTCTCAAGTGGTGCGCGGCCCATGCCCGACCAGAAACTTTCAAGCAACATGTCGGTGCGCAGGAACGTGCCATCGATATCGAGGACCAGTGGTTTCTTGGACATCACGCTCAGCCCTTCGTGCGGAAGACGCAGCCGTCTGACACCAGCTCTGGCGGGGTGAGGCACATGCCTCGGGCCACCTTCCACGCGGCCAGCACCTTGGGTACATAGGCCCGCGTCTCGGCGAAGGGCGGCACACCGCCGTGCTTCTTCACCGCGTTCTCGCCCGCGTTGTAGCCAGCAAGCGCCAAGATCGGGTCGCCGTCGAATTCATTCATGAGCCACTCAAGATACGCGACCCCACCCTTGATGTTCTGCACGGGGTCAGTGCTGTCGGTGACGCCGAAGCGTGCGGCAGTGTCCGGGATAAGTTGCATGAGCCCTTGTGCGCCCTTGTTGCTTTCCGCGGCCACCCGCCCTCCGGATTCGACGGAGATGACGGCTAACACGAACGCAGGCGAGATTTTCTTGTTCAGCGTCTCGATCAGGATCGTGGTGCCATGGGAAGACGCGATGCTTTGCATATTATCAAGACGCGGCGCGCGCACGGCCTTGCCGGTCGGGGCCTTGGTGAGGCTTTCGACCGCTTGCGTGAATCGGCCCGGTCCACTTGCGGAGATGCTCGGCGAGACCGCCTGCCAAAACCAATCCAGATCGGAGCTGGCGCGCGCGCCCGTCTTGCTGTCCGGTTTTGGCTTGGCCGATGTCTCTGGCACCGGCTCAATCTGGATATTGATGCGTTTCTTCGCGCCAGGCTTCGGAGGCGCAAGCTTTTTGAACGTGAAATTGCCGCCAAAAGCGGGCTTATGGCTCTCCGCTTGCGCGGAAAACCCCAAGGAAAGACCCATGAGGAGGAGAATCCCTCTCAATATGTAGGACATCTGAGTGCCTGCCCGCGTCGTTTTTATTCTTGTTGGATGCGAGCATCGCAAAATTCCGGGGCGGTTTCTACTCCATCCGCACAACAATGCCGCCGGGCGTGCTTTATTGGTCGCCCTGATGGGACAGTCATGAGGCTGGGAAAAGGGAAAAATACTAAGTTTTCGTTAAAAAACAGAGGTGTAAGCAATTTTTTGCATTTTTTTGGGGCCGCTCGGAAAAGGAACCATTCGCGCCCAATTCTCGCCCCGTTTGAACAGGATAACCACTGCATACCAAGACGGCGACACGGTCTAGAACAGAGGCTGGCCGGGAAGCACAAACGTCGAGGTTAACTTGGAAACTGAACTGAACTTACATCCTTGGAGGGATACACTATGAAAGCTCTAATCAAAAACTTCGCCGCTGACGAATCTGGCGCCGTGACCGTTGACTGGGTTGTGCTGACTGCTGCAATCGTTGGTCTGGGCATCGCCGTTATGGCTTCCGTCTCCGACGGTCTGGAAGACCTGTCCGGCGACATCGAGACTCAGCTGACCAGCCAGGGCATCTCGACCACCTTCTAAGGTGGATCGTCGCAGACCCTGCGACTCGATAGGGGCCGTGCTTGCAAGAGCACGGCCTTTTTCGATTCCAGGTGCGGCGTCGCAGACCTGAAATGCACCAAGAATGAACCAAAACGGTCTCAATACTGCCCGGTTTGCCAAAGAACTTGTGACTCGGAAGAATGCGGACCGCCCTGCGAGGCCGCGCAGTTAAGAGACAGGAAATTATCATGAAGAAACTGATCAAAGACTTCGTTGCCGACGAAACCGGCGCCTTCACTATCCCATGGGTTGCTGCCGGGGGCGCTGCGGCCTTCATCGGCATAGTCGCTGTGGCCTCCATCATTGGTGGTGTCGAGAAGCTCGATGAAGACCGCGGCTACCAGCTGCGCGCGCAGGAGAAGGTTACAACCTTCTAAGACCCTGCCCTTTCGCAAGATTTTCAAAAGCCGCGCCCATCCCGAGCGCGGCTTTTGCAGTCCCACCCCGCGCGCCCGGATCGGCGAAGAAACGCTCAGTTTCCGCCGTGACCTCGAAATAAGGCGAAATCGCCACAATGTTTCCCATTTTTGCCACAATTCTTGGCGACAAATAGAAATCGAGAACCGGGTGTGCGTTTCAGAAGAACTCTGTCGGAGTACGGACATTATGAGTGCGGCATTAAAATTTTGGGCCAGCGAAGACGGTGCAGTCACCGTCGATTGGGTCATCCTGGCCGCCGGGGTGATCGGACTTGCGTTGGCCTCTATGGGGGTCGTCATGGACGGCACCGAAGACCTAACGAACGATGTGGATGCTGAGCTGAGCAGCCAGTTGATTTCCACCTCCTTCTAAAAACACCAAAAAAACAGCGTTAAGGCGGCCAAGATGCCGCCTTAACGCCCTTGGCGTTCCAACATTTCGCCGCAATTCCCCATCATTGTTTCCAAAGACGAGTAGCCCGTATGACGAGGTCAGCGGGGTTTGGAATATGAAGAAGGGGCTAAATCATGCGTTTGGTATTCGGGCTGGTATTGGTGATGGGGGTCGCGCTTGCGGGCTTCGCCGCCTACATGGCCAAAAACAGATTTGATCAATATCAGGCCAAGGTGGCCGCTCAGGAAAAGCTGCTGCAAAGCAACGTACCGCTCGAAGCGGTCTTCACCGTCAAGCGTCAGATGGCGTATGGCGAGACACTGACCAAGGAAGACGTGCAAATCGTCGCTTGGCCCAACAACGCCATTCCGGAAGGCGCGTTCCAGGAGGGCGAGGAACTGTTCCCGATCTCTGGCGAGTTGCGCACCGTTCTGCGTGTGATGGAGAAAGACGAAGCCGTGATGACCTCCAAGGTCACCGAGCCGGGCGAAGATGCGGGGGTTTCCTCGCGCCTTGCCAAGGGCATGCGCGCCTTCGCGCTGCGGGTTGATGTATCGTCCGGCGTGTCCGGCTTCCTGCGCCCGGGTGACCATGTGGACGTCTACTGGACGGGCGACAGCCGCGGCCGGGAGGTCACCAAGCTGATCGACACCCGGCTGAAGCTGCTGGCCGTCGACCAAATCGCAGATGGTGATCGCTCTGCCCCGACAATCGCACGGACCGTGACCGTCGCGGCAACACCGACCCAGGTGGGTGCGTTGGCGCAAGCACAGTCCTCCGGCCGCCTGTCCCTGTCGCTGGTTGGTGCCGGTGACGATACCGAAGTAGCCGCGGTTGAAGTGGACCAAAATCAGCTTCTTGGCATCCGCGAAGAGCAGGCCGTCGAGGCGGTCGAAGAGCGGGTCTGCACCATCAAGACCCGCAGAGGCGCCGAGGTCATCGAGATCCCGATCGCCTGTCAGGACTAAATCACCGCATCCGCGCGAAGACTCCGATTGCGGCACCCCATCTTGGGTGCCGCTGTCGTGTCGAACACTACAAATAGCCCCATAGAGGGAATGTGTTGCGACTTATCCACATAAGTTTCATGCGGCAAGCCCATGATTCTTGCAATAAAAAGTCAAATCGAGCATCCTCACCGGGAAAATGGGCAAAAGACCCATTCCCTTTAGTGATCAGAGAGGCAGGATCACAATGAAATTGAAGCAGTATCTTTGCGCAGGCCTATTCGGTCTCGCACTCGTATCTTTCGTGCCGGGAACCGGGTTCTCACAAAACCTCTCCGTCACCAATCAATCGACAGCTCGCAAACTCAATGTCCCGGTCAACAGCGCCGTGGTCGTCGAGAGCGACATCCCCTTCGCGGAACTCTCCGTGGCCAACCCGGCCATCGCAGACATCGCGACCCTGTCGGATCGCACTATATATGTGTTGGGCAAAAGCCCCGGCCGCACGACATTGACGCTGCTTGGCCCCGATGGGCGCCTGATCACCAATGTCTCCGTTCGCGTCTCCCCCGACATCTCCGAATTCAAGGAGCGCCTTCGCGAGATCTTGCCCGGCGAAAACATCGAAGTCCGCACCGCCAATGATGGCCTGGTGCTTTCCGGCACTGTCTCCTCGATCACCAAGCTGGATCGCGCGCTTGATCTGGCCGAGCGCTACGCACCGGAAGCCGTCTCCAACCTGATGAGCGTAGGTGGCACCCAGCAGGTTATGCTGAAAGTGCGCTTCGCAGAGATGCGCCGCTCGGTCTCCAAAGATCTGTCGGCCTCGCTCGGCTTCCAGACCGGCGCCGGAAGCAATTTCGGGGCCAACGGTTTCACCAACACCCTGCAGACGGGCGGAAACCAGGCCGGTTCGCTTGGCGCTGGCGGTCAAGCCGGTAGTGTGACGTCCAGCCGCGAGCGCAACGGTGTCTTCTCCTTCGGCTTCGGCAGCGGCAGCCTTCGCGCCCTTGTTGTTCTGGAAGCTCTTGAAGAAAAAGGACTTGTTCGCACTCTTGCAGAGCCGAACCTGACTGCATTGTCCGGCCAGGAGGCAACCTTCCTTGCAGGTGGTGAATACCCGATCCCGATCAGCGATGACGGCTCGGTGACGATCAGCTACCGCCCCTTCGGTGTGGAGCTCAAGTTCACCCCGACGGTGCTGGACCAGGACATCATCAACCTCAAGCTCGACACGGCCGTCTCCGGCCTTGATCCAACGGTTGTGGTCCAGAATGACGGCTTCACCGTGAATGCGTTCTCGAAGCGTGCCTCGTCCACTGTGGTTGAGATGCGTGATGGGGAAAGCTTCGCCATCGCAGGTCTTCTCGAAGACGACTTCCGCGACGTGGCCGGTCAGGTTCCGTGGCTGGGCGACATCCCGGTTCTGGGTGCCTTGTTCCGCTCCGCCAACTACGAGCGGCGGCAGTCCGAGCTTGTGGTCATCGTGACCGCGCATCTCGTCTCGCCAAGCCGCGGCGACGGGCTTGTCGTCTCCACCGACCGCGTGCGCCCGCCCAGCGAGCGTGACTTCTTCCTTAACGGCAAGGTGGCGCAAGAAGTGCGCTCCCGCCGCTCCCCCACCGGCGAAGTGGCCCGCCAAGACTATTCGGGCTCTTACGGCTACGTTCTGGAGTAATATCAAATGCTTAAGTCCACTTCTTCGATCGCCATCATCGCCGTAATGGCACTGGGCCTGTCGGCTTGCGGGAAATCGCAGCAGGTCTTCGAAAGCGAGGCCGGCGGGTATCTGGACGAGGGTGGCTTCGGCAACCCCACCATGACCAACACGCTGATCAACAATGGCGATCTGAGCGTGGCCGAAAGCCTTGGCCGCCGTTTCGAGGCCGATGTGAACACGCAAGTGAACTTCGAGTTTGGCTCCGCCGAGCTCGATGCCAACGCCCGCGCAGCTCTGCTGGAGCAGGCAAACTGGATCCGTCAGTTCCCGGAAGTCACCTTCCGTGTCTACGGCCACACCGATCTTGTCGGCTCCGCCGCGTCGAACAAGGCGCTCGGATTGCGCCGGGCCGAGGCCGCGGTGCATTTCCTGACAAGCCAGGGCATCAGCCGGTCCCGCCTCGAGGCGCTCGCCTCCTTCGGCGAGACCCGACCGATCATCGTCACCGAGAACCCGGAGCGTCGCAACCGCCGCACCGTGACCGAGGTTTCGGGCTTCGTTAAGGGCCATCCGATGCTGCTTGACGGCAAATACGGTGTCCTGGTTCAGCGTGAATACGTGCAGACCGCGAAGAGCGAAGAAACCCTCGCAAGAGAGCGGATCGTCCAGTAACTGGGGATAATACCTCAAATTCTCGCTAATTCCGCCCCATTATCGCCCTTTTTCCTAAGCATTTCTTGTCATGAGATGAGCCACAATCCGCGCAAAGACGGAAGGTTGGTTCGAATACCGCAAACAGTTGGTGGGGGCGCTAACCCTTTAAAAAGGTGCCCTTGCTAACACGAACCCGGTCCTGAGTGGCCAAATGGGATTCATGGCATGACGAGTAGTGTAGCATTACAGACCGAACCGGCCCCGATCGCCGCCTGTACCGTCGCCCGCGACGTGCAGAACTTCGATCTTCTGATCGAAGATATGGAAACGGAGATGGGCGAAGGCTGGGGCGATCTCAACTTCGACGACGCCGCCGCGTATCTGAACCAGCCCGACGCATCGGAGCTCAAGTTCATCGCGGTGGCCGTCGACACACATGACGAAGACAACCTGACCAAGGTCGGTGACATCATCGGCCGCGCCAAGGAGCTTGGCATCAAGGTGATCCTGATCGCCGAGGATGTCTCGCCCATCGCGCTCCACCAACTGCTGAAGCTCGGGGCCGACGACTTCGTCCCCTACCCGCTTCCGGAAGGCGCGCTGCACGACTCGATCGAGCGTGTCAGCAAACCCGAACCAGAACCCGTGGTTGAGCAGGTCGAAAACGACGCACCGCGCGCGCCTCAAGCCACCGGCAAGATCGGCACGCTCGATGGTGTGATCCTTCCCGTCCACGGCCTGGCCGGTGGCTGCGGCGCATCAACCTTCGCGGTGAACCTCGCGTGGGAGCTGGCCACGACGGAGAAGAAATCGACCGCTCGCGTCTGCTTGCTGGACCTTGATTTCCAGTTCGGATCAGCGTCGACCTATCTCGACCTGCCCCGCCGCGAGGCGGTGCTGGAGATGCTGTCAGACATTGATGCAATGGACGACGATGCGTTCAAGGCCACTTTGTTGACCTTCAACGATAAGATCCAGGTGCTGACCGCGCCCTCCGACATGATCCCGCTGGATATGATCGGGCCCGAAGAAATCGAAAAACTGGTCGCAACGGCGCAGCGCAACTTCGATTATGTCGTAATCGACATGCCGTCGACACTGGTGCAGTGGACCGAAACCGTACTTGGCATGGCCCATGTCTACTTCGGCATGATGGAGCTGGATCTGCGCTCCGCGCAAAACACGCTACGCATGGTCCGCGCGCTCAAGGCAGAAGACCTGCCCTACGAGAAAATCCGCTATGTGATGAACCGCGCGCCGAAGTTCACCGATCTGGCTGGCAAGAGCCGCGCGAAGCGCATGGCGGAAAGCCTTGATATCGATGTCGAGCTGCATCTGCCCGATGGCGGCAAGCAAGTCGCGCAAAGCTGCGATCACGGGCTCCCCCTTGCGGAGACCGCAAGCAAGAACCCGCTGCGCAAGGAAATCGCCAAGCTCGCCAAGTCCCTGCATGACGTCAACCAGGCCGAAGAGGCCGGGTAAGAGAAGGTTAAGCGTATGTTTTCCCGTTATAAAAAATCCGGCGCCGCTCCAGATGCAGGTGCAAAGCCCGCCGCTGAGGCACAGCAGAAACCCGATGCCACATCCGCCCCCAGCTCGGCCTCATCCATGCGCAAACCCGGGTCGGAGAAAGCGGTAAGCGCCGCAGACGGCCTGGCGCAGGATAAAGAGCTCAAGCGCCGCCAGCGCCTTGAAGAAGTGCGCTCGGAACTGCACCATCGTTTGCTTGACAACCTCAATCTGTCCGCGCTTGAAAATGCGCCCGAGGCAGAGCTGAAATCCGAGATTGTCGAAATCTGTGCCGAAGGTCTCGAAGAGATGGCGATCATCCTCACCAAGGAGGAACGCCAAACCCTGCATGCGGAGCTGTTTGACGAAGTGACGGGGCTTGGGCCCCTTGAGCCACTTCTGAAGGACGACACCGTTAACGATATTCTGGTGAACGGCCCCAACCGCGTGTTCGTGGAACGCGACGGTAAGCTGTCGCTCACCAACACCCGCTTCAAGGACGAAAAGCACCTGCTGCGGATCATCGACAAGATCGTGTCCGCCGTGGGTCGTCGCGTTGATGAATCGAACCCTTACGTGGACGCCCGCCTGAAAGACGGCTCGCGTTTCAACGCCATGGTTCCGCCGATCGCGGTGGACGGCTCGCTGGTCTCCATTCGTAAGTTCAAGAAAGAAAAGCTCGGCATCGACGACTTGGTGAAGTTCGGCGCGTTCTCTGAAGAGATGGCTGCCTATCTGCAAGCCGCAGTCGCCTGCCGCCTGAACGTTATCGTCTCCGGCGGTACGGGCTCTGGTAAGACGACCACGCTCAATGCGCTGTCTTCCTTCATCGATAACTCCGAGCGCATCCTGACGATCGAGGATACGGCGGAACTTCAGCTTCAGCAGGTCCATGTCGGCCGGATGGAAAGCCGCCCCGCCAACGTGGAAGGCAAAGGCGCTGTGTCCCAGCGCGACTGTCTGCGCAACGCTCTGCGGATGCGTCCTGACCGCATCATCGTGGGTGAGACGCGTGGCGAGGAAGTGATCGACATGCTGCAGGCCATGAACACTGGCCACGACGGCTCGATGACCACGATCCACGCGAACTCGGCCCGGGACGGCGTGTCCCGCCTCGAAAACATGATCGCGATGGCCGGCATCGAGATGCCGATCAAGGCAGTACGCGCCCAGATTTCGTCGGCTGTGAACCTGATCGTGCAGGCCTCGCGTCTGCAGGACGGCTCGCGCCGCATGGTCTCGATCACCGAGATCACCGGCATGGAAGGCGACGTGATCTCCATGCAGGAGGTCTTCCGTTACCAGCGGCTCGGGCTGCAGCCGGACGGCAAGATCATCGGCCAATTCACACCCACGGGCGTGCGCTCGCACTATTCAGAACGCTTCAAGCAGTGGGGCTACGACCTTCCTGCATCAATTTATGAGCCAGTGGCAGCGGAGTAACCAGTTATGGAAATCAGTTTCGAGCCGCTTCTCTACGGCATTATCTTCGTCGCAGTGCTGATGCTGATCGAAGGCGTCTACCTCGTCGTATTCGGCAAATCCATCAGCCTGAACAGCAAGGTGAACCGCCGCCTGGACATGATCCAGAAGGGCGGATCACGCGAAAAGGTGCTCGACCAGCTCCGCAAAGAGATGAACCAGCATATGAATTCGGGCGGGATCCCGCTCTATTCAATGCTGGCCGACAAGGCGCTGCGCGCCAACATCGCGTTCTCGCCCATGGCGCTGATCGCGATGATGTTCGTGCTGGCCGGCGTGATCTTTGCGATCTTGTCCCAGATGACCGAGGCCGCCGCCCCCGTACGCGGCCTGATCGCCCTCGTGATGGGCATCGGCGCTGTCTATGTCTGGGTCAATAACAAGTGCAAGAAGCGCATGGAAATGATCGAGGAGCAGCTGCCCGACGCGATTGAGCTGATGGTGCGAAGCTTGCGCGTGGGACACCCGTTCTCGTCTGCCATCAACATCGTCGCCAAGGAGGTCGCCGACCCGCTTGGCACCGAATTCGGCGTCATCGCCGACGAAAGCGCCTATGGCCGAGATGTCTCCGAGAGCTTGAAACACCTTGCCGAACGCATGGACATGCAGGATCTGCGCTTCCTTGCGGTGGCCGTGACGATCCAGCAGACCTCCGGTGGTAACCTCGCAGAAATTCTCCACGGCTTGTCCCAGGTGATCCGCGCCCGCTTCAAGCTGTTCCGTCGCGTGAAAGCGATCACGGCCGAGGCAAAATGGTCCGGCATGTTCTTGTCGGTGTTCCCGCTTCTGGCGCTGGTCGGCATCAACGTGATGGAACCTGACTACTACACCGAAGTGAAGGACACCGAGTTCTTCATCCCTGCCTGTATCGTCGTGGGCGTCTTCCTTGTGGTGAACGTCGTGTTCATGCGCATCATGGTTAATATTAAGGTCTAACGCGATGCAGTATCTTGATCAGATCAATGCCCTGCTCGTCGAAAAATTCGGCGATCTCGGCCCCTTGCTCGCAGTCGGCCTGTTCGGTGTGGTGCTGGTGCTCGTCACCCTGCCCACCATGCTCAAGAAGCAAAAGGACCCGCTAGACCGCATCCGCGAAGAGGCCAAACGCTCCGGCGGGCGCGCGAAAAGCGGCGAAGCCCAGGCCCTGCGCCAGAAAAGCGGGACGGACAAGCTAGACAAGTTTGCCAACTTCCTGGAACCACAGGATGTCGAAGAGCTCAAAGGCATGAAGCTGAAGCTTCTGCAGGCGGGCTACAAGGGCAAAAGCGCGGTTCGTACATTCCACTTCATGCAATTCGCGCTCGGGTTGTTATTTCTGACGCTCGGTCTTCTGTACGTGCTGATCCTCGGCGACGATATGGAAACGCGCGACCTGATCCTTGCGATCGTCATCCCCGGCGGAGCTGGCTACTACCTGCCGAAATACTGGATCGAGCGGCGTCGCCAAGAGCGTCAGGCCGAAATCGAAAGCGGGTTCCCGGACAGTCTCGACCTGATGCTGGTTTGCGTCGAAGCCGGTCAGGCCCTCGATCAGTCGATCATCCGCGTGGCGGCCGAGATCCGCGCGGGCTACCCCGCGCTGGCCGACGAGTTCGAAGCAGTCGCCAACGAGATGAAGGCCGGCAAGGACCGCATCACGGTGCTGCGCGACATGGCAGAACGCGCCGGCGTGCCGGACGTGTCCAGCTTTGTGACCGTGCTGATCCAATCGACTAGCTTTGGTACATCCATCGCCGACGCCCTGCGGGTCTACGCGTCCGAGATGCGTGACAAACGCGTGATGCGGGCCGAAGAGAAGGCCAACGTGTTGCCCACCAAGCTCACGCTGGGCACGATGATGTTCTGCCTGCCGCCCCTTTTGATCATTTTGATTGGGCCGTCGATCTACGACATCTATAAAAACCTCAACGGTGGCTGATGACGTGAGGCGCTATGCGCGTTCGGTGGGGACCGACACTTCTTGTTGTAACGATGCTCGCGGCCTGCGAGCCTTCCACCCCCTCGTTTGACGAGGGGGCTGGACCGTTTCCGCCGACCGGAGATGTCTCTCGCGAGGCCAGTGTCGACGGGCTGATCGTGGGCCACCGCCTGATGGCCGCGGGCCAATATGAGCTAGCGCTGAAGGCCTATTTCCGCGCGGCGGGCGAGCAAGGGATCAACGTGGATGTGCTGAGCGCCCTTGGCTCTGCAAACCTGAAACTGGGCCGCCTGGGCCAAAGCGAGGACCTGCTGAGACGCGCGATCAAGGAGGACCAGACCTTCGTTCCCGCTTGGAACAATCTGGGCGTCGTGCTGATGGAACGCGGCAAGACCGGCGAGGCCAGTCGCGTCTTCAAAACGGCCTTCGCGCTCGATAGTGGCAAATCTGACGAAATCCGCGAAAACCTGCGCCGCGCGCTCGCAAAAATCGAGAACCCGGCCTATAGTGAAGAAAAAGAAGACGGAGCTTTCGACTTGGTGCGACGCGGCAACGGCCGCTACCTGATCCTTCAGGCGCCTTGATCTAAAAAGCCCATTGAGAGCAGAGTAGAGGACGCCCATGCGCCACATGAAGACAGGCATGCTGTGCCTAATCAGCGTGATTGCCCTGACCGCGTGCGAGAAACGCGAAAACGGCGAATTCAGCAAAACACTGAAGAATGTCAACGTGATCGATGAGAGCAATCTCAACGACATCATGCTCAGCGTGGCCGATCCGAACGAGGCGGTGACCTATTTCCAGCGCGCGACGCGCGAAAACCCCGACCGCCTGGACCTGCAGCGCGGATTGGGCAAATCGCTGCTGCGTGCCAAGCGCGCCACCGAGGCAAGCGTGATCTTGGGCAAAATCGTCCAGCACGAAGAGGCCACGAATGACGACCGCATCGATTACGCCAACGCGCTGATCCGCGAGGGCAAGTGGAAAGAGGCCGAAAAGGCGCTCGACGCGGTCCCACCCACCTTTGAAACCTTTGAGCGCTACCGGCTCGAGGCGATCATCGCCGACACCAACAAGGAATGGAAAAAGGCGGACAGCTTCTACCAGACCGCCGTTGGCCTGACCACGACCCCCGCCTCCGTCCTGAACAACTGGGGTTACTCGAAACTGTCGCGCGGCGACTATGTCGAGGCAGAGCGGCTCTTTGGCGAAGCGATCACCTACGATCCCAGTCTGTTCACCGCAAAGAACAATATGGTTCTCGCCCGCGGCGCGCGGAAGAACTACCGCCTGCCGATCATTCAGGTCTCGCAGACCGAACGCGCGCAATTGCTGCACACGATGGCGCTGACCGCCATCAAGCAAGGCGATGTCGAGGTCGGGAAGGACCTGTTGGGGCAAGCCATCGAGACCCATCCGCAGCATTTCGAGGCCGCGATCCGCTCGCTCCGCACTCTGGAGAGCTAAACCGATGAGCAGCTTCGCGCTTTGGGCGCTGATCCCGGCCCTGCCGATCGCAATCTGGGTCGCGTGGAGCGACCTCGCCCGCATGAAAATCCCAAACAAGGCCGTTCTGGCTCTGTTGGCGGTCTTCGTCGTGGTCGGCGTGATCACCCTGCCGCTTGAAGTCTATCTCTGGCGCTTCGCCCATATCGCCGTCGTGCTTGCCTTGGGCTTCGTGATGAGCATCACCGGCCTAGTCGGCGCGGGCGATGCCAAGTTCGCGGCTGCGATGGCCCCCTTCGTGGCGGTATCGCAAGCAACCAACATGATGGCAATATTCGCAGCCGCCGTGATCCTGACCTTTGTGCTCCACCGCTTGGCACGCGTCTCCCCCCTGCGCCGCCTTGTCCCCGAATGGGAAAGCTGGGAGCGCACGCGGGACTTCCCGATGGGCGTCCCCCTCGCCGTCAGCCTGATCGTCTACCTGGGTCTTTCAGTCGCCGCCTAGCGCGTTTTGAACAGGGTATAAAGCTCGGTTTCCCGAACCTTTTCCAAAGGGGCCCCGCGGGCCTCGACATCCTTAAGGATCGCGCGAAACGCGTGCGGCGTCGCAGGACAGGCTGGGATCAGGAAGTAATCGGCCGAGCTAAACCCGGACAATCCGCCGTAATACCAAGGCGCCCCGCCCTCCAGCGCGGACAGCTCTCCGAACATCCAGAGATTGGCGAACGTATCTGCGACGAACACGCGTGCGCCGCTATCGACCACCTCACCAAGATCGCGCGCAATTGCCTTTGACGTACCGATCAACCCAAGCTGCTGAACACAGGAGCGATACTCTTCGCCTTGGAACGTCGCAGGCGCCATATGCGCGGCGCGGTCATTGAGATAGGCAAACGCATCGCTTTCAAAGCGCTGCGGCGTGCGGATCAAAACGCGATCGACACGCTCGGACTTGGTGTGGAAATCCCCATGCGCCTCGGCATAAGGTGTTTCGGCAAATAGCGCGCTGTAAGCCTCTGTGTTCACGACAAAATGGCGCGCCGGACTCACCGCCATATTGAAAAAGGACGGCGCAATCATCGCCGCCGCGACCACGGAAAGAGCAATCACTTGCGGTGTGCGCGCAATCGCGGGCAGCAGAACCGCCAGCAGAGCAAGCCATTTCGGATCATTGCCATAATTCTGATAGGTGATGAAGATCCAACCCGCGCCAAGCAGCAGCATGATCGCGGCCAAATCGGACCGACCGTCGCGGCGCAGCACGATGATCGACAGCAGCAAGACTGCGTTACCCAGCACATATTGCGGTGCCGTCAGTAGCGTCGGCAGATCGACCCCGGCGCGCGGCCGGATATTTGAACTGCTCACAAGCAAAAGATCCCCGATGTAGCTGGGCCAAAGCTGCGGCCCCGCCGCAATCGTCAAGGCCAGCGCCCCTGCGGCCACGATGGCCAGGCCCGTGCCCATCGCGACCCACTGGCGTCGCAACATCAGTGCAAGGACCACACCCGGGGCCAGCGCCACCGCGAAAGTTACCTTGCCCATTACGAAAAAGCTGAAAGCAAATCCAAGGATTACACCGTCAAACCATTGGTTTTGCTTTCGTTTCGGCTCCAGCACCGCGACGAGAACAGCCAAAAAGGTGAACCCCCAAGCCCAGCGGTTGTAGTGCATCGACATCGAAATCGACGCGGCGGCTTCGCCATGAATCATTGCCAGCGCAAGGACCATCACCAGCCCGCCAAGGGCATAGGCCGCGCCACGGGTGAGGCGGGACCGGGCGACCCACCACAGCATCGGCACCATCAGGATTGCCATCGCGATCTGGGCCAGCAGGATCGCCGCTCCGATCCCGAAACCGAGCTGCACGAACCAGACGATCGGCAGGAAATTCATCGCCCCCAAGGGCGTCACGAAGTCGATATGGGGCCATTCGCCAGCCGCCATCCGCAGCACGATTTCGATCAGATGCAGCGTGTCGCCTTCGTGCCGGTCAATATAAAGCCCGCCTTTCGCCAGCGCGAGCCCCCCCAAAAGGACGATCAACCCCAACAGGTAGACAAGAAAAAGCCTTGATCCGGCCCTATCCATACCGTTGTCCATGCTCATGTTCCTCGCGCGAGGCCCTCTGATTTGGGGCCTGTCATTTGTGGCTCGGCAAGGCTAGCGCAGCCGCCGGGTCATTTGAAGCGCGAACGGTCTTGTTGCGTGAACAAGGCAACACATGAGGCAGAGCAGATGAACATGCAAACCACCCCCGGTGTACAGGCGCCGGCCCCGCCGAAATCACTGGAAGATACCGGCCTGAGCATCGTGATGATGCGCGACATCCTGTTGAAGACCGTGTTTCGCAAGAACCTCGAACATGTCTCCAAGATGTCGGAGGCGATCTGCCTTTCGCTGCCACTGACCCAGCAACTGGTCGAAATCGCGCGCGAACAGAAATTGATCGAGGCGCAAGGTACGCTTCACGCCGGCTCAGGCTCGGAAATGGCGTTCCAATTGTCCGATACAGGCAAGGCACGTGCGCTCGACGCACTTGCACAATCCGAATATTACGGCGCGCTACCCGTGCCGCTTGATCACTACAAAGAGCAGGTACAACGACAATCCGTGCGAAACATTCAGATCACGCGCGAAAGGCTGCTGGGGTCCATGGGTCACCTGATCCTGCCCGACGACCTGCTGGACAATCTGGGGCCCGCTGTAAGTTCCGGCCGCTCGATCCTTCTCTACGGCCCGCCCGGTAACGGTAAATCCGCAATCTCCAACGGTATTCGCGACGCGCTCGGCGATATGATCTACGTGCCGCAATGCATTGAATACGCAGGTCAGGTCGTCACGCTTTACGATCCGATTGTGCATACACTGGTGGAAGAGGAGGAGGTGCAGGCCTCCTCCCTGCGCCGCACCGACAACCGCTACGACAAGCGCTACCTGATGTGCGAGCGGCCCACCGTGATGACGGGTGGTGAGCTGATGCTCAACATGCTCGACCTCAATTACAACGCAACTTCAAGGACCTATCAGGCATCGCTGCAGCTGAAATCCACTGGCGGCGTGTTCATCGTGGACGACCTTGGCCGTCAGGAAGAACCGCCCCAGGCGCTGATCAACCGCTGGATTGTTCCCATGGAAGCCGAGTACGACATCCTCGCGCTGCAATCGGGCGAGAAGTTCGAAGTGCCCTTCGACACGCTGGTGATCTTCTCGACCAACTTCCACCCCAACGAGATGTTCGACGGCGCCGCCCTGCGCCGTATCTTCTACAAGATCAAGATCGACGGCCCCACGCAGGAGGAATTCCTGAAGGTCTTTGCCATGGTCGCAAAGAAGAAGAAGGTGCCGCTGAACGAGGAAGCGCTCATCCATCTGCTGAAGGTGCGCTACCCGACGATCGACAACCTCTACGCAAACTATCACGCGAACTTTCTGATCGATCAGATGATTTCCGTCTGCGAATACGAGGGCATCCCGAACCAGATGACGCCCGAGCTGATCGACCGTGCATGGGCGAACATGTACGTGAAAGACGAGGAAATTAAGCACTAAAATCCGGCTCGCGCATGGCCTATATCAAGGCCCATGCGCGACCTTCCCGACCCCATCCAGAATTGGTTTACCTCCCGCGGGTGGGAGGTGCATCCGCACCAGCGCGACATGCTGGCGGCCTCCGATGAGCCGACGACCCTACTGATCGCGCCCACCGGCGGCGGCAAGACCATGGCGGGCTTTTTGCCGACCCTGGCCGAGCTGTACGAAGCGCCACGCGGCGGATTGCACACGCTCTACATCTCGCCCCTGAAGGCGCTCGCCGCCGACATCAAGCGCAACTTGCGCACACCGGTCGATGAGATCGGTCTCGATATCCGGATCGAGGACCGCACGGGCGACACCAGCTACACACAGAAACGCCGCCAACGCGCCGATCCACCGCATATCCTACTGACCACGCCGGAAAGCTTGGCGCTGCTTCTCAGCTACGAAGACGCCCCGCGCATTTTCGACGGACTTCAGCGCGTGGTCATTGACGAAATTCACGCATTGGCCGAAAGCAAACGCGGCGACCAACTGATGCTGGCCCTGTCCCGCCTGCAGAGCCTCGCCCCCGGCCTGCGGCGCGTTGGCCTGTCCGCGACGGTCGAGGACCCGCAGGCGATCGCCAATTTCATGGCACATCACCCTAACAGCCCGGTGATCCTGCAGGCCGATCCGGGCTCCGACCCCGACATCTCGATGCTGGAAACGCAGGAGGCTCCACCGTGGGCTGGCGGCGGCGGACGCTACGCGATCCCTGCGATCCTGGAAGAGGTCAAGCAACACAACACGACGCTGATCTTCCACAACACCCGGGCTCAGGCAGAGATCTTCTTTCATCATCTGTGGCTCGCCAACGACCAGCAGCTCCCGATCGGAATCCACCACGGCTCCCTCGCCCGCGCGCAGCGCGAGAAGGTCGAGCAGGCGATGGTCGCGGGCGAGCTGAAAGCCATCGTGTGCACCGGCAGTCTCGATCTTGGCATTGATTGGGGGGATGTCGATCTCGTCATTCAGGTCGGAGCGCCAAAGAATGTGAAGCGACTGGTGCAGCGGATCGGCCGCGCAAACCACCGCTACAATGCCCCCTCCAAGGCCTTGCTGGTCCCGGCCAACCGGTTCGAAATCGTCGAATGCAAGGCCGCTCTCGATGCAGTTAAAGAGCACGACCTTGACGGCGACCCGCGTGCCCGGGGCCCGCGCGATGTACTATGTCAGCACATCTTGATCCGCGCCGCCTCCGGTCCCTTTCAGGCCGCTGATCTTTACCAAGAAGTGATCTCCGCCGGACCTTATACAGGGTTAACGCGTGCCGAGTTCGACCGCTGTCTCGATTTCTGCGCCACCGGCGGCTACGCCCTGCGCGCCTATGATCGCTACCAGAGGATTGTTGAAAGAGGCGGAAAGTGGCAGCTGCGCGATCCACGTGCGGCCACTCAGATTCGCATGAATGTCGGCACGATTATCGACTATGAAACGCTGAAGGTCCGCCTCAAGAACCGCCGTGGCGGCACGCCTTTGGGCGAGGTCGAGGAAGGCTTCGCATCCACCCTTACCCCCGGCGACACGTTCCTGATCGGCGGCCAGGTGGTTCGGTACGAAGGGCTGAACGAGATGACCGTGGAGGTCACGCGCCGCGCCTCGGATCAGCCGAAAGTCGCCACGTTCAACGGAACGAAATTCGCCAATTCCACGCAGCTGTCAGAGCGCATCTTGCGGATTTTTCAGCAAGACAGTTGGCCTGATCTGCCAACGCACACCGCCGACTGGCTCGCCCTGCAACGAGAACGCTCGCGTCTGCCCGAACCCGGTCGACTTCTAATCGAAAGCTTCCCGCAAGACGGGCGCTGCTACACCTGCGTCTACGGATTTGCCGGGCGCAACGCGATGCAAACGCTCGGCCTATTGCTAACACAACGCATGGAAGAGCAATCCCTTGATCCGCTTGGGTTTTTGTCTACCGACTATGCCACAATGATCTGGGGACTGAGTGAGGTCGAAGATCCAGAGCCGCTCTTCGCTCTCGATGGGCTGCGCGCCGGGCTCGAAAGCTGGCTTGCAGGCAACGCCGTGATGAAGCGAACCTTTCGCGCCTCCGCCATCATCGGCGGGCTAATCGACCGGATGACAACGGGCAAGCGCAAGTCGGGCAAGCAAGCCACGTTTTCCTCCGACATTCTCTACGACACGCTGCGCAAGTATGACCCCGACCATCTGATGCTCGACATCACCCGCGAGGAGGCCATGAAGGGCCTGATCGATTTTGGCCGGATCGAGGACATGGTCGCCCGCACCCAAGGCAACATCGACCACCTGAGCCTGCCCCGGGTCACCCCGTTGGCCGCGCCGTTATTTCTGGAAATGGGCCGCGTTCCGGTCAAGGGCGCGGCCGAGCAACGCCTGATGAACGAAGCCGCAGAGGCGCTGATGGCGGAAGCGGGTCTCGCATGAAGCGCGCGTTCCGCTTCAACACATGCGAGCTCGAAGCCTTCGGATCCGGCGCATTGTACTGGCCAGACGAGCAATTACTCGTCGTATCAGACCTGCATCTTGGTAAATCCGAGCGCGTCGCGCGACGGTCCGGCCAGATGCTGCCCCCTTACGAGACCATCGACACGTTAACCAGACTGGAAGCCGCCCTGGATGCTTCGCAAGCGGCTCAGGTCATTTGCCTTGGCGACAGCTTTGATGACTTGGATGCCGGCGCCGCGCTCGCGCCGGAGCTCTTGGACTGGATCACCCGTCTCATCGCCGGACGATCCTGGACTTGGATTGAGGGCAATCATGATCCGGGCCCACTGGAGATCGGCGGCACTCACCGCGCGGAGATGCGAGTGGGTCCGCTCACCTTTCGGCACATCGCGCAAGCAACCGCCCATGCCGAGGTCTCAGGCCACTACCACCCGAAGGCAAGTTTGAACGCGAAGGGTCGCGTGGTGACGCGGCCGTGCTTTCTTTACGATGACGCGCGTTTGGTGCTGCCCGCGTTTGGAACCTTTACCGGCGGACTGCGCAGCACGAGTGAAACGCTCACCGGTCTGATGGCCCCGTCGGCCCGCGCGATCCTCACCGGCGAGAGCCCCGTCGAAATCCCGATGCCTAAGCGGTAAGCCCTTCGGGCTCTTTCAACCCATTGGCGCGGCAGCATGCGGTCAACGTATTCGCCAAAAGACAGGCAATCGTCATCGGACCAACCCCACCGGGCACCGGCGTGATCGCGCCGGCCACCTCTGCGCAGGAGGCATAGTCCACATCACCCACCAGCTTCGTCTTCTCGCCATTCGGCACCCGGTTGATGCCGACGTCGATGACCGTCGCGCCCGGCTTGATCCAGTCGCCCGGCACCATCTCCGGACGGCCCACGGCGGCGACAACAATATCCGCGCGTCGCACGACGTCCGGCAAATCCTTGGTGCGCGAATGCGCGATCGTCACGGTGCAGCTGTCGCCCAAAAGCAGCTGCGCCATCGGCTTGCCCACGATATTCGAGCGCCCAATCACAACCGCATCCATGCCCGACAGTGAACCATGATGGTCGCGCAGCATCATCAGGCAGCCAAGCGGCGTGCACGGCACCATCGACTTTTGCCCGGTTCCCAGCAGCCCGACATTGGAGATATGAAATCCATCCACATCCTTGGCCGGGTCAATTGAGTTGATCACCAGATCTTCATTGAGATGCCCCGGCAGCGGCAATTGCACGAGAATGCCGTGGATCGTCGGATCCGCATTCAGATCAGCAATAACCGCCAGCAAGTCGGCCTCGGACGTGTCCGCCTCCAGCCGATGCTCGACCGACTTCATACCGACCTCGACCGTCATTTTACCCTTGGAGCGGACATAAACTTGGCTCGCCGGGTCCTCGCCCACAAGCACCACGGCCAAACCGGGCGTCAGGTCATTTTCTTCTTTCAGCCGCGCCACATGCTCCGCCACGTGGCCGCGCACTTTCGCGGCAAAGGCTTTTCCATCAATCACTTGTGCGCTCATCGGGCACCTTTCCTTCGTGGGATGGCGGGTGGGGCGTCGGCGCAGCCGCGCGTCACCCCAGCCATTCCAAACTTAAAACAGACCTTCGATTTGACCGGCATCATTGAGCATGATCGCCTCAGCCGACGGCACCCGTGGCAGGCCCGGCATGGTCATGATCTCGCCGCAGACCACGACGACGAAGCCGGCGCCCGCCGACAAGCGCACTTCACGGATCGGCAGCGAATGACCCACCGGCGCGCCACGCAGGTTCGGGTCGGTCGAGAAGGAATACTGAGTCTTCGCCATACACACGGGCAGATGCGCATAGCCCGCCTCTTCCCATTGGCGCAGCTGATCGCGGATTTTCTTGTCCGCCAATACCTCGTCGGCGCGATAGATACGCTTGGCGACGGTCTCGATCTTTTCCATCAGGCTCAGCTCGTCCCCATAAAGCGGCGCGAAGTTGGACACGCCGCTGTCGGCGATCTCTGCCACACGCGTCGCCAGTTCTTGCACACCGGCAGAGCCATCGGCCCAGTGCTTGCACAAGATTGCCTCGGATTCCTGGCTTTCGACATAGGCTTTCACCGCGGCGACTTCCGCCTCCGTGTCACCTGCAAAGTGGTTAATGCCCACGACCACCGGGACGCCAAAGCTTTTGACGTTCTCGATATGACGGCCAAGGTTGGCGCAGCCTGCCTTTACAGCGTCAACATTTTCGGCCCCAAGGTCCGCCTTTGCGACGCCGCCGTTCATCTTCATCGCTCGCACGGTCGCCACGAGCACCACGCAATCAGGCGCGAGCCCCGCCTTGCGGCACTTGATGTTCATGAATTTCTCAGCGCCCAGATCGGCGCCAAAGCCCGCCTCGGTCACAACGTAATCGGCCAGCTTCAACGCTGTCGTCGTCGCCACAACCGAGTTGCAGCCATGCGCAATATTGGCGAACGGGCCGCCATGCACGAAGGCCGGGTTATTCTCCAGCGTCTGCACGAGGTTCGGCTGCATCGCCTGCTGCAACAGCACGGTCATTGCGCCATCCGCCTTGATATCGCGGCAATAAATCGGCGAGCGATCCCGGCGATACGCCACTATGATGTCGCCCAAACGCTGCTGCAGATCGTCCAGGTCGGTGGCTAGGCACAGGATTGCCATCACCTCGGACGCCACCGTGATGTCGAACCCGGTCTGGCGCGGGAAACCATTGGCCACACCGCCCAGCGAGGTCACGGTGTCGCGCAGCGCACGGTCATTCATGTCCATGACGCGCTTCCAGGTCACACGGCGCTCGTCAATCTCCAGCTCATTGCCCCAATAAATGTGGTTGTCGATCATCGCCGACAGCAGGTTGTGGGCGCTGGTGATCGCGTGGAAATCGCCCGTGAAGTGCAGGTTCATCTCTTCCATCGGAACGACCTGCGCGTAGCCGCCGCCGGCGGCCCCGCCTTTCATCCCGAAACATGGACCAAGCGAGGCCTCGCGGATACAGATCGCGGCCTTCTTGCCGATCGAGTTCAGGCCATCACCAAGCCCCACGGTCGTCGTCGTTTTGCCTTCACCCGCAGGCGTCGGGTTGATCGCCGTCACAAGGATCAGCTTGCCGTTGGGCTTGTCTTTTTGCGCCGCGATGAACTCGGCCGAGACCTTCGCCTTGTCGTGGCCAAAGGGCAGCAGGTCCGCCTCGGGAATGCCCAACTTCGCGCCGATCTCTTGTATGGGGCGTTTTTTTGCCTCGCGGGCAATCTCGATATCGGTCTTAAAGCTCATGGTCGCAGTCTCCCTGACGCCCGCGCAGCGGCGGCCTATGGTGGTATACCTTCGCCTATAGAGAGCTTTGCCGCCTGCGCTGCCCGCATTTGCGACATTTCCAGCCGCGGAATCGGCGCGTTGGCACCCGGCGTTTCACATGGGAAACAGCCGCTCATCTAAAGCGACAACTCGAAGCCCGTCTCCGCCACCGTGACCCCGTTGACCTGAACCGACAGTTTTTGCGCGCCGGGATAATCCGCGCGGGTGGTCACTTTGCGGTACGGGTGTCTTTTGGTGATCTGCGTCTGCTCCCCAGCCTTCACCGTCAGCTCGGTCCATTTGAAAACCTTGGGGCTGAGTTGGCCGTTTTTCCTCAGAAAATGCAGAACGTAGTCGATGAGCAGAGATTGTTCCGTCTCCGCCGTGAACGAGAATTCGATTTCCATCGCCTCGCCCAGCTTGACCTGATCGGGCGCTTGCAATGCGACGTCACTCAGCTGTGGCGTGGTGTAGCCGAAAGCCGCCAAAGCCCCCGGGTGCCCCTGCTTGATCAGGGTTCGGCAGGCGTGTTTGACCAGACGTGACCGCGGCCTTGTTGCGCCTTGTATCCAGTCCTGCGCCAGCTCTGCGACCAAGTCGGGCTGGTTTTTGGCGATATCGTTGAGGTTATTTGCGACAGAGCGGCGGACGTATTCCTCGGGGTCATCGCGCAATTTGGTCAGCAACGGGATCAAGGGTGCTGGGTTTTCCACAAATTGATGCAGCTTGATGCCCCATGGCAAGAGCGGGCGCGAGCCTTCGGACGCTAGGCGGCGCAGGTGCACGTTATCCGCAGTGGCCCAGGCGTGCGCGTGCTCCAGCGTCAGGTCCGGGTGGTCGCGGAAGAACGGCCGCACGGCGAACTCCGCAGTGAATCGCTTCGTCATTTCGGCCAAGGCGGCGAGGCTTTCGCGTGGCGTGCCGATCCCGTTTCGCACAATCACGCGCGCCATCGGCTCAACCGCCCAACCGGCAATGCCGGTCTCATCCATCGCAAGTTGGTCTATCGGGCGCTCCGTCTCCGGGTGAAGCGCTGCGATCATCGCCGTCCGCTTCAGTGCCGGATCATCCGGAAAGGCCGCGTCTATCGCTAGGCTTATTTGTTCGGACCGGGCCATCATCTCAAGCGCATCCAACCCGTAGAGCCCCGTGCCTTCGAAAACGTCGCGCTCAAACTCTGGCGAGACCCGCGCCAGATGATCCGCCATCTGACGCACCATCTCGGGGTTGTAGAGTGTCTTGAACGGCTCGGGCATCAGGGCTGCCAGGCACGTTGATCAGGAATGTGTAATGTCACTGTGTCGCCGAGCTTGATTTCCCCTTCCCGTTCGACCCAGGCCGTTACGCCGCGGCGGCCCCTGGCTGCGGCCTTGAAAGCCTTGCCATGACCCGGCGCATCCGCGTCAATGACAGGCGCGGGCAAGTGGCAAGGGCGGTTTTCCATATCCACGGTCAGGGTGGCACCGCCGGGAAGCTGCAGCCGGGACGAAGGCGGAATGTGGGTAAAGTCCGGGATACCGGAGATCACGATATTCGCGCCGCACCATTCGGGGTTGAACGTCTCGATCCCGATGTCGTGCGCGATCTGTGCCATCTCTTCCGCCGAGACGATGCAGACCTGCCGCGTGTTCCGGATCGTTGTGCCCTTCGGGTACTGCGATGTAACGCGGCTGCAGGAAGCTCGGGTCAGGCCGCCATGATCCTCGCCGTCAACGCCGGAAAACTGCGCCTGCAGTGCCTCAACGGGCGCCGAGCGCAACGCTTCCTCGCGGCTGCGCACAAGGCCCAGCCAGGTGATCGTTCCGGTGATGTCGGTTTTCTTCAATGCGGGCAAAGCGGCGCTCCTTCAGGTCGTCGGGTGCCACCATGCCCCGGTCCGGGTGCCGGGTCCAATCATTGCTCTTGATGTTTCAACTCACAAAAAAACCCCGCCTCAATGGGCGGGGTTTTCGTTGGTCTTGGAAGGGCCTATGCCGACGGTTCCGGTTCCATGCCGCCGTCTGATTTCGGCGTCTTGGACTTCCGGGTCTTCGGGATCGACGCGACGGATGTCGTTCCGCTTTCCGGCGTGTCATCTTCATCGTCGTCGCCACGGTTGAGCGGCTGCCCGGCGATCACCTTGGTGATTTCAGCCCCGGTCAGAGTTTCGTATTCCAGCAGGCCTTGGGCAAGACGCTCCCACTCCTCATTCTTCTCGGTCAGGATGCGCTTGGCGGTCTCATACCCTTCATCAATCAGCTCTTTTACCTTCTGATCGATGATTTTCTGAGTCTCCTGGCTGTGGTTCGTGCCGCCGCCATAGGCGCCAAGATAGGATTGCTGCTCGTTGGCGTAATCCACATGCCCCAGCTCATCAGAGAAGCCGAACTGCGTCACCATAGCACGGGCGATCTTGGAGACCTGCTGGATATCCGAGGTTGCGCCTGAGGTCACATTCTCCGGTCCGAACTTCAGCTCTTCTGCCACCTTGCCGCCCATCGCCATGGCAATCTTCGAGGTATATTTGGTTTTCGAGACCGACAATTGATCGCGTTCGGGCAGGCTCATCACCAGACCCAAGGCGCGGCCGCGCGGAATGATCGTCGCCTTGTGGATCGGATCATGCTGCGGGACGTTCAGACCGACGATCGCGTGGCCTGCCTCATGATAGGCGGTCAGTTTCTTCTCGTCCTCGGTCATGACCATGGAGCGGCGCTCGGCCCCCATCATCACCTTGTCCTTGGCATTCTCGAAATCTTCCATCGTCACGAAGCGTCTGCCAACGCGGGCGGCCATCAAGGCGCTCTCGTTAACCAGGTTCGCCAGATCGGCACCAGAGAAGCCGGGCGAGCCACGGGCAATAATCCGCAGATCCACATCGGGGCCAAGCGGCACCTTGCGCGCATGCACGCGCAGGATCTTCTCACGACCTTTGATATCGGGATTTGGCACCTGCACCTGACGGTCAAAGCGACCGGGGCGCAGCAGTGCTGGGTCCAGAACATCGGGACGGTTGGTCGCCGCCACGATGATGATGCCTTCGTTGGCCTCAAACCCGTCCATTTCGACCAGCAGCTGGTTCAGGGTCTGCTCGCGCTCGTCATTGCCGCCGCCATAGCCCGCGCCACGGGACCGGCCCACGGCGTCAATCTCGTCGATGAAAACGATACAAGGCGCGTTTTTCTTGGCCTGCTCGAACATGTCACGGACGCGCGAGGCGCCGACACCGACGAACATTTCGACAAAGTCAGAGCCGGAGATGGTGAAGAACGGCACCCCCGCCTCACCCGCAACCGCACGGGCCAGAAGCGTCTTACCCGTACCGGGAGGGCCCACCAGCAGCGCACCCTTCGGGATTTTACCGCCAAGACGGCTGAACTTCTGCGGGTTCCGCAGAAACTCAACGATCTCTTCAAGATCGTCCTTCGCCTCGTCGATGCCCGCCACGTCGTCAAAGGTCACGCGGCCGTGCTTTTCGGTCAGCAGCTTCGCTTTGGATTTACCGAAGCCCATCGCGCCGCCTTTGCCACCGCCCTGCATCCGGTTCATGAAGAAAATCCAGATACCGATGATGATGATGAACGGCAGCAGCGTGCCGACATAAGCCAGCAGGCCGCTTTGTTCCTGAGGCCGTGCCTCGATCGCGACATCGTTCTCGAGCAGCACGGGCGTCACATCCACACCTTCCGGGCGCACGGTCGAAAAGGTCTCGGTGCCCGAACGGATGATGATCTTCTCGCCGTCCAGCGTCACCTGACTGACATCGCCGGACTCAACCCTTTCGATGAAATCGGAATAGGGGATCGTGCGCGAATTCGCGGTCGTCTGTCCCCCGTTGAAAAGGTTGAAGAGCGCCAGGATTAGCAAAAACAGCACAACCCAGAATGCGATTTGTCTCGCGTTGCCCAAAAGATTTCTCCTAATTCAGCTTGGCATTGGCAGGGCGTCACCGCGCTTACTGCCATCCTTACGATTAAAATAGGGATAAGTCGCGCAGGTTCAATGCAATAAAATGGAACCAATCAGTTGCGGCGCATCTTTGCAGAGCCTTATTTTCCAGCCCTCGGGCCATCCGGCAAGCGGCGCGCTTCTGAGTGTCGCACCCCGCCAGATGGACGGCGAGGCAAGAACCGATGCGCGCGGCAAGCCAAGCGCGCGCCAGTCATCATCGACTTGGGTCAGCCCATCCTCGCCCAAAGCGCGCAGCGTCAAGCCGTCCGCATGCGGGCCATCAGCGACCCAGCGGTCGTCCCAGACCGCGTCGCTGGGAACCGCCATGGCGTCAACAGCGGCAAACTCACGCGAGACGCGCAAGTGCGTGCCATCGTTTGAAAACAAGCACCCCTGCAATGCGGATTTCGAGCGCAAATCGCCCGCGAGCCGCGCCAGTTTGTCGCCCCGAGGCGGGTAGTCTTGACCAGAGACCACGCGGATCGCGGCCTTGAGCACCCGGCGGCGCGTCTCCATCGTTTGCCGCTCGAGCCATGGCAGATCGAACAGAATGTCACCGTGATAAAGCTCAAACCGACCCTCAAGCGCACGCGCCAGGTCTAAGCTGATATCGGAGCGGGTCGCCGCCAGGTTGCCGATCGTTTTCTGGATCGCGGCCGGATCGATGCCTGCGGAAGAAAGCGCGTCCATAGCCTGCCGGATGCGGACGCGGTGATAGGCAGGATCGTCATTGCTGGGGTCGTCGGCCCAAGCGATCCCCTTGGCGCGTAGCAGATCGCGCAGATCGGCGCGGCTGACGGATAAAAGCGGGCGATGAAATGTCACCGCCCCTCGCTTGAACCGCGCCCGCATCCCCGACAGACCATCCAGCCCCGCCCCGCGCGACAGGCCCATCAGAAATGTCTCGGCGTTGTCATCGGCGGTGTGGCCAAGCGCGATATGGGCCAGCGCGCGCTCGGATGCCCAAGCGGCCAGCAATCGGTAGCGCGCGCGGCGGCCTTGATCCTGCAGGTTGCCGGTGCCGTCCCAATGCCAATCGAGCTGGGTGTGGATTAGACCGTGATCTGCGCAGAATGCGACGACCGCAGCGACCTCTGCCCCCGCCTCGTCGCGCAGGTGGTGGTGCACGGTCGCGACCTGTGGCGTGAGCCCCGCCTCCAGCAGCAACGCAAGCAACGCCATGCTGTCGCCGCCACCAGAAACGGCGACGCCCAACGGGGCATCGCCGATCATTTCAAGGAAGTCTGAAGAAAGCCGCGCCGCGGTCACGAGCAGCCGAGATTTCTCATGGATGAGTTCGCCGGCAGCACCTGATCGGAGCCCGGGTAGCGCACGCCGACCTCTTGCAGCATCAGGCAGGCTTCCTCCGCCTGGCCCAGCTCATACAGGGCGAGGCCGAGACGCAGCAGCGCCTCCGGAGCGCGGGGCGCGTCGGGGGAGCCGGAGAAGCTTTCGAGATAGCTGCGCGCGGCGTTGTTCCAGTCGCCAAGCTTAGCCAACGCCTCGCCGCGGAAGAAATAGGCGTCGGCGGCTAGCGGCCCGCCCGGGTAGGATTCATTAAAGGTCGCAAACTGCTCTGCGGCGCTGCGAAAGTCACCTGAGGCGAGCGCCTCCTGCGCCCGCTCATAATCGGCCTTCTCGGAGATTGCCAATTCAACGCCGCCGGTATCCGCAGGCTGGCTTGGCGCCACGACTGCGGGGGTCGCCCCGCCGGTTTCGCCGCCCAGCGGCTGCGTCGTGCCAAGGCTGCCGATATCGCATCCTGCCTCCAGCTCGCAGAGGCGGAATTCCAGATCGCCCACCCGGTTGGTGCCATCCGTGACGACGCGATTGATGCGGTTCTCAAGGCTCTCGGTGCGCGACGTCAGCCGGGACAGCTCCGCCTCGATCGTGTCCATGCGCTGCAGCATGTCGCCGGTCACCGTCAGCCCGCCGGTATTGCCCGACGACATCTCGGCTCGCAGCCGGGTGATCTCGCCGTTGAGCTGACCCAGCTCGGCGCGAATGTCCGCAAGCGTGCTGTCTTGCGCCGCAGCGGGCGCGGCCAGCATCAGGGCAACAGTGAAACCGATTACCTTACGCATCATCACTCAGGGTCCCTAGCTGCCGACACCGGCGGAAATCACCGTCACGGCGCGGCGGTTCTTAGCGTAGCAGCTTTCCGTCGAGCAGACCTCAAGCGGGCGCTCCTTGCCGAAGGTTACCGTGCGCAGGCGGTTGTCGGCGATGCCGTTGGCCACAAGGAAGTCGCGCGCAGCGGCGGCGCGGCGAGCGCCAAGTGCGAGGTTGTACTCGCGCGTGCCCTGCTCGTCCGCGTGGCCTTCGATGATCGCGGTGTAGGTGGTGTTCGTCTGCAGCCAGCTTGCCTGCTGCTGCAGCGTTGCGCGCGCCTCGGGGCTGAGCGTGGATTGATCCACCGCGAACAGCACCTTGTCGCCGATGGTCTGGCTGAAATAGGCGGGGCTCGACGGGTTCAACGCGGAGGTGGAGATCCCGTCGCCCGCACCCGGCACACCGCCGGGGCCTGCGCCGCCTTCATCGCCACGGAAGCCGCCATTGGCGCAGGCGCCCAGCGCAAGGGTGGCGGTCAGAAGAACGGCCTTGGTGAGAGTTTTCATATCGCAGATCCTTTGATGGACTTTATTGGCTCGATTGGGCGGAACCCTAGCACGGGTCCGCCCGGTTGTGAATTTCACTGTTTATTTCAAAAGCGGCGACCAACTGGGGTCGGAGGCGTTGGCCTGCACCGCCTTCAGGTTCCGGCCCGAGATGTCGACGGAGTAGAGTGTGGACGACCCGCCTGAGCCTGCGGTTTCCCGCGTGAACATGATCACCCGGCCATTGGGCGACCAGGTCGGGCCCTCATCAAGAAAGGACGCGGTCAGCAGCCGCTCGCCCGATCCATCGGTGCGCATGACGCCGATGTGAAACCGTCCGCGATTTTGCTTGGTGAACGCGATCAAATCGCCGCGCGGGGACCAGACGGGCGTGCCGTAACGGCCCTGCCCGAAGGATATCCGCGTGGCCTCGCCCCCGCTCGCGGGCATCACATAAAGCTGCTGCGTGCCGGAACGGTCGCTCTCAAACACGATCTGGGTGCCGTCGGGCGAATAGCTGGGCGCGGTTTCAATCGCGGGACTTGTCGTCAGCTGCGTGCGCTCGCCGGAGCTGAGGTTCAGCTTATAGATGTCGGTGTTGGAACCTGTCGTCAGCGAAAACACCACCTCTTGCCCGTTGGGCGCAAAGCGCGGCGCGAAGCTCATCGTGCCGGGCTGGTCTTGCAGCACCCGGCGTCCCACGGAGGCCACATCAAGCACGTAGATTTTCGGAAAGCCGCTCTCGTAGCTGGTGTAGATCACCCGGTCGCCATTTGGCGAGAAGCGCGGCGCCAGCACGATGGCCTGCGCGTCGGTCAGAAATTGCTGGTTCGCGCCGTCGTAATCCATGACGCCCAGCCGTTTCAGGCGGGCATTCTTCGGGCCGCTCTCGGACACGAACACGACGCGGCTGTCGAAATACGGACCTTCGCCGGTGATCCGGGAATAGACCGCGTCGGCCACCTTATGGGCCATGCGCCGCCAGCCATTGGTGCTGCCCACGAATTGAAGGCCTTCGCCCATCTGGTTCTCGGCGAACACGTCAAACAGGCGAAATTTCACGACGATCTGGTCGTCGCCGGTGGTGGACACCGCCCCGGTGATCAGCGCCTGCGCATTGATCGCCTTCCAATCGGCAAACTGCACCGGGCTGTCGAAGCTGGTGATCTGGCTGATATAGGCGTCTTCCGAGATCGCCCGAAACAGGCCGGAGCCCTGCAAATCCGCCGCCACCACAGAGGCCAGATCGCGGGCATATTGATCCGCGCCCGCGCTTTCGGCCACGAAGGTCGGGACTGCAAAGGGCAAGGGTTCGATGTTTGGATTGTCGAGCTCGATGCACAGGACGCCGTCTTGGCAAGACTGCGCCGCGACGGGTGCGGCCACAAGGGCCATCACCACGGCGATAAGGCTGAGAAGTCGTCTCATCATGCTCAATTTCCTTTGCTCTGCGGCACGGGGCATCAGCGGATCTCCTGCCGGCTGGCGTTGAAGCTCACCTGAACTTGCCGCCATTGGTCATATTTATCTAGGGGAAGGTCGAAGCCATTCGACCCGCAGCGGATGATTGCCCGCCGCGCGGCCTCGTAGGCGCGGTCCACGGCGCTCCCGCTGCCGCCCTCGGACGAGACCATGCGGATCGAGCCGACATCGGGCTTGGCCGTCGGGTCGAGCTGGAAGCTGACCACAACGGAGACGGCAAGCGCATCGGTGCCAAGCGCGCCGACATTCCAGCAGCGCTGGATGCCAAGGATGAACGCGCCTTTCTCGGCCCGGGTGATCGGCGCGCCAGTGCCGCCGCCGGGGTTGGCGTTGTCGGCGACCGCTTCTTCCTGCGTCTCGGACGCGGCCTCGCGCACGGTATCGTTGATCAGGTCCTGAAGGCTGGGCGCAGAGGGTTGGTCGTCCTGCGCGGGTGTCTCGGTCTCGGCCACTTGCGGGGCGGGCGGGGTCGGCTTGCGGCCGGGCCGGATGGATTGCGACGGCGCGGCGGACGGCTCGTCAGCCTCGGTCACGATCTCGGTCGTGGCCTCTTCGCGCGCGGTTTCTTCCTGCGCGTCTTCCTGCACCGCCGGGGTCTCCGCTGGATCTTCGGACACGGCGGCCTGATCGGTCTCGTCGATGGTCACCTCCGGATCCGGGGCATCGACCGCTTCTTCCGCGACGCGCTCGGCGGCCTCGGGCGTGGGTTCCGCATCGGGCTCCACCACCGACGCGCCGGGATCGCCTTCCGGCTCCGGCGCGGGGGGCGGGGCGGTTTCCTCGATCACCGGAGGCTCGTCCGGTGTGACCTCTTCCAAAGGCGTCGGGGCTGCCGGAGCCGCGGGCGCTTCTTCCTCGGCTACCGCGGGCGCGGGTTGGTCCGGCTCGGGGGCGGAGGGTGCTTCTGGTAGTTCAGGGCTGCCCGGGGATTGCGGCTGCATCGCGGCGAATTCCTCGCCAGAGATGATCGAGACATTGGAGACGGACACGTCCATTTCCGTCTCGCGCGCAAAGAACAGCCCGCCCACCATCAGGTAGAGCAGGAAGGCGGCGTGGCCCGCGCCGGACACGTAGGTGCCGGTATTTGGCCTCAGGCCCATCGGCGGCTATCCGTCGGACCCGTCGAGCGCCGGGCCGCCGGTATCTGTGACCAGCCCAATGTTCGAAAAGCCACCCCGGTTGAGGGCGCCCATGACCTGCACGACCCGCTCGTAGGGGATCGAGCCATCGGCACGCAGGAAGACCTTGTCATCGGCCCGCTCGGCGGCGACGGCCCGCAGGCGGCCGATCAGATCGGCATCGGCGATCTCGGTGTTCTGGATCGACAGTTGCCCATCGGCCTGCACTGTAATGGTCAGTGGCTCTTCGGCTTCCGTCGGCAGGGCTTCGGCGGCGGTCTTCGGCAGCTCCACCGGCACGCCCACGGTCAGCAGCGGGGCTGCGACCATGAAGATGATCAAGAGCACCAGCATCACGTCCACGAAGGGCGTGACGTTGATCTCGGACATGGGCTTGGCGCGGCCCTTGCGCCGCTTGCCGCGGCGACCGCCCGATGCTGCCCCCTGCTGAACGTTGGCCCCCATGGCTCAGGCGTCCAGCTGGCGCGACAGGATGGTGGTGAACTCGTCCGCGAAGGCCTCGTAGCCCGACATGATGCGGTCGGCATCTGCGGAAAGCTTGTTGTAGAAGATCACCGCCGGGATGGCCGCGACGAGGCCCAAGGCCGTGGCGACAAGCGCTTCGGCGATGCCGGGGGCCACGACCGCCAGATTGGTGTTCTGCGCAATCGCGATCTCCTCAAACGCGTGCTTGATGCCCCAGACCGTGCCAAACAGCCCGATGAAGGGCGCGGTGGCGCCGGTGGTCGCCAGGAAGCCCAGGCCGTTGTTCAGCCGTTCTTCCTGCTTGGAGATCGCCACATCCATCGAGCGGTCGATCCGCGCCGTGGCCCCTGCGATCAACTGCCCGTCTTCCTTGTGCGAGCGGCGCCATTCGCTCATGCCCGCCGCGAAGATTTTGTGTGCGGCGCCATCCGGATCAGGGCCGACCTTGTCGAACAGCTCGTCCAGCGGCTCGCCCGACCAGAAGGCGCGATCGAACGCCTCCGCTTCGCGCCGCGCGGCCCGGAAGTTGATGAACTTCTGCACGATGATCGCCCAGCCCCAGAAGGAGGCCGCGATCAGCATCAGCATGACTATCTTTACAGTTGGTGTCGCCCGCCAGAAAAGCGCGGTGACCGAAAAGTCGACCTCGCTGGCCAGGCCAATTGCCTCAGCTTCCATAAAACCCGCTCGCCTTTGTTTTTACCGCTTTGTGCGGCTTGATTAGGCCTAGTTTAGCCGCAACGGGAGCGCATTGCTACAATTCTGCACGGCGGGGTAGAAAAATTCCTGTTACCCGGTCATCAAGCGGCGAATATCCGCCGGAATGCGCGCGGGCCTGCCGTCCTCACCCAAACAAACAAGGGTCACCGTGCTGTGAAACAGCAGAGTGTCCTCCCGTCTGACATCTTGTGTGAGCATGATGCGCGCAGCGGTGATGTCATCGAGCGTCGTCGTGATCTCCAGTAGATCGTCAAATCTGGCGGGGGCCACGTAATCCGCCTCGACCCGGCGCACGGCGAACACGATCCCCTGCTCCCCCTTCAGCGCCCCCTGATCCACCCCGATCTCACGCACCCATTCGCTGCGGGCGCGTTCGATGAATTTCAGGTAATTGGCATAGTAGACAATGCCCGCAAGGTCGGTGTCCTCGTAGTAGACGCGGCAGGAAAACCGGTGGCTCACGAGGCCAGCCCGATCCGCGCACTCAGCCGCAACGCGTGGGAAGCATCATCGGCCGTTACCGGCAGCACTGGATCATAGGCCGCACGGATCACCGCCGCAACGTCGGGCTTGAGGATCGCCACATTGTCGCCAGTCAGCGCCAGGGGCGAGGTGCCAAGAAAGGCCTCGTCCGACCACAGCAGGATCGATTGCACGACCTGACCGAGGCAGATCGTATCCGCTGGGATCTCGGACATGATCTCGTCCATGCGAACGAAGACAAAGCACGCCTTGATGCCGCCCGCCTCGTCAAAGCGAAACAGCCGGTACTGGTTGGCATCGGCGGCTTTCAGGCGCTCGACCAGCGGGCCCAGCTCCGGGATCATGCGATCAAGGTTCGGGGTATCCACCAGCTCCTGCCATTCGCGCAGGAAGAACACCATGAAGTTGGAGCCCAGCTCCGGGTCCGTCTCCGCCACCTCGTGACCTGCCAGCTGGCACACGGCCTCGATTGCGCCTTTGAGCGTCGACACGGTGCTGTCCTCCACCCCGAAGGCCACAGGCGCAATGGGTCGCCCCCAGCGGGCGAACAGATAAGAGCCGTCCGAGCGTGTGAAAAGCCGGGTTACGGCGTCAGGGGAGGTGTCAAAGGGCGCAGCTTCGCTCATGGCAGGCTCCAGCGCAGAAGGTTTTCAATGACCGGATCGCTCAATGGCACATCCGGCGGAAAGACGCCCGGGCCACCGCGATCATAGAAAATCGCAAAGGGCACGCCGTCACTGATCCGGATTGCCCAGGCCGCCGCCGCCGCATTGCATTGATGGGCCTGACAGGCGCGCCCGACAACCCAGCCGCCTTCCTGACGGATCTCGCCGGGCCCCGACATGCGGCGGCTCATCTCGTCGATACCATCCGGTCCCATGATGCGGCGCAGGCGGGCTTGCTCGCCGGGGTCCTGCAACAGGTTTTGTGGGTGCCGGCCAAGCCAGCGCAGCACATCCGCCCCGCCCGCAAGCGTATCGGCGGCGACGCCCGCGGCGATCGGCGTGTCGGTCAAGGTCACGCCGTCAAAGCGAAACACCCGTTGTGCCACCTTGGGATCGCTGTCCGAGAATACCACCTCGACCGCGTCGGGGTGAAAAAGGATGTCCTTGGCCAATCCCTTGCAGACGCCAAATGTGTCGGTGCGCGTCACCGCGCCATTGGACAGTCGCAGGACCATCTTCGGGGCTGTGCAGGCATTCCCGCCGAAATGCACCGTCAGCAGAACCCAGTCATGCGCGCCGCCTTCCAGCGCGTAGACCCCGTCGATATTGATCGACCAGTCCTCAATGCCAAGGTCCGTGCCGTTGAGGTTGATCCGCATAGCGCCCAGCGCTCCGGTCACCTGCAACAGCCCAAAGCGAGTCTGCGCGGTTTTGAAGTTGCCGTCCGGGTAATCGGCCCCTGCGACACCCACCGTGGCGATCAACACCATCAATGCCAGCCGCACGATCCTCATTTGCCAAAAAGGTCCATGTCGCGGTTCGGCGCATCAAGGCCCAGATGCGTCCAGGCCTTCTGCGCCAGCATCCGCCCGCGCGGGGTGCGTTGGATCAGGCCCTGTTGCAGCAGGTAGGGCTCGATAACCTCTTCCAGCGCGTCGCGGCTTTCCGACAGCGCCGCCGACATGGTCTCGATACCCACCGGGCCGCCCTGGTAGTTCTCGGCCACCAGGCGCAAATAGCGCCGGTCCGCCCCATCGAGCCCCAGATGATCCACCCCCAGCCGTGTCAGCGCGCCATCTGCTAAGGCGCGGGTGATCTTGCCGCCGCCTTCCACTACGGCGAAATCCACCACACGGCGCAACAGCCGGCCTGCAATACGTGGCGTGCCCCGTGCGCGGCGCGCGATTTCCAGTGCGCCGTCATCCTCGCAAGGCACCCCGAGCAATCGCGCACCGCGACGCACAATCTCGTGCAGCTCGGACTCGGTATAGAATTGCAGCCGGGTCGGGATGCCGAACCGGTCGCGCAGGGGCGTCGTCAAAAGCCCAAGCCGGGTCGTCGCCCCCACCAGCGTGAACGGCTGAAGCTCAATGCGCACCGTGCGCGCGGCGGGGCCCTCGCCGATCACGAGGTCCAGCTCGAAATCCTCAAGCGCCGGGTAGAGCACCTCTTCCACCACCGGGTTCAGCCGGTGGATCTCGTCGATAAACAGCACATCGCGCGCTTCCAGATTGGTCAGGATCGCCGCCAGATCACCGGCCTTTGCCAGCACCGGGCCGGAGGTCATGCGGAAGTTCACCCCAAGCTCGCGCGCCATGATCTGTGCCAGCGTGGTCTTGCCCAGCCCCGGGGGCCCATGGAACAGCGTGTGATCCATCGCCTCACCCCGCGCCTTCGCGCTTTCGATGAAGACCCTCAGGTTCGCACGCGCTTCCGCCTGCCCGATGAATTCATCTAGCCCCTGCGGCCGCAAGGCCCGGTCACCATCCTCGGCCAGCCGCTCCGGGCGCAATGTGGGATCAGGTTCGCTCATACATCCTCTATGCCGCAGGGTGGGTGGTTCTTCCAGAGGAAGGTTCACGCTCTCGGCACACCTCCCATCTGGTCCGCAAGGTTCAAGCCATATCGGATCGTGTCCAGCCTTGCTATCCAGCTGTGCTCGCGGCGGATCACGTCATTTGCCTCCATATCTGGCGACAAGCGCTCAAGGATCGAGAACCGGAACCCTCTCGTCTCACGACCAGCCAATCCCGCGGTAATTCCGCGATCCCCTGCGACATGCTCTTGCCAGCGCCCCAGTAAGTTCTCGGCCCCATAGGCCGAGCCCACGTAGCGCGCGCCGTCTCTTTCGTCGACGATCAGATAAACCCCGCGCCATTCCCGCAATCGTGCGGCCCAGCCAAGGGGGATGTTGCGGACGAACTCCGCCGACAGGTGCATCTGGCGCCAGTCCGGCGGCGCGGCCTCGAAGGCTCCGGTCTCGCTCAATGCTAGAATGGGCGCATCCAGGTTCTCCGCAAGGCGAACATAGTTCTGTGTGAGCCGCGCCAGCACCAGAAGACTGCCTTCGTAATCTGACAAATGATCGTCCAATTGAAGATCAAACCACCTGTGTTGGCGCTCGGGCGATGCGTCTGACATCTCGGCAAACACGCCAAAACTCTCGTAAAGCCAATGAACCTCCCGATGAGCCATGATCGCGGCGTGGCTGCGCATCTCATGGCCCATATTGCGATAGAGGCCCATGAACAGCTTCTTGCTGCGCCCCTCAATCCGCTCGGGGGCCGCTTTCACGAAAGAGGCGACGTAGGACCTGCCACCGCATAGGGTTCGTTCGGCCCCTCGGCTATGAGCGGCCTGATAGGCCTCGATCGCTGCGCGCCGGGTCCGAACAAGCGAAGGCATCAGGGCCAGCATGTCTGGATGCCTCGGTGAATGCAGCATCACATTCACATCCTCAGGCGCGATGCCCACCGATCCCAGCACATCATTGAAAGACAGCACGCCTATCCCTTCGGGGCCAGCAGCTTCAGGGCGGCGCGGATCAGGTCCGGGGTCTCCGAGGCGCCCTCGCCCGCGGCGGTCGCGACGGCGCCTGCCGCGTCGCCTTGGCCGTAGCCGAGATTAACCAGGGCCGACAGGGCCTCCGCTTGGGCCGAGGCTGACGTGACACTGGGCGTCTCGATGGGCTCGATCACGTCGTCCGCGTCCGCGCGGGCCGCCGGGCTGCCTTGCGCCAAGGCGGCGGTGCCACCCATCGCCATGACGCTCGGGGCCTTGTCTTTCAACTCGATCACGACCTTCTGCGCGGTTTTGGGCCCAATCCCCTTAGCGGCCTTGATCGCATTCCAGTCGCCCAGCGTGATCGCCCGTGACACGCCATCGGGCCCGAGTGTGTTCAGGATTGCCATGGACGCCTTCGCACCGACGCCTTGCACCGACATCAGCAGGCGGTGCCATTCTTTCTCGACCAGTGTCGTGAAGCCGAAGAGCTGCAGCAAATCCTCGCGCACCAAAAGCTCCGTGAACAGCGACACCGCCTCGCCCGGTCCGGGCAGCGTCGCCATGGTCCGCTCTGAGCAGTACACCATGTAGCCCACACCGCCGACGTCGATCAGCACGTGATCGCCCGCGCGGTAGTCGAGCCTGCCCGCGAGTTTGCCGATCATGCGCCCGCCCTCGCCAGCGCTTGGGCCAGCGTGCCGCCCGCGCGGGTGTGGAACGCGTGACACAGCGCGATGGCCAGCGCATCCGCGGCGTCGGGGCCCGCGATATCGACGCCGGGCAACTGCATCTTAACCATGTGGGCCACTTGCACTTTGTCCGCATGGCCGACCCCGACAACGGCCTTTTTGACCGCGTTCGGGGCATATTCCCCGACATCAAGACCGGCCTGAGCGGGAACCAGCATCGCGATGCCGCGGGCTTGGCCAAGCTTCAGGGTTCCTGCCCCGTCCTTGTTGACGAAGGTCTGTTCGACCGCTGCCGCCTCGGGCCGCAGCTGTGTGAAAACCTCGGAAAGCTGGATATGCAGGCTCAAAAGGCGCTCGGCCAAACTGCCGGGTTTCGTCTTGCACACGCCATTGGCGACGTGCGCCATGCGCACACCATCCGTGTCGATGACCCCCCAGCCCAGGTTTCGAAGTCCCGGATCAATCCCGATTACGCGCATGGTCTGCTCGATTTTATTTGTTCTTTTGCAACGAGTAGCACGAAACGCGAACATTTGCCAAGACAGGCGAATTTACGTCGTTTTCCGACCGCCATGTCGCATCCAGATCAAACGCGCTCACCCGGCGGTCAAAATCGCCTGAAAAACGCTTGTTTGCGACACGCGCCTACACGCAAATTTGATATTAAATTTAAGTATTTACCGAAAAATACGACCCATGCAGAGAATGCATATGTGGCATGCCAAAAATCCGGCTTGTGAGGCGTGAAGTCCAAGCCTAGATGCGGCTCAACGCAATCGATACGCCCAAAGCTTGGGCACTTTATGAAAAGGACGACTCACATGGCTGTTTTTGAAACCACTCGCCCGATGACTGCAGGCGTCCGCGCCGATGCCCGCGGCGTCTTCGCCTCCCTGATCGGAGCAATCGTGTCGTGGAATGACCGTCGCGTCACCCGCAACGCGCTCGAAGGCCTGACCTCTCGCGAGCTTGCCGATATTGGCCTGACCCGCGCAGACATCGCCGAGATGTAAGCGACGTCTCAGCGTCAGAAGATCGAAAGAGCCGCCCGGATCGAGGCGGCTTTTTTGTGCGCAGGGGCCAGCCCTACCACTTGCCCCGCAGCACGGCGTCGAGGCCACGGGCCATCGTTCGCGTCGCGGGGTCGGCATCCAGCAGAAACGCCGCAAGGACCTGAGGGCTTTGGCCTTTCTGCAGCGTCTCGATGCGGGACAGATACTCGTTTTCCCCGAGCTGCGCGAACACGAACCCCTTGAGCATAACGAAGATCAGCGCGGCCGTGACGATGCTTTTGACCGGGATCAGCTTGGGGCGCTTGCGCTTGACGACTTCAACCACAAGGCCGTCCTCACGAACCTTATGGACCACCCGCTTCTTCGGGTTGGACTTTTCCTGAATCGCATTGAGCCGCTCGATAAAGCGGTCCTTATTGACGTCTGCCAAAACCTGCACCCAGCCCTAAATGTCGTGCTTATCAATTGCACTTTTGCGACATTACCTATCACGGGACGCTGCAAATCAAGGGTGAAAGCTACAATTTGCGCATTCGCAGCGCAGTCCACTCGCCAATGTCGCGTCTTTGCGACACCTCGAAGCCGTGTACCTCGTAAACGCCCTGCACTTCGTCGCCCTGCTCGACCAACAGGCCCGACAGGATGATCGTGCCACCCGGCGCCGCATGCGCCGCCATATCGGGCGCAAGGCCGATCAGCGGGGCCTTCAGGATGTTGGCGAAAATCAGGTCGAACGGCGCGGCGTGTGCGATCCCGTCGTGGTCAAATCCTACGGCTTCCAGACAGGTGATCTTGTCCGCCATATTGTTGGCCTTGGCATTGGCTTCGGCCACCTCGACCGCCACCGGGTCGATGTCCGAGGCGATGACCGTCTCGTCCCACACCGCCGCCGCGGCCATTGCGAGCACCGCCGTGCCGCAGCCCACGTCGATCACGCTGCGTGCGCGCCCGCCCTCGCCCAGAAAATCCTCAAAGGACAGCAAGCAGCCCTGCGTCGTGCCGTGATGCCCGGTGCCAAAGGCCATCGCCGCCTCAATCAGCAGCGCGATCCTGTCGCTCGGGACCTTGTCCGCGTCATGGCTGCCATAGACGAAGAAGCGCCCGGCCTCGACCGGGGCCAGCTCGCGGCGCACATGGGCGACCCAGTCTTGATCGGGGACTTCCGAAATAACGAAGGGCCTAGCGTCATGCGCTGCCGCCAACAGCGCCAGCTCAATGTCGCTCGGGGGCTCCAGGAAATACCCGCCGACCTCCCACAGGCCTGAGCCATCCTCGACCTCGAACACGCCCACACCCGTGGGGGCCGGATCGAGCGTCTCGAGCGCCTCGCCCAAGGCTTGGGCTGCGGGCTCGCCCATCAGGGTCGTCAAAGCAGTGTAGGTGGGCATGGGTTGGCTCCTTGATCAAGGTGCCAACCCGTTAGGCCGCTCAGGCGGTCTGCGCAACCCCAACGGGGCAGCTGACTCCGGTGCCACCAATGCCGCAATAGCCCGCCGGGTTCTTGGCGAGGTATTGCTGGTGGTAATCCTCGGCAAAGTAGAACGCTGGCGCGGGGAGGATCTCGGTCGTGATCCCGCCATAGCCCGCCTTGGCGAGCTGCGGGGCAAAGGCAGCCTTCGTCGCCTCGGCTGCCGCCTTCTGCGCGTCGGAATAAGTGTATATGCCGGATCGGTACTGGGTGCCCATATCGTTACCCTGACGCATGCCTTGCGTCGGATCGTGGCCTTCCCAGAACACCTTGAGCAGGTCTTCGTAAGAGATCACCGCCGGGTCATAGACCACGCGCACCACCTCGTTATGGCCGGTCTGCCCGCCGCAAACCTCGTCATAAGTCGCGTTGGGCGTGAAGCCGCCCGCATAACCCACCATGGTCAGGTAGACGCCATCAAGCTTCCAGAACATCCGCTCCACGCCCCAGAAACAGCCCATGCCGAACATGGCCTCTTCCATGCCGTCCGGCACATCCATCGTCAGGGGACGGCCATTGACGAAATGGGTCTCTGCCGTCGGGATCGGGTCGGCGCGGCCCGGCAGGGCATCTGCGGGGCTGATCATTTGCATCTTCTTTTTCTGGAACAGGAACATGGGTGTCCTCCTATATCGGTTGTATCTGATATAGGGCCGCGGCGCGCGAAGTTCTACTCCGCGGCCTGCGGCACGGCGCGCGCGAAGATCGTCTCGCGCCCCGGCTCCGGGTGGCGCGGGATCAGAAGCGACAGCGCGAGCGACGTGATCGCCATGCAGGCCGCCGCAATGAAGACCGAGCCGGGCGAGTTGATCCACATGTAGCCCAGCACCACCGGCAGGAAGACCGCGGCGATATGGTTGATGGTAAAGGCCACCGCGGCGGTCGGCGCGATATCTGCCGGGTCCGCAATTTTCTGGAAATAGGTCTTCAGCGCGAAGGCCATCGAGAAGAACAGGTGATTGACCACATAGAGCGAGGCCGCCAGCACCACGCCCCAGCCAAAGTAGTAGATGCCGCCATATGCCAGGAATACAAGCGTCAGGCCGACATACTCGAACACCAGCATATTGCGCTCGCCGTAGACCCCGATGGCGCGGCCGATCAGCGGCGCAAAGATCATGTTCGCCACGTAGTTGATCAGGAACAGCGCCGTGACCTCGTGCACCTCAAACCCGAACCGCTCGACCATCATGAAGGCCGCGAAGACCACGAAAATCTGCCGCCGCGCACCGGAGACGAATTGCAGCGCATAGTAGAGCCAGTACCGCTTGCGCAGCACCATCGTCTTGTTTTGCGGGTTGGGTGTCTCGAATTGCGGGAAGTAGATCAGGCAGAAGGCGGCGATCAGCACCGTGATGCCGCCCGCGGTCATGTAGACGAACTCGTAGCTCAGATTGAGCGTCTTCCAGGTCAGCACCAGCAGCCCGTAGGCCACCAGCGACGCCGCACTGCCCGCCGCCGTCAGCCAGCCCAGCGTCTGAGGGGCATTCGCTTTGTCGATCCACTGCAATTGCACGGATTGGTTGACCGTCTCGTAGTAGTGAAAGCCAATCGATGAGATCAGCGTCAGCACCATTATGCCGCCCACCGTCGGGAAATAGGCGGTCAGCGCGGTGGCCCCGCCCAGCAGGATCAGCGAGATCAGCCCCAGCACCTGTTCGCGGATGAAGATAATCAGGAAGATCACGCCGATGGCCAGAAAGCCCGGAATCTCGCGGATCGTGTGCAGCCAGCCGATCTCGACGCCGGTGAAGTTCGCAGCCTCGATGACGAAGTTGTTCAGAAGCGCCGACCATGTCGCAAAGGCGATCGGCATCGCGATGGCCATCAGCACCAGCAGAAACACCGGCTGCCGGATAAACGGCAGGCGCTTCGCCTCGTCAAGATCGAGCCGTCTGATACTGTCGCCGAACATGGGCTCAGGCTTACGCCCGCCCCGCCCGGAAGGCGAGCAAAAAGCTACTCGGCCACCACCACTTCATAGGGCACGCGCAGGACTGTGCCGTCCTGGCCGGGGCGCGACAGGTCGGTCAGAACCAGCTCGACAAGGTATTCGCCCGGGTCCTGCAGCGAGAAGCCCGCGGTGATGAAATTGTCGAAATAGTCTTCCGCCACCGGGATGCGGTGGGTGCTTTGGCCGGTGTAGACAAACACCTTCGGCAGGGTCTGCGCGCCACCGCCATCCTTGCGGGTGACGGCCAGGTCCAGCTGGATCTCGTAGCGCGCCTGCGCCGTGCCGGGGTCGAACCGCCCGACGTTGAGGATGTTGGCGTGGAAATCCATCTTCTCGCCCGGCTTGTAGACGTTGCTCGCCCGGCGCACCGGGCCTTGCGCGGCATTCGGATCGGACGGGTCGATCAGGGCGGAGGATTTGATCGCCATGGGCGGCAGGTTCGCCTGCCGCTCCACCGCGCCCGGGTCCACCTGCTCGTGGAATGGCGTGCGCGGGCCAAACTGGTCGAGGTTGTTCATCGTATAGGTCATCACAGAGCGGAAGCACGCCACCCGTGCGGCGGGGTCGTTCTTGGTCAGGATCGTGTTGGTGTGGATGAACTCCTGTCCCGACAAAGGCTTGCGGATCAGCGCGCAGCCCGGCTCTTGCATCATGGCGTATAGCCCTTCGAGCTGGGGCTGCTGCGGGTTCGGCGTCAGGAACCGCTCAAGGATCGAGGCGAACTGGGCGTCATCCGTCGTGGGCAGATTCGCGGTCATGAAAAAGGCGACCGTGCTGCCGTCCTCCTTCGCCGTCTCTACTGTGCGGTCGATGGCGAAGAAGTCCGTGTCGATCACCGTCGCCGTGGTTTCGCCCAGTCCCGCGGCCACCACCGCGTCGGACCATTCCTGCGGCACCACCTGCCGACCGGCCTCGGCGTTGACGATGACAAAACGGGCTTTGATCTCTTGGGCGCTTGCGGGCATGGCCCCAAGCAACAAACAAATCGGCACCAATTTCAATAAATTCGACATGACAGACCCCCAAAATCAACAAATCAATGGAGTCAGAGTAGCAAAAGGGCGCGCCAAAGCACGCCCTTTCTCCGGCAACACGCCAAGCTGCGGGTTTACGCCTGCACGCCGCGCACGATGTTGGACAGATCGCGCGAAACGGCGGCGATCTCGCCCATCGCATCGACACGGCTCAAAGCGCCCGCTTGTTCGTAATACCCGATCAGGGGCGCGGTCTGCGCGTGATACGCCTCCAGCCGCGAGGCGACCGTCTCCGCATTGTCATCGGCTCGGCGCTTCATATCCGTTCCGCCGCAACAGTCGCAGACGCCGTCCTTGGCGGTGGGTTTGAACGTGTCGTGGTAGCCTTCGCCGCAGCATCCGCAGGTGAACCGCCCCGAGATGCGGGTGACCATGGCGGCATCGTCCACATCCAGCGAAATCGCCGCGTCGATCTTCTGGCCCGAGCGTTCCAGCAGCCCGTCGAGCGCCTCCGCCTGAACCGTGGTGCGCGGGAAGCCGTCGAGGATCACGCCCTTGGCGCAATCATCTTCCGCCAGACGGTCCTGCAGGATTGCCAGAACGATCTCGTCGGAGACGAGCCCGCCCGCCTCCATCACCGCCTTGGCTTGCTTGCCCGCGTCCGTGCCTGCGGCCACCGCCGCGCGCAGCAGATCACCGGTGGACAGCTGGACCATGCCGTACGCTTCTTCAAGCTTGCGGGCCTGCGTGCCTTTCCCGGCCCCGGGAGGGCCCAGCAGGATCAGCACCGGGGCCGGCGCCCCTGCCCCGTCCATCACGCGTCCTTCCGGTTCATGCGGTTCTCGATCAGGTCATCCACCACCGCAGGCTCTGCCAAGGTCGAGGTGTCACCCAGAGCGCCGAAATCATCCTCGGCGATCTTGCGCAGGATGCGGCGCATGATCTTGCCGGAACGCGTCTTCGGCAGGCCCGGTGCCCACTGGATGAGGTCCGGCTTGGCGATCGGGCCGATCTCGGTGCGCACCCAGGTCTCCAGCTCCTTACGCAGCTCATCGCTGGGCTCGACCCCGTTCATCAGGGTGACATAGGCGTAGATGCCCTGCCCCTTGATGTCATGGGGGTAGCCGACCACGGCGCTCTCGGCGACTTTCTCGTGTGCCACAAGCGCGCTTTCGACCTCTGCCGTGCCCATCCGGTGGCCGGAGACATTGATCACGTCGTCGACACGGCCGGTGATCCAGTAGTCGCCATCGGCGTCCCGTTTGCAGCCGTCGCCGGTGAAGTAATAGCCAGGGTAGTCGCTGAAATAGGTCTTCTCGAACCGCTCATGGTCGCCCCAGACCGTGCGCATCTGCCCGGGCCACGAGTTGGCGATGACCAGCACGCCTTCCACATCGTTGCCCTCGATCACCTCCGCCGTGGTCGGCTCCAGCACCAATGGTTTGATTCCGAAGAATGGCTGCTGTGCAGAGCCGGGCTTGAGGTTCGTGGCCCCCGGCAGGGGTGTCATCAGGTGACCGCCAGTCTCGGTCTGCCACCAGGTGTCGACGATGGGCACTTTGCCCTTGCCGACGACGTTGTAGTACCAGTTCCAGGCCTCGGGGTTGATCGGCTCGCCCACGGTGCCCAGCACCTTTAGATCGCTCAGATCGTAGCCCTCCACAAAGGAATTGCCCTGCCCCATCAGCGCCCGCAGCGCGGTGGGAGCGGTGTAGAACTGGTTGACCTTGTGCTTCTGGCAAACGTCCCAGAAGCGCCCAGCGTCCGGGTAGGTCGGCACGCCCTCGAACATCAGCGTGGTCGCGCCATTGGCCAGCGGGCCGTAGACGATGTAGCTGTGGCCAGTGACCCAGCCGACATCCGCCGTGCACCAGAAGATGTCACCGTCATGGTAGTCGAAGGTATATTCATGCGTCATCGCCGCGTAGGTGAGGTAGCCACCGGTGGTGTGCACCACGCCTTTCGGCTGGCCGGTGGAACCGGAGGTGTAGAGAATGAACAGCGGATCCTCGGCACCCATTTCTTCCGGCGGGCAATCGTTGGAGACGTTTTCCTCCATCTCGTGCAGCCAGAAATCCAGGCCATCGCGCCAGGCGATCTGCTGGCCGGTGCGCTTGACGACAAGGCATTTGACCGTGTCGAAATCGTTCAGCAGCGCCTTGTTGACGTTGTCCTTCAGGTTAGTGACCCGCCCGCCGCGTGGCGCGCCGTCGCTGGTGATCACGACCTTGGCGTCGCAGGCGTCGATCCGCGCGCCGAGCGCGTCCGCCGAGAAGCCCGCGAAGACGATGGAGTGGATGGCCCCGATCCGGGCGCAGGCCAGCATCGCGTAGGCCGCCTGCGGGATCATCGGCATGTACAGCACCACCCTGTCGCCCTTGCCCACGCCCATCTCTTTCAGGACGTTGGCGAACTTGCACACATGGGCATGCAACTGCTGGTAGGTAATGTGCTGCGCTTCGTCCGTGGCCTCGTCCGGCTCCCAGATAATTGCCGTTTGCGTGCCGCGCTCGGCCAGATGGCGGTCAATGCAGTTGGCGGCGACATTCAGCGTGCCATCCTCGAACCACTTGATGTTGACCGAGCCGAGGTCGAAATTCACGTCCGACACCTTCGTGGGCGCTTTCATCCAGTCGATGCGCTTGGCCTGCTCCGCCCAGAACGCATCCGGATCGGCGATCGAGGCCGCGTACATCTCCTCGTAGCCCTTGGCGTCTACATGGGCGGCTTTCGCCTGCTCGGCACTCGGGGCATAGGTGGTGTCTGGATTTGGCATGTCTGTCCTCCGCAGGTTTTGTCTTCGGGAAGGCGCAGGCCCCGAGGCGGTGTCACTCCCACACCTGACCCCACGGCACGCACAGCGCCCTCCGTCGCGTGCTTTATATACCCGAGCCGAGGGCTTGTCCGCCAAGATGCCGGGAATACGGGATAATTTTGTAAATTTATTTTTGCAGAAGGGCTGAGTCCCGAAAATATCCTGTCAATTCTGTAAATTTCCTACAGACATATCAGCTTGCCGCAGCGCGGCGGCGCGGCCAAACCGGCAGCCGTTGGACCCCAGGGCTGGCCCATGATTGCGATCTGCCACACGAGGATAGGACCGACGTTCGCGGCAATGCGTGCGCGGCGCAATCGATTCTTGCATGGCCCTACGTCCCGTGAAACCTTTCCAATAAGTTCCAAGCCTCTGCCGCCCTGATCCAGCGATATGATGCATCCGCCGCGAGGTGGTCGGACAAGATGCGCCTGCTGGGCTACTACGAGGGCTACCTTGGGTTCCTGTCCCATATGCCGCGCGAGGATATGGCCCGCGCGCGCGTCATAGATGTCGGATGCGGGACCGGGGCGATGGGTGAGGCGTTTGCCGCGATCCATGGGCCGCCCGCCGAGATGACGCTTTTGGACCCATCCGCGCAGATGCTTTCGGCCGCGTCATCGGCGCTGGCCCATCGTGGCATTGCGCCGGAATGCCGCGTCGCGGGCCTCGATGCCGCGACGCGCGGGAGCTACGACCATGTACTTGCCGCCCATGTGATCGAGCATTTCTCCGACCAAGGTACGGCGTTGGCAGACCTTCGGCGCATCACGGCGCCCGGTGGGCGCTTGTGGCTCGTCGCCTCCAAGCCGCATTGGTGCAATGCGATCATCTGGCTGCAATGGCGCCACCGCACGTTTCGCAAGGACGCCCTGCAGGTAATGCTCCGCGACGCAGGCTTCTTGCCAGAGGCGGTGTATGACTTCCCCTCCGGCCCGCCCTCGCGCACCAGTTTCGGCATCGTCGCCCGGGCGGTCTAGTCCGCCTCCTTACGCAAAAAGGCCGCCCCCGAAGGAGCGGCCTTTCCAGAAACCTTGGCGCGGAATGCTTAGTTCTGCGCGTAGTATTCGATCACGAGGTTCGGCTCCATCATCACCGGGTACGGCACATCGCCGAGGCCGGGCGTGCGGGTGAAGGTCGCGCGCATCTTGGAGTGGTCGACTTCCATGTAGTCCGGCACATCGCGCTCGGGCAGCTGCGAGGCTTCCAGAACGATGGCGAGCTGCTTGGACTTCTCGCGCACCTCGATCACGTCGCCTTCCTTGACGCGGTAGGACGGGATGTTCACCCGCTTGCCGTTCACCGTCACGTGGCCGTGGTTGACGAACTGGCGGGCCGCGAAGATCGTCGGCACGAACTTGGCACGGTAGACGACGGCGTCCAGGCGGCGCTCGAGCAGGCCGATCAGGTTCTCACCGGTGTCGCCCTTGACGCGGTTGGCTTCCACGAAGATGCGCTTGAACTGCTTCTCGGTCAGATCGCCGTAGTAGCCTTTCAGCTTCTGCTTGGCGCGCAGCTGCAGACCGAAGTCGGACAGCTTGCCCTTGCGGCGCTGGCCGTGCTGGCCGGGGCCGTATTCGCGGCGGTTGACGGGGGATTTCGGGCGACCCCAGATGTTCTCGCCCATCCGGCGGTCGATTTTGTATTTGGCAGCGGTACGTTTGGTCACCGTCTGATCTCCTTCTTTGCGAACCCTTGCGGGCGTGAAGGGCGTTGTCCTCTCCGCGGATTTTGCCGCAGCGACAGGGCATCCCCTTGCGGGGGCCACCAACACCAATGAATGCGCGCTTATATAAGCCGCGATGCGCGAGTCAATCGCCAAAACGCGAAAAGGGCGCCCGGTTTCGGGACGCCCTTTCCTTGGGTGACAGTCACGCACTTGTGATGAAACGAACGGACATGAGGAATTCCTTGGATGAGGGAAAGGTCGGGCTCAGGACAGCTCGGCCACGCCCAGCGGCACGCCGAATTTCAGACACCAGATGTAGACTTCGTTGAAATCATCGACATTGACCGAGGCCGGCACCTTGTAGACTTGCGTGCCGCCCAGTTGTTGCAGGATGCCCAGATCGGACAGCGGCTCGAAGACGTCGTCCTTGCCGAAGCCCACCCGCGGGTCGGGCGCGCCGTCCAGCGAGAAGTTGCTGTCGAGGATCACGAGCGCGCCGCCATCGGCAGTCTTGAAAATCGAAACGTTACCGGTGGTGACGTGGTCGCTGGCCCCGGTGAAGGTGCCGCTTGCGGCGACATCGGCCTGGGCGGAGAGCGGAGCAAGCGCGGTCAGGGCGGCGAGGGACAGGGCGGCTGCGCGAAGGGAGAGAGTTTTCATTGTTTGGTCCTTTGTGTCAGGGTCTGGAAGGCCGGGTGATCCGGCGGGATGACCAAGAGCTACAATTAGGAACCGATTGGTACAATACACGTCTTCGTGATTGTGGACCGATGGGTTCCCAACCTATATGATGCGCAACACGGACTTTCTTGCAAAAGTGAGCGACACCATGGCGCGCCCCAGAGAATTCGACACAGATGAGGCCCTGGAGGCCGCGATGCATGTGTTCTGGGAACACGGCTACGAGGGCGCCTCGCTGCCCGACCTGCTGACCGGCATGGGGCTGACGCGCGGCAGCCTCTACAAGGCTTTCGATGACAAACACTCGCTCTTCCTGCGGGTGCTGACCCGCTATGAAGAGGGTGCGGTCGCCCGGGCCGAGACCCTTTTGAGCACGGGCTCCGCGACCGACGGGTTCGCGCGGATCACGCAGCTTTTCGACAACGCAATCGGCGTCGTGCAATCCGGCGACCGGCGGGGCTGCCTTCTGTGTTCTGCCGCGGCAGGCCCCAGTGCCTACGACCCGGAAATCGCGGCGGCGGTGAAGCAGGGCTTGGAAAAGATCCGAGACGGCTTCGCCACGGCCCTCGACGCCTCGCAGGTGCCTGAACCAGAGCGCGCGGCGCTGGCCGACCTGCTGGTCACACAATATGTCGGCGTACGCATCATGGCCCGCTCGCGCGACCCGCTCGAGCCGCTGGCGCGCGCGGGCGACGCGATCAGGGTGCTTTTGTCCCGCTGGTGAAATGGACGTTGCTGTCGCGCCCCAACAGGCTGCGCAGCGCCACGAAGATCACCACACCGCTGATCAGCAGCCAGATCACGCCCCACAGGATCGTGGAGCCGCCAACCTCTTCAGCCAGGATGCGCGCATCCGAGCGCAGGCTCGCGCGTCGGATCGTGTCGTCGAAAATGTCGTACGGCACATAGATCATCGAGGTCAGCCCGATCACGCGCAGCCCCAGATCGCAAAACTGATGCGGCAGAAAGAACCCGGACGCCAGCAGCACCGCGCCCATCCCGGCGGTGAAGCCGAAGGCGAAAAGGTCCCGCATATAGAGGGCTGCAACCAGCACAAAGATCGCGCCAACGGCCATCATCACCACCCGGTCCGCTGTCGATTTCAGCGCGGCGATCAACAGCCCCACGCCCAGCACGAGCGAGCCGAGATAACCCGCGGTCGAGATGAAAAAGCCGCTGCCGCCACGGGTCCTTGCAAAGCCGCCCTGTTGCGGCGAGACGCTGATCTGCTCGATCGTGCCGCCGGTCAGGATCGCCGCCGCGCCGTGGGACAGCTCATGCAAAAGCACGACGACAATCTTCAAAGGCACCATCACCGGGGTCTGCCACAGCGCGAAGATCAGCGTCGTCAGCGCCAGCACCTGCCAATGGCCCTTCAGGAAGGCCACCGCGCTAGTGATCGTGCAGCAGGATCGCGGCCTCGGAGCGGTCGAGATTGCGCCGCGCATAGGGCCCGTAGCTGTGCAGATCGCGCTTGAGATCCGGAAACAGCGCCAGCAAGACCGCGCGCTGATCCGGGTCGACGGTCTTCAGCGTGGTGTTGGCCGGGTGGTAGCTTTCGGTCTGCACGCCATTGGCCCACAGCACCTGGTGGCGCGACAGCAGAAGGTGAATATAAGTGACCTCCTTGACGCTGTGATCGACATAAACCGAGTGATCGTTGATCAGATCGCGGGCGGAGACCAGCACCTCCGGCTGATTGAACAGCGCCTGCGCATTGTGCCCGGAGAACAGAATGCGGTGATGCGGCGAGACCAGCAGGTCCGCGTCCGGCACGTCCGTATCAAGGGCTTGGGCACGCAGGCGCACCGGCCGCAGCTCCGGCATGGCATAAAGCCGCGCGCCGGACATGCGCCGCTGGCCGATCCACAGGATTTCCTGCGGGCCGTCATCCTTTGTTTGCACCCAGTCGCCCACGTTCAGGTTTTCCACCGGGGCATCGCCCTCGGGCAGGCGGATGCGGGTGCCTTGGGTAAAGCAGATCACGTCCCCGCCAAAATCGCTGCTGCGCACCCGTACCGCATCAGGCTCGCTCGGCACGGTGATCACCCGGTACTCCTGCCCTCGCTTCGGCACGCCGCTTTCGCACCACCACAGGGTGGTCGCAAGCCGGGTCGAGCGGATCGGCACCAGCGTGAACTGCGCCTGCCCGTCCGACAGAATGAAGGCGTCAGCGGCGGTGGGGTCCTCGTCCTCGGGTAACGCCTCGCCCTCGGGTAGGTCGAACTTGCGCGCGACAACGCGCGCCACGCGGCGGCGCATATCCGCACGCCCAATCTCTCCGGTGAGAACCAAGGGGCCGTCTGCCCCGTCAAGACGCACTGCTTCCCCCTGCCAGACCCAGCGTTGCCCCACACACGGCAACTCGGCAGCGCCCATCGGCGCCCCATCAAGAAAAATTTGGTCTGACGTAAGGACAAACGTGCCTTCAAAGCCCGCTGTCATGTCCCGTATACCTGCTCAAGTTTTTTGTTTTTTGGTCGTGTTTTTTCAGAGAGCTAGCACAAAAGGGGTGGTTTGGATAGCCCTGCGTTAACAGATCGTTAACAGGCGCAGCGCACCTGTTGCGCAGGCGCTGCGGGTGACTCTGGGTCAGCTAGAAGTTGAACTGCGCGTTGACCGAGCCGACCACCTGCCCCTCTGGCTGGCTCTCGAATTCCTCGCTCAGATAGGTCGCGCCGTAAAACAGCGATCCGCGCTGCCATTGCTGGTGCAGCCCCAAACGCGCGCGGGCGCGCAGGTGCTCGACCTCGATCCCCGGCGCGTCGAGAAACTGGCTGTCCGCCACATAGGCCACGTCCGCCCCAAGGGTAAACGACAGCCCCGGCTCCGCCGCGCCCTTGATCCCGAGATAGCGCTGCCCCGTCGTGCTGTCGCGCAGCAGAAGCCCGCCTTGCCCGAACGCGCCAAGTGTTACATCCGCCCCGACCCGCGCCAGCGTCTCGGCCCCGGCCTGTAGCTCGACAAAGGGCCGAACCTCGCGCGCCGCGCCCAGCGCATAGGCGCGACCGACCTCGAAGGTCACGGTCGGGTAGACGCCATCCTCGATCTGGTTTCCATCCACATTAACGCCCGCGACACCGAACAGGTCATGCAGCCCGTCCTGCAAATCGTCCACGCCGGTCTGCGGCCCCACCACCACGAGGTCAAGCCCCAGGCTCATCTCCGCCCCGCCGCGCTGGAAATGCGTATGCGCGCCCAGCGACACGGCGCCGACATAGGGCCGGTCGCCCGCGGGCGGCGTGGCGACGTTGCGGGGCGAGATCGCCTCGATCCGGAAGCGCAGCTCGACGAGCTCGCCAAACCCCGTGGGCCGCGCGCCCGTCCAGGCAGGCCCACGCAGATGCGAGACCACCACAGAGCCCGTACGGTACCGGTCCCGCCCATCCCCGATGTAGTCATTGTTGATGATGCTGCCCCAGCCCAGCGACACACGTTCCTCCGCCTGCCCGAGCGCGGGCAGCAAAAGCAGGGCAAGGATCAGGGCAGCGTGGCGCATTCGGGCAGCATACCCCAGCGATGGTTAATCTCCAGTAACCAAAACCATACGCGCGCGGATCAATCCGGAAACAGCCTGTTTCCGTTGGCAAATCGCGGGGTTATCCGGTCGGCCCCATATCTGCGGGCGCGACCGAGACCGATTTGATCACCGCATAGCACGCGCTGCCCGGCTTCAGCCCAAGCGCCCGGGCCGAGCGGCGGGTGATGCGCGCCACAAGTTGATCCTCCCCCGCCCTCAGCGCCACCGCGACCCCGGGTCCCTGCCCCTCATGCACAGCGGTCACCGTAGCCTTCAGGATGTTGAGCGCCGACAGACGGTCGGGGCGGTCCTTCGACAAGATCACGTCGGAGGCCTTGATGCGCACTCGCAGCCCCGCGCCCTCCGCCGCGCTCACCTGCGGCAGGAACAGCGCCCCGTTCGAGGTCGCAAGCTCCGACAGTCCATCCCCCGCCGCGCGGGTTTTCACCGTCACCCGCAACAGTGCGCCCGCCTCGCGCACGCCGATATCCGACACCGCTTCCGGGTCCGCCAGAACATCGCCGATCGCCCCGGCCCGTGCCACGCGCCCGTCGCGCAGCACGATCAGGTCCGTGGCCAATTGCGCCACCTCCTCCATCGCGTGGGAGACGTAGAACACCGGTATCTGGGCCTCGGAAAAGAGTGCCTGCAGGTACGGTAGCACCTCCGCCTTGCGCGTAGCATCCAATGCCGAGAGCGGCTCGTCGAGCAAGAGAATGCTCGGGTTTGACATCAACGCTCTGGCAATGGACACGCGCTGTGCCTCGCCCCCAGAGAGCCCGCGCACGTCGCGATCCAGAAGATGTCGAATGCCAAGCGCCTGAATGGCAGGGTCATGCCTTTCGGTGATCAAGGGACGCGGACGACCGTAGTCGAAATTCTGCCGAGCGGTCATATGCGGAAACAGCCGCGGCTCCTGGAACACGTAGCCGACCCTGCGCTTATGGGTCGGTACGTTGATCCCGGCGGCGCTGTCGAACAGAACGCGCCCGCCGATCTCGATCCGACCTTCATCTGGCGTCAGCAGCCCCGCCAGCGCGTTGATGATGCTCGTCTTGCCGGACCCGGACGGGCCAAACAGCGCCGTCACGCCCCCCTCGGACGCGAACTGGGTCTCTAGCGAAAAGCCATCGAACCGGTGCCGGATATCAACCTTCACGCTCATCGCCGCACCCTCCGCGCGAGCAGCTCGGACAGTAGCACAGCGCCCAGCGCAATCACGACCGACACCCACACCAGCCGCAGCGCATCCGCCTCGCCACCCGGCACCTGCAGCGCGGCATAGATGGCCGACGCGATGGTCTGCGTCTCCCCGGGGATCGCGGCGACAAAGGTGATCGTCGCCCCGAACTCGCCCAAGGCCTTGGCAAAGGCCAGCACCGCGCCCGCGATGATCGCGGGCAGGCTCAGCGGCAGAGTGATCGTCGCGAAGACACGCCACGGCGGCGCACCCAAAGTGGTCGCTGCCTGCTCCAGCTTGGGGTCGACTGCCTCGATCCCGATGCGCATGGCTCGCACCATCAGCGGGAAGGCCATGACCGCCGCCGCCAGCACTGCGCCGGTCCAGCGGAAGGCCAGCACGATGCCTATATCCGCGAGCCAGCCGCCAATCAGGCCTTGCGTGCCGAAAGCCTCGAGCAGCGCGTAACCCGTGACCACGGGGGGCAGCACCAGCGGCAAAACGATCAACCCGTTGAGCAGGCTCTTGCCCCAGAACTCCTTGCGCGCCAGTACATAGGCCAGCCACAACGCGAGCGGGGCCGAGATCACCGTGGCGACCAGGGCGACCCGCAGGGACAGTGCGATGACCTCCCATTCCAGCGGCGTCAGGCCCATCATGGCCGGGTAAATCCGTGGCGCTCGAACACCGTCCAAGCGGCGTCCGCGGTTAGCTCGTCCAGCACCCCTTGCGCCTCCGGTCCCGCCCGCCGGGTCAACGCGATCGGGTAAAGGATCGGCAGATCTTCCAGCTCCGGAAGCTCCGCGATCACCGGCGCCTCAGCGCTCACCGCATCGGTGCGGTAGACGATGCCAAACGGCACCTCCCCCCGCTCGACCAAAGCGAGCGCGGCGCGGGCGCTGTCGGTCTCGATCAGCCGCGGCGCGATGGCGTCCCAGTGGCCCAACTCGCGCAACGTCGCCTCGGCATAAATACCCAGAGGCACCGAGCGTATCAGGCCCGTCGCCACCTTGCCGTCGGAGGCGAGCATATCGTCAAACCCGCCCTCCCCGATCACCACCAAGCTGTTGGCCAACAGATCGACCCGCGTGGCGCCGTCCATCGCCGGGGCGGCGGCATCCATCCAGCGGGGGTTGGCGGAAAAGAAGATATCCGCAGGCGCGCCTTGCAAAATCTGCCGCGCCAGCGCGCCGCTGCCGCCATAGGAGATGCGCACCGGGGCCTCGGCCAGCACCTCGTCCAGCGCGCCCTTCAGGGACGACGCGGCGAAGATCACCACCTCCGCCCGCAGCGGGGCCGCAGCCAGGATCAAGAAGAGAAGCGCGCGCAAAAACATAAGCGCGAGTTTGGGCATACGCGCCGCAGGCGCAAGGCGTAATTGTGCTGGACGCGCCGGGCGTTAGGCGTAACCTGCGCCCCATGATCAGCTTCACCAAATCAGAGCTCGAGGACGCCTGCGCCCTTGTCTACCGCCACATGGCCCGCACGCCGGAATATATCTGGCCGCTGCTCAACGCCCGCACAGGCGGCACGACCTGGGTCAAGCACGAAAACCACGGCCCCACCGGAGCGTTCAAAAACCGCGGCGCGATCACCTTCATGGACTGGCTGGTGCGCACGCACCCGGACGTGCCCGGCATCGTGACGGCGACCCGAGGCAATCATGGGCAAGGTCAGGCCCGCGCCGCCGTGGCCGCGGGCCTGCGCGCGCTGGTCTACGTGCCGCGCGGCAACTCGGTCGAGAAGAACGCCGCGATGGCAGGGTTCGGGGCAGAGCTGGTCGAGTTCGGCGATGATTTCGACACCGCACGAGAAGAAGCGTTCCGCGTCGGTGCAGAGCAGGGCCTGTTCATCGTGCCGCCGTTCCACTCTGAGCTGGTGCGCGGCGTCGCGACCTACGCGTTCGAGCTTTTGACCAAGGCCCCGGAGATCGACACGATCTACGTGCCCATCGGCTGCGGCTCTGGCATTTGCGGCACGATCCTGGCCCGTGACGCTTTGGGCCTGAAGACCAAGATCGTGGGCGTGGTCTCTGACGCCGCTCAAACCGCAAAACTGTCCGTCGAGGCAGGTGCATTGGTCGAGACCAACAGCGCCGACACTTTCGCTGACGGTATGGCCGTGCGCGTGCCGGTGCAGGACGCCTATGACATCTATTCCAAAGGCGCGGAGCGGATCATCGCCGTCTCGGACGACGAGGTCGCCGAGGCAATCCGCGCCTATTTCCACTGCACCCACAACGTCGCCGAAGGCGCCGGGGCCGCGCCGCTTGCGGGCCTGTTGCAAGAGAAAGAGCGCATGGCGGGCAAGACCTGCGCGGTGATCCTGTGCGGCGGGAACATCGACACCGAGTGGTTCCTGAAGGTGATGGCAGGCGAGACGCCAAAGGTCTGAGCACGCCGCCGATTTCGGGATTTTGAGTATTTATGCCAAAACGAAGCCCACGTGGTCTTTGCTGAGGCGCGTTAACCTGAACGAGATCTTTTCAGCAGCGTTTCGATGCGGGTGCTCAGCTCTTCCCGGATTGGGCCTTGGCGCGGGGCGTCTTTGAGCGTGGTGAACCAATGCTCCGGCGGGTTTCGTCCGCGGGAATTACCCTCGAACGTGAGGGCGCGCAGCACGGCTTCGGCCTCGGGCGGCAGGCGGTCGGGGTCGTCATACCCCGCCAAACGCCCCCAGACCCGGGTCCACAGCCGCCCCACGCTCCACGGATTGTAGCCCCCGCCACCCAGCACCAGCAGGCGCGGCGCAAGCGGGCGCAACGCGTCCAGCACCGCGATATGGGCATTGTTCGACAGGCTCAGATGGCTTTGCGGGTCTTCGTCCATCGCGTCCGCCCCGCATTGCAGGACCACAGCGTCGGGCTTGAACTCTTCCACCAGCGGCACGATCAGCGTGTCGCAGATCATGGCCATCTCGGTGTCATTCAATCCCGGCGGCACGGGCAGGTTGAACGCCGAGCCGCCCGCGTGATCCTCCAAGGCCCCGGTGCGCGGCCACAACCCGTCCTCGTGGACCGAGATCATCCGCATCTCGGCATCCCCCGCGAAGCCATGCTCGACCCCGTCGGGGTGATGGGCGTCGATGTCGACATAGGCGATCCGGCGCACGCCCTGGCGGCGCAGGGACAGCATCGCCAGCACCGGGTCGTTGAGATAGCAAAACCCGCCCGCGCGATCGGGGAAGCCGTGATGCGTGCCGCCCGCCGGGTTGTAGACCACACCCGGATGCGCCAGCAGCTCGCCCGCCAGAAGCGAGCCGCCCGCAGCCGTTGCGGGGCGGCGGAAGATTTCGGGAAACACTGGATTGGCGGGCGTGCCGATATTGTGGCGCGCCCGTACCTGCGCGCTAACCTCCTGCGCGGCTTCGGCGGCCTGCAAGGCGGCCAGATAGCGAGGCGTGTGCCACACTTCCAACGCCTTGGGCTTGGCGCGTGGCGAGGGGATGAAATCGCTCGCTGGCAGCCAGCCCAGCGCCCGGCTCAGGTCCATCACGGTGGACACCCGCGGCACGCGCAGCGGGTGGCGGGGCCCGTAGGACGAGCCGCGGTAGATCTCTGATCCGATGAATTTCGACGCGCCTGCCATCGCGCCGTGACTTAGGCGAAAGGTCGCGATTGCACAGGGTTTTCACCGCGAATTTGCCCAAAAAGGCTTTAAACTGCGGGAATTTACGGTAAATTAAGGGTTAAGGCGCAATCTGACAGCGTCAGGAGCAGGTCATGTCTTTGATCAAAATGAAACACCCCGCCTTCCGTTTGGAGGGCTCGCGCAAGCGGGATGTGCGCACGCAATTCGGCGCGCTCTGCTTCCGTGTGAACGAGGGGCGCACCCAGGTGCTTTTGATCACCAGCCGGACCTCGAAGCGCTGGATCATTCCCAAGGGCTGGCCGATGGCGCGGATGACCCCAGCCGAGGCCGCCGCGACCGAAGCGTTCGAGGAAGGCGGCGTCGAGGGCAAGACCTACAATATCTGCCTTGGGCTCTATTCCTACACCAAGCTCATGGGCGCGCGCGAAGAGGACCTGCCTTGCGCGGTCTCGGTCTTTCCGGTGAAGGTGCAGAAAGTGCACAAGGACTGGCCGGAGGCCAAAGAACGCAAGCGCCGCTGGTTCACGATCAAGAAGGCCGCATCGCTGGTGCGCGAGCCGGAATTGCGCAAGATTATCAAGAACTTCGATGCGAGCCTGCTGAAGGGCTGAGAGTGACTCTTGCCAAGTCCACGCCAGCTCATACATCTAGCACATAACCGCCAAGGAGACCGCGCGCCCCATGATCCGCTACGCCCTCAGCTGCGCCAAGGACCACCAGTTTGACAGCTGGTTCCAGTCGGCGGCCGCCTTTGAGAAGCTGCAGGTCGCCGGACTGGTGGAATGTGCGATCTGTGGCAGCGCAGACGTCACCAAACGGATCATGGCACCGCAGGTGCGCACATCGGAAAAGGACCGTCCGCTCTCGGCCCCGGCCTCGCCCGCCGAACAGGCCGTGCGCGAGCTGCAGGCGAAGATCGAAGCGCACTCGGAAGATGTCGGCGACCGCTTCGCGACCGAGGCCCGCGCGATGCACGAAGGCAGCGCGCCGGAACGGCCGATCCGGGGCCAGGCGAAGCTGAAAGAGGCCAAGGCCCTGATCGAAGACGGGGTGCCAGTGATGCCCCTGCCCTTCGGTCCGACCGGGCGAAAATCGAACTAAAATCCGGCCGATATGGGCCATTAGGGGGACAATCATGGACATTTTTATCACGGGGGCCAATCGCGGCATTGGCGCGGCGATGCACAGACAGCTGGGCGCGCGCGGCGAAACGGTGACTGGCACGGCGCGTGAGCCGCAGGGCGATCTTGTGGCCGCGGACGTGACCGACGCCGCCTCTTTGCAAAACGCCTTGAGCCAGGTCGACGGGCTGGACCTGCTGATCTGCAACGCGGGCGTCTACCTCGACAAGGGCCACGAGATCGGGAACGGCTACGCGCCTGATGATTGGGCCCGAACTTTTGCGACGAACGTGACCGGCGTCTACCTGACGATCGAGGCCGCCCTGCCCGCCTTGCGCACGCGCGGCGGCAAGATCGCGATCATCTCCTCGCAGATGGGATCGAGCGCGCGCGCGGGCGGCAACGGTCTGATCTACCGCGCCTCCAAGGCCGCGGCGCTGAACCTGGGCCGCAACCTCGCCGTTGCGCTGGAGCCGGACGGCATCGCGGTGGGCATCTACCACCCCGGCTGGGTGCGCACCGATATGGGCGGCTCCAACGCGGACATCTCGGAAGAGGAAAGCGCGACCGGTCTCATCAGCCGCTTTGACGCGCTGTCAATGGACACCACCGGTTGTTTCGAGATGTGGAATGGCACGGAGATGCCGTTCTAGCTCAAAATCGCGCGCAAGTTGTGCTACACTCCCGCCCAGACGACGGGAGAGAGTGCGATGGGGGACGTGGCGATTGACGTGCTTTTGGGAACGACCAAGGGCGCCTTTATTCTGCGGGGCGACGCGGCGCGCGACGGGTGGAGCATTGAGGGGCCGCATTGCAACGGCTGGCCCATAAACCACATGGCAAGCGATCCGGACACGGGCGCGATCTGGGCTGCGGGCGGCAGCGAGTGGGAAGGTGCGGGCGTCTGGCGCTCGGACGACAATGGCGCGAACTGGCAGCTGACCCGGCTCACCACAGGCACAACCGACGAGTGGGCCGCCAACGACCCCGAATTTGCGGAAATGATTGGATGGACCGATGCGCCGCTGCCCTTCGGCGACGACTTCAATCAGGTCTGGTCGCTGAGTTTCGCCCACGGCGTGCTCTATGCGGGCACCAAGCCTGCGGGCCTTCTCAAAAGCACCGATGGCGGCGCGACATGGAGCCGGGTGCAGGGCCTGACGGACCACCCATCCGCCAAGGATTGGAACCCCGGCGCGGCGGGCCTGGTGCTGCACACGATCGTCCCCGATCCGGACGATCCAGACAAGCTGTGGATCGGTATCTCCGCGGCGGGCGTCTTTGCGACCGAGGATGGCGGTGTCACCTGGACCCGGCGCAACCGCCTCGCCAATGCCGAAAGCTGCGTGGCCCATGACCACCCGGCAGCCCCCCGCGACGGTGAGACCGGGCATTGCGTGCACAACATGATGCGCGCGCCGGGCGGCGGCGAGACGCTTTACCAGCAAAACCACCACGGGGTCTGGCGCTCGGGCGATGGCGGGCGCAGTTGGGAGGATATCACCGACGGGCTGCCCTCGACCTTCGGCTTTCCGATCCGGGTCCACCCGCGCGATCCGCAGCGCATCTGGACCCTGCCGCTCAACGGCGACAGCGCCGGGCGCTTCCCGCCCGATGCCGCCTGCGCCGTCTGGACGTCTGCCGATGGCGGCGACAGCTGGCAGGCGCAGCGCGCAGGCCTGCCGCAGGAGGCCTGCTTCTTCACGGTACTGCGTCAGGCAATGGCCGGCGATGCGCGTACGCCCGCAGGGCTCTATTTCGGCACCAATAGCGGCTCTGTCTTCGCCACGCGCGATGAGGGCGAGAGCTGGCACGAAATCGCCCGGCATCTGCCCACGATCCTGGCCGTGGAGGTCCGCGCGGAGGCGTGAGCCCTTGCCCTCCCCGGCGGCGGGCCGTATGAGGCGTGCGAACTCGCAAGGACCCTTTCGCATGCCCCGTCTCGTGATGAAATTTGGCGGCACCTCGGTGGCCAATCTCGATCGCATCCGCCGCGCCGCAAAGCGCGTGGGTGTCGAGGTGGCCAAAGGCTACGAGGTGATCGTCATCGTCTCCGCCATGTCCGGCAAGACCAACGAGCTGGTGGGCTGGGTCAACGAGACCTCGCCGCTTTATGACGCGCGCGAGTATGACGCCATCGTCTCGTCGGGCGAGAATGTCACCGCCGGGCTGATGGCGCTGACCTTGCAGGAAATGGATGTGCCCGCGCGCAGCTGGCAGGGCTGGCAGGTGCCGCTGAAGACCACTTCCGCCCATGGCGCGGCGCGGATCGAAGAGATCCCGACCGACAATCTCGACGCCAAATTTGCCGAGGGCATGAAGGTCGCCGTCGTTGCGGGCTTCCAGGGCATCTCGCCCGAGGGCCGCATCACGACGCTGGGCCGGGGCGGGTCCGACACAACCGCCGTGGCCTTCGCCGCCGCGTTCGAGGCGGAACGCTGCGACATCTACACCGACGTGGACGGGGTCTACACCACCGACCCGCGGATCGAGGACAAGGCGCGCAAGCTCGAAAAGATCGCGTTCGAAGAGATGCTCGAGTTGGCCTCTCTGGGCGCCAAGGTGCTGCAGACCCGCTCGGTCGAGCTGGCGATGCGCTACAAGGTGCGCCTGCGGGTGCTGTCGAGCTTCGAGGAAATGAGTGACAACGCGGGCACTCTTGTCTGCGACGAGGAGGATATCGTGGAAAGCAATGTGGTTTCAGGCGTCGCCTACTCGCGCGACGAGGCAAAGATGACGCTGATCTCGGTGGCCGACCGCCCCGGCATCGCCGCCGCCATCTTCGGCCCTCTCTCCGAGGCGGGCGTCAACGTGGACATGATCGTGCAGAACATCTCCGAGGAAGGTCGCACCGACATGACCTTCTCCTGCCCGGTCAGCGAGGTCGTGCGCGCAGAGAAGGCGATGGCCGATGCCAAGGCGTCGGGTGAGATCAACTACCACGACCTGGTGGCCGACACCGATGTTGCCAAAGTCTCGGTCGTTGGCATCGGCATGCGCAGCCACGCGGGCGTCGCCGCGCAGATGTTCAAGGCCCTTCAGGCCGAGGGCATCAACATCAAGGTGATCACCACCTCCGAGATCAAGATCTCGGTGCTGATCGACCGCAAGTATATGGAGCTTGCCGTTCAGGCCCTCCACGACGCGTTCGAGCTGGACAAGGCGGCCTGACCTGAATTCAGACAATCACGGCTTGGGACAGGCCGCCGGCGCCAGCATGAACCGCGCGTCCTGCGCGCCGATTGTGGGGCGCTCCGCCTCGGGCGTCAGCGTGGCGGACGGGCCGCGTTTGGGATAGGCCGACAGGTCAACCTCCAGCCCCTCCTCTGCCATGCGCAGGAATACCGGCTGATCCGCGCAGGCCTCCCCCGTGCCGCAATACCCCGCCTGATCGCAGCATCCGTAGATGCGCATCTCATCCGGGGTGCCGGACAGGCCAAGATCCAGCGTAAAGGCGAAGCCGTTGTCATTGGCGGTGCCATTGTAGCTTTCGCCATAAGGCACCAGCGACAGCTGCAATTGCGTCACGGTCCGCTCCGCCCCATCGGGCTCAGCCTCTGCGGCGTAGCAGATCGGCTGGTCCAGGGTGGCATCCGCGTAGAGCGCGCTCAGGTCCGGACCGTCACCATTGGCGAGCGCGGGGCCTGCGAGAAGCAGCAAAGCAAGGCATGTTGTGCGGGTCATTCGTCCACCGATGTTCCGTGACGGGTCCAGTTGGGGCGCTGCCGCCCCTCGTCGTAATTCTCCACCAAAACGTAGACCGTATCAAAGCCCATCGTCACCGTCGGGAAGATAATGTCGTAAAACGGCAGGATTTTGCGGTATCCCACGATCAGGCAGCCGGCAGAGCCGTTCGCGTTGGCGTCCTCATGGAACACGAAGCCGCTGCGCCCGCCGATCCCAGTGGGCAGGCTCAGCGGCGCAATCGCCCACCCACCGGAGCCGAAATCCATGTCGACATTCCAGTTGTTCACGGCCACCCGGTCGCGGTCCGCAAGGTTTTGGTTGTGATGGGTGAACTTGCCGCGCGAATTGTTCTCGACCCGTCCGTCATTGGGGTCCGGGTCGCTCGCGCGCCAATGGGTGAAGTCCAGCTTCCACAGCCCGTGGGGTGTCGGACCGAAATTGGACAGGTGCTCGTGACGTCTGGAGTTGTAGTTGATCTTGCCCGCCATCGCGTCCTCCGACAGCCGAAGCGGGACATCCGCGGACGCCTTGTTCGCGTTCACCCAGTTCAGAAAGCTGGTATAGCCCCCGGCGGCGGCCGCATCGAGGTCGGGCTTGAGCTTCGGATCGACCTCGTAGAGGCGCATCGTGAAGCCGTCGAAATGCAGGAATACCGGCCCTTCGCAATTGCACGCGGCCTCCGTATAGGCGTCGTCCGCGCCGCCATCCGCCGCAGGCATCTCTGCCGATCCGTCGGGCATGTTCAGCTCTTGGCCCACGCGGATGCGGCTGGGATCCGTGACGCCGGGGTTTGCATTAAGCATATCGGTCAGGCTAACGCCCGCCTCGCGCGCAATGGCGCTCAGGCTGTCGCCGGGTTGAACAGTGTAGGTTTCCATGGCCTGCCCCCCTCCTACGCGCCGATGGGCTCGGCAAAGACCTCATCTACATGGGCCTCCACCAAATCCATCTTGCGGCTTTCGCGCAGATCCGAGCCGAGGATCGCAAGAAGCCTCCCGCTCTTGTCCCAAGCCTCCAAAGGCATGCGCAGCAGCACCTCAAGCCGGACCGCGCGGTCCAGTTCAATGCCGCTGGTGATGCGGTAGCCGATCATCCGCTTGATCGTCGCGATCGCCTGAATGATGAGCGCCTCGCGGTCGAGATCCGCGAACACATCCGGGTTGAACCGCTCCATCCGGTACAAAATCCGCGAGGCCCGCGCTCGTAACGTGCCATCATAAAGCGCCGATACATCGTGATCGCTCAACTGCAGGGTCCCACGCGGCGCCCCGGTGCTCTCGCGGCCGTTCGCGGTGCAGTGGTAGCAATAGCCGCTGATCGGCAGGATCAGCTCGATGGGATGGCCCGTGGCGGTACGCAGCCACATCCGGGCAATCTCGCTTGGACGATCCGCCCGGCGCAGATATTCCAGCAAGGGCCCACATTCCCAGAAGCGCAGAAAATACGCCTTCCCTTCGGCATCCGCGATCCGCAGAAACTTGCGGAAATGCCGCCGGAGCGTGTCCAGATCAGCCGGGCTGCGCAGCAGCAGCCCCGGCGCGTGACGCCAAAGATGCCAGGGTGCGGCCTTCTGTGGGTCGTGGGTGAACACATCGCGGGTGAAGCGGTTTTCCCGCTCAAGGCGCACGATCCAGGGCGCGGTCAGCGACTGTTCTTCCTGCGCCTTGCCAGACAGCAGGCACGCATGCGCGAGGCCCGAATTCGCCAACAGCTCTTGCAGCCCACCTTTCAGATGCGCGCCATCAAGGACCAGATACGCGGCCCCCTCTGCGTCGCCTTCAAACAGGTACGGCACCAGGCCTTCCGGCACCGACTGTTTGGCGTCGGGTCCGAACTGCGGCGCCAACGGGTCTATCCTGCCCAAGGGTTGGATGTGCAGCTTGATTGGATCGTCCGTCCGATCCGGAACAAAATTCATATTTCAAATACTTCGACGTTTCACACCGCGTAATTGCGACCCTCTTACCTTACAGCGATTTGGCCGTTGCACAAGTCGTGCGGGTTTCGGCCGACTGGGTCGGTCCTCGCACCAACTCCCCCCTCCCCTTCGCCGCCAATCCCGCCTATAGCTTGGGGAAGAGACTACGGGAGAGGGGCGAAGGATTTGCCCGAGAGATCGGAAAGCGAAAGCCGCAAGCTGCTGGGGCGGCTGCGGGATACCTTGGCCCAAGAGGGCGCAGGGCAGGAACGGCTTGACCGCATCACCTCGATCATTGCCGAAAGCATGGGCACGGATGTGTGCTCAATCTACCTGTTCCGCGACCCCGAGACGCTAGAGCTGTGCGCGACCGAGGGCCTGAACAAGGAGGCCGTGCACCAGACCCGCATGCGCATCGGCGAGGGCCTTGTGGGCCGCGTCGCGCGCACCAGGACCCCGGTCAACACCCCCGACGCCCCGCAGGCCCGCGGCTTCCGCTTCATGCCGGAGACGGGCGAGGAGATCTTTTCGAGCTTCCTCGGCCTGCCGATCCAGCGGCTGGGTGAAACGCTGGGCGTGCTGGTCGTGCAATCCAAGGACGCGCGCACCTACACCGAAGACGAGGTCTACGCGCTGGAAGTCGTCGCCATGGTCATCGCAGAGATGGCCGAGCTGGGCGCGTTCCAGGGCGAAGGCGCGGCCATGGGCGCGCGCCACACTCAGCAGGCCCTGTTTCGCGGCGGGACGGCGCAGGAAGGGGCCGCCGAGGGCCACGTCTTCCTGCACGAGCCGCGCGTCGTCGTCACCAACCCGATCGCAGACGACCCCCATGCCGAGCTGGTGCGCCTGCAAGAGGCAATGGACACGCTGCGCAGCTCTGTCGACGAGATGCTCGGCGCCATGGGCCGCGGCGCGGACAAGGAACAGGTCAAGGTGCTCGAGGCGTACCGGATGTTTGCCAACTCCCGCTCCTGGGTGCGGCGGATGGAGGAAGACATCTCGCTGGGCCTGTCCGCGGCGGCTGCGGTCGAGAAAGAACAATCCGCCACCCGCGCGCGCATGGAACAGGTCCCCGACCCGTATCTGCGCGAGCGGCTGCATGATCTCGATGACCTGTCGAACCGCCTGCTGCGACTGCTCACTGGCCAAGGCCGCGATACCGGGGCCGAGATGCCGGAGAAACCCATTCTGGTGGCCAAGAATATCGGCCCCGGCGAGCTGCTGGATTACGGCAAGAAGCTGCGCGGCATCGTGCTGGAGGAAGGCTCCGTCGGGTCGCACGCGGCCATCGTTGCGCGCGCCTGGGCGATCCCGCTGGTAATCAACGCCAAGCGCATCCTGACCGAGGCGCTCAATGGCGATCACATCATGGTCGACGGCGATCAGGGGGTGGTGCATCTGCGCCCCGACGAAACCGTCACCGCCGCCTTCCGCGACAAGATGGCGATGCAGACCAAGGCGCAGGAGCGCTACGCCTCGATCCGCGACAAGCCCGCCTGCACGCTGTGCGGCGAGACCATATCGTTGCACATGAATGCGGGGCTCATGGCTGACCTGCCCTCGCTGGAAAGCTCCGGCGCCGACGGGGTCGGCTTGTTTCGCACCGAGCTGCAGTTTCTGACCCGATCCCGGGTGCCGCGCCGCTCTGAATTGGCGGCGATCTACGGCTCCGTCATGGATGCGGCCAAGGGCAAACCGGTAGTGTTCCGCACGCTTGATATCGGGTCGGACAAGGTGCTGCCCTACATGAAGCGCACCGAAGAGCCGAATCCGGCCTTGGGCTGGCGCGCGATCCGCGTGGCGCTCGACAAAAAGGGCGTGATGCGCATGCAGCTGCAGGCGCTGATCCGGGCGGCCGCCGGGCGGCCCCTGAAAGTGATGTTCCCTTTCGTGGCGCAATTCGACGAGTTCCGCGATGCCCGCCAGCACCTGCTCGACGAGCTGGAGCGCGAGGACAAGCTGGGCCATGTCCTGCCCGCCGACGTCTCCGTCGGTGCGATGCTCGAGACCCCGTCGCTGGCCTTCGCCCCGCGGCAGTTCTTCGAGATGGCGGATTTCATCTCTATCGGCGGCAATGATCTCAAGCAGTTCTTCTTCGCCGCCGACCGCGAGAACGAGCGCGTGCGCAAGCGCTATGACACGCTCAACGTGTCCTTCCTGACCTTCCTTGAGCAGATCGTCGGGCGCTGTGACGATGTAGGCGTGCCGGTCAGTTTCTGCGGCGAAGATGCCGGCCGCCCGGTCGAGGCGCTGTGCTTCACCGCTATGGGGATGCGGTCGCTGTCGATGCGCCCGGCCTCCATCGGGCCTGTCAAGAGCCTGCTGCGCCGCGTCGACCTGGCGGAGGCGAAACAGGTGATCGACGACGCGCGGGTGTCCGGCGCGCAATCGGTGCGTCCAGCGGTGATGGATTGGCTGACGGGGCGGATGTGATCGCGCGAGCGCGCGGTCCCAAAGAGAAACCCGCCCCGGCGGAAGAGATCACCGAGACGGGCTGTTAGTGAGCGTCAGGGAAAAACGCCGTAGGGGAAAACTCACTATCCTCGCCGGGAGGGTAGGGGATGCTGCTGGCATGTCCCGGCAACTTCCATCAGAGCGCAAGAGGCTTAACAAATAGTTAACAATTCGATCATGGTTAAGCGCGCTTTGAGACTTGCGTGCGAAATTCGGCGATGAGCTGCGCGCGATCGGTCCCGGTTTCCTCGGCCAGCTTGCGCAGACCGAAGCTCACATGGGCCATTTCCTGATAGTAGCTGGTGAAGGTGTAATTGATCGCAGCGCCGGTCACCGCACCAAGAACCGGCACCGTCTGCGCGGCCAGCTTCTGCCCCAGAACCAACGCCAGTTTGGGGGCCACCTGCTTGAGCAGCGCCTGCATGGTTGTCCCACTGACCGTCATGCGCAGGGTCAGAAAGCTCAGGTCGGTGCCGTCGTCCTCCTCGAGCGGCCCGGCCGAGGCGAAGACCTGCAGGCATTCCGCGCGGGTGTCATCGTGGGACGGGTCGAACCCGTGTTCCGCCGCAATTCCCTGGATCGCGCGCAACATCACCGTTGTGGTCAGCGGCAGCTCTGCCAGAGCCGATGGCAAACCGCCAAAACCGCCCGCCGCCCCGGTGCCCGCAGTCAAAGCCCGGGTCAGCCATTGTCCGGTATCGGGGACCGTGCCGCGCGAGGCATGCGCGGCCGAAAAGCTCAACTCCAGCGCGCGCATCGTCGCGGCATCAAGCCCGCTGCGCGCCGAATGAGGCAGACGGTCCAGCAGGGTTTCCGCCTGCGCCCCCAGCGTGCCCATCAGGCGAAGCCCAAGCCCGCGCGCCCCGCGATACCTGCGCGCCAAAGCCGCGATCTGGGCCTCGACAGGCGGGTCGGCCTTGATCGGTGGGGGCAGAATGGTCTCGCTCATAAGGTCACTCCTTCGCCCTATCTAGATGGCGGCGGCGGACGCATTTATCAATATTTTCCCGGGGTTTCGCGCCGAAATGGTCACACAAATAAAAAAGGCCGCTCCCCAAATATGGGAAGCGGCCGAATGTCATGGCTTATTCGCGTACTACATGCAGGCCGAACGTGCCGCCTGGATCGCGTCACCCGACGACATCGAAGAGGTCACGGCCACGTATAGCTGGGTCACTTGTTCGTCGGACAATGCATAGACGTCGCAGTCAACGCCAGAACCTTCAAGCGTGTTCGACACCTGGTTGCGCAGGGAGTTCATCGACATGTCAACCGCCATGCGACCGTTGTTCGACGACAGCGAAATCGCGTTGTCGCCTTCAAAGATCAGTTCGACACGGCCCTGCTTCGCGGCCGGGCTGGCGTTCGAGCCGTTCAAGATCAGCTCCAACTGTGCAACCTGCGCACCGGTCAACGTGGAAGCGTCTGCCGCGATACCCATCTGGTCGAGCTGGGCCTGCAACATCGACGTGTCGCCCGCGGTCGGAGCAGACATTGCCCCTGCGTCGGTCAGGATCTGCTCGATCTGGCCCTGACGTGCGGCGGGGCTCATGTCGGATCCGTTCAGCAGCAGCTCAAGCTGGCCACGCTCAGACGCGCTCAGTTTCGATGCATCGGCTTCAAAGCCCATTTGCTCCAGGGCGGCTTGGACTTGGCCATGGCCGTCAGCAAAAGCGGGGGCGCTCAGCGCGGCGATCAGGGCGGTGGTTGCGAAGAAATGTTTCATATCGGTCCTCATGTATCCTAATTCTGGCCTGCCGTCGTGGCAGGTATGACGAGGAAACCGCACAAGCTTGAAAAGCGTTCCCGGAGCCGATGAAAATAAAGATGTGGGCTCAAGAGTTTTCTATGCAACCCGCTGAATTCAATAAATATTTTTTTTCACGACTTTCCCCGAAACTCCATTCCAAGCGTCTGATTGAAGCGCCAGACCAAGCACCCGCGCGGGGTTCGTTGGGGCTGGCATCGTCACGCCGTCCTGCCGGGAAAAGCCGAATTTTCCGTAATAAGGCGCATCACCCACCAAAAGCACCCGCGCCCAATCGAGCTCGCGCGCGCGGGCCAGGCTATCGCGGATCAGCGCTCCGCCCAGACCTTCGCCCTGCCGCGTCGGGTGCACCGCGACGGGGCCGAGCAACAGGGTTGGCGCGCCGCCGACCGACACCGGCCAATACCGGATCGCGCCGCCAAGGATGCCGTCCGCATCGCGCGCGACCAGTGACAGCTCGGCCACGGGGGGCCCTTCGCGCAGACGGTAGGACGACAGTGCCGTGCGGCCCGGCGCAAAGGTCAGGTCATAGAGCGCCTCGACCTCCCACCAATCCTGCGGCTGCTCCCGCCTCAACTCCATTGCCCACGCGCCCGATTTTGCCCTTTCCGCGCATCCTACATGGCGCTACCCCTTGGGCAACCACAGATGGAGCCCCGCTTATGTTCTACCGCCCCGAAGACGGCCACGGCCTGCCCCACAACCCGTTCAACGCGGTGATCTCGCCGCGCCCCATCGGCTGGATTTCCACCCGTGGCGCGGACGGGTCCGAGAACCTTGCGCCCTACTCCTTCTTCAATGCGGTGGCCTATGTGCCGCCGCAGGTGATGTTCGCCTCGACCTCGGCCAAGGATGACCGTGGCGACACCAAGGACAGCGTCGCCAACATCCGCGACACCGGCGTGTTCTGCGTGAATGTGGTGGAGTACGCGATGCGCGACGTGATGAACGTGACCTCCGGCCCGTGGGCGCGGGAGGTCGACGAGTTCGACAAGGCCGAGATCGGGCGTGCGGAGTGCGACACCATCGCGTGTTCCCGCGTGGTGGGCGCGCCGGCCAATCTGGAATGCAAACTGACCCAGATCGTGCAGCTGCCGGGCGAGGCGAACTTCGCCGTCTTCGGCGAGGTCACCGGCGTGCATCTGCGCGACGACTGCCTTGTGGACGGAAGATTCGATGTGACCCGCTACCAGCCGCTCGCGCGGCTTGGGTACAAGGACTACACCTATGTGAAAGACGTCTTCAGCCTGACCCGCCCCGGCGAGACATGAGCCTGCCACACGCCGCGCATCCTTCGACCACAGAGCCCGCGACCCGCGCGACAGCAAGCTCGGCAGGGATCAAGCGTCTCTGACTGGAAAGGTGCGCTGTCACATCGAAAGCTGAAAAGGCGGGCCCGCCGGGATGTGGGGCCAGATCGGGGCGTCACCCCCGATATCCTGTTCATACGCATGCGCGGAGACGGATCGGGCGCGGGAAGCGCCCCTGTGTCCACAAGCTATGTACCGAATTCGATGGGCGGGGTTCTACCGCAGTGGCGTTAACCTTGTCTTATACCACCGCGCGCAGCTTTCGGGCCGGGCGCAAAACTCTTACAAAGAGTTTTGGCCAAAATTTTTCCCAAAAATTTTGCGCGCCTAGTGGCCACCCGCCATCACGCCGGTCTTGACCGAGTAATCCACCGCAATCGCGTAATCGGGATCGTCGTCACTGTCGATCATCAGCTGGCCCGCCTTGGTCAGAAGGTCGTGGCAGTCACGCGACAGGTGACGCAGCTGGACGGTTTTGCCTTCGCTTTCATATTTCGCGGCAATCGCCTCGATGGCCTGCAGCGCGGACTGATCCGCCACCCGGCTGTCGGCGAAGTCGATCACCACCAGCGACGGATCCTCGCGCGGGGTGAAGAGCTCGGCGAACCCTTCGGCAGAGCCGAAGAACAGCGGACCTTGCACCTGGTAGACCTTCGCGCCCTCCGGCGTGTCATAGGTCTTGGCGTGAATGCGAGTGGCATTTTGCCAGGCATAGGCGAGCGCCGAGACGATCACGCCGACCACCACCGCAATCGCGAGGTCGTACATCACGGTCGTGATGGTCACCAGCACGATCACGAAAGCGTCGATGCGCGGCACTTTACGCATGATATTGAACGAGTTCCACGCGAAGGTGCCGATCACCACCATGAACATAACGCCCACGAGCGCGGCCAGCGGAATCTGCTCGATCAGGGGCGAGGCCACCAGGATGAAGGCCAGCAGGAACAGCGCCGCGGCGATACCTGCGATCCGGGTGCGGCCGCCGGATTTCACGTTGATCATCGACTGGCCGATCATGGCGCAGCCGCCCATGCCGCCGAAGAAACCCGTTACGGTGTTGGCCACACCTTGGGCCACGCATTCCTGAGACGCACCGCCGCGCTTGTTGACGATCTCGCCCACGAGGTTGAGCGTCAAAAGGCTCTCGATCAGGCCAATGGCGGCCAGGATCAGCGCGTAGGGCGCGATGATCCAGAGCGTCTCCAGATTGAACGGCGCAAGCATGTCGCCATAGAGCCCCGTGCCGCCCTCGGCCCCGAAGCTGAACGGGATGTGGAACGGCGGCAGCCCGCCCGAGATAGAGGCCAGATCGCCCACGCGCGGCACATCGATGCCGAACGCAATCACGAGGATCGCGACGATCCCGATCCCCGCCAAAGGCGCCGGCACGGCAGAAGTGATCTTGGGCGTGGCCCAGATAATGGCCATGGTCAGCACGGTCAGCACCAGCATGATCGCCAGTGGCATGCCGGTCATCCACTCGCCGCTCGCCATGCCGTGGCCGCCGCCCGCCTCGGCCGTACCGGGGATCTGGAACTGGCTTAATTGCGCCAGGAAAATAACAATGGCGAGGCCATTGACGAAGCCCAGCATCACCGGGTGCGGCACCAGACGGATGAACTTGCCCAACTTGAACACGCCCGCCGCGATCTGCATGAGGCCCATCAGGATCACGGTCGCAAACAGGTATTCGACCCCGTGCTGCGCCACGAGCGATACCATCACCACGGCCAGCGCGCCGGTCGCGCCCGAGATCATGCCCGGACGCCCGCCGATGCAGGCGGTGATCAGCCCCACGATGAAGGCCGCATAGAGCCCCACCAGCGGGTGCACGCCCGCGACAAACGCAAAGGCCACCGCCTCGGGCACCAGAGCCAGCGCGACGGTCAGGCCGGACAGAATCTCGATCCGCCAGCGCGCGGCCCCCAGCGGGCCGGTGGGCGCCATGTTGAGGTCGTTGAGGATCGGGTTACGGGCGAGCTTCGCCATAATCGTGTCAGTCACGCCTATGCCTTATGTTTGGGTCTGGTCTGTTCGCTTGGTCGCGGGCCTGTTAGCGCACGCAGTCGGGGATTGCACGGAATACTTGCGCATACCTGACATTCCTTAACGGCGAGTCACCTGACAGGCTAGCGCCAGACCGCGGGGTGGCGATCCCAGGGTACCGCTAAAGCGCTTTATGGTTGCAAAGTACATCTTCAAGGATTGCTGTGCGCCCAAGCTTGCCAAATCGCCAGCCCTGTCGGGCGGTCTGGCGATGCCCGGCGCGCTAACGCGCTTGATTCCGGGCAAAGAACAGAAAACCAACCGCCCCCACCGAACGGTGCATTTTCATCCGGGTAACCTTGCGCCAATATGACGGGCGACGACCCATTGATCAGGCAAAGGCTCCCCCATGGCAGACCCCACGACAGACACTTACATCGGCGTAATCGGCGGCTCTGGCCTCTATGACATCGAGGGGCTCGAGGGGGCCGAATGGCAAAACGTCGACACGCCTTGGGGCGCACCGTCGGATGCGATCCTGACGGGTACGTTGGGGGGCGTGAAGATGGCCTTCCTGCCACGCCACGGGCGGGGGCATGTGCATTCGCCAACGACCGTGCCCTACCGCGCCAATATCGACGCGCTGAAGCGGCTGGGAGTGACGGATGTGATCTCGGTCTCGGCCTGCGGCTCGTTTCGCGAAGAGATGGCGCCGGGGGATTTTGTCGTTGTCGATCAGTTCATTGACCGCACGCTTGCGCGCGAGAAGTCGTTCTTCGGGCAAGGTTTGGTGGCCCATGTCTCGGTCGCGCATCCGACCTGCCCAAGGCTGGGCGAGGCCTGCCTGACAGCAGCCAAGGAGGTGGGCGTGACCGTTCATAAGGGCGGCACCTATCTGGCGATGGAGGGCCCGCAATTCTCGACCCTGGCGGAAAGCAAGATGTACCGCGAAAGCTGGGGCGCGGACGTGATCGGCATGACGAACATGCCCGAGGCGAAGCTCGCCCGCGAGGCGGAGCTTTGCTACGCCTCGGTCGCGATGATCACCGATTATGACAGCTGGCATCCGGACCATGGCGAGGTGGATGTGACGCAGATCATCGCGACGCTGATGGGCAACGCGGCCCATGCCCGCGATATGGTGGCGCTGCTGCCCGGACTGCTCGGAGCCGCGCGCGCGCCCTGCCCCCATGGCTGCGACCGCGCGCTGGAATTTGCGCTGATCACCCAGCCCGACGCACGCGACCCGGCGATGGTGGCCAAGCTCGACGCGGTGGCGGGCCGGGTGCTTGGCTGAAAGCGGGCACGCATCCCCGGGTCCCTGGCGCACGCAAAGTCTCCGCGAGACTTTGGCCGCAGACTTTCCTCGAAAGTCTGCCACCGCCCGGGGTCAGGAGATAGAGATCAGCCCAAGCATATACTTCACCTTGGTCACCCAGTTCGCCGCGCGGTAGTCGAGCAACTCATTGTCGCATTGCGGCGGGTTGTCCGGCGCGCCCGGCTCGCAGCGCACGAAGATCACCGGCTTGGGCTTGAAGGACACCATCTTCCACTCGTTGTGCCCGGTCTCGGTGTCGAAGTCGAAATAGGCGTTCTCCACCTGATAGACGACGTAGTCGGTATCGGCGGCCTTTTCCGCGACCCGATCCTGGCAATACTCGAGGAATTTCGCCTCGCCGGTGCTGGTAAAGCTCTTCTCCAGCGGCAGGTCCAGCGAGACAGAATAAACCTGGTAGGAGGTCTCTTCCTTGCTCATGCCGGACGCGGTCATCACGTAGCTCAGGGCCTGCGAGAATTGCTTGCCCACGGTGTTTTGCGCGTGGAAGGTCACCTTGTCCTTGTCGATCTGAAGATCCGCCATCTCCAGCGAACACAAAGGTGTCGCCTCGAACTGGCCGGTGGGCTTGTAGAAGGCATAGGCCTTGCCGGGCCACGGCGCGTTCAGCCGGTCCGAGTTCACGTGGCGCTTGTGGTAGAGCACGTCGTCAAAGCTCACCGTCAGGAAATGGCTCGCGGTAAAGGCGATCAGCAGCGCCGAGCCGAAGATCACCAGCGGGTAAAAGATCAGTTTGTTTTTCATGACACCGCCCTCATTTCGGGCAGCAGAGGTTCCCACCGCAATTGTAATACCCCTCCGGGCAATCTGCGGCGGCGACGGAAAAACTGGCGGCTAACAGGCCCAGGAGGGCCACAGTCAAAAGGCGCATTGGTCAAACTCCTGAAAGAAAAAGGTATGTGTGCTGTGCGCTCATCATAGCACAGGCCGCGCCATCCCCCTTGTGAGAAAAGTGTGACGCCGGGCGCCGTTCGGCTATGTTTTTCTTGCGTTTTCAGCGTTTTACGATTTCACACCCGAGACTCGCTTCCCTAGCGTAAACTCAGGCCCACCTGAGGGTAGATTTTTCAACAAGGGGATTTTTCGCATGGACAGCGCAGCCATCAAACTTGTTCAAAGCAAGCTGAAAGACATGGGCCACTATTCTGGCCGTATCGATGGGGACCGTGGCCCCAAGACCCACGCCGCCGTCAAGAAGGGCATCCCGCAGATCGGCGGCACGCCGCCCGCGGGATGGGACCGCCACAATGGCAAGCGCCAGACGATCATGTTCCTGCAGATGTATTGCCACGCCAATGACGTGGATGCGGGCACCGTGGACGGGTTCTGGGGGCCGCAGACCGCCTGGGCCGCGGACGCGCTCGAAGAGAAGCTGAAATCGGGCTTCGTGCATGCATGGCGCGATGTGGAGCCCGCCAAGCCCGAGAAGTTCAAATTCTGCAAACAGTCCGAGATGACGTCGTTCTATGGGCCCCACGGCATCCCCGGCGGGCGCTCGCCCAAGCTGGTCTCGGTGCCCTGCCCCTGGCCCTTGAAGATCGCGTGGAACAAGAGCCAGCGCCGCTCGGGCTTCAAGGTCCACGAGAAGGTCGCCGACAGCCTCGGCGAGATCGTCGAGCGCGTGCATGAGCAGTACGGGCTGGCCGAGATCACCCGGCTGGGCTTCGATCTGTTCGGTGGCGACTACAACCCGCGCAAGATGCGCGGCGGCTCGAAATGGTCGACCCATTCCTGGGGCATCGCCATCGACTTCGATCCGGAGCGCAACCGCCTGAAATGGGGCCGCGGCCGCGCCAGCTTCGCCCATCCCGACTGCACCGACTTCTGGGAAATCTGGGAGCGGAACGGCTGGACCTCGCTGGGCCGTGTGCGCAACTTCGACTGGATGCATGTGCAGGCCGCCAGCCTGGGCTAGCGCCACGCGCGCCCTTGGGGTATCCGGGTTTGGTGCTGTTCAACTCCGGAGCCCCAATGCAGGTCAAAGACTACATCCGCACCATCCCTGACTTCCCCCATGAGGGGATCATGTTCCGGGACGTCACCACGCTGTTTCTGGACCCGCGCGGCTTCCGCATGGCTATCGACCAGCTGCTGCACCCCTATGCAGGGCAGCGCTTCGACAAGGTGGCAGGGCTGGAGGCGCGCGGCTTCATCCTGGGCGGCGCGATTGCGCATCAGCTGTCGGTGGGCTTTGTGCCGATCCGCAAGAAGGGCAAGCTGCCGGGCAGCACGATCGAGCAGGACTACCAGCTGGAATATGGCCAAGCGACCGTGGAGCTTCATGATGACAGCCTGCAGCCTGGCGAGAAGGTGCTGCTGATCGACGACCTGCTGGCCACGGGTGGCACCGCCGAGGCCGGCATCAAACTGATCGAGAAGCTGGGGGCCGAGGTGGTCGGCTGCGGCTTCATCATCGACCTGCCAGAGCTTGGCGGACGCGCCAAGCTGGAGGCGATGGGCCAGGAGGTCCACGCGCTCTGCCAGTTCGAGGGCGCCTGAGCGGCATTTACAAAGCGGGATGGCGCGGGTCTACTGCGGGCCTGTCCCCTGTTTAAAGGCCCCGCGCCAATGCCTCTGCTCGCCACGGTCCTGATCGGGCTGATCGCCCTGCTGCATCTCTATATCGCCTGGTTCGAGATGTTCGCCTGGACAAGCCGTGGCCCGAGAATTTTCCGCAGCTTCCCACGCGACCTATTCGAGCCGACGAAAGCAATGGCCGCCAATCAGGGGCTCTATAACGGTTTTCTGGCCGCGGGGCTGATCTGGGCCTTGCTCATTGGGACACCTGCGTGGCAGGTGAACGTGGCCACGTTTTTCCTGCTTTGCGTCGCCGTGGCCGGGGTATTCGGAGCCGCGACCGCGTCGCGGCGCATCCTCTATGTGCAGACCGTCCCGGCCTGCCTGGCTTTGGGCGCGCTCTATCTCGGGTGAGGTGAAGCCGCGTCGACGCGGCTTCTACCCCACCACCGCGCCCGGGTTCATGATCCCCTTGGGATCCAGCGCCGCCTTGATCGCGCGCATTGCCGCGAGTTTTGCCGGGTCGCCGTATCGGTTCAGATCGTAGACCTTCAGCCGCCCGATGCCGTGCTCCGCGGAGATCGAGCCGTCCATTTCGGCCACCAGATCATGAACGACGCGCTTGACCGCGCCACGCTGATGCTCGTGATCGGCGCGGGTCTTCCCGGGCTGCGGGAAAACGTTGTAATGCAGGTTCCCATCGCCCACATGGCCAAAGCAGTTGATCCGGAAATCGCCAACTTGGGCCAGCGCCTGCCCGCCGCGCGCGATAAAGTCGGGGATGCGGCCCACGGGCACCGAGATGTCGTGGGACGAGACCGAGCCGATGCGCCGGTTCGCCTCGGGGATGCTTTCACGGATCACCCAGAAATCCCGCCGCTGCTGCTCGGATTGCGCGATGACGCCGTCGCTCACAAGATCGCGCTCTGCGGCTTCCGCAAACAGCTGCTCCAGCGCTTCCGCTGGGTCGACGCCCGCAAAACAGCCCAGATCAACCAGCACCATCCATTCCGGCGGCGCCTCGAACGGCGCGCGGACCTCTGGTCCGACCTCCGCCAGAAAATCCAAGCCCTGCCGGTGCATCAGCTCGAAGGCCGACACCTGGCTGCCCAGCAGATCGCCCGCCAGCGCCAGAAGCGACAGCGCCGCTTCCGGGTCGCGGACGACCATCAGCGCGGCGCCTTCGGCCTGCGGCTTGGGGAACAGCCGCAGCGATGCTGCGGTGATGATGCCAAGAGAGCCCTCCGCCCCCACCAGCAGGTGGCGCATGTCATAGCCCGTGTTGTTCTTCTTCAGCCGCGACAGCCCGCGCAGGATCGAGCCGTCGGGCAGCACCGCCTCGACGCCCAGGCACAGATCGCGCGCGTTGCCGTAGCGCAGCACGTTCACCCCGCCCGCATTGGTCGCAAGGTTGCCGCCAATCCGCGCCGAGCCTTCCGAGGCGAGCGAGAGCGGAAACAGCCGGTTCACAGCATCCGCCGCGTCTTGCACCGAAGACAGGATCGCGCCCGCTTCGGCCACCATGACATTCTCGTCCGGCCAGACCTCCCGGATCGCGGTCATGCGCTCGAGCGACAGGATCACCGGGACCGGGCCATCTTCGGCGATCTGGCCGCCGACCAGCCCAGTGCCGCCGCCATAGGGGATAATGCCCACGCCCGCGCTCGCGCAGGCGCTCACGACCGCGGCGACCTCCTGGGTCGAACCCGGCGCGATCAGAAAACCGTCGCCCCCCGCATAGCGGCCGCGGGGCTCTTCAAGATAATTTGGGGTCAGGTCGCGAAAGGCCGCCGCGGGCAGCCTCGCTTTCAAATCCGCGCGGAACGCGTCTGTCACAGAATTCAACATGACCGCCTTATCGCGCGCGCCCGGGGGAAGGACAACTACTCGCCGCTCGCGCGCAGATAGGCCGGTCGCAGGGTGATCACCGTGGGGCGTTGCGGCAGGGTGCGCAGGGACAGCTCGATCGACGAGCCGCCGCGCCGCTCGATGTCGAACTGCTGGGACATGCCGCTGACAAATTCGCGCAAGGACGCGTCGCCCCAGTAATGCATCGGGATCACCACCGACGAGCGCAAGCGCGTCAGCACCTCGATCATCGTAGGCAGATCCAGCGTCAGCCCGCCATCGACCGGGGCCATCACCACGTCGAGCCGCCCAAGGGCCGCAAACTGCGCATCATCGGGCATGTGGTGGAGGTGGCCCAGATGGCCGATGCAGAGCCCCGCCACCTCGAAGACGAAGATGGAGTTGCCGTATTTCTCGACCCCGCCGGAGTATTGATTGCGAATATCCGTGGGCACGTTGCGCACCAGCATCTCGCCCAGATCAAGGTGATGCTCATTGGGCGTACGCCCGTCGCCCCAGCCTTTCAACACATGGGGGATGCGCTCGTCCGGCAGGGCCGTCCAATGACTGTCATGGGCGTGGTTCATCGTGACGACAGTCGGCACGAAATCAACGCTGCCCAGAAACCCGGTGTAATCGGTGGCCACGGAAAGCCCGCCCGCCGTTTCCAGAAGGAAGGTCGCATGGGCCACGTAGTTCAGCCGGACGGAGTATTCCTCCAGCGCGTCGCCAAACGCCGCGCGGTGCACATATTCGATGCCCGGCGCATCGGCTAGGGCAATGCAATGGCTGGGACGGCGATCCTGTGCCGCGGCCATCATCGGAAGAAGAAGAAAGAGAAGAACCCACCGCATGGGGTTAAGGTTAAGCGCCGAGCCGGGTCTGGCAAATCAATTCTGGCTTCGTTTTGGCAAAAATACTCAAATCCCGCCGCTTCCGCCTACCCGACGTCGGTTTTTCCGCGCCGGTCGCTGCGCAAATTGGCAAACAGCACATGGTTGCGCCACCGCCCGTTGATCTGCAGGTAGCTTTGCGCAACGCCTTCGTATTTGAAGCCGGACTTCTCCAGCACCCCGCGGGAGGCGGTATTTTCGGGCAGGCAAGCGGCCTCGATCCGGCTGAGATCGAGCGAGGTGAACGCGTAATGCACCAGCCCGAGGATGGCTTCGCGCATGTAGCCCTGCCGCGCGTAGGTCTCGCCGATCCAGTAGCCCAGCGTGCCCGCCTGCGCCGGGCCGCGGCGAATATTGTCGAGCGTGATCGCGCCCAGCAGCGCGCGGTCGTCGCGGCGTTCCATGAAGACCGGCACCGCGTTGCCATTGGCCACCGAGCGCTGCGCCCAATAGACCCGGTTGGTGAAGCTCTTGCGGGTGAGGTGATCGACCGCCCAGGACGGCTCCCACGGGGTCAGAAACTCGATCGACGCCTGCCGCAGCGCGGCCCACGCGCGGTAATCGCCGTGCTGGGGCAGGCGCAGGGTCATGCGCTCTGTCTCGATGCGGACCTTGCGTTTGCGCTTCAGCATCAGGCGGCCAGTCTCCGCGTCACGTAATCCAGCGAATGCGCAGCCTCGACCGGACCGTAAAGCGCCATGGCAGCCCGCGCGCCCGCAAGCCGCTGGGCAAAGGCGCGCACGTCGCCGGTATTGACCGCGTCGATCTTCTCAACCGTTTCCGACAGGGGGGGCACACGCCCCCAGATGCCGACCAGCCGCGCCAGACGCTCCGCGCGCGACGACGGGCTTTCCAGCCCCATCAACAGCCCCGCTTTCATCTGCGCGCGGGCGCGGTCGACCTCGGCATCCGACATATCGTCTGCGGCGCGCTTCAGCTCGTCCACGGTGATCTCCGCCAGGCCAGCGATGTCCTCGTCCGAGGTGCCCGCATAGACCGTCATCATGCCTGTGTCGGAATAGCTGCCGATGGAGGCGTAGACCGAATAGCACAGGCCCCGCTTCTCGCGCGCCTCCTGGAACAGCCGCGATGACATGCCGCCGCCGAAGGCCGAGGCGAAGATCTGCGCGGTGTAGAAATCATCGTCGCGGTAGCCCGGGGCTTCCAACGCGAGGGTGAAATGGGCCTGCTCCAGCGCCTTGATCTCGCGCCGCTCGCCCGCGGCGAAGCGCGCGCCCTCGGTCGGCTGCGCGACCCCGGCGGTCATGTCGCCAAACATCTCTTCGGCCATGCGCACGATCATGTCGTGATCGACCGCGCCCGCCGCCGACAGGATCAGGTTCTGCGGGCCATAGTGTTCGGAAACAAACCCGGACAGGTCCGCGCGCGAGAAGCTGCGCACCCGCTCGCTCGGCCCCAGGATCGTGCGCCCGATGGGCTGGCCCGGGTAGGCCGCCTCTTGCAGCCAATCGAAGATGATGTCGTCGGGCGTATCGAGCGACATGCCGATTTCCTGCAGGATCACGCCGCGCTCGACCTCGATCTCGCGGGTGTCAAAGACCGGGTTGCGCAGGATGTCCCCGATCACGTCCATTGCCAGCGGAACGTCATCCTTCAGCACGCGGGCGTAATATGCGGTCACCTCGCGCGAGGTGTAGGCGTTGATATAGCCGCCCACGTCTTCGATGGCCTCGGCGATCTGCAAGGCCGAGCGCCGCTCGGTCCCTTTGAAGGCCATGTGTTCGAGGAAATGCGCGATGCCGTTCTGCTCGGCCCGCTCATGGCGTCCGCCCGCGTTAACCCAGATGCCGATGGAGGCACTTTCGAGCCCCGGCATATGCTCCGTCACGATGCGAAAGCCGTTTGGCAGGGTGTGCAAGGCCTGGGTCATGCGCCGATCCGTTCGCGGATCACCGCCTTGATCGCCTCGACATCGCCGGGCAGCTCGGTCATGCGCTCGGGCTTGTCGAACAGGTCCGCCATGCGCGGCGGCAGCGCCGGGTGGTGCCCCGACGCGGCCTCGACCGCGGCGGGGAATTTCGCGGGGTGCGCGGTGGCGAGAGTGACCATAGGTGTCGCGCCCAGATGCGCCTCGGCCACGTGGACACCCACGGCGGAGTGCGGGCAGAGCAGCTCGCCCATCTCGGCCTGCGCGCGGGTGATCATGGCCGATGTCTGCGCTTCGCTGACCCGGCCCGACGCGTAGGTGCTTTTCAGCGCCTCGTAGGCGCCTTGGCTTACCTTGAACTCGCCCGTGGCTTTCAGGCTATCCATCTCGGCGGCCACCGCCGCGCCGTCCTGCTCGTAGGCGTAAAACAACGCCCGCTCGAAGTTGGAGCTGACCTGAATGTCCATCGACGGGCTGATTGACGGCTTCACGCCCTCGGTCGTGTAGGCGCCCGTCTCCAGCGTGCGGTGCAGGATGTCATTCTGGTTCGTGGCGATCACCAACGTCTCGATCGGCAGGCCCATCTGCTTGGCGATGTAGCCTGCGAAGATGTCGCCGAAATTGCCCGTGGGCACGGTGAAGCTGACCGTGCGGTCCGGCGCGCCCAGCGACACGGCGGAGGTGAAATAGTAGACCACCTGCGCCAGCACGCGGGCGAAGTTGATCGAGTTCACGCCCGCCAGCCGCACGCCGTCGCGGAAGTCGAAATCGTTGAACATGTCTTTGACGGCCGCCTGGCAGGTGTCGAAATCGCCCTCGACCGCCAACGCGTGCACATTGGCCTCGGACGGGGTCGTCATCTGGCGGCGCTGCACGTCGGAGACGCGGCCATTGGGGAACAGGATGAAGACGTCGACCGCATCAAGGCCGCGAAACGCCTCGATCGCGGCAGAACCCGTGTCGCCCGAGGTTGCGCCGACGATCGTCACCCGCTCGCCCGAACGGCTCAGCGCCTTCTGGAACATCTGCCCGATCATCTGCATGGCGAAGTCCTTGAAGGCCAAGGTCGGCCCGTGGAACAGCTCCAGCAGGAAGTGGTTGGGTCCAAGCTGCACCATCGGCGCGCGGGCGTCGTGGCCGAAGCCCGCATAGGCGCACGCGATGATCTCGCGGAACTCGGCGTCGGTGAAGGTGTCGCCGATGAAGGGCTTCATCACAGTAAAGGCGACGTCCTCATACGTCGCACCGCGCATCGCGCGAATGGCGTCCGCATCCAGCGTCGGGATCGTCTCGGGCAGGTAAAGCCCCCCGTCGCGGGCGAGGCCGGTGAGCATCGCCTGCTCGAAGCTCAGCACAGGGGCTTTGCCGCGGGTCGAGATGTAGCGCATGGGGTGTTCCTTCAAACGGTCCGCTGCCTGATACGCCAAAGCAAAAAGACTGTCATCCCAAACCATATCACCGCCAGCGAAAACCATGTCACGGCGTAGGATAGATGGTCATTGGGGATACCCGCGCGGCTGACGGGCAAGGGCGTGATGGCGGGGCTTGCGGGCTCGGATGCGCGCAGGACCAGCAGGACCGGCTCGGTGCCGAGCGCGTCCGCCATGCGCGGCACGTCACGGGCGAACCAGATGTCGCGGCCCAGATCCGGCTCGGGCGTATAGTCATCGACCTCGTCGGGCCAATGGAGATTTCCCTGCACGGTGACGGGGCCTGCGGGCGGCGCGGGCAGCTCCGCCTGGATCGGCAGGATGCCCCGGTCGAGCAGGATGGTGCGCCCGTCTTCCGTCATGAAGGGCGAGATGATCCGGTAACCCGCGCCGATCTTCTTCTGGCTCACAAGGATGCGCAGGCGCTCCGCGCCGATGGTGCCGGTGGCGGTGACGGGCAGGAAGCGGTCGGCCTGCGGGTCGGGCGTGGCCGGGACGGCCACCGGCGCGGCGGCGATGCGGGCGTCGATCTCGGCCAGCATCGTCTCTTTCCAATCGAGCCGCTGCACCTGCCAGAGCCCCAGCGACATCAGGATCGCGCACCCCGCGAGCCCGAGCAGCAGTGGAAAGATCATGCGTTTGATCATGGAAGCCTTACCTCAACGACGCAGCGCGAGGGTTGCCCCCCGCGCCGAAAAATTTTTACCAAAAATTTTGTCGATTTTCTGTGTCAGAAAATCAGCCGCCCCAGACGTAGACCGCGGCGAACAGGAACAGCCAGACCACGTCAACGAAGTGCCAGTACCAGGCGGCGGCCTCGAAGCCGACATGCTTTTCCGGCGTGAAGTGGCCCGCATAGGCACGGATCAGGCAGACTGCCAGGAACAGCGTGCCGATGATCACGTGGAAGCCGTGGAAACCCGTCGCCATGAAGAAGTTCGCGCCGTAGATGTTACCTGCGAAACCGAAGGCCGCGTGGCTGTACTCATAGGCCTGGAAGAAGGTGAAGATCACCCCCAGCACGATGGCCAGCCACAACCCGTTCTTGAGGTCCTGGCGGTTGTTCTCATGGACCAGAGCGTGGTGCGCCCATGTCGCCGCCGCGCCGGAGCAGAGCAGGATCAGCGTGTTGATCAGCGGCAGGTGCCACGGATCAAAGGTCTCGATGCCTGCGGGGGGCCAGACGCCGTCCTGCGCGGGGCTGTCGGGACCCATCGGGTACATCGCGTGCTTGAAGAAGCTCCAGAACCACGCCACGAAGAACATCACCTCGGACATGATGAAGAAGATGAAGCCGTAGCGCAGGCCGATGCGCACGACCGGCGTGTGGTCGCCCACCTGGCTTTCCTCGACCACGTCGGACCACCAGGCGAACATCGTGTAGAGCACTGCGGCGAAGCCGATCAGGAACATCCACGGGCCGTTGTCATGCATCCACAGCACCGCGCCGGAGAGCATCACGAACGCCCCGACGGAGCCGATCAGCGGGTTAATGGAAGGCGGCAGGATGTGGTAGTCGTGGTTCTTTGCGTGTGCCATGGGGCGTCCCTCTTGGTGGGCTTGTTAGTTCAAGTCTGTCTGGATGCTGTCCGCGCCCAGGTCAAGCGCGGCTTGCGCTTGCGGCTCGGGCAGGTCGATTTCGTAGAATGTGTAGCTGAGCGTGATCTGCTCGATATGCTTGCCGTCCGGGTCGTCGACGATCTCCGGGTCGACGTAGAAGGTGACGGGCATCTGGATGCGCTCGCCGGGCTGCAAGACCTGCTCTTCAAAGCAGAAGCAGGCGATCTTGATGAAGTAGCCGCCCGCGGTGAACGGAAAGACATTGTAGCTGGCCGATCCCGCGATGGGGCGGTTCGTTGGGTTGTAGGCCTCGTAGAAGGCCAGACCGGTCTCGCCGATGCGGACCTCCATCTCGCGCTCGACGGGCGTGAATTCCCACGCCATGTCCTTGGCGATGGAGGCGTCGAAGCGGACCTTGATGGTCTGATCTAGGATCGTCTCGGAGCCAGCGCTTGCCTCCAGCGTCGTGCCGCCATAGCCCGTGACCCGGCAGAACCAGTCATAGAGCGGTACTGAGGCGAAGCCGAGCGCGGTCATCGTGCAAACAACGCCGACCAGCGACAGAAGGGTTTTGCGCTTGCCGTCCATCAGTCAGACGCGCCCCCTTCGTTGAGGTTCTGGCGAATCTCCGGGTCCAGCTCGTAGCGGACGGAATGGTCATAGCCTTCAACAAAGCCCGTGTTCTTAACCTTGACCACGGTCAGGCCGAAAATGATGGCGATGAAGCCCACGAGGATCAGGCCCACGCCCAGATTGCGGCCAAAGCGGCGCTTGTGGAGATCATGTTCAACTTGCAGTGCCATCAGAACCACGCCTCCATACCGGCTTTGACCCAGGCGGCCTGCAGCAGCAGCGCGCCGAAGCTTGCGAAGAGATAGAGAAGCGAGAAGCGGAAATACTTCTTCTCGGCGGCGTAGGCGTCGGCCTCGGCCTGCGTCTCGTCGCGCTGCCACAGCTTCCATGCGCCCCAAGTGAAGCGGGCGTTCAGGTAGAGCGCCGCCACGAAGTAAATCCACCCGCCGATCGAGGTGAAGGCCGCGCCGATTGCCAGCGGGGCCAGCAGGGCGGCGTAGATGAAAATTTGCTTGCGGGTCTCGCGGCGGCCATGGGTGACCGTCAGCATCGGCACGCCCGCCTTGGAGTAATCCTCGTTCATGAACAGCGCCAGCGCCCAGAAATGGGGCGGCGTCCACATGAAGGTCAGGCAGAACATCAGCACCGCCTCGATCGAGACCCCGCCGGTGGCCACGGCCCAGCCGATCATCGACGGGAAGGCCCCCGCCGCGCCACCGATCACGATGTTCTGCGGCGTCCAGCGCTTCAGCCACATCGTGTAGATGACGGCGTAGAAGAAGATGGTGAAGGCCAACAGGCCCGCGGCGACCCAATTGGCCGCCAGACCCAACATCACGACCGAGATGGCTGACAGCCACAGGCCCAGCGTCAGCGCCTCGCCCGGGGTGACCTTGCCCGCCGGCACCGGACGGCGCGACGTGCGCTTCATCACGGTGTCGATGTCGTGGTCGTACCACATGTTCAGCGCGCCGGACGCGCCCCCGCCCAAGGCGATGAACAGGATCGACACGGCGGCAATGAACGGATGCACCGAGACCGGCGCAACGAAGACACCGACGGCGGCGGTGAACACCACCAGCGACATCACCCGCGGCTTCAGAAGCGCCCAGTAATCACCAAGCTGCCCCTCGCCGGGAACGACGGTCTGTGTGCCGATATTTTGCGTAGCGTCGGTCATTGGCTTGCATGGTGGGCCGAACGGCCCACCCTACCCCTTACTTGGATGCGATCTGGATCGGCTGGGCGGTGCCCGCGTCGGCATATTCATCCGTCGCGCGCTGCAGCCATGCCTCGTAGGCCTCTTCGCTGACCACCTTCACGGTGATCGGCATGTAGGCATGGGCCTGACCGCACAGCTCGGAGCACTGACCGAAATAGATGCCTTCCTGCTCGGGCTTGAACCACAGCGCGGCAAGGCGACCCGGCACGGCATCCTGCTTCACCCCGAAGGAGGGGATCGTCCAGGAGTGGATTACGTCGGCGCCGGTCACCTGGATCACGATGGTCTTGCCTACGGGCACGACCACGGCGGTGTCGGTCGCCAGCAGGAATTCCTCGTCGGAATAGCCAGCCTCTTGCAGCTGTGCGGACACGTCCGGGGTCAGGCGGTTTTCGCCCGCGCCGATCATGAAGCTGTCAAAGGCGAAGCCCTCGTCGACATACTCGTAGCCCCAGTACCACTGGTAGCCGGTGGCTTTGATCACCACGTCGCCTTCGGGGATGCGCTGCTGCTTGAACAGCACCGGGACCGAGAAGGCGCCGATCAAGACCAGGATGACCACGGGGACCATCGTCCAGGCCACTTCGAGCGTGGAATGGTGGGTGAAGGTCGCGGGCGTCGCGTTGCGCTTCTGATGGAAGCGATACATGCACCACACCAGCAGCGCGGTCACAAAAAGGGTGATCAGGGTGATGATCACCAGCACGAAGTTGTCGAGCCAGTGGATGTCGCGGGCCAGCTCAGTGACGGCGGGCTGGAAGTTGAGGCCGTCGTCGACCGGGGCGCCGATGATCTCCAGATCGCCCAGGGGGCGGTCCAGGGCGGACTGCGCCCAAACGCTGCCCGCGGCCGTCAGAGAACCGATTCCGGCAAGAAGTTTCGCAAATTTCATCTGTCGTTTCCCGTTTATTCCCAGGGCCATGCTGTTCGGGCATGCGGGTCCCTGCTTGCGTCTTTGTCGCGAGAAACCATATTACGCAGTCAGGAGCAAGCGCCGAGGCGGGCAGAGCGATACCATGCCGCAGGCGCGTTTTTCGCCATATCAAAGGAATCACCGATGCAGCCGCAGACCAGCCCTCGCTTCCGCCCGTTCGAGACCATGCTCGATCAGGACCGGGCCCTTAAAATCCTGCGCGACGCCACCGACGGGGCCGATGATGGCGAGCTGTTTCTCGAACGCAAGCGTGGCGAGATGTTCGCCTTTGACGATGGCCGCCTGAAGACCGCGAGCTATGATGCCTCCGAAGGGTTCGGCCTACGCGCCGTGCGCGGCGAGACCGCCGGATACGCCCATGCCACCGAAATCTCCGAACACGCCCTGCTGCGCGCGTCCGAGACCGCCCGGCTCGCCGTGGGCGCGGGCGGCGGCACGATGGCGGATGCGCCCGTGGGCACAAATACCAAGCTCTACTCGGACATGGACCCGATGGAAGGCGTGGCCTTCCCGGTCAAGGTCGACCTGCTGCGCGGCATCGACGACTTCGCCCGCGGGCTGGATTCGCGGGTGGTGCAGGTCTCCGCCTCGCTGGCCGCGTCCCTGCAGGAGATCGCGATCCTGCGCCCTGATGGCACGCTCGTCTCCGACGACCGCCCGATGGTGCGGCTCAACGTCTCTGTCATGGTCGAGAAGGACGGACGTCGTGAAAGCGGAACGGCGGGCGGCGGCGGGCGCACAATGCTCGACGGGCTGATGGAGCCGGACCACTGGCAGGGCCTTGTGCGCGAGGCGCTGCGCATCGGCTTGGTCAACCTCGACGCGGCCCCCGCGCCTGCGGGCGTTATGGACGTGGTGCTTGGTCCCGGCTGGCCGGGCATCCTGCTGCATGAGGCCGTGGGCCACGGGCTGGAAGGCGATTTCAACCGCAAGAAGACCTCTGCCTTTGCCGGGCTGATGGGCCAGCGGGTCGCCGCCCCGGGGGTCACGGTGCTCGACGATGGCACGATCCCGGACCGGCGCGGCTCGATCAGCGTGGATGACGAGGGCACGCCCTCGGGCAAGAACACCCTGATCGAGGACGGCATCCTCGTGGGCTTCATCCAGGACCGCCAGAACGCGCGGCTGATGGGGGTCGAGCCCACCGGCAACGGGCGGCGCGAAAGCTACGCCCACGCGCCGATGCCGCGCATGACCAACACCTACATGTTGGGCGGCGACGCGGCGCCGGAGGCGATCGTGAAGGACCTCAAGAACGGCATCTACGCCGTGGGCTTTGGCGGCGGGCAGGTCGATATCACCAACGGCAAGTTCGTCTTCAGCTGCACCGAGGCCTACCGGGTCCGCGACGGTGTCGTGGGCGAGCCGGTGACCGGCGCGACGCTGATCGGCGACGGCGCGACCGCGCTGCAGCATATTCAGGCTATCGGCAACGACATGGCGCTCGACCCCGGCATGGGCAATTGCGGCAAGGCCGGTCAGTGGGTGCCGGTGGGTGTCGGCCAGCCAACCCTGAAGATCGGCGGACTTACAGTGGGCGGCTCCGCGGCCTGAGCCGCGAGTCGCCACGACGGGAAGGCTCAGTTAACCAAAACGTTCCTCGCTATTTTGGGGGAGGTCCGGTCAGGTGCCGCCATTGGGTCGTACCGGCTGGACCTTTATTTTTCCTATTATCTTCAGACGGGTAGCGAAAAAATGTCGAATAATTATATCTGTTCACACTCTCTTAACTCCGCCGGGGCCACAACGTAGTCACTGTTCAGACGGAGCGACGAGATGGCCAGCGACCTGCTGTCTACCCCACCCCCCCTCGCACCCCCAAGACGTCAGGGCGAAATTGCCTCTTGGCTCCGTCTGATCAGGTCCCGCCGCGTTGGCCCCACCACATTTCACCGCCTCATGGCCGAGCACGGCTCTGCCGACGCTGCACTCGACGCGCTGCCCGCGATTGCCGAGGCCGCTGGCGTGCAGCGCTATCTCGTCTGCCCCTTGGAGGTCGCCGAGCGGGAGCTTGAGGCGGGCGCGCAAATCGGCGCACGGCTTTTGTGTTTCGGCACGCCGGATTACCCCCGCGCCCTGATGGATCTGCCCGACGCGCCACCGGTGCTGTGGGCCCTGGGCGATACGTCCCTGCTGCACCGGCCCTGCATCGGCCTGGTCGGCGCCCGCAATGCCTCGTCGTTGGGCAGCCGGATGGCGCAATCGCTTGCCGCCAAGCTTGGCGAGGCGGGTCATGTGATCGTCTCCGGCCTTGCCCGCGGGATCGATGCCGCCGCGCATATCGCGGCGCTCGAGACCGGCACCATCGCCGTGCAGGCCGGCGGTCTGGACACGGTCTATCCCAAGGAAAACATGACCTTGCACGAGCAGATCGCGATCCGGGGCCTGCGCCTGTCGGAGCGCGCGCTAGGCCTGCAACCGCAGGCGCGCGACTTCCCGCGGCGCAACAGGATCATCTCCGGACTGTCCCAGGCGCTGGTGGTGGTGGAGGCCGCCGCCAAGTCCGGCTCGCTCATCACCGCGCGCAACGCGCTCGACCAGGGGCGCGACGTGATGGCGGTGCCTGGACATCCCTTTGACGCGCGAGCGGCCGGGTGCAATATGCTGATCCGCGACGGCGCACAGCTGGTGCGCTCCGCGCGCGATGTGATTGAGGCGCTGGAGCGGCCGAGCACCCCCGTGGCCGCGCCGAGCCCCGCCGCCCCGCCGCGTGCAACACCCGTGCATAGCCACGGCCCGGCCCATGCCGAAATCCTCGGCCTGCTTGGCCCTACGCCAATCCCGGAGGATCAGTTGATCCGTGACCTGAAGGCGACCGCGGGCGCGGTGGCCCCGCATCTGACGGCGTTGGAGCTGGAGGGCAAGATCACCCGCGACGCGGGCGGGATGCTGTCGCGGGTGGTGTGAGCGACGCCAAATTGGCTTAGGATTTCGGGCGCAGGGCCAGTGCCACACCGCCCAAGACCAGCACACTGGCGACGGCGAAGCGGAGGGTGAGCGCCTCGCCCAGAAACAGCATGCCGCCCGCGAGGGCGATGACAGGCACGGTCAATTGCGCGGTCGCGGCGATGGTTGTGGGCAGCTGCGGCAGCACCCGGTACCACAGCGCATATCCCAGCGCGGAGCTGATCGCACCAGAGGTGATCGCGGCGGCGTAGCCCGTCACATTTCCCGAAGGTAGGCCGGTGAAAAGGACCAGCGGTAGAAGGGCGATGGCCGCAAAGCGGAAATTGTACTCGGTGCGCACCAGAGGTTGGGCCGCGCCCTTGCCCAGCAGCGTGTAGACGCCCCAGCCGATCCCAGCCGCGGCCATCAAAGCCCCGCCCAGAAGATCAGGTGCAGCGTTGCCTGCGGGCCAGAGCAGTGCGGCCAGCCCCGCAAACGCCACGAAGCAGCCGAAATAGCGCAACACCGGGATGGCCTCCCGCGCGCGCAGTGCGGCGGCGAACATCGTGATCTGCACCACGCCGAACAAAATCAGCGCACCGACGCCCGCGTCGAGCGACGCATAGGCGAGCGAGAAGCCCAGCATGTAGACCAGCAGCGCCGCCGTGCCCGCGAGGCTGCCGCGCTCGGACGTGGCTGCGGGCGCGCGCAGGCGCACCAGCGCCAGCAACATCACCGCCCCCGCCCATGTGCGCAGCATGGCGAAGTCCAGCGGGGCCATGTCGCCCCGGGCCACACCCAGCTTGTTCAGGACGGAGTTGGCGGCAAAGGCCACCATGGTGAGGGCGGTGAGCAGGAACAGGCGCATGGGCGCGGATTAGGGCGAAACCGGCGGAATTGACAGACACATTTCCGGCAGGCAGCATGATCGCACCCAAGGAAAGCCCCCCGTGATGAGCCGAAGGCTAGAGCTGATTGCCGAGATGACCCCCGCGATCTGGGTGCATCTGATCTGCGTGGTCGCGGCGCTGATCCTGGGTGCGTTCGTGTTGTGGCGGCGCAAGGGCGACGCCCGGCACCGCATGTTGGGGCGCATTTGGGTGGGCTTGATGGCCGTGGGGGCGCTCAGCTCTTTTGCGATCCGCGAAATCAACCCGGGCGGGTTCAGCCCGATCCATTTGCTGTCCGTCTACACCCTGTGCTCTCTGGTGCTGGGCGTTCTGGCGGTGCGAGCGCGGCCAGCGCGCGTGCGCGCGCATCAGAATTTCATGCGCTCGCTTTATGCGAGCGGCCTGTTGATCGCCGGGGCGTTTACCTTTTTGCCCCAGAGACTGCTGGGGCGGCTCACCTTTGGGGAGTGGATTCCGGCGATCAATTACGGGGTCGTGGCGGTGATGGCGGGGATCGGGACGATTATACTGGTCCGGGTGATGCGCGCGGAAAGGTAGCACGCACAGACAGAAAAAGGGCCGCCCGGATGGAGCGGCCCTTCTTTATTTGATCAGACGGCGTGGGCTCTCGGTGATCTGCGATCACCTGTTGCCAGACGCGTTTCCTGTGCAGGAAAGCGCGTCTTACATCATGCCGCCCATGCCGCCCATGTCGGGCATGCCGCCGCCAGCGCCGCCGGCGCCTTCCTTGGCGGGGGCGTCAGCAACCATGGCTTCAGTCGTGATCAGCAGAGCCGCGACCGAGGCTGCGTCCTGCAGCGCAGTGCGCACCACTTTGGCCGGGTCGATCACGCCGAACTTGAACATGTCGCCATATTCCTCGGTCTGCGCGTTGAAGCCAAAGGTGTTGTCGTTGCTTTCGCGGATTTTGCCCGCAACAACCGCACCGTCGACACCTGCGTTCTCGGCGATCTGGCGCAGCGGAGCCTCGATGGCCTTGCGCACGATGTTGATGCCGACGTTCTGGTCATTGTTGACGCCTTCCAGACCGTCGAGGGTCTTGGCGGCCTGCACCAGAGCGACACCGCCGCCCACAACGATGCCCTCTTGGACAGCGGCGCGGGTTGCGTTCAGGGCGTCGTCGACGCGGTCCTTGCGCTCTTTCACTTCCACTTCGGTCATGCCGCCGACGCGGATCACGGCAACACCGCCGGCCAGTTTGGCCACGCGCTCTTGCAGCTTCTCACGGTCGTAGTCGGAGGTGGTCTCTTCGATCTGCTGACGGATCTGGGAAACGCGGGCCTCGATCTCGGCCTTCTCACCAGCACCATCGACGATGGTCGTCTCGTCCTTGGTGATCTGGACCTTCTTGGCGGTGCCAAGCATGTCCATGGTGACGTTCTCGAGCTTCATGCCGAGATCTTCGGAGATCACCTGGCCGCCGGTCAGGATCGCGATGTCCTGCAGCATGGCTTTGCGGCGATCGCCGAAGCCGGGGGCCTTAACGGCAGCGATCTTCAGGCCGCCGCGCAGCTTGTTGACCACGAGGGTCGCCAGGGCTTCGCCCTCGACGTCTTCGGCGATGATCAGCAGCGGCTTGCCGGACTGGATGACGGATTCGAGCAGCGGCACCATCGGCTGCAGCGACGAGAGCTTCTTCTCGTGCAGCAGGATCAGGGCGTCGTCCAGCTCGGTGGTCATTTTCTCGGGGTTGGTCACGAAGTAGGGCGACAGGTAGCCGCGGTCGAACTGCATGCCTTCCACGACATCGGTCTCGGTCTCGAGGCCTTTGTTCTCTTCGACGGTGATCACACCTTCGTTGCCGACTTTCTGCATCGCACCAGCGATCTGCTGGCCGATTTCGGCTTCGCCGTTGGCGGAGATGGTGCCGACCTGTGCGACCTCATCGGAATCGTTGACGGGACGGGCAGCGGCCTTGATGGCCTCGACCACTTTCGCGGTCGCCATGTCGATGCCGCGCTTCAGGTCCATCGGGTTCATGCCAGCGGCAACCGACTTCATGCCTTCGCGCACGATGGCCTGGGCCAGCACGGTGGCGGTGGTGGTGCCGTCGCCGGCTTCGTCATTGGTGCGGGAAGCGACTTCCTTGACCATCTGCGCGCCCATGTTCTCGAACTTGTTTTCCAGCTCGATCTCTTTGGCGACGGAGACACCGTCCTTGGTGATGCGCGGGGCGCCGAAGGATTTGTCCAGCACCACGTTGCGGCCTTTGGGGCCCAGGGTAACCTTGACGGCGTCGGCCAGGATATTGACGCCCTTGAGCATCTTGTTCCGGGCGTCGGTGTCGAATTTAACGTCTTTAGCAGCCATTAGAGTAGCTCCTTAGAATTTCGATTTGTTTCGAGGGGGTGAGCGACTTAGGACAGGATGCCCAGGATGTCGCTCTCTTTCATGATCAGCAGCTCTTCGCCGTCGATGGTGACTTCGGTGCCGGACCACTTGCCGAACAGGATGCGGTCGCCGGTCTTGACGGCCATCTCGATCAGCTCGCCGCTGTCTTTGCGTGCGCCTTCGCCTGCTGCGACGATCTCGCCCTCTGCGGGCTTCTCTTTCGCGCTGTCGGGGATGATCAGCCCACCAGCGGTTTTCTCTTCGCCTTCGGTGCGGCGAACCAGGACACGGTCGTGTAGCGGTTTCAATGCCATTGGTTTTGGTGCTCCCTAGCTTCCAAATTTCCAGTTCAGCCCCGCGATGGGGGCATTAGCACTCACATGGCGCGAGTGCTAACGTTGCGTAGCTAAGGAGCGGGCGGGGGCGAGTCAACCGCTGGTGTGTGAAAAATTTATCCCGCGCTTCCACGAAATGAGAGGGCCCACACGGGCCCCCTCTGGCTGCTCAGGATCGACGGGGTCACTTGCCGCCGATGCGCACAAGATCGCCGTCGAAGGTCGGCACCGACAGGACGAAATCGTCGGTCGGGTAGCACAGCGCCTGCTCCTGCAACATGCCGATGGCGATCTCCTCGCCCATGCGCAGGCTGTCGTAGTAGTCGGAATAGTAGTGCACCCCGGCCATGTTGCGCCCGATGGAGACGTTGGCGGCCAGCTTGTTCAGCTCGCCCTCCAGCGTCAGCGGGCATTCTGCGCGGCGCTTGTCGAGCGTCTTGCCCTTCTCGACCGCCTCGAAGTAGCACGGGTCCTCGATCCGGCGGTAGAAGCCGATCTTGCCCTTCCGGCAGCCCTCATCGGCATTGGCCCCCATAACGGTGCCGGTATCGAAGAACGCCTTGACAATGGTCACGCAGGCCCCCGCCACGGTGGCATGCCCCGCCCCGTAGGTCGGATGCATGGGCGAGCCTTCGCGGAAGGCCATGGGCAGCAGCAGGTTGCCCCCGGGCAGCGCCGGATCGGCCGGGTTGGCGCTGTCGATGGCGCTGAGCGTGGGCACCATGCGGTCGCGCATGCTGGAGAACGCCCCGCAGGTCGACGGGTGCGCGCTGTCGATCTCGCACGCCCGCGCCAACCGACCCGCCAGCGCCTCTGGCCGCAGCCGCAGGTGGTTGTTGAACTTCTGGTAGCGCACGGCCTTGAGCGCCCGCGTCGCCACCTCGGTGACCAGGGTCAGGATCTGCGGCCCGCCGTACAGCGCAAAGCCGCCCGCGTTCTGCTTGATCCCGGCCGCGCCGGAGAGCGGGTTGAACATGTCGCGCATCCCTGACAGCTTCGCAAAGCCGGGGTCGAACGGCGTGCCCATGCCCAGAAGGATCAGCGTGGCGTTCAGATAGGCCTGATAGAGCGCGTCGAAATGCACGTAGGTCGCCAGATCACGCGGCCGGTGGATGAAGCACCGCTCGCCGTCAAGCGTCTGCCCGGACCCGCATCCGTTCACATCGAAGCCCTTCTGGACGTCGAGCCAGTCCTGCCAGTTGGTCATGTGGTCGTCGCCATCCTTGGCGCGCAGCACCCGCTGGTCGATCCGCTGACCGCCATAGCTGATATAGCCGTCCCCCACATCGATGCTGCCCGCCTGATCGCACGACCCGATCCACAGGAACTGCGACAGGTAAGGCCCGTGCTCGACCCCCACCCCCGAGCCGCGAAACACGGTCTGGCGGGTCAGCTGCCCGCCTTCATTGGTGCGCGGGCGGCCGGGGAAGCCGTCCTTGGCGTAGTCCATCGCATTGAGGCGGCTGACCGCATCATTCACGTCGCCCGAGCCGGGCCCGCCGTTTTGATCGAAGCTCAGAAGTGGCGTATCGCGCAAAAGCGCCAGCTCATAGACCTCCGCCAACTCGAAATCGAGCTCGGACGAGCCCATCGCGGGGGCGGGCGGCATGGTGACGGCCTGCGCGTCGGGGCCCTGCAGATCATAGGCGCTACCGGCGGTCGGGGCCTCCCACCTGCGGCGACCGCGCTTCGGGTCCTGCGGAACCGGCACGCGCGACGTGAAGGCCTCGATATAGCCCTCGTCAATGGCGCCGCGAAACGCCTCGAAATGCGTGGGGTCGGACACAAGGCCAGTGGCCACGTCGTGGCACAGGCCCTTGGTGAAAGTCAGCGCGTAGCACGCGCTCGAAAACCGCGTCTCGTCGCCATTGGCAGCATGGGTCGGGTGCGGGCGGCTATGGGCCAGATCAGCGGCCTCGATGCGCACGCGGTGGGCGTTGGATTGTCTATCTTTGGGCATGTCAAATCTCCAAAATGGTGTGAACTTTTGTCGAAATTGTCGTGCCATGAGTGTGCGGGGCGGGGTGCGGAGCGGCCAAGGCCGCCTGCGTGAGAAGCGCGCGCACAGACCGTGAAGAGCGTGGGAAATAAGGGTGATTTGGTGTGAAACAGCTCAAGTCAGGCGATCAAGGCCGTTCGAACGGCCTTTCTTCACGCGCATTGCAATGCGCGTGCAAAGCGTCTTGCAAGACGCTTTCACAAAGCCGCATCGATGCGGCTTTCCCGCCTCTAAAGCGCGTCTTTATAATCGCCCAACGCCGCGACCCCTTTCGGCGTCAGGCCGTAATGGCCCTTTTCGACCCGCTCGAACCAGCCGTAGTGATCCGCCGCCATGATCCGCGTGGCCGTCGGCACCTCCGCGGCCTTTGCCACCGCCGCCCCCTTTGAGACGCCCTGCGCCGCCAGATGGCGCGCGCATTTCAGCGCGTCCTGGCGGTAGGCGGTGATCAGTCCGGCCCGGGTCTGCCCGCCCGCATTCGGATCGCCCACCCGGCGGGCGAACTCGCGCAACAGCCGCCCCTTGCGCATCTTAGATTTCCGCGGGGCATAGGGCGCGGGGTCGACATGGACCTGGACCAGCCCGTCACGCAATCGCACGGTGATCAGCCCCAGACCCAGCCTGCGGCAGAGCGCGGTGTTGTCCTTGATCGCCTTGAGAAACGGCTTGCCCGGCTTGTGCGGCACGGCGACATAGACATCATCGCAGATCGCTTGCCGGGCAACGCCCTGGTGGAACAGGCTCAATGAGAAGACCGCCTTCAGCTCCACGATAACCGGGTCATCGCCCGCGCGGCAGCCCACGACATCGCAGGCCCCGATCTCCGATTTCACCTCGTAGCCCTGCCCTTCGAGGAAGGATTTCACGGCGGGGTATAGCTCGACCTCTTTCACCATGGGCGTGACGATAGGGGCGTGCGCCCCGCGCAACAAGCTCTCGCCAAACGGCCTCGCGATGGTGTAGCCTGGGATCAACATACGAGCAGACATAGAGCCCCTGAAGGAGCCGTCGCCCATGATCACCGCCCCCCTCGCGGCGCAGACCGCCTGCGGCCACGCAGGCCTGAGCTTCGCGCGCACCTTCCGCACCCAGTTCACCCTGTCCCAATCGCCCGACCTGCAGATCGACGGCTACCGCGTCACCGAGCTGGGCGCATGGCGGCTGCACCATTGCCGCGCCCTGCCCTATGCGCGGATCCACGACCACGGCGGCGCGATGGTGGCGATCGTGCTGGGCATCGCGGTGGATGGCGCGGGCCAACGCGTGGGCGACGGCCACAAGCTGAGCTTCGGTGAGACGCCCGAGGCGTTCGTGACCCAATGCGCGGGCCGCTACGTGGTCCTGACGCCGGACGCCGCCTATTCCGACCCATCGGGGTCCATGGGCGGGGTCTTTGACGCCTCGACCCGCACCGTCGCCTCCACCGTGCTGATGTGCCTCGACCGGCCGCCCACCGCGCCGGAGGGTTTTGACGCGAAGGCGGTCATGTCAGGCAAGGGCGCCTACTCGCTGGGCTACACCCGCGATCACGCGGTCCGGGCGATCCCGCCCAATCACCGGCTGAACCTCGATGACTTCACCCTCACCCGCTTCTGGCCCACGGCGGACGAGGACTTCGCCGAGCAAGACACGATCCCGCAGATGGCCACGCGCCTTAGTGCGATCATCGGCGCAATCGCCCGCTCCACCCCTACGCTCTTGCCCCTGACCGGTGGCCGAGACAGCCGCAATCTGGCCGCCTGCGCCAAGCCGCATCTGGAGCATCTCCAGGGCAGCTTCACCTATGTGATGAACTGGCAAGGCACCATCGACGCCGAGCTCGCGCAGACCATGGCCCAGACGCTGGGTCTGCCCCATACCACCTACACCTCGTGGCACGAGGGCCACGCGCGCAAGACCCTGTCCAACAAGGCCCGCCGACGCCAGAAAATGGCCTTCCGGCTGGCGGGCGGCTATGTGGGCGACGCCAATAACGAGGTGATGGACGGGCTCTGCCAGCAGATCCCCCGCGGTGTGGTGCTGCGCGGCAACGTGATGGAGATCGTGAAGGCCAACCACTGGAAGCGCGGGCTGGCCCGCGACGGCGCGCACCCGGACGGGGTCGATCTGGACTATGCCACCGCGCGGCTGGCAATCAACCATGCGCATCAGGGCGAGGCCGTCGCGCGCTTCCGCCCCGAATACGCGGCATGGTACGACGCTCTGCCAGACGCCGCAAAGCCGCTACATTACGATCTGGCCTTCGTCGAGCATCTGCTGCCCGGCTGGCAGCCCAAATTCTACGGCTACACGCGCAACTTCTTCGTCAATCCGTTCTCGGACCGCGCCCTGATCGCGGCTGCGATGCGCTTGCCCGTCAAGGCCCGCCAGGCCAACCACTGCAACGACGCCCTGCTGGCCCATGCCGCGCCAGAGCTCGCGGCGATCCCCTTCACCCCCGACCTGAAAAAGGCGCGGCGCAAGGTCGCGTGACACCCCGCCACCCCTGTCCTATAAGGCGCGCAAACAAGACCTCTCAGCCAAGGACCGCGTGCAATGACGACCCTGATTTTCGGCCACAAATCCCCTGACACCGACAGTACCGGCTCGCCGCTGATCTGGGAATGGTTCCTCAACCACACCGGCACCGACGCGCAGGCCGCCCTGCTGGGCGAGCCCAACACCGAGGCCGCTTTCATGCTGGAGCGCTGGTCGCTCGATAAGCCGCAGATCATCGACAATGTGCGCGACGGCCAGCCTTGCGTGATCGTGGACACCAACAATCCCGCCGAGCTGCCTGAGAATATCAACGACGCCGATATCCGCGCGATTATCGACCATCACAAGCTGGTGGGCGGGCTCGAGACGGCGGGCCCCATCGACATCACCATTCGCCCGCTGGCCTGCACGGCCACGATCATGCACGATCTGATGGGCGATCACGCGGATCACATGCCCGACAAGATCAAGGGCGCGATGCTGAGCTGCATCCTGTCGGACACGCTGGAGTTCCGCTCGCCCACGACGACCGATACCGACCGCGCGCTGGCCGAGAAGCTGGCGGGCGAGCTGGGCATCTCGATCCCCGACTATGCCGCCGAGATGTTTGCCGCCAAATCCGACGTCTCCGCCTTCTCGGCGGCAGAGCTGCTGCGCATGGACAGCAAGGAATACGAGGTTGGCTCGGTCAAATTCCGCGTCTCGGTACTGGAAACCACCAGCCCCAAGATGGTGCTCGACCGCCAGGACGAGATCATGGCCGCCATGTCCACCGTGGCAGGCGAGGACAAGGTGAACGAGGTGTTGCTCTTCGTCGTCGATATCCTCAACGAAGAGGCCACGATGCTGATCCCGAACGATCTGTCCAAGCGCGTGGCGGAGCTGTCTTTCGGCGCCAAGGTCGACGGCAACTCGGTCGTTCTGCCGGGCATCATGAGCCGTAAAAAGCAGATTATCCCGGCGCTCAAGGTCTGATCGGGGCACCCGGGATGGCCCTGCTCGACACCCCGCTCTGCGACTTTGGCGCCCCGGCGCCTGACTTCTCATTGAAGACGCCGGACGGCAAGCTGGTCACGCTGGACGACGCGCGCGGGCCGAAGGGCCTGCTGGTGGCCTTCGTGTGCAACCATTGCCCCTATGTCGTGGCCGTCGCAGCGCGGTTGGGCGAGGACGCGAAAGCGCTGCGGGAGATGGGGCTGGGCGTGGTCGCGATCATGTCCAATGACTACCGCGACTACCCGGCCGACGCGCCGGAGCGGATGCAGCCCTTCGCAGATAAATACGGCTGGGACTTCCCCTACCTGATCGACGAGGACCAATCCGTGGGCCGCGCCTATGGTGCTGTCTGCACGCCGGACTTCTTCGGCTACAACGCGGCTCTCGGCCTGCAATATCGCGGACGGTTGGACAGCGCTGGCATGGGCGATGCATCAGGCCGCGTGCCGGACCTGCTCAATGCCATGCGCGCCGTGGCCGAGACGGGCGAAGGCCCTGCGGAACAGACGCCGTCGATGGGATGTTCTATCAAGTGGAGCCGGTGAGCGGGCCGTTGCGCTGCGCGCGCAGGGTCCGACAGAAGTCCGACGCAAAGCCGACAGGTCTCCGACCGGGTCTGTTCGGCCAAATGGTTAACAAGATTGGATAGAGATTGACGCAGATCATCACCCACCTTTCCGAGGTCTCCGACCGCTACGACGCGCTCTTCGTGGACCTTTGGGGCTGCATCCATAACGGGCTGGAACCCTTCGCCGACGCGGTTGCGGCGATGCAGACCTACCGCGCCAAAGGCGGCAAGGTGATCTTCGTGACAAACGCCCCGCGCCATCGCGGCAGCGTCGCTAAGCAGTTGGATAAGATCGGTGTGGCCCGTGACAGCTGGGACGCGATTGCGACCTCCGGCGACAGCGCGCGCTTTGCGATGTTCAACGGTGCGGTGGGCTCCAAGGTCTATTTCATCGGGCAACCGCACGACCAGAATTTCTTCGATCCGCTTGAAATCGTTGAAGATCCCGTGACGATCGAGCAGGTTCCGCTGGACCAGGCCGAAGGCATCGTCTGCTGCGGCCCGACCGACCCGATGGCCGACCCGGAGGTGAACCGCCCCGAGTTTCTTTACGCCAAGCAGAAGGGCATGAAGCTGCTGTGTGCAAACCCCGACATCGTAGTGGACCGCGGCGAGACCCGCGAATGGTGCGCGGGCGCGCTGGCGCAGCTCTATACCGAGATGGGCGGCGAGAGCCTCTATTTTGGCAAGCCCCATCCGCCGATCTATGACCTCGCTCGGCGGCGTCTGTTCGCGTTGGGCGAAAACATTCCCGATAGCCGTATCCTGTGCATCGGGGACGGCGTGTTAACCGACATTCGCGGCGCGCTCGGCGAGGACCTTGATTCCCTTTTCATCTCCGGCGGCCTCGCCGCAGCGGAGACAAAAACTGAGACTCAGCCCGATCCTGATCTGCTAAGTGCTTATCTCGAAAAGGAAATGGTCAGCCCGACCTATACGATTGGCTTCCTGCGTTAAGCTCAGGTTAACCGGAACTAGGGGTAGACTTTTCTGCATCTGCAAAGTAATAATCTTTCAAACTTGTAGGCAACCTTGTTTGAAAGTTACGCGCCATGCTTGATACACCCCGTTCCGACAACCTTCCTCGCGGCACTATTTGCATTGAGGATATCGAGATCGGCATGAAGCGGCACCTGCGCAAGCAGATCACCGACCGCGATATTGAGCTGTTCGCCGAAGTCTCCACCGACTGCAACCCGGTGCATCTCGATGACGATTACGCCCGCGACACGATCTTCGCAGGCCGCATTGCCCATGGGATGCTGACCGCCGGGCTTATCTCTGCCGTCATTGGCGAGCAGCTGCCTGGGCATGGCACCGTCTATCTGGGGCAAAGCCTGAAATTCCTCGCCCCCGTGCGCCCCGGCGACATGGTCATGGCCGAGGTCGAAGTTGTCGAGATTGACCACGCCAAGCGCCGCGTCACGATGCACACCCGCTGCGAGGTGGATGGCAAGAACGTGCTGAAGGGCGAGGCTGTGGTTCTCGCGCCGAGCCGCAAGTTCGACTAACGCGGGGCTCGCGCAGCTAGACCTGCGTCGCGCGGCAGGTCTGTCTGGCAAAGACAGACCGAGAGCGTCCCTTGCACCTTCCCAATATGGCGTTTACCCAAACGCCATGAGGATCATCCGCGACCACCAATTTGTCCGCCCCGAAGACCGCGGCGCCACCGCAGCCATCGGCAATTTCGACGGGGTGCATATCGGCCATCAGGCGGTGATCGACATCGCCCGCAATGCCGCGCCGGACGCCCCGCTGGGGATCGTCACCTTTGAGCCGCATCCGCGCGAGTTCTTCGCAAAGGACGCCCCGCCCTTCCGCCTGATGAACGCCGAGGCCAAGGCGAACCGGTTGGAAAAGCTGGGGGTCGAACGGCTCTATCAGCTCAATTTCAACACCACGCTCTCGAGTCTGACAGCGGAGGAATTCGCCCGCGATGTGATCGCCGATGGCCTTGGCCTGAAACATGTCGTCGTCGGTGCGGATTTCTGTTTCGGCAAGGGTCGCGCGGGCAATGCAAAAATGCTGCAGGAGTTTGGGCAGCGCTTCGGCTTCGGCGTGACCATCGCTGATCTGGTGACGCAGGACACGGCGCAGGTGTCCTCGACCAATATCCGCAAAGCCTTAAGCGAAGGCCGCCCCCGCGACGCCGCGGCGATGCTCAGTCATTGGCACCGCATCGAAGGCCCGGTGATCCAGGGCGATCAGCGCGGGCGCGAGCTGGGCTACCCTACCGCGAACATGTCCATCGACGGGCTGCACCCGCCAAGGTTCGGCGTCTACGCCGTACTGGTCGATGTGCTGACCGGCCCGCATCGGGGCAGCTACCAAGGCGCGGCCTCGATCGGGGTGCGGCCAATGTTCGGGGTGAACACGCCCAATTGCGAGAGCTTCCTTTTTGACTTCAAGGGCGATCTCTATGGCGAGACCCTGTCGGTGGCGTTGGTCGACTTCCTGCGCGGCGAGGAAAAATTCGACGGGCTGGAGGCGCTGATCACACAGATGGACGCCGATTGCGCCCGCGCGCGCGACATCTTGGGCGCGCTATGAGCGATCCGATCCCCCGCGACGGTCTGCGCCCAAGATACTGGGAAAAGGTGCCGCTCAAGAACATGAGCGCCAAGGAGTGGGAAGCGCTCTGCGACGGTTGCGGGCGCTGCTGCCTCAACAAGCTTGAAGACGAAGACACGATGGAGATCGCGTTCACCCGGGTGGCCTGCCGCCTGCTGGACGGCGACACCTGCCGCTGCGCGCAATACGACATCCGCAAGCAATTTGTGCCCGATTGCGTGGTGCTGACGCCGAAGAATATCGACGAGATCGGCTACTGGATGCCCGAGACCTGCGCCTACCGGCTGCTGCACGAGGGCAAGCCGCTTTACGACTGGCACCCGCTGATCTCTGGCACCGCGCAGTCCGTTCACGACGCTGGCGTGTCGGTGCAGGGGTGGACGGTACCCGAGTTCGAGGTGTCTGAGGACGAGTGGGAAAACTACATAATCGAGGATTAACTGGCCATGTTCTTTGCCTCTGACAACACATCGCCCGTGCATCCAAAGGTCATGGAGGCGGTCGTGCGCGCCAATACAGGCTACGCGATGCCCTATGGCAATGATCCGATCATGGACGAGGTCCGCGCCGCCATCCGCGACCGGTTCGAGGCGCCCGAGGCCGCGGTCTACCTGACCGCCACCGGCACCTCGGCCAATTGCACGGCGCTGGCCTGCCTCGCTCCGCCGTGGTCCACGATCTTCTGCCACACCAACGCGCATATCGAGGAAGACGAATGCGGCGCGCCGGAATTCTACACCGGCGGCGCGAAACTGACGCTGGTCGGCGGCGATGACGCCCGTATGGATGCGAACGCGCTGGATCACGCGATCAGCCATACCGGGCGCGGCGGCGTGCACAACATCCAGTGCGGCGCGGTCTCGCTGACCTCGCCCACCGAGAATGGCGCGGTCTATTCCGTGGCCCAGATCGAGGAAATCGCCCTCATCGCCAAGCGCTACGACCTGCCGCTGCACATGGACGGCGCGCGCTTCGCCAATGCGCTGGTCGCCACCAACGCCTCGCCCGCCGAGATGACGTGGAAAGCGGGCGTGGACGCGGTGACGCTGGGCGGCACCAAGAATGGCCTGATGGGGGTCGAGGCGGTGATCCTGTTCGATGCGAAACACGCCTGGGAGTTCGAGCTGCGCCGCAAGCGCGCCGGGCATCTGTTCTCGAAGCACCGTTACCTGTCGGCGCAGATGCAGACCTATCTCGACGGCGATCTGTGGCTCGAGATGGCGCGCCACGCCAACGCGATGGCGGCGCGGCTGAAGGACGGTTTGATGCAGCTTGAGGGCGCAGAGCTGCTGCACCCGGTCGAGGCAAACTCCGTCTTCGCCCGCTGGCCGCGCGCCGCCCACAAGCGCGCCCATGATGCGGGCGCCAAATACTACCTGTGGCCCTTTGCTCAGCCTCTGGACGGCGATCCGGAGGAGTTGCTCTCTGCTCGCATGGTATGTTCGTGGTGCACGACCGAGGATGACGTGGACCAGTTCCTGAGCACGCTTACGCCGTAAACTGCGCGATGGCCCGACCCAGCTCTTCGCCATGGGTCAGCGGGATCATGTGGCCCGCCCCCTCGATGGTCAGGGTCGCATCGACCTTCATCTGCTGCTCCAGCCCGTGGGCGATGGCGGCGATCACGGGCGGCGAGTTCGCTCCCTGCACATAGAGCACCGGGCAGGTGATGCGATCCAAGCGCGGCCAGATGTTGCCCGTATCGTCGATCAGGCTCGGGGCCGAAACGTCGATCAGATGCATCTGTCCAGCGATCGCGTCGCGCGCTTTGTCCGGCAGCGCCTCCCACATCCCGGGCGCGCCCCAAGCGCCCAGAAACATCTCCGCCGCCTTGTGGGTCTCGCCCGCCCGGATCGCGTCGATCACCGGCGCGCCGGTCTCGGCATACTGCGCGAAGGCGGCCTGATCCGTCCGGCGCGCGGCGTGGAAGAATACAGGCTCGATCAGCGTCAGGCTCGCCAGCTTCTCCGGGTGCTCGACCGCAAAACGCAGCGCGACCGTAGCCCCGAATGAGTGGCCAATCAGATGGATCGGGCCTTGCGCCTGTGCATCGAGAAGGCCAAGCGCCTGATCCTGATACGCGCCCCCGTCCCAATCCGGCGCGTCGCCGTGTCCGGGCAACTCGACCAGATGGCGCGTCAGGTGATCCAGCTGAGGCACCACGCCGCGCCATACCCGCCGGTCAGCGAGCATACCATGAAGCAAAACGGCGTCGGGCACCTAGAGCTTGCCGGAGAGATGCAGGTCCAAATCCTCGATCTTGTCCTGCCCCCAGAACCGCTCGTCGCCATCGGTGATGTAGGTCGGCGCGCCAAAGACGCCCGCGCCCACAGCGTCCTCGAGGTTGCGCGCGTATTGCTCGGCTCCGGCCAGCAGGCCTTTATCGGCCAGCGCGGCGTCGAACCCATTGGCCTCCAGCACCTCGCGCACGACGGCATCCTCTGCGATGTCGCGCTCTTCGGCCCAGCAGGCGCGGGTGAACGCATGAACCAGCGCCCCCACATCGCCCCCTGCCTCTTGGGCCGCGATGATCGCGTAGGAGGACGGCGCGGGATTCGTTGGCCAATGGGCGGGCTTCAGGTTGATCGGCAGCCCCAGTTTCTTGGCCGAGCGCCGCATCTCCTGCAGTCGCCACTCCTGCCGGTTGGGGTGGCGCTGCGGCGGCGGGGTGCCGCCGGTGCGGCCGAACAGGGCCATGATATCGAGCGGCTTGTAGGTGATCGTCGCGCCGTGCTTGGCCGCGACCTCCTCCAGGCGGGTGCCCGCCATGTAGGTGTAGGGAGACAGGGTCGCGAAATAGTAGTCGATATGCGGCATTTGCACGTCCTTTGCGGGGCTTTGGCTTTGCGCGAATCCTAGTGCGATGCTACGGGGTGCGCAACGCGGGGTTGGGGCTGGGGAGCACGGCCTCCCACAGGCTGCCAAACGGGGATACTTCATGCTGCACACTTCCGATCTCAAGCTCATTGCGGGCAATGCGAACAAACCGCTGGCCGAAGCCGTGGCCAAGCGAATGTCGATGCATCGCGGCATGGCGGTCCGGCCGGTCGATGCCCGGGTCGAACGCTTTAACGATGGCGAGATCTTTGTCGAGGTGTTCGAGAATGTGCGCGGCGAGGATATGTTCATCATCCAGAGCACCTCGAACCCCGCCAATGACAACCTGATGGAGCTGTTGATCATGGCCGACGCCCTGCGCCGCTCCTCGGCCGCACGCATCACCGCCGTCATCCCCTATTTCGGCTACGCACGGCAGGACCGCCGCACCAAGGCGCGCACGCCGATCTCGGCCAAACTGGTCGCCAACCTGATCGCCAATTCCGGCGTCGAGCGGGTGCTGACCATGGACCTGCACGCAGCCCAGATCCAGGGCTTCTTCGATCTGCCCGTGGACAACCTCTACGCCTCGCCGATCTTCGCGCTCGACATCCTGCACCACTTCAAGGACCGCGAGAATGTCATGGTGGTCTCGCCCGATGTGGGCGGCGTGGCCCGCGCGCGCGAGCTGGCGCAGCGCATCGGCGCCCCGCTCTCCATCGTGGACAAACGCCGCGAGAAGGCGGGCGAGGTGGCCGAGATGACCGTCATCGGTGACGTCAAAGGCAAGAAATGCATTATTGTCGACGACATTTGCGACACCGCCGGCACCCTGTGCAAGGCCGCCGAGGTGTTGATGGGCGCGGGCGCGACCGAGGTGCACAGCTACATCACCCACGGCGTGCTATCGGGCCCAGCGGTGGAGCGGATCACCAAATCGGTGATGAAAAGCCTCGTCATCACCGACAGCATCGAGCCCACCGAGGCCGTCAAGACATGCAAGAACATCCGCATCGTGCCGACAGCGCCCATGTTCGCCCAGGCGATCCTGAATATCTCGGGCGGCATGTCGGTCTCGTCGCTGTTTGACAACGAGACACTGAAGCCGATTTACGAAAGCCTCTACCCCAGCAGCTAGGCCCAACAGTAGAGAGACGCCCCGTGGGATGCCCATGCGGCGGGAGGCAAGGCCTCCCAAGAGCATAGTCAAAAGGCGCGCGCGACAGCGCACATTTGGGTCAGCTCAGTAAAGCTGCCAATCATCCTCGTTGGGCAAGGGGCCGATCACCATCCAGTTGGCCCGCACTCGCGCAACGCGGGTGTCGCCCCAGGTCCGGAACACCAGATCGAATCCGGTCTCCGTGATGTTCTCTGCCGAGATATCCATACGCTGATTGGTCTTCTGGTCGCTGTCCCACATGGAGATCGAGACCTGCACATTGGGCACGGCGGCGAAACGCTCGGCAAAGTCGACCTCGAAACGATGCTCGCGCGGACCGGTCCCGGTCCACATCGGCCCATCGTCGATGAAGTCCGAGAACAAAACCCGTGATCCCTGGGTTATCCCGATCGTATTGCTGTTCAGACGCTGCATTCTTACCCTTTACACGACGCCGATACGCACAAATCCCGGCGAAACTTTGGCAGCATAATGGTGCTAGGGTCTACCCCCTGCCCGAACGTAAAGAAAGCCCCGCAGATGCAGGGCTTTCCAGGATACTTTCAAGTGTGGGCCGCCGGGCCAAGGATCAGGCCAGGATTTGCGTCCGTGCGGCCACCAGATCGTCGGCATATTTCGCCGCCGCATCGGTGTTGGCCGCATCGCGCTGCATGTTGGCTTCCTTGATCAGCTCTTCCATCAGCTCTGCGGTCACGTCAGCCTTGGCAAATGCCCGCTCGGCCAGCACAGACGTGCCCCCCGCGCCGACTTCCGCAAAGCCGCCTGTCACCAGATACTGCTCGGAGCCGACATCGGTCACCACCGTCAGCACACCGGGTCGCAGGGTAGAGATCACCGGCGCGTGCTGCGCCATGGCGGTGAAGTCGCCCTCAGCCCCCGGGATCTGCACCTCGGAGGCCTGCACGGAAGCAAGCCGCCGCTCGGGGCTGACCAGGTCGAATTGCATCATTTCAGCCATCAAAGGCCTCCTTGAGTTTGCGCCTAAGCGGCGTCAGCGGCCATCTTCTCGGCTTTGGCGATCACCTCGTCGATGCCGCCAACCATGTAGAAGGCGCCTTCGGGCAGGTGGTCATACTCGCCAGCCACAACGGCCTTGAACGACGCGATCGTCTCTTCCAGCGGAACCTGCTTGCCGTCGGCGCCGGTGAAGACCTTCGCCACGTCGAACGGCTGCGACAGGAAGCGCTCGATCTTGCGGGCGCGGGTCACAGTCATCTTGTCGTCCTCGGACAGCTCGTCCATGCCAAGGATGGCGATGATGTCTTGCAGCGACTTGTAGCGCTGCAGGATCTGCTGCACATCGGTCGCCACTTTGTAGTGCTCTTCGCCGATGATCAGCGGGTCCAGCAGGCGCGAGGTAGAGCCCAGCGGGTCCACAGCCGGGTAGATACCCTTCTCGGAAATCGCACGGTCCAGAACGGTTGTCGCGTCTAGGTGGGCAAACGAGGTGGCCGGTGCGGGGTCGGTCAGGTCGTCCGCAGGCACATACACGGCCTGCACCGAGGTGATCGAGCCCGACTTGGTCGAGGTGATGCGTTCCTGCATCGCGCCCATGTCGGTGGCCAGCGTCGGCTGGTAGCCCACAGCGGAGGGGATACGACCCAGAAGCGCGGACACCTCGGAGCCAGCCTGCGTGAAGCGGAAGATGTTGTCCACGAAGAACAGCACGTCTGCGCCGGTATCGTCGCGGAACTGCTCGGCCAGGGTCAGGCCGGAGAGCGCCACACGCATACGCGCACCGGGAGGCTCGTTCATCTGGCCGTAGACCAGCGCAATTTTCGACTCTTCCAGGTTGTCGGGCACGATAACGCCGGATTCGATCATCTCGTGATACAGGTCGTTGCCCTCACGGGTCCGCTCCCCCACACCCGCGAACACGGACACACCGGAGTGCACCTTCGCGATGTTGTTGATCAGCTCCATGATCAGAACCGTCTTGCCCACGCCGGCACCGCCAAACAGGCCGATCTTGCCGCCCTTGGTGTAGGGGGCCAGCAGGTCGATGACCTTGATGCCGGTGGTCAGAATTTCCGACTCGGTGGACTGGTCTGCAAAGTCGGGCGCGTCGCCGTGGATGGCGCGGCGCTCGGTTGCGTCAACCGGGCCACCTTCGTCGACGGGCGCGCCAACGACGTTCAGGATGCGGCCCAGTGTGCCTTTGCCCACGGGAACCGAGATCGGTTCGCCCATGTCGGTCACGGGGGCGCCGCGCACCAGACCCTCGGTGGAGTCCATGGCGATGGCACGCACGGTGTTCTCGCCCAGGTGCTGCGCGACCTCGAGGATCAGGGTGGTGCCGTTGTTGTCGGTCTCAAGCGCGTTGAGGATCTCGGGCAGCTGGTCATCGAACTGCACGTCGACAACAGCGCCGATGACCTGTGTGATCTTGCCGTTTGCTTTGGCCATAGTGGTTTCTCCGGGTCTAGAGCGCTTCCGCGCCCGAAATAATTTCAATCAGCTCGTTGGTGATGACAGCCTGGCGGGTCCGGTTGAACTCGATGGTCAGCTTGTCGATCATTTCGCCAGCGTTGCGGGTTGCGTTGTCCATCGCGGACATCCGCGCGCCCTGCTCGCCCGCGCCATTCTCCAGCAGCGCCGAGAAGATCTGCGTCGCCACTGCGCGGGGCAGCAGGTCGGCCAGGATTTCCTCTTCGCCGGGCTCGTAGTCGTAGACCACGCCGGTGTCGTCACCCTCTTCGGGGGCGTCGAACTGCGCCGGGATGATCTGCAGCTCCTTCGGCTTCTGGCTGATCACGCTCTCGAATTCCGAGAAGTACAGCTTCGCGACGTCGAACTCGCCCTCGTCGAAGCGAGTCAGAACGTCCTGCGCGATCTTCGAGGCATCCTCGTAGCCGATGCGCTTGACCTCAGAGAGGTCAACGTGGCCGATGAAGTGATCGGCCAGGTCCCGCTTCAGGACCTCACGGCCTTTCTTGCCCACGGTCAGGATCTTGACCGTCTTGCCGTCCTTGAGCAGCTTCTCCGCCTGATAGCGGGCAAGCTTCGCGATGTTGCCGTTGAAGCCGCCGCACAGACCACGCTCGGCGGTCATGACGATCAGCAGATGGGTCTGGTCCGACCCGGTCCCGCTGAGCAGCTTCGGCGCGCTGTCGGACGTGCCGACCGATGCGGCCAGCTGGCCCATCACCGCGTTGAACCGCTCGGCATAGGGCCGACCGGCCTCCGCCGCTTCCTGCGCACGGCGCAGCTTTGCGGCGGCGACCATCTGCATCGCCTTCGTGATCTTGCGGGTCGATTTGACCGACGCGATCCGGTTTTTCAGGTCCTTGAGGTTTGGCATCTGCCTCTGCCTCCCTTACGCGAAGTCTTTGGCGAATGCGTCGATAGCAGCCTTGATCTTGTCCTCTGCCTCGCCCTTCACCTTGGGGTCTTCCTTGGTGATGAAGTCCAGCACGTCGGACGCCTTGCCGCGCAGATGCGCCAGCAGGCCCTTTTCGAACCGGCCCACATCGCCCACGGGCAGCTTGTCCAGGTAGCCTTTGGTGCCTGCGTAGATCACGCAGACGATCTCGGCGTTGGTCAGCGGCGCATATTGCGGCTGCTTCATCAGCTCGGTCAGGCGGGCACCACGGTTCAGCAGCTGCTGGGTGGCAGCATCCAGATCAGAGCCGAACTGCGCAAAGGCCGCCATTTCGCGGTACTGCGCCAGCTCCAGCTTCACCGGGCCTGCGACCGATTTCATCGAGTTGGTCTGGGCAGACGAGCCCACACGCGACACTGACAGACCGGTGTTCACGGCGGGGCGGATGCCCTGGTAGAACAGCTCGGTTTCGAGGAAGATCTGGCCGTCGGTGATCGAGATCACGTTGGTCGGAATAAAGGCCGACACGTCGCCGCCCTGGGTTTCGATAATCGGCAGCGCGGTCAGCGAGCCGGAGCCGTTGTCCTCATTGAGCTTGCAGGAGCGCTCCAGCAGGCGGGAGTGCAGGTAGAACACGTCGCCGGGATAGGCTTCACGCCCGGGCGGGCGACGCAGCAACAGCGACATCTGACGATACGACACGGCCTGCTTGGACAGGTCATCATACACAATCAGCGCATGGCGGCCGTTGTCGCGGAAATACTCGGCCATGGCGGTCGCGGCGTAGGGTGCCAGGAACTGCATCGGTGCCGGGTCGGACGCGGTAGCGGCCACGACGATCGAGTACTCGATCGCGCCGGTCTCTTCGAGCTTTTTCACCAGCTGCGCCACGGTGGAGCGCTTCTGGCCGATGGCGACGTAGACACAGTAGAGCTTGCCGCTCTCGTCGGTGGCCGCATCGTTGTAGGATTTCTGGTTCAGGATCGCGTCCAGCGCCACGGCGGTCTTGCCGGTCTGACGGTCACCAATGACCAGCTCGCGCTGACCACGGCCGATCGGGATCATCGAGTCCACGGCCTTCAGGCCGGTCGCCATCGGCTCGTGCACCGATTTACGCGGGATGATGCCCGGGGCTTTGACGTCGGCCACGCGGCGCTCGGTCGCCTCGATCGGGCCCTTGCCGTCCAGCGGGTTGCCCAGACCGTCGACAACGCGGCCCAGCAGGGCGTCGCCCGCGGGCACGTCCACGATGGAGTTGGTGCGCTTGACGGTGTCGCCTTCCTTGATGTCGCGGTCGGAGCCGAAGATCACGACGCCCACGTTGTCATTCTCGAGGTTCAGGGCCATGCCCTGGATGCCGCCGGGGAATTCGACCATCTCGCCGGCCTGGCAGTTGTCGAGGCCGTACACCCGGGCGATCCCGTCGCCCACGCTCAGCACCCGGCCAACCTCGGCCACTTCAACTTCTTTGCCGAAGTTCTTGATCTGGTCCTTCAGGATCGCAGAGATTTCTGCAGCTTCGATAGCCATTTACCCGACCTCTTTCATGGAATTCTGGAGGGAGGAGAGCTTCGAGCGGATCGACGTGTCGATCATCTTGGAGCCCACCTTAACGATAAGGCCGCCGATGAGGCTTTCATCTACGGCCATGTTGATTTTCACATCCTTGCCGACGCTGGCTTTCAGCGACTTGGCAAGCTTGTCCTGTTGCGCCTTGGTCAGGGCCTTGGCGGCGGTGACATCCGCGGTAACCTCGCCTTTCTCGTCGGCGATCAGCCCGCGCAGCGCGCCCAAGAGCTGCGGCAGCACGAAGAGGCGGCGCTTGTTGGCCATCAGCGACAAGGTGTTGGCGATGGTCGGCGTCAGCTTCATCTTGTCGGCGATCGCCTCGATGGCGCCGGCCTGCTGCTCGCGCGAATACAGCGGCGAGGAAATCAGGTCACGGAAATCCGCGCTGTCCTTCAGCGCGGCATCCAACGTGTCGACGTCGGCCTCGAGCTGTTTGAGTTTCTTGTCCTCTTTGGACAATTCGAACACGGCAGTCGCGTAGCGCGCAGCGATGCCTTGGGAGATCGAGACTGGTTCGGACACGTCCACCCTTCCGGTTGTAGGCTGAGCCCGACGCCTCGGTGGCGCGGATCAGCTTTGCCGTTGCAAGTAAGGGCCGCGTACCCGCAGCCCTCAAAATCAGCGGTGATGTAGCAAAGCGATCACCCCACCGCAACTAGGAAGCAGATAATAGTGCGCCTGGGTCGCAGCCCTTCTTTTTATGGAAAACTGCCCGCTCTGCGACAATCTGTGCGACTTTCACGCGACAAAATGCGCGCAGCGGGGGGACAAAACCTGCGCGAGTCACCTCTGGGGGCTGGCATCGCGCCCCGCCACTGGCTTGGGCCGCGCGCCCTCCAGGACCCGCAAAGGCGCGCGCACATCCACGCCCAAACCCTTCTTCTTGGGCGCATAAACCTGCTTGCTGGCCTCCACCATCAGCACGCCCCCCGCAAGGTAGGACGAGACCCGCCGCCCGAAGCCCTCGAAGGTGTTGGCCCATTTCAGCCAGACCTTGCGCTGGCTGGGCGGCGTGAACAGAACCGCCGCGTGCCGCTCCGGCGTGAACGAGTGGCGCTTGAGCTGCGCCTCCAGCTGGGTCAGCGAATAGGGCCGCCCGTAGCCAAAGGGTGTCACGTCGCGCCGCGCCCACAGGCCCGCGCGGTTGGGCACCACGAACATCACCCGCCCCCCGGGGCCCAGCACGCGAAAACACTCGTCCAGCAGGGCGGATGGATTCTCGGATGTCTCGAGCCCGTGCATAAGCACAAGCTTGTCCACTTGACCGGTCTGAAGCGGCCAGATCGTCTCTTCGCACAGCACCGACATGTTGTCCTGTCCGGCGGGCCAGTGCATGACGCCCTGGGGACCCGGCATCAGGGCTACCACCCGGCGCGCGTCCCCTATGAAGGGGCGCAGCAGCGGCGCGGCGAAGCCATAGCCTGCCACCGTCTGCCCCTTGGAGTTGGGCCAAAGGTCACGTAGCTGATCGCGCACCGCGCGCTGCGCCACCCGGCCCAGGCCGGTGCGGTAGTAGAACTTCTTGAGATCCTGGACATCGAGATGCATGGCGCGCCCCTTGCGGCTTGGCCCCCAGATAGCCATGCCGGGCCTCCCTTGCAAAGGGGGCCATGCGGCTTACCTGAAAGTTAACGGGTCGGCGGCGATATTGCCCAAACCTGAAGCATTTCCGTCAGATCACGGCAAATGTGACAAGAAAAGACTTGAAGCCAGCCGATTTAAACCGAACTGTAAGACCTAAGAGGCAATGGTAGAGACCGGGACCTCGACCCGGGTCTGCCCTCGATAAAAAGGAGCATAGGGTGCCGTCATTCTCTGACACTCTCGAAAAAGCAATTCATTCCGCGCTGGCGCAGGCGAATTCCCATCGCCATGAGCTCGCCACGCTGGAGCACCTCCTGCTCGCCCTGACCGACGAGCCGGACGCCGCCAAAGTCATGCAGGCCTGCGGCGTCGATCTGGAAGTGCTGCGCACCACGCTGCGCGAGTTCATCGAAGATGAGCTGTCCACGTTGGTCACCGATGTCGAAGGATCGGAGGCGGTTCCGACCGCCGCGTTCCAGCGCGTCATCCAGCGCGCCGCGATCCACGTTCAATCCTCCGGCCGCACCGAGGTGACGGGCGCCAATGTACTGGTCGCCATCTTCGCCGAGCGTGAAAGCAACGCCGCCTTCTTCCTGCAAGAGCAGGACATGACCCGCTACGACGCGGTCAACTTTATCGCCCACGGCGTGGCCAAGGATTCGTCCTTCGGCGAAGCGCGCCCGATCACCGGCGCCTCCGAGTTCGAAGAAAGCACCAGCGGCGAGAACACGACCGAGGAAGGTGAGGCCAAGGAAAGCGCGCTTGATAAATACTGCGTCGACCTGAACGCCAAATCGGCCAAGGGCGACGTCGACCCGCTGATCGGGCGCTCCGACGAGGTTGAGCGCTGCATTCAGGTGCTGTGCCGCCGCCGCAAGAACAACCCGCTTCTGGTGGGCGATCCCGGCGTGGGCAAGACCGCCATCGCCGAAGGTCTCGCCCACAAGATCGTCGCGGGCGAGACGCCCGACGTTCTGGCCGGTGCCACGATCTTCTCGCTCGACATGGGCGCGCTTCTTGCAGGCACGCGCTATCGCGGCGATTTCGAAGAGCGCCTGAAAGCCGTTATGACCGAGATGGAAGAGCATCCCGATGCGGTGCTGTTCATTGACGAGATTCACACCGTGATCGGTGCCGGTGCGACCTCTGGCGGCGCGATGGATGCGTCGAACCTTCTGAAGCCCGCGCTTCAAGGCGGCAAGCTGCGCTGCATGGGCTCGACCACCTACAAGGAGTTCCGCCAGCATTTCGAAAAGGACCGCGCGCTGAGCCGCCGGTTCCAGAAGATCGACGTCAACGAGCCGTCGGTGGATGACGCCGTGAAGATCCTCAAGGGCCTGAAGCCCTATTTCGAGGAGCATCACGACATCAAGTACACCTCCGACGCGATCAAATCCGCCGTCGAGCTGTCCGCGCGCTACATCCATGACCGCAAGCTGCCCGACAAGGCCATCGACGTGATCGACGAGGCCGGCGCGGCGCAGCATCTGGTCGCCGAAAGCAAGCGGCGCAAAACCATCGGCGCCAAGGAGATCGAGACGGTCGTGGCCAAGATCGCCCGCATTCCGCCGAAAAACGTCTCCAAGGACGATGCGGAGGTGCTCAAGGACCTCGAGAAGGCGCTCAAGCGCGTGGTGTTCGGCCAGGACAGCGCTATCGAGGCCTTGTCCTCGGCCATCAAGCTGGCCCGCGCCGGACTGCGCGAGCCCGAGAAGCCCATTGGCAACTACCTGTTCGCAGGCCCTACCGGGGTCGGCAAAACGGAAGTCGCCAAGCAGTTGGCGTCCACCCTGGGCGTGGAGCTGCTGCGCTTCGACATGTCGGAATACATGGAAAAGCACGCGGTCTCTCGCCTGATCGGCGCGCCCCCGGGCTATGTCGGCTTCGATCAGGGCGGCATGCTGACCGATCAGGTCGACCAGCATCCGCACTGCGTGCTGCTGCTCGACGAGATGGAAAAGGCACACCCGGACGTCTACAACATCCTGCTGCAGGTGATGGATAACGGCAAGCTGACCGACCATAACGGCCGCACCGTCGACTTCCGCAACGTGATCTTGATCATGACGTCGAACGCGGGCGCGATGGAGATGTCCAAATCGGCCATCGGCTTTGGCCGTGACCGCCGCGAGGGCGAGGATACGGCAGCAATTGAACGCACGTTCACGCCGGAATTCCGCAACCGCCTGGACGCCGTGATCAGCTTTGCGCCGCTGAGCAAGAAGATCATCACGCGCGTGGTCGAAAAGTTCGTACTTCAGCTTGAGGCGCAGCTCATGGATCGCAACGTGACGTTCGAGCTGACCCCTGCCGCCGCCGAGTGGTTGGGCGAGAAGGGCTATGACGACAAAATGGGCGCGCGCCCGCTGGGCCGCGTGATCCAGGAGCAGATCAAGAAGCCTCTGGCGGAAGAACTGCTGTTCGGCAAGCTCGCCAAGGGCGGTGTGGTCAAGGTTGGCGTCAAGAAGGGCGAGATCCATCTTACCATTCTGGAACCCGAGGCCGCGCAAATCACGTCGAAGAAAAAGCCGCCGCTGCTGACCGCGGACTAATGCGGCGGGCCCTGCAGGCCATAATGATCAGCGCCTTCGCGAGCCCCGTGCTTGCGGAGGCGCCATCGTTTCAGCTGCCGATAGATTGCGAGCTGGGCGAGACCTGTTTCATCCAGAACTACGTCGACACCGATCCCTCCGCCGCGCATCGCGATTTCACCTGCGGCCCGCTTAGCTATGACGGGCACAAAGGTACCGACGTGCGGCTGATCTCTTTGGCGGATATGGAGGCGGGCGTCGCTGTGCTCGCCGCCGCAGCGGGCACTGTGACCGCCACCCGGGACGGCATGGCCGACATCGCCTCCACCGCGCCGAACGCCCCCGATCTTGAGGGGCGCGATTGCGGCAACGGGCTGGTCATAGACCACGGCGACGGCTGGGAGACCCAGTATTGCCACATGAAGAACGGCTCACTGTCGGTCAGCAACGGCGAAAAGGTCGCCGCCGGCGCGACGCTGGGCGAGGTGGGCCTGAGCGGGCGCACCGAGTTTCCGCATATCCACATGTCGATCCGGCGCGCCGGAAAGGTCGTCGACCCCTTCGCGCCGGAACCGCGCGCTGCCTGCGGACCTTCCGATGACAGCCTCTGGGCCGACACGCCGGAGTATGTCGGCGGCGGGCTGATGCAGGCGGGCTTTGCCAGCGACATCCCCGAATTCGACGCGATCAAGGCCGGGCTTGCGAGCCCTCCGACCCTGCCCGCAGACGCGGGCGCCCTCGTGATGTGGGGCTTCGCCTTCGGCACGCAAGAGGGCGACAGAATGCGGTTTCGCATCGACGGGCCCATGGGCTGGAGCCACGAGCAGGAGGTCGAGTTTGACAAATCCCAGGCCCAGCTGTTCCGCGCCTCTGGCCGCCGCAAGCCGCCCGAAGGCTGGGCATCGGGCAGCTACAAGGGGCGCATCACGCTGATGCGCGGCGATGCAGTCTTGGGCGAAGAGGTGCTGAGCGTCACTATCGCTCGGTGAGTTTCAGCTCGATCCGGCGGTTCTGCGCCCGCGCCTCAGGCGTGTCGGCGGGATTGATGGGCTGATATTCCCCGAAACCGTTGGCCGCCAGCCGCTCCGGCGGCACGCCAAGGCTTTCCGACATGAAGCGCACCACCGACAGGGCGCGGGCCTGGCTCAGCTCCCAATTGTCGGCGAATTCGCCGCGCCCCGAGAGCGGCAGATTGTCGGTGTGCCCGTCCACCCGGATGACCCAATCAAGCGTCTCCGGAATGTCGCCCGCAACCTGGTTCAGCAATGCCGCGACCTTGGCGATTTCCTGACGCCCTTCGGGTGACAGCTCCGCTTGGGCGGGCTGGAACAGCACCTCGGACGAGAACACGAAGCGGTCGCCCTCGATGCGGATGCCTTCCTGATCGCCCAGCAGCGCGCGCAGCTGGCCAAAAAACTCGGAGCGGTAGTTCTTCAACTCCGCCGCTTCCGCTTCAAGGCGCAGCCGCTCGGCTTCTTCCAGACGTGCCCGCGCGCGCTGCTCGGACGCCACTTGCGCCAGTGCCGCGTTCAGCTCCGTCCCGAGGTTTTGCACCTCGACATTGGCCGCCTCGCGCCGCGCGTCGGTGTCGTCGAGAATGGCCTGCAGCGAGCCGAGTTGCGTGCGCAGCGCCGCCACCTGTTGATTCAACGCCTCCACCTGCCGCTGGCTCTCAACGTTCAGCGCGCGCTCCTCGCTGAGTTCCGCCCGCGCGGTCTGCAGCAGGATTGCGCGTTGTTCGGCGGCGCTCAAGGCCTCCTCACCCTGCGCATCCGCCGCGGCCTTGGCTGCGAGCGCCGCGATCAGTTGCTGGCGCAGGGCGTCGCGCTCGGCCTCGGTTTGCTGCAGGGTCTCACCCGTTGTCTCACGCGCGGCGAGCGCCGCTTCCAGCCGCTCGCGCAGGGCGCGCTCCGCGGCGCTGGCCTCTTCCAGATTGGCGCTGGTCCGGGTCTGTGCCGCCAGCGCGGCGGCGAGCTGTTCGTCCAGTGTCAGCGTCTGATCGCGCGATGCCGCCAATTCTTCGCGCAAGCTCTCCTGCGCCGCCCGCGCAGCGGCCAGCAGGGTCAGCGTCTCTTCAGCCTCCTTGCGCTGTGCCTCCAGGCTCAGCGTCATCGCGGTCAGCTCGGCATCGGCATTTTGCAATCGTTCGCGCAGCGCTTCCGCGGCGGCGGCATCCACCAATCGGGCGGCCTCCGCCGCGCTGATGGCCTCGGCCTGCTCGGCGTTTTTGGCCTCCGCTGCGCTGATCGCCTCGGCCTGCTCGGTATTTTTGGCCTCCAGATCAGCCACGAGGGCCCGCAACGCCTCACTGCGCGCGGCCGCCAGACGGGCGGCTTCCTGCGTCTCGTCGATTTCGTCGCGGGCCGATGCCAGGGCCAATTGCGCCGCCTCCTTTTCGGAGATTTCGCGCGCGAGCCCGGCCTCGATATCCTCGATCCGGGCGGTCAGACCGGCGACCTGTTCCTGCGAGCTTTCCAAATCGCCCGAAAGCGCGGCGAGCTGTCCACGCAGCCCTTCGCGGTCGCGCAAGAGCCCCGCGACCTGTTCCTCGAAACTGGCGATCCGGCCCGCCTGGGCGTCATTTTGCGCGCTCAGCGAGGCGATGAGCGAGGCCTGCGCGGTGGTCTCGGTGTTCAGCGCCTCGACTTGCTCTTCCAGCCCGAAATTGCGCTGCTGCTCCAGCCCCAGTGCCTCGGCCAGCGACAGAACCTGCCCCGACAGCTCGTCCAGCTCGCTGTCCTGCGACGCGATGGTCTCGCCCAGCATGAATTGCACGATCATGAAGATCGACAGCACGAAGACCAGCACCAGCAACAGCGCCGTCATCGCGTCGACGAAACCGGGCCAGATATTGGCCTCGAAACGCTTGCCGGTGCGACGGCTCAGGGCCATGGTCTAGCCCTCCTGATCCCGGTCGGTGGCGGGGCGACGGGTGGGCGTGAGCGGGCGTCGCTCCCGGGTCAGCTGGCGCACGGCCTGCGTCACCTGCGCGAGGTCCTTGTGCAGCTGGGCGAGGCTTTCTTGCCGGCCCGCCGACATTTCTTCGAGGATCTTCAGGAGCTGCACATCGATCGAGCGAAGGCGCATCCGGCTTTCGGCGTCGATACCGTCACTGTCCGCGCGCTCGGCCAGCTGTTCCAGCAATAGCTCCTGCCCGTCGGCGACCCGATTGAGCGCATCCGTGGGGTCCAGCGTGGTATCAAGCCGCCCGGTCAGCTGCTGCACGCTGTCGGTCAGCGCATCTAACTTCTCGCCCGTCCCGGCCCGGGCCACTTCGCCCTGCATGAACAGCCCCTGCAGGCTGTCGATCTGCTCGACCATATGGTCGAGCACGGTCGCGACGACCCCTTGATCGAACGCGCCGCCCCCTTCGCCATCGCCGGACGAGAAGCCCACGCGCGTGATCGTCGACAGCCACTCCTCCATCTCGCGGTAGAAGCGGTTCTGCCCGTGTCCGGCAAAGAGCTCCAGCAAGCCCACCACGAGCGAGCCGGCGAGCCCCAGAAGCGACGACGCGAACGCCGTGCCCATGCCCGCCAGTTGGTCTTCCAGCCCGTCCATCAGCTGGCCAAAGACCTGCGCGCCGCTTTCGCCCTCTTCGACGTTCAGCGATCGGATCGTGTCGACCACCCCGGGGATGGTCGTGGCAAGTCCGTAGAACGTGCCGAGAAGGCCAAGGAAAATCAACAGGTTGACGATGTAGCGCGTGATATCGCGGGCCTCGTCCATACGGGTTGCGACCGAGTCGAGGATCGTGCGCGCCGAGCCGGAGCTGATCTGCATCCGCGCCCCCCGCGAGCGCAGCAGGGCCGCCAGCGAGGCCAAAAGGCGCGGCGCCCGGAACTCGTCGTGATCGGCCCGCTCGGAGGTGTAGCTTTCGATCCACGACACCGACGAGATCAGCTGCAGCACCTGCCAGAAACAGGCCAGCACCCCGAAGACGAAGACCGCCATGATCACCCCATTGAGGAAGGGCGAGGCGAGGAAAACCGGCGCGACGGCGGGGTAGATCAGATAGGCCCCGAAGACCACCAGCCCAAGGATGATCAGCATCAGCACGATCTGGCGCACCGGCTGGGTGAACTGCTGCGCGCGCGCCTGCGCCGTCTGGGTGTCCATGAAGAGGGCCTCTGCTTAGCTCGGTCTTCTTTTTGATTGCGCCAGAGCTTACGGCCAAGGCCCAAGTTTTTAAAGCGGAAACTAACTCGTGAGTTCGCGCACCCGGGCGACGAGCCAATCCATATCCGCGTCCTCGATCCCGAAGGCTTCGAGCTGCGCATACGTGTTGTAGAGATACTCGGTGTTCGGCCCGCGCCCGCCCACGGCCTGCGCGATCACCTGCGCCTGACGCTCCAGCTCCATCCCGCCGCAATACTGCACGTGATCGCGCTGGATGACGTAGCACAGCCCCGGCACCCGCCGCCCGTCGCGCAGGTCCAGATCATGGGTCTGCTCGACATAGGCCGCGGAGATCAGCTCGCGCTCGCGCAGGTAGGCCAGCACCGCGTCACGCTCGGCGTCATGCACCCGCATCGCCACGCCCTCGCAATGGGTGTCGGCCTCATCGAGCGCCAGCACCAGGCCCGGCTCCTGCTCGGAGCCGCGGTGATGGATCGACCACATGCAAAACGACCGGTGGAAGCCGCCCAGCCGCGCCAGCACCTGCTCGGCCGGGTCAAACCCGGGGTTCCACATCAGCGATCCGTAGCCGAAGACCCACAAGGGCGTATCGCTCATCCGTCTGGTCCTTCCTCGTTTGCGCCTGTAAACAGCATCGCGGCCCGCTGGAAAAGGACAAAACCCATGCGCAAATTGCTGATCGTTGTCGTCGTCGCCGCCACGGCCTGGGCGGGGTACTGGGTGTTCGGGGCCAGCGCATCGCAGCGCGCCACCGAGACCTGGCTGGAGAACCGCCGCGCCGAGGGCTGGCAGGTCGAATATGCCGACCTGTCCGTGCGCGGCTTCCCCAATCGCTTCGACACCACGATCACCGATTTGCAGCTCACCGACCCGGACACCGGGCTCAGCTGGCAGGCGCCCTTCTTCCAGTTCTTCGCGCTCAGCTACCAGCCCAACCACCTGATCGCGGTCTGGCCAAACGAACAGGTGCTCGCCACGCCCTTCCAGAAGGTCACCGTGACCAGCTCCACGATGGAGGCTTCGCTGAAGGTGCAGCCCTCCGCCCAACTGGAGCTTGCACAGGCCACAATGGTGGTAGAGGGGCTGAATCTGGTCTCGACCGAAGGCTGGCAGGCCAGCGCCGATGTGCTGAACGCCGCGATCCGGGAAACCGTGGGCAAACCCATGACCTATGACATCGCTGTGCGGGCCGACACGGTCTCGCCGGGCGCGCGGGTTCGGGACCTGCTCGACGCCGGGGGCACCCTGCCCGACGTGATCGAGGGCCTGCGACTGGACACGGAGGTGGGCTTCGCCCGCCCGCTCGATCTGCGCGTGATCGAGGACAGCCGCCCCGACATCACCGCCCTGAACATCAAGCAGGCCCGCGGCACGTGGGGCGAGCTGGAGCTGCGCGCCGCAGGCGCTTTGGATGTCGACGACGCGGGCCAGCCCACGGGTGAGATCGATATCAACGCGCGCAACTGGCGCGAGATGCTCGCACTTGCCGCCCGCGCCGGTGCGATCCCGCCAGAGGCTGTGGGCACCGCAGAGCTTGGGCTGGGCCTGCTGGCGCGGCTTTCGGGCAATGAAAACTCGCTCGACGCCCCCTTGGGCTTTCGCGACGGGCGCATCTTCCTAGGCCCCGTGCCTATTGGCACCGCCCCGCGTCTGAACCTGCGCTGACCTAATCAAGCCGCGCAGCACCAGACTTCATTGCTCGAAAAGCTTTCCCGCCGCAGGCTCCGACGCTCGCCTAGCGGCAATACGGCCCGGACCGGTAGCGCGCGGTGTCAAAGTGGAAATGATCCTGATGGTAGCGGTCGGCATTCGGGCCCAGCACGGTGCCAAACGGACCGCAGGCCGCCTTGTGCATTTGCTTCAGGGCAGGCCCGTTCTTGCGACTGCGCCAGCCTTTTAAGACCGTCATTTGCGAGCCGTCATTGAGGTTGATCGCCGCAATATCCACCGCGCGCCCCTTGCCATGCTCGGAGATGCGCCCACCGCGCTTGTTGTTGCGCGTCCGGCAGTTGTAATGCGCCACGACCTTGAGCGATTTCACCCCGCCGCCGCGCTTGCCAACCGCGGGCTTCACGCCCTTCTCCACCCATGATTTCAATGCCTTGGCGGTGTTGCAATCAACCCGCGCGTGCTGGGTCAGCGTCACGCCGGACACCTCGGTCACCTTGACGCCATGGTCCAGTCCGCATCCGCGCAGCTTGCCGGGAATGCGGCTGATCTTCTCGCCGCGGATCAGCGGATCGCCGCAGACAGAGCCCTGCAGGCCCTTCGCGACCCTCTTCGAGCCTTTCTCGGTCTTCGATTGCGGCTTGGCCTGAAACGCCTGCCGCAGCTGCTTGCCGAACGTGTTGCCCCGCGCTCTGGGTGCTGTCCCGCTCCGCTCCACGGGGCGCAGGGACCGTCCGGGCGCCAATTGAGACGCGGGCGTCACGGGAACAGCGCTCACGGGCGCTGCCGCGATAGGCTCCCGTGGCACCGGCCGGATGGACGTCGCCGTGTTGGCCTGCGCAGCCCCCGCCGCCAGCATCACGATCAGCGCCCACACCCTCATGGCTTGTTGCGCCCGAAGTTCGGGGAGTCGGTGTCTTGGCCCGCCTCGATGATCCCGCGCCGGATGGCGCGCGTGCGGGTGAAGTAGTCATGCAGATGCGCCCCGTCGCCGGTGCGAATGGCGCGCTGCAGCGCGAACAGCTCCTCGGTGAACCGACCCAGAATCTCCAGCGTGGCTTCCTTGTTGGACAGGAACACGTCGCGCCACATGGTCGGATCAGACGCCGCGATCCGCGTGAAATCCCGGAAGCCCGCGGCGGAGTATTTGACCACCTCGCTGTCGGTCACCCGGCCCAGATCATCGGCCACGCCCACCATCGTGTAGGCGATCAAGTGCGGCGTGTGCGACGTCACCGCAAGCACAAGATCGTGGTGGTCGGCGTCCATCTCGTCGACATTGGACCCGAGCGCCTCCCAATAGGCGCGGTATTTCGCAAGCTCGCTCTCATCCGTGCCCGGCAGGGGCGTGAGTAGGCACCAGCGATTGTCAAACAGCTCCGCAAAGCCAGACCGCGGCCCCGATTGTTCGGTGCCTGCCAGCGGGTGGGATGGGATGAAATGCACACCGCTGGGCATATGCGGCGAGACGGCGGCGATCACCGCCCCCTTGGTCGACCCCACGTCAGAGACGACCGCTCCCGGCTTCAGCCGCGGCGCGATCTCGCGCGCGACCTGCTCCATTGCGCCCACCGGCACGCACAGGAGCACCAGATCGGCGTCCTCCACCGCGTCGCCCGCGCTGTCGGCGATCCGGTCACACAGCCCGATCTCGCGGGCCACCGCACGGGTCTCCTCCGAGCGGGCAAAGCCCACCATCTCGCCCACAAGCCCCGCACGGCGGGAGGCATAAAACAGCGATCCCGCGATCAGCCCCAGCCCGATCACTGCCACCCGGTCATACATCACCGCCATCACAGCACCTCCTTGATGGCCGCGATGACCCGCTTGCAATCGGTCTCTGATCCCACGGTGATGCGCAGCGCCTCGGGCAGGCCGTAGCCTGCCACCATGCGCACGATCAGGCCCTTGGATTTCAGATGCGCATCGACCGCTTCCGCCTGAGCCGCATCCGCAAAACGCGGCAGCACGAAATTGGCCTGCATCGCGTCACACGGCACGCCCATGGTACGCAGCTGCGCCTCCATCCAGTCCCGCATCCGCGCGTTCTCGACCCGGCACCATTCGGTGTAGCCTACGTCACGCACGGCCGCCTCGGCCGCGCTCAGCGCGGGCACCGACAGGTTGAACGGCCCGCGCAGGCGGTTCAGCACATCGACGATCTCCTGCGGGCCGTAGCCCCAGCCGATGCGCAGACCGCCAAGCCCGTAAATCTTGGAGAATGTGCGGGTCATGAAGACATTCTCGCGCGCATCAATCAGCGCACGACCGCCATCAAATCCTTCGACGTATTCGGCATAGGCCCCGTCGAGCACCAGCAGGCAGTTCTCCGGCAAACCGTCGGCCAGCCGCGCGACTTCGTCTTCGGCGATCATCGTGCCGGTCGGGTTGTTCGGGTTCGCGATGAACACCAGCCGCGTCGCAGGCGTGACGGCGGCCAAAAGCGCATCCACATCCGCGTAGCGCTCGGTCTCCGGCGCGATCACCGGCGTGGCACCCGCGGCCAAAGCGCTGATCTTGTACATCGAGAAGCCGTGCTCGGTATACAGCACCTCGTCGCCAGGCCCCGCAAAGGCGTAGCACAAAAGCGAGATCACCTCGTCCGAGCCGACCCCGCAGATGATCCGCTCCGGGTCCATGTCGTGAACCTCGCCAATCGCCTCCCGCAGGGACAGCTGATCGGTGGACGGGTAGACATGCAAGGCGCCCGCGCTCTGGCGGAACGCATCGAGCGCGCGCTTGGACGGCCCGTGGGGGTTCTCGTTCGAGGACAGCTTGACCACCTCCGACACACCCTCGATCGAGGCCGCCCCGGATTGGTACAACTTGATATCCATTATGCCCGGCTGCGGCGTGATACCCATGGTCAACATCCCCAAAATTCCGCCCGTTTTAACCCGCGCGGGGCGCGGAAGAAAAGGCGCAAACGCCCTGTTTCATTTTGGCAGAACTATTCCCTGCGGAGGGTCGCTCAAAAGAAGCTCTGCGGGTCGATATCGATCTGCAGGCGCAAATCGCCCTTCAGCCGCACCGGCCTGATCCATTCCGCCAGCGCGTTCTGCAAGGCCACCCCTTTCGGCGCTTTCACCAGCAACCTGACCCGGTGGCGTCCGCGGATACGCGCAATCGGTGCGGGCGCAGGGCCGTAAACCTGCGCGCCGACCCGGCGCAGGGCCGCATCATTGCGCGCCAGCGCGTTGCCCAGATCAAACACCGGCCCCACCTCCGGCCCCGACAACACGACACCCGCCATGCGCCCATAGGGCGGCATGCCGGCCTGTTCGCGCTCCGCCGCCTCCGCCTTCCAGAACGCCTCCTCGTCGCCGTCGAGAATGGCGCGGATTACGGGGTGTTCCGGCTGGAAGGTCTGCATCAGCGCCAGCCCCGGCTTCTCCGCCCGCCCGGCGCGGCCCGCCACCTGGCGCATCAACTGGAACGTGCGCTCGGCCGCGCGCAGGTCCGATCCCTGCAGGCCCAGATCGGCATCGATCACCCCCACCAGCGTCAAGAGCGGGAAGTTATGCCCCTTGGCCACCAGCTGCGTGCCGATGATGATATCCGCGCCGCCCTCGGCAATCGTCTCGATATGCGCCTTCAGCTCCCGAGACGTGCCATAAAGGTCCGACGACAGCACGACGACGCGGGCGTCCGGGAACAGCTCCGACAGCTCTTCGCCCATACGTTCGACCCCCGGCCCGATGGGGGCAAGCCGGTCTTCGGCCTCGCAATTCGGACAGGCGGTCGGTATCGGCTTCGTCTCGCCGCATTGGTGGCACATCAGCCGCTTCAGAAACCGGTGTTCGACCAGCCGCGCGTCGCAATGCTCACAAGCAATCTGAAAGCCGCAGGCTCGGCAGAGCGTCACCGGCGCGTAGCCCCGGCGGTTGAGGAACACCAGCGACTGCTCGCCCCGCTCGATCCGCTTGGCGATCTCGCCCTGTAGGGTGGGTGAAACCCACCGCGCCCCCGGCAGATCTTCGGAGCGCATGTCAATCGCGCGCATCTCCGGCAGCACCGCGTCGCCGAAGCGCGAAGTCAACTCGACACGTTTGTACTTTCCGGCTTCCGCATTGGCCCAGCTCTCCAGCGACGGCGTGGCCGAGGCCAGCACGACGCGGGCCGAACACAGCGACGCGCGCAGAACCGCCATGTCCCGCGCGTTGTACATCACGCCGTCTTCCTGCTTGTAGGACGTATCGTGTTCCTCATCGACGACGATCAGGCCAAGGTCGCGGTACGGCAGGAACAGCGCAGAGCGCGCGCCCACCACCAGCTGCGCGCCGCCTTCGGACACCATGCGCCAGACCCGGCGGCGCTCGGTCATGGTCACGCCCGAATGCCATTCGGCGGGCTTCGCGCCGAACCGCGCTTCGACCCGGGTCAGGAACTCGGACGTCAGCGCGATCTCCGGCAGCAGCACCAGCGCCTGCCGCCCCCGGCGCAGGCAATCTGCGACTGCTTCCAGATACACTTCCGTCTTGCCCGAGCCGGTCACGCCCTTCAGCAGCGTTGTCGCGTAGCCCTCGCCCGCCAACGCCACGACGGCCCGCTGCTGATCGTCGGTCAGCGCCTTGCCCGGCAGGTCCGGGTCCAGCGGCGCGAAGGGCAGATCGCGGGGGCTGTCTTCCTCCCGCACGGCACCTTGGGCCACCAGACCTTTGACCACGGACGATCCCACGCCCGCTTGCTCGGCCAGTTCTTTCAACGTGAAAGACAGCCCGCCGAACTCCTCCAGAACCGCCAGCACCTTCTCGCGGGCGGGGGTCATGCGGTCCACCTCGCCCGATCCCATTCGGTAAATCTTGCGCATCGCGGGCGGGTCGCCCAACCCGGGCGATCGGGTTGCCAGCCGCAGCATCGCGCTGAGCGGCGTCAGCGTGTAGGCGCCCGCGCGGGTCAGGAACTCGACCATTTCCTCGCGCATGGGGGCCGCATCCAGCACCCGGATGACGGAGCGCACCTTGGCGTAGTCCCAATCCCCGCGCCCCGGCCCCCAGACCACGCCCAGCACCTTGCGCGGGCCCAGCGGCACCTCGACAAACGCGCCCGGAAAGCACCCGCCCTCGGGGGCCTTGTAGTCCAGCACCCGGTCGAGCGGCTGCGTGGTCAGCACGCCCACCAATTCGCCTTCCTGGAAAAACCCGTCCACGGCCCGTTCTTCTCCGCCTTCAATTGCCCCTCGGCAGGACTTGGGGTAAGCCTCTGCCAGAGCCGATCATAGCCCCAGCCGAAAGGGACCACACCCATGAAATTCTTCGTAGACACCGCAGAGATTGACGAGATCAAGGAACTCAACGACCTGGGCATGGTTGACGGGGTCACCACGAACCCTTCGCTGATCGCGAAGTCCGGCCGCGACATCCTCGAGGTCACCAAGGAGATCTGCGATATCGTCTCCGGACCCGTCTCAGCCGAAGTCGTGTCCCTCACCTCCGACGACATGATCGCCGAGGGCCGCAAGCTTGCCAAGATCGCCGACAACATCGCCGTCAAGGTACCGCTGACCTGGGACGGGCTGAAGGCCTGCAAGGTGCTGTCCGACGAGGGCAACATGGTCAACGTGACGCTGTGCTTCTCCGCCAATCAGGCGCTGATCGCGGCCAAGGCGGGCGCGACGTTCATTTCGCCCTTCATCGGGCGGCTCGACGATATCAACATGGACGGGATGGAGCTGATCGCCGACATCCGCGAGATCTACGACAATTACGACTTCAAGACCGAGATCCTCGCCGCCTCGATCCGCACGGTGAACCACATCACCGAGAGCGCCCGCATCGGGGCCGACGTGATCACCGCGCCGCCGGGCGTGATCAAGAAACTGGCCGATCACCCGTTGACCGACAAGGGGCTGGATGGCTTCATGAAAGATGTCGAGAAGGCGGGCATCAAGATCCTCTAGGCCGCGCGACGCCATCGCTGGACGCTGCGCCGACAAAGGCCTAGCGTCCGGCCATGAAGCTCTCCCCCGCCACGCTCGGGCCGCTCTTTGCCGCCATTGCCGTGACGTTGTTCTCGCTGAATGACGTGACGATGAAATACCTGTCGGGCGATTACGCGCTGCATCAGATCGTGCTGATCCGCTCGCTGGTCGGCATCTCGGTCGTGCTGCTGTTCATGATGCCTTTCCAAGGCGGGCCGGCGAGCCTCAAGACACGACGGTTGGGCGCGCAGATGGTGCGCGCGGGCATGGTGTTCTTCGCCAATATCACGTTCTTTCTGGGCCTCGCCGCGCTGCCGCTGGCCGATGCGGTGGCGCTGTTTTTCGTCTCGCCTTTCCTGATCACGATCTTTTCGGTGATCTTTCTGGGCGAGGCGGTCGGGCCCCGTCGCTGGGCCGCCGTCGCGGTCGGAATGGCGGGCGTGCTTATCATCCTGCGCCCGGGCACAGAGGCGTTCCAGCCCGCCTCGCTCCTGCTTATCGCGGCCGCGTTCGGCTACGCGGGCCTGCACGTCATGACCCGCTACCTGCGCGACACCGAAACCGCGGTATCGATGGTGTTCTATATTCAGGTGATGTTCATCGCCGCCACGCTGTTGCTCGGGTTGATCATGGGCGACGGCAAATTCGCGGGCTCGGACAATGCGTCGCTCGACTTTCTGTTCCGCCCGTGGGTCGTGCCGACCGCGAGCGATCTGCCATTCATCATGGTGCTCGGGTTTTTCGCCTCTGTGGGCGGCTGGTTCATCAGCCAGGCCTACCGGCTGGGCGAGGCCGCGCTGGTCGCGCCGTTCGAATACCTGGCCCTGCCGCTGTCCATCGCGTTCGGCATCGCGTTTTTCGACGAATGGCCCGATGCGGTCGCCTGGGCCGGGATCGCGCTGATCCTCGGCTCGGGGCTCTACACCGTGTGGCGGGAGAACCAGCTGTCGAAGCGGCAAAGCCCCAAGCGTCAGGGCTGACGCAGGACCAGCTTGTCCGTGTCCCACACCCACATCGGTTGGCCGGATTTCAAGTGCACCCCGCCGAGCCACATGTCTCGGTCCATCACGGCAAATGCATCGCGCGCGCCGTCCAGCACCGCGCGCCCCAATTCCGTCAGCGCAAATTTCTGCGAAATGAATTGCTCCCGTCGATCGGGAGTTGGCGGGTGCCAGAACGGCGCAGGAGAGCAATCGAGCAGACCCGCCTTGTTCAGTTGTGCGAGCGTCGAGAAGCTGCGCCAATCGCCGATGAACAAATGAGTCTCGTGATCCATGTTCTGCCGGAACAGCCCGGAGGGATCGTTCACGCCTTCCGCCACCAGCGACAGCATCTGATGCTCAGTGCGGCTCAGCCCCGTCTCGGCCCACGGGAATTCTTGCAGATGGCGCTGCAGAGCCGGACGCAGAAAGGGCAGCGCGCCTAGATCACCCTCAAGGAAGCTCAGCAAATCGCGTGGATCATCAGCCCGGAACGCCGCCCACCCGGCTCTTGCCACCGCGAACACGTCCGCAGTGACCGGCTCGCGAGACGGCCAAAGGGAGCCAAGCTGCTCTGGTGTCAGCTGCCCCAATCCGCGAAACGGTGCGACCCCTTCGAAGCGGTCGATGCAGATCATCTCCAAAGCCGGCAGGTCTTGGTCCGCCAGCTCATCCAAAATCTGCAAAAGCTGCACCTGATCCAGAAGATCATGCTCGAACCACAAGACCACGCGGTCATAGGCGGACGCGTTCCGCAACTGCGCGTCACGCGCGCGGAATGCCGCGACATCCGCTGGGCCACCAAGATACAGCGCCCGCACCTCGCTCGACGCGTCCAGATCCAATCCCGCCGGGCACGGCCCGTGATGCATCGGGTCCCGCCACGGCAGTACGTCGCCCGCGAAACCCGCCGCTTTGATCAGCCCGGCAGCCCCGTCGCCATTGGTGATATGCAAACTGCGCTCGGTCATGGGCGCAGCTTCCCGCAGACCAAACCAAATGAAAAGGGGCCGCCCCCGAAGGCGCGGCCCCATCCTGGCTCATTGGAAATGACGCCTAGCCCACCAGCGCGCCATCGTCGCGCTTGACGGCAATCACGCTCGACCGGGCCAGCTTGCCCTCGCCATCGGGGAACGGCGCCGCCGGGTGCTGGATGCCCACAAACATCGTGCGCTTGTCCGCGGACCAGGTCAGCCCGGTCACCTCGGACCCGTTCGGGCCCGTCAGGAAGCGCTCGATCTGGCCCGTCACGGGATCGCCAGCCAGCATCTGGTTGTTGCCCATCCCTTCGAACTCGCCCTCGTTGTCATCGTCGCCATCGGTCTGGATCCACAAAAGCCCGGTGCTGTCGAACATCATCCCGTCGGGCGAATTGAACAGGTTGCCCTCGTTGATGTTGTCAGAGCCCGCGTAAAGCCCCTCGGCCACCTTCGGGTTGCCCGCCATGACGTAAAGGTCCCAGTCGAACGTGTCGGACGCGTGGTTATCATCGGCCGGGAACCAGCGGACGATCTGGCCGTAATTGTTGGCCTCCCGCGGGTTCGGGCCATTGACCGAGGTGTCATCGCCGCCCGCATTGGGCTTGATCCCGCGGTTCTTGTTGTTGGTCAGCGCGGCGTAGCCTTCGACAGAAACCGGGTTCACGGCGACCCATTCCGGGCGGTCCATGGTGGTCGCGCCCACTTTCGAGGCCGCAATGCGGGTCATGATCGCGATCTCCGGCGTGGACATGCCAGTCGCCTCCGGCGTCAGGGCCACCCATTGGCCGGTGCCATCGTCGCTGAACTTGGCGACATAAAGCTGGCCCGCGTCCAACAGGGCCGAGGTCTCGCCGCCAGGTGTGTAAATGCCCTCGGAGACGAATTTGTACAGGAACTCGCCCCGCTCATCGTCACCCATATAGACCACGACGCGGCCATCGGGGGCCAGGGCGCAGGCGGCGTTCTCGTGCTTGAAGCGGCCAAGGGCCGTGTGCTTGATCGGCATGCTGTCGGGCTTGGACGGGTCGATCTCGACAATGTAGCCAAAGCGATAAGGCTCATTGGGGTTCTTGGCGAGATCGTAGCGCGCATCGAACTTCTCGTAGGCGTAGCGGCTCTCGGCGTCGATGCCGTAGCGCGCGAAATCCTCGGGCAGGGCCACCGCCTCGTCCGTCGAGCCGAAGTAGCCGTTAAAGTTCTCCTCCCAGGTCAGGTAGGTGCCCCACGGGGTCTTGCCCGCGCCGCAATTGTTCATCGTGCCCAGCACCGTGGTCCCATCAGGGTCAAGCGGGGTTTTCAGCAGATCGTGGCCCGCGGCAGGGCCCGCGATCTGCATCGGCGTGTTGTGATGGATGCGGCGGTTGTAGGGGCTGTCCTTGACGATGAACCAACCGCTGTCGCTTTCGGCCACTTCCATCACCGTGACGCCCTGCAGGTTCTGCAGCTTGCGCACGTCCTCGGCGGAGGTGGGCGTGCCACCTTCGTTGTTGGGCAGATTGGTCTTGGTGTTCACATATTCATGGTTGACCGCGATCAGCTGGCGGCCGTCCACCACGAAGGCCTCCATCCCGTCGGTATTCTCGCCAAACACCTTGTCGCTGTCGGCGAAGGCGCCGCCGACCGCGTGGTCAAATTCCGCCACGCCCGAGAACAGCGGCTCACCCCATTTGGCGACCGGATGCCAGCTGTAGCCTTCCGGCACGTGCACGGTGAAATCGGTCTGGATCGGGATCGGCGTGAAGCCAAAGCGCGAGCTTGCCGCCTGCGCGGTCGAGCCCATCAGCCCGGCGGTGCCCATTACGGCCGCGCCAGAGCCAAAAGCCACCAGCCCCGACAGGAAGCCGCGGCGCGACAGGGCGCGTTCCACAACGGCGTCAAACTGGGTTTCTTCGGGGCGCGGGGAGTGCAGCTCGTCCCAGTCGTCCCAGGACAGATCAGTCGTGTCGATATCTTTCATGGCAGCTTCCTCAATTGGGTAAAACTCAAGGTGATAGACGACGCATAAACTGGCAAAATTACGCAGATGTGACGGGGGTGATTCAGATTTGTGACACACCCGCATTCCGCAAATCGGCGGATAGGAAAACACAATCAACTGGGCTATAGTGCCTTAAAACGAAGGACCTGTTAAGGGCCACAGACAGAGGCAGTTGAGTATGATTGAGCAGGCCGAAGTGCTGGACGCGCTGCGCACCAAGATTCTTTCCGATCCGGAAGTCATCCTTGAAGATCAAGACCTTATGCGCGCGCTCATTGACGCGAACGAGCGCTCGCTGGGCGGCAATATCGTCGATCTGCGCGGCATCGCGATGGAGCGGATGGAAAGCCGCCTCGACCGGCTCGAGGACACGCATCGCTCGGTGATTGCCGCGGCCTACGAAAACCTCGCGGGCACGAATCTGATCCACAACGCGGTGCTGAAGGTGCTGGAGCCCACGGATTTCTCCACCTTCCTGCGCACGCTGTCGGGTGATCTGCTGACCGCGCTGCGGATCAGCCGCCTGCGACTGATCCTCGAAAGCCACGAGGCCGACGGGCCCTCCGTCGGGTTCGAGGACGTGCTGTCGGTGGTCGAGCCCGGCGTGGTCGATCACTACATCACCGCAGGTCGCGACATCCCGGTGCGCCCGGTGAGTCTGCGCCAGGTCTCGCCCGCCTCGGCGGATGTCTACGGCGACACCGCCGCCTACATCAAATCCGAAGCCCTGCTGCGCCTTGATCTGGGCGAGGGCCGCCTACCCGCGCTGCTGGTGATGGGCTCGGAAGACCCGCATCAGTTCCGTCCGAACCAGGGCACCGACCTTCTGACCTTCTTCGGCGCGGTGTTCGAGCGCGCGATCAAACGCTGGCTGGCGTAATGCTGATCTCGCCCGCCTGCCGCGACGCGCTGGAGGGCTGGCTGACCCACCGCAAGTCGCTGGACGGGGTGGCCGACAACACGATCGAGGCCTATCGCGGCGATGTGCTGGGCTTCCTCACCTTCATCACGGGACATTTCGGCGACACGACGGGTCTCGCACCTCTGGCCCGCGTCAAGCCCACCGACATGCGCGCCTGGATGGCCCATGAGCGCAGGCGCGGCGTCGCCGCCCGCTCCCTGGCGCGCCAGCTGTCCTCTGTCAAAAGCTTCTACCGCTGGCTGGCCGAGCGCGAAGGGTTCGAACCGACCGCCGTGCTCGCCACGCGCAGCCCAAAGTTCCAAAAGAAGCTCCCGCGCCCGCTGGCCGAGGATGCCGCCCGCGCGATGATCGACACGGTGGAGCTGCAGGCGGGCAAGGACTGGATCGCCGCCCGCGACGCCGCCGTGCTGACGCTGCTCTATGGCTGCGGCCTGAGGATATCCGAGGCGCTCGGCCTGCGCTTTGCCGACACGCCGCTGCCCGATGTGATGCGCATCACCGGCAAGGGCGGCAAGGAACGTGTCGTCCCGGTGATCGACGCCGCGAGGCGGGCCGTCGCGCGCTATCTGGCCGCGCAACCTTTCCCGATGGAGCCCGACGATCCGCTCTTTCGCGGCGCGCGCGGCGGCGCGCTCAGCCCGCGCCTGATTGCCAAGGCAATGGAGAGCGCGCGGATGCAATTGGGCCTGCCCGCCACGGCCACGCCCCACGCCATGCGCCACTCCTTTGCGACCCATCTGCTGGAGGCTGGCGGCGACCTGCGCGCCATCCAGGAATTGCTTGGCCATGCCTCTTTGTCGACGACGCAAGCCTACACCGCCGTCGACACCGCGCGGCTGATGGAGGTCTACGACAACGCCCACCCCAAAGGGCGCAGGCACGGCTGATCTTCTCACTTGGCCCTATTTTCTTGACGAAACGGGTAACCTTGGGTCAAGCTGCTTTCATTGTTTGAAAGTCAATTTGATGACCCAGACCGTTATTATGGACCTTGCGACCCCGTCGCAGGCACAAGAAACGCTGTCGGTTGAGTATGTTGGGCCTGTGGAGCCTTTGGATGCGCAATTCGGCACCATCGAAAAGCTGTGCGTCCCCGAAACGCTCGCGGAGGTCGCCTTTCAGCCGAATCTGACCACCTACGCCGTGGTCGATAACGCCGCGATTCCCGGCATCACCGGCATGGCCGAGGGCGATGGGCTGGAGAAAGCCTGCCTGTTCAAGGGAGAGCTCGGCGACGAGCTGGGCGAGGTCGCTCCCTGGATCATCGCCCTCAAACCCGACAGCAAGGTGACCCGGGCCATTTTTACCAAGGGCGACGCGCAATGGCATCTGTGGCGCAAGCCGACGGTGCTTCTGGTTCAAAGCGACGCCCCCCTCGACAAGATGCGCGCGCATTTTCGCAAGTTCACCCGGGCGCAGGATGAGAATGGCGCATGGCTGTTCTTTCGCTTCTGGGAGCTTCCGGTCCTGCGCGCCCTGCGCAAATCCGGGCTGCGCGACACGGTCTATGCAAAGCTTCTGGGACCGCACCGGTTCCTCTACCCCGATCTTGGCCCCGACGGGGACGAGGGGCTTTGGGTCCTGCACGCGCAGGAGGACGGCTGATGGCGCTGGTTCTCTCCCCCGAGGTGATCCGGGACATCCGGTTCGAGACCCTGTTCGAGACCTATCACGACATGCTGATGCGCCACGACAAGCCGCGCTTCCGCGGCCTTGGCCACGCCCATACAGAGCGGTTCATGCGCCACGCGATCACCTATTGCGACACCCACAAGATTCATTCGGTCAACGGCATCGGCTACGTGATGTTCCTGATGACCTACCTCGGCTCCTACTTCTACATGGATTTCCGCCACCGCGAGATCAGCGCCATCCTCGAAGAACCCGCACCGGGCTTCGACAACCGCATCGATCGGGCGCGCACCGCGTTTCTTGGCTTCGTCGACAGCTTTCTGGGCACCAAGATGGAGCTTTACGCGCAGGATCTGGCCCGGTTCACCACCGCGCTGGAGGACGCCATTGAGGCCGACGCGATCGGCGAAGACGAGATGATCGCATTGCTTCTGCGCTCGCACGGCGACCGCGCCTACCGGCTCACGCCCCAGCAACGCCAGGTGATGGTTCAAAATGCCGGGTCGGTGGCCAACGGGCTGGGCCTGACCGGGCGGCAGGGCCTCGCCCTGGCCCTGGGGCTGGGCTACTGGCTGGGATTTGGCGTGCATCAGGACCCGCTCTATCCCTGGCTCAGGGACAAGGCGCAGGAAGAAGACGATCCCGCCGCGCGGACCGAGGCGCTGACCGCTTACGCCCTCAAGCGCCTCAAGCGGCAGGTCGCCATGTTGAAGGAGGGATAAGAGATGGGAAAGAGTTCCAACGATCCGACCCTGACGCCGAAAGAGCTGACGGGCCTGCGCGACGAGGCCGCTGATGCAACCGAAGGCTGCTGCACTTGCGTCTTTCGCAAGGACGGCACCCATGGGCCAAGTGGCAAGCTGACACAGATGCGGGCCGACGGCACGACGCCGAACGGGCAGACGGACACAAATTTTAAGGCCGAGATCATCATCAATCAGGGCGGCTCGCCCAAGGCGGTGCATGTTCTGACCCGCTGGAAGATGATCAACAAGACCTCCGACACGACCCGGTATCCCGACACCACCACCCTAACAGACGACGTGGTGAACCAGCGCGTCGCGAAGATCCCCGGATCGATCCGCAAGAGCTGGAATGCCCGCCCCTACAAGCTGAAGATCACCGACAGCAAATGCGGCGAGAATACCTTCAAGGTCGATTTCGACGCGCCGCAGGTCACCGCCAGCTCGCATTACGATCTTGAATTCGTCAATGTCATCGATGCTGCCACGAACAATATGGGGGCCAACAATGACTACCAGGGGATCAAGAGCGGCCGCTCCTACATCCTGCCCAGCTCCTTTTCGGGCAAGTTCAATCTTGCGGATAATCGTTCCGCCACCAATGGCGGGGACACCCATCTCGAGGCCCATGAATACGGCCACATGATCGGGCTGAAGGATGAATACCACGATGTCGGGCTCGACCGCGGCGGGGTGCAGTACGAATTTTTCGACGGCACAAGCTCGCTGCACGCCTCCAACACCGACCTGATGGGCACCATGGGCACCACCACAGCCCAGCCGGAACGCTACTGCCTGACCATCGCCTATGCGGTCGTCGCCATCTTCGCCCAGAACGGAATTACAGTGACGGGGCTGGAAATTGTCTAGTCGTCTGGCCCGGGTCGCAGCAGTTACCATACTGCTCACCCTCGCGGCCTGCATCGCGCCCAGCCCTGGCGCCTCAACCGGAGACCCTGCCATGATCGAAGGCCTCAAGAAGCACCACACCCAGACCTGCGGCCCGCTGGAGGTCTCGGCCTATTTCGCCCCGACCACCGACCTTGCCCATCTGCGCGACATCGGGATCGAAGACCCCTACGAGCACAGCATCGCGTTCGAGATCGTGAACCGGGACGGCCCCGCCGGGCTGACCGCGCAGCTCCAAGACCCCGCGCCGCTGGCCTTCTTCTTCAAGATCGCCCGTCAGGACCGCGAGGGGCGCTTCATCGACATCACGCAGTCGCAGATCGACCCGCTGCACACCGGCGAGCCGACCCCGCGTGAAATCCGGTTCGCGGCCAACGGAGACCGGAACTTCGCACGCATCTCCTATGCCGCCTTCCGCACCATCACGGACGCTGCAAATCTTACCACGGGACGCTACCGGATCACGTTGGAGCCGTTCGAGATCGTTACGGTGGACGGAAAAGCCTGCCTATCGACCGTCCCGCCGATGGAGATCGAGGTGGACGGCACGCTCTAAGCGAAGGGGCAGATCGCCCAAAAAAGCACGCCGCGCGTTCACGCGGATGTGTGCGATCGTATACATTCGTGAATTGGCTTCGCCCTGCGGCCCCTGCGACAAGTTGGCCATCCAGAACACAGGGAGCCAACCAAGCCATGACCATCCGCGCCACACTTGCCGCCGCCGCCACCGCAACCGCCCTCATGGCCTCCGGCGCGCATGCCGCCGACTGCGCCTACACCGAGGAAGATCCGTTCGACCTCGAGGCCGCGCAGATCGAAGAGATCTACGCCTGCCTGCAGGACAAGATGGCCGAGGGCTACGCCAAGGAAGGCGACGAGATCGGCACGGCCTATCGCGGTTGGACCGCCACCTCGACCCGCCCTGCGGTCGCAGGCCCCCATGGCAACCGCCTGCTCAACACCTTCGTCAACGACGTCGCCGCCGAGCAGTACTTGAAATTCGAGGATGGCGATTTTGTCATGCCAGTGGGCTCTGTGCTGGCCAAGGAGTCGGTCTCGCTGTCCAAGAAGAAGAAAACCGCGCGCCCCGGCCCCCTGTTCATCATGACCAAGATGGAAGCCGGCTCGATCCCAGAGACCTCTGACTGGCTCTATGCCGGCCTGCAGCCCAACGGCAAGGTCATGAAGGTCAAGCAAAGCTTCTGCCACGACTGCCATTCGGCGTTCGACACGCAGGACGCCATGGGCTACCCGATGGAAGAGGTCCGCGTCAGCAACTGATACACGGGCGGCCCTCAGGACCGGGGGCCGCCTATTCGACCGCGCCGTAGGCCTCCAGGAACGGGGCCATCTCCGCCTCGTACGTCTTCCAGGCCCCGACCGACGACGAATAGATCGGCTGGCGCACCTGCGCCGAGGACAGCGTCCGCACCTCCCGCTTGGTCTCGTAGAAGGACAGACAGGCGTCCTCCCACTCCAGACCCACCGCCGCCACCAGCGCGCGCGACTGCGCCCCGGGCTCGGCGATCAGGTCCTCGTAGCGGATCTCGTGGAAAGCTCCCGGGCAATCCAGCCGCCAGAACCCCACCATCTCCTCAAACTGCCGCAGGAAAAGAGCGATGTGGCGCAAGTCGTTGGAATAGCGGTGCAGGCCCCGTTCGAACTGGTTCTTGTAGACTGACAGCGCGTTGTCGCGCGGGTCGCGGCGCACCACGATGAACCGCGCGTTGGGCATCAGCTTGTGCAGCACGCCCAGCGTCGCGTAGCTGCTGATCGACTTGTCCGTCACATGGCCCGCGCCCGGGAAGGCCGCGTTCAGGTAAGCTGCAAAGCCATGCACATGAGATAGAACCTGACCCAACAGAGCGTCCGGTTCCCGCGCCGCATCCGGCGCCTCCCCCGTCAGCAGCGGGTTGATCTTCGGCTGTATCCAGCCCAGCTCTCCGCCGCCCTCCACCGCGGAGTGGGAGGCCAGTATCTGCTCCACCAGGGTGGTCCCGGAGCGCGGCGCGCCGGTGACAAAGATCGGAGCCGCATCCGACGGCTCGACCTCGATGTCGCGCAACTCGAGGTAGCGCGCCTTGATCGAGGCGATCCCTTGCGTTGCTGCATCTGCATCAAACGGATAGACCTTCGCCGCAACGGCGTTGCCTCGATTGAGATAGGTGAAGACCTTGTCCGTCTGCCCGGTATCCTCCATCGCCTTGGCCAGTGCGCTCGTCAGCGTCGTGATGTCGGGATCCCCGCTGCGCTTGCTCTTCAGCGCCGCCCTCATCCGCGCGATGTTGGGATCATCCGCCGCGACCTTGCCCAGCGAGACGTAGAGCGCGTATGGCCCGCCCATATGCGGGGCCGCGTCGATTGCTCTGAGGGCCGCGACCTTGGCCTGGGCCAGATCACCCATGGCGCGCAGCAACTCGGCCTTCCGGTAAAGGATCAGGTCGTCCTTAGGCGCCAGTTCCAACGCTGCATCGAAGCCTTCCAACGCCTCCTCCCGGCGGCGCAAGGCCGCGAGGCTCTGCGCCCGCTCCCCCAAGACCCGCGCGGTCTTGTACCCGCCCGACACCGCCGCATCGAACCGCTCCAGCGCCTTGTCATGCGCGCCGCGCCTAGCCTGCGCGAGGCCCTCGAAGAATGCAAATGCCGGCTGTGTGCCGATTGCGGAACGGGCGCGCTTGCGCAGCAGATCGAAATTCTTGGGGTTGGGGTGCTTGCTCGCCATGTCAAGATAGGCGACCCAGATTGCAGGCTCGCCCGGACGCAGTTTCAGCGCCGCCTCGAAACTTTGGGCGGCGTCGGCCATGCGGCCCCGGCGCGCGGCGATCTCTGCGAGGTTGAAATGCACCTCCGCCAGCCCCGGAGCGGCGCGCAAGATGCGGGCGTAGAGCTTTTCGGCCTCGTCAAACTGCCCCTTTGCCTGCGCCGCGCGGGCGCGGGCGAAGGCCTTCTGGATCTGCTCTTTGGTCATCTGCGCCATGGGGGTCTGCTACCACCGGGCGGGCGGCTTATCCAGCCTCGGGCAGCAGCATCGTCGCACCCGACGCCGACAGCCTGCGCCAGACCTGCGCCTGCGTCTCCGCCCGTCCGCGCCCCCGGCCAAACCCCAGCGGCGGGAAGGCCCGGCGGCGGCTGACCGGCACGTCTGCGCTGTCCGGCGCAGGCAAAACCGCCATGTCATGGGGGAAGACCGGCTCGCGGATGAATCCGTAAAGCGCGGTGAGCACGCGCACCGGGTCGCGCAGCAGACGGTCGCGATCGACGAGCAGAACCCGCTCCGCCGCTTCCGATTGCAGCGCGTCATGAATCTGGGCCAGCGGCGCGCCCAGCGTCCCATTGGGTGCCAGCAAGACATCGGGGCTCAGCGCCCGGCCCGCCTCCCCGGCCATCTCGGCCGCGATCGCCGCCGGGTCCCGCACCATCACGATGAAGCGCGACAACGGGAAGGTTTCGGCCAGCGGCGCGATCTGGCCCAGCCAGTTTGCGCTGTGGTCAAAGACAACCGCCTCCATCGGGCGCGCGTGATGCACCGCGTCGAGCGTGGCGCGCAGCAGGGCGGTGCCCATGCCGGGCTCCAGATGCGCATGCGCGCCCTCTCTGCGGTCAATTTGGCCGCGCGTCTGGGCGAACAGCGCCGCCGCCGGACCGTCGCTGGTTGCAAGGATGCGCGGGTTTTGCGCCAGCAGACGCGTCATCATCCCCGCCCCGGATCGAGGCAGGCCCGTGATGAAGTGAAACCGCGTCATCGCGAGGACCTTGAGGGTCTGCTCTTTGCTCGTTACCTGCACCTGCGCCCCTTTCATCGGGTCTTGTTGGTGTCTGTGGCGGAGTCTGCCAGAGCGATTCGCGCCTGTCCATGCCCTTGCACGGCATGGGGCCCGCCAATTGTGGCGGTCTCGACGCGTGACGGGAAACAATCCGCCGGCGAGATGCTGCTTTGGCCCGGCTTCAGCACCCATTGGACGCTAAAATTTGACTTTTTCGCAGAATTCGCCCGATTGTTGGCGCATTATCGCACTCTGCGCGCCGGTGGGGACCGTCGCAGTCACGCTTGAGACCTGAATTTTGAGGGCCCGCATGACCTACCCCATCGATGCCAATCCGCATCTCTCCAAGACCAGTTCGATCATCCCCGCCCAAGCGCGCCGCACCCGCACGCTGTCTCGCACCTACTCGATCGCGTGGCTGGACCGCGCGGGCGAGGCGCAGTTCGACACGGTCATCGCCCCCTCTGTCCCGGTGATCGAGGCCGCCTGCGCCGCCATGGCGCGCGGAGCCTTGGTGGCCACCGAAAACGGGCCCGTTGCGGTCGAGGACCTGACGCCCGGTGCCCGCGTGCAGACCAGCGAGTACGGCCCGCTGCCGGTGCAGTGGATCGGATCCTATGACATGTCCCCGCGCGAGGCGCAGACTCTTGACCGCGGCACGCTGTTTCGAGTGACCACCGACGCGTTCGGGCTGGCCAAGCCCTCCCAGGACCTGATGCTGGCGCCCCGCGCCCACATCCTGATGCGCCATGCGGCGTGCCGGAAGCTGTTCGGGGTCGACACCGCCTTCGCGCCGGTGCGCGCCTTCGAGGACGGGATGGCCGTCTTCGCGGTCAAACCTGCTTCGCCCGTGTCGGTCTATAATCTGGGCTTTGATCGGCAGGCGACCGTGACGGTCAGCGGGCTGGAGATGGAAAGCTTTCACCCCGGCCCCCATTCCGAGACGCTGCTCGATGACGAGATGCTTTATTCGCTGCTGCGGCTTTTCCCGCAGGCGCGGGGATTGGACTTCTTCGGCCCGCAGCTGATCCAGCGCCTGACCACGTTCGAGGTGCGCGCCCTGCGCGAAGGGGCCTAACGCGCGTCGACGCGCGTTAAAGGATGCGCCTTGCAAGGCGCATGAAAACGGGATTTGAAAATCCCGTTGAACAAGGCCATTCGAATGGCCTTGCCGCGCTAGAAATCAAATGGTGCTAGCCGATCTCCGCGACCCGCTCTTCGACCACCTCGAACGGCACGCCCGGCTCGTCCTTGGCCACACGGATCACCAGCGAGGTCTTCACAGACGCCACATTGTCGGCAGAGGTCAGCTGCTCGGTCAGAAAGCTTTGGAAGCTCGACAGGTCCGGCGCCACGCATTTCAGGATGAAATCCACCTCGCCGTTGAGCATGTGGCACTCGCGCACCAGCGGCCAATTCCGGCAGCGGGCCTCAAAGGCGGACAGGTCCGCCTCGGCCTGGCTTTGCAGGCCCACCATCGCGAAGACCTTGACCTCAAACCCCAGCGCGCGGACCTCGACATCGGCGTGGTAGCCGCGGATGAAGCCCTGTTCTTCCAGCGTGCGCACCCGGCGCAGGCACGGCGGGGCCGAGATGCCCACCCGCTTTGCAAGCTCCACATTGGTCATGCGGCCATCGGCTTGCAGCTCGGCCAGAATCTTGCGATCTATCTCATCGAGTTTTGACATGCCTACCCTCTCCCGGTGTGGCGCAATTCTTACGCGGCAGCGCCGCATTGCGCAATAATATTTCAACAATGCGCAAGAAAATAAATCATCCGCAAATTGATCCGCCGCCCCTTTCGTTGGCGCGCGCCCCCGCTTATATCGGTCTGGCTGCACACAAATCGCGAAAGACGCTGCCATGTCCGACACTCGCCACACCAAAGTTCTGATCATCGGCTCCGGCCCCGCAGGCTACACCGCCGGCGTCTACGCCTCGCGCGCCATGCTTGAGCCGATCCTCGTGCAAGGGATCGAGCCCGGCGGCCAGCTGACCACCACGACCGAGGTCGAGAACTGGCCCGGTGACACCGAGGTCCAAGGCCCCGAGCTGATGGTGCGCATGCAAGAGCACGCGAAGGCGATGGGCTGCGAGGTCATCGGCGACATCATCATGTCGCTCGACACCACGTCCCGGCCCTTCACGGCACAAGGCGACAGCGGCACGACCTACACGGCCGACGCCGTGATCCTCGCGACCGGCGCGCGCGCCAAGTGGCTGGGCCTGCCGACGGAGGAGAAATTCAAAGGCTTCGGCGTCTCCGCCTGCGCCACCTGCGATGGCTTCTTCTACCGCGGGCAGGAAATTGTCGTGATCGGCGGCGGCAACACCGCCGTGGAAGAGGCGCTGTTTCTCACCAACTTCGCCTCCAAGGTCACGCTGGTGCACCGCCGCGACGAGCTGCGCGCCGAGGCGATCCTGATCGACCGCCTGATGAAGAACGACAAGATCGAGCCCTTGTGGTTCCACGAGCTGGATGAGGTCTACGGCACCGACAGCCCGCTGGGCGTCGAGGGCATCAAGGTCAAGCACACCAAAACGGGCGAGATCACGGACATTCCCTGCAAGGGAGTCTTCGTGGCCATCGGCCACGCGCCGTCCAACGAGTTGGTCAAAGATGTGCTCGAGACCCATATGGGCGGCTATGTGGTGACCAAGCCCGACAGCACGGAAACCTCGATCCCCGGCATCTTTGCCGCGGGCGACTTGACCGACCACAAATATCGCCAGGCGGTGACTTCGGCCGGCATGGGCTGCATGGCCGCGCTTGAGGCGGAGCGCTGGCTGGCCGAACACAGCGAGGCCGAGCGCGAGACCGTGACCGAGCCGTTGGGCTACGGGGCCGAGGCCAACGCCTGAGGTGCGCCCCGTTGATCGCTACCTGACGCTCACGCGGGAGACCTTGCCTGCCGAGGCCGCGCGCCGCGGGCGCGACTGGCCCGTGCGCAACGACCACTGCTTTCAGCGCATCGTGCTCGACGCGATCTCGGGCGGGGTCTGGTACGATCACATCGAAAAGCCCGCCTACAAACACCTGACAGAGGCGCAGGCCACACAGGCCGTCGAGCTTTGCGAGCGGATACTCTCGGGCGAGGCGGACCTCTGGGCCCTCAACGACCAGTCGCTGATCTGGCGCGGGAAATCACCGCGCCGCACACGCTCCGGCACGCCTTAGGCGGCTGTTGCGCTCAACCCACACACAGTCTGTTTCCGCATTTGGCTGTACTCCGGCATAGCTTTGCGGCTCGGGCTTGCCTAATACGTTCACAGATGAACAAACTTTGAACCGCGGCCCGCATGTCCAAGACAAGCACCCTCACCGACGAGCAAGACGCACTGTTTCGCCTGCTGCGCCAGCTCGATGTGACGCCCGACGCGTCGCAGCGCGCCATGGCGGCGGCGCTCGGGATCTCGCTTGGCAAGCTGAACGCCGAGGTGCGCGCGGCGCAAAGCGCGGGCTTCATCAAGATCTCCGAGCGGCACGGCCCCGACAAGCGCCAGCGTTACGCCTATGCCCTGACCCCGCGCGGGGCCTCGGAAAAGAACCGCCTGACCAACGATTTTCTGAAGCGCAAATTCGAAGAATACGACGCGCTCCACGCCGAATTGACCGGCACGAATACCGGTCTGTCTCCCTTCTCGAACAGGATCAAACTCATGGAAAACAATCTCGCTCCGATCCCGGAACTTTTCGTGTCTTACGACAGCGCCCAGAAGATGAAGCACGAGGCGGGGGAGCTCACCTCCTGGGATCTGACGCCGCGCCAGATCTGTGATCTGGAGCTGTTGATGAATGGCGGCTTCAACCCGCTCAAGGGCTTCCTTTCGGAGGCCGATTACACCTCCGTCGTCGACACGATGCGCCTGAGCACGGGCGAGCTCTGGCCGATGCCGATCACGCTGGACGTGTCCGAAGACTTCGCCGCCACCATCGAGACAGGACAGGACATCGCCCTGCGCGACCAGGAGGGTGTGATCCTCGGCACCATGACCGTCACCGACAAGTGGACGCCCGACAAAGCCCACGAGGCCAAGATGGTCTTCGGCGCCGATGACAGCGCCCATCCGGCGGTGAACTACCTGCACAATCAGGCGGGCAAGATTTATCTCGGCGGTCCAGTTACCGGCATCCAGCAGCCGGTGCACTATGACTTCCGCGGCCGCCGCGACACCCCCAACGAGCTACGCGCCTATTTCCGCAAGCTCGGCTGGCGCCGCGTTGTGGCCTTCCAGACCCGAAACCCGCTGCACCGCGCCCATCAGGAACTGACCTTCCGCGCGGCCAAGGAAGCGCAGGCCAACCTGCTGATCCACCCCGTCGTCGGCATGACCAAGCCGGGCGATATCGACCACTTCACCCGGGTGCGCTGCTACGAGGCGGTGTTGGATCAATACCCGTCCTCCACCACCTCGATGAGCCTTCTGAACCTTGCCATGCGCATGGCCGGCCCGCGCGAAGCGGTCTGGCACGGCCTGATCCGCAAGAACCACGGCTGCACGCATTTCATCGTCGGTCGCGACCACGCGGGCCCCGGCAAGAACTCCGCAGGCGAGGATTTCTACGGCCCCTACGACGCCCAGGACCTGTTCCGCGAGCATCAGGAAGAGATAGGCATCGAGATGGTCGACTTTAAACACATGGTTTACGTGCAGGACCGTGCCCAGTACGAGCCCGCCGACGAGATCATGGACAAGGATGACGTGACCATCCTCAACATCTCCGGCACCGAGCTGCGCCGCCGTCTGGCCGAAGGGCTGGAGATCCCCGAATGGTTCTCCTTCCCCGCCGTGGTCGAAGAGCTGCGCAAGTCCCGCCCACCCCGCGCCAATCAGGGCTTCACCGTGTTCTTCACCGGCTTCTCCGGCTCCGGCAAGTCGACCATCGCCAACGCGCTGATGGTCAAGCTGATGGAGATGGGCGGGCGTCCCGTGACGCTGCTGGACGGCGATATCGTGCGCAAAAACCTCAGCTCAGAGCTGGGCTTCTCGAAAGAGCACCGCGATCTCAACATCCGCCGCATCGGCTACGTGGCCTCCGAGATCACCAAGAATGGCGGCATCGCCATCTGCGCCCCCATCGCCCCCTACGCCACCACCCGCCGGGCCGTGCGCGAGGAGATCGAGGGCTTCGGGGCCTTCATCGAGGTGCACGTCGCCACCTCAATCGAGGAATGCGAACGCCGCGACCGCAAGGGGCTCTACAAGCTGGCGCGCGAGGGCAAGATCAAGGAATTCACCGGCATCTCCGACCCTTACGACGTGCCGGAAAATCCCGAACTACGGGTCGAGACCGAGAATGTCGAAGTCGACAACTGCGCCCATCAGGTGATCCTGAAGCTCGAGTCCATGGGCCTCATCAAGGCTTAAGCGCCGACGCAAAAATCAACGCAGACCCGCCGCCATGGCGGGTTTGTGCGCGTCCCGGAGCCGCCCCTTGCCATGGCCCGCAAATGTTCGCACTATGTTCCAAACGCATAGGAGCGCCCCATGGCCCATGGTACGAAACTCAACGGCAGCCTGAGAGACTTCATCACCCGCCAGCACCTGTTCTTCGTCGCCACCGCAGCGCCGGATGGCGCGGTCAACATGTCACCCAAGGGCGCCGACAGCCTGCGCATCCTCAGCGACACGCGGCTGTTGTGGCTGAACCTGTCGGGCAGCGGCAACGAGACGGCGGGCCATCTGCGCAAGCTCAACCGCATGACATTGATGTTTTGTGCCTTCGAGGGCGACGCCCTGATCCTGCGGCTCTACGGCACCGCCACGGTCCTGCATCCGCGCGACGCGGGCTGGGACGCCGCCGCGGCACAATTCCCGCCCATGGCCGGCACGCGGCAAATCTTCGATTTCTCACTGGATCGCCTTCAGACCTCCTGCGGCACCGGCGTCCCGCTCATGGCCTTCCAGAAGGACCGTGTGCACGACGAGCTGCTGCCCTTCTATGCCAAGATGGGCGAAGACGGGGTCGAGGCCTATTGGCGCAGGAAAAACACCAAAACCATCGACGGGTTCGAGACGGGGTTGTTCGAGGACTGAAATCAGGGCGTCGGCGCAGGGCCCGACCACACCAAGGCTGCGTTATGCACGCCCGTCTGCTATCCAGAAGATCATCGCTCCAGCCAAGGGCAGGCAAATACCGATGCGCGCGCTGATCCTCATTCTGTTCTATCTGGCGGCAGTCTCAGCACCGCTGGCTCTGTCCTGGCTCGCAGACCTTCCGCCGCGCTCCTTTCGCAATGAGCTTGCCTCTGCACTGGGAATGCTGGCCTTTGCCATGATCCTCGTGGAGTTCGTTCTGTCGGGCCGGTTTCGAACAATTTCGAACGGCGTAGGCCTTGATGTGACAATCCGCTTTCATCAGTTGATGGCCCGGGGTCTGCTGGTCTTCGCCCTGCTCCATCCTTTCCTCTATCAATGGCTGCCCGGACCGCCCCGCCCTTGGGACCCGACGCGGGAATTGACCCTGACAGGTGATGTGACCGCCCTCGCCTCGGGCTTTCTCGCCTTCATCATCTTGCCCGCTTTCGTGCTGGCCTCGATCAACCATGACGCGCTCGGGTACAAATACGAACGGTGGCGCCTCCTGCATGGAGCGGGGGCACTGGCCCTCGCCGGACTGCTGTTGCACCACACGTTGGCTGCCGGGCGCTACGGCGCCCAGAGCGAACTTGTCTGGTTCTGGAGCGCGATGACAGGGGTCGCGGTCCTTTCATCGGTGTTCGTATATGTCGTCAAACCACTGTATCAGCGCGGCCATCCGTGGCGGGTCTCGACGATCAGACGCGTTTCGCCGAAGCAATGGGTGCTTAGGGTGTCGCCCGACGGGCACGCGGGCCTCGACTACAAGGCGGGTCAGTTCGTCTGGCTGAATATCGATCACTCGGCCTTTTCGCTCAATGAAAACCCGTTCTCCCTCAGTTCGGCCCCGTCGCAAGGGTCTGAGATCGAGTTTGTGATCAAGGAGCTGGGCGATTTCACATCCAACCTTGATCAGGTCAAGGCGGGGGACCGCGCCTATGTCGACGGGCCCTATGGAACGCTGACTGTCGCGGGGCGCTCGGAACCCGGTATCGCCCTGATCGCCGGTGGTGTCGGGATTGCGCCCATGCTCAGCATCTTGCGGGGCCTCGACACCGAGGGCGACGACCGGGACAGGGTCCTGATCTACGGCAACCGGGTGGAAGAGCAGATCGTCGGGCGGGAGGAGATTGGCACCTTCGATCGGACCCGTACGATCCATGTTCTACAGGAGCCACCGCCCGGCTGGGACGGAGAGACGGGCTTCGTGAGCCCTGATCTCATTGAACGCAGCTTTGACGCGCAGCAGTTTGCGAGCTGGCTGTTCGTCATCTGCGGGCCACCGATTATGATGACTGTCGTTGAGCAAGCACTCTTGGATCACGGCGTGTCCCCGGATCGCGTCTTGTCGGAAAGGTTTCAGTATGACTAGGCGAAGGCGGGCAACTCAAGATAAGCGGGTCACAAGAACCGTGGTGGCCGTGACGATGATCCTGGTGTTTCTTCTGATTATCTTTGCGCTGCGGTAGAGGTCTTGGCTGACGCATCCCAGAACTGCGGTGATCTGCCCGCAAAGGGCGGTGGTGGGGAGTGTGATAGGTTCAGGTCGAGAGCCTACTTGGCGGGCTTGAAAAGATTACTTTCTCGACGGCTCTTCGAGGTTTCCCACGTCCTTGCAACACCGACGTCTTAACCGGGCGAATGCGAAGTACACAGCACAGGCTTTCGTTCCTTCTCCGCGAGCGGCAAAAAGGTCCCGCTCAACGGCCACGTCTCGCAAACTCATCTACGTCGCTGAGTTTCCTCAGGGCAGCATCTCGCCGCGCATGACGATACGGCCCTGGCCCGACACGCGCACGCCGGTGATCGCGTCGCGGGGGCCTAGCACCTCGACCCGCGCCTCGCCCGGTCGGCCCATATCGTGGCCCTGCTGAGCCACGTAGGCCGGTGTGTCGATCAATCCGTGATGCCAGAGATACGCCGCCGCGCAGCCAGTTGCGGAGCCGGTGAACGGGTCCTCGGGCGGGCTGGGCGGCAAGAGCAGCAGTCGCGAGAACGTATCGCCCGCTGCGGTCGCGCCGCCGAGGCTGACAAGGTAAGGCTCCATCACCGGCGCCCCGTCGAGCCGCACCTGCTCTTGGAACGCGGTGAGTGCCGCGACATCGACCTTCGCGCGGCGCAAAGCGGTGTGGTCGCGCACGACCGTCACCACGAAGGGCAGCCCGGTCGAGACGACCTGAGGCGCGCCGACGATATCGTTTGCGGACAGCCCCACAGTCCCCGCGACCAGCTCCGACGGGACGCTCTGCCCGAAGATCGGCGCGTTTTGCGTCATGGTGATCCAGCCCTCAGGCGAGACCTCGATGGGGATGACACCCGCGCCGGTCTCCAGCGTCAGGGACGCGCCGGACACCCGCCCCCGCGACAGGGCGGAGGCAACGGAGGCAATCGTGGGATGGCCCGCAAACGGGATTTCGTGGGTGGGAAAGAAGTAGCGCACCCGCAGATCGGCGACGTCCGACGGGCCGATGAAGGTGCACTCCACCAGCCCCGTCTCGCGGGTGAATTTTAGGCAGGTCTGTGTGTCCAGCGCTCCGTCGTCATAGACGACCGCGCAGCCATTGCCGCCGAAGGCCGTGTCGGTGAAGGCGTCAACCCAGTCGAACGGGTAGACCGCCACCGATCAGTGCACCGTGACGGGCGAGAAGTCGTTTTGGCGGGCCAGAACGAAGGCCATCTGGCGGTCGGCGACCAGCGCCAGCCGCGACCCATCGGGCGCGTGTACGGCATAGAGCTGTTCCAGCTCACCGGCCTCTTCGCGCACTTCATCGGGCAGCTCGGCCACGTCCACGGCGCGCACATAGACGATCCGGGATTCCTCACCAAGCGACTGCAGATCCAGTTTTGTATCCATGACAGATTACCCCTTATTGATCTTGATGGTTTGCACGATGGTCTCGGGCACCGCGCGCTGCAGGTCGACATGCAGCAGGCCGTTTTCCGTGGTGGCGCCCGCAACCTCGACCCCGTCGGCCAGAACAAAGGCCTTCTGGAATTGCCGGGCGGCGATGCCGCGATGCAGGAAGATGCGCTCGTCGCCGGGATCGGCCTGCTTGCCGCGCACGATCAACTGCCGGTCCTCGACGGTGATCGACAGATCCTCATCGCCGAACCCCGCCACGGCCAGCGTGATGCGGTAGGCATTCTCGGCGGATTGCTCGATATTGAAGGGCGGATAGCCGTTTTCCGACTTCGCGGTGCGCTCCACCAGCCGCTCCAGCTGGTCAAATCCCAGCAAGAAGGGGTGGGAGCCCAGGGTCAATTTTGTCATGGCACAGTCCTAGTTAGCGTCAGCGACTTTGCAGGTCGTGGCCCTCGAAAGCAGCCACATCTTCAAAATGGGGAGTGTTTTGCCCCTTATCAAGCCCTGCGGGCTGGACAGGGGGCCTTTCGCCCCCCACATTGTGCTCAAAGTCAATCAAGAGGCCGCCAAGCCCGTGAAATCGCCCGAAAACATGAGCAAGAACGACGTCCTGCGCGTCAAGCTCGAGGTGTTGAAACGCGAGCACCGCGACCTCGACGACGCGATCGCGGCCCTGCAGGAGAAAGCAGCCCCCGATCAGCTGACACTCAAGCGGCTCAAAAAGCAGAAACTGGCCCTCAAGGACCGCATCGCGGTGATCGAGGACCAGCTGACCCCGGATATCATTGCGTAAGCGCCGCGAGGCTTTATAAGAGCGGCTTTCCGTTGGCCAAGTGAGCATTGCCATGTCCCCCTCCCCCGTTCCCGTTGGTATCATCATGGGCAGCCAATCCGACTGGCCCACCATGAAAGAGGCGGCCGATCTGCTCGACACGCTGGGCGTGGCCTACGAGACGCGGATCGTCTCCGCCCACCGCACGCCGGACCGGCTGTGGGACTACGGGCGAAGCGCCGTGGAGCGCGGGCTGCAGGTGATCATCGCAGGCGCCGGCGGGGCCGCGCATCTGCCCGGCATGATGGCGTCCAAGACCCGGGTGCCGGTGATCGGCGTGCCGGTCCAGACCAAGGCGCTATCGGGCGTGGACTCGCTCTATTCCATCGTGCAGATGCCCAAAGGCTTTCCGGTGGCGACCATGGCCATCGGCGCGGCGGGGGCTGCCAATGCGGGCCTGATGGCGGCGGGCATCCTTGCGCTGCAGGATGAAGGTCTTGCCGCGCGGCTGGACGACTGGCGCCGCGCGCTGAGCGCCTCGATCCCCGAGGATCCGCGCGATGGGTGAGGCGTTGAAACCCGGCGCCGTGATTGGCATCCTGGGCGGTGGCCAGCTGGGGCGCATGCTGTCCGTGGCCGCGTCCCGGCTGGGCTTCAAGACCTGCATCTATGAGCCCGGCGGCGATTGCCCCGCCTCCCATGTGGCGAATTTCCATTTCCAGAAAAGCTATGACGACGAGGCCGCCCTGCGCCAGTTCGGCGAAAGCGTCGACGTCATCACCTACGAGTTCGAGAATATACCCACCTCGGCGCTCGACATCCTGGAGGCGCTCGCGCCGATCCACCCCAGCCGCCGCGCGCTGGAGGTCTCGCAGGACCGTCTGGTCGAAAAGACCTTCCTGCGCGATCTGGGGCTGGAAGTCGCCCCCTTCGCCAATGTCGAGAGCCGCGATGACATGGACGCCGCGGTGGCCAAGATTGGCGCGCCCGCGATCCTGAAAACCCGCCGCTTCGGCTATGACGGCAAGGGGCAGGCCCGCCTGAAAAGCGCAGATGACGCCACAGCCGCGTGGGAGGCCATGGAGGGCGCGCCTGCGGTGCTCGAAGGCTTCGTCGAGTTCTCCTGCGAGATTTCGGTGATCGGAGCGCGGGCGCAGGACGGACAGGTCGCCTGCTTTGACCCCGGCGAGAACGTGCATCGCGAGGGCATCCTGCACACCACCACGGTGCCTGCGAACGTGCCCGCCCGGCTGCGCACCGACGCGGTGCTGGTGGCGGGCCGCGTGCTGAACGCGCTCGACTACGTGGGGGTGCTGGGGGTCGAGCTGTTCGTGACACCCGCCGGGCTGATCGTCAACGAGATCGCGCCGCGCGTGCACAATTCCGGTCATTGGACCCAGAACGGCTGCGTGATTGATCAGTTCGAGCAGCACATTCGTGCCGTGGCGGGCTGGCCTCTGGGCGACGGGTCACGGCATTCGAATGCCGTGATGGAAAATCTCATCGGGGCCGATATGGAACGGGTGGCAGCGCTTGCGGCAGAGGTCGGCGCGGGCCTGCATCTTTATGGCAAGGCCGAAGCCAAGCCGGGGCGCAAGATGGGTCATGTGAACCGCATTTCACCGAAGGGCTGACGCAAATTCGAATTTGCGTCCCGCGCGCAGCTGCGCTGCGCGCTCAAGCCGCGTCGACGCGGCTTCCACCGCCTAATCCTGAACGATATTCGTGATGGTCTCTTCGACGGCGCTGGTGACTTCCTCGGCGGCCTCCTCGGCCACCTCCGACACGATATCGGCCAGCGTCAGATCATCCTGAAACTGCCCGTTCTGCAGGAACCGCACGGTTTGCGCCACCACCAGCGGAGCATTCATCATGAACGTATGGGTCAGCGGGAAGACCATGTGGTCGGCCATGCCCTCCACCTTGGTGCTCTCCACCGACACCTTGCCGTCATCGGGCCCGGGGATCAGGGCCGAATAGACCGGGTTCAGCGTCTGCGTGCCCGCGATCACGCCCAGCGGGAAGTCCACGGGGCCGAGTTGATTGGGCACCGAGTCCGGCCCGGTATGCAGCTCCTTGCCCGCCGGGCCATTGACCCATTCGAACGGCTCCCAGACCGACAGCTCATCGACCAGTTCCGATCCCTTGTTGGGCGGGGCCAGCATCACCACCCGGCCCAAGCTCGCCAGCTCGTTGTCGTCCAGCCACGCGCGCACCAGAATGCCGCCCATGGAGTGGGTGACGAAATGAATGGGAGTGTTGTCATTGCATTCCGCGATCGCGGGCGGGATCGTGCCGTAGGCGAGATCCCGGATCGTGTCGGTGGTCGACGGGTAGGACGGGTTCACCGTCTGGTAGCCATTGGCCTGCAGGCTCTGCTCCATCACCGAAAGCGAAAAGCTCGACCGCGCCAGCCCGTGCAGCAGCACAACGCACTCCGCCAGTGCGGGTGCGGGCGCGGCAAGCATCAAACCAAGGGCAATGATCCGTCTCATGGGCAATAAAGTAATCCGCAGGCGTCCAGGTTTCACCTTCCCCGTGCGTAAACCTTACGTCATTTTACATAAATAGGCGTGAAAAGAGGCGCAGAGGCAGACAAATCCGCGGCCAAGCGCTGACCTTGGGGCAGCGGCCCTGTTGACATCCCCCCACCCCCGACCACATGTAGCCGTCTAAATCAGAACGCTCCCATGAGTAGTCCAAGGAGAGGCATATATGCCCGTTGTCGTCGTCGAGTCGCCTGCCAAGGCCAAGACTATCAACAAATATCTCGGCAATGACTACACCGTGCTCGCCTCCTACGGCCACGTGCGCGACCTGCCCCCGAAGGACGGCTCCGTCGACCCCGACAACGAGTTCGAGATGATGTGGGAGGTCGCCTCCGACAGCAAAAAACACGTCAAGGCCATCGCCGACGCGCTGAAGGACGACAACGCCCTGATCCTCGCCACCGACCCCGACCGCGAGGGCGAAGCGATCAGCTGGCATCTGGAAGAGGCCCTGCGCAACCGCAAGGCCATCAAGAAGGACACGCCGGTCAGCCGCGTGGTGTTCAACGCGATCACCAAATCCGCCGTGACCGAGGCGATGGCGAACCCGCGCCAGATCGACGAGCCGCTGGTGCACGCCTATCTCGCCCGCCGCGCGCTGGACTACCTTGTGGGCTTCAAGCTCAGCCCGGTCCTGTGGCGGCGCCTGCCCGGCGCGAAGTCCGCGGGCCGCGTGCAATCAGTGTGCCTGCGCCTGATCGTCGACCGCGAGATGGAGATCGAGAAATTCAACGCCCAGGAATACTGGACGGTGAAGGCGATGCTCGCCAATTCCCGTGGCCAGGAATACGAGGCGCGGCTGACCGTGCTGGGTGGCGACAAGCTCGACAAGTTTGACATCGGCAACGAGACCGCGGCGGAGCTGGCCGTGCAAGCCATCCACTCGCGCGATCTGAAAGTCACCAGCGTCGAGGCCAAGCCCGGCACCCGCAACCCGTCCGCGCCCTTCATGACCTCGACCTTGCAGCAAGAAGCCAGCCGCAAGTTCGGCATGGGCGCACGCCAGACGATGAGCGCGGCGCAGCGGCTCTACGAGGCGGGACACATCACCTACATGCGGACCGACGGCATCGACATGGCCCCCGAGGCCGTGCACGCCGCCCGCGACGCGATCAAGGACAAATACGGCGCGGACTACCTGCCCAAAGAGCCGCGCATGTACAAGAACAAGGCCAAGAACGCGCAGGAGGCCCACGAGTGCATCCGGCCCACGGACCTTGCCGCCCAGACCGAGAGCCTGAAGATCATCGATGCGGATCAGCGCAAGCTCTATGATCTGATCTACAAGCGCACGATTGCCTCGCAAATGGCCGCAGCCCGGCTGGAACGCACCACGGTGCTGATCGGCTCTGACGACAAGCAGGTTGAGCTGCGCGCCTCCGGCCAGGTGATGATGTTCGACGGCTTCCTGAAGGTCTACGAGGAAGGTCGCGACGACGCCGTCATCGACGATGACGACAAGTCCCTGCCCCAGATCAATCAAGGCGAGGCCGCCCCGAAGAAATCGATCACGCCCGAGCAGCATTTCACCCAGCCGCCCCCCCGCTACACCGAGGCCACGCTGGTCAAACGGATGGAAGAGCTGGGCATCGGGCGGCCGTCGACCTACGCGTCGATCGTGACGACCATTCAGGACCGCGACTATGTCCGCAAAGAGAAAAACCGCCTGATCCCCGAAGACAAAGGCCGTCTGGTGACGGTGTTTCTGTCGAATTTCTTCTCGCGCTACGTGGAATACGACTTTACCGCCGCGCTGGAGGAAGAGCTCGACGATGTCTCGGCGGGCGAGCGCAACTACAAGAATGTGCTCGAGCGTTTCTGGCGCGACTTCTCCGTCGCGATTGCCGAGGCGCTGGATTTGTCGATCACCGAAGTGCTCGAAAAGATCAACGAGGTGTTGGCGCCACACATCTTCCCGCCCAACGAGGACGGCACTGATCCCCGTCTCTGTCCCAATTGCGGCGCGGGCCGCTTGTCCATGCGCACCGCGCGCTCCGGCGGGGCGTTTATCGGCTGCTCGAACTACCCCGAATGCCGCTACACCCGGCCCTTCGGCCCACCCGATCCGGAAGCCGAAGCCTCCGCCATCCCGCCCGAGGGCAAGCTGCTGGGCGAAGACGGTGGCGACAAGATCTGGGTGCATAAAGGCCGCTTCGGGCCTTACGTCCAGCGCGGCGAGGTGAGCGACGACAACAAGAAGCCCCCGCGCCAGTCGATCCCGAAGGAATGGCCCGCCGAGGATGTGGACCTGGCCCAAGCTTTGCGCCTGCTCTCCCTGCCCCGCCTGATCGGGCCGCACCCCGAGGACGGGGTGAATGTCTGGGCCAATATCGGCCGCTACGGGCCTTACATCAAACACGCCGATACGACCTCGAACCGGGGCGGGACGAACGCCAACCTCGAAAGCCTCGAAGAGGTGTTCGATGTGGGCATGAACCGCGCTGTGCAGCTTCTGGCCGAGAAGGTCGCGTCCCGCGGCGGGCGCGGCGCACCGGCTAAGGTGCTGCGCGATCTGGGCGAGCATCCCGAAGACGGCGGTAACATCTCGATCATGGAGGGCAAGTACGGCCCTTACGTGAAGTGGGAGAAGGTGAACGCCACCGTCCCCAAGGAAATCGCGCCCGATGATCTGACCGTGGCCCAGGCCATGCAACTGATCGAAGAAAAGCAGGCCAAGAAGGGCACCCGCCGCAAGGCCGCCCCCAAGAAGAAAACCGCGGCGAAGAAGAAATCGGCGGCCAAGAAGAAGGCATGATCAAAGGCTTGCTGGTGTTGCTGGCGGTGTTTTGCGTGCTGATGGGGCTGCTGATCTGGGCCAAGAGCCGCCCCGGCCCCGGCGCAGACCTGTTGCGAGACTTTCATCCGGCTGTCATGGTGGTGTCGCTGGAGGGCGTTTGACTGGAGGGGTTCACACTCTCTTCGGAAGGCCAGAGACCCATGAAAACTGCATTCCTATCGCTTTTGGTGGCGAGCGTCGCCGCACCCGCTTTGGCCGACGGCATCTCCGTTGGACCGCGCCCGCTTTATCTGGTGGACCAGATGGAGGACGGGCCCTTGAAGGAGAAGCTCCTGTCCTGCGCGGCGGATCCGGTGCGGCGGACGGATTTCTCCATCGGCCATCGCGGCGCGCCGATGCAATTTCCCGAACACACCGTTGAGAGCAACGTCGCCGCCGCCCGCATGGGCGCGGGCATCCTTGAATGCGACGTGACCTTCACCGCCGACAAAGAGCTGGTCTGCCGCCACGCGCAAGATGATCTGCACACGACGACGAATATTCTGGCGACCGACCTCGCGGCCAAATGCACCGCGGGCTTCACGCCCGCCTCCGGCGATACGCCCGCCAGCGCCAAATGCCGCACCTCCGACATCACGCTGGCGGAGTTCCGCACGCTAACAGGCAAGATGGACGCCGCGGACACGTCTGCCACCGATGTGGCGGGCTACATGGACGGCACCGCGGGCTGGCGCACCGATCTTTATGCAGCCGATGGCGGGCTGCTGATGACCCATGCGGAAAGCGTCGCGCTATTCAAATCACTCGGCGTAAAGTTCACGCCGGAGCTGAAGGCCCCTGCGGTGGCGATGCCCTTCGACGGGTTCAGCCAGCAGGACTACGCCCAGAAGCTGGTGGACGAGTACAAGGCGGCGGGCATCCCTGCGTCGGATGTCTGGCTGCAGAGCTTCGACCTCGATGATGTGCTCTACTGGATCGAGGCCGAGCCGGAGTTCGGCGCGCAGGCGGTCTATCTCGACGACAGCTACGACATTGACGGCTGGTCGCCCGAAAACCCGGCCACATGGCCCCACACGATGGCCGAGCTGAAGGGAATGGGCGTCAACTTCATCGCCCCGCCGATGTGGGTGCTGCTGGCGCTGAAGGACGGCGATATCGTGCCGTCGACCTACGCCAGAGAGGCCAAGGCCGCGGGCCTTGAGATCATCACCTGGACCATCGAGCGCTCCGGTCCGCTGCAAAGCGGGGGCGGCTGGTACTACCAGACGATCACCGAGGCCACGGACAGCGATGGGGTGATGTACGAGGTGATCGACGTGCTGGCCCAAGATGTGGGCGTGGCGGGCATCTTCTCGGACTGGCCTGGCACGGTGAGCTACTACGCCTCCTGCATGGGATTGCAATGAGGGTTTGCGCCCGCTGACGCGGTCGCCACGCGGGGGGCGCTGCCCCCCGCACCCCCCGCCGTATTTTCAGAACAAAGAATTTGAGCCTGCCTCGGTCGATTTTGGTGCCTTGAAAGCCCCGGTGCGATGCCCGACATAGGGGGCAACGCAGATAAGGGGGGTCCATGCCCGAGAGAAACGACGCAGCACTTGAGTTCCTGCTGACCCGCCGCTCGCGGCCGGCCAAGACCCTGACCGCTCCTGCACCTGACCGCGCGGCGCTTGAGGTGCTGCTGACCGCCGCCGCGCGCACGCCCGATCATGGCAAGCTGGAGCCGTGGCGTTTTATCGTGCTGGAACAGCCCGCGCTGGTGCGGCTGGGTGCGCTGGCGCGCGTGCGCGGGGCCGCGCGGGGCGAGGCGGAGGAGAAGATCGACAAGATCGGAGCAATGTTCGAGACAGCGCCAATGTCAGTGGCCGTGGTGGCCTCGCCCGTGGCCTCCGACAAGATCCCCGAAATTGAACAGGTGCTCAGTTCCGGCGCGGTCTGCCTCGCGCTTCTCAACGCCGCGCTTGCGAGCGGCTGGGGGGCCAACTGGTTGACCGGCTGGACCGCGATGGACCGACCCTTCCTCGATGAAGGGCTGGGGCTGGCGGCGCATGAGTTCGTGGCGGGCTTCATCCATCTGGGCACCGAGACCTCGACCCCGCCGGACCGGCCGCGCCCGGACCTGGGCGCCAAGACCAGCTGGGTCGCGGCATGATCTTCGGGGATGCGCTGAAGGCCTTGGGCCAGATCGGCGATGGCCGATTCCTGTCGGTACTGCTCACCGGGGTCGGGCTGACCATCGGGCTGCTCTTCGCCTTCACCGTGGCTTTTGCCTGGACCGTGGGGCTGGTTGTGCCCGAAAGCTTCACCCTACCCTGGATCGGGGAGATCACATGGATCGACAACGTGGCCTCGCTTGCCGTGATCCCGGTGATGGCGGTGGCGTCGATCTTCCTGATGGTGCCGGTGGCCTCGGCCTTCACCGGGCTGTTTCTGGACCGCGTCGTCGATGCCGTCGAGGCAGAGCATTACCCCCACGAGCCCCCCGTCAGCCCCCTGCCGCTGGGCGAGGCCATGCTTGAGAGCGCCAAGTTCCTTGGCCTGATCGTGGTGGTCAACCTGCTTGCGCTGGTGCTCTACCTGGTCTTCGCCCCCTTCGCGCCGCTGATCTTCTGGGGCGTCAACGGGCTGCTGCTGGGCCGGGAATACGCCACGCTGGTCGCACAGCGCCGCCTTGGCACCGCGGGCGCGCGGGCGTTTCGCAAGGCCAATCGCATGCAGATCTGGGCGGCGGGCACGCTGATGGCGATCCCGCTGACAATCCCGTTCGTCAATCTCTTGGTGCCGATTCTGGGTGTTGCGAGCTTCACCCATCTCTATCACCGGCTGGCGCGCTAGCTGTCGGGGCCGAACCGCTTGTAGAGGTTCATCGTGTCCGCCGAGATGTAGCCGTAGATGATCGCCGCGCAGAGCGGGATCCACAGCACAAACGCGATGACAGAGGTAATGGCGAAGGTGCGGCCCATCTGCTCTTGTGCGGGGGCGGATTTGGGGGTGCCCGGCACCACCTCGCCCGCGTCACCCTGAGTGCGGGTGCGAAACGGCATCACGCAGAACAGGCACAAAAACCACAGGCAGGCGTAGACCACGAGGGCGGAGGTGACGGCCATTACGCCTGCTCCAGCTCGACCAGCGTGCCGGTGAAATCCTTTGGATGCAGGAACAGTACCGGCTTGCCGTGGGCGCCGATCTTGGGCTCGCCGCTGCCCAGCACGCGCGCGCCGCTGGCGCTCAGGCGGTCGCGGGCCTCAAGAATGTCGTCGACCTCGTAGCAGATATGGTGAATGCCGCCCGAGGGGTTCTTGTCGAGGAAGCCTTGGATCGGGCTGTCCTCGCCCAGCGGATGCAAAAGCTCGATCTTGGTGTTGGGCAGCTCGATAAACACGACCGTGACGCCGTGATCGGGCTCGTCCTGGGGCGCGCCGACATTGGCGCCAAGGGTGTTTTCGTACTGCGCGCAAGCGGCGGCAAGGTCCGGCACGGCGATGGCGACATGGTTCAAGCGACCGATCATGGGCATGGCTCCTGTTGCGGTTTTGGCGGTTATTGCGGGCGCTGCCCCCGCGCGCAAGCCGGTTCGCTGCGTAAAATCAGCGCTGTTCACCTTCTGTTAGGCAAGAGCGGGCAACGTGGAGCGCAGTTTCCGACTCACCCCTTTCTCTGCTCGAGGTTCAGAAAATGCCCGAAGACCAAGGATATATGACCATGAACGTGCATGCCACCGCCCTGCGCCCCCTGTTGGGGCTGACGGTGCTGGTGGTGGAAGACAGCCGCTTCGCCTCGGAGGCGATCCGGCTCTTGTGCATCCGCTCCGGCGCGCGCATCCGCCGGGCCGACAGCCTGACCGCCGCGCATCGGCACTTGCGGGTCTATCGCCCGTCGGTGGTGATCATCGATCTGGGCCTTCCGGATGGCTCCGGCGTCGACCTGATCGCGGAGCTTGCCGGCGAGGACGCGAGCGCCCGCCCGGTGATCCTGGCGACCAGTGGCGCGGATGGCGACGGGATGGCGCAGGTGGCGCTCGATCACGGGGCAGACGAGTTCCTGCCCAAGCCCATCGCCTCTGTCGCGCAGTTCCAGCAGACCATCCTGAGCCACCTGCCCGTGGACATGCGCCCCGCCGGGCCGCGCCTGATGTCGGACGAGACGATCTCCCCCGACCCCATCGCGCTGACCGAGGATCTGTCCCATCTCGACGAGCTGCTGGGCAGCGGGCAGGACGCGCTGCCCTATGTGACACCGTTCCTGCAGGGGCTGGCACGTCTGACCGATGACAGCGAGCTGAAGCGGGTGTCCGCCGGGCTGTCGGCGGCGATGAAGAGCGGCACCGGCCATCGCGCCGCAATCACGGCCACCCGCGACATGATCCGGGCGCGGCTGGACATGCGCGAGCTGGTCTAGAGCGCAGGGTCGCTTGCGACCCGTACCAGCCGCGTGAGCGCGCCCAGGCTCTCGCGCTGCTGGCCGTTTGCGTCGAAATTCGCGGGCGCAAGCCAGGCCTCGAACGCCTCTTTCAGCGCGGGCCACTCCGCGTCGATGCAGGCAAACCAGGCGGTGTCGCGGTTGCGCCCTTTCACGACGGCAGCCTGACGAAAGATGCCTTCGAAGCTGAACCCGAAGCGTTGTGCCGCGCGGCGTGAGCCCAGATTGGCCGCATCGCATTTCCACTCGAAACGGCGGTAGCCCGCCTCAAAAGCCCACGACATCATCAGGTAGATCGCCTCCGTCGCCGCAGGGGTTCTCTGCAGCTCGGGCGCGAAGTTGATATGCCCCACCTCGATCGATCCCGCCTCGGGCGCGATCCTCAAGTAGCTGGCCACGCCGCAATAGTGCCCGCTCTCGCAGGACTTGACGGCATAAAGGCGCGGGTCCTCCAGCGCCGCCATCTCGCGTGCCCAGCGGTGGTAGCGCGCCGAGCTGGCAAAGGGGCCATAGGGCAGGAAATCCCAGATCGCATCATCGGCGCTGTTGGCACGGTGCAGATCGCCCGCATGGGCGTCCGGGTCGATCCGCTCCAGCACCGCGTAGCGGCCCGCGCGGGTGCGAAACTCCGGCCGCTCGGGTGGGGTCCAATCCGCCAGGGGCCTGTCGTCGCGCATCGGTTTCTCCGGTCAGTTTCGCTGCACGCTAGACCGGGTGTTCGCAAAGGACTAGCCGAAAATACCGCGAAAAAGGGCTTGAAATGACCTGCATCTCACCCGGAACGCGGCGCAATCCTGCCACGTTTGCCCGGCATCAATAGCCATAGACCAGACACAGGCGGCGCGATCGCCAAAGGACAGAGGAACGAGTGATGATGACCCGGATGAAAGCCTTCCTGACGGCCGAAGATGGCGCTGCCGTCGTAGACATGACCATGCTGATGGCCGCCCTTGTGGGTCTGGCGCTGGCCGTGACCGTGCAAGTCTCCAACGGTATGGAGGACCTGTCGGGCGATCTGTCGACCACCATGGTCAACCATGACGTGAATCCCGCCTTTTAAGGCCTAAGCCAAGAGCCCGGGATCAGCGCCAAGCTGCAGGCCCGGGAAGACGATCTGCTCCAGCGTCGTCGCATCAAGCCCGTACATGCCGCGCATGAACCACGCGATGTAGGCGCGCACGTCCGAGGTCGGCATGAGATCGCGTCGACCGTAGAGCGCGGCTTCCGCAAGTCCGGGCCAGTCCCCATAGACCTTGCCGCCGCGCACCGCGCCGCCGGCCATGATCATCGCACCACCCGTGCCGTGATCGGTTCCGCGGGTGCCATTCTCGCGCGCCGTGCGCCCGAACTCCGTCACCGCCACCACTGCCGTCGACTGCCAGCGCGGTCCCAGCCCGGCCTTCAGCGTCAGGATCGCATCCTGCAACGCGCCCAAGGCCCGGTTCAGCCCGCGGGTCTGGTTGCGATGGGTGTCCCAACCGCCGAGCGAGAACGCCGCGATCCGCGCCGTCTCGGTCAATCGCCGGGCCGCGAAATCCGCCAAGACCGCCCCGTCCCCCGCCTTGCCCGCCGCCTTGACCGCGCGGCGCAGATCCTGGCTCGACAGCCCGAAGCTGTCATCACTGGCAAGGCCCAGGCTTTCGGCGATCTCCAGCGCCTCGACGCTGGTGTCGCGAAAGAGCGGGTCATCATGGTAGACCTCTTCGAGCAGCAGACGCGCCTGCGGCGACATGTCGATGCGCCCATCCGGCGACCAGCTGGACACCGGTGCGCGGCCCGCCATCAGCTTCATCTCCGAGCGCCCGATGGCAAAAGCGGTCTCGGATCCCACGCCGGGCATCACCTGCAACAGGCGGTTCAGCCAGCCTTCGCGCGTCTTCGCCACATCCATGCCGGTGCCTGCCTCCAGCAGGTCCTGCCCGTCGAAATGGCTGCGTTTGTTGCGGTAGGGCGTCGAGACGGCGTGGGCGAAGGCCAGATCGCCCGCCTCCCAGAGCGGTGCGAGCCCGCCCAGCCCGGGATGCAGGGCGAAGAAGCCATCGAGCGAGCGCGCTTCCGCCTCCCGCACGAGGCCGGGGCGATAGGACGCCAGCAGCGGATCGCCGACCGGGCGCAGCACATCGAGCCCGTCCATCGCCCCGCGCAGGATGATCACAACCAACCGGTTCTCGCCCGGCGCATCGGCCAGCGTCACCGGGGTCAGCAGTGGGCTCGCGGCCAGCGAGCAGCCCAGCGCTGTGGCGCGGCTCAGGAACATGCGTCTCGACAGGGCCATCACTTATCTCCTTTGGAACGCGGGCGAGGCAAGGATGAGCCCGACCCCCTCGCGCCGTGTCTCTGCGGCGCGGGCGGCGAAGCTGACTTTCTCATCCGCGACCGACCCCAGCGCCACCTCGACGAAGTCACGCGGATCGGGCAGGCTGCGGAAGAAGGACGACGGCACCGCCATCGACCATTGGATCCGGGCCGCAAGGCCCTGGGGCGTGATCCACGCCTCCGCCTCTTCCGGCCAGCCATCGGGGCCGCCGGGGCGCAACCAATGTTGCCCCATGCCCATCATCGGCGCGACCAGATAGCCGCGGGCGCGCGAGCGGTTGAGCTGCGCGAGCGAGCGCACCGGCACCTCCAGCGCCCGCAGGGCGGAGGCCACGAAATCAATGGGTTGCTTGACCTTCTGGCCGAAACTCTGCCACGCGAACGGGTGCTCCAGCATTACCGCGTAGACCGCCCGCAGATCGCCATCCGTGACCAAAAACGTGTCAGCCATAGCTGCGACCAGCGCCGCGTCCGGCGTGTCGGACAGAAAGTGCACCGCCAGCTTGCGCGCGATATGGCGCGCGGTGTCGGGGTGGCGCGCCACGTCGCTGAGGAACTGCAGCACATGCTCGACCGACGCAGGACCGCCGCCATAGCTTAGCCCCAGCACCGTCTCGGCCCCGGGCTCTGCCGCCTTGGCGCGGAACACAAAGCCCTGTTGCAGGTCAGTTCCCATGCCGGTCAGAAGCTGCGCCAACTCATGCACGTCGCCTTGGGTGTAGGCCCCGCCGACCCCCAGCGTGTGCAGCTCCAGCATCTCGCGCGCGAGGTTCTCGTTGAGCCCCTTGCGCCCTTTTGCGGCCTTCGCATTCGGCCCGACGGAGCCGTTCTGATCAAGGTAGTCGAGCATCATCGGTGAGGTCACGACCGCCTTCAGCATATCCTCGAACCGCCCCGCGATATGGGGCCGGATGCTTTCCTCGACATAGGTCGGCTCGGCCCGGCGGGTCAGGTTGTTCTTGCCCACGACGGTGAAATGATCGCCCCAGAACCGCGCCAATCGCTCGCGAAAAGGCTGCTGGGACAGGATCGAGCGGCCCAGCACCGGGGCGAGCAGCGCGTCGAGCTTTCGGGTATAGGCCCGTTGCGCCACCTTGTAGGCCTCGCGCAGATCGTCGGCATCCGGCCCGTTGCGCCCCTTGCGCGCGGCCTTGTTCAGCTTGCGGATCTCCGCCATCTCCGGCAGCAGGTCAGAGGCGCGCGGCACCGGCAACAGCTCTGCCATTGCGTCGGCCCCGTCGAGCTGACCCAGCAGCGCCGCCACGCTGTCGGGCGGGGCAATCGCGGGGGCCAGCCCCTCGCCGAAGCGGATCGCGGCAATGTCGGGCGAAAACGCCATGCGGGCCTCATCTCGTGCGGGTCACGGACACTCTAACGCATCCCTGGCGACTTTCCGTTGAAATTTCGTTGAGACCGGCGGCCGAGCGGCAAGAATTCTCCGACCGGCCCCGTGTCGGGAACCCAAAACCCGGCCACCGCGTTCGCCTGCACACCTCCCTTATGCAGGATCAGCTCCATGCCCGATATTTATACCGCCATCAAAGCCGACCACGACGACCACCGCGCGCTGCTTGAGACGATCGCCAACACCTCCGGCGCGTCCGAGACGCGGCAGAAGGCCTGGGACGATTTCTACAACGACGTCAAAAGCCACGCGGCGGCGGAGGAGGAGACGTTTTATTCGAAGCTGATCTCGAAAACCTGGGGCCAGGACGCCGCCCGCCACTCGGTCCACGAGCACCAGCAGCTCGACGATCTGATGGAAGAGCTGCGCGAGCTCGACATGTCGTCCGGCGGCTGGCTGGAGAAGTTCAAGGTGCTCAAGCATGACTACGAGCACCACATGGAAGAGGAAGAAGAAGAGGTCTTCACCCGCGCCCGCGAGGTCATCTCCGAGGATGAAATCGAAGGCTACGGCGACCGCTTCCTTGCGCGCAAGGACGAAGAGCGCGGCCTGATCGACGCCAAGCGCGAGGACAGTCTGGAAGACTGACGCGCGTAGCGGACTAGAAGCGAAATCCCTGCGGGTAGTCGTGCAAACCGTCGAAATCGGCCTTGCCGATCTCGATGCCGGACTGCCTGAGGATCGCGAAGCCCATTGTCAGGTGAAACAGGAAGTTCGGCAGCCCAAAGCGTAGCGCGTAATCCGCGCCGTCCTGCTCCAATTCCGCGAAACCCGCGCGATGATTTATCGTGCGGGTTTGGCCGTTTTCAAAGTCGTCCGGGCTTAATTCGGCCAAAGCAGCGCGGGCAAAAGCGATCCGGGCGCGTAGGCCCTCAACGTCCATGCCGACATCTTCAAACTCCGGCACGTCGCGGCCCGCCAACGGGTACGCAATGCGAAGCGCGAAGCCTGTGGCCGTCGCGAACTGCTCGGCGGCTGTGAACATGTCCGGCGCGAGGCGCGCGTCCAGCACCTCGGGGCGGTGAACCACCTTGCCGACCAGCGCGTCCGTGCGATCCAGGTAATGGCCCAGGACCGGGATGATCGCATCGTACAGGTTCACCGCGACGCCGCGCTCATTCCTGCGGGATCACACGCAGGCCCAGCTCCATCAGCTGATCCGAGGTGGGATCGGACGGGGCGGACATCATCAGGTCCTCGGCGCGTTGGTTCATGGGGAACAGGATCACCTCGCGGATGTTCTGCTCGTCGGCCAGCAGCATCACGATGCGGTCGATGCCTGCCGCGCAACCACCGTGGGGCGGCGCGCCGTATTGGAACGCGTTAACCATACCGCCGAAGCGCTTGCGCACCTCGTCCTCGCCGTAGCCCGCAAGCTCGAACGCCTTGAACATGATCTCGGGGCGGTGGTTCCGGATCGCACCGGAGATCAGCTCGTAGCCGTTGCAGGCCAGATCGTACTGGTAGCCGAGCACGTCGAGCGGATCGCCCTCAAGTGCCTCCATCCCGCCCTGCGGCATCGAGAACGGGTTGTGGGAGAAGTCGATCTTGCCACTTTCCTCATCGGCCTCGTACATCGGGAAGTCCACGATCCACGCGAAGGCAAAGCGGTCGGTGTCGGTTAGCTTCAGCTCATTGCCAATCTCGACTCGCGCGCGGCCCGCGACGGATTCAAACGCCGACGGCTTGCCGCCGAGGAAGAAGGCCGCGTCGCCGACACCAAGGCCCAGCTGCTGGCGGATCGCTTCGGTGCGCTCGGGGCCGATGTTTTTTGCCAGAGGCCCGGCGGCTTCTAGCTCACCGCGCCTTGGAAAGGCAACACGGCGTTTCTCGCCAGCGATTTGAAGATCCAAGGGGTCGCCTTTTTCAATGAGTCCAGCAATCTCATGTAATCGATCGGAGTTTCCCGGGGCACCGCCTCCATGTTCCCCGTTTAGAATCTCGGTCAATATCGTTTGATTGACTTGCCGGTCTTCAATCCATTTTTCGATTTCTCCGCCAATGCCGGGATCGTTAACAACTTCTCGCCACAAAATGTAGCCCATACCAGGCAAGCCCTCTTTCTGGGCAAAGGCATTCATGCGGTCGCAGAACTTGCGCGAGCCGCCGGTGGGGGCGGGAATGGCGCGGATCTCGGTGCCGTCCTGCTCCAGCAGTTTCGCGAAAATCGCGAAACCGGAATCGCGGAAGTGGTCGGAGACCACTTGCATTTTGATAGGATTGCGCAGGTCGGGCTTGTCGGTGCCGTACCAAAGGGCCGCGTCCTTGTAGCTGATCTGCTCCCACGTCTCGTCGACTTTGCGCCCACCGCCGAACTCCTCAAAGATGCCCTGAACCACCGGCTGGATCGTGTCGAACACGTCCTGCTGTTCGACAAAGCTCATCTCGAGGTCGAGCTGGTAGAAATCCGTGGGCGAGCGGTCGGCGCGCGGGTCCTCGTCACGGAAACAGGGGGCGATCTGGAAATACTTGTCGAAGCCCGAAACCATCAGCAGCTGTTTGAACTGCTGGGGGGCCTGCGGCAGGGCGTAGAACTTGCCCGGGTGCAGGCGCGACGGCACAAGGAAGTCGCGCGCGCCTTCGGGGCTGGAGGCGGTGATAATCGGCGTCTGGAACTCGCGGAACTTCTGGTCCCACATCCGCTTGCGGATCGAGGCCACCACGTCCGAGCGCAGGGTCATGTTCTTTTGCATCGCCTCGCGGCGCAGGTCGAGGAAGCGATATTTCAGCCGGGTCTCTTCGGGGTATTCCTGATCGCCAAACACCATCAGGGGCAGCTCGCCCGAGGCGCCGAGCACCTCCATATCGCGGATGAACACCTCGATCTCGCCGGTCGGGATCTTCTCGTTCACCAGAGACTCATCGCGCGCCTTGACGTTGCCGTCGATGCGGATGCACCACTCGGACCGCACCCTCTCGACCTCGTTGAACACGGGGCTGTCGGGATCGCACAGCACCTGGGTGATGCCGTAATGGTCGCGCAGGTCGATGAACAGCACGCCACCGTGATCGCGCACCCTGTGCACCCAGCCGGACAGGCGGACGGTGTCGCCGACATTGGCGGCGGTCAGTTCAGCGCAGGTGTGGCTGCGATATGCGTGCATGATAGGGACCTTTTTGGGCTCAAATTCGTTCGGCCCGATACACAACCCCAGCCACGCAAAGTCAAGCAACCCTGCCTCAAAACCGCCATGGTTTCGATTTAATTGCAAAATCATCTCAAATTCAGGGCTTTGCTCTCTGAACCGGTTGGTTTAGTGGGGCATTCGAAAATTTGACAAGGCACGACACCCTATGTGGATAGCACTCCTCAGAACCCTTGTGACCCGTCTGGTGCGGGATGGCAGCCTGACCGTGCACCTGCCTGACGGCACGAGCGTCACCGCCGGGAACGGGGCCGAGCCGCGGGTGACACTGACGCTGCACGGTGAAGATCTGCCGCGAAAACTGATCCTGAACCCCGAACTGGCCCTGGGCGAGGCCTACATGGACGGCGAAGACGACGGCCTGACCATTGAGGATGACAATGTGCGCGGGCTGCTGACACTGGTGGTGCGCAATTTCCAGCGCGGCAACCTTCCGCTGAGCCAGACCATCGCGCGCAAGCTGCGGATCGCCAGGCGCAAGTGGGATCAATGGATCCCCCACAGCACCGCCAAGAAAAATGCCGAGCATCATTACGACATCTCGACGCCGTTTTATTACCTCTTTCTCGACGAGGACCGGCAATACACCTGCTCCTACTTCCGCGACCCGTCCTACACGCTGGAAGAGGCGCAGGAAGCCAAGAAAAAGCATATCGCGGGCAAGCTTCTGATCAAGCCGGGGATGCGGGTGCTCGACATCGGCTCGGGCTGGGGCGGGCTTGCGATCACCCTGGCGCGCGACTACGGCGCGCATGTCGTGGGCGTCACGCTGAGCGACGAGCAGCGCCGCGCCGCCACCAAACGCGCAGAAGAGGCGGGCGTCGCCGACCGGGTCGAGTTCCGCCTGCAGGACTACCGCGAGGTGACGGAGACGTTTGATCGCATCGTCTCCGTCGGCATGCTGGAGCATGTGGGCGAGCCGCAATACCCCACCTATTTCAAGCAGATCGAAAAGAACCTCGCCGAAGACGGCGTGGCCTTGATCCATTTCATCGGGCGCACCGGCCCGCCGGGCAATCTCAGCCCGTGGTTTCAGAAATACATCTTCCCCGGCGGCTACACCCCTGCCCTGTCGGAGGTCGTACGGGTGATCGAAAAGACGACGCTGGAGGCCGCCGATATCGAGGTCTGGCGCACCCATTACGACCGCACGCTTTACGAGTGGCTGATCCGCTTCGAGGACCGCTTGGACGAGGTGCGCGCGATGGGCTATGACGAGCGCTTCATCCGGATGTGGCGCTACTACCTGATCGCCTCCGAGCTGTCGCTGTCGGACATGCCACATGTGCTGTACCACGTGCAGCTCCACAAACATCAGGGCGTGGTGCCGATCACCCGCGACTACCTCTATGTCGAGGGCGCGCCGGAGCCGCATTCAAGCTTCCCCGACGGGTTCGTCCCCCAAAAGTAGTGCAAGCGCGCATCTGTCGCGCGGGCGATGACCCTGCGCACGCATCAGCGTTTGTGAGCCTGCCCCAATCATTGTAGCTACGGTCGAAAGCCAGTCGGTGCAGGCCCGCGCATGAACACAATGATCAGACCCGCGTTGCTGACGGTCGTCTTTCTGACGGCCATCACACTTTACTTCCAGGGCACGACGAATTCCGATTTCCTGGCGGTCTATCTGGCGGGTATGAGCTATGCCGACGGTCAGTTCGATCAGGTCTACCCCGCCGCCCACGCGGTGTTCGACCTGTCCTACCCCGACAGTTGGGACGCCCGCGCCGCAGAGCTTGGCGTGGACGCGGACACGACGCTCTACCCGTTTATCTACCCCCCGCTCTGGGCGGCGGTGTCGTCTTTGGTGGCGCCCCATGTGCCGCTCTCGGTGGTCTCCATCGGGTTGCCGCTGATCAACGGCGCGCTGCTGCTGGCCTGCTCGATCCTTGCATGGCGGATCACGAGGACCACGGTTCCGGTCACGCTTTGGCTCAGCGTGGGATTTTTCACATTGGTGACGACAACCTACGGCTATGTCGCGCTGGCCCAAGGCCAGCCACAGATCCTGACGACCTTCCTCATCCTGCTGGCCATCGAGCGGGGGCGCGCGGACGCGCCGCTGACCGCAGGGGCCTGTTTGGCGCTGGCCGCGTCGATCAAGCTCTACCCGCTGGTCTTCGTGGTGATCTGGCTTGCGACGCGCAGCTGGCGCGCGGTCGCGGGCTTTGCGGTGGCGGGCGCAGTGCTCGCCGGGGCCTCGATCGCGCTGACGGGATGGCCCTTGCATCAGGACTTCCTCGCGCAGATCGAGATCATCTCCGGCTCGGTGCTGGTGACGCCGCTGTCCTATAACTTCTCCGCTGTGGTCACGGCGCTGACGGAGGATGTCTTCGCCAGCGGCGGCGGCTTCAGCGCCGCAGCGCCTGCCGCCCTGGGCCTGATCAACAAGATGGCGCTGGTCGCCTGTTTGGTCGCGGCGGCTTTGGCCGCGCATCGCGCGACGCCGCAGCAGCTTTATTGCGGGGTCTGGCCGCTTTTGCTGATCGCGGTGTCCTTCTTCAGCCCGATGAGCTGGTCCTACCACTTCCTGACCGCGCTGGCCTTCGCGCCCTTGGCCTTCGCCACAGACCGTGTCACGCCGAAACTCTGCGTGCTGTACCTGCTGATCGCCAGTTCGATCGTGCTGGCTCTGAGCCTGTCCGTGGCCGATGAGGCGACACGTGCGATGATCCTGTTTATCTCGGGCGTGTCGTCACTGGCCGCCTTGACCGTGGCTTTGATGCTGACACGGCGTGGTCCCTAAAACGGGCGCACAACGTTGCCGGTGTAGAAATATGCCCCCATTCCGGCGGCGAACAGCGCGATGCCCGCGACGCTGTGGGTGAGCACGGCCTCGGGGAAGTTGCCCCGGCGCTCGTAGCTCCAGGCAAAGAGCAGCCCGCCTGCGAAGGTCATCGCCGCGACGATCCAGCTCCAATACATCAGATGCGCCAGCGAGAAGATCGCCGCGTTGGCCCAAAGCGCCACGCGGCCGAACAGGTGCCCGTAGCGCCGGAAGAACAGCGGGCGGAAGACGATTTCCTGCGGCAGCGCCGACACCCAAGGGTAGAGCGCGGCAATCACCACCATGACCGGCCAGCCGCCCCACATGGTCGGCGCGCCCTCGCCCAGCAGCTGAAAGAGCCGCCCCGGCGCGGTGTTCCACAAGATGATGTAGCTGGCCGCGAAGCTTGTCACGCCGACAATCGCCACCAATGCCCAAGAGACGCGCGTGAGCCCCGACAGAAGCGAGCCCCAGGAAAAGCCCGGCGTCACCGCCAGCAGCACCAGACCCACCGCGGTCACGGCAAAGAGCGCCGGAAACATCAGACCGACAGGCAGAAACACCGCGATCCCCACCGGGGCCGCGACGAAAAACGCAATGAACTCAAGCCACCGGACCATCACGGCTCCCCTGCTGCATCAAGGGGCATCTAACCCGGCGGAAAAGATTCTCAAATCCCCGCCCACACGCCCTTGCACCCCATGGGCGGACTCCTTAAACCCACGATAATTTGCGCAATCCTAGGGGTCGGACCATGCCAAAAAGAACCGATATCAGCTCCATCATGATCATCGGCGCGGGCCCCATTGTCATCGGACAGGCCTGCGAGTTCGACTACTCGGGCGCTCAGGCCTGCAAGGCCCTGCGCGAAGAAGGCTACCGGGTGATCTTGGTCAACTCGAACCCCGCCACGATCATGACCGACCCCGATATGGCCGATGCCACCTATATCGAGCCGATCACCCCCGAGATTGTTGCCAAGATCATCGAGAAAGAACGCCCCGACGCACTGCTGCCCACCATGGGCGGGCAGACCGGGCTGAACACCTCGCTCGCGCTTGAAGAGATGGGCGTGCTGGACAAGTTCGGCGTCGAGATGATCGGTGCCAAGCGAGAGGCCATCGAGATGGCCGAAGACCGCAAGCTGTTCCGCGAGGCGATGGACCGCCTCGGCCTCGAAAACCCCAAGGCCACCATCGCCAACACCATGCAGGAATGCATGGACGCCATCGAATATGTCGGCCTGCCCGCCATCATCCGCCCCGCCTTCACGCTTGGCGGCACCGGCGGTGGGGTCGCGTATAACCGCGCGGATTACGAGTATTACTGCAAGTCCGGCCTTGATGCGTCCCCAGTCAACCAGATCCTGATCGACGAAAGCCTGCTGGGCTGGAAGGAATTCGAGATGGAGGTCGTGCGCGACCGCGCCGACAACGCGATCATCGTCTGCGCCATCGAGAACGTCGACCCAATGGGCGTACACACGGGCGACAGCATCACCGTTGCCCCGGCCCTGACGCTGACCGACAAGGAATACCAGGCGATGCGCAACGCCTCGATCGCCGTGCTGCGCGAAATCGGGGTCGAGACGGGCGGATCCAACGTGCAATGGGCCGTGAACCCCGCCGATGGCCGCATGGTCGTGATCGAGATGAACCCGCGGGTGTCGCGCTCTTCCGCGCTGGCGTCCAAGGCAACCGGCTTCCCGATCGCAAAGATCGCAGCCAAGCTGGCGGTGGGCTACACGCTCGATGAGTTGGACAACGACATCACCAAGGTGACGCCTGCCAGCTTCGAGCCCACGATTGACTACGTGGTCACCAAGATCCCGCGCTTCGCCTTCGAGAAGTTCCCCGGCTCCGAGCCGACGCTGACCACGGCGATGAAATCCGTGGGCGAGGCCATGGCCATCGGCCGCACCATCCACGAGAGCCTGCAAAAGGCGCTCGCCTCGATGGAGACCGGGCTGACCGGCTTTGACGAGATCGACATCGACGGCATGCCCAGCCCCGACGCCGTGACCCGCAAGGACGGCATGCTGTTCGGCAAGACCGAGGGCGCGCAGCAGGCCATCGACAAGGCCCTGACCCGCGAACTGGCCCGCCAAACCCCGGACCGGCTTCGGGTGATCGCCCATGCGATGCGCTTTGGCTTCTCCGATGACGAAATCCAGCAGATCACCAGCTTCGATCCGTGGTTCCTCGCCCGCATCCGCGAGATTATCGAGGCTGAGGCCAAGGTGGCCAAGGACGGCCTGCCCATGACCGAGGACGGGCTGCGCGAGCTGAAAATGCTGGGCTTCTCCGACGCGCGGCTGGCCAAGCTGACGGGCCGCAACGAGACCGACGTGCGCAAGGCGCGCCAGAACCTTGGCGTCACGGCGGTGTTCAAGCGCATCGACACCTGCGCCGCAGAGTTCGAGGCGCAGACGCCCTACATGTATTCCACCTACGAGGCCCCGATGATGGGCGAGGTCGAGTGCGAAGCGCGGCCATCGGACGCCAAGAAGGTCGTCATCCTCGGCGGTGGCCCGAACCGCATCGGCCAGGGCATCGAGTTCGACTATTGCTGCGTCCACGCCTGCTACGCGCTGACCAAGGCGGGCTACGAGACGATCATGATCAACTGCAACCCCGAGACCGTGTCGACGGATTATGACACCTCGGACCGGCTCTATTTCGAGCCGCTGACCTTCGAGCATGTGATGGAAATCCTGCGCGTCGAGCAGGAGCGCGGCACGCTGCATGGCGTGATCGTGCAATTCGGCGGGCAGACGCCGCTGAAGATCGCGCAGGCGTTGAATGACGAGGGCATCCCGATCCTGGGCACCTCGCCCGACGCCATCGATCTGGCCGAAGACCGCGAGCGGTTCCAGCAGCTGGTGCAGAAACTGGGGCTGAAGCAGCCGCATAACGGCCTTGCCCATTCCGACGCGGAAGCCTTCGAGAAGGCCGCGGAGATCGGCTTCCCGCTGGTGATCCGGCCGTCCTATGTGCTGGGGGGCCGCGCGATGGAGATCGTGCGCGATCAGGCGCAGCTGGAGCGCTACATTTCCGAGGCGGTCGTGGTCTCGGGCGACAGCCCGGTGCTGCTCGACAGCTACCTGTCCGGCGCGGTCGAGGTGGATGTGGATGCGCTGTGCGACGGCGAGAAGGTCCATGTCGCGGGCATCATGCAGCACATCGAAGAGGCCGGCGTGCATTCCGGGGACAGTGCCTGCTCGCTGCCGCCCTACTCCCTGTCGCCTTCGATCATCGAAGAGCTGCGGGTGCAGACCAAGGCGCTGGCGCTCGCGCTGAACGTCGTGGGGCTGATGAATGTGCAATTCGCCATCAAGGACGACGTGATTTACCTGATCGAGGTGAACCCGCGCGCCTCCCGCACGGTGCCGTTCGTGGCCAAGGCCATCGGCTCGCCGATTGCGTCCATCGCGGCGCAGGTCATGGCGGGCGCAAGCCTTGATGAGTTCGAGCTGATCGATCCGATCATCGACACCTATGCGGTGAAAGAGGCCGTGCTGCCCTTCGCCCGCTTCCCCGGCGTGGACACGATCCTCGGCCCGGAGATGCGCTCGACCGGCGAGGTCATGGGCTCCGACGCCAACTTCCACCGCGCGTTTCTTAAGGCGCAGCTGGGGGCGGGCACGATCCTGCCGGAGGGCGGGACCGGCAAGGTCTTCATCTCGATCCGCAACGAGGACAAGACCCCCGACATGCTCGAGGCCGCCCGCGCAGTGTCAGAGCTGGGCCACGCCCTGATCGCCACCCGCGGCACGGCCAGCTGGCTAGAGAGCCATGGCCTTGTCTGCGAGACTGTGAACAAGGTGTATGAGGGGCGTCCGAACATCGTGGACCAGATGAAGGACGGGCTGATCTCGCTGGTGTTCAACACGACCGAGGGCGCCCAGGCCGTCGAGGACAGCCGCGACATCCGCTCCATCGCGCTTTACGACAAGATCCCCTACTTCACCACCGCCGCCGCGTCCCACGCCTGCGCCTTGGCCATGAAGGCCCGGGTTGAGGGGGATATCGGGGTTATGGCGTTGCAGGGGTGATTAAGCATACAGCTAGAGACCTTTTTTCTCTCTCAGTCGATCCATAGCTACATTGAAGTTGTCCTCAAATTCTTCTGGCAAATCGAAAACTAGGTTGTAGTTAAGTGTAAGAGTGCCATCGCCAGAATGCGCTGCAACTTTCTTTACGCAATCGGCGATAAAGTCCTGAATTCTTGCGCTTTCAGCGACTTGCCTGCTGACCGCTCCCTTGAGAATTGAGAACGGTTCCGCCCAGTCTTCATCCTCTAAATAGACAAGAGCAAATTCCTTCTCCCACTCCACCATATCTTCGAGACACTTAGAGATATTTTTTGTCGTGTGCAGTATTTCCCATTCGTCACCGGGAACACTATTTTCACCCCATGCTGCAACCAGATCATTTTCGACAATTACTTTCATTGCATTAACAAGTCGCTGCGCCTCATCCATCTTTCGATTCAAGAAAACAGATTCCGAGCCTTCGTGAAGTACCAAACTTTTTCCAAATACAACATCAGCCTCGACATCTCTTAATTCTCGAAGCGCAGGCTCAAAAAATCTATTGATAAGTTCCAGAGTAAGCTGACCTTCCCAGAAGCCATCTTTCTCTTGGACAATATTCATCGCCAACGGAGACACATCAGCGAATGGCTTGAAAACCCTGTTCGCAACTTCCAGTCGAATTTTTCGTCCATCGGTTTTCATTAGGTTTGCAGTAAAAACATCATGCTGCTTCTTCCAAGCAAATAGCAGCTCGGCAGAAAACGCGATTTCATCGTCATCTACCATCTTGTGGCATTTCCGACATAGCCAGATAGCATTCGAAATACTCGCGCGTTGCACGTCACTCATTTTCCGATCGTACCGAGCCGTACCCATTCTAGCCCCATGGATATGAGCGGCCTCACCAATCCGAACAACTCGATCTGGGTCAGAAGCAGCACTTGAAGTATTGCGTAAACAGTCAGGGTTCGCACACATCTGGCCAGCGCGGTCGGCTAGAATTCTCTTTGTAGGTTGACTAAAATCTGGAGCTTTTCCCAATAATACGATCCTGAAAAGTTCTGAATAAATAAAGCGTACTTGTTCCCTGCAGATTGGAAAACCTCTGTTAGATTGAATTCTCATTTAATTCAAATGTGAAGTACATCACGATCCTACAGACACCAGCGTTTCCATGCTTAATTTCCCAAATTCGTTCCAATGGAGTTCCCACATGCGCCCCATTACCCTCATCAACACGACTATCGCCCTAGCCGCCGTCGCGCCAGAACCGGTCAGCCACACCACCCTCCCCTTTTTCGACGACAGATACCGCACCAAGGGAGACCCTTGCCGCCGCATTGGCGAGGAAAATTTTACGGGAGAATTTCTCTACCACATTGCAGACCTCGTGGGCTGTCCGGCGGACATGGACATCCTAGGCGTGTTCGTGAGTGACACGGGCGCGGCATAGGTGGCGCGTAAGGATAGGTATATGCTGTATTCCGTGCCGACTCGGTAGCCCGCCCCCTTGCCCGACAAAAGTCCGACGCAAAGCCGACAGGTATCCGACAGGCGGTTTTGGCCCGTCAACAGGCCCCGAAAGGCGGCCATGCCCGTGCTGGGTTCAAGTAACCTCTTCTTCCAGATGCAGCTTCATCTCTACCAGCACCTTCTGCAGCTCCAGGGTCTCGGACAGCATGCGTTTGGCCTCGGTCACCGTGATCACCCCGTCCTCGATGGACTGGTTGTACTCGCCCATCAGCATCGCGAACCGCTGCGCCAGCGCCACCACGTTGGTGTTCACCGACGTGGCGTTGCCGCGGCGGCCGGTTTCGACCTCGAGCGTGTTGCCGTTGATCTCGGCCAAGGCCTGCGTGACGTGGGGGAAGCTCGCCACGGCCTCGAGCGAGGCGACGGCGTCGAGTGGCATGTAGCGGTCAGAATGCTCCTCGGCATCGGAATAGTAGCGGCCCAGCGTCGCCTTGGAGCGGCCGGTGATCTTGCACGCCGCCTCCACGCCCACATCCTTGACCAACGCCTCGGTGTGCTTCTTCAGGTATCTGTTTGTCGTCCCCATCGCGTCACTTGTCCCCGCAGGCTCACCCCGTTCACAGGGGAATAGCCCAAAGCCTTTCCCCTGCGCAATTGCTTTCCCCTTCGCTACCACAAGGCAGCTCCTAGGGTATGGGGGCTAATGACAGCGAAGGGGTCTTGTGCTGAAGGCCGTGACGCTGAGGTGGGGGGCAGTGGCCGGCAGGGGTGCCGGGTAATCACCCCCAAGGTCATAGCTTTCCCTAGCGTGCTCCCCACCGACCTGCCGCGGCGCGGCGCGGGCGTCTTGCCCGGCCCCGCGGCCCCTGCTACGCACACGCCCATGGCGAAGCTCTACTTCCACTACTCCACCATGAATGCGGGCAAATCGACCCTGCTGTTGCAGGCCGCGCATAACTACCACGAGATGGGGATGGAGACCTATCTGCTGACCGCCGATTTTGACGACCGGGCGGGGGTGGGCCAGATCGGCTCGCGCATCGGGCTCGCGCGGGAGGCGGATATCTACGGCCCCTCGGCGGACCTGTTTGCGATGATCGAGGCGCGGCTGGCACGCGGCGCAGTGGCCTGCGTGATGGTGGACGAGGCGCAGTGGCTGTCGAAGAGCCAAGTCTGGCAGCTGGCCCGCGCGGTGGATGATTTGCGCGTGCCGGTGATGTGCTACGGGTTGCGGGTGGACTTCCGGGGCGAGCTGTTCCCGGGATCGGCCACGCTGCTGGCGCTGGCCGACGAAATGCGCGAAGTCCGCACGATCTGCCATTGCGGCAAGAAGGCCACAATGGTGATCCGAAAAGGCCCCGACGGCAAGGCGCTGGTGGATGGCGACCAGGTGCAGGTGGGCGGCAACGAGACCTACGTGTCGCTCTGCCGCAAGCATTTCCGCGAGGCGACCGGGGACCGGACATGAAGCGCTTTGTGCTTTGGCTGGTGTCGCTGGGGCTTGCCTGGCTGGTGGGGTACGGGATGCGGGACCTGCAGGAGATCTTCGGCGATCTCAACACCGCCGGTGTCATCGAGTGGCAGGCGGCCCTGATGGGCCTGTTCGAGGAGCTGTCCGGCACCGCCTGCGTGACGGCGGATCAACTGCGCGCGGCAGTCGAGGCCCGGGGTTGGGAGATAGGTGCGAGCGATCCCGGCATCGTGCTAAGCGAGGCGCCGTTTGATCGCGCGGTGGAGGTGGTCTGGGTCGATGTCACCCCGGGTTTGCCGTTTTCGAAATGGGATCGCGAGCCCTTCGGCTTTGGGGCCGATGGCTGCTACCTGAGCTGAGTGGCACGGGTAAGTGTCGCCGCAGGCTGTGCCTGCGTCGATCCGCTGGGGGCGCTGCCCCCGCACCCCCGCCGTGTTTATGGAACAAAGAAAAAAGGCGGTCAGAGATAGGCGTGGAGTATGGGCGCGACGTTGACGCGCGCTTTCAGGCGGGTGGCCAACAGGTAGATGCCCGCGAATTTGCGCTGGATGTAGAGCGTGTCCATCGGCGGGATCACCCAGAAGTCGCGGTCGCGGCCGAACTCCATGCCTGCGTCGCGGAGCTGTGCCACCGTCGGATTGGTGGCGAAATCGAAGGGTTCGGTGCTGCGCAGGGGCGTGAAGGCGATCTCCATCATGTCGAGGATCTGGCGCTGGTGATGCTCGGACGTGTCCGCGTTGAAATAGCCGATCTCGATGGCCGCGCGCCGCATATCTTCGCGGGTGCCTTGCAGGCCTGCGCGCAGCAAGGCGCGGAACTTGGCCGATAGCTCCGGCACGATCTCTCTGGCCGCACCGAAATCGAGAAGGATGATCTGGCCTGTCTCGGCGTCATAGCGGTAATTGGCGAAGTTCGGGTCGGTCTGCATGACGCCGAGATCGAAAAGCTCGCGCAGGGTGAGCATGATTAGCCGCTCGGTCACGCGGTTGCGGGTGGCCTGGTCGGCATCGCTGAGGCTTTCGACCGCGACGCCGGGCACATATTCCATGCCGAGGATGTCGGCGGTCGTGAGATCGGCGTAGAGCGCCGGGACGCGGAAGTCGGTCTCGCCCGCCATCAATGTCCCGAAGCGGGCGAGCATCTGGCCCTCGCGCAGGTAGTCGGCTTCCTCATGAAGCTGGCGGCGGGCCTCGTCCAGGAGCGGGCTCAGGTCGAGCTCCTTCGGGATTAGGCCAGACAGGCGCATCAGGGCCGCGACGTTGGACACATCGCTGTCGATGCTCTTGCGCACGCCGGGATATTGCACCTTCACCGCAACCTCGCGCCCGTCCTTGGTGACCCCGCGATGGACCTGTCCGATGGAGGCCGCCGCAATAGGGTACACATCGAAGCGCTTGAACCGCTTGAGAAAATCCGCGCCCCAATTGGCGATCAGCACCTTTTTGAGCTGCTGGGGCGGCATGAAATGGGCGTCGGCGCGCAGATGGGCGAGGATATCGGCAAGTTCGGGCGGCAGGAACTCGCCCGCCTCCATCGACATAAGCTGGCCCATCTTCATCGCGGCCCCGCGCATCTGGGCGAGCTGGTTTGTCAGCCGCGCGGCATTGGCGGGCGTCAGCAGCAGATCGGACATCTGGGGGCGGCGGCCGGCCAGAAGCTCCCGCGCGCCGCCGGTGGCAAGCGACCCGGCGACGCCCGCGGCCACGCCGCCCAAGCGTGCCATCCGGGTCAGGCGGCCATCGGGCACGGCGAGGCCGCGGGGCGTGTGGGTGAATTTGCTCATGGTCGGGGACATAGCGCGCGCTAAATCGCCCGCCATGGCAATGATGGATTTTGAACAGGTTGAGGTGGCCGGCGCGCCGGCGCTGTGGGACTGGCTGGCGGCGCATCACGGGCAGGAGCAAAGCGTCTGGCTGGTGACGTGGAAGGCGGCGCATCGGGACAAATACGTCTCCCGCGAAGAGGTGCTGGATGCCCTGCTGGCCCATGGCTGGATCGATGGGCGGCGCAAGGTGCTGGATGCGGACCGCACGATGCAGCTGATCGCGCCGCGCCGCCAACAGGCGTGGTCGCAAAGCTACAAGGACCGGGTCGCGCGGCTGGAGGAAGAAGGTCGGATGCATCCGGCGGGGGTGGCGAAAGTGGCCGAGGGCCGTGCGTCTGGCCTTTGGGATTTCTTTGCTGATGTCGATGCAATGATCGCCCCGGATGATCTGGTGGCGGCTTTGAGCCCTGCGGCACGGGCGCATTTTGATGCCTATCCCGACGGCTACGCCCGCAATGTGCTGCGCTGGATCAAGCTGGCAAAGACCCCGGCGACCCGCGCAAACGTGTGGCAGAGGTGGCGCGTGTGGCGGCCGAGAATGGCCGCATCCCGCAGATGTGAGCGCCGATGTTTTTCGCCCATGAGTTTGACGCCGAGATCACCAACCAAATCGGGGATCAGCGGCTTGGCACCTGCATCGTGCTGCCCGAAGAGATCGCGGCGCGCCTGCCGTTTGACACTTATACCCGACTTCGCGTCGATGCCGAGATCGGTGGCGTGGACCATCAAGGTGCGTGGGTGCCCTATGGCGGACGCTACAAGATGATGCTGTCGCGCAGGCTTCTGGCGCGGATCGGCAAGGGCTTGGGCGACAGGGTCCGGGTCAGCTTCAACGTCGCCGACCAAGACGCCATGCCCCTGCCGCGGGAGCTGGTCGATGCGTTGGAGGATGACATGTTCTGCGAGGCGTGGGAGGCCATGCCCATCGGGCAAAGACGATCCTGGTGCTACCGGATCGACAAGCTCAAATCGCAAGACGCGCGGCTGCGCAATGTCGACAAGCTGACGGCGGAGCTTTTGGGCTAGGCGTTCGCGCGCGCCTGTCGTATGCCGCACCCCATGGTGAAACCGACGAAATCCCACGGCTCCAAGTCGATCACGGCCTCGATCACCCCGCGCGATCTGATGGCCGAACCTGCGCGCCGTCCGGGTGCGTGGTGCGCCAAGGTGATCACCCTGTTCCCGGAGGCGTTTCCGGGCGTGCTGAGCGCGTCGCTGACCGGCAAGGCGCTGGATCAGGGGCTTTGGGCGCTTGATCCGATTGATCTTCGCATCTTCGGCGAGGGCAAGCACCGCAACGTGGATGACACGCCCTATGGCGGCGGGGCGGGCATGGTGCTGCGCGCCGATATCGTGGGCAAAGCAATTGAGTTCGCCCGGCGCGGCGCACCTGCGCAACCGTTGGTCTACCTGTCGCCCCGCGGACGGCGGTTCGATCAGGCGATGGCGCGCGACTGGGCTGCGGCACCCGGCGTGACAATGCTGTGTGGACGGTTTGAGGGGGTCGATCAACGCGTTTTGGACCACTACGAGATCGAAGAGGTTAGCCTCGGAGATTTCGTGCTGACCGGCGGCGAGTTGGCCGCGCAGGCCATGATCGATGCGACCGTGCGGCTGCTGCCGGGGGTGCTGGGCAATGCAGCCTCGACCGAGGAGGAGAGCCATTCAGCGGGGTTGTTGGAACATCCGCAATACACGCGCCCTGCGGAGTGGAATGGGCTGGGCGTGCCGGAGGTTTTGACCTCGGGCGATCACGGAAAGATCGCCGAATGGCGCGAGGCGCAATCAAAAGCGCTGACCAAAACGCGACGCCCGGACCTTTGGAAGGCCCGGGGCGACAAATAATCAGCGGCGGTGGGCGGACAGCCCGGCCTCCATGCCGAACATGAAGGCTTGCATGAGCGGCGGGTTGTCGGAGGACGGCTGAGCCGCCTTCACCTGCTCGTCGTGCTCGGCCAGATGGTCGCGGCTGTCGCCCGATGACATCACAGCCATACCAATCATCACCAAGCCAATGCCGACATAGGCCGCGCCGATAATTACCGATGCGGTCATCGGATCTGTGAGGAGCGACAGATAGAACCATGCGGCCCAGCTGAGAAAGGCGATGCCCGTGATGACGGCAAGCAGGCCCCCGGTCAGGAGGCCTGCTTTCTTCGACGCGCGCGCCGCTTTTTTCTTGAGGTGCTCGACCATTATTTGCGGCTGCTCATCAGACCCACAAGGAAGCCGAGGCCTGCAGCAATACCGAGCGCGGCGGCGGGCTGATTCTTGATGAAATCATTGGCTTGACCCTGCAGGGCTGCGGCCTGATCGGAGGCTGCGGCGGCGCGCTCGCGGGCGCTGGCGTGCAGCTCGTCGACCTTGGCCTTCGCCGCGTCGCTGATCTCGCCGCCCTTGGCCTTGCCCAGATCGGCAATTAGGCTTGTCAGATCGCTGACGTCCTTGCGCAGCGTATCGAGCTGTGCCGCAACATCGTCGGCGCTGGCGTTAGAATTTGTCACTTCTGCAAGCTTACGGGCCATGGGTGGTCTCCTTTAATTTCGGTTTCGTTCGTGTCTGGGGAAGAAACGCGTCGGTCCCGCGAAGGTTCCACGCGCTTTGCGCTTATTCTGCGGCCTTGAGAGCCGGGGCCTCTTCGGCATCTGGGATCACGTCGCAGGATTTGACCAGGCTCAGGACCCAGACCAGCAGTGGGATTGCTATGAATCCGCCCACCGGCCCCCAGAGCCACAGCCAGAAGACCAGCGACAAGAAAACCAGCAGCGGATTGACCGACATGCGCTTGCCCACGAAGGTCGGCGTGACGAACTGCGCCTCGGTCGCGTTCATGGCAAGGTAAAGCCCGGCAGGCACCACGCTCATCGCGCCGTCGAAGACGGTGATCCCGGTCAGCAGCAGCGCCACCAGCAAGATCGCCGGCCCAAGGTAGAGGATATAGTTCAGCGCGAAGGCAAGAACGCCAAACAGCATCGGCGACGGCATTCCCAGCAGCGACATGACCGTCGCGACGATGACGCCAAAACTGGCATTGATCATGGTGATCGTCAGGAAATACTGGGCCACCTGCCGCTCTGCGCTTGTCAGGTCCTGCTCTGTCAGGCGCGGCAGAGTGCGGCCCGCGAAGCGATAGACATCGGTGCGCACGAGCAGGAAGAAGTAAAGCACGCCCATGAAGGTCATGAATTGTGCCAGCACGCCCGGCGCGTAGATGACCGCGTCGGTCACCTGCGGCATGGGCACGGGCAGCTGGCCGTCATCGTCGCCGCTCTCGGCGGGCGCCGGGGTCTCGTCCGGCTCTATCGCCTCGGAGACATCCTTGGCCATCTCATCGAGCCCCTGCATCATCGCACGGACCTGTTGCAGCGTGCTTTCAAGCTCTCGCATGAGCACCGGGGCCTTCTCGATCGCGGCGCGGATCGAGGGCTCCAGCAGGAACGCGGCCGAGACCACCACGACCAGACCGAAGGCCATCGTGGCAAAGGCCGACACGGCGCGCGGGATGCCAACCTTGTCGGCCATATCGCTGATCGGGGACAAGATGATGCCGACGACAAGGGCCAGCAACAGCGGAGCGGCAATGGGTTCCGCGTACATCAGCGCCGCGAGCGACAAGATGGCGGTACAGATAAACAGGCAGATACTGCTGACGGATTGCGCGGGCATAGGCTTCTCCAATACCGGTGAACGCTTGGGCCACGACATGGGTTCCCCACGCTAGGCGGATCGGATTTTTCTTAATTTGTCTGCATTTGTGACGGGTCCGGAGAGCTTTCGGAAATTATTTACTGGCATCCGCGAGGCCTAGGAGGTCGCGATGCCTATCGTCTTTAACGGCGTCGACAATGAATTTGCCGCCTCGACGGGTAGCAATGTCAACGTCACCGAAAACACGTCCCGTTTTGACAACCCGCCCAACGGGTCCAAGGATCTTGTGATCACCTCCAACGAAGGTGACACGGACCCTCGCCTGTTCGAGTTGGGCGATGCCTATGACGTCAGCTGGGGCGGTCAGGGCGGCGGCGGGTATATGGAAGACGCGGTGGTCATCCGCTCCGACATGTCGCCGGACGGGGTGGGCGGTATCATCGTTTTCGAGGGTACTGACGAGAATGGCGACCTGGCCCAGATTATCTGGACCCCCGATTTCGACCTCGAAGGTTGGTATAACGACAACTACAACCCGTCCGACGAGCCGCAATTTTATACCGAGGACACGAACGCATCCTATTCGCACATGGTGGCCTGCTACGTAACCGGCACGATGATTGCTACGCCGGACGGCGCCCGCGCGGTCGAAGAGCTGAGCCCCGGCGACCCGGTTTTGACACACGACAGCGGCGCGCAGCCCGTGCGCTGGATCACCACCAGCAAACTGCCGGGCTTTGGCCGCGCCGCCCCCGTGGTGTTCGAGGCGGGCACGCTTGGGAACAGTCAAGCGCTCGCCGTCTCCCCCCAACACCGGATTTTGGCCGGCGGCGACGCCCCCCCGGGGCATGCGCACGATGGGGGCGTTCTGATCCCCGCCAAGGCGTTCCTGGGGCTTCACGGGGTTCAGCGGACGCGCCAGCCCGAGGTGCATTACGTGCATCTGCTGCTCGAGGCCCATCATGTCTTGGCCGCCAATGGCGCGGCGAGCGAAAGCCTGTATCTGGGGCCGCAAGCAAAAGATCAGCTGGCCACGAGTTGCGCGAAGGATGCCATGCCCAAGATCACCCATGCGGCCCCGGCGCGTCGGTTGCTGAACGTGCGTCAGGGTCGCGCCTATCTGGCGCGCAAACTGTGCCATCCTGCCCCAAAGGCCCCGTCCCGCCCCATGGGCGCGATGATGTAGCCCCCGATCGGCCCCGCGTATCCGGCAATGATGCCAAAGCCCCTTGATCGGCAGGCCGATGGCGCATATACGCTGCCAGACTGGAATCGGAATACCGACCGGGGCCCTTGTTTTGCTGGACCTTGCCGCGCTTTCTTCGGCGCATCCGACAAGGCAAAGACATCGGGCCATCACAAGCAACGACGACCTGATCTGTGGCGGGCGCATATGCGGACCCGGAAGAAGACCAACAGCTCTTAGGACGCGAGACATATTCTCCGGGCAAACCGGGATCAAAATAGGAGCGTGTCAGATGGACCTGATCGCACAACTCGAGGCGGAACAAATCGCCGAACTGGGGAAAGACATCCCTGACTTCAAGGCGGGTGACACCATCCGCGTTGGCTACAAAGTGACCGAAGGCACCCGCACCCGGGTGCAGAACTACGAAGGCGTCTGCATCGCGCGCAACAATGGCAACGGCATCGCCGGCTCGTTCAACGTGCGCAAGATCTCCTTCGGCGAGGGCGTGGAGCGTGTGTTCCCCCTCTACTCCACCAACATCGACAGCATCACCGTCGTGCGCCGTGGCCGCGTGCGCCGCGCCAAGCTGTACTACCTGCGCTCGCGTCGCGGCAAATCTGCCCGCATCACCGAGCAGACCAACTACAAGCCGCTCTCCAGCGGCGCAGACGCGTAAGGAAGGGCCCTGTCATGAAAAAAGATACCCATCCCGAGTACCACACGATCGACGTCAAGATGACCAATGGCGACGTGGTGCAGATGAAATCCACCTGGGGCTCCGAGGGCGACACGCTGTCGCTCGACATCGACCCCTCCGTGCACCCCGCATGGACCGGCGGCAACCAGCGCCTGATGGACACCGGTGGCCGCGTCTCGAAGTTCAAGAACAAGTACGAAGGCCTGGGCTTCTAAACCCCGCCTTATGTGCAAAGATCAAAAGCCGCACCTTCGGGTGCGGCTTTTTTTGTTGGGGCATCGGGAAGGAAGGGTGGGTCGGCTTAGCCGGACATCTCGGGGTTTGATCCCGCAAACCACCAGACGACCACCGACGCCACGACCATCTCCAGCCAGGCCAGTGGCAGGGCTGTGAACAGCACGGGCAGCGTCGCAAGGTTCATGTTGTAGAGGCCCAGCCACAGGATCACGAAGACCGCAAACCAGACGCCTGTGCCGTACAGGACTGCCCGCGCGAAGGATGCGCCGAAGACCCGCATCGCCATCCACGGCAGCAAAGTTGCGGCGATCACCAGGATCGTGTCCCAGACGCCCCAGATCAAAAACACGGGCACATTCATCGGTGCGACATCGGGCACGACGGAGAAGGCTTCTCGCATCATCGGCATGACGAAGGCGAAATAGCGAAAGACCTCCGACGCGTTGATCCACACAAAATTCACGAAAAGCGCCATTATAAAAGGCGAAGACAGCCGAGAGGCGTCTGTGGTCCGAAGGCGTGTGCTCATATTCCGCGTCCAAGGATTGAGTGCAAAAAACGATCGACCGCGCGGCGCAAGGTGTCCGGCTCTTTCACGCTGCGCGAGAAGGACCAAAGCCCGTTGGTGAAAACCAGCATGACTTCGGCCAATTCGGCGACCTCGCGATCATCAATGGATGGCAGGCTCATGCGCACCGCGCCCACAAAGCCGCGTCGCAGCCGGTCGTTATGGTGCATGACCTGTTCCATGACATCGGCGTCACTCGGAGCCACTTCAGTCGCGGAATTGGCAACGAAGCAGCCCGGCCCCGGCAATCCCCTGGCGTCGCCCGCACTGATCTGGCGTTCGAAATAGGTCGCCACGGCTGTCAGATCTGCGCCCGGCTGCTCGACAATTTCGAACGCGGGCGTAACCACAGTCCGCTGATACCTGTCGAAACAGGCCAGGAAGATTTTCTTCTTGCCACCATAGGTCGCGTAGATCCCGTGACGGCTGACCCCGGTTGCCTTGACCAGATCATCCATCGAGGACGCGTAAAATCCATGCGTCCAGAATTGCTCCAACGCGCGGTCGGCCAGCTGGTCTGGGGTGAAGGATGAAGGACGTGGCATGAGCTTGTTTAACAGAATGATTGTTCTGCATCAAGTTTTAACCGAAATCGCACACCAATGGGCACGCCGGACCGGTCCAGCGCGCTGTGCGGTAATCTCTGAATGGAATGTCACGTTGCGCTGTCGTGCCGACAGCGCCGGGGCGGAGGGGGTGATAGTCCCTCCGCGCGTCCTCGCCGGGACACCGGCGAGACAGGGGTGCCACCCCCCATCCTCATGCATGATTGACGGACGCCCCTCTTTTGGAAGGGACCCGGAACCATTTGGATCGACGTCGATGGCCGGGGGCTTAGCACCTGCGACACTAATGCCGCGTTAACCCTGCGTACGCTGCTTTTGAGCTTTCTTTCGCTTCCCCTCCCCCCGCGCGGGCTTGTATAAGCGCCGCAAACCCCGGGAAACGGGGCCAAACGGAAGAAACGGGATCGAGCACCATGGCCGCGCATATCATCGTCTTTGGGAATGAAAAGGGCGGATCGGGCAAATCCACCAATTGCATGCATGTCACCACCGCGCTGGTGCGGATGGGCCATTCGGTGGGTGCTTTGGACCTGGACCTGCGCCAGCGGAGCTTCTCGCGCTACTGCGAAAACCGCGCGGCCTACGCCGCCAAGGAAGGTCTCGATCTGGCGCTGCCCGAAGTGGTCGAGCTGCCCGAGGTCGACCCCGCCGCGCTTGCCCCTGGCGAGAACCTGTATGACCGCCGCCTGACCGAGGCCGTGGCGGGCATGGAGGGCCGGTTTGACTTCATCGTCATCGACTGCCCCGGCTCCCACACACGCCTGAGCCAGGTCGCCCACTCGCTGGCCGACACGCTGGTCACGCCCTTGAATGACAGCTTCATCGATTTCGACCTGCTGGCCCGCATCGACCCGGAGACGCAGGATGTTCTGGGCCCGTCGGTCTATGCCGAAATGGTCTGGCAGGCGCGGCAGCTGCGCGCGCAGGCGGGGCTAAGCCCCATCGACTGGATTGTCGTGCGCAACCGCGTGGGCACCCAGCGGATGCATAACAAGAAAAAGATCACCGACGCCGTGGACCAACTGGCCAAACGGATCGGCTTTCGCGTTGCGCCGGGCTTCTCGGAGCGGGTGATCTTCCGCGAGTTGTTCCCGCGCGGTCTGACCTTGATGGATCTGGGCGATATCGGAGTGAAGAATCTCAACATCTCCAACATCGCGGCCCGTCAAGAAGTGCGTGAGCTGGTCAAAGCCCTGCGCCTTCCCGGTGTCGAGGTGAATTTCTAGCGCATTGCCCTCAGGGCTGGCCTAAACCCGCAAACTGCCGTGTGCGCAGACCGCGCAGGCTTTCGCTTGCCGATTGCACGACCCCGATGCTGGGCGCGGGAAGCTGAGCTGGATGCACCTCCCCGGCCTGCGCGGCAGGGTAGCCGTCCATCGTGGCCTGAAAAGCCGGTGTCGCCGCCATGACGGACGCGAACTGCTCCGCCAGGCCCAGATAGATCGGCCCGCGCTCCATCTGACCAGAGGAGATGCCGACATAGAGCATCCCGCTTGCGGCCAGCGCGAAGGCGAAGCAAAACAGCTGAAGATGTTTGAAGATCGAAAGCACGACGCTCATGGGCGCCCTGCCCATCCGCCGTGGCGTGGACGTCGCCCACCGCACTCATTCACCACACTTTGTCCCATAGGGGAGACCTTCCACATGACGTGTTAAGCCCCCGTGAATCACATCGCCCCCAATTGCGGCATACAGCCGACTTTTCGGGGTCAATTTGATGTTAATGCGGCTCAAATCTGCGCGCGTCCCCTTGCTTTGACCCCCGCGCGCCGCGCCGCTAGGGTCTGCGCAGACCACCTGCAAGGACCGCCGCCCGTGACCGACACCTCCCCCGCGCAGATCACCGCCGCAGAGATCGTGCTGCCCGCGCGCGCGCTCTCGCCGGAGATGGCGTTCTTCATCGATACGCTGGGCTTCCGGCTCGACGAGATCTACCCCGCCGATGATCCCGCCGTGGCGGTGCTGTCGGGCCACGGGATGCGCATCCGGCTTGACCGCGCGGCGGAGCAGCCGCCGGGGCACGTGCACCTGCGCTGCACCGATCCGGATGGCTTCGCGGCTGGCGCGCGGCGGCTGACCTCCCCAAGCGGGACCACGGTCGAGATCATCGATGCCGACCCTGTGCTGGAGACGCCCGAGACCCAGCACGCCTTTCTCGTCCGCCACCTGCGGGACAGTGATGCCTGGGTGATTGGCCGCGCGGGCATGCGCTACCGCGACCTGATCCCCGACCGGCTTGGCGGCTCGATCATCGCCTCCCATATCCGCATTCCCGACGGCGGCCCGGTGCCCGACATGGTGCATTTCCACGTGGTCGGGTTTCAGCTGATCTTCTGCCTCGCGGGCTGGGTGCGGCTGGTCTACGAGGATCAGGGCCCGCCCTTTGTGCTGGAGGCGGGGAATGCCGTGATCCAGCCGCCGCAAATCCGCCACCGCGTGCTGGAGGCGTCTGATAATGTCGAAGTGCTGGAGATCGGCGTGCCCGCCGAGCATCTCACCAAAATCGACCACGATATGGAACTGCCCAACGGGCGCAGTGACCCGGACCGCACATGGGACGGTACGAGATTTATCCATTTCAAGGCCCCGGAGGTCAGCTGGGGCCCATGGCGCCTGCCCGGCTGGGAGGCCCAGGACACCGGCATCGGGGCGGCGACCGCGGGGGTGGCAGGCGTGAAGGTTGTGCGACCGGACGGCACGGCCGAGGCTGGATGGAGCCGCCACACGACCGACATCCTGTTCACCTTCGTGCAGTCCGGCGAAGTGACTTTGGACGCCCGCGGCACGCCTGCCACGCGCCTGTCCACCGGCGACGCCTTTGTTGTGCCGCCGCATCTGGAGACCCGTCTGAGCGCGCCAAGCGCGGAGTGTCGCCTGATCGAGGTCGCGCTTGGCGCGACGTTCGACACCGTGCCGGGCGCGCCTGCTTAACGGCTTCTTCAGCACTCGGGCCTTATGGAAGCAGGAATGTCGTGTTTTTCCAAGTGAGCCCCAGATGCAGCCAGCCCTTCGCCCCGAGACACATCAAGTGCCCGACCCTGCCGCCGAGGCGCGCGCGGAGTTCGAAGAATTTGTCTACATCCTGAGCCACGATCTGCGCGCCTCGATCCGCGCGATGAGCGAGTTGCCGGAATGGATTCACGAGGATCTTTTGGAAGCCGGGCTCGACCTACCGGACTCTGTCGTCGAGTATTTCGGCCTGATGCGCACCCATACGGCCCGATTGGACCAGATGCTGCTGGATTTGCTGACCTATTCGCGCGTCGGGCGCATGCAGACGGTGCAGGTGCTGGATGTCGGTCCCGCGCTTAACGCTGTCCTGGGCAAGATTTCCGGGATTGGCGCCTTTGAGATCACCCGCGACCTGTCGCAAAGCAACATCCGCATGGGCGATCGCGATCTGGACATGCTGCTCGATTGCCTTTTGACAAATGCCGTCAAGCACAATCCGGAAGGCGCGGGCCATATCCGCATTTCAACCCATGTCGCGGAGCGCGACGTGGTGATCGAGGTGTCCGACGACGGCCCCGGCATCCCTGAGAAGGAACGCGAGCGGCTGCTCGGCCCCATGACAACCCTGAAATCCCGCGACGAGATCGAGGGTAGCGGCATGGGGCTTGCGATCGCCAACAAGATCACAAAGCACTATGACGGGGCTCTTGAGCTTGCGTCTGGCACTGACGGGCGGGGCCTGAGCGTTCGCGTTCAGATCAAGCAGCCGTTGCAGAGCTGAAACGGCTTTCAGTTTTATTCAAATGCGACGGATTTCGAGGCGGCGTATCGGACGGGGGTTAAGAATTTCGAGGCGCGCCGCTGATACCGTGTCCCCAATTGACCCAACAAAGGACCAGGGACATGCACACGGGCTTCACCTCACAGATGCAGGATGCGATCTCCGGCCAAATTCTGCCAGCTGGACCAATTCAGGCTCTCTTGCTTGATGATGATGCCTATGACCGCACCCGCATCCGCCGCTACACCGAAAAAACCGGCCTGACCATCGAGCTGGACGAGGCCCCTTCGATCAAGTGCATGTCAGAGATGCTCCGCGACAAGTCCTATGATCTGATAATGGTGGATTACCGCCTTGCCGAGGGCACCGGTCTTGATGCGCTCGAAGTGATCCGCGATCAGGGTCGCAACACCGAGGCGGCGATCATCATGATCACCGGCGACGAGCAGTCCCAGACCGCCGTGACGGCATTCAGGTCCGGGTGCCACGATTTTCTGAACAAGGGCGAATTGTCCCCGGTGGTGCTGCAAACCTCGATGGAGGGGGCATTGCTCCGCTCTCGCGAAGCCTTGCCGACCGATGCGGAGATTTCCGCGAAGCTTGAAGCCCATCTCGAGCGGGCAATGACGAACGTGCTTGGCGGCGATCAAATACAGCAAGCGTTGACCCAGCGGCTGCGAGAGGCCGCGCAATCCTCCGGCCTGTCGCTCGAGATCATGAATATCGATGAACTCGAAAGCTACCTCGCGGACGACGAGTTCATCTTCAAACACTAGCGTCCGCCCGCCGCTGGGCGTCGCATTCGACCCACCGGGGCCTCGGCTCGCCTATGCGCTCAACATTGCCCGAGCGATCCGCTCCCTGAATTCCGAGAGACAGTGTCTTCGGCTCGGAGTGCATCCGTGACTCATTTCGCAGCACAGCCACGACTACCGCCGCCGCATACCAGCATTCGAAAAAGTACGGTATCGGCTGGGGCTTATAGCAGCCCGCCTACGCCGGGAAGATCAGCGGGCGGGGGTGGGACCGGATCCAGCGCATCATCAAGCGGATCGCTCAGCCCAGCCAAAGGGTCATCGAGCCCCAGTCCATCAATCACGCCAAGCGCAGAAATCGCGCCAGCCACATCAAGATCATCCACCGCCAAGCCGTCCTCGGGCTCCACTTCGATATCAATGGCCACGCTCGATGTCGCCGGTTCGCCGCTGGGCGACACCACGGTCACATCGATTTGCAATGTGGTCGTCCCGACATCTCCCAAGGCGGGCGTCACCGACAACTGCGACAGGTCCCACCCCGTCAGGTCGATGTCACCGCCATCGGACGCGACGCTTTCGTCACCTGCCGACAGAATCCAGTTAGCGGGCACATCGGACGCGGTCACCGTCTCCACCGCCATGCCGTTGTCTTGCACACCAACACCAAGTCCCAGCGGCTCCCCTTCCTCGACCTCATAAACGCCACTGGCCGGGGCGAGAGCGAATTCTGTTGCTCCGGGCGGCTGCCACTCGAGGATCAGCTCCGCGTCACCAAGCGCATCGAGATGCTGAATAACGATATCATGCACCCCGGCCTCAAGCTCGATGGACGCGGTTGTCACGCCGAGGTCGAGCAGATCATCGGGATCGACGGGGGTCGAATCCAATGCAACGGGCACCCCGTCGATCCACAGCAATGCGGCATCGCTCGTCGTCAAATGGAACTCGTATGTTCCCGCCTCTGAAGCCTCGATCGAGCCTTGCACCAGTGTCGCAAACGCATCGGGCGCGCCACCCTCGAAGAAGCTTTCCGATGTCGCGTGGAAATCCACCTCCGGCACGAAATGCGACGCCAGCGGTTCGGACCCCCAATCAATGCCTGCCAGCCCCAGAGCTGTGTCGACGACGGCGATCTGCTGGACGTGAAACAGCCCCGCTACCGAGACATCCGGGGGCGTTGTTACCTCATCGGCCACATTGATCGTCACCGTGGTCGTCGTCGCCGCCCCGTCCGGGTCCGTCGCCGTCAGGACCAGCTCGACCGTGGCCTCCGCCTCGTGATCGAGGCTCACGCCCTCGCGCAGGCGCAGCGTGTCGCCGTCGAGCTCGAAGCGCGGGTCATCGACGCTGTAGACCAGCGCGTCGCCGTCCGGATCGGAGGCCGCCACCGTGCCGATCTCCGCCCCCGCCGCGTTTTCCGCCACCGTGTCGCCGGTCAGCGTCAGCCCGTCGGGCGCCTCGTTCAGGTCGGCCACATTGATCGTCACGGTCGACGTGGTCGCCGCCCCGTCCGGGTCCGTCGCCGTCAGGGTCAGCTCGACCGTCGGCTCCGCCTCGTGATCGAGGCTCACGCCGTCGCGCAGGCGCAGGGTGTCGCCGTCGAGCTCAAACCGCGGGTCGTCGACGCTGTAGACCAGCGCGTCACCGTCGGGATCGGAGGCCGCCACCGTGCCGATCACCGCCCCCGCCGCGTTCTCGGAGACCGTGTCGCCGCTCAGCGTCAGCCCATCGGGCGCCTCGTTCAGGTCGGCCACATTGATCGTCACGGTCGACGTGGTCGCCGCGCCGTCCGGGTCGGTCGCCGTCAGGACCAGCTCGACCGTGGGCTCCGCCTCGTGATCGAGGCTCACGCCCTCGCGCAGGCGCAGCGTGTCGCCGTCGAGCTCAAACCGCGGGTCGTCGACGCTGTAGACCAGCGCGTCACCGTCGGGATCGGAGGCCGCCACCGTGCCGATCACCGCCCCCGCCGCGTTTTCCGCCACCGTGTCGCCGGTCAGCGTCAGCCCGTCGGGCGCCTCGTTCAGGTCGGCCACATTGATCGTCACGGTCGACGTGGTCGCCGCCCCGTCCGGGTCCGTCGCCGTCAGGGTCAGCTCGACCGTGGGCTCCGCCTCGTGATCGAGGCTCACGCCCTCGCGCAGGCGCAGCGTGTCGCCGTCGAGCTCGAAGCGCGGGTCATCGACGCTGTAGACCAGCGCGTCGCCGTCCGGATCGGAGGCCGCCACCGTGCCGATCACAGCCCCCGCCGCGTTCTCGGAGACCGTGTCGCCGCTCAGCGCTGGAGACGTTGGAGCCGAATTTACAGGCTCCGGGTCCGGTTCAGGTTCTGGCTCTGGCTCTGGCTCAGGCTCTGGTTCAGGTTCCGGCTCGGGTTCTGGCTCGGGCTCAGGTTCAGGTTCCGGCTCAGGCTCGGGTTCTGGCTCTGGCTCGGGCTCCGGCTCGGGCTCCGGCTCAGGCTCAGGCTCGGGCTCAGGTTCGGGCTCGGGCTCAGGCTCCGGCTCAGGTTTCGGCTCAGGTTCTGGCTCAGGCACAGGCTCAGGTTCAGGCTCGGGCTCCGGCTCAGGTTCCGGCTCAGGTTCTGGCTCCGGCTCGGGCTCCGGCTCAGGCTCAGGCTCAGGCTCGGGCTCCGGCTCGGGCTCTGGCTCAGGCTCTGGCTCTGGCTCGGGCTCTGGCTCAGGTTCTGGCTCAGGCTCGGGCTCAGGCTCCGGCTCAGGTTTCGGCTCAGGTTCTGGCTCGGGCACAGGCTCAGGTTCAGGCTCAGGCTCGGGTTCAGGCTCGGGCTCGGGCTCAGGTTCGGGCTCGGGCTCAGGTTCGGGCTCGGAAGTCTCCGATGCCGGAGCAGTTTGTTCAAAACGCACGGTTGAGCCGGTCGCGGCTGGATCGCCCGGGAGACTGTCGCCGGAAATTGGAGTTGCCTGAACTGAGGCCTCGAACCGGTCGATGTTGTCCAGGCTCGTGTTGCCGCTTCCGAGATCGCCGCCATCATTGATCGTAGCGGCCTGACCGTCGCTTCCCCCGCCTTGATCGACCTCAAGCGCCTCGCGATCTCCGATTTCGGTCGTGCGCGCGCCGGTGAAGCTCGCGGCGATCGCTGTATCCGCTTCGTCGTCTACCAGCTCCTCGACGTAGGCGTTCTTCTCCAGCTCGTAGGATTCCGCCGTGCCGGTATGCAAGACAGCCTGACGGTCACCGTCGGAGGACGGGCGGGCGTTTTCCGCGGCGGCGAAGGCTGCGCGGTCGCCGTCGCCATCATCCATCGACGCCTGCATCGCGCTGTCAGACGCGTTCAGCTCTTCCCAAACGTCCTTGTCGCTTTCCTCAGCCATGACTCTTGACCCCTCATGAACCTCACACCCGCGCCAGAAGGGATGGCGCAAAGCAGGGCGCGAAGGGAAGAAAATACTCCGTCAAAATTTCCGATATTTTAAACCTTTGGGGTCAGAACCCGGCGCGATGACCGCAGCATTGTCTACACCAGCGAAACCCCGGAGCCCGCATCACGCGGGACGTTCCGCGCGGCTTGGTCCGCGGTTTGACGGGGACCTCTTGCTGGCCTCTGTGCTGATCAATTCGCTGGGGCTCGCGGTGCCGATTGCGATGCTGCAAATCTTCGACCGGGTCATCCCAAACCAGAGTCTGGGCACGCTGGACGGGATCATGCTGGTGATGTTTGGCGTCATCGCGCTGGATGCCGTGCTGAAGATCGTGCGGTCGCGCATCCTGCTGCGCGCGGCGGAGGCGCAGGAGCGCGAAATTGCACCGCTCGCCCTCGACCGCCTGTTCCGCGCCGATCTGCCCGCGCTGCGCAAACTGGGGCGGGCCAAGCTGGTCGACCACCTGCAGGCGGTGCAACACTTGCGCAACCTGTTCCCCCGCCAACGCAGCATCCTTGCCGTCGACCTTGTCTTCTCGCTGATCTACCTGACGGCGATTTTTGCGCTGGCCGGCGCGCTTGTGCTTGTGCCGCTCGTTTTGATGGCGGTGGTGGTGGCGGCCGCTCTGCCGCTCCGGTCGGCGCAGAACCGGGCGGTCGGCGAAGACCGCAGCCTTGACCAGAAGGGCCTGTCGTATCTCAGCCAAGCGCTGCGGCACACCCGAGCGGTCAAGCTTTGGGGCGCACATCTGGCCGTCCAAAAGTCCTATGACGGGCTTCATCGACAGCAGGCGCGCGCCTCTGCCACACTGTCGCGGATTTCCGGGATTTACTATGGCTTGACCGTGACGCTGGGGCCCGCGGCGACCGGGATGACCAGCCTGTTTGGGGGCTACCTCGTGATGCAACAGCAGATCGGGCTGGCCGAGTTGGCTGCCTGCATCCTGCTGACCGGGCGGGCTACGCAGCCGGTCTTTCAGACCGTTTTCTCCTCCAATGAGGAACGGCTGGCCAAGCGCACGACACGCGAGCTTCGCTCCTTCCTTTGGCTGCCTGATGCTCCCTCCCGCGGGCTTCCGGCAGACCCGAACCAGCCCGGGCTGGAACTTCTGGACCTCTCGGAACGCGACAGGTTCGCACGCGTCACACTGGACGCGCCGAAGGGGGCATTAATCGTGATCCAAGGGCGGATCGGAGCAGATCCAAGTGCCCTGCTCGAGGTCGTCGCGGGGGAGCGCGCACCGTCCGAGGGCGCGATCCGGATCAAGGGCCGCATCCCGCGATTGAGCGCGCTTAGCTGCGAGCCCCGCGCCATGCGTTTCCTGCAACGCAAGCCGCTCCTTTTTTACGGAACATTACGTGAAAATTTGACCGAATTCACCGAGGACAAGGGTAAAGCCGCCGAGTTGGTTCAACGATTCGGCCTTGGGCCGGAGCTGAACGCCATGCCGGGAGGGCTGGATTGGGTCTATCAGGGCTCCGGCACCGGCGGCGGCAGCACCGGGCTGTTCAAGAAGCTCAACCTCGCAGCGGCAATTGCCGCGCAGCCAGAGCTTTTGCTGCTGGAGGCACCCCTTGTGGATCTGGATCCGAAATCGGCGGCAACAATCGCCGCAGAGATCATCGCATTGCGCGGCGAGACGACCATCCTCGCAACAGCCCCGAGCGCCGCGTTGCTGGAGGCCGCCGATATCGTCGTGACCCTGCACCAAAACCGCCCAGCCGACGTCACGCACCGCGCCATGGGGGCCGATCTGGATGCGTGGGTCGCGGAAACCAACGGCGGCACGCCCACTCAAATCGCCACGCGGGAAGCATCATGACCCTGGCCGCCGCGTCTGAGCATCGCAGCACTCTGGCCTCGACCCTGCAGATGGTCTTGGCGGCCCAGCGGCGCTTCGGAACGGTGCGACAGATCGCGGCCGGACTGCCCGCACCGGATGCGGCCTTTGACAAGACGGCGCTGAAGCGGACGCTCGACGCTCTCGACATCCCGCACAGCTTCGCCGCGATCTCTCATCAGCACCTCTGCGACGCGCCGATGCCAAGCGTCGTCGCAGACAAGGATGGTCGGCTTTTCTGGATCGAAGATTGCAATCGTGATCTGGGCCTGCGGCTCATGGCCGATGACGGCGCGCCGGGGCGGTGGATCGGGCTGCCCGATGGGCCGATGGCGCGACTAACTCTCGATGATCCAAACGGCGTCGAGGCAGGGACCGCTGCGCCACTGGAACGGCTGCGCTGTATCGTGCGACCCGAGGTCGGGCCGTTACTGATCAACTCCTCGATTATCAACGTGCTGGGTCTCGCCACGCCATTTTTCGTGATGGCTATCTATAATACCGCCCTGCCCTCGCAATCGGTCGAGGTGTTGGTCTCTCTCGGGGTTGGCCTGTCCCTGGTGTATGTGTTCGAGTTCCTGATCCGCTCAATCCGTACCACCAGCCTGCAGCGAAGCTCGGCCGCGCTGGAGCGTGGTCTTGCCCAAGGGTTGCTTGGCAAGCTCTTCGCGCTGCCGATGCCGTATCTGACCCGCAAGGACAGTGCGTCTTTTTCAGCTTATCTTCAGCAGTTCAAAGCCATCAAGGCGATGCTCCAAGGCCCCATGGTGCAGTCGATCCTCGATCTGCCATTCGTGCTGCTCTTCGCTGCGGTGCTGTTTTCGCTGGCCCCGACGATCGGCTGGACGGTGATCATCTTCGCAGGTCTTACGGTGGCGCTGTTTCTGGCCTTGCGCCCGGGGCGAAAGGCGCGAGAGGCCGCGATGCAGGTCGCGCAGGCCGAATACCAGCGCCTGTCGGTCGAGACCGTCGAGCGTCAGCACGACATAAGGCGGCTGGGCCTGAGTCAGACCTGGCGACGCCGGGTCGATGCCAGCCTCGACGAGATGATTTCAACCACCTATGCCAGTCTGCGCTTTAACCAAATGGTCAGCTTGCTGTTGCAGTCTCTCGTCATGACCGCGGGAATCGTCTCTGGATTCAGCGCCACTCACCTGGCCATCACCGGCGAGTTGAGCGTCGGCGCCCTGATCGCCATTCTGGTGCTGACATGGCGTTTTCTGACGCCGATCCAATCGTTGTCGAATGCCAGCGAACAAGGCGTATTCGCCCTGGGCAGTCTCAGCTCGCTGATGAACGTGCTTTCGTTGCCCGGTGAGCCTGCGCGTGGGATAACCAGGCATCCTCCGCTGCCGCTGGAGCCTGTGGTGCAGTTCGAGCAGGTGAGCGTACGCTTCAAGGACGCGGTCTCGCCTGCGCTTCTTGGCGTCAATCTTCATGCCAAACCGACCGATATCTTGGTGATTTGCGGCGGTTCGATGTCGGGCAAAACCTGCGTGGCGGAGACCCTTGTCGGGCTGACGACCCCGGCCGCCGGACGCGTCATGATTGGCGGCGTCGATATCGCCACCTACCCGCTGGATGCTTTGCGTGAACAGGTTGCGTTCTGTCCGCAGGAGCCGCAGTTGATCGGCACCAGCCTGCGGGAGAATTTTCTGCTCGCCAATCCGCATTTGGCCGACGACGAAATCTGGGCGGTGCTGCGCCGCATTGATGCAGATGCGATGGTGCGGGCTTTGCCGGACGGGCTGGGCTGCGTCATGACGCCGTCGCAAGCCGGGCGAATGTCGCAAATCCTGCAGCAGGCCATCGCCGTTGCGATTTGCCTTGCTCAGCCCGGGCCGATCCATGTTTTCGACCAACCGACCCGTGGCCTACCCCATGAGATGGTAGCGCATGTGCGCGCTGCCATCGCCGAAAAAGCGCAGACAGGGACAGTGATCCTGATCACCAATGATGCCGAGGAAATGCGCCTTGGAACGCGGCTTGTGCTGCTTGATCGCGGGCGCGTGGTGATTAATGAGCGGGCAGCACGGGGGCGCGACAAGGCGCTTAAGCTGCTTCTCCCGGCGGAGGCCGCATGATGCAAGGCCCCAACGCCTCTCGCACCGCGCGCTTGACCGTTCGGGTCAGCGCACTGATGATCGGGCTCGCCCTGCTGTGGGCGCATCTGACCGAACTGCCAGAGGTCGCCTTCGCCAGCGGTACGATCGAGCCGAGTGGGTCCTTGCGCCGGATTGAGCATCTTGATGGCGGCGTCGTCGAAAAGATCTTGGTGCGAGAGGGTGAAGTCATCAATCTCGAGCAACCGCTCGCACTTCTCGCCGAAGACGATGTGGAGGCGGAATATGAACGCTTCCGCGCGCGCGAGGCCATCCTCAACCTCGCGCTGAACCGAACGCTCGAAATCCTGACGGCGATCGGATTTTCCGGCAATGCGGACCCTTCCCCGGTCAACGGTGGATTGCGGGTCACTGCGCAGCTCGCGGCCTATAATGCCAAGCGCATCAGGTTGAAAGCACGCATCGAAAGCGCGGAGGGTCGTATTGCGTCGCAGCAGGCGGTGCTGGACGCGCTTGAAACCCGGATCGCCATCGAGGCGGCCGAGCTGGGACGGGCGGAAAACCTTGTGCGCGCCGGACTGACCACGCTTCGCCAGCTCACCGAATACGAGCGTCGCCACGCAGAAATAAAAGGTGATGTGGTCCGCGCCCGCGCAGCGCTGGTCGAGGCGCAGGCCAACAAGCAAGACGCCGAACGCGCGTTGTCCGAGTTCTTCACCACGACCCGCGACACTCTCTACGCCGATCTTGAGGCAACGTCCGAGGAGCTTTCTCTGCTCCAGCGCGCCATTGTCGAAAACAGATTGCGGGTCGACCGGCTGACGATCACCACACCGGTGACCGGGGTTGTGCAGGCGATGTATGTCAATTCTCAAAACGAAGTGCTGGAGCCCGGCGGGCTCGTCGCCGAAATACTGCCGACATCGGATCGCCTGATCGCCGAGCTGCATCTGAAGCCGCGCGACATCGGACATATCACCGTAGGCGACCCGGTGGAAATCAAGCTGACCACGTTCAACACCAAGAAATTCGGCGTTCTGGCAGGCTGGGTCGCCCAGATCTCGGCAACCTCGACACGCAACGAACAACTGGAGACGTATTTCAAGGTGAAGGTCGACCTTGGCCAGGATTGGGTTGGCGAGAACGGCGAGTTCCTTGCAATCAAGGCGGGGATGGAGGTGAACGCCTCGATCATCACGGGAACACGCACGGTGCTGGATTACGTCCTCAACCCACTCTTCGATCCGTTCCAAAGAGCTTTTGGCGAGCGGTAGATCCGGAGCTTCGTATCCATAATCCGGGACAGCAATCTCGGAACCTACGACGACCTGCGAGGATCGCATTTTGATATCGACCTTTCTGAGAACCCTTGGCAAAGAGGTTTTTAGGGCAGGATTTCTTACTCAACTATAATGGAAGCGGCGTCCAAAAACGCCACTGCAAGGTCACGTCGCCGTCGCGCGTGCCCCGTTCACGAATGCGCTTCGAGACGCCAGACACAGAAAACCACGACAGGCAGCTGCGAGGCCCGCTGACATAAGCCCGAAGAACCGTCGTCAGCCGTCCGAGGGAGCGTCGTCAAAATGGTCGGTCCGAACCTGCACGCGCACGTTGAGCGGGTTGCCGAGGATTGATCCATCCGCAAACTGGATGCCATACGCGCCAAGCGACGCGATGCCCGGCTGCCGCGACGTGTGGAGATCAACGAAATCCTTGGCCCGCAAAAGCGAAAACCGAAGCCGCCCGCTCTCCATCATGGCGCGCGCGCGGTCGATCGTGGCAAAACCACGCCGGCTGATGCCCTGACCCTCGATAAAATACCGCTCGCCAATGCCCGGCAGCTCGAACGCGTCTGAAACCGAGACACGCCCGTCCGCCGTTTCGGCGAATTTCTCGAACCACGATTGCACGAAGCGGCGGGCGATCTCGACCGACTGCTCGTACACGTCGCGTCGCATGACCACGAGGTCGACAACCGCGTTGTTCAGGCCGGAGCTGTCATAAACCACCTGCGCGCCCTTCATGCGGACGGCGCCAGAAATTACAGGTTCCCGGCCGATTGCCACGTCGACCCGGCCAGACCGAAACGCATCCACGATTTCGTCTTCCTTGAGGAAGGTCAGGTTCGCCGGACCTTGCAACGCGCTTCGTGAGTACTTCGTCGCGTGCTCGTACATGTAATGGCTGACGGAGTTGCGCACGAGGCCGACCCGCCGCCCGATCAAATTCGCAGGATCGACCCCTTCGGCCAAAACGATTTTGTCTGCCCCAACTGAAATGCTGGTTGGGAAGAGTATAACCGTGTCCGGCATGCGCGGATTCTCGGCGATCAGCTCGATCAAGCCGATATTCGAGATGGCCAGCATATCTGCCACCCCGCGCAGGTAGAGCTCTTCGGCCTTGTCTTGCGTATAGGGCCCGGCACCGAAAACCGCGTCGTTGAGAGAATTGATGATCATCCGCCAGCCCGGATAATCCGACCACGCGATATTGGCAGAGCTTTGCTGCGCAAGGAGCGGCGATCCGGACGCCAAGGCGGTGCCAAGTGCGGCAGCCCACAGATGTCTTTTCAGTGTATCCGCCATGCAAGGTCACTTCGCTCGTTTTGCCGAAACCCTAGCCCAAAGACCTTGCTGTGGGATTAACGGTCTGAGCTGCTTCGCCGCCTAGCTGGCAATCAGGTCCGACAGCTTCATGCGCTGGATTTTGCCGGAGGGACCCTTGGGCAGCTCGTCGAGCCGGTGGATCACGTCGGGGGATTTGAACACGCCCAGACGTTCTTTGCAGAGCGCGATGAGATCGTCGGGACCAAGCCGCGCGCCACGGCGCAGGGCGACCGCGGCCTCGACCGTCTCGCCGTAGCGCGCGCAGGGCCGCGCAAAGGCGGCAGCTTCGACCACATCCGGGTGCGAATAAAGCACCTCGTCGATCTCGCGCGGGGCGATGTTCTCGCCGCCCTTGATGATCAACTCCTTCAGTCTGCCCGTCACGAAAACATAGCCATCCGCATCCATGCGCCCCAGATCGCCGGTGCGCAGCCAGTCGCCCGCGAAGGTCTCGGCGGTGGCCTGCGGATTGTTCAGATATTCGCGCATCACGTTGGGGCCGCGGATTGCGATCTCGCCCTCGGTCCCGCGCCGGGCCTCGTCCAGATCACCGGTCAGAATGCGGACCTCATTGCCGAACGCCACGCCGGGCGAGCCGACCTTGCGCGTCCCCGGCGGCAGCGGGTTCGACAGGATTTGCGCGGCAGTCTCGGTCAAGCCCATCGTCTCGACAATTGGCACACCGAAGCGGGTCTCAAACGCCTGCTGCGTGTCGACGGCCAGCGCAGAGGAAGCTGAGCGACCGAAGCGCAGGCGGGCGCGCAGCCCATCGCTGGGGCGTGCCTCGCCATGCAGCAGGTGGCTGATGATCGTCGGCACCACCGAGAACCACGTCACACCCGCCGCATCCGCCTGGTCCCAGAATCGCCCCGACGAGAAGCGCGACACCATGGCAAGCGATCCGCCGGAGACCAGCGCGCCCATCACCGTCACGCAAAGCCCGTTGATGTGGTAGATCGGCAGCACGCAGAAGCCGCGATCCTCGGGCGTCAGCACATGGGCGATGGCGGCGGTCCAGCCGCCGGCCAGCAGGCTGCCATGGGTGTGCACCACGCCCTTGGGTTTGCCCGTGGTCCCTGACGTGTACATCAGCAAGGCATGATCGTCGGAGGCCAGATCGGGCAGTGTGCCGCCGCCCTGCAGCGCCGATGGGTCGAGGCGGCGCAAGTTCGCGGGGGCCGCGGCGGCGAACGTGTCCGCCTGGCTATCATCGACAAAGGCGAAGCGCGCGCCGGAGTGTTCCAGCGCGTAGGCGATCGCGTCCCGCCCGGCCGCGAGATTGATCATCGTCGCGCGGAAGCCGCCATAAAGCGCTGCGTAGAGCGCCAGCACCGCCGCGCGTCCGTTAGGATGGATAATCGCGACGCTCTCGCCCTTGCTAAGGCCTAGCCCGTACAATCCCTGCGCCATCAATTTGGCGGTATCGCGCAGCTCGCGCCAGCCGAGGCTCTCGCCCGTCTCCGGGAACACGATCGCGGTCTCGCCGCCCGTCGCCCGTGCGTCGAGCCAGTCGCGCACCGTGCCTTCCGGTGGATAGGCGGGCGTCGCGATCATTTGCCCACATCCGCCCAGTAGCCTGAGAAGATATCCTCCGGCGCGGGCTCGTGGCCGGGGATCTCGCGCACGATCTTCGTGGTCTGCATGAAGTGGCGCCAATGCACGTTCGTGTCGATGGAATTGCCGCCCCAAGAGCCGCAGCCCATGGACAGCGAAAACGGCATGCCATTGGTGAAGGCGCCGCCTGTGGCGAACGTGTGGGCCTGATTGACGATGACGCGGCTGGTCGGGATGGCCTGTGCCAGCACAAGCGGACGCGTGTCATCCGTCGTATGGATACCCACCGAGTGCCCCCGCCCCTGATGCAGCTGTACATCGCGGGTGAGGCGCACGGCGTCGTCGAAGTCCCGGGCGCGATAGACAGTCAGCACACGGCTGAGCTTTTCGCCCGATAGCGGGTGGTCGGGGCCGATGCCCGTGCTCTCGACGGCGAGGTATTCGGTGCCGTCTGGCACCTCGCCCGTCAGCCCCAGCACCTCGATCATCTCGCTTGCATCCTTGGCCAACGCGCGCGGGTTCAAGTGGCCGTCGACCCAAAGGGTCGAGGTGACCTTGGTCTCGTCTGAAATCAGCGCGCCGCCGGTGCGGGCCATCTCGGCGACGAAGGCATCGTAGATTGCATCGACCACGACGACAGAGTTCTCGGACGAGCAGGACGTCGCGTTGTCGAAAGTCTTGGAGGCGCAGATCTTCTCCGCCGCCGCCGCCAGATCGGCTGTTTCGTCCACGATCACGGTCACGTTGCCCGCCCCCACGGCGAGCGCCGGCGTGCCGGAGGTATAGGCGCGTTTGACGTTGTTCTGACTGCCAGTCACGACGATCAGATCGGAGATTTCCAGCAGCCGCTGGGTCTTGTCCTTGGAGCCGCGCCCCGGGATCATCTGCACCAGATCGCGGTTGATGCCCGCGCGGTCGAATTCGGCGTGGATATAGCCCAGCAGCGCCTCGCAGGTCGGCACCCCTTTGGGCGAGGGCGAGACGACGATGGCATTACCGCATTTGAGCGCGTTGATGATGTTGTTGGCGGGCGTTGCCCCGGGATTGGTCGACGGCACCACGGCGCCGATCACCCCGATGGGCCGCGCGATTTCTGTGATGCCGGTGGCGGGGTCGTCCTTGATCACGCCGAAGGTCTTGGCGTGGGCGATATCGCGCAGCAGGCCAAGGGTCTTACGGTGGTTCTTGGTGATCTTGTCGGGCACGTTGCCAAGGCCCGTCGTCTCGACAGCCAACTCGGCCAGATGGCGGTTGCGCCCGGGCTCCATGATCGCCCAGCCGGCAGCGAGTGCCGCCCGGTCGTAGAGCTCTTGCGAGCCGCCCGCTTCGAAACGGGCCTGCGCCGCGCGCGCGCGGGCGACGATGGCATCGACTTCGGCAAGATCATCTACAGCGTTCATGGGGAAAATCCTTGCGAGGATGCGGCGGGGCACGACCTGCGCGCCCCGCCTTGCAGTGTTACAGCCCGGCGAGCAGCTCTTTAAGCGTCTCTTCGCGCGCCGCCCACATCTCGAGCACCTCGTCACGGGTCATGACGTGCATCGGCGAGCCACCGGCCTTCATCTTGCCCTGGACACGGCCATTCTCGAACATCGTGGGCACGGTTGCGGCCAGCTTGTCGATGATGCCCTGCGGTGTGCCCTTGGGCACCATCACACCGCGGAAGTTCACCGACGAATTGTCCACATCGAGGCCCGCTTCCATCATCGTCGGCACGTCGGGCAGGAACTCGTTGCGCTCCAGATCGGCAACGGCGAGGATTTTGACATTGCCCGCCTCCCGCGCGCGGAAGGCGTCGGACAGGTTGTTGATGCCTGCCATCACGTCACCCGCGATCACGGCCTTCATCGCCGCAGCACCGCCGCCTTGGGTCGGGATATAGGCCATCTTCATGTCGCCCGCCTTTTCCATCTGTAGCGCCGCGATGTGGTGGCCCACGAAAAGCCCCGCGCCGGAGGTCGTCAGCTTGCCGGGATTGGCCTTGGCGAAATCGACCACGTCCTGCAGCGTGTTGAACTCGCTGTCAGCACCCACGACCAGCACCGCCGGATCCGCGCCCCAGTTGGCAATCGGCTCGAAGCTGTCGCGTGAATACTCCACCCCGCCCTTGATCGACTGGGCGATGAAGTGGGGGATGTTGTAGGCGCCCAGCGTGTAGCCATCGGCCTCTGCCTGTCCGGCGAGCCAGTTCCAGCCCACGCGGCCGCCCGCGCCGGGCTTGTTGATGATCGCGATGGGCATACCGAGCGCGTCCTCGTTGCCAGCGGTCATTGTGACGATGCGCGCCTGAAAGTCGGTGGCCCCGCCCGCGCCGTAGCTGACCATCATCATGATGGGCCGCTCCGGGTAGTTGGCATGGCCGTCGGCGCTTGCCGTGGCTGTCATCGAGGCCAGCGCGATGGCCGCCCCTGCAAATAGTGATTTCATCATTGGTAGTTCCTCCCTGGGAAAGTGAGTTCTGCCGCTGTTGCGGTTCAGAAGAAGACCTCTCGCGGTGTGTACACGGTCAGAAGTTTTGCGAAGAGGCCGTACATGACGGCCATGAAGACCGCCGTGATGGCGATGCGCTTGAGCCAGGATTTCAGCGCCGTGTGCGGGGCCGGATCGTAGAGGCTCAAGAGAATGAAGAAGGCGATGGTTGTGGCGGTGTAGAAGCCAAAGCCCTTGGCGGCCCAGAAGATGTAGACCAGCGCCACAACCAGCCCCGGCAACAGGTTCATGAACTGCCGCCCGGAGATGCCGCTGCCGACCTTGGTCCAGCCCAGACAGGCCTTCCCGAAGGTCCAGAAGGCCAGCACCGCGAAGACGCTGGAGATCAGCCGCGGGAACAGAAACGCCTCCGACGGCTGCTGCGTGTAGCTGATATAGGCGACCCAGATGCCCACCAGCGCCACGATGCCGGAGCCGATGATGTGCTGAAGACGCGGGAGAGACGGCGCGCTCATGCCATGATCTCCTCTTTGGAGGTGTAGCGGCGCGTGCGCAGCTCCATGTAGCCCGAATAGAGCACCGACGCGACCACCACGGCGATCAGGAAGATGTTGAGCGGACCGCCCAGGAAATACGGCGCAAGCCCGTCAGTCGCATTGGCGATCATGCTGCCTTGGATGAAATTCGCCTCTGCAATGGGGCCAAGGATCAGCCCCAGCACCAGGGGTGCGGCGGAGAAGCCGAAGCGTTCGAGGAAATACATCATCACGCCCAAGGCCGCCATGACATAGACATCGCCCATCGAGCTTTGCACCGAGTAGCTGCCGAAGACCGCAAGGCCGAGCACCACCGCGGCCATGACGCTTTGCGGCACCTGCGCGACCTTGGCCGCCAGCCCCGCCACGTAAAGCCCGAAGAGGCACATCAGCACCTGCCCGATCAGCATCGAGTTTATGAAGGTCCAGGCGACATCCGGGTGGTTGTCGAACAGGTCCGTGCCCGGGAAGATGCCGTGGATCAGCAAGCCGCCCAGCAGCACGGCGGCGGTGGGCGAGCCGGGGATTGAGAGCGTCAGCAGCGGCACCAGCGAGGGGCCGACCATGGCATTGTTGGCGCTCTCGGCCGCGATCACACCCTCCGGGTGGCCGGTGCCGAACTTGTCGCGATCAGGGCTGAACTTCTTGGACTGATCATAGGCCACCAGCCCCGCGATCTGCCCGCCCACACCGGGGATCAGCCCGATGATCGAGCCTGCCGCCGTGCCGATCCCCAGGGCGCGCTTGTTGCGGGCCAGCTCGCGGATTGCGCCGGATACGGGGTGCTTTTGCACCTTGATGACCTCTGCCCCGTCATTGTGACGTCCCTTGGCGAACATGGTGATGACCTGCGGGATCGCGAACAACCCGATCAGGGCCGCGATGATGTTGATGCCGCCGCCGAGCGCCGGATGGAAGATGAAGCGCTGCGCGCCCATGATGTCGTCGAAGCCGATCGTGGCCAGCCACAGCCCGATGCAGCCAGACAGCAGACCCTTTACCACCGACTTGCTGTCGAGCGAGCCGATGACCGTGACCCCCAGAATGGCCAGCCAGAACAGGTGCGACGGGCCGAAGGCCAGCGCCCATTGGGCCAGAACGGGCGTCAGGAAGATCAAGAGCAGCACGCCGAACACACCGCCCACGGCAGAGGCGAGGAAGCTGATCTGCAGCGCCTTCGCGCCCTCGCCCTTTTGCGCCATCGTATGACCGTCGAGCGTGGTTGCGATGTTCGCGGGCGCGCCCGGGATCTTCAGCAAGATCGCCGACACCGCACCGCCCGCCACGGTGGAGGTATAGGCCGCGCCCAGCAGGATCAGGCCCTGCGCGGCTTCCAATTGGAAGGTGAACGGGATCAGCAGCGCCACCGCCATCGTCGGGGACAGTCCCGGGGTCGCCCCCAGGATCAATCCGCCGATGGTCCCGAGCAAGAGCAGCCCGAAATTGATCGGGGTGAACACGTCGCCCATGTAGAACAGGAATTCCATCGCTGCCTCCCTGCAACGCTGCTTGACCCATGACGCTACGGTATGAAAATAGTTTTGCAAATGTTTTCATAAATTCACCTGCGGGGCGCTCCAGATGGCTGAAACCAAATCGAAAAAGGCCGATATCGTGAGTGTCGCGAAGGCGGCGAAGGTCTCCGCCTCGACGGTATCGCGCTACTTCAATCACCCTGAACTGCTCAAACCCACCACGCGCCGCAGAATCGAGCGGGCGGTTCAGGCACAAGGCTACATCCGCAACCGCGCGGCCCAGACGATCCACGGCATCCGCTCCGGCACCATCGGCGTTTTGGTGCCCACGATCGACCACGCGATCTTCGCGGAAGTGGTGCAGGCCTTCTCGGACACGGTGGCGGAGGAAGGATTCACGATCCTGCTGGCCTCCCACGGGTACGACCAAGACAGCGAATACGCGATCCTGCGCAAATTCCTTGAACACCGCGTGGATGGCGTGGCCCTGACCGGGCTCGATCACAACGAGGCAGTGTTCCAGCTTATCGACAGCCAATCGGTGCCAACCGTGCTGATGTGGAATTATGCCGAGCGGTCCGTGCACCCGTCAGTCGGGGCCAGCAACGAGATGGCCGGGCAGCTGATTGCCAACCATGTACTGTCGCTCGGTCACCGCGATATCGCCTGCATGTTCGCCCCGGTTGCAGGCAATGACCGCGCCAAGGCCCGCCGCGCCGCGATCCTGCATACGCTCAGCGATGCGGGCGTGACGGTGCCGGAGCCGTGGCTCTTGACGACCGTGTACAGCATCGCCGCCTCCAAGCGCGACGCGATCGCGCTGCTGCAATCTGACGAACGGCCAAGCGCGCTGATCTGCGGCAATGATATCCTGGCCACCGGCGCGCTTTATGCAGCGATGACCGTGGGGCTGTCGGTGCCCGAGGACATAACGATTGTCGGGATCGGCGACTTCAAGGGCTCTGCCGAGATCGAGCCGGCGCTCACCACGGTGCGCCTGCCCGCCCGTCGCATCGGGCGCAGCGCGGGCCTGAGCCTCGCGCAGGCAATCAAGGACCCCTCTGCCCCGCGCGCGAATGTGCAATGCGCGCCAGAGCTGGTGGTGCGGAGGTCCTGCCGCCCGCTGTAACCGGGCGACAGGCGCTTTCTACAGGCCCAGCTGATCCGCGATAAGCGCGATGATTGCATCATGAACCGCGGCGCGGTCGGTGCCGTCGGGGTCGGTGCAGACCGGGTCGTCCTCTTCGGCGGCAAGGATCGCCGCCCCGGCGGGCTTGCAGAGCGGCATGGCCGTGAAATGCACGCCGGGCACCAATTGATGCGCCTGCGCCTCTGGCAAGAGCGCGCGCAGGCCGCTCGCATCGAAATCTGTGGCCAGCATCCGGGTCGCCGCATCGCCAAAGCCGATGAGCTGGGTGGGCACCGACAGGCCCGCCACATCCGCAGGCTCCAGCCCCCAAACGAAGCCCGGATCAATTGCCGTGACATGGGTCACCCGCGGGTCCGCGTAGTCGCCGTTCCAGTCTTCCGGTGCGACGCCTTGCAGGTTCACCCGTTCCGACAGGAGCATCTCGCAGGCCTCCATCCGCGCGCCAAAGCGGGTGTAGGCGGCGACGGTGCCCGCATGATTGCCGCGCACCCCGCCCAGCGACAGCGCCGTCCACCCGCCAAAGGAGAAGCCCGCCGCCATCACCCGCGACGTATCAATATGACCGGCGAAATCGGGCTGGGCGAGCAGCGCGTCGAGCGCCGTGGACAGATCCTGTGCCCGGGTCCAATGGTGCACGCCCGCGCCCATGTCGAAATCGCCCCACGTGGAGTTGGGGTGATTCACCGCAAGCACAATCGCCCCGCGCGCTGCCAGCCCCGCGGCAAGCCAGGCCTGCGTGCGGTACATGCCACCCATCCCGTGGCTGAACAGAACCACCGGGTGCGCACCCGGCGCGATCCGGGTGGTGGTGGAGACCTCGACCCCCTGAAAGACCGGGTTCTCGGCCACGATGCGCGTTGTCCCGGAGCCGTCGCCCGGATACCAGATGGCGGTGACGGCCATGGCGTCGTGATGCGGCATGTAGGTCTTGTCGAGCATGAGGCCCGGAGGCGCGGCCAGTGCAGCGCTGGCCGCAAGGCCAAAAGCGGTCGCGAGCAGTGTCAGTCTCATTGGGATCGTCCTTTATGCGAAATGGAAGTGATGCCCCGGATCTGGCACTCGCTGCCCCGCCCGCGCGACCTCGATCCGGTTTTAGGACGTCTCGATCCGGTTTGAGGACTTGCGCGCGCGGCGGCGATCCGAATGATCGGCCCCATGCCAAGTCTCCCTATCCCCATGATCGGCGCGCTGGTGCTGTTTTTCCTGTTTCTGCGCCTGTGGATCACCCAAGGCAGAATCAGCCCCCTGGCGATCCTGATTGCGCTGTGCGCGGCGCAGACTGCGATCATCGCCCTTGCGCAGCACTACCTCGTGCCCGGCACGCGGCTGGTGCAGCCCATCACCGCGACCCTGATCCCGCCCGCCGCCTGGCTGGCCTTTCAGATCACCGCCGTGCGCCCCGCCCGGCGCGCGGACCTGCTGCACGGGCTGGTGCCAGTGACGACGCTGGCCGCGCTGCTGACAGCGCCAGCATTCCTTGATGTGCTGATCCCGGGGCTTTTCGTGGTCTACGGGGCGGCGATCCTGCTGGCCACGATGGCGGGTCCCGATGCGCAGCCGCGCGCGGCGCTGGAAAGCGGCGCGTGGCCTGCGCAGATCTGGCGGATCATCGGGATCGCCCTGATCGCGTCGGCCTTCAGCGATCTGCTGATCATCGCGGCGCAGGCGGCGGGGGCGGGTTATCTTCAGCCGTGGATCATCTCGCTCTACTCGGTCGGCAACCTCATCCTGATTGGCGCGCTCAGCCTGTCGGGTCACCTGCAGTCCGGGCAGGACCGTGGGGACGACCAGCAGGCACCCAGCGCGCCGCCCGATGGCGCACTTTGGGCGCGGGTCGAGCACTACATGGACGCGCAGCGCCCCTATCTCGACCCGGAGCTGACGCTGTCAAAGCTGGCGCGCAGGCTGGGGGTTCCGGCCAAGACGCTGTCCTCGACAATCAATCGCGCCACAGGCGGGAACGTCTCACGCTATGTGAACACCGCCCGGATCGAGGCCGCGCAAGAGGCGCTGCGCTCTGGCGAGACGGTGACCGGCGCGATGCTGTCGTCCGGCTTTTACACAAAGTCCAATTTCAACCGTGAGTTTCTGCGCGTCACCGGCATGACGCCCTCTGCGTGGCGCGACGCGCAGGCGCCGCAAGGCTTGTAGAGCCGCGCCCTTCGCCTTAGCCATGACGATCAGGGCGGCAAGGGAAGAGGGACCATGCGCGAGACCTACCAAGACATCCGCGACGCGATCGCCAGGCTTTGCACGCAGTTTCCCGGGGCCTACTGGCGCGCGCTGGATCGCGAGATGGCCTACCCGACCGAATTTGTCGCGGCGCTGACCGACGCGGGCTGGCTCGCCGCGCTGATCCCCGAAGAGTATGGCGGCGCGGGGCTGCCCTTGTCGGCGGGCGCGGCGATCTTGGAGGAAATCCACGCCTCCGGCGGCAATGCGGGCGCGTGCCACGCGCAGATGTATACGATGGGCACGCTGCTGCGCCATGGCTCGGAGGCGCAAAAGCGGGCGTATCTGCCGGGCATCGCGGATGGCTCGCTGCGGCTGCAGGCTTTTGGCGTGACCGAGCCGACTTCCGGAACGGATACCGGCGCGCTGAAGACGACCGCCACGCGCGATGGCGCGAATTTCGTGATCAACGGCCAGAAAATCTGGACCAGTCGCGCTGCGCAATCCGACCTGATGATCCTGCTCGCACGGACCACGCCGCTGGGCCCGGGCATGAAGAAGACCGACGGGCTGTCGGTTCTGCTGGTCGACATGCGCGAGGCAGTGGGGGCGGGCCTGACCATCCGGCCGATCCGCACGATGATGAACCACGCCACGACGGAGGTCTTCTTCGACAACCTTCGTGTGCCCGCCGAGGCTCTGATCGGCGAGGAAGGCCGCGGCTTTCGCTACATACTGTCGGGCATGAATGCCGAGCGCATCCTGATCGCCGCCGAGTGCATTGGCGACGCGCGCTGGCTGATCGAGAAATCGGTGGATTATGCCAAGGACCGCAAGGTTTTCGGGCGCGCGATTGGTGAAAATCAGGGCGTTCAATTCCCGCTCGCCGCCGCCTACGCCCATATGCGCGCGGCGGAGCTGATGGTGGCCGAGGCGCTTCGGCTCTTTGAGGCGGGCGAGAACCCGGGAGCGGAGGCGAACATGGCCAAGATGCTGGCCGCAGATGCCTCCAACGAAGCAGCGAACGTCGCGATCCAGACCCATGGCGGGTTCGGCTTTGCAGAGGAATACGACATCGAGCGCAAGTTCCGCGAGACCCGGCTGTACCAGGTCGCACCGATCTCGACGAACCTGATCCTGTCCTATCTGTCCGAGCATGTGCTTGGCCTGCCGAGGTCGTATTGATGGGGGCGCTGGACGGCCTGCTGGTCGTGGCCATCGAGCAAGCCGTGGCCGCGCCCCTCTGCACCGTACGTCTGGCCGATGCGGGCGCGCGCGTCATCAAGATCGAGCGCGCGGGCGGCGAAACCGCACGGCATTATGACGGCGCGGTCCACGGCACCTCTGCCTATTTCGCATGGCTCAATCGCGGCAAGGAAAGCGCGGTGCTGGACGTCAAGGCGTCGGACGATCTGGCGGTGCTGCGCGAGATGCTGGCGCGGGCGGATGTGCTGGTGCAAAACCTCGCCCCCGGCGCGATGGAGCGCATGGGATTGGGCCCTGCTTCGCTTGCGCGGGATTTTCCGCAGCTGATCGCCGTCTCCATCGTGGGCTACGGGGCTGCCACGGACTACGCGCAGATGAAGGCCTATGACATGCTGGTGCAGGCCGAAAGCGGGCTGTGCGCCGTCACCGGCACCGAGGCGGTGCCCTCGAAGGTCGGCGTCTCCATCGCCGATATCACGACCGGCGCAAACGCCCACGCCGCCGTGCTGGAAGCGCTGATTGCGCGCGGGGTCAGCGGGCGTGGACAGCAGATCGAAGTTTCGATGTTTGACGCGATGGCCGATTGCATGGCCGTGCCGCTGCTGCATTTTGAGCATCAGGGCAAAATCACCGGGCGGTTTGGGCTGTCCCATGCCTCGATCTATCCGTACCGGCCGTTCACGTGCGCGGACGGCACGATCATCGTGGCCGTGCAGACCAATGCGGAATTCGCGCGGCTGTGTGAGACGGCACTGGACCAACCGGACCTCGCCGCGCGAGAGGAGTTTTCAAGCAATGCGGCGCGCACCGCCAATCGCGCGTTGCTGGATGCAGAGTTGGAGCCGCTTTTTGCCGCGATGTCGGTGGCGGATGCGGTCAGGCGGTTGAGCGACGCGGGGATCGCTTTTGGACGCTATCGCGGGGTCGACGACTTGGCCGAGCATCCCGCCTTGCGGCGTATCCCGACGCCACTGCCTGATGGACAAATGGCTGAAGTTCCGCGCCCCACGGGGCGGGACGCAGGGTTCACGCCCGGGGCCGTGCCCGCGCTTGGGCAGCACACGGACCGGGTGCGCGAAGAATTCTCGCCCGACTAAGCCTAGACCAGCTCCGCGTCCGTCATGATTTCGACCAGCGCCGGGCCCTTGTAGTCGAGCGCCTCCTGAATGGCGGCCTCCAGCTCTGCGGGTTCGGTGACCTTGCTGCCATGCCCACCGCAGAGCCGCGCGAAGGCCGCGAAAGAGGGGTTGTGCAGTCCCGTCTCCCAGACCGGCCACTCGCCGGAGCGCTGCTCCTTGGAGATTTTGCCGAGCTCGCCGTTGTGCAGCAGGATGTGGGTGACATCCATGCCGTATTTGACGGCGGTGGTGAACTCCATCGGGTATTGCCCGAAGCCGCCATCGCCGGAGATCGAGACGACCTTGCGCCCGCGCATTGCGTCGAGGTCCTGCGTTGCTGCCCACGCGCCCATCCCCGCCGGGAAGCCGAAGCCAATGGAGCCGAGATAGCCCGACATCAGCACCCGCTGGGAGCCCTTGGTTTCCAGATAGCGGCCGAAGGAATAGGTGTTGTTGCCCACATCGACGGCGAAGATCGTGTCGTCGGGGACCAGCCTGCCGAGGATGTCGAAGATCGCGAAGGAATGGATGCCGCGGCCGTGATCCTCTGCCAGACGGGCCTGCTTTTCGGCGCGCCAGATGGCCCAACGCTCCGCCAGCTCCGTGATTTGGTCGTCGGCGTCGGGGTGGCGGGCCGCCTCCAGCCCGTCGCAGAACGCGCCAACCTCTCCCCAGACCGGCAGCGCGACAGGGTGGAATTTGCCCAGCTGCATCCGGTCGAAATCGACCTGAATGATCTCCTTGCCGCGCTCGATGCCGGTGTGGTTCGAAAAGCTGGCACCAAGCGCGATGATCAGATCGGCCTCGTTCATGAACCAGCTGGCAATCGGCGTGCCGGAGCGGCCCAGAACGCCGCCCGCGTTGGGGTGATCGTCGGGCACCAGCCCCTTGGATTTGAACGTGGTGAGCACCGGTGCGCCCAGACGCACGGCCAGATCGGCCACCTGATCGCGTGCGTCAATGGCCCCATGTCCCACGATGATCAGCGGACGCTTCGCCCCTGCAATCAACGCCGCCGCCGCGTCCAGATCGGCCTGCGCGGGGCGGATCGACGTGCGCGACACGCGGCCTTCGGGCGCGCCAGCCTCCTGCTCTGACGGCAGGGTCTGCACATCGTCGGGGAAGATCAGGTGGGCGACATTCTGCTCGACCAGCGCGGTCTTGCAGGCAAGCGAGGCCAGTTCGACATGGTTGGAGCTGGGCAGCACGGGCTGGGAGAAGGCCGTCACCGCCTGAAACGCCGACAAAAGGTCGATATCCTGAAACGCGCCCGGCCCCATCACCTGTGTCTGGACCTGGCCGGTCAGGGCGAGGATGGGCGCGCGGTCGACCTTGGCGTCCCACATACCTGTCAGCAGGTTCGTCGCCCCCGGCCCCGCGATGGTCAGGCAGGCGGCGGGCTTGCCCGTGAGCTTGCCATAGGCGGAGGCGGCGAAGGCCGCGGCACCCTCGTGGCGAATACCGTAGTATTTCAGCTTGCCATCGCCCACCGCCAGCCGGATCGCATCCGACAGGCCCAGATTGGAATGGCCGACCATGCCGAAGACCGATTGCAGCCCCCAATTGGTCAGCGTCTCGACCATGGCGTCGGTGACGGTGCGGGTGTGCGGCGGCTCGGGGGCGATGCCCACGAAGATCTCGCCGTCGCGAATCTCGACCGGGTACATTTCCTGGCCCGTGTCCTCGTGGCCGCCCGGCGGCTTGCCGGTGAGCGGGTCGAAATCCCAGCCGTGCCACGGACAACGGATCCAGCATTGGTCGTCGACCCCTTTCTCGATGGAGCCTTCGCCCAAGGGGCCACGCTGGTGTGGGCAGTGGTTGTTCATCGCCGCCCATTGGCCGTCGAAATGCACCAGGCAGATCGAGGTCGTCCGGGCGGTGATCGTCTTCACCCGGCCCTCGGGCAGATCGCCCGTGTGGCCGACGCTGATCCAGTCGAGCGTTTCATCAGTCATGGTCATCTCCTGCATCGGGGTCAGAGGTCACGAGGTCGTAGAATTTCTGCGACCAGGTCAGCACCAGAAAGCATCCGATGGCCCAGAGCAGCAGCTCGAACGGGGCGGCATCGGTGCCGCGCAGCCAGCGCCCCACAAGGCCGCCCTGCGGCGGCAGCGCGTCCAGCCCGAACAGGCCGGAGCGCGGCCAGAGCGACAGGAACCAGAAGCGCGACAGGTAGAACAGGATGGCCGCGATGGCGGCGGCGAGGCTCAGAAAGATCAGTTTGCGCATCACTCCGGCTCCCCGACTGTTGTGGGATCGACGCTGAACACCAACAGATCGCCCCTGCGCTCCACCTCGCCCTCGATCGTGATGTATTCGCCTACCTGATCGTAGAGGCTCTTCGGCAACTCGGTGCCGTCCGGCCCCGTCACAAGCAGGAATTCCGACCCGTCGACGGGCTTGGAGGACACGAAGACCGGGGGCACGCCGCCGATCAAGCACAGGTTGGCGCAGGCCTTGTGGGCGAGCCCCGTGCCCGGGCGCATCGCCCCGGCCAGACATTTGCCGTCGCAAATCTCGCCCGCCAGCTTCCAGCGGCCCAGCGGTTTGGAGCTTTGCGCAGGGGCCGCGCCCTCGACCGCGGACATGCCGTTGCGACCGCCGCGCAGCTGCAACATGTTGAGCGTGCCGCGCTGCAGGACGATGCCGGAGACCTGCGCAAGCTGCCCCTCCAGCGGGATGGCCCGCGCGTCGACATTGGATTTGCCCTGACCCGACAGCATCAGCGTCGTGCCGGGCGCGATGCGCTCATTGCCCTCGGTCACGCGGACCAGCGGGTAGGGTGTCAGCTCGACCACGCCGGTCACGGTCTGGCGGCCATAGTCGAAGCGGAACGCCCCCGGCCCGGGATCGTCCTGCGCGATGCCCATCACCAGACCAAAACCCGCCATCCCGGCGACCAGCAACGCGCTGACCAGCAGCAACCACTGCTTCAGGCCCTGCGGTATCGGCAGGTAGCCCACGAAAAACGGAGGATGTTTGTCACTCATGTCACGGCCCCCTGAGGAATGGCGATCGGATCGACCGGGGTGCCCGGTGGATTGGCCTTCGGGTCGACCTGCACGGTTTGGCCCTGCAGGCGAAGATTGTAGGTCGGCACCATTTCGGTGAACGGCGCGGGCGAGCGCCCGCTGCGCACGTCGTACTGGAAGCCGTGCCACGGGCAGGTCACGAGGCAATCGATCACCCGCCCCTCCCCCAGCGGCCCGTTCTGGTGCGCGCAGGCATTGGAGATCGCGCTGAGCTTGCCGTCCATCAGGTACACCGCCACCCGGTCACCATCCGGCAGTAGCCGCACCTTGGCGAAGCCGTCCTCGAATTCATCGACACCGGCGACATCGATCCAGTCCGCGCCCGCGACGCTGAGCGCCTGGTCTCTTGCACGCTCCTTCAGCGCCGCCAGCAGATGCAACACGCCCACGGTCAGCGCGCCGCCCGCGAAGAGCCAAGTGAAAGCATGGTTTTGCTGATCTTGCAGGATGCCGAGGCTGACATGCGCCACCACCGCAAGGTAGGCGGGGTAGATCAAGTAATGGATACGCTTCCAAACCGGAGGCGACAGGAACTTCATCCAGAAATCGTGGCTGGTGGCCGCCAGAATGATAAGCACCGCCAGGGCGAAGATGCCGAACGCCTCGAACGGGAAGCCCTTGAGCTGGCCGTAGGAGGTATTGGCGAACAGCAGCGCCTCGTACTTGTTGGACATTGAGAAGGCGAAGTACCAATCCACGATGTAGGAGGCATGGGTAATCGCGACGAAGACCGTCATCACCCCGAAGTGGCGGCGGTTGTACAAGAGCGGCAGGAACCGCTCGTCGAGCCGCGCGAGTGGACCGATGCACAAGATCACCGTCATCATCACGAAGGCACAGGCCCCGAAGGCGCGGGCATTGTGCACCTGCGGGTTGATCGGACGCTCATGGCTCAGGATGCCCGGCGCCGCGTAGAGAAAGATGTAGAGAAACAGCCCGACGCCCGCGAGCATGATCGCGTCGTAGATCCATTTGTTGTTGTTCCATTGAACGGGGGTGTACTTGACGCTCATTGCGACACCTCCCCCGGGGCGGAGATCTGAACCGGCTCGAACTCCGCGGGCCAGCTCTGGCGGATCACAAGGCCCACGGCGATGATCGCCACGATGGCCACGGGCAGGATCAGCCCCACCGTAAAATGGCTCTTGCGGGGCGGGTCGTAGCGGGCGGGCCATTTGTCCGCGCCGGTCTCGTAGCGATACCAGCGCCACAAAACCAAAGGCCAGATCACCAGAACCCCGGGGATCAGCAGCGGGCGGAAGATGTAGGCACCACGCGCATCCTCATCGATGCGGTCGATGCCGATGGTCAGGAAGACCAAAGCGACCGCGGCCCCGATCCAGCCCCAGATCTGCACGGCCATGAAGATGGCTTCCGCTGCGTTCATGACAGCCCTCCATATGCGACGCCGCTCAGATCAGACATGTCCCGCTTCCAGGTCACCAGATCATCGGCGTTGAATTTCGACAGGTGGTCATGCCCGCAGGCCCGTGCCATCACCTGCATCAGCTCCACCGAGGCGTCAAAGAAGTTCGCCAGCTGCTGGGCAGAGCGGTCGACGATCAGGCGGCTGACCAGCTCGGGCCGCTGGGTAGCGATGCCGACCGGGCAATTGTTGGTCTCGCAGGCGCGCATTGCCAGACATCCGATCGCCTGCATCGCGGCGTTCGACAGCGCGATAGCGTCTGCGCCCAGGGCCATCGCCTTGATGAAATCGGCGGGCTTGCGCAGGCCGCCGGTGATGACCAGCGACACGTCCCCGCGGCCCAGCCGGTCGAGATGCGCCCGCGCCCGCGCCAAGGCCGGGATTGTCGGCACGGAAATGTTGTCGCGGAAGATGATCGGCGCAGCACCAGTCCCGCCCCCACGCCCATCGAGGATGATGTAGTCAACCCCCACGGCCAAAGCCGCGTCGATGTCCTTCTCGATATGCTGCGCGCTAAGCTTGTAGCCGATGGGAATGCCGCCGGTGCGGTCGCGGACCTCGTCGGCGAAGTCCTTGATCTGGCTCACCTCTGTCCATTCGGGAAAGCGCGCGGGCGAGATCGCGGCAGAGCCCGGCTCCAGCCCGCGGACCTCGGCGATCTTGCCTTGCACTTTCTCGCCCGGCAGGTGCCCGCCGGTTCCGGTCTTGGCCCCCTGCCCACCCTTGAAGTGAAATGCCTGCACCCGGTCGAGCTTGTCCCAACTGAAGCCGAAGCGGCCCGATGCCAGCTCATAAAGATAGCGGCTGTTGGCGTCCTGCTCTTCGGGCAGCATGCCCCCCTCGCCCGAGCAGATGCCGGTGCCGGCCATCTCCGCGCCGGTGGCCAGCGCCAGCTTGGCCGGCTCTGACAGCGCGCCGAAGGACATATCGGACACGAAGAGCGGAATATTCAACGTCAGCGGCTTTTGCGCGTTGGGGCCGATCACCACCTCGGTGCCGACGTCGGCATCGTCGAGCAGCGGCGGTTTGTGCAGCTGCGCGGTGATCAGCTGGATGTCGTCCCAATCGGGCAGCTCGACGCGCGGCACGCCCATGGAGCTGACAACCCCGTGGTGGCCCGTCTTGCTGAGCCCGTCTCGCGCATATTGGTGGATCAGGCCGGTATAAGGCTCTTCCTGCGTGCCGTGACTGGTGTCGGCATAGAGCCCCAGATAGGCGTCGCGGTTGAAGGGCTGCGGGTTCTTGTCGCCCCAGTCATTGATCTCGTCGGCATCGACCCAGATCTGGCCATCCTCTTCCCAGGCGGTGAATTTCGGCAGCTTTTCGGAATTGTTGTAGGACGACACACCGGTGTCGAGCCGGTAGTCCCAGTCGTGCACTCCGCAGATCAGATCCCTGCCCCGCACATGCCCGTCGGACATGAGCGCGCCGCGATGCAGGCAGCGCCCGTAGAAGACCGAGACCTCGTCATCGAAGCGCACGACGACCAGATCGACCTCGCCCACGAGCGCATATTCCGGTGTGCGGTCGGCAAGATCGGCTGACGGGTAAATGGCGGTTTTGTTCATGAAAGTCCCTTAATCAAAATGACTGTCTCTCGTTATGACCGGCTTGGCGCTGCTGCGGATCGGGGCGGTTTCCGCCATTTCGCCCATGTTAGCGATTTTGCGCCCATACCAAAGCGCCGCGGGCGCGGCGGTGATCCCGTGCAAAATCGCGCTGATCCAGACCGCGTTGATCGCGGTATGCAGGATCGGTGTACCAAACTCGGGTGGGATCTGATCGACGATCAGCAGCGCGAACAGCGCGGTTGCCAGACCGCGCGGCCCGAACCAGCCGAAAAACAAGCGCGTGACAGGTGCCGCGTCAGTTCCGATCAGCGATAGCCAGATCGCCAGAGGCCGCGCGACGAAGAGGCTGATCAGGATCACGGCCAACATCGGCGCGGTCAGATGCGCGACGGCCTCTGGCACCAAAGCCGCGCCAAGCAGCAGAAAGGACGCCCATGACAACATCTGGCCCTCGCTTTCGGTGAACTCGTAGACGAATTTGCACGCGCCCTTGATGATCCCACCGAAGACCAGCCCGGCCACGAAGGCCGAGATGAAGCCGTTACCCCCGACCTGCACCGCCGCGACATAGGCAAGACCCGCCATCGCAAGCGCGCCTATGCCCTCGTAGATCTCGGATGTCGTGGCGCGGGCCTTGGCCTGCAACAGAACCCAGCCGCCCATCGCGCCCACCATCGCACCGACCAACGGGCCAAGCAGGATCTGGCTGAGCCCGAAGACCAACCACTGCGTGCTGTCCACCCCGGTCTGCATGCCCGTCAGGCTGGCAAACAGCAACACGACCGGCAACGCCAGGCCGTCATTCAGCCCGCTCTCGACAGTGAGCGCCCGCCTTGGCCGGATCGGCACGTTGGGGTTGGTCACTACCGCCTGCCCCAAAGCCGCGTCGGTCGGGGACAGGACCGCCGCCAGAAGCGCCACGGCGACGAAGGGCCAGGCGGGCAGCAGGATCAGGCCAACGGCCGTGCCGAGCGCCATCGCCGCAGGCAGACCGATCAGCAACATGCGGGTGGGCCAGACATGACGGCGGCGCAGCGCGGCGAAATCCGTCTGCGCAGCGTCAAGAAACAGCAAAACCACAAGGGTGATCTCGGCCACGGGATGCAGCAGCGCGTGGCTGTCATGCTCGGAAATCATTCCCGTCTGCGCCAGCACGACTCCGAGGGAGAGAAACACCATCGGCGCGGTCAAGCTGGTCGCCGACAGGCGCTTCGCGATCATCGCAAACGCCGCGGTCGCCGCGAAAATGATCAAGAAGCCAGCCATCCTGCGTCGCGTTCCAATCCCCTTGGCCTGATCACACCACATCGGGATCGTGTCACAGTCGCAGCGGGGCGGGCTAGGGGATTTGGATGCAGGTAATTCGGCAATGCTTGCAGAAACCCCGCGAAAGCGGGGCGGCAGGTTTTGCCAATTGTCATGAAACGGACGAGCCGTCCCGACATTGCGGCACGGCTCTGGTTTTCAAGAAGAAAGTCCCGCAGTGGGCACGAGACTGCCCATGCGGACGGGCGGGCCTTCGCGCTAGACCGCCTTCTTCAGCGCCTCGACCAGATCGGTGCGCTCCCACGAAAAGCCGCCATCCTCATCGGGGGCGCGACCGAAATGGCCGTAGGCCGCGGTGCGGGCGTAGATCGGGCGGTTCATGCCCAGCTTCTCGCGAATGCCGCGGGGCGTCAGGTCCATCAGCCCGCCCACAGCCTTCTCGATCGCCGCGTCTTCCACCTGGCCCGTGCCGTGGGTGTCGCAATAGATCGACAGCGGCTTGGCCACACCAATCGCGTAGCTCAACTGGATCGTGCAGCGCGCGGCCATGCCGGAGGCGACGACGTTCTTGGCGAGATAGCGCGCGGCATAGGCCGCGGAGCGGTCCACCTTGGTCGGGTCCTTGCCCGAGAACGCGCCGCCGCCATGGGGTGCGGCCCCGCCATAGGTGTCGACGATGATCTTGCGCCCGGTCAGCCCGGCGTCACCGTCGGGCCCGCCGATCACGAACTTGCCCGTCGGGTTCACCCACCATTCGGTGTCGGCGGACAGCCAGCCCTGCGGCAGCACTTCGGTGATGTAGGGCTCGACCACGGCGCGCACATCTGCGCTGGTCATGGCCTCGTCGAGATGCTGGGTCGACAGCACGACCGAGGTCACTCCAACGGGCTTGCCGTCCTCATATTTGACCGTCAGCTGCGACTTGGCATCGGGGCCAAGCGTGGGCTCGGTGCCGTTCTTGCGGACGTCCGCCAAGCGGCGCAGGATCGCGTGGGCATAGTGGATCGGGGCGGGCATCAGTTCCGGCGTCTCGGTGCAGGCGTAGCCGAACATGATGCCCTGATCGCCCGCGCCCTCGTCCTTGTCGTTCGAGGCGTCGACCCCTTGAGCGATATGCGCCGACTGCTCGTGCAGCAGGTTGGTGATCTTCACGGTCTTCCAGTGGAACTTGTCCTGCTCGTAGCCGATGTCGCGGATGCAGTCGCGGGCGATATCCTCGATGCGGCCCATGTAGTCCTTGAGCTTCTCCTGATCGGACAGCCCCACTTCGCCGCCGATGACGACGCGGTTGGTGGTGGCGAAGGTCTCTGCCGCGACACGCGCTTCCGGCTCCTCGGTCAGGAAGGCGTCCAGTACCGCGTCAGAGATGCGGTCGCACACCTTGTCCGGGTGCCCTTCGGACACGGATTCCGAGGTGAAGAGGTAATTGCTACGTGCCATGGGGAAGTGCTCCGGTATATATGACTGCGCCCCGTCAGGAAGCCGTTGGGGCGCTTGATTGATCGAACTCGCCTACCCTTGCGCGCCCGACACGTCAACACGATTACGACGGCGCGCGGCGATCTGCCAGATCAGCAACAGCATCAACAGCCCGCGCATCGGCCAATCCCCGATCCCGGCATAGAGCGTGGCGGCGGCAGGGGCGGACAGCTTCGCGTCAAGATACGCTGCCTCGCCCAGCAGTGTCTGCGCCATGATCCGGCCCCACGGGTCGATCACCGCCGACACGCCGGTGTTGGCCGCACGCACCAGCGGCAGCCCCTGCTCGATCGCGCGCAGGCGGGCCTGTGCAAGATGCTGGTAAGGCCCGGAGACTTCGCCAAACCACGCATCATTGGTGATCTGCAGGATCAGGTCCGGCCGCGTGGCCAAGCCGCGCAGATTGCGTGGGAAGATCAGTTCGTAGCAGATCAGCGGCAGCGCCGTGCCGATCCCCGGCAGCTCGATCAGCGCGGGCCCCGGGCCGGGGGCGAACCCCGCCCCATCGCGGGACGCAAGACCGCGAATGCCCCAATGTGCCAGCAACTCGCCGAACGGGATATACTCGCCAAACGGCACGATATGGTGCTTGTAGTAAGTGGCCCCACGGGATCCGTCCGGGTTCAGCAGAAGCATCGTGTTGTGCCAGTTGCCGTCCACCCGGTCGTTGCCGCCGACGATAATCGGGACCCCGCCCCCCGCCTGCGCGATCCCCGCCAGAGTGTTGGGCGAAGCATCGAGCGGGTACGCGATCGAAGTCTCGGGCCAGATGATCACGTCGGGCTGGACCGGCGCAGATGCGGCGGTCAGATCAATCGCGCGCTGCAGGAAGACCGGGATCATGTCGGCGTCCCATTTCTGATGCTGCGGCGCGTTGGGCTGGATCAGGCGCACGGTTTTACCGGTGTCGGTGGCTAGGTTGCCGCCCAACACCAGCGCGCCGTAGCCCCATGCCGCCGCCAGCACGAGCACAGACAGCCCCGTCCCGATCACGCGCTGCTGCAGCGACGGTCCTGCGGAAATCAGGAGGGTCAAAAAGGTCAGAAGCGGCGTGCCACCAAGGCTTGCGAGCTGGGCCATCGGGTAATCTGCCCAAATGTGCCCGATGCTGGCCCATGGGAAGCCGGTGAACAGCACCGCACGCAGCATCTCCGCCGCGCTCCAAAGGGCGACCAGCGCCCAAAGCCCGCCCAGATGGCGCGCAACGCCGAAGGCCAGCGCCCAAATCAGCGCAAGACCGCCCGCCAGAAACAGAAGCGCGAAGGGGGCCATCCAGCCGTGGCGCGGTATGTCGACGAGGAACGGCTCTATGATCCAGAACAGCGACAGCGCGAAATAGCCCGCGCCGCCCGCCCAGCCAAGCCATGCGGCGTGGCCCGTCCGCGTAGTGCGGGAATACAGCCAGACCAGCCCGCCGAAGCCTGCAAGCGCCACCGGCCAAAGCGACCATGGCGCCTGGCCAAGCGCCGCCAGCACACCCAGCGCGGCCCCTTGGGCCAAAAGCGGCCAGCCGGGGCGCACCGGCGCGCGTAACGAGCGACGGATCATGCCTTAGTCGGACGTCGTGGCGTCGCCGGAAGGCTCCGGCTCGGGATCTTCAGTGGGGTGGAGGACCGGAACGAAAACCCTCAGCCGCTTGATGCGGCGGGGGTCTGCATCGACGATCTCGAACTCCGCATTGCTGGAGGGATGCTCGACCATCTCGCCGCGCGCGGGCACCCGTCCCGCCAGCATAAAGACGAGCCCGCCCAGCGTGTCGAATTCTTCGTCCATGTCGTCGTCGGACAGGCGCTGGCCGATCTCGGCCTCGAAATCTTCCAATGGGGTGCGGGCCTGTGCCAGGTAGCAGCCCGGCTTCTCCATCTTCCACAGATCGGCACCGTCAACGTCATGCTCGTCCTCGATCTCGCCCAGCACCTGCTCAATCAAATCCTCGATGGTCAGCAGGCCGTCCACACCGCCATATTCGTCTATGACCAGCGCCATGTGCTTGCGCTCGGTCTGCATCTTGGCCAGCAGCACGCCGATGGGCATGGAGGGCGGCACGAACAGCACCGGGCGCACCAAATCGGTCAGATCAAAATTGGGGCGGGTGCCGTTGAAGCCATGGGCCAGCGACAGGTCCTTGAGGTGGATCATGCCGATGGGCGTATCGAGCGTGTCCTCAAACACGGGCAGCCGGGTCAGGCCGCTTTCGCGGAATACTTCGACCAGTTCCGGCAGGCCGATGTCGCGGGGCACCGAGACGATCTCCGCGCGGGGGATCACCACGTCATCCACACGCTTGAGCCGCAGATTGCCGAGCCCGAGAGTTCCAGAGGCTTGCGCCCCGTTTACGGGAGAGTTTTCGTCCGGGCCGCTTTCGCCGGACGGGTTAAACGCCGAGACCAGCCGGGACAAAAGGCCCGGCTGCGCGGTGTCCGCGTCAGCACTTTGCTTGGGGTCTATATCTTGCGCGCGGGGCGCGGCGGTAGACGAGCCGTCAGTATCTTCGCCCATCGGTCCTTTTCCAAATGTCGGGGGCACGTCGCAGGCCCTTATGTCATATATGGGTCCGAAATCCCCAATTTTGCAAGAATGCGCGTCTCCAAACCTTCCATCAAGGCCGCATCCGGCTCATTGAGGTGGTCAAATCCAAGCAAATGCAGCGTCGCGTGCACCAAAAGATGGGTGACATGGTCGTCAAAGGTGATGCCGCCCTGCTCCGCCTCGCGCGCGCAGGTCTCGAACGCGATGGCGATGTCGCCCAGTTCCATCTCATGGGGGGCGTCACCGGGCAGCTGCGGGATCATGCCCGGCACCTGCGCCGCGCGCTCCTCGGACGGCCAGGAGAGCACATTGGTCGGCGTGGGCTTGCCGCGAAATTCGGCGTTAAGCTCCGCCACGCGCGCATCGTCGCAGCCCATCAGGCTGATCTCATACGGTCCGTCGAGCTGCATCTCGGCCAAGGCGGCGAGGCAGCCCTTCTCAGCCAGCCCGGGCAGGCCCGCATCGAGCCATCGGCTGTCTTCCGTCAAAACCTCGATCTGGGCCATTGGGGCGGCATCCTCTGATCGCGCGTGGGTCCCGGCGCGTCATTATCCTTGATATGAAAATGAAGATGGGGGAGGGCAAAACCCTCCCCCATCAGGTCATTGGGCCAACGGCCCGACGACACATTTACTGCTTGATGATACGGCCTTCGGTGTAGGGCGCAACCGGGCCGGTCTCGGCCATGTATTCCGCCAGCACATCCGCCAGATCGGGGCCGAAGTCATAGGCATTGGCCGCGTCCGTGAACATCTTGTAGCCGTCACCGCCGCCGCGGATGAAGTTGTTGGACACCACCTTGTAGGTCGCGGCCGGATCAATCGGGGTCATGCCGTCGCCCTTGTCGACCAGAACTTCCACGACCCGGCCTTCGCCCGGCGCCTTGGAGGCGTCCCAGGTGAATTGCAGGCCGGCCACTTGCGGGAAGCGACCTTTCACTTCCTCGACCTGGCTCACGCCATTCTCCAGCGCGTCGATCAGCGTCTGGCCGGACACCTCGAAGGTCGAGAGCGTGTTCTGGAACGGCAGCACGGTCAGCACCTCGCCCATGGTCACTTCGCCCGCATCGATCGACGAGCGGATGCCGCCCGAGTTGGCGATGGCGATGGTCACGCCCTGATCTTTCACGCGCTCCAGCATGGCGTCGGCGATCAGGTTGCCCATCGGGCATTCCTCGACCCGGCAGACGGCGCGGTCGCCCTCGATCGCGGCGGAGGTCTCTGCCACCACCTTGTTGCGGATCTCATCCAGCGGACCTGCAAGCTCGCTCACGCGGGCCACGATGGTCTCGTCCTCGGGCACGGTGCCGTCGATCAGCAGCGGCTCGCCCTTGGCTTCGGTGATCTTGCCCGCGTCGTCAAAGGTGACGTTCAGCTCGCCCAGGAACTTGCCGTAGGCATAGGCCTGCACGATGGCGGTGTCGCCGACCATGACCGGGTAGACATCAACCGCGCGCTCCTGCGTGTTCGACAGCAGCGTGTTCGAGTGGCCGCCCACGATCACGTCCACGCCGGTGGTGTTGGCCGCGACGACCTTGTCCACGGCGAAGCCCGAGTGCGACAGCACGATGATCTTGTTCACGCCCTCCGCGGTCAGCTTGTCGACCTCACCCTGCACGGCTGCGGACGGGTCGGAAAAGGTGATGTTGGGGCCGGGCGAGGCGAGGTCCGGCGTGTCTTCCGGGGTCAGGCCGATCAGGCCGATCTTCTCGCCGCCGCGCTCGATCACGGTGGATTTCATCAGCTTGTCCGCCAGCGCCGGCTCCGCCGAGACATCGGCGTTCGACATCAGCACGGGGAAGGACACGGCGTCCATGAAGCCTGCGAGCACTTCGGGGCCGTCGTCGAACTCGTGGTTGCCGACGGTCATGCCGTCATAGCCCAGCCCGTTCATCATCTCGGCCGCGACCTTGCCCTTGTAGTAGGTGTAGAACAGCGTGCCCTGGAACTGGTCGCCGCCATCCACGAGGATGGAGTTGTTGGTGCGCCCTCGCGCGTCTTTGACCGCGTTGACCAGACGCGCCCAGCCGCCGAAGCACTCGCCTGCGGCGTTGTCTTCGGACGAGCAGCCGCTGTCATACTTGCTGATCGGCTCGATGCGCGAGTGGAAATCATTGGTGTGCAAAATGGTCAACGAATACTCCGCCGCCGCAAAACCTGCGGACAGCGTCAGCGCCGCGGCGCTGGAAAGAAGGGTCTTGTACATGTTGGAGGTCCCCCAAGTTGGATTCTGAGACCAGAGTGGCGCGGATGATGCGGGGAGTCAAAGCCCTCGCGCCACTAATCGACCCTCAAGGCCACCTCACGCAACGGCAGCTTGGCGACTTGACCAATTCTCGGGCAACGGGCATGTCAGCGCCCATGTTGATCTACAAAATCATGCACGGCGATGCGCTCGCCGAATTTCGCGAAAGCGGCCGCTTCACCGGGGCCGCCATCGACCTTGCGGATGGGTACATCCACTTCTCCACCGCCGCACAGGCGCGCGAGACAGCGGCCAAGCACTTCGCGGGCCAGGGTGATCTGGCGCTGGTCTGGGGCGAAGAGCCCGCCGACGCGGCCCTGAAATGGGAAGTGTCGCGGGGCGGCGACAAATTCCCCCATCTTTACCGCGACTGGATGTGGGATGAGGTCGAAGGCGAAGCGCCGCTGCCGTGGAACGGCACCGCGCATGAGTTCCCGTCAGGCGTGAAATGAGCCTGATCGAGCGCGCGGGCCTCTCGCTGCTGCAAAATTTCGACCCGGAACGCGCCCATGGGCTGGCGCTTTCGGCATTGAATATGGGGCTTGGCGGCGGGCGCGGGCCTGTGCGCTCCGACCGGTTGCGGGTGAGCCTTGCCGGGATGGAGTTGGCCAACCCGGTTGGCCTTGCCGCGGGCTTTGACAAGAACGCCGAGGCCATTGGGCCGCTTGCACAAGCGGGGTTCGGCTTTCTGGAGGTTGGCGCGGCCACGCCGAAGCCACAGCCCGGCAACGACAAGCCGCGGCTCTTTCGCCTTACCGAAGATCAGGCAGCGATCAACCGCTTTGGCTTCAACAATGACGGGATGGAGGCGATCGCCGCCCGCCTTGCACGCCGCGTCGTCGGCGTTCCGGTCGGTCTGAACCTTGGCGCGAACAAGACAAGCGACGACCGCGCCGCCGATTTCGCGACCGTGCTGCGCCATTGCGGGCCGCATGTCAGCTTCGCGACGGTCAATGTCTCCTCGCCCAACACCGAGAAGCTGCGCGACCTGCAGGGCCGCGCGGCGCTCTCCGCACTGCTAGCAGGCGTTATGGAGGCGCGGGCCGAGCTGAAGCGCCCGATCCCGGTCTTCCTGAAAATCGCGCCCGATCTCGACGACGATGCCTTGGCCGAGATTGCCGAGGTCGCGGTCGAGGCCAAGCTCGCAGGCATCATCGCCACGAATACGACCCTGTCGCGCGAGGGCCTGCGCTCGCGCCATCGCGGCGAGGCGGGTGGGCTGTCGGGCCAGCCGCTCTTTGAGACATCGACGCGGGTGCTGGCGCGGCTGTCGCAGCTGACCGACGGACAGATGCCGCTGATTGGCGTGGGCGGGGTCGGCTCCGCCGCGCAGGCCTATGCCAAGATCCGCGCGGGCGCGACGGCGGTGCAGCTCTACACGGCCATGGTCTATGGCGGGCTATCACTTGCGGGAGAGATCGCACGCGGACTGGAACCGCTTTTGGAGGCAGACGGGTTCGCGAGTGTTCAGGATGCCGTCGGCACCGGGCGGGGCGACTGGCTGTAGCCCGGCCCTGCGGGGCTTTTTGAGTATTTCCGCCAAAACGAAGCCTCAGGCGCTCGAGGCCGCGCGCTCCAATGCGGGGTAGCGCCACCCCAAGGTTGCGCCGCGCGCGATGTAGAGCACCAGCAGGCTGAGCCACAGCCCGTGATTGCCGAAGAGCGGCAAAAGGATCGCAAGCGCGCCTGCGTAGACCGCGAAGGAGACTAGCATCATGTTGCGCATGTCCCGCGTGCGTGTCGCACCGATGAAAATGCCGTCCAACATGAAGGCCGCGACCCCGAAGAGCGGCCCGGCGACCATGAAGATGAGGTAGGCGCGGGCCTCGGTGCGCACATCCGGCGCGGTGGTCATCAGGTCGATGATCGCGCCGCCCGCCAGCGCGAAGGCCACCGCCAGCACGACCGCCGTGCCGACACCCCAAATGCTCGTCAGGATCGCCGCGCGGCGCACCCGGGCGCGGCTCGCCGCCCCGAAGGCCTGACCGACCAGCGCCTCTGCCGCGAAGGCGAAGCCATCCATCGCGTAGGAGGTCACGTGCATGAATTGCAACAGGATCTGATTGGCGGCCAGCGTCACGTCGCCCAGATCGGCCCCGAAGAACAGGAACGCGATCAGTGCGGCTTCGAGCAACACAGAACGGATCATGATGTCAGTGTTCACCGCCGCCATCACCGTCAGCTTCGCGCGGTCGAACACCCGCGCCGGCGCGCGCCACAAAGGATGCGCGAAGGCCGCGCGGCACAGGTAAAGGCCCAGCGCCAGCCCCGACCATTCCGCGATGAAGGTGGCGACCGCCACGCCTTCGACGCCCCAGCCGAACTGCAGCACGAACAGGAAATTCAGCGCGATGTTGAGGCCGTTCATCCAGAGCTGAAGGGCAAGAACCGCGCGGGTGCGCTCGAGCGCGATCAGCCACCCGGTGATCCCGTAAAGCGCGATCGCCGCCGGGGCGGAGAAGATGCGGATTGTCATGTAGTCGCGGGCGAGGCTTTCGACCTCCGCGCTGGCGGGCGAGATCTGAAACGCGGCCCAGAACAGCGGCACCTGCAGCGCCATGATCAAAAGCCCTGCCACCCCGCCGATGAGAAGCGCGCGGGTCAAAAGCACCGCGACCTCTGCCTGATCGTCAGCCCCGCGGGCCTGGGCCACCAACCCGGCGGTGCCCATGCGCAGGAAGCCGAAAAGCCAGTAGAACGCCGACAGGATCACCGCGCCGATGCCCACCGCCCCGATGGGTGCGGCCAGCCCCATCTGTCCGACGACGCCCGTGTCCACGACGCCAAGGATCGGGACGGTTGCGTTGGACAGAACGATCGGCACCGCGATTTTTGCGACGCGGGCGTGGGTGAGCGTGTCAGCCATCCTGCGCGGGCGGCGGCATCAGGAAATGTCCCGTCGCCTGAGCGAACAGCTTCTCGCGGTTGTCCTGCCACGCCTCGACATGCACGCTGGCGTAGCGCCGCCCGGAGCGGTTGACCCGCGCCCGCGCATAGGCATCGCGCGGCAGGCCGGAGCGCAGGTAATCCACGGTGAAGTCGATGGTCTTGGGCATCGGCGGATGATCCGGGGCGGTGCCGTCTTCGATCTCGGTCCAGAGGGTGGACCAGGTCAGCTCGATCACCGCGCTGATCTCAAGGAAGGCGGCCGTAACGCCACCATGCAGTGCGGGCAGCATCGGGTTGCCGATCAGCTCTTCGCGGTAGGGCAGGATCGCGGTCAGCTCGTCGCCGCGGCGGTCGAACTGCACGCCGAGATATTGGATATAGGGAATTCCGCCGACCAATTGCCCAAGTGCGGCGTCGCGGCGGGTCTTGATCACTTGCACAGGCTCGGGTTTGCGCATCGCTTACGCCCCCCGCTGGAAGGTGAAGGCGCCTGTCGCTGCGGCGACAGGGTTGTCGGCATCGTCATCCAGCGCCGTGGCACGCACGAAGGCCACAGCACGGGTGACATGGTAGCATTCGGCCCGCGCGCGGATCCGCTGGCCGGGGGTTGCGACGCGCATGTAGTCGATGCGCAGATCGATGGTGGCGGTGCCCTGCGCGTCGGGATGCGACATCACTGCCGCCCCGCCGCAGGTGTCCATCAGGGCGGAGACCGCACCGCCCGCGATTACGCCCGTGGCCGGATCGCCGATCAGGCGTTCGTCATAGGGCATGGATAGCATTGCCAAGCCCTCGCCGATCTCCTCGATCTGCATAGAGAGCGCCCTGGCATGGGGGATGGCCTCGATGAATTGGCGGGCGATGCGGGCGCGGCGCTCTGCCGCTGGGTCTGTCGTGCTCATGGGGCCTGTTTGGCAGCTTTGCGCGGGCGGGCCAAGCGGGTCTGCGCGGTGCGCATAGAAATTCCGCCGCCGCACTTGGCGTGCGCAAAAATTCAATGTTAGGGTTTCGCAACTCAAAACGGGGAGAGAGACGATGAGCGAGGATGCACGCCTGAGCTTCAAAGAGATGTGTGCCAAGTTCGACGTCACCCCCCGGACCCTGCGCTACTATGAATATATAGAGCTGCTGTCACCGGAGCGCGACGGACGGGCCCGCTATTACCACCCGCGTGAGGTGGCCCGAATGAAGCTGATCATGCGCGGGCGGAAGTTCGGCTTCTCGCTGGAGGATATCCGGCAATGGCTGGAGCTCTACGATCAGGGGCCTGAGAATCGCGTGCAGATGGAGGCCTGGATCAAACTCGCCGACGCGCAGCTCGATGAGCTGAACTCCCGGCGGGCGCAGATCGAGGAGTCGATCGACGAGCTGCAGGCGCTCCGCGATCAGGTGGCCGAGGGACTGTAGGCAAATCACTGCCCATCACGAGCCCGCAGGCTTGTCCCCAGAATCCGGGACACGTATCAGGGCCCAAAGCCCCTTGTTTCATGGCGTTTGCGGGGAATTCTGCGGGACATGCGTCAGAATTCAAAGCGCTTTGGTTTTGCGAAAATTACCCAAATCCCTGCCTTACCTTTCCTGACATTACGTCAACCTCAAAATGACGCCACGTTCCGTTTACGTTAACGTCAACAATGCTTGTATGGTGGCCCTGCGTTCAACATGTCCGAGGCATGAAAGCGATCATGCAAGGATGAAAAACATGACTGAGGAAACGATGACCATTCGGGAAATGTGCGATGCCTATGCGGTGACCCCGCGCACGTTGCGTTTCTACGAGGCCAAGGAATTGCTGTTCCCGATCCGGGAAGGCCAGCGCCGCCTGTTTACCAAAAGCGACCGCGCGCGGTTGAAGCTGATCCTGCGCGGCAAGCGCTTTGGCTTCTCGCTTGAGGAAATCCGTCAGCTGCTCGACCTCTACCATATCGGCGACCAGCAGGCGACGCAGCTGGCCAAGACCTACGAGATTGCCAAGCAACGCCTGGCCGACATGGTCAAACAGCGCGACGAGTTGAACGACGCCATCAACGACCTGACCGCGCAGCTGCGCTGGGGCGAGAAGATGATCGCCTCCATGCAGATGCCCAAAGCGGCCAACGGTTAAGACCTATAACGACGCCACCTTTTCGGAGAGACGCCACATGCCCACCTACACCGCCCCCGTCAAAGACATGCAATTCGTCCTGCACGACGTTTTGAAAGTGACCGAGTCTTCCATCCCCGGCTACGACGAGCTGGAGGCCGACTTCACCTCGGCCATTCTGGAAGAGGCGGGCAAAGTGTCCTCCGAAGTGTTGCAGCCGCTCAACGTGGTCGGCGACAAGGAGGGCTGCGTGCTCGAAAACGGTGTGGTTCGCACGCCAAAGGGCTTCAAGGAGGCCTTCGAGGTCATGAAAGAAGGCGGCTGGACCGCGCTGGACTGTGACCCGGAATATGGCGGCCAGGGCCTGCCCTATCTGATGGGCACGGCAGTGGGCGAGATGATGGTCTCCGCCAACATGGCGTTCAACATGTACCAAGGCCTGACCCACGGTGCCTACTCGGCCATCCACGCCCACGGCACCGATGCGCAAAAGCAGATGTACCTGCCCAAGATGGTCTCATGCGAGTGGACCGGCACCATGAACCTGACGGAGCCGCATTGCGGCACCGATCTGGGCCTGATGCGCACCAAAGCCGCGCCGCAGGGCGACGGCACCTACAAAATCTCCGGCCAGAAGATCTTTATCTCGGCGGGCGAGCACGACATGTCCGACAACATCATCCACTTGGTCTTGGCCAAGATCGAGGGTGGCCCCGAGGGCATCAAAGGCGTGTCGCTGTTTATCGTGCCGAAGTTCATGGTCAATGAAGACGGCTCGCTTGGCGCGCGCAACGGCGTCTCCGTCGGCTCCATCGAGGAGAAGATGGGCATCCACGGCAACTCCACCTGCGTGATGAACTATGATGAGGCCACCGGCTACCTGCTGGGCACCGAGCACAAAGGCATGCGCGCCATGTTCACCATGATGAACGAAGCGCGTCTGGGCGTGGGCCTGCAAGGATACGCACAAGCCGCCGTCGCCTATGAGAACGCGGTGGTCTACGCCAATGACCGCCTGCAAGGCCGCGATGTGACCGGTGCCAAGAACCCCAACGGTCCGGCCGATCCGCTGATCGTGCACCCGGACATTCGCCGCAACCTGATGGACCAGAAGTCCTTCGTCGAGGGCGCGCGCGCTTTCACCTTCTGGGGTGCCAGCATGATCGACAAGGCACACCGCGAGGAAGACGCCGATGCGGACGGTCTGATCTCGCTGTTGACCCCGGTGATCAAGGGCTTCCTGACCGACAAGGGCTTCGAGTACGCCACCGCGGCACAGCAGGTTTATGGCGGCCACGGCTATATCGAGGAATGGGGCATGTCCCAGTTCGCCCGCGACGCCCGGATCGCGATGATCTATGAGGGCGCCAACGGTGTGCAGGCGCTGGACCTCGTGGGCCGCAAGCTGGCGCTGGACGGTGGCAAGCACGTGATGGCCTTCTTTGACCTGGTCAAGACCTTCATCAAGGACAATTCCGGCGATGAAGAGTTCGACAAGGCGTTCCTCGAGCCGCTGAAGGCAGCGTCCAAGGACCTGCAGGCCGCGGGCATGTACTTCATGCAAAACGGCATGAAGAACCCCAACAACGCGCTGTCGGGCTCCTACGACTTCATGCACATGTTCGGCCATGTCTGCCTGGGCCTGATGTGGGCGAAAATGGGCAAGGCCGCGATGGATGCACTGGCCGCGGGCGCGTCGGACACCGAGTTCTACGAGACCAAGATCGCCACCGGTCGCTACTACATGGCCCGCCAGCTGCCCGCCACCGGCATGCACTTGGCCCGCATCGAGAGCGGTGCGGACACGGTCATGGCGCTGGACGCCGCGAATTTCTAAGGTGACGGTGGGCAAGAATTGCCCACCCTACCCCTAGGAACAGGAGCGATTGCCAATGCCCAAGCGTCTCAACCTCACCCGCCGCGTGAACCTCGCCATGACCGAGGACGCGTGGCGGCGGCTGAAGAAATTCAGCGCAGAGGCGGGGTTGGATGAGGGCGAGGCTCTGTCTTTCCTGTTTGAGAATTTCGCCTCGGTGACGGACCACGACAACCTGACCCACCGGCTACGGATCTTCAATTCGGAGCTGGAGTCGCGCAAGCGGTGAAGACGACGCTTGAGGCACCAGTGGGTGCCTCCGGCGGGAATATTTCTGCCAAGATAAAGCACAAGAAAGTCTGGGAGGACGGCTGTGACTGCAAAACTCTACTGTTTCGGCGAGAGCGGCAATGCCTACAAGGCGGCCCTGACGCTAGAGCTGTCGGGCATGGGCTGGGAGCCGGTCTTTGTGGACTTCTTCAAGGGCGAGGCCCGCTCGGACGCCTTCAAGGCCATCAACCCGATGGGCGAAGTGCCGGTGCTGGTCGATGGCGATGTGACGCTGACGCAATCGGGCGTGATCCAGCAATATGTGGTCGACCAGACCGGCAAGCTGGGCGGCGCGCCCGCGGACAAGTACGAAGTGCTGCGTTGGGTCCTATGGGACAACCACAAGATGTCCAGCCAGGCCGGTGTCACCCGTTTCCTGATGAACTTCCTGCCCGAGGAAAAGCGCCCGCAAGAGGCGATCAAGTTCCTGCAGGGCCGTCTGGCCGCGGCCTATGCGGTGCTCAACGCCCATCTCGACGGGCGTGAGTGGATCGCGGGCGACAGCATGACCGTCGCCGATATCTCGAACGCGGGCTACCTGTTCTACGAAGAACCCTTCGGCTTCAACCGCGCCGACTGGCCCCATATCGACGCGTGGCTGACCCGCATCTCCAAGACGCCGGGCTGGAAGCATCCCTATGATTTGATGCAACGGGCGCTGCCTGCATGAGCCACAAAGCTGACATTTTGCTGGATATACTACCCTTGGCCCGCAAAACTCGCGGGCAAGGGACGGAGGAGACATGCTCAGCAGAATGGCGCTTGGGGGCATTTGGGCCTACCAGCAGTATATCTCGCCCAATAAGGGTTTTCGCTGCGCTTGCTCGGTCGCGCATGGCGGCACCGGCTGTTCGGGCTTTGCAAAACATGCGATCCGCGATCACGGGCTCTGGGGCGCGCTGCCTGCCATCCGGCAGAGGTTCCGCGACTGCCGTGCGGCCTATGAAGACATCCGCGCCAATTGCAGCTGCAACACCAGCGCTCCGGACGGGGATGACGAGCGGCCCCTCTCTGAGGACGAGCGAAAGGAGCTTTTGCGCCTTCGAAAGCAAGAGTTGCGCAAGCGTGACCGGCGCGGTCGCGACCGATGCTGTGACACCTGCGAGTGCTGTGGCAGCGGCTGCGGGCCCTCGCCCTTTGCGGGCTGCTTTGGCGGTGCGGCGCGCGGTGGGGCGTCCAAGAATGTCGACCTTAACCCCTGTGACGGGGATGGCTGCGGGCTCGATTGCGGCGCGGCGGATTGTGTGTCCTGCGATTGCGGGGGCTGCTCCTGCGGCTGATCCCACCGGGGCGCGGCCATGATCCTGGGCGCGTTCCTTATTGGCATGGTGCTCTGTGCCCTGACCCTGGCGTTGATCAAGGTTGAAGACACCCGTGACAAGTTCGGCAGTGCCGTGGCGATGTTCGCCGCATGGTGCGCCTTTGGCATGCTCTTGATGGGCGGAACTTGGGGGCTGGGCCTTGTCCTGCCCGCCATCGCCGCCGCCATCGTGCTGGTTTTACGTAACGAGACATTCGGGCGGAGCATCCAAGCTCTGTCCGCCTACAAACTCCCCCTCGGTGTGGGGGCGCTGGTCTGCAGCGTTCTCACATGGATCGGGGTCCTGAATCTAATGGAGGATCTCCCCAATGGCTGAAGCCTATATCTACGACGCCGTGCGCTCGCCGCGTGGCAAAGGCCGCAAAGACGGCAGCTTGCATGAAGTGACCGCCGCGCGCCTGTCGGCCAACATCCTGAACGCCATCAAAGAGCGCAACAACCTCGAAGGCCACGCCGTCGAGGACGTGATCTGGGGCAACGCCACCCAGGTGATGGAGCAAGGCGGCTGCCTCGCCCGCACCGCGGTGCTGGCCTCCGATCTGGACGAGCGCATCCCGGGCCTGTCGATCAACCGTTTCTGCGCCTCGGGCATGGAGGCCGTGAACCTGGCCGCCAACCAGGTCAAAGGCGGCGCGGGCGATGGCTACATCGCCGGTGGGGTCGAGATGATGGGTCGCGTAGCCATGGGCTCGGACGGGGCCGCGATTGCCGTGGACCCGAGCATCGCGATGGAAAGCTACTTCGTGCCCCAAGGCATCTCCGCCGACATCATCGCGACCGAATACGGCTTCAGCCGCGACGACGCCGACAAGCTGGCCATGGAGAGCCAGCGCCGCGCCAAGGCCGCCTGGGATGACAACCGCTTCGACAAGTCAATCATCACCATTCGCGACCAGAACGGCTTGGAAATTCTCAGCCACGACGAGTACATGCGCCCCCAGACCGATATGCAGAGCCTCGGCGGCCTGAACCCCGCCTTCCAGGCGATGGGCGAGGTGATGCCCGGCTTCGACAAGGTCGCGCTGATGAAGTACCCGCATCTGGAGAAGATCAACCACATCCATCACGCCGGCAACTCGTCGGGTATCGTGGACGGCTCGGCCGCGGTGCTGATCGGCTCCAAGGAGTTCGGCGAGAAGTTCGACCTGAAGCCGCGCGCGCGCATCCGCGCCACGGCAAAGATCGGCCTTGACCCGACCATCATGCTGACCGGCCCGGTTCCCGTGACCGAGCACATCATGAAGACGTCCGGCATGAACATCTCCGACATTGATCTCTTCGAGGTCAACGAGGCGTTCGCGTCCGTCGTGCTGCGCTTCCTGCAGGCGTTCGAGGTCGACCCAGAGCTGGTCAACGTCAATGGCGGCTCCATCGCGATGGGCCACCCGCTGGGCGCGACCGGCGCGATCATCATCGGCACGCTGCTTGACGAGATGGAGCGCACCGACAAGGAAACCGGCCTGGCCACGCTTTGTGTCGCCTCCGGCATGGGTGCCGCTACCATCATCGAGCGCGTGTAGGACACGGACCCCATGGACGCGCATCCCCATCTGCCCGACCCCAAGGCGATCTACCAGGAGCATCTCGATGCCCTGTCGGCCGCCCTGTTGTCGGGCAATTTCAGCGCCTTCGCGGCGCGGATGGCGTTGCCGTGCCGCATAATCACCGAGGCCGCGGAACGAGTCTTCTCGACCCGCGACGAACTGGCCTCGGCGTTTTTCAGCATGTCTCGAAACTTGAAATCGCAAAGCGTCACCGATCACGTTCGGATCGCGACCGCTGCGACATATGTCTCCGAGACCCGCATATGCGGCAGCCATGTGACCCATATCCTGCGCGACGGAAAACGGCTGACGCAGCCCTACCCCAACCGCATCCGGCTGGAGTTGATTGATGGCAAGTGGCTGGAAACCGTGGCCGCCCACGCGCTTCTTACCGACCCCGCCAAGATCACCATGCCCAAGGTGGCGGCGCAGCCGCACCTCCCCGAAATGAACGAATACGATCCCGAAAGGACCCCGCAATGACCGATTTTACCATGAGAACAGACGCCGACGGCGTCGCCACCATCACCTGGGACACCCAGGGCAAGAGCATGAACGTGATGAACCAGCAGGGCTTCGTCGACCTTGATGCGCTGATTGATCAGGCGCTGGCTGACGACGCCGTCAAGGGGGTGATCATCACCTCCGGCAAGGAAGGCTCCTTTGCGGGCGGCATGGACCTCAACGTCATCGCCAAGATGAAAGAGGCCGCTGGCGACAATCCCGCCAAGGGCCTGATGGACGGGCTGATGGCCACCCACGCCATCCTGCGCAAGATCGAGCGCGGCGGCATGGACGACAAAAACAAGGGTGGCAAGCCCATCGCCTGCTGCCTGCCCGGCACGGCGCTTGGCATCGGCTTCGAGATCCCGCTGGCCTGCCACCGCATCTTTGCGGCTGACAACCCCAAGGCCAAGATCGGCCTGCCCGAGATCATGGTCGGCATCTTCCCCGGCATGGGCGGCACCACCCGCGTGACCCGCATGCTGGGCGCGATGGGCGCCTCCCCCTTCCTGCTGGAAGGTAAGCTGTCTGACCCGAAGAAAGCCCTCGCCGCGGGCCTGATCCACGAAGTGGTGCCAGCCGACGAGCTGGAAGCGAAAGCCAAGGAATGGATCTTGTCCGGTCCGTCCATCGTGAAGCCCTGGGACGAGAAGGGCTACAAAATGCCCGGCGGCGCGCCGTATCACCCCGCAGGCTTCATGACCTTCGTCGGCGCATCCGCCATGGTTAACGGCAACACCAAGGGCGTGTACCCGGCGGCCAAGGCGCTGCTGTCTTCCGTCTATGAGGGCGCATTGGTGCCCTTCGACACGGCGTTGAAAATCGAGGCGCGCTGGTTCACCAACGTCCTGCTGAACCCGTCATCCAGCAACATGATCCGCTCGCTCTTCATCAACAAGGAAGCGCTGGAAAAGGGCGCCGTGCGCCCCGACGGTGTCGACGACCAGTCCGTCAAGAAGGTCGGCGTCATCGGTGCGGGCATGATGGGTGCGGGCATCGCGCTGGTCTCCGCGCTGGCGGGCATCGAAGTGGTGCTGATCGACAGCAAACAGGAAGCCGCCGACAAGGGCAAAGCCTACACCACCGCCTATATGGACAAGGGCATCGCCCGCAAAAAGGCCACGGAAGAGAAGAAAGAGGCCGTGCTTGGCCTGATCAACGCCACCACGGACTACGCCGCCCTGGAAGGCTGCGACCTGATCGTGGAAGCGGTATTCGAAGACGTCGGCGTCAAGGCCGAGGTCACCAAGAAGGTACAGGCCGTCGTCGGCCCCGATTGCATCTTCGCGACCAACACCTCCACTCTGCCGATCACCGAGCTGGCCAAAGCGTCCAACAACGAAGAGCAGTTCATCGGCATCCACTTCTTCTCCCCCGTCGACAAGATGCTGCTGGTGGAGATCATCAAGGGCAAGAAGACCGGTGACCGCGCGACCGCCAAGGCGCTCGACTTTGTGCGCCAGATCAAGAAGACCCCGATCGTCGTGAATGACGAGCGGTTCTTCTACGCCAACCGCTGCATCATCCCCTACATCAACGAGGGCATCCGCATGGTCAAAGAGGGTGTCGAGCCCGCGCTGATCGAAAATGCGGCCAAGCTCGTAGGCATGCCTCTGGGCCCGCTGCAGCTGACCGACGAGACCTCGATCGATCTGGGCGTGAAGATCGCTAAGGCGACGAAAGCCGCCATGGGCGACGCCTACCCGAACGCGGAAGTCGACGAGGTTCTCTTCTGGATGGAAGGCGAAGGTCGTCTGGGCCGCAAGTCCAACGCGGGCTTCTACGACTACGACGAGAAGGGCAAACGCCAGCTGTTGTGGCAGGGCCTGCGCGAGCAGTACCCAACCGCCGACGACCAGCCCGACCTGACCGAGGTGCAGAACCGTCTGCTGTTCGCCCAAGTGCTGGAGGCCGTGCGCGCCATTGAGGAAGACGTGCTGATGGATATCCGCGAGGGCGATGTCGGCGCGATCCTTGGCTGGGGTTTCGCGCCCTGGTCCGGCGGGCCGCTGTCTTGGCTCGACATGGTCGGCACCCCCTGGGCGGCAGAGACCACGAACGCGCTGGCCGCCAAACATGGCGATCGGTTCAAGGCCCCGGATCTGCTCGAGGACATGGCGTCCAAGAACCAGAGCTTCTACGGCCGGTTCGACCCCGCAAAGGCTGCATAACTCCACGAACAAGAATAAAAGGCCCGGGTGTTTTCCCGGGCCTTTTTTGTTGCCGTGTAAGTAGTTGCGCGTGGTGCGCTCAGCGCCGGGCGCGCAGTTTCGCCAGCACGCGGGACCATCCACCGGGGCTCATGAGAAACGCCAGTATAAAGCCTGCGATGAAGCCGAACAGGTCCGCGACCCAACCCAATCCGCCGCCAAACAGCAGGCCGAATACCAGCTGAATCCCCATCAGGAACGCGATCAGGGTGAAGGCGCGCATTTCGTTCTCGCCCGTGGCCGCAAGGCTGACCCAGAGCATGAAGGTGAAGGCCCCGATCAGCCCGTAGCCGCCAGTATAGGCCCCCACCAGCGGGAAATCATCGCCGGTCAGACCATAGACGAAGGCCCCAAGTACGGCGCTGGCAAAGAAGACGATCAGGAAACGCGCGGTGCCAAAGACCTCGCCCACCGACTTGCCGATGGCCAGTACGATCACGCAGCCGAAGGCCGCGTCGATGAAGGAGCGGTGCACGAACGGGAAGGTCACGAAGCGGCGCATGTGCTCGTAGGGGTAGTATCCCTGCTCCCACATCGCGCCCATCACGCGCGGAAAGAAAGCGTAGTCCTGCAGCGCATCAAGCCGCCATCCCACCGCCCGCGCGTCGCCCGCAAGACCCGCCGCCCCCGCCTGAAAGATGATCTCGACCGCCGCTATAAGCCCTGCAATCAGCAACACCACCGGCGGCAACGCGTTGAAGGGCGAGACATCGGCGTTTTTGTGATACATGGCTTGGGCTCCGGTTGACCTGCTTCGGGGCCACCGATAAGCGACAAGGGCCTTTTAATCCAGACGGAGATCAAGACCATGGCAGACACCGCCTTCCAACCGCGGGTGTTCTCAGGCATTCAGCCCTCGGGCGGCCTGACCCTTGGCAACTACCTTGGCGCGATCAAGCGCTTCGTGGACATGCAGGACGACGCCTCGTTCGAGACGATCTACTGCATGGTCGACCTGCACGCGATCACCGTCTGGCAAGACCCGGCCGAGCTGGCCCGCAACACCCGCGAGCTGTGCGCGGGCTTCATCGCGAGCGGGATCGATCCGGAAAAATCCATTCTGTTCAACCAAAGCCAGGTGCCGGAGCACGCGCAGCTGGCGTGGATCTTCAACACCGTCGCCCGGATGGGCTGGCTGAACCGGATGACCCAGTTCAAGGACAAGGCCGGCAAGAACCAGGAAAATTCCTCGGTCGGGCTGTTTGCCTACCCGGCCCTGATGGCCGCGGACATCCTGATCTACCACGCCACCCACGTGCCCGTGGGCGAGGACCAGAAACAGCATGTGGAGCTGACCCGCGACATCGCAGCCAAGTTCAACCATGACTACGGCGTCGACTTCTTTCCGATCACCGAGCCGGTGATCAAGGGTGCTGCGACCCGGGTGATGTCCCTGCGCGACGGCTCCAAGAAGATGTCGAAATCCGACCCGTCCGACATGAGCCGCATCAACATGACCGACGATGCTGATGCCATCGCCGCCAAGATCCGAAAGGCCCGCACCGACCCAGAGGCCCTGCCATCAGAGGCCGAGGGCTTGAAAGATCGGCCCGAGGCGCGCAACCTCGTCAACATTTACGCGGCGCTGGCCGATATGGATGTCGACGCGGTGCTGTCCGAGGTCGGCGGCAAGCAGTTCTCGGAGTTCAAGCCGATGCTGTCGGACCTTGCAGTGTCGAAACTGTCGCCCATCTCGGGCGAGATGGCGCGGCTGATGCAGGACGCGTCCGAAATCGACACGATCCTGCGCCGCGGGGCCGAGCGCGCGCGGGAGCTGACCGTACCGATCCTTGAGCGCACCTACGAGATCGTGGGGCTGGTGCGATAAGCGCGCTGTCGGCGTGGCTTTGGGGGGCGCGGCTGCGTCGCGCGCCCTGTGATCTGAACAAGCTGCGCGATCACCGCAACTGGCTGGCCTTTGTCGGACGCTTCTCGCTGACAGGACAAAAGGCGGACCTGATTGCCACGGCGGGAAACTTCGCACTCGACCGCAGCGGCTTCACCTTCGGCACGCTTTACGAGGCGCAGGAAGATATCTCGGTCGGCTACATCAACGGCCCGCTGGTGCGGGACGGGCGGTACTACTTCATGGGCTTCGGGACCCTGCCCTATGACGGCATCCTCGATTATTATTTCGAGGCAGAGGATGGCACGCCGCTCAACCTGATTTTCGAGCCGTTACGCGGATCGGACGCGAAGGCGGCCCACGCCAAATTGCTCAACGACCGTCTCCTGCGGCCCGTGCCGGAGGGCGGCAAGCGCGGCGCGGAGCTTGCAACGGTACGCAAGGTCCTTGCCGGGATGCGTCGGCGCAACCGTCTCGACTGAGTGTCACAAAAGCATTGCAGAATCGGCCTAAGACAAAGCGCAGAGGTCGCGTGACATTCGACCCTGTCCCGTGGTCACGACCGCCCCCCCGGCGCGCGCAGATCTCACGCCCCCGGCTCTCTTCCCCGTGGCCGGGGGCGCATTGCGTCTTCGTCTGACGCACAGATTGCGCGCGCTGTTGCGGGTTTTCTCTACGCGGGAAGAGCATCATCTTGGCCGCGAAAGGAGATATCCCATGTCTCATCCCACACTTGGCCATGTTCACCTGCGGGTCTCTGATCTGGCCCGCGCCATTGCATTCTACCGCGACGTTGTCGGCCTTGAGGTGCAGCAACAAAGCCGCACGGCGGCCTTCATGTCCTTTGGCGGCTATCACCACCATTTGGGCCTGAATACCTGGGACAGCGCGGGCGCGCCCCCGGCACCCCGCGGCCATCCCGGTCTTTATCACAGCGCGTTCCTCTACCCCGACCGGGCCAGTCTGGGCCGTGCGGTGGGGCGGGCGGTGGACCACGGCTTCCAGATCGAAGGGGCCGCCGATCACGGGGTGAGCGAGGCTGTGTATATTTCCGACCCTGATGGCAACGGCGTGGAGCTCTACCGCGACCGGGCGGAGGCCGACTGGCCGCGCAATGCCGATGGAGGTTTGGCGATGGTCAACGCGCCGCTCGATGTCGCGGCCTTGGTTGCCGAAGGGCAAGAACGTCTGGACGCCTGACCTATATCCGCCTAGCCTGCTCGCTGACGCAAGGGAGGTCTGACCATGGCGATGGGCGTAAACATTCGCACGTATTTCCAAGGCACGTGGCATGAGGGCGACATTCCGATCATGCGGGCGGCGGATCACGGCTCTTGGCTGGGCACTTCTGTTTTTGACGGCGCGCGGTATTTCGAGGGGGTCTCCCCCGACCTGCTGGCCCATTGCGAGCGGGTGAACCGCTCGGCCGAGGCGCTGATGATCACGCCGACCCACACGGCCGAAGAGATGGTCGAGATCGCGCGGGAGGGGCTGAAAGCCTACCCCAAGACTGCTGCCGTCTACATCCGCCCGATGTATTGGGCCTTGGATGGGGGCGATCTTGGGATCGTGCCGCTGGAAGGCGCGACGGGCTTCGCCATGTGCCTTGAAGAAGTGCCGATGGCCCCCAAAAGTGCCGCGACGACGCTGACGACAACGCAGTTCTGCCGCCCGGTGCTGGAATCGAGCGTGGTCAACGCCAAGGCGGGCTGCCTCTACCCCAACAACGCGCGGATGCTGGCAGAGGTCCGGTCCAAAGGCTTCGGCAACGCGCTGGTGGCCGACGCGATGGGCAACGTCGCCGAAACAGCCACTGCCAACGTGTTCATGGTGCGCGACGGCGAAATCTTCACCCCGATCCCCAACGGCACTTTTTTGGCGGGTATCACCCGCGCGCGGCACATGAAGAACCTGACAGCCGACGGCATGAAGGTGCACGAGGCTGTGTTGAGCTTTCAGGACTTTCGCGAGGCGGATGAGGTCTTCTTGTCGGGCAACATGATGAAGGTTACCCCGGTCAAGGAGTTCGACGGCACCCACTACCAGCAAGGCCCGGTCACGAAGCGCATGCGCGAGATGTACTGGGATTGGGCGCTGTCAGAGGACGCGTGATGGCTGGTTTGATTTTTTGGCTGGCCTTGAGCTTGATCTTCTACGTCGTCCTCTACCTCGTCTTGTTCATGCGGCCTGGGCCGCTCCCCTCACGCAAAGGATGTGACCGATGAAATCCGCCAAAGACTATCTTGATGAGGCCAACGCCGTCGTGCCGCGCATCCCAGGCGGCGACGCCGTGGCCAAACACGGCTCGAATGCCGTCTTCGTCGACGTGCGCGACAGCGGCTCGATCGCCAAGACCGGCACCATCGCGGGGGCCAACCGGGTGCCGCGTGGCATGGTCGAGTTCATGGCCGACAGCGCGACCCAGTTCCACAACAAGGCGCTGACCAAGGATGCCGACATCTACCTCGTCTGCGGCGCGGGTGGGCAGGCGGCGCTGGCGGGCAAGACGCTGAAAGAGATGGGGTTCACCTCGGTCACGAACATCGGCGGCATCGGTGAGTGGCAGGAGGCCGGCGGCCCGATGGAGGATGGCTGAAAGCTTGTGTTGCGCGGGCGCGCAGCTTTCGCCATGATCGGCCCTCGGGAGGGCCTGGGCCATGCGTAAGTTTCTAGTCGTGCTCGATGACAGCCGAGAATGCCTGAATGCGATGCGCTTCGCCGCCATGCGGGCCGCGCGCACGGGCGGCGGGGTCGAGGTGCTTGCCGTGATCCCGCCCGAAGAATTCCAGCACTGGGTCGGTGTTGGCGAGATCATGCGCCAGGAGGCCCGCGAGCGGATCGTGGCCCATTTCGAGGTCTTCGCCAAATGGATGCGCGACAAGCAGGGCGTCGACCCCGAGCTGGTGATCCGCGAAGGCGAGCCTGTGCCGGAGATCCTCGCCCAGGTGAAGGATGATCCGGAGGTGGGCGTGCTGGTTCTGGGCGCGGGCACCGGCAACAAGGGCCCCGGGCCGCTGGTGACCGAGCTGACGCGGCGCTCCGGCAATCTGCCGATGCCGGTGACCATCGTGCCGGGCGAGATGAGCAAAGAGCAGCTCGAGGCGGTCAGCTGAAGCGATTTCTGGCCTCCGGCGGGAGTATTTCCGCCAAAACGAAGCCAGTTTAGAATTATTCTAACTCCGTTGACTTCGCGCTCGTGGGTCGCCATATATACCACAAGCGCATGAGAGGCCCCTGCAGATGTTTATTCAGACCGAATCCACCCCGAACCCCGCAACGCTGAAATTCCTGCCCGGCCAGACCGTGCTGGAGATGGGCACCGCAGATTTCCCGTCCTCCGACACCGCGGGCACCTCGCCGCTCGCCAGTCGCATTTTCGCGGTGGATGGCGTGACCGGCGTGTTTCTGGGAAATGATTTCGTCACCGTGACCAAGGCGGATGCGGTCGAGTGGGACCATGTGAAGCCCGCCATTCTGGGCGCGGTGATGGAGCATTTCCAGTCCGGCCAACCCGCACTTGAGGGCGATGGCGCGGGATCCGGCGGCCATGCGGAGCATACCGGCGAGGATGGCGCGATCGTCAACCAGATCAAGGAGTTGCTGGACACCCGCGTGCGCCCGGCTGTGGCACAGGATGGTGGCGACATCACCTTCCACGGGTTCGAGCGCGGCGTCGTCTACCTGCACATGCAAGGTGCCTGCGCGGGCTGCCCGTCTTCGACCCTGACGCTGAAGATGGGCATCGAGAACCTGCTGCGCCACTACATCCCGGAAGTGGTCGAGGTGCGCCCCGTCGCGGCCTGATATGCTGACATTGGCGTTTGATACATCGGCCGCGCATTGCGCGGCCGCTTTGCTGTCCGGCGAGCGCCTTGTGGCCTCCCGGCGCGAGGACATGGTCAAGGGCCAGGCCGAACGGCTGATGCCGCTTCTGGAAGAGCTGCTGGCCGAGGCGGGAGTGACGTGGCGCGATCTGGACCGCATTGGCGTGGGCATCGGGCCCGGAAACTTCACCGGCATCCGCATCTCGGTCAGCGCCGCGCGGGGGCTCGCGCTGGCGCTAGGCATCCCCGCCATCGGCGTCTCTACGCTGGAGGCCCAGGCTTACGGCATGGATCACTGGGTTATGTCGTGCCTCGATGCGCGTCAGAACCGGGCCTACACGCAAGTGTTCTACCGCGGAGTGGGCGAGGCGCCCGCCCTATCATCCTTGGACGACCAATCGATCCCGAAACCCCATCTGAAGGCGGACTGCGTGGTCACCGGCAGTTTTGCCGAAGAGGTCGGCCGCGTGCTGAACCTTCACATCATTCAAAACCCGATCAAGCCCATCGAGGCCATCGCCCGCATTGCGGCGGAGCGCACGCCAGATGGCAGCCGTCCGGCGCCGATGTATATGCGCCCCGCCGATGCGGCTCCGCCGAAAGACCCGGCCCCGGTGATCCTGGAATGAGCCCGGACGCGCTCGCAGCGCTGCATGCCCGATGTTTCGAGACGCCGCGCCCGTGGTCTGCCGCCGAATTCGAGTATCTGCTGACCCGTGCCTTCCTGCTCACATCCGACGCGGGCTTCTTGCTGGGGCGGGTCGTCGCCGATGAGGCGGAGCTGCTGACTCTTGCGGTCGCGCCAGAGGTCCGGCGCGGTGGACAGGGTCGCGCTTTGGTCGATCAGTTCCTCGACGAGGCAGCCCAGCGAGGTGCTGTAACCAGCTTTCTGGAGGTCAGCGCCGAAAACGCCCCCGCGCGGGCGCTTTACCGGGCGGCGGGGTTTGAAGAGGTGGGTCTGCGCGCGGGCTACTACCTCGCGCCTGACTTGGGCAAGATTGATGCTGTCGTCATGCGCCGGGACTTGCGCACCTAGGGGCTTGCGACGCAACGAGCCGAACGCGACCTACCCTTGGGTAACTGCCTGAAAAGGCGGCATTTGCGGCGAAAACACCCAAGAATCGGTTGACCCCCTGCCCCACGTGGGGCGTTATTGACCGATCATCGCGCCGCATCTGCGCGCGGCGCGAGCCGGGGGGACGGTCCCCGGTACCAATTAAAAAACATCTGGGAGACCACCATGACCATCATGCAGAAATTTCTTGGCGCCACCGCTGCCCTTGCGCTGAGCGCGGGCGCGGTTGCCGCAGACCCGGCGATCATCTTTGATCTGGGCGGCAAGTTCGACAAGTCCTTCAACGAGGCGGCCTACAATGGCGCGACCCGTTGGGCCGAAGAAACCGGCGGCACTTTCGCCGAGGTCGAGCTGCAGTCCGACGCCCAGCGCGAGCAGGCCCTGCGCCGCTTCGCAGAATCCGGCGCGAACCCCATCGTGATGGCCGGCTTCGCCTTCGGCAACGCCCTGGGTGAGGTCGCGGGCGACTACCCTGACACCAAGTTCGCCATCATTGACATGGTCGTGGACGCGCCCAACGTGCGCTCCGTGGTGTTCAACGAGCACGAAGGCTCTTACCTCGTAGGCTACATGGCCGCGCAGACCTCGAAGACCAACACCGTGGGCTTCATCGGTGGCATGGACATTCCGCTGATCCGCAAATTCGCCTGCGGCTATGCCCAAGGCGCGAAAGCAGCCAACCCCGACACGACCGTCATCGCCAACATGACCGGCACCACCGGTGCGGCCTGGAATGACCCCGTGAAGGGCGGCGAGTTGACCCGCGCGCAGATCAGCCAAGGCGCGGACGTGGTCTATGCCGCGGCTGGCGGTACCGGTCTGGGCGTGCTGCAGACCGCAGCGGACGAGGGCATCCTCTCCATCGGCGTCGACAGCAACCAGAACTACCTGCATCCGGGCAAGGTCCTGACTTCGATGCTCAAGCGCGTCGACAATGCCGTCTACCAGGCCATGAAAGACGGCCCCGACATGGAGACCGGCTTCAACGTGATGGGTCTGGCCAATGACGGCGTGGGCTATGCCATGGACGAAAACAATGCCGAGCTGGTCTCTGACGAGCTGAAGGCGACCGTGGACGCGGTGTCCGAGAAGATCGTGTCTGGCGAGATCACCGTGCATGACTACATGTCCGACGAGAGCTGCCCGGCTCTGACGTTCTAAACCTCTTTAGACGGGGGCCGCTTTTCTCAAAGCGGCCCTTTTGTCTTTTTCGGAACTTCAGGGGGCAGGCACATGGGCACCGCGATTGAGCGCTTTTTCGACGCGTGGGGAATGGCCGACGACGCCGCGCGCGCCACGGCAATCGCCGAGAGCTTCGCGAAGGGCGGCACTTACGCCGACCCGCGCTCGGATGGGACGTTAAGCGGCGACGCCATCGCCACCTACGTCAATGCCTTCAGCGCCAACGCCCCCGGCTGGACCGCCAAAGTGGTCAAATCCGACGAGATCGCGGGCTGCATCCGCTGCACCGTGGCCTTTGGCGGAAAGGGCCCGGACGGATCAGAGATGGTACAGCACGGCCAATACTTCGCGGAGATGGACGCAGGCCACATCGCCAAGATGACCGGGTTCGTCGGCACGGGAGCGGTGGAATGAGCGAACCGGCAATTGAGCTGCAGGGCATCTCCAAGGCCTTTGGGCCGGTTCAGGCCAACAAGGACATCTCCATCCGGGTTATGCCCGGCACGATCCATGGGATCATCGGCGAGAATGGCGCGGGGAAATCGACTTTGATGTCAATCCTTTACGGCTTCTACAAGGCCGATAAAGGCGAGATATTCATCTCTGGCAAGAAGGTTGCGATTCCAGATAGCCAAGCGGCCATTGCTGCGGGCATCGGGATGGTGTTCCAGCATTTCAAGCTGGTCGAAAACTTCACCGTTCTGGAAAACGTGGTGCTGGGCGCCGAGGACGGTGCGCTACTGGGCCCGTCGCTGGCCAAGGCGCGGCGCGAGCTGACTGAGCTTGCCGCCGAGTACGAGCTGAATGTCGACCCCGACGCGCTGATCGAAGAGATCGGCGTGGGGATGCAGCAGCGGGTGGAAATTCTCAAGGCGCTCTACCGGCAGGCGGACATATTGATCCTCGACGAGCCCACGGGCGTTCTGACGCCCGCCGAGGCGGACCAGCTGTTCCGCATCCTGCACCGTCTGAAGGACGAGGGAAAAACCATCATCCTAATCACGCATAAGTTGCGCGAGATTATGGAAGCCACCGACACCGTGTCCGTGATGCGGCGCGGCGAAATGACGGCGACGGTCAAGACATCCGAGACCTCGCCAGAGCAGCTCGCAGAGCTTATGGTCGGCCGTAAGGTCTTGCTGCGGGTCGATAAAACCCCGGCACAACCCGGCGCAGCCGTGCTGGAGGTCGACAATCTGCGCGTCGTGGACGGCGCGGGCGTGGAACGGGTCAAAGGCGTCTCGCTGCAAGTCCGCGCGGGCGAGATTCTGGGCATCGCGGGGGTGGCGGGCAACGGGCAGTCGGAACTGCTCGAAGTGCTTGGCGGAATGCGCCACGGCACCGGCTCCGTTCGGTTGAACGGCAACGAGTTGGACCTGACGGGCACCAAGTCAGACGCGCGCTCGCGCAGGCACCGCGGCATCGCCCACGTGCCGGAGGATCGCCAGCGCGAAGGCCTGATCATGGATTTCCGCGCCTGGGAAAACGTGGCCTTCGGTTATGAAGACGACCCGCTCTACTCGCGCGGGATGCTGATGGACCACGACGCCCTGCGCGAGGACACGGCAGGCAAGATCGAGCGCTTCGACGTGCGCCCACCTAATGCGGAGCTGCCGGCCAAGAGCTTCTCCGGCGGCAACCAGCAAAAGATCGTGCTCGCCCGCGAGATCGAGCGGAACCCGGACCTGCTGCTGGTCGGACAGCCCACCCGCGGCGTCGATATCGGCGCCATCGAGTTCATCCACCAGCGCATTGTCGAACTGCGCGACGCGGGCAAGGCGATCCTGCTGGTCTCGGTCGAGCTGGAAGAAATCCTGTCGCTCAGCGACCGGATCGCGGTGATCTTCGACGGCAAGCTCATGGGCGAGCGTCTGCCCGAAGAGACCGACGAGAAAGAGCTAGGCCTGCTGATGGCGGGCATGACCAACGCGCCCGAGGGGACGCCGGTGGCCGAAGCGGTGGCCGAAAACCTTGCCAGAGTAGACGGAAAGGCGACCTGAGATGAACGAGCTTCCCAAATGGGCCGACCTGTTCCTTGTGCCGCTGGTGGGGCTGGTGATGGCCTTCGCCCTGTCGATGCTGATGGTTCTGGCCACCGGCAATGACCCGATGGAGGCGCTGTCGCTGATGATCACCGGCGCGCTCGGCTCGACCTATGGCTGGGGCTACACGCTTTACTACGCGACCAACTTCATTTTCACCGGGCTTGCCGTGGCCGTGGCGTTCCACGCGTCGCTGTTCAACATCGGGGGCGAGGGGCAAGCCGCCTTAGGCGGGCTTGGTGTGGCGCTGATCTGCCTGTTCTTTCCCTGGCCGCATTGGACGATTGCGCTAGTCGCCGCCTGCGGTTCCGCCGCGTTGTTCGGCGCGCTTTGGGCGCTGATCCCGGCCTATCTGCAGGCCAAGCGCGGCAGCCATATCGTGATCACGACGATCATGTTCAACTTCATCGCCGCCTCGCTTCTGAACTACATCCTCGTCAACCAGCTGCGCCCGAAAGGCGCGATGGACCCGGCCACGGCGAAATTTCCGGAGCCCACGCATCTGCCCTCGCTCGGCGATATACTGGGCGCGGTGGGCATCCCCTTCTCGAAAGGCACGCCCGCCAACGTCTCGCTGATCGTGGCGCTGATCGCCTGCGTGTTGGTCTATTACCTGATCTGGCGCACGCGGCTCGGCTACCAGATCCGCGCCTTCGGCAAGTCGCAGCCCGCGGCGGTCTATGCGGGGATCAACCCGGTGCGCATCACGATCATCTGCATGATGATCTCGGGAGGACTGGCGGGGCTGATGGCCACGAATAACGTCATGGGCGAGGCGGAGCGCCTGATCCTTGGCTCGGTCGAAGGCGCGGGCTTCATCGGTATCGCCGTGGCCTTGATGGGCCGGTCGCACCCGGTGGGTATCCTGTTCGCGGCGCTGTTGTTCGGCGCGCTCTACCAAGGCGGCGCGGAGCTGGGGCTGTGGACCTCGATCCCGCGGGAGCTGGTGATCGTTATCCAGGCGCTGGTGATCCTGTTCACCGGCGCGCTCGACAACATGATCCGGTCTATCGTGGCGCGGCTGTTCTTCTCACGTAAAGCGGCGGAGGCATAGGGGATGGACTACCTGACGCTTCTGCAAATCCTCGACTCCGGTCTGCGCCTTGCCACGCCGCTTTTGTTTGCCTGCCTCGCCGGGCTGTTTTCCGAGCGCGCAGGCATCTTCGACATCGGCCTCGAAGGCAAGATGCTGATCGCGGCGTTCTTTTCCGCCGCGACGGCCTTTTCCACCGGGTCCGTGTGGCTTGGCCTGCTGGCGGGCATCGCATCGTCGATGGTGCTGGCGGGCATCCACGGGCTGGCGTCGATCACGTTCCGCGGCAACCAGTTGATCTCTGGCGTCGCGCTGAACTTCCTGGCCTCCGGCCTGACGGTGCTGATCGGGTTGTCCTGGTTCAAGCTGGGCGGTCAGACGCCCGCCCTGCCGCGCGAGGCGCGCTTCAACTCCATCGACCTGCCTTTCGCAGAGGCCTTATCAGGCGTCCCGATCCTTGGTCCGCTATATTCAGAGGTGATCTCCGGCCACACGTTGCTGGTCTACGTGGCGCTGCTGTGCGTGCCTGCCACGTGGTACATTCTGTTCCGCACCCGTTTCGGCCTGCGCCTGCGCGCGGTGGGCGAGAACCCGGCGGCGGTGGATACTGCGGGTATTTCTGTCGTGGGACTGCGCTTTGCGGCCGTTGCGATCTGCGGCGTGCTCTGCGGCTTGGCGGGGGCGTATCTTGCCACTGGCCTCGGCGCGAGCTTCGTGCGGGAAATGACGGCCGGGCGCGGATTCATCGCGCTTGCCGCGCTAATCTTTGCAAAGTGGCGGCCATGGTACGCGCTTTACGCTACCTTGCTGTTTGGCCTGCTGGAGGCCGTGGCAAACCGCTACCCCTCGCTTGATCTGGGCATCGTGACCCTGCCCTCGCAATTCATGCAGGCGCTGCCCTACATTCTGACCGTGGTTATTCTGGCGGGGTTCGTGGGCAAGGCGATTCCGCCCCGTGCGGGTGGTGAGCCCTACGTGAAGGAGCGGTAGGCCCCATCCGGTCCCATTTTTCCGCGTTGCAGCGAATTTGGGAACTGGACCTACAATTTTGATTTGCTCAGTCCAGATGGACGGGGTTAGGGAGTGTCATGCAAATCTACCTCCCCATAGCCGAGGTTTCGGTCAACGCCTTCCTGCTTTTGGGATTGGGCGGGCTGGTGGGCATCCTCTCGGGGATGTTCGGCGTGGGGGGCGGCTTCTTGATGACGCCGCTTTTGTTCTTCATCGGCATCCCGCCCGCTGTCGCCGTCGCGACCGAGGCGAACCAGATCGTGGCTTCGTCCTTCTCGGGCGTGCTGGCGCATCTGAGGCGAAAGACGGTGGATCTCCGAATGGGGACGGTGCTGCTGGTGGGTGGCCTGGTCGGGGCCGCCATCGGTGTGCAGGTCTTTGCGGCCCTGCGCGAGATCGGCCAGGTCGATCTGCTGGTCAAGCTTTGCTACGTGGTCTTCCTGGGCATCATCGGCGGGCTGATGTTCCTCGAAAGCCTGCGCGCCATTCGCCGCTCGAAGAACCCCACCGCCCTGCCCGCGCGCAAGAAGCACGGGCTGGTCCACGCCCTGCCGTTCAAGATGAAATTCCGTACCTCGGGGCTCTACATCTCGGTCATCCCGCCTTTGCTGGTGGGCCTGTTCGTGGGCGTGCTTGCCGCCATCATGGGTGTCGGCGGCGGCTTCATCATGGTGCCCGCGATGATCTATTTGCTGGGTATGCCCACAAAGGTTGTGGTCGGCACCTCGCTGTTCCAGATCATCTTCGTGACCGCCTTCACGACGCTGCTGCACGCCACGACGAACTACACGGTCGACATGGCGCTGGCGGTTCTTTTGCTGGTGGGCGGCGTGGTTGGCGCGCAGATCGGCACGCGGATCGGGCTGCGCCTCAAGGCCGAGCAGTTGCGTATTTTGCTATCGATCATGGTCCTTGCAGTCTGCGGCAAGCTCGCACTCGATCTGCTGATTATGCCATCGGAGCTGTTCTCGATCGGCACCGGAGGGCATGGATGATCCGCGCCCTGCTCCTTTTGGTTTTGCTCGCCCTTCCTGCCGCGGCGGAGGAGGTTGTGGCTGGCCTGTCCCGCGACGAGGTGGCGATCACCGCCAATTTCGACGGCTCCGACATCCTGATCTACGGCGCGGTCAAGCGGGATGCCCCGATCAGCGACGGGGACATGGACGTGATCATCACCATCTCCGGCCCGGCGGAGCCCGTGTCCGTCCGCCGCAAGGATCGCAGGTTGGGCATCTGGGTGAACACCGATGTGGTCGAGGTCGACCGCGCGCCAAGCTTTTATGCCGTGGCCTCCAGCGGGGTCCTGTCTGACGTATTGAGCAACACCGAAGATCTGCGAAATCGGATCTCCATCCCGCGAGCCATCCGCTCGGTCGGCGCGCCCGCGAGCGTGGCCAATGCCGCGACCTTCACCGAGGCGCTGATCCGCATCCGCACGAAGGACGACCTATACCAACGCCGGGACGAGACGGTGAAAGTCTACGACGACACCTTGTTCTCAACGACCGTCGATCTGCCTGCCAACCTTGTCGAAGGCCCCTATGCGACCCGCATCTTTCTTGTGCGCGGCGGGTCTGTGGTGGACCGGTTTGACACGGTGATCAACGTCAACAAGGTGGGTCTGGAGCGCTGGATTTACGACCTGGCCCATGACCGTCCGCTGATCTACGGACTGCTCTCGCTCTTTATCGCGATTGCCGCCGGATGGCTCGCATCCGCCGTGTTCCGCTACATCCGCTTCTAGCATTGCCGCGCGGCTAGTCGTCTTCGCCAGATGTCAGTTCCAGCTTGGCCGGACCCGAGGGAAGATCATTGGTCACCAAAGGGCCGCTTGGCTTGGCGAGCATCGCGCGGGTGATCCACAAAAGCCGGGTCTCGGCCCGGGTGATAGCCACATAGGCGAGCCGTTTCCAAAGGGGCTGGCCCGCTTCCTCCCGCCCGGCCCGCGCGGCGGCATAGAGATCCGGCGCGAAGACCTGCACCGTGTCCCATTGCGAACCTTGCGCCTTGTGGATCGTCACTGCCGCCCCATGCAGAAACGCAGCCCCCATTCGGGCGGCGAAGGGGATGAATGGCTCTTCCTCGCCCGGGGCTTCGATCTTGATGATCGAGGCGGCCGAGACCTGCGGGTCCTCAGCCCCGATGACATGCAGGCGGGAAAAGCCCGCGCGCTTGCCCGGGCCCATGTAGATCACCTGCGCGCCCTTGATCAGGCCGCGCGCCTCGAGGTCGATGCGCTTCTTGCGATGCTTGATCGGCAACTCTATCCCGTCGCAAATCAGCGGCTCCCCCGGCAGCAGCGTATCCACCGTCGCGCCATACGCGCCGCGGAAGGCTTGAATGAGCCGGATGCGGGTTGCGTTGCGCCAGACCAGCACGGGGGAGCGGGCCATCAGATCGGCCTCGACCCGCGGCGACCAGACCACGCGCTCATCCTTGCTTGCCGCCTCCTGGACCATGTTCTCGAAGGTGGCGAAGTTGACGTCCGGGTCCGCCAGCGCATGGGCGAGGTCGAGGATCGGGTTGTCCTGCGTCTGCCTGTGCACACGGCTGAGTTCCAGCTTGCGGCCGTCCTTCAACTTGTCGAAGACCATCGCCCCGGATTGGCCCACAGGGGCCAGCTGCGCCGGATCGCCGAACAAGACGAGCGTGGGAAAAATCTCTCGCAGGTCTTCGTATTGCTTCTCGTCCAGCATGGAGCTTTCGTCGATGAAGCCGATATCAAGCGGGTCTTCGCGCCGCTTCCATCCTTGGATAAAGTCGGACCCCTTCAGCCCCGCGGCGGCCAGCGCGCCCGGGATCGACTTGTTGGCCTCGTAGAACAAGCGCGCGCGCTCCAGCGCCACCTCGGTCAGCCCCTCGATCTCCGGCTTCTCGCCCTGGCCCGCCAGCCAGTCGGCAATGCGCTCGTATTCCGGGTCATACATCGGGGTGTAGAGGATGCGGTGGATCGTTGTCGCGGGCACACCGCGGTTGCGCAGCACACTTGCAGCCTTGTTTGTGGGCGCTAGCACCGCGATGGTGCGACGGTCCTTGCGCGGCTTGCCGTCATAGTCGCCTGAGATCAGGTCGACGCCTGCGCCCTGAATGGCCTCAACCATCTGAGCCAAAAGCAAAGTCTTGCCAGAGCCCGCCTTGCCGACAATCGCCATCACCTGGCTGCGGGCTTCGTTCAGAGGGGTCGTATGTCCTTCGGTGACGTCAACGCCAGCCTTGGCCAGCAGCTCGGTCATGGCGTCATAGGCCTCTGCCTGGTCTTCGGATAGGGAAAGGGCCTGCGCGTTCATGCGCAGACCCTAAATCGCGCGGCCAGATCAGGCCAGAGCCAAACGCCCGGTCTGCTCGGCGACGGGCGCTGCCACGGGGCCACCCCGCTGGAACGACATCTTGAACCATTGGCGCGATTGATCCTGGGTGACCTTGGCCCGGCCTTGCACGCGCGGGCGCGCGCTTTCGTCAAAGCTCCACAGCCCCACGCCGATTTCATCCGCGCCCTCGCCATTGCGCCCGATGACCTCCGGGCAGACGCCCAGCAACGAATAGATCCGCTCCATCCGGGGATCAAAAACACCCACGAATTGCATCAGGCAGAAGTTCTGCATGACCTCCCCCGCGCCCAGTACAAGCGCTGCGGTCACCCGGCGGTCCGCATCGGGGGCAAGGCAGAAGCGCGTGCATTCCCAGATCAGCGGGCTTTCGATCCGCGTGCCGTCGGTGCAGTGCAGGAAGTGGTCGTTGACCATCGTATCACCCGTGGTCGGCAGAAAACGCATGGAGCCGCCATGGCTGCCATCGGCGCGTTCCCAGATCACGTAAAGTGGGTTCTTGTCGTCATACGCATCGCGTTCCCAGCCGTTTTCGTCGACCTGAACATCCCATCCCAGACGGGTGCGGAACTGTTCGGCGCGGTGGCGGAACATGGTGTCACACAGCTTGGGGAATTTATGGAGATCGTCGGCGTAAACGTAGCGAAGCATGGTGGCCCTCCTGCAAATGAGAGGGCCAAATTGCGCCACAATGGTTAGTCGGGGCTGAACGGGTCGTACGCTGGCTTTACGTCTCGTTTACAAATTGAGACGCCACTCACACGACAATCAGACCCGCGGACATGGCGCGGGCGACGGCATGGGTGGTGTTAAGCGCACCCAGTTTGTGGCGGGCGGATTCGATATAAACCCTCAGCGTGCTTTCGGAAATCGCCAGTTCCGCTGCCGCCTGAGCCCGGTTTCTACCCTTGCCCAACAAAGCCAAAGTGCTGAGCTCTCGCGGCGAAAGCGAAGGGCGAATCGTGCTGAAATTTCCGTCCTCAAAGCTGAGCGCCTTAAGATTGAACGCATGGGCGATCAGGATCAGATCGCGCTTCCGCTCTTCAATGAAAGCCTCCCACGCATCGTCGCTGCGGGAATCGGTGATGGTGAACAAGGCGTACTGCCCGTTGGGGCCTCGAACGGGGATCGAGAAGCCTTGTGGCCCCACGCCATACTCGATCGCCTCCTTCAGAAAGTCGCGGGTGGCCTTGGTGCTCCAATCAAGCTGCTTCCAGTTGACCGGGTCGAAGCGGTTCAGGCAGCCCAGGATCACTGGGTCGATATAGAGGTAGTCCTTCTCCAGATAGCGGTCGACCCATTCCGATGAATACGTGCCGCAGCCGAAGCGCTCGCCGACGCTGTTGACCCAGTGATAGACCACATGGGTGACGCCAAATTCTTCTCTCAGGGCCTCGGTTGTGCTTTGCAGATCCTCAAGCGTTTTCGCCCGCGTGAGATCCTCCTGCATGTCGACCAGCTTGTTCAAAGTTACCTACCACTCGGCGTCTTGGCTGGGACGGCTGAGCGATCTCGGTTGCAGCAACCATGATCGCGTCATCAAGATGTTCGGCAAGGTAATCCAAGTTGTTGCTTGCCGAGAACTTCTTGAGGTCCATCAAGACATCGATAATCCAATCATTCGTCATCAGCATCATCCTTGGTAAAGAGTTAATCATCCGTTAACGACAAGCCTATCAGCAACAATTCGCCTGCAATATTCACCAATTCGCACTCCCCAGAAATAGCGAGGGGGTAGGCAGTCAAGTGGGTGAAATCGCTGCGCGCGGAAAAATTGCGCCAGATTTTCATCAAAAAAGGCCCGCGAATCCGGGTGATTCGCGGGCCTTGGCAATGGTGGTTTCCCTTACGTCAGACCTGACGGCTGGCCTCCAGCGTGTCCTCGAAGGTCGACAGACCCGTGCGCGGCGCGGTGACCAGCACCGCCATGTTGCCCGGCTTGTGCTCGTTCTTGCGCATCTTTGTATGGGCCTGCGGGATCTCGTCCCACGGGAAGACCTCTGACATGCAGGGATCGAGACGGCGCTCGACCATCAGCTGGTTGGCGGCAGAGGCCTGCTTGAGATGCGCGAAGTGGGAACCCTGCACGCGCTTCTGGTGCATCCAGAGATACCGCGCGTCCATCGTCAGGTTGTAGCCCGTCGTACCCGCGCAGATCACGACCATGCCGCCCTTCTTGCAGACGAAGACAGAGGCCGCCATGGTACTCTCGCCCGGATGCTCGAAGACCATGTCTACGTTATTGCCCTTGCCGGTGATGTCCCAGATCGCCTTGCCGAACTTGCGGACCTCGGTGAACCACTCCTTGTATTCCGGGCTGTTCACCGTGGGCATCTGGCCCCAGCAGTTGAAATCCTTGCGGTTCAGCACGCCCTTGGCGCCCAGCCCCATGACGAAGTCACGCTTGCTTTCGTCCGAGATCACACCGATCGCGTTCGCACCGGCCGTGTTGGCCAGCTGGATCGCGTAGGACCCCAGACCGCCCGAGGCGCCCCAGACCAGCACGTTCTGGCCCGGCTTCAACTCATGGGGGTGGTGGCCGAACAGCATCCGGTAGGCGGTGGCCAGCGTCAGCGTGTAACAGGCGCTTTCTTCCCAGCTCAGGTGCTGCGGACGCGGCATCAGCTGCTGTGACTGCACCGTCGTGAACTGCGCGAAAGAGCCATCGGGGGTCTCGTAGCCCCAGATCCGCTGGCTGTTGGAGAACATCGGGTCACCGCCGTTGCACTCTTCATCGTCGCCATCATCCTGGTTGCAGTGGATCACGACCTCGTCGCCGACCTTCCAGCGTGTGACCTTCTCGCCCACCGCCCAGACGATGCCCGACGCGTCGGACCCTGCGATGTGGTAGGGCTCGCCATGCACATCGAAGGGCGAGATCGGAACACCAAGGCCTGCCCAGACGCCGTTGTAGTTCACGCCAGCGGCCATCACGAGGACGACCACCTCATTGCTGTCGGGCTGCTTCACATCGACCACTTCCTGCAGGAAGCTGTCCTCCGGCTCGCCGTGGCGCTCGCGGCGGATGGCCCATGCGTACATTTGCTTGGGCACATGGCCAAGCGGGGGGATTTCGCCAACCTCGTAGAGGTCCTTCTTTTCTGCGGTGTAGTCCATCAGTTTGTCCTGCGTATCGAGGGCCATGCCCGTATCTCCCCATCTTGGTCGCGCCGCGACGCAGAATCAAATGCTGCGCCGCCAATAAAGGAGGGATACAAAGCTCAAAGCAACATTACAACCCTTTTTGGTCTATTTTTGTAATTTTATGTCGCACCGCTTTCGCGGGATATGCGCTCCCGGATATGCGCGATCGAGGCTGCATAATAATCCAGCACCTCCGGTGCCTTGTCGGTGACTTGCACGATCTTGTCGGCAGAGACCTCCACCAGTCCGCGCACCTCGAGCATGCGCAGCGCCTCATCGACGGCCCGCGACGCGATGCTGTCGGCGCCATCGCCTTGTGGTAGGCACAGCTCCAGTCTGGCCTCGCGAAACACGGCCACATCCTCGGCAAATCGCGCCTCAATCTCGGCGCGCGCCAAGGTCCCGCCAGCCTCCGTCAGATAGGTCGCAACGACAGGCACCGGCAGGATGGGGACCACCCGAGCCACACGCGCCATCAACGCGTCACCCAGCTCTTGTGCAGGATCGGCACGTTCCTCTTCAAGGAATTCGCGCAGCGACAACGGATGCCCATAGGCCACCGCTGCGAAGCCCAGGCGGTGGAACCGCCCGGTCAGCCGCTGCCCCAGATGCCGCGCCACGTAACGGATCAGGGTAGAGATGCGGAATTTGAATCGGGCCTGTTTGTCGCCCGCGGCAGCGACCAGCACGCGGTCCTCTAGCACCCGGTCGTAATTCAGGCCCACCGGCACGAAGACCACGTCTCGCTGCCTGTCGGGATGAAACCCATCCAGAATGTAGCTGATCAGCCCCAGCTTCGGCTTGCCCAACGCCCCCGTGCGCGACAGACCACCTTCGGGAAAGACAGCCTGCGCGACACCTTCGCGCGCGGACAATTGCACGTATCTCGCCAGCACCTTGCGGTAGAGTGGGTTGAGAGATTTGCGCCGAATAAAGTAGCCGCCCATCATCTTGATCAGCGGACGCAGCGGCCAGACGCGCGCCCACTCGCCCACGGCATAGGACAGCGCGCTGTCGCGGGCCGCCAGATAGGTCACCAGCACGTAATCCATGTTCGAGCGGTGGTTCATGATGAACACCACCGTCGCCTGCGGGTCGATCCTGCCCATCTCGGTTGCGTTGGGATTGACCACCCGCACACGGTAGAGCGTGCGGGACAGCCATTTCGCCAGCCGTGTGCCAAGGCCGAAGTAGACCGTCGCGGAAAAGGACGGCACGATCTCGCGGGCGTAGCGCTGCGCGGTCTCGAAGGCCACATTGTCGGGCACGCCCATCTGGTCGGCATAGTCATTGACCGCGCGGATCACATCCGGGTCGTAAAGCACGTTCTGGATCATGTCGTGGCGGCGGGCGAGCTTGAAGGGTTGGATCGGCCGGGCCAGCCTCGTGTTCAGCCGGGCCACCACGCGCTCCGCACGGCGTCGGAAGAACCATCGCACGGAAGGAAACAGGAAATGTGAGGCCGCGGTCACCGCCGCCAGCAGGCCCATCAGGATCAAGGCCCAGACGGGCAGCTCGACAGTCGTAAACATGCCCGGCAGCGTGGCAGGGATTGCCGCGTCGGTAAATGGGGCGCAGCGGTTGGGTGCGGCAATCGTGGCGGGCGCGCTACGGCATCATTGCATCCGAAACCGCCACCATCGCCGTCTGATTCACCTCGATCAGGCCCCGCCTTGGCCGGTCGAGGTCGATGATCATGAAGACCAACGCCACGATCAGCAACAACATCGCATAGATCGGAAACCCGGCCTTCACCTGCGTCAGCCCCGAATTGTAGCCCAGCACCCCGCCCAGCAGAACAAACGTCGCGAACATCAAGAACAGCACAGGCTCCGGCACGTGGCGGTTGATCGCCGCGTCGCGCGCACCGAGCGAGTCGATCATGTCGTTGAGCGAGGCGGCAAAGCCCATGGCAACCGGACCGGGGGTTTCGGCAGCCTCCGCGCTGGCGACCGCCCAAAGCTTCGCAAACAGCTCTTCGGCGGCACCGATCAGCTCGAGGCGTCGCTCCTCCTGGCTGGCGGGCACACGGCCTGCTTCAACGCGGATGATGCCATAGCGCGACATCAGGGTCTTGGCCTCTTGCGCGCGCGGTTCGCTCAAAAGATCCGTGCGCAGCCAGGCCGTGCCGATAGCATTCGCCTCTTCGACAACCGCGCGGGAGCGGTCGTCGAAGCGGTTGAGGGCCAGCGAGAAGGTAAAGCCCAGCAACAGCGCCAGAAGACCCAGAAGCGAGCCCTGCACCGCAGAGGCCTGCGACTTGCTCTCCTCATTGTGGTGCCGCGCGCCGCGCTTGCCGATCTGGCGTCCGGCCCACATGGCGCCGGCCATCGCGGCCAGCAGCACGGCCGCGATGAGAAAACTGTTGATGTCGTACATAAGCTCTTTCGGTCCCATCGGGCGCGCCTTCTCACTTGAGGCGCAGGCCCCGCTCGCGCGGCGTATACTGCACGGCGCGAGCCACGGAAAGACCTATCGCGGACAGCCCTACATATCACCGGCACGGTCCATCGGCCTGATTACAATGGGACATTCCGACCTTTTGGGAGCGTTCTGAACGGTGCCTTTTCAAGGTGCGTTCGCTCAATGGTTACGCAATCCGCCTATCACGGTTCCGAGGTGCAGTTTCTGCAACGCAGCGAATTGACATTGGTATATTATTCCAAGTATCAACTCACTGGAGTAATATAATTACCCGCACCGATTCCAGCGAGGCCCCATGTCCGACACCCCAGAGACCCCGAAGAAAGACCGCCCTTGGCTGTTTCGCACCTATGCCGGGCACTCAACGGCCAAGGCCTCGAACGCGCTCTATCGGGGGAACCTGGCGAAGGGGCAGACGGGGCTGTCGGTGGCCTTCGACCTGCCGACGCAGACGGGCTACGACAGCGACCACGTGCTGGCGAAGGGCGAGGTTGGAAAGGTGGGCGTGCCGGTGGCGCATCTGGGGGATATGCGCACGTTGTTCAACGACATTCCGCTCGATCAGATGAACACCTCGATGACGATCAACGCGACCGCGCCGTGGCTGCTGGCGCTCTATATCGCGGTGGCCGAAGAGCAAGGCGCGGATGTCAGCGCGCTGCAGGGCACGGTGCAAAACGATATCATCAAGGAATACCTGTCGCGCGGGACGTATATCTGTCCACCCAAGCCGTCCCTGCGGATGATTACGGATGTGGCCGCGTATACCCGCGCGCATCTGCCGAAATGGAACCCGATGAACGTCTGTTCATATCACCTGCAAGAGGCCGGTGCGACGCCTGAGCAGGAACTGGCCTTTGCCTTGGCCACCGCAACGGCGGTTTTGGATGATCTCAAGGGCAAGGTCCCCGCCGAACATTTCCCGGCCATGGTGGGCCGAATTTCGTTTTTCGTGAACGCGGGCATCCGGTTTGTCACCGAGATGTGCAAGATGCGCGCCTTTGTGGACCTGTGGGACGAGATCTGCCGCGAGCGCTACGGCGTCGAGGACCCCAAGTTCCGCCGCTTCCGCTACGGGGTACAGGTGAACTCGCTGGGCCTGACAGAGCAGCAGCCCGAGAACAATGTCTATCGCATCCTGATCGAGATGCTCGCCGTGACTCTGTCCAAACGCGCCCGCGCCCGTGCTGTGCAGCTGCCCGCGTGGAACGAGGCGTTGGGCCTGCCGCGACCCTGGGATCAGCAATGGTCGCTCCGGATGCAGCAAATCATGGCGTTCGAGACGGATTTGCTGGAATATGAGGACCTGTTTGACGGCAACCCCGCGGTCGATCGCAAGGTCGAGGCCCTGAAAGACGGCGCCCGGTCGGAGCTGGCCACGATTGATGGCATGGGCGGCGCCAATGAAGCGATCGAGTACATGAAGTCCCGCCTCGTGGAGGCCAATGCCGAACGTCTGGGCGGCATCGAAAGTGGCGAGACCACCGTCGTGGGCGTCAATAAATACCAGCAGCACGAGGAAAGCCCGCTGACCGCGGGCGACGAGGCGATCATGGTCGCCGACGCAGATGCGGAGGCTGATCAGGTGGCACGTCTGGTCGCGTGGCGGGAGGCGCGCGACCAGACGTCTGTCACCGCCGCGCTGGAGAAAGTGCGTGCGGCTGCGCGCGACGGCACCAACATCATGGCACCCACGATTGAAGCCGCGAAAGCTGGCGCGACCACCGGCGAGTGGGGCGACGTGATCCGGCAGGCCTTCGGGCAGTATCGCGGCCCCACGGGCGTCTCGCGCAACCCGTCGAACCGCACAGAAGGGCTTGAGGAAATCCGCGCGCAGGTTGATGCCGTCTCCGACAAGCTGGGCCGCCGGTTGAAGTTCCTCGTCGGCAAGCCCGGCCTCGACGGCCATTCCAACGGGGCCGAACAGATCGCCGCCCGCGCCCGCGATTGCGGCATGGATATCAGCTATGAGGGCATTCGCCTGACCCCCGCCGAGATTGTCGAGGCCGCGCAAACCGATGAGGCCCATGTGATCGGGCTGTCGATCCTGTCGGGCTCGCACATCCCGCTGATCAAAGACCTGATGGGCCAGCTCAATGACGCAGGGCTCGGCCATATCCCTGTCGTCGTCGGCGGTATCATCCCCGAAGACGACGCCAATTCCCTGCGCGCCATGGGCGTGTCGAAGGTCTATACCCCCAAGGATTTCGAGCTGAACCGCATCATGGTCGATCTGGTCGCGCTGGTGGATCCACAGCAGGTGGCTGCCGAGTAATGTGATTCAAATGAGCGCTTACGCGCACACGATCATTTTTGCTCTCGGGGAGCTTCGCTCCCCGCCGCAAAGGCCTCCCCTCAGAGTATTTGTGACCAAATGGAGAGGCAGCTTGAGCCAGCTTCGCGGTTCCGCCTTTCGGGTTGCGATGCTAAACAAGGCGGATGCCATGTGAGGAGAGCACCCTATGACCATCCACATCGGAGCTAAGCCCGGCGAGATCGCCGAAACCGTTTTGATGCCCGGCGATCCATATCGCGCGAAGTGGGCGGCGGAGACCTTTCTGAAAGATGCCGTGCTGATCAACGAAGTGCGCGGCATGCTTGGGTTCACCGGCACGTGGAACGGCCATCGCGTCTCGATCCAAGGGTCCGGGATGGGCATGCCGTCCCTGTCGATCTACGCCAATGAGTTGATCAAGGATTACGACGCGCAGACACTGATCCGCATCGGATCTTGCGGCGGGATGCAGGACAAAGTGAGCATTCGGGACGTCATTTTGGCGGCGACGTCTTCGACGCTCTCGACCCCCTCCATCGGCATTTTCAAGGAGCTGAACTACGCCCCCTGCGCCGATTGGGGCCTGCTGCATGCCGCCTTCCACGCCGCAGAGGCGCGCGGGGTGACGACCCATGTGGGCGGCATTTATTCGGCGGATGTCTTCTACGATGAGCGACCCGATCTGAACGAGCAGATGACACGCCACGGGATCCTCGCCGTCGAGATGGAGGCGGCAGAGCTGTACAATCTGGCCGCGCGCCATGGGCGACGCGCCTTGGCGGTTTTGACGGTCTCGGACCATCTGATCACGGGAGAGGCGCTTCCCGCCGAGGATCGCGAGAAGAGCTTCGGCGACATGGTCGAGATCGCGCTGGAAGCGGCCTTCGCATGAGGACACGCAAGCTTGGAGCGTTAGAGGTCGGCGCGGTCGGGCTGGGCTGCATGAGCTTCGCGGGCTTTTATGGCGAGACGGATATCGCGACCTCGCACGACACGCTCGATGCGGCGCGGGAGCACGGCATGGACTTCCTCGACACCGCCGAGCTTTACGGTATGGGCCGGTCGGAAGAAGTTATCGGCGCGTATCTTAAGGCCAATCCCGGGCACGGCTTCAAGATCGCCACAAAGGGTGGCATCGTGCCCAAGCCAACGCGTCATTTCGACAATTCCGAAGCCCAACTGCGCAAGGCCCTCGAAGGCTCGCTGCGGCGGCTTGGCGTGGATCATGTGGATCTCTACTACATTCACCGCCGCGAGGCCGAGCGCCCGGTGGAGGAGGTCGTCGAAACACTGGTGAAGTTCATAGACGAGGGCAAGATCGGCGGCTTTGGTTTCTCGGAAATCGCACCGTCGACCCTGCGCCGCGCTCATGCGGTGCATCCGGTGATGGCCGTTCAAAGCGAGTACTCGCTGTGGACCCGGCAGCCCGAGTTGGGCATGATCCAGACCTGCGCGGAACTGGGCGTGGCCTTTGTGCCCTTCTCACCCGTCGCCCGCGGCATGTTCGCGGACCGCTTCCCCGACCCCGCCACCTTTGCTGACACCGATTTTCGCAAACCCCAGCCGCGGTTTCAGGTTGAAAACTTCAAGGCCAATTGCGCCATGATCGACGGGTTCCGGCGCTTTTGCGCGTCGCGCGGGTGGTCCCCGGCGGGGGCGGCGATTGCCTGGACGCTGGATCAGGGCGCGCATCTGATCCCGATCCCGGGCACCCGCAGCCGCGCCCATCTGCAACAGTTGGCGGAGGGCGAGGCAATCCGCTTTACAGATGAGGATCGCCATGAAATCAACCGCTTGCTGCCGATCGGCTGGGCACATGGGGACCGGTACTCTGACGGGCAAATTGTGGGTGTCGAGCGCTACTGCTGAACGCCCGGAACAGTTTGTTTCCTTCGGTTTTGCCCTATAGGTCACCATATATGACCTATGCGACGCCCGTTAATCTCACTCTACGTGCTGCTGACAACACCCATTTCAGTGCCGTGGCGCCTGCTCGCGCGCGGCGCGGCGATCGTGATTACCTTCTTGATTGCGCGCGCGATTGAGCCCTGGACAGGGCTAGGGGCCTTGAATGTTGCGGTTCTGGCGGGGCTTCTGACGACGGGGCTTCGCGCGCTGTCACCCGCCTTCTTCGAGCCGAAGGATCGCGATATCACCTCGGCCATCACAGTCGCGTGCGTCTTGATGTCCCTATCCGCCCTTGCGCATTTCCTGCCCGCCTCAACCCTTCAGATCGGCATCAGCCTTGGCATGTTCGCCATGGGGTTGATGTATGCCTTTGTTCTTTGGCTCGACCCGACGATGTATGACCGCTTGGGCTGGAGGGCCGAGGATTGGGGTACAGAGGGTCACGCCAATGCCGCGCGGTGGCAAATTCTGCGCTGTGCGGGGCTTGGTGTGGCCTATGCCTATGCGGCTTATACCCTGAATGCGGCGGAATGGATCGTCGCCCATGCGGCACTGCCGCTGGTCTTCTACATGCTGTTCCATTGGTCTGTGATCGCCACGCACCCGTATGAGGACAACGCATAAGCGCCAAACTTTTGGCCGATTTTGCCGGTAAACCGCCGGGTGAAAGGGGCAAAAGACATGCGGATCACCTATCTCGACCATCTGCGCGCCATCTGCATGGTGTTCGTCGTGGTGTTGCATGCGTATTACTTGATCGACTACGCCCCCGCCGCCTTCTACGCGGTGTTCATCTACAATTTCTGCATGGGCACGTTCTTCATTATCTCGGGCTACGTGATGGGTCAGACCCTGCCCGGCGGGCCGATATGGCCGCATTTACGCGCGCGCCTTAGGCGTTTGGCCTGGCCGCTGGCCACTGGCCTTGTGCTGATTAACCCCCTAACTCTCGCCGTGATCCATGACGGCTTTTCCACCGCATGGGCCAGCGATGTCTGGGCACGGGCCACGTCCGGCCGGTTGTTTGTGCATCTATGGTTTTTGTTCGCGCTTATGGCATTTACCTGCGCCGTGCCTCTCCTGTTTCGCACCCTTCGATCGGAAATGTGGGCGCGGATCGCTCGCGCTTGCGCCGCCCGGTTACCCCAGGCTTTTTGGCCTACCGCCATTACGCTGGCAGTCGTCACAATTCAAATGAGCCTTGCCGCAACAATCACGCTGGATTTGCCGGTCCCACTGGACGGTCTGGTGAAATATGCCTGGGCCTTCGTGCTTGGGCTCGCATTGTTTCACCACCCTGCCGCGTGGGAAGCATGCCATCGGCCCGGCCCTTTCCCCTTCGTCATCGCGGGAATGTTCTGGCTGGCCATGATCGACGGATGGGCCGCGCAAGGCACGACCCTGCACCATATGCTGCATGCCGCGCGGATCGCCTCAAGCTCGGTCGCGATCAGTTTTGCGCTGCTCTGGGCGTTCCGCCGCTTCGCCAACACTCCGACCCGCGCATGGGCCATCGTGTCCGAGGGCGCTTTGACGACCTATGTGATGCAGTGGCTGGTCCTTCATGCCTTGGTCGGCCCGCTAATGTGGCTCGGCCTGAGCGAGGGCGCGCTTTTCGCAGCGCTGATCATCTGCACGCTCGCGATCAAGCTGCCGGTGCATCACGTGGTGGTCAAACGCAGCCCGCTCCTGTCGCTTCTGTTGAACGGAACCCCGATCCGACGCGCTCAAACGCACCCGGACGCGCAGATTGCCGCAGTGCGGAACCAGGCGGCACCAAACGCGTTACTTCTCCAAACAAAAGGAGACATGACATGAAACGCGTGAAAAAAACCCACATCCTGTTTTTCCTCGCAGCCTCCGCCGTTCTGGCCGGCTGTGACACGGCGGGCGTGAGCCAAGACAGCTCCGAGTTCGAGGCGCCGACGATCACGACGCTCGACAACGTGAATATCTAAAGACACAAAAAAGCCCCCCGCGCCGCAAGGCCGGGGGGCTTTTTTTTTGAACTCATTCAGGCTAAACCTGACGCTCCACCATCATCTTCTTGATAGAGCCGATCGCCTTCGCCGGATTAAGACCCTTCGGGCAGGTCTTAGCGCAGTTCATGATCGTGTGGCAGCGGTATAGCTTAAACGGGTCTTCCAACTCGTCCAGACGCTCGCCAGTCGCCTCGTCGCGCGAGTCGATAATCCAGCGATAGGCATGCAGCAAAGCTGCCGGCCCAAGGTAGCGGTCTCCATTCCACCAGTAGCTCGGGCACGAGGTCGAGCAGCAGGCGCACATCACGCACTCATAGAGCCCGTCAAGCTTCTCGCGATCCTCGACCGATTGCTTCCACTCTTTCGCGGGCGTGTTGGTCTTGGTCTCCAGCCACGGCATGATCGAGGCATGCTGGGCATAGAAATGGGTCAGGTCGGGGATCAGGTCCTTGACCACCGGCATGTGCGGCAGCGGATAGATCTTCACGTCGCCGGAGATCTCATCCATGCCGTAGATGCAGGCCAGCGTGTTGATCCCGTCGATATTCATCGCACAGGACCCGCAGATGCCTTCCCGACAGGACCGGCGGAAGGTCAACGTCGGATCGATCTCGTTCTTGATCTTGATCAGCGCGTCCAGAACCATCGGGCCGCACTTGTCCATGTCAACAAAGTAGGTGTCGACCTGCGGCTGCTTGCCGTCATCGGGATTCCAGCGATAGATCTGGAACTTGCGCACGTTCGTGGCGCCCTCGGGCTTGGGCCAGGTCTTGCCGGTTGTGATCCGGGAGTTCTTGGGCAGGGTCAGTTGAACCATAAGAATGCCTCCTTCAGGATGAAGCAAATGTGTCGAGCGCGCCGCCACCGACAAGGTGGTTAAGCAGGCGCCCGCGCGTTGCGGGAGTACTGGAATTCACGGCGGCGATCTCCGCGTCGGTCAGAACACGGCGCTGGTAGCCGCGCTTGCGCAGGCAGCGGTCCACGCCGCCCGCCTCGCCATTATATCTAATCTGATCTTCATTCAGTGCCACACCAATCGGGCCGATGATGATACCGCCAAACAGCACGCTGGAGACATAGCTGCCGACCACGGCGTTCTGGCCACTGCGCGGTGCCTCTGGCAGGCAGGAATAGAACGCCTGCCGCGCATCGGCGAGGTTCATGCCAGGTTGCGACGGCACGGCCGGACCACGCTCGGCGCAGGCGGCAAGCAACAGGAGGGGCAGCAGAATAGTCTTCTTCACAGTCTAGCCTTTCGGGATCAGGAACGGGGCCAGCCCGTCTTTTAGTAAACATTCAATCGTCTCAGGGCGGGTGGCGATCTCGACCACCAGCTGTGTCTCTTCGGGGCCGAGCCCTGTGACGCCCGCGCGCGCGAGCCGCAGGATTTCGCCCGCGCTGGCATTGTCGATGACGCAATCGGTGGCGGGCTCCAGCGGCACGCCCGGGAAGCGCTGTTGCAGCACGGGGCGCACGGCATCCTTGGCCTCGGCCCGCGCGATCTGGTCGGCGATGCCGTCCTCGCCGCATGCCGCCAGCAGCATCACAAGGATCAAGAGCCACCTCATTGCATCCACCGCGTGAACAGAACGTCCATATGGCGCGGCTGCGCCTTCTTGCCTGCATTGGCGGCCACGGCCAGCACGTCGCGGAACTCGAGACCCGCTTCAGCCAGCAGGGCGATCACCTGCGACGGGGGCGCGACGTCTTTGAAACGGTGGGTCACCGACATCTCGAGGATCACGAAATCGCAGCGCTTCAACGTCTCTGCCCCGCCCTTCAACACGTCCGGTTCGAACCCTTCGGTGTCGATCTTCAGGCCCAACCGTCCCGGCAGATCAGCGGCCATCGTGTCGAGCGTGATTACCGGCACTTCCCGCTGGGCCACGTCCGTAAAGCTGTCGGCCAGCTTGTCGGTGCGCTCCATCAGGCTGGCCATTGCGCCGCCTTTGCCCGGTTCGGTCTCCGGCACGTTCAACATCGCCTTGCCCGGCGCGGCCCCTAAAGCCACCGCGCGGAAATCCCACGATTTGGGCGAGACGCCTCGGCGCACGACGCCTTCGCATTCCGCCTGCGGGTCGACGAGCACGAAATGCGCATCGGGAAAGGATTTGTAGAGCCACGGCGTGCCGTCATGCACGCCCACGTCAATCACGCAATCAGGCGTAAACCCGTAGCCCTTCAGGTAAGGTGGGCGCGTCTTGATCGGGTGGAGCGCAAAGCCCTCCTCCCGCGCAGCGCGGCGTATGTCGGCCAGATCGGCTATAGCGATACCCCGTTGCTTTCCATGCAAAGAAGCGTGCCCTCGCGCGTCATGATCTCCGAGATCATTCCGGTGGTCGACGCATCCAGCACCTCAACCCCGGCAAGAAATTGCAGCTCTTCCGTCGTGGTGTTCTGTGCGCCGCAATTGGCAATCGCGGCCTGCTCGGCGGGCGATTTGTCGAAGGCCACATCGGCGACGAAACGCGCAATCGCCTGCTCGGAACTTTGGGTCGGCTCGTCCAAGGGTACCGCAGCGCCACAGGCGGCAAGGGCCAGGACAGGAAGATAACGCATCATGTAGAGGCTCCGATCGTGATGCCAAAGCGGGTCGGGTCCGGCTCGCCATTGACCTTGCGGCGCACGCAGGCCTCGAACGCGTCTTGCGGGTCTTCCGGGTTGAACACCCGGTCGGTCAGCACGATTGAGCCTTTCGCCTTGCCGCCGCCAGAGCCCACCCCGACGCCGACATTGCCCGACACCCCGTCCGCCAGCCCCGGCTCATTGCGACACAACTCTGCCGCCCGCTCGGGTGAGACCGGAGCAGGCGCGCAGGCCACAGCCACAAGAGCCACGGCCAGCCAACGCATCAGTAGACGCGGGCCTTGGGCGCGATTTTCTTCAGGTCGATACCGCCCTCGTTATGCGAGGTCAGCGGGTCAAGATGCACGCCGCGGTAATCCAGCGAGGCCTTGTGGCCCTTGAAATACGTCAGCGAGTGCTTGCGCCAGTTCTCGTCGTCGCGGTCCGGGTAGTCCTCGTGGGCGTGGGCCCCGCGGCTTTCCTTGCGCGCCTCGGCGGCCACGATGGTGGCGACCGCGTTGGGCATCAGGTTGGCGAGCTCCAGCGTCTCCATCAGGTCGGAGTTCCACACCAGCGAGCGGTCGGAGACCTGGACGTCGTCCATCTTGCCCGCGACGCCTTCCATCTTCTCGACACCCTCGGCGAGGGTCTTGTCGGTGCGGAAAACGGCTGCGTCTTCCTGCATGGTCTTCTGCATCTCCAGACGCAGCTCGGCGGTGGGCATGTGGCCCTTGGCGTGGCGCAGCCCGTCGAAGCGGTCCAGCGCAGCCTCGATCGCGCGGCTCGGCATCGTCGGGTTCGGCGCGCCGGGCTTGACCACCTCCGCGGCGCGGATGGCCGCTGCGCGACCAAAGACCACGAGGTCAATGAGCGAGTTCGAGCCAAGGCGGTTCGCGCCATGGACCGACGCGCAACCCGCCTCGCCCACGGCCATAAGGCCCGGCGAGACCCGGTCGGGGTCGTCCTTCGTCGGGGCCAGCACCTCGCCCCAATAGTTGGTCGGGATGCCGCCCATATTATAGTGCACCGTCGGCAGCACCGGGATCGGCTCCTTGTGCAGGTCGACACCCGCAAAGATACGCGCGCTTTCCGAGATGCCCGGCAGACGCAGTTTCAGCGTCTCCGGCGGCAGGTGATTGAGGTGCAGATGGATGTGGTCGCCATTCTCGCCCACGCCGCGGCCTTCGCGGATCTCCATCGTCATGCAGCGCGAGACCACGTCGCGGGACGCGAGGTCCTTGTACGTGGGCGCATACCGCTCCATGAAGCGCTCGCCTTCGGAGTTGGTCAGGTAGCCGCCCTCGCCCCGCGCGCCTTCGGTGATCAGGCAGCCCGCGCCGTAAATTCCGGTGGGGTGGAATTGCACGAACTCCATGTCCTGCAGCGGCAGGCCGGCTCGCGCCACCATGCCGCCACCGTCGCCGGTGCAGGTATGAGCCGAGGTCGCCGAGAAGTAAGCACGCCCGTAGCCGCCGGTGGCCAGCACGACCATCTTGGCGGAGAACAGGTGCAGCGTGCCATCGTCGAGCTTCCAACACAGAACGCCGGTGCAGACGCCCTCATCATTCATGATCAGGTCGATGGCGAAATACTCGATGTAGAACTCGGCGTTGTTCTTCAGCGACTGGCCGTAGAGTGTGTGAAGGATCGCATGGCCGGTCCGGTCAGCGGCGGCGCAGGTGCGCTGCACGGGCGGGCCTTCGCCAAACTCGGTTGTGTGACCGCCGAAGGGGCGCTGGTAGATCTCGCCCTTCTCGGTGCGCGAGAACGGGACGCCGTAATGCTCCAGCTCGTAAACCGCCTTGGGGGCCTCGCGGGCGAGGTATTCCATCGCGTCCGTGTCGCCCAACCAGTCAGAGCCTTTGACGGTGTCATACATGTGCCACTGCCAGTGATCCGGCCCCATGTTCGACAGCGACGCCGCGATGCCGCCTTGCGCCGCCACCGTATGGGAGCGGGTCGGGAAAACCTTCGTCACACAGGCCGTGCGCAGGCCCTGCTCGGCCATGCCAAGGGTCGCGCGGAGGCCAGCGCCGCCGGCCCCAACCACGACAACATCATATTCGTGAACTTCGTATTCGTAAGCAGCCATGATTTCTGGGCCTCCGATTTATAGGGCGAGACGGGCGATGGCGAAGAGGCCAACGCCTGCGATACCGTAGCTCAGGCAGATCGACAGGATGATCGACACCTTGCGCGCCGTACCGTGCACGTAGTCCTCCAGCAGCGTCTGCACACCATTCTTGAAATGCATCATGCTGACGACGATAGTCAGCGCGGCGACGATCGCGGGGAAGGGCCGGCCAAAATAGGCGACGACCTCTGCATGCGGCGCGCCAAGGATCGAGCCGAAGGTGAAGATGAACATCGGGATCAGGATCGCGAGCCCCACCGACGACACCATCATCGACCAGTGGTGATCGGTCCCGGTCTTGGCCGAACCCATGCCCGTCGCGCGTTTGCGGTCAGTTAAATATGCCATTGTTGCGCGCTCCTTACTGCAAGGCCAAGGCGGTCAGGATGGTCAGCACAATGCTGCCCCCCACCACACCATAGGCGAGCTTTTGGGCCTCATCGAGGTCGAACCCCCGACCGCTGTCCCAATAGAGATGCCGCAGTCCGGCCAGGAAGTGATACCAGATCGCCCAGAGCGAGCCGAACAGCACCAGATCGCCAAACCACGAGGTCAGCACCGCGTTGGCCGTCGCGAAATAATCCTCGCCGTAGCTCGCCGCGAGGAACCACCACACGATCATGAGCGACGCCACGATCAGGGCGTTGCCGGTGATGCGGGTCAGGATCGACGTCATCGACGTCCATTGCGGGCGGTAAATGGTAAGATGGGGCGACAGGGGTCTGTCGCCGCGGTTGACGTCGGCCATGGGCTACCCGTCCTTTTCGTGTTGGCTACGATATTTCTGCTATGACATTAGACGATTAATAGAGTGAGTCACGAGCGCGGAATGGAGCTAGCCGCGATGTTTTGGCGCATTTGGGCACATTTTCTCGCGATGTGATCACGGGATCTCAGCGTGTGATCACAAATGGCACGTTACAGCTCAGGGGTCCAGCACGGCGACCTGTTTTGTAATCTCGCGCAGCAGCTTCTCGCGGATGCGGCGGGGGTAGTCCTCGAAATCATCGGCCTTCATGGCAAAACTGCCCGGGCCTACGATCAGGTTGCGGCGGTAATAGGCGGTCAGCTCCGCCTCGCTCGCCTCGATCGCCAGACCGTTAATCGTCACACCTTGGCGCAGGGCTGCGGCCTTCATCTCTTCGGGCGGCACGCCCTCGTTCGAGTACCCGTCGCCCGAGACATCGACCACCCGCCGCGTGCATTCCGGAACGGCGTCAAAATGGGTGAGCGAGAAGCCCACCGCCTCCCCAATCGCGGTCGAGAAATTGCGCCAGACCCGCTGTGTCTTGGCCACCCGCTCCGCCAGGGCGTCGGCGCGCTCGAAATCGGTGATGTGGGTCCAGGGGATCGAGACGCGCTGGCGCGAAGCCCCGGTCCATTGCAGCAGCATGACTTTCGCCTCGGCCACGACCAGTGCCTCTGTCACGGCGCTGTCGGCCAGTGCGGCGCCGAGGCCCTCCATCTGCACCCGGTACTCGCGTTGATCGACGGAGCCGGACACGTCGACCGCCAGCACCAGCGCCAGCTCGCAGGCCATCGCAGGCGCGGTGCACGAGAGTGCCCAAAGACAAGAGAGGATCGGCAGACGCATGCCGACCAACCTACAGCCTTCGCGGGCGATGTGTTCTCAAATTATGATGATCAGTCGAGCGGGCCTAGACCGCCATCAGCTTGCACACGGTCGGGTGGATGCCGCGGCGGGTCTGGCCGATCTCAAAGAAGGTCGTGCGGAAGCCCAATTCGTTGAAGCGCTGCAGGTCGAGCCACGCGATACGCGCCGCCTCAATGCGGTCCTGGGTTTCGGCGGTCTCGACCGGCAGGGGGTTGAAGCCAACCACGATTGATTTGCGCGAAATCCGGCAGAATTCCCGGATTGTGTCCAGCCAGCCTTCCGGCTCGGAATAGGCCTCGATGGCCTGAAAACAGCACACCACGTCGAAGCTCTTGTCCTTAAACGGGTACGGGCGGACGCCGCCGTCAAAGAGCCGGACATCGAGACCGAGAGACTCGATGATCGGCTGATAGGGCCAGCCCTCGATGATCTTCTTGCCCGGCGTGCCCTCATGCGACTGTCGCCGCACCTCGCCAAGCAGCTTTTGGTGCCACGGCTTGCGCACCCCCTTGTGCTTCACGTTTGCACCATCTTCCGAGGTCCAGGCGAAATCGGTGCCGACAACCCTGTGGCCTTCGCGCCGCCACACCTCCAGCATCGCACCGTGGGCGGTGGAAAACTCGAGGATATCCAGAGGCTTATCCGCGTTCAAGGTCTCGGGCATGTGATGGTTGATCCGCACCCAGGCCCGTTCGATGTTCTGCTCGTGGGAGAGATATTTCCACATCACATTCTGGATGCGATCCTCGGAATACTGGCCAAGCTTGTAAGGCTCATAGAATTCAGCTGGCACCGGAGTGGTCCAGGAGGCGCGCGCCGTTTGCTCGAATACTCTCATCGTGTGTCCCGGCGCAGATGTCGCGCTCCGTCCCTTTGTGGTGTTTCTACAATCAGCAGAATCCACCGCAATTGTGTCGAAATCGCGAAAGATAATCGGGCAATTTTAAGAATTTTGGTCTGCGCCGCGCCGTAGGATGGGTCATTGACCCATCACCCTAAAGCGGCATCAGCGCCCAGTAATCGAGGTCCAGCAGCACGCCGGGCAGGTACTTGCCGTCCTCACCCCGCAGCGCAAACGGCTCCGCCTCCGGCCGGTGGGCCACCAACCGCAGCCGGATCGCCCCCACCCCGTCGACGCCGGTCTCGGCGGTGTCCAGCACCTCGGACCACGCGCGGACCGTGTCGCCCGCCATGCACGGGTTCACATGGGCGCCCGCATTGAGACCCACGATGATCTGTGCATTTGCAAGGCCGTTGAACGACAGCGCGCGCGCCAGCGAGATCACGTGGCCGCCATAGATCAGGCGCCCGCCTTCGCGGTTGGTCACATCGAAATGCACCTTCGCCGTGTTCTGCCACAGCCGCGTGGCGAGCATATGCTCGGCCTCTTCAATCGTCACGCCATCGACATGGTCAATCTTCTCGCCCACCTCGTAGTCGCCCAGCCGGTGCGGCTCGCCACTTTGGGCAAAGTTGTAGCCCGAGAAATCCAGCCCCTCCGGCACCACCAGATCGGACGCAGCGACGGCATCGGCCAGCTCTGGCACCACCGTGTCCGGCGCGGCGGCATCCAGCTTCCCTTTGCGCACCATCACCCAGCGCACGTAAGACAGCACGTCCTCGCCCAGCTGATTAGTGCCCGTCGTGCGCACATAGACCACTCCGGTCTTACCGTTGGAGTTCTGCTTGACCCCGATCACCTCTGACCGCGCGGTCAGCGTGTCGCCCAGATGCACGGGCTTCAGGAACCGCCCCTCCGCATAGCCCAGATTGGCCACCGCATTGAGCGAGATATCGGGCACCGTCTTGCCGAACACCGTGTGAAACGCGATCAGATCGTCCAGCGGGGCCTCGTGCAGGCCACAATCGCGCGCAAACTCATCGGACGAGTAAAACGCCCCGCGCGCCGGATAGAGCGCGTGGTACAGCGCTCGTTCGCCGCCCGACAGGGTGCGCGGCACCGCGTGCTCGATCACCTCGCCCACGGTATAGTCTTCAAAGAAGCGGCCCGGATTGGTCTTGCTCATTATTGCTGCCCCAGCTTCATGTCGGGGTGGTAGTCCCCGTCGATCTCCTTGGTCACTGCCTGCGCGCAGCGCATGATCCCGTTGGCGTGATCAAAGGCGTAGGTCGGGTCGCCATAAAGCTCCCACCTCTTGGACAGGGCCTCGGACACCTTGTGGCAAAAGGCCGAGGTGTCTTCCTCGGTCAGCAGGCGGTAGATCTTCATGGCTCAGACGCCTCCGAACGGGTTCACGCCCAGCCAGATATGGACGCCCGAGACGACGCTGTAGAGCACCAGTGTGATGACGACCAGCGTGATCTCTTTCTTGATCGGCGCTTGGGCGGGGACATGCCACGGCCCCTCGCGCCCGTTGATCATTTGGATCGAGATTTGCGCCCAGACCAGCAGACCACCGAACAGGATGATCGAGGACAGATCGCCATTGGCCAGTAAATGCGCCACGGCCCAAATCGAGAAACCGACCAGCTGCGGGTGCCGGATCTTGGTGCCGATCCAGACCTTCGCGGGCTTCGCCGCGGACGCGCCGTAGATGTAGAAGGCCAGCAGCATCAGCAGATTGTTGATATGGCCCATGAAGCTGGGTGGGTACCAGACAGGCACGAATTCACTGCCGCGATACCCGATCACCATCAGCACAACCGACGCCACGATCAGCACAGCGAACAGCCCTTTCGAGGCGTCGCCCATCTTGTCCGAAAGGCGCGCGCGCGCGTCTGGCGCCACACGTTTGAAGAAATGGGCGGCCGTCCAAAGGACGAGCCCCAGAATGAGAAGTGTCATGCGCTCTCCAGCAGTTTGATGGCGTCCGCCTTGGCCAGCAGCCGCGTTGCCGTCTCAACATGCAGGTTTTCCACGATTTTGCCATCCACAACTGCCACGCCCTGCCCATCGGCCTTGGCTTGCGCATACGCGTCGATCTGGCGGCGGGCGAGGTCCAGCTCCTCCTCGCTCGGCCCAAAGACCTCGTTGGCGATAGCCACCTGCGCCGGGTGGATCAGCGTTTTGCCGTCAAATCCCATGTCCCGGCCCTCTTCGCATTCGGCGCGCAGCCCGTCCTCGTCCTTGAACGCGTTGTAAACGCCGTCAACGCAGACCAGCCCCTCGGCCCGGGCGGCCAGCAGGCATAGCTGCAGGCTTGTCATCATCGCTGCGCGTCCGCGCGAGCCCAAATCTTTGGCGAGGTCATTCGTGCCCATCACGAAGCCTTCCATCTTGGGCGCCGCCGCCAGCTGGGCCGCATTCAGAATGCCGCGCGGCGTCTCCATCATCGCCCAGATCGTCGTGTCGCCCTTCAACAGTCCCGAAAGCGCCGCAACTTGTGTGGGCTGTTCGACCTTCGGCAGCAGGATCGCGTCGGGCGCGACGTCAATAAAGGTCGCCACATCATCCGCGCCCCATTCTGTGTCCGCGCCATTGACCCGAACGATGCGTTTGCGCGGACCGTAATCGGTGTCGCGCAGGGTCTGCGCGAGCAGCTCCCGTGCCGCGACCTTCTCATCCGGGGCGACCGCATCTTCGAGGTCGAAGATGATCGCATCCACCGCAAGGGTCTTGGCCTTTTCCAGCGCACGCGGCTTGGAGCCGGGGATGTAGAGAACTGAACGATAAGGCTGCGCGACGTTTTGCATCGAATCCAACTCCTGTTTTGTAATTTTGTTACTCATCACACCCGTGCTGCCACTGCAAGCAATGTTCCGCCGCAGCGCAGAGAAATCCGCCCGCGCGTTGCGGACCGCATCTGAATTATCTCAAGTTTTCAATAAAAAGGAATGAGAAACCATGGGCTGCGCACGGCCCGTTAACGCGATCTTGGCGGGTCGCGACGCAGGATTGGCCCCGTTGCGTCAGATGCCCGTCCGAACTGGACGCGAAGCTCAATTGACCTGAACGGTTGCATTTCGATCCAACGCCTCTTTGACCCGGCGCGCCAAAGCTGCGCTGCCTTTTGCAAAGGAATGACACTATGAAGAAGCAACTTTTCGGACTGTCTTTCGGCTTCGCCGCGCTGCTGATGGCCACGGATATGGCCGCGGCCCAGCAACGCAACATGTGCGCCAAGCGCGAAGTCGTGCTGGAAAAGCTCACCGGCAAGTACGGCGAGACGCGCCGCTCCATGGGCCTTGCCGCAAATAGCGGAATTGTGGAACTTCACGCCTCCGACAACAGCGGGTCGTGGACGATCACCGTGACGCATCCCAATGGCATTACCTGCCTCGTGGCCGCTGGCACAAGTTTCGAAGCGGTGGAAGAAGAACTGCCCGCGTCCCTCGGCGCACCGACCTAGATCAGGCCGTCATAGATCAGCTTGCAGCCGGCACCGACCAGCAGCGCATAGGTGATCTGAAAGAACACGCGTTCCGGCAAAGCCCGGTGCGCGTAGACCCCGACTGCGACCCCGATCAGCCCCATCGGCGTCATATAGGCGGTGGCTTTAAGGGTCTCCCACGTGAACACGCCAAGAAAGGCGTAAGGCACAGCCTTCATCGCGTTGATCACCCAGAAAGTGATGACCGCTGTCGCTTGATAGGTCGTCTTGCCGAGCCCCTGTGACAGCAGGAAAATCGCCGTGGGCGGGCCACCCGCATGGCTGACGAAGCTGGTAAACCCTGACACCACGCCCGCAATCAGGCCTTGGCGCATGTTGAACCCGGTCTCCTCGACCGCCAGCCAGCCGCGCGAGCGCGCCAGCTGGAAGGCCACGAAGCCCAGCGAAATCGCCCCGATCAGCACCCGAAGCACGTCCGGATTGGTCGCCTTGTAGAGAAGCGCGCCCAGCGCCACTCCAGGCACGCCGCCGATGATCAGCGCCTTTGCCGACGGCCAGTGCCATTTGCCCCAGAAGGGTCGCAGGGTGGCGATATCCTCGATCATCAAGAGCGGCAGCATGATGCCAAGCGCCACCGCGGGCTCCAGAAACAGCGCCAGAATCGCAGTGGCCACAAAGGCCGCCCCGCCGCCAAAGCCCCCTTTGGCCACGCCGGAGATAAAGGCAGCCGGCAGCGCAAAGGCGAAGAAGAGGGCGTCGAACTCCATGACGCGACCCTGAGCCAAAAAAGCGGGCGGTTTCAACAGCTAAACGCGCAAGCCGCGCCGGCGCAGCGATCACTTTGCGCCGCAGCGCAGCGCTGGAGCCTTGCGCGAGCCGCCCCCAGACGCTACCCCTCGCCCCCAACATCAACGAGAACCAAGGACCATACCCCATGGCCAGACCCAAAATCGCCCTGATCGGCGCCGGACAGATCGGCGGCACCCTTGCCCACCTTGTTGCGCTGAAAGAGCTGGGCGACGTCGTCCTGTTCGACATCGCCGACGGCACCCCGCAAGGCAAGTCGCTCGACATCGCCGAGGCCGGCCCGACCGGGCATTTTGACGCCACGCTGAAAGGCACCACCGATTACGCCGATATCGCGGGCGCCGATGTGTGCATCGTGACCGCAGGCGTGCCGCGAAAGCCGGGGATGAGCCGCGATGACCTGCTGGGCATCAACCTGAAGGTGATGAAATCCGTGGGCGAAGGCATCGCCGCCAACGCGCCGAACGCCTTCGTGATCTGCATCACCAACCCGCTCGACGCGATGGTCTGGGCCCTGCGTGAGTTCTCCGGCCTGCCCCATGAGAAGGTCTGCGGCATGGCAGGCGTGCTCGACAGCGCGCGTTTCCGCCACTTCTTGGCCTCCGAGTTCGACGTGTCCATGAAGGATGTCACCGCCTTCGTGCTTGGCGGCCATGGCGACACGATGGTGCCGCTGACCCGCTATTCCACCGTCGCGGGCATCCCACTGCCTGACCTCGTTGAGATGGGTTGGACCACGCAAGAGAAGATGGACGCGATCGTCCAGCGCACCCGCGACGGCGGTGCCGAGATCGTGGGCCTCCTGGGCAACGGCTCGGCCTATTATGCGCCCGCCACGTCGGCCATCGAGATGGCCGAAAGCTACCTCAAGGACCAAAAGCGCGTCCTGCCCTGTGCGGCCTATGTGGACGGCGCCTTCGGCCTCGACGGCTTCTACGTGGGTGTGCCCACGGTAATCGGCAAAGGTGGCATTGAGCGTGTGGTGGCGATCAACCTGACCAAGGACGAGCAGGCCATGTTCGACAAGTCCGTCGACGCGGTGAAGGGCCTTGTGGCCGCCTGCAAGGAAATCGACGGCTCGCTCGCCTGAGTTCAGACGGTTTGAAGGAAAAGGCCCGCGCATCCGCGTGGGCCTTTTTCGTGAGCGGGGCAAGCGCCTTGGAAGGCGCTTGAAAAGGCGCGTCGACGCGCCTTGCCCGTCAAATCCTGACCCCCAGCTCTGCAAACACATCGCGCTTTTGCGCGATCAACCATGCATCAAACATTGCCGCAGACAGGTCGAGCTGCACCTGCGGCAACAGCGCCTCCACTGCCCGGCGAGGGTCAAACTCGATCCGGTAGGACAGATCTTCCTGCTCCAGCCCGCCCGTTAGCGCAGGCCCCAGCACCTTGATCCGGTCATGCAGCGCGTTGGCCGCGGGCAGGTCGCCCCCCGCCGCATTTATGGCGTCGATCTGCGCCTGCATCTGCTCGGTGATCGGCTGGCCCACCTGGATCGCGCGGAAAAGCCGCTTGCGCAGCCGCTTGTAGACCCAGTGCAGCCGCGTCATCCCGTCGAAATGCAAAAGCACCGAGGACCGCGACCGCTTCATGCCCGGGAAGGTCCACGGCCGTTCCGTGTCGTGATGCGGGCGGTGGATGCCCAGCACATAGTCATGCCCGGTCGGAGAGCAGGCCTTGCCCTCGCTATGCCCCGTCAGCCCGAAGCGGGTCAGCCCCGCGCCGTCATGGGTCAGCCCGGCGAAATCACCCTCCATCCGTTTGGTAGAGGCGCGGAAATGTGGCGAGAACATCGCGTCTTGATCCTCCCCGTCCAGCCAGACCCGCTCAAGGTTCGGCAGACTCAGGTAATGCGTCGGGTCGCGCCGGGCGAGGCGCTGCAACTCGCCCTCCAGCGGATGCGCCTGATGCACGAACTCGTCGGCGTCGAGATGCAGCAGGTAGTCCACCCCGCACCGCTGGTAGGCATGGGTGGCATTCAGCGTCTGGCGGCGCTGGTGGGTCTTCGGCACCTTGATATCGAACTCACCCCGCCAGTAGGCCTCGTCGGCGACGGTGACGACAACGCCATCAAGCTGGGCCAGCAGTGCGCGGGTGCGCGCGTCATCGCGATCGAGATAGACATGCACCTCCCGCGCGCCCGCCCAAAGGTGGTGGGCCGCATGGGCCACAATGAGCTCCGGCGGCTCATCCATGGTGCCCACGACGCCCCAGCTTGGCTTAGCCATGGGGCACGGCAATTCTGTTGGAAACATTCATGATTTATAAGTCACTGGGCGGTCCAGTGGCGTCAATGCCTTTCGCGATTCGCCCCGTCGACAATATTTGTGATCACAGTTTTTTGGCGTGTGATCACAAATGTCGGTTTTCTGGCCGCTGCGTCACATTGGACGTTTGCGCGGGCCATGCGGCGTGTCAACACTGCGTCGACCCCCTGGCTCAAGGAGAGAGTTTTGAACATCCACGAATATCAGGCGAAGGCCCTTCTTCGCTCCTACGGCGCCCCCGTCTCGGATGGCCGCGTCGTGCTCGCCGCCGAAAATGCAAAAACCGCCGCAGGCGAGCTGGATGGGCCCCTCTGGGTCGTCAAAGCACAAATCCACGCCGGTGGCCGCGGCAAGGGCAAGTTCAAGGAAGCAGATGCGGGCGAAGCAGGCGGTGTGCGCCTTGCCAAATCCGTCGAAGAGGCCGCCAATGAGGCCAAGAAGATGCTCGGCCGCACCCTCGTGACCCACCAGACCGGCCCCGCCGGCAAGCAGGTCAACCGCATCTATATCGAAGACGGCTCCGGCATCGAAACAGAGCTCTATCTCGCCCTGCTCGTCGACCGCCAGACCAGCCGCGTGTCCTTTGTCTGCTCGACCGAGGGCGGCATGGACATCGAAGAGGTCGCCGCGTCGACCCCTGAAAAAATCCTCAGCTTCTCCGTCGATCCGGCCACGGGCTACATGCCCTACCACGGCCGCCGCATCGCCTTCGCGCTTGGCCTGCAGGGCGGCGCGATCAAGCAATGCGTGGCGCTGATGGGTACGCTCTACAAGCTCTTCACCGAAAAAGACATGGAGATGCTCGAGATCAACCCGCTGATCGTGACCGACAAGGGCGATCTGAAATGCCTCGACGCCAAGATGGGCTTTGACGGCAACGCGGTCTACCGCCACGCCGACATCGCCGAGCTGCGCGACACGACGGAAGAAGACCCCAAGGAGCTCGCCGCCTCCAAATACGACCTCAACTACATCGCGCTCGATGGCGAGATCGGCTGCATGGTCAACGGTGCGGGCCTCGCCATGGCGACGATGGACATCATCAAGCTTTACGGGGCCGAGCCCGCCAACTTCCTTGATGTCGGCGGCGGCGCCACCAAGGAGAAGGTGACCGAGGCGTTCAAAATCATCACCTCTGACCCCAACGTCAAAGGCATCCTCGTCAACATTTTCGGCGGCATTATGCGCTGCGACGTGATCGCCGAAGGCGTGGTCTCCGCCGTGAAAGAGGTCGGGCTCCAGGTCCCGCTGGTCGTCCGGCTTGAGGGCACCAACGTGGAAGAGGGCAAGGCCATCATCAACAACTCCGACGTCGACGTGATTGCCGCCGACGACCTTAAAGACGGCGCTCAGAAGATCGTCAAAGCGGTGAAGGGATAACACCAATGGCCATTCTAATTGACGAAAACACCAAGGTCATCTGCCAGGGCTTCACCGGCTCCCAGGGCACATTCCACTCCGAACAGGCCATCGCGTATGGCACCCAGATGGTTGGCGGTGTGACGCCGGGCAAGGGCGGGCAGACCCATCTGGACCTGCCGGTCTTCGACAGCTGCCACGAGGCGGTCGAGCGCACAGGGGCCGATGCCACCGTGATCTACGTGCCGCCCCCCTTTGCGGCCGACTCGATCCTCGAGGCCATCGACGCCGAGATCCCTTTCATCTGCTGCATCACCGAAGGCATCCCTGTGCTTGACATGATGAAGGTGAAGCGCGCGCTCGAAGGCTCGTCGTCGCGCCTGATCGGGCCCAACTGCCCCGGCGTGATCACGCCGGACGCCTGCAAGATCGGGATCATGCCCGGCCATATCCACAAGCGCGGCTCGGTCGGCGTTGTCTCCCGCTCCGGCACGCTGACCTACGAGGCGGTGAAGCAGACGACGGACTCAGGCCTCGGCCAGTCCACCGCCGTGGGCATCGGCGGCGATCCGATCAAGGGGACCGAGCATATCGACGTGCTCGAGATGTTCTTGGCCGATGACGAGACCCAATCGATCATCATGATCGGCGAGATCGGCGGGACCGCGGAAGAAGAAGCCGCGCAATTCCTGGCCGACGAGAAGAAGCGCGGCCGCTGGAAGCCTACCGCCGGCTTCATCGCCGGTCGCACGGCCCCTCCGGGCCGCCGCATGGGCCATGCGGGCGCCATCGTTGCGGGTGGCAAGGGCGACGCCGAAAGCAAGATCGAAGCGATGAAATCCGCAGGCATCGTGGTGGCCGAAAGCCCCGCGGGTCTCGGCGAAGCCGTGCTGGAAGCCATCGGAAAATGATCAAGACGGCCGCCAAGATCGTGTGCCTCGGCACCGCTCTGGCGGCCTCTTCCCTTGCGGCCACAGAACGAGATTGGACGACTGAGGTCGGGACGGTACTCGAGGTTTGCAACATGCAACCCATCGATTTCCAAGCCGCGCGGGGCACGCTGCTCGCGTCCGGCTGGCAAGACGATCCGAATGCGGCACCGTCTGCTTTGTTCAACGTATCGCTGCATCAAGATGTGGATCCTACAAGCGTTGAAGGTGTAGCTCGCAATGCCCTTGCTCTGGCGGATGCGGTGGCCGAGAACCCTGCCAATGGTGAGGGTCAGATCAGTATGCACCTTGATGAACTGCATCTGGGCGTACTTGGTTCGGGTGATGGCGCGCATCACTGCGTGTTGTCCGGACCGTCCAGCCTTCACCAAAGTGCGAAGAACCGTCCGGATGTCAGGCTGGGAATCCGGGCAATCGGAACACCTTTGGGTATGCGCGTCAGCTATGTGTATGACGAACTGTCAGTTTTTCTGCTCTTTCCCATGCCGCTCTACCCATCTGGCACCGACAAGTTGGACGCCGCAGACCTGACCCCCGGGATAAGGGCACGGGTCGATGCTTACCTCGATGACGTTGCAGTCCACATGGTTCCCCGGGGAGGCATATGAGATGGCTCTTCTCCCCCTATGGCACGATGAAGCGCGTGCCGTTCTGGCTGGCGATCGTCGTGTATTCTACGCTGATCCCGTTCCTGATCTTCGGCAGTGCCGAGATAACCCGGCCGCCGCTGCGCTTCGATGCAAACCTGACCATGCCCGAACCATCGGCGCCCATTTGGCTGTACGATGTCGGGATCACTCTGGCGGTGGTGGCGGGGCTCAGCCTGATCAGCATGATGGCGCGAAGATTGCGCGACGCGGGCTGGCCCGCCTTATGGGCGCTTGGCTTGCTGATCTGTTGCTTGCTCCCGGTGCTCATGCTGTCGATCACGTACAGCGGATTGGTCGGCACCTCAGACGCGGTCAGAATCGCGTTTTTCGTCGTGTTCTTTTTGGCCTGCGTCCCGCCCGCCCTGTTCGTGCTGATCTGCGCGCTTTGCCTTTGGCCCAGCGTGGAGCAGGCGCCATGATTGCAGTACTCGCTCTGTCGGCCCTGCCCGCGCAGGCCATGACGCTCACCGAGATGTCCGCCTCGATCGAGGCGTGCCACACCCCCGCCCCCATTGAAGAGACGGTCGCGGCCTTGGGCCAGGAAGGCTGGATCGCCGTGGACGGCCCGCTCGGCCCCGAGATCATCGAGCTGCTGATCTGGCCTCAGGTGGCCTTCTATGCCACAGGCGACACCGGCGGCGCGCAGATCCGCGCCATCGTCGATCTGCAACGCAAGACCGTCGCGGGTTTCGCGCGCAAGGCCGACATCCCGCAAAGCAAGACCCGCATCCTGACCCGCCAGATCGGCGCCGACCGGGAAGCGGTTCTGGTCTTCTGGCTTCAGCCCGATCCGGCGACGACCAACATCATCTGCCGCTTCGCACTCTCGCCCCATTCCATGATCGCCCATACGGCGGGCGATTTCGGCCCGCCAAGCGTGGCCCAGACCACACCCACCCAGCGCTTCTCGATCACGCCGATGAATGCGGCATCGCTCGCCGCCAAGATCGACGCCCCTGTCACCGTTTCCGGCACTTTGGAAACGCAGTTCAGTTTTCCTTCTCAGGAGTAACGCCCAATGACCGAACATAGCCCCAACGACCAGTTCCATGCCTCCAGCTTCATGCAAGGGCACAATGCCGAGTATCTCGAGCAGCTTTATGCGCGCTACGCGGGCGATCCCAATGCGGTGGACGAGGGCTGGCGGGAGTTCTTCAAGGCGCTCGGCGACACAGAGGTGGACGTCAAGCGGGAGGCCTCTGGCCCGTCCTGGGCGCGCACCGACTGGCCGCCGCAGCCCAGCGACGAGCTGACCGCGGCGCTGGACGGCCAATGGGCCGAGCCCGAACAAGTCGCCAAGAAGATCGAAGGCAAGGCGGCGGATAAGGGTGTCAACGTCTCGGAAGCGCAGGTCAAGCAGGCGGTGCTCGACAGTATTCGCGCCATCATGATCATCCGCGCCTACCGCATCCGGGGCCACCTGGCCGCCGATCTGGACCCGCTGGGCATGAAAGAGCCGGAACCGCACCCGGAGCTGGAGCCGAAGAATTACGGCTTCACCGAGGCCGATCTGGACCGCCCAATCTTCATCGACAACGTGCTGGGGCTTGAAACCGCCTCGATGCGCGAAATCGTGGCGATCCTGAAGCGGACATACTGTGGCACCTTCGCACTGCAATACATGCATATCTCCGACCCCGAGCAGGCCGGTTGGCTGAAGGAACGGATCGAAGGGTGGGACAAGGAGATCACCTTCACCCGCGAGGGCCGCAAGGCGATCCTGAACAAGCTGGTCGAGGCGGAAGGCTTCGAGAAATTCCTGCATGTCAAATACATGGGCACCAAGCGTTTTGGCCTTGATGGCGGCGAGGCGCTGGTCCCCGCGATGGAACAGATCATCAAGCGCGGCGGCAGTCTGGGCGTGAAGGACATTGTCATCGGCATGCCCCACCGCGGCCGCCTGTCGGTCTTGGCCAACGTGATGGGCAAGCCCTACAAGGCGATCTTCAACGAGTTCCAAGGCGGCAGCTTCAAGCCCGAAGATGTCGATGGCTCGGGCGATGTAAAATATCACCTCGGCGCGTCATCCGACCGCGAATTCGACGGCAACTCGGTGCATCTCAGCCTGACCGCCAACCCTTCGCACCTGGAGGCCGTGAACCCCGTGGTGCTGGGCAAGGCGCGGGCCAAGCAGGACCAGAACAACGACGACGAACGCACCAGCTGCATGCCGATCCTGCTCCATGGCGACGCGGCCTTCGCGGGTCAGGGCGTCGTGGCCGAAGGGTTCGGCCTGTCCGGCCTCAAGGGCCACAAGACCGGCGGCACGATGCATATCGTGGTCAACAATCAGATCGGCTTCACGACGGCGCCGCACTTCTCGCGCTCCTCGCCCTATCCGACCGACATCGCTCTGATGGTTGAGGCGCCGATCTTCCACGTCAACGGCGACGACCCGGAAGCCGTGGTCCATGCCGCCAAGGTCGCCACCGAGTTCCGTCAGAAGTTCCACCGCGACGTGGTCATCGACATCATCTGCTACCGCCGGTTCGGCCATAACGAGGGCGACGAGCCCATGTTCACCAACCCGGTGATGTACAAGAAAATCAAGGGCCACAAGACGACGCTGACGCTTTATACCGAGCGGCTGGTGCGCGACGGGCTGATCCCCGAGGGCGAGATCGAGGACATGAAGGCCGCCTTCCAGGCCCACCTCAATGAAGAGTTCGAGGCGGGCAAGGACTACAAGCCCAACAAGGCCGACTGGCTTGACGGCAAGTGGTCCCATCTGGATCGCCGCGCCGAAGACGACTACCAGCGCGGCCAGACCGCCATCTCGAAAGAGACCTTCGAAGAGGTCGGCAAGGCGCTCTCATCGGCCCCCGACGGCTACCCGCTGCACAAGACGGTGGGCCGCCTGCTGGAGACCAAGGCCAAAATGTTCGAGACCGGCGAAGGCTTCGACTGGGCCACGGGCGAGGCGCTTGCCTTCGGCTCGCTGCTGACCGAAGGCTACCCGGTCCGTCTGGCGGGCCAGGACAGTACCCGCGGCACCTTCTCCCAGCGCCATTCCGGCCTCGTGAACCAGGAAACGGAAGAGCGCTACTACCCGCTCAACAACATCCGCAGCGGTCAGGCGCAATACGAGGTCATCGACTCGATGCTGTCGGAATACGCCGTGCTAGGGTTCGAATATGGCTACTCGCTGGCCGAGCCCAACGCGCTCGTGCTGTGGGAAGCGCAGTTCGGCGACTTCGCCAACGGCGCGCAGATCATGTTCGATCAGTTCATCTCGTCGGGCGAAAGCAAGTGGCTGCGCATGTCTGGCCTCGTCTGCCTGCTGCCCCACGGCTACGAGGGACAGGGACCGGAGCACTCATCGGCCCGCCTTGAGCGGTTCCTGACCATGTGCGGCGGCGACAACTGGATCGTGGCCAACTGCACGACGCCGGCCAACTACTTCCACATCCTGCGCCGCCAGTTGCACCGCGATTTCCGCAAGCCGCTGATCCTGATGACGCCGAAATCGCTGCTGCGCCACAAGCTGGCCGTGTCCAAGGCGGAAGAGTTCCAGACCGGCTCCAGCTTCCACCGGGTGCTGTGGGATGACGCCCAGCACGGCAATTCCGACACCAAGCTGAAGGCGGACGACAAGATCAAGCGGGTCGTGATGTGCTCGGGCAAGGTCTATTATGACCTGCTCGAAGAGCGCGACGCGCGCGGCATCGACGACGTCTACCTGATGCGGTTCGAACAGTTCTATCCCTTCCCCGCCATCTCGGCGGTCAAGGAGCTGGAGCGGTTCAAGAACGCCGAAATGGTCTGGTGCCAGGAAGAGCCCAAGAACCAGGGCGCCTGGTCCTTCATCGAGCCCAATATCGAATGGGTGCTGACCCGCATCGGGGCCAAGCACTCCCGTCCGATCTATGCCGGCCGTGCCGCCGCGGCCTCGCCCGCGACCGGCCTCGCCTCCCAACACAAAGCCCAACAAGAAGCGCTCGTGAACGACGCGCTGACGATCGAAGGAAACTGATATGTCTGAGATTCGCGTCCCCACCCTTGGCGAGAGCGTCACCGAGGCCACCGTCGCCACCTGGTTCAAGAAACCCGGCGACACCGTCGCGGTGGACGAGATGCTGTGCGAGCTGGAAACCGACAAGGTCACGGTCGAGGTCCCCTCGCCCGTCGCAGGCACCCTGTCCGAGATCGTAGCCCAGGAAGGCGAGACTGTCGGCGTCGACGCCCTGCTGGCTCAGGTCAGCGAAGGCGACGCTGGCTCTGACGCTGCCCCCAAGGCCAAGGAAAGCGCCAAGGAAGAAGAGGCCCCCGCCGCCTCGCCCCGCGAAGAAGACCCCGCCCACACCGCAGGCGGTGACACGGGCGGCGGCGACAGCATCGACGTCATGGTGCCCACCCTGGGCGAAAGCGTGACCGAGGCGACCGTATCCACATGGTTTAAACAGGTGGGCGACAGCGTTGCCGCCGACGAGATGCTGTGCGAGCTGGAAACCGACAAGGTCTCCGTCGAGGTGCCCGCCCCAGCCGCAGGCGTGCTGACCGAGATCACCGCAGCCGAAGGCACCACCGTCGATGCCTCCGCCAAGCTGGCCGTTCTGTCGTCTTCCGGCGGCGCTGCCGCCTCCGCTCCGGCGTCCGAGGCCGCGCCTGCGCCCGCTGCCGCGCAGTCGGGCTCCGGCTCCGGCAAGGACGTAGAAAACGCGCCGTCGGCCAACAAGATCATGGCAGAGAAGGGCATCGATCCTGCAACTGTTCAGGGCTCCGGCCGCGACGGGCGCATCATGAAGGAAGACGTCATGAAAGCTGTCGCAGCGCCCGCCGCCCCGGCCCCTGCGGCCCAGGCCCCGCGCGCGCCGGTCTCCGCGGATGATGCCTCACGCGAGGAGCGGGTGAAGATGACCCGCCTGCGCCAGACCATCGCGCGCCGCCTGAAGGACAGCCAGAACACCGCCGCAATGCTGACGACCTATAACGAGGTCGACATGACCGAGGTCATGGCGCTGCGCAACGAGTACAAGGACCTATTTTTGAAGAAGCACGGCGTGAAGCTCGGCTTCATGTCTTTCTTCACCAAGGCCTGCTGCCATGCGCTCAAAGAGGTCCCCGAGGTCAACGCCGAGATCGACGGCACCGACATCGTCTACAAGAACTACGTGCACATGGGCATCGCCGCAGGCACGCCCACAGGGCTTGTGGTCCCGGTGATCCGTGACGCCGACGCGATGAGCTTCGCCGCCATCGAGAAGGCCATCGCCGAGAAGGGCGCCCGCGCCCGCGACGGCAAGCTGTCCATGGCCGAGATGCAGGGCGGCTCCTTCACGATCTCCAACGGCGGTGTCTACGGCTCGCTGATGAGCTCCCCCATCCTGAACCCGCCTCAGTCGGGTATCCTTGGCATGCACAAGATCCAGGACCGCCCCATGGCCATCGGCGGCGAGGTGGTGATCCGCCCGATGATGTACCTCGCGCTCAGCTACGACCACCGCATCGTCGACGGCAAAGGCGCCGTGACGTTCTTGGTCCGTGTGAAAGAGGCGTTGGAGGATCCGCGCCGGTTGTTGATGGATTTGTGATCCCTAATGACACATTCGGATAACGATCATATCCAATGGGTATTGCGCCCAGATCCGCAATTGAAATCCGGGCTCCCGGGGGCGGCGCATGTCATGCGCACAAACCTTGAAGCAGAGGGGATCTCGGTCACGCCCTTGAGGTGGGTGTTTGCCGCGGGTGCAATCAGTTCACTCGGCATCATCTGGATGGCAGTAGAACTTTTGATCGGACCTCCATACAGCTTCCTTAAGCTTCTGGTGCTCTCTGCCCCTTGGCTGGCTGTATATTATCTTCTGGGCGGCGACCTGGCGCTTAAGAAAATTCCCATTAGAGACTGGATGAAAGGGGTCGCAACGCTTGTGGCCGCGATCATTCTCGCAACGATGTGGTTCGCGGCACGGTCCCATTTTTTTGATGCCGCAGCTCTATTCGCTATCCTTATCGGCGGATCGCACGTGATTGCCTATACCCTAGCCTTCCTGGATCGGGATTTTTCCCGCGCGGCCGAAGTCATAAGGACAATCCAGACAAAATTGGACCAAGAGAAGCGAAGCCGAGGTTTTCGAGACTGCTACGATACAATTCTCTACATTGGCACGTTCGACGCAGTCTTGCGCCACGCTGACACCGCCGAAGATGCAATTCGCACACAGCTCGCCCGAATGCCCTATTTGAACCAATCCGGCCTCCAAGACGCGCGGCGGTATTTTGAAATGAAAGCGGGCGCCTCAACATGACCCCCGACCTCATCGCCCTCGCCCTCGCGGGCCTTCTGCAAGTCATCCAGTTCGGCATCATGTCGGTCGCCTGCAACCTAGACGTTGGGCCAGGGAAGACGATGTCGGCGCGGGATCAGTCGCGGCTCGGCGGGTCGCTTGAGGATCAGCTGTCGGACAAACCCGCACGTCTGTTCCCGGCATTCGAAAACCATTTCGAAGGGCTGATCATGTTTACCCTCGTGGTGATCGTGGTTGAGCTGTCGGGCCAGAACACCGCCTTCACCGCCGCTTGCGCCTGGACCTATCTCTGCGCCCGCATTCTCTATGTCCCCGCCCATTATTTCGGACTGCGTCCTTGGCGCTCTCTGGCGTGGACCGTCGGCTTTTCGCCACCATCCTGCTCTTCTTCATGCGCCTGTGATGCACGGCTCGCACGCTCCTTCGGCTCGCGCCGCAACGCAGTCACTGGCCCGTATGGAACCGTCGCCGGGGGCCATGCGCTGTCCCTTCGATCAAATTCGAATGGAGACTGACATGAAACCGCTTCCCGTCCATGTGCCCGTCGATGGCCCCGCGCCAGAGCATTGGAACGACGCCACCAAGGGCTCCGTGATGTTTCGCACTCTGGTCGATGGCAGCCACGGCCCCACAGCGGGGCTGGTCCAAGGCATCGCCACCATCGCGCCGGGGCAGACCGAGGCACCGCATCACCACGACATCGCCGAGACCGCCTATGTGCTGGGTGGCACCGGCAGCGTGACCCTTGGGGATCGCACGCTTGAAATCCGCCCCGGTGACAGCGTCTACATCCCGCCCCAATGCCGTCATGCCTGGACCGCGTCCGACAGCGACCAGCTGCGCTTTCTCTATACCTTTCCGGCCGACCGTTTCGACGACGTGAGCTACCATTTCGAGCGCGCGGCATGACCACCGAACTCTATATCCTGACCCTCGCGGCCCTGCTGCAGGTGGTCCAGTTCTGCCTCTACTCGGTCACGGCCAACCTGCAGGTCGGCCCCAGGACCGCCATCGGCCCGCGCGACAAGAAGATCGAGCTGACCGGCACCGCCGGCCGCCTCCAGCGCGCCATGAACAACCATTTCGAGGGGCTGATCCTGTTCACCATCGCCGTGGTCGTGGTGACCCTGTCAGATCAATCCAGCCCTCTGACGCGGACCTGCGCCCACGTGTACCTGATCGCGCGCATCCTCTACGTCCCCGCCTATGTGCAAGGCCTCGCGCCTTGGCGCAGCGTGATCTGGCTGGCGGGCTTCGGGTCCACCGTCCTGATGCTGATCGCGGCGCTGGTATGAGCTGGCCGCACTTCAGCACCGTAACCTATTGGGGGCTCGCCGCGATCTTCGTGGTGGGCGTGATCTTGGCCACCGGCAGCGCCTTTGCCGAGACGAGCCCGACCCACTGGCGCTTCCCGCTCTGGTGGCTGGCGCTGGCGGGCACGCATCTGGCGCGCCTGCCCGTGGTGCCGCTGATCTGGCTCGCCTTCCTGTTCGACGCCGCCGACGGCTTCATGCTGTTTCTCTACGCCGCACAGCCCGGCGCGGACCCGTTCAGCCTGCTGGTCGTTCTCTCCCCCCTGATCATCCTCGCGCTCACCGTGTTCATCTGGTGGCGCGGCCAGTATTCCCGTCTGTCACGCTCCAAAGGAGATCCCCATGTCCAGCTATGACGTCATCATCATCGGCTCCGGCCCCGGCGGCTATGTCTGTGCCATCCGCTGCGCCCAGCTTGGCCTGAAGACCGCCTGTGTCGAAGGGCGCGAGACCCTCGGCGGCACCTGCCTGAACGTCGGCTGCATCCCGTCCAAGGCGCTGCTGCATGCCAGCCACCAGCTGCACGAGGCCGAGCACAACTTCGCCAAGATGGGCCTGAAGGGCAAAGCGCCCTCCGTCGACTGGAAGCAGATGCTCGCCTACAAGGACGACGTGATCGGGGCCAACACCTCCGGCATCGAATTCCTGTTCAAGAAGAACAAGGTGGACTGGATCAAGGGCTGGGCCAGCATCCCCGAGGCGGGCAAGGTCAAGGTCGGCGACGACGTGCACGAGGCCAAGACCATCGTGATCGCCTCGGGCTCCGACGTGGCCACCCTGCCGGGCGTCGAGATCGACGAGAAGGTGGTCGTCTCCTCCACCGGCGCGCTGGAGCTGGGCAAGATTCCAAACAAGATGATCGTGATCGGCGCGGGTGTCATCGGGCTGGAGCTCGGCTCGGTCTACAAGCGCCTCGGGGCCGAGGTGAAGGTCATCGAGTTCCTCGACACGATCACGCCGGGCATGGATGCCGAGGTGCAGCGCCAGTTCCAAAAGATCCTCACCAAGCAGGGCCTCGAGTTCCAGCTCGGCGCCGCGGTGCAGAGCGTCGAGGTCAAGAACAACAAGGCCAAGGTGACCTACAAACTGCGCAAGGATGACAGCGCGCATACCGAGGATGCCGATATCGTGCTCGTGGCCACGGGCCGCAAGCCCTACACCGACGGGCTGGGCCTCGACGCGCTCGGCGTCGAGATGGAAGACCGCGGCCAGATCAAGACCGACGGTCATTGGCAGACCAATATCCCCGGCATCTACGCCATCGGCGACGCCATCACCGGACCGATGCTCGCCCACAAGGCCGAGGACGAAGGCATGGGCGTCGCGGAGGTCATCGCCGGCCAGAAGGGCCACGTGAATTACAACGTGATCCCGGGCGTGATCTACACACACCCCGAGGTCGCCAATGTCGGCCAGACGGAAGAGCAGCTGAAGGAGGCGGGCCGCACCTACAAGGCTGGCAAATTCTCTTTCATGGGCAATGGCCGCGCCAAGGCGAACCATGCCGCCGACGGCTTCGTCAAGATCCTTGCCGACAAGGACACAGACCGCATCCTGGGCGCGCATATCATCGGCCCAATGGCGGGGGACCTGATCCACGAGATCTGCGTCGCAATGGAATTCGGCGCCGCGGCCGAAGACCTCGCCCGCACCTGCCACGCCCACCCGACCTACTCAGAGGCGGTGCGCGAGGCGGCGTTGGCCTGCGGTGACGGGCCGATCCACAGCTAGACCACCGTACGGTGGCATAAGACGAGGTTAGCCCGCCTCGCGTAAAACCCGCCCCCGGACGTCCAGCCGCCCCGGCCTAACCAACCAGGGCACAAAACCTGTGTAGATCAGGTGGGAAACCACCGCCTGACGCATATGCACCGAGGCCCGGGGAGGTAAACTCCGGTGATCTCACATCTTATACGTGACGAAACGGACCAAACGCCCCTTTCTTTGTTCCAAAAATACGGCGGGGTGTGGGGCAGCTCCCCACGACCGGTGAGGTCTGGAGAGGCAGCGCCTCTCCAGCGGATCGACGGGCCGACAGGCCCGGCGAGCCATGGGCATGCGCGTCAGACGTGCTGCGCGCCGTTCACCTCGATCTCCGTGCCGGAAATGTAGCTGCTCTGATCGGAGCATAAAAAGAAGATCGCAGCGGCCACTTCCTCGGGTTGCCCGAGCCGTTGCATCGGCAGTTTCTCCACGATCTTGTCGGTTCCCGGTGACAGGATCGCCGTTTCCACCTCCCCCGGCGCAATCGCGTTGACCCGGACCCCGAGCGGTCCGAAATCATGGGCCATCTCGCGCGTCAGGGCCGCCAGGGCGGCTTTCGAAGTCGAGTAGGCCGCGCCCGCGAACGGGTGCACCCGGCTCCCCGCGATCGACGTCACGTTGACCACCGACCCTTTCGCCGCCTGCAGCTCAGCCCGCAACCCGCGGGCCAGCACGACGGAAGCGAAAAAATTAACATGGAACACATGCCCCCAGGTGCGCAGATCGGTGTCGAGCGTGTTCAACCGCGCGCCCCCCTCCCCCTTGGGTGAGATGCCCGCATTGTTGACCAGCGCATCAAGCCGCCCGCCAAGGCGCGCGCGAATAACCTCGATCGCCTCGATCGTGTTCTTCGGATCCGCCAGATCAATCTCGATATGGTTCTCCGCCCCGCCGCCCCAGGGGCATTCCTTTGGGAACGGGTGGCGCGAGCAGGTCATCACCCGCCAGCCTTCGGCGCTGAAACGCTGCACGGTGGCGTGGCCGATGCCGCGGCTCGCGCCTGTCAAAAGCAGGGTCTTGCGGGGCTCGCTCATGGTGGCTCTCCTTCGCGCCCACCTTAGGCCCGCCCGCGCGCCCACGGCAATCGCTCATCTCGCTTGAGCGCCCGCGCGGCAGGGGCTACAACCCCGCGAACGCCCCAATGCCAGACAGACAATGAAAAAGCAGACCGCCATGGACAAGAACTGGTTCGAGACCGCAGAAACCCTGTCCGCGGCGCTTCCCTATCTGCAGCGCTACGATGGGGCCATCGTGGTGATCAAGCTCGGCGGGCACGCCATGGGCAGCGATGATGCGATGGACCTGTTCGCCCGCGACATCGTGCTGATGCAGCAGGTGGGCATCAACCCGGTGATCGTGCATGGCGGTGGGCCGATGATCAACGACATGCTGGCCCGCCTCGGCGTGGACTCGCACTTCGTCGACGGCAAGCGGGTTACCGATGCGGCCACGGTCGAGGTGGTCGAGATGGTGCTGTCGGGCGTCGTCAACAAGCGCATCGTGCAGGCCATAAACCGCCAGGGCGGGCGCGGTGTGGGCCTGTCCGGCAAGGACGCAAGCCTCATCCGCTGCGAGCCCAGCCACCCGGATCTGGGCTTTGTCGGCGAGCCGGTCGAGATGCGGCCCGAGGTCCTGCACACCCTGTTCGAGGCGGGCATGATCCCCGTCATCGCCCCCTTGGGCTTCGGCGCCGAGGGCGAGACATTCAACATCAACGGCGACACCGCCGCAGGCGCCGTGGCCGCGGCGTTGAAGGCCGACCGCCTCCTGCTTCTGACCGATGTCGCGGGCGTCAAGGACCAATCAGGTGAGGTCGTGACCGAGCTGACCGCGTCCGCCATCCGTAAGCTGACGCAAGAGGGCGTCATCGCCGGCGGCATGATCCCCAAGACAGAGACCGCGCTGGCCGCGCTCGACGGTGGCGTGCGCGCGGCGGTCATCCTCGACGGTCGCGCGCCCAATGCCTGCCTGCTGGAGCTGTTCACGCCCCACGGCGCGGGCTCCATGATCCGGCAAGACAGCTAGGCGATGACGCTCGACGCGGTGCGCTCTGCGGCCCGGGCCGTCCATCTCGACACACTCGGCGCGTTCCACCCCGATGCCGATGACATGGCCCCGGAGGGCACCGGCACGCTTGTCCTGCTCGGCCCGTGCGAGCCCGGCTTCTGGGCGCAGTTCATCGCCAGCCCGGAATGGCGCGATGGTGCGCCCGATCCGATGGACCGCTGGTCGCGCCGGGTGATCGGCGCGCTGGCGGAGCAGCTCGGTGCCACGCCTCTCTATCCGTTCGGCGGCCCGCCCTATCAGCCATTCTTTCGTTGGGCCCTCCGCTCGGGCGAGGCCTGGGCCTCCCCCGTCTCCCTGCTCGTCCATGCGCGGGCCGGGTTGATGGTCAGCTATCGCGGTGCGCTGGCCCTGCCGGACCGGCTCGACCTGCCCTCGCCGCCCGCGACCCCCTGCGACACCTGCGCGGACCAGCCCTGCCTGACCGCCTGCCCCTCCGGCGCGCTCACGGGGGCAGGCTACGACGTGCCGCGCTGCCACGCCTATCTCGACACGCCCGCGGGCGCAGAGCAGCGCGCGAAGGGCTGCACCGTGCGCCGCGCTTGCCCGATCTCCCAAAGCTATGGCAGGGTAGAGGCTCAGTCGGCCTATCACATGTCGATGTTCCACAAAGGGAGCTCCGCTTGAAACTCATCCTCACCCGCCACGCCAAGTCCAGCTGGGACGATCTCAGCCTCGATGATCATGACCGCCCTCTCAACGAGCGCGGACGCGCGGCGGCGACACGGATGGGGGGATGGATCAGCGGCAGGCGGCACACGCCCGCCCATGTGCTGTGCTCGACCGCGGAGCGGGCGCAGGAGACCTGCGCGCTGATGTGCGAGCAGATGGACCCCACGCCACAGGTGATCCACACGCCCGAGCTTTACCACGCCTCTCCCGACACGATCCTGGCGCAGATCAAGCGCGCGCCTGCGGGGGATTTGATGGTCGTGGGCCACAATCCTGGCATGTGTGAGATGGCGCGTATGATCGTCGATGTGCCGCCGAACCATGACCGTTTCGCGGTCTACCCGACAACTGCCACCCTGATCGCGGAGTTCAGCGGCGACAGCTGGGCCGACCTGTCCTTCGGCACGGCCCGGGTGATCCAGTTCATCGTGCCGCGGGAGCTGAAAGAGCTGCAGACCGCCTGACGTTCACCACACCCGGACAGCAAAAAGGCCCCGGATGCGCCCGGGGCCTTTTCGTTTTCGTCGAGACGCTGTCTCAGTGGCCGAGGATCTGGCTCAGGAACAGCTTGGTCCGGTCGCTCTTGGGGTTGTTGAAGAACTCCTCGGGCTCGTTCTGCTCCACGATCTGGCCCGCATCCATGAAGATCACGCGGTTGGCCACCTGACGGGCGAAGCCCATCTCGTGGGTCACGCAAAGCATGGTCATGCCCTCTTCGGCCAGCTCGATCATGGTGTCGAGCACCTCTTTGATCATCTCCGGGTCAAGGGCCGAGGTCGGCTCGTCGAACAGCATGATCCGCGGCTTCATGCACAGCGAGCGCGCGATGGCCACACGCTGCTGCTGGCCGCCCGACAGCTGGCCGGGGTACTTGTCGGCCTGCTCCGGGATCTTCACCTTGGCGAGGAAGTGCATCGCCACCTCTTCGGCCTCTTTCTTCGGGGTCTTGCGGACCCAGATCGGCGCCAGCGTGCAGTTCTCGAGGATCGTCAGATGCGGGAACAGGTTGAAGTGCTGGAAGCACATGCCAACCTCGGACCGGATCTTGTCGATGTTCTTCAGGTCCGACGACAGCACCGTGCCATCCACCACGATCTTGCCCGCCTGGTGTTCCTCCAGCGCGTTGATGCAGCGGATCAGGGTGGACTTGCCAGAGCCGGACGGCCCGCAGATCACGATCCGCTCGCCACGCTGCACCGTCAGGTCGATGTCGCGCAGCACGTGGAAGGTGCCGTACCACTTGTTCATGTTGGTGATCTCGATGGCGACTTCGTCCGAGACCGTCATTTGGGCTTGTTGGTTCATTGTTCAGGTCTCCTTAGCGGTGGCTGGTGTTGAGCTGACGCTCAAGCCACTGGGAATATTGCGAGATCGAGTAGCAGACGACGAAGAAGACCAGCGCTGCGAAGAGGTAGACCTCCCAGTAGATGCTGATCCAGTCGGTGGACTGCTGAATGGGGCCGCGGATCATGCCGACGATGTCGAACATCGAGATCACGGACACCAGCGTGGTGTCCTTGAACAGGCCCACGGCCACGTTGACGATGCCCGGGATCGAGATCTTCAGCGCCTGCGGCAGGATGATCAGACGGGTCGCCTGGGTGTAGTTCAGCCCCAGACTGTCCGCCGCCTCGTACTGGCCCTTCGGCAGGGCGGCGAGGCCACCCCGGATCACCTCGGCGATATAGGCCGAGGAGAACATGGTGATCATGATGATCACCCGCAGGATCAGGTCAAAGTTGCTTTCCGGCGGCATGAAGTAGGCCAGCATCACGTTTGCCACAAACAGCAGCGTGATCAGCGGCACCCCGCGGATGAACTCGATGAAGACCACGCAGACGCCCTTGATCAGCGGCATGTTGGACTGACGGCCCAGCGCCAGAATGATGCCCAGCGGGATCGACAGCGACACGCAGACCACACCCAGGATCATGCACAGCATGTAGCCGCCCATGTCGCGCGAGGGCACCGCCTGCAGCTCGATCGGAATGATCGAGTTCAGCGTGCCCGACACCGGCCCAAGCAGGTAGGCCAGCATGACGTAGATCGCGGCCAGCGAGGTCACGATGGTGACCAGCCCGCCATCCTCGGCGTCGTTGTAGATCGCGTAGCCCACGAAGATGCCCATCGGGATGAACATCGCGTAGGTGAACACCGACAGCGCCATGAACAGCGTGCTGGAGATCAGCGTCAGGATCGTGGCATTGCCGATGGAGCCCGCGATGAACCACAGCTCTTGCGCGCCGGTGAACAGCAGATAGGCCAGCCCGGCACCTGCCCCGGCCCCCACGACCGCCGCCAGAATGGTGCGGGCGCCGACATCGAGGCTTTCGACGAACTTGAAGATCATCCCCGTGACGATGATCGCGGCCAGAATGGTCAGCGGCACCCAAAGCGAGCCGCCCCAGATCAGCCAGAAGGCCAGGAAGGGATAAAGCGCGGTCAGGATCAGCATTTTGCGCGGAAAGACCTTGCTGAACAGCACCGGCGCAATCGCCACCAGCATCACCAGGAAGGCCACCAGCGGGCGCCAATAGGCGTCAGCGGGGTATTTGAAGCCGAACATCAGGTGGTCCCAGCGGTCGACGAGCACGGCAAAGCACGCGCCGGTCTCCGCGCCGGACGCCGTGACCTTGTCGCGGCATTCCCGGATCGAGCCCGCGTCCCAGACCCCGTTGGCAAACCACGGGAAGGCTCCCATGAAGATCTTGTAGATGAAGTAGAGCGCCAACAGCGTCATGATCGTGTTGAACGGCCCCGAGAACAGGTTCTCCCGCACCCACTTCACGGCGCCCGCCTGACTGGCAGGGGGCGGCGCGGGTGGGATTTCAGTCTCGCGGACGAAGGCGACAGTCTGTGCGTGTGTATCTGACATCTTAGCGCTCCTGCAGCTTCATGCGCTCGTTGAAGATGTTCATGAAGAACGAGATCAACAGCGAGATCGTAAGGTAGAACAACATCAGCAACAGCACCGTCTCGATGGCGCGGCCCGTCTGCAGCAGCGTGATGCCGCCCAGCGTGCCCGTGACGTCCATGTAGCCCACCGCGATGGCGAGCGAGGAGTTCTTGGTGATGTTGAGATATTGCGAGATCAGCGGCGGGATGATGACCCGCAGCGCCTGCGGCAGAACCACTAGCGACATGATGCGGTTGGGGCGTAGCCCCAGCGCGCCCGCGGCCTCTGTCTGGCCCTTGGAGATCGCTAGGATACCCGCCCGCACGTTCTCTGCGATGAAGGCTCCGGTGTAGATCGCCAACGCGAACCACAGCGCGATCAGTGAGCCGAGGATCGTGATACCGCCGCGGAAGTTGAAGCCCTGAAGCGACGGGTAGTCCAGTGAGATCGGCGAGCCCAGCACAAGCTGCGCAAGGATCGCGGGGATGAAGAACAGCCCGACCGAGGGCCAGAAGGTCGGGATCAGGCGACCATGGTCAAACAGCTGTTTGCGCGCGTAGCGGCGGAACAGGAAAATGCCCACGATCGAGGCCAGGAACACACCCAGCACCAGCAAAGAGCCCTCGCCCCAGACCGGCTTCGGGATGTAGACGCCCCGGTTCGTGACCGCGATCGTGTCGAACAGCCACATCGACGCCGCGGGATCATCGCCGCGGAAGTCCCTCGGCGCAGGGGCGGTGTTGATCATGATCGAGAAGATGATCAGGATCCAGATCAGCACCGGCACGTTGCGGAAGATCTCGACATAGAAACTCATCAGTTTGCTGACGATCCAGTTGTTCGACAGGCGCAGCACGCCCGCAATCACCCCAATGATCGTCGCGGTGATACAGGCCAGGAAGGCCACGATCAGCGTGTTGAGCAGGCCCACAAGCGCCGCGCGCCCATGGGTCGATTGCGAGGTGTACTCAATCGGGCGCTGGTTGATGTCATAGCCCGCCTGGCTGCCCAGAAACTCGTAGCTGATGTTCAGGCCAGCGGCGGCGAGGTTGCGTACCAGGTTGCCACCCACAAAGGCCATGAAGGCGATGATGGCCACGAGGGCGATGAATTGGAAGGTGAGCGATCGGTAGCGCGTATCGTTCAACAGCATAGAGAGCCGGAACGACTCCGTGTGCGGATCGGCTAGTGTCGTCATCTTGGACGTTCCCTGTCTTGGCCGGCGCGATTTATGATGCACCTCGTTTTCGGGTGCGGGAGCTGCCAGCTCTTTTGTCGTGGTGGCCCAGAGTGCGGGCCGGGTCGTCTAGATAGGAAAAGGGCGCGGTATGACCGCGCCCTTGACCTTGTATGTGTTTACCGGAACGGCGGGGAGTAGATCAGGCCGCCATCGGTCCACTGAGCGTTCAGGCCGCGGGCCAGACCGATCGGGGTGGCTGCGCCGATGTTCTTCTCGAACACTTCGCCGTAGTTGCCAGCAACGCCCAGGGCGTTCTTGGCCCAATCAGCTTCCAGACCCAGCATCGCGCCAAGGTCACCTTCGGTGCCCAGCAGACGGTTGATTTCCGGGTTGTCGGAGCCAGCGGACAGCTCTTCCAGGTTCACGGAGGTCACGCCAAGCTCTTCGGCGGTGATCATCGCGTTCAGGGTCCAACGAACGATGTCAGCCCATTCGTTGTCGCCGTGACGCACCAGCGGGCCCAGCGGCTCTTTGGAGACGATCTCGGGCAGCAGCACGTGAGCCGACGGATCTTCGAAGTTGGCACGCTGAGCGGCCAGAGCGGATGCGTCCGTGGTGTACACGTCACATGCGCCAGCCAGATACTGCTGAACGGCTTCTGCGCCGGTCTCGATCGGAACGGGCTCGTAGCTGATGTTGTTGGAGCGGAAGAAGTCCGCCAGGTTCAGCTCGGTGGTGGTGCCGGTCTGGATGCAGACGGTTGCGCCGTCCAGATCCTTGGCCGATGCCACGCCTAGCTCCTTGGGAACCATGAAGCCTTGACCGTCATAGTAGTTCACGCCGGTGAATTCGAACTTCAGGTCGACGTCACGGGAGAAGGTCCAGGTGGTGTTACGGGCCAGCATGTCGATCTCGCCGGAGGCCAGAGCGGTGAAGCGGGTCTTGCCGGTGGTCGGCACGAACTCAACGGCATTGCCGTCACCCAGCACGGCTGCAGCCACGGCGCGGCACACAGCCACGTCGAAACCTTGCCACACGCCGGATGCGTCGGGCTCAGCGAAGCCAGGCACGCCGGTGGTCACGCCACAGTTCAGCTTGCCGCGCGACTTCACTTCGTCAAGCGTGGCAGCTTGAACGCCGCCAGCGATGACGCCAGCTACGGTCAGGGCGCCAAGAAAAACGGATTTTTTCATATTTACCTCTTCCTGATGGTCCGCCCCGTATTTTGTCGGGGCAGTTTGTTCCGACCGAGTGAAGGTCGGGGGCGATAAGTTGAGGGTGATGGTTCTCCCCCTCAGTGAGCGTGAATAAGGCCAAATCAACGCTTTCGCGTCAAGGCAATATCGGGGGTTGACCCTCGGTAAACAAAGGCATTTTCAGCCCATCCGGCCAGGTTTTTGCGTTTTGGTTAACAATGCGCCTGCAAAACCGCCGAAAACTGCGCCGTTAGGCACAAAGTTGAAAGAAACGTGCGGCTTGCAGCAGGTCGCGCCGCTTGATTTCGGCCTGCGCCGCGGCCTCTTCGTCCTCGCCCCACTGGCTGATCTGCCATTCCTCGTCGATTCGGCTCAAATCCCACGCCTCCTGGGCCTCCAGCCGCTCGCGCGTAACCGCAAGCCCCAGGACCAGCGAACCGGAGATCGCAACAAGGTCATGCACCGCCGTCAAGGCGAACGGGTCGAAGCGCTCGACATGGCCATGCAAAGCCGCAAGGCTTTGGGGCGGCTGCGGCTCATGCATCACGCCGACCCGCAGTTGCAGCGGCGCGCCCAGCTCCGTGGCGCTCCAGTCGACCAGCGGGTCCCAGCCCTCCGCCTGCGCGGCCACGAGCCCCTCGGGGCTGTCGGCGCGGTAGCAGATCAGGTCGCTGTCGCCGTAGTCGGCGAGCATTTGGGCCACCTCCGCGTGTTGCACCGCCACCTTGTCGAGCGCCGCGTTGCACGCGCGGGTCACCGGCATCGACAGCGGGTCGATCTTGTCCTCCTGCGCGGCCCATTCTTCGGCTATCGCTTCGGCCATGGCGCGGGTCGGGACCACGACCGGAGTTTTCAGCGGCGAGCGCACGCCGCGCCCGTCCAGATGCACGGTGTAGCCCGCATCGGCCTCAATCACGTCGGTCTTTTCCCAAAAGCGCTTCGCCGCCCACTCGCTCATGCGCGTGTCTCCCACATCTGCTGCAGCGCGCCGTCGAGCGCCGCGTAGTCGTCAATAATCATGTCCGCATGGGGCCGCAGCGACGCCGTGTCGTGATAGCCCCACGCCACCCCGATGGTGCCGATCCCGGCGCTGCGCCCCATCTCCAGATCAAAGGTCGTGTCACCGAGGATCACCGCCTGATGCGGCTCGGTCCCGGTGTCCGCCAAGCAGGTCTCGATCATCGACGGGTGTGGCTTGGACGGATGGTTGTCGGCCACCTGCACGGTCTGGAACAACCGCTCCAGCCGGTAGGTCCGCAGAATGCGGTCCATGCCGCGCCGCGATTTGCCCGTGGCGATGCCCAGCAGCACCTCATCCTGCTCGGCCAGCTGCTGCACAGCCTGCAAAGCGCCGGGGAAGAACGTCGTCTCCGGCCGTGCTTCCGCCTCGCTGCGGAACGCTTCGGAATAGGCCAGCACCAAGGCGCGCTGCGCGGCGTCAGACGCACCCGGCGCAAGCCGCGCCATGGCAACCGGCAGCGACAGCCCAATGATGCCGCGCACCGCGTCCGGGTCCGGCTGGGGAAGATCGCAGGCCTCGAACGCGACGGCCATCGCCCACTTTATGTTGGCGAGACTGTCGACCAGAGTGCCGTCCACATCAAAGATGACGAGCTTCAGCTCCCCCATTGCTCATCCGCGTCAAAGGGATCGTTCGGCACGTCCCGCTCGGTCCAGCCCATAAAATCCCACGAGGTCTGCATATGCGGCGGCAGCGGCGCATCAATCCGCAGCATTTTACCCGTGACCGGGTGTTCGAACTCGATGGAGCGCGCATGCAGGTGCAGCTTCTTGGAGATTTCCGCCCCCAGCTCCGCGCCCCAGCCGTCGCCCATATTTTCCTGACCTGAGCCGCCATATTTGCCGTCCCCCACTATCGGGTGACCCATCTCGGCCATATGCGCGCGCAGCTGGTGCGTGCGCCCGGTGATCGGCACCAGCGCCATCCAGGCGGCGCGCTGGCCCAGAAAGCACAGCGTGGCGTAGTCGGTCTGGGCGCGTTTCGCGCCTTCGGTCGTCGCAACCTCGCGCGGGTGCACGCAATGCATCTTCTCGCCTTCGCCGCCCTTGCCGTGGCCCGGCGCTTTCACCAGCCCGTATTTGATCGTGCCGATCTTCGGGTACGGCACGCCAGCCACCAGCGCCCAGTACATCTTGCGGGTGCCGTGGTGGCGGAAGGCGGCGGTCAGCGCGCTGGCCATCGCAGGCGTACGCGCCAGCACCAACACGCCGGACGTGTCCTTGTCGAGCCGGTGCACCAGCTTCGGCGTGTCATGGCGGTCAAAGCTCAACGCGGCGGTCATCCCGTCCACGTGGCGCGAGGTCTTCGAGCCCCCCTGCACCGCCAGCCCCGACGGCTTGTTGAGCGCGATGATATGGTCGTCCTTGTAGATCACGCAGTCGCGGATCATCTGCGCATCGGCCTTGGAGACATGTACGATCTTGGGCTGCGCCGCGACCTCTTCCTCGGTCGGCAGGGGCGGGATGCGCACCTCCTGGCCCGGACCCACGCGGGTATTCGACTTCACCCGGGCGCCGTCGACGCGGATTTCACCCTTGCGGCACATCTTCTCGATGCGGCCCTGCTGCACATGGGGAAACTGGCGGCGGAACCAGCGGTCCAGCCGCTGCTCGGCCTCATCGGGGCCCACTTTCAGGGTTTGAACTCGGCTCATGCGAAGGCTCCTCTGGCCAGCATCACGCCGGCGATCAGCCCGGCAATCGACAACACCACCGAGGCCAGCACGTAGATCGCCGCCGCCCCCGTCTGACCGCGCTCGAACAGCGTAAACGCCTCCAATGAGAAGGCCGAGAACGTCGTGAACCCGCCCAGCAGCCCCGTCATCACGAAGGGGCTAAGATGGGTGTTGGCCGTCTTCGCGGCGAAGACCACGAACAGCCCCATCACGAAGCTGCCGACGATGTTCACCGTCAGGATCGCATAGGGAAAGCCCGGGCCGGTCAGCCTGAAAATGCCGACCCCCGCCAGGAACCGCAGCGCGGCCCCGATAGCCCCGCCGAGGGCGACTTGAAGCGTGGTGTAAATCATGGCCGCTGTCTCTGCCCGCGGGGGCGAAGAGTCAAGTTTGCCGTTGCGCGCGCAGCTTGGCGAAGTAGTCGACGCGCTTTTTCAGCTCGCGCTCGAAGCCGCGCTCGACCGGCGTGTAGTAGACCCCGCGCTTCATCCCGTCGGGGAAGTAGTTCTGCCCCGAAAAGCCGCCCTCTGCGTCGTGGTCATAGGAGTAGCCGTCGCCATAGCCCTGATCCTTCATCAGCGAGGTGGGCGCGTTCAGGATGTGCTTTGGCGGCGGCTCCGACCCGGTTTGCTTGGCGGCCTTCATCGCCGCCTTGTAGCCCACATAGGCCCCGTTCGATTTCGGCGCGAGCGCGAGGTAGATCACCGCTTGCGCCAGCGCCAGCTCGCCTTCGGGCGAGCCGAGCCGCTCGTAGGTCTCCCACGCATCAAGGCAGACGCGGTGGGCATGGGTGTCAGCCAGCCCGATATCTTCGACCGCCATGCGGGTGATGCGGCGGGCCAGATAGCGCGGGTCCTCGCCCCCCGTCAGCATCCGCGCAAACCAGTAGAGCGACGCATCTGGGTCCGAGCCGCGCACGGACTTATGCAGCGCCGAGATCAGATTGTAATGGCTGTCGCCGGACTTGTCGTATTGCGCGGCGCGGCGCATCAGCCGCTTGCCGAGCGCTTCGGTGTTCAGCTTGCCCTCGACACTCCACGCGCCGACTTGCTCGATCAGGTTCAAAAGCGCCCGCCCGTCGCCATCGGCCATCTCCAAAAGCGCGGCGCGCGCTTCCGGGTCCAGCGGCAGGGGTTTGCCCAGCTCCGTCTCCGCCCGCTGCGCGAGCCGCTCGAGGTCCGCGAGCGACAGTCGTTCCAGCACCAACACCTGCGCGCGGGACAGCACAGCGGCGTTCAGCTCAAAGGACGGGTTCTCGGTCGTGGCCCCCACCAGCAGGATCGTGCCGTCCTCCATATGCGGTAGGAACCCGTCCTGCTGCGCCTTGTTGAAACGGTGGATCTCGTCGACGAACAACAGGGTCCCCTGCCCGTTCTGCCGCCTGATCTTCGCCGCCTCGAACACTTTCTTCAGGTCCGGCACCCCGGTGAAGATCGCGCTGATCTGCACGAATTGCAGGTCCGTCTCATCCGCCAGCAGCCGCGCAATGGTCGTCTTACCGACACCCGGCGGCCCCCAGAAGATCAGCGACGACAGCGAGCCGGCGGCCAGCATCACGCCAAGCGGGCTGTCGGGGCCAAGCACTTGCTCCTGCCCAATGACCTCGCTCAGGGTTTTGGGGCGCAAGCGGTCGGCCAGCGGCTGGGTCTTGGCCGCAACCTTCGCGCCCGTGTCGAACAGGTCCGCCATCAGATGCGGAACCGGTAGGAGAAGCGCTGCCCGCCCCGCACGCCATCCACGCGCCAGCGGCGGGTGTTCATTGTGGCGGCGGTGGCGACGTCGCCCGTGCCTTCGATCTCAAGCCCGTTGATCTGGTCCAGAACATCGCCGACCCGCAGGCCGAGGCGGCGCAGCGGCCCGGTCAGGCGTGTGACCACAACGCCGGTGTCCATGGAGGTCGGCAGGCGCAGCTCTGACTGCACGGCGGGGTTGATGTTCGAGACGCCAAGCCCCGCCAGCGGCCCGTCTTCGATCACGCGCGCGTCGCGGGCGGGCGTGTCGGGGGCTTCGATCAGCGCAACCTCCGCCTGCTCGATCGTGCCGTCGGACAGGTACTCGACTGCGATCGTGTCGCCCACCGGGCGCACGGACATGCGAAACAGCATCTCGGCGGGCGAGTTCACCGCTTGCCCGTCGACGCTCAGCACAATGTCGCCCAGCGCCAGCCCGGCCTCGGCAAACGGGCTGACCGGATGCATGGACGAGATCACGACGCCCTCGGGCACCGTCAGGCCGAAGCCTTCGGCCAGTGAAAAGTCCACTGCCTGCCCGAAGATGCCCGCCCAAGGCTGCACGAAGCTGTCATTGCCCGCGCGGGCCTGTTCCACATAGCGCGCGACCAGATTGGCGGGGATCGCGAAGCCCACCCCGTTCGAGCCGCCCGAGCGGGTCAGGATCGAGGTCGGAACGCCAATGAGCTTGCCGTTCACATCCACCAGCGCGCCGCCGGAATTGCCCGGGTTGATCGCCGCATCGGTCTGCAGGAAGTAGCCGCGCGCATTGCCCGTGGCCGTACCAGACCGCGCAAGGCCGGAGATAATGCCGGATGTCACCGTCTGGCCGATGCCGAACGGGTTGCCGATGGCAAGGGCGAGCTCGCCCACCTCGACCTCGTCGCTGTCGCGGAAATCCAGATGCGGCAGGGGTGCGTCCGAGGTGATCTTCAGGATTGCGAGGTCCGAGTCCTCGTCGGCCAGCAGGATGTCCGCCTCGAACTCGCGGCGGTCGGTGAGCACCACGCGGATCTCGGTCGCCATGCCGACCACGTGGTAGTTGGAGACAACGATGCCGTCCTCCGACAGGATGACGCCGGAGCCCAGCGAGTTCTGCATCCGCGGGCGGGTCTGGAACAGGTCACGGAACATGTCCTGAAACATCGGGTTGCCGCGGAACGGGCTTTCGGCCTGCTGCACGACGCGGTTGGCGAAGATATTGACGACGGCGGGGGCGGCTTCTTTGACCAGCGGGGCGAAGCTGAGCGAAATCTCCGCCTGCGATTGCGGCACCTTGGTCTGCGCGGCCAGCGGCAGCGCCAGGGCAAGGCTGAGGATCAGGGATAGAAGAATACGCATAAAGGCCCCCATCGGCTGTGCCCGCTAGATATGACAAGCGGCAGGGGTGAATTCAATGCGCGCTAGGCCTGCCGCCCCATCTCTGCCAGCAGCTTTTGGCGCTTTTCCTCCAGCACCACGGCGCGGGGCCGCCATTTGTAGCGGGTGTCTTGGCGCACCGTGTCCCAATGCAGCCGCCCGGCCAGACGCCACGGGTCGATGACCATGCCGTCCTCCATCGCAGCACCCCGCGGCGTCAGCACGGTCGTGGAATGCTCCAGCCGAAACGGGTTGTCGGCATTGGCGATGGCGCGGGTCACGTCGAGCGTCGTGAACCCCTCCTGCGCGAGCCGGGTCGACATGTCCTCGGCCCAGTGCCTGCACAGCCCGCGCGGCCGCTCGCCGCGGTTGACCTTGCGGTTATGGATGATAGGACCATCGGTGATCCGGTAGGCCTCGGCCAGGGCCGCGGTGTGGCTGTAGGAAAGGCGTGCGGCGCGCGCGGCCTCGGAGGCCGCAACATCGGAGCGGAGCGCCATTAGGCCCGCGGCCAGCGCATCGACATCCGCCGTTGGCGCGGGTCCCTCCAGCGGGCCGGGCGCGCAGGCACTGACCGCCAGCCCCAGGCCAGACATCACGAATAGGCGTCGATCCATTCCCCATCCTCTTTTCGGGCCACCGTGCAACGAAAAACGCCCCACCGGCAAGGCAGGGCGTCTTCACAAATTCTTCAACCAGGCGCGCGGTTTAGGACGCGTCCTCTGCCTCCAGGCGGGCCTTGTCGGCAGCACCCTTGGCCGAGACGTCGCGGTCGACGAACTCGATGATGGCCATTGGCGCCATGTCGCCGTAGCGGAAGCCGGCCTTCAGGATGCGCACATAGCCGCCCTGGCGGTCCTTGTAGCGCGGGCCCAGAACCTCGAACAGCTTGGCGACATCCTTGTCCTGCTTCAGCTTGGACGCGGCCAGGCGGCGGGCGTGCAGGTCGCCGCGCTTGGCGAGCGTGATCATCTTCTCGATGATCGGGCGCAGTTCCTTGGCTTTCGGCAGGGTCGTCTTGATCTGCTCGTGCTCGATCAGCGAGCCGGCCATGTTGGAAAAGAGCGCCTTGCGGTGCTCATGGGTGCGGTTCAGGCGGCGGTAGCCCCGTGCGTGACGCATTTTGTCGTTCCTTCTAATCTATACTTTGTACGGGTCAGCGATGCGTGTCGCTGCCTCTGTTGGGGCGGGATTGCCCAGATGGTCCCCGGCAGTCCGGGCATTGTGGGTAGGATGGGTGATATCACCCATCCTACGTGTGTCTTAGAACGCGTCTTCGAACTTCTTGGCGAGGTCCTCGATGTTCTCTGGCGGCCAGTCCACGATATCCATGCCAAGGTGCAGGCCCATGCCGGACAGCACCTCTTTGATCTCGTTGAGCGACTTGCGGCCGAAGTTCGGCGTGCGCAGCATCTCTGCCTCGGTCTTCTGGATCAGATCGCCAATATACACGATATTGTCGTTCTTCAGGCAGTTGGCAGAGCGCACGGACAGCTCCAGCTCGTCGACCTTCTTCAGCAGCAGCGGGTTGAACTCCAGCTCGTCCTCGTCGTCCTGCGCGCGGGCCGATTCCGGCTCGTCGAAGTTGACGAAGATGCCCAGCTGATCCTGCAGGATGCGCGCGGCATAGGCCACCGCGTCATCCGGCGTGATCGAGCCGTCGGTTTCCACCTTCATGGTCAGCTTGTCATAGTCCAGCACCTGGCCCTCGCGGGTGGGCTGCACGTCATAGCTGACTTTCTTGACCGGCGAGAAGATGGCGTCGATCGGGATCAGGCCGATGGGCGCGTCTTCGGGCTTGTTCTTGTCGGCAGAGACGTAGCCTTTGCCGGTGTTGACGGTCAGCTCCATGAACAGGTCGGCGCCATCATCAAGGTGGCACACGACATGGTCGCGGTTCAGGATTTCGATGCCAGCGCTGTCGGAGATGTCACCGGCGGTGACAACGGCCGGGCCTTTGGCGGAGATCGACAGGCGCTTGGGCCCTTCGACTTCCATGCGGATGGCCACACCCTTGAGGTTCAGGATGACGTCGGTGACGTCCTCGCGCACACCTGCGATCGAGCTGAACTCGTGCAGCACGTTGTCGATCTGGACGCTGGTGATCGCGGCACCCTGCAGGGAGCTCATCAGCACGCGGCGCAGCGCGTTGCCCATGGTCAGGCCGAAGCCCCGCTCCAGCGGCTCGGCCACGACGGTGGCCTTGCGTGCGGGATCGTTGCCGGGCTTGATGTCCAGCTGGGTGGGCTTGATCAGCTCTTGCCAATTCTTGTGGATCATGTGTGTCGCCTCCATGCTCGGCCGCGGATCATGTCCAAATCCGGGACCACTCGAGGTTGAAATGACAAACACGGACCCTGCCCATTTCAGGGCAGGGACCGCGCGAAGTAATATCTGTGCTTAGACGCGGCGGCGCTTCGGCGGACGGCAACCATTGTGTGCCATCGGGGTCACGTCGCGGATCGACGAGATCTGGAAGCCAGCGGCGGCCAGGGCGCGCAGGGCGCTCTCGCGGCCAGAGCCGGGGCCCTGCACTTCGACTTCCAGCGTCTTGACGCCGTGTTCCTGAGCCTTGCGGCCTGCATCTTCGGCGGCCATCTGGGCGGCGTAGGGCGTCGACTTACGCGAGCCCTTGAAGCCCATGGTGCCAGCGGACGACCACGAAATGGCGTTGCCCTGCACGTCAGAGATCAGGATTTTGGTGTTGTTGAAGGACGAGTTCACATGCGCCACACCTGCGGCGATGTTCTTGCGGACCTTCTTCTTAGCGGTGCGTTTTTCGCGTGCCATGGATCAGACCTCCCCTTACTTCTTCTTGCCGGCAATGGCCTTTGCGGGGCCTTTGCGGGTACGAGCGTTGGTGTGGGTGCGCTGGCCGCGCACGGGCAGGTTGCGGCGGTGGCGCAGGCCACGGTAGCAGCCCAGGTCCATCAAACGCTTGATGTTCATGGTGGTCTCGCGGCGCAGGTCGCCCTCGACGGTGTAGTTCTCGTCGATGTGCTCACGGATCTTCAGAACGTCTGCGTCGGACAGGTCGTTCATGCGGGTCGAGGCATCGATGCCCACGGCCTCACAGATCGCTTTCGCGGAGGTGTGGCCGATCCCGGTGATATAGGTGAGAGCGATGGGGACGCGTTTCGCGTCAGGCAGGTTAACGCCAGCAATACGTGCCAATTGGCAATTCCTTTTGTCTCGCGGGCCCGTAACACCAGGCCCTTTTTTCACGATGTAAGCCCGACGGCTTTTAGAGCCTTCGGGCTTGCGGTTAAGATACTCGGCGTCTCTGGCTAGCTAGGCCGGTGAGGCGCGATTCCCGTATGGGATGGTGCGCTTTAGGCCCATCGGGCCGGGGCGTCAACCCTTGGGACGGTGGAAGGCCCTTCGAAGGGCCTTTGGCATTTTTCTTGTCAGAAAAATGCGCCCGGGATCAGCCGTCGAGAACAGCGGCGATCGAGGCCGCGACAGCGTCGATTTCGCCCAGGCCGTCAATGCTGCGCAGGTCGCCTTTGGCGTAGTAATAGCCCAGCAGCGGCGATGTCTTCTTGTAGTACTCCATCAGCCGGGTGCGCAGGCTTTCCGCGTTGTCGTCGGCGCGGCGCTTGAACTCTGTGCCGCCGCAGTTGGAACATTTGCCATCCGCCGGAATCGGCTTGGTGTTGTCATTGTAGACCTCACCGCAGCTGCCGCAGGTTGAGCGCGCCGTGATGCGGGCGACCAGCGCCTCGTCATCCACCGCCATCTCGATCACCGCATAAAGCTTCGTGCCGTGCTTCTCAAGCAGCGCGCCCAGCGCGTCCGCCTGACCGAGCGTTCGGGGGAAGCCGTCGAAGATGAAGCCGCCAGCATGGTCGCCCTCGAGCTTCTCCTCGATCAGGCCGATGACGATCTCGTCTGTGACCAGCTGGCCCGCATCCATGATCGCGGCGACCTTGTTGCCCATCTCGGTGCCCGAACTGCGCGCGTCGCGCAGCATGTCACCGGTCGACAGCTGAACCATATTGCGCTCGGCCACCAGCTTGCGGGCCTGGGTGCCCTTGCCCGCCCCCGGCGGTCCCAGCAGAATAATGTTCATCGACGCGATGGCCCTTTCGACTTGCCGCCGCGCTTCTTGCCACGCAGCTGGGACTTCTCGATCAGGCCCTCATACTGATGGGCCAGCATGTGGGACTGCACCTGCTGGATCGTGTCCATCGTCACCGAAACCACAATCAGCACCGATGTGCCGCCGAAGTAGAACGGGATCGCGAGCTGAGCACGCAGGATCTCGGGCAGCAGGCAGACGGCGGCCAGATAGGCGGCGCCCAGAACCAGCACGCGGTTGACCACATATTCCAGATACTCCGCCGTCGCCTCGCCGGGGCGGATGCCCGGCACGAAGCCGTTTTGCGACTTGAGGTTCTCGGCCACTTCCTCGGGCTTGAAGGCCACGTTGAAGGTGTAGAAATAGGCGAAGAACACGATCATCGCCGTAAAGAACGCCAGATAGAGCGGCTGTCCGGGGCCAAAATAGGCCAGAACGGTCGCCATGAACGGGCTGGTCTGGTTGCCCGAGAAGGTCGAGACCGTGGTGGGCAGCAACAGAAGCGACGAGGCGAAGATCGCCGGGATCACGCCCGACGGGTTGACCTTGACCGGCAGGTGGCTGGAGCCGCCGTCATAGACCTTCATACCCACCTGACGGCGGGGGTACTGAATGTGGATCTTGCGCAGCGCGCGCTCCATAAACACCACGAAGGTGATCGTGGCGATCACCACCAGCAGCACGCCGATGATGACGGCGGGCGAGATCGAGCCGGAGCGGCCTTGCGCAAAGAACTGCGCCAGCGCCGCGGGGACCTCTGCGATGATGCCCACGAAGATGATCAGCGAGATACCGTTGCCGATGCCGCGCGCGGTGATCTGTTCGCCCAGCCACATCAGGAACATGGTGCCGCCCACCAGCGTGATCACGCAGGAGATGCGGAAGAACCAGCCGGGATCGACCACAAGGCCGGAGCCCTCGAGCCCCGCCGCCAGACCATAGGCCTGCAGCGTTGCAAGGAACACGGTGCCGTAGCGCGTGTACTGGTTGATCTTCTTGCGCCCCTGTTCGCCCTCTTTCTTCAGCTGTTCCAGTTGCGGGACCATGGCGGTCATCAGCTGAACGATGATCGAGGCCGAGATGTAGGGCATAATGCCCAAAGCAAAGAGCCCCATGCGGCCAATGGCGCCGCCGGTGAACATGTTCAGGATGCCGCCGATACCGGCCGCGGCCTGCTCGACGAATTGCTGCAGGGCGACCGGGTCAATGCCCGGCACCGGGATATAGGTGCCCAGGCGGTAGACGATCAGCAGACCGATGGTGAAGAGGATGCGCTGGCGAAGCTCGGTGGCCTTCCCGAAGGCGGACCAGCTCATGTTCGATGCCATTTGCTCGGCGGCTGAGGCCATATGCTCGGTATCCCTGTGTTCTTTATGCGCAGCGCCGCGGCCGGGGCTTCCCGTCGCGGCGCTGGAAACTTTGATGTATGTAGGCGGCGCGCGGGCCGCTCACAAGGTTTATTCGGCAGCGACCGCGGCGGTGTTGAGCTTGCCGCCGGCCTTCTCGACGGCCTCGACGGCCGACTTGGAGGCGCCGGTGACCGTCAGGGTCACCTTGGCGGAGAACTCACCCTTGGCCAGGATGCGCACACCGTCGAGCTTGCGGCGCACAAGGCCGCTCTCGACCAACGCGTCCTCGGTGATCTCGCCTTTGGTCTCAAGCTTCTTGGCGTCGATGAACTTCTGGATGAGGCCGAGGTTCACGACAGCGAATTTCTTGCGGTTGGGCTTGTTGAAGCCACGCTTGGGCAGACGCATGTAGAGCGGCATTTGGCCACCCTCGTAGCCGTTCAGAGCCACACCCGAGCGGGATTTCTGACCCTTGATACCACGGCCACCCATTTTACCCTTGCCAGAGCCCGGGCCACGGCCCACGCGCTTTTTGGTTTTGGTCGCACCGGGGTTGTCACGAAGTTCGTGCAGTTTCATATCGCTTCTCCTTAAGCCGGAATTGGTCCTCGAAGCGAAATGGACCAAACGCGGCGTTTCTTGATTGTTGAGTCGGGCCCTTGGCGGGCCACCGGGGGTGTTTAGGGAAACATGCGCAGTCGCGCAAGTCGCAAGTTGCCCGGGCCGGCGCACGGCTCTTGCAAGAGCCGTGACCAAGGCCGTTCCAACGGCCTTGCCCCGCTCAAAACTTCATGACGGGTCCACGGGCGGGTTGGTGAAGCGGGCGGGCGCGAAAGGCCGCTCGAGCGCGCGGGCCAAGATGTCCAGCCGGTCTTGGCCGTAGAACATCTCGCCGTCCAGAAAGTAGCAGGGCGAGCCAAAGACCGACCGCGCGATTGCCTCTTCGGTGTAGGCGTCAAGCTGTGCTTGCACGGCAGGCTCCAGCGCCGCGCGCACCAATCCGGCGCCGTCGAGCCCCAGCCTCTCTGCCAAGGCGATCAGCGTCCCGTCATCGGCGATATCCGCATCATCGCGCCAGTGGGCCTTTAGGATCGCATGGGCCATCTGATCGCGCAGCGCCTCAGGCGTCGCAATGATCACCCCGTTGGGCAGGTGCAGCGGGTTGTCATGGTGGGTCGGGCGGTGGTTGATGATCGGCACGCCGCGCAGCTCCGCCCAGCGTTCCAGTTCGCGTCCGAAGAAATAGTCGACATGGGGCTGGGTGCGCGCCGCGAAGGGCAGCCCGCCCACCGCCTCGACCACGGGGCTGAGCAGGATCGGCTTGTGAACCAGCACGCAGTCATGGCGCACGCAAATCTCCAACAGCGCGGCCGAGCCCAGATAGGCATAGGCCGAATGGGCGGAGTAGAAATATTTAATCTTGCGCATCAGCGCTCCGTTACTGGGCTACTTGGGCGGCGGGCCATCCGCCAAATGCATCCAGGACAGCACCTCGTCGAAATGGTACTGCGCCGCGGGCGTCACCGCCTCGGGGTCGTCCAGCAAGGCCGCGTAGAAATGCACCTCGTTGGGGAAGCGGTCGGCCCGGAAGAACATCGGCGAGCCGCATTTGGGGCAAAAGCCGCGCTCGTTGCCGGGGCTGCTGAAAAAGCGCGTAGGCTCAATGCCAGTAAAGCGCCAGCTGCCATTCTCTTGCCCGATCCAGGTCGTCATGGGCGAGGCCGTCGCCCGGCGGCAGCTTTCACAATGGCAATGGCCCACGAAATTATGCGGGCCGGTCAGCTCAAATCGGCAGGCACCGCACAGGCACCTGCCGGTGAGCACTTGAGTGTCGTCTGACGACATGGCTCACCTCCGATCTATGTCGAAACTTTCCCCGAGCCGCCTGCCGGTTGCAAGCCCGGCCGCCGACAGATCAGGCCGTCAGATGCGTGTCGAAGAACGCCAGCGTGCGCTTCCAGGCCAGCGACGCGGCCTCGGCATCGTAGCGGGGGGTCGTGTCGTTGTGGAAGCCGTGGTTTACATCCGGATAAAAGTGCACGCTGAATTCCTTCTGGTTGGCCTTCAGCGCCTCGGAATAGGCGGGCCAGCCCGCGTTGATGCGCTCGTCGAGCCCTGCATATTGGATCATCAGCGGCGCCTCGATCGCGGGCACATCCGCGGCGTCCGGCTGGCGGCCGTAAAACGGGACAGAGGCCGCAAGCTCCGGATAGGCGACCGCCAACGCGTTGCACACGCCGCCGCCGTAGCAGAACCCAACCGCGCCCACCTTGCCGGTGCTGCCATCATGGTCGCGCAGGAACTCGAACGCGGCGAAGAAATCCTCCATCAGCTTGGCCCGATCCATCGAGCGCTGCATCTCGCGCCCTTCTTCGTCGGTGCCGGGGTAGCCGCCGAGGGGCGATAGCCCATCCGGCCCGAACGCGAGGTAGCCCGCCTTGGCCGCGCGGCGCACGACGTCTTCGATATAGGGGTTCAGGCCGCGGTTCTCGTGAACCACCAGTACCGCGGGCAGCTTGCCCGTGGCATTCGCGGGCTTGGCCATCAGGCCGCTGATCTCGCCATGACCGTCGGGGCTTTGATAGGTGACCACCTCGGTCGTGATTTCGGGATCGTCGGGCGCCACCTGCTGGGCCAGCGCGTAATCCGGCTTCAATTGGTCGAGCAACATGGCCCCAGTCACGCCAACGGCCGCATATTTGCCCGCCTGCGTGATGAATTGCCGTTTGGAGATCTTGCCATGCACGTAGCCGTCAAAAATCTCGAGGATGCGCGGGTGGAAGTCAGATGCCTTCTTGCGCGGGGCTTTTTGGGTGTCTTGGGTCATGCTGAGGGTCTCCCTGAAGCGTTTCAATGGGCCGTCTACGGGAAACATAGCGCGATTCTGTACGACGCACGGTGAATTACTTTGATCTTGTCCAGCGATGCTCGACGTCGATCAGGCGCGTGTCCTCTTCGACTTCGCGAGAGATTTCGACGCAGCCTTCGCGGCGGTAGAATTCTCGGGCCCGCGGATTCTCGTCATAGGCCCAGACGGTGATCCAGTCGCGGTCTTCCTTGGCCAAATCGAGCAGCTGTTTGCCGATGCCAAGGTCGCGAAAGCCGCGGGCCACGTAGAGCCCGGAGAGGTTGTCGTCCTCGCGCACACAAAAACCTACGACTTTGCCGTCCACTTCGGCGACCCAAGACGTCTCGACGTTGTGTAGGCAGCCAGCCCAGAACTCGACCAGCTGCTCGAAACTGTTGACCGGGCCCAGCCACGGCGTCTCTGTGGCCCAGTCCTGAATAATCCGGGCGCAGGCTTCGCCGTCGCGCTGCTTCGCCAATCGGTACGTACATGACATGGGGGTCTTTGTTCACGGTTTTGCTGTGCAAGTCCATTGATCCGGCTGGCCCGCACCCGGAAGACCGCCTGGGACCCGCTCGCGTCCCGGAAACGCAAAACGCCCCGCGTTTCCGCAGGGCGTTTTAGATGTCTTGGCCCCCGCAGCTGCGGGGTGCGAACAGGGCTTAGCCGCGCTCTTCGATGATCTCGACGAGGTGCGGGATGCTGTCGACCATGCCGCGCACGGAGGGGGTGTCCTCCAGCTCGCGGGTCTTGTGCATCTTGTTCAGGCCCAGGCCCACTAGGGTCGCGCGCTGCTTGGCAGGGCGGCGGATCGGGGAGCCGATTTGCTTGACGACGATCGTTTTAGCCATGGATCAGATCTCCTTACGCTTCGGCTTCGGCCGGGGCGGCCTCGGCGGTGTCAGCGGCAGGGGCGTCGGACTTCAGGATATCGGCGACTTTCTTGCCGCGACGCTGTGCGACCATACGCGGGGAGGCTTCGTTGACGAGGCCGTTCAGCGTGGCACGGATCATGTTGTAGGGGTTCTGGGAGCCGATGGACTTGGCCACCACGTCCTGAACACCCAGCATCTCGAACACGGCGCGCATCGGACCACCGGCGATGATGCCGGTACCTTGCGGCGCGGTGCGCATGACGACCTTGCCAGCACCATGGCGACCTTTGGTGTCGTGGTGCAGGGTGCGGCCTTCGCGCAGCGGGACGCGGATCATCTGGCGCTTGGCTTGCTCGGTGGCTTTGCGGATAGCCTCGGGGACCTCCTTGGCCTTGCCCTTGCCAAAGCCGACGCGGCCTTTTTGGTCGCCCACAACCACGAGGGCTGCGAAGCCGAAGCGCTTACCACCCTTCACGGTCTTGGACACACGGTTGATCGCAACGAGGCGGTCTGCGAATTCCGGAGTCTCGTCGCGATCGCGGCGGCCCCGTCCTGGTTCTCTTGCCATTTGGCAATTCCTTTACATCGTGCGTCCGGCGGACGCTGTTTTACTCGATCCCAGTGAGCCGAGGCTCCCGGATCATCGAGGGGGCACCGCGAAGCGCCCCCTGCAGGTCTTAGATCTTCAGGCCACCCTCACGGGCGGCGTCGGCCAAGGCCTTCACCTTGCCGTGGAACAGGAAGCCACCGCGGTCGAAATACGCCTCGGTCACGCCAGCTTTCTTGGCGCGTGCGGCGATCTCGGTGCCGATCTTGGTGGCGGCCTCGACGTTGTTCTTGCCGACCAGACCCAGGCCCTTTTCGAGCGTGGATGCGGAGGCCACGGTGGTGCCGTTCACATCGTCGATCAGCTGGACGCTGATGTTCTTGGAGGAGCGGTGCACCGACAGACGCATGCGCCCGGCGTTGACCTTGCGCAGCTTGTTCCGAACGCGCAGGCGGCGTTTGATGAACAGATCACGTTTGCTGTTAGCCATTACTTCTTCTTCCCTTCTTTGCGGAAGATGAACTCGCCCTTGTAGCGGATGCCTTTGCCCTTGTAGGGCTCGGGCTTGCGCCAGGCGCGGATGTTGGCGGCCACTTGGCCGACTTCCTGCTCATCGATCCCCTCGATCACGATCTCGGTGGGCTTGGGGGCCGCGACGGTCACGCCGGCGGGCACCTCATAGACCACATCGTGGGACAGGCCGAGGTTCAGCTTCAGCTTGTTGCCCTCCATCGCGGCGCGGTAACCCACGCCCTGGATCTCGAGCTCTTTCTTGAAGCCGTCGGTCACGCCGGTCACCAGGTTGGCCACCATCGTGCGGCTCATGCCCCACTGCTGGCGGGCCCGCTTGGAGGAGCCGCGAGGCGTGATGGTCACCACGTTGTCCTCGACGGACAGGCTCACGTCGTCGGTGGCCTTGAAGCTGCGGGTGCCCTTGGGGCCCTTCACTTCAATGGTCTGGCCGGAGACGGATGCGGTGACGCCCGAGGGCAGATCGACCGGTTTTTTACCAATACGAGACATACTGGGCGCTCCTTAGAAGACCGTGCAAAGCACTTCGCCGCCGACGTTCTGGCTGCGAGCATTTGCATCCGACATCACGCCGCGGGGCGTGCTGACAATCGACACGCCCAGGCCCTGACGGACCACGGGGATGTCCTTGGCGCCCATGTAGACGCGACGACCGGGCTTGGAGACCCGCTTCAATTCGCGAATGACAGGAGTGCCTTCGTAATACTTGAGCTCGATCGACAGGGCCGGGTGGCCGTCCTTGCCGGTCGTTTTCTCATAGCCGCGGATGTAGCCTTCGTCGGCCAGCACATCCAGCACCCAGGCGCGAAGCTTGGAGGCGGGGGTTTCCACGGTTGCCTTGCCGCGCAGCTGCGAGTTGCGGATGCGGGTGAGCATATCTGCGATAGGATCGTTCATAATCTAATGCCCTCCTTACCAGCTCGACTTTACCATGCCGGGGATCAGGCCAGCGGAGCCCAGATCGCGCAGCATGATCCGGGAGACCTTCAGCTTACGGTAGTAAGCGTGGGGGCGGCCGGTCAGTTGGCAACGGTTGTGCAGACGGGTAGCCGAGCTGTTGCGCGGCAGTTCAGCGAGCTTCAGGCGCGCCTTGAAGCGCTCTTCCATCGGCTTTTCGCGGTCGTTGGCGATCGCCAGAAGGGCGGCGCGCTTGGCGGCATACTTCTTCACCAGCTTCTCGCGCTTCTTCTCGCGTTCAATCATTGCTTTCTTAGCCATGTCTTCGGTTCCTTCCCGCGGCTCAGCTTGTGAAGGGCATGTTGAACGCTTTCAACAGGCTCTTCGCTTCCGCGTCGGTGGATGCGGTGGTGCAGATTACGATGTCCAGGCCCCAGGCCTCGTCGATCTTGTCGAAGTCGATCTCGGGGAACACGATGTGCTCCTTGAGGCCCATGGCGTAGTTGCCACGGCCGTCGAACGACTTGCCGTTCACGCCGCGGAAGTCGCGGACGCGGGGCAGCGCGATGGTGATCAGACGGTCCAGGAACTCGTACATGCGCTCGCCGCGCAGGGTCACCTTGGCGCCAAGGGGCATCTCTTCGCGGACCCGGAAGCCGGCGATGGATTTCTTGGCGCGGGTCACCATGGCTTTTTGCCCGGCGATGGCGGTCAGGTCAGCTGCGGCGCCCGCGGGCTTCTTGCTGTCCTTCACGGCCGCTTTGCCTGCGCCAATGTTCAGGACGATCTTGTCCAGGCGCGGGATCTGCATGTCGTTCTTGTAGCCGAATTCCTCTTTCATGGCAGCGCGGATGCTGTCCTTGTAGAGCGTCTTCAGCCGCGGGGTGTAGGTGGCGTCGTCAAGCATCGATCACGTCCCCTGTGGTCTTGGCAAACCGCACCTTCTTGTCGCCGTCCATCTTGAAGCCCACGCGGGTGGGCTTGCCGTTGGCGTCAAGCAGGGAGAGGTTGCTCAGTTGGATGGGCATCGCCTGCGGCACGCGGCCACCTTGGCTGTTCTGGCTCTGGCGCACGTGGCGGATGGCAATGTTGATGCCGTCCACAATGGCCTTGCCGGCCTTCGGGTCCACAGAGGTAATGGTGCCCTCTTTGCCCTTGTCCTTGCCGGTGAGCACGACGACCTTGTCGCCCTTTTTCAGTTTAGCAGCCATGTCACAGCACCTCCGGGGCGAGCGAAATGATTTTCATGAAGTTCTTGCCGCGCAGCTCGCGAACCACCGGGCCGAAGATACGGGTGCCGATCGGCTCATTGTTGTTATTGAGGATGACGGCTGCGTTGCGGTCGAAGCGGATGGCGGTGCCATCTTCGCGACGCACCTCTTTGGCGGTGCGCACGACGACGGCCTTGCGGACGTCGCCTTTCTTCACGCGACCGCGCGGGATGGCTTCCTTCACGGACACGACGATGATGTCACCGACACTCGCGTATTTCCGCTTGGACCCACCCAGCACCTTGATGCACTGAACACGGCGAGCGCCGCTGTTGTCAGCAACATCCAGGTTGGTTTGCATCTGGATCATTGATTGTCTCCCGACCTTTGGGGACGGATGCCTCCGCCCCAGGGTTTCGAATTAAGTTGGGCTTCAGCTCTCGACGAGCACTTCCCAGCGTTTGGTCTTCGACTTCGGCGCGCATTCCTGAATGCGGACGCTGTCGCCGGTCTTGAACGTGTTGTTCTCGTCGTGAGCCCGGTACTTCTTGGACTTACGGATGGTCTTCTTCAGAACGGGGTGGCGGAAGCGGCGCTCCACGGAGACGGTCACGGTCTGCGCGTTCTGGTCCGAGGTCACGGTGCCTTGCAGGATACGCTTGGGCATTAGGAGGCCTCCCCAGCTGCGGCTTTCGCCTTTTCGTTCAGGATTGTTTTGACCCGGGCGGCGTCACGTTTGACGCTGCGCATGCGGGCGGTGTTCTCAAGCTGGCCGGTGGCCTGCTGGAAGCGCAGGTTGAAGGCTTCCTTCTTCAGCGCGACAAGCTCATCATTGAGCTGGTCCGCGGTCTTCTCGCGAAGCTCGCTGGCGTTCATAGCCGTTTTCCTTTTTCAAACACCGGAGGGCCCCATAGCCGAGGTCACCCTGATTCCGGTGGAGTGGGTGGTGAAGTGGTGCGTTTAGGCCCCTCCCCGACATAAAGCAAGGGGGTCCGTGGAGTTTTTGTGCCCTATTTATAAAGCTACGTCGTTCAGTCGGATATCCGCCCGTCTCTGAGCCATCCAGCAAACTCCGTCTCGCTCATCGCGTCACGGGCGACGTCCTCGATGGCGCGCACGGTGTCGTCGGTCTCGCGCCGCACATGCACGCCATTGGCCAGCAGAAAGGTCAGCGCGCAGACAAGCGCCGTGCGCTTGTTGCCGTCGATAAAGGCGTGGGCCTTGGCGATCCCGAACGCGTAGGCCGCGGCAAGCTCGAAAAGGTCGGTCGTGCCGTATTGCCACTTGTTGACCGGCCGCCCCATGGCGGCCTCGAGCAGGCCCAGATCGCGTAGGCCCGCCGCCCCACCATGGCGGGAGATTTGCCGGTCGTGAATTGTGATAGCGGCGGCGATGGGCACCCAGACAGGCTCGGTCATGCGAGCTTTTGAAGCGCCTCGCGGTTCTCATCCATCACCTGCTCCGCCGCATCGAGTACGGATTTCAGGGACGGGTCCTGCACCATGATCCGCAGCCCGCCATCATCGCCGCGCACCACGAATAGGCTGTCGCCTTCCTTGGCATCCAGCAGCGCCAGCATCTCGCTGGTCAGCGTCATCACGGCGGAATTGCCGACCTTGCGGATTTTGGTTTCGATCATGGCGTTGCCCTTTCGTGTATCTGCATGTATATACGCGAGAGCCCCGATTTTCAAGTCAGGATAGATTTTGGCCAATATCCGATCCCTCTTCGTCACCCGCCTCTACCACGCCCAACTCAAGGGCATCGACCCGAGCGAGATGGAAGCGTCCTGCTATTCCATCGCCGAGGATGACGAGGCGGGCCAAGAGTGGTGCGAGCGGGAGGGGTTTCCGGGCTATACCTCCTACGCCTCGCTAACCGACCTGCCTTGGCGGTTCCCGATCTTCAAGGACCTCGTGGATCAGCTCGACACCCATGTCGCGGCCTTCGCCGAGGATGCGCAGTTCGACCTCGACGGGCGCAATCTGGTGCTGGAGGATCTGTGGATCAATATCCTGCCGGAGGGCGGCATCCATACGTCCCACATCCACCCGCACTCGGTGGTATCCGGCACAACCTATGTCGCCATGCCCGAAGGCGCGTCGGCCATTAAGTTCGAGGACCCGCGCAGCCAGATGATGATGGCCGCCCCCGCCCGCGCGACAGACGCCCGCGAGGAGATGCGGCAGTTTATCTACATGGCACCCGCCGTGGGCGACGTGCTGCTGTGGGAAAGCTGGCTGCGCCATGAGGTGCCGATGAACATGGCGGAAGAAGAGCGGGTGTCCGTGAGCTTTAACTATCGGTGGGAATAGAGTGTCCGCATTGCGGGACAAAGCTGCCTTTGACATTCGTCTGAATTCTACTCAACAATCACAGCATGACACTTGGGTATGGTGATCCTGCAAGGCTCGAAAAGCTAAAGACCGAGTTGATGACTTGGGAATTATACCAGGTCACCATCGACAAGTACCATGTCATGCTCTGGTTTGAGGGAGGCAACTGCCTGCTCAACGTGTCGTATCGTTTCGAGTTTGTCGGGAAAGCCGAAGACCAAGATTATGTTTACGACGTCCAAGCCTCAGGAAACAGAAAGTTATTGACCGTCGAACCAATATTGCGCCAACGGATCAAGTCAGTATCCGCACCTGATGATCGTCGCCTTGTTCTCGAATTTGACGGCGGGAGTTTGATCATCCACGACTCTCCAAAAATGAGATCAGCGTGGTTCTATCGCTATGATCCAAGAGACCCAAAAGGTGCACTTCTATGGTCTGAAGACGATGAAGAAGGCGAAGATGATCTCTAGATCGGGTCAGAAGTTGCGCGGTGTCATTCGACTGCACTTTGGGCTCAAAGCTGTCTTTCGATCGCGGTGCCTACAAAGACAAAAAGCCCCCGCTGATTTCTCAGCGGGGGCCTCTATTTCTACCGGGCGATGCTCTCGGTGATTTCGCTGTCCGAGATCACCTGCCGCGCACGCAGAGAAAATTTACCAATCTTCTCTGACAACCACACGGGTCTTGACCGGCAGCTTCATCGCGGCGAGGCGCAGGGCCTCGCGGGCGATGGGCTCGGCGACGCCGTCGATCTCGAACATCATCCGACCGGGCTTCACTTTGCAGGCCCAGAAGTCCACAGAGCCCTTACCTTTACCCATCCGAACCTCGATCGGCTTGGAGGTCACCGGCAGGTCCGGGAAGATGCGGATCCAGACGCGGCCCTGACGCTTCATGTGGCGCGTCATGGCACGGCGGGCGGCCTCAATCTGGCGCGCGGTGACACGCTCAGGCTCGGTGGCTTTCAGACCGTAGGTGCCGAAGTTCAGGTCAGACCCGCCCTTCGCCAGACCGTGGATCCGGCCCTTGTGCATCTTGCGGAACTTGGTGCGTTTTGGTTGCAGCATTGATCAATCCTCCTTAGCGACGGCCGCCTGCACCGCGAGGTGCTGGGCCATCCTGGAGTTCCTGTGCTTTACGGTCACGCGCCTGGGGGTCATGTTCCATGATCTCGCCTTTGAAGATCCAGGTCTTGATCCCGATGATGCCATAGGCGGTCATCGCTTCGACGTGTGCGTAATCGATATCGGCCCGCAGGGTGTGCAGGGGCACGCGGCCCTCGCGGTACCACTCGGTCCGGGCGATCTCGGCGCCGCCAAGGCGGCCGGCGAGGTTCACGCGGATGCCGAGCGCACCCATGCGCATGGCGTTCTGCACGGCGCGCTTCATGGCGCGGCGGAAGGACACCCGGCGCTCCAGCTGCTGGGCGATGCTTTCACCCACCAGGGCGGCGTCCAGCTCGGGCTTGCGGACCTCAACGATGTTGAGATGCAGCTCGCTGTCGGTGAACGCGGCCAGCTTGCGACGCAGGCCTTCGATGTCTGCGCCTTTCTTGCCGATGATGACGCCCGGACGGGCGGTGTGGATCGTGACGCGGCACTTCTTGTGCGGACGCTCAATGATCACGCGGCTGATGCCGGCCTGCTTGCACTCTTCCTTGATGAATTCGCGCATGCGCACGTCTTCGAGCAGCAGGTCGCCGAAATCGGCGGAGTTGGCGTACCAGCGGCTGTCCCAGGTGCGGTTGACCTGCAGGCGCATCCCGATGGGGTTAACTTTGTTACCCATTATGCTTGCTCCTCAACTTGGCGCACTTTGATGGTCAGCTCGGAGAACGGCTTGACGATTTTGCCAAAACGGCCACGGGCCCGGGGGCGTCCGCGCTTCATCGTCAGGTTCTTGCCCACATAGGCCTCGGCCACGATCAGGTCGTCGACGTCGAGGTTGTGGTTGTTCTCGGCATTCGCGATGGCCGACTGAAGGCATTTCTTCACGTCGTCCGAGATCCGCTTCTTGGAGAAGGTCAGGTCGGCCAGAGCCTTGTCGACCTTCTTGCCGCGGATCAGCTGCGCCACGAGGTTCAGTTTCTGCGGCGAGGTCCGAAGCATGCGCAGTTTCGCCATGGCTTCGTTGTCGGCCACGCGGCGGGGGTTCTTGTCCTTACCCATGGCTTACTTCCTCTTCGCTTTCTTGTCCGCGGCGTGCCCGTAATAGGTGCGCGTCGGGGAGTACTCGCCGAACTTCTGGCCGATCATTTCCTCGGAGACATTCACCGGGATGTGCTTGCGACCATTGTAGACCCCGAAAGTGAGGCCCACGAACTGCGGCAGGATGGTGGAGCGGCGCGACCAGATCTTGATAACATCGTTGCGGCCGCTTTCTTTGGCGGCCTCGGCCTTCTTCAACACATAGGCGTCGACGAAGGGGCCTTTCCAGACTGAGCGAGACATATCTTAACGTCCCTTCTTCTTGGCGTGACGCGAGCGGATGATCAGCTTTTGCGACGCTTTGTTCTTGTTGCGGGTGCGCGCACCCTTCGTGGGCTTGCCCCAGGGCGAAACCGGGTGGCGGCCACCAGAGGTCCGGCCTTCACCACCACCATGCGGGTGGTCGACCGGGTTCATCACGACACCACGCACGGAGGGGCGGATGCCCTTGTGGCGATTGCGACCGGCTTTACCGAAGTTCTGGTTGGAGTTGTCGGGGTTCGACACGGCACCGACGGTGCACATGCACTCCTGGCGGACCAGACGCAGCTCGCCAGAGCTGAGGCGGATCTGGGCGTAGCCGCCGTCACGGCCCACGAACTGGGCGTAGGTGCCGGCCGCACGGGCGATCTGGCCGCCTTTGCCGGGCTTGAGCTCGATGTTGTGGATGATCGTGCCGATGGGCAGGCCCGAGAACGGCATCGCGTTGCCGGGCTTCACGTCGGCCTTGGCCGATGCAACGACGGTGTCGCCGACGCCAAGGCGCTGCGGAGCAAGGATATAGGCCTGCTCGCCGTCTTCATATTTCACCAGGGCGATAAACGCGGTCCGGTTCGGGTCATATTCAATCCGCTCTACCGTCGCTGGGACGTCGAATTTGGTGCGTTTGAAATCTACGATGCGGTAAAGACGCTTTGCGCCCCCACCTTTGCGACGCATTGTGATCCGTCCGGTGTTGTTCCGTCCGCCATTCTTGGTCAACCCTTCGGTGAGGGCTTTGACCGGGCGGCCTTTCCAGAGTTCCGAACGGTCGATCAGAACCAACCCACGTTGGCCTGGCGTCGTCGGCTTATACGACTTGAGTGCCATGCTTTCTGTCTTCCGTTTCTGAGCGGCGAGACACGCGCCCCGCCTATGTATGTATAGGGCCCCTGAGGTCCCCGACTATTTTGCCTTCTCAGACAACAGCAAAGCCCCGGACGAATCCGGGGCTGAACCGATGTGGGTGTTTAGGATTAAGGGGGTGTGGGGTCAAGGGGGTGGTGTGCGATCTTCGAATTTGCAACTAGCAGGCACACATCTCAGACATTTAAGCACTTTTCAAGGTCCTTGGACTGCCTCTCAAGCTGGCCGAGACCCGCCGTAGAAACAGAAATTGGAAAGCTCTTTCCGATTTCGTTTGCGTAGATCGTGAGATGATAGCCGTTGGAAATCATCAAATTGACAAGTTCTTTAAGAAGCTCTGCACTGCGCTTCGATGTGTCTCCATCGCGACCGACATTCCAAACATCGGGAAGCCCTTCCGCGTTTTCACTGACTGGCTCCATTGGAATTCTTATTGAATTCCATTTGTCCAACTCGAATTCAACGCTAATTGGCGCGGTGTCCGAGTACTTCGAATATAAGGCGCCGGTCAGCGATAACGCATCTTCAGCTGTTTCAGGAAGAACAAGCGTCATCGACAGGTACGGAGGATCGACGCGTTGCTCACACCCAAGAATTAATACGGCTTGATTACCATCGCTTTTAGACCCAAAAGCACGACCCTCGCCTTGAAGGACTGATATCCAATCCTGGGTAAATTCCTCATCGCGTTCACTCGCAGTCTGGTTCTGTAGTGTCGCCTCGGCCAGTCGCTCAACAGCATCAGCTGTTCGCTCCAAATGCCGTTCGCTACTCGATATTTGAGATGATGATAGATAACTAAGGACATCTGAACCTAGCGCCCAGATCAGACCTACTATGCCTACTACTACCACCACACGACGCTCAGTCTTGTGTGAGTCAATCCAGTTCAACAGTCTTTTCAGCAATTCTGCCACTCACCTATTCACCCACAGATAATCAACCTAACAACCCTTCAGCCTAAACCAAAGGCTTTTGACGACCGATGGGCTGTAGCCGCATTAATCAAATCAGTACGACTAAGTCTACCTCTACGACCTGCCCGGCATCGCCAGACCGAGGGATGGCGATCCAACGCCCCTTCGACAGAGCTTTATCCCCGCCAAGTACATCTTCCAAATATGCGACGTGCCCAGCGCTGCCAAATCGCCAGCCCGTTCGAGCGGTCTGGCGATGCGCGGCGCCCTCGGCTTGATTCCGCGCTGTTTGGAAAAGCCAAGATTTTTCCAAACCGTGTGCAATGCTATGTGGCTTGCCATGTGTCAGCGACACTCGCTCGCTATTCCAGCCCCCACACATCCATGCGCATGGTTTGTGCATAGGATGTGCATGCGTTGTGCATCCCCCAAGTCCCATAAAAAAAGCCCCGACCGCTCTACGCAGCCGGGGCTTCTCAAATCAAATTGTGACGGGCTTAAAGACCGGTGGACACGTCGATCGTGTTGCCTTCTTCCAGCGTTACATAGGCTTTCTTGACGTCCTTGCGGCGGCCGGGTTGGCCCCGGAACCGCTTGACCTTGCCTTTGGTGATGGTGGTGTTCACCGCCTTCACCTTCACACCAAAGAGGTTTTCTACCGCCTCTTTGATCATCGGCTTGTTGGCGTCGATGGCGACCTCGAACACAACCGCGTTCGCCTCGGAGGCCATGGTGGCCTTCTCGGTGATGATCGGCTTGCGGATCACGTCGTAATGCTCTGATTTCGTGCTCATTTCAGGCGAGCCTCCAGCGCTTCGAGACCGGCTTTGGTGATCACCAAAGTGTCGCGTTTCAGGATGTCGTAGACGTTGGCGCCCATGGAGGGCAGCACGTCCAGACCGGCGATGTTGCGGGCGGCCTTGGCGAAATCGGCGTTGATCTCGGCCCCATCGATGATGAGGGCACGCTTCCAGCCAAGCTCGCGGACCTGAGCGGCCAGCGCCTTGGTCTTCACGTCCTTGACCGCGATGTCGTCCAGGATCACCAGCTCACCCGCATTGGCTTTCGCCGACAGCGCGTGCATCAGGCCCAGCTTGCGCACCTTCTTGGGCAGGTCATGCCCGTGGCTGCGCGGCGTCGGGCCCTTGTACACACCGCCACCGCGGAAGATCGGAGCCGAGCGCGCGCCGTGGCGTGCGCCGCCGGTGCCCTTCTGGCGGTAGATCTTCTTGGTGGAGTAGCTCACTTCCGAGCGAGTCTTCACCTTGTGGGTGCCGGCCTGCGCGTTGTTGCGCTGCCAGCGGACCACGCGGTGCAGGATGTCCGCACGGGGCTCGAGGCCGAAGATGGCGTCGTCCAGCTCAACCGAGCCGGCCTTCTTGCCGTCCAGTTTGATGGCATCAGCTTTCATCGGACTTGTCTCCTTCCGGGGCTGCATCGGTGGCGGCATCGTCGCCCTTCTCTGCAGCGATTTCTGCTTCGGCGGCCTTCAGCGCGGCTTCCTCGGCGGCGGCGGCCTCTGCGGCTGCGGCTTCCTCGGCGGCTTTGGCTTCGGCTTCGGCGGCGGCGGCGGCCTCTTCGGCGGCTTTCGCGGCCTCACGGGCGGCGGACGCCAGAGCGGCAGGATAGATCACATTCTCAGGGACCGGCTTCTTGACCGCATCCTTGATGGTGACCCAGCCACCCTTGGAGCCGGGCACAGCACCCTTCACCATGATCAGGCCACGGTCGATGTCGGTCTTGACGACCTGCAGGTTCTGCGTGGTCACGCGGGCAGCGCCCATGTGGCCGGCCATCTTCTTGCCCTTGAACACCTTGCCGGGGTCCTGACACTGACCGGTGGAACCGTGGGAGCGGTGGGAGATCGACACACCGTGGGTGGCGCGCAGGCCCCCGAAGTTGTGCCGCTTCATCGCACCGGCAAAGCCCTTACCGATCGAGGTGCCCGCCACATCGACGAACTGGCCCTCGAAGTAATGCGCGGCGATGATTTCCTCGCCGACCGGGATCAAGTTGTCCTCGGCCACGCGGAACTCAGCGATCTTGCGCTTGGGTTCCACCTTGGCGGCAGCGAAGTGCCCGCGCATGGCTTTGGATGTGCGTTTCGCCTTCGCGGTGCCGGCACCGAGCTGAACAGCGGTGTAGCCGTCCTTCTCCATGGTGCGGTTGGCGACCACTTCCAGCTTGTCGAGTTGAAGAACGGTGACAGGGATCTGCTTGCCGTCTTCCATGAAGAGGCGGGTCATGCCGACCTTCTTCGCAATTACACCAGAGCGCAACATTGTCTGTAGCCCTCCTTAAACCGAGATCTGCACGTCGACGCCGGCTGCCAGGTCGAGCTTCATCAGCGCGTCCACGGTCTGGGGCGTCGGGTCCACGATGTCGAGCAGCCGCTTGTGGGTGCGGATCTCGAACTGGTCGCGGGACTTCTTGTCCACGTGGGGGCCACGCAGCACGGTGAATTTTTCGATTTTGTTGGGCAGCGGGATCGGGCCACGCACATCAGCGCCGGTGCGCTTTGCGGTGTTCACGATCTCTTGGGTGCTTGCATCCAACACGCGGTAGTCAAACGCCTTCAGGCGGATGCGGATGTTCTGGCTTGCGGCCATGACATGTCCCCTTGGATTTGGGGTCTCAACGGATTGGACGAATGTGGCTCATCCACACCCCTCGTCGCGTCGTTATGTTCGGAACATAAAGAGGGGCATGCGTGGCATACCCCTGTTCCATGTGGGTGCGTATAGGGGGAGTCGCCTACCCACGCAAGCCCATTTCACAAGGTCTCTTGCAGGCATCCGCCCCCATGCAAAAAGGGCGATTCTTGCGAACCGCCCTTTCGAATTCGATCAGTGCCGAGATATCAGGCTGCGCGCTTCTTGCGCTTCAGGGCACCAAAGCCACCGAGGCCAGCAAGCAACAGCCATCCAGCTGCAGGCAGCGGCACAGGCTCCGGCTCGTTGTCGTCCGGATTGTAATGGACGCTCACGTATTTCAACGTCCAGTTGTCGTCATCTTTGCAATCCTTGCTCTCATGGCGTTTACAGTCGACCGACGTGCCCACGACGAACATGCTCCCGGTCAAACCGAGGCTAGGTGACAGGTTCAGGGTCGTGTAATTGGTGCCCGGGATATTGGCGTAGTAGAACGGGCTTGCAGCGGCACCCAGGCTGCTCAGAAGACCGATATGGACTTCGTCATTGCTGTCAACGTTCCCAAAGGTCAGCGATTTCAGCGTGACGTCTGCCCCAAAGCTCAGGAACAGCGCTTCGTCGGTGCCCCTATTGTCGATATTACTGCCAATCGACAATGCGTGCCCTTGGTCGAGGTCAAGCTGCCTGCTGGTGTCAATCTCGCCCGTGGCCGGATTGTACTTATAACCATAGATGTCCAAAGAAAGACCGCCCGACGAGCAATGCGCAACGTCCGGGTTCGGGCCCGCATCGACGTCGCCACAGTCAGGACCGAAGCCCGAAGAATTACCCAGATAGTAGTTGACGGTTCCGGCGCTAGCCGCGGTTCCCAGCGATATCGCAGATGCAAACATCGCGATAGCAAAGCGTGATACGCTCATCGTTACTTCCCCTCACTCGTAATCCGACACATTTTGTGCGGCACATTAATTATTACCTAGCAAATAGTATCAGAAATTAAGGCTATCTCAACGGCCAAAAACTCAATGATTTCAGCGCAACATCCGATCAGAAGCGCGGAATTGCTGCTAAAGCACATTGCGCGTAGGAGCGGCCACTGATCGCGAAGGGCTTGAAGCGAGCACTCGCTGCCTGACCCGATTTTGGGCGTTTGGGAGCGAGGGGATTTACCAAGGAACTTGGTCTGCTGTCGGAATTATTGAGTTAGAAAGCTTGAGGCGTGCTCAGCGGTGTTGACGTAGTGAAAAAGGCCGCCTCCTGTTGGAAGCGGCCTTTTCTGTTTCTACCGGGTGATGCTCTCGGTGATCGCCTTGGCGATCACCTGCCGCACACTGGGTCCGTTTCAAAATCACTCGGTGATTTTGGAAACGACCCCTGCGCCAACCGTCCGGCCGCCCTCGCGGATGGCGAAGCGCAGGCCCTGCTCCATCGCGATGGGCGCGATCAGCTCGACGTCGAACTTCAGGTTGTCGCCCGGCATCACCATCTCGGTGCCCGACGGCAGCTCAACCGTGCCCGTCACATCCGTCGTGCGGAAGTAGAACTGCGGGCGGTAGTTGGCGAAGAACGGCGTGTGACGGCCACCCTCTTCCTTGGTCAGGATGTAGGCCTCGGCCTCGAACTTCGTGTGGGGCTTCACCGAGCCCGGCTTGCACAGCACCTGGCCGCGCTCCACGCCCTCACGGTCCACGCCGCGCAGCAGCGCGCCGATGTTGTCGCCAGCCTCGCCACGATCCAGCAGCTTGCGGAACATCTCGACGCCGGTGCAGGTGGTCTTCGAGGTGTCGCGGATGCCCACGATCTCGATCTCGTCACCCACATTGATCACGCCACGCTCGACACGGCCGGTCACAACGGTGCCGCGGCCGGAGATCGAGAACACGTCCTCGATCGGCATCAGGAAGGGCTGGTCCACGGCGCGCTCGGGGGTCGGGATGTACTCGTCCACGGCGGCCATCAGCTTGCGGATCGACTCTTCGCCGATCTCGGGGTTGTTGCCTTCCATCGCGGCCAGAGCCGAGCCCGGAATGACGGGGATGTCGTCGCCGGGGTAGTCGTAGGAGGACAGCAGCTCGCGGATCTCCATCTCGACGAGCTCCAGCAGCTCCTCGTCGTCCACCTGGTCGACCTTGTTCATGTAGACGACCATCTTCGGGATGCCCACCTGGCGGCCCAGCAGGATGTGCTCGCGGGTCTGGGGCATCGGGCCGTCGGCGGCGTTCACCACCAGGATCGCGCCGTCCATCTGGGCGGCCCCGGTGATCATGTTCTTGACGTAGTCGGCGTGGCCGGGGCAGTCGACGTGCGCGTAGTGGCGCGTGTCGGTCTCGTACTCCACGTGCGCCGTCGAGATCGTGATCCCGCGGGCCTTCTCTTCCGGCGCGCCGTCGATCTGGTCATACGCCTGGAAGTCGCCGAAATACTTCGTGATCGCCGCCGTCAGCGTCGTCTTGCCGTGGTCAACGTGGCCAATCGTGCCAATGTTAACGTGCGGTTTTGTGCGTTCAAACTTTTCCTTAGCCATGATGGCCTCCTTTAGAATTCGTTATGTGGACCCCGGGTCGAGCCCGGGGTCGCCCAAGCCCCCGCGGGGCTTAGGCGAATTTTGCCTGGATCTCTTCGGAGATGTTGGACGGCACCGGCTCGTAATGGTCGAACTGCATGGTGAAGTTCGCCCGGCCCGAGGACATCGACCGCAGGGTGTTGATGTAGCCGAACATGTTGGCCAGCGGCACGAAGGCGTCGATCGCGATGGCGTTGCCGCGCGTATCCTGCCCCTGCACCTGCCCGCGACGGGACGTCAGGTCGCCGATGATGCCACCGGTATACTCCTCAGGCGTCACCACCTCGACCTTCATGATCGGCTCGAGCAGCTTGGCACCAGCCTTCCGCATACCCTCGCGCATACACATACGGGCGGCGATCTCGAAGGCGAGAACCGAAGAGTCCACGTCGTGGAACTTGCCGTCGATCAGGGCCACCTTGAAGTCGATCACGGGGAAGCCGGCCAGCGGGCCGCTATCCATGACCGAGTTGATGCCCTTCTCCACGCCGGGGATGTATTCCTTCGGCACGGCACCACCAACGATGCGGCTCTCGAAGGAGTACCCTTCGCCGGGCTCCGTGGGCGTGATGATGAGCTTGACCTCGCCGAACTGACCCGAACCACCCGACTGCTTCTTGTGGGTGTAGGTGTGCTCGACCTCGTGACCGATGGTCTCGCGGTAGGCCACCTGCGGGGCGCCGATGTTGGCCTCGACCTTGAACTCGCGCTTCAGGCGATCCACCAGAATGTCGAGGTGAAGTTCGCCCATACCCTTCATGATGGTCTGACCGGACTCGAGGTCTGTTTCCACCCGGAAGGAGGGGTCTTCGGCGGCAAGGCGCTGCAGACCCATGGACATCTTCTCCTGGTCGGCCTTGGTCTTCGGCTCGACGGCGATCTCGATCACCGGATCTGGGAAGGTCATCGTCTCGAGAACGACCTGCTCCTTGTCGTCGGACAGCGTGTCCCCGGTGGTGGTGTCCTTCAGACCCGCCAGCGCGATGATGTCACCTGCGAATGCTTCGGTGATCTCGTCCTGCTTGTTGGAGTGCATCATGACCATCCGGCCAATCCGCTCCTTGCGGCCCTTCGTGGTGTTCATCAGGTTGTCGCCCTTGGCGAGCGTGCCCGAATAAATCCGCGTGAAGGTCAGCGTGCCCATGTAGGGGTCGTTCATGATTTTGAACGCCAGGCCCGAGAACGGCATGTTGTCATCGGCGCGGCGCGCGATGTTGCGGGTCTCGGTCTCGTCGCCGGGGGCGAAGCCCATGTAGTCGACCACGTCCAGCGGGCTGGGCAGGTAGTCCACAACGGCGTTGAGCAGCGGCTGCACGCCCTTGTTCTTGAAGGCCGAGCCACAGAGCACGGGGATGAACTTGATTGCCAGCGTGCCCTTGCGGATCAGCGACCGCAGGGTGTCCACGTCGGGCTCTTCGCCTTCGAGGTAGGCCATCATCGCGTCGTCGTCCATTTCGACGGCGGTCTCGACCAGCTTGGCGCGCCATTCGTCGGCGGTGGCTTTCAGGCTGTCGCGCACGGGCTTCTTCACCCAGGATGCGCCCAGGTCTTCGCCTTCCCAGACCCACTCTTCCATGGTGACCAGGTCCACGATGCCCTCAAGCTCGTTCTCGGAGCCGATGGGGATCTGGATCGGCGCAGGCGTGGCGCCCGTGCGGTCCTGGATCATGTGGACGCAGTTGAAGAAGTCGGCGCCGATCTTGTCCATCTTGTTGACGAACACGATGCGCGGAACCTTGTAGCGGTCGGCCTGGCGCCAGACGGTCTCGGTCTGGGGCTCGACGCCTGCGTTGGCGTCCAGCACGGCGACAGCACCGTCGAGCACGGCCAGCGAACGCTCGACCTCAATGGTGAAGTCCACGTGGCCGGGGGTGTCGATGATGTTCATGCGGTGCTTGGGCGTGTCAGGGGTGGACCCGTCCTCGGTGCGCTCCCAGAAGGTGGTCGTCGCAGCGGAGGTAATCGTGATCCCGCGCTCCTGCTCCTGCTCCATCCAGTCCATGGTGGCCGCACCATCGTGCACCTCACCGATGTTGTGGGACTTGCCGGTGTAATACAGGATACGCTCGGAGCAAGTGGTCTTGCCGGCATCGATATGCGCCATGATGCCGAAGTTGCGGTACAGCTCGAGGGGATACTCGCGTGCCATGTGATAAATTCCTTACCAGCGGTAGTGGCTGAACGCTTTGTTGGCGTCGGCCATCTTGTGGGTGTCTTCGCGCTTCTTGACGGCCGAGCCGCGGGAGTTGACCGCGTCCATCAGCTCGCCTGCGAGGCGCTCTTCCATGGTGTTCTCGTTGCGGGCGCGGGCGGCCTTGATCAGCCAGCGGATGGCCAGCGCCTCACGGCGCTCGGGGCGCACTTCGACGGGCACCTGGTAGGTGGCACCACCGACGCGGCGGGAGCGAACCTCAACGGAGGGTTTGATCAGCTCGAGCGCCTCGTGGAACACTTCCACGGGAGCTTTCTTCAGCTTGGCCTCAACGCGGTCGAACGCGTTGTAGACGATACGCTCTGCGACCGACTTCTTGCCGTCGATCATCAGGTTGTTCATGAATTTGGTCAGAACCAGATCACCAAACTTGGCGTCGGGCAGGACTTGGCGCTTTTCGGCAGCGTGACGACGTGACATGTGATCTCTTCCTTACTTCGGACGCTTCGCGCCGTATTTCGAGCGGCGTTGCTTACGGTCTTTGACGCCCTGGGTGTCCAGCACGCCGCGCAGGATGTGGTAGCGCACACCGGGAAGGTCTTTCACACGACCACCGCGGATCAGGACCACCGAGTGCTCCTGCAGGTTGTGGCTTTCACCGGGGATGTAGGAGATCACCTCGAAACCGTTGGTCAGGCGCACCTTGGCAACCTTCCGCATAGCGGAGTTCGGCTTCTTCGGCGTGGTGGTGTACACGCGGGTGCAGACGCCACGCTTTTGCGGGCACTCCTGCAGGTGCATGGACTTCGAGGTCTTGCGTTTCGGCTGCCGCGGCTTGCGGATCAGCTGCTGGATCGTTGGCATTCAGGTTTCCCCTTGCTTGCATCATCGTTTGGGACGCGCGTCCCGTTTATTCATTTTTCGCGCTCGCGCGTCCGCAAACACAAAGACCCGCAGCGGGTTAGCCCTACCTGGGATCCGCGCGGTGGAGTTACAGAGGATCGAGACACTCAAAACGCGTCCGGATCGTGACCACTAGATTTTGGCATCAAACCGGGCGTACCCCGGCCTATTGAGGCGCTCAATAAAAGGGTTGCGGGTGGGTGTCAACAGCTGCCGGTGCGCGCCGTGTGGACGCAGCCTACCTGAGGCGCAGGCCGCGCGCGATCAGGCGCTGCTCGCGCCACAGCGTATAGCCCCCTGCCCCCACCACGATGGACGCGCCGACCATGGTCAGCACATCGGGCCAATCGCCAAATACCGCGTAGCCAAGGATCAGCGCGACCAGCAGGCTGGAGTAGCGAAACGGCGCGACGAAGGCGATCTCGCCCGACCTCATCGCCAGCACCGAAAACAAGTAGCCGCCGATCACGAACAGCGCCGCGCCGCCAAGCTGCAGCAGCGCCAGCCCCGAGACCGGCTGCCACTGCGTCCCGATCGAGGCGAGCCCCGAAAAGCCCCCGACCCCGAAGGCCGCCGAGATCGCAATCGTCATCGTCGGCACCTCGCGCGAGATGCGCCGGGCGCACAGGTCGCGCACGGTGACCAGGGCCACCGCGATCAGCGCGTAGACCGAGTAGGTGTTGAACCCCTCTGTGCCGGGCCGCACGATCAGTAGGACCCCCGCCAACCCCACGAGGATTGCAGTCAACCTGCGCCAGCCAACCTGCTCGCGAAACACGAAAGCCCCCGCCAGCGTCACCGTCAGGGGCAGCGCCTGCAGGATGGCGGTGATGTTGGCGATCGGCATGTTGAACAGCGCGGAGATGAAGAACCCCGCCGCCGCCGCCTCGACCAGCGTCCGCAGGGCGATCAGCCAGCGGTCCGCGCGCGGCACCGGCGTGTGAAAGACCCCCGCGCGCCATGCCATGGCCCCCATGAAGGCGAGCACGCCCAAGGAGCGCAGGAACATCGCCTGAAACAGCGGCAGCTCATCCGACAGGGCCTTCATGCACGCGTCATTGACGGTGAAGGCCGTCATCGAGCCCACCATGAAGAGCGCCCCGCGCATGTTCTCCGACAGTGCCATGGCGGCAGGCGTAGCAGCGCCACGCGGCCCGAGACAGCGCAAATCGCGCGCGTCAGTCCGAAAAATGCCCCGCGATGGTCTTGAGATTGCCGTGCTCCGGGCCGGGTGGCTCCGCATTTGGCGGCCAGAAGAGGCGTTGTAACGAATGGATTGCGTATGGCCGACAAACTCTCCAGCGGCGTCTTCATTGCCGAGATCCTGGCCGACAACGCCGGGAGCTCTGCCGTGGACGTGGACGGCGATGGGCAGGCCAACAAGGCCGACGAATTCATCGAGATCCAGAACACATCCGGCAACGTCATCGACCTGAGCACCTATCAGCTGTGGTCCGAGAAAGAGGGTCTGCTGCACGCGTTCCAGTCCGGCGACACGCTGGCCCCGGGTGCCACGGCGACGGTGCTTGGCGAATATCAGGGCACGCCGCCCGCCGGATCGGGCCTTTACGAGGCGACCGACGAGACCGGCAACCAGATCAACACCAACAGCGTCAATTGGCTGCCCGATGGCGAAGGGCAGAAGTTCGATTCGATCTTTCTGGTGAACACGGCGACGGGCGAGTACGTCGTGCTGTCCTATGGCAACCCACCCCGGACGCCCACGCTGCCCGACGGCTTTCCCGGCACCAACCAATCGGGCGCGGGCGAGAGCATCGACAGCTCCGCGCCCAACGGACGCGCCTTTGCCCGCGATGAGAACGGCGTTCTGGTCGAGACCGACCCGACGCCGGGTGACCCGGATGTTCCCTGTTTCGTGGCAGGCTGTCTGATCGACACGCCAAGCGGGCCGCGCCCCGTTGAGGAGCTGCGGCCCGGCGATCTGGTCAATTCACGCGATCATGGCCCTGTGCCCGTGCAGGCGGTCGCGCGCACGGTGCTGGACCGTCGCCAGCTGCGCCGCAATCCTGACCTGTGGCCGGTGCGGTTTGCGCCTGGTGCGATCGGCAATGACAGGCCTCTGGCCGTGTCGGCGCAGCACCGGATGCTGCTGGCAAGCGAGCTCAGCGAGATGCTCATGGGCACGCGAGAGGCGCTTGCGGCGGCTCGGTTCTTCATCGGGCAGCCCGGGGTCGAGCTGGCGGCGCCCCATGGATCGGTCACCTACATTCATCTGCTTTTCGCGCGCCACGAGGTGATCCGCGCCGCGGGCGCGTGGTCGGAGAGCCTGTTCACCGGTGATCTGGCGTCGCGACTGATGCGGCAGCAGGCAAGCTGGGCCGTCCGTGATGGCGTCTCTTTGCAAGCCATCCAGCATGTCGAGACCGCACGCCCGATCCTGCGCCAATTCGAGGCGCAGGTCCTGCTTGCCCCGATCCCTCGCGCAGCCGCGATGGGCTAGTTTCCGCCTGCGCACGATGGCGTGAAGGAACAGGCCCCGAAACCTGCCCGTTCACCCAGCAGACATCACAACCAGAAAGGATGTTTGCATGCTGAATACATACACAAGACCCGCCGCTGCCGCGTTGATCTTGCTGGGGGCCAGCGCCGCCACCGCAATGACCCCTGTGGAACAGGTCACTGTCAACGTAGATCTGGCCGCGCTGGAGAACGAAAGGGCCGCCACCTACTGGAACGAGATCGCCGACGATCTGGAGGTCGCGATCATCGAGCGCCTGACCCCGCAATTGTCGGAGGAGGGCGCGTCGGTCGAGATCGACCTTGACGAAGTGTCACTGGCCAACAGCTTCGAAAGCACGCTGGGGCTGGAGGAGAACTTCCTGATTGGCGACGTAAAGATCTCGGGCGAGCCGAAATACACGCTGAAAGTGAGCTACGAGCAGGCCGCCGCCTTTTTTCCGCAGACCGCGGACACCGACGGTGCGCTCTATGACAGCCCGCATTACTACGATGGCATGATCGACGCCTTCGCCGACAATGTGGTCAGCAAGTTGAAGTGATGCCGCGCTGATCCGATGAAGGCCCGCTCTTCCCGAGCGGGCCTTTTTCGTGGGAGGGTTCCGTATCAATAGGAGCAACCCCATGAGCGATCTCAGCACGTACCGCGCCGCCTCCGGCAAATTGGTGCCGGTCTGGACCTTGGAGGTGCAGACCCTTCCCGAAGACACGGACCACATCCTCGATGCGGTGATGGCGGTGCATCCGCTGAGCTTCGGGCGCTATCAGCGCAACGCGTCGATCTCGGCGGTCGGGCGGGAGACCGCGCAGCCCGAGCCCGGGTCCACCACGACCACCCATGTCGAGGGGTTCGACGCGGGCGCGACGGAAACCTATCCGATGGTCGAGCTGAAGATTTCCATCGAGCGGGACCTCGCCGCGCTGGAACGGGTGATGGACGCGATCATCGAGGTGCATCACTACGAGGAGCCTGTGATCTTCGTGCGCGAGGACTGGGCGAGCCGGGCGCGATATGATCCCAATAGCACCAACCCCCATCGATGGTGGAACAACGGACGCGGGTTGCCTGACCGTTTGGAATAAGCGCTTCGCGGTGAAGGGTGAGCCGAAAAGCGTCTTGGAAGACGCTTTCGACGCGAATTTCGATTCGCGTTGGAAAGGCCGTTCCAACGGCCTTCCCCGCCAAAAGAAAAAGCCCCGCCGGATTTCTCCGGCGGGGCTTTTCATCTCTACGTCAGGTAACGCTTATTCGTCGCGGCTTTCCGGCGTGTCGACCATGATGGTCTCCATCGGATCGTCGCCCATCGGCGCTTCTTCCGGAGCGGCCAAGGCCAGAGCGGCTTCGGCTTCCGCCTTGCGCGCCTCGATGACGACATTGTCGCGCTCCTGGGCGATGCGGCGCATTTTCTGGGTCGCGCCACCGGTGCCCGCCGGGATCAGGCGGCCCACGATGACGTTCTCCTTCAGGCCGATCAGCTTGTCGCGCTTGCCTTGGGTCGACGCTTCGGTCAGCACACGGGTGGTCTCCTGGAAGGAGGCCGCCGAGATGAAGCTGCGGGTCTGCAGCGACGCCTTGGTGATGCCCAGCAGGATCGGCTCGCCGGTGGCGGGCTCGCCACCTTTGGCCACGGCCTTCTCGTTGGCCGCGTCGAACTCTGCCTTGTCCACATGCTCGCCCTTCAGCAGGGTCGTCGTCCCGGAGGACTGAATTTCCCACTTCTGGAGCATCTGGCGCACGATCACCTCGATGTGCTTGTCGTTGATCTTCACACCTTGCAGGCGGTAGACGTCCTGAACCTCGTCGATCATGTAATCGGCGAGCGCCTCCACACCCATGATGGCGAGGATGTCATGGGGGGCGGGGTTGCCATCCATGATGTAGTCGCCTTTCTGGACGAAGTCGCCTTCGGCCACGGGGATATGTTTGCCCTTTGGCACCATGTATTCGACCTTGGTATCCGAGTCCTCGGAGCTTTCGATCGCGATACGGCGCTTGTTCTTGTAGTCCTTGCCGAACCGCACATAGCCGTCGATTTCCGCGATGATGGCGTGGTCCTTGGGGCGACGTGCCTCAAAGAGTTCGGCCACACGGGGCAGACCACCGGTGATGTCCTTGGTCTTGGCACCCTCACGCGGGATACGCGCGACCACGTCACCGGCCACGATGTCCTGGCCATCTTCGATGGACAGGATGGCGTCCACGGACATCGGGTAAGTGGCAGGGTTGCCATTCTCCAGACGCATGGGCTCGCCATCGGGGCCTTCGAGGATGATCTCGGGCTTCAGGTCGTTGCCTTTCGGCGCCGCCCGCCAGTCGACCACGATCTTCTGGGTCATGCCCGTCGCCTCGTCGGTCTCGTCGCGCACCGCGATGCCGGAGATCAGGTCCACGAAGCGGGCCTTACCGTCCTTCTCGGCGATGATCGGCAGGGTGTAGGGGTCCCACTCGAACAGCTTGTCGCCACGGGTAACCTTGGCGCCATCCTTGACGTGCAGCTTGGAGCCGTAGCCGATCTTGTGGCGAGCCCGCTCGGTGCCGTTGTCGTCGGTGATGGTGAGCTGCATGTTCCGGCCCATGACCACCTGCTCGCCATTGGCGTTCTTCAGGATCGAGGCGTTCTCGAAGGCGACCTTGCCCTCTTGACTGGCCTCGAGGAACGACTGCTGGCCACCTTGCGCCACGCCGCCGATGTGGAAGGTCCGCATCGTCAGCTGGGTGCCGGGCTCACCGATGGACTGCGCGGCGATGATGCCGACAGCTTCACCGGTGTTGACCAGCGTACCGCGGGCGAGGTCACGGCCGTAGCACATGGCGCAGACGCCCTCTTCCGCCTCACAGGTCAGCGGCGAACGCATCCGGGCGGTCGGAATATCCGCCGCGTCGATGGCATCGGCCTTGCGCTCGTCGATCAGCTCGTTGCGGGCCACGATCACTTCATCGGTGCCGGGCACAAGAATATCCTCGGCCGCGGTCCGCCCCAGCAGACGCTCGCCAATGGAGGCCACGACCTCACCATCATTGATCGCCGAAGAGGCATTGATGAAGTTCTCGGTGCCACAATCATGCATACGCACGATGCAGTCCTGCGCCACGTCCACCAGACGGCGGGTCAGGTAGCCCGAGTTGGCGGTCTTCAGGGCGGTGTCCGACAGACCCTTCCGGGCGCCGTGGGTGGAGTTGAAGTACTCCAGCACGGTCAGACCTTCCTTGAAGTTCGAGATGATCGGCGTCTCGATGATCTCGCCATTCGGCTTGGCCATCAGGCCGCGCATGCCGCCCAGCTGCTTCATCTGGGTGACAGAGCCACGGGCCCCGGAGTGCGCCATCATGTAGACCGAGTTCGGCTCCTTCTCGGCGCCAGCGTCGTCGGTGCCGGCCTCCGAGATGTTCGACATCATGGCCTCGGTGACCTGATCGTTACACTTTGACCAGGCATCGATCACCTTGTTGTACTTCTCGCCCTGGGTGATCAGGCCGTCCATGTACTGCTGTTCGAACTCTTTGACCTGATTGCGGGTGTCATCCACGATCGGCCACTTGGTGTCCGGGATCAGCATGTCGTCCTTGCCAAACGAGATACCGGCCTTGAAGGCTTCCTTGAAGCCCATGGACATGATCTGGTCGCAGAAGATGACCGATTCTTTCTGGCCGCAATAGCGGTAGACGGTGTCGATGACCTGCTGCACTTCCTTCTTGCGAAGCAAACGGTTGACCAGGCTGAACGGCGCTTTCGCGTTCAAAGGCAGCAGCGCGCCAAGGCGGACGCGACCGGGCGTGGTCTCGAAGCGGGTCATCACTTCGTTGCCCTCTTCGTCGATCTGCGGCAGGCGGGCCTGGATTTTGGCATGCAGATGCACTTCGCCCGCGTCCAGCGCGTGCTGGACCTCTTCCACATCGGCAAAGATCTTGCCTTCGCCCTTCATGCCATCGCGCTGCATCGAGATGTAATACAGGCCAAGGATCATGTCCTGCGACGGCACGATGATCGGCGCACCGTTGGCGGGCGACAGAACGTTGTTCGTGGACATCATCAGGACGCGGGCTTCCAGCTGCGCCTCAAGGCTCAGCGGCACGTGCACAGCCATCTGGTCGCCGTCAAAGTCGGCGTTGAAGGCGGAACAGACCAGCGGGTGCAGCTGGATGGCCTTGCCTTCGATCAGAACCGGCTCGAACGCCTGGATGCCAAGACGGTGCAGTGTGGGCGCACGGTTCAGCATGACCGGATGCTCGCGGATCACCTCGTCGAGGATATCCCACACTTCGGGGCGCTCTTTTTCGACCAGCTTCTTGGCCTGTTTCACCGTCGAGCTGAGGCCCTTGGCCTCCAGCCGCGAGTAGATGAACGGCTTGAACAGCTCGAGCGCCATCTTCTTGGGCAGGCCGCACTGGTGCAACTTCAGCTCCGGCCCCGTCACGATGACCGAACGACCCGAGAAGTCGACGCGCTTGCCGAGAAGGTTCTGACGGAAGCGGCCCTGCTTGCCTTTCAGCATGTCGGACAGCGACTTCAGCGGGCGCTTGTTGGCCCCCGTGATGGTCCGGCCACGACGACCGTTGTCGAACAGCGCATCGACGGATTCCTGCAGCATCCGCTTCTCGTTACGCACGATGATGTCGGGCGCGCGCAGCTCGATCAGGCGCTTCAGGCGGTTGTTCCGGTTGATCACGCGGCGGTACAGATCGTTCAGGTCGGAGGTCGCGAAGCGGCCCCCATCCAGCGGCACCAGCGGGCGCAGCTCTGGCGGGATGACCGGAACGACGGTCAGTACCATCCACTCGGGACGGTTGCCGGACTCGAGGAAGTTCTCCACCAGTTTCAGGCGCTTGATGATCTTCTTGGGCTTCAGCTCACCAGTTGCTTCCGCGAGGTCTTCGCGCAGCTGCTCAGCTTCCGCTTCCAGATCGATGGCGGCCAGCATTTCGCGGATCGCTTCCGCGCCGATATTAGCGGTGAAGGCGTCCATGCCATAGGCGTCCTGCGCGTCGAGGAATTCCTCTTCGCTCATCAGCTGGCCGTATGTCAGGTCGGTCAGGCCAGGCTCGATCACCACGTAGTTCTCGAAGTAGAGAATGCGTTCCAGATCGCGCAGGGTCATGTCCAGCATCAGGCCGATGCGGCTGGGCAGCGACTTGAGGAACCAGATGTGGGCGACGGGGGCTGCCAGCTCGATATGGCCCATACGCTCGCGGCGCACTTTCTGAAGCGTGACTTCCACGCCGCATTTCTCGCAGACAACGCCGCGATACTTCATGCGCTTGTATTTGCCGCACAGGCATTCGTAGTCCTTGATCGGGCCAAAGATACGCGCGCAGAACAGGCCGTCACGCTCGGGCTTGAACGTACGGTAGTTGATGGTCTCGGGCTTTTTGATCTCGCCATAGGACCACGACAAGATGCGCTCGGGCGAGGCCAGCGAGACCTTGATCTCGTCAAAGCTTTTCGGCGGAGCGATCGGGTTGAACGGGTTGGTTGTCAGTTCCTGGTTCATTTTCAATTCCTTGAATTGGGACGTTTGGGCTGGGAGGGGAAAGGGCCTTCGAAGGCCCTTTCAAAAGCGTTTTCGAAAACGCTTTTTGGTCCCTATTCCTCACCCTCCGCATCCAGGAGTTCCATGTTGAGGCCAAGGCCCCTGACTTCTTTCACGAGCACATTGAACGATTCCGGGATACCGGCCTCGAAATTGTCCTCGCCCTTGACGATGCTCTCGTAGACCTTGGTCCGGCCCGCCACGTCGTCCGACTTCACCGTCAGCATCTCCTGCAGGGTGTAGGCGGCGCCGTAGGCTTCGAGCGCCCAGACTTCCATCTCACCGAAGCGCTGGCCGCCGAACTGCGCCTTACCACCCAGCGGCTGCTGCGTGACGAGCGAGTACGGCCCGGTGGAGCGTGCGTGGATCTTGTCGTCGACAAGGTGGTGCAGCTTGAGCAGGTACTTTACGCCCACGGTCACGGGGCGCGCGAATTGCTCACCCGTGCGACCGTCGAACAGGACCGACTGACCGGAGGTATCGAAACCGGCCTTCGTCAGCGCCTCGTTGACATCGGCCTCTTTGGCCCCGTCGAACACAGGCGTGGCGATCGGCACACCGCGGCGGACCGCCTCGGCGCTTTCGATCATGTCCTCTTCGCGCATCGCGCCGAAGGCCTCATCATACGTCTCGGAGCCATAAGCGTGCTCGAGCGCTTCGCGCACCGGCTGGCTGTCGCCGGAGCGTTTGAACTCGTCGAGCGCGTCGTCGATCTTCAGGCCCAAACCGCGTGCGGCCCAGCCCATGTGGGTCTCGAGGATCTGACCGACGTTCATGCGCGACGGCACGCCCAGCGGGTTCAGACAGAAGTCGACAGGGGTACCATCCTCGAGGAACGGCATGTCCTCCATCGGGACCACTTTCGAGATCACACCCTTGTTGCCGTGACGACCGGCCATCTTGTCGCCGGGCTGCAGCTTGCGCTTCACAGCCACGAAGACCTTGACCATCTTCATCACGCCCGGGGGCAGATCGTCGCCACGGCGGACCTTCTCGACCTTGTCCTCGAACCGGGCCTGAAGCGCGTTCTTCTGCGCCTCATACTGGCCGTTCAGGGCCTCGACCGCGGCGGCTTCAGTCTCTTCTTCCAGAGCCAGCTGCCACCATTGGCCGCGCGACAGGGTCTCGAGCAGTTCCGGCGTGATTTCCGAGTTCGGCTTGACGCCTTTCGGACCTTTCACGGCCTTCTTGCCGAGGATCATGCCTTGCAGACGGGCGTAGATGTTACGGTCGAGAATGGCCATCTCATCGTCGCGGTCACGGGCCAGACGCTCGATCTCTTCACGCTCGATCTGCAGCGAGCGCTCGTCTTTTTCAACGCCGTGGCGGTTGAACAGACGCACTTCCACCACGGTGCCGAAGTCACCGGGCTTCACGCGCAGCGACGTGTCACGCACGTCCGAGGCTTTCTCACCGAAGATGGCACGCAGAAGCTTTTCTTCCGGCGTCATCGGGCTTTCGCCCTTCGGCGTGATCTTACCCACCAGAATATCGCCCGGCTCGACGTCAGCGCCGATATAGACGATGCCCGCCTCGTCGAGGTTGCGCAGGGCTTCCTCGCCGACATTGGGGATGTCGCGGGTGATCTCTTCCGGGCCGAGCTTCGTGTCACGGGCGGCGACTTCGAATTCCTCGATATGGATCGAGGTGAAGACGTCGTCACGCGCGATGCGCTCGGAGATCAGGATCGAGTCCTCGTAGTTGTAGCCATTCCACGGCATGAACGCGACGAGCACGTTCTTACCAAGCGCCAGCTCGCCCATATCGGTCGACGGGCCATCGGCCACGACCTGACCGGCGGACACTACGTCGCCCACCTTCACCAGCGGACGCTGGTTGATGCAGGTGTTCTGGTTGGACCGCTGGAACTTGCGCAGACGGTAGATGTCCACGCCGGGATCGCCGGGTTCCAGATCATCCGTAACGCGTACCACGATCCGGGTGGCGTCCACCTGGTCGATGATGCCGCCACGGGCGGCCTGGATGGCAGCGCCGGAATCCGTTGCCACGACGCCCTCGATGCCCGTGCCCACGTAGGGCGCATCGGCCTGCAGAAGCGGCACAGCCTGACGTTGCATGTTCGAGCCCATCAAGGCGCGGTTGGCGTCGTCATTCTCAAGGAACGGGATCAGCGAGGCTGCGACCGAGACCAACTGCTTCGGGCTCACGTCGATCAGGTCGACTTCGCCTTTGGGCGACAGCGGGTACTCCCCGCCCTTCCGGCTGGTGACCAGATCGTTGACGAACTGGCCATCGTCGGTCAGCGTCGCATTGGCCTGCGCCACGGTGTGACGCTGCTCTTCGGTGGCCGATAGGTAGACCACCTCGTCGGTGACAGAGCCGTTTTCGACCTTGCGATACGGCGTCTCGATGAAGCCATATTTGTTCACACGGGCGAAGGTCGCCAGCGAGTTGATCAGACCAATGTTCGGCCCTTCCGGTGTCTCAATCGGGCACATGCGACCGTAATGGGTCGGGTGCACGTCGCGCACCTCGAAACCAGCGCGCTCGCGGGTCAGACCGCCCGGCCCAAGCGCGGACAGGCGACGCTTATGCGTCACTTCCGACAGCGGGTTGGTCTGGTCCATGAACTGCGACAGCTGCGAGGAGCCGAAGAATTCACGCACAGCCGCCGCGGCGGGCTTGGCGTTGATCAGGTCCTGTGGCATCACGGTGTCGATTTCGACCGAGGACATACGCTCTTTGATCGCACGCTCCATACGGAGCAGACCGACGCGGTACTGGTTCTCCATCAGCTCGCCGACCGAACGCACCCGGCGGTTGCCAAGGTGGTCGATGTCGTCGATGTCGCCGCGCCCGTCGCGCAGATCCACCAGCGCCTTGATGCAGGCGATGATGTCTTCGCGGCGCAGAGTGCGCACGGTGTCTTCGGCGTCGAGATCAAGACGCATGTTCATCTTGACCCGGCCCACGGCGGACAGGTCGTAGCGCTCGCTGTCGAAGAACAGCGTGTCAAACAGCGCGGAGGCGCTCTCGACGGTGGGCGGCTCGCCCGGGCGCATGACGCGGTAGATGTCCATCAGCGCGGTCTCGCGGCTGAAGTTCTTGTCCTGCGCGACGGTGTTGCGGATGTAGGGGCCCACATTGATGCCGTCGATGTCGAGAACCGGGATTTCGGTTACGCCATTGTCGATCAGTGTCTTCAGGGTGCCACCGGTGACCTCGTCATTCTTGTCGAGTTCCCATGTCAGCTCATCGCCCGCTTCGACCCAGATCTCGCCGGTCTCTTCGTTGATGATGTCTTGCGCCACGAAGCGGCCCACGATGCCTTCGAACGGCAGCAGGATATCGGTGACGGAGCCGTCGTCGATCAGCTTCTTGACGGCGCGCGGGGTGACTTTCTTGCCAGCCTCGGCGATCACTTCGCCGGTCTTGGCGTCGACCACGTCCATGGTCGGCTTGGTGCCCTTGATGCGCTCGGGGAAGAACTTGGTGGCCCAGCCCTTGTTCTTCACCTGCTTGAAGGTGACCGTGTCGTAATAGGCATTCATGATGCCTTCCTGGTCCAGGCCAAGGGCATAGAGCAGGGTCGAGACGGGCAGTTTGCGGCGGCGGTCGATGCGCGCGAACACGATGTCCTTGGCGTCGAACTCGAAGTCCAGCCAGCTGCCGCGGTAGGGGATGATGCGGCAGGCGAAGAGCAGTTTGCCCGAAGAGTGGGTCTTGCCCTTGTCGTGGTCGAAGAACACGCCGGGGGAGCGGTGCATCTGGGATACGATCACGCGCTCGGTGCCGTTCACAACGAACGTCCCGTTCGGGGTCATCAGGGGCATGTCGCCCATGAAGACGTCCTGCTCCTTGATGTCCTTGACCGACTTGGCGCCGGTGTCTTCGTCGATATCGAACACGATCAGGCGCAGGGTGACTTTCAGCGGGGCGCTGTAGGTCATGTCGCGCTGCTGGCACTCTTCGACGTCGTATTTGGGCTTCTCCAGCTCGTACTTGACGAATTCAAGCACGGCGGTCTCGTTGAAGTCCTTGATGGGGAAGACCGACTGGAAGACACCCTTGATGCCTTCGCCGTCCATCGGCTCCAGCTGGTCGCCGGACTTCAGGAACAGGTCATAGGAGGATTTCTGGACCTCGATGAGGTTCGGCATTGCCAGAACTTCGCGGATTTTGCCGAAATATTTGCGGATGCGTTTTTGACCAACGTATGTTTGAGCCATGCTCGTCAGTGCCTTTCAATTTTCCTCGGACACGTCACCCCGGGGCCGGGTGGCATGCCACTTGGATCAAGGAGGTCTGGTTCAATACCTGCGCGCCGTCCCACGGGCGTGCTCCCGAACCTGTGCCGCTCCTTAGAAAAAGCTTTGCGCGGCAAAGCCCTCTCTGAGACGCGGAAAGCCGGACCCGAAAATTGCTTCGGGTCCAGCTCTTTTCATGTGGTACGCAGCGAGGCTGCGCCCGGATTACTTCAGTTCGACTTCGGCGCCAGCTGCTTCCAGCTTGCCCTTGATCTCTTCTGCTTCGGCCTTGTCGACGCCTTCTTTGACAGCTTTGCCGCCGGCTTCGACCAGGTCTTTTGCTTCTTTCAGGCCCAGGCCGGTGATGCCGCGAACCTCTTTGATGACGTTGATCTTGGATGCGCCTGCGGCGACCAGGATGACGTCAAATTCGGATTTCTCCTCGGCAGCGCCGCCGGCGTCGCCGCCAGCAGGACCAGCCATCATCACTGCGCCGCCAGCTGCGGGCTCGATGCCGTACTCGTCCTTGAGGATGGTTTTCAGTTCTTGTGCTTCGAGAAGGGTCAGACCAACGATCTCTTCAGCAAGTTTCTTCAGATCAGCCATTTTACTGTTTCCGTTCTATTAAGATGTGTTCCAACGCGAGGTTTACAACCCACGAAGGTCGGTCGAGGATTAGGCGGCTGCCTTCTCCTCGATGGTGCTGAGAATGCTTGCCACGTTCGAGGCAGGTGCGCCAATCGCGCCGGCGATGTTCGAGGCGGGGGCGCCGATGCAGCCCACGATGGAAGCGATAAGCTCCTCGCGAGACGGCATAGCGGCCACGGCTTTCACACCAGCGACGTCCAACGCGCTGTCGCCCATGGCTCCGCCAAGAATTTGCAACTTCTCGTTGCTCTTGGCGTAGTCGTTGACCACCTTGGCAGCTGCCACGGGGTCTTCGGAATAGGCGAGAACGGTCATACCCGAGAGATACTGGGAGATGCTTTCGCAGGGCTTCCCCTCAAGGGCGATCTTGGCGAGCCTGTTCTTGGCGACACGCACGGACCCGCCCACTTCACGCATTTGCGCGCGCAGGTCCTGCATCTCAGCAACCGTGAGACCTTCGTAATGGCTTACAACCACCACGCCAGAGCTTTCAAAGATCTGGCCGAGCTCGTCGACCAACTTCTCTTTTTGTGCTCTATCCACAGTTTTACTCCAATTGTGGGGCCATGTGACCCCGGCTCAGTCTAACCGGATCACTCCGGCGGTTGGGTCCATCGTTACGGGACGCCCGAACCGCCTGGAGCCGTGATCACGAGCCCTCAGTCAATCTGGTCTGGTCCCGTCTCAGGCAGGAATTAAAGGGAAATCTTGACTTATCCCAAACCCGCCATCTCGGACGAAACATGCCGCGCGACGAATCGCACGGCATATATGGGTGTTGCATTAGCGGCTTATGGCCCGGGCTGGAACCCCCAAGGCGCACTTTTCTCAGGGCGCGGGGGCCAGTTTGCTGAGGAATGGCGCGAATTCACGCTTGCGGGCCGCCCAAGGGAAAGTAAAGCGCGGATTGGGCGTGCGCCAGCCCTTGCCGTAGTTCGCCGCCAGCAGTGTCTCCGGCTTGGCGGGCAGGTTGATGCCCGTCGCGGCGCAGGGCTTGAGCGGCCACACATCCGTATAGCGCAGCCCGCGACGCGAATAGGGATAGATCGAGTAGCGGCGGCGGGTGCCGAAGGCGGGGAACAGATCGACCTCGAACCCGTCGATGCTGGGCAGTTTGATGATCGCGTTGCCCTCGTTGCGAATGGAGCACTCCAGCCCTTCGGCTTGCAGCTTCTCGAACAGCTCGGTGAAGGCGCGGGCGGCGGCGGCATCGGTCGTTACGTCCAGCATCACGGCCAGATCGATATCGTCGTCATGGGCCAGCAACCCGCCCTCACGGGTCAGGCCCAAAAGCGTGCCGGAATTGGCGAAGGCGGGGTAGCCCATCTGTGCGAGCTTCGAGATCAGGTCGCGCACGCCCTGATAGACCGCCTGCGGGTCCGCATCCGCAAGGCTGCGGTCGGTGAAGCCATGCCCGGTCATGTTCAGGCCGTCGAGCTTGGCTGTGACCTTTGCCTCGAACGCCTCGTAGGCGCGCATGTCGCCGCGGCGCGCGCCCGCCGCGCGCAACCGCTCGAGACGGGCATTGGCCCGCCCCGGACGGCACCGCCCGGCGACGCTGTTGGCGACGACGGCCTCGGAGTAGATGTCGAGAACTTTCAGGCAATGGGGCATCCGGTCGAGCCTGCGCAAATGCTTGCGCGCGGTCTCGGCGGGCAGGTCCTTGGCACCCTTGAGCGCCTGCAGCCCGTCGTGACGGATGTCATAGAGCGCCTCGTAATGTGCCATATCAACCATGTCGCCAGCCCCTGCCTCGCCCCGTTTCGTTGCAAGGATTTCACCCCGAGAATGGGGCGCAAATGTGAACAATCCGTGGAGATGTTTGGGATTGTCGACCAAAAGGCAGCGGCAGGGCTATTCCTTCGCGCATTCCTCGATCAGGACGGCGAACTTCTCTTTCTGCGCAACCCAGGGGAACGCAAAGCGCGGGTTCGGCGTGCGCCAGTCCTTGCCGTAATTCTCCTCGAGCAGCCGCTCGGGGTTGGCGGGCAGCGGCGCGCCGCTGATCGGGCAGTCCTTCAGCGGCCAGACGTCATTGTAGGTCAGCTGTTTGCGCGAATACGGGAAGATATTGTAGCGCCGGAACGTGCCGTAGGCGGGGAAGATGTCGACGTTGAAGCCCTCGATATAGGGCATCTTGATGATGACGTTCTTGCTTTCGGCCAGATGGCAGTCGATGCCTTCGGCCAGCAACATGCCCAGCAGAACCTTGAACTCCTCGGCCGCGTCCTCGTCGGTGCGGGCCTGCAGGATGACCGCGAGGTCGATGTCGTCGTCATAGGCGATCGGGCCCTTGTCGCGGATCATGCCAAGTAGGGTACCGGAGTTGATGAAGCTGTCGTAGCCAAGCTTCTTGAGCAGCGTGACGATCTTCTGGATGCCGTCGTATAGCTTTTGCGGGTCCGCATCCGACAGGTTGCGGGTGCGGAAGCCGTGATTGCCGAAGCTCACGCCATGCAGGTTATCGGCGAGCATTGCCTCGAGCGCGAGATACTCGTCATAGGTGCCCTGCTTGTGATGGGCGTCGCGCAGCCGGGCCATCTGGCGATTTGCTGCGGCGGGACGGCATTTGCCCAGGATCGAGTTGAGCACGAAGGCCTCGCGATAGGGCAGCGTGTCCTTGGTCTCGCTGCTCATCTCGTCCATGACCATCAGGCGCTTGCGCGGTTTCAGATCGACATACTTGTCGTTCAGGGCCGCGCGCGCGTCCTGGACATAGAGTTCGATGATCGCCTGTTCGTCCATGGTCTTGCCCTCAATCCCGGTGCGGATCCCAAGATATTTTTATATCGTCTTTTTGCGTGAGTCAGCCTGTTGCGATCACGCCACCACGGCGGTACGGGGCCAGTATATGTGCCCCGCAGTCTGGCTCAGGCCCTGGCGGCGCGCCGCTCGCTGGCCCCTTTCGGAGCTGCGGAGCGTTCGACCACGATGTTCTTCAGCTTTGTCGTCGACACGCCGTCGGTGCGCGGCAGGTAGACGACCTCGCAATAGGCGCTCAGCTCGTCGAACTTGCCGGTCCAGTCGGAGCCCATGGCGAAGATATCCGCCTCAAGGCGCTGCACGTCGAGCGGCTTCTGGTCCCAGCTGCACTCGGGGAAGACATCATCGACGAAGCGGCAGGCGCGCAGGATCGTCGCGCGGTCCTCGTAGGGCATGACGCAGGTCTTGCCCTTGATCGCGTTGAACTCGTCGGACGAGCAGCCCACCACCAGCCGGTCACCCAGCGCGGACAGGCGTTCCAGCAGCCGGACATGGCCCACATGAAACAGGTCGAACGTGCCGTAGGTCAGCACAGTGCGCGGCTTATTGGCCATTGGAGAACTCCTTCATCAGGATAGAGAATTTTTCTTTCTGGGGCCCCCAGGGGAATGAGAAACGCTGGTTTGGCACGCGCCAATCTTCACCGTAATTCTCGGCCAGCAGAACCTCGGGGTTCGCGGGCAGCGGCAAGCCGCTCACCGCGCAGGTCTGCAGCGGCCAAACATCGCCGTAATGCAGCGTGCGTCGGGCATAGGGGAAGATGCTGTAGCGGCTGTAGGCGCCATAGGCCGGGAACAGATCAACCTCGAACCCGTCGATGCTGGGCAGTTTGATGATCGGGTTGCCGCTCTTGATCATGTGGCAGTCGAGGCCGCGGTCACACAGCGCCTGCTTCAGCGCAATGAACTCGGAGGCGGCCGCGCCATCGCGGGTGGACTTCAGCAGAACCGCCAGATCGATGTCGTCGTCATAGGGGATCAGCTTGCCGTCGCGCACCAGCCCCAACAGGGTGCCGGAATTGGCGAAGCACTCGTAGCCCAGATCGCGCAGCACGGCGATCAGTTCCTGGATGCTGGCATAGACGGCCTTGGGGTCCGTGTCGTCGAGCGAGCGCTCGCGGAAGCCATGCTTGCCGAATTCCAGCCCGTCGAGATGCTCTTTCAGCATGGCCTCGAAGCTGGCGTACTCATAGAGCGTGTCTGCCTTGAGATGCGCGTCGCGCAGCATCGCCATGTGCCGGTTCGCAGCGGCCGGGCGGCAGCGCCCAAGGGCGGCATTGACCACATAGGCCTCGCGGAACGTGTTGGTCTTGCGCAGCCGCGGCGGCATCTTGTCCATGCGTCGCACCACCTGGCGCGGTCGTAGGGTCACGGGCTCCCCGCGCAGGGCGCGGAAGCTGTCGTCGCGGAGTTTTTGTAGTGTCTCGATCGTGCTCATTGTTTCGATACCCACCGTTGATCGTTGGGCATTAAGAAACAATGCAAATAAGGCTCAAATGGGACGCAAAAATGAAAAAAGGGCGTCTCTTTCGAGCGCCCTTTTCAATGATTTCAATGCATTAGCATTAGTTGCCGGTGGCGTTTTCCACACTGATCGTGATGCCAGGACCCATGGTGGAGCTCAGCGCGATCTTCTTCATGTAGGTGCCTTTGGCGCCAGAAGGCTTGTTCTTGGACACGGCACCGACGAAGGCGCGCACGTTCTCGACCAGCTTCTCTTCGGTGAAGGAGGCCTTGCCGATACCGGCATGCACAACGCCTGCCTTCTCGACCTTGAACTGCACTTCACCGCCCTTGGCGGCTTCCACGGCGGCTTTGACATCCATGGTCACCGTGCCGACCTTCGGGTTCGGCATCAGGTTGCGCGGGCCAAGCACCTTACCCAGACGGCCCACGATGGGCATCATGTCGGGGGTGGCGATGCAGCGATCGAAGTCGATCTTGCCGGACTGCACGGTTTCCATCAGGTCCTCTGCGCCGACGATGTCGGCTCCGGCGGCTTTGGCTTCCTCGGCCTTTGCGTCGCGGGCGAACACGGCGACGCGGACTTCCTTGCCGGTGCCGTTGGGCAGCGAGACCACGCCGCGGACCATCTGGTCTGCGTGGCGGGGATCGACGCCCAGGTTCATTGCGATCTCGACGGTCTCGTCGAACTTGGCTTTGGCGTTGTTCTTGACCAGAGCAACGGCCTCTTCCACCGTGACGTCCCGCTTGTCTGCGAACTGCTCGCGGGCGGCGGTGGTGCGTTTTCCGTATTTAGCCATTACTTCACCTCGATGCCCATGGAGCGGGCGGAGCCCAAGATGATCAGCATTGCCGCGTCGATGTCGTTGGCATTGAGATCCTTCATTTTCGCTTCCGCGATCTCACGCACCTGCTTGGTGGTGACGTGGCCGACCACTTCGCGCGACGGGGTCTTGGCGCCGGACTTCAGCTTGGCGGCCTTCTTGAGGTAGTAGGACGCCGGCGGCGTCTTGATGTCCATCGAGAAGGATTTGTCCTGGTAGTAGGTGATCACGGTCGGGCACGGCGCACCGGGCTCCATTTCCTGCGTCTTGGCGTTGAACGCCTTGCAGAATTCCATGATGTTGATGCCGCGCTGACCCAGGGCCGGGCCGACGGGCGGGGATGGGTTGGCTTGACCTGCAGGAACCTGCAGTTTCATCGTGCCAGCGATTTTCTTGGCCATAGGGCCTCTCCTTTTACAACGCCCCGGAACGCGTTTCCGGGGTCAGGTTTGTCCGTGGTCCGGTGCCCGCACGCGTGCGCGCCGCCTCCCACGTATTGCACTCAGCTCGTCTTGGTGACCTGAGTGAATTCCAGTTCAACCGGGGTGGCCCGGCCAAAGATTGAGACCGTCACCTTCAGGCGCTGGTTGTCGTCGTCGACTTCCTCGACCAGTCCCGAGAAGCCCTCGAACGGGCCATCTGTGACATTCACGTTCTCGCCCACATCGAACACGATGGTGGAACGCGGCGCCTCGGCGCCTTCCTCGACGCGGCCCAGGATCGCCTGCACTTCCGCGTCGCGCATCGGCATCGGGCGGCCTTGCGGGCCCAGAAAGCCCGTGACGCGGTTGATCGAGTTGATCAGGTGGTAGCCCTGATCGGACATTTCCATGCGCACCAGCACGTAGCCCGGCATGAAGCGGCGCTCGGCGGTGACTTTCTTGTTGCGGCGGATCTCGATGACCTCTTCGGTCGGAACCAGGACCTCTTCGATCTCGTCCTGCAGCCCGTTTTCCTCGACGGCCTGCCGGATTTGCTCGGCGATGCGCTTCTCGAAGTTCGAGAGCACCGAAACCGAATACCACCGTTTTGCCATGTCAGCCGCGCCTCACTTTGCCGGGACGCCGTGCACGCCCCAAGAATTCCACTCTGCCAGCGGGTCGCCCGTGGCACCCGCCGAAACGAAAACAGCGCGCATCTCGAATCAATGCGCGCCTCTCCGTCGTCTTGTGCGATCGTTTACGCAAGCTTGGCCCGCTGTTCAAGGCCATCTGCCCTTTGATTTCCTCTTCGCATGGGTCATGTCTGGATCAACAATCAGGAGAGCCCCATGCCCCAGACCGCCAGCGCCAACCGCCGCATCGTCTTGAACGCCCGCCCCAAGGGCGCGCCGGACGACGAGACCCTGCGCCTTGAAGAGGGCGAAATCCCCTCCCCCGGCGCGGGCGAGATGCTGCTGCGCACAGAATATCTGTCGCTCGACCCTTATATGCGCGGGCGCATGAATGACGCCAAATCCTACGCCGAGCCGGTGAAGATCGGCGAGGTGATGACCGGCCAGGTTGTCGCCGAGGTGATGGAGAGCAACCTGAGCGGTTTTGCCAAGGGCGACCGGGTGCTCAACACATCCGGCTGGCAGGATTACGCGATCTCAAATGGTGATCAGGTGCTTAATCTTGGCCCAGATCCGGAACATCCCTCCTGGTCGCTCGGCATCCTCGGCATGCCCGGCTACACCGCCTATGCGGGGCTTCTGAAAATCGGTGAACCCAAGCAAGGCGAGACCGTCGTTGTCGCCGCCGCCACCGGCCCGGTAGGCGCAACCGTGGGTCAAATCGCCAGGATCAAGGGGGCGCGCGCCGTGGGGGTCGCCGGCGGACCCGAGAAATGCAAGCACGCGGTCGAGCACTTGGGCTTTGACGCCTGCATCGACCACAATGCGGATGATTTCGCCGAGCAGCTCAAATCCGCCTGCCCCGATGGCATCGATGTCTATTTTGAGAATGTCGGTGGCAAGGTGCTCTACGGCGTCCTGCCGCTTCTCAACCCCTTTGCCCGTGTCCCGGTCTGCGGCGTGGTCAGCTGGTACAACCTGCCCGGCCTGCCTGATGGCCCCGACATGGCGCCCGCGATCATGGGCACGGTCCTGCGCATGAAGGTGAAGATGCAGGGCTTCATCATCTTCGACAGCTTCGGCCCGGACACTTACAGGGAGTTTGCCCGTGACATGACCGACTGGCTGAAATCCGGCGAGATCAAATATACCGAGCAGATCGTCGAAGGTCTCGAGAACGCGCCAAACGCCCTCTACGATCTTCTCGTCGGCAAAAGCTTTGGCAAGATGGTCGTCAAGGTCGCCTGAGCCTCCATTTCTTTGTTCCGAAAGCACGGCGGGGTCGCCGTTTACGCGCCATTGGTCCGAGCGACAATGGCGACGGCAGAGCCCCAACTAAATATCGCGCGCGCCGCAGGCGCACAATTTAGCTGCGGTCGGGACGCCTCTTGGCCGACATCGCGTCCTTGACCATCTTTCCGAAGGCGCGGTCGCGGCGGTGCCGCTCGGCGACCGTGGCGGTGTTATGCGCCTCCTCGGCGGCGAGCTTCCGCCACCGATCCACCCGGGCCTGATCGAGCGCGCCGGCCTCGACAGCCGCACGCACCGCGCAGCCTGGCTCGCTTTCATGGGCGCAGTCGCGAAACTTGCATGCGAGGGCCAGCTCTTCGATGTCACCGAACAGCTCCTCGATCCCCGCCTGGACGTCGGTGAGCTGCAGCTCACGCATCCCCGGCGTGTCGATCAGCCACCCGCCCGAAGGCAGGCGGTGCATCTCGCGGTGGGTTGTCGTGTGCCGCCCGCGCGCATCCGCCTCGCGGATGCCTTGAGTCTCGATCGCCTGATCGGTCAGCGTGTTGACCAGTGTCGACTTGCCGACACCCGATGACCCAACGAAGGCCACGGTCTGCCCCAGCCCACACCACGGAAGCAGGCGCGACGCTTGCGCGGGGTCCTTGGCATTGAGCGCCTCGACCTGCACATCTCGTGAAATCGCGCGGGCCTGATCGATAAAACTGTCGGCGTCTTCGGCCTGATCGACCTTTGTGAGCACGATGACGGGCGTCACCTCCGCATCCGCGGCCATCGCCAGGTAGCGCTCAAGCCGGGCCACGTTGAAATCGCGGTTGCAAGAGGTCACCACAAAGAGCGTATCAAGATTGGCCGCGATCAGCTGCGTGCGTCGGCCCTCCAGGGGCGGCTTGCGCTTGAACAGGCTGGCGCGTTCAAGAAGTCGGACCGGCTGCACGCTGTCGGTCAAAAGCAGCCAATCGCCGACCGTGGCGCGCCCCAGTTCCGGGTCATCTTCCGACGCGTAGGGCAAGACCTCGCGCGGGCCGTCTTCGGTCAAGACCTCCAGCTGCGCGCGGTGCACGGCGGTGACGCGCGCCGGGGTCAATACCCCAAGCTCGTCCACGTCCAGTTGCTGCATGAAGAAGTTGCGCCAGCCCAACTCAGCCAAAGTGGCGGGGGCTGACACGGCCTAGAACATCCCGAAGATGCCGTTGAGCCCGGTGCGGATCGACAGGTCCACCAGCGAGAAGAAGATGGCCGTCAGGGTCGCCATGATGAACACCATCACGGTCGTCAGCACCACCTCGCGGCGGGTCGGCCAGGTGATCTTGGCCACTTCGCCGCGGACCTGCTGGATGAACTGTGCTGGATTCGTGCGTGCCATGTCGGTGTGCCTTTTCAACTCTCGAGGCTCCAGTTACGACCCCCCGCCCCTGTTTGCAAGGGGCTCGGCCCTTGAAACATGCGCTCACCAAAGGGTGCATGGCGCGTGCGGGGGCTGCGCCGTAGGATCAAAGCACAGATGATCGGAGGTCTCCATGCTCAAACCCCTCGCCCTTGCCGCCCTGCTATGCGCAGCACCCGTATTCGCCCAAGAGGCAGGTCCCGCGTCCGAGCCCCCGATGACGCTGGAGCGCCTCTCAGAGATCATCACCACGCTCGACCCTGACGCCCAAAGCGCGCAGACCAGCTTCCAGATGACCATCGCGGACATCCCGGTGATCATCATCACCGATCCACGCGCCGACCGGATGCGCGCCATGGTGCCGATCCGCAGCGCCGAGGCGATGACCGAGGAAGAGCTGCTGCGCGTCATGCAGGCCAATTTCGACACCGCGCTGGACGCGCGCTATGCTATTGCCCGCGGCCAGCTTTGGGCGACGTTCATTCACCCGCTCTCCCCGCTGGAGCGCGATCAGCTGATCTCGGGCCTTGGGCAAGCGGTCAATCTGGCGCAGACCTACGGCTCGCTCTACACCGGCGGCGCGATGCAATTTGGCGGCGGCGACAGCGGCGGGCTGCAGCGCGAGCTGATCGACCGGCTGTTGAAGAAGGGCCAAGAGATCTAGGCGCGCCTCACGCCTCTTCGCGCAGGCGCGCAAAGTGGTCGATCACCATCTGAATATAGGGCGTGCCATCCTTGTGGGTGCCATCAAGGATCACGTCGACCTGGCTCGCATGGCCGTTCACCTTCGTGTCGATCAGGGTCACCGGCGCGCCGATCTGCTGCGCCCGCGCCGCACCCAGCTGGGCGTTGCCAAGATCGATGATCCGGTCGCGCGGCCCATGAAACATCAGGCAGGGCGGGCCGTTCTCTTCGAGCCGCCAGGGCTGCACCAAGGCCGCGCTGATCGCCACTACGGCATCCGGGCGGGACACCCGCCGCACCCATTGCATCGGCGGATAGGCCAGCGCCAGCCCGGCAATCCCACCGGCCGACACGCCCAGCACCCCGATCTTGCGCGAGGCGATGCCAAGCCGCTCCCCCTCGACCCACAGATATTCGATCGCCTTCGACATGTCTTCGATCGCGGCGATGAAGGCGGGACCGTAAAGCTTGGGGCTTAGCGTCAGCCCAATCTTCTGGCTGCGGGCGATATAGGCCTCGATATAGCTCGCATCATCGTCGTCGAATGCGCTCATCTCCGTGCGCAACCGGTAGGAGATCGACGCAACCGCCAAACCCTGCGCCGTCAGCGCATCGGCGAAATGCCCGACCTCGACATGGCCGCGATGGCCGCGGCGAAACCCGCCCCCATGGGCGTAAATCACGCAGGCATCGGCTTTCAGGCTGTCGGGCAGGTAAAGATCGAACGCCAGCTCATGGGCCGGGTCGTAAATGATATCAGGGACACATTTCATCGCGATGTCGGGGCCCTGATCTTCACGTCGTTGGGCTGGCAGGGGCTGAGGGACTCGAACCCACGACCCTCGGTTTTGGAGACCGATGCTCTACCAACTGAGCTAAGCCCCTGCACTTACGGGATGGGTGTTACGAAAGCGTTGCCCCTATTGCAAGGGATCATCTGCGCGTTCAGGGCGCGGGCGTGCGAAAAATGCAAAACCCGCCCGTGCGCGCCAGGGTCTTGGCGGGCACCGGCGGGTCTACACCAGCGCGCATAGGTTAGGGGATGTGCGCGCCTACTGGCGGGGCAGGCCCGACAGAATGGAGATCAGCGCGTCCAGCTGATCGGGGGACAGGTTTCCAAGGTCGACCGAGGTAGAGGCGGCCTCAGACGCCAGGGCGGGTCCTGCAAGCAGGCTCAGCGCCACGCCCAGGGAAAGGAGAATGCGTTTCATCTGTGTGTTCCTTCGATGTGAACACTCGACACCCTTCGAGTTAGGGTCGGACCCTCAATGGCCCGGCATGTCCCTATGTGGCATGCGGTCCCGATTTTTGTAGACACGATCCGGTCGCGACGGCTCACGCGGGCGTGAGCAGGCTGCGCCTCTCCGACATGACTTCTCCAAGCTCTTGTTAATTAGAATTTATTTTTCATTTTCGCGCGATTTTGCACATCAACGGCAATATGCACACGCTGTGTGCATTGCTGTGGGGCACCTCAAGATTCGAGCTTTTTCGCCATCTGCAATTTCTGCGCCTCAATCAGGGCGGCAAACTTGGCCCTTGGATCAGTGCGCGGAACGGCACCGTCACGCGGCAATCCTTGCCGCGCGAGCTGCAAGGCGGTCAGGCGCGGCTCGATCCGGGCAATCTCTTCGACCTGAAATGGCGCGTCGGACGGCTGAGGTTTCGCCTGCGCTACGACCTTTGGCATGGCCGACACATGGGTCGGCAAAGATGGCTTCGGTGCGAAAACCTGTGACGCGGGCCCCGGCTCCGACGAGGTGATCCAATTGCGCACGGTCTCCACCTTGCGCCACAGGCCGCCCTTGCTGAACAGGCCATATCCCACCAGCCCAAGGAAAATCAGCGGGATAAACCAGAAGACGTTGAGCATAAATCCCAACTCGCTCGCCACCACGACCACCACGACGAGGGGCCACAGCCACGAAAAGCTTAGCTTCTCGGATTTGAACACATGGCCGAATAGTAGGTTCAACATGGAACGGCTCCTCTTGGGTGAGCCAAATGTTTCCGAGCATTTCAGCAGAAATGAGGCGTCGGTGGGGAAATGGTGAGGGGGCGGGCAGCGTCCAACCGCGGAGTTAATGAAGTGCGGCTCGAGAACTTTCCGGTAGACCGTTTCAGCGCTGATCGAGCGGAGCTCCCGACTGTCGATGCCAGGCTTGCTCACTCGATTGGTTCTGGGCTGCGCCACTAACGGATTAGGGATCCGCCACAAATGCAGAAAAAAGTCCGGTAGGTCCTAGCAGGTTGACAACTGCCGAAATCTGACTGGCTTAGCCAAGAACAATTATTGCCGCCGAGCCGGTCAGTACAACGATGACCAGTACAGTTACCTTGATAACCATCCAAACTCGCCGCAGACCACCGCGTTCCATTCAATCGAATGCCTCTTCAATAGCTTCTTCACTCAACGCGACAGACACTTTCTTCCTCCTGAGACCTACGTTGACTACACGCCTTTGGTATCGGCGCTCTCGTTCACGGTGATCTATCAGACCTCCTGCCGCGCAGGTGCCGCCGGTGCTGACAATGAATCGCGACGGCGCTAATGGCGCGGATCATGAGCCTCGGTCTAGGTCTCATGCGCCACTTCTTCGATGAGATACTCGTGATGCATCTGGACCGTGTGGCCGAAGCGATGCCTGAGATCAGCACCCCCGTTCAGACGCCGGGCATCGGGCATCCGGGCGCCTGCGATCGCCCACGATACGGGTCCATACAGTTTAGACGACGTCTTCTGACCTCTGAGCTTTCTTACGAAACCAACGTATTCAACATTCGACCGACGGAGATTCGGGGTTTTCAGAATAGGTTCCTGCGATCTGCCTGTGCATCAGTGGCAGTACACTGGCGCTTCGAAGGCCAATCAATCGGACAGGCTCAGACGCACACTACGTCAGTCGCAACCCAGAGGCTGGATCGAAGATGTGGATTTGCCCCACTTGTGCGGCAAAGCGCAACGGGTCCTTCGTATCCGGCATCGCGTGAACGCCGGGTAGGCTGATCGTGAAGGCGTCGGGATGCCCGGGCAAGCGGCCATGAAGCAGCGTGTTGGCGCCAAGAGGCTCGGTCATTTGGATAGTAATCGCGAGCGGACCGTTCTCGTCCGGCACCATGTGTTCGGGACGAATGCCCAGCTTGACCGGACCATCGGGCGCTGTGACCTCCGCGATGGCAAGCTCCCCGACGGAGACAACACCTCCCTTTATATGCGCATCGACTATGTTCATGGCGGGGCTGCCGATGAATTGCGCGGCGAACAGCGTGCGCGGGGTCTCGTAGACCTCCAAGGGCGTTCCGATCTGTTCCGCAACACCGCCGTTCATCACGATCATCCGGTCGGCCATCGTCATCGCCTCGACCTGGTCATGCGTGACATAAAGCGAGGTAATGCCCAGCTTGGCCTGTAACTCCCGAATTTCGAGCCGCATCTGCACGCGCAGTTTGGCGTCGAGATTGCTGAGCGGTTCATCGAAGAGAAACACGGCCGGCTCCCGCACGATGGCGCGGCCCATCGCGACGCGCTGGCGTTGGCCGCCCGAGAGTTGCCGGGGCTTGCGATCAAGCAGCGGCTCCAACTGCAGCAAGCGCGCGGCCTCTTCGACCTTGGCGTTGATCTGATCCTTCGGCAGCCCCGCGATCTTCAGCCCGTAGCCCATGTTCTGGCGCACCGACATATGCGGGTAGAGCGCGTAATTCTGAAACACCATGGCGATGTCGCGGTCCATCGGCTCTTTGTCATTGGCGCGCGTCCCGCCGATCAGCACGTCGCCTGCGGTCACCGTCTCCAGCCCGGCGACCATGCGCAGCAGCGTGGATTTCCCGCAGCCGGATGGCCCGACGATGACGATGAATTCACCATCCCCGATCTCGACATCAATGCCGTGAATGACATCGGTGGTGCCGAAGCTTTTCTTGACGCCCTGAAGTGTGACTGTCGCCATATCTATTTCTCGCTGTCTACAAGGCCGCGGATGAAAAGCCGCTGCATCCCCACAACCACAATCACCGGGGGGATCATCGCAAGGATGGAGGTGGCCATGATGGTCGGCCAATGGGCAAAGTCGTCGCCCGACGGAAACATCTGCTTGATCCCCATGACGATGGTGTTCATTTCCGGATCGGTGGTGATCAGCAGCGGCCAGAGATACTGGTTCCAGCCGTAGATGAACAAGATCACGAAAAGCGCCGCCACGTTGGTCCGGCTCATCGGCACGACAATATCCCAGAAGAACCGCATCGGGCGGGCACCGTCGACCCGGGCGGCCTCGGCCAGCTCATCGGGGATGGTCAGAAAGAACTGGCGGAACAGGAACGTCGCCGTGGCCGAGGCAATCAGCGGGAAGATCAGGCCCGAATAACTGTTGAGCATGCCAAAGCCCGCCACCACCTCGAAGGTCGGCACGATGCGCACTTCTACCGGCAGCATCAGCGTCAGGAAGATCATCCAGAAGAAGACATTGCGTCCGGGGAACCGGAAATAGACGATGGCGAAGGCGGACAGCAAGGAGATGACGATCTTGCCGACCGCAATGCCGATCGCCATCACCAGCGAATTGAACAGCATCGTCGCGACCGGCACATTGACGCCCGAGAACAGCGCATTGCGGTAGTTGATCCAGAACTGGTCGCCTGGCACCACCGGCATCGGGGGTTGAATGATCTCTTGCTGTGTGACCGTCGAGGCAACAAAGGCCAGCCAGATCGGAAAGAAGATGACCAGCACGCCCAGGATCATGAAAACATGGGTCAGCCAAAGGCCGGCCCCGCGCTTTTCGACCATGCCGTGGACTTCGCGGGCCATCAGTAGTGCACTCGCTTTTCAATGAATTTGAACTGGACGATTGTCAGCAGCCCCACGACGACCAACAAGATCACCGACTGGGCCGAGCTTGACCCAAGATCTTGGCCGACAAACCCGTCGGAGAAGACCTTGTAGACCAGGATGGTCGTGGACTGTTGCGGCCCGCCCGCGGTGATCGTGTGGATCACGCCGAAGGTCTCGAAGAACGCGTAGACCACGTTGACGACCAGCAGGAAGAATGTCGTGGGCGACAGAAGCGGCAGCACGATCGTGAAAAACCGGCGCCAGAACCGCGCGCCGTCAATCGCTGCCGCCTCGATGACGGATCGGGGTACGGATTGCAGCGCGGCGAAGAAGAACAGGAAGTTGTAGCTGATCCGCCCCCAGGCGGAGGCCACGACGACCAGCCCCATGGCCTCGCCCCCGTTCAGCACGTGGTTCCAGTCGTAGCCCAGCGTGCCGAGATACCAGGATATGACGCCCACGCGGGTGTTGAACATGAAAAGCCACAGGACCCCCGCGACGGCCGGGGCCACCGCGTAGGGCCAGATCAGCATGGTGCGATAGACGCCCGATCCCTTGATCAGGCGATCCGCGATCACCGCCAGAAACAGCGCCGGGATCATCGAGCAGAGCGTCACCAGGATCGAAAAGATTGCCGTTGTCAGAAAGGACGCGCGATAGAAAGGGTCGCTCAGCAGGAACTCGAAGTTCCCGAGGCCCACGAATTGCGACGAAAGCCCGAACGGGTCCGGGATGAATAGCGATTGCCAGATGGCCTGCCCGGCGGGGTAGAAGAAGAACACGGCCGAGACCAGCACCTGAGGTGCGATCAGCAGCAGCGGCAACAGCCAGCCGCGAAAGGTTACGCGCTTTTCCATAGAGATGCCCCGACCCAAGAAAATGGGCAAGCCGTGCGGGCCTGCCCATCAAGGTCTCTTACCGGTTGGCGGACTCGAAGCGCCGCAGCAAGGCGTCGCCCCGCTCCTTGGCGCTGTCCATGGCCTCTTGAGCGGATTTGTCACCTGCCCAGATCGCCTCCAGCTCTTCGTCGATGATCCCGCGGATCTGGTCGAAGGAGCCAAGGCGCAGACCCTTGGAATTGGCCGTGGGTTCTTTTGCGGTCATCTGGATCACAGCGACGTCGGTGCCCGGGTTCTGCTCGTAGAACCCTGCCGCACGGGTGGCCTCACCGGCTTCGGCCGTGATCGGCAGATAGCCCGTGTCTTGGTGCCACTGGGCCTGCACGTCGGACGAGGACAGGAAGGCGAGGAACTCGCCAACGCCCTTGTATTCCTCGGCCTCATGGCCTTCGAGAACCCAAAGCGACGCGCCACCGATGATGGTGTTCTGGGGCGAATTACCAACGCCTTCCCAATAGGGCAGCGGGCGCACATCGAAGTCGAACTGTGCTTCGGCCTTGATGCCCGCGTAGCCTGCGGAGCTTTCCGTGAAGAGCGCACATTCGCCGGACCGGAAGTTGGCACCGCCCTCGTTGCGGCGACCGGTATAGATGAACTTGCCATCCTTGGCCCATTCGCCCATCGCGGTCAGGTGCGCGACCTGCGCCTCGCCGTTCAGCATCAGCTCGGTATCGAGGCCCGCAAACCCGTTATCCTTCGAGGCGAAGGGCACGTCGTGATAGGCCGAGAAGTTCTCGAGGTGGATCCAGCTCTGCCATGCGGTGACCAGCGGGCAATCTTCGCCGCCTGCTTTCAGGGCGTCCAGTGTCTCGCCGACCTTCTGCCAGGTCGACAGATCGGTGTCGGGGTCGACGCCCGCAGCCTCGAACGCATCGCGGTTCACCCACAACACCGGGGTCGAGGAGTTGAACGGCAAAGACAGCATCTCGCCGTCGGTCGTGGTGTAGTAGCCCTTCACCGAGCCGATATAGGCGTCGGGATCGAAGGTGGCGCCGCTCTCGGCCATGACTTCGTAGACCGGCTTGGTGGCACCTTCAGCAGACATCATGGTCGCGGTGCCAACTTCGAACACCATCAGGATGTGGGGCTGTTCGCCCGCGCGGAAGGCCGCGATACCTGCGTTGAGCGTCTCGGAGTAGTTGCCCTTGTGGCTCTCGACGACCGTGTAGTCACTTTGACCGCCGTTGAATTCCTCCACCTGAGCTTTCACCAGCTCGCCCAGTCGTCCGGTAAAGGCGTGCCAGAATTGAATTTCTGTTTGCGCGTAGGCTGCAAGCGGCGACAGCGCTGTTCCGGCGGCCAGAAGCGCGCCGACTAGTGATTTTTTCATAGTTCCTCCCTTGCACGACGTTGCGTGCGTTTCGATTTGGCGTTCGTCGTGGAAGCCATCTCAATACACCGACGATACATTCACCAACCCGCTTTGCAACCTCCGCGTCCAAGTTTTGGTGACATGGCACCCGACCGACGGTTTGCGCTACGGCCTCCCGCCGCGCAGGCAGGCCTCGCGAACCGCCTTGCTTTTGGGAGTTGATGTAAAGGCCCGTGAGCACTTCATTATCGGGAAGCGGCTCACACACGCGCGTGCCTTCTCAGTGGACTTCACACGTCACGAAGTATGAGTACGGAGATGACAGAAGTGTCTCAAAGGACATTTCCAGCCTTTCGGACAATCTGGCGATGCCCGGCGCCTACGGCTTGTTTCCGGGCTTATCAGCATCTGAACTCCACTCCGCGAAATTCTTGGTCCAGAACTCAACTGCATAGATATGGGCGAATTTATAGACACCAGGAGTAAGCGTGCTGTCATCGGCAAACGAGTTCCCATGACTCACTACGGGCACCAATTCTGAAGAGTATCTTAGCGTGCTTATTAAGCCGGTCAGAGCCAACGAGTGCTCCAATAGTTCCCTCAATTTCAAACTCGAAAAGGGCCCATTTATTAACCAATCGAAATCGGAGTGGGCGTAGGCTTTGCTCCTAAGATCAGTGATCTCTCCCTCAAATCCGTATTCCTTGTCGAACTGCTTAAATTCTTGAATTATTTTGTCACGTCTTTTGGGCTGAAGGCTTGCGTCCGACAAAATTGCGTTTTTGAGGGTCCTTAGCCCGACACTGCGTTTGTCACGGTCCGCCGCTTTACCACAGAAGATCACAAGTGTTGTTCTTGCCTGTTGCAAACGCTGATGTGCAACAAGTCCAGAAGGATTCAATTGCGGAAGCCCAAGCTCTTTTCCCTCGGCTTTCCTCTCTCGGACATAAGCCTGCCGCACCTCTTCGTAGGCGTAGATGAATGCGGCATCCGAAATGGCCAGTCTACTTTCTGCCAACCAGTGGCGCAGAATTTCCAACTGTTCCGCTTTGTCCATTTTTTTGTTCTCGAATGCATGATCCAACTATAAAGGCCGCCTCCTATTGGAAGCGGCCTTCTCTGTTTCTACCGGGTGATGCTCTCGGTGATCTTTCAGATCATCTGCCGCACACTGGTGTTGGTCGATGATTACTCCGTAATCTTCGACACAACACCTGCGCCAACCGTCCGGCCGCCCTCGCGGATGGCGAAGCGCAGGCCCTGCTCCATCGCGATGGGCGCGATCAGCTCGACGTCGAACTTCAGGTTGTCGCCCGGCATCACCATCTCGGTGCCCGACGGCAGCTCAACCGTGCCCGTCACATCCGTCGTGCGGAAGTAGAACTGCGGGCGGTAGTTGGCGAAGAACGGCGTGTGACGGCCACCCTCTTCCTTGGTCAGGATGTAGGCCTCGGCCTCGAACTTCGTGTGGGGCTTCACCGAGCCCGGCTTGCACAGCACCTGGCCGCGCTCCACGCCCTCACGGTCCACGCCGCGCAGCAGCGCGCCGATGTTGTCGCCAGCCTCGCCACGATCCAGCAGCTTGCGGAACATCTCGACGCCGGTGCAGGTGGTCTTCGAGGTGTCGCGGATGCCCACGATCTCGATCTCGTCACCCACATTGATCACGCCACGCTCGACACGGCCGGTCACAACGGTGCCGCGGCCGGAGATCGAGAACACGTCCTCGATCGGCATCAGGAAGGGCTGGTCCACGGCGCGCTCGGGGGTCGGGATGTACTCGTCCACGGCGGCCATCAGCTTGCGGATCGACTCTTCGCCGATCTCGGGGTTGTTGCCTTCCATCGCGGCCAGAGCCGAGCCCGGAATGACGGGGATGTCGTCGCCGGGGTAGTCGTAGGAGGACAGCAGCTCGCGGATCTCCATCTCGACGAGCTCCAGCAGCTCCTCGTCGTCCACCTGGTCGACCTTGTTCATGTAGACGACCATCTTCGGGATGCCCACCTGGCGGCCCAGCAGGATGTGCTCGCGGGTCTGGGGCATCGGGCCGTCGGCGGCGTTCACCACCAGGATCGCGCCGTCCATCTGGGCGGCCCCGGTGATCATGTTCTTGACGTAGTCGGCGTGGCCGGGGCAGTCGACGTGCGCGTAGTGGCGCGTGTCGGTCTCGTACTCCACGTGCGCCGTCGAGATCGTGATCCCGCGGGCCTTCTCTTCCGGCGCGCCGTCGATCTGGTCATACGCCTGGAAGTCGCCGAAATACTTCGTGATCGCCGCCGTCAGCGTCGTCTTGCCGTGGTCAACGTGGCCAATCGTGCCAATGTTAACGTGCGGTTTTGTGCGTTCAAACTTTTCCTTAGCCATACCTTTGGGCGCCTTACGTTGCAGGGGGCTCTCGCGGCCCCGATTTCACATCGCGCGCTACCTATGGGGGATCGGCGGAAAAATCAAGCGCCAGTTTGGCTCACTCGGCAGGCACGGGCACCTCGGGCAGCTCGACCTCTGGCGCGGCGGCCGCCGCGGCTTCCGCCTGCGCCTCCGGCAGCTTCAGCACGTCGGCCTCGGCGGCCGCCTTGGCCTCCGGATCGGGGGGCGCGCCGAACCATTCACGGTTGGCTAAAAGATAGCGCTGCACCGCCTTGGTCATGTTGGCAGCGAGGTTCTTCATCTGCTTGTCGCGGTTCTGGGTCAGGCCAGAGCCGAAGATCGTGTTGCCATCGAATTGCTCGAGGATGGTCATCTGCCGGGGCGGCTCGTTGAGCTTCTTCTCCGCCGCGTCGTCCCAGACCGTCAGCGAGATCACCAGCGCCGATTTGGGCGACAGCACCACCGGCACGCCGGGCACGGCCAGCGCGTAGCCATCGAGGTTGATGCCGATATGGTAGAGCTTCTCGCCCTCGTAGCGGCCAAAGCGGCGCTCCATCTCGGCCTCCAGCAGCTCTTCCCACTCCTCGGGCGTGGCGGTGCGCGACGGACCGATCTTCTGGGCGTTCTTGGTCACAACCACGTTGTGGCCAAGGCTGAAATCGCCGAGATCGACCTGCTCCTCGGTATCCGGGTCCGGCACCGCGCAGGCGCTCAGCAACAGGGCAGTGGCGATGGCGAGAATGGTGCGCATGGGGATCCTCCGACTGGTCCCACCACACATATCGAAGCCCCCGGAGCGGTGCAAACGCACCCGCGCATTGCCGTGGCGGTAAGAGCACATATCTTAAGAGCATGAGAAACGCCCTGCCGCCCCGCGCCACCCTGCCCCGCCAGCCGCTGGGGCTGATCGACAGCTTCAAGGCGGCGCGGCGCAATCTGCTGGACATCATCCCGGAGGCCGCACTGCATCAGCCCATCGTGTCGGGCAATCAGGCGGCGCGCTGGCACATGATCACCGAGCCGGACGCGATCCGGCGGGTACTGCGCGACCGGCTCGACGACTATCCGAAATCCGACGTCACCAAAAGCATCCTGCGCCCGGCCATCGGCAACAGCCTGTTCGTGGCCGAGGGGGACGACTGGCGGTGGCAACGCCGGGCCGCGGCGCCGGTATTCACGCATCGCAATGTGGCCAACCTGTCGCCGATCATGTCGCAGGCGGCGGAACGCGCGGCCGGTCGCATCGCCGGGGCCGAGGGGCGCGCAGCCGACATGCTGGCGGAGATGGTCACGGCGACGTTCGAGGTCATCTCCGACGTGACCTTTTCCGGCGATGAGGGCTTTGATCGCGCGGCGCTGCACCATGCCATCGACGGCTACATCAACGGGGCGGCCAAGGTGTCGTTCTTCGACATGCTCAACCTGCCCGATTGGGTGCCGCGCCCGTCGCGGGTGGTCGCGAGCGGCACAATGAACGCGATGAAATCCATGGCCGACGGGGTGATCGAGGCGCGCAGCGACGGCCACCGCCGAGACCTGCTCGACCTGCTTCTGGCGGGCGAGGACCCCGACACGAAGCGCAAGATGACCACGCCCGAGCTGCGCGACAACCTGTTGGCCTTCATCGTCGCGGGCCATGAGACAACGGCGCTCACGCTCGCCTGGGCTCTGTATTTGTGCGCCTTTGATCAAGGCGTGCAGGACCGCGCGAGGGCCGAGGCGCAAGCGGTTCTGGGCGAACGCGTTGCGGCGCAATCCGACATCGACGCCCTGCCCTACATCCGCCAGATCATCGACGAGGCGCTGCGGCTCTACCCGCCGGCGGGGATCCTGTCGCGCAGCGCGCGCGAGCGGGACGAGCTTTGCGGCACCGAAATTCTGAAGGGCGACACGGTCATGCTGCCGGTCTATGCGCTGCATCGCTCGCGCCAGCTGTGGGACAACCCCGATCACTTCGACCCGGACCGCTTCGCCCCTGGCCACAAGACCGCGCGCTTCACCTATCTGCCGTTCGGGGACGGGCCGCGCATCTGCATCGGGATGAGCTTTGCGATACAGGAGGCCGTCATCATCCTTGCCACGCTGCTCGCGCGTTTCCGGTTCACGCTGGTGCCGGGAAAGACGCCACAGCCTGTGCTGATCGTCACCACCCGCCCCGAGGGTGGCGTGTGGCTGAATGTCGATGCGGCCTAGGGAGCGCTGATCACTCGAACTTGTAGCTTTTCGGGAACCCGTAGGGCGGGCGTTTGCCGACGCCCGCGCGCTTGCCAAGCCATTCGGACATATCGGGCTCGTGCCGGGTTTTGCCGCCGCCCATGCTCCAAGTCAGGCCATCGTCCCAATTGAATGTGGTCAGATCGGACAGCCCGCCGTCCAGCTCCAATGAGCCCTGCTTGCCGCGCGCCATGTTGTATTTCTGGAGCCGCACGCCCTTGCCGCGGCCCATCTCGGGCAGCTCGGCGGCAGGGAAGACAAGAAATTTTCCGTTCTGGCTGACGATGGCCACGTGATCGCCGGTGACCGGCTTGCACACGACCGCCCGCACATCGTCCTTAACGTTGAGCACCTGTTTGCCCGCGCGGGTCTGGGCCACGACCTCGTCCTCGCCCACGACAAAACCGTCCCCCGCGCTGGAGGCCACAAGCAGTTTGCGGCCCGGCACGTGGATGAAGATATCCACGATTTCCGCCTCGTTGGGCAGGTCGATCATCAGGCGCAGCGGCTCTCCCATGCCGCGCCCACCGGGCAGGTTCGACGCGGAGACGGTGTAGAACCGCCCGTTCGAGCCGAAGACCAGCAGGCGGTCGGTCGTCTCGGCGTGAAACAGGAAGCGGCCCTCGTCGCCGTCCTTGAATTTCAGCTCGCGGGTGAGGTCGATATGGCCAGTCATGGCCCGGACCCAGCCCATCTTGGAGCAGACCACGGTGATCGGCTCCCGATCGATCATGGCTTCCAGCGGCACTTCGGCGATCTCGGTGGCCTCGGCAAACTCGGTGCGGCGCGCGCCGCCTTCGCTGTCCTTGCCAAAAAGCTTGCGGGTCTCGCGCAGCTGCTCGGTGATCTTCTTCCACTGCAGCTCGTCGCTTTCCAGCAGATCCTCGAGGCCGGCGCGCTCTTCCATAAGCTCGTCGCGCTCGCGCTTCAGCTCCATCTCTTCGAGGCGGCGCAGGGAGCGCAGGCGCATGTTCAGGATCGCGTCGGCCTGCACTTCGGTCAGGGACGGCTCGCCCTCGCGCGGGGCCGGGCCAACATAGTCGGTCTCGTCGGTCGCGCGGGTGTGCTCGCGGCCCCAGTCTTCGAACATCAGGCCCGATTTGGGATCGTCATCATAGCGAATGATGTCGATCACGCGGTCGAGGTTCAGGAAGGCAAGAATGAAGCCTTCGAGCACTTCCAACCGGTGGTCGATCTTCTCGAGCCGGTGACGGGCGCGGCGCTGCAGCACCTCGCGCCGGTGGTCGAGAAACGCCCGCAGGATCTCTTTGAGCGAACACACCTTCGGCGTGCGCCCGTCGATCAGCACGTTCATGTTGAGCGAGAACCGCGTTTCCAGATCGGAATTGCGGAACATCATGCCCATCAGCACCTCAGGGTCGACATTTTTTGACCTCGGCTCCAGCACGACGCGGATGTCGTCGGCGCTCTCGTCGCGGATGTCGGCCAGGATTGGGACTTTCTTGGTCTGGATCAGCTCTGCGATCTTCTCGATCAGCTTGGATTTCTGAACCTGATACGGGATCTCGGTGACCACGATCTGCCACAGGCCACGCCCCAGATCCTCGACTTCCCATTTCGAGCGCAGACGGAACGAGCCGCGGCCCGTGCGGTAGGCCTCGAGAATGTTTTCGCGTGGCTCGACTATGATCCCGCCGGTGGGGAAATCTGGACCGGGCACGTGATCAAGCAGCGTCTCGTCGCGGGCATTCGGCGCCTTGATCAGGTGGATACAAGCGTTCAGCAGCTCGTCGATATTGTGGGGCGGGATGTTCGTGGCCATCCCCACCGCGATCCCGCTTGAGCCGTTTGCCAGCAGGTTCGGGAAGGTCGCGGGCAACACCTCGGGCTCTTCGAGCGTGCCGTCGTAATTGGGCCGGTAATCGACCGCGTTCTCGTTGAGACCCTCCAACAGCGCCTCGGCGGCGGCGGTCATCCGCGCTTCGGTATAACGGGCCGCGGCGGGGTTATCCCCGTCGATATTGCCGAAGTTGCCCTGCCCGTCCACCAGCGGATAGCGGACGTTGAAATCCTGCGCCAAGCGCGCCATCGCGTCGTAGATCGCAGCGTCGCCATGGGGGTGATAGTTGCCCATCACGTCGCCGGAAATCTTGGCGGACTTACGGAAGCCCCCATTCGACGCCAGCCGCAACTCGCGCATCGCGTACAGGATCCGGCGGTGCACCGGCTTCAAGCCGTCACGGGCATCGGGCAGCGCGCGGTGCATGATCGTCGACAGCGCATAGGTCAGATAGCGCTCGCCAATGGCGCGGCGCAGCGGCTCGGCCAGCTCAGAGGGCTCCATCTGGGGGGTATCGCTCTCGTCGGACATAGATGCTGTGTAGCGCTGCCCGGGCGCGGGGTAAACGGGCGTTTTGCGTCACCGGGGGAGGGAACCAGATACTTTCCCCATGGTTATTCTGTGGTATCTATTATCTACGGTATGACAAACCGACCGGGGGACGAAAGACGATGTTGAAGTGGGTACTTGGGCTGTGTGCGGCGCTCTATGGGATATTGCTGTATTTCGGCGAACCCACGCCCGAAGAGCTGGCCGCACGAGAAGCCCGCGAACTTCAACAGGTTACGCGATCCGAGACAGTGGCACTGGTCACGCAATCCCTGTCTGAGGAAGAAGCCGAACCAGAGCCCGCCCCGGTCCTCTCACAGACGCCCGAGCCCACAAGTGAACCCACATCCGAAATCGAATCCCCTGTCCTCGTCTCCGCATCACCTTCGACCGACGCAACCGCAGAGCCCACGCCGGTTGTCACCGCGACCACTATCGCGGAGCCCGCGCCGCAACTCGAAACGCAAGCCGAGCCGGAGCAGTCCGCGTCCGCAGCGTCCAGCAACGAAATTTGGCGCGTGACCGCGCGGGCCGTCAATTTGCGGGCCGGGCCGTCGACGAACAACGCCGTCGTCGGGCGCGCGACGCTCAACGACAGCGCGGAGATTATCGAGATGCTGCCCTCAGGCTGGGCCAAGGTGTACATCCTCGAGACCGGCACCGAGGCGTTCATGTCCGCCCAATTCTTGGCCGCGCCTGAATAAGGGACGGAATAGGACTTTTCCGCCCGCAGACAAGGCGCTACGACGCGCCCATGACACGCAAATCCATCCTGATCACGGGCTGTTCGTCTGGCATCGGCTACGACGCGGCCCTCTATCTTCAAGCCCGCGGCTGGCGGGTCTTCGCGACCTGTCGCAAGCCCGAGGACTGCGCCCGGCTGCAAGGCGAGGGTCTGGAAAGTTTCCCATTGGATCAAAGCGATGCGGCCTCGATGAAGGCGGCGCTGGATGAATGCCTGTCGCGCACCGGTGGCACGCTTGACGCCCTGTTCAACAACGCGGCCTTCGGGGTGCCCGGCGCGGTCGAAGACCTGCCCACAGATGCGTTGCGTTCGATCTTCGAGACGAACCTGTTTGGCTATCACGAACTGACGCGGCTGGTGATCCCGGTGATGCGGGCTCAAGGGCATGGGCGCATCCTCAACTGCTCTTCGGTGCTGGGCTTCGTCACGTTGAAGTGGCGCGGGGCCTACAATGCGACGAAATTCGCGATGGAAGGCCTGACCGACACGCTCCGGATCGAGATGCGCGACACCGGGATCGAAATCGTTCTGATCGAGCCCGGCCCGATTACATCGAAAATACGCGAAAATTCGATCCCCCATTTCGAGAAATGGATCGACTGGGACGCCTCGCCGCGCCGCGCGCAGTACGAAGAAAGCCTTCTCAAGCGGCTCTACGAGAGCAACGGCCCCGATACGTTCGAACTGCCCGCCTCTGCCGTCAGTCACAAGGTCTGGCGCGCGTTGACGGACGCGAAACCGAAGGCCCGGTACATGATTACGACCCCGACCTACCTGATGGCCGTACTCAAGCGCATTTTGCCCGCCCGCGCGCTCGATGCGCTGATCGACCGGATGTGAACCCTTCCCTTCGCGCGCGGCTCTGCTACATGGCACGGCAACACTGGTAGCAAGGGACAATGACATGGCTGACGATCCTCTTTTCATAGTTGTGGCGGTGGCCTGCCTCTTGGTGCTGGTGATCCTGCTCATCGGCATCGGCGGCTTTGCGAAGGGCGGCGACTTCAACCGCAAGCACGCCAACCGGATCATGCGCTACCGCATCGGGGCGCAGTTCGTGGCCGTTATCCTGATCCTGCTTTTTGTCTTTGTCCGGCGCATGGGAGGCGCATGAACTGAATGGTCGTTCTCAACAAGATTTATACCAAGACCGGCGACGCCGGGGAGACCGCGCTCGGCAATGGCGCGCGCGTGGCCAAGCATTCGATGCGGGTCACGGCCTACGGCACCGTTGACGAGGCAAACGCCACCGTGGGGTTGGCCCGCTTGCATGCCGATGACGCGCTCGACGCGCAGCTTGCGATGATCCAGAACGACCTGTTCGATCTTGGCGCGGACCTGTGCCGCCCGGATATGGAAATGGACGCTGACGCCGAATACCCGCCGCTGCGCATGGCCTCGGCCCAGGTCGACCGGCTCGAATCCGAGATCGACAAGATGAACGCCGCGCTGGAGCCGCTGCGCTCTTTCATCCTGCCCGGCGGCTCGGCGTTGGCCGCCCACCTGCATCTCTGCCGCACCGTGTCGCGCCGCGCGGAACGGCTGACGGTGGAGCTTGCCACGATGGAATCAGTGAACCCGTCCGCCGTGAAGTACCTCAACCGACTGTCGGATTGGTTCTTCGTGGCCTCGCGGATCGCCAATAATGACGGCAAGGACGACGTGCTTTGGGTTCCGGGGGCCAACCGCTAGGCCCCTGCGCCGTCCAGTTGCTCAATTCCCTTGCAATCGTGAAAATTTCTGCAATTTTTTCACAAACGCGGCGTCACGGCGACGCTCTGCGTCGATTTTGACCTGTTTTCAGTCCGGGGCCTCCGGTATCTGAGGTCAGGAAGTTACCTGCGCCGCTCGCGGCACAACTCTAGGGAGATACCGCAGATGAAGGTCCTCGTACCCGTCAAGCGCGTGATCGACTATAACGTGAAAGTCCGCGTGAAGGCGGACGGCAGCGGTGTCGACCTCGCCAATGTCAAAATGTCCATGAACCCGTTCGACGAGATTGCCGTCGAAGAGGCGATCCGCCTCAAGGAAGCCGGCAAGGTCGAGGAAGTCGTCGCCGTCTCCATCGGCGTCAAGCAAAGCCAGGAAACCCTGCGCACGGCCCTCGCCATGGGCGCGGATCGCGCCATTCTGGTCATCGCCGCCGATGATGTGCACACGGATATCGAGCCGCTGGCCGTCGCCAAGATTCTCAAGGGCGTGGTCGACGAAGAGCAGCCCGGTCTGGTGATCTGCGGCAAGCAGGCCATTGACAATGACATGAATGCCACCGGCCAGATGCTGTCGGCGCTGCTGGGCTGGTCCCAGGCGACCTTCGCCTCGGAGCTGGACGTCGATGGCGACAAGGCGGTCGTGACCCGCGAGGTCGATGGCGGCCTGCAGACCATCAAGGTCAACATGCCCACCGTGGTCACCGCGGATCTGCGCCTCAACGAGCCGCGCTATGCCTCGCTGCCCAACATCATGAAGGCCAAGAAAAAGCCTTTGGACGAGAAGACCGCCGCCGATTACGGCGTCGACACCGCGTCCCGCCTGACCGTCGTCAAGACGACCGAACCCGAGAGCCGCAAGGCCGGGATCAAGGTCGGTTCGGTGGATGAGCTGGTCGCGAAACTCAAAGATGAAGCGGGGGTTATCTAAGATGGCTGTACTTCTTTTGGCTGAACTCAACGGGGCCGAGCTGGCTCTGGACGCAACCGCAAAGGCCGTCACCGCCGGGGCCGCCATCGGCGATGTCACCGTGTTGTGCGCCAGCGCAGGCTGCAGCGGTGCCGCCGCCGAGGCCGCGAAGATCGCAGGCGTCTCCAAGGTGCTCTGCGCCGATGAGGCCGCTTATGGCAACGGCCTGGCCGAGCCGATCGCGGACCTGATCATCTCGCTTGCGGGCGACTACGATCACATCGTGGCCCCCTCCACCGCGTCTGCCAAGAACGTGCTGCCCCGCGTGGCCGCCCTTCTGGACGCGATGGTGATCTCCGACGTGACCGCCGTGGTCGACGCCAATACGTTCGAGCGCCCGATCTATGCGGGCAACGCGATCCAGACCGTGCAATCCGGCGACGGCAAGAAGGTTCTGACTGTGCGGACCGCGAATTTCGACGCGGCCGGTGATGGCGGCTCGGCTTCGGTCGAAAGCATCGCTGCCGCACCCAATCCGGGCTTGTCCGAGTGGGTCGAAGACAAGGTCGCCGAAAGCGACCGCCCCGAGCTGACCTCTGCCGGTATCGTCGTCTCTGGCGGCCGCGGCGTGGGCTCCGAGGAAGACTTCGCCATGATCGAAAAGCTCGCCGATAAGCTGGGTGCCGCCGTGGGTGCGTCCCGAGCAGCCGTCGATTCCGGCTATGCACCGAACGACTGGCAGGTTGGTCAGACCGGTAAGGTCGTAGCGCCTGATCTGTATGTCGCCGTCGGCATCTCCGGCGCGATCCAGCACCTTGCTGGCATGAAGGACTCCAAGATCATCGTCGCGATCAACAAGGACGAGGAGGCGCCGATCTTCCAGGTGGCCGATTACGGTCTGGTCGCCGACCTGTTCGACGCCGTGCCGAAGCTGATCGACGCGCTCTAGGTCTTTTGGACATTATTACGAGAAGGCCCGCCCCACCGGCGGGCCTTTTTGTTTTGCTCAGTGGAGCGCCTTGATCATCCGCTCGGCGATCTGCGCGTGCCCGGCGATGCCGATCATCTCGGCGGCTGCGGGCTGTTCCATCGGCGCGTAGCACATGCCTTCAAGCTGACCGCGCGCACCGTGGATATCGATCTCGATGATTTCCGAGGCCGCACCCGCGAGCCGGTGCACAAGCGCACCGTCGACAAACAAAGGCTCAGCCCCGAGGTTTGCATGGGATGGGGCGGAAGGCTGAGGCTCTTTCAGCCAGAGTAAGATCTTGTGGCCCGCGATCTGGCGCAGCATCGACTCCATCCGCCCGACCCATGCCGCGCGCAGCTCCATCTCGATCGTTGCGAACCGCTGCGCCGACAACGCCTTGAGCGTGGTCAGCAAGTGACGCGTGAACGAAAATTCGGTGAAATCCACCTCCGGGTAGATCGCCTTCAGAAGGGTTGAGGCCTTCAAGAACCGATCATTGCGCCGTGGATGGACCGTGTAGAACCGGTTCGACATGTTCTGCGCGCCCATGACCTGAACCACTGTGGCCTGTGCCCTGTTGCACAGCCCGGTCAGGCTGGGATCATGCACAAAGGCATCCACGCCCGCGTTGATCGCACTGAAATTGGCGCACGGGATGCCAAGCGCGTCTTCGACCTGATCGACGAACGGTTTCTCAATGAATTTCCCGTAGGTCTCCGTCCCGCCGATAAAGGCGACATATTCCTTTTTCAGGCTCCGCCTTGGCCCGCGAAACAGCAGTTTCGATTGCCCATACCTGCATTGCTGATAATCCAGCGGACTGACGTCCGGTCGTTCATAGGCCATTGCCCCACCTCAGTGTTAATTCTCACCCGCAGCCAGATTCGCATAGGGAGATTGCCAAAAGGCTAAGGTGCCAATTTCACGCAAGTTTTAGCCTTTCAGCCGCTCTTGCGCCCGGCCTGCGCCGCGGCCTATCTTGGCGGCATCCAGTTGGAGAATGCACAGATGGAAATCGCGAAAATCGGCGTCGTGGGCGCAGGTCAGATGGGCAATGGCATCGCCCATGTCTTTGCTTTGGCTGGGTACAAGGTGCTGCTCAACGACATCTCGCAGGACAGTCTCGATAACGCGATCAAGGTGATCGAGGGCAATCTCGACCGTCAGGTCAGCCGCGAGAAGATCACCGCCGAGGCGCGCGCGGATGCGCTGGCCAACATCTCGACGACGCTGAAGCTGCCCGATCTGGGGCCCACCGATCTGATCATCGAGGCCGCGACCGAGCGCGAAACCGTCAAAACCGCCATCTTCGAAGACCTGCTGCCCCATCTGGAGCCGCACACGATCCTGACGTCCAACACCTCCTCAATATCGATCACCCGGCTGGCCTCGCGCACCGACCGTCCCGAGAAGTTCATGGGGTTCCACTTCATGAACCCCGTGCCGATCATGCAGCTGGTCGAGCTGATCCGCGGAATCGCGACCGACAAGCCCACCTACGAGACCTGTCTGGGCGTGGTCGAAAAGCTAGGCAAGACCGCTGCCTCGGCCGAGGATTTCCCCGCCTTCATCGTCAACCGCATCCTGATGCCGATGATCAACGAAGCGGTCTATACGCTCTATGAGGGCGTGGGCTCGGTCAAATCCATCGACGAGTCCCTGAAGCTGGGCGCGAACCACCCGATGGGCCCGCTGGAGCTGGCCGATTTCATCGGGCTCGACACCTGCCTTGCGATCATGAACGTGCTGCATGACGGGCTGGCGGACACCAAGTACCGCCCCTGTCCACTGCTGACGAAATACGTGGAGGCCGGGTGGCTGGGCCGCAAGTCACAACGCGGCTTCTACGACTACCGCAAGGACCCGCCGGTCCCGACGCGCTAGGCTTGATCTTTCAGCGCCAAGGTCTGCTCGCGCAGCCACGCCATGAAGCCGCGCGGGTTTGATGCGCGCGAAGTCAGCTCTTCAGGCTCGAACGGCTCGCCCACGACAGGTGCCTGCGGCTTGTACAGCGCGTGGCGCACCTCGTAGATCAGCAGGCCCTGGCGCAAAGTCGCGGACAGCTGGTTGGCGATCTGGTAGGCGCGGGAATTCTGTCCCTGGAAAAAGATCGGCACCACGGTCGCACCGGAGCGCGCGATCATCTTGGCAGTGAACGGGTTCCATTCCTTCTCCACCGCCGGGCCCATCATCGTCTCTGACGTGGCCACGACGCCGGAGGGGAACAGCACGATGCAGCCATCGTTTTTCAGATGCTCCATCGCGGCGCGGCGCATTTCCAGGTTCTTTTGCAGCGCGTCCTCCTCGTGCGGGAACGGCACGGGGATCATGAACATGTCGATGGCGTTCACACCGGTCAGCAGCGAGCGGGTCAGAATCTTGTAATCCGTCCGCCGCCGCCCGATGAGCTCTGCCAGTACCATGCCATCGACCAGCCCATGGGGGTGGTTGGCCACGATGATCACAGGGCCTTTCTGCGGGATACGGTCGATCTGCGCCTGCGGGGTCTGCAGCTCGATCCCCATGACCTTCAGCGCGTCGCCCCAGAAGCCCTGGCCGAACTGCACGCCGCCCCGCTCGAACTTGCGGATCAGGTAGAGCAGGTGCAGCTTGCCGGTGAACAGCTCCATGATGCGGATCGTCCAGGCCTTCCACGGGTTGGTAAACGTGTTGGCATAGGACAGGTTGCGCTTGTCATAGGCGACGTATTCGGGGTGGTCATAGGGCAGGTCGTGGGTGGGCTGGGCCACCTCGGCGTCCTTCTTCGGCTCACTCATGTCGTCTCCCACTACATCGGCTCGCCAAACAGATCGGCCACGAGGGCCTCCAACGCGTCGGCGCAGGCGACCTCGTCCGGGCCGTCGCAGCGCACCTCGATCGAGGAGCCGCGCGAGGCGGCCAGCATCAGCAAACCCATGATGCTGTCGCCCGAGACGTCCATGCCATCCTTGCACACGGTGACGCGGGCATCAAAGTCTTCCGCCACTTCGACGAACTTGGCCGAGGCCCGCGCATGCAGGCCCTTCTCGTTGACGATCTTCAGCTGACGTTCAACCACTGGAAACGCTGCCATCGAAGCTGTTGATATATTTGCGCCCCGCCTCCATGGCGCGCTCCACCGCGGCGCCCACCTCCATCCGGCGGGACTTGGCGAGCTTGACCAGCATCGGCAGGTTTGCCCCGTAGAGGATCCGGCGGTTTTCCGGATTGCAGGCCAGCAGCGACAGGTTCGAGGGCGAGCCGCCGAACATATCCGTCACCACCACGACCCCGTCGCCGGTGTCGACCGCATCGGCGGCCGCGCAGATCTCGGCCTGTTTGTCACCGCGGTCATGGTTTTCTTCGATGGTGATCGCGCGGATTCCGGTCTGCTTGCCCACGACATGCTCGACCGCGGCGAGATACTCCCGCGCCAGCCCGCCATGTGCCACAATCACGATCCCGATCAAACCGATCTTACCCCAGCTAAACGCCCCCGGTCGCAACGTGTGGTGTGCCTCACCTGCGCCGCTCCATCTCCCGGTGCCTTATAGACACCTGCCACCCCTTGTTTGCAAGGGCTTCCGCCATATTTTCCGCAACGGAAACCGAGCGGTGACGCCCGCCGGTGCATCCGAACCCGATGGTCAGGTAGGATTTCCCCTCTTCCCGGTAGGCTGGCAGCAGCATTTCGGTCAGCTCGCGGATCTTTGCGAAAAACTCCGCATAGCGCGGGTCCTGTTGCACATATTCCGCCACTTTGGGGTCCTCGCCGGTCAACGGGCGCAGCTCTGCCTCCCAGTGCGGATTGCGCAAGAACCGGCAGTCGAACACCATATCGACGCCATGGGGCACGCCACGCTTGTAGGAAAAAGACTGCAGCGACACCGACAGCCGCTGATCCTCCGGCGCGCCGAACATGCCCGTCAGGCTCTCGCGCAGCTCGTGGGGCGACAGGTCTGATGTGTCGATCAGCATATCACTGCGCGCCCGGATGGCGGCCAGCAGCTCTGCCTCCCGCTCAATCCCGGCCTCGAGCCCCTCATCAGGGCTCATAGGATGGGGCCGCCGGGTCTCGGAGTAGCGGCGGATCAACACGTCCTTGCGCGCATCGAGGAACAGCAGGCTCACTTTCATATCCGCCCGCTCCGGCAGGCGATCGAGCAGCTTCATCAGCGCCTTCGTGGTGAAATCTCGGTTGCGCACATCGACCCCAAGCGCCATCGAGCGGCCAAGCGGCGGTCCGTCCAGCAGGCGCGGGATCAGGCTGAGTGGCAGGTTATCAATAGCCTCGAACCCCAAATCCTCCAGCACGTTGATCGCCGTGCTGCGCCCAGCCCCGGACGGTCCGGTCACAAAGACCAGCTGTTGGCCTGTCTCGGCCAAGGGTGCAAAATCGGTGTCGTCGCTCATCGCGCGTTAACTCAACATCAATTCTGAGCCTTGAGGTAGTGATAAAGCGCCGCAGGGAAATGGGGTGCCGAGAATTTGACCAGCAGCGGCAGGCGTACCGTTCCGATCTGGCAGGTCCCCGGCTCGGGCATCCGGGCCTCTGTTGCGTGGTCCATGTCGACGGCGGCGATCAGCTGCGCGGGGCCTGCGCACGCGGCGGGCAAGAGGCCGAGCCCTCGTGCCTCGATTGCCTGCGGCAGCTGATCTGGGCGGCTGGCCTGCACCTTTTGACCAATCACGCGAAGGTCACAGCGATCATCGCAGACCAGTTCCGCGCCATAGGCCATCAGCTGCAGCGCAAGCCCTGACTTACCGCTGCCGGACGCGCCCAATATCAGCAGACCGCGCCCGCCAAGGGCTACACAGGTTGCGTGGATTTGAGAGGGAGGATCAGGGAGCCGCATGGTCGAGCGGCCCTCCGTGGCCCAGATTAGCGCCTAGATAGGAAGACCCACGACGAAGCGCGCGCCAAGCGGCTCGGACGTTACATCGGCGTCGGTGGGCCGGATATTCTCCGCCCAGATCACGCCGCCATGGGCCTCCACGATCTGCTTGGAAATCGCAAGGCCGAGGCCCGAATGGTTGCCGAACTGCCGCTCCGGGCGCTCGGAATAAAAGCGGTTGAACACTTTGTTCAGCGCCTGCTCCGGAATGCCGGGGCCAGTATCCTCTACCACCACCAGCACGCGGTTGTCGCGCTTGCGCGCCCAGATACGTACCGCGTCGCCGTCCTCGCAAAACGAGGTCGCGTTGGTGATCAGGTTCACGAAAACCTGCGCCAGCCGGGCCTCGAGCCCGTGAATGATGATCGGCTCGCTCGGCACATCACGGATGAATTCCACGCCCTGCTCTGCGGCCTGCTGGCCGAGATATTCGGACAGGTTGTGGATCATGCGCATCAGGTCGAAGGGCTCTTCGTCCTCCTTCACCAGCTCGCTGTCGAGCCGCGAGGCGTTCGAGATGTCGCTGACCAGCCGGTCGAGGCGGCGCACGTCATGCTCGATCACATCAAGCAGGCGCACACGCTGATCTTGCGTTTTCGCGACGTGCAGCGTGCCCACGGCGGAGCGCAGCGAGGCCAGCGGGTTCTTGATCTCATGTGCAACGTCGGCGGCGAATTGTTCGTTGGCGTCAATGCGTTCGTAAAGCGCGGAGACCATGCCGCGCATCGCGCCGGACAGCCTGCCGATCTCGTCGGGGCGCGCGGTCAGATCAGGGATACGCACGCGGCTCGGGCTGACCTTGCGGGCACTCTTGTCCTGGCCCAGCTCGGCGGCGGCGGCGAGGTCGGACAGGGGGTTCGCGATGGTTGAGGCCAGAACAAGGCTCAGGCCGATGGACACGAGGATTGCGATCACGAACATCTGCAACACCTGCTCGCGCTCGGCCCGCACCAGCTCGTCGATCTGGCCTGCGACGGTCGACAGCGCGATGACGCCAATCACCTGCCCCTGCAGCTCAATGGGCGTCGCAACTGAGAAGATGCTGCCTCCCGCGCCGTCCTGGCCCGTGCGCACGCGGGTCGCGCCCGCAGCGGCCTCGGACAGAAGCTGGCGCGCTTCGTCTTCGCCTGTCACGCTTGGCGTGGGGCGCCCGGCAGAGCCGAACGCGCCGGAAATGGTCTCCCAGACGCTGTTCAGAAAGCCCGTGATGATGGTGCCATTGTCGTCACTTTGCAGACCCTCGGCGCCCGACAGCGGCGGACGTTCTTCGCCCAGCACGCTCGCCATCAGGTTCTCGTCGGGCGAGAACACATAGACGTCCACGCCGGGGTCGATGTCGAGATTGCGCAAGGTCGCCGCGGGATCGCGCAGTTGCGCTTCGCTTCCTTGCGTGTCGAGCACTTCCAGCTGGGCCTCGAACACGTCGGCGATCAGCTGCGCCTCGGAAACCAGCGCCATCTCCCGCTGCGCGACAAGGCTGTCGCGAAACGGGTTGAGGAACAGGACTCCCGCCACCAGCACAATCAGCGCCAGCAGGTTGAACGTGATGATCTTGCGCGCAAGCGGCGAGCGGTTAAGCGAGATGAAGCTGCGCTTCTCCCGTTTCGTGCGCAGCTCGTGCTCGACGCTGTCATCCGACTGCGTCCAGTCCTCGCCCATCACCAATTCTGCGTCTTTAGCCGGTCTGCCGTCCGCCACAGAAATCCTCGACACCAATGACATAGGGTTACTCTTCGTTATACCTGTAACCGATGCCGTAGAGGGTCTCAATCGCGCTAAATTCGTCGTCCGCGCTTCGCATCTTCTTGCGCAGGCGCTTGATGTGGCTGTCGATGGTGCGGTCGTCCACGTAGACCTGATCGTCATAGGCCACGTCCATCAGCTGGTCGCGGGACTTCACGAAGCCGGGGCGTTGCGCCAGCGCCTGCAGCAGCAGGAATTCGGTGACCGTCAGGGACACGTCATTGCCCTTCCACGTCACGGTGTGGCGCAGCGGGTCCATGACCAGATCGCCGCGCACCATGGTCTGGGCGACTTCGCCCTCGCCCGCGTCATCCTTCGCGATGGCGTCCTTGCGGCGCAGGATCGCGCGGATGCGTTCGACCAGCAAACGCTGGGAAAACGGCTTGCGCACGTAGTCATCGGCGCCCATGCGAAGGCCAAGCACTTCGTCGATCTCGTCATCCTTGGAGGTCAGGAAGATCACCGGAACTTCGGATTTCTGGCGCAGGCGCTGCAGCAGATCCATCCCGTCCATGCGGGGCATCTTGATGTCCAGCACCGCCATATCCGGCATCTTGCGGGTGAAGGCGTCCAGCGCGCTTTGCCCGTCATTATACGTCTCTACCTCGAAACCTTCGGCCTCAAGAGTCATCTGAACAGACGTCAGGATATTCCTGTCGTCGTCCACCAATGCGATTTTTGACATTTATGTTGCCCCTTGTACTGCTCGTTGATCTTATTTTTTCGATCACCATCCGCGAGGGGTGCGTCAGAATCAACGAAATTGTGCCGAATCAGTCTCTCGACCGCCTCATTTGGGCATTTCTGTCCTAATGTTTGACTAATTTGCCGCAGTCGGGTGCCGATGATAACGCTATCAGCCCGCTTGCAACCGGTTCCTTCGCATCTGCCGCATGGTATAGTTGCGCCATGGCTCGGGAGGGCCGCGCCGGATGGGCAAGAGCCCCTGGCACCATCACTCGCAGGGCAAAAACTCGCCCCGCCGGAGGAGCAAAATCATGGAACATGGACGCGTCAACCCAGCGCATACACTGGAGAAGCAAGGCATTAGCGGTCTTGGAGGCGTCTATTACAACTATCTTGAGCCCGCCCTGATCGAAGAGGCGCTCAAGCGCGACGAAGGCAGCCTTGGCAAGGGCGGCTCTTTCCTTGTGACCACCGGCAAGCACACCGGTCGCTCGCCCAAGGACAAGTTCGTGGTCCGCACCGCGTCGGTCGAGGACAGCATCTGGTGGGACAACAACGCGCCGATGGAGCCCGCGTCCTTCGACCAGCTCCACGCCGACATGCTGGAGCACATGAAGGGCGGTGATTACTTCGTGCAGGACCTGTTCGGCGGTGCCGATCAAAGCCAACGGCTTGACGTGCGCGTGGTCACAGAGCTGGCCTGGCACGGGCTGTTCATCCGCCACCTGCTACGCCGCCCCGAAGCCCAAGAGCTTGCAAGCTTTGTGCCGGAGTTCACCATCATCAACTGCCCAAGCTTCCACGCGGATCCGGCCAAGCATGGCTGCCGGTCCGAGACGGTGATCGCGCTGAACATGGACGCAAAGCTGATCCTGATCGCGGGCACCGCCTATGCGGGCGAGAACAAGAAGTCGGTCTTCTCTCTTCTGAACTACATGCTGCCCGAGAAAGGCATCATGCCGATGCACTGCTCGGCCAACCACGCCCATGGCAACCCGGCCGATGCGGCCGTGTTCTTCGGCCTGTCGGGCACCGGTAAGACCACGCTCAGCGCCGATCCCGGTCGCACGCTCATCGGTGACGATGAGCATGGCTGGTCGGATCGCGGCATCTTCAACTTCGAGGGTGGCTGCTACGCCAAGACCATCTCCCTCTCGCCCGAGGCGGAGCCAGAGATCTACGCCACGACCGAGAAGTTCGGCACCGTGATCGAGAACATGGTCTACGACAAGGACACCAAGGATCTCGATTTCGAAGATGACAGCCTGACGCCCAACATGCGCTGCGCCTATCCGCTGCACTATATCTCCAACGCGTCCGACACGGCGCTCGGCGGGCATCCCAAGAATGTAATCATGCTGACCTGCGACGCCTTCGGTGTGCTGCCCCCCATCGCGCGGCTGACACCCGCGCAGGCGATGTATCACTTCCTGTCGGGCTTCACCTCCAAGGTGGCGGGCACCGAGCGGGGCGTGACAGAGCCGCAGCCCACATTCTCCACCTGCTTTGGTGCGCCCTTCATGCCGCGCCGCCCAGAGGTTTACGGCAAGCTCTTGCAGGAAAAGATCGCGCAGCACGGCTCCGATTGCTGGCTGGTCAACACCGGCTGGACCGGTGGCGCCTATGGCACCGGCTCACGGATGCCCATCAAGGCGACCCGGTCGCTGCTGACCGCGGCGCTCAATGGCTCGCTGTCCAAGGGTGACTTCCGCATCGACGAGAATTTCGGCTTCGAGGTTCCGGTGTCCTGCGACGGGGTGGCCGACGTGCTGCTCGATCCGCGCCGCACCTGGGCCGACAAGGAGGCCTACGACGCGCAGGCCGCCAAATTGGTCGAGATGTTCTCGGACAATTTCGAGCAGTACCTGCCCTATATCGATGCGGATGTGAAAGCGGCCGCGATCGGATGATCCGCGCCGCCGCGGCTCTCTCCATTCTCATCTTGGGTCTCTGGACCCCAGCTCAGGCGCAACGTCTCTCCGACGCGGCGCCTGAGGTCTTTGTGGACCGTGGCCGCGTCACCGATCTGGATTTCGGCCTTGTCTGCCCTGCGGGTCCCGCACGCAAACTGCCTGCTCCTGGCACCCATCTGGGTCATATCACCCAGCGGGAGGCGTGGCAGAAGGTGGAGTTCACCACCCAGACGATCCCGCTGATCAAGGGCGTGGGCTTCGGCGTGGACGTCAATGCGCTGCCCGACGGCGACATGATCGGGGTCGAGGTCACGGTGACCCACCCGCCTTACCCCGGCACGGATGTGACGCGGGAAAGCTGGGTCAGCGACGTGATCCACAACGCCTCGAACCTGAATTTCTTTCTCTTCGAGCACGACTTCGAGATGGTGCCCGGGCGCTGGTCCTTCGAGGCGCGTTATGGCAGCGCGCTCCTCTTCGCCGTCGATTTCAATGTGGTCGACCCCGACACCGTGCCACATCTCAAGGGCGTCTGCCGCGATCCGGCGCTGCTATCCTAGCAGCCCGCGCCGGATCAGGTTCAGCCCCGCCAGCAGCAGCACCCAGTTGGTCACCAGCCGGAACACCCGTTGATCAATCCGGTCCTGCACCCGAAAGCCCAGCCAGATGCCCACAACTGCGGGCACGATCAAAAGGCCCGAGAACGGCAAGGTCTGCGCGTTCAGGAGCCCCGATTTCAGATGCGCCATGGTCAGCAACAGCGCGCCCAGCCCGAACACGACGCCCTGCACGCGCATCTGCTCTTGCTTGGGCGTGCCGCGCGCGGTCAGGAACAGCACCGTCTGCGGCCCCCAGATGCCAGACAGGCCACCGATGAAGCCCGCGATGATGCCCACCAGCAGCTCCGCCACGCGGTTTGCGGGCGACAGGCGCGGCTGCCAGCCCAGCAGCTGTACCGCGGTGAAGACGACCACGGGCACGCCGATAATGAGGTACAAGACGTAGCTCGGCACGTAGCTGACCAGTTGCGCGCTGCCGATCAGGAAGATCGCCCCCACACTGAGAAACAGCCAGAACCGCTGCATCGACTGCCATGCGGCGCGGATGCCTTGGCGCAGCGCCTGCATCCCGTTTGTGACCAGCGTCGGCAGGATCAGCCCCGCCAGCGCCAGTTCCGGCGACAGGAAGCTCGACAGCCCCGAGATGAAGATCGTGGGCATCGCGAAGCCGACGACCCCTTTCACAAAGCCCGAAACCAGCCCGATCCCGAGGGCGAGCGCGAGATATTCCGGCGGCATCAAGGTCAGAAGCGTATCCATGCAAACTGCCTATATTGCGCGCGATCCCTGCGCATCCAGAAATTACGCCGCGACATTTTCGTACAATCGTGGATATATTCACGCATGAAAGTTGCGCTGCACCTGCAAAAGGATTATCCCGGTCACAAGCTGTTATAAAGGATTCGAGCCATGCCCCATGACGGACAGGATATGACCCTCGAGACGACGACTTCCGCGGTACTGCCGAACCTGCTGACCCTGACCGCCGCGGCCCTGCCGCCGGTCGATGCGCTGCTGGACAAGGCCCGCGAGGCCGTGCGCGCGCAAGTCACTGAAAACGGACGCATTTCCGGCGCCCTGATCGAACAGAACCAGACCGCCGCCCACGGCCTTGCATGGCTCGCCACCTATGCCCAATCGCTGACCCAGATGCAGAAATGGGCCGAGAACCTGACCGCCGCAGGCAAGTTCTCCGAGGTCGAGCAGCTGATCCACCAGATCGCCTTTGGCGAGTATCTTTGGCAGCTCTACGGCGGCATTCCGATGTCCCAGGGTGAAATTCTGCGCCTGCAAGATATCGGCCTGACCCAGGACGATCAGCGTGCCATGATGTCGCCCGAGATCATGACCCTGACCCAGTCCGGCAACACCCAGGCCGCCCGCACGCGGCTAGTCGAGCTGATGCAGGAACGCTCCGCCGAGATCATCATCGGGGCCTCCGGCCTCGACGACGAGCTGGAGATGATCCGCGAACAGTTCCGCCGCTTCTCCATCGACAAGGTCGAGCCCTACGCCCATGACTGGCATCTCAAGGACGAGCTGATCCCGATGGAGATCATCGAAGAGATGGCCGAGCTGGGCGTCTTCGGCCTGACCATCCCAGAGGAATACGGCGGCTTCGGCCTCTCCAAGGCCTCCATGTGTGTTGTCTCAGAGGAACTATCGCGCGGCTATATCGGCGTCGGCTCCCTCGGCACCCGATCCGAGATCGCGGCAGAGCTGATCCTGTGCGGCGGCACCGAGGAGCAGAAGCAGAAATGGCTGCCGCAGCTCGCCTCCGCAGAAACCCTGCCCACGGCCGTGTTCACCGAGCCGAATACAGGCTCCGATCTTGGCAGCTTGCGCACCCGCGCCGTTAAAGACGGCGACGACTACAAGGTGACCGGCAACAAGACCTGGATCACCCACGCCACCCGCACGCAAATCATGACCCTGCTGGCCCGGACCGACCCCGAGACGACGAACTACAAGGGCCTGTCCATGTTCATCGCCGAGAAGACCCCCGGCACAGACGACAACCCCTTCCCCACCCCCGGCATGACCGGCGGCGAGATCGAGGTGCTGGGTTATCGCGGCATGAAGGAATACGAGCTGGCGTTTGATGACTTCCACGTTAAGGGCGAGAACCTGCTTGGCGGGGCCGAGGGTCAGGGCTTCAAGCAGCTGATGCAAACCTTCGAGTCCGCCCGCATCCAGACCGCGGCCCGCGCCGTGGGCGTCGCGCAATCGGCCATCGACGTGGCCATGCAATACGCGCTCGACCGCAAGCAGTTCGGCAAGGCGCTGATCAACTTCCCCCGCGTCTCCGGCAAGCTCGCGATGATGGCGGTGGAAACCACAATTGCCCGCCAGCTGACCTACTTCTCGGCCCACGAGAAGGACAATGACCGTCGCTGCGATCTGGAGGCCGGCATGGCCAAGCTGCTCGGCGCACGCGTCGCGTGGGCCTCGGCCGACAACGCTCTGCAGATCCATGGCGGCAACGGCTTCGCGCTGGAGTACAAAGTCAGCCGCATCCTGTGTGACGCGCGCATTCTCAACATCTTTGAGGGTGCCGCGGAGATTCAGGCCCAGGTCATCGCCCGCCGCCTGCTCGATTGATCCCAAAGCGGTTCTCTGCGTAGGCTGTGTGATCGTTTACGCAGGAGCTGCCCCATGCCACAGACCGTCTTCGTCACGGGGGCCACCGGCTACGTCGCCAAGCATGTCGTCCTGCAACTGCTGGACGCGGGGCACACCGTCATCGGGTCCACCCGCGCGCCAGAGCGCGAGGCAGAGCTGCGCGCGGCGCTTGGCCCGCATCTCCAGACGCCCGGTACTATAGACAATCTCAGCGTCACTGCGCTTGACCTGACCCGCGATGACGGCTGGGCGGATGCTGTGTCCGGCGCTGACGCGTTGATCCACACCGCGTCGCCCTTCCCGATGTCCCAGCCAAAGGATGAGGAAGACCTGATCCGTCCCGCCATCGACGGCACCCGGCGCGCGTTGACGGCGGCGCGGGACGCAGGCGTCACGCGCGTCGTGCTGACATCATCGGTGGTGGCCATCGGACAAGCGGTGACGCCCGCGCGCGGGCATTTCGACGAGACCGACTGGAGCGATCTCACCCACCCCACAGCCAGCCCCTACGCGAAGTCCAAAACCCTCGCCGAGCAGGCCGCGTGGGACTTCGCGGGCGAGCATCCCGAGCTGCAACTCACCACGATCAACCCCGGTCTGATCATCGGCCCGCCGCTGGACGCCCATTTCGGGACCTCCATCAAGATCGTCGAGCGTCTGCTGAAGGGCAGCGATCCGATGCTGCCGAACATGGGGTTCAGTGTTGTTGACGTGCGCGATGTGGCGAAGATGCATGTCGATGCGCTGACGGCCCCCGAGAGCGTTGGCAAGCGGCTGATCGCGGTCGCGGACTCGATCTGGTTTCGGGACATCGCCCAGACGCTGGTCGACGCCTATCCCGACCGCAAGATTGCCACGCGGGTCGCCCCGGATGTGGTGATGCGCGGGCTTGCGCTGTTCGACAAATCGATCAAATCCATCGTGCCGGAGCTGGGGCGATGCCCGAAATTCTCCACCCGCCTGTCCCGCGAGGTGCTTGGCATGGACTTCCGCGACCCGGAAACATCGATCCGGGAGACCGCCGCGTATCTCGTGGACAACGGCCTCGTCTGAAGGGGGCCACAAGAAAAGGGACGGCGGATGGACCCACCGTCCCTTTGAGGGTTTTATTCGTTGAGAATGGTAATCGCCTTCACGTTGACGAATTCTTTCATGCCGAAGCCACCGTGCTCACGCCCATAGCCGGAGTTCTTCACCCCGCCAAACGGCATGTTAGGTGAGGCGGCGCTGAACCCGTTGATGAACACCATTCCGGTGTCAAAATGCATCTCCGCCAAATGACGGGCGCGATCCAGATCCTTCGAGAAGATCGCGCCGCCAAGGCCAAACCGGCTGTCATTGGCGATCCGCATCGCGTCCTCTTCGTCCTTGGCCCGGATCAGGGCGGCAGCGGGGCCAAACAGTTCGTCATCATAGGCGGGCTGACCGGGGGCGACATCGCCAAGCACCGTGGCGGGGTACCACCAGCCATCTCGGTCCGGGATCTCGCCGCCACAAAGAAGGCTCGCGCCATTCTCGATGCTCTCCTGCACTTGACTGTGAAGCTCATCGCGCAGGTCCTCGCGGGCCATCGGCCCAAGACCCTGCTCGGACTCCATCGGGTCGACCATCTCCATGTCTTTCATGGCGGCGACAAATTGCTCCTTGAAGGCGTCGAATACGGCGTCGACCACCACGAAGCGCTTGGCGGCCACACAGGTCTGGCCGTTGTTGAACGTGCGCCCGATGACGCATTGCTTGACGGCTTGTTCCAGATCCGCGTCCTCAAGCACGATATAGGCGTCGTTCGATCCCAGCTCGAGCACGGTTTTCTTCAGCACCGCGCCCGCCTTTTTGCCGATGATCTTGCCCGCGCCGGGGCTGCCGGTCAGGGTAACGCCGCGCACCGCGTCATGTTCCAGCACCTTGTCGGACTGGTCGTGGTCGATCACCAGAACCTTGAACAGATCGGCGGGCAGCCCCGCCTCGCGGTACAGCTCCTCCAGCCGCAGCCCGCAGCCGGTGACACTTTCGGCATGTTTCAGCAGAACGCCGTTGCCCGCCATAAGGTTCGCGATCGAATAGCGCACGACCTGGTAGATCGGGAAGTTCCAAGGCTGGATACCGTAGATCACTCCGATGGGGCGGTAGGCGACGTGGCCTTTCACGCCGCCCTCGTAGGGACGTTCCTCTGTCTTGAGCTCGTCGGGGCCGTTATCGGCGGTATAGTCGCAAATCGCGGCGCATAGTTGCAGCTCCGTGCGTGACTGGCTGCGCAGCTTGCCCATCTCGCGGGTCATCAGTTCCGACAGCTCGTCCTCGTGGTCACGCAGCGCCTGACCGATGGCGCGGATGATCTCGGCGCGCTTGGCCGGGGTCTCGTGGCGCCATGTCTCGAAGGCCTTGTGGCACGCTTCGACCCCCGCGATGGCGGCGTCGGTCTCCATCAGGGGATACTCCTGCAAGGGGCTCCCGTCGGTCGGGTCAATTGTCTGGATGACGGCGTCTTGGCTCATATCTTTCATCGGGCATTTCTCCTGTGGGGCGATTCGTGGTTCAACGCCGCCCGGGTCGCTGGCGTTCCCCCTTGCGCCATTTCGGCTCTCGCCGCACAGTGGACGCATGCGTCTGATCTGCCTTATCACCCTGAGTTTGCTTGGCTATTGCAAGGATGAAACGGTCTCCGGCTATGCGGGCACCGAAACCATCTGGCTGCTGCAAAGCATCGACGAGGCATCCTTCCCCGCCCGCGCGACGCTCACTTTCCCGGAAGAGGGCCGCATCGCGGGCGACGGGCCGTGCAATCGCTTCTTCGCCACCCAAACTGTGCCGTACCCGTGGTTCGAAATCGGCCCTATCGGCAGCACGAAGCGCGCCTGCCCAGCGCTCGCGGCCGAGCAGGCCTATTTCAAAGCGCTGGCAAACATGACCTTGGCAGAGGTCGCGGGCACGACCCTGATCCTGTCAAATCCCGATGGCGGGCAGATGGTCTTTACAGCGAACTGAAGCGCCGCGCTTCTGGCTTCGTTTTGGCAAAAATACTCACGGCCCGCCGCCCGCACTCAGAGCCTGCACCAGCCTGTCGCGTGACGCGGGCAACGGCTTATTGCCAAGCTGCGGCGCCATCCAGGTCTGCAGAAAATGCCCGGTCGTGGCCAGCGCCGCGGGCACGTCGTCGAGACGCCCGTCCCCCACGCCGCGCAAGCATGCGGGCAATGCCAGCAGCCGGTCGGCCCACTCTCCGGCCCCCTGCCGAGACACCGCGCGCCCTGTACGGGGCGAGACATAGATCAGCTCTTGCATCGATCCGGTGACCGCGCAGCTTTCCAGATCAAGGCCAAAGCCCAGCTCTTCCAAGAGCGCCAGCTCCCATTGCACATAGGCCAGCTGCCACGCGTCGGTCTCCCCCAGCAGATCAAAAACCAGAAGCGAGCGGTCATATAGCTCCGGGTGCGGGTCGCGCTCACCCAGTGCAAACTGCAACAAGCCGCAGAGCGCGTTGAGCCCCGCGAGCGCTTTTCGGTCGTCCATCACCGCGGCAGCACGCGACTTGATCGGCTCCACGGTAAAGGCCCCAAGATGCGCGTCGAGCCGCGCGCGCCACGAAACGTCCAGCTGTGCGCCCGGTTGCAGGATCGGGGCCATCTTGCGCGACGCGCCGCCGCGTACCACGCCCGCATGGCGGCCATGGTCGCGGGTCAGCACATCGATGATCGCGGCATTTTCGCCGTGGCGGCGCGCGGACAGAAGCACCCCGTCGCTGCGCCACTCGATCACGCCAGCCCCTCTTGATCCAGCAGATGCCGCCCCGCGCGATCCTCGACCTCGATGACCCACAGATCCCGATCAAAGCTGCGCTGCTTGGCGATCGAGGCGTCCACCGCTGGCTCGTCCCCCTCGGCCAGCACGACCCAGGCCCGCTCGCCCGACATCAGATCAAACGAGCGCTGGTAGCACACGGCCTGCCCGTCCAGCGTGTTCAGCTTGACCAGCACCGCCCCCGCGGTCTTGTCGCCCTTGGCGGTGATGAAGGCGGGAATGTCATGCAGCCGCAGCCGCGTCAGATAGGCGGACACCCAGAAGTCACTGGTAAGGCGCTCAGCCATTATTCCGCTGTCCCGAACCGCAAAACCGGGCCCCACTTTTGCCGGGACAGCTCAGCCATTCCCGTCCTTAAAATCGAGCCCCATCTCGGAATACCGCTCGCTTTCTTCCAGCCAGCCCGGCCGCACTTTCACCTGCAAGAACAAATGCACCTTGCGCCCGAGGAACTCCATCAGCTCCTCGCGCGCGGCCTTGCCCACGCCCTTGATCGTCTCGCCCTTGTTGCCCAGCACGATGCCCTTATGGCCGTCCCGGATCACGTAGATTATCTGATCGATCCGGGCGGAGCCGTCTTTCTGTTCTTCCCAGTTCTCGGTCTCGACCGTCATTTGATACGGCAGCTCTTGGTGCAGCCGCAGGGTCAGCTTCTCGCGGGTGATCTCGGCCGCGATTTGGCGCATCGGCGCATCGGCCAACTGGTCCTCGGGGTAAAGCCACGGGCCCTCCGGCACCTCGCCCGCCAGCCAACCGCGCAGGGCATCGACGCCGTGGCCCTTCTCGGCGGAGATCATGAAGGTCTCGACGAAATCGAACGCCTCATTCAGCTCCTTCGTCAGCCCAAGCAGCACGTCGGATTTCACCCGGTCGATCTTGTTGATCGCCAGCGCCACAGGCGCGCCGCCGGTCCGCTCCGCCAGACCTTCGAGGATCGCGGAGACCCCTTCGGTGATGCCCCGATGCGCCTCGACCAGCAGCACGACGATGTCGGCATCCGACGCGCCGGACCACGCGGCGGCGACCATCGCGCGGTCGAGCCTGCGGCGCGGCTTGAACAGCCCCGGCGTGTCCACGAAGACGAGCTGCGAGCGCCCTTCCATTGCCACGCCGCGGATGCGGGCACGGGTGGTCTGTACCTTGTGGGTCACGATGGACACTTTCGCGCCCACCATGCGGTTCAGCAGCGTCGACTTGCCCGCATTGGGCTCGCCGATCAGCGCGATGAAGCCCGCGCGGGTGTCGTCGCTCATGTCTCCAACCTTTCCAGCAGCGCCTTGGCGGCTGCCTGTTCTGCCTGGCGCTTGGCGCCGGCTTCCGCCTCGGCCCGTTCGCCCGAGGCCAGCACCACCGCAATGGTAAACCGCGGTGCGTGGTCCGGGCCATCCCGTTTGACGATCTCGTAGCGCGGCGTGGGCTCGCCGCGGGCCTGCACGAACTCCTGCAGCGCGGTCTTGGGATCGCGCGCATCGGCCTCGACCGTCTGCACGCGGGTGCCCCACAGCCGCAGGATCAGCGCCTTGGCAGCCTCGAACCCGCCGTCGCGGTAGACGGCGGCGATCAGCGCCTCCATCCCGTCGCCCAGCAGCGCTTCCTTGCGCCGCCCGCCCGACACCATCTCGGATTTGCCAAGCTTCAGCACGGCGCCCAGATCAATCTCGCGGGCCACCGCCGCGCAGGTCTCCTTGCGCACCAGCGCATTGTAGCGCGGGGCAAGGACGCCTTCGGCGGCCTGCGGATCGGCCTCCAGCAGCGCCTCGGCCATCACCAGCCCCAGCACCCGGTCGCCGAGGAACTCCAACCGCTGATTGTCGGGCCGCGTGGCCGACGAGATCGAGCCATGGGTCAGCGCGCGGATCAGAAGCTCCGGGTCGGCAAAGTCATGCCCGATCCGGGCGCTGAAGTCGCGAAGCTCCGCCGACAGTTTCATCGCCTAGATCTTCTTGAAGAACCGGTCACCGCGCCAGGTCCAGAAATACAGCATCCGCCGCCCCGCCGACGAGAAGATCACCCGGTCCGCGCGGCCCAGAAGGTTGGCAAACGGCACCATGCCGACGCCACCGCCCGCCTGCGGGTAGCGCGAGTCGATGGAGTTGTCGCGGTTGTCACCCATGAAGAAGAAATGGCCCTCCGGCACGCTGAACTCGGGAGTGTTGTCGGCCCCTAGCCCGTCGCGGATGTTCAGGATCGCGTGGCTCACGCCGCCTTCCAGCGTCTCGATGGCGCGCTCTTTCTCGCACTCGCCGCCAAGCCCCACGGCGCCGTTGGAGCAGGCCGGGAAGCCCCCGACAGAGCCTTGGGCCTCATAGGTCTCGACGAAAGGCGCGGTCGGTACTTGCTTTTGCGGCTGGCCGTTGAGGAACAGCACGCCGTTTTTCATCTGCACCGTGTCACCCGGCAGGCCAATCAGCCGCTTGATGTAGTCCTGACCCGAGACCGGGTGGCGGAACACCACCACATCGCCCCGCTCGGGCGTGCGGGCCAGAATGCGGTCCGGAATCGGGCAGATGCCAAAGGGGCAGGAATACTTGGAATAGCCATAGGCCATCTTGTTGACGAACAGGAAGTCGCCCACCAGCAGCGTGTCCTTCATGGAGCCCGACGGGATCCAGAACGGCTGGAAGAACAGCGAGCGGAAAACGCCCGCGATCAGCAGCGCGTAGATCACCGTCTTGATGGTCTCGCCGATGGTCTCGGGCTGCTTTTCTTTGGTGCGGGCCATGGGGCACTCCAAGCGTCAGGGTCGCCGCCTACATGCGAGGGCTGGGGGGTGGTGTCAAGCGGGGCTCGGCGTCACTGGGGCGCGCCTCGATCACGACAAAGGCTTGTGCCCAAGGGTGATCGTCAGTCAGCGTGACATGGATCACGGCCTCGTGTCCTTCGGGCGTCATCTCGCGCAGCCGCTCCGCCGCCCAACCTGTCACTTTCATCACCGGCTGACCGGTGGACAGGTTGCTGACGGCCATGTCCTTCCACGAAATACCCATGCGCAGACCGGTGCCCAGCGCCTTGGAGCAGGCCTCTTTCGCGGCCCAGCGCTTGGCATAGGTCCCGGCCACATCCTTGCGCCGCTCCGCCTTGCGCTGCTCGACCTCGGTGAAGACCCGGTTGCGGAAGCGGTCGCCGAACCGCGCAAGCGTGCCTTCGATCCGCTCGATATTGGCCAGATCCGTGCCGATCCCCAGGATCACCGAAGCGCCGCCGTGATGGCCCCGGTGGATTGGTTCAGCGTGACGTCCAGAACCTGCGCCCTGAAGCCGCCCGTGGCCGGGTCATAGGACTGCACCGTCACGCCCCAGGTCAGCCCACGGGCCGGGTCGTAGGCGCTGGTCAGCCCTTCCAGCGTCATGCCGCCAAACCCCAGCGTCCCGCTGGAGCCCACCATCTTGCACTGCCGCGCGCCCAGCTCGTCAAAGGGCGGTGACAGCACCACCAGCTGAAAGGCCGCTGCCGCGGGCTCCAGCGTGTCGATTACCACCAGCCGCACCCGGTTGCCCGCAAAGGTGCGCGTCTGCGCCTCCCACGGCTCGGACACGGCGGCGACGCTGGCCAGCTCGTCGCAGTCGCGCACCTCTTGCGCCGCCACGGGGGACGCCATCAGCGCCATAACCACCAAAAATTCCTTCATCCCAACCTCGTTGTTAAAATCTTGAAACCGGCAAAGCCGAACATCACGCCAAAGCCCAGCTCGAACCAGCGCCGCATCCTTTGGTAGCCGCGCACGAACGCACCGGTGGAGAACAGAAGGGCATAGCCGAAGAACACGATGTTCGAGACGGCCAAAAGCGCGGCAAAGCTTTCCCAGATCACCGCCGGATCAGATCCGGGCGGCACCGCAATCGCAAAGATCGCGCCCCAGCCAAAGATCGCCTTGGGGTTCGTCAGGTGCAGCAGCAAGCCTTTCACATAAAGCGCGCGCAGGTCGCCGCGCTTGGCCTGAACGCGGGCGAGCGGCTTGTCCGTCATCGACGACCGGATCGCCTTTGCGCCCAGATAAATCAGGTAGGCCGCGCCCACGTAGCGCAGCAGCTCCACCAACCACGCATTGGCCAGCATCAGCGCGCTCATGCCCAGCGCCGCGGCCACGCCCCAAGAGGCCGAGCCGCACACGATCCCCGCCGCAACGGCAAGGCCCGCCGGGCGGCCGCGCTCCATTGAGGTCCCGGCGATCGCCAGCGTCGCAGGCCCGGGCGAGGCGCCGCCCACGGCCCATGCCACCAGCAAAAGCGCAAATTCCCAACCGGTCATGTGGCCTCCAAATCAAGCGGTACGTGTCTATTGGCCCCACCTTTGCACAAATCGCAGCGTCGCGCATGGGCGCGATGCGCGATCATGCCCGGCTCGCCAGCAGCTTAAGTCCGGCCCCTGCGAAAAGCGCGGCACAGGCCCCGTCGATCCACCGCCGCCAGCTTGCGTATACCGACATCACCCGCGGCCGCGCGAAGCCCACCGCGATGGCCGCATAGATCGCCACGCCCAAGGCCCCACAGGCCAGTGTTGCGGTGACGACGAACATGCGGTCCGGGGTCTCGGGCATGCCCACGGCGATCACCGACAGCCACGCGAAAATGGCCTTGGGGTTCGCAAGGTTCAGCAGCACCCCGCGCCGGAAGAAGCGCTGCGACGGCCCGGTGGATGTCGCGGCCTCAGTGCCCAAGGCGCGGCGACCGCAGCCCCACGCAAGCCACAGCAGAAAAAGCCCGCCCGCCACCTTCAGCGCCACAAGGGCGGGCGCGAAGCCGATAATGAAAGCGCCAAGCCCGAAGGCCGCCAAGACGCCCCAGACGAACAGTCCCAGCGCCAGTCCCATTCCGTGCGCCAGACCCGCGGCGCGCCCGTGGGCCATCGCCACGTGGGCCGCGCTTAGGGTCGCCGGGCCGGGCGAGCCCGCCGCCACCAGAAAGGCCGCGAGCGAGGCAAGCAGCGCGCCTGTCACGCGCGCGCCTCGTCCATCATCCGCCGCATCTCCTGAATGCAGGGCCCAAGACCGCGGAAAATGGCCTCGCCGATGATGAAATGCCCGATATTAAGCTCGACCATCTCCGGCAGGGCGGCAATCGGGGAGACGCTGTCAAAGGTCAGGCCGTGGCCTGCATGGACCTCCAGCCCCAGCCCGTGGGCATGGGTCGCCATCGCCTTCAGACGCTCGAGCTCCGCATCGCGCAGCTCGAAATCGCCGGCCTCATGGGCGTCGCAATAGGTGCCGGTATGCAGCTCGATGATATCCGCACCGATGCGCGCGGCGGCCTCGACCTGCGCGGCGTCCGGCCCGATGAACAGCGACACCCGGGTGCCTGCCTTCTTGAAGGGCGCGATGTAGTCCGCAAGGCGGGTGTCATCGCCTGCCACTTCCAGCCCGCCCTCGGTCGTGCGCTCCTCGCGGCGCTCGGGCACAAGGCAGACGGCATGGGGCCGGGTGGCCAGCGCGATTTTCTGCATCTCATCGGTTGCGGCCATCTCGAAGTTCAGCGGAATGGATATCGCCTCTTTCAGCGCGGCCATGTCGGCATCTCGGATGTGCCGCCGGTCCTCGCGCAGGTGTGCGGTGATGCCATCGGCGCCCGCCTCCTGCGCCGCAAGGGCCGCGCGGACCGGGTCAGGCGACGCGCCGCCGCGCGCGTTGCGTACGGTGGCGACGTGGTCGATATTGACGCCAAGGCGCAGCTTGCTTGCAGACATGGGGGGACGTCCTTCAGTGTTGATCTGCACTTGATCATAGGAGCGCACGCGGCAAGCTCAATCCACGATCTTTCGTGGGCGGCGCGCGGATCAGCTTCCGCTGGGCTCGCGCGCGGCCTTGCCGGGCTTGGGCGGCTTCGCGGCCTTCGCCGCTGCCTTGCGCTGCTTGATCTCGTCGAGCTTGGCCTTGATGCGCCCCCGGCGGCGGTTCTGGTAGGCCGCGATCAGGGGACGGCTGAGCACATAGGCCGCGAGCCCGAACAGCACGCCAGGGATCAGGCCGCCGATCATGTAGGGGAAGAACACCTCGTCGTAGAAGTCGCTCAGCCGGTGCCAGTCGGCCTCGTTCTCGTTGAACATCGCCCAGAAATTATGCTTGAGATCGCGCCACGCGCCCGCGAAGCGGTGGCCTATATGCATGTCTTCCTCAAACTCGGTGCCCAGCAGGAAATGCCCCGTCTTCAGCGAGATCACCCCGATGGGCAGGTAGGTCAGCGGGTTGCCAAAGAACGTGGACATGAGCGCGGCCAGAATGTTGCCCCGCATCACCTTGGCCAGCCCCGCCGCGATGAAGAAGTGGAAGCCGTAGAAGGGCGTGAAGGTGGTGAAGACGCCCGCAAAGATGCCGCGCGCGATACGGCCCGGATCGTCGGGCAGGCGTCGCACCCGGTGCTTGACATAATGCGCCGCGCGCGCCCAGCCCCCTTGGGGCCAGACCAGATGCAGGAACCACAAGGCCCAGCTCTTTGGCGTGCGGCGTTTGAACACGGCTTCTCTCGTCTCCCTCTCTCTGGCGCTCTCGCGCTATGGTTTGCGGCTCAGATCACGGTGGCGCTCCAGCGACGCCACGTCGCTATCGGCTTCGATCGCGGTCATGACAGCATGCAGATGCTCCGCATCTCGCACATCTACATCGACTAAAAGCTGAAAATAGTCCGGTTTTCTGTCAATAAAGTGAAGATCACTGATATTTGCTTTTTGCTCGCCGATCAGCGTGCAGATCCGGCCCAGCACGCCGAAGCTGTTTCCGATGGTGATCGACAGCGTCACGGCGTTGGTGGCGGCGTGCCGACCTGCGTGCCAGTGCACGTCGAGCCACCGCTCCGGCTGGTCTTCGAATTCCACCAGCGCGTCGCAGGCAATGCCGTGCAGATAGACGCCGTCGCCGCGGTGCTTGATGCCCACGATGCGCTCTCCCGGGACCGCAAGGCAGCAGGCGGCGCGCTTGACCTGCGCGCCCTCGGGCAGACCCACCACCGGGCGGGCCGCGTCAACCTCGTCGCCGGTGACCTTCTCCATCAGCTCGGGGTAGAGCGCGGCGATGACCTCACGCGCGGAAATCTCGGTGGAGCCCACATATTCCAGCAGCTGCGAGCCGTCCTGCAGCGACAGCTCCTTGGCGGCGATATCGAGCGCCTTGTCGGAGGCCTTCTTGCCGATATGCTCGAACGCCACCCGGGTCAGCTCGCGGCCCAGTTTGATGTAGCGGTCGCGGTGCTCTTCGCGCAGGGATTTGCGGATCGCGGACTTTGCCCGGCCGGTCACCGCGATGTCGATCCAGGTCGGCTGCGGTTTTTGGCCTTCCGCGGTGATGATCTCCACCGACTGACCGTTGCGCAGTCGCGTCCACAACGGCACCCGCAGCCCGTCGACCTTGGCGCCCACGCAGCTGTGCCCGATCCGCGTGTGGATCGCATAGGCGTAGTCCAGCGGCGTCGCCCCGCGCGGCAGCTTGATCACATCACCCTTGGGCGTGAAGCAAAACACCTGGTCGGAATACATCTCGAGCTTCACATGCTCGAGGAACTCGTCGCTGTCGTCGCCCTGATCGAGCCGCTCGGTCAGCGTGGTGACCCAGGCAGAAGGGTCGACCGCAAACGGGTTCGAGACCCTCTCGCCGTCGCGGTAGGCCCAATGCGCCGCCACACCGGCTTCGGCCACATCGTGCATCTGCCGTGTGCGGATCTGGATTTCCACCCGCTTGCCATCGCGGCCCGACACGGTCGTGTGCAGCGAGCGGTAGCCGTTGGATTTGGGCTGGCTGATATAGTCCTTGAAGCGGCCGGGCACCGCGCTCCAGCGGCGGTGCAGCACGCCCAGCATCCGGTAGCATTCGTCCTCGGTGTCGACGATGACGCGGAAGCCGTAGATGTCAGACAGGCGGGAGAAGCCCTGTTTCTTCTCTTCCATCTTGCGCCAGATCGAGAACGGCTTCTTGGCGCGCCCGTAGACCTCGCCCGGGATGCCCGCGCGCTCCATCTCGGTGCGGATGTCCTCGGTAATCTTGGGCACCACGTTGCCGGTCTCTTTTTGCAGCGTGATGAAGCGGCGGATGATCGAGGCGCGCGCCTCCGGGTTCAGCACCCGGAACGCCAAATCCTCCAGCTCTTCGCGCATCCAGTGCATACCCATGCGTCCCGCGAGCGGCGCGTAGATATCCATCGTCTCGCGCGATTTCTGCACCTGCTTTTCCGGCTTCATATGCTTGATGGTGCGCATATTGTGCAGGCGGTCGGCGAGCTTCACGAGGATCACCCGCAGGTCCTTCGACATCGCCATGAACAGCTTGCGGAAGTTCTCCGCCTGCTTGCTCTCGGTCGAGGCCAGTTCCAGGTTGGTCAGCTTGGTAACACCATTGACCAGCTCAGCGATGTCCTCGCCGAACCGGTCCGAGACCTCACCGTAGGTGGATTTGGTGTCCTCGATCGTGTCGTGCAGCAGGGCGGTGATAATCGTGGCATCATCCAGCCGCTGCTCGGACAGCAGGGCGGCGACTTCCACGGGATGGGTGAAATACGGCTCGCCCGAGTGGCGCGTCTGGCCCTCGTGCATCTGCTGGCCGTAAGCATAGGCCGCGCGGATCAGCGTGTCGTTGGTGTGGGGATTGTAGGCGCGGACCAGCGTAATCAGGTCACTGTCGGAAATCATTCACCGGTCCGCCGCCTAAAATTACTTTTGCTCTTGGGCTTCCATCAAAGCGCGCAGCAGCTTTTCCTCGGACATGTCGTCCTCGGCCGGCTTGTCCTGCTCGACGCCCATCAGCAGCGCCATCGCATCTTCTTCCGGCTCGTCGACCTCGATCTGGGTCTGGTTGCTTTCGATCATGCGCTCGCGCAGCTCGTCGGCGGTCTGGGTCTCGTCGGCGATCTCGCGCAGGGACACGACGGGGTTCTTGTCGTTGTCACGATCCACGGTGATCGCGGAGCCGGCAGAGATCTCGCGGGCGCGATGCGAGGCGAGCATCACCAGATCAAAGCGGTTCGGAACCTTGTCAACGCAGTCTTCAACCGTCACGCGGGCCATAATGGACTCCAGTCATAGCAGGGATTTGTCAGGAGCTTCATGTAGGCCCTTGACACGCCAAGCACAACCACAATCGCGCAGCTACAGGGGCAAAACCGGGGCTTTTTCGGCCTCTGGCAGGGCCGCGAGCATCTCCTGCACGGTTTGGCCCAGCACCGGGTGCCGCCAATCGGGGTCAATATCGGCCATGGGAATCAGCACGAAGGCCCGGTCCTGCAGGCGCGGATGGGGCAGGATCAGCGTCTCGGGGGCCTGTGTCATCTGCCGGTCCAGCGGCAGGTCGTGCCACACCTGAAATCTCATGCGATCGGGAAGAATCGCAGCGCCATAGGCGATCAGATCAAGGTCCACCGTGCGGGCGCCCCAGCGCGCATCCCGGGTGCGCTCGAAGCTTGCCTCTACGTCATGCAAATGCGCCAGAAGCGCCTCGGCGGACAGGACCGTCTCAACCGCGATCACCGCGTTGACGAAGTCGGGCCCGCTGCCGCTCGGGAAGGCCGGTGTGCGAAAAAGGCGACTTTCCGCCAATAGGTTAACGGATTCGCAAGGAATGGCGCGTTTTGCTGCCTGCACGGTTTTTTCTGGGCGTCCGGCGCTTGACGGGACGTTCCCGCCTAGCGCAACATAGGCAATTGTCAGACCTTTGTGATTTTGCTTGGGTTGCCGCATAAGTATTTTTCCTTATGTAGTTCCAAGCGCGTCTCGCCTGCGCCCGTCACTCCGGGGATCATTATTGGCCTGGCACGCATATCGGAAGGACATTTTATGTTTTACAAAGACGAACGGCTGGCGCTTTTCATAGACGGGTCGAACCTATACGCCGCTGCCAAGTCTCTGGGCTTCGACATTGACTACAAGCTCCTGAGGCACGAATTCATGCGTCGCGGCAAGATGCTGCGCGCGTTCTACTACACCGCCCTGCTGGAAAATGACGACTACTCGCCCATTCGCCCGCTGGTCGACTGGCTCCACTACAACGGCTTCACGATGGTGACCAAGCCTGCCAAGGAGTACACCGACCGCGAAGGCCGCCGTAAGGTGAAGGGCAACATGGATATCGAGCTGACCGTCGACGCGATGGAACTCGCCCCCCATGTGGACCACATCGTGATCTTCTCGGGCGACGGCGATTTCCGCCCGCTGGTCGAGGCGATCCAGCGCAAGGGCGTGCGGGTCTCGGTGGTCTCCACCATCCGCTCCAACCCGCCGATGATCTCCGATGAGCTGCGCCGACAGGCCGACAATTTCATCGAACTTGACGAGCTGCGCGATGTGATCGGCCGACCGCCCCGCGACGACCAGGCGGGCTTCACCCCGCAGTCGCGACGCTCGACCGAAGAAGTCGACTGAGACACCAAACGCCGGGGCCAACGCTCCGGCGTTTTTCGTTTTGCGACCGTTGCGACGGACAGGCTCGCTGGATAGCGTCCCTTTATGGACCTGTTCGGCGACGCCCTTTTGTCTTTCCACCGAGGGCAGTCAGATGCGCCCCTGAAACTGACCCGTGACGACGGCTGGGAAGACACGCACAGCCCCGGCCTGTACTTCGAGCCCGAGCCATTTGCGTTCGAACGCGATGCCTTGGCGCTTCTCGACGGCCCGACGCTCGACGTGGGCTGCGGCGCGGGCCGCCATCTGAAGTGGTTCGCCGCACAGGGGCTCGACGCCCATGGCGTCGATATCTCCGAAGGGGCAATTCAGGTCTGCCGCGAGCGAGGGCTACAAAATGTCGGGGTCTTCGACGTCATGTCCGGGAACCCGCCAAATCTCAGTTTCCGCCCGACGAATATCTGCCTCTTCGGCAATAATGTCGGAATTGGCGGCAGCTTCGATGGAAGCGCCACGCTCTTTCGCAACCTCCGTCGGATCAGCCCGGAATGCGGCCACCTTGTCCTGACGGGTCTCGACATCCGCCAAACGGACAACCCGCGCCACATCGCATATCAGGAAAACAACCTCGCCGCAGGCAGGCGTCGTGGCGAAATGAAACTGCGCGTGTCCTACGAAGAAAGAACCGGCGCGGAATTTCCGTGGTATCACCCCGAACCCCATGAGATCGAAGAGCTTGCCGCTCTAACAGGGTGGCAGGTGCAGCGCTTGGAGCGGTGCGGCAATTTCTTCTGGTCGTCCTTGCGCCGCAGCTAAAGGCCCGCCTCAGACCTCCCGGTCGTAGGTGATCCACATTGTGCGCGTCGCCAGCCGGTCATACAGCCCCCGCGCCCGGTAATTGTCATCCGCGGTGATCCAGCGGATCACCGACCAGCCCTCCGCCTGTGCCAGATCGTCAATCGCCTGGATCAGAGCCGCGCCCGCATTCAGGCCGCGCGCCTCGGGCGCGACAAACAGATCATCCATAAACCCGCCCGTCGCCGCCGCCAAAGGCCGCGCGAAGCCGCGCACATGGGCCAGCCCCACCAGCGCGCCCTCCTGCACCGCGACCAGACCCCGCACCTCGTGATCCGGGTCCATCAGCCACGACCAGACCCGGTCGCGCATCTCCTCGGTCTGCTCGACCTCATAGAACGCCGCAAAGCCTGCATAAAGCGCGCCCCACGCCGCCCGGTCGCCCGGCTCAATCGCCCTGATCACAACGGCCATATCGTCACCCCCTCTGGACCCCATCTGCGGCAAGGCTTAACCTCCGCCGCAACACGGAGCCACCAGATTATGACCAAGCCGCCCCTGACCCTCTACCTCGCCGCGCCGCGCGGCTTTTGCGCGGGCGTGGACCGCGCCATCAAGATCGTCGAGATGGCGCTCGAGAAGTGGGGCGCGCCGGTTTATGTGCGCCACGAGATCGTGCACAACAAGTTCGTCGTAGACAGCCTGCGCGACCAAGGCGCGGTCTTCGTCGAGGAGCTGGATGAGTGCCCCGATGATCGCCCGGTGATCTTCTCCGCCCATGGGGTGCCCAAGGCTGTTCCGGCCGAAGCCGCCAAGCGCGAGATGGTCTATGTCGATGCCACCTGCCCGCTGGTCTCCAAGGTCCATATCGAGGCAGAGCGGCACCATTCCAACGGGCTGCAAATGGTCATGATCGGCCATGAAGGCCACCCCGAGACGGTCGGCACCATGGGCCAGTTGCCCCCGGGAGAGGTCATTCTGGTCGAAACCCCTGAGGACGTGGCAACGATCACGCCCCGCGACCCGTCCAAGCTGGCCTTCATCACCCAGACGACCCTGTCGGTCGATGACACCGCCGATATCGTCGCTGCCCTGCAGACGCGCTTCCCCGATATTGTCGGGCCTCACAAGGAAGACATCTGCTACGCCACCACCAACCGCCAGGAGGCGGTGAAGGCCATGGCCGCCAAGACTCAAGCCATGCTGGTGATCGGCGCGCCAAACTCCAGCAATTCCAAGCGCTTGGTCGAGGTGGGAGCCAGGGCAGGCTGCAGCTACGCGCAGCTGGTACAGCGCGCGCGCGACATCGACTGGCGCGCGCTGGAGGGCATCGACAGCATTGGCATCACTGCCGGGGCCTCGGCCCCGGAAGTGCTGATCAACGAGGTCATCGACGCATTCAAATCCCGTTTCGACGTGACCGAAGAACTGGTTGAAACGGCAGTCGAGAATGTCGAATTCAAGGTCCCCCGCGTCCTGCGCGAGACCGCCTGAGCGGGGCCAAAGCCTTATGAAGACTTTGCATCAGAGTTTTCAGAAAACTCTGATGCGCCCGATCTCAAACCGCGACAAAATCACTCCATAGGGTTTCACCCGGCGCCTGCTAGCAAAGGGCCATGACCCAGCTAAAGATCCGCACCGTTCCAGGCATCTACGCCATCGCCCGGCTCGTGCCGGACGCGCCCTTGCCCGCCTGGGCCGATGGCGCGGGCTTCGTCTCCATCACGCGGGCTAGCGACGAACTCTCGCTCGTCTGCCTTGCCGATCGCATTCCCGACGGGATCGAACATGACCCCGATTGGGCGTGCCTGCGCACGGTCGGGCTATTTGCCTTTGATGCCACGGGCATCGTCACCGCGCTGATCACGCCATTATCGGAGAATGGCATCGGCGTTTTCGTCTGCTGCACTTTCGACGGCGAGCATCTTCTGGTGAAGTCCCGCGATCTGCCCAAAGCGCGCACGCTGCTCGCGGAGGCTGGACATTTGATCGAGGGGTAAGACGCGATTTCGAAATCGCGTCAAAGGCGCATCGATGCGCCTTCCCCCCGCCCGGAGTTTCGCGCTACGGTCCGCGGCAAAGGAGACCCCGATGATCACCGCCCAATTCCTGCTCACCGCCCTCGTCGTCGTGCTCGCGCCCGGCACAGGGGTCATCTACACGCTCGCTATTGGGCTCGGCCAAGGCCGCGCGGCGGCCTTGTGGGCGGCACTGGGCTGCACTTTCGGGATCGTGCCGCACCTGGCCGCAGCGACCCTCGGCCTCGCGGCCGTGCTCCACACCTCCGCCCTGCTCTTCCAGATCGTCAAATTCGCGGGCGTCGCCTACCTGCTCTATCTCGCCTGGCAGATGCTCAAATCCGGCGGCACGCTCGCCGTCGACGGCGAGCGCACGGGCAAGCCCGGCTGGCGCATCGCGCGACGGGGCGCGCTGATCAACATCCTGAACCCGAAGCTGTCGATCTTCTTCCTCGCCCTGCTGCCCCCCTTCCTGTCCGGAAATCCGGCCACAGTCACACTCGAAATGACCCTTCTGGGCGCGGTCTTCATGGCGCTGACCTTCGCCGTATTCGTACTCTACGGCCTTTTCGCTGCCCGCGCGCGGGACGCGATCCTGGGCTCCGAGCGGGTATTGGCTTGGCTCAACCGCTCCTTCGCCGCGATCTTTGCGGGTCTCGCCGGCAAGCTGGCGCTCGAGCGCGCATGATCCCCCGCCCGGCCCTCTACCTTGGCCTCGCGGGCCTCTTGCCGTTCCTCTGGGGGGCGCTTGGCACGCTTGTGCCTGCCATCGACCAGTTCACCGTCTCGGCGCTCGGCCAGCGGTTCAACGCGGGCTTCATCCTGGTCTCCTACGGCACGGTCATCTTGTGTTTCATGTCCGGGGTGCTTTGGGGGTTTGCCACGAAAACCAACGAATTCAAGGCCTTCTCCCTGTCTACCATGCCCGCGCTCTGGGCGTTCTTCACGGTGGGCGGCGGGCAAGACCGCGCCATCTCCGCCGTGCTGATCGGCTTCCTGCTGGTCTTTGCCTGCGACGTGCAATTTCGCCTCTGGGGCCTCGCCCCCGACTGGTGGCTGAAGCTGCGCACGCTTCTGACCGCCATCGTCGCCGCGTGCCTTGCCATAGGATTGCTCGCATGACGGACAAGGAAACCATCGACGTCTACAACACCCGTGCCACCGACTACACCAAGTTCGCGCGCGGGCTGCCCGATGCCGATCTCGCGGCTTTCATGGCCGCGACGAAACCCGGCGGGCATGTGCTGGATCTGGGCTGCGGCCCGGGCAATTCGGCGGCCATGCTGCAAGATGCGGGCTTCACCGTCTCCGCGACAGATGCGTCGCCCGAAATGGTCCGCATCGCGCGCGAGACGTATGGCGTAGATGCGCAGCTTTCGACCTTCGACGATATCTCTGGCACAGATATCTATGACGGCATCTGGGCCAATTTTTCGCTGCTCCACGCCCCCAAGGCCGACATGCCCCGCCATCTCGCGGCCTTGCGCACCGCGCTGAAGCCAGGCGGCATTTTCCACATTGGCCTCAAGGTCGGCACGGGCGAGGCTCGCGACACGATTGGGCGCAAATACAGCTACTACCAAGAGGCAGAGCTCCATGATCTGTTGAACGCCGCAGGCCTGCGCCCCCGCACGACGCGTCACGGGGCGGAGCCCGGTCTCGACGGCGTCGTGGCGCCTTTCATGATCGTGCTTTGTGATGGCTGATCTTTTCGCCTACACGGACGGCGCCTGTTCGGGCAATCCCGGCCCCGGCGGCTGGGGCGCGCTGCTGATCGCGCGGGACGGCGACACGGTCGTCAAGGAACGCGAACTCAGCGGCGGCGCGGCCGAGACCACCAATAACCGGATGGAGCTGATGGCCGCGATCACCGCGCTGGAGACGCTCGAGCGCGCCACCAAACTGACCGTCGTCACCGACAGCGCCTATGTCAAAGACGGGATCACCAAGTGGATCTACGGCTGGAAGGCGAAAGGATGGAAGAAGAAAGGCGGCGAGATCAAGAATCTTGATCTGTGGAAGCGTCTCGACGAGGCCCGCGCCCGCCATGATGTGACCTGGGAATGGGTCAAGGGCCATGCGGGCCACCCGGAAAACGAGCGTGCTGACGAGCTGGCCCGCGCGGGCATGGCGCCCTTCAAGCCGTGATTTACAAAGCCTGCCCAGTTGCCCTGCACCCCGACGGTGCGCCGCGCCGGGTACCGGTGTTCGAACACCCCTTGGCGGGATTGCAGCTGGTCAAAGGGACCGTGCGCGCGGGAGAGGACCCCACCCGAGCCGCCGCCCGTGAGTTGTTCGAGGAAAGCGGGCTGGAAACTCGCGCCGCGATCCCCTTGGGACAATCCGACGGGATCGTGGCGGGCGAGCGTTGGCACTTCGCGCTCTGCCGTATCGCGCCACCCGTTCGGGAACGCTGGCAGCACCATTGCGCCGATGATGGCGGACATTTGTTCAAGTTTCACTGGATCGCGCTGGACGAACCATCCGACCTTCCCGCACCCTTTGACGCGGCCCTCGCGCAGATGCGGGCGCTGCTGTGAGCTGGGTCGCGCTGCTTGATTACGGCTCGGTGCTGATTTTCGCGCTGACCGGCGCGCTGGTGGCGAGCCGCGCGCAGCTCGACCCGATCGGTTTCATTTTCATCGCCGCGCTGACCGCCATTGGTGGCGGCACGGTGCGCGACGTGCTGTTGGACCGAAACCCGATCTTCTGGATCGGCGATCCGCTCTATCTGGCCGTGGCCGCCGGGGCCGCGATCACCGTGTTCTTCACTGCGCATCTGTTGGAAAGCCGCCTGCGCACGCTCGTCTGGCTCGACAGTTTCGCGCTGGCCATCGCGGTGGCCGCAGGGGCGGGTGTGGCGCTGAACCTCGGCCAGCCCGCGCCGGTGGTGATCGTGATGGGCATGATCACCGGCTGCATGGGCGGGCTGATGCGCGACGTGGTCGTGGGCGACGTGCCGGTGGTGCTGAAACAGGGCGAGCTTTACGTCTCCGCAGCCTTCGCAGGGGCCTTGGCGGCCTGGGTCGCGCGGGATGTCTTCGCGCTGGCCTTTCCGGCGCTGGCCATCGGGGCAGGCGCCACATGGTCCTTGCGCGCGGGCTCGCTGGCCTTCGGCTGGAGCCTGCCCGTCTACAAATCGCGCCCGCCGCGCAGTTGAGCCTCGCTACGGCTCCTCGAAATCGAAGTAGATCTCCCCCTGCGCAATTTGAGCCAGAAAGGCGCACCGGTCGCCCTGCTGGTTGAGATGCGCCCACGCCTTTTGCGCAAATCGATCCGGCGCAATCAGGGCGATAAACGAATTGACCTCCTCCGCCACGATCGTCCGCTCAATCGCCGCGCGCGACTCGAAGGCGCGGCGGTCTGCCGGAGCCAGCGACATGATCTGCAGGGTGTAGGCGAGGTATTCCGCGGACCCCACGCAGGCTTCAAACGGGCACGGCACCCGGTCGTAGAGCGCGTGGGCCAACTCATGCACCAACACGCTGTCGAAATACGCCTCGATTGGCAGGAACCCGAAGGCACCATGGGGCGTCCTGCGCTGCGCCATCTCGGGTGGGGCGAGGATTTCGATCCGGTCCTCGCCGCAGTGAAACAGGGCAAAGCAGTGGGGATCGAGCGTGTCTACGATATCGATCCGGATGGGGCCGGGAAGCGCTGGAAGATCGCAGCTTTAAAGCAATTCCTGCATCCGCGCGACTGTCGCGCATGTCTGCTGCAGATGCGCTGTCTCCGCGCCACTCACCCAGACCGGCGCGGTGTCACAGGTCAAAGTCTGCGCGGCCGCTTGCACGGCGAGCAGCGCGGCTGCCAGGCAATGATATCCAACCGTGCGCATGCCCCCTCCCCAAAGGTCGCGACGCCCAGGATCGCGTCGATCGCGGATGGGACGTTGATCTAGCTCAACCGATCCGGAAAGGAGAACCCCTTCACGAAATCGTCACGATCCTGGGCACGCTTTCCGGCACGCTGCGCCCGGGTGATCTCGACCGCGCCCGCGCCACACGCGATCCGGAAATCGCCCAATACCGTTCCATGGGGCGCGCAGGCGTCCTCCAGCACGCCGGAGCCGAGCAGTTTCACCCGCTCGCCGTTGATCTCGCACCAAGCACCCGGGAAGGGCGAGAGGCCGCGGATCAGGCGGTCGACCTCGACCGCGGGCTTGGACCAATCCACCCGCGCCTCGGATTTGTCGATCTTCTCGGCATATGTCACGCCCTCTTCCGACTGCGGCGCGGGCGTCAGCTCTGGAAGACGGGCGAGCGCCTCGACCACGGCTTCGGCCCCCATGGCGGACAAGCGGTCGTGCAGATCGCCGGTGGTCTCCTCCGCGCCAATCTCCGTCTCGCGGCGCAGCAGTACGGGGCCCGTGTCCAGCCCCGCCTCCATCTGCATGATGCAGACGCCGGTGGTCGCGTCGCCCGCCATGATTGCGCGGTGGATCGGGGCCGCCCCGCGCCAGCGCGGCAGCAGCGAGGCGTGGATGTTCAGGCAGCCGCGCATAGGCGCGTCGAGTATCGCTTGCGGCAGGATCAGGCCGTAGGCCACGACGACCGCGATATCGGCCTCGAGCCGTGCGAACTCTTTCTGCGCCTCGTCGTTTCTCAAAGAGACGGGATGGCGGACCGGCAGGCCCAATGCCTCCGCCCGCATCTGCACGGGCGACGGGCGGTCTTTCTTGCCGCGACCGGCAGGTCGGGGCGGCTGCGAGTAGACCGCACAAATCTCGTGACCTGCGGCCACCAACGCATCCAGCACCGGGACGGAAAACTCCGGCGTGCCCATGAAGACTACTCTCATCGCGCCAGCTTCCCCGCCTTCTTGATCAACATTGCCCGCTTAGTGCGGCTCAGGTGGTCGAAATACATCTTGCCTGCCAGATGGTCGATCTGGTGCTGCACGCTCGTGGCCCAGAGGCCCACGAAGTCACGCTCTTCCATCTCGCCGCTCTCATTCAAGAACCGCACCGTCACCGCCCGCGGGCGCGAGATCACTGCGGAGACGCCGGGCAGGTTTGGCGAGGCCTCGTCATGTTCGCGCAGCTGCGCGCTGGCATGGAGTATTTCGGGGTTGGCCATCAGCACCGCCTTGCCGCGCTCCTGGCTGGCATCGACGACGGCGAGGCGGCGCATGACGCCGATCTGCACGGCGGCAAGGCCCACGCCGGGCATCGCCTCCATCGTCTCGACCATGTCGGCCCAGATAGCGCGCACCTCGTCATCCACTGCGTCGACGTTAGCCGCCACGGTTTTCAGCCGCGCATCGGGCCACATCACGAAGGGGCGCTTCATGCGGCGGCCTCGTGATCAAGGATCAGGATGCCGTCGAGATGGTCGTTCTCGTGGCAGATGCAGGCGGCCTCGAACCCGTCGAACGCGCCACGCCGCTGCATGCCGGTCTCGTCGAGCCACATCACCTCGACCCGAGCGGGGCGCGCGACGCGGCGGGGCGTGTCTGGGATCGACAGGCAGCCTTCCTCGTTGACTTGCAACTCGGTCGAGCGCGACAGGATTTCGGGGTTGATCATCACCACGGGCGTCTTGTCGCCCGTCTTCCAACCCGCATCCATCACGAAGACCCGCTTCAACACGCCGACCTGCGGCGCGGCCAGACCGCGGCCCGGGGCGGCATACATCGTCTCGAACATATCGGCGATCAGGTCCGCAACCTCGGCCACGTCCAAGACTGGCGTGCACATCTCGCCAAGCCCCGGGTCGGGGTACATCACGATGGGGCGGATCACGGCGCGATCCCGTCAGGCCCGCGCCATCTCGCGCTTCAGCTTGACCATCTTGCGGGTGATCATCTGCCGCTTGAGGGGGCGCAGGTAGTCGATGAAGAGCTTGCCGTCGAGATGGTCGATCTCGTGTTGCACGCAGGTGGCCCAGAGCCCGTCGAAGGTCTCTTCCACCGCGTTGCCGTCGCGGTCCATCCAGGCGACGGTGACCTCTTTCGGGCGGGTCACATCCGCATATTGGTCGGGGATCGACAGGCAGCCTTCTTCGTAGACATTCGTCTCGTCGGAGGTCGCGATCACTTCGGGGTTGAACATGACCAGCGGGCGCGGGGTCTCACCCTCTTTCTTGACGCAGTCCAGCACGATCAGCCGGTCGAGCACGCCGACCTGCGGCGCGGCCAGCCCGATGCCCGGCGCGTCATACATCGTCTCGAGCATGTCGTCGGCCAGCGCGCGCAGCGCGTCGGAGATATCCGCGACAGGCGCTGCGACCTTCTTGAGGCGCGGGTCGGGGTGGATCAGAATGCTGCGTTTCATGGGGCTTGAGATAGCCGCTCGTCGCTGATCGGACAAGGGTTAGAAAAAGTAACCTTGACGTTACAGTTACTTAGATGTAGGTAACCCATGGGTTACCCTTCCATCCGATGAGAGGAGCACTGCAATGTCCGACAATCCAATCTCCCGAATCCGCTTCTGGGGCAACGCCGCGCTGGTCGCGGTCGTCCTTGCGGCGATGGCGGCGCTTGCGCTGCAAGGCCGCGAGATCTGGGGCGGCTGGGAATACGTGATCGGCGCCGTGGCTTTGGGCTATGTGGCGCTGAGCTTGGCTAGCTATGTCATCTTCCCCGATCAGGCCAAGGCCGCCTGGGACGAGCAGGTGCAAGACACCCACCGCGCCAGCCTCGCCTTTGGCTACTGGGCGGCCCTTGGGGTCTTTCTGATCCTGCTGGGCTTGGTGGTGACCGGGCGCGTCAGCTCGGCCCAGGCCTTCTACCTGATGGCTCCGGTTCTGGGCGCGGCCCCTGCCCTGTGGTTCACCATCGCTGCCCTGCGGGGGCGCGCGGGATGAGCGACGAGCTGATCGTGTTCCTGCGCACCCACCGCAAGCAGGCCGGGCTGACCCAGAAGGAACTGGCAGCGGCGATCTCTGTGTCGCGCAAGACGATCAACACGATCGAGAACGGGGTCTTCGTGCCCTCGACCATCCTGTCGCTGCGGCTGGCCCATGTGCTGGGGGTCGAGGTGGCCCAGCTATTCGCCCTTGCAGACCCGCCGGAATCGCTAGATTTATCGTCCGACTGATCAGGAGAGCGACCCCATGAGCTTCGACACCCCCATCGACCGCCGCGGCACCCATTGCATGAAATGGGACGCCATGGAGCAGCTCTACGGGGTCTCCCCCAAAGAGGGGCTGTCCATGTGGGTGGCGGACATGGAGTTCCAGCCGCCGCAATGCGTGCAGGACGCGGTGCAGGCCATGCATGACCACGGGGTCTACGGCTATTTCGGCGATGACAGCCGCTACCGCGCCGCGATCCAGTGGTGGATGGAGACCCGCCACAACTGGCAGGTCGAGGCCGACCACATCTTCACCACCCACGGCCTCGTCAACGGCACGGCCATGTGCATCGACGCCTTCACCGCGCCCGGCGACGGGGTGGTGCTGTTCACCCCGGTCTACCACGCCTTCGCGAAGGTCATCAAAGCCGCCGGTCGTCAGGTCGTCGAATGCGAGATGGTGCAGACGGACGGTCGCTACGAGATGGATTTCGAGGCCTATGACGCCCAGATGACCGGCTCGGAGACGATGGTCATCCTGTGCTCACCGCACAACCCCGGCGGGCGGGTCTGGTCGAAGGGCGAACTGCAGGCCGTTGCGGCCTTCGCCAAGCGCCACGATCTGATCCTGGTCTCCGACGAGATCCACCACGATCTGGTCTTCCCCGGCCACACCCACACACCGATGGCCAGCATCACCGGGATCGAGGACCGGCTGGTGATGATGACGGCCACGACCAAGACCTTCAACATCGCGGGCAGCCATTCGGGCAATGTGATCATCGCCGACGACGCGTTGCGCGCACGGTTCGCGGCGCGCATGGCGGCCCTGGGCCTGAGCCCGAACTCGTTTGGGCTGTTCATGGCAACGGCCGCCTATACGCCCGAAGGCGCGGCCTGGGTTGACGAGTTGGTCGCGTATCTCGACGGCAACCGCAAGCTGTTCGATGCGGGCATCAACGCGATCCCCGGCCTGTCCTCGATGAACCTTGAGAGCACCTATCTGGCTTGGGTCGATTTCGACGGCACCGGCATGGCGCGGGAGGAATTCACCCGCCGAGTCGAGCAGACCGCCCAGATCGCCGCAAACCACGGGCCGACCTTCGGCAAGGGCGGCGAGAGCTTCCTGCGCTTCAACATCGCCGCCCCCCGCGCGATGATCGAGGACGCGGTGGAGCGGATGCAGAAGGCCTTTGCTGACCTGCAATAGGCGCCGCGGCATGCCCCTTGTCAGTCACCGGCAGTCAGTCCAGACCACAGTGTTTACTTCGCCTGCGCCCAAGAGCGGGCGTCAATAAACTTCGCGCGCAGTGTCCGCGGTGCGGATAACCTTGCCTTTCTCCGCATCCCGCTTACGGCTTGGCCACCATTGGCAAGATGAACCCCCACCGCGTTTTCTGAGGTGACCCGGACACTTTGAAACCAAGCTTTTTATAGACGGCTATGGCTCGTGCGTTTTCTGGATGTGGATCAGTCGCGATCACAGGTGCTCCGTCAAAAAAGAGGGCATCCATTCTTGTTCTGATGAACGCTGATCCGTGCCCGATACCTACCCATTCGGGGTCTCCGATGTATTGGTCAATTCCTCGCGCCCCCTTGGGAAGACCGGCGAAGTGGTGATCATCCCAACCATGAACAGCGTAGTCTTGCATGAACCCAAATGGGCGCCCAGCAAATGAAACAATCCAGCGTGCTACCCGAGTGTCAGCCAAACCCTCCTCACCAATTGGTTCATCTGAATCCCACCATTCGCTGACATGAGGGTTCGATTGCCATGCCTTGAGCAAATCAAGATCATCCAGATTTGCTTGGCGAAAACTGTAGTGATTGGTTACCATCTTTTGATCAGTAAGGCAGATTGTGTGCCAGTTGGTAGTGGCTCAAGGCACAACATTGCGGGACGCTATTCCCGCGCGCGCAGGACCTGCGCCGGGCGCGCCGCAAGGGGCCGCCATGCGAACATCAGGCCGGTCAGCACGGTCGCAGCGATGCCGCCCGCGATGATGCCAAGCGCCGAGGGCAACGCGACGGAGAACTCCGTCTCCATCACGAAAACCGATACGCCCCAACCGGCGGCGATGCCCGCCGCCAACGCAATCACGCCCGCGGTCAGGCCCAGCAAAGCGGAGCGCAGGGCGAAATTGGCGAGGATATGCGCGCGGCTGGCGCCGAGGCTTTTGAGCACCGCGCCCTCGTAGACCCGGGCGCGCTCGCCCGTGGCCGCGGTGCCGATCAGGACGATGCCGCCTGTGACCAAGGTGGCCAACGCGCCATAGGTGATCGCGGCGGCGATGCCCTGCAGCACCTCTGAGACGCGCGCGATGGCGTCGCGGACCCGGATCGCGGTGACGTTGGGATAGGCCTTCGCCATGTCGCGCAGCAGCGCGCCCTCGTCTTCCGGCGTAGAATAGACCGTGGCGATGTGGGTGTGCGGCGCGCCCTGCAAGGCGGCGGGGTTCATCGACATGATGAAACCGATGCCGCCGGTGCCAAAATTCACCTCGCGGAAGCTGGTGATCTCGGCCGTGATGTCGCGGCCGAGGATGTTGACGGTGAGCGTATCGCCAAGCTTGAGGCCCATCTCTTCGGCCTCTTCGGCGGCGAAACTGATCTGAGGCGGGCCGGTATAGTCCTCGGGCCACCACGCGCCTGCGGTGATCTCGGCGCGGTCGGGCGGGGTGGCGGCATAGGTGATACCGCGGTCGCCCTGCAGCACCCAGTGATCGCCTGCAACATCCGCGGCACGCGCGCCATTGATGCCGGTAATGACCCCGCGCAGCATCGGGGCGGTGTCGATCTCTGACACGCTCTCGCGCGCGCTGAGCTGTGCGGTCAGGGGCTCAAGCTGGTCGGGCTGGATGTCGACCACGAAGTAGGATGGGGCGACCTCTGGCAGGTCGGTGGTGATGGCGTTGCGCAGATTCCAGTCGATCTGGCCAACGGCGGCCAGCACTGACAGGCCGAGGCCGAGGGAGACGACGACCGATTGCGCCTCCCGCCCCGGCCCGCCAACCGCGCCCAAAGCTGCGCGCAGGGTGTGGGCGCGGCGCAGCGGTTTCAGGCGCGCGAGCTTGCGCGACAGGTGACGGATGCCGAGGGCGGCGAGCAGCAGCAGGACGAAGGCGGCCAGTATGCCGCCGGAGGCCCATAGGGTCAGAGTGACCAGCCCGGACAGCCATGCGGCGGTGCCAACTAACGCGGCGAGCAGGGCTGCGCAGGCGATGATCCAGACCGGGCGCGGCCAGCCGGAGACGCCCGCGCGCGCCTCGCGGAACAGCGCCGCCGCGCGGATGTCCTGGGCTTGGGCCAGCGGCCAGAGGGTGAAGAGCCCTGCAGCCAGCGCGCCGTAAAGCGCGGCCTCGACCAGCGGCAGGGGGCGGAAGGCGAAGTCGACGGGCACGGGCAAGCGCGCCTCAATGATTGGGGCGAAAAGCAGCGGCGCGATGGCCCCGAGCGCGAGGCCAAGCGCGATGCCGATGGCGGCCAGCACACCGATTTGCATCAGGTAGACCTTGAACACCGTCGCCCCGGACGCGCCAAGAGTGCGCAGGGTGGCAATCACCGCGGTCTTCTCGGACAGGTAAGCGCGAACTGCCGCCGAGACGCCGACGCCGCCCACGGCGAGGCCGGTCAGACCGACGAGCACCAGGAAGGCGGACAGCCGTTCGACAAATTCCGAGATGCCCGGCGCGCCATTGCGGCGGTCGCGCCAGCGGTAGCCGGTGCCGTCAAGCACCTCGCGCGCCTCTGCCTCCATCGCGGTCACGTCGCGGTCCGTGCGGATGCGGTATTCGGTCTCGAACAGGGTGCCGGGGGTGACGAGGCCGCTGTCTTTCAACGCCTCGGACGCCACGACCGTCGGTGGGCCAAGCGAGAAGCCCCCGCCCGCGGTATCGGGCAAGCGGTCGAGGGAGGCGGTCACGAGAAACTCGGTCTGGCCCAGTTTGACCAGATCGCCGACCTTGAGGCCGAGACGGTCGAGCAGGACAGGGTCAACCAGCGCGCCGGGCGTTGTCCCGTCGCCCTGCAACGCCTCGGCAATCGGGATATCGGGGGTCAGGCGGGCCTGACCGTAGAGCGGATACAGGCCATCAACGCCTTTCACCTGCGTCAGCGCGCGCTCGTCGCCGGTGACCAGCATGGAGCGGAAATCGACGATCTCGGACACCTCGCCCTGGGCGTCGAGCCAGGCGCGTTCCTCGTCCGTCGCATAGCGGTAGGTCAGCTGCACCTCGGCGTCGCCGCCAAGGATGACTGCGCCCTGCTCGGACAGCCCCGCCTCGATCGCGCTGCGCACCGTGCCGATGGCGGCGATGGCCGCGACGCCAAGGGCCAGACAGGCGAGGAAGACCCGGAAGCCCTTGAGCCCGCCGCGCAGCTCACGCCGGGCGATGCGCCAAGACAGGCTCATTGCGCGGCCACGGCCAGTTCGTCGGACAGGACCTGCCCGTCGCGCAGCTGCACGACACGATCGCAGCGCGCGGCAAGCTCCGGCGCGTGGGTGACCAAGATCAAGGTCGCGCCGTGGCGGTCACGCAGATCGAAGAGCAGGTCCATGACCATCTCGCCGGTGGCGGCGTCCAGATTGCCCGTCGGCTCGTCGGCCAGAAGGATCGCGGGGCGGCCTACGACGGCGCGGGCAAGCGCCACGCGCTGCTGCTCCCCGCCCGACATCTGGGATGGGTAGTGATCGCCGCGCGCGCCAAGGCCCACGGCAGCCAGCTCTGCCTCGGCGCGGGAAAACGCATCCTCCGCGCCCGCCAGTTCCAGTGGCAGGGCGACATTTTCCAAGGCGGTCATCGTCGGAATTAGGTGGAAGGATTGGAAGACGACCCCCATATGATCCCTGCGGAAGCGGGCCAGCGCATCCTCGCCCAAGGGCGTCAGATCCTGGTCCAAGACCGTAACCTGCCCCGATGTGGCGCGCTCGAGCCCGCCCATCACCATGAGGAGAGACGACTTGCCCGACCCCGACGCCCCCGTCAGCCCGACGCTTTCGCCCGCCTCGATGTTCAGCGAGATGCCCTTGAGGATGTCGACCACCCCGGCATTGCCATCGAGCGACAGGTGGAGTTCTTTGAGGGTCAGCACAGGCATCGCGGGCTCCTTGGTGGGTGCCTTTGTAGATAAGTCCCTTGTGATAGTGCGCAACCTCGCAATCGGTTCACTTTTAGCGATGCCCGCGCTGGCCGAGCCGGTCACGATCGCGGCATTGGGTGACAGCCTGACCCAAGGCTACGGATTGCCGGCCGAAGACGGCTTCGTGCCGCAAATGGAGGCGTGGCTGCGCGCGCAGGGCGCGGATGTGGAGATGATCAATGCGGGCGTCTCGGGCGATACGACGGCGGGCGGCCTGTCACGCATCGACTGGACCCTGACGCCGGACGTGGACGCGGTGATCGTCGCCTTGGGTGGCAATGACGTGTTGCGCGGGCTCGCGCCGGAGCAGGCGCGCAGCAATTTGGCGGGCATCCTGGAGAAAGTGGACCGCCCGGTGCTGCTGGTGGGCATCGACGCGCCGTCGAATTACGGGTCCGACTACGAAGTTGCCTTCGAGGGGCTCTACCCGGAGTTGGCGCAAGAGCATGGCGCGCTGCTGTTCCCGAACTTCCTCGCCGGTTTGACCGAGCTGGGCGATCTGGAGCTGGTGCTGCGCGAGCATATGCAAGGCGACGGCATTCACCCGGACGCCTCCGGCGTGCAGCTGATTGTCGAGGCGATGGGGCCGAAGGTGCTGGAACTGGTCGCGCAAGCGCAATAGCGCGGATTGGCCGAATTAGGTCCGAGGACAGTTCTGTGGTAGACTTGGGGTTCATTCCAAGACTGCCTTTTCTGCTCAACCTATATTTGGTGACCCTATGTTTTATTCAGTTTTGCGCCCGCCGTGCGGGCTCCGCCGCCCGTTTGCGAGGGCCTCATGACCCTGCGTCCTACATCCGATCCGACGCCGGGGCGCTATTACCAAGCCAAAGGCAGCGACACCTGGCTGAAGCTGATTGGTCGTGCCTATGGGGCGCGCTCGGGCAGCAAAAGACGGCTGGCGCTGTCGAAGATGGCCAATAATCACCCCGACAACTGGCGCCTGCAGCGCGATCCCAAGAACGACTTTGAGGAGGCGCATTATCCGCACGGATTGGTGTCGCTGAGCCGCAGGTTCTCCTGCACCGAGGCGGATTTCGAAACACCATCTGCTGAAAAGGTGAAGAGCGGCAGTTGCCGGGCTATTGTCTATATTCCGCCCGAGGACGACATCTGGTTCGACCGCCCGCCGGAGGTTGTGCAACGCAAGGGTGCGATGTGCTGGGCCGCGGCGTTGTCGAGCCTGTCGCGCACGCGGCGTTTGGCACGCCGGTTTCGCAGCCAAAACCGGCTGGTGCGTGTTGCGCGCAAGAAACTGAAAACCAAAAAGACCGGCCGCGAGATCAGCATCGTGACGGGTGAGGCCCATGACAACGGGCTGCGCGTAATCCCCAACATCGCCGATGCCGACACGGGCACAAGGCGTGGTGAAGAAACCGTCGCCTTGCTGGCGGAGTTCATGGGCCTCAACTACACGGCCTTTTTCGGCGATGGCGGGCCGGGTGACCTCCAGCAGGACTCCGATGATGAGATCACGCTGGAGGCCATTCACGAGCGGTTAAGCATTGCTGGCGGGCCGATCATCATTTTTCGCAGCAACCGCGGCTCTCCGGGGCATGTCAGCGTCGTATTCGGGGCGTCCCTCGTGGACAATGTCTACATGGAAATGGACCCGTTCCGCGCGCCATTTCGAAGCGGGCCTGTCTTCGGGCGCAGACGCACCCGAGTGATCCGCAACCGGGCCGATCTTGGAAGCGACCCGTTCCTGACCCCGAGCGAGGAGATCTATGTCTTGTTCTGATGGCTGCAGAGGGTTTTGCTGCAGCGCGGCGCTTGCGCAGCTTTGCGCAATATCCTATCAGCTTGAGTAAGTTTTGCGAAACATCCTTACTTTCGAGAGAGACCGCCATGAGCTTCCGCCTGCAACCGCCCTCCCCCGCCCGCCCGAACCGCTGCCAGCTTTTCGGCCCCGGCTCGCGCACGGCACTGTTCGAGAAGATGGCGGCCTCGGACGCGGATGTGATCAACCTCGATCTCGAGGATTCGGTGGCCCCGTCGGACAAGGACGCCGCGCGCGCCAATGTCATTCAGGCGACCCATGAGGTCGACTGGGGCAATAAGTACTTGTCGGTGCGCATCAACGGGCTCGACACGCCGTATTGGTACCGCGATGTGGTTGATTTGCTGGAACAATCCAGCGAGCGGCTGGATCAGATCATGATCCCCAAAGTGGGCTGCGCGGGCGATATCTACGCAGTGGACGCGCTGGTCACGGCCATTGAGGCTGCGAAAGGGCGCAGCAAGCGGGTGTCCTTCGAGGTCATCATCGAAAGCGCCGCGGGCATCGCCCATGCGGAAGAGATCGCAGCCGCCTCGCCGCGGATGCAGGCGATGTCGCTGGGGGCTGCCGATTTCGCGGCCTCGATGGGGATGCAGACCACCGGGATCGGCGGCACGCAGGAGAATTACTACATGCTGCAGGGCGGCGAGCAGCACTGGTCCGACCCGTGGCATTGGGCGCAGGCGAAGATCGTCGCCGCCGCCCGCACCCATGGGGTGCTGCCGGTGGATGGGCCGTTTGGCGACTTCTCCGACGATGAAGGCTACCGCGCACAGGCGCGCCGCTCGGCGGTGCTGGGCATGGTCGGCAAATGGGCGATCCACCCCAAGCAGATCGCGCTGGCCAACGAGGTCTTCACCCCATCCGAGGCGCAAATCACCGAGGCGCGCGAGATTCTGGCCGCGATGGAAGACGCCAAAGCCAAGGGAGAAGGCGCGACGGTCTACAAGGGGCGGTTGGTCGATATCGCGTCGATCAAGCAGGCCGAGGTGATCGTGGCGCAATTCGAGATGATCAACGCCTGATCCTCTGGGCGCGGGGAAGCGCCTTGCAAGGCGCTTGACGCGTTTTCCAAAACGCGTCCCCGACCCGGCATCTAGGGGCGGATCTTCAAGGCGACGCGCAGATCGTGGATGGCCTCGCGTTGTCGTTCCGACAGGGTGTCGCCAGATGCTGCCTTGAGCATCTCGGTCAAATCATCCCAGCTGTTCTGGCCGTCGATATTGTGCAGGCGGCGGCCCACGCGGGAGATCGCCTCGGTCTCGCCCTGGCACTGCTGGATCAGGAACCGCGCGAGCGTGTCCATCTCCTCACCATCCTCGGCGGACAGCTGATAATGCTGGCGCAATGCCGTGTGAAGCCGCTGCCGGGCCTCCTTCGTAGGCAAATCATCAAGCCCCATGAAGGCCTGTGCGATGGTCGCCACAGCCAAGCGCGGGTCGTCGACCCCTTGCACCGGATGCTCTTTTGTCTGGCGGCGGAAGGCGATCTTGCGCGGCGCATTGCGCGCGACGGTGACCGCATCCTGCGCGGCGGAGATCGCATCGCGCGGATTGTTCCTGATCCACCACCAGATCGCCCCACCCACCAAGGCCAAAATCGCAAGTACAACTGGCATAGCCTTAAAATCCCTTTGGTCCAAATACTGCGGCCCAGACTAGGGGGCGGTCTGGGGCCTGCAAAGGGAAAAGTCAGGGCAGTTTCATGTCCTGTGATAGGTGAGTGCGGCCATGATCAGCGCCTCGAGCGGCTGCGCCTCCGCTTCGGCCACAGTGTCGAAGAGCACGGCGCAGTTGCCCTCGAACCGGCCGGGATGCAGCGCCGCGTAATCCGCGATCAGCGACGTGGCGCAATGGGCATAGAGCGCGAAACTGCCCTGCTTGGGGCAGCCGATCCGCAGGGGCGAGCCGTGGGGGGCCTTGAACGACGGCTGACCCCATTTGACGCTTTCCTCCACTGCAATGCCCTTGGACGCGGCGCAGGCAAGGATGCGCGCGCGCAGGTGGTCGAGACCTGCGCGCTGTTTATGTGTCAGGTCGCTCACTTCAGCGGCACGCAGACGTCGGTCAGCAGCTCCTCGGGAGCGACCTCCTTGGGATCGTTGAGATAGACCTCCATCGGGGCGCTGTCGCCGGGCTCTTCACCGCTTTCGGGCAACCAGACGCCGTAGAGATACTGATAGGCCGCCATCAGCCCTGAATACGATCCCTTGTAATGCATCACGGCCATCTTGCCCGCGGGGATCGTGATCTCTTCGACCTCCTCGAACATTTCGAAATCCTCGCCGACCAGAATGCCGGCGTGGGATCGCAGCTCAGCCTCCGGCGTCGCCGCCGGGTCGTCATAGTAAAGCCCGGCCATGCCGCGGGCGTGGGGCCAGAGGTTGCGGGCGTTGAACAGGGTCGCGACATGCTCGAATTTGCGGCCGATCTCGAGATACGGCCCGGTATGGGCGATGGCGGCGAGCCGCGCGCCGGGATGATGGGTCACTTCGGTGGGGAACATGGGGTAGTCTCCGGTTTTGGGGGATGGGCGCGGAGACATCAGCGTCCCTCGCGCACGAAACGCCGCAGGCGTCAGGCCGTAGCCTGTCTTGAAGATGCGGGTGAAGCTTTGCGGGCTGCCAAATCCTGCTCGCTCGGCCACCTCCGCCACCGGCCAGTCCCGCTGGACCAGCCAGCACGCCGCACGGTGCAGCCGAATGCGGCGCACCGTCTCCGCGCAGGTCTCGCCGGTCATGGCGTGGTAGACCCTGTGCCAGTGAAACCGGCTCATCGCCGCCACATCCGCCAGCGCGTCGAGCGACAGATCGCCCGCCGGGTTCTCATGGATGTGGTCCAGCACCCTCAGGATGCGGGCCTCGTAGGGATGGGTCATCTGGGCCTCCGGTCGTCTCGTGCCCCAAGACATGTCATAGCCCATCTTCACAAATCTTGCTGAGTTGCATCTGGCGGCCCCTGTGGTCATATACCACCCGAGCAGAGGAGAGGCCCATCCATGACCAACTACCTGGAGTTCGAGAAGCCGCTGGCCGAGATCGAAGGCAAGGCGGAAGAGCTGCGCGCCATGGCGCGCGAGAACGCCGAGATGGATATCGAGAAAGAGGCCGCCGCCCTTGACAAGAAGGCCGCCGACCTGCTGGCGGACCTCTACAAGGACCTGACGCCATGGCGCAAATGCCAGGTGGCGCGGCACCCCGACCGGCCCCATTGCAAGGATTATATCGAGGCGCTGTTCGACGAATACACGCCCTTGGCGGGCGACCGGAACTTCGCAGACGATCACGCGGTGATGGGCGGGCTCGCCCGGCTGGGTGACCGCTCCGTGGTGGTGATCGGGCATGAGAAGGGCCACGACACCAAGACCCGCATCGAACGCAATTTCGGCATGGCCCGACCAGAGGGCTACCGCAAGGCGATCCGCCTCATGGACCTCGCCCACCGCTTTGGTCTGCCGGTCGTCACCCTCGTCGACACGCCCGGCGCCTACCCCGGCAAAGGCGCAGAGGAGCGCGGCCAGTCAGAGGCCATCGCACGTTCCACCCAGAAATGCCTCGAGATCGGCGTGCCGCTGATCTCGGTCATCATTGGCGAAGGCGGTTCCGGCGGGGCGGTGGCCTTTGCGACCGCCAACCGGGTCGCGATGCTGGAGCATTCGATCTATTCGGTGATCTCGCCCGAGGGCTGCGCGTCGATCCTGTGGAAAGACGCCGAAAAGATGCGCGAGGCGGCGGAGGCACTGCGGCTCACCGCGCAGGACCTGCAGCAGCTTGGGGTTTGCGACCGCATCATCCCGGAGCCCGCCGGTGGCGCGCAGCGCGATCCGAAGGCCGCAATCGCCGCCGTTGGTGCTGCGATCGGACAGATGATCGACGAGCTGTCGGAGATGGACCGCCAAGAGCTGATCACGAACCGCCGCCGCAAGTATCTCGACCTCGGCTCAAAGGGTCTGGCGGCCTAGCCGAGCCGGTAAGAGACGCCCTGACCAGAGAAAAAAGGCCGCTCCAATCGGAGCGGCCTCTCTTTTCTACATATTCGGGTAGTTCGGCCCGTCACCGCCCTGGGGCGTCGTCCAGGTGATGTTCTGGCTTGGGTCCTTGATGTCGCAAGTCTTGCAGTGCACGCAGTTCTGGAAGTTGATCACGAAGCGGGGCGATTTGCCCTCTTCGCGCACGAACTCGTAGACGCCGGCCGGGCAGTAGCGCGCGGACGGACCGGCGTAATCATGCAGGTTCACGTTCACCGGGATTTCGGGATCGGCCAGCCGCAGGTGGGCGGGCTGGCTTTCCTCGTGGTTGGTGAAGGAGAAGGCCACGTTGGTCAGGCGGTCGAAGCTCAGCTTGCCATCGGGCTTGGGATACTCGATCGGCTCGAACTTTGCGGCCTTGCCGGTGGCCTCGGCGTCGGATTTGCCGTGGTGCAGGTTCAGCGGCGACCAGCCGGTCAGGTTGTTGAGCCACATATCGGCGCCACCCACGGTCAGCGAGGCCGTCAGGCCGTAGTTCGACCACAGCGGCTTCACGTTGCGCACGCGCTTGAGGTCGCGGCCGATGGCGCCGGTGCGCACCTCGTCGTCGTAGCTGTCCAGTGTGTCGCCGGAGCGGCCCTCGCCAATCGCTGCGAACGCGGCCTCTGCCGCGGCCTTGCCCGACAGCATCGCGTTATGGTTTCCCTTGATGCGCGGCACGTTGACCATACCAGCGGAGCAGCCCAGCAAGGCGCCGCCCGGGAAGGCGGTCTTGGGCAGAGACTGCCAGCCGCCCTCGGTGATGGCGCGGGCGCCGTACGCGACGCGCTTGCCGCCTTCCAGCAGCTCGGCCACCATCGGATGGTGTTTGAAACGCTGGAATTCCATATAGGGGAACAGGTGCGGGTTCTCGTAGTTCAGGTGCACCACGAAGCCGACATAGACCTGATTGTTGTCGAGGTGGTAGATGAACGATCCGCCGCCCGCGTTCTTGCCAAGGGGCCAGCCCATCGTGTGCGTGACGGTGCCTTCCTTGTGCTTGGCCGGGTCGATCTCCCAGATCTCTTTCATGCCAAGGCCGTATTTCTGCGGGTCGCGGCCTTCGCCGAGGTTGTATTTCTCGATCACCTGCTTGGAGAGCGAACCGCGCACGCCTTCGCCGAGGAAGACGTATTTGCCCAACAGCTCCATGCCCGGTTCGGTGTTTTCGCCATAGGAGCCGTCAGCCTCCAGCCCGAAGACGCCAGCAACGACGCCCTTGACCTCGCCCTCGTCGCCATAGACCAGCTCTGAGCAGGCCATGCCGGGGAAGATCTCGACGCCCATCTCTTCGGCCTTCTCGGCCATCCAGCGGCAGACATTGCCCATGGAGACGATGTAATTGCCGTGGTTGTTCATCAGCGGCGGCATCACGAAGTTGGGGATTTTGACCTGACCGGCCTCGCCCAGCATGTAGAAATTGTCCTGCTTCACGGGCACGGTGATCGGCGCGCCCATCTCGCGCCAGTCGGGCAGCAGCGCATCGAGGCCCGACGGGTCCAGCACGGCGCCCGACAGAATATGCGCGCCAACCTCGGAGCCCTTCTCCAACACCACCACGTTCAAGTCCGCGTCGAGCTGTTTCAGACGGATCGCCGCTGACAGGCCAGCCGGGCCAGCCCCCACGATGACAACGTCATATTCCATGCTTTCGCGTTCGATCTCGGCCATGTTGCAAATCCTCTGAAAAGCCTCCCGCGCGGGAGCGTCACGGTTTTGTAGCGTGTATCGTTCAATCAGGCAGGAGTGTAGGTGGCAAATGCGACGTTGCGTCGCCGCATTCGTGCGGCTTGGGGTTTCCGCCCCGCCGCACCCGCGCTACATCGCCGCGCAGACCAAAGGAGCCCGCGTCATGTCCGTCTTGCGAATGATCTACCTCGCCCTTGCCATCTGGGGCGCGATCCACCCGATGTATTACTTCGTCAGCTGGTTCAACGAGAACGGCTATTCGCTGTCGGCCATGGTCGACGCGTGGCACGTCAACGCGGCCAGCTCAGGGCTTGTCTGGGACCTGACGATCGCCGCCGTGACACTGACGGTCTGGATCATCGCCGAGGTCGCGGCGCGGCGCAATTGGCTGGCGCTGGTTGCCATCCCCGCCACGTTCTGTATCGGTGTGTCCTGCGGCTTGCCGCTCTACCTTTTCCTGCGCACAAGGCCCGCTGCCTGATATGGACCACTTTCTCTACAAGGACGGCATCCTGCACGCCGAGGACGTCGCGATTTCCGACATCGCAGCCCAGGTGGGCGCGCCGTTCTATGTCTACTCCACCGCCACGCTGACCCGGCATTTCAAACTGTTCGATGACGCGCTCAGCTGGGGCGAGCACCTTGTGTGCTACGCGATGAAGGCCAATTCCAACGTGGCCGTGCTGAAGCTTCTGGGCGATCTGGGCGCAGGAATGGACGTGGTGTCCATCGGGGAATACATGCGCGCTCGCGCCGCCGGTGTGCCGGGCGAGCGGATCGTCTTTTCCGGCGTCGGCAAGACCCGCGAAGAGATGCGCTTGGCGCTTGAGGGCGGCATCCGACAGTTCAACATCGAAAGCGAGCCGGAGATGCTTGCGCTCTCGGACGTCGCTGAAAGCATGGGGAAAACTGTGCCCGTGACGATCCGGGTGAACCCGGATGTGGATGCGAAAACCCACGAGAAAATCGCCACCGGCAAGTCGGAAAACAAGTTCGGCATCCCGATCAGCCGTGCGCGCGAGGTCTACGCGCAGGCCGCTGGCCTGCCGGGGCTGGAGGTCATCGGGATCGACGTACATATCGGCAGCCAACTGACCCAGCTGGAGCCATTCGGGCTGGCGTTCGAGAAGGTCGCCGAGCTGACCGAAATGCTGCGCGCCGAAGGGCACGACATTCGCCGCCTCGATCTGGGCGGCGGGCTCGGCATTCCCTACGAGCGCTCCAATGACGCGCCCCCGTTGCCACAGGAGTTCGGCGAGCTGGTGCGCGAGAAAGTCGGCCATCTGGGCTGCGAGATCGAGATCGAGCCGGGCCGCCTGATCGCGGGTAACGCGGGTCTGATGGTTTCCGAGGTGATCTATGTGAAAGAGGGCGAGGACCGCCAGTTCCTGATCATCGACGCGGCGATGAACGACCTAATCCGCCCCGCCATGTACGGCGCGCATCACGACATCATCCCCGTGGTCGAGCCCGCCCCGGGCGTCGAGCAGGCCAAGTACGACATCGTCGGCCCGGTCTGCGAAAGCGGCGACACTTTCGCCAAGCAGCGCGTCATGCCGCCGGTCGGCGCGGGCGATCTGGTGGCGTTTCGCTCGGCGGGGGCTTACGGGGCCGTCATGGCCTCGGAATACAATTCCAGGCCCCTGATCCCGGAAGTTCTGGTGCATGAGGATCAATTCGCTGTCATCCGCCCCCGTCCGACCTTTGACGAGATGATAAATCGAGATACCATTCCCCTATGGATGTGACGCTATGGTGTGTCGCCGCCCGCCGGGATGAGCATATTGAGCAAGCCTGACAGCCCCGTTGACCTCTCCGCGCTGCGCACGCCGGCGCGCCTGACGCTCCTTGGCCTGTGGGCTGAGCGCATCACGCACGCGTTCTGGCCGCTGTGGACCGTCGGGCTGGTGATCTGGACCGTGCTCGCGATGGGCGTCCTGTCGGACCTGCCGCTGGAGGCCGCGTGGGGCGCGACGCTTGCAGGCGCGGGTGCCCTGATCTGGTCGCTGATCTTTGCCTATCGCCGCTTCTCTGCGCCAAAATACGCCGACGCGCTGGAGCGCATCGACCTGACCATGCCCGGTCGCCCTGTCACGGCTGCGCTCGACACGCAGGCCATCGGAGCGTCCGACGCCGCATCGCAGGAAATCTGGCACGCCCACAAGGCCCGGATGCAGGCGCGATTGGCCGAAGCGCGCGCGGTTGACCCCGATCTGCGCGTCTCCAAGGCGGACCCTTACGCGCTGCGCTATGTCGCGCTGCTGTTCTTCGCGCTGGCGGTGGGTTTCGGCTCGCTGCTGCGCACTGGATCCTTTGACGATCTGACGCCCGGGCTTGGCGGACAGGCCATCGCTGCGGGCCCCGCCTGGGAAATCTGGATCGAGCCGCCTGCCTATACCGGCAAGCCGAGCCTCTATCTCAACGACGTGAAAGTGTCTGAGCTGGACGTTCCGGTGGGCTCTGACCTCACCGTGCGTCTTTACGGGCAGGTCGGCAGCCTTGCGTTGAACGAAACCGTCTCCGGCGCGGCGCCGACTGCAGAGGGCGAAGTGCCCCAAACCGCGTTTACCCGCAAGGTGAACCGCTCCGGCACCGTGGCCATCGAAGGCGGCGACGAGGACAAGGCATGGCAGATCACCGCTCTGGAAGACAGCCTGCCGACCATCGCCGCAGATGGCGAGGTGGAGCGCAAGGTGGACGGCGAAATGGCGCTGCCGTTCCGCGCCACGGATGATTACGGCGTCGAGTTCGGCACCGCGACGATCTCGCTCGATCTGGCCTCCGTCGACCGCCGTTACGGGCTGGCGCTAGAGCCAGAACCGCAGGAGTCGATCGTGCTGGACCTGCCGATGCCGATCTCCGGCGACCGCGCCGACTTCTCGGAAGTGGTGATTGAGAACCTGTCCGAGCACCCGCTCGCCACCCTGCCGGTGACCATTGATCTACAGGTTACAGATTCGTCGGAGCAGACGAACGCGCCCACGCAGGTGCAGACCGAACTGCCAGGTCGCCGCTTCTTCCAACCCATTGCCAACGCGCTGATAGAGCAGCGCCGCGACCTGCTGTGGAACCGCGACAACGCCAAGCGTATCACCCAGATTCTGCGCACGATCACCTATGACCCCGACGACTACTTCCCGTCCGAAGTGGCCTTCCTCACTGTGCGCATGGCGATCACCCGGCTGGAGCTCGCCCGCGAGTTCGACCAGATCACCGACGAGAAACAGGCCGAGATTGCCGAAATGCTGTGGCGCGCCGCCACCTTGATCGAGGACGGACGGCTGGATGATGCCCGCGAACGCCTGCGCGCGGCGCAAGAGCGTCTGTCCGAGGCGATGGAGCAAGGGGCCACGTCCGAGGAAATCGCTGAGCTGATGCAAGAGCTGTCGGAAGCCATGCGTGACCTGATGGAACAGCTTGCGCAAGAGGGCCAGGAAGGCGGCGAACAGCAGCAGGCCCAGAACCAGCAGGGCCAAGAGATCACCGGCGACCAGCTGCAAGAGATGCTCGACGAAATCCAGCGCCTCATGGAAGAGGGCCGCACCGAGGAAGCGCAGGCCCTGCTCGATCAACTCATGGAGATGATCGAGAACATGCAGGTCACCCAAGGCCAGCAGGGTCAGGGTCAGCCAAGCCCGGGCGAGCAGGCCATGGAAGGGCTGCAGGACACGTTGCGCGAACAGCAGGGCCTTAGCGATGAGGCGTTCCGCGACCTGCAGGAGCAGTTCAACCCCGGTGCACAGGCGGGCGAAAACCAGGGCAATGAGGGCCGGAACGGCGGTCAAGGCCGCGGCCAAAGCCACGAGAACTCGCCCGGCCAAGAGGGCGAGGGCGGTGAAAACCAGCAGGCCGAAGGCGAAGGTGGCGGGCAGGACCAGCGCGGCGAAGGCTCACTGGCCGACCGCCAGCAAGCGCTGCGCGACGAGCTGAACCGCCAGCAGCGCAACCTGCCGGGCCAAGGCTCGCCCGAGGGTGAGGCCGCTCGCGAGGCGCTGGACCGCGCCGGTGAAGCGATGGAACGCGCCGAGGATGCCCTGCGCAATGACGAGACTGCCGAAGCACTTGGGGCGCAATCGGACGCGATGGAGGCCCTGCGCGAAGGCATGCGCAATCTCGGCGAAGCGATGGCACAGCAGCAGCAAGACGGCCAAGGCCAGCAGGGTCAGAACGCCGGGCGCGCGAACAACCAGCGTCAGGACCCGCTGGGCCGCGAGCAAGGCACGAACGGTATGATCGGCTCCGAGGACAACATGCTGCAGGGCGAAGATGCCCGCCGCCGGGCGCGCGATCTGCGCGATGAGATCCGCCGCCGCTCGGGCGAGCAGGAGCGTCCAGAGATCGAACGCGACTACTTGCGCCGACTGCTCGATCAGTTCTGATCGGACGTCGCACCGCTTCATTGCTTCAAGAATATTCCGGGGTATAGGGCAGAGCCCCATGAAGGCCTGACCGGGTCAGCCCTCGCTGTCCTCCAACCCGTCGCCGATCCGCGCGACAAGGTCCTGCACGGCCCCGTCCAGCCAGACCCGCAATCCATCAATCGCGCCGACGTAGTCGCGCAGGCTGTCGGCCAGAGCCGGGATGCGTTGGGACAGCTGCGGCGCGTAGACATAGAGCGCCAGCAGCGCGACGGCCACGATCAGCATCAGCCCGAAGCCCAGTCGAAACTTGCTGCGGGCCACGGCGACTTCGCCGCCGCCTTCTGCGGCACGGCGGGCGGCTTCCGCCTCGGCCTCGGCTGCCTCGGGGGACAGGGTCGAGTTGATTTCCTCGATATCGGGGAACAGCTCGCGCTTGCCGGAGCTTTCGTCACGCTTGGGCGCGGCGGCCATCGCCGCGTCGTCCTCGGCGACCTGGTCGGTCTCTTCGCCCCCGGGCTCTAGACCGCGACGGCGGGCCATGCGGTCACGGGCGGCGGCGGCACGCTCTTCGCTCTCGGCATCGTCGAGGCCAAGGTCCGGCTGGGTCTCGATCCCGCCGCGTTCGGCCTCGCGGGCTGCGGTCTCGCGGGCGACTTCCTGCTCAATGATCTCTTTTGCCGCCGGATCAAGCTCCGGCCTGCGTGGGGTCCGCCCGACAGCTGCCACGGCAGCAGCGGCGATGGCCTCGTCGGCGTCGTCTTCGCTTTCCTCGGACACATCTGCGTCGGGCGCATCGTCGGCCGGGGCGCTGTCTTCGGCGGGAGCTTCAGCGGCAGGTTCTTCTTCTGTCTCGACGGCGGGCTGGAACCAAGTTGTCGTGCAATTGGAGCATTGCACGTCGCGGCCCTCGGGCGGGATCATGCCGTCATCGACCTCATATTCCGCGTCACAATTCGGGCAGATCAGCCGCATCTCAACCCCTTCACGCCTGCTAAATCCTTGGCGTCGTTCCCATTTCGATAACCTTTACCGCGCGGATTTCGACATTCCAAGCATTGTTGTTTCCAATTGATTGCAAGAGGCGGCAGCAATGGCGTAACTGTTGCCGAAAGAACGCCGAAGCAGGAAGCGGGGTCGGGCAGTCGTGATTGAGCTGGAGAACGTGGCCTATAGTTATGGCGGCGGCGAGTTGCTGTCCGACATTTCGCTGCGGTTGCAACCGGGCTCTTTTCACTTCCTGACGGGCCCCTCCGGCGCTGGCAAATCCACCTTCCTGAAACTGTGCTACATGGAGCTTGCCGCCACATCCGGGCTTGTGCAGGTCTTCGGTCAGGACGTGGCGGCCCTGGGCCGCGACCAGATCGCGATGGCGCGTCGCCGCATCGGGGTGGTGCATCAGGATTGCCAGTTCCTTGACCATCTGTCGGTGCTTGAGAACATCGCGCTGCCGCTGACCGTCGCGGGCCGCGATATCGAGGCGGAGCGCCAGAACCTCACCGACCTGATCGCCTGGGTCGGCCTGTCGGCGCAGCAAAACCAGCTGCCGCCAGAACTGTCAGGCGGCGAGCGCCAGCGCGCCGCTCTTGCCCGCGCGGTGATCATGGGGCCGGATGTCATTCTTGCCGACGAGCCCACGGGCAATGTCGACTGGGACATGTCCCAGCGGCTGCTGTCGCTTCTGATCGAGCTGAACAAGATGGGCAAATCCGTGCTGGTGGCGACCCATGATCTGAACCTGATCCGCGGGGCCAAGGCGCAAGTGTCGGCCCGGGTGCTGCGGATCAAGGACCAGCGGCTGCAGTTGGCGGGAGCGGATCTGTGAGCCGCATGCGCGACCTTCTGGGCGGGCTGTCGGAGCTTGCCGCGGGCGACCGGGCCGCGGACCGGGTGGTGCCACCCACCGGCTTTACCGCGACCCTGACCACCTTCACCGCAGGCGCGATGGCGTTTCTGGCGGTCTTTGCGCTGGCCTTGTCGCTCGCAACGGGGCGGCTGGCGGAACGCTGGGCGTCGGAGCTGGCGCAGACCTCGACCGTACGCATATCCGCCCCGCTCGAAGAGCTGGAGGCGCAGACCCGCGCGGCGCAGGAAGTGCTGCGCACGACGCCGGGCGTCGCCACGTCACGCATCCTGTCCGAAGAAGAGCAGATGCTGTTATTGGAGCCGTGGTTCGGCCCCGACCTGCCGCTGGAAGACCTGCCGATCCCGCGGCTGATCGAAGTTGTGGAAGACGGCGAAGGCTATGACGCCGACGGGCTGCGATTGCGCCTTGCGGGCGAGGCCCCGGGCGCGTTTCTGGACGACCACACCCGTTGGCGCAGGCCACTGGTGGATGCGGCGCAAAGCCTGCGCCGCCTTGGCTGGATCGCCATTGTGCTGATCGGCCTGTCCACCGGCGCGATGATCACGCTGGCCGCGCGCGCGGCGCTGGCGGCAAACGCGCAAGTCATCCGGGTGACCCGGTTGGTGGGCGCGCGCGATGTCTACATCGCCCGCGCCTTCGTGCGGCGCTTCACCCTGCGCGCACTGGCCGGGGCGGCCATGGGAACGGGCTTCGGTATGGCGGCAATCGCGCTCTTGCCCTCCGCCGCGGAGGAAGGCGCCTTCCTGACGGGCCTCGGGTTTCGCGGCCTGCATTGGCTTTGGCCTCTGGTCATCCCGCCGCTGGCGGGTATCGTGGCGTTCTGGGCCACGCGCAGCGCGGCCTTGCGGGTTCTCAACGAGGTGACATGAGTATGGCTTACGCAATTCAATGGCTACGCTCCTTGGTGTTCAACGCCGTGATGTATCTGCTGATGCTGGTCTACGCGCTCGTCTACCTGCCCTGGACGCTGGTCTCGCCCTACGGCGCGCTGGCCGCCTGCCACGCCTATGCGCGCACGGTGATCTGGATGGCGGGCTGGATGGTCGGGCTGAAATGCGAGGTGCGCGGCACGCCGCCCACGGAAGAGGCGCTGGTGGCGGCCAAGCACCAGTCCTTCCTCGACATCATCATGATCTTCGACGCCATTCCCCATGGGAAATTCATCATGAAGGCGCTGCTGCTCTACGCGCCGATCCTTGGGCAATATGCCTACCGCCTTGGCTGCATCCCGGTGAACCGCGGCAAGAAAGGCAAGGCGATCGCCAAGATGCTCGCCGATGTCAAAAGCGGCGAAGCGCTGCCGGGACAGCTGGTGATCTACAGCCAGGGCACGCGGCTCGCGCCGGGCCTCAAGCGGCCCTACAAGATCGGCACCGCGCTGCTTTACGAGCAGATGGGCCAGACCTGCTACCCGGTCGCCACGAATGCGGGCGTGTTCTGGCCCCGGCGCGGCATCTACCGCAAGCCAGGGGTCGCGGTGGTGGAGTTTCTGGAGCCCATCCCACCGGGCCTGACGAAAGAGGCGTTCATTGCCCAGCTCGAAGAGGTTGTCGAAGCGGCCTCCGACCGGCTGCTGGAAGAGGCGGGGTTCAAGCCCCCCGCCTAGGCACTGGTGCGGCGGTCCATGCTAGACGACCGCGACCTCCTGCAACGTCTTCATCGCCTGGGCGTAGGGGATCGGGCCGTGGCTGATCCGGCCCACCCCGGCCTCCGCCGCGCTCTCGCGGGTGAGCGGCGCGCGCATCATCACATTGACAGGCAGCGGCACCGCCTTGCAGACCTGCGCCACGAGCGCCGCATCGAGCAGGCCGGGGATGAAGAAGCCGTCGGCGCCCGCATCGGCATAGGCCTTGCCGCGGGTGATGGCCTCGTCGAGCAGGCCCTCATGGGCGTCGGGCTTGGCCTTGAGAAAGACATCCGTGCGGGCATTGATGAAGAACGGCACCGGTGAGCAATCCCGGATCGCCTTGATGCGCGCAACCTGATCGGCGGTCGGATGCAGCCCCTGCCCGCCCACGACCTGATCCTCGAAGTTCAGGCCGATAGCCCCCGTCGCGATCAGCCCCGCGACATTGTCCGCAGCCTTGGCCGGGTCGGTGGAATAGGCCCCCTCAAAATCAATCGTAACCGGCAGCGCGGTCGAGGCCGCGATGCGGGTCGCGATGGGAAAGACCAGATCCAGCGGGATCTGCTCGCCATCGTCGTAGCCGTGGGCCTCTGCCACCGAATGGCTGCCGGTGGCGATGGCCTTGGCGCCTGCCGCCTCCACCGCCTTTGCGCCGCCCGCGTCCCAGATGTTGTAAAGCATCAGCGGATCGCCGGGGACGTGGAGCGCCTTGAACTGGGTGGCCTTGTCGGTCTGGGTCATGGGGTCGTGCCTTTCGTTGCAAAATGTCTCTCGATCTCGAGCAGGCGCTGCTTGCGCCACAGCCCGCCGCCATAGCCCGTCAGCGATCCGTCCGCGCCCAGCACCCGGTGGCAGGGAATGACCAGCGCGATCTGATTGGCCCCGTTGGCCCGCGCGACAGCGCGCGTGGCGTCCGGGCGACCGATCTCGCGGGCGATCTGGGAATAGCTGCGCGTGGCACCGGCCGGAATCTCGCGCAGGGCGTCCCAGACGCGGGTGGTGAAGGGCGTGCCGTGGTAGGCCAGCGGGGTGTCGAACCGGGCGGACCGTCCGTCGAAAAATGCCGCGAGCTCGGCTCGGATCTGCGACGTGGGCTCCGGCGCACCGAGGCCGATGGACCCCTTGGTTGCGCGCTCCAGCTTGACGAGCTCGGATGGCAGCGCGCGCCTGTCTACAAATTCCAGCAGGTGCAAATGGCTGGCGCTACTCACGGCAATCATGTCGCCCAAGGGCGTCGTGATCCAGTCGGCCAGAAGCAGCCCATCGCTGGACAATGTGCCGGGCGCGCGACCCAGCAGCCGTGCGAACGCGGCCCGGAAGGCGGACGGGCTGTCGAAGCCTGCGTCGAGCTGCGCGTCGATGACCTTTGCCCCGCTCGAGAGCGCCGTGAAGCCGTCGCGCAGGCGGCGTTGCCGGGCCATGTCCAAAAATGTGAGGCCGAACTGGCGCTTGAAGTTGCGCCGGATCGTCGAGGGATCGTACCCCATGGCGACAACATCCGCCTCTGACCAGCGGCGCTGCGGATAGGCCTCCAGCGCGTCGAGCAGGGCGGCAATGGCCGGGTCAGCCTTGGCCGCCGGGCGCAGCGGATGGCAGCGCTTGCAGGGGCGAAAGCCAGCCTCGATACAGGCGCCGACGGTCTCGAAGAACGTGCAGTTGGCCCGCTTGGGTTTGCGCGCGGGACAGGTCAGGCGGCAGAACACCCCGGTGGAGGCGACGCCGACATAGGCGCGCCCCTCGAACCGGGGGTCGCGTTCCAGCAAAGCGTCGTAGAGCGCATCGTCATCGGGCAGGTCGAACAACATGGGCCAGTGCTAGCATGTGGGTCGCGCCGTGCCGCCGGAAATCGGGCATATATTTCACAAAGTTGAAAGCGGCGCTGCGGCCTTGATGCCACCCAAAGCAATTGTGACCAAACGCCCGATGGACAAGGCCCATGGCGGCCAATAGGGTCGCGCGGAACCTCATCAGATCATGGGCCCGCTTGATATGACCTCACGCCTCTCCCTTCGCGCCGTCACGCTCGTCCTCGCCCTTGCGGCGAGCCCCGTGGCCGCCGCCGATAAAGGCTTTGCAGGGCCCTATCTTGCCGCCCGACAGGCGGCGCTGGCCTCTGACTATTCCGAAGCGGCGGCGTATTACCGTCGCGCCATCGCGGCAAATCCGGGCGATCTGGCCCTGATGGAAAGCGCCGTCGTGGCATTGATCGGCAAGGGCGACATCAAGGGCGCGGCAGAGGTCGCGGAGCTGCACGAGGAAGCAGGCGGCGACAACCAGATCGTGGACCTTGTACTGGAAGCCGCCGAGATCGCGCAGGGCGGCTTCGCCCGCGCGGCGCAGGCCAGCGACGACAGCGTGGGCCTTGCCCCCCTTCTGGGTGGCTTGACGGAAGCCTGGGCGCTGCTGGGCGAGGGCCGCATGTCGGATGCGACGGCCGCGTTTGACAAGGTCGCCGCCATCGAGGATTTCGCCTCTTTTGCGCAGTATCACCGCGCCCTGGCGCTGGCCACGGTGGGCGATTTCGAAGGCGCGAACGCGATCCTGTCGGGGGAGACCTACGGCCCGCTGATCCTGAGCGCCCGGGGCATCGAGGCTCACGCTCAAATCCTTGCCCAGCTTGAGCGCACCGACGACGCCATCGAATTGCTGGAAGAGACCACTGCGGGCGGCTTCAGCGCGGAGCTGGAAGACCTCAAGGCGAAGCTGCGCGCGGGCGAGACGCCGGAATATGACTTCGTGACCTCCGCCCGCGAGGGCGTGGCAGAGGTGCTGTTCAACCTTGCGGGCGTGCTCAACGGGCGTACCGCGCCGGAGCATGTGCTGATCTACGCGCGCATCGCGCATTACCTGCGCCCCGACCACGCACCCGCCGCGCTGATGTCGGCGGAGCTGCTGGAGGACATGAGCCAGTTTGATCTGGCCGCCGCCGCCTACGGTGCGATCTCGCGCGAGGACCCGTCCTATGTGCTGGCCGAACTTGGCCGCGCGAACACGCTGTATTCCGCCGAGCGTCAGGACGCGGCGGTGGAGGTGCTGACCGCCCTTGCCAAGTCCCATGGTGACATCGCGATGGTGCACACCACGCTGGGCGACACGCTGAGCCGCACCGGGGACGATGACGGCGCGATTGCTGCCTATTCGACCGCGCTGGAGCTCAACGGTATCGGCAACCGCGTCAACTGGCGCATCTTCTACGCCCGCGGCATCGTGCACGAGCGCATGGACAACTTCATCGAGATGGAGCGCGATTTCCGCACCGCGCTGGAGCTGCAGCCAAACCAGCCAGACATCCTCAACTACCTTGGCTACTCGCTGGTCGAGCAGCGCATCAAGCTCGACGAGGCGCTGGAGATGATCCAGACTGCGGTGCAGGAAAATCCCGACAGCGGCTACATCACCGATAGCCTTGGCTGGATCTACTACCGCCTTGGCCGGTTCGAGGAAGCCGTGGAGCCGATGGAGCGCGCGGTCGAGCTGCTGCCTGTCGACCCGATCGTCAACGACCATCTGGGCGACGTCTACTGGATGGTGGGCCGGGAGCGCGAGGCGGAGTTCCAGTGGAAACGCGCCCTGTCCTTCGAGCCCGAAGAGGCCGAGGCAGAGCGCATCCGCGACAAGCTCAAGCGCGGGCTCGACGCAGTGCTGGCGGATGAAGAATCCGCCGCGGTGGAGACGCAAACCGCGAACGACTGATGGTCGAGGAATTCGCCGCCGCGAAGGTTAATCTGACGCTCCATATCACCGGCCAGCGGGCAGATGGGTATCATCTGCTCGACAGTCTGGTGGCCTTTGCCGATGTTGGCGACACGGTGCGGGCAGAGCCAGCGGATCAGATCTCGCTGAAAGTGGACGGGCCGGAAGCCGCGTCCGTGCCCCTGACAGATGACAACTCGGTGGTGATGGCCGCGCGTCATGCTGCACCCGGGACTGGCGCGCGCCTGCATTTGACGAAGGTCCTGCCCGTGGCGTCGGGCATTGGTGGGGGAACTGCGGATGCGGCGGCCGCTTTTCGCGCCATGCGTCGACTGACCGGCCACACAGACGCCCCGCGCGTCGAAGATGTCGAAGCGTTGGGCGCGGATGTCCCGGTTTGCCTGTTTTCCCGCACCGCACGAATGCGCGGCATCGGGGAGCGGTTGGATTTCGTCGACCTGCCGCGACTTCCCGCAGTATTGGTCAACCCAAGGGTGGAGGTTTCTACCCCTGCCGTATTCAAGCGCATCGCGCACAAGGACAACTCGGCGATGCCGGACATACCTGTGCTCGCGGATGTCTCCGCCGTGGCCGCATGGCTGGGTGCGCAACGCAACGATATGCAGGCCGCGGCCATTGATCTGGTCCCGCCAATTGCGCAGACGTTGGAGGTTCTGGGACACACAGAGCCGCTGCTGGCCCGAATGTCAGGCTCCGGTGCGACGTGTTTCGGAATTTACGCAGACGACGAAGCGGCCAGAAATGCCGCGGCACAGATCAGTAAGGCGCATCCGGATTGGTGGGTCGCACCGTGCCATCTTAGCTAGTTCAGGCGCGCGACCACGTAATCGGCAAGATCGCGCAGCATATCGGTCAGCTCGCTCTTGGGCACATCGTTCAGCGCGGCTTTCGCGACCTCTGACCAGCGCAGCGCATCGGTGCGCGATGCATCCAGACTGCCGTGTTCTTTCAGCAAGGTCAGGACGTGCTCCAGATCGCCATCCTCTTGGCGGCCCTTCTCGATCGTGCGCTCCCAGAAGGCGCGGTCCCGGGTCCCGCCAGCCGCGATTGCCTTGATCAGCGGCAAGGTCAGTTTGCGCTCGCGGAAATCGTCGCCGATGTTCTTGCCGGTCTTCTCCGCATCGCCGCCGAAATCGAGGATGTCGTCGGCGATCTGGAAGCTCACTCCAAGCGCGTCGCCATAGGTGAAAAGCGCCTGCACGACTGCCGGGTCCGCATCGGCGATCATGCCGCCGGCCTCGGTCGCGGCGGAGAACAGCGCGGCGGTCTTGCCACGCACGACCTGCAGGTAAATCTCTTCGGTCGTGGCCAGGTTCTGCGATGCGGTCAGCTGCAACACCTCGCCCTCGGCAATCGTCGCGGCGGCATTGGACAGGACCTTGAGCACATCGAGCCGCCCTGTATCCGTCATCAGCTGGAACGAGCGCGCGAACAAATAGTCGCCCACCAGAACGCTCGACTTGTTGTCCCACAGCAGGTTCGCGGCGGGCCGCCCGCGACGCTGCTTGCTTTCGTCCACCACATCATCATGCAGCAGCGTCGCGGTGTGGATGAACTCCACCGTCGCGGCCAGATGCACATGGTAGGGGCCGTCATAGCCGCACAGCCGTGCCGCGGCCAAGGTCAGCATAGGCCGGACCCGTTTGCCGCCCGCATCCACCAGATGGGCGGTCACCTCCGGGATGCGCGGCGCGTGTTCGGACGCCATGCGCTCGCGGATCAGCGCGCCCACCGCGTCCAGATCCGCAGACAGGGCCGACTGCAGGCGCTCGTGGGGCTTCTTCTCCATCGGCGTGTCCAAACTCATTACGGTGTCTGCCTCGTGTCTCGACAAACCGGCGGGCCTGTCGTTTAGTCCGTACCATGAAAGAGCTTCTGCGCAGCAACGACCCGACGATCATCGCCTTCGCCCAGGCCCTTCTGTCTGGGGAAGATATAGGCGTGATCGAATTGGACGTCCATATGAGCGCGCTCGAAGGGTCCATTGGCATATTGCCGCGCCGCCTGATGGTGCGTGACGAGGATCTGTTCATGGCCCGCGCCGTGCTGCGCGACAATGACATCGCCGTGGAGGGCTGATGTTTGACGCGGCGGCGCTGACACGGGACGCCTTTCTGGGCGGTCGTGTGCAGCTTTGGCAGCCGCGCGAGGGCTACCGCGCCGCCACCGATCCCGTGCTGCTTGCCGCCGCGTGCCCCGCAAAAGAAGGCCAATCCGTTCTCGAATTGGGCTGCGGCGTCGGCACCGCGTCGCTGTGTCTGCGCGCGCGGGTTCCAGTCGGGGTCACCGGCGTCGAGCTGCAACAGGACTACGCCGCGCTCGCCCGGCGCAACGGGCTGGACGAAGTGATCTGCGCCGATATCGCCGCCATGCCGCTGGAGCTGCGCCAGCGCAGCTTCGATCACGTTATCCTGAACCCACCCTATTATGGCCCCGGGACGCCTGCGCGCGATGTTGGCCGTGACACCGCGCTGCGCGAGGACACCCCGCTTGAGGCATGGATCGACTCAGCCCTGCGGCGGGCCGGGCCGAAGGGGATTGTGACCGTTATTCACCTGGGCGAGCGGCTGGGCGCGCTTATCACCTTGCTCAATTCGCGGGCAGGTCTGCTTGAAGTGAAACCAATTGCCGCCCGCGCAGGCCGCCCCGCGGGACGGGTGATCCTGCGGTTGCACAAGGGGCGCGCGGCGCGGGCGGTGCTTTATAACCCCCTGATCTTGCACGCGGGAGAGGCGCATTTGCGCGATGGTGACGACTTCACCGACGCCGCCCGGGCCATTCTGCGCGACGCCGCACCGCTCGAATTTTAACCATTTTTGCTGCAGCGCCGCGTGTGATTTTCGTGACATGGCGCGGCAGATGTGGTGTCCTGAAGGCCTCAACCACATAAAGGAGGTATGCCTATGACGATCAGTTCTCACCTGACGGAGCTGCAGCGGAAACACGAGGTATTGGCCCAGAAAGTGGAGGAAGCCCAGCGAAGCCCTGGCGTAGATGATCTGTCGATTGTTGAGTTGAAGAAGAAAAAGCTGCGTTTGAAAGAGGAAATCACGCGGCTGATGAACTAGAGGCGAGAGCCCAGAGCAGCGAGCCCGGCACCCGCGGTAATCAGCACCGCTGCCGCCAACAGGCTCGCTGACATTGCGGCAAAACCTGCCGCAATGAGAACGAGCGTAGACAAAAGCGGTGCCGCGTAGCTCGCGGTGCCGAGCAATTGGATATTGCCCCGTTTGACCCCGTAATCCCACAAGTAGAATGCCAAGCCGACCGGCCCCAGTCCGAGCCCTGCGATGGACAGCCACGCAATGGCTGAGCCCGGCCTAACGGTCTGCTCGAACATCAGATGCGCCGCGGCGGACAGGACCGCCGTTGCGAGGCAGAAGAAGGTCACGATCTCGGTCGGCACCTCATTGAAGCGGCGCGACAGCACGGAATAACCCGACCAGGTCAGCGCACACAACGCCGCAAGCCCGTAGCCCGTGGCGTAGGACCACTGAAACCCTGCGCCGCCCCGGGTGACGATCAACGCCGCACCCGAGAACGCCAGCAGCGCGCCGATGACGTGCAAGGCGCGCAGCCGCTCGCCCGGCAACAGCCCCGAAAACAGCACAATCAGAAGCGGCCAGAGATAGGCGATCAGCCCGGCTTCGGCGGCAGGCGCAAGGCGCAGCGCGGAGAAATAGAGCGCGTGGTAGCCGAACAGGCCGCCGATGCCGAGCGCCCAGACTTGGAGCGGCGTTTGGGTGACCAAGGCCCCAAGGTTGCCGTGCCGCACCGAGAACACAAGCCCGATCGCACCGCCCAAGGTGAAGGCCATCGCGCTCAACTGAAAGGGCGGCACCGGGCTGGACCCAACGGTGAAGAGCGCGAGCAGCGCCCAGAGCAACACCGCGCCGAACCCTATCAGCGTCGCCCTGCTCATTTGTCGAGGAAGGTCAGGCCATGGGCGAGCTGGTCCATGCCTTCGGTCTGGCGCAGCACCCAATCCATGAATTGCGCGACCTGCGGTCGGGTCTCGCCGCCCTTGGGGCAGACAAGGCGGTAGCCGCCGCCGGAGCGGACCGCAAGCGGCAGCGGCATGACCAACCGCCCCTCTTTCAAATGCGCTTCGGTCAGGGAAATACGACCCAGCACGGCCCCGCCGCCCGCCAGTGCCGCATCAATCGCGTGGTCGGCCTGGCTGAATTGCGGACCCGGCAGGACGTCTTCCGTCACCCCGGCGCGCGCAAGAAAGCTTTGCCAATTGACCGGGGGATCAAGGAAGCTGATGTCGCCCTGACCAATCAGCGGCAAATTTAGAAAATCCTCCGGACGCTTGATCTTTTTGGCTAGGTCGGGCGTGACCATCGGGGCCATCCATTCGTCGATAATCGGCTTGGAATAGAGCGACGCATCCACAGATTGGCCGAAGCGGATCGCGAGATCTACGTCGTCGCGGGCGAAATCCACAATGCGCAAACTGGCCGAGAAGCGCAGCTCGATCTCAGGATGCTCTTGCGCGAAGGAGAATAGCCGCGGCGCGAGCCATTTCGCGGTGAAGGCCGGACCCGCGGTCACGGTCAGCGACGCGCTGTCGACCCGGCGCAGGGCCGCGCGCCACGCGGATTGAAGCGTCTGAAATCCGTCCGAGGTGCCCGGGGCCAGCAGTTGCCCGATCTCCGTCAACTCTACCGCCCGATTGAGGCGGCGAAACACCGGGGCGCCAAGATGCTCTTCGAGCGATTTGATCTGAAAGCTCAGCGCCGCGGGGGTGACGTTCAGCTCTTGCGCGGCGCGCGCGAAGCTCAGATGGCGGGCGGCAGATTCAAAGGCGCGCAAGGCTGTGAGAGGCGGAAGACGGTCCATGGATCACATAAGTATAACTTAACTGAAGCGTTGAAAAGTCTCGTTTGTCGAAACCGGCCCTGACGCCCATATTGAGGTCAAGCAAACGCACACAGAAAAGGAACTGACAGATGTTCGAGACACAAACAAGCCGCACCCTGATCGACGCACAACGCCGGGCCCACGAAGAACGGGCCGCTGTTTTTGCACAGCTTTTTTCAGGTCTGGGCCGCATGCTGACACCGCGCTTCTCCTCCCACCGGACGGCACACCACGCCGCCTGATCCTTCCGAGAGCGCAAAAGAAAAGGGGCCGCGCAGTTTCTTGCGCGGCCCCTTTTTTGGTTCAAGACTGGCTTAAGCCATGTATTGACCACCATTTGCTGACAGGGTCGAGCCGGTGATAAAGCCCGCATCGTCGGAGGCCAAGAACGCCACCGCACGCGCGATCTCTTCGGCCTCGCCCAGACGACCCACAGGGATCTGCGGCAGGATCACTTCATTCATCACCTTCTCGGGGATGGTGCTCATCATCTCGGTGTTGATGTAGCCCGGCGCCACGATGTTAACGGTAATGCCAGCGCGCGCGCCTTCTTGGGCCAGGGATTTCGTAAAGCCGATGTCGCCGGCCTTGGTGGCGGCGTAGTTGGCTTGGGCGAACTGACCCTTCTGGCCATTGATCGAGCTGATCGTGACGATACGGCCGAACTTGCGCTCCCGCATCCCGCCCCAGACGTTATGCGTCATGTTGAAAACGCCGTTCAGGTTGGTGTCGATGCATTCATGCCACTGCTCCGGCGTCATCTTGTGGAACGGCGCGTCTCGCGTGATGCCGGCGTTGTTCACGAGGATGTCAACGGGACCGAGATCGGCCTCGATCTGGGCGACGCCATCCTTGCAAGCGTCGTAGTCGGCCACGTTCCACTTGTAGGTCTTGATGCCGGTCTCGGCGGTAAAGGCTGCGGCTTTTTCGTCGTTGCCAGCATAGGTCGCGGCGACCTGACAGCCTTGCGCCTTGAGCGCGGTAGAAATGGCAGCGCCGATACCGCGGGAGCCGCCGGTGACGAGTGCAACACGGGACATGATGATTCCTCCTAAATCATATAGGTAATTTTATTTCTCTACTGGTATAGTTTGCGCAATTTTCATGCGCAACCCTACTTGATGCTTAGACACGCTCGACGCACATGGCGACGCCCATGCCACCACCGATGCACAGCGTGGCGAGGCCCTTCTTGGCGTCGCGGCGCTGCATCTCGAACAGCAGCGTGTTCAGCACGCGGCAGCCGGACGCGCCGATCGGGTGACCGATCGCAATTGCGCCGCCGTTGACGTTCACGATCTCCGGATCCCAGCCCATGTCCTTGTTCACGGCGCAGGCCTGAGCGGCGAAAGCCTCATTGGCCTCGACCAGATCAAGATCGGATGCTTTCCAGCCCGCCTTTTCCAGCGCCTTGCGCGAAGCGTAGATCGGGCCCACGCCCATGATCGACGGGTCCAGACCGGCGGTTGCGTAGGATGCAATGCGAGCGAGCGGCTGGATGCCGCGCTTCTCGGCCTCATCGGCGCTCATCAACAGCGTGGCTGCGGCGCCGTCATTCAGGCCGGATGCGTTGGCCGCGGTGACCGAGCCGTCCTTCGTGAAGGCGGGGCGCAGTTTCTGCATCGCCTCCATCGTGGCGCCGTGACGAATGTATTCATCATTGTCGACCACGATGTCACCCTTGCGGGTTTTCACGGTGAAGGGCGTGATCTCGTCGGCGAACTTGCCGGCCTTCTGCGCGGCCTCCGCCTTGTTCTGGGAGCCCACGGCGAACTCGTCCTGCATATCGCGGCTGATCTGCCACTGGTTTGCGACATTCTCAGCGGTCTGACCCATGTGGTAGCCGTTGAAGGCATCCCACAGACCGTCGCGGATCATGCTGTCGATATATTGCATGTCGCCCATTTTCTGGCCCTGACGCAGGTTCGCGACATGGGGGGACATGGACATGTTTTCCTGCCCGCCCGCGATCACGATGCCCGCGTCACCCAGCTGGATATGCTGCGCGCCCAGCGCGACAGCGCGCAGACCGGAGCCGCACACCTGATTGATACCCCAGGCCGCGCTTTCCTGCGGCAGGCCTGCGTTAATATGAGCCTGACGGGCGGGGTTCTGGCCCTGACCGGCGGTCAGCACCTGGCCCATGATCGTCTCGGACACTTCGGACTTGTCGACACCGGCGCGCTCGACAACTGCCTCCAGCACGGCCTTACCGAGGTCGTGGGCCGGGGTATTGGCGAAAGAGCCTAGGAAGCTGCCGACGGCGGTGCGGGCCGCGGACGCGATTACGACATTGGTCATATGGTGTCCTTTCATTGATTCAGCGAAGATCGCATTCTTACGATACCGGGTAACGCTGGGTTAATACATCGCGAGCCGCATAACGGGCTTACGCAAGGTATACAAATGGACACTGTGTCTCAGGATGGCCTGTCAGGGCCTTTGCATAGCGGGATTGCACGCAGCGATTAGCCAGAGCGGCGCAGGTCGGACTGTGCCGCCCGCCGCTCCCAAGGCTTGGTGATCGAAGGCACGCCGAAGTAGTAGCCCTGCAGGCAATCAAGCCCGATTTGCGCAAGGTATTCAGCCTCTTCCAGCTTCTCGACCCCCTCGGCCACGCAAAACATATCGAATTGCTCGGCGATGGAGACGAGCGCCTCCATAAGCACCTGATTGTCGGTGTCGACATGCACGTTATGGGTGAAAGTCTGGTCGATCTTCACCATATCAAAGCAGAATTCCTTGAAGTGGCGGAACGCGGTGTAGCCTGCCCCGAAATCATCGAGAGCGAAGGAAATCCCACGCCGCTGCATCCGGGTCATGAACTCGATCACCTGATCAGGGACCAGCATGGCAGATGATTCGGTGATCTCGATGATAAGCCTGTCAGCCACCGTGGGATCGCGCAGAATGCCCCGCTCGAACGCGGTTTCCCAGTCCGGGTTTCCGATGGACCGTGCCGACATGTTGATCGACAGGCGCAGGGTCGAATCCTCGGTCAGGCTCATCAAGCCCAGCTCGATCGCGAGGCAGTCGATCATCCGCCCTTCTTCACGCGCCTCGATCGTTTCGATGAAGTCCTTTGCGGGGATGATGCGGCCGGTCTCATCAAGAACGCGGATCAATCCTTCGAAAAACGCCACGCGCGATGGATCGCGGCCCTGCACCACTGGCTGATAGGCCAGCATCACGTCGCGGCGGCGCAACGCCGAGCGCACCATCGTCAAGATGTTCGCGTCCCGCTCCGCCACGGCGGCCGACAGGGGACTGTCCTGATAGTTGGAGCTGAAACTCATAGCGCCTTCCACTGCACTGATCCGACATCTCCCTAGCGCCACGGCCTTTAAACGCGGGTTAATATTCCACTTTTGTTCGCATTGTAGTAAACCTCGATTTAACGTCTCAAAGCCCCGGGAAGGATAGGGAATGTCTGAACGTTGCGGCTGGTGCGGCTCCGAGGAGATCTACGTAAATTATCACGACACGGAGTGGGGCGTGCCGGAATACGAAAGCCGCGCCCTGTGGGAGAAGCTGATTCTCGACGGGTTTCAGGCGGGGCTGAGCTGGATCACGATCCTCAAAAAGCGCGACGCCTTCCGCGAGGCCTTCGATGGGTTTGACCCCAACATCATCGCCGGATGGGGCGAGCCGGAGGTGCTTCGTCTGCTCGACAACCCCGGCATCGTGCGCCACCGCGGCAAGATCGAGGCCACCATCGGCAATGCCCGCGCGTGGCAAAAGATCGAGCAACAACAGGGCTTTGACAAATTCCTGTGGACTTATTTCGACGGCAAGCCGCTGCAAAACCAGTGGACCAAGCTGGCCGAGGTGCCCGCCTTCACACCGCTGTCCACGCAGATATCAAAGGACCTCAAGAAGGCTGGCTTCCGCTTCTGTGGACCTACCATCGTCTATGCCTTCGCGCAGGCCTGTGGGCTGATCAATGACCATCTGGTGACCTGTCCGTGCCACGCGGAGGTGGCCGCGATGGCGCGTTAAGCGCCCGAGCCCCACGGCCCGTGATGGGCCCCGTCCTGGTCCACCCGCTCGAAGCTATGCGCGCCGAAGAAGTCGCGCTGCGCCTGGATCATGTTGGCGGTCGAGCGGCCCGTGCGCATGGCGTCGAAGTAGCTCAGGCCCGCCGCCAGCGCAGGTACTTGCAGCCCGTGGGCCAGCGCGGTCGAGACGACCTTGCGCAAGCCGCCCGCGTTCTCTTCGATCAGCTTGGCAAAGAACGGCGCGAACATCAGGTTGTCCTTGGGCGCGGCAGTCAGCGCCTCGGCCATGTCGTTGAGCATCGACGAGCGGATGATGCAACCCTCGCGCCAGACGCGTGCAATCTCGGGCATGGGCAGGTCCCAGCCAAACTCGACGGACGCGTTGTTGAGCAAGTGGAACCCCTGCGCGTAGCACATGATCTTGCCCGCGATAAGCGCCTGTTCCAGCTCATCCGCGCTCAGCGTGTGCTTGCCCAAGGCCGACGGGGCCGCACCAAAGGTCGTCTCCCCGCGCACGCGTTCGGCCTTCATCGCCGACAGGTTGCGCGCGGCCACGGCGGCCTCGATCACCGGCACCGGCGCGCCGAGGTGCTGCGCCTCGATGACGGTCCAGCGGCCCGTGCCCTTCTGGCCTGCGCGGTCGAGGATAATGTCGAGCACCGGCTGGCCGGTGGCGGGATCGGTCGCCTTGGCCACCTCGCCGGAAATTTCGATCAGGTAGCTTTGCAGCGTGCCCTTGTTCCACGTCTGAAAAATCTCGGCGCAGTCGCTGGCCGATGCCCCCTGCCCGTCACGCATGATGCCGTAGATCTCGGCGATCATCTGCATGTCGGCATATTCGATGCCATTGTGCACGGCTTTGACGAAATGCCCGGCGCCGCCCTCGCCCATCCAGGTCGCGCAGGCGGTGTCTTCATATTTCGCCGATATCGCCGTCAGGATGTGGGCCACCCGGTCCCAGGCCTCTTGCCGGCCGCCGCCCATGATTGACGGCCCATGCCGCGCGCCCTCTTCGCCGCCGGAGACGCCGATCCCGAGATACGGCACCCCGTCCGCTTCTGCCTGTTCGGCGCGCGATTGCGTGTCGCGGAAGTTCGCGTTGCCCGCATCAATGATCAGATCGTCGGGTCCCAGCAGCGGGCGCAAAGCCGCGATCTGCTCGTCCACAGGCGCGCCCGCAGGCACCATCAGGATGATATTGCGGGGCTGTTCGATGCTCTCGACGAAGTCTTCCAGGCTCATGGTCGGGGTGATCTTCGGGGCGAGCTCGCCGGCCTCGGCGAAGAACTCTGACGTCTTGGCGGTGGTGCGGTTGAACACCGAGATCGCAAAGCCTTTTTCGGCGATATTCAGGGCCAGCATCGCCCCCATGGTTCCAAGCCCAATGAGGCCAATTTCTGATTTCGCCATTGCAATTTACTCCCCGGTCTGCCCCTCTCTGTTATCGCTCACATTTGGCCGGGTCAAACGTTAGCGGATAACGCTGGAGGGGCGCGGGATGCGCGAGATTGACGTCGACCTGACAGAGGGCTCCATCGCGGGCCATTTCCGCACGTTGGCGCTGCCCGCCGCCCTGGGGATGCTGTTCTCAACGCTTTATAACGTGGTGGACGTGTATTTTGCGGGCCAGATTTCCACCGAGGCGCAGGCGGGCCTCGCCATCGGCTTTCAGGCGTTCTTCATCATGATGTCGGTGGGCTTCGGCCTCGGCGCGGCGATGTCTGCGCTCGTGGGCAATGCCAAGGGCAGCAAGGACGACGCACAGGCCCGCGCGCTGGCAAGCCAGGGCTTGAGCTTTGGCATACTCGCGGTCGCAATACTGCTGATCGTCGGCGTCTTCGGCGGGCCGCTGCTGATCCAGCTGGTGTCCGAGCCCGGCGGTTACCGCGACGCCGCCACCACCTATTTCTACATCCTGCTCGCCGCTCTGCCGGGCTTCCTGATGGCCTACGGGGCCAATGGCATCCTGCAGGCCCATGGGGACACCAAATCCCTGCAGCGCGCTCTGATGGTGGCCTTCTTCGCCAATTGTGGGCTCAATCCGCTGCTGATCTACGGCATCCCCGGTCTGATCCCCGGGCTGGGCCTGCCCGGCATCGCGGTCGCGACCGTGATCAGCCAGACAGGCGTGATGGTCTGGATCATCACCCGCGTCATGGGCCGCCGCATCATGGAGGGGTTCTCCCTGAGCTGGCTCACCCCCGACCTGCCCCGCTACCGCGAGATCGCCGCGCAGATGCTGCCCACGACCTCGGCCATGATGGTGATGTTCATCTCCGGCTTTGTGGTGCAATACGCCCTGAAGAACTTCGGTCCCGAAGCCATTGCGGCCTACGGCGTGGCGCTCCGGATCGAGCAGATCCTGCTCCTGCCGGTGCTCGGCATGACCGGCGCGCTGCTGCCGATCGCGGCACAAAACTTCGGGGCGCAAGAGTATGACCGCGTCCGTGAAAGCCTGTTCTTCTGCTTCAAGCTCGGCTTCGTGATGTCCGCCGTGGCCTTCCCGATCCTGTGGTTCGCCTCGCCCTTCTTCATCCGGCTCTTCAGCGACGACCCAGAGGTCGTGCGCATCGGCACCAGCTACCTGCGGGTCGATAGCATCATCTTCCCCATCTATATGATGCTGTTTGCGATCAATTCGTTCCTGCAGGCGCTGAAACGGCCGGTCTGGACGCTGTGGATCAGCATCTACCGACAGGGCTTCGGGGTGGCCTTCTTCATCTGGATCTATGTTGGGCTGATCGGCATGGATGTGTGGGGGGTCTGGATCGGGATCGCCACGGCCGTGGCGACCGGGTGGCTCTTGGCGCTGTTCATCGCGGCGCGCATCGCGGGCGAGGAAATCGGCGGGCTCAGGGCGCAGGCCAGCCCCGCCTGAGTTGCCAAGGCGCGCTGCGCCCCTAGGTGGTGCTACCCCAACTGGCACTTTCCCAAGGAGCCCCACCCATGGCCCAAGACAACACACGCCCCGGCACCCGCCTCAAGGACCGGCCCGAATATGCCAGCAAGCCCACCCCGCTGACCCGAGGCCCTGAGACCACCGTCAAGGACGCGGTCGCGGCCATGTCGGACAAGAACTACGGCTCGGTGATCGTGGTCGACCCCGACGACAAGGTGATCGGTGTGGTGACCGAGCGCGACATCATGAACAAGGTGGTCGGCCGCGGCATGGACGCCACGACCACCAAACTCAGCGAGATCATGACCGAAAATCCGCGCCTCGCGCGCGAGGATGACGACATCATCGACTGGCTGCGCATGATGTCGAACGAGCGTTTCCGGCGCCTGCCGGTGGTCGACGCCGAGGGCCGCATTCAGGCGGTCTTCACCCAGGGCGATTTCGTCAGCTACACATGGCCGGACCTGCTCTACCAGATGCAGCAGCTGGCGCGCGCACAGGTCACCCGGCATTTTCCATATTACCTGATCGGCGGCGGTATTGCGGTGTACACCCTGCTGATGCTGATCGTGCTGCGCAATATGTAGCGCGACGCCCGGTGAGGTCTGGAGAGGGCGGGCCCTCTCCAGCTCCGTCTCTCACCCAGGCGCGCTCAGCCGGTCAAACGCGCAAGGACCGCGCGCGGTCTGCCACCGTCTTGACCACCGACATCGCCGCCAGGGCTGAGGTGCGTGGGTTGTCCGGCAACGTCTCGCCTGCGATCTCGAAGCGGAAGCTCCCAAACTCCCCTTCGGCTTCGACCTCGTGGATGTTCGCGCGCGCGTCGGGATCGGCGATCAGCAGCACTTGCGTCGCGTCAAAACCCACCCCCGCCAGCGCCACGGCGGCGGCGACATTGGCGTTCTTGGGGTAGGCCAGCGCTGCTTGCCGCGCGGACCCTTCGAAATGCACCGCCGCCTCGGTCAATCCGTCCAGATCGACCGCGTCTTCGGCAGGCGAGCCTTTCCAGCCGTTTGGTGGCTTGCGGCCTGTGTAGGTCACGCGGGCCAAGCCCCCCTCCGCGGCACTCCCCAGCGCGTCCAGCGCCCCTAGCGCACCCGAAGGCAAGTGCAGCGTCGACCCACCGATCCGGGCCGCTTCCTCCAGCGAGGCACGCAGCGCGTCATCGGCCAAGGCGCCGATGGAGACCGTCACCAGATCAATCCCGCGCCGCAACACCGCGTAGCCGTGATCGCGCAGCGCCTGATGGCCTGCACAATCGACCACCACGTCCAGCTCCGGCGCACCCAGAATATCCCCGCCCACTGCAACATCGCCCAACGCGTCCCGCACAGCGATCTCGCGCCCCTCGCGGGCCACAACGAAAACAAGCTCCGCCCCGATCCGGGGCAGAGCCTGCGCAAGGTACTGGGCAATCGCCCCGTAGCCGATAATGCCAACTTTGATCATGGCACCGGATATAGCCTAGACCGTGCCGCCCAGCGAGCCCTCCAGCGTGGCCAGCTCCTGCCCCCCGGCCATCAGGTCTTGCAGCTCTTCCGGCGTGATCTCGCCCTTCATCGCCGTGCCAAGCGTCTTGCCCCGGTTCAGCACGGTGAACCGGTCTCCCACCGCCATGGCATGGCGCACGTTATGTGTGATGAACACCACCGCGATGCCCTGCTTGCGCACCTTGTCGATGGTCGCCAGCACGTTCGACGTCTGCCGCACCCCCAGCGCCGAGGTCGGCTCGTCCAAAATCAACACCTTCGCCCCGAAATACACCGCGCGAGCGATAGCGACCGTCTGCCGCTCACCGCCTGACAGTGTACCAACGGCTTGATCCGGCCCACGCAGGTTGATGCCCATCTTGCGCATCTGCTCCATCGTGACCCTGTTGGCCGTGGCGTGATCGAAGAAGTTGAAGCCTGCCACCTTCTTCACCGGCTCGTTGCCCATGAAGAAATTGCGGCTCACCGACATCAGCGGAATCATCGACAGCTGCTGGTGCACCGTGGCGATGCCCGCCGCCATGGCGTCGCGGGGGTCCGCGAAATCCATCGGCTTGCCCTCGAAGATGATCTCGCCCGAGGTGGGCTTATGAACCCCGGACATGGTCTTGATGAAGGTCGACTTGCCCGCGCCATTGTCGCCCAAGAGGCAGTGACATTCGCCCGGCGTCACATCGACCGAGACCCCAGCCAGCGCGATCACGCTGCCGAAATGCTTTTCGATATTCTTCATCTGGATGATCGGATCAGCCATATCAACGCTCCCCCGTGATGATGCGGCGGATGTAGGTGTTCAGGATCACGGCCGCGAGCAGGATCACCCCAAGGAACACCCGGAAGAGCGAGCTTTCGACCCCTGCAAAGAACAGCCCCTGCTGCACGACGCCGAAGATCAGCGCACCCAGCGCCGCCCCCAACACGGAGCCGTAGCCGCCGGTAAGCAAAGCGCCGCCGATGACCACGGCGATGATCGCCTCGAACTCTTTCAACAGGCCCCGGTCGGCGCCCGCCGAGCCGAACTCCATGACCTGACACACGGCAAAGACCGTGGCGCAGAAGGCGGTGAAGACGAACATCATGATCTTGACGTAGTTGACCGGCACGCCGGAGTTGCGCGCGGCCTCGGCGTCGCCGCCTGCCGCAAAGATCCAGTTGCCGAAGCGGGTGCGGGTCAGAAGGATATGCCCGAAAATCACCAGAATGATTGCCCAGACAATCAGCATCGGGATGCCGTCGATGACCGGCTGGCCCGCGCGGGTGCCGCGCTCGTAGACGCCGATGATGCCCGCATCGCCAAGCCATGTGAAAATCGGCTGGCCGATCTTGCCGCCGAAGATCGGCGCAAGCCAGTCGCCCTCCGCCGCGTCGCGGATGCCGCCGATGATGGTCTTCCGCTCGATGGTCTGCGGGATGTAGATGGTGAAACCGCGCAGAATGAACAGGAAGGCCAGCGTCACGATGAAGCTGGGCAGCCCTGTGCGCACCACGATGAAGCCGTTGAGCGCGCCAAGCGCGCAGCAAATCGCAAAGGTCACGAGGATCGCGATCCACATGGGCCACGCCAGCACCACGCCGAAGACCGCGATCATGATGCCCGCAAATCCGATCATTGAGCCCACGGATAGGTCAAACTCCCCCGCGATCATCAGCAAGCAGGCGCCCACAGCGATGATCATGAACTGCGCAGAGATAATCGACCAGTTCATCACGCCTTGGGCCGCGAACATGCCGCTGTCCCAGGCAAAGAGGGCGAAGAGGGTGAACACCGCCACGGTGCCCACCATGCCGCCCAGTTCGGGGCGGATGAGTGCTTGGCGGAACCGGGAGGTCTCCTTGATCCGCTCGTCGGTTTGCGTCGTGTCGCTCATGGGTCCGGGACCTTGATATCTGCAGAGACAAGAAGGGCGGCCTCCGCGTGTGGGGCCGCCCTTCTGGCGTTCAGCGCTTAGCGGTACTCGCCTGCGAACTCTTCAACCTTGGCGAGGCCGTCCTTGGTGACAAAGCCGGGGCCGGAGTTGATGTTGTTGCCCGGCAGCACGCCGTAGCGGTCCCAATTGGCCAGGATCACGACAGGCATATAGGCCTGCAGGAAGGGCTGTTGGTCGATACCCCAGTTGATCACCTCGCCCTTGATGGCTTTGACGATCTCTTCGCCCAGGTCGAACGTGCCGAAGTGGATGTCACCGGCCATGCCGTTCTCTTCCAGCGCGGCGATGGTCGGGTCGGCGGAGACCGGGCCCAGCGTCAGGATACCGTCCACATCGGGGTTGGCCGACAGGTAGGCCAGCACCTTGTTCTTGATCTCGGCCGGGTCGGTGCCGCTGTCCATCATCGCGTCGCCCAGCTCAATGCCCAGACCGTCGGCATAGCCGCGGCAGCGCTCGCCCACGGTGGGCTGCTGGATGGCGTGATTGACGCACAGGAACTTGGTGACGCCCTCGCCCTTGGCGCGGATGCCCGCGGCAAGGCCTGCATCATACTCGGGCTGGCCCACATACATCAGCGCGCCCACTTCGCGAGCCTGTTCCGGGGTGCCGGTGTTCATGATGATGACGTCGATGCCCTGGTCGACCGCGTCTCTGATCGGGCCGCTCAGCACGTCGAAGTCGGCCAGCGTCGTGATGATGCCATCGGGGCTGGAGGCCGCGGCCTGCTCGATGATGCGCGCCATGTCGGCGATGTCGCCGGTCGGCGGGTTGCGGTACTCGACATTGACGGAGACTTGCTCGCCCGCCAGCGCGATGCCGTTCTTGATGGTGTTCCACCAGCTGTCGCTGTCAGGCGCATGGCTGACGAGCACGTAGTTCAGCGTGGCATGGCCATCGGCCTGCACCGTGAAGGGGGCCACGGCCAGTGCGGCGGCAAGCGCCAGCTTCTTGGTTAAAGATGTCATGTATTCCTCCCAGAATTTTTGAACGCCTAAGGGCACGGAGTCCGGTCTTTGGCCGTCTCTCAGAATCAAACAGACCACAGATTGCGTATTTTTGCAACCGGTTGCAAAACGAAGTGCCGAATTCCATACTGCGCCTATGGCCGGCCTTGGGCATTCAGGCGACGTAGCGGGGGACGAATACGGATGGCGGCAACACTCAAGGACGTGGCGGAGCGCGCGGGCGTATCCCGCTCCGCCGTATCGCGGACCTTCACCGACGGGGCGTCCGTCTCGCCCAAGATGCGCCGCAAGGTGGAGAAGGCCGCGCTGGAGCTGGGCTACAGCCCCAACGCGCTCGCCTCGTCGCTGACCACGGGGCGCACCAAACTGATCGGGCTGGTGGTGAGCAACTTCCACAACCCCCTGTTTTTGGAGGTCTTCGACCGATTCACCTCCGGCCTGCAAGCCCGCGGGCTGCGCCCGCTTCTGGTCAATCTCAGCGACGAGACCGATCCGCAGACATCCGTGCAAATGATGCGGCAATACTCCGTCGACGGGGTCGTGGTCGCCTCCTCCACCCTGCCGCCGGACTTCGCCAAGGCCTTCCGAGACGCGGGCATCCCGGTCGTGCACAGCTTCGGGCGGTTCTCATCGGCGCCGCAAGTCCACATCGTGGGCATCGACAATGTCGAATGTGGCCGCATGGCCGCGCTGGAACTGCTGGATCGCGGCTACACCAAGGTCGCGTTTCTGGGCGGGCCGGAGAAAGCCACCTCGACCCAGGACCGCCTGCAAGGCTTCGGCGCAGAGATGGCCAAGCACCGCCGCGTCACCGTCACCCACTCCTTCGCCGAGGCCTATACCTTCGACGCGGGCCGCCGCGAGATGCTGCGCCTGCTTGAACAAGGCCCGGCGCAGGCCTATTTCTGCGGCGACGATGTCGTCGCCGTCGGTGCCCTGTCCGCCGCGCGCGAGAGCGGCCTGGACGTGCCGGGCGATCTGGGCCTGATTGGGCTGAACGACATGGAGATGTCGGGCTGGCAAAACATCAACCTGACGACGATCCGCCAGCCGATCCGCCAGATCATCGAAAGCACGGTGGAGCTGATGGGCGCGATGCTGGACGATCCCAATCGCTATCCGGAGGCGCGCCTGTTTCCGTGTCGCGTCATCGAGCGGGGCACCCTTCCCCCACGCAGTTACTAGGCGGTAGGAAGGCCGTTCGAACGGCCTTCCACGACGCGCATTTCATGCGCGTCGCAAGCGTCTTCAAAGACGCTTTTACCGCAACGAGGGCGGGCGGGCGTCGACCCAGGCCCCATCCGCCTTGGCCGATGCCACCGCCTGATGCACTGCGGCCATAGACCGCAAACCGTGCTCTGCCGTTGGCAGCCCATCGCGGCGCGCGCCGCGGATACTCGCCGCCAGATCGACATAGATATTGGCGACCGCCAGCGGGAAGCCCTCCGGGTGCGCAATCGCCACCCGGCTCAGCCGCGCGGCCTCGTCGGACAAGCCGCCCTCGCCCTTCTCCATGATCTGGGTCCGGCCGCCGACAGGGGTGTAGTAGACCTGATTGGGCTCTTCCGAGCGCCAGCGCATGCCCCCCGTCTCGCCGAAGACCTGAATGTCAAAGCCGTGCTGCCGCCCGATGGCCACAGATGAGGTCCAGAGCCGTCCCACCGTGCCGCCTTCCATGCGGAAGTTGACCATCGCGTCATCCTCCAGCTCCCGCGATGGGATGGTCGAGGCGAAATCCGCCGACAGCGTGCGCACCTGATCGCCCGCGATGAACGACGCCATATGCAGCGCGTGGATGCCGCAATCGGCGAACTGCCCCGACACGCCCGCCATGGCCGGATCGTAGCGCCAGCGTACCCGCGGATTGTCCGCATCGCTTGCGTCGCCATGGTGCCCATGGCTGAAATTCGTCACGATCAGCCGGACGCGGCCCACCTGCCCCGTGCGCACCATCTCGCGCATCTCGCGGACCATCGGATAGGCGGAGTAGCAGTAGTTCACCGCGCAGATCTTGCCCGACGCCTTGGCGATCTTCACGATCTCCTCGCCCTCTTCCACGGTCATGGTCATGGGCTTTTCGCACAGCACGTTGAAGCCTGCTTCCAGGAACGCCTTGGTGATCTCGAAATGCGTCGAGTTCGGCGTGGCCACGGTGACCAGATCGACGCGGTCCTCGCGCCCGGCCTCGCCCGCCAGCATCTCCTGCCAATCGCCATAGGCGCGGTCAGGGGCGACACCCAAGCTCTGGGCATAGGCGCGGCCCCGGTCGGCGTCATGGTCTAATGCGCCCGCGGCCAGAACGAAGTTGCCATCCGCCTGCGCGCCCAATCGGTGCGCCGGGCCGATCTGGCTGCCTTCGCCGCCGCCAATCATGCCCCAATTCAATCTTGCCATGGCCAAATCTCCCCTAGAAGCCGATGGATTGCAGGTATTCGCGGTTCGCTTGCGCGTCTTCCATTGGCGTCCCCGGCAGTGTCGGATCGCAATCCTGTTCCACCGTGCACCACCCCTCGAAGCCCGCATCCAGCAGCACCTGCCGCACGGCAGGGAAATCCACATCGCCCTGCCCGAGGTTGCAGAAGATCCCTTGCCCGCAGGCATCATAGAACCCTGTGCGCTTGGCGATCACGTCGGCCTTCACCGCCGGGTCGATATCCTTGAAATGCATGTAGCTGATGCGCCCGATATGGCGCTTCATGAAGGCCACCGGGTCAAAGCCCGCATAGGAATGGTGGCCGGTATCAAAGCAGATTTTCAGCAGGCTTTCATCGACCTCGTCGAGCAAGCGCTCAAGCTCCGGCTCGAAATCCATGAAGCCGCCGGCATGGGCGTGGATTCCCACGGTCAGGCCGTGGTCGACACCGATCTTGGTGCTCTCGACGATGCGGTCGCGGTAGGCGGACCACTCCGCAGCCTCCATCTGTTCGGCCTCGGCGGCGCGGCCCGCGGTGGGCGCACGGCGCGGCGAGATACTGTCGATCAGCACCAGATGCTTGGCGCCATGGGCGGCCAGCGCCTTGCAGGTGCGCACCGTGCCGTCGAGCACGTCGTCCCACTTGTCCGGGTCGTGATAAGGGCGAAACACCACCCCACCGATCAGCTCTTGGTCGAACTCCGACAGCGCCTCCCCCAGCTCGACCGGGTCTTCGGGCATGAAGCCCACTGGGCCCAGCTCGATGCCCGTGTAGCCGGCGTCGCGGCATTGCTGCAGCACGTCGCGCCAGGTCGGGTTGCGGGGATCGTCTGCAAATTCCACCCCCCAGGAACAGGGGGCATTTCCGATGCGGATGCTCATGGTTTGGAGCCTTTCAGTCTGGAATGTCGCGCCAGCTTTTCGCCTCGGCCGAGGCGAGCGCCGTGTCAATGATCTTCATCACGCCCAACCCATCGCGGAAGGTGGGCCAGACGGGCTGACGGGTCTCGATGGCGTGCAGAAAATCGCGTGCCTCGATGATGATCTGATCCTGGTAGCCGGTCCCATGGCCGGGGCCTTGGCAGAAGGGCTCGTAGTCGGGATGGGCGGGGCCGGTCAGGATTTTGGTAAAGCCGCGCTGCGCCTCGGGGCCGTCCATCTGGTAGAGCCAGATCGCGTTCTGATCCTCCTGGTCAAAACGGATCGCGCCCTTTGTGCCGGTAACCTCATAGGCGTAGCCCATCTTGCGGCCCGTCGCGATGCGGCTGAAATAGAGATGCCCCATGGCACCCGATGCGAAACGGCACATCAGCTGGGCGTGGTCATCATTGGTCACGGCGCCGCCGGGGCGGGTTTTGTGGACCGTCTCGACCTCTGCGATCAGGCTGCGCATCGGCCCCATCAGCGCAAGGGCCGCGTTGATCATATGGGGCGACAGGTCGCCCATTGTGCCGTTCGCCATGCCGTCCGTGCGCCATGTCGCAGGCGCCTCCGGGTCAGCCAGAAAATCCTCGGTATGCTCGCCACGGAACCACGTGACGTCCCCGATCACACCATCAGCGATCAGCTTGCGGGCGAATTGCGAGGCGGGCGTGCGGATGTAGTTGTAGGCGACCATATTGGCCGCGCCGGAAGCCTCCGCCGCGTCGGTCATCGCTTGGGCGTCGTCCAAGGACGCGCCCATGGGTTTTTCGCAAAAAACCGGCTTGCCCAGCGCGAAGGCCGCTTCCGCGATGGCGCGGTGGGTCTCTTGCGGGGTGGCGATGACGATGGCCTCGACCTTTGGGGCCTTGACCAAGACCTGCCAATCCGATGTGGCGCGCGCGAAGCCGTAAGCCGCGCGATACCGCTCGGCGGAGGCGTCGGAGGACGCGCAGACCATTTCCAGACGAGGGCGTAGCGCGGTGTTGAACACCGCCCCGACGGAGGACATCGCAACCGCATGGGCCTTGCCCATGTAGCCGCCGCCCAGAATGCCGATACCGATCTCGGCCATGCGCTCCCCCCGCTGGAATTTCGGTTTGCAACCGGTTGCAAAATTAGTATCGTCAGATTCGAAACCGCGCAAGCTGCAAAAGCTGCGGCGGCGCGGAACGCGCCGCGCCGCGCATCGAGGGCAGCCTCGCCGATCTGGGAGGATCGCATGAGCGACAAGACGCTTCGCCTGACCACGGCTCAGGCCATCATCCGCTATCTGGCGGCGCAGTTCATCGAGATCGACGGTCAGGAAATGCGCCTGTGTGGCGGCGGCTTTGGTATCTTCGGCCACGGCAATGTCACCTGTCTGGGCGAGGCGCTGTATGACCACAAGGACGCGCTGCCGCTCTATCGCGGCCAGAACGAGCAAAGCATGGGGTTCGCCGCCGCGGGCTACGCGAAATACTGGCTGCGCCAGCGCTTTATGTTCTGCACAGCCTCCGCCGGGCCGGGCACCGCGAACCTGCTGACCTCTGCCGCGCTGGCCCATGCCAACCGGCTGCCAATGCTGATGCTGTGCGGCGACGCGTTCCTGACGCGCCTGCCCGATCCGGTGCTGCAGCAGCTCGAACATTTCGGCAATCCAACCTTCGGGGTGAACGACGCGTTCAAGGCGGTCAGCCGCTTCTGGGACCGCATCACGCATCCCGCGCAGGTGATCCAATCCCTGCCCGCCGCGATCAACACAATGCTGGACCCCGCTGATTGCGGCCCGGCCTTCATCGGGCTGCCGCAGGATGTGCAGGGCTGGGTCTATGACTACCCGGAAAGCTTCTTTGAAAAGCGCGTGCACCGCATCCGCCGTCAGGCCCCCGATGCCCGTGAGCTGGCCGATGCCATCGCGCTGCTGAAAACGGCCAAGCGCCCGATGATCATCGCAGGCGGCGGGGTGCAGTATTCCGGCGCCGTGGCCGAGCTGACGGCATTTGCCGAGGCGCATCAGATCCCGGTGGTCGAGACCATCGCGGGGCGTGCCAATATGGTCGACACGCATCCGTTGAACATCGGACCCATCGGCGTCACTGGCTCGGACAGCGCCAACGCGATTGCCGAGAAGGCGGATGTTATCCTTGCCGTCGGCACACGACTGCAGGACTTCACCACCGGATCATGGACCGCCTTCGCCAAGGACGCGCGGATCATCGGGCTGAATGTCGGGCGGCATGACGCGATGAAGCATATGTCCCTGCCCGTGGTGGGCGACGCGAAGCTGGCGCTGGAGGCACTCGACTTTGACTACACCGCGCCGAGGGCGTGGGTGGACGAGGCGCAGGCCGAGCGCGCCAAATGGTCCGACTACGTGGCCGAGAATGTGAAGCCGGGCAACCGCCCGAACTCCTACGCGCAGGCCATCGGGATTGCCAACGCGCTGATGGACAAGCGTGACCGGGTGGTCGCCGCGGCGGGCGGGCTTCCGGCAGAGGTCACGGCCAACTGGCGCACGCTGGATATCGGCACGGTGGATGTAGAGTTTGGCTTCTCCTGCATGGGCTACGAGATCGCGGGCGCTTGGGGGGCGCGCATCGCGCAGGCCGAGCGAGAGCCGGATCGCGACACGGTCGTCTTCTGCGGCGACGGCTCTTACCTGATGCTGAACTCGGACCTGTATTCGTCTGTGCTGACCCGGAAAAAGCTGATCGTGCTGGTGCTCGACAATGGCGGCTTCGCGGTGATCAACAAGCTGCAAAACAACACCGGCAACGAGAGCTTCAACAACCTGATCGCGGACACGCCGACTGTGCCAGAGCCCTTCGCGGTGGATTTCGAAGCCCACGCGGCCTCGATGGGCTGCAACGCCGAGACAGTCGCGAACCCAGCAGAGCTGGCAGAGGCGTTCAAACGTGCGCAGGCCGCCGACAAGACCAGCGTCATAGTGATGAAGGTCGACGCCTATGAGGGCTGGACGACCGAAGGCCACACATGGTGGGAGGTCGGCACGCCGCATGTCACTGACAACCCCAAAGTCAAAGCCGCCCATGAGGATTGGGAAAGCACCCGCCCCCGCCAACGGAAAGGCGTCTGATGCTGATCGAAGGGATCAAGCAGAACCGTTTTGTGATCGTCGGCCGCGCGGGCATCGACTTCTTCACCGATGCAGGCGTAGCCGCAGAGGATGCCGAAACGGTGACCGTCGGCCTTGGCGGCTCGTCCGCGAATATTGGCGTGGGGATTTGCAAGCTGGGGGGCCGCGCGTCGCTGGTCACGCGGGTCAGCGATGACAGCGTCGGCAGCTACTGCGTGGGCCAGTTGAAGAAATACGGCGTCGGAACCGAGTATGTCACGCCCGTGGGCGGCGAGTACCGCAACTCGCTGGCCTTCTACGAGAGCCGGGTCGAGGGCCACCGCAACGTGATCTACCGCAATGGCGCGGCGGACTTCCAGATGGACGAGGCGGATGTGATGGCGGTGGATTACGCCCGTTTCGGCGCGCTGATCACCGCAGGCACCGTCTTTGCCGCCGATCCGTCGCGCAGCGCGACCTTCAAGGCGTTTGAGCTGGCCAAAAAAGCGGGCCTGCCGATCATTTTTGACGTCGACTACCGCCCCTATTCCTGGCCCTCGCCACACGTGGCCGAAGAGGTGCTGTCGAAAGCCGCGAGCCTCTCGGACATGATCGTCGGCAATGACGAAGAGTTCGGCTTCATGGCGGGCGGCATAGACAAGGGGCTTGCCAAGGCACGGGAGCTCGCCAAAACGGTCGCGATCGTCATCTACAAGATGGGCGAAGAGGGCGCGATCACCTTCCACGAGGGCCGCGAGATCCGCACCGGCATCTACCCGGTCGAAGCGCTCAAGCCTACCGGCGCGGGCGACAGTTTCATGGCGGGGCTTGTGACCTCGCTGGCGGCGGGGCACGATCTGGAGACGTCGATCCTGCGCGGCTCTGCCTGCGCGTCGATCACCGTGTCTCGCCCCGGCTGTGCACCTGCCATGGCCGACACCGCCACGCTCGATACGTTTCTGGCCGACCACCCCGGCCCTACTGCCGCCTGAAGGAGGCCAAACATGCACATTCCGCCCTTTGACAATCAGAACAAGCCCATCGTGGACGTGGATGATGCGACGGTGCCGCTGAACTATTTCAACATCGTCAAGCTCAAGCAGGGCGAGGCGTTCGAATATCAGGTTCCGGGCTATGAGACCTGCATAGTGCCGGCCACAGGCACCGTCGATATCGAGATCGAGGGGTTCAAGGCGGATGCGATAGGCCAACGCACCGAAGATGTCTGGGATGGCGAGCCGGAGGGCGTCTATGTGCCCACCGCCGCCCGCGCCACGATGGTCTGCACCAGCGCGGAGGCCGAGGTGTTCGTCTGCGGGGCCAAATATGACAAGGTGCTCGATCCGTTCGCGGTGCGCGCCGATGAGCTGGACCTTGTGCAATACGGCTCCGACGAGACGAAGACCCACCGCAAGATTAAGCACATCCTGGGCACGAAGTATCACGGGCAGGTGGGCCGGTTGCTGGTCTCCGAGCTGTTCACCGTGGGCGAAGGCGGCTGGTCCGGCTTCCCGTCCCACAAGCACGACACCGACCGCCTGCCGGACGAGACGCGCCACGACGAGACGTACAATTTCCGCTTCAAGCCCAACCACGGCTCCGGCGTTCAGATGCTGCAGCGCGAGGACGGCAAGGCGGGGGATGCCTATCACATCGTCGATGGCTCGACGATCTGCCTCGACAATGGCTACCACCCCTGCGCGGTGCTGCCGGGCTACCAGATGTATTACTTCACCATTCTGGGCGGGCTGTCGCAGCGCTCGCTGGTGCAGTATTTCCAGCCGTCCCACGCGTACCAGATCGAGACGATCCCGGGCATCAAAGACATGATCGCCAAGTTCAAATGACGCTGGCAACGCTTCGCGAGGTGCTGCAGCCCGCCCTGCGGGACGGCTACGCCGTGGCCGGGCTGGTGACGCTCGGCTGGGAGGATATGCGCGCCTATGTGGCCGCGGCGGAAGCCGAAGACTGCCCCGTGATCTTGCAGGCGGGCCCGTCCTGCCGCGAGCACACGCCGCTGCCCGTGTTGGGCCGTATGTTCCGCCATCTGGCCGAAGGTGCATCGGTCCCGGTCGTGGCCCATCTGGACCACGGCTACACTTACGACGAATGCTCCGAGGCCCTGGATAGCGGCTTCACCTCGCTGATGTTCGACGGCTCCCGCAAGCCGCTTAAGGACAACATCGCAGAGACCCGCGCAATTGCAAAGCTGGCCCATGGCGCGGGCATCTCCTGCGAGGGCGAGATCGGCTTTGTGGGCTATGATGGCGGCGAGCAGTCGAATGGCACTGACCCCGACGAGGCCGCTATTTTCGCGACTGAGACGGGCGTGGACGCGATGGCAATCTCTGTGGGCAATGTGCATCTGCAACAGGACGCGGGCGACGGGCTCGACCTGGACCGTATCCGCGCCATCGAGGCGGTCACGGACGTGCCGCTGGTGATCCATGGCGGCTCTGGTGTGCCTTTGGCGCAGCGCCAATTGCTGTCGCGCGGCTCGCAGATTTGCAAGTTCAACATCGGCACAGAGCTGCGGATGGCCTTTGGCACCGCCCTGCGCGCGGCGGTCAATGCTGACCTCGACCGGTTCGACCGGGTGCAGATCCTCAAGGACACCCATGATCCCCTTGTCGACGCCACCCGCGCCGTGCTGCGCGGCTTCATGAAGGAGTAGCCCCATGCTCAAGATCGGCATCCTTGGCGCAGGCCGCATCGGGCAGGTCCATGCCCGCACGATCAAATCGCTTGATACGGCGCGGGTCGTGGCGGTCTCTGACTTCTACCCCGAGACGGCCGAAGCACTGGCCAAGACCTGCGGCGCAGAGGCCCGCAGCAGCGATGAGATCATCGCCAGCGCTGACATCGACGCAGTGGTGATCGGCACGCCAACGGACACCCATTACGGGCTGATCGAGGCCTCGGCCAAGGCGGGCAAAGCGATCTTCTGCGAAAAGCCGGTGGACATGTCTGCTGACAATATCCGAACGCTGCAAGCCATCGTGTCAGAGGCGGGCGTGCCGTTCTTCGTGGCCTTCAACCGGCGGTTCGATCCGAACTTTGCCCATCTGCAATCGCGGATCGAGGCGGGCGATATCGGAGACGTGGAGATCGTGACGATCCTGTCGCGCGACCCCGCCCCGCCCCCCATCGGCTACATCAAAAGCTCCGGCGGCATCTTCCGGGATATGATGATCCATGATTTCGACATGGCGCGATTCCTTTTGGGCGAAGAGCCTGTGACCGTCTTCGCCGTGGGCGCGGCCCTGGTTGATCCGGAGATCGGCGCGGCGGGCGATGTGGACACGGCGGCTGTGACGCTGACCACCGCGTCGGGCAAGATCTGCCAGATCTCGAACTCGCGTCGCGCCACCTATGGCTACGACCAGCGGATCGAGGTGCATGGCTCCAAAGGTATGCTGCGCGGCGAGAACGTGTTGGAAAACACCGTGCAGCTGGCCACCGCGGACGGGTTCGGCACGGCGCCTACGATGCATTTCTTCCTCGAGCGCTACGCGCGGGCCTACGCTGCCGAGATGGAACACTTCATCTCCGCCGTCACCCAAGGAAAACGCCCGACCCCGGATATCACCGACGGCCTGCGCGCCCAGATGCTGGCCGATGCCGCGACCTTGTCTTGGGAGACTGGACATCCTGTAAGTCTGGAAAACGGCGGGGACTAGGGCGACTGTCGCGCGGCCTGCGCATCGAGCGCTTGCATCAACTGGGCGGTATCCCAGTCTTCGTCCAAAGCGCGCCGAAGGATATCGGCCTGTGACGGCGGGGCGAGCCCGCCCTCGGGCGGGTCGGTGTCAAGATTGGTCGGGAAGGCATAGCCTTCCACCGTCGCCGCGATGGCCGCCGCGCGCGCCGCTGCGTCGAGGGATTTCAACGGCTCGAACGCGGCGAGAACCATTGCGCGGCGGTCGATATTCTCCATCGCGCGTCCGAAGGAGGAGGAGACCTGCAACAGGTTGACCATGCGTTGCACATCCGCGCTCTGGTTCGCGCCAGCGGCATGGAAGAGCGCGGGGTTGAAGAACAGCGCGTCCCCTTTCTTCAAGGGCAGCTGCACGCAGCTTTCCTCAAACAAGGTCCGGAAATCATCGCGCCGCCAGGCCGCGTAGCCGGGCGCGTAGGTCTGAGAGAACGGCAATAGTTTCGTCGGGCCGCTATCGACGGGCATGTCACAATGGGCGATCCCGCCCTGCAAGGTCAGGCTGGCCGACAGCTCATGCACGTGCGCCGGATAGCTGGCGCAGCTCTCGGCCTCCATGAAGCCCAGGTGGTAGTCCCGGTGCGCCTGCTGCGCCGCGCCGCCCGGGCGCACCACGTTGAGCTGCGCGGTCATCTGGTAATTCGGGCCAAGCCACGCCTCGCACACCGCCGCGATTACCGGGTTGCCGAAGTAGCGCACATGGGTCGCCGGGTCTTGCAGGCAGAGTTTCTGCAACGTGTTCCAGACCCGGTCATTGGCCCCCGTGGCCGCGAAGTGGTCCGCCTTGCCACCGCGCGCCCGTTCTTCGGCGATAATCGCGTTGAACGCGTCGCTCGCGGCGTCGATCGGGCTTGTGTCTGGGTAGGCATCCTCCAACACCAAGACGCCAGCTGAGCGCAAAAAGACCTGCGCCCATTCCGGCTTCAGCGCGTCCAGCTGATCACCGAGCTGCGCCATGTCATAGATGGGGATATTCTTTTCGATGCGGCTGGCGTTAGGCACATCCGCTTTGCTGAGGCGTTGGGAAATGATCTGATCGAACTCGTCAATATCGCAGTCGTCTGCGTGGTAGTATCCGGTCATGCGAATATCTCCTTGAACAGATTGATCTGGCTGCGAAAGCCGCGCTCGAAATTGCCGTCGCCGTGGTGAAAAACGCTCTCGAAACTGATGACCCCATCATAGCCGTCCCGGCGCAGCGCGTCAGCCATCGGCGCGAATTGATCGGCCAGCTGCCCCTCACCCATCGGGCGGACCTCCAGCATGGCGCGCGGGGTGTCGACCTGCACATCCTTGATGTGGATATGGCCGAGATAACCGTCCTGCACCTCGGCATAGCCATCAGGGTACGCGCGTTCATGGCACCAGCAGTTATTGGCCGGGTCCCAGAGCACCTTCAGCGCGTCCTTGGCATCCAGAGTGTCGATCAGTTTGCGGGCCGTGAAGTTGGAATTGACCATCGTGCCATTGCCGGTCTCGACCACGAGGGTCACGCCCTCGGCCCGCGCCAGCTCCACCGCCGGGGCGATGAGCGGCAAGATCGCGTCCCACGCGCCATGGGCCACATTCCACTTTTCCGCACCATGAGAGCCCCACAGGATCTGCTCCTTCTTCGGTGTCATGATCCGCACCAAGGGGCTGCCCACGATATGAGCCATCTCGATCACCCGCTTGAGCGCATCCATATGTCTGGTGTGCAGCGCGTCGCCGGGGGTGTTCGCGTGGGTCATCCCGGCGAACACGTGGCGCGACAGGCAGGAGACGGGCTTGCCCCGGTCGCGCAGCAACGCGTCGATCTCGGCGATCTCTTGCGGGCTGTGATCGCCCACCTCCGTATCGCCGACATATTGCAGCTCGGCATAATCCAGCCCGAAGGCGTCCATGACATCGACGGTGTGGGCCAGATCGCGGCTGATCCCGTCGCAAATGACACCGAGTTTCATCCTTTATCCTTCCCGTGGTTCTTGCTGCCAAAGCTGCGTCGACGCGGCTTGCTCCGCGCCCAGGTCATTGCGCGCCATCCCGATGCAGCTCGGCCCCGATAATCTCTTCGATCACGCGAGTGCAGACCCAGTTATCCCCGTTCGGGTATTTCGTCCGGCCCGCATGGAAAATCTGCATCGCCGCCGCCGCCGTGTGCAGCGGGACCCCCAGCTCCTCGCCCAGACCCATCGAGATCGTTAGGTCTTTGTGCATCGTGTTGATGTGGCTGCCGGTACCTTCGAACTGGCGGTCGATGATTTTCTCCAGTGCATTGTTGACCACGCCGCAGCCCGCCGATGAGGTCGAGAACACGTCCAAGATCACCTGCCCCGGCACGCCCGCCTTGGCGGCCAAAGCCGCTGCCTCGAACGTCGCAGAGAACTGCGCGCCGATCAGCGATTGCAGGCAGGCTTTGACGGTTTGGCCATCGCCGGGCCGGGTGCCGACACGGTGGATATTGGCCGACACCGCCTCCATCACGGGCGCGAAGGTATCGAGCACCGCATCAGGTGCCGCGGCCATCATCGTCAGCGTACCCGATTGCGCGCCGGGAAAGCCGCCAGACACCGGTGTGTCGATCAGATGGATGCCAGAGCCTTCCATGGCCGCTCCGATCTCGCGGGCCTCGAAGGGCTTGATCGTGGCCGACAGGATCACCGCGCCGCCTCTTTTCATATGAGCGACCACGCCGTCCTCGCCCAAGATGACTTGGCGGGCCTCGGCCCCGGTCATCACCATCACAAAGACCGCATCGCTGGCCGCGCCGACCTCTGCCGGGCTGGCGGCGGGGATGCCGCCCATCGCCTCAAACGCGGCCATGCGGTCCGGCTTCAAGTCGATCCCCATCACTTTGAACCCCGCCGCAAGCAGGTTCTTGGCCAGCCCGCTGCCCATGTCACCGAGGCCGAACACACCTATCGTTTTCATTGCAAACCCCTTTCCGTCAAAGCCGCCGCAGCGGCGTTTTCATGCCGCGGGGATTTCACGCGCCCTGGGGCATATGCGCCAAGACGTCGGGCGGGTCCGGAAGACACCCCTGCCCGGTTAGGTGAGCAAATGGTAGCCGGGGATTTCAGCTTTGCGCAACGGTTTTGCTGTCCCGCGCATCGACCGCCCGCACGAAATCGGCAAAGGCTTGCAGCTCCTTCGGCTGAGGCTCGACCCCGGTGAAAATTCGCAGGTAATGCGCAGCCATGCTCAGGCGGCGCTCCAGCGTCTCGCCCAATTCGGCGGCGTCATAGCCCGCCTGCATAAAGTAGAGCACCCGGGCCCGCGCGAAAGCGTCGGTGGGCGCGTAGTCGAACCGCTCGAACATCTCGGTCAGGGCCTGCACGCGGGCCTCTTCCGACGTGGTCAGGACCGCGCGCACCGCAACGTCCCGCTTGGCCCAGTCCCGGATCGCAAAATCGAGCCGGTTGTCGAAAAGCGCCGCGTCGATCACGCAGTGATGCACGTTGCAAACCGCCTCGGTGATTGTCGCCGCGGTCTTGCGGGACTGCGCGATCAGGGCGGCCGTATTGCAGTGCTGCCAATGGTCCAGCAACGCGTCGAGCAGGTCCTGGCGGCTGTCGAAATACCAATAGAAGCTGGAGCGTGAGACGCCCATGCGCTCCCCCAGCACCTTGACCTTCACCTGCTCCTCGCCGCCGTCGATCAGGGCGTCGAGCGCCGCGCCCAACCAATCCTCGCGGGTGACTTTGATGTTGCCGATCAGCTCCGCCTTGGCGGGGTCGTCGCGGTGCAGAAGACGGCGGCCCATCAGCTTTCAGGCGGCGCGCCGCCCGCCTTTGCCCTTTTGGCGATAAGATCCTGCAGCGAGTCGAAATGGTGGATCACCAGCGTGTATTCGAAGAAGTCGCGCGCTGTTGCAAGTGCGGCCTCGGGCAGCAGCGCCCGCGTGCGCAGAGCGGTTTCGTGCATATTTGTGATCTCGTCGCGCGAGAACACATCCATCGGCGGCAACGGGTTTTTCAGCTGGCGGTAGTTGACGTCGCGGGTGGCGGGGGCGGCGTGCGCCCCTGCCATGCCGCGTCTGCCGCGCCGCTCGCTCATCGTCGCATCGCAGTGCCGGAGGGATCATACGGCGACGGCGCGATGACCTTGGCTGTTCGTGCGACGCCCACGACATGGACCGTCAGCTCTGTGCCCTGCTTGGCTTGATCGGCATTCACCAGCGCCATAGCGAGCGACTTGCCGACCGTGTGCCCGTAGCCGCCGGAGGTCACGAAGCCGACCTTGTCCTCGCCCGCCCAGATCGGCTCGTAGCCCGATGCATCCGCACCGTCGGCGTTGATCTCGAGCGTGACTTTCAGCTGGGCCGGGCCGCTGCCATCACGCTCCGCAATAGCAGCGTCGCGGCCGACGAACCCTTCTCGGTCCCAATCGATCCAGCGATCCATGCCGGTCATGCCCGCGGTGTAGCCTTGGGTAAACTCGGCGGACCAGATGCCGAAGCTTTTCTCTAAGCGAAGCGACAGGAGCGCGTTGAACCCGTATTCATGGATGCCTTCCGACGCGCCCGCCTCAAGCAGCGTACGACGCAGGGTGATGTGGTCACCCATCCGACAGTTGATCTCGAACCCCAGCTCACCCGCGACTGACATGCGGGCGACACGGGCGCGGATCATGCCGATATCGAACTGGCCGCAGCCCATAAAGCCCAGATCGCCTATGGGGCCGTCTGTCAGCTTCTCGATCACTGCGCGGGATTTGGGACCGGCCAGCGAGAATCCGGCCATCTCTTCGCCCAGATCGCGCATGGTGACCCCGTCGTCCATGTGGTCGTTGAACCAGCGTATGTGCCACGCGCGCAGGTAGTAGCTGCCCATGATCCAGTAGGTGCCGTCACCCCAGTTAAACAGCGTCAGATCGCCTTTCAGCCGCCCATCATGGCCCAGCATGACCGCCAGCCGCGCGCGACCCGGCTTGGGCAGCTCGGTGGAGAATATCTTGGCAAGCCAAGCCTCCGCCCCCTCGCCCGAAACCTCGAACCGAGAGAAGCCGGTGATGTCTAGCAGACCCACGCCGGAGCGGACCTTGCGGCATTCCTCGGCCACGATGTCATGGGCGTTGGAGCGCTTGAGCGTTGGTGTCTCCTCGAAACCTTCGGGCGCGAAATAAAGCGGGACTTCAAGGTCATAGCTTTGGCCCCAGCGTGCGCCTGCGGCGGTCATATCGCTAAAGGCAGGCGCAGTTTTCAGAGGGCGACCGGCAGGCAGCTGCTCGTTCGGGTAGGTCATCACGAAGCGGCGGGAATAGAACTGCCCGGTCGTCTCTTTGATGTACTGCTTGTTCTCCGCGAAGACGCCGTAGCGGGCGACGTCCATGCCGAAGACGTCTGCCTCCGGCTCGCCGTGGATCATCCATTCGGCCAGCGACTTGCCGACGCCGCCGCCCTGCAGGAAGCCCGCCATCACCGCGCAAGCGGACCAGTAGCCGCGCTTGCCCGGCACGGGTCCGACAAGCGGGTTGCCATCGGGGGAGAAGGTGAAGGCGCCGTTGACCCAGGTCTTGACGCCCACGTCTTGCAAGGCCGGGTAGCGTTCAAAGCCCAGGATTAGCTCTTTCTCGATCCGGTCGGGGTCTTCCTGCTGCAGCTCGAACCCGTATTCCCACGGCGCGCCGTCCATCATCCAGTGCTGGTGGTCGATCTCGTAGATGCCCAGCAGCACGCCCTTCTGGTCTTGGCGCAGATAAGTGAAGCCTTCGAGGTCGACGGTCATCGGCACCTCGAAATCGAGCTCTTCCAATGCAGGGATCGTGTCGGAAATCAGGTAGTGGTGGTTGAGCGGCGAGACCGGCAATTCGATCCCCGCCATGCGGCCCACCTGCTTGGCCCAAAGCCCGCCCGCATTGACCACATGCTCGCACGATATCGTGCCCTTCTCAGTGACGACGTCCCAGCCCTGCAGGGTCTGGTTCAGCTCCAGCACGCGGTTATGCTCGATCACTTCGGCCCCGCGCTTTTTGGCGGCGCCCGCATAGGCGTGCACGGTGCCGGTCGTGTCGATATAGCCTTCGCGGTCGGCCCACATGCCGCCCAACAGGCCGTCGCCGGACATGATCGGGTTCAGCTCGCAGGCCTCGTCGACCGTGACAAGGCGGCAGTCTTCGATGCCGATAGACTGGAAGGTGCGGTAGGCCGATTGCAGCCATTCCCAGCGGTCCGGCGTGCCCGCCATGGTCAAGCCGCCGGTCATGTGCAGGCCGATATTCTGGCCGCTTTCCTCTTCGATCTCCGACAGCAGGTCGATCGTGTAGGCCTGTAACTGGGCGATGTTCGGGTCCGCGTTCAGCGCATGGATGCCCCCCGCCGCGTGCCAGCTGGAGCCCGCGGTCAGAACTGAACGCTCGATCAGCGCGACGTCGGTCCAGCCGAACTTGGCCAGATGGTAGAGCACCGATGTGCCGACCACGCCGCCGCCGATCACGACCACCCCGTAATGCGATTTCATGGACCCGGTCTCCCTCTTCCCGATCAGGCACTAAACACCTGTGTCTAGTTGTTCTCGAACGCTAGGAGCGGGGCCCGAGTCGGGTCAACAGATTTATGAAAGTGCGGCGATGGCGGCAGCGACGCCGCGCTTGGTCAGGTCATCGAATGCCGCGCGCACTGGGGGCTCGATAAGGCGGGCGGTGTCGTCTGGGAAGACCTCTCGCATCGCCAGCAGCGCACCGACGGGATCTTCAGAGGTGGCGCGGTCGCGGAGGGGCTCAGCCAAAGGATCGCGCACATCGATGGGCTGGCCCTGCAGGTCCGTGCCGGAGACGTAGCGCATCCAAGCGGCCACTGCGAGGCACTGGCGCGGCGCGGTGCGCCCGGCGGCGAGGTTCTCGGTCAGGCTGCCAAGGATGCGCTGCGGCAGCTTCTGGCTGCCATCCATCGCGATCTGCCATGTGCGGTGCTGGATCGCGGGGTTGGCGTAGCGCTGCGCCAGCGCGTGAGCGTAGTCGTCTAGCGAGACACCGGGTGGGGCGGTGATCGTCGGCGTGATCTCGTCCGACCACATGCGGGCGACGAAGCGCGCGAGGGCTGCGTCCTGCATCGTCTCAGCGATGGTCTGATGCCCCGCGAGATAGCCCAGATAGGCCAGCGCGGAATGGGTGCCGTTGAGCATCCGCAGCTTCATATGCTCGTAAGGGGCCACGTCGCGGACCACCTCGGCCCCGGCAGCGGCGAAGTCCGGGCGGGGGCCTGCGAAATCATCCTCGATCACCCATTGCTTGAACGGCTCGTGCATCACGGGGGCGGCATCGGCCCAGCCGGTCAGCTCGGTCACATGGGCAATATCGTCCGACGTCGTGGCGGGGGTGATCCGGTCGACCATGGTGGCCGGGAAGCGGGCATGGGCTTCGATCCACGGGACCAAATCGGGATCCATCAGGCGGGCGAGGTCCAGCACCACGCCGCGCACCAGTGGGCCGTTATCAGGCAGGTTATCGCAGCTGAGCGTCGTGAAGGGCGCCAGCCCCGCATCATGGCGCATCCTGAGCGCGCGCAGCAGGAAGCCGGGGGCGGATTTGGGCAAAGGGTTCGCCAAATCATGAACGATATCAGGATGATCTGGGTTCAACGCGCCGGTGGCCGGGGCGTGGCAATAGCCCTTCTCCGTCACGGTGAGCGAGACGATATGGGTGTCCGGGGCGGCCATCGCATCGAGCACGGCGCGCGGCTCCTCGGGCGCGACAAGCACGTCTTCAAGCACCTCGATCCGGCGGGTCTGGAGGCCGTCCGGGGCGAGCGTGACGGAGGTATAGGCGCAGCCTTGGGGCACAAGCGCGTCGCGCACGGATGGGCTGCGCAAGGAGACGCCGATGATGCGCCAGTCACCCGGCGCATCGGCCACATAAATCGCGCCGTGCGCCCGGAAAAACGCGCCAAGGCCCAGATGCACGATGGTTCCGCTCACAGTTTGTAGGCCTCCTTGGCGAGGCGGTAGGCGAGGTCATGGGCGACCTCGGGTGCCTCATCCTCGGCCAGACGTCCTGTCGCGACCAGCCCCGCGAGATAGGCGCAATCCACCCGTCGGGCCACGTCGTGGCGCGCAGGGATCGAGCAGAGCGCGCGGGTATCGTCGTTGAAGCCCACGGTGTTGTAGAAGCCCGCCGTCTCGGTCGTCATCTCGCGGAAGCGGCGCATGCCCTCGGCGCTGTCGTGGAACCACCACGCAGGGCCGAGTTTGAGCGCCGGGTAGACGCCTGCGAGGGGGGCCAGCTCCCGGGCATAGGAGCTTTCATCGAGGGTGAACATGATCAGCGTCATGTCGGTCTCGCCCACAGCGTTCAGCAGTGGGCGCAGGGCGGTGACGTAGTCAACGCGCGTCGGGATGTCGTAGCCCTTGTCGCGCCCATAGGCGTCGAACACCGCGCCGGAATGGTTGCGCACGGAGCCCGGATGCAGCTGCATGACAAGGCCATCGTCCAAGCTCATTCGCGCCATCTCGGTCAGCATGTGGCCGCGGAAACGGTCCGCCTCGTCGGGAGTGCACTTGCCCTGCAACGCGCGAACGAACAAGGCGGCAGCCTCGGTCTGGGGCAAGTCTTCGGTCCGGGCCGTGGGGTGGCCGTGATCGGTCGAAGTCGCACCGCCGACCGTCTTGAAATACGCCCGCCTGTTGCGGTGCGCGGCGAGGTAGCCCTGCCATGTGGTCGCGTCCTCGCCCGCGAGCGCACCGAAGCGTTCGACATTCTCGGCAAAGCCCTCGAAATCTGGGTCCACGACGGCGTCTGGGCGGTAGGCGGTGATGACGCGGCCCTGCCAGTCGCTGTCGGCGATCGTGCGGTGATGGGCGAGGTCGTCGAGCGGGCTTTCCGTGGTCGCGATTACCTCGATCCCGAAACGGTCATAGAGCGCGCGGGGGCGGAACTCTGGCTGGGCAAGGCTGCCTGCGATCTGGTCATAGATCGCATCCGCCGTGTCCGCCGACAGTCGCTCGGTCACGCCGAACACATGCTGAAACGCGTGGTCGATCCACAGACGCGAGGGCGTGCCGCGGAACAGGTGATAATTCTGCGCAAACAGCCGCCACACCGCCCGCGGGTCGCTTTCGACCGCACCGCCATCGCGGCGCGGCACACCGAGCGCGTTGAGCGGGATGCCTTGGGAATGCAGCATCCGGAAGACGTAATGATCAGGTGTCACGAACAGCGCAGACGGGTCGGCGAAGGCCTCGTCCAGCGCGAACCACGCAGGGTCGGTATGCCCATGGGGGCTGACAATCGGCAGGTCGCGCACGGCCTCGTACAGCCCGCGCGCCAGGGCACGGATCTCAGAATCAGGGGGAAACAGGCGATCCTCGTCGAGCAATGGCATGGGGTGTCCTCCTCCGCGTGCCACCGAACCAGTTTGCGGGGCGGGCGGCAAGGGCCGCCGCACCCCACCCGAAGGGTGACTGCCCACGAATTGGGCAAATGCACCCAATGAGAGCAGGACAAATTGCGATCGCGTTGTATCGCCCGAAACCGGATGTTAGCCTTTTGGCATGGCAGAACAGAACAGATTTTTTGATGAGATGGGGGCTGTCGATGGCCCACGTGGCCCCTACAGCAGTTATGACGGATGGTTCTCCGCACAGGACAAGAAGCGCCTGTCGAAGAAGTCGCAAGAGGCAGAGGCCTTCTTTCGCCGCACCGGCATCACCTTCAACGTCTACGGGCAGGCCGACGCCGAAGAGCGGCTGATCCCCTTTGATCTGGTGCCGCGCATCCTGTCGGCGCACGAATGGCTGAAGCTCTCGAAAGGCATCGACCAACGCGTCCGGGCGATCAATGCCTTCCTGCATGACATCTATAACCGGCAGGAAATCCTGCGCGCGGGCGTCGTCCCGAAATCGCTGATCGCCAACAATGACGCGTTCCTGCCGCAGATGATCGGCTTCTCACCGCCGGGCAATGTCTACACCCACATCATCGGCACGGATATCGTGCGCACCGGCCCGGATGATTTCTTCGTGCTGGAGGACAACGCCCGCACGCCGTCGGGCGTCAGCTACATGCTCGAGAACCGCGAGACGATGCTGCAGATGTTCCCGGAGCTGTTCTCGAAGATCAAAGTGCAGCGGGTCAGCGACTACCCCAAGAACCTGCGCCGCTCGCTGGAGGCGTGCGCGCCGCAAGGATGCAGCGGCAAGCCCTGCGTGGCAGTGCTGACACCGGGCATTCACAACTCGGCCTATTACGAACACAGCTTCCTCGCCGACCAGATGGGCGTCGAACTGGTCGAAGGCCACGACCTGCGCGTAGTCGATGGCCATATCGCGATGCGCACGACACGCGGCTACAAGGTGATCGACGTGCTCTACCGCCGGGTTGATGACGACTATCTGGACCCGCTGACCTTCAACCCCGACAGCATGCTTGGCGTGCCGGGGATCATGGATGTCTACCGCGCGGGCAACATCACCATTACGAACGCGCCGGGCACCGGCGTCTCGGACGACAAGGCTATCTACAGCTACATGCCGGAGATCGTGGAGTTCTATACCGGCGAGCCCGCAATTCTTAAGAACGTCGAGACCTATCGCTGCTCGGAGCCCGACAGCCTGCAATATGTGCTCGACAACCTGTCTGAGTTGGTCGTCAAGGAGGTCCACGGCTCCGGCGGCTACGGCATGCTGGTCGGCCCCGCCGCGTCGAAGAAAGAGATCGAGGCCTTCGCCGAGAAGCTGCGCGCACGCCCCGCCAACTACATCGCCCAGCCGACGCTGGCGCTGTCGACTGTGCCGATTTTCACCAAGAAGGGGCTGGCTCCGCGCCACGTGGACCTGCGGCCCTTTGCACTAATGTCGCCCGACGGGGTCAACATCACCCCGGGCGGGCTGACACGCGTGGCCCTGAAAGAGGGCAGCCTGGTGGTCAATTCCAGCCAGGGCGGCGGCACCAAAGACACTTGGGTTCTGGAGGACTGATATGCTTGGCAAGACTGCAGGCGGCCTCTTCTGGATGTTCCGCTATCTTGAGCGGGCCGAGAACACAGCGCGGCTGTGCGAGGCCGGGTTTCGCATCGCGCTGACCCGGTCGAACAATGCCGAAAGCGAATGGCGCTCGGTCATTGCGACCTCGGCGGTGCAGCCCGCCTATGACGCGCGGCATGGCGACTACAGCGCGGCGAATGTCATCGACTTCCTGCTGCGTGACAGTGCCAATTCGTCCTCTGTTCTGTCGGTGATGAAATCGGCGCGCGACAATGCGCGGCTGGTCCGCACCGCGCTGACCACCGAAGTGTGGTCGGCGGTGAACGAGACGTGGATGGTGCTGAACGACCTGCTGAAAGAGCCTGTGGCGGAGACAGAACTGCCAACTGTGTTGGCGTCGATCCGGCAGCAATCGGCGCTGGTGCGCGGCGCGCTGCACGGTACGATGTTGCGCAACGACATGTACGACTTCGCCCGGCTTGGCACCTTCATCGAGCGCATGGACAGCACGGCGCGCATCCTCGACGTCAAATACTACGCGTTGCTCCCGGCGGCGTCCTTTGTGGGCAGCCGGCTGGACAATGTGCAGTGGGAGACGCTGCTGCGCTCGGTCTCGGCTCACCGGTCCTACCGCTGGGCCATGGATGGGGATTACACCGCCTCGGGCATCGCGGAGTTCCTGATCCTCGACCGGCGCATGCCGCGCTCGCTGTCGTTTTGCGCGGCTCAAATCGTAGACAATCTGGGCTTTCTTGCCGACGATTACGGCGCGCGTCTGCCGTCTCACGATATGTCGGAGACCTTGCGCGCCCGTTTGAAAGACCGCGACATCGACGCAATTTTCGAGGAGGGGCTGCACGAGTTCCTTGGCTCGATCATCGACGACACCGCCGCGCTGGCGGGACAGATCGAACAGGATTACAGGTTCATCAACTGATGCTTCTCAAGATCAATCACACAACGCGATACAGCTACGATCAGCCGGTGGATTACGCGCTGCAAAAGGTGCGCCTGCGCCCGCAGGCGAATGCGCTGCAAACCCCGAAGGCATGGGAGATCGAGGTCACCGGCGGCAAGATCGAGACGGGCTATACCGACCATTACGGCAATCTGGTCGACCTCGTCAGCCTGACGCCCGGCGGACAAGAGCTGGCGATCACCGCCGTGGGCGAGGTCGAGACGCACGACCTGTCCGGCATGCTTGGCCCTGTCTATGGTCGCGCGCCGCTGTGGCACTTCCTGCAAGCCACCGCGCAGACCCAGCCCGGGCCGCGCATCAAGACGCTGGCCAAGATCGTCGAGGGCGATCTGCTGAGCGCGCTGCACGCACTGTCGAAATCCATCCTTGATGCGGCGCCTTACACATTGGGCGAGACCCATTCCCACACTACCGCCGAAGAGGCCCTAGCGGGCCAAACCGGGGTCTGCCAGGATCACGCGCAAATCTTCGTGGCCGCCGCCCGGGCAGCGGGCGTGCCCGCGCGCTATGTCAGCGGCTACCTGATGATGACCGACCGGGTGGATCAAGATGCAAGCCACGCCTGGGCCGAGGCGCATATTGACGGGCTGGGATGGGTCGGCTTCGATGTCTCCAACGGCATCTCGCCAGACGAGAAATACGTCCGCCTTGCCATTGGGCGCGATGCCCGTGACGCCGCGCCGATCGAAGGGTTACGTATCGGCAGCGCAGGCGAAGAGATGATTGTATCCCTGCAGGTGCAGCAATAGATATAGCCGCGTAACCGGTTTTGGATCCAACACAATGACCTACTGCATCGGCATGCGGCTTGACCGCGGCCTCGTCTTTATGGCCGACACCCGCACCAGCGCGGGCGTGGACAATTTCGCGACCTCCAAGAAGATGTTCACCTGGGAAATACCCGGCGAGCGCGCGATCACCATCATGACGGCGGGCAATCTGGCCACGACGCAGAGCATGATCAGCCTGCTGGAGGAACGCTCCAAGGCCGTTGATGACCGTGACCCCAGCATTTTGAAGGCCACGACCATGTTCCAGGTGGCCCGCCTTGTGGGCGCTACCCTGAAAGAGGTCATCGCGGACAGCTCGCCCAACGGGCAAAGCGCGGGCGAGCAGTTCTCCGCCTCGGTCATTGTCGGCGGTCAAATTGCCGACGGGCAGCCGACGATCTTCATGGTCTACCCCGAAGGCAATTTCATCGAGATCACCGCCGACACGCCGTTCTTCCAGATCGGCGAGACCAAGTATGGCAAGCCCATCATCGTGCGCGCCTATGACGCCGATATGAGCTTCGAGGATGCGGTGAAACTGCTGCTCGTCTCGTTCGACTCGACTGTGAAGTCGAACCTGTCCGTGGGGCTACCGTTCGATTTGCATCTCTACGAGGCCGACAGCTTCTCTACCGCGCGCCAGCTGCGGATCGAGGCAGACGACCCGACCTACGCCGCGATCTCTTCGGGTTGGGGCGATGCGTTGAAAGACGCATTCCGACAGCTGCCGAGCTATCCACTTTAGAAATCTGAGGCATTGCCAGACTGCGGGCTGGCGATGCCCTCGCGCTCAATGCTGCCTTTGGCAGGTCACCTGTAGCTCGCGGCTGCGAAACACGGGCGTCTTCTTCGCCGGGTCGGGTGCGCGGGTGAGACGTAGGGCAACGGCCACTGCGCCAATGCTGAACAGCGCCGTCCCCAGCGCCTGACCGATCAGAATGCCCGGCGCGCCATAGAGAGCGGAGCCCGCCATAACGAAGGGCAAGGTCCCCAGCGTGTAGGTGCCCCAATTGACCAGCGTCGAATAGACCGGGCGGCCAAGGTTGTTGAACGCCGCGTTTGAGACGTAGATCGCGCCGTTGAACATGTAGGTCAGCGCAAGCGGGCCGCAGAAGAGAAGCACGAGATCGCGCGCGAGGCCGGTGGCGCCGAACGCGTCGGCGAGCAGGCCACGGGCGAGGAACAGGATCAGCGCCGCGCCCAGCACATAGAGGGCCACGAATTTCAGCGCGTCGAGATAGGCGTCATGGACGCGGTCAAGCAGTTTGGCCCCGAAATTCTGCCCGATGATCGGCCCGATGGCCCCGGACAGCGCGAAGATCACCGAAAACGTCACCGGCATCAGCCGTCCGATGATCGCCATGCCCGCCACCGCATCCGTACCGTGCTGCGCCATCTGGCGCAGGACGATGGCGGAGCCCACGGGCGTTGCGACATTGGCCAGCACCGCAGGCGCGGCGAGGCCCGCGACGGCGCGCGTGTCCTGCAGGACCCGCGAGACGCTGGGCCACGCGAAGCCGTCATGGACTCGGATCGCGGGGGAGATCGCATAGTAGAAAACCACAATCCGCGCGATGACGGAGGCAATCGCCGCACCCTGAAGCCCCAGACCGAGCGCGAAGATGAAGATCGGGTCGAGCACGGCGTTGGCGATGCCGCCAAACAGCGTCGCATACATCGACCGCTTCGCGTCGCCATAGGCCCGCAGGACCGCCATGGCGGTCATTGCGACGCCAAGAAATACCGAAGTGGGCAGCAGGATGAACAGGTAGCTGCGCGCCATCGGCAGCGTCTCTCCTGACGCGCCCAGAAGCGACAGGCAGGCGTCAAGGTTCCACAGGATCAGCCCCGGGATGATCAGTCCGACAAGCCCTGCATAGACCGCGACGCTGGTCGCGCGCTCGCGCGCCTCCTCCGCCCGGCCCGCACCGATGGCTTGCGCCACCAAGGTACCGGCGGCGATCGACAACCCGATGCTGACCGCGTTGGTGAAAAACATGATCGTGCCCGCGTAACCCACAGCGGCCGCCAGCGCCGCATTGCCCAGCATGGAGATGAAGATCATGTCGACCAGATCGACCGCGAAGATCGCCATCAGGCCGATGCTTGCGGTGAAGGACATGCGCGTGACATGGCCCATCAGGTTGCCGGTCGTGAAGACGGCCTTTGGCGCGGTCGCGAGGCTCATTCCGCAACTATGGCCGAGCCCCGCGCCCCTGTCTTGCACAAAGCACGCGGGTTAGGCGGCGGCTGGTTCGGCCCCTTCCTCCTGCTCGCGCGCCTCGTCGCGCCTGAACAGCACGTAGTAGAAGGTCGGCGCGGCGATCAGGGTCAGGATTGTTGCGAAGGCCAGACCGCCCATGATGGTGACGGCCATTGACTTGAAGAACGCGTCGCCCAGAAGCGGGATCATTCCCATGATCGTCGTGGCGGCGGCCAGCATGACCGGGCGCAGGCGCGAGGTGGAGGCCTCTACAATCGCCTCAAACAGCGCGCGGCCTTCGCGGCGGACGATGTCGATTTCCTCGACCAGAACGATGCCATTCTTGATCAACATGCCCGAAAGGCTGAGCAGGCCAAGCAGCGCGGTAAAGCTGAAAGGAAAGCCGGTAATGAGCAGCCCGATCACCACGCCGTTGACCGACATCGGCACCAAAAGCCAGATGATCAGCGGCTGGCGCAGGGACATGAACAGCAGGATCGAGATGATGAGCATGATCAGGAAACTTAGCGGCAGCTGCTGGCCAAGGCTCGCCTGCGCCTCGCCGGAGCTTTCAAACTCACCGCCCCATTCCAACTGATAGCCGATCGGAACTTCGATGGCTTCGATGGCCTTGACGATGCCCGCGCGCGCGTCAGCGGCGGTTATATCCGAAGGGATGTTGCCCGCCACGGTGATCGTAGACAGCCTGTCGCGCCGGTGGATCACCGTGTTCTCGACCTCGTAGCTGTACCCGTCGATCACCTGCTCAAGCGGGATGAAGGTCCCGCTGCCCTCCGAGAAGATCACTTGATCGGACAGCGTCAGATCCGCCTCCCGGGGTGCGCGCACGATGATCGGGATTTGCCGGTCGCCCTCGCGGTACACCCCGCCCGAGATACCATCCGTGGCGAACAGGGTGGCCGTCGCTACATCCTCGCGGTTGATACCTGCGGTCTGGGCCCGGTCCACGGCGTAGATCGGCCGCAGCGCGATCTGCGGCTCGTACCAGTTGGTGCGGGCATGCAGGATCGTGTCGGAGGTCTCGTTGATCGTGTCGATCACCCGCTCACTGATCTCGCGCAGCACATCCGGGTCAGAACCCGACACGCGCACCTCTATCGGATCGCCCCCACCGGGGCCGAAGACCAGCCGCCGGGTGCGCAGCAATCCCGCTGGCAACGCCTGCACTGCGAAATCCTCCAACGCGGCGGCAAGCGGCGGGATTTGTTCGAGCGTCTCGGTGCGGATCAGCATGTGGCCGTAGCTTGGATCGGGCTCCTCGGCCGCATAGGTCAGGATGAAGCGCGCCGCGCCCTGCCCTACGAAGGTAGAGACCGACACGACGTCGTCCCGCCCGGCCAGCCAGTCTTCCACCTGTGTCAGATCCTCGGACGTCGTCTCGATCTGCGTGCCCTGCGGCAGCTTATAGTGCACCAGAAAGATCGGCGTATTGCTGTCGGGGAAGAACTGCTGCTTGACCTGCCCGAAGCCCCAGAAACAGGCGGCCGTGATGCCCACGAGCATCGGGATCACCAGCCAGCGGGCCTTCAGCGCCCCGCGCAGCGTCGCGCCGTAGGCACGGAACAGGGGGCCACCGTAGGCATCCTCTTCGCCGCCCATGCCCTGCTTGAAAAAGTAGTGGCTGAAGAGCGGCGTCACCGTCAACGCCAGAACCCAGGACAGCAGCAACGAGATGCCGATGACCGCGAAGAGCGAGAACAGGAACTCGCCCGTGGCATCCGGACTCAGCCCGATGCCCGCGAAGGCCATGATGCCGATGACGGTCGCACCCAGCAGCGGGATCTGGGTCTTGCCTGCGGCCTCGTCCGCTGCTTCCCGCGAGGACTTGCCGCGCTGCATCGCGATCTGCATGCCCTCGGCCACAACCAGCGCGTTGTCGACGAGCATGCCCATAGCGATAATCAGGGCGCCGAGCGAAATGCGCTCCATCTCGATGCCGAAGATATACATGAACAACATCGTGCCCGAGACCGTCAGAAGCAGCGTCGAGCCCACCACGATGGCCGCCCGCCAGCCCATGGCGATGGCAAGCACGGCGACCACAATGCCCACGGACATCGCCAAGTTGACCAAAAATCCGTTCGAGGCCTCGTCCACCACCACATGCTGCTGGTAGATCGGGTTCAACTCGACGCCCACCGGGATTTCCGTGTCCAGCTCCGCCAGCTTGGCGTCCACACGGTTGCCGACATCGACGATGTTCTCGCTCGAGAGCCCGGCGATGCCGAGCGTGAACGCCTCGACCCCGTTATAGCGCATGATCAGGGAAGGATCCGTGTTGCGTCCGCGGTAGACCTCCGCGACATCGACAAGGTTGATCACCTCGCCCTGAAAGCCCACGCTCAGCCCCTCGATCTCGCTCACCGTGTCATTGCCTTCGGGGCGTTGCAGGCGGGTGTCCCCGATACTGCCCGCCGCGGCGACGGAATTGGCATTGGCAATGGCGTTCACGATGGTGCCCGGCGCGATGTTCTGGTTGACCGTCAGGGCGAGGTCCGGCTCCACATAGATGACCTCTGGTGGCAGGGCCGAGACCTGCACATCGGACACGCCCTCGACCGTGAGCAACTCGCGCCGCAGAAAGGTGGCCAGTTCGTGCTTTTCGGCATCAGTGAACCCTTCGGCGGTGATGGCGTAGTAGATGCCGAACACGTCCCCGAAGCTGTCATTGACCAGCGGCTCGCCCACGCCCGTGGGCAAGCCCCGGGCGGCATCGCGCACCTTGGCGCGCAAATCCGTCCATACGGCGGGCAGTTCGTCGCCACCGTAGCTGTCCTTGATTTCAATCTCGATGCGCGAGAAGCCGGGGTAGTTGATCGACGTCACCCGCTTCAGCTCGCCCATCTTCTGGATCGCGGATTCCAGCGGCTCGGATACCTCTTCGGCGACCTCGGCCGCCGTGGCACCGGGGTACTCTGTGATGATGATGGCCTGCTTGATGGTGAAGGCCGGGTCCTCGAGCCGCCCGAGCGAGAAGAACCCCCAAATACCGCCAAACAGGCAGATCAGAATGATCATCCAGGACAGAACCTGCTTTTCGATGGCGAGCCGTGCGATGTTCATGGTGTGGGCCTACCCGTCAAAGCCGGTGAAGCGGCGCACCTTCTCGCCGTCTTTCAACGACTTGGCGCCCATCACGACGATCTCATCACCCGCCGACAACCCTGACCGCACGCGGATCTCGCCGGTGGCCAGCGGTTCGACCAGCACCTCGACCGCGCGCACGGTGCCAATGTCACCCTCACCCTGCTCAAAGACCATCGCGCGAAGGCTGTCACCGTCTCCCGGAACCAGTGCTGAAGCCGGGACGCGCAGGCCGGACCGGTCGTCATTGAACTCAGCCGTCACAGTGACCGAGGCACCGGGAAGGATCGGCAGGTTCTCCGGCGGCTCCATCCCGAAGGTGATCTGGAACGACTGCCCCACGGCAGAGGCCTGCGCTTTGAACTCACGGACCTCCAGCGGGAACACCTCGTCGCTGGCAGGGAAGCGGGCCGTCACCGTCACATCCGGGTCGGCGCCCGCGCGCTGGAACAGCACCTCCGGCACATCAATCTCGATACGCAGCTCGGACATGTCATGCAGTCGGACCACCGGTGTACCCGCGCTGATGGTCGTGAAATTTTCGACCATACGCTCAGCCACCAAGGCGTCGAAGGGCGCGTAGAGCGTGGCGTGGCCCAGATCGTTCTCGGCGTTGCTGACGGAAACACCGGCAAGCCCGGCCTGCGTGCGCGAATCCTCAACAGTCACTTCGCTGACGGCCGCACCGCTAAGCTGTTCGTACCGCGCCACGGCCCGATCCGCCTGCCCTTTTTGCAACCGCGCCTGCTCCAATGTCAGCTCAAACGGTACGAGGTCCAGCTGCGCGACCATCTCGCCCTTGGGTGTCACTTCGCCCTCAATCACGGGGAGCTTCAGGATTTGCCCGGGCACCTGAAAGGCCAGATCCACAGTCTGGCGCGCAACCACCGTGCCGAAAAACTGCCGGGTGATACCGCCACCGCGATCCGAAAGCTCAAGCAGCTTGACGGGTTTCACGGTCTCCTTTTGTTGGGCCGTGGCGAGGGCAGGCCACATCAGAACAGACAGGACGGTCAAAAGGGTCAAGAAACGCGGCATCATAGGCTCCCTTGGCAGCCGAGGGGACGGGGATTGATAAAGACATGAAGCATGGTCCGTTTTTGTCCACGGTCCAGTCGGTCATTTTTCCAAATTGCCACGATTTGTGTCGCGTGCAGGCGCAGAAACTCTGCGCCCGCGCACAAAGTCACCGATCCAGCGTCACCCATGCGGCGTTGCGTGCGGACGAGCGCACGCAGGCGTCGACGAACTGCACCCCGCGCAGACCATCGGTAATCGTGGGGTAGGTCACCGCCGGATCAGGCTTTGATCCGTCGCGATGTGCCTCGATCGCGTCAGCGGCTTCCGAGTAGATATTGGCGAAACCTTCCAGATAGCCCTCGGGATGGCCCGGCGGCACGCGGCTCATCCGGGCCGCGGCATCGCCCGCGCCCGCGCCACCCCGGGTGATCAGGCGCTTCGGCTCGCCAAACGGCGTATACCACAGGTAATTCGGGTCTTCCTGCGCCCATTCGAGCCCCCCGGTTTCGCCATAGACGCGGATGCGCAAGGCGTTCTCGTTGCCCGGCGCGACCTGGCTGCACCAGAGCATCCCCTTGGCCCCGCCCCTAAAGCGCAGCATGACGTGGCCGTTGTCATCGACCTGCCGCCCCGGCACAAAAGCCTCCAGATCAGCGGCGAGGCTTTCGACCTCCAACCCCGTGATGAAGCAGGCCAGATTATGCGCGTGGGTGCCGATATCACCGGTGGAGCCGCCCGCGCCCGAGCGCGCCGGGTCCGTGCGCCATTCGGCCTGTTTGAAGTCCTGCTCGATGGTCAGCCAGTCTTGCGGATACTCCACTTGCACCACACGGATTTTGCCAATCGCGCCGCTTGCGACCATCTCGCGGGCTTGGCGGACCATCGGGTAGCCGGTGTAGTTGTGGGTCAGCACGAACAGCGCATCGGAGCTTTCCGCCGCCTTCACCAGCTTCTTCGCATCCGCCAAAGTCGAGGTCAGCGGCTTGTCGCAGATCACGTGGATGCCGCGTTTCAGGAACTCCCGGGCGGCGGCGTAATGGACATGATTGGGCGTCACGATGGAGACCGCCTCGATCCCGTTTTTCAGCCGCGCCTCGCGGATCGCCATCTCCTTGAAGTCGCTATAGATGCGCGGCATGCCCAACGCCTCCCCCGACGCCTTCGCTTTCTCGGGGGTCGAGGATAGAGCGCCCGCGACCAGCTCGTAGCGGTCGTCGATGCGTGATGCGATGCGGTGCACGCCGCCGATAAACGCGTCATTGCCGCCGCCCACCATGCCAAGTCTGATCCGTGCCATCAGTCGATCCCCAGCATCTTGCGGTTGGCCGCCTCGTCAGTGCCGCCATCGGCGAAGTCATCGAAGGCGCGCTCGGTCACGCGGATGATGTGGTCGGAGACGAACTGCGCCCCTTCCCGCGCGCCGTCCTCCGGGTGCTTGAGGCAGCATTCCCATTCCACCACGGCCCAGCCGTCGAAATCATTGGCCGCCATCTTCGAGAAAACCGCGCCGAAATCGACCTGCCCGTCGCCAAGCGAGCGGAAGCGCCCGGCCCGATCGACCCAACTCTGGTAGCCGGAATAGACGCCTTGCCGCCCGGTTGGATTGAACTCGGCATCCTTGACGTGGAACATCTTGATGCGGTCTTTGTAGATGTCGATGTTGTCTAGGTAGTCGAGGCATTGCAGCACGTAATGCGACGGATCGTAGAGCATGTTGCAGCGCGCATGGTTGTCGACGCGCTCCAGAAACATCTCGAAGGTCACGCCGTCATGCAGATCCTCGCCCGGGTGGATTTCGTAGCAAATGTTGACGTCATTCTCTTCGGCATGATCCAAGATGGGCCGCCACCGCTTGGCCAGCTCGTCAAACGCCGTCTCGATCAGACCCGCCGGGCGCTGCGGCCAAGGGTAGACGTAGGGCCACGCCAGCGCGCCGGAGAAGGAGACGTGGTTCTTGATGCCCATATTGGCGGAGGCGCTGATCGCCTTCATCACCTGATCGACCGCCCACTCCTGCCGGGCCTTCGGGTTGCCGTGCACGGACGGGTCCGCGAAGCCGTCGAAGGCCGCGTCATAGGCAGGGTGCACGGCCACAAGCTGGCCTTGCAGGTGGGTCGACAGCTCGGTCACTTCGACGCCGTTGGCCGCCGCCTGGCCCTTGAATTCGTCGCAATAATCTTTGCTTTCGGCCGCCTTGGCGAGATCGAAGAGCCGCCCGTCCCAACTGGGCACCTGCACGCCTTTGTAGCCGCAATCGGCGGCCCATTTCGTAATCGCGTCCCAGGAATTGAACGGGGCGTCGTCGCCTGCGAATTGCGCCAGAAACAGCGCCGGACCCTTGATGGTTTTCATGATCTCTCTCCTCCCAAATCGTGTCTGTGCTATTCCGGCTCGGGCCGGGGCGGCAGGTTCTCGCGGATCAAGACCTCGATCCGGATGTGTTCCTGGCTTGCCAGCACCGGCGCGTTGTCGCATTTCGCCCGCATCACCCGCAGCGCCGAGCGCGCCAGATGGCCGGAGTTCTGGTTGATCACGGCGTCGAGCACCCCGGCCTCCAGCAGGTCGCGAGAATTGTCCGTCAGCTCGTGGTCGATGCACAGGATGCGCTGCTTGGCGTTAAATGTCGTGAGCGCCGCCGCGACGCCGCGCACGCTGGCACCGGCGGAGTAGACCGCCACCACGTCGCTGTTTTCACGCAGGCAGCGCAGGGTCAGCTCTTCGGCGGTTTCCGGGTCGTCATAGGCCTCAATACTGGGCAGCGGGGTCAGGTTGGGAAATTCCGCGCGCATGACCGCGTCGAACCCGAGGCGGCGTTCGATCATGTCGCGCGCCTGCATCGAGGTCACGACGACCGCGACCTTGCCACGCCGCTCGCCCGCGAAACGGCCCAAGAGCGTGCCCGCCGTGCGCCCGGCAGAGACGTTGTCGAAGCCCACGAAGTGATCCCGCTCGGAATTGGGCTGGTCGGCCACCAGCGAGACGACGGCAACGCCGTGTTTCTTCATCCGCGCAATCGTGTCGCGCGCGATGGGCGTCTCGTTGGACATGATCGCGAGCCCGTCAATCTCCGCCGGATCAAGCGCTTGCAGCTCTTTGACCAGCTTGGAATTGTCGCGGTTGGAGATCAGAATGGTGCGGGCCGCGACGCGCTCATAAGCGGCATTTTCGACCGCCTCGGCGATGGATTTGCGCAAGCCCGTCAGGAACTGACCTTGCCCGTCGGGCAGCACGAAGACGAAGCGGTATGTGCGCTGCCGGGCCAGATTGGCCGCCGTCAGATCGCGGACATATCCAAGCTTTTCGATTGCGCCGTTGACCCGCTCTACCGTCTTGGCGCGCACCCCCTCTCGTTTGTTGAGAACCCGGTCCACGGTCGCAAGGCTGACACGCGCTTCGCGGGCCACGTCATGCGCGGTGGGTTTGGGTTTCGAGAGGTGGTGTTTGCTCATCCGCTATTCCCTGACGTTGGCGAGCTGCTCGAACAGCCGGGCGACGGCCTCGGCGCCGGGGTCGTTATGACCGATCAGGTTCTCCTCGGGAACATAGGACGAGCGGCCCGCCTTGGCCTTGCCCATCTTCGCGGTGCCATCGGCCCCATCGCGGGCGGCCTGAGCCGCGGCAGTCAGCCCTTGTGGAAGGGCGGTCAAGGCTGGCTCGAGCGCGTCTATCATGGTGCGGTCGCCCTTCTCGGCCCCGCCGACCTCGCTGATCCGCCGCAAGCCCGCCAGCAAGGCCGAGGCCAGCGGTTTACCATTAGCCGACGCGTCGCCCACGGCCCCGAAGAAGATCGACAGGATGATGCCGGACGAGCCGCCCATCGTCTGGCTCAGCTCGTTACTCAGCGCGCGGTAGAATTGCGTCAGGTCCGCCAGCGGCATCCGGTCGAGCGCGTCTTTCAATGCCTGCGCGGCGGTTTTGAGCGTGCTGCCCGTGTCGCCGTCGCCGGACTTGGCGTCGAGCTGGTTCAGATCGGCCTCGGAGCTGATGAGCAGATTGCAGACCTCTTCGATTACTGCGCGCACTTCGGGGTTCTCGGACGGGATCGGCTGGATCGGGCTGAGACCATCGGGCAGCGGGATCACGGGCGGCTCGACCAGTGTGTGCATGCCGGGCCAGGCGGCGGGGCCGACGGGGGCCTGCAAATGGGCGAGGTTGCTGTCATCAACCGGAAGGATCGAGACCGAGAAGCCGTGCATATCCAGCGCGGTCATCAGCGGCGCGGGGCCGATGATGTGCTTGATCCTGCTTGCTTTATCGGAGGTCGCCAGCTCATGAGCGAGCACGCTCATCTCCAGCGGCGTGGTCGCGCCGAGATTGTTGAGCAGTGCGACGTACGCGCCGCCGGTCATGCTGGGCGCGAGCTTGTCCAGCACCATGTCCATCGCGGTTTTGGCATCCGAGAAGGCCACCTGTTCGACGCCCGCTTCGCCATGGATACCAAGGCCCAGCTCGGCCATGCCTGGTGCGATGCGCGCTTCCTTCGACGAGCCGGGCACGGTGCAGGTGTCGAGCGATTTGCCGATGGAGGCCATGCCTTCGATGGCTTGGATCGCGGCGTCGCTGACGGCGGTCAGGTCACCCCCCGCTTCGGCAATCGCGCCCGCGATCTTGTGCACGAACAAGGTTCCCGCGACACCGCGGGCCTGCGGTAGATCCGGCAGTGCGATGTCGTCATCGACGACGACCATGGAGACTTTCAGGCCAAAGGCCCGCGCGCGCTCTGCGGCAAGGCCGAAATTCAATCGGTCGCCAGTGTAGTTCTTCACGATCAGCAGACAGCCCGCCGGGCCGGTCACCGCCAGAATACCCGCCAGCACCGCGTCGACGGACGGCGAGGCGAAGACCTCGCCACAGACCGCCGCGGTCAACATGCCTGCGCCGACGAAGCCTGCGTGGGCGGGCTCGTGGCCCGAGCCGCCGCCCGAGATCAGCGCGACCTTGGATTTGTCCCAGTCACTGCGGCAAACCACCTTGATATGCGGGTAGCCGTCGAGCCGGGTCAGCGCACCGCCGGAGCTTTCGAGGAGCCCGTCTATCGCGTCGGTGACCAGCGTGTCTTTGGCATTGATAAATTGGTTCATCTCTTGGGTCTCCTTCAGCGAATGCGGTTGCCCGCGGCGTCAAAGTAAAGCGGGTTGCGCGGCGCGATCTTGATATGCGCGCCGGGGGCGTAATCCGTGGCCGGGTCGGCGATGGTGGTGATGGCGTGGCTGCCGAGCTTCAGATGCAGGCGGTTCTGATCGCCCAGGTGTTCGACACGCTGCACTTCGGCCTCCAGCCCGTCGCCCTGCTGGATATGTTCCGGACGCATTCCGATATTGATGGCCCCCGAAGGCGCGCCGCCGCCGAACAGATCAGCGGGCAGGATGTTGATGCGCGGCTGGCCGAGCCGGCTCGCCACATAAAGCGAATTGGGGTTCTCGTAGATCTCGCGCGGGGTGCCGAACTGCACCAGCCGCCCATGATCCAGCACGCCCACATGGGAGGCCATCGTCATCGCCTCGATCTGGTCGTGGGTCACGTAAAGCAGCGTCGCGCCAAGGCTCGCATGGATGCGCTTCAGCTCGACCCGCAGGTCGGTGCGCAGCTTGGCGTCGAGCGAGCTGAGCGGCTCGTCCATCAGGTAGATCGCAGGCTCGCGCACCAGCGCGCGCCCGATGGAGACCCGCTGCATCTCGCCGCCCGACAAGGCCGTCGCCTTGTTGTCGAGCTTGTGGCTGATCTGCAGCACCTCGGCCACCTCGTTCACCTTGCGGTCAATCTCGGGCTTGGGCGTCTTCAGGATCGGGGATTTCAGCGGAAATTCGAGATTTTCGCGCACCGACAGGTGCGGGTAGAGCGAGTACTGCTGGAACACCATCGCCACATCACGCTGCGCGGGCGTCTCGCCCGCCACGTTGCGCCCGCCGATCCAGACCTCGCCCTTGTCGGCGGTCTCCAGCCCCGAGATCAGACGCAGGGTCGTCGTCTTGCCCGCGCCCGTGGGGCCTAGCAGTACGACGAAAGAGCCATCGGGGATCGTCATCGTCATATCTTCGACGCCCACATCGCTGCCAAACATCTTGGTCAGGTTTTTCAGGATCACCTCAGCCATGGGCCAGCACCCCTTCGTTAAGCTCCGAGATCAGGGCCTGGCCATTGGCCTCGTCAAAGAGCGTGACTTTGGGGGCCTCGAAACTCAGGCCGACCTTTTCGCCGACATTGGCCGTCAGGCTGCTATCGATGCGCGCTTTCAGCTCGCCATTGGGCGTGTCGAGCGTGATGATCTGGGTCGTGCCGAGGTATTCGGCCGCCATCACCTCGCCCCGGTAGTCGCCGCTGTCGGACAGGGTCACATGTTCGGGCCGGACGCCGAAAACCAGATTGCCGGACGCCCCTTGCCGCTGGGCGGGGACGCCAAGTTTTTGGCCGTTCAGCTCCACATGCTGCGCGCCGCCGGCCACCGCCCCTTCGAACCGCAGGAAGTTCATCGAAGGGGAGCCGATGAAGTCGGCCACGAACATCGTGGCGGGCTTGTCGTAGATTTCCTGCGGCGTGCCGAACTGTTCGACCACAGCGTTGTTCATCACGACGATCTTGTCGCCCATCTGCATCGCCTCGAGCTGGTCATGGGTCACGTAGACGGTCGTGGCCCCCATCCGGTCGTGAAGCGCGCGCAGCTCTTCGGCCATGTGTTCGCGAAATTCCGCATCCAAGGCACCCAGCGGCTCGTCCATCATGAACGCCTTGGGGTCGCGCACGATGGCGCGGCCAAGGGCCACGCGCTGGCGGTCGCCGCCAGACAGCCCACCAACGGGGCGGCTCAGAATATCGGTGATCCCAAGAATGCCCGCGACCTCTTCCACCTTCGCCTTGACCTGCGCGCGGGGCATGCCCTGGCTGACCAGCGGGTAGCTGAGGTTCTTGCGCACATTCATATGCGGATAGAGCGCGAACATCTGGAACACGAAGGCAATGTCGCGCTGCGAGGGCGGGCGCTGGCTGATCTCTTCACCATCAAGGTAAATCTCGCCCGCGGTCGGCAGCTCCAGCCCCGCGATCATCCGCAAGGTGGTGGTCTTGCCGCAGCCGGACGGGCCCAGCAGCATGAAGAACTCGCCATCCTCGATCGTGAAGGAGCTTTCCTTTACGGCGACGAAATCGCCGAACTCCTTGCGGATGTTATTGATCTTGATCTGCGCCATTACATGAACTGCCCTATGCGTAAGAGATTGCCGTCCGGGTCCAACAGATGCAGCTCGCGCATCTCCCAGCTCTTGTCTTCGGCGGGTTTGAATCGGGGGAACCCCTCAGCCGGGATGCCGAGCGTCTCGATATGCGCGCTCAGGGTGTCGACATCATCGGTGCGGATGTAGATCGCACACTGGCTTGTCGCAGGATCGTTCTCGGGGTTGTGGGCGAAATGCACCTCGACCGTGTCCATCACCATGATCAGATAGCCACTGCCCGTCCAACGCCCCGTCTCCTTGAACCCCAGCTTGGTGTAGAATTCGGCCGTCACGTCCAGATCGCGGACCGGCAGGATGCCACAGGTCGAGATCAGCATCACTCACCCTCCGGAAAATGGCTGACGATGATGAACATCACCGTGCCAACCAGCGTGACGATGAAGGAATAGGTGAAGGCCCAAATCACGAAGGGCTGCATCAGCATGAAGACACCTAGGCCGATCAGGATGGTCGCAACCATCTCCCAGGGGCCGCGTCTGAGGCGCAGCAGGCCGTTAAAGAACTCGCTCATTTGCGCACCGCTCCGAAAGTGATCCCGCGCAGCAGGTGCTTGCGCAACAGGATGGTGAAGATCATGACCGGCAGCAGGAAGATCGTGGCCCCTGCCGCGACCGCGGGCCAATCCAGACCGCCAACGCCGATGATGGTCGGGATGAAGGGCGGTGCCGTTTGCGCCGTACCAGAGGTCAGCAGCACCGCGAAGGCGTATTCGTTCCATGCAAAGATCAGGCAGAAGATCGCGGTCGATGCGATGCCGGTCGCCGCCTGCGGCAGCACCACTTTGTAGAAGGCCTGGAACCGCGTGTAGCCATCGATCAGCGCTGCCTCTTCATACTCGCGCGGGATCTCGTCGATGAAGCCTTTCAAGAGCCATACCGCCAGCGAGATATTGACCGCTGTGTAAAGCAGGATCATGCCCAGATGCGTGTCCGACAGGCCCAGCTGGCGGTACATCAGAAAAATCGGGATCGCCACGGCGATGGGCGGCATCATCCGCGTACTGAGGATGAAGAACAGCAGATCGTCCGCCAAGGGTATCTTGAACCGACTGAACGCATAGGCCGCGAGCGTGCCGAGGAAGATCGACAGGAAGGTCGAGCCGAAGCCGATGATGACCGAGTTCAGGAAGCGCTCGCCAAATTTCGACGGCCCGGCGATGACCATATCGTATTCGCGCACGATCTCCTCGTACCAGGTTTGCGGCGGGTTCGCGTCGAGGAACTCCTGCGTCTGCCGGGTGCGGGTCGTGAACAGGTTCACGTAGCCTTCCAGCGTCGGTTCGAACACGACTTTGGGCGGGTAGCTGATCGCATCGGCGGGGGATTTGAAGCCTGTGAGCATGATCCACGCGAGCGGCACCATGGTGACCAGCGCGTAGATGACGACCATTGTGCCTGCGAACCATTTGGAGCGCTTCGACGGCTCTGTGACGGAGAAACTGCTCATGGGACGGACCGCTCCGGTTGCAAGGGGAGGTGGGAAGGCATTTCGAAATGCCTTCCTGCGCGGCGCATGCGCCGCGCGCTAAGCCGCTTCGAAGCGGCTTTCTGGGACACCAAACCGCTCATCTTTCCTTCACTTTGTTCAACGCTTTGACGTAGATCGAGGCGAGCCCGAACACGGTGACAAAGAGGATGATCGCGTAGGCAGAGGCATAGCCCGTGCGCCACTTTTCGAACGCCTCTCGTTTGAGGTTGATCGAGGTCAGCTCGGTGGTCGATCCCGGCCCGCCGCCGGTCAGTTGCACGACGAGGTCGAACATTTTGAAGTTCTCGATCCCCCGAAACAGCACCGCCAACATCAGGAACGGCAGCACCATCGGGATGGTGATCGTGAAGAACTGCCGCAGCTTGGATGCGCGGTCGACCTCGGCCGCCTCGTAGATGTAGTCGGGGATCGAGCGCAATCCCGCCAGACAGATCAGCATCACGAAGGGCGTCCACATCCATGTGTCGACGATCACGATGGACCATGGAGCCAGATCGACCGAGCCCAGCATTTCGAAGCTCGACGGCTCCTTGCCGGTGAAAAACGCCACGATGTAGTTAAAGAGCCCGATCTGCGGCTGGTAGAGGAACTTCCAGAAGTTACCAACGACCGCGGGCGACAGCATCATCGGCAGGACGATGATCGTCGTCCACAGGTCGTTGCCCTTGAATTTCTTGTTGATCAGATAGGCCAGCGTGAATCCGATCAGCACCTGGAAGAAGATCGTCCAGAACAGGAAGTGCGCCGTGGCCTGCATGTTCAGCCAGATGTCGCTATCGGTCAGGATGCGCTCGTAATTGCGCAGGCCGACATTCTTGATCTCGCGGTTGGGGCTGTTGGCCTTGAAGTTGGTAAAACTGAGATTGATCGTCCAGATCAGCGGGAAGATGTTGATCGCAAGCAGCAGGAAGATCGTCGGCGCCACGAAGATCCAGGCGATCGCCCGGTCGCTGAGGCCTTTGATCTTGCGGGCCACCCGCACCGGTGTGGCGGCGGCAACGCGATCTGCGGGGGTGTCGGGCATGGAATGTGATCCGGGCGTAAGGGTGCAGGGGAGGCCTCCCCCGAGCTTATCGCCCGGGGGTGCCCGTCTTTTGAGAGGGGCCAGAGCGGCCCATCAGGGAGGTTAGAGTTTGCCTTCGTCCTCGAAGACTTCGGTCCAGTCCTCGACCAGCTTGTCGAGCGCTTCCTTCGCGGTGCCCTGATCGGCAACCACGTAGTCATGCATGCGCTTCTGCATGGCCAGCAGCAGCTCGGCATAGGCCGGCTCTTGCCAGAAGTCCTGGACCGAGCCCATCGCTTCGAGGAAGTCACCTGCGAACGGTGCGCTGTCCTTGAAGCCGGGGTCGTTCAGCACCGAGTTATGCGCCGAATAGCCGCCCAGCTCCCACCACTTGGCCTGAACATCGGGCTGTGCGAACCACTTGATATACTCAAGCGCCGCGTCCTGCTTGTCGGAATAGGCCACGACCGAGATGCCCTGCCCGCCCAACGTTGAGCCAGCTTGGTTCTGCGGCGGGTTCACAAAGAAGTCGATCTTGTCGCCCCCCGTGTTCGGATCAGCATAAAGGCCGGGGAAGAACGCAAACCAGTTCATCGCCATGGCGACCTGACCGGATTTGAACGCATCCAGGCTCTCGCCCATGTAGCTGTTCGTGTAGCCCGGCGGCGTCGCGGTCTCGTAGAACTCCTTGTAGAATTCCAGCGCCTCGACGGCTTCGGGCGAGTTCACAGCGCCTTCCATGTCGTAGGAGCCGGGGGTGTTTTCGTACTTGAAGCCCCAAGGATACAGCGCCGAGGTGATCCCCATCGTGATCCCTTCAGAGCCACGCTCGGTAAAGATCGATGCGCCGTAGACCGTGTTGCCATCGATCTCGCGACCTTGGAAGAACTGCGCGATTTCCAGCAACTCTTTCTGGGTTTTGGGCTCGCCTAGCTCACGGCCAGTGGCGTCCTTGAACGCGGCGCGGATATCCTCGCGCTCGAACCAGTCCTTGCGGTAGAACCAGCCGTTCGCATCGCCCATCGCGGGCAGCGCGTAGTAATTTGGCGTGCCCTTGGGCCAGGTCGAATAGGCATAAACGGTGGCGTCCGCGAAGTCCGACATGGAAATGCCTTCCGCGTCGAAGAAGTCGTTGAGCTTCACGTAATGGCCGTTCTCTGCGCCGCCACCGATCCACTGGCTGTCGCCGATCAGCAGGTCACAGAGCTTGCCGCCCGAGTTCAGCTCGTTGAGCATCCGGTCGGCGAAGTTCGGCCACGGGATAAACTCAAAGCTCATGTTATGGCCGGATTGCGCTTCGAACTCCTTGCTGAGTTCCACAAGTGCATTGGCCGGGTCCCAGGCCGCCCAGCAGAGCGTCAGGTCCTCTGCCTGCGCAGAGCTCGCCGCAGCAGCGGCAAGGCTAAAGGCACTGACGGATGCCAGTTTCAAAGTCTTCATTGGTCGTCCTCCCAGTTGTAGCCGGGCCCTTCTTTGGCGAGGACCGATTCGGCTAGGTCATGTGCCCGACGCTATTTGAGGTACGCACCTCAAGTAAACATATTTTTGAGGTGCGTACCTCATTTCGAAACGCAAGAGAGCCCAAGCCGTTGATTAAATTCGATTGTTTTGCTGTGGATAAGTCTGGCAAAGGATGGGTGGCCCAGTCCCAAACGTTCAATCGCCCCGACCCGCTCAGTGCACTGCACCGCCATGACTGGCGTTTCATATTCATCGATTTGGGTGGAGTGGCTGTGCTGCCAGTCCCGGGCTATCCAGTCTGAGCAAGTTCCCTAATTTACAGGGAATTAGCAGGGAAACTGGCGCGAAATCTCCTCCGGGGAGCGGAATTCCGGCCATCTGATCCTGATTTGTTCATCACTTTTCAGAGACTTACTCGCCATTTCCCTGTTCTTGACGAACAGGGAAATCTCAAACCGTTTCAGGGTAACTTCAGGGAAGAACAGGGAAATCTGACGAAGTAACAGGGAAATCTGACGAAGTAACAGGGAACGGCTCAGTTGAAGCCTGCATATCTCTTGAACGTATCTTCCGGCTCATTGCCGTCGTCTTCATAGCCAAATCCATCGTCGTCCAGCAAGAGCATGGTAGTCCCGTAGCCCTTTTTCTGGAACAGCGTTTGAACCCATAATGCTGCCCCGGGTGGCCCATCAAACCAGTCTTTCGGGTCGGCTTCAACGAGTGTGGTAACCGGGTCGGGTCCTCTGGCCTCTGCCACGGTGGCCGGAATCGCAGCATTCCTAACCAACGGCAGGAATGGAAAGCCCTTTGTCTTATCGAAATAGCGCAGCTTGCCATGGCGGTGAAACACCATGGCCATCATGGCATCGCTCAGATCGAGGTAGCGGCGCGCGGTTGCCTCCTTGCTAATGTCAAGTTCCCCTGCGGCTTCCCGAATATGCTCCAAGTCCGGGTCGGTCTTCAGGAACCCGTGGAACCGATCCTTCGGAGCGAGTAATTCGATGGCAAACTTGTTTGCTTCGCTTTCCTGCCGCTGGTGATCATCCGCGGCGCTCTTTGTGCGGAGGTCCTTCTTAATGCAGCGGAAACCCTTCTTATTAGAGAAGGTGTGCCGCTCCAGCAGAAAATGCCCCAACTCATGGGCGACGGTGAAACGCGCCCTGGGCATGCCGTTCCGGTTATTGGCCAGGATCACACCATCACTGCGATGTCGATCCGTCAGCAGCATGCCCTCAAATCCATCGAATTCCTCGATGCGGATATGAGAGATGTCCAAGGCCTTGGCGATTTCAGTGATAGGAACAGGACCTTCTGACGTCCCCATCCGCACATGCAGGTCTCTTGCCAGCTGACCCGGCGCGTGGATGTCAGCGACATCCACGCGCTTAAGACCAGAAAGATCAACCATCGGCCACCTTCTTAAAACGCATTGTCTCAATCATCTGTTCGACAATCGCGCGGTCTCGGTCGGACAGGTCTTCCAGGCCACGATAGATGCGCGCGATCTCGATCTGTTTCTGATCCGGCTCATCCGCCTCTCCGATCAATACCTCGACCGTTACGCCGAAGTGTTTGGCCAGCTTCCGCACGAGCTCAAATGATGGGTTCTTGCTCCGCCCCTTTTCCAGTTCCCAGACGTGCGCCTTTGAAACGCCAACTTTGTCAGCAACTTCCTGAAGGGTCTCCCCGGTCTTCGCGCGCAAGCTGAAGAGCCTCTCACCAATGTCCATGCGCACCTCCCCTGTTTGACTTGTCTGCCACGACAATACGGTCAGATTTGACAGAACGCCAGTCGTAAGATAAATCATACACAGAGGGCTGATCATATGGATTCGGCGTAGCAGCAACAAAGGGAAGCAGACATGGCTTCGAAGAACATTGAACAAATTGCAGTTCGCGATCTCAGACCTTGGGCACGTAGCGCCCGCACCCATTCCAGAAGACAAGTGCGGCAGATCGCCGACAGCATTGAGAACTTCGGTTTCACAAACCCTGTTTTGATTGACGAAGATCGGACAATCCTTGCTGGCCATGGTCGGGTGGCCGCCGCGGAATTGTTGGGGATAACGACCGTACCCTGCCTGCGGTTGGATTACATGACCGAGGCAGAGAAACGGGCTTATGTCCTGGCCGACAACAAGCTGGCTCTGAATGCAGGCTGGGATGACGATCTGCTGGCAACGGAACTGGGAGCGCTGATGTCGGAGGACCTCGACTTCGATGTTAGTGTGACAGGCTTCTCCATCCCCGAGATCGACGTGCTGATGGACACGGTCGCACCGGAGGAGCCGGACGATCCTGCGGATGACACTGTACCGGACCAGGTATCCGCGCGGGTACAGCCTGGGGATGTCTGGCAGTTGGGACAGCACCGCCTGATTTGCGGAGATGCCCGCGACCCCCAGGTGCTCGATGATCTCTTGGACGGGGAGTTGGCCCGCATGATCTTCGCGGATCCGCCGTACAATGTCCCAATCGACGGCCATGTGGGCAACTCGGGTGCCATCCAACATCGTGAGTTTGCGATGGCGTCGGGCGAGATGACCTCAGATGAGTTTACCGACTTCCTATCGGTCTCTGTGCGCAACCTCGCCGACCACAGCATGGATGGATCAATCCATTTCCTCTGCATGGACTGGCGGCACATGCCCGAGATGCTCGCAGCGGGGAAGCGGGTCTATGATGACCTGAAGAACCTGATCGTCTGGGTCAAGGACAATGGCGGAATGGGCACGTTCTACCGATCACGCCACGAGTTGATCTTTGCCTTCAAGAAAGGCGATGCACCCCACACAAACACATTCGAGCTTGGCCAGCACGGTCGTTATCGTACCAATGTCTGGCAATATCGTGGTGTGAACTCCAGGCGGGCAGGGCGCCTCGAGGAACTGTCCCTGCACCCGACGGTCAAGCCGGTGCAGATGATCGCCGATGCGATCCGGGATGTGTCAGGGCGGGGCGAGATCGTCCTCGACAGCTTTGGTGGCTCGGGCTCCACACTGATCGCGGCGGAGAAGACCGGCCGCCGGGCGCGCGTCTGCGAACTGGACCAAGTCTACTGTGATCGCATCATCGCCCGCTGGGAGACTTACGCGAAGGATGATGCCGAACAGATCATCTGCGGGTGGCCGCGCCCGGCGGCCGTACCGACGTTGGAGGCAGCAGAATGACTGGTAGAAAGAAGGATTTGGTCAATCTGCCTGCCAAGACAGACTACGCGGTAGGCTATGCCAAGCCCCCTGCCGGAAGCCAGTTTAAGCCAGGCCAATCAGGCAATCCCAAGGGGCGCCCGCGAGGTTCTAAAAACAAGGTTCCTGCCCTGAATGAAGAGCGTCTGAAAGACATCATCCTCGCAGAAGCCTATCGCGAGATCAAAGTGCGCGAAGGTGAGCGCAGTGTCTCATTGCCGATGGCACAAGCCATCGTCCGGGCGCTGGCCGTTAACGCTGCGAAAGGCCAGCACCGGGCGCAGCGCCTGTTTGCGGAGATGCTGTCGACCACGGAGCGGCAGAACAAAGCGCTCGCGGACGAATGGCTGGAAACGGCGATCGAATACAAGGTCGAATGGGAGCGCGAGTCGGAGCGCAGGGCTAGACTTGGGATCACGGACCTGGCGGAACCATTGCCGCACCCCGACCAGGTCATCATCAACCTCAATAATGACACAGCCCACGTTCAGGGGCCGATGACAAAAAAGCAAAAGGAGGTGGTTGAGCACTGGACCCAGAAACGCGCCGATTGGGCGGACGAGGTCGAGATGCTGGACGAGCAGCTTGCAAAAGACCTCAAGGACCGCACACGTCAGTTCTTCGAGGATGATAAGCAGCGATCGCTGAAACTCATCGCAATGGTCGATGATCTGCTCGATAAGATCGAATATTGAGTTTGGCAGCTATAGCGGCACATAAACTAGTCTCGCGTCGTCTGATCGCCAAGCAAACTTCTGTAGTCTTAGTGCGCTAGTTGCAGCGCAGAAGTCATTCGTGAAGCAAGGTCCGCATTAGCGGGCTTTGCTGCCGTCTGCGATCTTTCACACAGTGGCCACTGCCAGCCCAGAGGCGACATCCAGCGAGCAACCCAGATGCTGCGACCGCAGCCCGCTTTCCGGACATTCGCCGCGGCTGCAAAATCTGGGGCTGCGTGTACAGACAGTCTGCGGGACTTTGCTGCTGTTCGCTGCGGCTGCGCCGACGGCCACTTTGAGAAAATCGGCGCATCTGCTACGCTTTCGCTTTTCGATTGATCGGAGAGCGTGGTGTTGGAATTTGATGAACAGATTGAAAGTACCGAACGGTTGAGAGAACTCCTTCCAACAGAGGGGTTCACCAACACTTTTCTCAAGGTAAGTGATCGGCTGAATAATACTGCAAGGAGTTTTATCGAACTTGCGCCATTTGTTGTCGTTGCAACCAAAGCGTCCGGTGGTCTGATTGATGTTTCGCCCAAAGGTGACCCTGCCGGGTTCGTAGAGGTCTACGACGACAAGACGCTCATTATTCCAGACAGGCTCGGCAACCATCGTGTCGATGGCTTTCAAAACCTACTGGAAGACCCGAACATCGCTGTTCTGTTCGTTGTACCGGGTCACGGCGATACGCTGCGTGTCGCGGGCAAGGCTCGCATTGTTCGAGATGCCGCGATTAGCAAGCGGCATGCGATCAATGGCAAGGAACCGCTACTCGCGCTTGTTATTGAGGTCGAGGAAGCCTTCATGCACTGTTCTAAGTCATTCATCCGGTCTCGGTTGTGGCACGCTGATCATTGGCCCAAACGAAAGTCGGCCCCGACACTGGCTGAGTGGGTGATATCCACAGTTGAGCGAGATCAAACGCTTCAAGAGGTCGAGGACGATCACACGGCAGATGAAGGTGCTCGACTATACTGAGTTCCAAAAGCTGTCATTCGAGCACATTGCAGTATCCGACACTTTTGGCTCTAAACAGCCATCGGAGACATTCGGTACGGGATTGCGACGCTCTGGGAGGTCTTCAAACGGCAAGGATGCGGGACGGAGCCGACTTTGGAGAACCGTCTTTGAAAGTCTGCTTTACTGCCATCTTGACCAATTGGTAGCCTGATTGTCAGCTTCTGCATATGTTCAAATACGTTTTCGTACCTGCTGATGTCCCTGTTTCTGTTCCGAAGGGGATGATCAAGTTCAAGTGCTTAATACTCATCGAGCGCGAAGTGGGGAACGACTATCGTAACGAGGTTAGCAAAGCTCTTGTGGAGGCTGGGTGCCTGTACTCGTTGGCATGGGGAATTGATTGTTCTGAATGGGACGATAGTGTCGATTGGGCATTTCTAGAGGCTCATGACTTCGGCGACTACTCCGAGGATGAATTCGTCATGACAACTTGGCATGACGACGAAACGCTTGAAGAGGTTGTGGAGTTCGCGAAACACTGCACCGATTGTTCTGACGTGAAACTCGAAGATATCTTAGTTCTTGATTTTGCGCATCACGAACGCAGCGAGTTAATCGAAAGGCTCTACCTCGCCGCTTGAAAGCTGCCATTCAAACACATCGCAGCATTTGGGAGGTATGGGCTCGATAGGTGCCGCCTGTAGCTAACTATCTGAGTAAGTTATGGCTTGTGACCTCCAAAGGACGAACTAAGTGAACCGCTCATGTCAATTTTCAGAAGGGTACGGCTCAAGTTCCATGCACAAATGCACCACGCCAACTGGCATGAGGCACCAGAGACCAGGGCCGAGAGATAATATAAGCCCACCAACTGACCCAAGCTCATATCTGAGACCAAGGCTGCGAGAGACGTACTCAATGTGGCGATAAGGGCGATAAGCAATACGATCATAAGTTCTCTCCCATCGGATGCCGGAAGGATCGCGCAAATCAGTTAATCCTCCATTAACGTCAGCAATCGGCAAAATCCCAGATTTTTAAACGGGAAAAGCCCTGAGCACTTTCGCTCAGGGCCAGCTTTTTAAATTCAGTAAGTTGATTAGTTTAGTGGGCGACTTCCGGCGCCAAGATTTGTCTAAAATACAAAGAATAACAGTTCCTAAAGTTATCGATAAAAAAGTGAACTGGGTGATCAAGACTGTTAACTTCGAATTGACCATGCTTCGCACACTCAATACATGAAGCAGGACCTTCATTTCATCCTAGTAGTTCTTCTGGCAACGATAGTAGCGACGGGTTGTGGCAGCCTCTCGCTTCTATCTTGCCTAACCCGCTCGCCCCTTCACTTACGCCGCAAGACCGATCTGGAGGTCGTCTTTAGCCGCTTGCTAATCCCCGCGCCCTTACGACGACCGGGAGCTGCTTCCCCGAGCTAGGTGTGCTGTGGGGGCGGTTGGCGAAGCAATCTGAGTCTCTGTTTTGCGAAGAATGCTCCGGAAGAACGGTCCATTCACGTTACTTCCGCCATGGGCCGTGTTTTGTGGTCTCGTCTATGGCTTCGACCGCTACAGGTCCTCTAGAATATCTGCTTTTGGCGGATACTTGCCGTTGAGCATAGGCGCTTCATCTTCGTTAAGAGTGTCTTAACGATCTTGATACTGGATGCCTTTTGAAACGTGACCTGACCCGGAGGCAAGACATGGAATACCGAAAGATGTTGAAGAGACTCTACGACGCCAAGTTAGCTGCTCACCGACAAGGCTTTGAAAAAACCGCTGAAGCCTTCGAAAGCTTGGCGTCTCAGTTAGAGAACCACCATAAGGCCTTACTTGAACACCTCATTAAGACTGGAGAGGCACGGTGAAGATGTATCGCTAATTCCCCGGGAGCGATTAACCATTCCTTAGTAAAACCGTCCTTGTTTGGGGTCGTTGAACAAGGAATTGACCATGGATAAAGATTGGCTCATTGACGTACTGATCGACCTCGAAGTCTTTTCACGAAAGAACGATCTGTACGAGCTTACTGTTAGCATCCAAAGAGCGAAGCTTATCGCAGTAAAAGAAATCTCGGGGCTCACGGCTTCGAAGCAATCTGAAGAGACTGGCGCTCAATTTTTACTCTGAATGCCTCCTTCAAAGTAAAGTACGAACTGCGTCGTTGCCCCGCTACGACACTTCCTGGTGGAGTCTACCGAAGCTCTCGAATGCGTCCGGTCTTTCGAACTCGGGGCGCTCGGAAGTCGGAGAGTCGGAGCGTCTGCTATTTGGGACGCAGCGGTCGTTAAGCGGCTCCTGGCAAGCGTCCGCTTTTCGAACTGACCTTAAAGACTCGGTCATCTCGCCAGCTAGCCATCGACCAATGCCGCGAATTCGCTGCGCGACCTGAGTGTCACCACCGGCAGGTTCGGGCCGAAGCGATCAATTCCACCGACTATTCGGGGTGCAACCCGCTTCTCAAATGTCCAGATGAAGTTCAGAAACTCGCGATCAGGCAACTGCTCGGGGCATCCTTCGGCCATGTCAATCCGAACTCTGCCGTAGTTTCGAAAAACTCGTCGTGCAATTCCGCTCAATGCGACACGCCGAGGAACTCGAACCCATACCAAAAGATCGGCGCGGGGGAGACGCAGATCGAATGTGGATACAGTCGTGCCGTCCATGACCCACCGATCTTTTCTTACCAATTGGGTAATGATTTGACGCTGCTCCTCGCGGTCGCGGACTTGCCAACCGGGCAGCCAACGGACGTCCCGGTCGTAAGAGAGATATTCTAGGTCGAAGCGTTCCGATATCTTGAGAGAAAGCGTGCTCTTTCCGCCTCCCGAACACCCCACCACGAGCACACGTTTCGCAGTTCGCAGCACTGCTGCGGCCTGAGGTATTGATACATACATCGGCATTTCAGCGGACCCGTAATAGAATGACGCCGTTTCCTATAGCGGTCATTTGGGACGGATGCAGCACTAGAGACTTTGGGCTCACTGCCGACCTCGGAGCCAGCGCAGCAATCCCGTGATATGGTGCCTCGTCAACGTCGGGTTGTCGTTGTGGGAGGGCATGGCGGATCGGAGGATCAGTCATGGAACCTACACCAAACTTACCAGCCATTCGCGCACTCCGCCCTGCTTGGAACAAGGGCCGGATCGTCGGTCAGAAGCGCCCACTGAAACCAAAGCACGTCTGGGCAATCCGGGTGCGACTTGAACTGGCCGAGAACCATCGTGATCTCGCTCTGTTCAACATGGCAATCGACAGCAAGTTGCGCGGCTGCGATCTAGTGAAGATGAAGGTAGTCGACGTGATGGCGTCCGGCCAGATCAAAGAACGGGCATCTGTACTGCAAAGCAAAACGCAGAAACCTGTGCGCTTTGAGATATCTGAAGGCACTCGCGCCTCTGTAGAGAAGTGGATGGAAGACGAACTCATGGTCGGCTCCGAGTATCTTTGGCCCGGTCGCTTTCATGAGCGCCTGCACATCTCGACACGCCAGTATGCGAGGATCGTCCGCGATTGGGTCACTTCGATCGGTCTGGAAGCGAGCGCATATGGCACGCATTCGATGAGGCGAACAAAGGTGACGCAGATCTACAAGAAGACTGGCAACTTGCGGGCGGTTCAGCTTCTACTTGGTCATACCAAGATGGATAGCACAGGCCGGTACTTGGGCGTCGAACTTGAGGACGCGCTAGCAATCGCAGAGGCTATAGAAATCTAGCTAATCCGGGTCGCCTACAAGGGCGGCCCACACCAGCCGTTCGAAGTGAAATAACGCGCGGCGCCCCAGCATCCGCAGAGCAGACATCCATTATCCCATACGCCATCGCAAACAGTTGCTAATTTGACCGCTTCGGTGACACTCGCTTCGTCCAATCAAACGGAGAAACAAAGCCATGCGAAAATCTGCGCACGCACCGTCGCTGTCCACTGAAGATAACGTGAGAAAGTTACCGCCAAGAAACAGCCCATACTGGAACATCTTAGAGTTCTGCCGTCACATTGGTTTGCAGAAAAAAGCTTCTGGCAACCTGCACTGGATGGCGCGAATTCGAAGGTTGGACGGCGGCTACTCCCAGACAAGACTCGGGCCACACAGGATCATGCAGAGCAATGGGCTGACCTATGTTGAGGCATTAAGACTCGCAAATAACTGGTTTAACGATCCGCAGATTCTTGCCGCGGCTTCAGAGCCATACAAAGCAGGGGTGAACCGCCAGCTTCACTACACCAAATCCGAAAGCCGTTTCACAGTGGGCGATGCGATGCACTCCTATGTGGAATGGAAGCGTGTCGCCGCCGCAAGAACATACTTTGAGACAACCTTGTCTCTCATCAACCATCATATCATTCCTCGCCTCGGCCAATTGCCAGTCGAGGAACTTTGCCAATCCGTTTTTACCCAGTTCTGCGTGGATGTCCTTGAGACCGCACCCAAGCGGGGACGAGGCACCCAAGGAGGCCGCGTGCGCCTCCAGGAACTAGATCACGAACGACTTCGCAAAAGGAAGAAGACCCTCAACACAGTCATTGGGATTCTGCGAACGGCAATCGAGATGTCTTGGGAAAACGGCGATGTTGAAAGTGACCGGTACTGGAGGCGCATTAGGCGGGTGCCACACGCTGATACACCGCGGCAGTTCTTTTTGACACGCGCTCAAGCAAAGCGCCTCATCGCCTCCTGTCGCCCCGATTTAGCCCTTCTGGTGCAGGGCGCCCTCTACACAGGCTGCCGAGTGTCGGAACTGACGCGTCTTAAGGCTCGGGATGTTGGCTGCCACTTGTTTGGTATCTACGTCGAACCAATGAAGAGCTATCGAGGGCGGTACGTGGTGCTGCCAAACGAAGGCATGACATTCTTCTTGGATCAAGTTGAGGGCACAGATGACGAAGACCTCGTCTTCCGAATGTCCTCAGGTCGGTCATGGTTTGGCTGCCATAAACACTTATTCAAAGAAGCCGTGCGGCGGGCTGGCTTGCCCGAAGGCTTCGTGTTTCACGGTCTGCGACACACCTACGCAAGCCAACTAGTTCAGGCAGGGACGCCACTTGCGATGGTTGCCAAGCAGCTAGGCCACACCAACACTGATACCGTTAGCCGAACTTATGGCCATTTGTGCTGTGATGGGCTGGAAAACGAAATCTCACGCAGATTTGCGCCACTTCAGCCTGTCGAAGAAGATCCGAGACTAAAACGCTTGCGGGATACATTGCAGAGCAAAGCAGAGCCCCAATGGTCATGGCCAAGGAAGAACAGAAGCAGGGCGCGCGGTGAGTTGGTGAGCCTACTGCGGGACCGTGAGGATGAGCTGAGATAAGAGCAGCCCATTCCTGCCGTTCATCGCTTACAAGAACGTTGCGGCGGGACTCCCCGGAAACAGCCATTGGTCTACAAGCCCGTGACAAAATCTCTCCATCTGCCACGAAGTGATGTTTTGGCGCCGAAATCTGTGGCGCACCACAACGATAAGGTCGTTCGAGACCCTCCTGGGATCGTCTGGCGCTAGTACAAGTAGATCCTGACCAGTTTAGTAGTGTTCGAGAAGCCAATTTGAGATTTCAGCAGTCGTTTTTACTTCGGCATCGGCACAGCGTTCTAGCACGGAGATGGGAAGGTCAGCGAACTCTGCCTCGTGAGGATCTTGAACGATTGTGCGCCCTCCAGACTCCTCAATCATGCGCATACCTGCCACACCATCCCGAAGCATTCCCGACAGTATGATCCCTGTGGCAGCAGCTTGGAAAGTAAATGCTATTGAGCTCATAAGGGAATCGATCGAAGCAAATTGACCATCGTGACGCAATGCTTCGTTTAGCACAAAGCGGTCACCGTGAATCTTCGCGTCAGTTTCGCCAGGCACGGTGTAAATCACACCTGGACGCAAGATCATTCCATGTATCGCACATTGGATATTGAGATTGCTGTCAAACCTTAAGACACGTTCTAAACGAGAAGTCGCAGGCGCATGAATAGTGATCAAAAGTGGTGCGCGCAGCTGATACGGCAGGCCGTTGACAATCCTTCGGATCGCCTGGACCCCTCCCGCAGATGCGCCAATCGCCACACAGCCATAGTTTACGTCCATCGTCAGGCCCGAATATCTTCACGCTCAACATAATTATGGGCGATAATTAGGGTGAAGAGCCAGCGTTTCTAGATCATCAAATGAATAAATTTTTTAAATTTTGGCTGCCTGTTTACACTTTCTTAACGGATCGCTTTGAAACTTGTCTCAGTACAACAAGTTGAAGAGTAAGAGATGGAGATGGATCTCGACGAGCTGATACAGAAGACGCAGGTCGCTGCGGATTATGCCCTGATGCAAGGTATGGCAGAGCTTGCGAAGCTTCTCGACATCAGCCTCTACGAGCTCGACAAGAAGCGTTGTGAGCGGAACTTATCCCACGCAAATAAACGATTGCACTAGAAACCCTGCGTTTCGTACCTATCGCGCCCCAAGGTTCGACGGCTTGAGCCTTGAATTTGCCGCCCCCTGATCGGCCCAGACAGTGCCGGAAGAATTCCGTTCCACAAGATCAACGCAACAGAACCCAAGCTGATCAACCTCATAATGATCCAACGGGGTTGAGCGTCTCATTTTATCGAGCCGCAGCGCTCGAGCTGCATCTAATCTGCTGCTCTTAAGCTTAAGCCCAAGTGGCACCAAATCGTTCTTTAGGGCATAGTCTTCGAGATCAGCGAGAACGCCAATCATCCAGTCATGTCTTCCGTTCATGTCTTTTATCTTCCACTCTTCAGCACGTCATATAGATTCCCGCATTAAATTAACGATGAGTTAACTTAGGCTCTTTGCGAGAGGATTACGTTAGGTCACTTGCCATCTGCCAAGAATCACCTTTCCTCATGTCATCTGCTGGTCACTTAGGTTTTCGACCTACCCAAACAGACGGCGCCATCTGAGGACATAGCAAGCCCAAGCGCATTTCTCCCGAATTCGCGCTGAACTTTAGCTCTATCACGCATGTCTCTCGGCGATGTTCTGCAATCGGTAGGTTGCCGCGGCACAAGGGATCGGCTGCAGGATTCGTGTGTCAGCGAATAGTGATCACAAGTGGCGCGTGACTAATCCTTAGGACTGTCCTACACAGTTCGCGCAAACCTCATATTCGTAGTAATCCATGCGTTGACCGAAAAGATGCATCTTTCTTTGGAAAAACCGTGGCCGCTATCAATCCTGGGGCTGCCGAATGTAGGCGATCCCAGTCTCTAGATTGTGACTAATTTGGGTACCGTTATGGCTAACAAAAATTTAATTAGCACGAAGAACTGGCAGCTTCGGTACCTAGACAAGCCAGACGAGCCAACTGAGATAAAAAATTTTCCAATAGATGGAAGTGATATGCAGAATTTTTGCACCGATTTTGAGTTTCACCCAAAAAAGCTCTCATCCAAATTCACGTCCAGCAGAGTTACTCGCCAACCATTCTCAGCTTCCAAAACCATATCATCGCCAATTTGAGTTGCATCCGCAAAGCCGCTTTCCACGAGTTGATTAACAGTATACTCATCAAAAAAGTTGATACTATCATGTTCAGGATCGAAATCTGAAATAGTAAAATCGTCGGAATGCCCGTTTGATTGAATCGAAACCGTATCATTCCCTGACCCGGTCGAGATGAAATCGTCCCCAAAATAAATCAAGAACTGATCATCCCCAGATCCGCCGTAGACAAATTCATCCCCTTCGGCCGTCCAAATTTCATCGTCCCCGTCTCCACCAAAACCATAAGACCCGGGCGCTAATTGAATTATATCGTCACCGCCTTCACCGAAAACCTCAGTTCCAATACCTCCATTTCTATGGCTTATATCGTCTCCAAGTCCAAGGAATAGTGCCTCGGCGTCCGGGATATGTGCTACATAATCACCATGGTTAGTAGTGGTAAGAGCTTCGAAGCCATGCAGATATCCTAAATCACTACCAAATCCGGACGGATCAAGAAAATCTTGCATAGACAAGGAATATGTAAGTATCACGACCGGAGCATCGGAATCCTCAAATGAGATATGATCGCTTCCAAGTCCCCCGACGTAATCGCCAACCGAACTCCCAGCAAAAACGATATCATTGCCTTCGCCAGAAAAAACAGTATTCCGTCCTTCCTGTACATGAATTGTATCGCTACCGGCACCACTGTGGATAACATCATCCCCGCCACCGGCGTAGATCTCATCATCTCCCCCATACGAATATAGAGAATTTGCCCGATCGTCTCCAATTATCAAATCATGCCCGGCTCCGCCATAAATGTTTTCTTGATCGAGAGTTGCTGTCAAAACTAGATCCGCTTGCGGATCAAATTCTCTCAGCGACGGGTCTGATACAGAGATCAATTCGATCCTCGCGAGCTCCCATGCACCTAATTCCAAACTAAACAATCCGCCGCTCCAGGAGAATGGAACAAATTCCCGAATTATTGGGTCCGTTTCAACAATGTCAACTGCGCCATCAGTTCCCAATATGGACGCCCTTACAACATATTCGCCTGAGCTCACCACGTCTTGGAAATCAAGCTGAATCGCCGAATCTGACTCAAGTAAACGGTCGACGCCAGACCTTTCTCCGACGAATAATGTATAGGTGTCTTCCCCTCTGAATGTATGGATATCAATTTCCCCAGCGACTTCATAATCTGCTTGGGTCTCCATTCCTAATGTTGACTCTCTAAGCCATTGAAAGGCTACACCACTGAATGTTAGATCGTTTTCTTCCGTATCGATTAGCGTTCGATCCTGAGCTCTTGGATTCCCAAAAGTGAGTGGCCAGAAATTTGCGCCGTCTACTCCAGCGGATGCGAGCTCAAAGAAGGCTTCAATAGTAGTATGCGCGAGGTGTAGCCCATTCGCGTTGCCAAGATTTAGATCATCATTACTATTTCTCGGATTTCGCGGACTCCATTCTGTGATATAGTAATCGATCTCGTCGACCCCTACTTGCTCAATAAATCGGTTGTAGATCGAGTATAGGGAGTAATTTCTTTCCTCGTCGATCCCTGCGAAACCGTCCTCGAAATATACATGTTCTAGAATCCCTGAGATGGCATCAAGAGCGCCAGGGTGTGCTAGTATCTGATCTGCAATATCACGCGTTTGTTCAGCCGCATTACCCTGACCAGGCATCTCTCGCACAATCCATCCATCAGGTACGTCTTCCCCAACTTCGGATGCGAGCCACACATTAAAATCTCCACGCCCGTCTGGCTCCAAGTAAACACTAGTATCATTTCTTTGACTGAAGCGATTTGAAGATGATGTAACCTGAGTGAGTAATTCTACGTCAGGATACCTGTCGTTTAAAAACGTTGCCAACCTTGATGCGAGAAAGCCGTACTCAGAAGCGGTCATCTCTCCGCTTCCCCAGAATTCATTTCCGAGCTCAAATCGAGAGATTGTAACACTGTTTGCCGCAGCCTCGACCAATGACTGCTCGATAAATGCGATTACGTTTTCAAAATACTCGCTAGTCAGCTCCTGTCGGGCACCATATGTCCCTTCCATCAATGCCTGACCCGCTGACTGCACAAAAGCAACGCGGGTTGGGATTACTAACTGCGCTTCTGCATTGATCTGTCCCGCAATTTCAAAATATTGTGATAGAGGAGTTCCCACCTTCTGTACGCCGAATTCACCTGGTAAACTAGTTGCCTCCCAGTCACCAGTTGAGAATGCGCCGTCAGCAAATGCATACTCTGTTGCGCTTCCACCCGGAAATCTGAGCACAGAGGGTTGCAATTCAGACAATCGAGATATCGCATCCTCGTTACTGGCAAAGTCATAGTCAAACGTTGTAACAAAGTTTAAACCAAACATCTCCTCTGAGATTTGGTGATTGCCGGAGATCTGCGAATCTATAACGCGATAGATAGTCATTCTGTTCTCATGCTAAATTCATTTTGAGAACTTTGCAGCTTACCTTTAGTTAGGTAGCGTTCAAAACATGTCATTCGGATGAAGTGAGGGTCAGCTTTTAACCAATTTTGGTCTGTTGTAGAGCTATATTTAATTTAGGTTGTACTCATCCGGATTCTTCTTGGACGTGTGGACCCACGATTAACGATAGAGAAGCTCTTTCAGAATCGGAATCGCTCATAGCTTCTCTCAACTCTTGCCAAGACCGCCCACGTCTGTCGAGACAAGATCCTACTTCTGCTCAACCATGAAGGTATCGGTAGTTTCAAATATGGTGAACTCTGTTAATATTTTGTCAACCAACTCCAAGCAACGCTAGCGTCTGTTCCGGGTGCGACCTTGAACCGATTGGAAAATCTAGTGCTGCAAATCCACACAATCAACAGCCTCACTTCAAACACAACTCTCTTTGATCAAGTCTTTAGAGATCGGGCACACCAATTCTGCCAGCGAATGGGCTGGGACTTGAAAAGAGATCATCAAGGACGCGAGCTCGATGAATATGATAACCCTAATTCTGTCTATATTGTATGGGTTGACCCTAACGGGCGTCACCTTGGATCAGTGCGTTTAATGCCAACGTCGTCTCAATCCATGATCGCAGATCATTTCCAAGGCCACTTTGACGAAAAATCAGTCGAATCTGACGGCTGTTGGGAGGTCACGCGCTTCTGTGTATCGCCAGAACTGCCAAAGAGTGAAATCAGTGTAGTTAGCCGAGAACTGGTCAAGAGTGCGTTTATTTATTGCGCCGAACAACATGCCAAGTGTCTGGTAGGGTTGTGTTTCCCTACAATGCTGAGGCTCTACCGGCGCCTAGACTGCGCTCCCGACCAAACGGTCGTCAGCAAACTCGACAGTAGCCTCGTTCTTGCCCGTTGGGACGTAGACTTTTCAAGGATACTCGAGCTGTATTCGACCAAGAGTGGCAAATCGACGTCCGCGTTGCTTATGGCTTGATTTATGGCCACCGAGCTTCGTCAACGTTAGGCCATTCTTAACCATGCCCTATGGATAGTCCTGTTCAATGATGACACTGATTCTGAGGTTATATACATGAGAACCAATACCGCATGGCTCACCGAAAACATCGATGACCTAATCAACTTTTGTCGGCTGAACTCTCTCCCGAAGGTGGCTCTAACACTGGAAACCTCAAAGGAAATGTACTTAAACGAAGAGGCCGAAATTGAACTCCGGAAACGCCAGCCGCGCGAGGTGGTGCTTGATATCTGATTTTTTCATGTTGATGTCCTGACATAGGGCTAAAGACTTGTGAGGACGGGTCTCTGGTGAAGGATGAAATATCTGGGACAGCCGAACTAAGAATGATTCACTGAAATGCTAACCAAGAAGATCCTGGCGATCCTTTCGCCAGGATCTTCCGTTTGCCCCTCCCTTTTTGATCTTCAGAGTGACCATGACGTAAAAGAGTTTTGTTCTGTTTAGCGTCATCGATTCCAAAACTACAAATTCACTAGGGTCAGGATACATGAACCTGTAAATGACAGTTGCGGCGAGTGCGATTGCAGAGAGGATGGCCTTGGGCCAGCTATCATAGCGAGGTGCGACCCGCCGCCAGTCTTTCAATCTGCCGAACATGACCTCAATGTGGTTACGGCACTTGTATCTGTATTTATCGTATCGCAGAATTTTGGAGCGTGACTTTTGACCCGGGATGACGGATGTATGCCCTTGCCTTGCGGGGTTTCTCTGAACCAGTCAGCATCATAGCCGCGATCTCCGAGCAGCCAATCGATGTTTGGTAGGCTGCTCAACATTACCCGTTCGCTGATTTTGTCACTGACCAGTCCAGCGGTGACGAGGAGGTTGAGGGGGCGGCCTTGGCTGTCACAGACGGCATGCAGTTTGGTCTTCATATCGCCCTTGGTCCGACCGATCAGACGTCCACGCCCCCTGTTCACGCCCATACTGGCCGCAGGACGGTGTGCCTTCAAATAGGTGGCGTCAATCATGACAGTCTTTTCCTCGCAATGCTCGTCGGCAAGTCCCATCATGATCTGGGCAAAGATCCACTTGTTGGTCCACCGCTTCCAGCGGTTGTACAGCGGTTTTACGGACCATACTCCTTCGGCGCATCGCGCCAGCGTAAGACATTGCGATTGATAGTGATAACACCATTCAGTACACGCCGATTATCCATACGTGGTTTGCCATTGGACTTGGGAGAGACGGCCTTCAAACGCGCAATCTGCGCATCATCCAACCAATATAGATTGCTCACGTCATCGGTCGCTTTTCGACTGGTGAATCATGCAGCAAAACAAAAATGTATTGGTTCTGCCCATAGTGAGTTGCCGGGTGTGTTTTTGGGTCTCGAGATTTCTTGTAGGCTTTAAGGTACTATCAACGTTCTAAAACTCCAAAATCGATTATATAAAAGTAACTGTAGGACCTCGATGAGAGCTGCACTTTAGGGAGCTAAATCGCCTGCTTTTCCGAGTGCAGGATATGGAAGATATAATCAAACGCCGTCAGGTCGAACTAGAACGAGGCTAAACTTTAGCGCATCGAATAATTACTATTCAGCCGCAGTAGCGACTCTAAGTTTGAGTTGTAATATAGTAATTCCAAAGCAATGGGTGGCCAGGTTAAAAGATCAGAAGACCATTGCAATCGGCGATAACTACTTCTGTGAGGAACATACCTTGCGTATCCATAACTCAGAGTACCCAGCCAGTACGAAAAAGAGTCCGGAAACAAAAGCGGACGTATAATAGAATCCAATAAGTTCGCCGATGCTCATATTTGAGAGTATGGCTGCAAGAAAGGTGCTTAGCGTTGCTATCAGAGCAATTAGAATTAGAACCAAGGTGAACTCCTATCTGACCATAGAGCATTCACGTAATTAGTTAATAATCTGTTAAGTTTGAGGATCGATTGAGAGATTTAGCTAAGATTTTGAGGCCCTGAGCAATTCCGCTCAGGGCCGGCGTTTTAGGTCCAATAAGTTGATAAGTTTAGTGGGCGACTGCTGGCGCCGAGATCAGTTTAGCCACGAATGGATAATGGATCATTAAGTCTTGAAATTATGTGGCAACACGGAGGAACACCGTCTTTTCTGAATGAGAGATAGACGCGCTCAAGCGTGCATCGTGCAGAGCAGCTTCGGATCTAGCGATATTCCCGTAGCGCTGCGCAGTTATGTTGATCGAAAGACTTGAGACCCAAGACGTATGGCGGAAAAAAGGCCGCACAACGAATCGCTTCAGATGGTTTTTCTGCCCTTCGGCACTTAGTTGAGAGACGGCCCATTCCCGACATTCAACGCGCACTCAGCACGCTGCCGCTGCAGCCTGCTTTCCTGACATTCGATGTGTTTGCGAGCTGCTCGGACAGATTTAGGGCATGCATACGGAAAGTACTTCGCCGCCCCATGGTTCACAGAAGACCCCAAAAAATGTAGGTTTCTTGTGAACAGAAAGGGAAAAAGGGCGTAGATCAGGATGGCACGACAGCTCCTAAACCAAGGTGACAAGAACTTTCTGGTTTATGCCGGTACTGGCACTGACCTGATATTCAATCATGGGCTTGAGTTACCAGGCTTTGCCTCGTTTCCATTGCTCGAACAGCCTGACACTAGAGCGATACTTGCCGGTCAGATGCAGGCTCTTGTTGATCTCGCCCGCGAAATGAATGTCGGATGTATCCTTGATGCGCCCACATGGATGGCGAATGCCGACCGGGCGGCACCTTTGGGGTACGATCCAGAACAGCTTGTAGAGGTGAACAAAGATGCGGTCAGTCTAGTGGAAGACGTGCGCCGGGCCGCCGTTCGAGAAGATGTATTGGTATCGGCCAGTATAGGCCCACGCTTTGATCCTTACGCCGACATCCCGCAGGTATCCGTCGAAGATGCACATCAATACCATGCCGCTCAAATGCACAGCCTGAAAGACACAACTGTCGACCTGGTTACCGCTTATACATTCAACCGTCCAAATGAGGCAACAGGATGCATCCTCGCCGCCCGAGATGCGGGTCTGCCGATCATCATGTCTCTTGTTGTTGAGACAGATGGGTGCTTGGCGGGCGGAACCAAACTTGTGGACGCAATTGACCAGATCGATGGGGAATCGGACACGGCGGCAATGTTTTTTATGGTCAATTGCGCTCATCCGACCCATTTCGCCGGAGCGCTTGGCAACCACCCGAGGCTGAGAGGTATGGTGGCGAATGCTTCAAGTTGCTCTCATGCGGAACTTGACGAAGCAGATGAACTGGACGAAGGCGATCCCGTTGAACTCGGTAAACAGATTGCCAAGATTGCGCGGAGCAATCCGTCCGTCCAAGTATTCGGCGGGTGCTGCGGCACCGACATGCGTCATCTGAAATTGATTGCCAGCGGGCTTGCGTAGCTAACCTACTTCCACGGCCCTTACCAGCTATTCATCGTGTCACGCGACGCCGCATTGCAGCTTCACCGAACGGGCCATTCGCCGCGCCAGGAAAATCTGAACGCGGTTGAACTCACAATCGGCGGGACAAAACATCATTTCGCTGCGGCTGTGCCAACGAGCGCAGGCCGACAGAACGCTCGAACGTGCGGGCTAACCGCTCTCCAGCATAGCAGCGAGGGATCGGGCGAGCATCTCTTCCGTTGAGATCGGCGGGTCGGAGCTTCCGCAAATCTGATCCTCGTTCTGCAGGATCACAAAACCGTGGATCAGGCTCCAGACCGCATTGATCCGGATATCGAAGAGACGAGGGTCCCGCGGCGCGCCGGATAGCGTCTCTCCCACGGCGTCTTGAAGCAAAAGATACGCCCGCCGCGACTGGCTTTCGGGATTGTCTGTCCGGGGCGGTGCGGTGTCCTTGTCGAACATCAAGCGAAGCATAACGGGACAGCGGCTGCCGAAATCCAGATAGGCCATCGCCATCCGGGTCAAGACATTTACCGGCGGTCCGGAGGCAGTGATCTTTGCATTCTCAAGAGCGTCCGAGAGTTCGCGAAACCCGTCCGTTCGACAGTCTGCAAAGAACGCATCAAGGTTCTTGAAGTGATGGACCGGCGCGGCGTGAGAAACCTGTGCATTTCGGGCCAAGGCGCGGAGGGAAAAGCCCCGCAGCCCGTCAGCTTCCAACATCTCCCGACCCGTCTTGATCAGCACGTTGCGAAGATCGCCGTGGTGGTACGACGTGGGCTCCGTAGTGAGGACAGTCATGATCATACCCCCTGTTAAACAAGTTTCTTGTCATTGACAAGATTGAGAGCGCATCCTTAACTTGTCACTGACAAGATAAAAGGAATCAATCATGCTCCCTTCGTTCAAACCATTGTTCGCTCTCACATGCATTGCGGCACCGTCACTGCTTTGGGCAGAGACATCGCAAATCGATCTCATCGGGACTTGGCAAACCGAATTGTCGGAACAACAGGCCCCCGGTGGTGGGCCAAGCGCGTACCTTCGGCAAACCACGATCTTCACAGACAGCCGACAGGACATCCGCGCCGAGATTTTCGCAGACCCCGACGGTCAGATGCCAATTTTCACCTATGCCTCCTCCGGCCCCTACACGCCGGTTGGGTCTTCCACTGTCATCGACGGAGCGCTGAACCTGGAGCTGATCAACGAGACGTCTGAGGTAACGATCTACATGGATGTCCCCGACCTAATAGCGGCGGTCGGCATGGGCGAATGCGATTTGGTTCTAAAACAGGCGGTGGATGTGACGGACTGCATTTCCGGCCCGCCGTTCCTAGTCACGGACTGCACCGACCTCGACCTTGTCCTGGTCGATGAGGGTGGTACCCGGTTGCGCTTTGGCGACCAAAGTGTTGATCGCTGCGTTTCGCGGCCGACAGAGCTTGACCAAACAGAGTTTCGCAAGGTCGAGTAGAAATCCGGTCATTCGCTGCTTCACAGAAACATTGAAGAATGGGCTCTTCGCAGCCATTGGAACTGACGCAGCATCGGCGTGCCAAGGGGTCTAGTGACCTTCAAGGACGGCCCAGAGCCGCCCTTGAGAACGGTAACCAAATGCTGCGCTCGCAGCCCGGTTTGCGGCCTTTCGCTGCAAGTGCAAAATTTAGTAAATAACCACCTCAAATCATGACGCTTAGCATAAGGCAGATAGCTCGGGTGGTACTAAGGCAGAAAGTGACCGACGCGCCATTGTTGCAGGTACTGACCCACAGAAGGATTCCGGTTTAGCGTTTGGATGGTATCCAATACTACTCGCGCATCCGGTCCCTGAAGCCTTATAAGGTTGCGGAGAATGATACCAGTAGCCTTTGCTCGAACTGCCGACAGTGAGCCAATTGTCCAAAGTCCTCTGATTGTTGCCAATGCCACTTCAACATGAGAACGCATTTCCGCACCTTTCTGTCCCAATAGGGAGCTATATTTTGCAAAGTCGTCTTCAGTGATCTCACCCGATGCCATCATCTCAGCAGCGAACAGCAGGCGATCTGCGTTCGTGCTGAGAGCATCCTCGCCCAAGTATTGTAGTTCGAGTGTTCCTTTGACTACCTTCTCGACGGGAATGCGTTTTTGTTCCTCTAAATGGAATAGTAGAGCCTGCATCCAAGCTCCGGGAACGCCAAACAAGCCCTCTGCCCAGTTCCTCAGGTGGAAGTCATCAGAGATCAAAACGCGACCTGATCCATCCGCGGTAAAAATATCATCGAAGAACCGACCTCCGGCTTCTCTTCGAAACCGAATTACCTCATCCGGCGGGTCAATCTTGGCTATTGCGGGCAGCACAGAGCATCTTGATTGAAGCCACTGCAAATCAGCACTCAGCATATCGAGTTTCGCGACTACGTCTTCTTCCGACGTTTCAGTCATAATTATCTGACCATCGCGGATAGAGATGTTACCTGTCCTTTTTTCGCCGGATTCGCTATCAAAAAAGCTGGTATCTTCGAGTTGCTGCAATCGCCGAATGTAAACGTCGACGGTTTCTTGAGTTACTCCGATCTGGCCAAATTCCTCTTCGACAGCAGTCTCAATTTTTAGGCGGCGCATCAAATAGAAGGCCGCAGCGTCAACAATCACACCAGACTTCTTCGCCGAAAGCAGCGATCTTTGAGCTTTCTCTTGGTCCACGTGCGAGCATGACGAAACCTTCGGGGGGATGCCGCATTCCGCGTACAGGCCGAGAAATGCGTCGATTGGGTCAATCCCTAGGTGATAGCCCAAGATATAAATTGGGTATGACCCTTCCAGATATTCCGCCGCTTTGCTTTGTGCATAGTCCACCCTTTGTTTGAGCATAGCCTTCATCTCATCGAGGCCAGACGGGTCTTCAAAGTTGACCGATACCGACTTGAATCCTGAGACGTAAGGGAAACGCTCCTCAAACTTATGAGCGATTTGGTGAAACGCCGCTAAGGCTTTGTGCTTGACAGATGTTATTCTGGCGGTGCCGTTTCCTTTGAAGGGCCAATCAAAATCATCCCCTACGGTCTTTCCAAGCGCGGCGATAGCGACAGGGTGATCCAGAGCAATGTTACCCTCTCTTAGGGTGAACAAATCGTCCTCGGTCTCAAGCGTAAAGGACTGTATTGTACCGTCGCCCCGCTCAATTTCGAACGACGCGCCATCCTGAACTACGTCGACTTGGAAACTGTCGTCTGTATCTTTGGGGCGTCCAAAAGCAAGGACGCTCGCGCTGAGCGCCAACCATGCCTGAGCGTCATTTTGATTTTCACAAAAAAGCCGGTATGCAAATGCCCGAGCGCGCTCCAGCTCACCGCAAAATACAAGAAGCTTAACGTAGTTTGATCTGTCTTCGACGGTTCCTGTGAGTTTTGCATCATCTAGTCTGGTGACAACGCGCTTTATCCTGTTTTTGTCGTTTGTACGGAGAAGCGCTTGGACGTACCATTCAAGGGCGTTTATTGACTTTGGGTTGTCTTCGAACAGTTTTCTAGCAGGTGGGACGGCTTTCGCAGCTACACCACTTAGGTACGCTACATTTGAGCTAAAACGCCATCCGAAGACTGTCTCTTTGACTTGAGGCGACAGGGCGTCGTCAATTTCCTTCGCCAGGGTTCCCAAATGGCCCCTTACACAAGCGTCGCATAGCGTTTCCAAGGCTGGGCTTAGTTTACGAAAGCTTACTTTATCTCGAAGCAGATCGGTGCATTCTCTAAAAAAACCACGAGCAAGCAGTTCTTCGGCTGTTTGAAGAACGATGAAGAAATCCCAGCCGTCTGCTTCATTGAGAGAGGCCAATAGGTTCGCCTGTTCTTGTGAATGCTCGTGAACCTCAATCGGAAGGCTCTCAAAATCCTTTGGATCGGTCCGAATTTCAAAGGCACGCTCGTATGCTGATTTCAACAGCACTAATTCTGTTAATTCAGGGCCAACAGCGGCCAACTCATCGAGCGCTTGGTCAGCAATTTCACGGTTCAGTGAGTTGATGCCGATCCTAGCTTTTGTGGTGAGAGCATGTGTTCTCAGTCCTTCCTCGGGTCCAGCTTTCAAAACCGCATCAATTCTTTCCAGAGCGTCGGAAACGGCACCATTCTTGGCCTCGATCTCTGACGCCATTATCTGAAGATCCAAGGCGTCCGCCTGCGGGCGAATTAACTCCAACGCATCATGGTCTTTGTCATCTTGAAGAAAGAGAACTGCTCGCACCTGAGCGACATCACTGCTCAAAGACGGAAAGGCTTCGAGCGCAATGTCCAATAACTTTGCAGCTTCGGCTGTTTTTCCGACTAGCCTGAGTGACACCGCTGCGTTATTTGCCTGAGACGGAAGCAGAAGCTTGTTCGGCGGACGATTCTCCAGCGAAATTTCTAGATCGCGCCGCAGTATCTCGGCACATTTTTCGACCTCGTCTTCGAAACCTTCTGGCATTTTGGCCCCAAGCAAAAAAGCTTGGTTCTGCTTAACATCTTCGAGTACAGACAAAGCCCACATCGTTCTGATTGCGTCATTTTCAGGTGCTGCGCCAAAAGCGTTATCGAGTTCGGCCTTGTAGGTTTCAGGGCGAACTCCCCGGCGGTACTCCAAGAAAGCAGCTTGGACATCCTCTGAAGCCATCTCTTCAGCAATGATGTCTTCGGGCTGAACTTCTTCATTCAGGTTCCGTGCTGTGTGGCACAAAATGCACGCAGCAAGAGTGCGATGATCTCCATCGATTTCCAGTAGTTCCTTTGCCCTTTCCAGAGCTGACCGATCCTCACCATCAAGCAATTCTGCAAACGCCAAGGCGGTTCTGGCTTTCGGATGATCAGGAAAGAACTCATGCGCGGCCCTTAGTGAAACGCTCGCACTCGGGAAATCACCGATGTTTTGTTTGATGACTCCAATGTTGAAGTTCAAACGAAAGGCAAAGTAGCCATCGGTGTACGGGTCTTCGGATTTTAGATTTTCCAGCAGTTTGACGGCTGTGTCGCTGTCACCCTGTCGAGCGATATTTCGATATTTCAGTATGCGCTGAATTTCCGGTCGATCATCATTGTCAAAGGTATCATCTGCGAACGACTGAACATCAGTCTCGCCGCTACCCTTTTGAACTTGTTCCAAGATTTCTCGCGCGAGTGGAGAGCTCTTGTCTGCAATGATGAAGTTTTGAATGGACTGATCGACCGTGTTTCCGTCACCACTGACGTTCACAGACTGGGTGTTGGTCGATTTGTCAGCCTGAAACAGCCTCTTTAGAGGCGACGGTAGACTGAACTTCATCAATCACCGTTGCTCTCGCTGCTATTGCTATCCAAACGTTGGTTCACGGTGTTGCTTTGACCGGACACTTTTGCGTTTTGGTTGACGTTTGTCGTCCCTTTCTTCCGCCAAAGGAACAACCCCACGACGGCTGCAATCGCCGCCACGATCCCTGCAATCCAATATCCTTGTTCCAACATCGTCCTGTCCTTGCATTCAGTGCCAGCAAAATATTCGGTTGGTCGACGCGCACCAAATGCTTCCACCGACAGATACTCTCCCCACAATATATGGTACTTGCTGCAGTGAATCCATAGCCACAATAGTCAGATAGGCACTGGAACCTCAACGTGTCGATCTCTATGAGACTGCAAAACGAGGAAACAAGCAATGCAATCATGTCGACTTGGAGCCTAAGTCGCTGTGTTTGATAATGATCTCTTCCCCGTTCAAACTCGAACCGTGGACCTGCTGACTAGATGCCATTTGATCGAAGGGCCGCTTTCATTCGTTAACGCTGTTGATTGCTTTCGCAGCGAAAGACCGCTTCCCGCCCTAGGTGCTTTTCGGTGCCAATGCAAATGCGGCTCGAATGCCACCGAGAAACGACTTGCCTTGCCTTACCTTTCGAGCGGTACTGTCGTTGCGCTCGACCCCATTCGCGTGCGCCGCCCGGAAAATCCGGGCTCTGCTCAGTAGCAGCGGAATGTCTCCGCTGAACCTCTGAGGAGACCGATATGACCACATCATCGAACACGCAGAAGTCTGATGCAAAGCAGAAGAAGCAGAGCCGGGTGACCAAGAAAGACCAGCTGATCAAACTGCTGAGCGGGAAGGTTGGCGCGGACATCAAGGTGCTGAGTGACAAACTCGGCTGGCAACAGCACACGACACGGGCGGCGCTGACGGGGCTGCGCAAGGCAGGGTTTCAGATCGCCGGGGAGAAGTCTGCAAAAGGGAACGCGTCGAAGTACCGGATTCTATCAGCGCCCTTTCCGGAGCAACCCACGGCAGCGAATGAGGCTGATCATGCCGGGTAGGCCGGACCCGGATCGCGCAGCAGCGCTGAAAGACTGGGAGGCGGTCTTCGGATCGCCTCCGCCCTCTTACCTGTCGGTCGCCTTAATGCAGAAGGCAATCGGCCACGAATGCCAATGCAAGCGGGCAGGCGGCTTACCCGCAGCGACGCGCCGGGCATTGCTGCGGATTTCTGCGGGGGAAGATGTCGCGGCTGCTGCTCCGACAAAGCTCAACAACGGGGCGCGGCTTGTTCGGGAGTGGAACGGGCGCAGCTATCATGTGGATGTGATCGAGGGCGGCTTCCGGATGGATGACCGTACCTGGCCATCGCTATCAGCTATCGCCAAACACATCACAGGCACGACCTGGTCAGGGCCGCGCTTCTTCGGTCTGACCAGCAGGGGCAGCACTTGAAGAAGATCCGTTGCGCCATCTACACCCGCAAGTCTTCCGAGGACGGGCTGGAACAGGAATTCAACTCACTCCACGCCCAACGGGAAGCCTGCGCGGCCTATGTCGCCAGCCAGAAGCACGAGGGCTGGGTGCTTCTGCCGGATCACTACGACGATGGTGGCCTGTCGGGTGGCAGTCTGTAGCGTCCTGCCTTGCAGCAGCTTCTGGACGATGTTGCCAACAGGCGGGTGGATCAGGTTATCGTTTACAAGATCGACAGGCTGACGCGGTCGCTCTCCGACTTTTCGAAGATCGTAGATATCCTGGATGCGGCGGAAGCGTCCTTCGTCTCGGTGACCCAGTCGTTCAACACTGCAACCAGCATGGGACGTCTGACGCTGAACATGCTCCTCTCCTTTGCCCAGTTCGAACGGGAGGTCACGGCAGAGCGCATCCGGGACAAGATCGCCGCGTCCAAGCGCAAGGGGCTCTGGATGGGTGGACAGGTGCCCTTGGGATACAACGCAAATGGCCGCACCTTGAAGATCAGGGAAGACGAAGCACAGACAATCCGCACGCTCTATGGTCTTTATGAAAAGCATGGCACCGTCAGGGCCGTAAAGGCCGAAGCTGAGAAGCGTCGGTTGCGCAGCCGCAAGCGCGCCGCCGCTGACGGGACGGTCTCCGGCGGTGGTGCCTTCGATCGCGGACACATCCATCACATCCTGACCAACCCGATCTATGCCGGGCGTATCAGGCACAAGGACAAGGTGCATGAGGGACAACATGATCCAATCATTGATCCCGACCGCTGGAACCGGGTTCAGCAACTTCTACAGCGGGGCGCGGCGAAGAACAGAGGCCGCAAGACTGCTCAGAAACGCTCCCATTTGAGCGGCAAGCTGTTTGATGAAACGGGTGACCGGCTGACACCGTCGCACTCCAAAACGCGGAAGGATGTGCGCCTGCGCTACTACATCTCCCACCGGCTGGTGGCCCGGAGCGGCGAAGGCCATCAGGATGGTTGGCGTCTGCCTGCGGAAGAACTGGAGCGCCAGGTCGCTGACGTCCTGCGGCAAACCATCTCCGTACCGGGCTTTGCAGCGGACCTGCTGCCCAATGCAACCGCAGATCAGGTTCGCCGTACTGACGCAAGGCTATCAGAGTTGCTGGCATCAACCAGCGAGCAACGGTTTCTGACGCTGGTGGATCGGATCATCGTGTCACCGGGAGAGATGCTGGTCGGGCTTTCCGCGGACCAGATGGCACGCTGCATCGGGTCAGATACAGTCAACATCAATCTTGACAGCCTCAACTTAACGGTCCCGTTCCAGCTCCGTAAGCGTGGCGTAGAAACGAAGATCATCCTGGCCCATCAAAGCGTCACAAAGGACGAGGTGCTGATCCGTAACATCGCCAAAGCTCATGCTTGGTTTGAGCGGATCAAATCAGGCGAGACCTTCACCGCCATCGCAAAGACCGAAGGCACATCGAAGCGCCGCATCCAGCAGATGATCAGGCTGGCGTTCCTCGCCCCGGACATTGTGCGCGATGTTCTGGACGGCAAGCAGCCGATTGGCTTCACCTCGGATTGGTGCAAAAAGCACGAGCTCCCAAGTAACTGGGACGATCAGCGCCAGCTTCTGGCAGCGCTCTGACGCTAACTACCCACACCTGCTACCGCGAAAATGCCGCGCCCAGACTTTTGCGGATATCGAGGGGTATTCCGACCCAACATACGGTCTGCGCAAGCGCCACTATCTGCTAAGCCACCGAAAGCACGGGACTATATAAAGCGCACGTTGCACCGTCTGGAATAAAGAGAGTGTGTGGCTGGGATGGTAGGATTCGAACCTACGGTACACTGTACCAAAAACAGTTGCCTTACCACTTGGCTACATCCCAACAGTGGGGGTGATTTAAAGCGCCTTGCCCCATGCTTCAAGTGCAAAATCGCAACTTGCCGACCCACGGGGCGGGGTTTATGGCCCGGGCCATGACATGGGATGTGATCATCATCGGGGCGGGTGCCGCAGGCATGATGTGTGCCATCGAGGCGGGGCGGCGCGGGCGCTCGGTCCTGGTGCTTGATCACGCCAAGGCCGCAGGCGAAAAGATCCGCATCTCGGGCGGGGGGCGGTGCAATTTCACCAACTTCGACATCCAGCCGGATCGCTTTTTGTCCCAGAACCCGCGCTTCGCGCTCTCGGCGCTCAAGCGCTACACCCAGTGGGATTTCATCGCGATGGTCGATGCGGCGGGTATCCCGTGGCACGAAAAGACGCTCGGGCAGCTCTTTTGCGACCGCTCCGCCAAGGATGTGATCGCGATGCTGCTGGGCGCGATGGACGACGCGGGCGCACAGCTGCGGCTGAACACCAGTGTCGAGGCCGTCGCGCAGCGGGAGGGCGGCTTTCGGATTGAGACCTCGGCGGGCGCGCTGGACTGCGCGGCTTTGGTGATCGCCACAGGCGGAAAGTCGATCCCGAAGATGGGCGCGACGGGATTTGGCTACAAGATCGCCGAGCAGTTCGGGCTGAACCTGATCGAGACACGGCCCGCGCTAGTGCCACTGACCTTTGCCGAACAAGAGCTGGCACGCACCAAGGATCTGGCCGGTGCATCCGTTACGGCAAAGGTTGCCTGCAACGGGGCGAGCTTTGACGAAGGCCTGCTGTTCACCCATCGGGGGCTGTCGGGGCCATCGGTGCTGCAAATCTCAAGTTACTGGCGCGAGGGGGACCTTCTGGAAGTCGATCTGGCGGCCGTCGCAAATGTCGGCGAGACCCTGAAAACCGCGCGCGCGTCGGCCGGGCGGGTGTCCGTGAAGAACGCGTTGGCGCGGGTGATACCGGAGAAGCTCGCGGCACAGGTTGTGGCTGAGGTCGGGCTCGAAGGAAACCTGGCCGATCAGAACAACGCGGCCATCGACCGGTTGGCAGACCGCGTGCATCGCTGGCAAATCAAACCCGTGGGCTCGGAAGGGTACAGGACCGCTGAGGTGACGCTGGGGGGCGTCGATACCGACCATCTGGACGCCCGCACGATGGAGGCTAAGGCGGTCCCGGGCCTGTATTTCATCGGCGAGGTCGTGGATGTGACGGGCTGGCTGGGGGGCTACAACTTCCAGTGGGCGTGGTCATCGGGATGGGCGGCCGGGCAGGTCTGCTAAGGAGCGCCCCGCTTTTCTTTGCAAGGCACACGAAATATCTACACCCGGCAGGGATCTTCCTTGGCAAGCCCATCAAACGCCATCAGGCTTTTGATCAATGCGGGCATCTGGTCCAGTGGGATCATATTGGGCCCGTCGGAGGGGGCCGTATCCGGCGCCTCGTGCGTCTCGATAAAGACACCCGCGATGCCCAATGACACCGCGGCGCGTGCCATCACGGGCGCAAACTCGCGCTGGCCACCAGATGATCCGCCCTGCCCGCCGGGTTGCTGCACCGAATGGGTCGCGTCCATGATCACCGGGTAGCCGGTCTTGGCCATGGTGGGCAGAGACCGCATATCCGCCACCAAGGCGTTGTAGCCAAAGGACGCACCGCGCTCGGTCAGAAGGATCTTCTCGTTCCCGGTGCTCTCCACCTTGGAGATGACATTTGGCATGTCCCACGGGGCCAAGAATTGGCCCTTCTTGATGTTGACGACCGCGCCGCTTTTGCCCGCCGCAAGCAACAGGTCAGTCTGGCGCGACAGGAAAGCCGGGATCTGGATCACGTCCACCGCCTCAGCCGCGGGGGCGCAGTGGTCGGGCGCGTGCACATCGGTAAGTGCGGGGCAGCCGATCTCGGCGCGCACGTCGGCGAGGACGCGCAGCCCCTCCTCCATCCCCAAGCCACGCTTGCCAGAGAGCGAGGTGCGGTTGGCCTTGTCGTAGCTTGCCTTGAAGATGTAGCGCGCGCCCGCCTCCGCGCAGGCTTTCGCCATCGCGCTTGCGATCATCAGCGCGTGGTCGCGGCTTTCCAGCTGGCAGGGACCAGCGATCACGGTCAAGGGCAGGTCATTGCTGCACTCAAGCGACCCGATCTTCACGGTCTTCATAATGGCTCATACCTGTTCGCGGAGGATAGACGACGTCAGCGAGACCATCAGGTAAATGGCACAGAAGATCAAGAAGGCGAGCACCGTGTTCTCGAACGCGCGCGGATAGGTCGGCTCGTCCGGTGCGACCGGCGTCACGCCCACGGACAGGTAGCGCACCTGACGGTTCGCCTCCAGCCGCGCCGCCTCGAACTGGGCTTCGGCCTGGGCCAGAAGCCCTTGGCGGACCTCCAGATCGGCCTGCGCCACCAACAGCTCGCCCGAAATCCGGGCCAGCGAGCCGGTGTTGGCGTTGCTTTCGGTCAGTTGCGCCCGTTTCTCTTCGATCAGGCTTTCCAGCTGCGCGATCTTGTTGCGCGAGGCGGAGACCTTGGCCTGATTGGGCCGCTGGTTTTCCAATGTCGTCTGCAGCGAGATGCGTTCGCTCAATAGCTCGGATTCAAGTTGGGTGATCTGGCCAAAAACGGCCTGCACTTCGCTCTCCGGGCTCAGGACACCCAGCTTTTCCTGCAGCTCGACAATGCGTTGCTGGGCCGCGATCATCTTGGCCTCGGCGTCACGGCGGGACTGTTCGGCCCCATCCATCTGATCGCCACGCAAACGGGCGGTCAGCTGGTCGACACGCTCTTCCGCGTAGTCGATCAAACGCTCAGAGAACAGCGCAGAGGTCGCCGGATCAGCCGCGCTGACCTCCATCTTGATCACGCCCTCGGTCGGGTCATAGCCGATCTTGACGTGCTTTTTGTAAAGCTTGTAGGCGTCCTCGTTCGTGCCATCGACCTCGATGCGTTGCAGCGCGTCGACTTGCGGCTGGGCGAAATGGTCCTTGAAACCTTCGTCCTCGTCCAGCCGGATCATTGCGTCGCGCGATTGCAGGTAGCCCTGAACAGTTATGCTGTCCTGCGATGTCGCAAGACCGGTGCCCGAGAACAGCCCGCCAAGTTGTCCGGCCGATGAAGGCTCGGCCGTCTGGATGATAAATTCCGACTTGGTGGCGTACATCGGCGTGGCGACGGCATAGTAGTAGTAGCCCGCAACGAATGTCGGCAGCAGCACAAAAATCGCCAGCCGGATCATCAGAAGCGTCGCGCGGCGGCGGCGGCGTTTGGCGATATCCTTCTGGATCGCCATGATGTCTTTCGCGCGCTGGTCCTCGGTAATCACCTGCGTGGATGGCACCTGCGGCTTCTGCGTCACCGTGGAGGGAAGCTGGGGCTTCGCATCACCGGTCGTGGCCGGGGTCGAAGGCTGGTCCTTGGCGACGAGCTCCAGCATATTTGCGCGCTTGAACGGGTCGATCCCCTTCTCGCGCAGCAGGCGCACGGCGTCGAAATCGGAGACCGGCGCCAGGCCCTGTTTCTGCGCAACGCGCCGTGCCATGCGAAGCTGACGGCCGGTCAATCCTTCGCGGCGAATGGCATCAATGGCCTCTGCCGGGGTTTGCGGCTTCTCCGCTTCGGCAGGGTCCGCGGCCACGGCAGCCGCTCCGTCGGTGCGGAAGGTCTGATCGCCAAAGCCGTCATCGCTCCCGTTGTCGAACATCATCGGCTCTTTCTGGAGCACATCGGCTACGTTCGCTGCCGCCGATTGCACAGCGGGCTTCGGCGCGCCGTCGCCAGAGGCGTGCGCGGCAGGCTGCGCAGGGGCCGCAGGCTTGGCCTGGGCCGCCGCGCCTTCCGATCGCCGGATGCGGTATTTCTTAGCTTTGGGTTTCGTAGTCATACAAATGCTTCGCTTCTTCCAAAGTGTCGAACATGACCAGCTTGCCCTTACTCAGGACCGCCGCCGAGCGACAGAATTTCTCCAGCGTTTCGGGCTGGTGGGACACCACGATTACCGTGGCCTTTTGCAGCCGGTCCCGCAGGATGGACCCGGCCTTTCGATTGAATTCCACGTCGGTCGTGGCGGGCATCCCCTCGTCGATGAGGTAGATGTCAAATTCCAGCGCGAGCAGCAGCGAAAAGGTGAAGCGCGCCCGCATGCCCGACGAGTAGGTCCCGACCGGCATATCGAAATATTCCTCCAGCCCGCACAGGTAGCGGCAGAAGGCCTCGATATAGTCGGGATCAAGCGAGTAGAGCCGCGCAATGTAGCGGCAGTTCTCGCGCGCGGTGTGCTTTCCGGCCACGCCGCCCATGAAGCCCAGCGGGAAGGAGATGCGCGAGGTGCGTACGATCTCGCCCTCATCCGGCTTCTCCAGCCCCGCCATCATGTTGATGATCGTGGTCTTGCCGGTGCCATTGGGCGCGAGGATGCCGATCGAGTGGCCCAAATCCACACGGAACGAGGCGCGGTCAAGGATCACCTTGCGCTGCGTGCCCGTCCAGAAGGACTTGCTGACGTCTCTAAACTCAATCATCGCGGGGAAGTCCCCTTGCCTCGTGTATGTCCGCATGTTGCCTGCGGATCTCTTGGTACGGGTTTACCCGCCCTTTGAGGCCGCATTATGTCGGATCGGACCCCTGTATATCAACGCCATTTCGGTAAATAAGGCATGAATGAGGCGGAAATTCCCCGTTATTGGCCTCTGTCCGCGCAACAATCGCGGCATTGAGCGCGGAATCCGGCCTGCGCGTTTCTTGGCGCGCAACAATCCTCTTCAGGCGATCAGCCCCCAAACGAGCCCCGCAGATACCGAGCCCAGGAAGGCCAGCCCAAGATAGGCCGCGAACACCCGCGGCTTGACCAGCGCCCAGACGGCGATGGCGGCGGGGATGCAGCTGACGCCACCGGCCAGCATGAAGGACATCGCGGCGCCGGGGCTCATGCCTTGGGTCAAAAGCGCATCGACCAGCGGCACGGCCGCATAGCCGTTCAGATAAGCAGGCGCGCCCACCAGGGCCCCCAGCACGACCGGCCAGACACCGCTGCCACCCAGCACGGAAGAGACCAGCTCTGCGGGCACATAGAGCACCATCAGGTTCTCCAAAAGATACGCCAAAAACAACCACTTGGCGAGGAAGGCAAGGTTCTCCCATGCGGCGGATTTGAACACCTCGACCCGCTTGGGCTCAGACCAGAAGCGCCATACGGGCGTGCCTTTGAAGGGCGATCCGCAGCCGCAGCCGCCTTGGCTGACCTCGCGCAGGGGATCGACGAAGATCGGCGTGCGGGCGAGCGCCATGGTCGCAAAACCGCCGAACAGGCCAAGGCCCACGGCAGACGCCGTCTTGGCAATCGCAAAATCCCAACCCAGCGTGCCGGAGGTGATCAGGAACATCGCCGGATCCATCAGCGGCGAGGCGAGCCAAAAGGCCATCACCGCCGACAAGGGCACGCCCGCCACGAGAAGCGCGGCGATGAACGGGATCACCTCGCAGGAACAAAACGGCGCAAGCCCGCCCAGAAGCGCGGCAAGGAAGATCATGCGGCTTTGGCGGCCCTTGAAGGCTTCGGCCACCACGGCCTCGGCCCCGGTGGCCTTGAGATAGCCAATCGCCAGAACCGCAAACAGGATGAAGAGGCCGGTATGGCCCATGGACTCGAGCGTACCCTGCAGCACGGGGCCGACCTGCGCGGTGTCGAGCAGCGCCAACAGCGCCAGTATCGCAGCGCTGGTCAGCCAGACCTTGGGCAGTTTGGCCCAGATGGCGGGGGGCGATTGGGTCAGGTCAGCCATGGTGATGGTCCTCGAGATCGGCGCAGCATTCGGCCAGCAGGAAGTCATTGAGCCGCTTGAACGTCGCGGTGTCGGCCATCGCGCAGATCACCGAACGCCCCTGCCGGGTCTGCTGGATCAGCCCGGAATTTGCGAGAATTTTCAGATGGTGGGTCAGGTTCGCGCCCGAAAGCCCGGTCGCCTCGCCCAACGACCCGATGCTCATGCCTTGCGCGCCTGATCGGGTCAGGGTGCGCAACAGCTGCAAGCGCTGCTCTGATCCAAGGGCGGCATAGGCGCTGGCGGCTTCGACAAGGGACAGGTCGGGGTCGATAAATGTTTTCATGATTCTATAATTATAGAAATGTAAAAATTATGGCAATCCCCTTTCGCGCGTCCTAAGTCTGGGCCATGCCGCTCGACACCCTGAAATCCGACCTTGCCGCCTGCACAATCTGCGCGGACCGCTTTGCCGCAACCCATACCGCGCACGCGCCCAAGCCGTTGGTCTGGTTCGAGCCAAGTGCGCGGGTTCTGATCGCTTCACAAGCCCCCGGAATGCGCGCCCACCTAGGGCCGGTGCCGTTCATGGACGCCTCTGGCGTGCGGTTGCGGGACTGGCTGGGGCTGGACGAGGCGCGGTTCTACGACCGCAGCAAACTGGCCATCGTGCCGATGGGGTTCTGCTTTCCGGGCTATGACGCAGATGGCGGCGACCTGCCGCCACCCGCAATCTGCGCGCGCACATGGCGGGCGCGCGTTTTGGCGGCCTTGCCAGAGGTCAAGCTAACACTGCTGATCGGTGCGCGCGCGCAAAGCTGGCACCTTGGCCCCGGCCGCATGACGGACCGGGTGGCCGACTGGCGCGCCCATGCGCCGGATGTCTTCCCCCTGCCCCATCCGTCCTGGCGCAACACCGCGTGGCTCAAGCGCAACCCGTGGTTCGAGGCAGAGCTGCTGCCCGCCCTGCGCGCACGCGTGGCGGAGGTGATGGCGTGAGCCTTGAGGCGCTGAAATCCGACCTTGCCAGCTGCACGATCTGCGCGGACCGCTTCGCGGCGACCCATACCGGCCATGCGCCACGCCCGGTCGTCTGGTTCGACCGGGGCGCGCGGCTGCTGATCGCGGGGCAGGCCCCCGGCGCGCGGGTGCATGAAAGCGGCCAGCCTTTCACCGATCCGTCTGGCGACCGGCTGCGCGACTGGATGGGGGTGGATGAGGCGACATTCTACGACCGCACGCGCGTGGCGATCCTGCCCATGGCGTTCTGCTTCCCGGGCTATGATGCAAAAGGCTCCGACCTGCCGCCGCCGCCGGTCTGTGCGCAGACATGGCGCGCGCCGCTGCTGGACGCGCTGCCGGAGATCAAACTGACCCTGTTGATCGGCGGCTATGCGCAGAAATTCCACCTTGGGACCCGCAACGTGACCGAGACGGTCGCGGCCTGGCGCGACCACGCGCCTGGGATTATCCCCTTGCCGCACCCGTCCTGGCGCAATACCGCATGGCTCAAGCGCAACCCGTGGTTCGAGGCCGAGCTGCTGCCGGTGCTGCGCGCCCGTGTTCAAGAGGCCCTCACATGACGCCCATCGATGTCGCCCACGCCGCCATGGAGGCCGCGCCCGACGATGATGCCGCCCGGCTGCGCTTCTACGAGCGTTTGGGCGACGCGGAGTTGGAGCTGCTGCTGGAGGCCGAGCCGGAGGGCGACCAAATCGCCCCGCAGGTCTTCCCGGTGGACGGGGTCGACTACGTGCTGGCCTTTGACCGGACTGAGCGGCTCGCGGCCTTTGCCGAGGCGACCGTGCCCCATGTGACCCTGTCGGGCCGGGTGCTGGCGGGGATACTCGCGGGCCAGGGCATCGGGCTGGGCGTGAACGTGGATGTCGCGCCATCGTCGATCCTGATTCCGCCCGACGCGGTCGCGTGGCTGGCCGACACGCTCGCCCATGGCCCGGCGCAGGCGCAGGATGCTCCGTCAGAGATCCGCGCGCCTGCGGGCTTGCCGGAAAGCCTGATCACCGCGCTCGACGCCAAGCTCGCGACCGCCGCAGGGCTGGCGCAAGCGGCCTATCTGGCGGGCGTCACGTATCGCAGCGGCACCCGTGGCCACATGCTGGCCTTCGTGGGGGCGGAGCCCGCCGCGGAAGCCGCGCTGGCCCGCGCGGCGAACGAGGCACTGGTCTTTTCCGGCATCGAGGCGGGCGCGCTGGATGTGACGTTCCTGGACGCGAGATCGACCATCGTCGGCGCGCTCACCAAGCACGGGCTGCGTTTTGACCTGCCCCAGCCGATCGAACCCGCGGCCCGCCCCGCTCCCGGCAGCGATCCGGAGAAGCCCCCAAGCCTGTGAGCCAATCCGGCTTCGTTTTGGCAAAAATACTCAAACGCCCCGCAGGGCCCGCCTAATACCCGGCGTCCCGGTCGACTTGGTGCAGAAACGGCTCGCCCGCCTCGCCCCGGCGCACATTCTCCGCCACGACCTGGGCCGCGGTCACCGCGCGGGTCTCGGAGGCGATATGGGGCGTGACGACCACTTTGGGATGCGCCCAAAAGGGATGATCTGCAGGCAGCGGCTCGACATCGAACACATCCAGCACAGCGTGGCCCAAGCCGCCCGCGAGGGCGGCGAGCAGCGCGTCATCATCCACCAGCGGACCGCGACCCGGGTTCAAAAGGCACGCGCCCGGCGCGAGCAGCGCCAGACGCTCGGCATTGATCACATGGGTCGTGGCGGGCGTGGCGGGCAGCAAAAGCACCACGATATCCGCGGCGCGCAAAGCGGGCGCGAGCCCGCTTTCCCCGTGATGACACGTCACGCCCTCCAAACTCTTCTCCAAGCGCACCCAGCCATGGACCTCGAAATTCAGCGCGGCCAGCGCCTGCGCGCAGGCCGACCCCAAGGCCCCCAGCCCCAGGACACAGACCTTGCGCTCGCGCGCCAGAGGCGGCGCGGAGCCCGCGCGCCAGATACCATCCTGGCCCTGCAGATGCGTGTCCATGCCAAGGTGAAAGCGCAGCGCGTGGCCCATGACCCATTCGACCATGCCTTCGGTCAAACCGTGATCGACCATCCGGCACAGCGGCACCTGCAAGGTTTCGTTTGTGACCATCGTCTCGACCCCAGCCCAAAGGCTCAACACCGCTTTCAGCCGCTTAAACGGCGTGAAGTCCAGCTGGCCCTTTGAGGGGCCATAGATCACATATTCCACTTCGGCCGGGTCCATCTCCGGCGACAGGTTAACCGCCAATCCGGCGGCCTCGAACGCCGCACGCAAAGGGGCTTCGTAGTCGTCATACCCGGGCGAGCCGGAGGCGAAGAGCACATTGATCATGGACAGAGGACCTTAACGCGGACGGTGGACATGGGCGCTCTGCATGAGCCCGAAGGCGATCAGCAGGACCAGCATCGCGGAGCCGCCGTAGCTCACCATCGGCAGCGGCACGCCCACCACCGGGGCCAGCCCCATCACCATGGACATGTTGACGGCAAAGAACAAAAAGAAGGTCAGCCCGATCCCCAGCGTCAGCAGCGACGCAAAGCGGTCCTTGTTCGACAGCGCCGAGATCACGCAGAAGACCAGCACCAGCACGTATAGCGCCAGCAGGGAAATTCCGCCCACAAAGCCAAACTCCTCAGCCAGTGTCGTGAAGATGAAGTCGGTATGCTTCTCCGGCAGGAAGTTCAGCCGCGACTGCGTGCCTTGCATATAGCCGCGCCCGGTCCAGCCACCGGAGCCCAGCGCGATCTTCGATTGCGTGATGTGATACCCCGCCCCAAGCGGGTCGGAGGCGGGGTCGATGAACGTGTCGATCCGGCGGTATTGGTAGTCCTTCAGAAGTTGCCAGGTCGTACCACGGCTCTCGAACACCGCGCCCACAAGCCCCGCAGCGGCGCCAATCACCGCAGCGAAATAAGCCCAATGCACGCCCGCCAGAAACATCAAGCCACCACCGCCGAATACTAGCAACAGCGCCGTGCCGAGGTCCGGCTGGCGCAGCACCAGAAACACCGGAAGCGCGATGATCAGCACCGGCAGGAACACCCAGAACGGACGGGAGATTTTCTTTATATCGACCCAGTCATAATAAGCCGCGAGGAACATCACCAAGGTGATCTTGGTCAGCTCCGACGGCTGCAATCGCATGAAGCCCAGGTCGATCCACCGTTGCGCGCCCATCCCGGTGACCCCGAAAAATTCCACGCCGATCAGCAATAGGATCGACAGGCCATATGCGAGTCCGGCGATGTTGCGCAGGAACCAGACAGGCACCATCGCCACGAGGAACATCAGGAACAAGCCCAACGCGAACCGCTTCATCTGCGGCTCGGCCCACGGGTTCAACGAACCACCAGCCACCGAGTAAAGCATCAGGAAACCCACGCTCGCGATGGCCGTCAGCAGCAGCACCACCGGCCAGTTCAGGTACAGCACCTTGGACAGCCCGGACGGCACCGATTTGACGTTATACTCGAGGTAACTCATGCCTGCGTCTCGGGTGGGGTTGGGTCAGACGGGTCCCACACGGGCAACTTGCCCAGCGCAGAGCTGATACGCCCGCGCTGCGACTGCGGGTAGGAATTGAGCGAGGGCATACCGCCCTCTTGCGCGGCAAGAATGATGTCGCGCGCAATCGGCGCTGCCGCGGTGGAGCCGCCGCCGCCATGCTCCACCACGACCGAGATCGCGTATTTCGGCTTATCAAAGGGCGCAAAGCCCACGAACAGCGCGTGGTCGCGCCGCTCCCATGGCAGGTCTTCGTTGCGGAACACGCCCCGCGCGCGCTCGGCGGCGGTGATGTTGCGCACCTGGCTGGTGCCGGTCTTGCCCGCCATGCGCAGGCTCTTGTCCGCGATGCGGGAGCTGTAGGCCGTACCACGGCTCTCGTTGGACACGGCGAACATGGCGTCCTGAATATAGCGCATCTGGTTCTCGTTAAGCCCCAGCGGCGCGCCGGTGCCCAGCGGCGTCTCGACATCATTGACCGAGCGCACAAGGCGTGGGGTCACGGCGCGGTTGGTCGCCAGACGGGCGGTCATGATCGCCAGCTGCAGGGGCGAGGTCAGCACGAGGCCCTGCCCGATGGAGGCGTTCAGGCTGTCGCCGATCACCCAATCATTGCCGCGGTTCTCGCGCTTCCACGCCTTGGTGGGCATGATGCCGGTGGCTACCGCGGACATCGGCACATCGTGCCGCTCCCCCAGCCCAAGACGGCGGCCCATGGCGGATATCTTTTCGATCCCCACCCGCTGGGCCAGCTCGTAATAGTAGACGTCGCAGCTTTGCTTGAGCGAGTTGCGCAGGTTCATGCGCCCGTGGCCGCCGCGCTTCCAGCAGTGGAAACGGCGCGAGGCGAGCTCGGTGTGGCCCACGCAACGGATCGTCTCTTCGGGGCCGATCTCGCCCGCCTCCAAAGCGGCCAGTGCCGTGACCATCTTGAAGGTCGAGCCGGGCGGGTAGAGACCCTGCACCGCCTTGTTGGCGAGCGGGCGGTACTTGTTCTCGGTCAGGCTCGCGTAGTCCTTCACCGAGATGCCCCGCACGAAGAGGTTCGGATCGAAGGCGGGCGCGGAGCCGATGGCGAGCAGATCGCCCGTCTCCACATCCATCACCACTGCGGCCGCACTTTCGCCCGACAGGCGGGCCTGGGTGAAGTTCTGCAGGCGCGTGTCTATGGTCAGCTGCACGCTGGAGCCCTTCTGGCTCTCGTCGCGGCCCAGCTCGCGCATGACGCGGCCGCGCGCGTTGACCTCGACCCGCTTTGTGCCCGCCTTGCCGCGCAGGGCACGCTCAAGCTTGTTCTCGGTGCCGGTCTTGCCGATCTGGAACTTCGGGATCTGCAGCAGCGGGTCCTTGTCGTCGATCCGGCTGAGATCATAGTCCGACACCGGGCCCACGTATCCCACGATATGGGCAAAATCCGCCCCCCGCGGATACATGCGCGACAGGCCGAACTCGGGATGCACACCGGGCAAAGCCGGGGCGTTGACGGCGACCTGGCTGATATCCTCCCAACTGAGACGATCGGCGATGGTCACCGGCACCAGCCGCGAGCGTTTGCGCAGCTCTTCACGGATACGCTCGAGATCCTCCATCGTCATGGGGATCAGCTTGGACAGGTCGTGCAGCACCTTCTCGACGTCATCGACCTCGTCGCGCACGATGGTCACGCGGTAGTTCTGCTCGTTGCCCGCGATCAGCAGCCCGTTGCGGTCAAAGATTTGCCCGCGCGCGGGGGGCAGCAGGCGGATGTTGATGCGGTTCTCTTCGGCTAGCAGGCGGAACTGATCGGCTTGCTCGACCTGCAGGTGGCGCATGCGCAGTCCCAGAAGCCCGGCAAAAGCGGCCATGCCGCCACCAAGCACCAGACCGCGGCGCGAGATGATCGCGGCGCTTTCCTCGATATCCTTCTGCGCGCGTCTCATCCGATCGCCCCGCTTGCCTCTAGCTCGCCCGGTTTCACCCGCCGTACCCGCAGCATAAAGTGCACCACGGCGATGACAAAGGGGTAGGCCAGCGCGGTCGTCAAAATTTGAAGCAGCGTCGTCGTGAAGGCCGCCTGCGGCACCGCGAAGATGGCGAGCATCAGCGCGTTACCGAGCGTGATGGCCGCGAAGGTTCCCGCCACCAGCGGCACCTCGAACGGGATTGGCAACTCTGTCGAGCCCGCGCTTCGCGTGCGCAGCACCTCATAGCCGATGAGCGAAATCGCGGCCCACAGCCCGACCGGGCGCAAAAACAGGATGTCGGCCAGCAGGTGCACGCCCACAATCAGCAGGACCGGAGCCCATCGAGGACGGCGCATGATAAAGGCGGCGGTAAAGCAGAACAGCAGGTCCGGCCCCGGAATGCGCCCGCCCCCGCCCTCGCGCACCAGCTCGCCCGAGATCGGGTCGATCAAGGTCACGGCGGCGGGTAGCGTGCCCAAAGGCAAGAGCTTGACGAAGATCGCGATCATGCAGACGACCAGAAAGACCACGCGGTAGAGAAACCGTCGGGAGGTGATCGGATCAACCATCGGTCGCCTCCACCTGGTCGATCTCGGTGGGCGGGGTCTCGTCCACGGCGATCAGCCGCCCGGTCGTGTCGATCCCTTCAGCCGCGGGGGTGCGCATCACCCGCAGGAACTCCAGACGACCGTAATCGGCCGAAAGCTTCACACGCAGGCGGCGGTCCGCGCCCTGCACGATCTGGCCCACCAGAATATCAGCCGGGAAGACCTTGCCGTCGCCGGATGTCACGACCCGGTCGCCGGGCCGCACATCCTCGACGTTGTCGACAATATCAATCGGCGGGGCGAGCGTGTTGTCACCGATCAGCAGCGCCTTCTGTCCCGACGGCTGGATCGTCACCGGCACCCGGCTGTTGGTGTCGGTCAGCAGGATCACCCGTGAGGTGCTGTCGCCCACTCCTGCAATCCGGCCCACAAGCCCGAGCCCGTCCATCGTCGCCCAGCCATCACGGATGCCGTCCCGCGCGCCCACGTTCAGCAGCACCGAGCGGCGGAAGGGCGAGCCGTTATCCGTCAGCACCACGCCGGTCACAAAGGTCAGCTCCGCGTTCAGGCGCACCTTGTTCAAATCCAGAAGGCGGGCGTTCTCCTGCTCCAGCTGGATCGCGGCCTCGCGCCAGCTCTTCATCTGCTGCAGCTCGCGGCGCAGTTCCTGATTTTGCTCGTAGATGCGGGCGTAGCTCTGGAAATCCTCAAACATGCGCCCCACGCGGGTCACCGGGGCCAGCGCCCAGTCGAAGGACGGCACCACGGTGTCCACCACATTGGCTCGGAACCGCTCGACCCGTGGGTTGTCGATGCGCCAGATGCCGAAGATGGCAAGCAGGAACAAAACCAGGACCCCGATCAGAACGCGTCTGACGGGGCGGGCATAATCCTCTTGTCCGCGTCGGTCTATCGCCATGGCACTCGTCTCGCAGCGGGGGCGCAGCGCCCCTGCCCCTTAACTATCGTAATCAATCACGTGGCGCAGTTGTTTTTCGTATTCCAGGGCTTTGCCGGTGCCGAGCGCCACACAATTGAGCGACTCGTCGGCGACCGATATGGCAAGCCCCGTCTGCTCGCGCAGCGCCAGATCCAGCTCGCCCAGAAGCGCGCCGCCGCCGGTCAGCATCACGCCCCGGTCCACGATGTCTGCCGCCAGATCGGGCGGGGTGGCTTCCAGCGCGGTCATCACCGCCTCGCAGATTTGCTGTACGGGCTCGGCCAGCGCCTCGGCCACCTGGGCCTGGTTGATCTCTGTCTCTTTGGGCACGCCGTTGAGTAGGTCCCGGCCCCGGATTTGTAGCGAAGAGCCGCGCCCGTCATCCGGCATTCGCGCCGTCCCGATAGAAGTCTTCACCCGCTCGGCCGTGCTTTCGCCCACCAGAATGTTCTGGTGGCGGCGTAGATAAGAGATCAGCGCCTCGTCCATCCGGTCGCCGCCCACGCGCACGGAGCGTGCATAGACGATATCGCCCAGCGACATCACGGCCACCTCGGTCGTACCACCGCCAATATCCACCACCATCGAGCCCGTCGGGTCGGTGATCGGCATACCCGCGCCAATCGCGGCAGCAATCGGTTCTGCAATAAGCCCCGCCTTGCGCGCGCCCGCGCCCAGCACGGATTGCCGAATGGCGCGCTTTTCCACGGGTGTCGCGCCATGGGGCACACAAACGATGATCTTGGGCTTGGTGAAGGTCGAGCGGCGGTGCACCTTGCGGATGAAGTGCTTGATCATCTCTTCGGCGGTGTCGAAGTCGGCGATGACGCCTTCGCGCATGGGCCGGATGGCCTCGATGCTGCCGGGCGTGCGCCCCAGCATCAGCTTGGCGTCCTCGCCCACGGCCAGCACTTCCTTACGGCCCGCCTTGGTGTGATAGGCCACCACCGAGGGCTCGTTGAGTACAATGCCCTTGCCTTTGACATAGACCAGCGTGTTGGCCGTGCCGAGGTCGATGGCCATGTCCGACGAAAACAGCCCTGAAAATATACCAGCCATAGTGTTAAGCGCCCCAGCCCCAAATCTCGATTGACCGCCGACTCACTCCGGCCCGCGGCACGTTCCGCGCTTTATAGGCATGCGCCGCTGCGCATGGAACCCTAGCGGGGGGCCCGATCAGCACTATTCCGCCACGCTCCGCTGCGCTAGGGATGCGGCATGCTGTCCTACCAACATATCTTCCACGCCGGGAACCCTGCCGATGTGCACAAGCACGCACTGCTCTGCGCAATGCTGGGCTATATGTGCGCCAAGGACAAACCGATCAGCTACCTCGAGACCCATGCCGGTCGCGGGCTCTATGACCTTGGCGCGGCGGAGGCTCTGAAGACAGGCGAGGCCGCGGCCGGGATCACGTCGCTCGCCGCGCGCATGGCCGGCGATCACCCTTATCTCGTCGCGCTGTCGGGCATCCGCGCAGCCCATGGGGCGCAGGCCTATGCGGGCTCGCCCTTGCTGGCGGCCGGGATGCTGCGCGACGGCGATCGGATGCATCTGGCCGAGTTGCATCCGCAGGAATTTGCCGCCCTGCGCGACGCCATGCGCCCGTACCGCGCCAAATGCTACCAGCAGGACGGGTTCGAGATGGCCCACGCCATCTGCCCGCCCGAGCCGCGCCGCGGCCTGATGCTTATCGACCCAAGCTACGAGGTGAAATCGGACTACGCCACCATTCCCGGCCAGATCGCCAAGCTGCACCGTAAGTGGAAAGTCGGCGTGATCGCGCTGTGGTATCCGATCCTGACCTCCGGCGCCCACGCCCCAATGCTAACCGCGCTCGAGGCGCTCTCCCTCCCGAAAGCCCTACGCCACGAAGTCCGCTTCCCCCCCGTGCGCGCAGGACACAGAATGGTCGGATCGGGGATCTTCATAGCAAACGCGCCCTACGGCCTGGAGGCCGAGGGCGCGCAATTGTCAGAGTTGTTCAGAACCGCGTGGGCCTAGGTGCGATGGCGCCTCAGATAGGCCAAGCCACCAATCCCTGCCAGCAGCAATGGTAGCGACGCGGGCAGTGGCACCGGCTCTGGTACATTCAATGCCGCAACAGTACCGGTCAATCTATAGTCACCTCCCCAATCTCCCAATTCAGTAGAAATAAATCCTCCTACGACAAAACGATACGTTCCCTGGCCAAGCATTTGTCCACCTAACAAACCGACCGTTGTGTTCAATGAAATATCATTGATGATCTCAAAGCTCGTCCCAATTTGGAAGATATCCGCAGCGAGAAGAAAGCCAGACGGACCGGAGCCTTCAACGATTATTGACAGGCCTGTCAGCTTCGTGCCGGCGCCAATTTCAAATTCAAACACATCCTCAGGATCATTTCCAGAATCGCAACCATCGGTTTGCAAAGCAACGCACTCGCCAACAAGATCTCCTACAACGCTAGTTTGACCGATGGCACCAACGCCAATATTTGGAAACGCACCCGCGGAGCTTTCAGGATAATCCCCGCCGCGCGCGTTTCTCTCGAGCACATCTGGATTGATCGGCGTCGCCATCGCAGAGGTGGCAAGCACCGTGGCCGCAACTGTTGCGGCAAGAAATTTCATCATAAATTTTCCTTCAAAAAAACTTGGTGGGTCAGATTAACCACGAAACGCGATCTCAAACAGAATTATTCGAAGAAGTCGCAGGGCTTTGTTTCGCAAGTGGAAAGAATGCCCTGCCGAGGGTTCTAAACGACGTCCTTGTAGGACACCTCCGGCACGTCGCCACCGGATTTCTCACGGCGCACGACGAGGCGGTTCAGCGCATCGACATAGGCCTTCACCGAGGCCACGACCGTGTCCACATCCGCCGACTGGCCGGTGGCAATCTTGCCGTCCTCTTCCAGCCGCACTGACACCGTCGCCTGCGCGTCGGTGCCTTCGGTTACGGCGGCCACCTGGTAGACCTGCAGGCGTGCTTTATGCGGGAACAGCGCCTTCACGGCGTTGAATGCCGCATCGACGGGCCCGTCGCCGGTGGCGCGCACGGAATGGGCCTCGCCGCCGATCTCCAGCGTCATCTCCGCCGATTTCTCCAACCCCATGCCGCAGGCCACGCTCAGGGCGGTCAGCTTGATATGATCCGCCTCCGCCTCGCCCACCTGCATCAGCGCGATCAGGTCGTCGTCGTAGATTTCCTTCTTCTGGTCGGCCAGCGCCTTGAAGCGCACGAACACGTCCTTCAGCTGGTTATCCCCCAGCTCGTAGCCCAGATCCGCCAGCTTCGAGCGCAGCGCGGCGCGGCCCGAATGCTTGCCCATGACCAGATTGGTCTCGGTCAGGCCCACATCTTCGGGGCGCATGATTTCGAAGGTTTCGGCGTTCTTCAGCATCCCGTCCTGGTGGATGCCGCTTTCATGGGCGAAGGCGTTCTTGCCAACGATGGCCTTGTTGAACTGCACGGCAAAGCCGCTGACCGCAGCGACCCGGCGCGAGATGTTCATCAGCTTGGTGCTGTCGATCCCCGTCCGGTAGGGCATGATGTCGTTGCGCACTTTCAGCGCCATGACCACCTCTTCCAGCGCGGTGTTGCCCGCCCGCTCGCCCAACCCGTTGATCGTGCATTCGATCTGGCGCGCACCCGCTTCGACGGCGGCAAGAGAGTTCGCCGTCGCCATGCCCAGATCATTGTGACAATGGGTGGCGAAGATGATCTCGTCGGCGCCGGGCACCCGCTCCAGCAGCATCGCGATCAGGGCGGCACTTTCGCGCGGGGCGGTGTAGCCCACCGTGTCGGGGATGTTGATCGTCGTGGCGCCTGCCTTGATGGCGATCTCGACCACGCGGCAGAGATAGTCATCCTCGGTCCGGGTCGCGTCCATCGGCGACCACTGCACGTTGTCGCACAGGTTGCGCGCGTGGGTGACCGTCTCATGGATGCGGTCGGCCATCTCGTCCATGGTCAGGTTCGGGATCGCGCGGTGCAGCGGCGAGGTGCCGATGAAGGTGTGGATGCGCGGCTTTTGCGCGTGCTGCACGGCCTCCCAGCAGCGGTCGATATCCTTGAAGTTGGCGCGTGCCAGCCCGCAGATCACGGACCGCTCGGTCTGCTGGGCGATGGCTTTCACGGCCTCGAAATCCCCCTCCGATGCGATGGGGAAGCCCGCTTCGATGATATCGACGCCCATCTCGTCCAGCAGGCCTGCGATCTCCAGCTTCTCGGCGTGGCTCATGGTGGCGCCAGGGGACTGCTCCCCGTCGCGCAATGTGGTGTCAAAAATGACGACTTTGTCTTGTTCGCTCATGGTCTTGGTCTCTCAAATGCGGGGCTTAGAGGAGGCGGTGTTCGCGTCGCCGGTGTTGGGCAGGCCTTGGGGCTCGATCAGCAGGACGCGCGCCTCGGTGACGGCGCGGGGGCGGTGCACGACGCCGCGCGGCACGACGCATAGCTCGCCGGGGCCCATCACGATGCTCTCGCCGTCTTCGCGGTCCAGGGTCACCTCGCCGTCAAGAACCAGGAAAAAATCATCGCTGTCGTCATGCTTGTGGAAGGGAAACTCGCCCGCGAACTTCACCACCATGATGTCGTTGCCGTTGTAATCGGCGACCACATGGGGGTCCCAATGAGTGGAGAACTGCGCCAGCTTCTCGTGCAGATTGACCTTTTGCATGGGGTCACTCCTTAGCTTTTTGTCCGGATGTGTCGGGCGCTGGCACGGGCTGAGCGGCTCGCGCCCGGGGGCACGCTCAGCGCAGGCTAAGAAGTAGGATATGGGCGTTGATGCTCATGGGGCGGCAGCATACGCCTGCGGGCGCAAAAGAAAAGGGGCTAATTGCAGGCGGGCGTGCCCTCGTCCGGGGCGGGTGCACCGGTCCCGTCGGAGGCTGCGAAATCGAACTGCGCGATGCGGTCACCGGTGTCGAAAGCCACGTAAAGCGTGCGGTTGTCATCTGCCAGCGCCAAACCTTCGGGATCGGTCGCGATGGCGTTGATGTCATAGAGCGCAATCAGCGCGCCCTGCGCCGTGAACTCAAAAATCGCGTTCAGCCCCTGGCTGTCATCGGCGGCGAGGATGCTGCCGGAGACAGGATCGGTGACAATGCCCTGCGGCTCCAGCATCGGCGGGTTTTGCGCAGTGCCTTCGATCCGGAGGCGCTGACTGCCATCGGGGGCCAGCGCGACCAGCGCCGCCGGATTGTCGTCGGCAATCCAGACCAGCCCCGCCTTCTGGTCGATATGCAAACCGTCGCTGTCCACGATGACCGGGTTCAGCTGGAACGGCTGTGACAGCACTGATCCGTCCCGGCCCAGGGCGATGAAATTGCCCGCGCCATCAGTGGCCAGCAGCTGCTCGCCATTGAGCGCGACGTCATCGACCCGCATCGGCACGGGATAGGTCGCCTGCAGTTCGCCCGCGAGATTGACGAAGCTCAGATACTCCGCCTCGTGGGCCACCCACAGGCCGCAGCGCTGCCCATCGAATGCCAGACCCGTCGGCCCCTCAATCGCGAAGCTGGACTGAAAGGTCAGGCCCGCGGCGGCGGGGCCGCTCAACAGGCAAAGAGCTAGGAGCATGCGCATTGCGGCAGTCTAGCGCAGGCCAGACACAGCGCAAGATTTGACCTCTGCCCCCGCCCGCTTAGGTCAGGCCCCATGGCACAGGTATTGATCATAGGCGCGTCTGGCGGCATCGGCTCCGCTTTGGCAGAGGCCGCGCGGGCGCGCGGGGATGACGTCACGGGGCTGTCGCGCAGCCGCGACGGGCTGGACGTGACGGATGAGACCTCAATTGAACGGGCGTTCAAAACCCTGCCCGGACCGTTCGACCTGATCATCTGCGCCACCGGCGCGCTGGTCATCAACGGCCATGAGCCCGAGAAGATGGTCAAGGCACTCAGAGCCGAAGCGCTCACCCAGCAGTTCCGGGTTAACGCCATGGGCCCTGCGCTGGTGCTGAAACACGCGATCCCGCTCATGCCCAAGGACACGCCCGCCACCTTTGCGGCGCTGTCGGCGCGGGTCGGCAGCATCGGCGACAATCAGATCGGCGGCTGGCACAGCTACCGCGCCGCCAAGGCCGCGTTGAACCAGCTGATCCACGGCGCAGCTATTGAGCTGAAGCGCACCCACAAGCAGGCCACCTGCGTCTGCCTGCATCCCGGCACGGTCGAGACGCCCTTCACCGCCGAATATGCCGGGCGACACAAGACGACCCCCGCGCCCGAGGCAGCACGCAATCTGCTATCGGTGCTCGACGGGCTGACGCCTGCGCAGACCGGCGGCTTCTATGACTATTCCGGCGCGGAGGTGCCTTGGTGACCCGTCTCGTTCTCGTTCTTGGCGATCAGCTGTCGCCCAACCTGTCCGCCCTGCAGAAAGCCGACAAATCCCAAGACGTCGTCGTGATGGCGGAGGTCGCGGACGAGGCAAGTTATGTCCCGCACCACCCCAAGAAGATCGCCTTCATCTTTGCCGCCATGCGAAAATTCGCGGCATCGCTGGCAGATGATGGCTGGAGGGTCGACTACACCAAGCTCGACAGCAATGAGAACACCGGCTCGATCACGGGCGAGTTGATCCGGCGGGCCGAGGCGCATGACGCCAAGGGCGTCATCGCCACCGAGCCCGGCGAATGGCGGCTGATCGAGGCGCTGCAGGAGATGCCGCTGAAGCTGCATATGGTCAACGACACCCGGTTCATTGCCTCCCACAAGGAGTTCGAAGATTGGGCCGAGGGCCGCAAGGAGCTGCGCATGGAGTGGTTCTACCGCGACATGCGACGCAAGACCGGGCTTTTGATGGAGGGCGACAAACCGGTCGAGGGCAAATGGAACTTCGACCACGACAACCGCAAGCCCGCCCCCGACGAGGTGGACTACAACGGCCCGATGCAGTTCACACCCGACGAGACCGTGGAAGAGGTCCTCGATCTGGTCGAACAGCGCTTCGGCGATAATTTCGGCACGCTCAAGCCGTTCTGGTACGCCACCGACACCGGGCAAGCGCGGCGGCAGCTGACCCATTGGGTCAAACATGGGTTGCCGAAGTTCGGCGACTTTCAGGACGCAATGCTCAATGACAATCGCTTCCTCTATCACTCGATCATCAGCTTCTACATCAATGCCGGACTCTTGGATCCGCTAGAGGTCTGCCAACAGGTCGAGCAGGCCTACAAGGACGGCCACGCGCCGATCAACGCCGTGGAAGGCTTCATCCGCCAGATTATCGGCTGGCGCGAATACATGCGCGGTATCTACTTCCTCGAAGGGCCCGACTACACATCGCGCAACGTGCTGAAGCATGACCGCAAGCTGCCGGAGTTCTTCTGGGGCGGCGAGACGAAGATGAACTGCGTCTCCAAGGCGGTCGCGCAGACCCGGGACGAGGCCTACGCCCACCACATTCAGCGCCTAATGGTCACAGGCAACTTTGCCCTGCTGGCGGGCATCGACCCGCACGAGGTGCATGAGTGGTATCTGGCTGTCTATGCCGACGCCTATGAGTGGGTGGAGGCGCCCAACGTGATCGGCATGAGCCAGTTCGCCGATGGCGGGATCGTCGGCTCGAAGCCCTATGTCTCCAGCGGCAGCTATATCGACCGCATGTCCGACTACTGCAAAAGCTGCGCCTACAAGGTGAAAGACAAGACGGGCGAGGATGCCTGTCCGTTCAACGTGCTGTACTGGAATTTCCTCGTGCGCCACCGCGAGCGGTTCTCCAGCAATGGGCGCATGGGGCAGATGTATTCGACCTGGGACCGCATGAAGGACGAACGTCGCGAGACGGTCTTGGCCGAGGCGGAGGATTTTCTCGACCGCATGGACGCGGGCGATCTGGTCTGAGCGGGCCCGAAACGCGCGCCTTCGCGCGTTTGGAAAGGCCATTCCAATGGCCTTGCGCCATAAAGAAACCCGAATCCATACGAATCCGACGCGGTCCGTTTGTTAACAAAGCGGCAGATTCGGCACGATTCGCGCGGGTCTGCCACGGCTTTGCCACATTTGAAATCTCGTAACATACGGATTTTTAAAGATTTTACTTCGTGAACCGAAGATGAACGCCAAATTTCGCCTCTGTTCAAACATGATCCGCCATAAAGGCATCATCGAAAGACACAGCAGACGCCCAGAAGGACGAATGACATGACCGGAACCTTTGCAGAGATCGCACGAGCCCGCCGCATCGAAGCCCTCCAGGCGATGTATGGTGACGATGCCGAGCTCATGGCGAAGCCCGCCCCCAAGGCCCTGCGCTTCGCACCTGTCGATCAACTGCTCGACACACTCAGCTTTCAGGACCCTCTGCGCCTTATGGCGGCCTGAACGCAAAAGGATAGACCCCTCCAAGGATATCCCTCCAAACCTCGTGAGAAAGGCCGCCACCTCTGGGCGGCCTTTTTCTTTTGCCCCGCAAGCCCCATATTCACCGTCAAACGCACGGGGGCGCTTGAATGACCAGGAAAACCACGACAGCAGAGGCACAAGGCTTGCGCTACGCCAAAGAGCTGGAAGGCCATGTCAGCTGGCTCGACAGCTTCACCGCGGCAGCCCTTGGCGTGCTGGCAACAGCGTCGGGCATCTACACCTATCTCGGCGTCTCGTCGCTGCTCGATGAGAACGGCGCGCTCAGCTTCTTTGCCGCCGTCAGCTATTCCATCGCGGTCTCGGTGGGCATCTTCGTGTTCTGGTCCTACCTGATGCGCCTGCTGCCCGCCGTGCGCACCGTGGGCGCGCGGATCGGGCTGTTTGTGTCGATGTTGCTGGGCTCTGCCGCGATAATCGCGATGTCGTCCTGGCTGAACGCCGCCGCACTTGCAGGCGCCGCCGCCGTTGAGCGGCATCTGGCCGAAACCGTGCAGCAATACCAAACCGCGCTGGAGCGAGCTAACGAAATCGCCGTCTCCGCCCAAGGGCTGGGGCGCGATGTGGACCGGGTGCGCCAGTCTTTCGTCGATCTGGCCGAGCAGGAAGCGACGGGCGATCTGTCGGGCCTCGCCGGGCGCGGCGCGGTGTTCCGGGTGCTGCGACAGAAATCCGACGAGCTTGCCAGCCTCGAGGCGCAGATCGCCAGTCAGCAGCCGCTGGTCAGCGCCGCCTTCGCCGAAGGCAACGCCATCCTGTCGCGCATGCGCGCCCTGACCGTGGAGCCCGGCCCGATCGAGGCGCGCTCGGTCCAATTTTCCGAGGAAGCCGTGCGCCTGTCAGGCGTCATCACGCAGTTGCGCCAGCTCTCGGTCGCGCCTCTGGTCAGCCGCGCGGCGCAGGATCTCAGTGCCTCGGTCGTCCTGCCAGAGCTTGACGGACGCACCGCCGAAGGCCGCGTGGGGCAGCAAAGCACCATCTCTTCGGTGTTGCAGCTTCTCGGCCAGCGGGCGGAAACCCTGCGCCTCGCCGCCGACGGGATCGTCGGCATGGATCCCCCGTCAGAGACAATCTACACGCCGATCTCCACCGCTGATGCCGTCATCAAATACGCGGAGAACTTCGTGCCCTCCTGGGCCGGTGCCATCGCCATCGACCTGCTGCCCGCGGTTCTGGTCTTCATCATGGCGATCACGCAAGCCGCGATCCGCTCGGGCAAATCCGGGGTGGGGATCGAGGAAACCCTGACGCTGGCGGAGCTGCGCGCCGCGATTAACGCGGTGCGTGACGTGGATATGGCCCTGCCGCACCGCGACGCGCCCCCCGCCCCTCCGGCGCAGAAATCGGCAGAGATCAAACCGCTGCCGAGCGAGAAGCAGGGATGAGTGACGCCACCGAAGAGCCCGGCGGCTTCACCGCGCGCGCCGCGATCAAGCTGGTGCTGGCGATCCAGCTGGGCATCGCGCTTTACCTGATGGGCGGCGGGCTGGCCTCGGCCATCCCGCATATCGCGTGGCCCTCCAACAAGCCGCAATTCGACACACCCGTCCTGCCCGGGGACCAGACAAGGCGCTATCGCCCGTCCGACATGCCGCTGGAGCCCGCGCCGGAGGGCAATCCAGACCGGCCCTATCGCTCCACCGGCGACATGCCCGCGCGACTGGCCTTCGCGCAGGAGGGCGACACCCTGACCCTGACCGGCAGCATCGAGGAGGGCGACGCGCAGCGCATGGCCGAGCATCTCGAGCGGCGCGGCGAGGGACTGGCGCGCGTGCGGCTCAACTCGCCCGGCGGCTCGGTGCGCGACGCGTTGGAGATCGGGCGCATGGTCCGCGACGCAGAACTGGAAACCCTACTGGGGGCTGGCGACATCTGCCTGTCCGCCTGCCCCTACATCCTGGCCTCCGGCACCACTCGCATGGTCCATGACAGCGCGCAGGTCGGAGTGCATCAGCACTATTTCGGGACGAATTCCGCCCTGCCCGCCTTCCTCGCGGTCGAGGATATCCAGCGCGGCCAGGGGCAGGTCATGGGCTATCTCGACGAGATGGGCATCGACCCGCTGATGATGCGTCACGCCCTGGTGACGCCGCCCGACGAGATCTACATCCTACTGCCCGAGCAGCTTGAAACCTACCGACTCTCGACCCCGACCGAAGGCTAAAGTCAGCTTGTTTCGGCAAATTTTCGAGCGTTCATCCTGGGTTCATGTTGCATTCGGTAAACCTTGGGGCATGAACAAGGGATTCCTCCTGTGTGGCCTTCTGGCCTTTGGTCTTGTGATGCAGACCCCCGCAGCCTCCGCGTCCTCTGCGCGGGAGCTGGGCCAGTCCGAGCTGCGTCAAATCGCGAGCCGGACCGAGACTGTCAGCCTCAAGACCGCCCTGAGTTCAGTTTCCAAATCTCTCAACGCCAAGGTGATGGAGGCGCGCGCCTTCTCCGCCAACGGCGTCTACTACCGAATGATCCTGAAACGCGGCAACGGAAAGCTGGTCAGCGTCATCATCGATGCGCAAACCGGCCGGCAGGTATCGAGCCGGTCCTCCAAGGGCCGCCAGATCAGCAAGATCGCCAGCACAGGCAGCCGCCCGGCCTCCACCAAGGCAAGCTTCCGCGCCACCACAGCACCGCGCGTGCCCGGCAACAACAATGCGGGCGGTAATGGCAACGGCAACGGCGGCGGCAATGGCGGCGGCAACGGTGGTGGTAACGGCGGCGGCAACGGTGGTGGTAACGGTGGTGGTAACGGCGGCGGCAACGGTGGTGGTAATGGCGGCGGCAACGGCGGTGGTAACGGCGGCGGCAACGGCGGCGGCAACGGCGGCGGCAACGGAAAGAACTAGAATCTCCACGCTTGCGCCATAAACCGGCCCAATTCGCCCGCTACTCCGCGGGGTATGAGAGTATTGCTTGCAGAAGACGACCTGACTCTCGCAGAGCAGGTCAAGACCTTGCTGACCGCCGAGGGGCGCGTCGTGGACGTGGCCCATGATGGCGAGGAGGCGGGGTTTCTCGGCTCCACCGAACCCTATGACATGATCATTCTCGATCTGGGCCTGCCAACACGCGACGGGATCTCGATCCTGAAAGAGTGGCGCGCCGAAGGCCTCGATACACCTGTTCTGATCCTAACCGCGCGCGACGGCTGGACCGACCGGGTCGACGGGCTCGACGCCGGGGCGGATGACTACATGACCAAGCCGTTCCATATGCCAGAGCTGGCCGCCCGCGTGCGCGCCATGCTGCGCCGCAAGTCGGGGCGCACGAACCCGTTGTTCGAGAAGGACAATGTGGCCTTTGACACCCGCAACTCCAAAGTCACCCTCGGCGGGGTGCCGGTCGATCTGACCAGCCAGGAGGTCGCCGTACTGTCCTACCTGATCCACAATGCGGGCCGCCTGATCTCGCGCACGGAGCTGAGCGAGCACATCTACGAATATGATGGCGACCGCGACAGCAACACCATCGCCGTGTTCATCACCCGGCTGCGTAAGAAACTGGGCTCCGACTTCATCCAGACCATCCGGGGCCGCGGCTACATGGTGGATGCCGCCTGATGCTGTCCCTGCGCCGCACCGCGATGATCGGCGGCGCCCTCAGCGCCATGGCCTCCATCCTGGTGGGGGCCTTTGTGCTTCTCAGCTCCGTCGAAGAGAACGTGCTCGAGCGGTTCGACCGCGCCCTGTCCGACCGCCACACCCAGCTGGTGGTGGCCCTTACCTACACCGCCGCCAACCCCGATCAGCTCGACGAGCTGCTGTTTGACCCGCGCTACGGCACGCCGTTTTCCGGGCGATACTGGCAGGTGAGCGGGCCCGATGGTGCGCTGTTCGCCTCCGCCTCCACGCTCGACGCGGAATTGATGGAGCCGCCGGGGCGGCCGGACCGGCTGACCCTGCGCTCGATCCGCGGCCCGGAGGGCGAGCCGATCCGCAGCCTGTTCCAGCGCGTGACCCTCGAGGATGGCACCGAATGGGGCGTGACGGTGGCCGAAAGCCTTGCCGCGCTCGCCGCCGAGCGCCAGCAAACCCGCCGCTCGCTGCTGCTGGCCTTCGTACTGGTGGCGCTGCTGGGGCTTGCGGGCGCAATTGTGCAGACCACGACGATCCTGCGTCCACTCGAGAAATTGCGCCGCGACGTGTCCCATCGTTGGGAAAAGGATGAAGACCTGACGGTCCACGACTACCCGGAAGAGGTCGCACCGCTGGTCGCCGATATCAATCACCTGCTGGAGCGCAACCGCGAGATCATCGCGCGCGCGCGCCGTCAGGCCGCCGACCTTGCCCACGCCCTGAAAACCCCCACCGCGATCCTGCGCAACGAGCTGTCGACGCAGGCCGCCCACGGTCACGATATGGAAGCCTCGCTGGATGCGCTCGACCGGGTCGACGCGCAGCTTGGTCGCTCGCTCGCGCGTATGCGCGCCTCCAATTCCGGGGCCTCCGCCAGCCTGCGCACGGACCTGACGAATTCCGTGGACCGCTTCACGCGCCTGTTCCAGGGGATGGCCGCGCGCGACGGCAAGGAAATGACAACCTATTGCGCCCCCGATCTGGCGGTGCGCATGGATCAGCAGGACATCGAAGAGGTGATGGGCAACATGCTCGACAACGCCCTGAAGTGGTGTGACAGCAGGATCGCACTCTCGGCCCATCCCAAGGCGGGCGGCATCGAGATTCTGATCGAGGATGACGGCCCGGGCATCCCCGAAGGCTCCGAGCGGGAGGCGCTGCGCTCCGGCGGGCGGCTCGATAGTTCAAAGCCGGGCACCGGCCTTGGTCTCGCCATCGCGATCGACCTGTTGCAAGCCTACGGCGCGGAGCTGTTTCTTGAGAAGTCAGAGCATCTGGGCGGCCTGTGCGTGCGCATCCAGATCCCCGGCCAAGCCAAAAACGCCCAACGCCGTCGCCTGGCACAGGCCGCCTGAACCTGCTGCCCCGCCCTTAGTTATCCGTGCTCTGTGGTGCGGTTTCGACGGCCTCACCGGCCGCAGGAGTTGCGTTCGGATCCGCATCAGGCTCGATCAAAAGCCCGTCTTTCCAAAGCCCGCTCGCGACCTCGCCCGTGGTGTAGGTCAGGATGCCGCGCCCGTCGCGCTTGCCCGCCTTGAACATGCCCTCGTAGACGTCACCGGTCGCGTAGGTTGCGCGGCCCTGCCCCTCCATCTGGCCGTCGACCCAGCCGCCCTCGTAACTTAGCCCATCCGGTACGCTCAGACGTCCTTGCCCCTGCCGTTTGCCGTCAGAGAAAGCGCCCTCATAGATCATACCGCCCGGGAAGGTGGTCTTGCCCGCGCCGTTCTGCAGCCCGTCGGACCAAGCGCCCTCGTAGACCTTGCCATCGGGGAAGGTCATCACACCCTGACCCTCGTGGCGCGCATTCTTGAAATCGCCCTCGTAGATCAGCCCGGACGGGTAGACCGCGCGGCCCTGCCCCTCGATCACGCCCGCTTGCCATTCGCCATCGTAGCTGGAGCCGTCGGCATAGCTGATCTTGCCCTGCCCGTTGGCAAGGTCCGCGGCCAGCTCGCCCACGTAGATCGCGCCGTCGGGATAGGTGACCTGCCCCTCGCCCTCGATCCGGCCGTCGCGCCAGCTGCCCTCGTAGGCGAAGCCGTCGGCGCGTTCAGAGCGGCCCTGCCCGTGGCGCTGGTCGTCCTTGAAGCCCCCCTCGTAGAAGCCGCCATCGGCGTAATCCATCCGGCCCTGCCCGTGCCGCGCCCCGCCTTTCAGGGTGCCGGTGTAGACGTCGCCATTGGCGCGGGTCTGCACACCCTCGCCCTCCATCTGGCCCGCAACCCAGCCGCCCTCGTAGATCAGCCCGTCGGGCAGCTCCAACCGGCCCTCGCCCTGGCGCATGCCGCCCGCCATCTCGCCCTCGTAGATCGAGCCATCGGGATAGGAAATCTTGCCGCGGCCTTCCTTGACGCCCGCGACCCACTGGCCCTCGTAGCGGTAGCCGTTCGGGTTGACCATCACACCCAAGCCGTGGTGCTGCGCGTTCAGGAACTCGCCCTCGTAGCGCACCCCGTTGGCATAGGTGATGATGCCGCGCCCGGTGATCTTGCCGTCGGTCCAGTCGCCCTCGTAATTGCCGCCATCGGCGAAGATGATCTGGCCGAAGCCGTCGGGCTTGCCGTCCTTGAACTGCCCCTCGTAGAGCGAGCCGTCGGGAAAGCGCGCCGTGCCTTGGCCCGAGATCACGCCGTCGATCCAATTGCCGGAATACTCGTAGCCATTGGGCAGGGTGAACACCCCTTGCCCGTGGCGTTTGCCCTCCTTGAAGGCGCCGGTGTAGACGCCGCCATCCTCGTATTGCTTGGTGCCGGTGTCCTGCGCCATCGCAGGGGCGGCAAGGCTCAGGCACAGGCCCGCGATAAGGCTCAAACGCATGGGGGCTGCTCTCCCTTGATTGGTTGGCGGAACCCTAATCAACAGCCCCGCTGCGCACAAGCGCCCGCCACGGGGCGGATAAAAAATCGCGCGCGGCGCAGCCGCACCTTTAGGTCACACCCCCTTCCCCTGACCAAACGGTCTGCTACATGTGGCCCGACCTAAGAAGGACGACCCCGAGATGAGCGATACGTTCCGCCTCACCCTGGCCCAGCTGAACCCGACCGTCGGCGATTTCGCCGGCAACGCCGCCAAGGCGCGCGAGGCCTGGGCTGCGGCCAAGGACGCAGGCGCGCAGATGGTGGCCCTGCCGGAGATGTTTCTGACCGGCTACCAGGTGCAGGATCTGTCGATGAAGCCGATCTTCACCGAAACCGCGATGGCTGCCGCGGCCCAGCTTGCACGCGACTGCGCCGATGGGCCCGCCATGGGGATCGGCCACCCGGCCTTCGTCGACGGCAAGCTCTACAATGTCTACTCGATCCTCGAGGGCGGCGAGATCAAGGCGCAGATGCTCAAGCACGAGCTGCCCAATTACGGCGTCTTCGACGAGGTGCGGGTTTTCGCCCAAGGCCCGCTCGGTGGCCCCTATGCCGTAGGCCCCCTGCGCATCGGCACGCCCATCTGCGAAGATGCCTGGCACGAAGATGTCTGCGAGACCCTCGCCGAAAGCGGCGCGGAGATCTTCCTGGTGCCCAACGGCTCCCCCTACCGCCGCGACAAGCATGACACACGGCTGGGCCACATGGTCGCCCGCGTGGTCGAGAACGATCTGCCGCTGGTCTATCTCAACATGGTCGGCGGGCAGGATGATCAGGTCTTCGACGGCGGCTCCTTCGTGCTCAACCGCGGCGGCGAGCTGGCGCGCATGCTGCCGGTGCTCGAAGAGGTCATCACCCATGTCGACTTCCGGCAAACAGGCGGCCAATGGGAAGCCGTGCCGGGCGAGATCATCTCGCGCCCCGACGCGTGGGAGCAGGACTACCACGTCATGGTCACCGCCCTGCGCGACTACATGGGCAAGACCGGCTTCAAAAAGGTGCTGCTCGGCATGTCCGGCGGCATCGACAGCGCGCTTGTCGCGACGATTGCGGTTGATGCGCTCGGGGCCGAGAACGTGCGCTGCGTGATGCTGCCGTCGGAATACACCTCCGCCCACTCGCTGGAGGACGCATCCGAGGCCGCAAAGCTTCTGGGCGCCCGCATCGACACCGTGCCGATCTCTGGCCCGCGCGCCGCCGTGACAGAGGCGCTCGCGCCGCTTTTCGAGGGGACCGAGGAAGACCTGACCGAAGAGAACATCCAGTCCCGCCTGCGCGGCGTGCTGTTGATGGCGCTCAGCAACAAGTTCGGCGAGATGCTGCTGACCACCGGCAACAAGTCCGAGGTGGCCGTCGGCTACGCCACGATCTACGGCGACATGTCGGGCGGCTACAACCCGATCAAGGACCTCTACAAAATGCGGGTGTTCGAGACCTGCCGCTGGCGCAACGCCAACTACCGCAACTGGATGCGCGGCCCGGACGGCATCGCGATCCCGCAGCGCATCATCGACAAGCCGCCCTCGGCCGAGCTACGCGCAGATCAAAAGGACGAGGACAGCCTGCCGCCCTACGAGGTGCTCGACGACATCCTCGAGCGCCTCGTCGACCGCGAGCAATCCGTGGCCGAGGTGGTCGCGGCGGGCCATGATCGCGAGACCGTCAAGCGGATCGAACACCTGCTCTACATCTCCGAGTACAAGCGGTTCCAATCCGCCCCCGGCGCCCGCATTTCGCCCCGAGCCTTCTGGCTCGACCGCCGCTATCCCATCGCAAACCGTTGGCGCGACCCCAGCTGAGCCACGGCGGCCGGTCGGCGGTTTCTTGCGGCTGCGGCACCGCGGACCTTTACCAGGTCCCGTAGCTCCGTAATCTATCCGGGCAAGCGGATGGAGAGGCAGCATGCGCCGTATTGTGAAGGTTTTGGCCCTGTTGGGGGTGGTGCTCGCCACCGGTCGCGGCATGGCCTATCTCTGGGCCAGCCGGGACACGCCGCCGACGCATCCAGCCCTTGCCGAAGCCAATCTGCCGCCGCTTATTCCCGTCCGCGATTTCTGGGCCGACACGGACGCCGAATGGGACTACCACGTCTCCGGCGACGGGCGCTATCTGGCGCATCGCGTGGTGCGGGGCACGCAAGAGGTCGTGGCCCTCACCGACCTGTCCACCGACACGGAACTCGCGACAATCCCGGAGCTGTGGCACTTCTATTGGGACCCGCACGCTCCGCTGCTCCACGTTATCACACATGATGAGCGGCTCTGGCGCGTCGATCCCACAAACCCGGCGCGCGATGCCTGGGTCGACATCACGCCGCGCGGCTTTCGCAACTGGAACTTTGCCACCATCCCCCGCGCGCCCCAGGATCGGCGCATCGTATCCTCCCGCGACCGCAACCCGGCCTTTCACGACGTCTACACCGTCCGCCCCGATGGCGGCGGCAAGGAGCTTCTGATCCGCAACGAGGGGCAGACGCTCGCGTGGATCATGGACCATGACAATCTGCCCCTGATGCGCATCGACCGGGCGGAGGACGACGCGGGCCGGATCATGGTGCGCACGAATGCCGATGGAACTCAATGGCGGGAGCTGATGACTGTCGATGCCCTGACCACCTTCTGGGTGGTCGAGGTCACACCGGACGCGCGCTTCGCCCTCGCGCACTCGTCACGGGGCCGCGACAAGGCCGCGCTGGTCAAGGTGGACCTTGAGACCGGCATGGAAGAGGTACTGGCCGAGGACCCGGAGCTTGACCTGATGCGCAGCTACAGTCTCGACCCGTTCGACGGCGAGATCGACCTTGTGCGGCGACACTCGGGCGGCGGCGAGCCGATCGCGCTCACCCCACGCGGTGAGGTGCTCAAACGCGAGATCATGAAATACAGCCCCCGCGTGCAGATCGACAGTCTGGGCGTCTACGGCCCGGGGCGCTTCGTGACCGTGACCCTCTCGCCCGAGGCGCGAAACTACATCTACCTTCTGATCGACACGCTTGACGGCACAAGCCAAGAGTTGGGGGAGTTTTCCTTCCGCCGCAAACACCTCGACAAGCTGGTCCCGACGGAAGAAGTCCGCATCCCCGCCCGTGACGGTTTAGAGATCCCGGCGCTGCTGCTGCGCCCCAAGGGTGTCACCGGCCCCGCGCCGCTGGTGGTCGAGGTGCATGGCGGCCCGGCCGCGCATGTGGATTGGAACTACCACCATTTCCGCCAATTCCTCACCAACCGCGGCTACGCCGTGCTGTCGGTCAACTTCCGTGGCTCAACGGGGTTCGGCCGGGCGTTTCAGGCCAAGGGATTCCGCGAATATGGCCGCGCGATGCAAACCGACCTCTATGACGCGGCCCAATGGGCGGTCGACCAAGGCATCGCCGATCCCGACGCGCTGGCAATCCAGGGCGGCTCCTACGGCGGCTACGCCTCCGGCATGGCCGCGACGGAGCGGGGCGGTCCGTTCGACGCCGCGATCGTCGAGCATGCGGTGCTCGATGTCGGCTACCAGATGCGCAACAATCCGTTCGCCTGGGGTCTGAACGAGGTCTACATGACGCGCTATTTCGGCACGATCGACGCGGATTTCGAAACGATGGAGACCTATTCTCCGATCACCCGGGCCGCTGATCTCGCCATGCCCACACTGGTCGTGGCGGGCAAGCGCGACCGCGTCGTGGGGTTCGAGCAGTCGGAGGAATTCCTGCGCCGCGCCCGCGAGAGCGACCACGCCGTCGAGGAGCTGATTTTCGAGGATGAAGGCCACGGCATCGACCGCTGGCAGAATTCCGTGCGCCATGCCCGCAGGGTCGAGGATTTCCTCGCCCGCCATCTGGGCGGACGCTCCGGCGGCTGGGACTATATCGAGATTGCTGCTGACTGGCTCGACTGATTGCAGGCTCGTGACGTCAGCGAAGTGTACGGCTTTGTTTCAGCCGCGGCTATGGAGTGCTTGATCCGTTCTTACAGCCCACTCCAACGCCTGTTGCGCTGACACCCATCGCATGCCCGGGGCTCGCCAGTAGCGCATCGCCATGCCCAACGGCGATCACAGCACGACTTCGGCACCATCGTATCCACCCATGTCTATCGCAGCACCGCCGCGCGATTGATACGCAACGCCAGCCCGCGCCGCTCGATACCGGACAGGTGCATAGCCCTGATCCCGCATCGGCCATGCTCGAAGACGCCGGAACGCTCGCCCACCCACATACCTTTTTACCGGCTTTCAACCAGAAAAGCCGCGGGCCTCCGGGCGCGCCCGCCCCTTTCTTTGTTCCAAAAATACGGCAGCGCACGATCCGCAACCCGCGCAACGTCGCAAACTAAAAACCCTACGCCCGCCGCAAGGGAATTCCGCGGGCGGGCCGAAGCCACGCCCGCGTAGACACCACCTGAAACACTGCCTTTACGAGGGATACTCGTTACTGAACTGCACACAGGATTAGCGCCAAAGGGTTGAGAAAAAGAAAACGGCGGGGCAAAAATCCCGGCCGTCCTCAAAATCCAACTGGCAAAGCCTCAGAGCATCAACTGATAGCCCGCCGGGATATACTCGAACCCTTCGCCCCGCTCGGCCACAAAGCCCATCGCCGGGAACGGCATATGGTAGCCCACCATCGGCACGCGGTCGGCGGCCAGCATCCCCAGCACCTTGCGGCGCGAGGCGGCAGCGCCCGCCTTGTCCATATCGAAGCGCACTTCCCAATCGGGGCGCGCCAGCGACCAGACCGGATGGTTGGCGAGGTCCGCGATCAACATCAACTGCTTGCCGTCGCTCTCGATCATGTAGTTCATGTGGCCCGGCGTGTGACCAAAGGCCTCCACCGCGGTGATCCCCGAGGCGACCGAGCCTCCGCCTTCCAGCATGGTGAACTTCTCGTTCAACGGCGCAACCTTGGCCTTGAAATTGTCATTGTCGGCGCCTGACCAGTGATTGTGCTCGACGGCGCCAGTCATGTAGGCGGCGTTGGCGAAGGTCTCGCCGCCTTCGCCCATCAGCCCGCCGATATGGTCGCCATGCATGTGGGTGATCACGACCTTGTCGACCTGATCGGCGGTGTAGCCCGCATCCTCGATTGCTTGGGTAATGCCGCCGGGGTTCAGGCCCGTGTCGAACAGGATCAGCTCCGAGCCGGTGTTGACCAGCGTGGGGGTGAAGAAGAACTGCACCTTGTCGGTCGGCAGGAAGTTTTCCTCCGACACTTCGTTGAATTCCTCTTCGCTGACATTCATCCCGAAGATCGTCTGCGGCTCCTCCCGGGCGGCGGTGCCTGCGAGCAGGGTGGTCACCTCGAACCCGCCCAGCGGAACACGGCGGGACTTGGCAATCGACATGCCCTTCATCTCGGCGGCGGCAGAGGCGGCGGTCGGCAGGGCGGCGGCCACCGGGGCAGCAGCCCCAAGGGCCAGGGCGGCGCGGCGGGACAGGTTCATGGTCGGATCTCCTCGGTTGGTTACTCTGCTGCATGACATAGGTCATTCCGCCGCAGGTCCAATCAACAGCCCGTGCGCGGTTGCGGATATGGACAATCGCGGGGCTTTGTGGTTCGACAAGCGCCTACCCGCAAAGGACCGAAATCCGATGACCGTCACCCGCTTCGCCCCCTCCCCCACAGGCCACCTGCATGTGGGCAACTTGCGCACCGCGCTGTTCAACTACCTCATCGCACGCAAGGCCGGCGGGCAATTCATCCTGCGGCTCGACGATACCGATCCGGTGCGCTCGACGCAGGCGTTTGCGGACGCAATCAAGGAGGACCTCGAATGGCTCGGCATCGAGTGGGACCGGGTGGAGACGCAGTCGTCCCGCCTCGACCGCTACATGGCCGCCGCCGATGAGCTGCGCAGCAAGGACCGGTTCTACGAGGCCTTCGAGACCCCGACAGAGCTGGACCTGAAGCGCAAGAAACAGCTCAACATGGGCAAGCCCCCGGTCTATGACCGCGCGGCGCTGGCCCTGTCCGAGGACGAAAAATCCGCCCTGCGCGCTGAGCGCGGCGATGGCGTGTGGCGCTTCAAGCTCGACCACGAGCGGATCGAATGGACCGATGGCATCCTGGGCGACATCTCCATCGATGCGGCGTCGGTGTCGGACCCGGTTCTGATCCGCGGCGACGGTCAGGTGCTCTACACGCTCGCCTCCGTCGTCGATGACACCGAAATGGGGATCACCCATGTCGTGCGCGGCTCGGATCATGTGACCAACACGGCGACCCAGATCCAGATCATCACGGCCCTGGGCGGCTCGGTTCCCGCCTTCGCCCACCACTCGCTGCTGACCGGCCCTCAGGGCGAGGCGCTGTCCAAGCGCCTCGGCACGCTGTCCTTGCGCGATCTGCGCGCCCGGGGCGTCGAGCCAATGGCGCTGCTGTCACATATGGCGCGCCTCGGCTCGTCCGAGCCTGTCGAGCTGCGCGCCTCCATGGACGAACTGGTCGAAGGCTTCGATCTGTCCAAATTCGGCTCCGCGCCCACGAAATTCGACGAGCAGGACCTGTTCCCCCTGACCGCCCGCGTCCTGCACGCGCTGGAAGCGGGCGAGGTCAAACCAGAGCTCGACGCGCTCGGCATCCCGGCAGATCAGCAGCAGGCGTTCTGGACGGTGGCCCGAGACAACATCACCACGAAGGCCGATATCGCCGGGTGGTGGACGCTGTGCGTAGAAGGCGCCGACCCGATGATCGACGACGAGGATCGCGATTTCGTGGCCGAGGCCATGACCCTGCTCCCCAACGCGCCTTTCACGCCCGAGACATGGGGCGAATGGACGTCAGCGGTGAAAGAGAAAACCGGCCGAAAAGGTCGCGGGCTGTTCATGCCGCTGCGCAAGGCGGTCACCGGCATGGAACGCGGGCCCGAGATGGCCGCGCTTATGCCGCTTTTGCAAAAGGTCAAAGCCAAAGGCTGATGGCTTCGTTTTGGAATAAATACTCAAATTCCAACGCCTTTGGCCGGCGATGCGATTGAGTATTTGAGCCAAAACGAAGCCAGAGGCGCCAAATAAAGAATGGCGGGCGGCGCCAGCCGCTCCTTCAGGTCAGCTGCCGCTCATCCAGGCGCGCATCAGGGACAGGGCGGGCTCCTTATCCCAATGGGCCTCGCCCTCCATGCGGGCGATCTCGCGCCCTTCGGGATTGATCAGGATCGTCACCGGCAGCCCGCGCGCGCCGATCTCGCGGGCCAGCGCCATTTTCGGGTCGAACAGCTTGGGCAGGTGGTTGAGCTTTTTGTCGACAAAGAACGTATCGACCGCGGGCCGCGCATTGCGGCCCGTGGCCACCGTCACAACCTCGAAATTCGCGCCACCCAAGGCTGCATCCAGCCGGTCCAGCGCGGGCATCTCGCGCACGCAGGGCGCACACCACAGGGCCCAGAAGTTCAGCACCACATGCTTGCCGCGATAATCGGCCAGCGTCACCTTGCGGCCATCTGCATCATGGAACACCGTCTGCGGCACCGCGCGCGGCTCGGCATGGAAGCGCAGCTTCGTCATGTCGCCCGTGGCCGCCGCAATCAGCGCGCCGGTTTCACCGGCGGCAGCAGGGTTTGCACCCATCGCAAGGCCGGCGTATAGCACCAGAAGCTTCAAAAACCGCATTTCATTCTCCAAAGAGCCAGCCCAATGACCGACCAGACTAAAGACGCATCCAACGCCATGTGGGGCGGGCGCTTCGCCGATGGGCCCGATGCCATCATGGAGGCAATCAACGCCTCCATCGGCTTCGACCAGCGGTTCGCGCGTCAGGACATCGAAGGCTCCCGCGCCCATGCGGCCATGTTGGGGGCGCAAGGTGTCATCACAGCTAGCGATATGGAAGCAATCAGGGAAGGCCTGCTCACGGTCTTGTCAGAGATCGAGGGCGGGACGTTTCAATTCTCCACCGCGCTTGAAGACATCCACATGAATGTGGAGGCCCGCCTGAGCGAGATCATCGGCGAGCCCGCAGGCCGCCTGCACACGGGCCGCTCGCGCAACGATCAAGTGGCGTTGGATTTCCGGCTCTGGGTCCGCGATCAGATGGACGCGGCCATCGAAGGTATCGCCGCCTTGCAAAACGCCCTGCTGGCGCAAGCCGAGGCGGGCGCCGATTGGGTCATGCCCGGCTTTACTCATTTGCAGACTGCCCAGCCTGTCACATGGGGCCATCATATGCTGGCCTATGTCGAGATGTTGGGCCGCGACGCGTCTCGCTTCACCGACGCCCGCGCCCGGATGAACGAATCGCCCCTCGGTGCCGCGGCGCTGGCGGGCACCAGCTTCGACATCGACCGCGACATGACGGCCACGGCCCTGGGCTTTGACCGCCCGGCGGCCAACTCGCTCGATGCGGTGTCCGACCGCGACTTCGTGCTCGATTTCCTCAATGCCGCCTCGATCTGCGCTATGCATCTGTCGCGCCTCAGCGAAGAGCTGGTGATCTGGTCCTCGGCCCAGTTCCGCTTCGTGACCCTCAGCGACCGGTTCTCCACCGGCTCGTCGATCATGCCTCAGAAGAAGAACCCCGACGCCGCCGAGCTGATCCGCGCCAAGGTGGGCCGCATCTTCGGGGCCAACACGGCGCTGATGATGGTGATGAAGGGCCTGCCCATGACCTATTCCAAGGACATGCAGGAAGACAAAGAGATGACGTTTGACGCCGCCGACAGCCTGATGCTGGCGCTGGCGGCGATGACCGGCATGGTGGCGGATATGAGCGCAAACCGCCCTGCGCTTGAGCAGGCCGCCGCCTCGGGCTTCTCCACGGCCACCGATCTGGCCGATTGGCTGGTGCGCACCCTTGATATGCCGTTCCGCGAGGCCCACCATGTGACGGGGGCGCTGGTGAAGCTGGCCGAGGACAAGGGCTGCGACCTGCCCGACCTCAGTTTGGCCGACATGACCGGCGTGCATCCAAAGATCACCCGCGACGTGTTCGACGTGCTGGGGGTATACAACTCGGTGGCGAGCCGCACCAGCTACGGCGGCACCGCGCCCGACAACGTGCGCGCCCAGGTGGCCCGCTGGAAGGAGAGACTGGCATGAGAGCGACCCTGACCCTGATCACCGCGGCCCTGCTGGCCGCCTGCGGTGTCGACGGCGAGCCCGAGACGCCCACGCGCGAGCGCGCCACCCCCGAGCCCGGCATCTCCATCACCGGCCGCGCCGAAGTCGGTGTCGCCAAAAGCTGGTAGCGGATCGGCAATCACCCGCCGCCACATCTGCTTGCAAATGGACAGCGGGACGGGTGAAGTGAATACTTGAGACGCGCACGCGCCCTGCGGGGCCCGCGCCAGAGGGTAAGGTAGACGAGAGATATGGATAAAATCCCCATGACCCCCAAAGGGTTCAAGGCGCTCGATGACGAGCTGAAAAACCTCAAGGTGGTGGAGCGCCCCGCCATCATCAAAGCCATCGCCGAGGCCCGCGAGCATGGGGATCTGTCGGAGAATGCCGAATACCACTCCGCCAAGGAGAAGCAGTCCTTCATCGAGGGCCGCATCAAGGAGCTTGAAGGCATGATCGGCCTCGCTCAGGTCATCGACCCCAAGACCCTGTCGGGCGCCGTCAAGTTCGGGGCCACCGTCAAGCTGGTGGACGAGGACACCGAGGAAGAGAAGACCTTCCAGATCGTGGGCGAGCAGGAGGCCGACATCCAGAACGGGCTGCTCAACATCTCCTCCCCGCTGGCCCGCGCGCTGATCGGCAAGGATGAGGGCGACAGCGTCGAAGTGCGCACCCCGGGCGGCACCAAGGACTACGAAATCCTCGAAGTCACGTATATCTGAGGCCCGCGCATGCCCGAGCAAGAGCCAGAGATTTTCACCGACAAGCCCCTGGAGCTGGGGGTCTACGCCCGGCCCGACCGCGGGCTGGCGGCGGCGGATATGATCGCCATCGCGCTCTCGGTGATCTGGCTCACCGCCGTGGCGGTCTACTTCCTGATGCTGCCGCCGTCGCAGGAAACGACCCAAGGCACCTTCCTCGTCGCGATGCTGGCGATCTTTCTGCCCATCGCGCTGATCTGGATCGGGGCCACTGTGATCAAGACCGCCCGCGTCATGCGCGAAGAGGCCACCCGGCTGCAGGCGGCCATCGATGCCATGCGGCAGGCCTACGTGTCACAAGCGCAGACCTCCGGCATGGGCATCAAGCCCGCGGTGGAGCGCAAGCTTGACGAGATCGCAACCGCCGCCAAACAGACCCAGAACACCGTGGCGACCTTTGCCACCGCTCGCGATGCTCCGGTTGCGGCTCCACGCGCCAGCCAGGCCGCGCTGGTCAAGCCGGGGGTGAGCGCCGACAGCCAGCCCGCCTTGGCACTCGGCACCCCGCCAGAGGATCTCTCGCCGCCGCTCTCGACCGAAGATTTCATCGGCGCGCTCGACTTCCCCGAGGACGAGAATGACGCCGAAGGCTTCCGGCAGCTGCGCCGCGCGCTCGCCAACCATGAGAGCGCCAAGCTGGTGCGGGCAAGCCAAGACGTGCTGACCCTGCTTAGCCAGGACGGCATTTACATGGACGATTTCACCCCCGACCGCGCCCGCCCGGAGCTGTGGCGCAACTTCGCGCGCGGCGAACGCGGCCCGGCCATTGCGGGCATCGGCGGGGTGCATGATCGCTCATCGCTGGCGCTGGCCTCGGGCCGGATGCGCTCTGATGCGGTGTTCCGCGACGCGGTGCACCATTTCCTGCGCCAATTCGACAAGACCTTCGCAAAATTCGCCGATGCCGCCACCGATCAGGACCTCACGAAGCTCTCCGATACCCGCACCGCGCGTTGCTTCATGCTCTTGGGCCGGGTCACGGGCACGTTCGACTAACCAATCATTAAGGTTAACGCGCCCGCCCAAAACACGCAGACCCTCTTGCTTCGTTTTGGCAAAAATACTCAAATCCACCGCCCGCAAGGCCCTGTGCCGTTCAAACCCCACGCACCATTGTCGTGGCCTCGCGAAACCCGAACACGTGGCGCATCAAGCCCGTGCGCACCTGCCCTCGTGGCGAAAAACCCTGCCGTTCATACAGCGCCCGCGCCCGCGTGTTGCTGTCGATCACGTCCAGCCGCACCTCGGCGCAGCCCTCCGCCTGCGCGTGATCCACTACCGCCTGCAGCAGCGCCGTGCCAACCCCTTGCCCGCGCGCATCCGCGTCGACAAAAATACCGTCCATCAACAATTGCCCCGGGCGCAGATCGCACTCCAACTGTTCCAACAGCGCCCCGCGCCACAGCCCGCCGAACCAGCCATAGAGCGGCGCGAGATCGCGCAGCTCGCCGCCAACCAGACCGCCTTCCGATGTCTTGAAGCCGGCCACACCCAGCAGCCGCTCGCCATCGATGGCAGAGATCGCAAACTCCGGCTCCAGCACCGCGGCGATGAACGCCTCGCCCTTCTCCCGCGGGCCCAGTAACTTGCCAAGCTTGCCGGAAAACGCCTCCCAGAACAGTCGCGCGACATCTGCCCGCTGCGCCTCGGAGAACCCGCGCCGGATCGCCACGCTCACAGCCCGAAGCTCCTGTAGGGCAGGAAGCGCACCGGGTCGCCGCGGCGCACATCCACCGCGCCATCGGGCAGCTCGACTAGCCCTTCGGACCAGCTCAGCCCGGAGATGCGGCCGGAGCCTTCGGACGCGAACACTTCGACGCCCTCCGGCCCCATCCGCGCGCGCAGATATTCCCGCCGCCCTGGCTTCTTGCGCTTCTCGAACGCCGCGGGCACCTCAAAGCCCTGCGGCGCGACGAACCTTGCGCCAGCCAGTTTCAGGCACGCGGGCCGCGCGAAGATCAACGCGCAGACGAACGCCGCCACCGGGTTGCCCGGCAGCCCGAACACCGGCACGCCGTCCCACAGCGCCAGCACCAACGGGCGGCCCGGCTTCAGCGCGATGCGCCACGCCTGCAAGCTGCCCGCCTCGCGCAGCAACGCCGAGACGTGGTCCTCATCCCCCGCTGACGCACCGCCCGAGGTCAGGATCACGTCGCAGCGCCCGGCGCCTTTGTCGAGCCGCGCCTTCAAGGCTGCGCGGTCATCGGGCACATGGCCCAGATCGACCGCCTCGAACCCCCAGGCGCAGACCAGTTCCAACAGCATCGGGCGGTTCGCGTCATAGGTCCGGTCCGGCGGCGCGTCCGCCCCGGGCGAGACCAGCTCGTCACCGGTCGATATCACGCCCACCCGAAGGCGCGAGAACACCTCTACCCGGCCGACGCCAAGCGCCGCCAAAAGCCCCACGTCCTGCGGCCGCAACACGTGGCCCGGCGCGAAGACCGCTGCGCCCGCCTCGACATCTTCACCCGCGCGCCGCGTGTTCGCGCCGCGCTTCACCGGGCCGCGAAAGGCCACATGGGTCGCGGTGACCGAGCAATCTTCTTCCAGCACGACCGTGTCGACGCCGTCGGGGATCACCGCGCCGGTCAGGATGCGGATCGCAGCGCCCGCAGGCACCGCGCCGCCATAGGCCGCCCCCGCCGCCGCGCGGCCTTGGACGAGCGGCAGGACCTGATCGCCCTCGCCTGTGCTCGCATGGGCGAAACCGTAGCCATCGACCGCGGCGTTGGCCGCAGGCGGGTTCGAGCGGCGGGCGATAACCTCGCCCGCAACAATCCGGCCCGAGGCCTCCGCATGCGAGACCCGCTCCGGCATCGCCACGCAGGTCAGCGCCGCATCGAGCTTCGCCAATGCGTCGTCCACGGGCATCCAGTCCACGCCGGGCGGCAAGGCGAAGCAGTCGTCCTTGAATACGGGCGGTTTCGGTAAGGCCTCAACGCCCAAAATCCAGCCCTCTGCCCCGCTTCCCTCTCCGGCGGCCAAGGCCTGGGCAAGGGTTTGATCCCGATCCATCCGCTCCATCTGAGCCGCAACGGCTCGCACTTGCGCAGCATCCTTGATGGCGTCCGTGGACAAGTCCAGCTTGTCCAGCGAGGGCCAAATCTCGATCAGGGCGAGCGGGCTGTCCAAAACCTCGAACGGCCAGACCTTCGCGCCAAATTTTTTGCGCAAACGGTTCAGAACTGGCAAGCCCATGATGACTTGGCTTCCGACTGAGCCATTGTAGCTGAGTTGCCAGCAGGACTTTGTCCCTGTCGCCAATTTCTCGACGTGTCGGAATTCGGCAAAGCGCTTGTAGGATATACCTTCTTTCTTTGGTGTCAGCGCTTCATAGGAGTGTTGGTGCGGGTGGCCCCAGAAGGGCCCTCGGTCCGGCAACGTCGCATTAATTCGCTCCGCCAATTCATATCGGTTATTGGCCTTCGGCGAGTCCTCCACCCGCAACTCGAACCAGTCCCACAGCGCCAACGCATCCTCAGACCCGGTTAAGTGCTCGGCAAAGCCCGCCGGGTAACCAAATGGAAAATCGAATCCGGCAGCAGTCCGGCGACCTGCGTTGAGCTCCGCCTCAAACACCTCGGCCAGCCATTCTTCTGCCACCTGTCGGTTGCGTAGATAAACGGGTTCCGAGCCATGTTTGCACGCCCAGATAGCGTCCTTTCTTGGCCTTTCACTGTGGCCATTCCCGCCGGACCAATCGACCGCGATATAGGTGTCGAACAGGCTCAAAGCCCGACGCGCTCCAGGATGAAATCGGCAATCGCGCCCGTGTCGTCGAGATGCAGCACCGGCACGCCCGCGTCCGGCGCGCTGTCGCTGGCCACGGCCACAATGGTTGGGTCACCCGGCGCGATCAGCGGCTGTCCAGTGGCCGCGCGATGGGCTTCGATTTTGTCGTGGCTTTCGCGCTTGTAGCCTTCGATCAGCACCAGATCGACCGGGTCGAGCTTGCCCAGAAGCGTCTCGAGCGACGGCTCATCGGCCCCGCGCAGCTCGCTCATCAGCGCCCAGCGGTTGCGGGACGACAAGATCACCTGAGATGCGCCTGCGACCCGGTGGCGGTGGCTGTCCTTGCCGGGGTGGTCGACATCGAAGGTGTGGTGCGCGTGCTTCAGCGTCGAGACCGTCAGCCCGCGCCCGCAGATCTCGGCCACCAGCCGCTCCATCAATCCCGTCTTGCCGGAATTCTTCCAGCCGGTGACGCCAAATACTCTCATAGCAAGCCTTCCGCGCGGGTCATGTCCTCGGGGGTGTTGACGTTGAAGAACGGATCGAACGGTTCCGCCTCAAAGCGCGCCATCGCCGTGCCGTGCCGGTCGGTCCAGGCGACGACCTTGCGCACGCCGTCGGCCAAGGCGGCGCGCAGGTCATCGCGCAAGGCCACGGGCCAGAGCCCAAAGGTCGGATGCCGCGCCATGCCGCGCTCTGGGTCCGGCGTCGCGGCGAGCGCAATCGGCGCCTCTTCGGCGGCCAGCATCAGCCGGGGCACCAGATCGCAGGGGAAGAACGGCGTATCGGCGGCGGCGGTGACGATATGGGTGTGCCCGCGCTCGGCCGCCCAGTCGAGCCCCGCCAGCACGCCCGCCAAGGGCCCGGGGAATTCGGCTACGCTGTCGGCCACCACGGGCAAGTTCACGTCGAACCGGGAGGCATCGCCGTTGGCATTCAGCGCCAGCTCGGCCACCTGCGGCTCCAGCCGCGCGATGACGCGCTCCAGCAGCGTCTCGCCGCCGAGCCGCAACAGCCCCTTGTCGCCGCCCCCCATGCGCCGGGATTGGCCCCCGGCCAGGATCACACCTGCGGGCTGTTTCATGCGGCGTCCTTCCAAGTGGTCAGCTGGGTGCGAAATGTCTCGCCCGGGATCGGCACCTCTGCATCCGGGATTGGGTGCAGAACGGCACCCGTGCGCAGCACGGTTGCGTGGGGGATTGCCATGACCTCTGATATGCCGTTCCAGCGGGTCCAGGTGTGGCCGACGCCACTTTCCCAATGCACCCCCTCCGCGCCGAACCGAGCGGTGACCTGCCCCCGCGCGGCATCCTCCGCCATGCCCAAGGCGGCCGTGTCTCGCAGCGCCAGCCGGGCATTGACGGCGATGATGCAAAGGCATGTCACCATCCCAAGCACGAAGGCCACGAAATGCGAGCCATCGGTTTCGAACTGAAACCCGCGCTCGACGATCAACAAGACCACGACAGTGGCGACAGCGATGCCAACCATGAGCAACAGGAAGGTCATCTTTGAGCGGCGTCTATGCATCTGCTTGCCCGCCTCACGCATCGCCGCGGCAAAATCGGCCTCGCCGAGGCGAAACTTGACCACGATCTCTTCGCTCATGCCGCCCCCTTGCGGCCCGCGCCCTTGGGCTCGTCGGACACTTTCGAGACATCCGCGTCCCACTCCAGCCGCTCCGCCCCCGACAGGCAGACAAAGCGCTGCCCGCGCATCCGCCCGATCAGTGTCAGGCCCACCTGCCGCGCGATCTCGACGCCCCAGGCAGTAAAGCCAGAGCGCGAGACCAGCACCGGGATGCCCATGAGCGCTGTCTTGATCACCATCTCGGAGGTCAGCCGCCCTGTGGTGTAAAGCACCTTGTCCGCCGCACTCGCGCCCTGCAGCGCCATCCAGCCGGAGACCTTGTCGACCGCGTTGTGCCGCCCGACGTCCTCCATATAGACCAACGGATTTGGGCCCTGGCACAGCACTGTGCCATGGATCGCGCCAGCGCTCAGATAAAGCGACGGCGCGGTATTGATGATCTTGGCCAGCGTGTAGAGGTCGGAGGTTTTTACGCGGGAGTGAGGCAGCGTCAGCCCCTCGAGCCCCTCCATCATGTCGCCGAACACCGTGCCCACGGCGCAGCCAGAGGTGCGGGTCTTCTTGGCGAGCTTTTCCTCATGGTCGGTCACGACCTTGGTGCGCACGACGACCGTTTCGACCTCTTCGTCATAGTCGATGCCCGTGATCTCGTCGCTGTCAGACACCATCCCCTGATTGCGCAGGAAGCCCAGCGCTAGATATTCGGGGTAGTCGCCGATGGTCATGGCAGTGACGATCTCGCGGGCGTTGAGGTAGATGGTCAGCGGGCGCTCTTCGACCACGTTGATCTCAATCTCAGCGCCCAGATGATCGGTGCCGGTGACGGCCCGGGTCAGACCCGGGCGCGCGGGATCAGGGGCCAACAGCCAGCCTTGATACGCGCCGTCACCATTTGTCATTTGAACCCGCTCCCCATCGGCCCTAGCACTTGTGCGAGGCAAAGCTTAGAGGCGAACCATGGGGCCTTCCACCCAGAAATCAGCGCAGCGATCGGCCCTGTGGCGGGGCGCCGTCGCGGCGCTGCCCTTTATCATCGTGTTGGTGCCCTTCGCGCTGCTCTTCGGGGTGGCCGCGACCGAGGCCGGACTGCCGATATCCCAGGTGATGGGCTTCACGGTGCTGGTGATCGCGGGCGCGTCGCAATTCGCCGCCCTGCAATTCATGATCGAGAACGCGCCGGTGCTGGTCGTGCTCGCCTCCGCGCTGGCGGTGAACCTGCGCATGGCGATGTATTCGGCGGCGATCACGCCCTATCTGGGCGACCAGCCTTTGTGGAAGCGCGCGCTCCTGAGCTACATTCTGGTCGACCAGACCTACAATCTGGCGGTGCTGGAATACGAGGCTCGGCCCGAGCAAAGCATGGCAGAGCGCACCGCATTCTTCGTCGGTTGCGCCCTGTCCATCGTGCCGCTGTGGTTCCTGTTCACATGGGTCGGTGCCGCGCTTGGCGGGACGATCCCACCGCAATACCCGCTGGATTTCGCGCTGCCGATCGCCTTCCTCGCCATGGTCGCGCCCGCGCTGCGCACGCTGGCCCATGTGGCCGCCGCGGTGACTTCGGTAGTGCTGGCGCTGATGCTGGGCTTCGTGCCTCTGAACATGGGCCTGCTGATCGCGGCGCTGGTGGCGATGATGATCGGGGCCGAGGTCGAAAGGCGCATGGCATGACATATTCAGACGCCACCATCTGGTGGATCATCGTGGCGCTAGGGATTGGAACGTTCCTGATCCGGTTTTCGTTTCTGGGCCTGATCGGCTCGCGCCCGATGCCGCCCTGGGTGTTGCGCCACCTGCGCTACACCTCCGTGGCGATCCTGCCCGGGCTGGTCGCGCCGCTGGTGATCTTCCCGCAAGTCACCGACGGCCAGCTCGACCCGCCCCGTCTTCTGGCCGCCGCTGTCACGGTGGGCGTAGGCTACTGGACCAAGGGGGTCGTGCGCGCGATGGTGTGCGGCGCGATCACCTTGTTCGTGATGCTGTATATATTGGGGTAGGCAGAGTTTTCTAAAAACTCTGCGCGCAAATCCTTTATAAGGATTTGGCTCCTCAAACAGGCAACGCAGTCGTCTTGAACACGGTGCGCAGGGCAAAGCTGGACTGCATCTGCGCCACCCCCGGCAGTCGCGCCAGCGAGCGGCGGTGGATGCGGGCGAAATCCTCGGTGTCTTGGGCCACCACTTTCAAGAGATAATCCGCCGAGCCTGCCATTAGGTGGCATTCCAGCACGTCTGGGATCAACGCCACCTCCCGCTCGAAGGCGTCCAGCACCTCGTCGGCCTGGCCGCTCAGCGTGATCTCAACGAACACTGTCGTGGGTCGCCCAACCTTCCGGGCATCTACCATCGCGACATAGTCACGGATGATACCGGTGCTCTCCAGCCGCTGCACCCGGCGGTGGCAAGCCGAGGCCGAGAGGTTCACCTTCTCGGAAAGCTCCGCGTTAGAGATCCGCCCGGCGGCTTGCAGCACCCGCAGGATGCGCGCATCGGTGTCGTCGTAGTCGTGCATGGCGCAGAGTTCTCCTGAAATATGCGGCTATGGCGCAAGGAACATCCCATCCGAGGCAAAAACAAGGAAGATTTTGCGAAAACCTGCGACGCGTCCGGCCCTATACTCATGTCAATCATGCATCAGGGAGGATAAGACATGATCATCGGCTGCCCCAAGGAGATCAAACCGCAGGAGTTCCGGGTCGGCATGACCCCCAATGCCGCAGGCGAGGCGGTGGCCCACGGCCACAGCGTGCTGATCGAAACCATGGCTGGCGCAGGCGCGGGGTTCGAGGATAGCGACTACGTTGCCGCCGGGGCCCAGATCGTCGACACCGCAGACGAGGTCTTCGCCCGGGCCGAGATGATCGTGAAGGTGAAGGAGCCCCAGGCGGGCGAGCGCAAGATGCTGCGCGAGGGCCAGCTTTTGTTCACCTATCTCCACCTCGCCCCCGACCCCGAGCAGACAAAGGACCTGCTGGCCTCCGGCTGCACCGCGATTGCCTACGAGACCGTGACCGACGCCCAAGGCGGCCTGCCGCTGCTCGCACCCATGTCAGAGGTCGCGGGCCGCCTCGCGCCCCAAGTTGGCGCGTGGACGCTGCAAAAGGCCAATGGCGGGCGCGGCGTGTTGATGGGCGGTGTGCCCGGCGTGGGCCCTGCGCAGGTCATGGTGATCGGCGGCGGTGTCGTGGGCACCCATGCGGCGCGCATCGCGGCGGGGATGGGGGCGGATGTGACCGTGCTCGACCGCTCTTTGCCACGGATGCGCTACCTCGACGACGCATTCTCGGGATTGTTCAAGACGCGCTACGCCTCGGCGGGCAATGTGGCCGAACTGGCGGCGCAGGCGGATATGGTCGTCGGCGCGGTGCTGATCCCGGGTGCGGCGGCACCCAAGCTGATCTCCAAGGCGCAGCTGTCGTTGATGAAACCCGGCGCGGCGCTTGTGGATGTGGCGATTGATCAGGGCGGTTGCTTCGAGACCTCGCGCGCCACGACCCATGCCGACCCGATCTACGAGGTCGATGGCATCATGCATTACTGCGTGGCCAATATGCCCGGTGCGGTCGCGCGCACCTCGACCATCGCGCTTGGTAACGCGACGATGCCCTTCCTGCTGGCGCTCGCCGACAAAGGCTGGCGGCAGGCCTGCGAGGACGATCCCCATTTGCTGAACGGGCTGAACGTGCATGCGGGCAAGCTGACCTATTATGCCGTCGGTCGCGCGTTGGAGATGGACGTGCTGTCGCCACAACTGGCGCTCAAAGCCTGAGCTCAAAAAAATGTGCCGAGCGCGGGAATAAGCCGCCCGCCTCGGACGTAATCCCCCCAGAAACCGCGAAAAAGCTGGAGTTTGGGACATGGAAGACACCGCAACACACTACAAAGGGCCCGCGCGGCTGATGCATTGGACGATGGCGCTGCTAGTGCTGGCCATGGTGCCCGTGGGCTTCCTGATGCTGGAGGACTGGGTGAGCCGCCCGCTGCGCAACTCGATGTTCGTCACGCACAAGAATGTGGGCGTTCTGCTGCTACTGTTGATCTTTGCGCGGCTTGCCTACCGGTGGCGCAACCCGCCGCGGCTGAAACCGGTGGAGCTGGACCCGATGCAGAAACTGGCCGCTAAGGCCACGCATTTTGGGCTCTACGCGCTGCTGCTGATCATGCCGCTGTCGGGCTACATCCGGGTCCGCGCCGGGGGTTTCCCGATCGAGATGCTCGATGCAATCGGCGCGCCAAGCCTCGTGCCGCGCTCTGATGCGCTGGCCGCTTTTGCGAAGGCCACGCATCTTTACGCGGGCTACGCCATCATTGCGCTGATCGCCATGCATGTGGGCGCCGCCCTGTTCCACGCCCTGGTAAAGAAGGACGATATTTTTGAGCGGATGTGGCCAGCTAGGGCCTAATCTGCAAAGGCATCGCCCCCGCACAGACCGGCTCAAGCCGCTGCGGGTGGCGCACCGCATGCTGCTGGGCGACGGATGCGTCGTAGAGCTCTGCCACCGGGGCCAGCGTGTCCGGGTCCACCACCACGCGCAGGTTGATGAAACGCAGAATTTCGGCTGCGCGTGGGGGCGAAATCTGCAACGTGACGACGATGTAGTCGGTATCGCACCACCGCGCGCGATCCACCCGCAGCGGCGCAAGGTCCGGGTCGCCGTTTTCGTCCAAGGGAACGATGGCCTGCACCCCCCGCGCCTTGTCGCGCAAGATTAATCCATCCTCCCAGCGTCCGCGCCAATGAAGCACAAAGTCGGGCGTCTCAACGGCGTAGTAGGTCTGGTAATTGGTCAGCTCATAGGCGGGGTAGACCAGCAGGTAATCCCCCAGCTCCGGCCCGAAGGACGGCAGCGCGTCGGCACAGGCCACCCCAGCCCATAGCGCCGCCGCCAAGCCGCAAGCCGCCCTCACTCGAGCGCCGCCCGGGTCTGGCCCAGCATGTTGCGCATGTTCTTCAGCCGCTCGACCCCCAGCTTGCCTTCCACGGCGGTGGCCAGCTCGGCAGAGACCTCTGCCAGTGCACGCACGACACCCTCGCCCGCAGGCGTCAGTTCGACACGTTTGGCGCGGGCGTCATTTGGGTCGGCGCTGAGCGTGACATATCCGCGGCGCAGCAGGCTTTGCACATGGCCCTGCACCGCCTGCTTCGTGACCCCGCGCGTCCGCGCAATGGCCCCAAGGGACGGGGTCTCGCGCGCCTGATGCAACACCTGCGCGTCCACGAGGCTCGCATCGGTGAAGCCTCGGTCCGCAAGGCCGCGCATCATCGCGGCGTGTAGGGCAGCCAGGGTGGTGGCAAGATCTGTTTCGATGTCGTCGCTCATCGGGGGCGTCCTTGGTCAATGTCCTTGTCGAACAATAAGCCGCGCGCCCGGAAAGCAAAAGGCCCGCCTCCCCCGAGGCGGGCCTTCTTTCATTTCGTCGCCGTCTGGCGTCAGGATTTCTTCAGCTCGGCCAGGATGTTTGCCAAAAGCTCTTCCTGCGTGGGGCCTGCGGGCTCCTCTTCGGCCGGGGCCTCCTCTTTCTTCTCGGAGGCCTCCTTGACGCGGTTGACCATCTTCACGAGCATGAACACCACGAAGGCGATGATCAGGAAGTTGATGATGGCCATCACGAAGCGGCCGATGGCGAACACGGCCACGCCTGCTTCGGTCGCCGCCTCGATGGAGGCGAACTCGCCCTCGCCCAGGACGTAGAACCAGCCCGAGAAATCAATCCCGCCGGTGAACAACGCGATGATCGGATTGATCAGGTCGCCCACCAAGGAGCTGACGATGGCCGTGAAGGCCGCGCCGATGATGATACCAACAGCCATGTCCATGACATTGCCCTTGGCGATAAAGTCCTTGAATTCTTGAATCATAAATTCGGTCTTCCCTAGTTCCGTTGGCTTAAACGCCAGATATTTCTGTGCGCTCATTCGTAGGTACCGTGTCTTTTTACGCACCTATCCCCTACTTCATTAACCGATTGTTTCCTTTAAGTAAGGGGAAACAAACGAAAGGCACCTCCCTATGTCGAAACTTGCCGATTTTCCGATCACCGCCCGCTGGCCTGCAAAGGACCCGTCGGTGTTGCAGCTCTATTCCTTCCCCACGCCCAACGGGGTGAAGGTCTCCATCGCGCTCGAAGAGATGGGCATCCCCTACGAGGCCCACACCGTCACGCTGTCCGACAGCGACGTCAAAAGCCCTGAGTTCCTGTCGCTCAACCCCAACAACAAGATCCCCGCCATCGTCGACCCCAATGGACCAGACGGCCCGCTGGGCCTGTTCGAGAGCGGCGCGATCCTGCTCTATCTTGCCGACAAGAGCGGCAAGCTGGGTGGCGATACCCCGTCCGAGCGCGCCAAGATTACCCAGTGGCTGATGTTCCAGATGGGCGGGCTCGGCCCGATGTTCGGCCAGCTTGGCTTCTTCTCGAAATTCGCGGGCTCCGAGTGGGAGGATAAGCGCCCTCAGCAACGCTACATCGACGAGGCCAAGCGCCTGATGGCCGTGCTGGAGAAAGAGCTGGCAGGGCGCGAGTGGATCGCTGGCGACTATTCCATCGCCGATATCGCCATCGCGCCGTGGCTGCGCGCGCTCGACTTCTACGGCGTCAAAGAGCTGCTGGGCTGGGAGGATCATCCCAATCTGGTGGCCTATCTCGACCGGTTCGTGGCCCGCCCGGCGGTCCAAAAGGGTCTCGTGACCCCGCCGCGCGAATAGCAGCGCGCGGTGCCATAGGAAAGAGTTAACGCGGGCGGGGTACAACCCGCCCCGTCTAGACGCAAAATGTGGTTCTTGGGGTCTGCTCGCACAAAGGCAGGCCACTTTCGATCACCGGTGAGACGGGGTCCATCAAGCCCCACAGGAAGGTGCGGGATTTTCAACCCCGTCCCAGCGCGACCATATCGGCGGCGCCGCCTTTTTCTCTCAGTATGCACATCACCGAGCTTGTCGATCTGCACCACGCCCGGGCTTGCCCCGGCGCGGCTCTTGTGCTGGCCGGGCGGGTTTGACGCGCCTGCTAGCCTGGCAGCTTGCCGGTCAGCACGTAGCGCAGGATATCGGCGACCTTGGCCGGGTCATCGGTCACGGCAAGCGCGGCCGCGTCGACCTCTTTGAGCGGATGCTGATGCTCTGCCCCGTGCACCACGATCAGTGACTTGCCCAGCGCCGCGGCGAAGCCCGCGTCAAAGGCCGCGTTCCACTGCTTGTACTTCTCGCCAAAGCGCACCACCACCACGTCGGCATCGGCGATGCCCTTGCGGGTGCGGATCGCGTTCATCATCGCGCCCTTGTGGTCGTGCCAGTACTTCTGGTCCTCGGCCCCAAGGATCGCCACGCCGCAATCATCGGAGGCCGCGTGATCGGTGACCGGCGCATCAAAGCTCACATCAAGCCCTTTGGAGCCCGCGATGATCTGCTCGCGCCAGTCGGTGTGGATTTCGCCAGAGAGGTATACTTTCAGCGTCATGGGTCGGTGCTCCGCTTGGTTGCTTTGGCCACAGATGTGGCGCGCGCCCGCAAAGGCAAGGCGGCCCCTAGCTGCGCAGCACGCCGCCGGTGGCCTTGGTGACTTTCTCGACGATCTTGGCGCTGATCGCCTCGATATCCTCGTCCTTGAGCGTCTTGTCCTGCGGCTGCAGGCGCACGGTGATTGCCAGCGACTTCTTGCCCTCGCCCAAGGCGCCGCCGATGAACTCGTCAAAGACGCGCACCTCTTCGATCAGCACCTTGTCGGCACCGCCCGCGGCGTTGGTCAGGGTCAGCGCCTCGACACCTTCGTCGACGACAAAGGCGAAGTCCCGTTCCACGGCCTGCAGGTCCTGCAGGTCCAGCGCCGGGCGGGTCGCGGATTTGGCGCGCGGCATGGGGATCTCTGCGGGCCACAGCGTGAAAGCCATCGCGGCCCCCTTGATCCCGTAATGCGAAAGCACCTTGGGGTGCAGCTCGCCGAAGATGCCCAGCACCTTCTTGGGGCCGAGGCAGATCTTGCCGTGACGCCCGGGGTGCCACCAACCCTGCGCGCCGCGCAGGATCTGCACCTTGGCAGGCGCGCCCATGGCCGACAGCACGGCTTCCGCGTCGGCTTTGACGTCATAGACATCGACCGCGCGGCGGGCGCCGTGCACGTCTTTCGGCCCCGTGTGGCCGATCAGCAGGCCCGACGCCAGCAGGTGCTGCTCTTCCGGTTCGCCGCCATGGAAGGCAGGCCCGACCTCGAACAGCGCCATGTCCGCGAAGCCGCGCGCCTGATTGCGGGCCGCCGCTTGCAGCAGGCCGGGCAGCAGCGCCGGGCGCATATGCGACATCTCGGAGCTGATCGGGTTCTCCAGCCTCGTCGCGTCCTCGCCACCGGCAAACATCGCCGCAGAGGCCGCATCGATGAAGGAGTAGTGCACGCACTCATTATACCCCAGCGCCGCGATGGTGCGCCGCGCGATCTGCTCGCGCTTTTGCATCGGTGTCAGGATCGGCTTCGGCACGCCAGAGGTGACGCGCGGCAACGGGCGACCTTCGAGCTTGGTCAGCGACGCGATGCGCGCGACCTCTTCGACCAGATCGGCCTCGCCCTGCACATCGGGGCGCCAGCTGGGCACGTTCGCCATGTCGCCGTCGAGCGTGAAGCCCAGCGCCTCAAGCGAGGCGCGCTGTGTGTCGGGCGGGATTTCCATACCGACCAGCGATTGCACCCGGTCAGTGTCGAGCTTGTAGGCGCGGGAATGGTCCGGGATCTCGCCCGCCACGACCACCTCGGACGGCTCGCCACCGCACAGGTCGAGGATCATGCGCGTGGCATGCTCGAGGCCCACAGGGGTCCATTCCGGATCAATGCCGCGCTCGAACCGGTAACGCGCGTCGGAATTGATCTTCAGCTTACGGCCCGTGTGGGCCGTGCGGATCGGATCGAAGAACGCGGCCTCAAGAAATACTTCGGTGGTCACCTCGGTGCAGCCGCTCTCCGCGCCGCCCATGATGCCGCCCAGGCTCTCGACGCCATTGTCGTCGGAGATCACGCACATGCCGGGCTCCAGCGTGTATTCTTTGTCATCAAGCGCCAGAAGCGTTTCGCCGCCGTCCGACAGATGCACCCGCAGATCACCCTTCACCTTGGCCGCATCAAAAACGTGCAGCGGGCGGTTGCGGTCATAGGTGAAGAAGTTGGTGATATCGACAAGCGTCGAAATCGGGCGCAACCCGATGGCCTTCAGCACATCTTGGAGCCATTGCGGCGAGGGCCCGTTTTTGACGCCCTTGATCACCCGTCCGTAGAATACCGGGCAGGCATCTGTATCGTCGATGGTCACATTGATCGGGCAGGGGAAGGTGCCGGGCACCGGATCGGCGTCGCGCGGCTTCAGCGTGCCCAGACCGCGGGCGGCCAGATCGCGGGCAATGCCGCGCACGCCCAGCGCGTCGGGGCGGTTGGGGGTGATGGCGATTTCGATCACAGTGTCGACCTTGGACGGGTCATTCTCGGCCAGCCAGTCGGTGAAGCTTTGACCGACCTCACCCGATGGCAGCTCGATAATGCCGTCATGCTCTTCGCTCAGCTCCATCTCCCGCTCGGAGCACATCATGCCGAAGCTCTCGACGCCGCGGATCTTGCCCACGCCGATGGTCGTGTCGATGCCGGGCACATAGGTGCCGGGCTTGGCGACCACGACGGTGATGCCTGCCCGCGCATTGGGCGCGCCGCAGATGATCTGGGTCTCGCCCTCGTCCGTCTGCACCTGGCAGACACGCAGCTTGTCCGCGTCGGGGTGTTTTTCGGCGGAATTGACATAGCCGATGGTGAAGGCAGACAGGCGCTCGGCGGGGTTTTCGACCCCTTCAACTTCGAGCCCAAGGTCGGTCAGGGCATAGAGGATGTCATCCAGAGAGGCCTCGGTGTCGAGGTGGTCTTTCAGCCAGGACAGGGTGAATTTCATGCGTCTCGCCTATTCTCAATCGGGGCCCTGCGCACGGCGCGGGCCGGTTGGCCCCTGCTACCGCATCAATAAGGCAGAGAAAAGGGACCGGAATAATTTGAGAGGACTTGTCTTTGTTACGCATTTGTTCAGGAAGCCTTAATATTGCCACAATTTAGGGCCAAGTTAGTCACAAGTGGGGCAGACAAACGTGATTCTCAGTTTCTGAGGAAGGTGTTATGAATATTCTGTTCGACGTCATCCAAAGCGTCTTCAAGCCGTCCCTGGTCGCTCTGTCGATCGCATTCGGGGTCGCGATCATTTCGTTCAATGGTTCGCCTTACTCGGTCGATAAGAACTCCATTGACCTCACCAACCTGAGCTGCCCGGTCGTCATGGACGTGATCTGCGGCCCGGGAAGCATCTTCAAGTAAGGCGCTGTTAAGCGGCTTGCGGCTAGACACGCCACTGCACCCCGTTTCCAAGGACGGCGCTGATGGCGAACCTCTCTGAACACCCTCCTACGTGTGTGCTGCATATCGGCAAGACCGGTGGCAGCTACATGCGCTCTCTTCTCCGACATAACGAGACCCGCTGGACCCGCCCGCTGCATCTGCTGGGCCATGGCGGCACGCTGCGCGGCTCCGCCAAGCGCTTCGGCGACGACCGGCGGCTGGCCTTCGTCGTGCGCGACCCGGTGACCCGGTTCGTGTCGGCCTTCTACTCCCGCCAGCGCCAAGGCCGCCCGACCTATCAGGTAGACTGGACTCCGGAGGAAGCCGCGGCGTTCTTGTGGTTCGAGCATGCCGAGGACCTGGCCTTGGCCCTGCGCTCCGACGTGCCTCGCGCGCGATCCGCGGCACTTTACGCAATGGGCGCGATCCAACACCTGCAACGCGATCTGCGGTTTCACCTAGGCGGGCCCGAGCAGCTTTTGGCCGAGCGGGACAACATCGCCGTTTGCGTCGATCTGGATCGCCTCGATACGCATACGGACGACATCATGGAGCGGTTGGGGGTGCCGGACTACCAGTTCCCACTTGCGCCCCGTCGCCATGCCTCCCCGGCCCCGTTGCCTGCCTTGAGCCCAGATGCCGAGGCGGCCTTGCGGGCGCATTGGGAAGAAGAGTTTGAGCTATATTCAGTGGCGCTCAGCATTGCTGAGCAGCTGGGGCTGGGGTAAGCCCGTTCGAACGGGCTTTGACATGCGATTTCGAAATCGCATGGAAACCGCCTTCTAAGGCGGTTTCAAAAAGCCGCTTCGAAGCGGCTTGCGCCCAAAAGCTACGTCCAGTCCTAGCGGCTGAGGCCTGCCGCGAGGTTCGGCTGGTCGAGAGACGCGAAGCCGTAATGGCGCAACCAGCGCAGGTCGCTGTCGAAGAAGGCACGCAGATCGGGGATGCCGTATTTCAGCATCGCGATCCGGTCGATCCCCATCCCGAAGGCAAAGCCCTGGTACTTGGCCGGGTCGATGCCGCCCGCCTCCAGCACCTTCGGGTGCACCATGCCGGAGCCCAGGATTTCGAGCCAATCGTCGCCCTCGCCCACTTTCAGCTGGCCGCCCTCCCACGAGCAGCGGATGTCGACCTCGGCCGACGGCTCGGTGAAGGGGAAGTGCGAGGCGCGGAAGCGCAGCTCGACATCGTCGACCTCGAAGAAGGCTTTGACGAATTCCTCCAGCACCCATTTCAGGTTCGCCATGGAGATGTCCGTGTCGATCGCCAGACCTTCGACCTGATGGAACATCGGCGTGTGGGTCTGGTCGTAATCGGCACGGTAGACGCGGCCCGGGCAGATCACCCGAATGGGCGCGCCGTGTTGCAGCATCGAACGGATCTGCACCGGCGACGTATGGGTGCGCAGCACATGGGGCGGGCGATTGTCGCCTTCATCGCGGTGCATGTAGAACGTGTCCATCTCGCCGCGGGCCGGGTGGTGGCTGGGAATGTTGAGCGCGTCGAAATTGTGCCAATCGTCTTCGATCTGCGGGCCTTCGGCGACCGCAAATCCGAGATCGGCAAAGATGGCGGAGACCTCTTCGGTCACCTGGCTGATCGGGTGGATCGTGCCCGCAGGCCGCCCGCGCCCGGGCAGGGTCACATCAAGCCATTCCGTCTTCAGGCGTTCATCCAGCGCGGCATCGGCCAGCCCGGCCTTCTTGGCGGCGATGGCGGAATTGACCTCGTCTTTCAGCGCGTTCAGGGCGGGCCCTGCGACCTGTCGCTCTTCGGGCGTCATCTTGCCCAGCTCGCGCATCTTCAGGCTGATCTCGCCCTTCTTGCCCAGCGCGGCGACGCGCAGCGCTTCCAGCGCGTCCTCGTCGGCGGCCTCGGCGATTTGGCTGAGAAACTTGGCTTTCAGATCGTCCATGACGGCCCCATCATTACTGCGTGTGCCCTGCTACCCAGCGGCTGGGCCGATTGCAAGATGCGCAGAAAGCCGCTGTCGCGCGCGCGGGATGCTGCCCAATGCGGAGGCAATCGCGAATTTTTCTGTGGACAAGTCGCAAGAACACAAGAATTGGTCAAATTTCCTATTCAAAACACAAAATAATGTAGGCTACGCTAAGTAAACTGAGGCCGGAGTTGGCCTATACCCGCGGTTAAATGTTTTGAGGAACGAGTATGCGCGCCAATCTGTACTCCCATCGCTTGAAGACTGTTCTTCAGCACACGGTGGTCGAGCTTGGCGTCACCATGTCGATCGACGACGAAGGTGCGGACCTGTCCCTTGCAGAAAGCGAAGCAGTCCTGCGGGAAACCGCGGACATGCTCCGGATCAAGGTAACCATCGAAAAGAACGGCGCGACAACGACCGCAACATTTTACCGTTAATCAGTAAACTCTTTGGGGAGAGACATGTTCAGAAATGATTCAGCACGCTACCGCAGAGAGGGCCTGAGTCTCATGCAGGCCAAGCGGCTTGCGGAAGGCCCCCCTGATGCATCCGCGAAATACCTGATTGCCGGTCTCGCGATCGTCGCGACGGGCTGTCTGGCCTATCTTGGGGCGCAGCACGCGGCAAGCACGTTAGCATCAGACCGCGTCGCAATTGCCGAGCTCGACACGACGCCGAGCGCCGCTTTGGACACCCCTGCGCCTGCGATCACGGTGGATGCGCCCGTCGCTGCAACCGACACGCAGACCGCGGATGCGGGGGATTTGATCGCGGCCCTGACCGTGGCGCCGCAGGTCCCTTTGGTGCCAGAGGCTGAGAGCACCACCTCCGCGCCGCTGCTCGACACCTCAATCCCCGCGCCCGAAACCGTATCCGTCGAGACGGCTGAGGTCACAATTGACACCACGTCCCCAAGCCTGGAGCCGCAAGTCCCAGTCGCCGAGGTCGAGCCTGTCGCCGAACAAGTCGCAGAGCAACCCGTCGCCCCGGACGAAGGGCTTGAAGTTGCAGCGCTGGACAGCGACGTCCCGCAGGATGACGCAGCGCAAGACCCCGCACTGTCCTGTGTCGCGGAGCTGCGGCAAGCGGCGCGCGAGAGCACGATCTACTTCAATGTCGGCTCCGCGCAGCTGACCGGTGCCGACCTTGCGCGGATTTCGCGGGTCGGGCGGCTGGCAGAAACCTGCCCCGGAACCGTTGTGCAGGTGACCGGCCACTCCGATTCCACCGGTAACGACCTGATCAACCTCGACCTGAGCTGGCAGCGGGCGGACAACACCGTGACGGCGCTCGCCCAGATCGGCGTCGACACTTCGAACATGGAGCCCGTGGGCTTCGGCGCCCGCGCGCCGCTGAGCCAGGGCGACGCCTCGGACGAGGATCGCAATCGCCGCGTCGAGTTCATCGTGCTCAAGAAAACAGAAGGGAACTAAGGCCATGTCTGCCACGCTTTTGAACCTGCTCGTTCTGATCATCGGCATGTGCGCGACGGCCATGATCGGCTACCTGTTCGCGCGCGAACGCTACCGGGGTCAGGCCCACCACCAGCTGCATGTGCTGGGAGGCGAGATCAAGCGCATGCGCCGCCGTACCCGTGATGCCGAGAATGCTGCGATGAAGCTGAAGCGCGAGCAGGTGCGCGCGCACCGCGTCGGCAAGGTCCGGGGTCGCTAGAACCCAATCTGCGATACCCGGAACGAAAAAGCCCGCCCCCAGATCACTGGGCGCGGGCTTTTCTATTGGCCGTGGGGCGGAGTGACCGGCCCGGCAGTCAGACCGAGATGGTCAGCTTCTGCGGGGTCTCCATCATCAGGTCCTGCAGCACGTCGAGCAGCGTGTCGACATTCACCGTCTCCGGGTTGACCACATCGGTGGAGAAGTAGCGCAGGAAGACCCGGCGCGTTTGCTCGTCCATGCCCTGATGCAGGCCCATCGACCAGGTCGGGAACATGCGCTCGCGCACGTCGGTACAGGCCAGCAGAATGATATTGGAATGCCGCGAGTCGCGCGCGATCCGGTGGTAGAGCGCGGAGACCTCGACGCGGCCGCCCTCGATCACCTGCAGGAAGTGGTCGCCATTATAATGCAGCAGGCCGGTCAGGTTGAGACGCGGGTTATTGCGCTTGCACGTCGCAATAAGCTCGTCGATGTCCAGATCTACGGACGGGTTCCGCTGACTGTAATACACAAGACGGGTGAGGTTCATGGCAGCCTCCCAGATAACACACTCCACATGTAGTAGTGTTGCGAGGTCCCATGGCATAGATCAAGTCAAATCGGCGTCCCAATCCGAGTTACCCACAGGTAAGTCAAATGGCGAAACGCGACTGCCCACAGGATCATCACACGCGCGCAAAACCGGCGCGCCCAGGCCTGTTGGCAGGGGCGAAATGCGCGTCCTCTGGTCGGACATTCGACGCGTCGGCCAGACGTAAAGACGCCGCCGCAGATCTCTCTGCGACGGCGCCAATTCATCAGTCCCTCAGATATAATCGCAGGCTTAGGCCAGAGCGGCGCGGGCCTTTTCGACCACTGCTGCGAAAGCGGAGGGCTCGTTGACGGCCAGATCGGCCAAAACCTTTCGGTCCACTTCGACGCCCGCAAGCGTCAGACCATTGATGAAGCGCGAATAGGTCATCGTCTCGTCAATGGAGCGGCAGCCTGCGTTGATCCGCTGGATCCACAGGGCGCGGAAGTTGCGCTTGCGGTTCTTGCGGTCGCGGGTGGCGTATTGGTTGGCCTTGTCGACGGCCTGACGGGCCACCTTGAAGGTGTTCTTGCGGCGACCGTAGTAGCCTTTGGCAGCCTTGATGACCTTCTTGTGGCGGGCGTGGGTGACTTTCCCGGACGTAACTCTCGACATCTCTATTCCTCCTTAGCGCGCGTAGGGCATGTATTTTTTCACGATGTTCTCATCTGCCTTGCAGAGGATCGTCGTGCCGCGCGCGTTGCGGATGAACTTGGTGGAGCGCTTGATCATGCCGTGGCGTTTGCCGGCCTGACCTGCTTTGACACGGCCCGAGGCCGTCATCTTGAAGCGCTTCTTAGCGCCCGATTTCGTCTTCATCTTCGGCATTTCCATCTCCTTGAAGAACAAGTGGTAGACGGCGCGACTCGGCATGCCATTTGGCCGGCCGCGCGGTTAGAGGCTGCTCTCTACGGGGCAAAGCCCCGCAATGCAAGCAAACTCCTGCGATTAATTGACGAATTTGGCCACGACGCTGGTGAACACTTCGGGCAGCTCGCCCACCTCGTAGCCGCCGGGCTTGTTGTAGGCCGCGTAGACGATCATTCCACCCGAGACCACCGCCGCGATCGTCGCCACACGCGGCGCCCCGCCATCGAGCACCGCAGACAGGATCGCCGGGATCGTCAACACGCCGATCACGATCCCTAACACCAAAATAAGGTCAAAATCCACTTTGCCGCCCTCACTGCTGCCTTTAGGCGCGATTATTCAGGGTCGGAGCTGAAAATCAACCTTTCTGCGCAGGGCGCGACCCGCAGGATGTTCGTCGTACCCGGCTGGTTGAAGGGCACACCCGCGGTGACCACGATCTGATCGTCCTCGGTGCCGAACCCGTCCGCGCGCACCGCACGGGCGGCATTGACCACCGCCATCTTGAACCGGTCGACCGAGCCGGTGATGACACAATGGGTCCCCCAGCTCAGGCTCAGGCGGCGGGCCGTGCCGTGCAAAGGCGTCAGTGCGATGATCGGCACATGGGGCCGCTCGCGCGAGACCAAAGCGGCAGTTGTGCCGGACTGGGTGAAGCAACAGATCGCCTTGATGTCGGTGGTTTCCGCAATTTCGCGCGCGGCCACCACGATGCCGTCGGCGACGGTTTCCTTCTTGCCACCGCGCTGCGCGGAGATGATGTCGCGGTAGTTCGGATCGCCTTCGACCTCGATCGCGACGTTGTTCATGGTCTTCACCGCCTCGATGGGGAAGGAGCCCGCGGCGCTTTCCGCCGACAGCATGATGGCGTCCGTGCCCTCGTAGATCGCGGTCGCCACGTCGGAGACCTCGGCCCGCGTGGGCATCGGGCTGTCGATCATGCTTTCAAGCATCTGCGTCGCCACGATCACCGGCTTGGCCACGGCGCGGCATTTGCGGATCAGGCGTTTCTGGATCGGCGGCACATTCTGCACCGGCAACTCCACACCGAGGTCGCCGCGGGCAACCATGATCCCGTCCGAGACCGCCAAAATCTCGTCAAATGCCTTCACGGCGGCGGGCTTTTCGATCTTGGACATGATCGCCGCGCGCCCGGTCGCAAGCGTACGCGCCTCTTCCACGTCCTCCGGGCGCTGCACGAAGCTCAGCGCCAGCCAGTCCACGCCCAGATCGCACACGAAGTCGAGGTCCTTGCGGTCCTTCTCGGACAGGGCGGCCAGCGGCAGCACCACGTCGGGCACGTTCACACCCTTGCGGTTGGAGATCGTGCCACCGACGGTGACCTCGCAATCGGCGAAGTCGCCGCCGCATTCCTTGACCTTCAGCGCGATCTTGCCGTCATTGACCAGCAGGCTTGCGCCAGGCTCGAGCGCCGCGAAGATTTCCTTGTGCGGCAGCTGGACGCGGGTGGCATCGCCGGGCGCGTCATCGAGGTCGAGGCGGAACGCCGCGCCGACCTCAAGCTCCTCTTCGTCATTGGCAAACACGCCAACCCGCAACTTCGGCCCCTGCAGGTCGGCAAGGATCGAGATCGGGCGGCCCAAATCCTTTTCGACCTGGCGGATGATCTTGTGGCGCTCGCGAATCTCGGAATGGTCGCCATGGGACATATTGAGACGGAAGACATCGGCGCCGGCCTCAAACAGGGCGCGGATCATCTCGTAATCGTTGGAAGCAGGGCCCAGCGTGGCCACGATTTTCACAGAGCGGAGGCGTCGGATACTCAAGTCTCGTCCTTCCCATTCTTGGGGGTTCAAAAAATGTTAGCGCCACCATTACGGCCAATGACCGCAAGCTGCAACGGCGTGAGGCTGGCGCTTTGCGCGTTGATACCTATTTTAGAGACGAATGTAACAGCCATACCCCGCAAGGAGCCCGAAGATGGACCCGCAAACCCAGATCGAGTTGGAAGCCGCCGCGTTCCGCACATTGAAAGCGCATCTGCAGAAGCGCACCGATGTGCAGAATATCGACATGATGAACCTGACAGGGTTCTGCCGCAACTGCCTGAGCCGCTGGTACCAGGAGGCTGCTGCCGAGCGCGGCATCGAGATCGGCAAGATGGAGGCCCGCGAGGAATTCTACGGCATGCCGTTTGACGAATGGAAAGCCAAGTACCAGACCGACGCCAGCGCCGAGAAGCAGGCCGCCTTCGAGGTGGCTCACAAGGACGCGACCTGAGCTCCGCGCGCCCATCGCGGCCTTGTGCTTTGCCCGAACCCTGAAAATGGGGCATACTCTGGTTTAGATGAACCGAAGGAGCGTCATCATGATCGCCCGATCTCTCGTTGCCATACTCGCCGTTGGCGCGGCCCTCGCCGGGCCGGTTGCGGCCAATGACGGGCTGTCGCAACTGCAACGCAGCGCGGCCTGGACGCTGAAAAATTACGGCTACGAAGATGTGGATGTGACAACGCTCAGCACCGCGCAGCTGGCGCAGATCCAGCACATCGCGAATAACAGCAGCCAAGGCGCGGGAAACATTCGCGGCTCCATCGGGGCAATCGTAAGAGGTGGCCTTGGCGATTTTCTCAAGAGGCTCTGAAATGCTCCGCTTCGCCCTCGTCGCCGCCAGCCTTGCGCTCGCAACCCCAAGCTTTGCCGCGCCGAACCAGCAACTGGTCAATTCGGTGCAGCACCGCCTGAACTCGCTGGGGTTCCAGGCGGTGGACGCGGGAAGCCTGAGCGGCCATCAGATCGCGGCGCTACATCTGGCCTTGCAAGGGCGCATCGGGTTTGGCCCGAACCGCATCCGCAAACAACAGGAAGTCAAAAACATCCTGAACTGGAACGGGCAGGAACGGACCCACTCGATCAACAAATCGAACTAAGCGCGCAAACTTTTTTGAAAAGTTTGCGCCAAAGTCTTCAAAAGACTTTGGCTCCCGGGAAAGCAAACACTCGTCAGACCGCCTGTTTCAGACTCTCATCGAGATAAATCTCGCGCAGGCGCGCGGCGACGGAGCCGGGCTTGCCGTCGCCCAAAGGCTTCCCGTCCACCTCAACCACGGGCATCACAAAAGTGGAGGCCGAGGTGATGAATGCCTCATCCGCATCGCGGGCCTCTTCGACGGTGAAAGCCCTCTCTTCGACTTCCATCTGGGCCATCTTGGCAAACTTAAGAACAGCGGCGCGAGTGATCCCGTGCAGGATCTCATTGCCCAGATGCCGGGTGATGATCTTGCCGTTCTTCACGATATAGGCGTTGTTGCTGGAGCCTTCGGTGATCGCGCTCTCCTCGAACATCCAGGCGTCATCGACGCCTTCCGCCTTGGCCATCATCTTTGCCATCGAGGGGAAGAGCAGCTGTGTCGTCTTGATGTCACGACGGGCCCAGCGCTGATCCTCGACCGTGATGACCTTCATGCCGGTCTCGATCTTGGGATTGTTGAGCAGGTTGGCGTGCTGGGTGAACAGCACGAGGGTCACGGGCGTATCCTCTGGCGGGTAGACGAAATCCCGATCCCCGGGGTTGCCACGGGTCAGCTGCAGGTAGACCATACCTTCTGTGACCTCGTTGCGGGCGACGAGTTCGCGGTGGATCTCGAGCAAGGCGTCCGCGTCGACCGTGTACTTGATGCCAAGCTCGTCGCAGGAGCGTTGCAGGCGCTGCACATGACCGTCAAAAGCGATGAGCTTGCCGTCCAGCACGGACGTCACCTCGTAGACCGCATCGGCAAAGAGGAAGCCGCGGTCGAAGACCGAGACCTTCGCCTCGTCCTCGGGCAGGTAATCTCCGTTCAGGTAAACGATGCGGCTCATGTCTTTATCCCCATAGCTCCGGCGTGGGGGCGTGCACCCCGGCCTCATCAAAAATCAGCGGTTGATCCCGGTCTTCGGCCAGAAGCAGCGGCCCGTCAAGGTCGGTGAAGCTCACGCCCTGGGCGACAATCGTCGCAGGGGCCATGGCGAGCGACGAGCCGACCATGCAACCCATCATCAGCCCGTAGCCCTCGGCGCGCCCGGCCTCCTTCAGCGCGAGCGCTTCGGTCAGGCCGCCGGTCTTGTCGAGCTTGATGTTGATGACATCATACTTGCCCTTGAGACCCGGCAGCGAGGCGCGATCATGGCAGGCCTCGTCGGCGCAGACGGGCAGCGGACGCGCGATCTCGGCCAGCATGTCGTCATCGCCTGCGGGCAGCGGCTGTTCCACCAGTTTGACGCCAAGACGGACCAGATGCGGCGCGAGGTCGGTATAGACCTCGGCCGTCCAGCCTTCATTGGCGTCGATGATGATCGGCGTGTCAGGCGCGCCGCGGCGCACGGCCTCGAGCCGAGGCATATCCTCGGGCGTGCCGAGTTTGATCTTCAGAAGCGGGCGGTGGGCGTGCTTGCGCGCGCTGGCTTCCATCTTCTCGGGCGTGTCGAGCGACAGGGTGAACGCGGTGATCTCGGGCTTCGGCGCGGGCAGGCCCAGCAGATCCCAGACCCGCGTGCCGGCCTGCTTGGCTTCCAGATCCCACAGCGCGCAATCGACCGCATTGCGGGCGGCCCCGGCCGGCAGCGCGCTTTGCAGCGCGGCGCGCGAGATGTCAGAGGGCAGCGACAGGATCTGCTCGGTCACCGATGCCAGCGTCTCGTCATAGCGCGCATAGGGTACGCATTCGCCCCAGGCCGCGACGCCGTCGCGGGTGACCCGGGCGGTGAGCACCTTCGCCTCCGTCCGCGACCCGCGCGAGATGGTGAACACCTCGGCGAGCCGGAACGTATCGGCGGTGACGGTGATCATAGGTCTTCGAGCGCGTCGACCAGCTTTTCCGCGCCAAAGCGGAACGGGTCCGTGGTCGGCAGCTGCATGCGCGCCTCGACCTCGGCGAGATAGGCTTTGGCTTCGTCATCGGCCATGTGCTGGGTGTTGATCGAGATGCCGATCACCTTGCAGGCCGGGTTGACGATCCTGGCCATGGTCAGCGCCAGGTCGCGCAGGTCCTCCAGCGCGGGCTGCTGATAGTCGGGCAGGCCGCGCATGTGGGCCCGCGTCGGCTCGTGGGCCAGCACCAGCGCATCGGGCTGGCCGCCGTGGATCAGCGCGAGCGTGACGCCGGAATAGGAGGCGTGGAACAGGCTGCCCTGCCCTTCGATATGGTCCCAGTGATCATCGTCATTGTCCGGCGTGAGGTACTCGACCGCACCCGCCATGAAATCAGCGATCACCGCATCCAGCGGCACGCCGCCGCCGGTGATCAGGATGCCGGTCTGGCCGGTGGGGCGGAAGGTGGATTTCATGCCGCGAGCTCGCATCTCGGCGTCCATGCACAGGCCCGTGTACATCTTGCCAACCGAGCAATCGGTGCCGACGGCCAGGATGCGCTTGCCGCTGCGCTTGACGCCCGAGGCAATCGGGTAGGCCACGGAGGGGATGCGCACGTCATGCAAAGTGCGACCGTGGACCTTGGCGGCGCGCTGCACCTCGTCCTCGTCGCGAAGCAGGTTGTGCAGGCCGGAGGCGATGTCGTAGCCCATCTGCAGCGCCTCGACGAGCACCTTCTTCCAAGCGTCCGAGATAATACCGCCGCGGTTGGCAACGCCAATCACCAAGGTCTTGGCGCCCGCATCGAGCCCCTCTTGCAAGGTCATATCAGTCAGGCCGACGGTGGTGCCACAGCCCTCCATCCGGAACTGGCCGACGGCGTTGTCGGGGCGCCAATCCTTGATGCCTTGGGCGACTTTTGCAGACAGGGCGTCCGGCGCGTCGCCGAGGAAGAGGAGATACGGAGTCTGGATCATGGCGGCGGTCCCCTTTTGGGTGATGTGAGTCTCGCGCCACTTTAGCGCATGGATCTGGAATGGGCTCTTGGGATGCCCGATGATAGGGCCAGTTCATCGAAGAAATGGAGCCAATGGCGCGGAGATGTGCAAGAATCTTCGACGCACACAGAATCCGCGCTTTCGAAGAAGACGCGGGGCCAAATCCTTATGAAGGATTTGTCCGCAATTTCTTCATAAGAAATTGCGCGCGCTTAAGTCGCGTCGAGCTCGGCCCAGATGTCTTCGATCCAGGATTTGATCTGCAACGCTTCTTCCCAGCGGTTTGACATCTCGACGCCGTTGGCGTCTGTCATCGCGTATTCAGGCGGGCCAAGCTCGCACAGGAAAATGCAATCTCCGGAGGCGTTGCGCGCGCGCCAGGATGCGAGCCCCTCGCGCCACCAGTCCTTGAACAGCGACACCCATTTCTGGTGCTGCGGGAAATCCAGCTGCAGCTGGATTTGCTGGCGCGATGCGACGCGGCCCTGAAAACTGTCGGCGCGGGCCAGCACGCGGGAGATCAGGGCGCGGTCGTCGTCAGACACCGGATACCAGAACTCGCGGTCGACCACGTAGTGACTAAGATCAGCGCACACCCGCATCTCGGGGATGCGCTCCAGAAGCTGCAGCATCGTGTAGAGGTCGTTGGTGATGCAGTTGCGGTGGGTTTCGAACTGGATCGGCATGCCGATCCGCTCCGAGATCTCCATCCATGTCTCGATCACCGGGACCATATCGTCGAGTGCGATGGGCATCACCTGCCCGATCACATCCACAAAGGGCGCGCCGAAATTGCAGGCCAGCCGCAAGGTCTCGTCGAGGCTTTCGACCGTCTTCGGGAAGGCCACGATCAGGGGCGTCAGCCCGTTGGCCTCCATATGCGGGCGAACGGCGTGGGCCGTCGCCACGTCGGAGGCCCCCAGATCAATCGCCATCCCGTCATAGCCCGCGCCTGCGACCATCTCGCAGACCTGATCAAAGGACAGCCTTACGCCGGTCTGGTCATGGGGCTGCATCGCCCAGAGCGAGGTGTAGGTCTTGAGCGCCCTCATTCTGCGGGGATGCGCGCGGCGCGGCCACCGGAGGTCGGCACGACCCAGACCTCGTCCATCGGGTACTGGCTTTCATCCTTGGCCATGAGCTTGCGGATCACTTCGACTTGGAACTCGATCCAACCCATGCGGTGCACCTCGCCCGCCTGCGCCTCGATCTTGGCGTTGAGCGCGCGCAGTTTCCAGAACGGGACCGCCGGGAAGGTGTGATGCGCCGTGTGATACGGCATCTGCCAGCAGAGCCAGCGGAACAGCGCGTTCGTGCGGGTGGAGCGGGTGTTCTCGAGGATGTCATCTTCGTGGCTCAGCCCCAGATGCTCGATCGTGTTTTGCAACTGGTGGATGGGCTTGGTCAGCACCATCGGCAGCAGCCAGAAAGTCAGCGCGATCCAGGAGCCAGCGGTAATGCTCGCCACGGCGATCAGCGCATAGAGCGCGATGTGAATGCGCGCCTCGCGGATGATCTTCGTTTCTTCCTCGGCCCGGATATAGGGCTCCAGAATGATGCCGCGGGCCCGACGGATATTGCCGACGATCCGGTTGCGCCAATATGTAACGCCTGTCAGCCACAAAAGGTAAGTGGTCAGCGTGTAGGGCTCGCGCACCAGCTCGCCGTCGCGTTCCCAATCCTGCGTGTGCTGGTGGTGGGCGAAATGCATGACCTGATCGAAGTCGCGCGGGAAAATCTGGATGAAGCCGATGGCGCGCCCGAAGATCTCGTTGAGCTTGCGGGTCTTGAAAACCGTCGCGTGGCTCAGCTCGTGCTGGGCGGCGTAAAGGAAGTTCATGAGCACCCCAAGGACAAGGCCGGTCGCCAGCACCCACCACGTGCCCATCGCCTGCGCATGCAGCCCCATCGTGATCGCGATTGCGCCTAGGTGCGACGCCATTTGCAGCCCGCCCGCCAGGTCCGAGCGTTCGTTCAATGCGCGTAGTTCCTGCGGGGTTAGCAGTTTGCGACGAGAGAAGGTGGCGTCCATGGGCGGTCTCCTGCTGGCGGGTTGCGCGGATTTTTATCTTTATCTTTTCTCATGTCATGCGATGATTTCTCATCTGATATGTGAGAACTTCTCATGAGATTGCCAAACATCACCGCGCTGCAAGCGCTCGTCACCTTGGCCCGCGCCGGGTCGGTCACCGCCACGGCAGAGACGCTGTCGGTCACGCAATCGGCAATCTCGCATCAACTCAAGGGATTGGAGGCGCAGTTGGGCTTTCCATTGCTGCTGCGCGACGGCCGCGGCGTGCGCCTGACGGAGCGCGCGCAGCATTACGTGTCTGAGGTCGCACCTGCGTTGGAGACCGTCGCCCGCGCATCACAGCGCGACAGCGTGGGCGGCAGCTTGGTCGTGAACGTGGCCCCGGGCTTTGCCAGCAGCTGGCTCGCGCCGCGCCTGGGCAGCTTCGTGGCGCAGCATCCCGGCCTTGCCCTGCGGGTGAACACGCCGCGCGGCTATGGCGATCTGGGCGGGCGGCGCGATGATCTCTATATCAGCTTCCTGACCGAGGACGAAGCGCCGCCGGGCGCGGTGAAACTGATGGAGGTGTCCTTCTTCCCCGTCGCGGCGCCCTCGCTGGTCGGCGGACAACGCCTGTCGCCGGACGGGCTGGCGCGGCTGCCGCTGCTGCATCTCGACACGCGCACCGATTGGCAGCGCTGGTTTGCGGCAGGAAAGGCCGCGACCCCCGACACGCCGGGTATCGTTTTCCAAGATTTGCAGATCATGGAGATGGCCGCGCGCGAGGGTCAGGGCGTCAGCCTCGGCGACCGGCTGACCAGCCAACGCGCGCTGGAGCGCGGCGCCCTGATGCAGGTCAGCGAGATCGAGGTCGCGGCCCCCCGCGCCTATTGGCTGGTCGCAGGCAACGGCCCCGAAAGCGACGCGCGCCGGGCCTTTTCAGCTTGGATGTTGGAGGCGATCTAGTTCGGCAACAGCGCGACCGGCGCGTTTTCGTCCCGCTCGAAATCAAGGGCGGGGCCGGTACAGGTCGCCGTGTTGCGCTTGAATTCGAACACGACCGCGTCGCCGTCAAACGAGGTCGCCACGACCAGTGCCTGATAGAGATGCCGGCTGCCATCATAGATGTCGACAAGGCCACGCAGGCGCGGGGCCAGATCCTTCGAGATCGCGAAATGGGTCGAGGTCAGGCGGACTAGCGGGATCATCTCGTCACCCACTTCGACCCGCAAACGGGTCTTCTTCGCCTGTTGCGCGATGCGGGCCTTTGCCAGCTCATCGGCGACGTCTTTGGGCAAAAACTCGATCATGGCAGTGATTCTCTATTGCTTTCCCTCGGGGCAGTAGATGGCATGCACAACATTAACATCAAGTTTTTATTACAATTTTACGAAACACTCACTTTTGGGCGCAACACATGGGGGGTCGCCGGGTCGTAGAGGGCGCTGTCGCGGAAGTCCTTCACCTCGGCCAAGGCGGGGCCCACGAGGATCAGCGCGGTGCGGGTGATCTTCTCGGCGCGCACCTTCTCGCGGATATCCGATAGCGTACCGCGCAGGTATTTCTCGTCGGGCCAGGAAGCGCGATAAGCGACGATCACCGGGCAATCCGCGCCGTAATACGGGATCAGCTGCCGCTCGATCTCGCGCAAGGCCCGGATGCCGAGATGAATGGCGAGCGTCGCCCTGGTGCGCGCGAAGTTCTCCAGCGTTTCGCCCGGCGGCATGGAGGTCGATTTCATCGACATCCGGGTCAGGATGATCGACTGCGCCACTTCCGGCACGGTCAATTCCTGCCCCAGGGCCGCGGCAGCGGCGGCATAGGCGGGCACGCCGGGGATGATCTCGTAGGGGATGCCTTCGGCTTTCAGCCGCCGGATCTGTTCCGCGATGGCGCCATAAAGCGACGGATCGCCCGAATGCACCCGTGCCACGTCCTCGCCCCGCCCGTGGGCCGCTACGATCTCGGCATGGGTGTCGTCCAAGGTCATCGGCGCGGTGTCCATGACCCGCGCGCCTTCAGGTGCACCCGCGACGACTTCTGCCGGGACCAGCGAGCCTGCATAAAGACACACCGGACAGCGCGCGATCACCTTTTGCGCTTTCAGCGTCAGCAGTTCCGGATCGCCCGGACCCGCCCCAATAAAGTAAACCGTCATGTCCCTGTCTCCATGCGGGAGGGTGGGAGGGGCGATGGCGCAGCCGAGCGTCTCCCATCCTCCGCCAAATCACCGTCGATTTTGCGAGCATAGCCGCGGGGGGTGAACATGCGCGGCCCCTCTCCCAGCTGGGCCAGTCGCGAATGGCTCGAGCCCACCAGCACCACGGTCAGCATATCCACCTCGTCCACATCCAGCGCGTCCAGCCTGCGGTAGCGGACGTTTTCCTCTGGCCGCCCCAAGGACGAGGCAAGCATGACCGGCGTGTCCGCCGGGCGGTGCTGCAGCAAGATGTCCCGCGCTTCCGCCAGCAGCGTGCGGCGGCGCTTGGAGACGGGATTGTAGAAGGCGATGACGAAGTCGCCCTCGGCGGCGGCGTGCAGCCGCTTGATGATGTCCTCGCGCGGCGTCAGCAGGTCGGACAGCGAGATCGCGCAGAAATCATGGCCCAATGGCGCGCCCGCGCGCGCGGCAGCCCCTTGCAGGGCGGAAACACCGGGGGTCGAAACCACCTCAACCCGGCGCGCGGCGTCGGTGACGCCTTGGGCATTTGCATCGCGGTCGAGCAGCTCGAAGACCAGCGCGCCCATCGCATAGATGCCCGCATCGCCCGAACAGATGAGGGCGACATTGCGCCCTTCGCCCGCCCGTTCCAGTGCGTAGCGGCAGCGGTCTTCTTCGCCGCCCAGCGGGAAGTCGGAGCGCTGCTTGCCATGGGCCAGCGGCCCCAACAGATCGATATAAAGCCCGTAGCCCACCAGCTCTTCCGCCTCGGCCACCAAAGTCGAGGCCTCCGGCGTGCGCCAGGAATGCTGCCCCGGCCCGATGCCGATGATCGACAGCTTGCCGCGCGGGCGGCCCTGCAGCGAGGTGAGCGGCGCGGGGGCGAGCGACAGAGCGCAGGTGGCGTTCGCAGTCTTGCGCTTGGCGACCAGAAGCGTGCCGTTTGACTGAGCCAATGCGGCGGCCTCCGACACGGAATGGGTGCCGACCTCGGCGAAGACGACATCGGATGGGTTGGCCACGTGCGGGGTGAGCGCGTCGAGCTCTGACGCGGTGAAGAGCCGGAACGGGCGGTCGAGTGTTTTTGCCAAATTGATGCAGGCGGGCTCGTCGGCCTTCAGGTCAATCGTGTTGACGGAATGGACCGCGCCGGGGGCGATACCGGCCCCAGTCAGGGTGTCCATGACCAGCGTTTGCAGCTCTTCCGGCGGGCAATTGCGCGCGCAGCCGACGCCGAGCGTGACTTGCTGCGGGTGGAATTGCAGGGCGGCGTCAGAAGGAGCCGTTGTGCAGCTGATCGTGATGTCGCCTTTGGGCAGGTCCGCGAGCCACGGCGCGTCACCGTCGATCCGGGCACCCTCGCCTGACAGCAGCCGCGCCATGACGTCTTTGGCGTTTTCGGGGTTGGCGAGGCGGTAGCCTGCGGGCGGCTCGTCGAGCGCCACGCCCAAGGCCACGTCGCCCGCGGTGGTGACCGCGGCGGTGGCGTCCAGCGCCTTGGCGATCCGTGCGGCGAGCCGGTTTGCGCCGCGATGGCCGCCCAAGAGCGGGACGACGACAGCACCATCATCGGAGACCGACAGCACCGGCGGCTCGGTCGTTTTGTCGGCCAGCACCGGGGCCACGGCGCGGATCAGGATGCCGCTGGCGCAGACGCCGATGACCGGCGTGCCCGCCTGGAACAGCATGCGCGTGTGATCGAGCGCGTTGGGGAAGAAGATATCCGCCGTGTCGACCCGCCCCTCGCGACCGTGGACCGCCGCGCCGAGCAGGGCGGCGATGCGGTGGGCCGTGGCTTCCCCCGCGCGGTTGAGGCACAGGACAATTGGGTCTCGCGCCCCCGCTTCTATAGCCATGGGTCGGCCCCTTTCGTCAGCAAGATCATGGAGAAATATGGCGCCTGCTCCGGCGCGTCGCCCAAGGGCAGCACGACTTCCTCGGGCAGGGTCGCGCGTTCGATATACATCGCCTGATCGGTCAGGCCGAGCGCGTTGATGACGCCGCGGATTTTCGGCAAGTGGCGACCGACCTTCATGATCGCCACGCTTTCGGCCCCGTCGATGCGCGCCCGCAGCTCTGCCTCCGGCAAGGGGCCGGGCAGGATGGTCAGCCGCTCGTTGCGCGCGGCGAGCGGCATGGCGGCGCGGGCGGCGCAGGCGGTGACCGAGGTCACGCCGGGGATGATCTGCGTGTCGAACTGGCCCGATAGCCGGGCAAAGAGATACATGAAGGAGCCGTAGAAGAACGGATCACCCTCGCAGAGGCAGACGACATCCTCGCCCGCCTCGAGCGCCTCAGCGATCTGCGCGGCCCCGGCATCGTAGGCCTTCTGGGCGGGTTCGCGTTCGGTGGACATGGGCACGTCCATGCGGATCTCGCGGGCATCCTGTGGGATCAGTCCAGCCGCAATCGCGCGGGCGAAACTGTCGCCGCCTGCAAGCGTCGGGTATGCGATGACCTTGGCTGCACCGATGAGACGCGCGGCCTTCAGGGTGATCAGCTCGGGGTCGCCCGGGCCAAGCCCCACGCCATAAAGTGTGCCGCTCATCGCTTCACGAGGCTCCATTGCGTGACGGTCATGGCGGGGCGCCAGCCAGTCATGCGGCCCACGGGTTCTGCCCGCTCGACGGCGATTTTGACGAGCTGGCCGCTATGGGTCTTGTGGAGCGCCATCAGGATCGCCTCGCTTTCCAGCGTAACCGAATTGGCGACGAGGCGACCCAAGGGGCGCAGGTTCGCCCATGCGATCTCAAACGTCTCTTCGCTGAGGCCGCCGCCGATGAAGATGGCATCCGGCGCGTCGAGGCCGCTCAGCGCCGCGGGCACCTCGCCCTCGATCAGCTCTAACTTGGGCGCACCGAGGGCTAGCGCGTTCTCGGCGGCCATGGCCCGACGATCGGCGCGAGGCTCGATCCCGATGGCGCGGGCGTAGCGGGCGGCGCGCATCCACTCGATGGCGACCGAGCCGGAGCCGGTGCCAATGTCCCACAAAAGCGCGCCGCGCATGGGCATTAGCTTGGCGACGGTGGCCGCGCGGACCTCTTGCTTGGTCATGGTGCCGTCGGAGTGGAACAGATCATCGGCCAGTCCCGGTACGCGCGGCAGCAGGGCCGCATTGGGCGCGGCGATGCAATGCACGGCGAGCGTGTTGAAAGCCGGAACCTCATGCGCCCATGTCGCGGCGATGCCGTCGAAGCGCTGCTCGTCCGCGCCACCCATCGCGGCCAGCACAGTCATCTGGCTGTCGCCAAAGCCGCGTTCGGTCAGGAAGCGGGCGATCTGGGTCGGGGTCTCCGCCCCGGTGGTCAGGATGATCAACCGCTGATCAGGCTGGATGAACGCCACCATCTGGTGCACGGGGCGGCCATGCACGGTAAGGGTTTCGACATCGGCGAGGCTCCACCCCATACGCGCGGCGGTGAGCTGAAATGCAGAAAGCTGCGGGTGATAGACGATCTGGGACGGATCAATCGCGCGTCCGATGCGCGCGCCGACGGAGAACCAAAGTGGATCGCCCGTGGCAAGTACGACGACGCGGCGGCCTTGCAGGTCTTTAAGCTGGTCGATCAGCGCGTCAAAGGGCGAAGGCCAGGCGAGGCGCTCGGCAGAGACCGCGTGGGACAGCTGGTGGTGGCGCTCGCCGCCGATGATCACCTCTGCCGCTTCGACCACGGCGCGGGTGGCGGGGGTGAGCCCGTCGAGCCCGTCCTCGCCGATGCCTACGATGTGCAGCCACTTGTCGCTCATTGGGTGTCCTCCGGCAGGCCCGCGGCGAGCGCGTTCACCGCGGCCGACGCGATGGCGGAGCCGCCTTTGCGGCCGCGGAGAGCGACGAAATCGCAGCCGCGCGGGTTCGCGGCAAGCTCTGCCTTGCTTTCTGCGGCCCCGACGAAGCCCACAGGGAAGCCAAGGATCACGGCAGGCATGGGCGCGCCCTGGTCGAGCCGTTCGAGCAGGTGGAACAGCGCGGTGGGCGCGTTACCAATGGCGACGATGGCACCGTCGAGATGGGCATCCCACAGCTCGACCGCCGCCGCGGAACGGGTGTTTTCGATCTCCCTGGCGCGGTCGGGCACGGAGGGATCATTGAGCGTGACGATGACGTCGTTATTCGCGGGTAGATAGCGGCGGATGATGCCAGCGGCGACCATTTCGCAGTCGCACAGGATCGGTTTGCCGGATGTCAGGGCGGCGTGGCCGGCGGTATAGGCGTCCTCAGAAAAAGCGAGTCGGTCGGCAATCTCGACCATGCCGCAGGCGTGGATGACCCGCGTGGCGAGCGCATCGAGCCCGCGGGGGAAGCGCGCGAGATTCGCCTCTGCCCGGACGGTGGCGAAGCTCTGTGCGTAGATCGCGGCGGGGTCTTTTTCGTAGGGACGCATGGCTCAGGTGGCCATTTTCTTATGAAGAAAATGGCGCAGAGTTTTCAGAAAACTCTGCGCCTCCGGCGGGAGTATTTTTGCCAAAACGAAGCCCATTATGCCTTCGTCTTCCGCGCGCTTTCGGGGCCGTGCGGGTGCTTGGCATGGGGGTATGGCGCGTGGTGATGGTGGTCGTGATCATGGGAATGATCATGACCGTGGTGGTGATGGTGATGGTCGTGCTTGTCCTGCATCTCCAACCGGCACAAACCAGTGCAGAACGTGTCGCAGAGCGCGCAATCGGCCACGTTGGAGCCGGGGGCGGACGCGCCCTGGCCTTCGACATGGTGGTGGTGGCTTTCCTGGATCGCGCCGACCTCTGCCTCGAACCCCAGGACCTGCACACGGTATTTACACAAGACGCAGGTTGGCGGTGGCACGTCGCCAAAGGCGGGATGCCCGGCACGAGCCTCAGCCGGGATCACCATGGGCGCGCCATCCTCGGTGGCGAGCACTTGCGTGCGGTACGCGCAAGTGCCGCAATTGGGGGGCGGGTTGGCGCCCATCTGTTCACGCACGCGCTCGGCGAACGTTTCGAGCACCTTGTCGTGGTCGTTGAGATAGCCCGCCTTGACGAATTCGATACCGGGGTGCTGCGCCGCAACCTGATCGGTGAAGCCGTAGATGCGGTCAATCAGGATGCCGGTGAACAGGAAATACGGGAAGACCACGATGCGCTTGTAGCCGAGCTTTGCGGCATGGGTCAGGCAGGGCTCGACCAGTGGAAAAGTGACGCCGGAATAGCCCACTTCCAGCCAGCCGAGGCCGAGACCTTCCTGTAGCATCCGGGCGATCTTGGCGACGTTTCCATTGGCGTCCGGATCGGACGCGCCACGGCCAATGACGACGAGGCAGGTTTCCTCGTTCGGGACATGGGATTTGGCGTTGGCCTGGGTCAGCGCGTCCTCGATCCGGGCGGCGGCGGCGGCGATCATCTTCGGGTCCACGCCCAGCTCGCGACCATAGCTGATCTCGATCCCGTGTTTGGCGGCATAGGTGTTGAGCACCGTTGGGATGTCGTTCTTGGCGTGCATCGCGGCAAAGAGCATGCCGGGCACGGCGAGGATCTTCTCGCAGCCGCTTTCGCGCAGCTTGTCGAGCCCGTCGCGGATCACCGGGTTGGCAAATTCGAGATAGCCGTATTCGACCTGCCATTCGGGCGGGAAATGCGCGGGCAGCTTTTCGGCCAGGACCGAGAATTCGTCCACTGCGGCCTGGCTGCGCGAGCCATGGCCGCAGATCATCACGCCGATCTTGCTCATGCGGTTTCCTCTTCCTCGGCCTGCTCTTCCGGCTCTGCCTGCTCGTCCTTCTTGCCTTTCAGCGCGCCCCACAGGCTGGCGGCCAGAGCGGCCCCCAAAGCGGCACCTGCGACCCAGTGATCATGGCCGGCGAGCTCGCCGAAGTGGCCGACATGGGCCGCGGCGGGCATGGCGGAAAGCATCAAGAAGAAAACAAGGAAGCGGGTCATATCGGGCGCGGGCCTTTCATCCGGTGTCACGTGGTGAAGAGGCCGGAGCGGGTGCCCGGTTTCCTGACGATGCTGCCTTTCGATCCCCTGATTGGGTCAATCGGCGGGCGGCCAACCTCTCTGGGGCGCGGGGCCCCTCGTCTACGATTCGACTTATATGTCTCGCGTCCGCGTCCCGCAATGGGCGCAAGCGGCGTCAGGCGGCCCGAATCCGGCGCGCGCATAATCTGTGCGGGGATGGGGGGAGACCAAATGGCCCCGCGCGGGTTAGGGGTCAGTCACGCACAAGGAGGGACGAGATGGGATTGCTGGTTGACGGCGAATGGAAAGATCAGTGGTACGACACGAAGTCGACCGATGGCGCGTTCAAGCGCACCACGGCCGGGTTTCGCAACTGGATCACCGCAGATGGCAGCGCGGGGCCGTCCGGTGAGGGCGAGTTCAAGGCCGAGGCTGGGCGCTACCATCTCTATGTCTCGCATGCCTGCCCCTGGGCGCATCGTACGCTGATCTTCCGCCGCCTCAAGCAGCTCGATGACCTGATCGACGTGTCGGTCGTGCACCCGGATATGCTGGGTGACGGCTGGACCTTCGAGACCGATGACAACGGCGCGACCGGCGACACGCTTTACGGGCTGCCCTTCGCGCGCGACATCTACCTGAAGGCGGACCCGAACGTCTCTGGCCGGGTGACGGTGCCGATCCTGTGGGATCGCGAGCGCGAAACGATCGTGAGCAACGAGAGTGCCGAAATTATCCGGATGTTCAATTCGGCCTTCGACGGGATCACCGGCAATGATCTGGATTTCTGGCCCGAGGCGCTGCGCGACGCCATCGCGCCGGTCAATGACCGCATCTACGACACGCTCAACAATGGCGTCTACAAATCCGGCTTCGCGACGACGCAGGACGCCTATGATGCAGCGGTTGTGCCGCTGTTTGAGACGATGGAGTGGCTGGAGGCGCGGCTGGGCGGCTCCCGATACCTGATGGGGGACCGGATCACCGAGGCCGATTGGCGGCTGTTCACCACGCTGGTGCGCTTCGATGCGGTCTACCACCTGCATTTCAAGTGCAACCGGGCGCGGGTTATCGACTACCCGAACCTGTGGGGCTACAGCCGCGAGCTATTCCAATGGCCCGGCGTCGAAGCGACGGTGAATTTCGACCATATCGTGCGCCACTATCACTACAGCCACGAGACCATTAACCCCCACCGCATCATCCCGATAAATCCGGTGATCGACTGGCACGCGCCCCACGGGCGCGGCTAGGGCGCACCGGTCAGGCGGGCACGCTTTCGCGGCCGTGATACTCTACCAAGGCCGCCAGATCGGCGGGCGGTGTGGTGTCGGGCACCATCGCGCAGGCGTTGGGCATATAGTGAAAGATCGAGCCGTCCGAGAAGAAGCTCGACGACGTTACAAACACCACTTTCGTGCGCGGACGCCGAAAGCTGGCGTAATCCGCGATTGCAGAGGCATCCCCCGCCGACAGGCGCAGGTTCAGGACAACGACCGGAAAGTCGCAGACCCGCAAGATTTCTTCAGCGTCGGACTGGGTATAGGCCAGTGTGACGTTCGCGCCAGCGCGCGACATATGGTCAGCCCAAAGCTGTGCGAGGGGACCCTCGTCTTCAACAATTAAAACATCCATTTTTTACTCCGACCAGTAGACGACAGCAGGCCGGTACGCTTCCCGATAGTCTTTATTTTTGGTCCTGTGCTGAGGACAGGATGAATAAACGATAAATTCCCTAATGAATTGTTAAAATTCCGGACCCATGTCCCAAGTGACCTTGAACATGGCGTTCAATTCCGCTCAATGGGCGGGACTTCGCCGAATTTGGCAGCACTCCGAGGCCCCATGACCACCTGGATCACCATCTGCGACACCTGCAAACGCGACGACTGGGAGGCACGCAGCCCCGGCGAGACCGATGGCGAGACCTTCGCCGCCCTGATCGAGAGCGCCGCCGAAGGGGTCGAGGGCGTGCGCACACGCCGCCATTCCTGCCTGATGGGCTGTGCGCGCGGCTGCAATGTCGCACTGCAAAGCAAGGGTAAGCTGGCCTATACAGTGGGCGAGTTCAAACCCTCGCCAGAGGCCGCCGAAGCGGTCGTGGGTTACGCCGCACTACACGCCCAAAGCGAGACCGGGCAGGTGCCCTATCGGCAGTGGCCGCAGGCGATCAAGGGTCATTTTGTCTCTCGCCACCCGCCCTTGCCGGACAGCGATGACTAAGCGCGATCATGGCGGTGGGCTGGACGCGGCAATCGCCGAGTTCGGCGGCACGCGCGCCAGCTGGATCGACCTGAGCACCGGGATCAACCCGACCCCCTACACCGTCGGCGTGATCTCTGCAGAGGCCTGGACCGCGCTGCCCGACGCCGCCGCCACGATGCGGCTTGAACGCGCCGCGCGGGCGTTTTGGGCTGTGCCGGACGGGGCCGAGGTAGTGATCGCGCCCGGGGCCTCCGCCCTGATCGCGATGATCCCGCGGCTTCTGGAGGACGACAGCTGCGTCTACATCCCCTCGCCCACCTATAACGAGCATGCCGCCGCCTTCGAGGCCGAAGGGCACGGGGTGCTGACCCGACCGGACGGCGATCTTCCGGCGCAGGTCTTCGTGCATCCAAACAACCCGACGGGCGCGTTGAAGGACGCCGATACCGTCACGTCGCGCCGTCTGAATATCATCGACGAAAGCTTCTGCGACGTCGTGCCGGAGGTGAGCCATACTGAGCTGGCGGACCATCAAGGCGTGATCATCCTCAAAAGCTTCGGGAAATTCTGGGGGCTGGCCGGGCTGCGCCTGGGGTTCGCGATCTGCCCGCCTTCGATCGCCTTGCGGTTGCGCGAGATGCTTGGGCCGTGGCCGGTGTCCGGCCCCGCGTTGGAGATTGGCGCGCGCGCGCTGGAAGACCGCGAATGGAGCGACGCGACCCGCGCGCGATTGGCCGTGGACGCCGCGCGACTGGACGCGCTGGTCGGCGCGCCGTTGGTCGGCGGCACGGCGCTCTTTCGGCTCTACGAGGTGCCGGACGCGCGAGCGTTCCAAGCGCGGCTCGCGCGGGCAAATATTTGGTCGCGCATCTTTCCCTATTCCAAGACCTGGGTGCGGCTCGGCCTTCCCGGACCCGACGGGTGGGACCGGTTGGAGGCCGCACTGTGACCCTTGCCCTGGCGATGGTACTGGACGCAATCTTCGGCGAGCCGAAATGGCTTTGGGACCGAGTGCCGCACCCGGCGGTGCTGATGGGACGGCTGATCTCCTTTGGCGAGGCGCGATTGAACCGCGGTGCCAACCGCCGGGCGAAAGGCGTGGGCCTGATCGTCGCATTGGTCGCCGGGGCGGTGATCCTCGGGCTCGGGCTTTCCGCGCTCGGGCCTTTGGTGGAGATCGTTGTCGCCGCGATCCTGCTCGCGCAAAGATCGCTGTCCGATCATGTCGTTGATGTCGCTCGCGGCCTGCGGCGGTCACTCGAGGAAGGGCGCAGAATGGTCGCCCGCATTGTCGGACGCGATGTCGAGGCGCTGGACGCATCCGGGGTCGCCCGCTCAGCCATTGAGAGCGCGGCGGAGAACCTGTCCGATGGGGTCATCGCGCCGATCTTCTGGTTTGTCGTAGCCGGGCTGCCCGGCATGCTGGCCTACAAGATCATCAATACCGCTGACAGCATGATCGGATACCGCACCGAAAAATTCGAAGACTTCGGCTGGGCGGCGGCGCGACTGGACGATGTGGTGAATTGGCCTGCGGCGCGCTTGACGACGCTGCTGATTTCCTTGTTCCACCTCAGCGGTACGGCCGTCGACGTGGCGCGGCGGGACGCGCGGCTACATCGCTCGCCCAATGCCGGCTGGCCGGAGGCCGCCATGGCGGGCGTGCTGGGCGTGGCCTTGTCCGGACCGCGCTCCTACGATGGCGAAATACGCGACGAGCCGTTCGTGAACGCGGACGGCCGCCGCATTCTGGACAGCTCCGATATCGATGTGGCCGTCGCGGTTTTGTGGCGCGCCTGGGCGCTCGCGCTGGTGTGTGTGGTGATTGGCGCCGCAATTTTGTAAGTCTTTTTCGAATTGGAGATCTTTATGCGTGCACTCATTTTTGCCCTGGCCCTCGCGGCCTCTCCCGCCTTTGCCCAATGCGGCGGCAGCTTTTCGAATTTTGTTGCCGGCCTGAAACAAGAAGCTGTCTCGAAGGGTCATGACCGGTCGAGCGTCGAGCGCTTTTTTGCGTCCGTGCGACAGGACCCGAACGTGCTGAAGGCCGACCGCGCGCAGGGTGTCTTCAAGCGTGATTTTATCGATTTCTCGCGCCGGGTGATTTCGCAAAACCGGTTAACGAAGGGGCGCGCAAACGCGACGAGATACGACGCGATTTTTGACCGGGCGGAGCGCGAATTCGGCGTGCCCCGCGGCGTGCTGTTGGCATTTTGGGCGCTTGAGACGGATTACGGCGCGGTGCAGGGCGAGTTCAATACGCTGAACGCGCTGGTGACCCTGAGCCATGATTGCCGCCGACCGGAATTATTCCGACCACAGGTTTTCGCGGCCCTCGAATTATTCGAACGCGGCAATTTTGACCCCGCCCGCACCAAAGGCGCGTGGGCGGGCGAGATCGGAATGGTGCAAATGTTGCCGGAGGACATAATCGAATACGGCACGGACGGGGACGGCGATGGAAAGGTCTCTTTGAAAACATCCGTGCCGGATGCTCTTTTGTCGGGGGCCAAAATGCTGCGGGGTTTGGGGTGGCGTGCGGGCGCGCCGTGGATGCAGGAAGTCGACGTTCCCGCCCAGATGGATTGGTCGAAAACCGGACTTTCGCATAATCTGGCGACCTCTGATTGGGCGGCAATGGGCGTGCGCCCGAAAGCTGGCGGCTGGCAGGGCAATCAGGGCGCGATCCTTTTGCCGATGGGCAGAAAGGGTCCCGCCTTTATCGCCTATCCGAATTTTCGGGTTTATTTCGAGTGGAACCAGAGCTTTGTCTATGTGACGACAGCCGCCTATTTTGCAACCAGACTTTCGGGCGCTCCTGTTTATGACGCCGGAAACCCCGATCCGGGACTGTCGGATGCGCAAATGAAATCGCTGCAAAAGAAACTGTCGACCCGCGGATATGACGTCGGTAAAATCGACGGAATTTTGGGATCGGGCACGCGTGGCGCGGTGCAGGCGGAACAGAAACGGCTGGGCCTGCCAGCCGACGCGTGGCCCACGCGGGAACTTCTTGGTCGCTTATAGACTTGCTTTCAGGCGTTTTTTTTGGCTAATGAGTGCCATTCATCGCCTTTTGAAAGAATTAACATGAGCAAAGTCGACCTGAAGTCTCTGACACTCTCAGAGCTTAAATCGCTGCGAACCCGTGTCGAAGGGGCCATCGCACGCCACGAGAAAAAGAAGAAATCCGAGGCCCTTGCCGCCGTAAAGGCGAAAGCAAAGGAAATGGGTTTCTCTTTGGAAGAACTGGCTGGCGCCAAAAAGGATGCGCCGAAAACGGCCAAGAAATCCAAGCCAAAATCAGTGCCGCGCAAGCCCACGCATCGTCATCCCGATGACGCTAGCAAAACGTGGTCTGGGCGTGGTGCACGGCCGAAATGGCTGAAAGAAGAACTGGCAAGCGGCAAACAGTTGAGCGACTTCGCCGTCTGATCAAAAAACCTTCTGGAAAGGCCGCCTTCGGGCGGCTTTTTTTATGCGACCAGGGCTTCTGCTTTTTTCAGATCGACCGAGACCAATTGCGACACGCCCAATTCCGCCATTGTCACACCGAACAAACGATCCATGCGCGACATCGTGACGGCGTGATGTGTGATGATCAAAAAGCGTGTGTCGGTGCGACGGGTCATTTCGTCAAGCAGGTCACAGAACCGGGTCACGTTCGCGTCGTCCAAAGGCGCGTCGACCTCGTCGAGCACACAAATCGGCGCCGGATTTGCGAGGAATACGGCGAAAATCAAAGCCAAAGCCGTTAGGGTTTGCTCGCCGCCGGACAAAAGCGAAAGGGTCGAGAGTTTTTTTCCGGGCGGTTGGCACATAATTTCAAGACCGGCTTCCAGCGGGTCATCGGATTCGACCATGACCAACTTTGCCTCGCCGCCGCCGAACAGGTGGGTGAACAGCGTCGCGAAGCTGGCGTTCACTTCTTCAAACGCGGTTAACAGGCGCTCGCGTCCTTCCTTGTTCAAAGACGCAATTCCAGTGCGCAGCGCAGCGATGGCAGCCTCCAGATCGGACTTCTCTTGAACCAGCGCGTCGTGCTCGACGGAGACCTCCTTGGCGTCCTCTTCGGCGCGCAGGTTGACCGCGCCGAGCGCGTCGCGCTGGCGCTTCAGGCGGTTCACGTCGTTTTCGACCTGAGCCGCGGGCGGCATGGCGTCGGGGGTCGTGTCGAGCGCTTCCAGCAGCGCTTGCGGGGTCGTTTCCATTTCCTCGGCGATGCGTTCGACCGCGTAGCCGACGGTTTCGCGGGCGGCCTCTGCGCGCGCCTCAGATCGGGCGCGGGCTTCGCGGGCCTCGGACGCTTCGCGCTCGGCGTCGCGTTCGGTTTGCACGCCTTGGCGCAGCGCAGTTTCGGCTTCGGCGAGGTTGTCGGAGGCCACGCGGCGGCGCGCTTCGGCCTCTTCCATCGCACCGGTCAGCTCTGCGCGTTTCGCGGCCAGCTCGCCCGGGGCGGCTTGCGCGGCGTCGAGTTCTACCTCGGAGGACGCCTTACGTTCTTCCAACTCGCCGATGCGTTTCTCGGCGGTCTCAAGGCGGTGTTTCCAGCCGCTGACCTCGGTCGTGATTTCCTGGGCGCGCTTGGTGCGGGCTTCGCCTTCGCGGCGCAGCTCGTCATGGGCGGAGCGTTTGGCGAGCATCGTCATCCGCGCGGCTTCGACGGTCATTTTGACGTCTTCAACCTCGGCCCGGGCGGCATCGAGATCGCCCAGATCGGCGACGCCTTTTTCGGCCTCGCGGCGGCGCTCGCGGGCGGCCATCGCCTCTTCCTCGTAGCGGGTCACGGCGAGTTGCAGGCTTTCGACGCGACCGGCGGCGATGGAGGTCTCACCCTCGGCGCGGGACACGTCGCGGCTGGCTTCGGCCATGGCGCGGTCGGCGGCTTTGCGTGCCTCACGGGCGTCGCGGTCGGCTTGGGTCAGTTCGGCCAGCTCGCGCGTCAGCATCTCGTGGGCTTGGCGCGCGCCATCGGCGCGAGCGGTCGCGCCTTCGAGCGCCTGTTTCAATTCCTCAAGCCGGTTGAGCTGCTGCAGGCGCATTGCGGCGGCAGAGGGTGCGTCCTCTGCACCGGTGCGGAAGCCGTCCCAGCGCCAGACATCGCCGTCGACGGAGACGAGCCGTTGGCCCGGCTTCAAGGCCGATTGCAGCGCGTTGCCTGCGTCGCGATCCACAAGGCCAACCTGCGACATACGGCGGGCGAGCACGTCGGGGATCGTCACGAACGTGGTTAACGCATCGACGCCATCGGGCAGCGGTTGCGGTTGCGCGTAACCCGGCAAGGTGGCCCAACCGGTGATTTCGTCGTCATCGATCTGTGGCGCGCGCAGATCGTCGGCCAAGGCCGCGCCAAGGGCTTTCTCGTAGCCGGGTTTCACCTGCACGACGTCGAGAAGCTGGCCCTTTTCGGACGTGTCGCGGTCGACAAGCCGTGCCAAAGCAGTGGCTTCGGCGCGCAGGGCGTTGGCTTCGCCTTCGGCTTCCGACCGGGCCGCGCGGGCGTCGCTTTCGCGGGTCTGGGCCGTGGCCCGGGCGGCTTCGGCGTCGACAAGCGCGGTATCTGCGGTCTCTGCCTGCGCGGTTGCGGTTGCAAGCGCAGTCTTGGCATTGGTTAACGCCGCTTCGGCTTCCGACCCTTTGGCTTGAGCGTGGACAACGGAAGTGCGGGCCTTCTCGGCCTCGCCTTCGTAGCGGTCGAGCGTCTTGGTCGCGTCTTCCAGCAAGCGGTGGGCGGACTGGTGACGAGCGGCAAGACGGGCGACGTCTTCTGTCTGCTCTGCCAGCTGCGTTTCGCGGTCGGACAGCACATTGGCGGCCTCGCGCGCGGCGGTCGCGGCGGCGTCGAGCTTTTCGACATGGCCTTGGGAGGCCTTCGAGATTTCGCGCGCTTCCCACTCGAGCCGTTCGATCGTCTCTCCCGCGTCGCGGTTCAGAGCGGTTTCGCGGTCGATATCGAGGCCAAGCTGGGCGATGCGCCCGGTCAAGGTCTCGATGGTCTGTTGCGCCTGGCGTTCCTGATCGGCGAGCGTGTCCCACTGAACCTGCAGGCGCTGCAACACGGCGGAGGCGATGGCCTGTTCCTCCCGCAACGGCGGAAGCGCGTCTTCAAGTTCCTGCCGCAGTTTGGCGACCTCGCGCACCTGCGCCTCTGATTGAGCGGCGAGTTTTGTGCGCTCTGTCAGCTCCTGGGCAGCGGCGAGGTTCGCATCTTCGGCTTCTTTCCAGCGGCGATAAAGCAGCATGCCTTCGGAGCGGCGCAGCTCTTCGCCAATCTCGCGGTAGCGCGCCGCCTGGCGGGCCTGCCGGGCAAGCTGGGCCAATTGCGCGGCGAGCTGTTCGATCACGTCATCGACGCGGGCGAGGTTCGTTTCGGCCCCGTTCAGTTTCAACTCCGCCTCGTGGCGGCGCTGATACAGGCCGGAGATACCGGCGGCTTCTTCCAGAATGCGGCGGCGGGCTTTCGGACGGGCGTTAATCAGTTCGGAAATCTGGCCCTGCCGCACAAGTGCGGGCGAATGCGCGCCGGTGGAAGCGTCGGCGAACAGCATCTGCACATCGCGGGCCCGCACATCCTTGCCGTTGGTCTTGTAAGCGGAGCCTGCGTCGCGGGTGATGCGGCGAATAATCTCGAGATTGTCGAGATCGTTGAAACCTGCGGGCGCCAAACGCTCGGAATTGTCGATATGAAGCGAGACTTCCGCGAAGTTGCGCGCGGGGCGCGAGGCGGCACCGGCGAAGATCACGTCTTCCATGCCCGAGCCGCGCATGGACTTCGCGCGGGTCTCGCCCATGACCCAGCGCAGGGCTTCGAGCAGGTTGGATTTGCCGCAACCATTGGGCCCGACCACGCCCGTCAGGCCGTCCGCAATCAGCAGCTCCGTGGGGTCCACGAAGCTTTTGAAGCCGTTCAGTCTGAGTTTGGAGAAGCGCATTGGCGTCCTCGTGCGGGGAATCGGGGCCTTGGTGGGCTATTCTTTGAACCCTGACCCTGCGAGTCAACGCTTAACCCCTGCATATGGCCCCCGAGGGCGGGTTATCCCCAAGATGTTGGGAACGTAGGGTCAAGCAAATGCGCCGCCAACAGGTCGTAGCATGTCGGAATCGACCTTGACCCATAGGCCCCGCAAAGCGCACAGTGACCCTTGCAAGGTTCCCGAGGCGCGCCCAAGCGTGCCGGGGATGAAATGGGAATGTGGAGAAGGTGACCCAAACAGGGGCCTCGATGCCACAGCCGCCCCCGCGACTGTAAGCGGTGAGCGACCTGCCAAGAGCCACTGGAGCGATCCGGGAAGGCGGCAGCAAGCTTCGACCCGCAAGCCAGGAGACCAGCCTCGCGCAGATGAAACCGCCCCCCGTCGGGTGTGACGGGCCAAGGAGACGACAAAATGAAAAACGACGAGATCAAAGTCGAAGCGATTGCGCAAAACGCTGATGCCACCCAAGCCGACGCAGGCCTGATGGGCATCGTGGGCGCGATCATGCTGGGCGCGCTGCTGCTGTTCTCGGCCGGGTTCGCCCAGGCCACGGTGATGCACGAAAGCTCCCACGACATGCGCCACGCGATGGCGTTTCCCTGCCACTAAGCCATGCTCAAACATATCCTGACCAGCGCGGTGTTCGCTGGCATCGCTGCGGGCGTTTTCGCGGCGATCATTAACCTTTGGGCGGTGATCCCGATGGTGATGGAAGGCGAGCTGTATGAAAGCGGCGCGCGGGTGCATTTCGCGTCCGACGGATCACCGCAATCGGACGCGGGCAGCCCCAGCGTGCTGGAAGAGCCATCGCGCCACATCCTGCCCGCCGCGTTCTCGGTCGTGACCTTCACGGGCTACGCGTTCCTGATGATCGCCGGCATGGCCTTGGCCGAGCGCTACGGGCGCTCGCTGAGCTTGCGTCAGGGCCTTATCTGGGGGCTATGCGGCTTCATCACCTTTCAGCTGGCCCCCGCCATGGGAATGCCGCCACAACTGCCCGCAACGCCCGGACCAGAGGTCGGCGCGCGGCAACTTTGGTGGCTGATGACGGTCGTCTGCACGGGCGCGGCTTTGGGTCTGATCGCCTTTGGCCGCAATGCGATCACTGCGCTTGGAGCCATGGCCTTGCTGTTCGTGCCCCATATCTACGGCGCGCCCCGGCTCGACACCTATTTCGGGTTTGCCGCGCCGGAACTTGCCGCCCATTTCGCCGGTGCCTCGCTCGCGGCCACCGCCCTCACCTGGACCGCGCTTGGGGGTGCCTGCGCGTGGTTCTGGCTCAAACTGCAAAGGGACTGACCCCATGCTGCAAAAGATACCCGCCACCGTCGTCACCGGCTTTTTGGGCGCTGGCAAGACCACGCTGATCCGCCACATGCTGGAGAACGCGAAGGGCAAGCGCATCGCGCTGATCATCAACGAGTTCGGCGATCTGGGCGTCGATGGCGACATCCTGAAAGGCTGCGGGGACGAGACCTGCACCGAGGATGACATCATGGAGCTGAGCAATGGCTGCATCTGCTGCACCGTCGCCGACGATTTCGTGCCGACGATGGAAAAGCTGCTGGCCCGCGAAGACAAGCCCGATCACATCGTGATCGAGACCTCCGGTCTGGCCCTGCCCCAACCGCTGGTGCGCGCGTTCAACTGGCCGGAGATTTCGACCAAAGTGACCGTCGATGGCGTCGTGACCGTGGTCGACGGCAAGGCCGTGTCCGAAGGGCGCTTCGCCCATAACGTGGCCGCTGTCGATGCGCAGCGGAAGCTGGACGAGAATCTCGATCATGAGACGCCCTTGTCGGAGCTGTTCGAGGATCAGGTCGCCTGCGCCGACATGATCGTGGTGAACAAATCCGACCTGCTGGGCGAGGCCGAGGCGGAGGCCTTGGTCGGCACGTTGAAGTCCGACAGCCGAGACGGCGTGCAGGTGGTGCGCACCTCGATGGGCCGCCTGCCGGTGGACGTGCTGCTGGGGCAAGGCGTGAGCGCGGAAGCTGATCTGGAGGCCCGCCACGAAGTGCACCACCACCATCACCACGATGACGACCACGAAGATCATCACCATGACCACGAGCATGAACATGGCCATGACGAGTTCGAAAGCTTCGTCGTCACCCGCGGCGAGATCGCTGATCCAAAGGCGTTTGCCGAACAGGTCGCCGATGTGATCCGCAACCACGATATTCTGCGCCTCAAGGGGTTTGCCGCGGTCGAGGCCAAGCCGATGCGCCTGACGCTGCAGGCGGTCGGGCCGCGCGTGGACACCTATTTCGACAAGCCCTTTGGCAGCGATCCGCGCGAGACGCGTCTGGTGGTGATCGGCCAGGCTGGTTTGGACCAAGCGGCCATCGAGGCCGCACTTCAGGCATGATCGTCGAGCGTGGAAACCCCCGTGACCCCCAGGTCACGGCGCTGCTTCAAGCGAGCCACGCCCTGATGGAGAGCCTGTTTCCGCCCGAGGACAACCATTACCTGTCCATCGACGCGCTCTGCGTGCCGGAGGTGCATTTCTTCATCGCGCGCGAGGGCGACACCGTGCTGGGCTGCGGCGCGCTCAAGGATAAGGGCGACTATGGCGAGGTGAAGTCGATGTTCACTGGCGAGGCCGCGCGCGGCAAAGGCGCGGCGTCTGCAATCCTGACTAGGCTGGAAGCCGAGGCGCGGGCGCAGGGCCTGAGCGTCTTGAAGCTTGAGACCGGCAGCCTGCTGCACGCCGCCCACAAGCTCTACGCCAAGCACGGCTTCACCCGTTGTGGCCCGTTCGGCGCCTACCTTGCCAATGAGACGAGCCTGTTTATGGAAAAGCCGCTCTAGGCTTGATCTTCGCTCAAATAGTCCCGCCGGAGGCGTCCCAACATGCACCTTCTTGCTGCCACGCCCGGTCGTATCGACAATGGCCAGGAGCCCGTCGATCTGGGCCAGACACCTGCGGATGTCGTGTTCATCTCCGCCGCCGATACCGAGCTGGCGGCGCTGTCTGCTGCGCGGGGCGAGCTGGCCGACCCGCCGGGGCTACGGCTCGCCAACCTCACGCACCTGATCCACCCCATGTCGGTCGATCTGCATATCGAAGCCTGCGCGACCAAGTCGAAATTGGTCATCGCGCGGGTGTTGGGCGGCACGGGCTACTGGAAATACGGGGCCGAGCAATATGCGGCCCATTGCCATGACGCGGGCGTACCGCTGGCGCTGCTGCCGGGCGATGACAAGCCGGACGCGGAGCTGCGCGGTTTGTCCACGGTCTCGGACGAGGATTACGACACGCTTTGGGCCTATCTGGTCGAAGGCGGGCCGCAAAACGCCGAGAACTTCCTGAGCTATGCGCAGGCGATGCTGAACGGCTTGGACAAGCCGTCGCCCGCCGCGCCGCTCTTGCGCGCGGGCGTCTACTGGCCGGGCGCCGGAGTGTCCGACCTGGCGGCGGCGCAAGAGGCATGGAGCGATTGCGCGCCTGTCGTACCGCTGATATTCTACCGCGCGCTGGTGCAAGGCGCGGGGCTGAACCCGGTCAACCGGCTGGTCAAATCCCTGCTGCGCGCAGGACTGAACCCGCTGCCGATCTTCGTGGCCTCGCTGAAAGACCCGGTCTCCGTCGCCACGCTGGAGACTTTGTTTGCGCAGGCCCCGCCGGATGTGATCCTCAACGCGACCTCGTTTGCCGTCGGCTCGCCGCATCAGGGTGACACCAGCGCGGGCAACCCTTTGGCGGCCCCGATGGCCAACAAGGCCCCGATCTTTCAGGTTGTGTTCTCTTCCTCGAATGAGGCCGCGTGGGCAGACGGGCTGACCGGCCTTTCGGGCCGCGACATTGCGATGAACGTGGCCTTGCCGGAGGTCGATGGCCGCATCCTGTCCCGCGCGGTCAGCTTCAAGGACGAGGCCTACTTTGACGCGGCGACCGAATGCCCGATTGCCACCTACCGCGCCCGCGGCGATCGTATCCAATTCGTGGCCGATCTGGCCGCGGCCTGGGCACGGCTGCGCCGCACGTCTGAGGCCGACCGCCGGGTCGCGCTGATCCTCGCGAATTATCCGAACAAGGATGGCAGGCTGGCTAATGGGGTCGGCCTCGACACGCCGGAGGCGACGGCCCACGTGCTGCAGCTTTTGCGCGATGACAGCTATGCCGTTGAGGGCGCACCTGAGAATAGCAAGGCGTTGATGGACCGGATCATGGCGGGGCCCACGAATTGGCTGACCGACCGGGCCGAGCGCGAGGGGGGCGAGGCGCTTTCGCTCGACGCGTATCGCGCGGAATACGGCAAGCTACCTTATGAGCTTCGCCAGCAGATCGAGGACCGTTGGGGCGCGCCGGAGGCGGATCCGTTCTTCGACGGCGCGGCGTTCAAACTGAGCGTGCATCGCTTCGGAAATGCGGTTGTCGGGCTACAACCTGCGCGCGGCTACAATATCGATCCGACGGACACGTACCACTCGCCCGACTTGGTTCCGCCGCACAACTATCTGGCGTTCTACTTCTGGCTGCGGTTCGAATTCGGCGCCCATGCGCTGGTGCATATGGGCAAGCATGGCAATCTGGAATGGCTGCCCGGCAAGGCGCTGGCGCTGTCCGACGAATGCTGGCCAGAGGCGGTGTTGGGCCCGGTGCCGCATGTCTACCCGTTCATCGTCAACGACCCGGGCGAAGGCACGCAGGCCAAGCGCCGCGCGCAGGCGGTGATCATCGACCACCTGACCCCGCCGATGACCCGCGCCGAGACCTATGGGCCGCTGAAGGACCTCGAAGCCTTGGTGGATGAATATTACGAAGCCGCCGGGGTCGATCCGCGACGGATCGCGCATCTGCGCCGCGAAATTCTGTCAATGACATCGGCCACCGGCCTGTCGGAGGATGTCGGGTTTTCGGGTGATGAGGACGGCGATCTGGCAAAGCTCGACGCCTATCTGTGCGAGTTGAAGGAGGCGCAGATCCGCGACGGGCTTCATATCTTCGGGCGCGCGCCCGAGGGGGATCAAGCGCGTGATTTGATCATAGCCCTGACGCGGGTGCCACGCGGCGGCGGGACGGGCGCGGATGAGTCGCTGATCCGGGCCTTGGCCGACGATCTGGAGCTGGGATTTGACCCGCTTTCGGCTGATATGGCGGAGCCATGGGACGGCCTGAGGCCGGAAGTTCTGGGCGGCGGCGCGTGGCGAAGCACCGGCGATACGGTCGAGCGTCTGGAGGATTTGGCGATCCGGATCGTCGATGGCGCACCTGCCGTTGGACCAGCCTCGAACGCGGTGATGGAGCATATCCGCGCCCATGTGCAACCGACGGTCGCGGCCTGCGGAGTGGAAGAGGGGACGGGGCTTCTCAGCGCCCTCCGGGGGCACTTCGTCGCCCCGGCACCTTCAGGCGCCCCGACGCGGGGCCGCCTGGATGTGCTGCCCACAGGGCGCAACTTCTTCTCGGTCGACAGCCGGGCGGTGCCCACACCAACCGCATGGGCGCTTGGCTGGAAATCGGCCAATCTGCTGATCGAAAAACATCTGCAGACCCATGGCGACTGGCCCCGCGCGCTTTTGTTGAACGCCTGGGGGACGGCGAACATGCGCACGGGCGGCGATGACATCGCGCAAGCGCTGGCGCTGATGGGCTGCAAGCCGACCTGGGATGCCGCGAACCGGCGCGTGACCGGGTTCGAGGTCTTGCCCTTGGGCGTGCTGGGCCGACCGCGTGTGGACGTCACGCTGCGGGTCTCGGGATTTTTCCGCGACGCCTTCCCGCAGCTGATCGATCTGGTCGACAGCGCCGCTCGGGCGGTTCAGGCCTGCGACGAGCCCGCGTCCGAGAACCCGGCGCGGGCCAATGGCGGGGCGCACCGGGTCTATGGCTCGAAGCCCGGGGCCTACGGGGCGGGGCTGCAGGCGATGATCGACGAGCGGCTCTGGGCGGACACGGCTGATTTGGCCGAGGCCTATCTGCAATGGGGGAGCTACGCCTATGGCAAGGACAGCGCGGGCGCGCTGGACCGCGACGGGTTCGAGGCGCGGTTGGGACAGGCGGAGGCGGTGGTGCAAAACCAAGACAACCGCGAGCATGACCTGCTCGACAGCGATGACTACTACCAGTTCGAAGGCGGCGCGGCGGCGGCGATCCAGACCCTGCAGGGCCGGGCGCAGCCGGTCTATCACAACGATCATTCCCGTCCGGAGCGTCCTGTGATCCGCACTCTGGAAGACGAGATCGGCCGGGTTGTGCGGTCCCGTGTGGTGAACCCGAAATGGATCGAGGGCGTGAAGCGCCACGGCTACAAGGGCGCGTTCGAAATGGCCGCGTCGCTGGATTACCTGTTCGCCTTCGCCGCGACGACCGGGGCCGTGCGCGACCACCATTTCGATCTGGTGCATCAGGCGTTTCTGGAGGACGAGGACACGCGCGAGTTCATCGAGGACCACAACCCGGCGGCCTTGCGGGAGATGGCGCAACGGCTTGACGAAGCAATCGAGAGAGGGCTTTGGCGACCAAAGAGCAACTCGGCCCGCGCCTTGATTGACCGGCTTCTGGCCTGATGGCTCAACACAAGAGGTCGGCCTGCACCAGCGCCACATCACCGCGCACGGAGCTGCGCACGACATGACATCCCGTTACCTGTTCCATCGCGGTGGCCCCTGCCGCGAAAACCTGCCGCGCCTTGGGCGCCCAAAGCGTGTTGGTGCGATAGGCTTCGGCCCGAGAACCCTTGAAATTCACTTCGAACACATAGTCGCCAACGGTGACACGCTCGCTCTGCCCGCCGATGACGCCCATGCTGGGCGCGCCACAGGCCACGAGGATCAAGAGGTTGAGATAGGGCAAGAACCGCGCCACGGGCGTCTCCGAGAATCTGGTGTGGAGGCAAGATAGAAACGCGCCCTTAAGAAAGAGTTACGCGCTTTGCACTTGCATCCGGGGCCACGCTCCAACACCCTAGGCCGACCACTCTGACCCAGGAGATCCCATGCCGACCGACACCCCAGACGAGCTTGCCCGCCACGCCAGCAAGATGGCCAAGAAGAAGGCCGCGCGGGACAAGATCATGGCCACCAAGACCGACAAGAAGGGGCTGATCATCGTGCATACCGGCAAGGGCAAGGGCAAGAGCTCTGCCGCGTTCGGGATGATCTTCCGCTGCATCGCCCATGACATGAAATGCGCAGTGGTGCAGTTCATCAAGGGCGGTATGAGCACCGGGGAGCGGGACCTGATTTTGGGCAAGTTTTCCGACACTTGCGCGTTTCACACCATGGGCGAAGGCTTCACCTGGGAGACGCAGGACAAGTCCCGCGACATCGAGATGGCGCAAGCCGCATGGGCCAAGGCCAAGGAGCTGATCCGCGACCCGTCTCACCACATGGTGCTGCTCGACGAGATCAACATCGCGATGCGCTACGACTACATCGACGTCAACGAGGTCGTGGCCTTTCTGGCGTCGGAAAAGCCCGAGATGACCCATGTCGTGCTGACCGGGCGCAACGCCAAGGACGAGCTGATCGAGGCTGCGGATCTTGTGACCGAAATGGAGCTGGTGAAGCATCCGTTCCGCTCAGGGATCAAGGCCCAGATCGGCGTCGAATACTAACGCGCCATTAAGGTTAACGCGCCGCGCCCTCGCCTTGAGCGCGGGTCTGGGAGAGGGTCATGCCGGTGGACAGGACCTCGTCGTCGAGCTGCAGCTCGATGACAGACAACACGCCTGCCTCGGACGATTCTTTGAACGCATTTGCGAAGTCTTCGGTCCGGGTCACTGTCGCACCGAACCCGCCATAGGCCCGGGCAAGCGCCGCGAAATCGGGGTTTGCGATCTGGGTTCCGCTGACCCGGCCCGGGTAGGTCTTTTCCTGATGCATGCGGATCGTGCCGTATTTGCCGTTGTTCACCACGACCACGATCACCGCCGCGCCGTGCTGAATGGCGGTCGACATCTCATTGCAGGTCATCTGGAAACACCCGTCGCCGGCAAGGCAGACCACCGCCCGGTCGGGATGCGCCAGTTTGGCCGCGATCGACGCAGGAAAACCGTAACCCATGGAGCCGGAGGTGGGTGCGAGCTGGGTCTTGTAGCCGCGGAACCGGAAGTAGCGGTGCAGGAATGCTGCGTAGTTGCCCGCGCCATTGGTCACGATGGCATCATCGGGCAGATGGGCGGACAGCCACGGGATGACCTGCTCCATCTGGACTGAACCGGGCGTCGCCTGTGGCTGCTGCCACGCCTCAAAAGCCACGCGGGCCTCTGACCGCCACGTCGAAGGCTGGGACAACGCCGGTGCGTTCTGCGCCAGAAGCTCGACCATCTCCGCGGCGTCGGAGGTGTAGGCGAAGTCAGGCTGATAGACATGACCGGGCGCGTCGGGGCTGGGATGGACATGGATCAGGGTTTTTCCGTGCCGCGCGACGTCTACCAGCGAATATCCGTTCGTCGCGATGTCGCCCAGCCGGGCGCCGAGAACCAGCAGCAGGTCGGCCTCACGCAGCCGCTGGGCCAATGCGGGGTTCATGCCCACGCCAAGATCGCCGACATAGCAGGGGTGGTTGTTGTTCATGTGGTCCTGCCGCCGGAACGGCACCGCAACAGGCAGATCGAAGCCTGCGGCGAAGTTCTCCAGATCGGCGGCGGCGGCGGCAGACCAGATTGAGCCGCCCGCGATCACGAGGGGCCGTTCCGCCCGCTCGATCCGCGCGATGATGTCCAACGCATCCGCGTCGCGGGCCCGCCCGCGCGAGACGACGACCGGGGCGCGATCCGGCACGTCCGCCACCGAAGACAGCATGTCCTCCGGCAAGGCCAGCACCACGGGACCGGGGCGACCAGACTGCGCCAACTGGAAGGCCCGGACGATATATTCCGGCAGCCGCTCGGTCTGGTCGACCTCCGCCACCCATTTCACGAGGCCACCGAAGAGCTGGCGGTAATCAACCTCCTGGAACGCCTCGCGGTCGCGGTGATCGCGCGCGATCTGGCCCACGAACAGCACAAGCGGCGTGCTGTCCTGCATCGCCACATGCAGGCCCGACGACGCATTTGTGGCACCAGGACCGCGGGTCACGAAGGCCACGCCGGGCTTGCCCGTGAGCTTGCCGTGGGCCTCGGCCATCATGGACGCGCCGCCTTCCTGACGGCAGACCACGTTCTGGATGCCGCTCTCATACAGCCCGTCGAGCGCCGCAAGGAAACTCTCGCCCGGCACGGAAAAAACGCGATCCACACCCTGGATCTTCAGCTGGTCGCTGAGAATTTTGCCGCCATGCCGTGGTGCCATGAGCCCCTCCCTGTTTCTGGGCGTAGTCTTTGGGCACGCGGGCTCTATGTGCAACCAAAACCAACCAACCGAAGGACAGACACCCCATGAACCTGCTCGGCATTTCCGGCTCGCTGCGCCAAGACAGCTTCAACCGCAAGCTCATCCGCGAGGCGGCGCGCATTGGCGGGGCCTCTGAGTTTACCGAAGGCTCGGTGCGGTTCCCGCTCTACGATGGCGACCTTGAAGAGCAAAGCGGCATCCCCGCAGAGGTGCAGACCCTCGCCGATCAGATCGCGGCCGCCGATGCCGTGGTGATCTCCACCCCCGAGTATAGCAAGGGCATCTCCGGGGTTCTGAAGAACGCGCTCGACTGGGTAAGCCGGACCGAGGGCAACCCGTGGGACGGCAAGCCCGTCGCGATCATGTCCGCCACCGCCGGGCGCGCAGGCGGCGAACGCGCGCAATTCGACCTGCGCCTGCGGATGATGGCCTTCCGCCCGCGCATTCTGCAAGGCCCAGAGGTCCTGGTGGGCGGGGCACAAAACGAGTTCGGCGAGGACGGCCGCCTGACCGGCGAGAGCTACGTCAAGTTCATGACCGGGCTGATGGACGCGCTGAAGACAGAGGTCACGCGAGGCTCTTGAGCAGCAGCGCGCCCGCAGCGCAGCCAGCAAGGGCCAAGGCAATCGGCCTTATGCTTTGGCGGGCGACGCGCCGCGCCAACGGCTGGCTCGCGGCCAGTCCCAAGGGAACCGCTGGCGATATGGCCACCGCAAGCGCGAGGTGATGCATCGCGACAAGCCCTTGCAGCCAAAGGGCCAGCAGGCTGACGGCCATGCCGAAAAAAAAGAAGACATTTTGAGTGGCGGCCGCGCGGCGCTGCTCGACATGCTGGTAGAGAAGCGCCATGGGCGGCGCGCCGATCGCGGTAAGCGTGCCCATGATCCCGGCCGCGGTGCCCGCCAGCATCAGCGAGCCGGGCGAGATGCGCACGCGCAGGCCCACCAGCGACAGGACAATCGCCACCAGCACGACACAAGCTACGACCGCGCCAAACAGGTCCGCCCGATCCGCCAGCCGCGCCGCGAGGGCCGCCGCGATGAAGGCACCCAGGGCCCGCCCGAGAAATCCGGGGCCAAGATCACGCCGCACCACGGCCGACAGGTCAAACGCCGCAGAGCTCAGGCCCACGGCGACGCCCACCAGAAGCAAGGCCGTGGGCAGATAGCCCGGCGCCACCAGCGCCACGACCGGGGCCGCGATCATGCCGAAGCCCTGCCCGGTCAGGCGCTGGACCACCGTGCCGATGAAGGCCGCGCAGCCGCAGATGACGAGCGTCATGCCGTCTGGGATGAGCGCCAGCACAGGCTAGCCGGTCGGCATCTGAACTGAGATTTCGATGAGATTGCCGTCCGGGTCCCGGATATAGACGGATTGCAGCGGGCCCTGCGCGCCGCTGCGGGTGACCGGGCCGTCCTCGAGCTCGATCCCGTGGGTGTCGAGGTGCAGAACCCACTCCTCCAGGCTGGAGCGCGTCAGAAAACACAGATCCGCCGTCCCCGGCGCGGGCGCGCGGGCATGGGGTTCGAACTCGCCACCCTGGGGATGCAGATTGATCTTCATCGCGCCGAATTTCAGCGCGGTCCGGGTCGAGCCATCGGCAGGGTGAAAGGTTTCGACCTCCATGCCCAGAACATCGCCGTAGAAGGCGCAGGTCGCGCCCATGTCGGCCACGGTAAGCACGAAGTGATCGAGGCTGTCGAGCCGGGGTTGCATGGGAGCGCTTGCCTTTCGCTGTCGCGCGCGAGCATGCTTGCACCATGACCCAAGATCAAGAGTTTCATACGTCCCATGACATACTCGACCCGGCCCGGATCGCGGCGCTGGCGGCGACCCTGTCCCTGCCCGACGCCACGCCCCGCCCGTTCTGGCACCAGATCTATTTCTGGGACGCCCAATCGCCAAAATCGCTTGGACGGGACGGCCATCCAGCCACCGGCGGGCTGATCCCCGACCTGGGGCTGCCGCGACGCATGTGGGCGGGCGGGCGGCTGCGGTTCCACGCAACCCCGACCCTCGGCACGCAGGCGACCAAGACCACGACGCTGCTTCGGGCGGATCGCAAGACCGGGCGCACCGGCCCGTTGGGGCTGGTGACCCTGCGCCATGAGGTGTCTCAAGATGGGCAGCTGTTGGTGAGCGAAGAGCAGGACCTGATCTACCGCGCGGCCGACGCCCCCAAGGGCACGCCCCCGCCCGCCCCCGACGACCAAACGACGCGCAAGACGCATATCTTCACCCCGACAGAGCTCTTCCGCTACTCCGCTCTGACCTTCAACGGTCACCGCATCCATTACGACCGTGACTATGCGACAGGTGTCGAGGGCTATGGCGGGCTGGTGGTCCACGGCCCGCTTCTGGCGCAGTACGTGATGCTGATGGCCGAAGATTTGCTCGGCGCAGTGCGACGGTTCGACTTTCGCGCCACCGCCCCCCTGATGGATGGCGAAGAGGCTACGTTTTGCGCGAGACCCGAGGGTGACGGGCTGACACTCTGGGCGCGCGCCGCCGATGGCCGACAATGTCTCACCGCGACCGCGGCATGATCCACGGCTTCGTTTTGGCAAAAATACTCAGAAGGCGACGCGGTCTAAAGGCAGCGCTCCGCCCGGAAAGGCTCGGGGATGCGGTCGACGCCGTCCAGCACCAGATCGGCCATCACCTCGCCCACCTTGGGCGCGACGCCGAAGCCGATCTTGAACCCGCCATTGGCGACATAGGCACCCTGCTCGAACGGGTGTGGCCCCAGCATCGGCGCGCGGGACCGGGCGCGCGGTCGCACCCCGGCCCACCGCCCGATGACGGGGGCGGTTGCAAGACGCGGGACATGGGCCACCGCCCGCGCGCGCAGCTCATCCACCTGGCCGTCGGTTGACGCGGGCGCCTCGAAATAGCGCTCCGACGTTGATCCGATTGCGACCGTCCCGTCCGCATGGGGCACGATATGCAATCCGTCCGCATAGATCTGCGGCAGGTCGCGCGCGTCATGATCCAACAGCAACGCCTGCCCTTTGACGCCGTTTCCGACTTGGCGCGAATGCTTGGCCGTCATCGCGTCCAGCCCTTCGTAGCCGGTGCAGTCGATCACGACCCCGCCCGCCGCGCTGTCCAAGAACACCACCCCCTTGCGGCGCAGGGCCTGTGCCAGGGACAGACAGGCCTGCCGGGGATGCAGGCGGGCTGACAGCGTGTCAAAGATCACGCGGCCCGTGGGAGACACCGGCATCCACGCGCCCTCGGCCGCCTCGACGCGCCACTGCGCCGCTGCACCCCAGAGCGCGGTCGCGCTGGCCGCGCGGCGCTCTGCCAGGGCCAGCCCCGCGTCGTCGAGCACCGGCTGCACCCGCCCGAGGCGTCCGTAGCCCGACGACAGGCCGGAGACCGCATCGACCTCGGCCCAGAACCCTTCGGCCGCGAGCAGGCTTTCCAGCTGGAACTGCTTCTTCTCGTTCCACTGTTCTGGCGTGTGCGGGGCCAGCGCGCCGACGATCCCGCCGGACGCGCCAGCCGCCACGCCGCGCGGATCGACCACGCAGACCCGCGCGCCGCGCGTCACGCAGGCCCAGGCGACCGACAGGCCGAAGATGCCCGCCCCGCGCACGCAAATATCCGCTTTGAATTCCGCCATGGACAAGCCAACCTCGTTTTGCGCATCCTCGCGCCTGAGACAGCTAGAGCATTCCCCCATGACCGACCAGACGGCGCAGCTAGAATGGCGCGATCAGACGCCGATCGCCACGCGCTTCGATGATCCGTATTTCTCGCTGGCGGGCGGGCTGGAGGAGACCCGTCATGTCTTCTTGCATGGCAATGGCCTGCCCGGGCGCTTCCGCGACGGCTTCCGGATTGCGGAGCTGGGCTTCGGCACGGGCCTGTCGATGCTGACCGCGCTGCAGGCGATGCCCGAGGGCCGACTGCATTTCACCAGTTTTGAGGCCTACCCGATGGCGCGGGCCGATATGGAGCAGGCGCTGCGCGCCTTTGCGGAGCTCGACCCCAGCCCCCTGCTCGACCATTGGCCCGCGACGCAGATCCGCACGGACAGGCTGCACGCCGACATCATCCTGGGCGATGCGCGACAGACCCTGCCGCAATGGCAGGGGCGCGCGGATGCGTGGTTTCTCGACGGCTTCTCGCCCGCCAAGAACCCGGAGCTGTGGGACGACGCCCTTTTGCATGAGGTCGCCCGGCACACCGCGCCGAAAGGCACATTCGCGACCTATACTGCCGCGGGCCACGTCCGGCGCGCGCTGGCAAAGGCCGGGTTCGAGGTGCAGCGCATCGCGGGTTTCGGGAGCAAGCGGCACATGTCGGTGGGGCGGCTGGCATGACCGGCAACGACACCCGCCGGGGCATCATGCTGATGTCGCTGACAATGCTGATCTTTGCCAGCCAGGACGGCATCTCGCGCTACCTGGCGGATCAGTACAACGTCATCCTTGTCGTGATGATCCGGTACTGGTTCTTCGCCGCCTTCGTGCTGACGATCTCGGCCCGGCGGGCGGGCTCAATCCGGCAGGCGGCCGCCACCGAACAGCCGGTGCTGCAGATCTTTCGCGGGCTGCTTCTGGCCGCCGAGGTCTGCGTGATGGTGCTGGCCTTCACCCTTTTGGGCCTGATCGAAAGCATGGCGATCTTCGCCGCGTACCCGCTGATCGTGGCCGCCCTGTCGGGCCCGCTTCTGGGCGAGACGGTGGGGCGCTTCCGCTGGCTGGCCATCGGCGTGGGCTTGATCGGCGTGCTGATCATCCTCAAGCCCGGCTTCGGGGTCTTCTCGCCCTACGCGCTGATCGCGGTGCTGTCGGCGGCGATGTTTGCGCTCTATTCGCTGCTCACACGCTATGCGGCGCGGCGCGACAGTGCGGCCACCAGCTTTTTCTGGACCGGAATCGCGGGGGCCGTTGGCATGACGGTGACCGGCATCTGGTTCTGGGAGCCGATGACCCCCACCGACTACCTGTGGATGCTCGCGCTGTGTATCACCGGCGCGTTGGGGCATTACCTGCTGATCAAGACCTACGAGACCGCAGAGGCTTCTGCCGTGCAGCCGTTTGCCTATTTGCAGCTGGTCTTCGTGTCGATCATCGGCATGACCGTGTTCGGCGAGACGCTGGCGGTCAACGTGATGATCGGCGCGGCGCTGGTGATTGCTGCGGGCATCTTCACCGCCCTGCGCGAGCGCCGCTTGGCGCGGGCATAAAAAAGGGGGCCGCTTATCGCAGCCCCCGGCACTCGTTACTATGGGGAACTCAGTTGCGCACGGCGTCCCAGACACCGCCCACCCCGTCGCCGGTCACGTCGCCCTTGGCCTGATCGCCCGCCCAGAAGTAAAGTGGCTGGCCGTTGAGCGTCCATTGGCGGGTGCCGTCCTTGCGGGCCACGATGCCCAGCGCGCCATCCGCCTTGGCGGACGCCCCGGCCACGAACGGCGGCCATGCTTCGGCGCAGTCGCCGTAGCAGTTCGACTGGTTCTTTGCGTCCTTGCGGAACGTGTACAGCGTCATGCCGGTCTTGGCCGCGACAAGAACCTTGCCGATATCGGAGTTCACGGCGCCCAGAACGGCGGCGGAGGCCGGAGCGGCGAGCAAGGCAGCGGCGGTCAGGGCAATGGTCAGGGTGCGTTTCATGTCTCTCAATTCCTTTTGGTCAACGTTTGCTTTTGGTTCAGGTCGAGCGAGGTTCAGGCTCTCTCTGCTGACCACTACGCCCCGGACCCCGGGCTTATTCCCGCGCTGGCGAAAAAAGATGAAATTTTTTGCAGCCCTCGGGCGTAGACCCCATGACAGGCGCAATAAGGAGTGAAAATGCTTGCCGTAATCCCAGCCGGGCCGCATTGCATCGAAGGGCTGCGCGTTGCACAAATGAGCCGTGCAGCGCGACCTGTCTGCATACGCGATCACGGGGGCGATGTGTCCACAGCCATGAAGAACGACCTGATTGCGTTGCTGCCGCGGCTGCGGCGCTTCGCGGCATCGCTGACCCGCTCGGCGGTGGAGGCCGACGATCTGGTGCAGGAAGCCTGCCTGCGCGCCCTCGCGCGCGCCGACCAGTGGGATCCAACCCAGCCGCTGGACCGCTGGATGTTCCGCATCACCCGCAACCTGTGGATCAGCGAGATGCGCAAGCGCAAGGTGCGCATGGGCGAGGGCCAGGTGCCCGCCGAAGAAAGCCCCGAACTGGTGTCGATCGTCACGGGCGAGCACGCGATGGAGGCGCGGCAGCTGCGCGCGCAGCTGGCCGCCCTGCCCGAGGATTTGTCGGCAATCCTGCTGGCCGTCAGCGTCGAAGGCTATAGCTATGCCGAAGCCGCGGAGCTGTTCGATATACCCCTGGGCACCGTGATGAGCCGCGTCCATCGCGCCCGTAAGGCATTGGCCAAGCAAATCGCCACCCCTGCAGGAGAGAGCCTGTGAGCTTTGACGAGACAAAACTGAGCGCTTTTCTCGACGGCGAACTGCCCGACGCCGAGGCGCGCGAGATCGAGGCCGCGCTCGAGACTGATCCCGCCCTTCAGGCCCAGTTGCAGGCACTGATGGAGGCCGACGCGGTCGCGCAGGGCGCCTTTGCGGAGATGCTCACCGATCCGGTGCCCGCAGCGCTGGCGCAAGCGATCCATGACGCGCCGGTGGGCGCGGTCGCCAACACACCTGCGCCGCCGTCCGGGCGCGCGTGGCTGGTCGCGGCGTCCGTCGTCCTGGCCCTGGGGCTGGGCGGCGTCAGCGGCTTCATGGCGGGCTACAATCAGGGCACGAGCCGCGGCGTGGAGCTTGCCGCCGCCGCGCCCCCGGCATGGCTGGCCGATATCGCCGATTACCACCGCGTCTACGCGGGCCAGACCCGCCATCTGGTCGAGGTCGGCGCGGACGAGGCCGATCATATCGAAACCTGGCTCTCCAAAACCGTCGGCGCGCCGGTGCGCATCGCCGATCTCCGCAGCCATGGGCTGACATTCGAAGGCGGCCGCCTTCTGGTCGCCGCGGGCAAGCCGGTGGCACAGCTGATGTACACGGACGCGCAAGGCGGTGTCGTGGCCTTGTGCCTTTTGCAAAGCGACAGCCCGGCGGATGGCTTCACCACGCGCCAGATCGGCGATTTCGAGATGGTGAGCTGGGGTGGCGATACCGCCAATTTCGTCGTGGTCGGGGATGCGGGCCGGGCAGATCTGGAAGCGATCGCTCAAACCGCCGCAATCGACGTCTGAGGCTACCGCTTCAGCAATTTCAGCAACGAGATATCGTCGACCTCACCGTTCAACCGCGCGCGATAGGGTGCAAAGCTTTCCGTGACGCGCATGACGTAGTTGCGGGTCTCGCGGAACGGGATGCCCTCGATCCAGTCGATCACGTCGACATCCTCGGCGCGCGGGTCGCCGTAAAGCTCCGGCCAGCGCTCCGCCCGGCTGGGACCTGCGTTGTAGCCGATCGACATCAGCACCGGGTTGTCCGCGAAGCGCGAGGCGAGCTCTTCAAGATAGGCAATGCCCAGCCGCGCGTTGTATTCGGGGTCCTCCAGCAGCTGGTCGCGGGCGTAGTCCTCGCCCACGGCACCGGCCATCTCCTGCGCGGTGCCGGGCATGAGCTGCATCAGCCCCATCGCCCCCGCGCCAGAGACAACGACAGGATCGAACTCACTTTCGCGCCGCGCGATGGCCAGCGGGAACTCCGGCGGCAACTGCGTGTAGATGCCCTGCGGCACGGCAAGGGGGAAATAGGCCTCGTAAAGCTCGTGGCCCTGCCGCGCGGCCTGCTTGGCGATCATCAGCGCGATGTGCGGCTCCTCGCGCTCAAGCGCCACTTGGGCGAGTTGGCCCAGCCCCTCCCGGCTTTGGCTTTCGCCCAGATGCACAAGGAACCGCTCCGCTAAGGACCGCAGGCCCGCGTCATCAAGCTGCAACGCGGCCTCGAATACGGAGGATGTGGTGAACGCAGCGTCCGTCCAATCCGGAAATATCTCTGCTCCCGCCATCGCCGGGTCGCGCGGCAGGCCTGCCGCCTCCGCGGCGAGCTGGCCATAGAAGGACGACTGGTAGCTCGCGCCCTCTGCATAGGCCTCCGCCGCCGCCGCATCGTCGCCCAGCGCGGTGTGGGTCCGGCCCAGCCAGTAGCCCGCGCGCCCCAGCGAGATGGGCGTCGCCACCGCGGCCTCGAACCGGCTGAAATGGATCAGTGCCTCGGCGGGGGCGTCGAGCTTGCGCAGCGCGATGAATCCCGCCAGCCACTCGAGGTCGGCAAAGGCAGATCCGGCATCAAGGAAGTGCTGCGAGGCGACCGAGTAGGCCAGCCCGAACTGCCCGTCGCGCATGAGTTGTCGCGCGAGCGCGCGGCGGCGGTTGGCCCATGCGATCGGGCGTCCGAGGTCCTTGGCCGACAGCGAGCGTTCCATCAGAATCTCGACCGCGCCCTCGACGCGGCCTTTGCGGGCCCGCCAAATGAAGCGCTCGAACGCGAGACCCGCATCTTCGCGCAAAGCGGCGGGCACCGCCTCGATCAACGCATCGACGCCGTTCTCATCCTTGCGCAGGGCGATCCGGGCGAGGGCGAGCTTTGCCCGGCTTTCAGGCACAAGGTTAAACATGCGGCGCGCCGCGCGCTCGGCCCCCTCCCACAGCAGCATATCGAGCCGGACGGTGTGCAGATCTTTCAGCGCGTCGCCGTGGCGGTCCACGAAGGCCTGATGCTCCGCCTCCGACATCACGTGGGTCACCCAGGCGCGCCGGGCCTCGGCGGTGGCCTCGCCGGTGCGGCCTGTGTCCTTCCGAGCGGCGGCCAGCCGGAGCGAGCCCGTCCCGGTCTGCGGCAGGGTTTCGCCAAAGAACGCCAGCACCGGTGCCGCCGCGCCGTCCCGTGGGATCGTGTATTCACAGCGCAGTCGCAGCAGCGGCAGGCCCGGCCAGTCACCATTGCGCGCGAGAAAGTCGCGGCATTCCTCGAAATCGCCCTGACGGCCGCGCAGGCGCATCCAACCGATCACGTCGCGGGCGGCTTGGTTTTCGATGTCCGGGCGCAGGTCATCGACGCTTTGCCAGTCGCCCGCCCCTGCGGCTGCCACCGCATCGGCAAGAACGGACTGCGCCCATGCCGCGCCGGTGCTCAGCCACAGTGCCGTCACCAAACCGATCACCCGTGCCACCATGGCGCTTATCCTCCAGACCTCTGGCCTATAGGTAGCCGCACAGGCGGGCCTTGCAACTCACCGGCGCGCGATCTGCCTCTTGCGGCGGCGCTCCGCCAACGGTATCGGGGCTTGGCAATTAGAACTTAACCCAAGGAGAACGTGTCATGTTCAAAGGCTCCATGCCCGCACTGATCACGCCGTTTGCAAACGGCGCAGTGGATTTTGACGCGCTCAAACACCTGGTTGAGTGGCATATCGAGCAGGGCTCGCACGGGCTGGTGCCCGTCGGTACGACCGGCGAAAGCCCGACGCTGACCCATGAAGAACACGACGCGGTCGTGGCAGCCGTGGTCGACACCGCCGCAGGCCGTATCCCGGTGATCGCAGGGGCCGGTTCAAATTCGACCCGCGAGACCGTGCGTCTGGTCGAGCATGCCAAGGCCGCGGGCGCCGATGCGGCCCTTGTGGTCACGCCCTACTACAACAAGCCCACCCAGCAGGGGCTGATCGCACATTTCGAGGCCGCCGCCGAGGTGGGTCTGCCGATCGTGATCTACAACATCCCGCCCCGCTCGGTCATCGACATGACGCCCGAGACGATGGGCACGCTGGCCAAGAACCCCCACATCATCGGGGTGAAGGACGCGACCGGGGACCTCAGCCGCGTGCCGCAGCAGCGCATGACCTGCGGGCCGGATTTCGTGCAGCTTTCAGGCGAGGATGCCACCGCATTGGGCTTCAACGCCCATGGCGGGATCGGCTGCATCTCGGTGACGGCCAATGTCGCGCCGAAGCTTTGCGCCGAGTTCCAGGAAAGCACCCTGAGCGGAGACTACGCCACCGCCCGGACGCAGCTTGACCGGCTGATGCCGCTGCACAAGGCGATCTTCACCGAGCCGGGCCTTGTCGGCGCCAAATACGGCGCGTCCCTTCTGGGCAAATGCACCGAGGAGGTCCGCCGTCCGCTCACCGGGCTCGAGGACAGCACGAAGGCCGCCATCAAGGACGCGATGGTCTATGCCGGGCTTCTGAATTGATGGATCCGGCCCTGTTCGCGGCCTTCCTGGCCGCGACGCTGGTCATCATCGCGACACCGGGGCCGTCCTGCGCGCTGGCCTCCGCCCAGGCGATCAAACACGGGCCGCGCGCGATGCTGGTCTGTGTCGCAGGCGATGCGCTTGGAACGCTCGTTCATATCCTCGTGGCGGTGGCCAGCATGCAGGCGCTGATGAGCGTCGCGGCGCAGGTGTTGCCCGCGCTGCAAATCGCAGGCGGGCTCTACATCATTTACCTTGGATACAAGGCGCTCACGTCGAGGCCCGGCGCACAGGCCGTGCGGGCCTCGCACCGCTCGGTCTTTCTGTCGGGGTTCTTCGCCTGCGTCACCAATCCGAAGGCGATCGTCTTCTTCGCCGCGCTCTTTCCGGGCTTCATCAACCCGGAGCTCAGCATCGCGACCCAGTCGCTGATCTATGGCGCGATCTTCATCGCACTCGATGCGGCCTCGATCGTCTTCTATGCCATGCTGGCCTACACGACCCTGACCCGCGGGGTTGGCGCGCGCCTGAGCGTCGACAAGATCTCCGGCATGGGGCTGATCGGCGTCGGCGCGCTGCTGGTCTACAAGGGCTGGCGCGAACTTCCCGCGCGCTAAGCCCCGCCATTGACGGCGGCCCCGGGCCATGTCGATCAACCTGACGTCGCGCATCACAGAGGCGCTGGTGCCACTATCTCTTTGACAAATATGCCGAAACCTCCCAACCATACGTTTGGGGATTTGTGCTGCGAGAAATTCATGACGATTAGAACTTTGATGACCATTGGGTGTGTTTTGGGCCTGTCTGCCTGCGGCGGTGGTGGCGGCGGCGGAAGCACGACCGGGCCAGTCGCGAACGCCGTTTTCGACGCCACAGAGGCCGAACTGGTCGACAAGCTGATCGCTTTGAATGCCGCGAGCAGCAATCGCGCGCCTGGACCGATTTCAGGCTCGGCCACATACACCGGGCAGGTCGGAGTGAACCTAACCGGGCCATCGGGGGATTCAAACGTGGTCGGCGACATGGTGATGACCGCCACATTTCAGGGCCGCGACATCGACGGCTCAGTCAACGGGCTGCTCAGCGAGGATGTGGCAACCGGCGACACCGCACGTCTTGGCGGCACTTTGCAAATCGATGGCACCTACACCACCAACGGCGTCATCGACGCTGACCTCACGGGCAACATTGTGATCCCGGACGCAGGCACATTGCTGAACGCCGCGGTCGATATGAATATGTCGGGCGAGTTTCTGGAGGTGTTCGATCCGTTTACCGGGCCGGGCAGCTCCAGTCCTGAAGGGAATGCCGTCGCTGGCACCGTGACAGGAGATGTGACAGGTGATGTGTTGCTGACCGTCATCGGCGGCAGCTTCATCGGAGAGAACACCTCAAGGCCCGGCGCACTCTCGACACCCTGATCAGGCCCTTGGACTGGGTTCGCGGTCCTCGCGTGGATTGACCCTCCAAGGCCGAGCGCCTACCTAAAGGGTCTTATGGCCAAGAAACCCAAATCAGCGGAAGAGCGGAACTACAAGATCGTGGCGGAAAACCGCCGCGCGCGGTTTGACTATGCCATCGAGGAGGACCTCGAATGTGGCATCATGCTGGAGGGGTCCGAGGTCAAATCCCTGCGCACCGGCCAGGCCCAGATCGCCGAGAGCTACGCCGCCGTCGAGGATGGCGAGCTGTGGCTCGTCAACAGCTACATCCCGCCCTACGATCAGGCCCGCACCTTCCAGCACGAGGAACGCCGCCGCCGCAAGCTGCTGGTCAAGCAGCGCGAACTGGCGAAGCTGTGGTCGGCCACCCAGCGCGAAGGCATGACGCTGGTGCCGCTGGTGCTGTACTTCAACCACAAGGGCCGTGCGAAGATCAAAATCGGCATCGCCAAGGGCAAGAAGCTACACGACAAGCGCGAGACCTCGGCCAAGCGCGACTGGCAACGCTCCAAGGCGCGGCTGATGAAGGAGCACGGGTAGGGCCGGAGCGAGTTGTCAAATACAGACGACCGTTTTTGAGCCATAAGTGGCGGTTGCAGCAAACTGCGTTAAAGTCGGCTTTTGGCAATCCACTCTCGACGAAGGTAGTTTGGTAGGACCTCCCCTTTCGAGTGGGTTGTCGGCGCTTGGTCTCTCGTTTTTGGGGCAAGAAAACACCGCCGAAAGGTTCCCATCGGATGTGCCAAACTCGTTCTCAAAGTATCTGCATAATATCCACCCTCAGCTATGCCTCTTGCGTCATTGTGTAGTGCAAAGCTTGATTGGGAAATGAAAATCAGCTGCGCCAGTGCATTTATAGCTTTCTCTGTCTCGCGTTTGGAAAACCCATTCCACTGCAGTGATTGCTTGCGATCATCCACATCGGTTACAATCATATGCTGAGGAAACCTCTGGAAATGTTCTTTCGTTTCGATGTTCCAATCTGCAATCGAAATCTTACCCCAAGCGTCTCTGCCATGTTTTGCTTCAAATTCGCATTTCGCGCAGTAGAAAGTTGGACAAGTCACGGAAACCAGCCCAGATAAAACCTTAGCGGGACGTGTGACGAAAAAAGAGTTTTTCATAGGCAGTTTTAACGAAAACTCCCACATATGCGTGTCTTCACGCTTATCAGGATTTCCGCCCGCACTACCAAAACGCTGATAGGTCAATGAAGCCTCAACGTCGGAGAGTGCGACCGTCTCTTTCTGGGGGAAATTTCTACGCAACGTTTGCTTTCCAACTCGTATTCCACTGCTCAGTTTATAGAGCAATCCGCTTGCACCATAGATACATAAAGGCCCTTTGGTTGTCTTTGTCAGAAGCAGACATCGGCACAGCTGCAACGAACGACTGCTTCGTCCCGTGCTACCGTCCTCAATCAAAGACCAATCCTACCCCCCAGCCCCCAAGGTTTCGCGGGCCATTGTGCCCGCTCCACTTGCCTCTGACCGGTCACAGGTCTACCAAAAGGCAACCCCGCGTGGAGGCCCGCTATGAGTGACGACCCGAAGACCCTTGTCTCGACCAAATGGCTCGAAGACCATCTGCAAAATCCTGACCTGCGGATCCTCGACGCATCGTGGTACCTTCCGGATATGGGCCGCGACGGGCGCGCCGAGTATGAGCGCGGGCATATCCCCGGCGCGCGCTTCTTTGACATCGACGAGATTTCCGACACCCGCTCCGCCCTGCCTCACATGGCCCCGCCGGTGGAGAAGTTCATGTCCCGCTCTCGCGCGCTCGGCGTGGGCGATGGGCACCAGATCGTGGTCTATGACGGGGCCGGGCTGTTCTCGGCGGCGCGGGTCTGGTGGCTCTACCGCCTGATGGGCAAGACGGATGTCGCCGTGCTCGATGGCGGCTATCCCAAATGGCTGACCGAGGGCCGCCCGACCGAGGATCTGCCCCCGCTCCACAAGGAGCGCCACATCACCGTGCAGCGGCAGGCCCACATGGTGCGCGATGTCACGCAGGTGGCCGCCGCCTCGAAGCTGGGCGATCACACGATCCTTGATGCCCGCGGTGCGCCGCGCTTCAAGGGCGAAGAGCCCGAGCCGCGCGAGGGCCTGCGCGCGGGCCACATCCCCGGGTCCAAAAACGTGCCGTACAAATCGGTGCTGAACGCCGACAACACGATGAAAAGCCCGGCCGAGCTGCGCGAGGTGTTCCATGACGCGGGCGCCGATCTGAGCAAGCCCGTGATCACCACCTGCGGCTCCGGCGTGACGGCCGCGATCCTGACCTTGGCGCTGGAGCGCATCGGCAACCACAATCACGCGCTCTACGACGGCTCCTGGGCCGAATGGGGCCAATTCGATCAACTCGCCGTGGAGACGGGCTAAATGTTCGACCAGCTGAAGCCGCAACCGGCTGACAAGATCCTCGCCCTGATGGCGGCCTTCCGCGCCGATCCGCGCGACCAGAAGATCGATCTGGGCGTGGGCGTCTACAAGGATGCCGAGGGCCGTACCCCGGTGATGCGCGCCGTCAAGGCGGCAGAGCAGAAGCTGTGGCAGGTCGAGGACACCAAAAGCTACACCGGGCTTGCGGGCGATGCGGGCTTCCACAGCGCGTTGTCGCAGCTGGTGCTGGGCGACACGGTCTCCGCCGATCAGATCGCCTGCGCGGCGACGCCCGGCGGCACCGGCGCGATCCGGCAGGGGCTGGAGCTAATCCGCATGGCCGCGCCCGAGGCGCGCATCTGGCTATCCGCGCCGACCTGGCCGAACCACCCGTCGATCATCAAATATCTCGGCATGCCGATGGCCGAGTACCGCTATTTCGACGACGCGACGCGCGGGGTCGATTTCAACGGGATGCTGACCGATCTGGACAAGGCGAAGCCCGGTGACGTCGTGCTGCTGCATGGCTGTTGCCACAATCCGACCGGCGCAAATCTGACCTATGCGCAGTGGCAGGAGGTTGCCGATTTCCTGCGCGCCAAGCAGCTGATCCCCTTTGTCGACATCGCCTATCAGGGCTTTGGCGACGGGCTGGAGGCCGACGCCTTCGGCCCCCGCCACCTCGCCAAGACCCAGCCCGAGATGCTGATCGCGGCAAGCTGTTCTAAGAATTTCGGTGTCTACCGCGAACGCGCCGGGCTGTTGATGTGTGTCAGCCAGGACGCCGCCAAGACCGCGCTCAATCAGGCGACGGTGGCGTTTTTGAACCGGCAGAACTACTCCTTCCCGCCCGACCACGGCGCGCGTTTGGTGACCATGGTTTTGCAGGACGATCTGCTGCGTGCCGATTGGCAGACAGAACTTGAAGGCATCCGCAACGGCATGCTGTCCCTGCGCCAGCAACTGGCCGACGCTTTGCGCAAGCGCATCAATTCTGACCGGTTCGACTTCCTCGCCCAGCACCGCGGCATGTTCTCCCGCCTCGGCGCGACAGAGGCGCAGGTCGAGCAGATGCGCGAGAGCCATGGCATCTACATGGTCTCCGACAGCCGTCTGAACATCGCCGGGCTGAATGCGGATTCGGTGCCGATCCTTGCCGACGCAATCGTCGAGGCTGGCGTCTAAGCCGTATCCCGCCGACGGCGGCGATGCCCGCTTGGCGCACGCACGATGCAGCGTTATCGGTTGGGCCATGATCCGTGCACTCATCCTCTCCGCTCTTCTTGCCCTGACGGCTTGCGGCGGCTCTGATCCTGAGCCTGTCGCGCTTGCTGACACGATCCCGTTGCACCCCAACGAGACGCCAGAGCTTCGGGCGCTGATCAACAAATATGCCGATTTCTACGAGGTGCCCCGCACGCTGGTGCATCGCCAGATCATCCGCGAAAGCACCCACCGCCCCGGCGCGCGCAACGGGCCGTATTATGGCCTGATGCAGATCCTGCCCGAGACCGCCCGCACGATGGGCCATCGCGGCCCGCCTTCCGAGCTGCTCGATGCCGAGACCAACCTGAAATACGCCGTGAAATACCTGCGCGGCGCGTGGCTGCTGGCGGATGGGGACGAGGCCACCGCCGTCAAATGGTACTCCCGCGGCTACTACTACGAAGCCAAGCGGCAGGGAAAACTGGTCGAAACCGGCCTGCGCCCCGGATGAAGGCCGTTTGCGCCTTTGCAAGTCTCGGCACGCTCCTGTTCTGGACCCCGGCGCAGGCGTCTTATACCGCCGCGTGCATCCTCAGCGGGACTGTCACCCAGACAATCATCGACGAAAGTCCCATTGGTGCGCCCCCCCGGCCGCCGCGCGCCGTTCTGCGTGTGACCGAGGCCAAAGCAAGGTTTGAAGCACGCCAAGGTGACCATGATATCTGTCAGCAGTTTTCCGGCCGCATCGTGCAATTTCCCGTGCCCGCCGATACGGTCATTCCCGCAATCGGGGATCGACGGGTCGTCAGCCTGATCGACTTCTTCGACCAGGATTATGTGCGGCGGCGCACTGTGCGTTTGATCGCGGAGAAGCGTTAACCTTTTGCGCGTCCCGGCAAGCCACCCGTGGGCAATGCCAGACAAAAGTCCGACGCAAAGCCGACAGGTATCCGACCGGCCAAAACCCCTTGCCAGTCTTGGTTAACGGGCGTCCCGGGCGCGCAGCCCGTTGCCACTGCGTCACTCACCGTTCGCACCATTAACACTTGCCACCCGGGCGCGGCTCCCTTACACGCCGCCCATCCAAGTTCTCCGCTACCTTGTCAAAACGGGACCTCATTATGACACGTCTTCTCCCCGGCATTTTTGCCATGGCCGCCGTCGTGGTCGCCTCCAACATCCTTGTGCAATTCCTGCTGGGCGATTGGCTCACCTGGGGGGCGTTCACCTATCCGATTGCGTTCCTGGTGACCGACGTGATGAACCGCGTCTATGGCCCGCAGGCCGCGCGGCGCGTTGTTTTTGCAGGCTTTTTGGTGGGTATTGTCTGCTCGCTGATCGGCTCGCAGATCATGCTGGAATACGGCCCCGCCGTGCCGCTGCGCATCGCCGTGGCCTCGGCCATTGCGTTCCTGACTGCACAACTTTTGGACGTTTCGATCTTCGACCGCCTTCGCGCCGGGGTGTGGTGGAAAGCACCCCTCGCCTCGACCCTGATCGGCTCCACGGTGGATACGGCGATCTTCTTTTCGCTCGCCTTCTCGGCCTCCGTGACGCTGTTCGGCGCGGGAAATGATGCTGCGATTTCATGGGCTTGGGAGGGGGTTCCGCTGCTGGGCCTCGGCGCTGTGCAGCCGCTCTGGGTCTCGCTCGCCATCGCCGACTGGGCCGTCAAACTCGCCGTCGCCCTCCTCGCCCTGATCCCCTTCCGGATGATCGTTGCGAAAGTTTCCCAGCAACCGGCGTGAGATTTTTCTTGCTTTGACCACAAGATGTGGCACCTTCAATCTCAACAGCAACCAGAGAAAGGAGGTGTCCATGTCTAGAGTGATATTGGAGCGAGGTGTCAAGCAGGGTACGGAGGTGCGCTTTTAGGGGCAGCCCCCTGAACCACACCGAGGTATCGGGTCACCACCCAACTTGACCCACCTCCATACGATCTCGTCGAAGGGCGCCCAGCTGTGGGCGCCCTTTGCTTTATCCGCAGATACGGTCTACCAGCGCCTCGATCTCGGCGCGGTCGTCCAGCCGGCTGAGCCAATCCTGCGGCACACCATGAGCCGCCCCCATGATCGCCCCCAGCACAATGGCGCGCCCGCAACTGTCGCCGCCCGCCAAGATATTCGTGCGCACCGCGTGCTTGAAATCGCGCGCCTCTGTCAGGTTATGCGCGACGCTGGGGATGCCGTATTCCAGCTGGCAGCTCATCCCGATGGCGCGCGTGATCTCGACGGTCGAACCCTTCATATTCAAGGCCTTGCGAACTGCCTCGCCGGGCTTCCCGGGGTCGGCGGCAACCGCTTTGTGCATGGCATCCGCCGGATCCGCGCCCGCCAGAACGTCCTGCATCATGGTCGCAACCAACTGGCCAAAAGCCACTGCGGTGTCGTTGTTGTTGGTCACACGAACGGCGTCCTCGACGATCTTCGGGTCCGCGCCATGCAGCGCGACCACCCCGGGCAGTTTCGAGACGGCGGGCAATTGCACGTCATCGTCCCCGTGAAACCCCTCGCCCTCCGGGTCCGCCGCCATCGCGTCGAGCGTCGCGCGGGTCGGGCGGTCGATATAGCCCACAAATGTGCCGCCATAGCCGAAGGTGGCGCGGAACTCTGCCTCGTAGGCCGCGCGGTCGTAGCGCCCCGCCGCCGCCAAGGCGCGCAGCATCACAAGGCACTGCTCGCCGTAATGCGACAGCGCGCCGGCCTGCTTGCCTCCATGGGCGAAGTAGCCTTTCGTGTCGGCGTAATCAGCCTCGGTCGGGGTGCGAAACTCAGGCGTGTCGCCCGCGACAGCGGCGATCCGCTCTTGATCATAGAGCCAATGCAGCCCCATCGACGCCGCGTCGGCGACCAGCGCGCCGAGCAGCATGTTACGCGCGCGCTCAGTCATAGGCGGCGTCGACGATGATTTCGACCAAGAGTTCCGGCCGGGCCAGCCGCGCTTCGCCACAGGCGCGGGCCGGGGCGTGGCCCTCCGGCACCCAGGCGTTCCAGACCTCGTTCATGGCGTGGAAGTCGGACATGTGGGCGAGCCAGATCGTGGCGCGCAACATTTTCTCGCGCGATGAGCCCGCAAGCTCGAGCATCGCATCAAGGCGGCGCAGGCATTCCTCCGTCTGCGCCTTGATGCCTTGGCCCTCGCCCACCTGCCCGGTGATGTAGGCCACGCCATTGTGCTTCACGACCTTGCTCGAGCGCACCCCGGTCTCCAGTCTTTCGATCATCTGATGTCCTTTCCTGTTTCGAGCTAACCTAAAGCGAAGCCGCCAAACGCACACCCCTATACATCCGCGAAGATCAGGCGTATGCACCGCCTCTTGCGGTTGCGTGTTCAGGGCACGGGCCGCGCCACTGAGGCCTCTTGGGTTGGCCTCCGCTCCTTTTGCCCTGACATGAAAGACGACACCCGTGATCCAACCCCTTTCCGACGCGCTGGCCGAGCGCGGCTACGAGACCTTGACCCCAGTGCAAACCGCCGTGACCGCACCCGAGCTTGAAGGGCGCGACCTGCTGGTCTCTGCCCAGACCGGCTCTGGCAAGACGGTGGCCTTCGGGCTTGCCATCGGCACGACGCTGCTGGACGATGCGACGCAGTTTGAGCGCGCGGCGGCCCCCTTGGCGCTGGTGATCGCCCCGACGCGGGAGCTGGCCCTGCAGGTCAAACGGGAGCTTGCGTGGCTCTATGCCAAGGCGGGTGTCGTGATGGCGTCCTGCGTGGGCGGCATGGACATGCGCGACGAGCGGCGCGCGCTAGAGCGTGGCGCGCATATCGTGGTGGCCACGCCGGGGCGGCTGCGCGACCACATCCAACGCGGCTCCATTGATCTGTCCCAAGCCCGCGCCGTGGTGCTGGACGAGGCCGACGAGATGCTGGACCTGGGCTTTCGCGAAGACCTCGAGTTCATCCTGTCGGAGGCCCCCGAGACGCGCCGCACCTTGCTGTTTTCCGCCACAGTTCCTGCCGCGATCGCCAAGCTTGCGCAAAGCTACCAGAAGGACGCCGCGCGGGTCACCACGACCGCCGAGAAGAGCCAGCACGCCGACATCGACTACCGCGCCATGGCGGTTGCGCCGCGCGATGCCGAGAATGCCATCATCAACGTGCTGCGCTATTTCGAGGCGCCGACGGCCATCGTCTTTTGCAACACGCGCGCGATGGTGAACCGACTGACGACACGGTTCTCGAACCGGGGCTTCTCGGTGGTGGCGCTGTCGGGCGAGCTGACGCAGAACGAACGCTCCCACGCGCTGCAGGCCATGCGCGACGGGCGTGCGCGGGTGTGCGTGGCGACCGATGTGGCCGCGCGCGGGATCGATTTGCCGAACCTTGAGCTGGTTGTGCATGCCGAGCTTCCGAATAATCACGAGACGCTTCTGCACCGCTCTGGCCGCACTGGGCGCGCCGGGCGCAAGGGCACGTCAGCGATGATCGTGCCCGCCAAACTGCGCCGCAAGGCCGAACGGCTTTTGCAGGGTGCCAAAGTAAAGGCAAGCTGGGGCGATGCGCCCTCTGCCGATGATGTGAACGCTCGCGACGAAGAGCGGCTGTTTGCCGATCCGGTCTGGTCCGAGCCGGTGAGCGACGGCGAGGCGGGTCTGGTGGGCAAGCTCACCGACCGGTTCACGCCCGAACAGCTGGCCGCCGCCTATGCGCGCCTGTTCCGCCAGCGCCAGTCGGCGCCGGAGGATCTTGCGCCAAGCGGCAGCGATGCGCCGAAGCCGCGGCCCGCCTTCGGCGAGAGCGTGTGGTTTTCCGTCTCGGTCGGGCGCAAGGACAATGCAGAGCCACGCTGGCTGCTGCCTGCCCTGTGCCGCGCGGGCGATCTAACCAAAGACGATATCGGCGCGATCCGCATCCAGCAAAACGCCAGCTTCGTCGAGATTGCCAAGCCCCGCGTCGACGGCTTTCTGAAAGCGCTCGGAACCGATATGAAGCTCGACGATGGCGCGCGGGTGACGCGGCTTGAGCAAGCCCCCGATTTCTCGACCATGCCGCGTCCAGGCAAGCCCCCGCGCAAGGAGGGAGGCTTCAAAAAGAAGCCCTATGAGAAGAAGGCTTATGAGCCGCGCGAGGCACCGGACGCACCCGCCCCGAAATCCGGCAAAGCGATCTCGGAGACACGCCCTGAAGGCGCTGTGACGGAGCACAAGCCCAGCGGTGACAGAAAGCCAAAGGGCAAGCCCGCGCATAACAAGAAGCCAAGCGATCAAAAGCCCAAGGACCAGAAGGCGCGCGCGCAGAAGCCGGGTGGCAAGACGCCCTTTGTCAAAGGTGACGCGAAGCCGTCACAGGGCGGGAAGCCCAAGCGCCCCCGTCCTGCGGGCAATCCCAACGACACCTCGAAGCGCTTCGTGCCGCCGGGCAAATCGGTGAAACCGCGGGTTGGTAAAGGGGCGGGGGCCACGCCAAAGCGCGCCAAGCCCAAGCGCTAGCAGGGATATTCACCGCGCGGACGATGGGGTATGAAGCCCCATGATCCGGGTTAACGACACTATTACGATCGAAGATTGGGAGCTGACGGAAAGCTTCACCCGCGCCCAAGGCCCGGGCGGGCAGAACGTCAACAAGGTCGCGACCGCGGTGGAGCTGCGGTTCGAGGCCGCCCGTTCGCCAAACCTGCCACCTGCGGTGAAGACCCGTCTCAAGCGGCTGGCCGGTCGGCGCTGGACGACCGAGGGCGCGCTGGTGCTGCTGGTGCAGGAGACCCGATCTCAGGCGCGCAACCGCGAAATCGCTGAGGACCGCTTGCGGGAGTTGATCCTGAAGGCGCTTGAGGTGCCGAAACGCCGCATCAAGACCCGCCCGACACTGGGCTCGAAACGCCGCCGGATCGCGGCGAAAAAGCAGCGCGGTGAGGTCAAATCGCTGCGCGGGAAGGTCAAGGATGACGAGTGATCTGCTAGCGCGCCGCGCGCGCGTGATGGGGCCAAACGTGCCCACCTTCTACGACACGCCTGTTCATCTGGTCCGCGGCGAAGGCGTTTGGCTCTGGGATGCGGACGGGCGCAAGTATCTCGACTGCTACAACAACGTGGCTCATGTGGGTCACTGCCACCCCCATGTCGTCGAAGCCATCGCGCGGCAGGCCGCGGTTCTGAACACGCATACGCGGTATCTGCATGAAACGATCCTTGACTACTCCGAACGGCTGACGGCGACACTGTCGCACGATCTCGACCAGATGATCATGGTCTGCACCGGGTCGGAGGCGAACGACATCGCCTTGCGCATGGCGCAGGCGGTGACAGGCAAGACCGGGATCATTGCGACCGACAACACGTATCATGGCAACACGCTGGCGACGTCTCAGCTGTCGACCCGCCGCCCGCCGATTGGCGGCTACCCGGCGCATGTCCGGCTGGTGCCCGCGCCCGACAGCGTGCGCCCGGTTGGCGGCACGATCGAGGGGCAGGCGCAAGCCTTCGCCGAGCATATCGCGCGGGCGATCGCAGAGCTGGAGGCCGAAGGCTGCGGCTTTTCGGGCTTCATGCTGTGCCCGAGCTTTGCAAATGAGGGCTTCCCGCGGCTTGATCCGGGCTTTCTGGACCCGGCTGTTGAAGTCATCAGAAAGGCGGGCGGGCTGGTTCTGTGCGATGAGGTGCAGCCGGGCTTTGGCCGGATCGGCGAGACGTTTTGGGGACATGACTGGATGGGATTTGCGCCGGACGTGGTCACGGTCGGCAAACCGATGGCGAACGGGCATCCCGTCGCCGCGGTCATCGCCCGGCCGGACGTCATGGCGGCCTTCCGCACGGCGTTTGGGTATTTCAACACGTTCGGCGGCAACCCGGTCAGTTGTGCCGCGGCCATGGCGACGCTTGACGTGATCGAGCGCGAGAGCCTGCAGGACAACGCGCGCGCCGTGGGGGCATATGCACTCGATCGCCTGCACCGAATTTCCCACCCGCTCAAGGCCGAGGCCCGGGGGACGGGGTTGTTCTTTGGGATCGAGTTCACCCACGACGACGGCTCGCCCGCCACGGAGTTTACCCGGGAAGTGGTTGAGTACATGCGGGAGAACGGAGTTCTGATGAACCGGATCGGGCGTGAGATGAACACGCTGAAAATGCGCCCACCGCTGCCGTTTTCCAAGGAGAACGCTGATCTGGCGATTGATACGCTGGAGGCCGCTTTGCAGGAGGTCCCCTATGGATGACCGCGAGGTGATGGCGCACGCCGTCCGCGCGGCGGGGGCATGGGGCGGGCTCGGCGCGGCGCCACGTCTAATCCGCAACCGCGAAAATGCTGTCTTCGACGTGACCCTGACCAACGGCACGCGGGCCGCATTGCGCCTGCACCGGGCGGGCTATCAGACGACGCCCTCCATCGAGGCCGAATTGACCTGGTGCGAAGCGCTGGCAAAGGACGGATTCCCCTGCCCCGAACCCTTGCGCACGCTCGAAGGTGCTTTGACCGACGAGCACGCGTTTGCACCCGTCGCCTCGCTGGTCTCCTGGATCGACGCCGACCAGATCGGGGAAAACGGTGTGGCTTTCGCGGGCAGCGTCGAGGCCCACTGCGCGCTCTACCGCGACGTGGGCGCGTTGCTGAAACGCTTGCACGAGACCACGCGGCGACTTTCGCTGGAGCCATTGCCCAGACCTAAATGGGACATCAACGGGCTGGTTGGCGATAGGCCGCTTTGGGGTCGGTTCTGGGAAAACCCCGCTTTGGATGATGCCGAGAAAACCAGATTGCTTGAGGCGCGTAGTCTGGCCGACAGCCAGTTACGCCGCTTGGATCAGGAGATGCAGCTGATCCACGCAGATTTGTTGCAAGAGAATATTCTGGCGCGCGGCGATGCGCTTTATCTGATCGACTTTGACGACAGCGGCTACGGGTTTACCGGATATGATCTAGGGACCGCGATGATCCAGCATTGCGAAATTGCGTATTTTGACACGCTTTCCGACGCGCTGCTGGACGGCTACGGCGCCGACACCAGGATGCGCGCAAGCCTGCCGCTATTTGTGATGCTGCGCGCCATGGCATCGTGTGGCTGGATCATGTCGCGCTGCCCCCATGACGACCCGCGACAGCGGTTTTACGCAGAGCGTGCCCTGCGCTGCACAGAGCGCTTTCTTCAGACAACGACTTCCAGTTCTTCCTGAGCGCCGAGGTCGAAGACTCGCTTGTAGCGCTCGATCTCTGCGGCGGGGCCCATGGCCTTGCGCGGATTGTCGGACAATTTGACGGTGGGTCGCCCGTTGGCGGAAACTGCCTTGCACACCAGCGAAAACGGTGCGAGCGCGTCGCCGGGCACGAGGCCGCGGAAGTCGTTGGTCAAAAGCGTACCCCAGCCAAAGGAGACGCGCACCCGCCCATCGAATTGCGCCTGAAGCTCGACGATCTTCTCGACATCGAGCCCGTCGGAGAAGATCACCAGCTTTTCGCGCGGGTCTTCGCCGCGCGATGTCCACCACTTGATTGCGCGCTCCGAACCTTCGGCCGGATCACCGCTGTCGATGCGGATGCCCGTCCAGCCCGCCAGCCAGTCGGGCGCATCGGACAGGAAGCCGTCGGTGCCGTAGGTGTCCGGCAGAATGATCCGCAGATTGCCATCGTGTTCTTCTTGCCAATCCGCCAGCACTTTGTAGGGGGCCTGTTTGAGATCGGCGTCATCTCCGGCAAGCGCGGAGTAGACCATTGGTAGCTCATGGGCGTTGGTGCCGATGGCCTCGACCTCCCGCCGCATGGCGATCAGGCAGTTGGAGGTGCCGACGAACTTATCGCCGAGGCCTTCCTGCATCGCCTGCACGCACCAGTCCTGCCACATGAAACTGTGGCGGCGACGGGTGCCGAAATCCGCGAGGCGCAGGTCCTGAACGCCTTGCAATCGCTCGACCTTTTCCCACAACCGGGTCATGGCGCGGGCGTAGAGCACTTGCAGCTCGAACCGGCCCATGTCCTTGAGAACCGCCCGCGAGCGCAATTCCATCAGCACGGACAGCGCAGGGATTTCCCAGAGCATGACTTCCGGCCACTTGCCCTCAAACGTCAACTCATACTGCCCGTCACGCTTATCCAGATGGTAGGCGGGCATCCGAAAGCCCTCGAACCACTCCATGAAATCGGGGCGGAACATCTGGCGTTTACCATAGAACGTGTTGCCGCGCAGAAAGGTGCTTTCGCCGCGCGATAGAGACAAGGAACGGATGTGATCAAGCTGCTCGCGCAACTCGCCTTCGTCCACAAGCTCCGCGAGCCGTATATCCTTGGTGCGGTTGATCAGCGAGAAGGTGACATTCGTGTCCGGCTTGTTGCGAAAGACCGACTGGCACATCAGCAGCTTGTAGAAGTCCGTGTCGATCAGCGACCGCACGATGGGGTCGATCTTCCATTTGTGGTTGTAGACCCGGGTCGCGATATCAACCATTGAGCTTCACTCCCGCCGCCAGCATTCCATCGCGCGCCGCCTGCAATGATCCGTCAAGGTCGATAGCCCGGCACAGCTCTTGTTCGACCGTCACGGCGAACCCGGCCTTTGCGCCATCGACCGCCGAGTAATTGACGCAAAAGTCCAAGGCGAGGCCTACCATCGTCAGGGTGTCGATACCGCGGCTGCGCAGATACCCCTCGAGCCCGGTGGGCGTTTGATGGTCGTTTTCGAAGAACGCGGAGTAGCTGTCGATCGCAGGATTATAGCCTTTCCGGATGATCATATCGGCCGGATCGGTCGCCAGTTCGTCATGGAAACGCGCGCCTTCGGTGCCTTGGATACAGTGATCAGGCCAAAGCACTTGCGGCCCGTAGGGCATCTCGGTGACCGAATAGGGTGCGGCGCCATCGTGACTGCTGGCGAAAGACGAGTGGCCTTCGGGATGCCAATCCTGGGTCAGGATCACGGCGCTGAAATCCGCCATCAGGTCATTGATGCCGCCCACGATCTCGTCGCCGCCGCCCACGGCCAGCGCCCCGCCGGGGCAGAAGTCGTTTTGCACGTCGATGACGATCAGGGCTTCGTTCGCTGGGCGCATCTGCTTTCCTCCCGGAATTTCGCCTGAACTTGCTAGGCCGTGGCCCCGAGCCCGTCAACCGCTGGACCTTGATCGCGGCGGCGCAGCGCAGTACAGCCTGCGCCATGTTCACCGTCGCAGCTCTTTACCATTTTACCCGTTTTGACGCGCCTGAGGCGCTGCGCGCGCCGCTTCTGTCACTTTGCGAGACGGAAGGACTGCGCGGGACGCTGTTGTTGGCGCAAGAGGGTGTGAATGGAACGGTCGCCGGAAGCCTGCACGGGATCGAGGCACTGATCGCGCACCTTAAATCGCTGCCGGGATGTGCTGATCTGGACTACAAGCTGTCGCGCGCGCGCGAGATGCCGTTCAACCGTATGAAGGTTCGGCTCAAGCGCGAGATCGTGACGATGGGGCAGCCTGACGTCGATCCAATGGCTGGAACCGGGCACTACGTCGACCCCGAAGATTGGAACGAGTTGATCTCGCAAGACGATGTGGCCGTCATCGACACCCGCAACGACTACGAGGTCGCGATTGGCACCTTTGACGGGGCGATTGACCCCGAAACCAAGTCCTTTGGCGAATTTCCCCAGTGGTGGCAGGAGAACAAGGCCCGCTTCGAGGGCAAGAAGATCGCCATGTTTTGCACGGGCGGCATCCGCTGCGAAAAGTCGACCAATTATCTTCTGGGTCAAGGGGTGGAGGATGTGTTTCACCTGAAGGGGGGTATCCTGAAATACCTCGAAGAAGTACCTGCGGACCGCAGCCTGTGGCAAGGCGACTGCTTTGTCTTCGACGGGCGGGTGTCTGTCGGCCATGCGCTGAAAGAAGGTCCACACCTCCTGTGCCATGCCTGCCGCCGGCCGCTTTTGCCCGAAGACACGGACCACGAAGCCTATGAGCAAGGCGTGTCCTGCGACCGCTGCATCGATGAGACGTCCGAGGCGGATAAGGCGCGGTTCCGGGAACGTCAGAAGCAAATCAACCTGGCCCGCGCACGGGGCGAGCGCCACTTGGGTTAATTAGCCCTTTGAAAGAGGCGTGCGATACGCCGGGTGAGCGCCTGTGCGCCCCTGCGCGCGATCATTGATGTTGTGAAATCGTTGCGGAAGAAAGCGATCAATTCTTCGGGCGGCAAGCGACGCATGCGCGCGACGGAGCGGTCCCACTGGTCCGGCGAATAGCTTGCGGCGCGCGTGTTGGCGAGAAACCCCAACCTGTATTGCAAGGCGAGTTTTCGCTGGGTCGCGCGCTCCCATGCCTTGAGATCTCCTTGGTTGCAGTCGCTGAGCGCACGTCCCAAGGCCCAGCCCCGTTCGATGCAAATCCGGATGCCCTCGCCAAGCGTCGGCGTCGCCATATTCGCGCTGTCCCCAACCCGGACCACGCCGTCGAAAACCAGTTTCGGGTCGTAAGACACGGACGGCAAAATCCCCGCATTGACGTGGAAATCAGTTGGGCGCGGAAGGCTCATGCGCTGCAACGCTGGGCTTTCCATCAGGTGAGCCATGATGTCCTTTGGTGACTTGTCTGTGACCGGGTGGATCACCCCAACACCAAGCCGCAACGTCCGCGAGGTCGTCGGAAAAGCCCAGCCATAGCCTGTCGGTGTGGACGCACCGAAAAACAGCGCGGCGCGGTTCGGATCGTGGTTTGGGGCCGGGTATTCGTACTCGATCCCGATGCCGCGACGCTCCGGGGGATGCACGAGGCCAAGCGATGCCAGCACCGCGCAATGCCAGCCCGTTGCGTCCACGATCCTGCGAGCCGTCAAGACCTCGTCCCCGCCATTCCTGCGGATCGTAACTTCAAACTGCCCGTCGCTGCGGCGTGCAGACAGGAATTTCGTGCCGCACTCGATCGGGATGCGAGACTGCTCTGCCAGCCACTGATAAGTTCCGGTGACGTCGAGGATGCCGACCGGATCGTGGCTCAGATCAAGCAACAGATGCTCCTTGTCGGAATAGATATCCGCAGAGTTAACCGGATGGGCGAGCCTGCGCGGGATACCCAGCTTCGCCACGTCGCGCATCCACGACCCGCCGGAGGTGCGCACCGGAACTCCGATCTCGCGATCCTGATGGATCAGAAGCCCGTCGGTGCCTTGCGGCAGCCGCGAAGCGACCGCCAGTCCCGCCGGCCCGCCGCCCACGATCAAGATATCCACCGCCTGTGTCATTGGCCCCTTTTGCCACGGCAGGCGGGCGAACGGCAGCCCTAACTCACTCGGCCGTATCGGCTTCCAGCTCTGACAGGTAGGCTGCGACCTGTCGCGCAGTCGGCCCCGGAAGACGCCGCATCATGGCAACGCGGTCCGGCTTGGGGAAGCCCATCATCTGCTTGGCGATCAGAACAGGATGCTGCATCGGCAAGTCCGTATCGAGCGGGAGTGGTGCGGTCACCTCCGGGCGCGCTTCGGGCTCCGGAGACGGTTTGGGGCGCAGGCGCTGCGCCACCCGTGGATCGGCGAGGGTCTTGACCAGCTTGGCCAGCGCGGCGCTCATATCCGGCGCATTCATAGGCTCTGGTGACGGCTGCACGGCGGTTCTAGCCAGATCTTTGAAGAACGGATGTTTGGACGATTTGGCAAAATCCGCGCCAAGCATCGAGACAAGCATGCGCGCCTTCTTGACTTGCTCTGGCGAGACGGGCGTGGCGGAAGAGGATTGTGGTTCGGGCATCAAAAGTAACTCCTTACAAGGGCGCCTGAGATCAGGCTCCAGCCATCGGCGACGGCGAAAAAGGCAAGCTTAAAGGGCAAAGAGACGATTGCCGGCGGCACCATCATCATGCCCATCGACATCAGAACTGCGGCGACGACCAGATCGATGATCAGGAAAGGCAAAAAGATCAAAAAGCCAATCTGGAAGGCGCGTTCGATCTCGCTGAGCATGAAGGACGGGATCAAGATGGACAGCGGCGCGTCGCGCGGGGCGCCGTCCGGCACATTGGGGCGCAAGTCGACCAGCGTCTGAAACGTATCGAGGTCCAGTCGCGCCGCCATGAAGCCGCGGAAGGGCTCGATCACGCGCGGAAAAGCCTGCTCTACGGTCAGGCTGCCTTCACTCAGGGGTTGCAGGCCGTCGTTCCAGCTTTGCGTGAACACCGGGTCCATCACGAAATACGTCAGGAACAGAGCGAGGCTTACGATCAGCATGTTCGGCGGCGCCTGCTGCAATCCGATGGCCTGACGCAGGATCGACAGGACGGTCACCACGAAGGGGAAACAGGTGATCATGATCGCAATGCCGGGTGCCAGGCTCAGCACCGTCAGCAAGGCGATCAGCTGCAAGGCCCGCGCGCTCAGGCTTGTCTCGTCTCCAAGCGTGATCGAGAAGTCCTGCGCGGCGGCTGGCATGGCCGCCACGACCAGCACCGCAACGGCCCAAAGGGCGGCTGTTCGCGTCATGCAAGACCGGCGGCGGGCGAGCCGATTTCCGTCAAGCGCACGGCAAGGCCACTGTCTTCGCCGTCTTCGGATGTCTCAAGGAAGCCCTTTGCGATCAGTTTCTCGCCGACATACACCTCGACCGGATCGTCGATCTGACTGTCCAACGGCAAAACGGCGTCAGGGCCCAGCTCCATGAGTTGTTTGACCGTGGGGCGTGCCCCCCCGACGCAAACGCGCACATCGACGCTGACCCCGGTCAAGACATCTTCGGACAGGCTCGCAGGATCAGGCATGGGATGCCTCCTTCTCTTCGGTAAATGAGTAAAAATCGTCGATGCTGGATTGAATCGTCTCGATCGTCTGCTCGAGATCGATGCGCAACTGGCTATCATCAAGCTTCAGAACTGCCTGAGACGTCGTCAGAGTCGGTTCCGGCTTGATCTCGATCGGAAATTTCACGTGCTGCCCCACCAGATCGGTCAGCATCTCAACACTGTCGGGCGCGCAGATCAGGGTTGCCGACGGCTCGATCCGATCAACGACCTCTTGCATCAACTCGACAACGCGGGCACCGAGTGCTTCGGCCCCCAGCTTGGGCAGGATCGCGTCCACCATGGATTGCAGGACCGGACGCATGGAGGCGACGGCATGTTGGCGCGCCTCGAAATAAGTGAAGTTGAGCTCTTGCAGGGCGGACGAAAGCTCTTCCTTCAGCTCCATCTCGCGGGTCTCCTTGGACTCAACTCCGTCTTTCCATCCGCACTTGTAGCCTTCGTCGAATGCTTCGCGCTTCGCGGCCGCGTCGATCACGCCACGTTCGGCATCGGCAGCCTTGCGCGCGGCCACCTCGGCATTCGAGAAATCCTCCAGGAACGCGGACTTGCTCATTCTGCATTCACTTCCGGGGTCTCGATCCAGCTTTTGAGCACCTCGACGGTCTCGTCCTGCCGCTCGTCGATCAGGGATTTCAGCCGCTCAACGGGATCGTCCGAGACCGCCTTGGCGCTTGCCGGATCCGGCAGCATGGCCACTTGATTGCCCTGCCCTGCGGGTGGGAGCAATTGTGTGGTCGGTCCCGAAATCGCGCCCGGCCCTTCGATCTGTCCGTCGAGACCCGCCGGAGGCGCAGACGGCGCCGGCAAGAGCTCGGCCTCAGGCAGCGTTTTGAGATTCGCGCCGGTCAGGATCGGGCGCAGCACGAACAGACCCAAAGCCAAGACGACGGTCGCGGCGATGCCCATCTTCGCCAGTCCCATGATGTCCAATGGCCGCTCGGAGACCCAGCCATTCTCCGGCGTTTCGGCGGTCGCTGGGTCGAGCGACAGGTCCATCGAGCGCAAAGTCACCGAATCGCCACGCGCCTCGTCGAACCCGATGGCTGATTTTACCAATTCCTCCAGCGCCGCCATTTCTTCTTCGCTGCGCGGTGTCCAGACCTCTTGTCCCGCGTCGTTGACCTCCCGCGTGCCGTCAACCAATACGGCGACCGTCACGCGCTTGATGGACCCGGCCATCCGCCGCATTTCGCGCGTCGTCTCGGAGATCTCGTAGTTCACGACCTCTCGCGTGTCGGTGCTTTGGTCCGACGAATCGCTTCCGCCCTGCCCGTCGCCCTCTGGCAGATTGCTGGCCACGGTTACGCCCGCGCCGCCCTGGTTTTGCGACGAGCTGGACGTCTCCTGGGTGTTCGTGCTGATGGCCACGCGACTGTCGGGATCGACCTTGCGCTCGACGATCGTTTCCTCGTCCGTGAGCGTGTCGACATTGACCTCGACCACCGCGCCGCCCATGCCGGTGCGCGCCATAATAATACGTTCTACATTTTGTTTCAGACGCGCTGCGTGCTCCTGCGTCGCGGCGGCAGGCGAGGCCTCTCCGGTCTGGGCCATTACCACCCCAAGATCGGCATTGATGATCGAGACATCCTTCGGTTGCAGCCCGGCCACGGCCGAGGCGACAAGATAACGGATCGCCTCAGCCGTTTGGTCGGAGACATTACCGCCATTGCCCCGAATCGAAACGGATGCCGTGGGTGCAACTGTTTGACGAAACGGGCTTTTCGAGGCCTGTGCGATATGAACCCGCGCGGCCGAAATATTGGGATTTGAGACGATTGTGCGCCCCAACTCACCTTCCTTGGCACGCAAATACGCGGCATCAAACATTTGCGATGTCGTGCCGAATCCGCTGAGACTATCGAGCAATTCGTACCCGTCCCCGACATTTGCGGGCAGGCCTTCGCCCGCGAGGGTCAGTCGCAACTGATCCCGCTGTGTCGAATCGACGAAAATCGCACCGGCGCGTACTTCGAATGGTACCTTCTTGGCCTCGAGCTGCGCGATGACATCTCCGGCAGCCGATGGCGGCAGACCGCTATAGAGCAAGGCCATGTTCGGGGTCGCGGCGACCCGCGCCATGAACAAGACACCAAGCATCACAACAACCGCGGACCCGATTACAATCACCCGTTTTCGGGCGTCCAACGCATTCCAGACGTCAAGAAACTGCTGCACCGGCAAACCTCTCATATCTGCGAGTCGTTCTGACCCGCTTGAGGCCACTTAAAGTGATCAGCCTTAACAATCGGTTAGTCGATTACCCGCTATACCGGAAAAAAGTTTGAGAGAATCGAGATGGCTGACGAAGAGATCTCTGAAGAAGAAGCGCCCAAGAAAAAGGGCAAGCTTGGCCTGATCATAGGGTTGGTCCTGCTGCTGCTTGGTGGTGGCGGTGGCTTCTTTGCGGTGTATTCCGGGATGATCCTCGGAGGAGACGCGCAGGCCGCGGCAGAAGCGTCTGATGAGACCGAGCCGCTTCCACAAATCGTCTTCGTGCCGCTGGAGCCGCTCATTATCAATGTCGGTCGTGGCGGGGGGCAGCAATTGCGGTTTCGCGCCGAATTGGAAGTCGTACCGGAACGCGAAGCCGACGTCGCGCTGCTGATGCCCCGGATTCTCGACGTCTTGAACGGCTATTTGCGCGCCGTTGAAGTCGACGAACTTCAAGACCCGGCCTCGCTGATCAAACTGCGCGCGCAAATGCTGCGACGCATCAGAATTGTGACTGGAGACGGACATGTCCGCGACCTTCTGATCACTGAATTTGTCTTTACGTGAGGAAGCACTGATGGATTTCTTTGCCGATATTCTACTCGGGTTTGGCGCGCTCTTCGCGGCCGTTTATTGCCTGATCCTGTCGCGAAAGCTCTCGAAGCTCAAAGGGCTGGACCAGGACCTTGGCAGCGCGATCGCTATCTTGTCGAAACAGGTCGACGAAATGACCAAGGTCCTGACGGAGGCCAAGGAAACCGCGACGGAGTCCAGTCGTGAGCTTGAAGACAAAACCAGCTCTGCCAAGGAAATAGCCGATCGCTTGGAAATGATGATTGCGGCGTTACATGACTTGCCCGATCCCAGCTCCGGTGACGCCGCCTCTGCCCCGGAAGAGGAATCCGACAAGACCGTCACCATGTTCATGCGCAACGCATCACGAAAGCAGGCCAGCTGATGTCGCGCGCAAGAAAACACACGCGACCGCGCGGGATCGCGGCGTTCATCGTCTTGATGTTGGTCGCATCAGGGACATTGCGACTGGGTGAAGCCGGCGTCGCAATCGCGAAAAACGCGCAAGGAACGGGTAATGCGATCGAACGTGCCGAAGCTGCGTCTGGCGGAAATTCGGACCTCTCAGAGCTGATGGACATGCTCAACGCACGATCAAAACGCCTTGATGAACGGGAAGCCAGCCTTCTGGCCCGCGCCGAAGCGCTGGAAGAGGCGGAATCCATGATCAAGGAAGACTTGGCCCGTCTCGAAGCGGTCGAAAAGCAACTTGCCGCAACCATCGCGCGGGTGGACGGCGCGTCTGAACAGGACGTGCTGCAGCTCACGACAGTCTATGAGACGATGAAACCTAAAGTCGCAGCGCAGCTGTTCGAGCAAATGGCACCGGAATTCGCCGCAGGATTTCTAGGGCAGATGAACGCAGCGTCCGCTGCCGGGATCATGTCCGCGCTATCGGCAGAGAAAGCGCATGAAGTCAGCGTCATCATCGCCGGTCGCAACGCTGACGCGCCCAAAGATTAAGTGGATCGACTTAAGATGAGGAATTTGATGACGGCTGTTGGGGACGCGAAATGGTAGGGATCGTCGGCGTTATTGTGGTCTTCGTGATGGTGTTTGGTGGGTATCTTGCCGCCGGGGGCAAGATGGGCATTATCCTCAAGTCACTACCTTTCGAATTTACAATGATTGGCGGCGCTGCCGCGGGCGCGTTCTTGATCAGCAATGATTTTGCTGGCGTGAAACACACTCTCAAAGACATCGGAAAGGTCTTCAAGGGCCCCAAATGGAACAAACAGGACTATCAGGACCTTCTCTGCTTGCTGTTTGAGTTGTTGCGCGTTGCGCGCCGTAGCCCGGTTGAACTGGAACCACATATCGAGGCACCGGAAACATCAGAGATATTCGGCCGCTATCCGAAGATCCAAGGCGATACTGAGTCAGTCGCGCTTATCTGCGACACACTTCGTGCGGCTGGCATGAACTACGATGATCCACATCAGGTCGAAGAGGTCCTTGAAAAGCGCATCGAGGGCAATATTCACCACGCGCAGCATTCCAGTCATGCGTTACAGACAGTCGCAGACGGCCTTCCCGCTTTGGGAATTGTCGCGGCAGTTCTGGGCGTGATTAAGACAATGGGGTCAATCGACCAACCGCCCGAAGTTCTTGGCAAACTCATCGGGGGCGCCTTGGTCGGGACGTTTCTGGGAGTTTTTCTTGCCTACGGCTTCGTCGGACCATTCGCGGCCAAAGTCAAAACCGTCGTTGAAGACGAAAGCCACTTCCAGCTGCTCATCAGAGAGGTTCTGATCGCGAACCTTCACCAGCATTCCGTCAACAATTGTATCGAGGTCGGTCGGCAAAACACGCCAGGTTCAATGCGACCAAGTTTTTCGGATCTCGATGAAGCGCTCAAGTCGACAAAGAAAGACGCCGCGTGATACGTCTTTCTCTTTTTATTCTTGTAGTTCTGACACGCATTGGAAACGCAAATCCGGCAATCGTTAAGTCTGGAGAGCATGAGACTTTTAGCCGATTGGTCATCTATTCCGGTGCAAACACCTCTTGGTCAGAAAGCCGCGACGGAACGACATTTAGGGTCACTCTCGAGGATTTCTCGGAAGGTTTTGACCTAGATGAGGTCTTTGAGCTCATTCCCCGCACACGTATTGCGGAAATTGATGCCACGGATGGCGAATTGGTCATTAGACTTGGATGTGACTGTACAACGTCAATCGAACCCATCGAGCGCGTTGGTCTGTTGATCGACATTCAGGATCCGCCGCCCGAGCCCGAGTTCCCGTTGCAAGCCGCACAGGATGAGCGCAGTCCTGACCCGATGCCGCGCACTTTGGAGACTGGAACCGGCACGCTTCTTCGCCCCGAGGCGTCCGAATACATCCGAAAATTCAGAAGTGATCTCGCCAGAAGCGTGACGGAAGCTGCCAACAGACAGCTTCTTGATCCGGTTGTTTCACCGATGTCGGCCAATAGCTCCGAGCTTGGCTTGGAAGTTTTTGGCTCGGACCGGATCCGCGCGAGTTCTGCAATCGAAAGAGCGGCGGGAGCTAATCCAAACGTTGAAAAAGAACAGATCGGAATCTGCCCTGATGAAAACCTCGTCGCGATTGAAGAATGGACGAATGGCTCTTCTTTTTCTCAACAGATCTCCGAAATTCGACGGCAATTTCTTGATGAACCCGGTTTTGTGAAAGAAGACGAGGCGATGGCCCTCACGCGCTTGTACCTCGCATTTGCGATGACCGCGGAGGCGCGCCAAACCGTCGTGACCTTCGAACTGGAAGGTGACGGTGCCGCGTTCGCAGAAAGAATTTCACACATAATCGATGGTTCTACCGGAAATCATGAGAACGTCTTCGGAAAAGATTGCCGTGGACCATCTTCAATTTGGAGCGCCCTGTCCGAAGATAACGACAGGGCAAATCGCCTGTCTCTCGAACAATCAAAGGAGATTTCCCGCGCGTTCTTCAACATACCAAGGGAGGTTCAGCGTATCATCGGTCCTCGCCTGATATCTCGCTTAAATCAAGCTGGGCATCAGACATCTGCAGATATTGTGAAGGGCACAATTGCTAATCCCTTTGCCGTTGACGGAGATGAACCGGTTTCACAGGCCCGACTCCTGCTAGCAGATCAGGATGAAATGATGCAGCTGCTCGCACGAAAGGACGAACGCTCCCCCGAGATAATGGTCCAGATTCTGCAAGAGAGCTGGGATCGAAGAGTACCACTTGCAGATGAGACGTTTTCTGTGATCCAGAGCTTTGCTTTTGAGCTTCGAAACTCGGATAAGTCTGAAGAAATCCGTGCTGGGCTCATTAGAAACCTGGTGTTGCGAGAGCGAGTTATTGAAGCACTGGATATGGTCGCCGAGCTGGTTGAAACAGACGCTTTTCAGGAACTGGTCGCGGAAATAGCCGATAAAACCATCGCGCTCGAAGATGACGCAAAGTTTGCGAAGGCCTCGCTCCGCCTTTCTGAGCAACCGTTTCTGAATGCACTAGAGGTCTCCCAAAAATCTAAGGTGTCATCCCGTCTCGCAGGCCTGGATCTTCCAGAACTGGCAAGGACCTATTCGCCCGGAGATATTGAGAAACCATCAAACACGATATCGACTTCAGAAAACGCAAAAGCACCTAATCCTGACGCACCTCTCCAAGTGACGGCATCGCTCGAAACTGCGCGCGAGAGCTTGAGAAGGGTGTCTGCGTCACGAGGCGCGATTGAAGCGATGCTGCAAGGCGCTGGTGAAATCGAATAGACCCCAGGCGATTAACCGGTTCTTACATTTTTATCCAATAGAGTCTCAAAGCATGCAGGATTTTGGGCTCAGGATTAATGCCGTCACTCACACTTAGGACAGTTTTTCAGCCAACTGTCATACTCGCTATCGCTCTCATGGCGGTCATCATCATGATGATTTTGCCAATGCCTGCTTGGGTCTTGGATTTGGGTCTCGCAGCGTCATTCGGCATTGCGATTCTCATGTTCACAACCACTCTTTTTCTCGAGCGTCCGCTCGATTTTTCCGCTTTCCCAACGATCCTGCTGGCGTCCCTGATGCTACGGCTGTCGCTTAACGTTTCATCAACGAAATTGATCATCGGGCAAGGTCATACTGGAACCGATGCTGCAGGCGATGTGATCGAGGGCTTCGCGAGCTTTGTGATGGGCGGCAGCGTATATCTCGGGCTTGTCGTTTTCTGCGTTCTGCTGATCGTCAACTTCATCGTGATCACCAAAGGCGCGACGCGTATGGCCGAAGTTGGCGCGCGGTTTGCTTTGGACGGAATGCCAGGCAAGCAGTTGGCGATCGACAGCGACATGTCCGCCGGCGCGATCGATCACAACGAAGCCAAGCTAAGACGAGAGCGAGAGCAGGCGGAAACCACATTTTTCGGCTCACTTGATGGCGCATCCAAATTCGTGAAGGGAGATGCCATTGCAGGGCTTTTGATCACGCTTCTCAACCTAATCATGGGCCTGATCATCGGGATCGCGGCCCATGACATGCCGGCAGGACAGGCGTTTGAGACCTACGCGATCCTCACTGTTGGCGATGGCTTGGTCACACAGATACCCGCAGTCATTATCTCTATTGCGACGGCGTTACTGTTGGCGCGCGGTGGCACAAGCGGTGCGACCGACATCGCGATGGTTCAGCAAATCGGCGAGCATCCTTCGGCTATAGCGACTGTCGGCATCCTGATGGCGCTATTCGCGCTGGTACCCGGGCTGCCCTTCGCCCCCTTCATGATAGGTGCAGTGGCTTTGTTGGCTTGTTCGGCACACTTCCGGCGAAAAAAGGCCGCGGAAACTGTGAAGTCGACCCCGATCGCTGTGGAGAAAGTTCCGGAAAAATCGATGGGCGATCTGCTTGACCTCGATGAGATTCACATCGAGTTTTCACCCGACCTTGTGATGATGGCGCTCGATCCCGCGACCGGGCTGGAGGTCCGCATCACGAACATGCGCCGCCATGTGGCGACATCATTTGGGTTGGTCCTGCCTGAAATACGGCTCACCGACGATGCATCACTTCCAAGCGGAACCTACCGAATAAAAATTCATGGCGTCGTAAAGGCGGAAGACGTTTTGCACCCGGACTCGGTTCTGGCGCTGCTACCGGCTGACGCCCCGGTCGATTTGCCCGGAAACTCAGTCAAAGAACCGGTCTACGGGGCGCCCGCGAAATGGATGTCAAAGAAATACAAGGAAGATGCCGCGCTTGCGGGATGTACGGTAGTGACACCGCCCGAAATATTGGCCACCCACCTGCTTGAGACGATCAAGGCGAGTTTCTCTGATCTCTTGAGTCTCAGGGGGCTGCGACGCATCCTGGATGAATTTACAAACCTGTCGGACCAAAATCGCAACAAGGCCAACAAGCAGCTTCTCGATGAAATGATCCCGGAAAAAGTCAGTCTGGAAACGCTGCTTCAAGTCTTGCGCCTTCTCTTGGAAGAGCAAGTTTCAATTAGGAACCTTCCGGTCATTCTTGAAGCGATTTCTGAAGGGCGCTCAACCTATTCGACAGCGGAAGGGTTGTGCGAGCACGTCCGACAACGACTTGGGGCGCAGCTGACCTCCGAGTTCAAGCGCGAGGATGGCTCTCTTCCACTGCTCCAACTTGCACCGGATTGGGAAGACCTGTTCTCGGAATACCAGGTGGCTGAGGCGCAGGTCTCTGACGTGGCGCTTCCCCCTGAGCACTATTCGAGATTGTCCGAAAACCTGTCGAATAAGTTCGAGCAACTTAGCGAAAGCGGAATCTTGCCTGGGCTCGTCACCACGGTACGTCGCCGCCGATTTCTTCGCTTATTGCTCGCAAACAAGGGGTTGGCGGCGCCGGTATTTTCCTACGAGGAGGTCGCGACAGGGGCGAAACCAGCAATTGTGGGCGTCGTTCCCGCATGATCATTGACGACATTTCCATATCGGACTTAAGCCAAGACCTCGTGCTTGCTTTTGCCTTGATCGTCTTTCGTGTTGGCGCGGCGATGGCGCTTTTGCCCGCTTTTGGTGAGCAGGTTGTTCCGGTCCGGATCAAACTTGGCGCGACGATGGCTTTCTCCGCGATCATCGCGCCTTTCGTGATTGATGAGGCAAGCGCCGCCTTGTCGCAGGCGGATTTCATTGAATTGATCGGTCCCGAGGTCGTTGCGGGACTGGCATTTGGATTTCTGTTCAGAGCTTTGGTGTTCGCGCTTCAGATCGCAGGTTCCGTCGCGGCGCAGGCCACATCGCTTTCGCAATTCTTTGGCGGTGGCTTGGGCATTGATCCACAGCCGGCATTTTCGACGCTTTTGGTCGTTGCAGGTCTTTGCCTCGCGGTCCTTCTCGGTCTTCACATCCGGATAATCGAGTTATTTGCGCTTTCCTATGAGGTCTTTCCCGTCGGCACGTGGGCCGCACCCGCCGGGTTGGCGGATTGGGGTGTCGAGCAGAGTGCAAGGGCGTTTGGCCTGGGTTTCACGCTCGCTGGCCCCTTTGTTCTGGTATCGCTCATCTATAATCTTGGCCTTGGCGTGATCAATCGGGCGATGCCTCAACTCATGGTTGCACTGGTCGGCGCGCCCGCCATCAGTTTCGGAGCCCTTTTGATCCTGTTGCTTGCCAGCCCGCTGATTTTGAGTGTCTGGGGGCAGACCTTCATTCGCATCGCAAGCCCGGAAGGCGCTGGTTTCTGATGGCCGAGGAAAGCGACAGCGCCGAAAAGACCCATGACCCAACGCCAAAGAAACTTCTCGACGCGCGTAAGAAAGGCACACTGCCGAAGTCGAACGACCTCTCCGCCTCGGCGGCCTATCTGGGGTTGATCCTTGCGCTGGCAGTGACGAGCGTCACTGGCATTTTGGAAGCGGCAAAGGCGATGCAAAGCCTCGTCGCGCGGCCGTTTGACTACCTGTCATCTTCAGGCGACATCAGCGGAACCGAAACAGCGTATCTGGTCGTATCGGGAGTCATTGGCCCAATCGGGCCGCTCTTTCTGATCCCCGCGATCGCCGTTCTTCTTTGCCTGTTCGCTCAGCAAGCCATTGTCTTTGCCCCGTCAAAGCTGGAGCCGAAGCTCAACAAGATCTCACCCCTGGCGTCGCTCAAGAATAAATTCGGAAGATCGGGCCTGTTCGAATTCGCCAAATCCGCCACGAAGCTGCTCGTTGTCAGCATCCTCATGGTTTGGTTTTTCTTCGACAGGCTGGACTCGCTCATCATGACGTCAGCTCTGAACGAAACCCAGATGGTCGGGGTCCTATCCGATAAAGTCTTCGATTTCCTGATCCTGATCTTCATCATGTCCCTAGCGATCGGTGCAGTGGATTACTTGTGGCAAGTCGCTGACAACTTGCGGAAAAACCGTATGACCCGAAAAGAAGTCGAAGACGAAAACAAGGAAGCAGAGGGCGATCCGCATCATAAGCAGCAGCGGCGCCAACGCGGGTATGAAATCGCGATGAACCAGATGTTGGCGGAGGTGCCGTCAGCAGATGTGATCATCGTGAACCCGACCCACTATGCCGTGGCATTGCGATGGGATCCGCTGTCAGGCCAACCGCCAATTTGCGTCGCCAAGGGGGTCGATGAAATCGCGGCGCGCATCCGCGAGGCGGCCTCGGCCGCGCGCGTCCCGATCCACAGCGATCCGCCGACGGCCAGAGCGCTCTACGCGAAGGTCGGCTTGGGCGAAGTGATCTGGCCAGAGGACTACAAGGCCGTCGCCGCAGCTATCAGGTTCGCGCAGTCGATGATCGAGAAGCGGATAAGCCGGTGAGTTTGAAAAAACTGATACCCGTCCTCGAGACCGTGTTCGAGCGCGACCAGATCCGAATGCTGCAGGTGAAAAAACGCTCCGAAGAACTCGATCAGGAGATACAAAGGCTTTCAGCGATGAAGCGTTCCAAGTTCTCTAGCTCAGAGCCCCATCTGATGCGGCAACAGGAGCGCTACATAGATTGGGTATCCGGCGAGATCGAAAAGCTGAAAAAGTCAAAGGGGGCACTGGAACCGGAACTTCGAGAAGCCCGAGACGCGTTGAAGTTATCCTTTGGGCGGCTTGAAGCCGCGCGAAAGATTGTGGCGGAGAGCTCCGTCTAGAGGTCTTGCCGAACGATGTCCGTAATCAAGACCTTTGTCACGGTTTCCCCGACAATGCGTCTTGAGCTTCTCAGAAGCGAAGCGCGCAAAGTATCCATCATGTTCGAGCTGGTATAAACGCCGCTGAACCCACCGAGATATGCATGGTCGAACAGGTCTTGAAGAAACGCATCACGCAGCTTCGGCTCGCGGGAATAGACATCCTCGGTCGAGGCGACGTCGGTTTCGAGCGTAATCGACAAAACGACCAAGGACACGACCTTGTCCTTCTCGATGACGGGCACGATGAACTGATTGTTCATCTTAACGTAGCCTGGTTCCTCTGGGGTCGCGCCCGGCGTGCCAAGGTCTACTTCTTCCTCGGCGTCCGTCTCGTCCGGCTGTTCCTCGACCGCGACTTCAGGCTCGACGGGCGGCGGGCGCAGGGCCAAGCCCGCACCGACACCGGCGCCAAGACCGATCAAGAGCATCAAGATTGGGAGAATTTTGCTCATTTCGCGGCTCAGAACGGAAGAAGAATGTCTGCGACCTGCTGGCCGTATCGCGGTTGCTGCACGTCAGTGATCTGGCCGCGCCCGCCATAGGAAATTCGCGCAGCCGCGATGCGATCGTATGAGATTTCGTTCTTTCGGCTGATATCCGCGGGTCGGACATAGCCGGAAACCAAGAGCTCGCGCAGTTCAAAATTTACGCGAACCTCTTGCGATCCTTGAATGCTGAGCACTCCATTTTGCAACACATCGACGACCGTCGCCGCGACGCGCACGGAAAACTTTTCGTTTCTGCGAACCGAACCGTCGCCCGACGAGCTGGAGGAAGAGGTCGTGGACACGGCCGAATCCAGTGAAGCGCCTTCCGGCAAGGACTCATTGATCCGCTGAGGGATCCCTAGAAGGGATGGAATGCTAAGGTTCTCAGACCCGTCGCGAGACCGGGACGTACTGTTGGAAATCTCGGCGCGCTCATCGATTTCCACCACGACTGTGATGATATCGCCAATCTGCTGCGCCCGCTGATTGCCAAGCAAGGACGTTCGACCCGACGTCCACAGGGACGCTTCATCGCGAACGAAACGTTTTTCGGCACTCGCCGGAATTGGAACATGCATCATTGCATGATGCTCATTCCCATTGGTTGGCGTGTTGAGTTGCGGCGCTTTGCCGACATTTTCCAACCGCGCGCACGCGGATAAGGAAAGCGCCGCAGCGCTTGCCAAAAGTAACTTGTTCATTTTGCTCTGGTTCCTCATTGGCTTACCCACACTGCTCCGTTTGCGGCGACCCGGCCTGTGACAGTCGAGCGCGACTCCAGATTAATGACCCGCAAGACATCCCCTTCGCCCCCGCGACCCAATGCGCGACCCTCGGTCGCGATCGTGAGGGTTGCCGATTGGTAGACCAGCGTAACAATCTGATTCCGCTCCACAATCGACGGCGCACCGAAATCTGAACGGCGCACGGGGCGGCCCGCATAAAGGATTCGCCGGGCTTCGAGACCGGCGATGTCGTCCGGCTTGAACGCAAGCGGGCCGCCGGCTGTTTGCTGGATCCTCAGGTCGTCCAAATACACGATGTCGCCAGCCCGGATCGTGCGCGTTGGCACCAAAGTATCGGCCAGACCCGGCGCTTCGAACGCAGCCACGCCGACAAGGGCGACAATTAAAGCGCGCCATCTCATCTGATTTGCGTTGTCGCGCTAAGCATCTGATCTGCCGCGGTGATGACCTTGGCATTCAATTCGTAGCCGCGCTGAGCCTCGATAAGTTCGGTCACCTCTCGCACGGCGTCCACTGAAGAATCTTCGAGATAGCCATGGCGGAAACTTCCCAGGCCGTTCTCTCCTGCAACTCCAACCGTGGCTGCGCCGGACGCACCGGTTTCGACAAACAGGTTGCTTCCGATGGCCTCAAGGCCCTTCTGGTTCGTGAAGGACGCCAAGGTCAGTTGGCCAAGTTGCTCTGGCTCAATGCGGTCATTGAAATAGGCAAAAACCTCGCCATCGGGATTGACCGAAATGGAGCGCGCATCATCCGGGATCGTAATATTCGGCACGACAGGAAAGCCGTCCGATGTCACGATCAATCCGTCGCCGGTGCGTTTCAGCCCGCCATCGCGCGTATAGCCAGACTGGCCGGAGGGCAGCGTCACCTCCAGGTAGCCGGTCCCCTCGATCGCCAAATCCAGATCGCCACCTGTCTGCGACAACGCACCTTGGGAGATATTGACCGACACGGAGGTGGGGCGAACACCAAGGCCCATTTGAACCCCAGCGGGCACGACCGTTCCGTCCGCTGCATTGATGCTGCCAGCTCTCGTCAGTTGTTGGTAATGTAGGTCCGCGAACTCAGCCCGGCGCGCGTTATAGCCGGTCGTCGACATGTTCGCGAGGTTGTTGGAAATGACCTCGACCCGCGTTTGCTGCGCGGCCATCCCGGTTGCTGCAATCTTAAGTGCGTTCATAATTCGGCGTCCTTTTCTAGCGGCGGCCAACAAGGGTCATGATGGAGCGGAGCCGTTCATCTTCCTTTTCGAGGAAGGATTGGCCCATCTCGTAAGAGCGCTGCACTTCGATCATGCGCGAGATTTGAGAGACTGCGTCGACGTTGGAGCTCTCCAGGAACCCTTGGCTCACTGTTGCGGTCTCGGCAGGAATGGTCTCTGAGGCACTGTTGAAGCGGACGCCGTCTTCCCGGGTCAGGCCAGCGTAATCGAGCGGCACAACAAGGCTGATTTGTGCGAAAGGCGCGCCATTGGCAGACATTGTTCCGTCGGGTGAGATCGCAATGGGCCCGACATCACTTGGTGCGAAAACCGGGGCGCCCCCGGCATCGAGCAAGCGATAGCCCTCCGGCGTCACCAACTCTCCCGCCTCATTGGGCATGAATGCGCCCGCGCGGCTCAACCGTGTCCCAGCGGGTGTCTCGATCTGAAAGAACCCCTCACCGTTGATCGCAAGATCGAAGGTTCCACCTGTCTGTGTTGTCACACCTTGCTCAAAGCTCGTCATTCGGCCCTTCGCATTCGCCATGGACAGGCTTGGATGGTTTTCACCCAAGGTCTTTACGTGTTCGGAGAAAATTGCTTGCTCGGATCGAAATCCGGTCGTTGCCATATTGGCTACGTTGTTCGCTATGACACGCATTTCCGCCATAAGCCCGGATTGGCGCGTGATCGCGGTGTAGACGCTATTGCTCATGGATCAGCCTCCAACAATCATCGGGAGTACGGCGTCCGACCAAAACGATGTGAGGTTGCGCGTCATGAAGCTCATCGAAACCCAGAACACCGCTAGCATCGCGGCGACTTTTGGCACGAAAGTCAGCGTCATTTCCTGGATCGACGTCAACGCTTGGAAGAGCCCGACAACCAACCCCACCAACAAGGCGACCGCAAGGATCGGTGCCGATATCACGACCGAAACCCAAAGCCCCTGGCGCAAGATATCGAAGAACTCTGCCTCACTCATCGCTACACCGGCATCCGCAGAATTTCCTGGTACGCTTCCACGACCTTGTCGCGAACGCTGACAGCCGTTTGAACCGCGAGCTCCGTCTGGGTCAGAGCCTCGACAAGCGCGTGGGGATCACTTTCGCCCCGCATTGAAGCCATCGCGGCGGCCTCGCCTTGCTGCAATACGGAAGCGAAGCTTTGGGCGGCATCCGCCATCGCGTCCTTTGGTGTTGGTGCCAACGCAGGACGCGCGGCTCCATAGGCCTTGTGGGCCAGTGTTGTTGAAACATCCATTCTGGATTTCCTTTGTTGAAGGTCTTAGCGCCGCAATAGATCCATAAGTGAGCTGGACATTTTGCGGGCCTGTTCGAACATTTTTAGGTTGGCATCGTAGCTGCGTTGCGCCTCTCGGGCGTCCGCAATTTCCATCATGAGATTGACGTTGGAGCCCTGGTAGTAACCTTTCTCATTTGCCATCGGATGGTTTGGATCGAAGATATCGGGCAAACTGCTTTGATCGAGCTGCACCCGTCCCTGTTTCACCTCACCGGTTGGCTGACCGGACTCCTTGACGCTCTCGAAACTACTGGTCTTTCGGCGGTACCCGGGCGTGTCGACATTCGCGAGGTTTTCCGAAGTCAGCCGAAGCCGAGAGGCTTGGGCTCGCAAACCGCTAGCCGAAACACTCAAGCTTTGAAGAAAATCAGACATCCGATCTACCTCCCGCGCCCGATACTGGTACGCAGCAAGCTCATGCTGGACTGATATACTGCCATTGCGCGTGAGTGCTGCCGTTCTGCATCGACCGACTTCAAGATCTGCGCCTCAATCTCGACGGTGTTCCCGTTTGGCGATGGCACGGCCGACCGGTCTTCGATTTCCAATCCAGATGCGCCGCCGCGCCCAAAGGACATGTGCCCGTCTCTTGTCACGTTCATTCGATTTGCGGCCGCTCGGTCCCGGACATCTGGGCGAAACGTTTCCAGATCCATGGATTTAAAACCTGGCGTATTGGCATTGGCGACATTGCGCGCGATCACGCCCTGCCGCATTGACGCGTGGCGGGCCATCTGCGACGCGACCTGAAAGACATCCAAATTTCCGAACACAGGGCTTCTCCCTAAAAATTCATACATCTTGTCTTAAGAGTGATTCCTTTAAAAACCGTAATCGAAGGAAAGGATGATCAATGTCGAACGCAATTGACCTTGGCACGCTGGCAGCCCAATTCAGCAGGGTACCGCGCTACGAAAATGACGGGTTTATCTGCTCAGCCTCGATTAATTCCATTGAGGTCAAGGGCCTGGAGCGGATCGCAAAGGTCGGGGATCTAGTCGAGATTTTCCCTCAAGGGCAAAAACACTGCCTTGGCGAAATTCTCTCACTCAAAGAAGGCCGTGCGGACGTTTTCTCTGAGAACGGGAATGAGGGGCTCTCATTGCATGATCGCGTGCGGCATCTTGGGCCGGCCAAGATCATGCCCGACACCTCTTGGCTTGGGCGCGTGATCGATCCTTTTGTCCGACCACTGGATGGCCTCCCGCTCACCTCCGGTAATCGTTTGATGGAGCTGAAAGCCAGCGCCCCGTCTGCAAAATCACGACGCAGTCTAGGCGCGCGCATCTGTACGGGGCTCGCCGCTGTCGACACGCTATTTCCATTCGTTCGTGGACAGCGCATGGGCATCTTCGCCGGATCTGGCGTTGGCAAATCTACCCTGCTTGCTGATTTTGCTAAGGGCGTCGAAGCCGATGTCACCGTTATCGCGATGGTGGGCGAACGCGGACGCGAGTTGAACGAATTTATCGAAAACACCCTCGGCGCAGAGGGCATGAAAAAAGCCGTGGTCGTTGCAGCAACCTCTGATCAACCGGCTATGGTGCGGCGTCGCGCTGCTTGGACCGCGATGGCAATTGCCGAATTTTTCCGCGATCAGGGCTCCCATGTGCTTCTCCTCGTTGACTCAATTACGCGCTTCGCCGAAGCGCATCGCGAGGTCGCCGCAACCTTGGGTCAAGCAGCTGGCCCGAACGGCTTCCCGCCTTCGACGGGCCCTGAGCTTATGGCTCTGTGTGAAAGAGCCGGCCCGGGTCAAGGCAATCAGGGAGATATCAGCGCTATTTTCTCAGTACTGGTCGAAGGTTCGGATATGGAAGGACCTATAGCAGATACGATGCGAGGCGTCTTAGACGGTCACCTCGTCCTCAGCCGTACCATTGCCGAACAAGGCCGCTTCCCGGCCATTGATGTGGTGAAATCTCTGTCCCGCAGTATCGAGATCGCCGCCTCACCTAAGGAACGAACCCTGATTTCCCAAGTTCGATCTCTCGCAACAGCGTATGACGAGGCAAAGACAATGATACAGGCCGGTCTCTACTCGCACGGAAGCGATGCTCTCATTGACGATGCCATAGCGGCGCGCTCAAAACTCGAGAAGTTTCTCTCTCGGCGCGGCATGAAAAGCGTTGAGGAGAGCTTTACCAAACTCATAGAGATAACGCCGGAAAGCGAAGGACAAGAACCTCTGCTCTAAACGGTCCCAGCGAAAACGCACAGCTTCATTCGGCCTGGAGCATTCAAACTTGCGACGATGAGCCCGCGAAAGATTTGGCTGAAGCCACACAGACGACCAGAGTTTTTCGAAACCTCACGGCGGATAAAAGATCTACAGGGAGGCTGATACTCAGGAGCCTAACAACGCCAAAGCAATATTTTGAGATGAGAGATTTGAAGCGTTTTGAACTTCAGTTCTCAGAAGAAAAAGGTTCCTAAATTTGTCTACTACCTCACCCTGCTCAAAGGATGCGAACTCTTCCACGCCAATAATTTTTTTGGATCGCTCTCTTAGCTCTTCAGCCTGTCGGTCAATATCAAGGCTTCCGAAACCACTTCCGAGACCAAGGGCAGTTTCAAAAACTTGCTTCAGCGGAGGATTTCCCAAAACCAAGTACCATTTGGACCGCTCGTTGCTTTCGCTAGCAGCGATTTTGGATAGTTCTAGCTCCAACGTCAAGGCCAGTCGCATTGTTTCATCCTGCTCACCGACTGCGACTTCGAACGAACGTTCGTTATAAAGGTTCAAGATATCACTTGGAAATTCTGAAAGGACTGTGTTGGGGGTATCAAAATCTCCAAAACCGAACGCCTGGGTTAGCTCCAGATATCGCTTGTCTGTAAAGCGATTTGCGAGCGCATCAGGTTTCAAACTTCCGTCCTCTAGAACTTTCTTAATAAGGAATTTGTTCTCGATATCACCTTCCAGACCGAACGCAGTAAGGGCAACACTCAGAAGCCGCCGATCTTCAATCAGATCGTCTGCTGATCGGACCGAAGAAATCTTCTCGGCGAAATACTCCGTATCACGCTGAAAGCTCTCTCCTTGGACTTGTGCGGCCTTTTGTCTTTCAAGAGTTGATGAAAGAAACTGCCATCCTTGAAGGCCCGAAAAGGGAATGACCGGTGAAAAAGTCACTGAGTGGCCACTTCCAATAACCGCTCTTCGCGCTTCATCAGAGAGCGAAGGATGCGCATTGCCGCATATGTTTGACCTTCGATAACGCAGTCAGTCGCATCATTGAGTTTTTGCTGGCTATCATGGTCCAGAAAGACTTGGCTTAGCTGCTCGAGACCTCGCAACACCTGAGGTCTTGCATCCGCGTCAGCTACGTCCCCGGAAAGCATGAGCTGAAGGATATAGCAAACTCTTGAGACGGGCGTCTTAACTTCATCCGGGTGCAAGGCGTCCTTCAACCGTAGGATTTTTGCATTGGGGGTAACGATATTTAGGCGACCGCGCTTGTCACCGTTCTCGATAACAGCGCCATTGATTAGTACCCGTTCACGTGGACCGAGTTTTAGAACAAGACCACCCATTATGTATCACCTGCTTGAGACAGACCGCGCATAATAGCCTTATTGACCTCAATTAGTCCGGCTACAGACGCTTTTCCAGTCAATACCTTCCGCGTTTCTTGATCGGTAAATTCAGAAAGGTAGAATATCTTGGCCTTGATGTCTCGAGGAAGCATATTCATGTCAGAGGAAACGTCTGCCGCCAGCGTCACCCAGAGCTGTCTATTTTTATGCAATGCCATCGCGAATTTTGGAAACTCTGCTCGGCTTCTGTCTGCATAAATTTGTAGTTGCCGAGTAACTCTGGCGAATACATCATATTCGATATTTCTCGAAGTCTTTAGGGCTGTACTGTTGTCGCCATAAGCCGATACGGCCTTTTGAATTGCGTTCATTTTCAACTCCGCGGTTGCCATTTTGGCTTTGGATCAGCAAGGCGCCGGCTTAGACGCCTTGCTTCGTTCGATTTAGCGGAAGAGCGACAGAATATTCTGAGGCGCCTGGTTGGCGATGGACAGCGCTTGCACGCCCAGCTGCTGCTGAACCTGCAGTGCTTGAAGCCGCGCGGACGCTTCTTCCATGTTGGCATCGACAAGTGTGCCAATTCCGGATTTCAAGGAGTCGGTCAGCTTCGAGATGAAATCGGCCTGGATTTCGATCCGACCTTGAGCCGAGCCAAACTCCGCCGCGGCGTCGATCGAGTTTTGGATCAAGGTCTCGACATTCGCAAGCGCTGCATCTGCACCCTGGTTGGTCGACACGTCGATATTGTCGAGGCCGAACAAACCACCAGAGGCCTCACCACCTGCACGACCAGTGACAGAGATCGAAAGATCCGGTTCACTATTATCGATTTTGATGGACCAAGCACCGCTGTCATCTTGGGCCACGGTCGTCGTGACGCCCTCGATTTGACCCGCATCGACCGCAGTCTTCAGGCCGCGAACGACGTCCTCGAAGTTTTCATCAGCACCTGCGATATAGTCATAGCTTTTGGAGTCGATCGTGATCCGATAGCCATCGCCTTCGGTAACATTTCCGGTCTGGCTGAAGGTGATGTTTTCAGCGCGTTCCGCAATTTCACCAGCGAAAACTCCGGACGCAGCTGCGCCGACCTCAAGCGCGTTGCCAGCACCGGATGCAGACGTTGTCACGGTCACATCTTCGAAAGCGCGGGTTGACGTCAGCACCACGTTTCCGGAGTCGATTTCTGCCGTCACGCCTTCGATCCCGGCAGCGTTGATCGCTGCAACCAAAGCCGTCTCGGTCGCGGCTGTATCAGCGCCAGCAGCAACGGTGACAGCCGTTCCGCCAAGAGTAACGGTGAAGTCGCCAGCCGCCGCCCGGGTCGCATTGATGTTCAGCGTGTTGCCGGTCGCCGTGAGCGTCGTGTCACTGAGAAGCGCACTGCCAGAGCTGCCATCGGTCAGCAGCGTCCCGGCTCCGAAAACGCCACCATCAGTTTCGAGGCTTTGGCGGTTGACCTCAATGCTGTTTGCGGCCACGGTCCCGTCAGATTGGCGATCTAGGGACGACAGAATATTTACGTCCTCCGTGCCCTGCAACATGTTTAGCCCGTTGAACTGAGCCGCCCCGACAACCGAATTGATCTGGGCAGTCAAAGCATCAATGTCAGCCTGGATTTTCACCCGGTCCACGTTCTCTTCCTGCGCGGAAACGACCTTACCCTTAATCTGCGTCAGCAGGTCGGTTACGGTCTCAGCACCAGTTCGCGCGACTGCAATGGTCGACTCACCCAACGAAAGGCTTTCCGAGATCGCCTTGAAACCCTTCACATCAGATTCCATGACTTTGGAAATAGCCCAAAGAGCAGAGTTATCTTTTGCAGAACCTACAGCCTTACCGGTCGAAATCTCAGATTGCGTCTTCAGCAAATCCGAATTGATCGACTTTAGCGTTTGCAGCGCGACCATGGCGCCATTGTTTGTCAGAATACTAGACATTATTCATACCTTTTGGTTCGGCGCCTTTGACGCCGGTTTTCCACCACCGGTGGGACAAAAGCCTTTTGACTTATGCCGACCTATTCTCAAGGTCGTGCGCCACCCCAATCGCAGGATGCCTTCGCAATAAAGCGCGATTTCATTAAGTGATTGCTAAGCCCTGACGCTTTGAGCTTCGAATTTTAAACAAACTAGACCATCTTGACCCTAAAGAAGTTTCGGCGAAAGCTCTTTTGTATAAGTGCGAAAGCCATGTGAAGACTCGGTGATCTGATCGATTCTTGACTTTGCGGCCTCCAACCCTCTTCGAGCGGACCCAAGAAAGTTCTGATTCTCTTTCATCAACGTCGAAATCTGCGACACCTCAGCCGATGCGAACTCTGCGTCGGTCAAATCCGAAAGCGCATGTAACAGTTTGGCCTTTTCATCAAGAATTCTCGAAAGATCACTGAGTTCGCCTGATAGAAGAAGGTCTCGCTCCGACGTGATGATGATACGTAGGCGATTTAGAACCGTTTTTTCTTTTCTAGATAACATTATGGCATCCTCTCCATGCTCCGCACGAACTGCTCCGCGAGCCCTATTCCACCACGATCTACCATCGCGCGCGCTTGATTCTCGAATAGAAAAGACTGGAATTGCTCCTCTCCAATCCCACCACCGAAAGCCTGACTACTTGTGTCAGGCGCTATTGATTTTAGCATTTCGGCAATAAATGCGGCCTCTAGACCTTTGGCTGCGTCTAATCGCGCTAAAACCTTTTGGTCAACGGCCGTTGGCAGCGAGCCCGACAATATTTCCACGGGAGATTCTCCATTTGTAAACTTTTCAATGAAATAACCTTGAGAGGTAAAGAAGCTGTAACTCATGGATGAGAAACTACCTGAAATGTGTGAGGCACCAAAATGACTTCAATTCTTCAGATCTTTTTCTCAAATCTCCAGAATCCGATCAGCAACATTGTCTCAAAAGGCGAAGAACAGTTATCAGAAAGTATTGATGCAAAAGATGGAACTGTTGGACGCCTAGATGCTTTTCAAGAAATGATGGATTCAGAATTCGAGAAAACTGGATCAGAGTCCAATCTTCCTCTGCTTTTGAGCGAAGATTTGACCGAGGCCCCTCATTCGCCAAAATCTGTTCTGCCTCAGTTGGATATGGTGGGATCAATCAATGATACCGACCGGAATTCTATCACGGAACTACAAAGCTTCGTTCAGAAAGGTTCGGATTCGAAATCTGCTGAACTCATCGCGAATACTGATAGCCTCGCGGCAAGAGATTTAGTTGAACAAAAAATTGGTTTCACATCCGATAGCGGCCCACCACAGATAATAGAGGGTCATGATGAAATCGGGGAGAGTTCAAAGGTCGAAACGCGCATACCGACGCAGGTGCAAGTTGAGCCCGCCGATGAGGAAAATCGCCTTTCGACAGAATCAGATGGCTTGATCTATATATCGCCTATTGGTGCTGTTGAATTCGTGGACCAGCCTATTGTGACCCTATTTGGTCGAGAAACGCCGAATCGCGAAACGACCGCGGAAAATCTGGACCTCGCCGCCGGTGAAACCTCACCCGGAAGGTTCAAGCAAGAAGCTGGTATTCAGGTTGATGAGCCATCGGCTCGACCAGTCACGCCGCTCAACTTTTTGACAGAAACATTGGCGAGATCAACCAGCGCAAATCAAACCTCCATAGATCGGGATATAACCGCTTCCGTCTCTGAAGCAGTTACGAGAGATCTTTTGCCGGGACAGCTCTCACCACAGAAGGTAAGAATTGAGGCAGCTCAGTCGATGCCAATCGTGCCTACCGTCCCAATTTTGGCATCAGCAGCTCCTATTTCGAAGGCATCTTCGAGCCATCTAGAAGGTCCACGGCTCTCAATCGCCGAGATGTCGGCGAACGTAACTTCGGAGCCAACCTTGGCCAAATCGCACTCCAGCGATATCAAACCCGCGCCAATTACCCTCAACTTCGCCACGCCCGCTCGGGCTACATTTGCCGACGTCCAGAAGGTGTTTTCGTCGCAACTAGATCTCGTTGAAGAGCCAGATGTCGCATTCGGGGCCTCCTATGCGGGCAGCCCCACAGCGACCGGGTTTCAGCCTAGCATAGCACCGCAAGCAGCGGGCCCTGCTCTGCCTCAAAGCATTGGACAGCAAATCTCCCTTGCGCTGGAGGGTTCCAAAAAAAACGATGTCGAGATCAGGCTGGAGCCTGAGGAGCTTGGCAAAATTAGGATCATCCTTTCAAACAGGGAAAGCGGCATGACGGTAGCCGTTTTTGCCGAAAAGGCGGAAACCCTGGAGCTGATGCGTCGCAACTCCGACGCATTGGCGGAAGGCATGACCGACGCTGGTTTTGACGGGGCAGATCTTCAGTTCGGTCACGGGAAAACTGAAAATCAGGACTCTGCCGAAGACACTGCAATCGGGCCATCCGACAGAAACCTCTCAGCGGATGACAAGATGCCACCACGCAACTCTCCAATCCAAGACGGCGACGGCTTGGACTTAAGGTTTTGAAGGAAATCATATGGAAGTAACACCCAATCCGACGGCGATCCAGACTGCCAGCACGCCTCCTGTTCAGACGAACGATCGCGATGCACTGTCCTCGGATTTCGAAACATTCATCACGATGCTAACGGTTCAAATGGAAAACCAGGACCCGCTCAACCCGTTGGATTCACAGGATTTCGCAACCCAGCTTGCAACGTTTTCCGGAGTGGAGCAGCAGGTGAAGACCAACGAGTTGCTGGATACGTTGAACACGCAGTTCCTGTCGTCTTCACTTGGGGACATGGCCAGCTGGGTTGGAATGAACGCTCGTCTGGCGGCTCCGGCGCATTTTGATGGTGAACCGATCTCGATCGTCGCAAACCCTCCGAGCTTCGCAGAAAGGTCAGAACTTGTCGTGTACAACGACCAGGGAATCGAGGTGCAGCGTTCTAGCATACCGGTTTCCGACGACGAAATCTCATGGGATGGCACCGGCGCGAACGGAACGACTTTGGCGTCCGGCACCTATTCCTTTGAGGTCATCGCGTACAGCAACGATGAAATAATCGATGTCCATACGCCCGACCTTTTCACTGAGGTTCTAGAGGTCCGTTCCATCGATGGCCAAGCGGTCATCGCGACAGAGGGGGGGCATTTGCATCCCGCGTCGATTGTCAGCGGGCTCAGGTGATCAGATTGCCTGCGCAACCAGAATGATCAGCAGAGTGATACCCGCGCCAAGACCGACGAGGCCAATATCGGGCCAGATCCGAGACCTGCTTTCCTTGACTGGAGCGCGTGTCCTCTCGGCAAGCGCCTGCTCCATCAGATTTGGAAGTCTCGGGCCAAATCGGCCCAGAACCTGCGCCGTGGCAACCAAGTCGCGCAGCAATGCCCGTGGGCCGATATTTTGCTTGATGTAATCCTCGACGACAGGGCGGGCGACCTGCCAGATATTGATCTGAGGATGCATCGAACGGGCGACGCCTTCGACCACGACCATCGTACGTTGCAATAGGATCAGCTCGGTGCGGGTTTCCATTCCAAAGCGCTCGGTCACCTCGAAGAGATAGGCGAGCAGATGGCCCATCGAGATCTGGGTCGCATCCATGCCGAAAATCGGCTCGCCGACCGCCCGCAAGGCCTGTGCGAACTCATCGATATCGCGATCGGCGGGAACGTAGCCGGCCTCGAAATGCACCTCAGCGACACGGCGATAGTTTTTCTGGATGAAGCCCATCAGGATTTCAGCGTAGACCCGGCGCGTGTATTCGTCGATCCGACCCATAATTCCAAAATCATAGGCAATGATCTCGCCCGCCGCGCTGACCTTCAGGTTGCCTTGGTGCATATCGGCGTGGAAGTAACCATCGTTCAGGGCTTGCCGCAGAAACAATTGCAGGACCCGCTCGCCAAGCGCGCGGCGATCGTGGCCCGCGGCCTCCACCAACTCTGAGTCGCCAAAAGGAATGCCCTCGGCCCATTCGAGCGTCATGACGCTCTTGCTCGATTTATGAAAATAGGTCCTTGGCACCACGAAACCGGCATCGTTTTCGGTCGTGGCCGCGTATTCGCCAGCCGCCGCTGCTTCGAGCCGCAGGTCCAGCTCTCCCTGCACGACACCGTCGAAATGCTTGATCACATCGGTGGGGTGCAAGCGCCGCGACGATGGCGAAAACATCTCGATCACACTCGCGGCAAGGTAGAACGCGTCGATGTCCTTACGGAATGCCTTTTCGATCTTCGGGCGCAGGACCTTCACGGCGACCTCTTCTCCGGTCTCTCGAAGGCGTGCGCGATGAACCTGCGCGATTGACGCCGCTGCCACCGGTTCAGAGAATTCCGAGAAAAGTATCTCGACCGGCGCACCAAGCTCAGTCTCGACCGTGGCTTTCGCCACATCGGTCGAAAAGGGCGGCAGCTTGTCTTGCAGAACGCGAAGCTGGACGGCCAGTTCATCGCCAACCATGTCGGGACGGGTCGAAAGGATTTGACCAAATTTGATATAGGCAGGCCCGAGCGCAGTCAGCGCACGGGTCGCAGGCGGCATGTTCGGATCCCCCTTGAGCCCAAGCCACTTGAACGGCCATCCCAGAATGCGCGCGATCATCCGCAACGCAGGGGGTGCCTGAAACGCGTCCAACACGAGGCCCATCGCGCCGGTCCGTTCAAGCGTCGCGCCGGTGCGGATCAGCCGCCATACGTTGTGAGGTCCGCGCACCTAGATTTTCCAGCCTGCATGGAGCGCCGCGACGCCAAATGTCATGTTGCGGAAGCTCACATTCTCGAACCCGGCAGCGCGGATCATCGCGGCGAAGCTCTCTTGGTCGGGAAAATTGCGGATGGACTCCACCAAGTACTGATAGCTATCGCGATCCCCCGCAATTGCCTGGCCCATCCGTGGGATGACGTTGAACGAATACAGATCGTAGGCTTTTTGCATCATCGGATTAGGCAGTTGCGAGAACTCCAGAACCATCAGTCGTCCGCCAGGGCGCAGCACGCGATACGCCTCGGAAAGGGCATCAGGAATGCGCGTGACGTTCCGGATCCCAAAGCTGATCGTGTAGACATCGAACGAATTGTCATCAAATGGCAGAGCCATCGCGTCGCCGACGATCCAGTCCAGACGGTCGGACAGGGCTTCAGCCTCGGCGCGTTTGCGGCCCTCAACAAGCATCTGCTCGGTCATATCGAGCACCACCGCTTCGGCATCGCCCGCACGCTTGAGAAAACGAAACGAAATATCTCCGGTGCCGCCTGCGACGTCCAAGAGCCGTTGGCCCGGGCGCGGCGCAAGCCAATCCATCATGGCGTCCTTCCAAAGGCGGTGAACGCCCCCGGACATGACATCGTTCATGACGTCGTATTTGGAGGCCACGTTGGTAAACACGCCATGCACCATCCCGGCCTTTTGGTCCTCCGGCACGGATTGTCGGCCAAAATGAGTGGTTTTCTGTTCGCTCTCGGTCATCTGATCTTGCAGTCCTTCAAGTGTCACCTTTCTTATAGGCTGAGCTTGCCGGGTTACAATGCGACCCGAAGAACCAACGAAGGAGCCGCGTGTGCCGGAACTGCCTGAAGTCGAGACCGTGCGCCGTGGCCTACAACCCGTGATGGAAGGCAAAACTATTGCGCGGGCCGACGTGATGCGGCCGGACCTGCGTTGGCCGTTGCCCGATCGCATGGCGGAGCGTTTAACCGGGCGCCGGATCACCGCGATGCGGCGACGCTCGAAATACATTCTGCTGGATCTCGACAGCGCAGAGTCGCTCATTATCCACCTCGGGATGTCCGGCCGCATGCAGATCGATTCAGAGCCTAGCGCGGACTTCCACCACAACCCGACGATCGCGTTGAAACATGATCACGTGATTTTTCATATGGAAAACGGCACCCGCATCGCTTTCAACGACGCACGGCGCTTCGGCGCCATGGACCTTGCACCGACCGATCAACTGGAAAATCACTGGCTGATCGAAAAGCTTGGACCAGAGCCTTTCGGAAACACGTTCAACGAAGACTACCTCGTCGAGAAGCTGAGGCACAAAAACTCGCCCATCAAGTCCGCTCTGCTCGATCAAAGACTGGTTGCGGGGCTGGGCAATATCTACGTGTGCGAGGTGCTGTTTCGCACAGGGATATCGCCGAAAAGGAAGGCGAGCGCGATCAGCAAAGCCCGCGTTGCCTCCCTGGTGCCCGCCATTCGGGATGTGCTTTCCGAAGCAATCGAGTCCGGCGGATCGTCCTTGCGCGACCATCGTCAGACCAACGGGGAGCTTGGTTATTTCCAGCACAATTTTTCGGTCTATGATCGGGAAGGCGAGACCTGCAGAACGGAGGGGTGCGGCACGAAAATTGCTCGGATCGTGCAGTCGGGTCGCTCCAGCTTTTACTGCCCAACATGTCAAAGATGAATTGCACGAACTAATGAACGTGCTAGGTCTGGCGTTCGTCTATCAATGAGGTCACGGCATGGCGTTCAAGACTATCATCGTCGAAATCGAAGAGCATATCGCGCTCATCAAGCTCAATCGCCCCGATGCGCTCAACGCGCTCAATTCAGAGTTGCTGAGCGAGCTGGGCGAGGCTCTCAAAGATGCCCGCACCAACGACAAAGTCCGCTGTATCGTTCTGACCGGCTCGGAAAAGGCTTTTGCGGCCGGGGCTGATATCACCGAAATGCAGGATCTGAGCTTCGTGGACGTGTTCGGCGACGACTTGTTTTCCGACTTCCCGAAAGAGTTCGAGCGCGTTCGCAAGCCCATCATTGCCGCCGTCAGCGGGTATGCCCTTGGCGGCGGGTGCGAGCTTGCGATGATGTGCGACTTCATCATCTGCTCCGACACCGCGAAATTCGGCCAGCCGGAGATCAATCTTGGCGTGATGGCGGGGCTTGGCGGCAGTCAACGTTTGACCCGCTTCGTCGGAAAATCGAAATCAATGGACATGCACCTGACAGGCCGCTTCATGGACGCCGAAGAAGCGGAGCGCTCCGGCCTGGTGAGCCGCGTGGTGCCCGCCAAGAAACTCGTGTCCGAAGCGATGGCCGCAGCCGCAAAAATCGCGGAGAAATCGCAGCTGGCGTCCATGGCCGTGAAGGAATCGGTCAATCGCAGCTACGAGGGCTCTCTGAGCGACGGGCTGCTCTTCGAGCGGCGCTTGTTCCACTCGCTTTTCGCGACGGAGGATCAGTCCGAGGGCATGTCCGCCTTCGCTGAAAAACGCGAGCCTCAATTCCGCGACAAGTAGCACCATTTAGGGCGTTGACTTGCCCGCGAGTCGCCCCTAGAAGCGCACTCTCAGATTTACACACCGAACCATCGGGGTTTTTACGTATGGCAAATTCGCCTCAAGCTAAGAAACGCGCGCGCCAGACCGAGCGCCGCACCGCCGTGAACAAGGCGCGCCGCTCGCGCATCCGCACTTTCCTTCGCACCGTCGAAGAGGCCATCGCGTCCGGTGATGCCTCTGTTGCGAAAGAAGCGCTGAAGTCCGCGCAGCCTGAGCTGATGCGCGGTGTCTCCAAGGGCGTTGTCCATAAGAACACAGCTGCGCGGAAAATGTCGCGCTTGTCCTCGCGGGTGAAGGCACTCGGCTAAAAGTAGCCACGCTCTACCGGAGTTCACGAATTTAAAAAACGCGCCTTTCCGGGCGCGTTTTTTTTATGATCAGAGGCTTAGCAGGGCCGTATCACGGTGTCGTGAGATTCGGGTTTGAACTAAGACTGAGTCAAGAACGAAGATAAGTTGCGAGTCGCCGTCCTCAGTCGCTATCCATACCTAGCGATTCACTCGTCTCGGGGGGACATGGAATGAGCACGGACACTGGTCCGGCTGTGCAAGAGCTGCTGCCAGCGCACACGTGGGACCGTTTGGAAAAAGATCCAAATGCCGTGCTTATCGACGTCAGGACAAAGGCCGAATGGTCCTTTGTAGGGAAGCCTGATCTGTCGAGCTTGAACCGTTCGGTCATCACGATCGAATGGTGTGAGTATCCGGATATGTCCGTAAATCCGCGGTTCGTTGAAGAAGTGAAAGAGGCCCTGGATGGCAGCCACCCATCCGCGATCTTTTTCATCTGTAGGTCCGGTGCGCGTTCGATGAACGCGGCCAGGGCAGTCTCGGCATCGTCCGGTGACCTGCCCGGCACCCCTGACCTCTTCAATGTGGCCGAAGGATTTGAGGGCGATCTGGATTCGCAAGAACGACGGGGGGGCCTGAACGGTTGGAAGGCCCAGGGATTGCCATGGCGGCAGTCCTGAATCTGCATAACGGGAAGAACATGACAAACGACACCTGGGGCCAAGCGCGCGAGTCACTGCAAACCGCAATTGGGAAGAACAACTATCAAACGTGGATTGAACCACTGACCTTTGTATCATGCGAGGATGGGGTCGCCGAGTTCGGCGTGCAGACCAGTTTCCAAGGCGACTGGGTTTCCCGAAATTTCGGCGAAGAGATGCTGCGCCAGTTCGATAAGCTGGATGCCGGCGTCGACCGGCTACGTTTCTCCGTTCAACCAAAGCGATCCGCACCAGCCAAACAAGCGCAAGCCCCCGAAGAGTTCGCCCGCCCCCAAGCCCCAAAACCACAAAAGAAGGCGACCGCGACGGAAGAGGCCCTTCTGGGCGCGCCGCTCGACAAACGGTTCACGTTTGATCGTTTCGTGGTCGGCAAACCCAACGAACTGGCCCACGCCGCCGCGCGCCGTGTCGCCGAAGGCGGGCCAGTCAGCTTCAACCCCTTGTTTCTCTACGGCGGCGTAGGTCTTGGTAAAACGCACCTGATGCATGCCATCGCGTGGGAACTGCAGCAACGCTCGCCCGAACTGCGCGTAGTCTACCTGTCGGCGGAACAGTTCATGTACCGCTTCATCCAGGCCCTGCGCGACCGCCAGATGATGGATTTCAAAAGCCTGTTCCGCTCCGTCGACGTGCTGATGGTTGATGACGTGCAGTTCATCGCGGGCAAGGACAGCACGCAGGACGAGTTTTTTCACACGTTCAACGCGCTGATCGACCAGCAGAAACAAATCATCATCTCCGCAGATCGCGCACCGGGTGAGATCGACGGGCTGGAAGAGCGCATCCGCTCTCGCCTGCAATGGGGCTTGGTGGTCGACCTGCACCCGACCGACTACGAGCTTCGCCTCGGCATCCTTCAGCAAAAGGTAGAGCAGTACCGCAGCCAGTATCAGGAGCTGAAAATCTCCGACGGCGTTCTGGAATTTCTCGCACACCGCATTTCCAACAATGTCCGCGTGCTTGAGGGTGCTTTGACCCGCCTTTTCGCGCTGGCGTCACTGGTCGGGCGTGAAATCACGCTTGAGATGGCACAAGAAAGCCTCGCCGACATCCTGCGTCAGTCCGACCGCAAGGTCACGATGGACGAAATCATGCGCAAGATTTGTGACTACTACAATGTGCGCATGTCCGACCTGCTTTCGCCCAAACGCTCACGCAACATCGCGCGCCCGCGTCAGATGGCAATGTGGCTGGCCAAGCACCTGACCCAGCGCTCCTATCCCGAGATCGGCAAGCGCTTCGGCAACCGGGACCACACCACCGTGATCCATGCCGTACGCAAGATCGAAGAGCTGAAAGCGCAAGATAGCCAGGTTGCCGAAGACGCAGAGCTTCTGCGGCGGATGCTGGAAGCCTAATTGGCTTGACGGGCTCGCGCTAAAAGTCGAGTTTTCAAGAAATTGTTTGCATAAGCGGGCGGAGAGGATACCTTCTCCGCCCCAGCTATCTTCCGAGAGGGATGGAAATGAAAATCAGTGTCGAGCGTGGAACTCTGCTCAAAGCTGTCGGTCAGGCGCAATCGGTGGTCGAGCGCCGCAACACCATCCCGATCCTGGCGAACGTATTGATCGAAGCCGAAGGCGACAGCGTCAGCTTCCGCGCCACGGATCTTGACATCGAAGTGGTCGACAAAGCCCCCGCACAGGTCGAGCGTCCCGGCGCCACGACTGTGTCCGCCACTACGTTGCACGAAATCGTGCGCAAACTTCCAGATGGCGCGCTGGTCGTGCTGACCGATGACGGCTCGTCGGGTCGACTGACGGTCGAAGCCGGCCGTTCAAACTTCTCGCTCGCGACTTTGCCCAAGGAAGATTTTCCCGTCATGGCCTCGTCCGAGTATCAGTCCAACTTCTCCGCGCCAGCCCCGATGCTGCGGCGCTTGTTCGACAAGTCGAAATTCGCGATCTCGACCGAAGAAACCCGCTATTACCTCAACGGCGTCTATATGCATGTCGCCGATGCCGATGGTGGCAAGTCCCTGCGCTGCGTCGCAACAGACGGCCACCGCCTTGCGCGCATTGATGCCGATCTGCCGGATGGCGCGGCGGACATGCCTGGCGTGATCGTCCCGCGCAAGACCGTCGCAGAGCTTCGCAAGCTGCTTGATGATGACGAGATGCAGATCGCTGTTTCCGTGTCCGAAACCAAAGTTCGTTTTGCGACACCCGATATCACGCTGACGTCCAAAGTGATCGACGGCACCTTCCCCGATTACACTCGGGTGATCCCGCAGGGTAACACGCGCAAGCTTGAGGTAGATGCTGCGGAGTTCGCACGGGCCGTGGACCGGGTCGCGACCGTGTCATCCGAGCGCTCCCGCGCGGTTAAACTGGCGCTCGACGAAGACCGATTGATCCTGTCCGTCAACGCGCCTGACAGCGGCGCGGCAGAGGAAGAGCTTGCAGTGGCCTACGGCGATGAGCGGTTGGAAATTGGCTTCAATGCCAAATACTTGCTGGAAATCGCAGGTCAGGTTGACCGTGAGAATGCCGTGTTCATGTTCAACTCCGCGGGTGACCCGACGCTGATGCGCGAAGGCAATGATCAATCCGCGGTTTACGTCGTGATGCCGATGCGCGTCTGACGCGCGCGATGGCCGGGCTCTCCCTTTCGGAGCTTACCCTCTCTCATTTTAGGTCTCATCGGCGGGTCGACATCTCCGCCGATGGCCGCCCGGTTGCGATCTTCGGCGCGAACGGTGCGGGCAAAACCAACATCCTCGAAGCGATCTCGATGCTCTCCCCGGGTCGCGGATTACGCCGCGCGAAGATGGAAGATATTGCCCGCAAGCCGGAAGCCTTGGGGTGGAAGGTGTCGGCGTGCCTGACGTCGCTTGGTCAACTCCATGAGTTGGAAACATCGTCAGAAGGCGGTGCCGGACGCACCGTACGGGTCGATGGAAAACTCGCCCCGCAAACTGCGCTTGGACGCATCGCAAGGATTGTCTGGCTGGTGCCTGCGATGGACCGGCTGTGGCTTGAAGGTGCCGACGGTCGTCGCCGGTTCCTCGATCGCATCACGCTGAGCTTCGAGCCGAAGCACGCTGAAGTGTCGGTCGCCTACGAAAAAGCCATGCGCGAACGTAATCGTCTTCTGAAGGATATGGTCCGCGACGCGATGTGGTACAGCGCGCTAGAGCAGCAGATGGCCGAAGCCGGCGCGCAAATCATCGCGAACCGCGCCATGGCAACCGAAAGGCTCAGCGCGGCAATGGCCGAAGCCGAGACAGCATTTCCGACGGCGAGCCTTTCCATTGAAAACCCGGAAGATGCGGATCTGATCGACAGCGAAGCCGCACTCTTGAGCGCCTTGCAAGCGTCCCGCCAGACCGATCTGCGCGCGGGGCGTAGCCTTGTCGGCCCCCATCGCGCGGATTTGGGTGCGATCTACACCGCTAAGGGCGTCGAGGCGAAGCAATGCTCGACCGGCGAGCAGAAGGCCCTGCTGTTGTCACTGATCCTCGCCAACGCCCGCGCCCTCGCGCAGGATTTTGGTGCGGCGCCTCTGATCCTGCTTGATGAGGTCGCGGCGCATCTCGATGCGGATCGCCGCGCCGCGCTGTATGACGAGATCTGTGCTCTGAAGGCCCAAGCGTGGATGACCGGCACGGGGGCGGAGCTATTTGCAGAGCTCGGCGGTCGTGCCCAGCATTTCGAGGTATCAGAGCATAACGGCCAGTCGGAGCTGCATCTAAGATGACAATCACCGGCTTCCAACTGCTGCTATACTCCGGCGCCCTGTTGGTCCTGTTCCTGACCCCGGGCCCGGTCTGGGTCGGCCTACTCGCCCGTGCGATGTCTGGTGGTTTCCACGCGGCATGGCCGCTCGCCTTGGGTGTTGTCGTGGGGGACGTCCTCTGGCCGCTGATCGCGATCCTCGGCGTCGCATGGATCGTGGATCAGGTCAGTTGGTTTATGGATGCGCTGCGCTGGGTCGCCGTCGTCATGTTCGTCGCGATGGGTGTCCTGCTGATCAAGAATGCAGACAAACAACTGTCTGAGAACGCAAGGCTCATGCGCCCCGGCATGTTGGCCGGCTTCGTCGCAGGGCTCGCGGTGATCCTCGCCAACCCGAAAGCCGTGCTGTTCTACATGGGCATGCTTCCGGGGTTCTTCGACCTGACACGGGTCACCGCACTCGACATCTTGGCGATCTGCGTGATGAGTTTCATCGTCCCCCTCGTCGGAAATCTTTGCCTCGCGCTGTCTGTTGACCGCGTCCGTGGGCTGTTGAAATCACCGAAATCACTCGAGCGCCTGAACTTGATCTCAGGCGGCCTGTTGATCCTCGTGGGTGTCGTGATTGGCCTTGGATAACCCTGCGGAACAAGTTGCTGTTCAACCACAATATATTGCGTCAAACCCGTGACAATCTGCCTCAAAACACGTATATTTCGTGGGAGATAACAAGAAGGCATCTCTATGTCCGAAAACCCGAATGCGCCTGAAGAATACGGTGCAGATTCCATCAAAGTTCTCAAAGGCTTAGAGGCAGTTCGCAAGCGTCCTGGTATGTATATCGGGGACACGGACGATGGCTCCGGCCTGCACCACATGGTGTACGAGGTTGTCGATAACGGAATTGACGAAGCACTCGCCGGTCATGCGGACGCTGTAAACGTCAAACTTCACGCCGATGGCTCGGTTTCGGTGTCCGACAATGGTCGCGGAATTCCGGTCGCCATCCACAAGGAAGAGGGCGTCTCGGCCGCCGAAGTCATCATGACCCAGCTGCATGCGGGCGGTAAGTTCGACAGCAACTCCTACAAGGTGTCGGGTGGCCTGCACGGTGTGGGCGTCTCCGTGGTGAACGCCTTGTCTGACTGGCTCGAGTTGCGCATCTGGCGAGATGGCAAGGAGCACGTCGCGCGGTTCGAAGGTGGCTTTACGGCAAAGCATCTTGAGGTTGTCGGCGAAACTCCGGGCCGGACCGGCACCGAAGTGCGGTTCATGGCTTCGGTCGACACGTTCTCAAACCGCGACTATTCGTTCGAGACGCTGGAAAAGCGTCTGCGCGAGCTTGCCTTCCTGAATTCCGGCGTTCGCATCATCCTTGAAGATGAACGTCCTGCCGAGCCGCTTCGTTCCGAGTTGTTCTACGAAGGCGGCGTCAAGGAATTCGTCAAATACATCGACCGCTCCAAGTCGCCGATGATGGAAGAACCGATCTATGTCACCGGCGAACGGGACGAGATCGGCGTCGAAGTCGCGATGTGGTGGAACGACAGCTATCACGAGACCGTGCTGCCGTTTACCAACAATATCCCCCAACGCGATGGGGGCACTCACATGGCTGGCTTCCGCGGTGCGCTGACCAGAACGATCAACGCCTACGCCCAGACCTCTGGGATCGCCAAGAAGGAAAAGATTAGCTTCACCGGCGATGACGCGCGCGAGGGGTTGACCTGTGTTCTGTCCGTCAAGGTTCCGGACCCGAAGTTCAGCTCGCAGACGAAGGATAAACTCGTCTCCTCCGAAGTGCGTCCGGCCGTTGAGGGGCTGATGAATGAAAAACTCGCGGAGTGGTTTGAAGAGAACCCGAACGAGGCCCGTATAATCGTCAGTAAGATTGTCGAAGCCGCGCAGGCGCGAGAAGCCGCTCGGAAGGCGCGCGAATTGACCCGTCGGAAGTCGGCTCTTGACGTGAACTTCCTTGCTGGCAAGTTGAAAGACTGCTCTGAAAAAGACCCGTCCAAGACAGAAGTCTTCCTCGTCGAGGGGGACTCTGCTGGTGGTTCTGCCCAGACCGGACGCGACCGTCAGACACAGGCAGTTCTGCCACTGCGTGGCAAAATTCTGAACGTCGAGCGTGCGCGCTTCGACCGCATGCTTGGGTCGCAGGAGATTGGCAACCTCGTTATGGCGCTCGGAACGGGCATCGGGCGGGACGAGTTCGACATCCGCAAGCTACGCTACCACAAGATCGTCATCATGACGGACGCCGATGTGGACGGCGCACATATTCGCACATTGCTGCTGACGTTTTTCTACCGGCAGATGCCAGAACTGATCGAGAACGGCCATTTGTTCATTGCTCAACCGCCACTCTACAAAGTGTCCCGCGGAAAATCCGAGGTCTATATCAAGGATCAGATTGGTCTTGAGGATTATCTGATCGAACAGGGAACCGAGGGCGCGGTTCTGAAACTTGGCAGCGGCGAAGAAATCACGGGCCAGGATCTGCGTCGCGTCATTGAAGAGGCGCGCACTGTTCGTCGCATTCTTCAGGCATTTCCGACGCACTACCCGCAACATATTCTGGAGCAATCTGCCATCGCCGGCGCGTTTGACGGAAGCAAGCTGGAGAGCGATCTGCAAGGGGTAGCCAACACGGTTGCCGCTCGCCTTGACCTCATCGCCCTCGAATACGAGCGTGGCTGGCAGGGTCGCCCAACCCAAGACAAGGGTATACGCCTCTGGCGCGTGTTGCGTGGTGTCGATGAGGTGCGCGTTCTCGACGGGAATGTCCTTCGCTCCGGTGAAGCGCGCAGACTTGGGCAACTGACGCCATCTCTGCAGGAGACATATTCTGAACCCACGCAACTTGTGCGAAAGGATCGGTTCCAGCCAGTCTACGGCCCCATTGATCTGCTCCAATCCATCCTCGAAGAGGGTGAAAAAGGCTTGTCGCTTCAACGCTACAAAGGTCTTGGAGAGATGAATCCCGATCAGCTTTGGGAGACGACCCTCGATCCAGACGCACGGACGCTGCTTCAGGTCCGCGTAGAAGATATGGCTGAGGCGGACGACATTTTCACCAAACTGATGGGAGACGTCGTTGAGCCACGACGCGATTTTATCCAGACAAATGCGCTGAGTGTCGAAAACCTCGATTTCTGACGTCCGGATTTCCTTTACTGAACAATCAAGTCCGCATGCAATGCGCCTGCGGCCTTGATGCTTTTTAGGATATCGATCATGTCGAGCGGCGTCACACCCAGTGCGTTCAAGCCTGATACGACGTCCCGCAAGGTGGTGCCTGGCGAGATTTCCGCGAGCCCAGTCCCCTGTTCCTCCTCAATGGCCGCAGTCGTGCGCGGCACAACAACCGTTTCGCCCTCTGCGAAGGGATTGGGCTGAACCACGGCCGGGGCCTCTTCGATCGTGAGTGTGAGATTTCCCTGCGCTACGGCCACGCGGGATATCCGGACATTTTCGTCCATGACGATTGTTCCCGATCGTTGGTCGACCACGACGCGTGCCCGGCGTTCGGGCTCAATCCGAATGTTCTCAATTCGGCTGAGCGCATGTGCGGGCGACGCAAGACCGGTTGCATCGATATTCAACTCCACGGTCCCTGCATCCAACATCAAGGCAACACGACGCCCCAGTGCGCGATTGATCGCTTCTTCTATTCGCTCGGCCGTCGTGAAATCTGGAGTACGCAAGGCCATGCGCAAACTACTCAAATCAGACAACTGAAAATCGACTTCTCGTTCGATCCGTCCCCCCGACGGCACGATCCCTGCGGTTGGAACGCCATGCACGACGCGTGCGGCGTCGCCTTCTGCCGACACACCGCCCGCAATGACTGTGCCCTGCGCGACGACGTAAACTTCGCCATCGGCCGAATTTAGGGGTGTCATGATCAAAGTGCCGCCAAGCAGGCTTTTCGCGTCGCCAATCGCTGAGACGGTCACATCCACCTTGCTGCCTGCGCGCCCGAATGGTGGCAGGACGGATGTAACCAAAACTGCCGCCACGTTCTTTGGACGAAATTGCTCGCCACCGACGTTGACGCCAAGCCGCTCAAGAATATTGACCATCATCTCTTCGGTGAAAGGCGAGTTTCGAAGCCCGTCGCCCGTACCGTTCAAGCCTACGACCAGACCGTATCCGACCAGGTCATTGCCCCGGACGCCGTCGAATTCGACAAGGTCCTTCAGACGCACTTCAGACGCGACAGCCGCGCCGATGCCTGTCAGCCAAAGAGAGATAAAGATGACTATAGCTCTTTTCATCTCAGGAAATCCGTCAACCGCAGTTGGGACGTTCGAGCCGTCAGAACATACAGAGTTTCGATCTGGTATTGCACGGCCTCCAATGCGCTCGCGGTCTCGAATTGGTCGACATTTTCGATTTCCGACACGGCCAAGGAGATGCTGTTGCGTTCGACATCCGCCGCCACGCCTTCTTGCTCGAGCACGCCTTGGGACAAGCCGATGTCGCGTTGAAGCGCGGTCAGATCATCTTCCACGGCGATCAGGTTCTCACCCACTTGCGCGAGAACCGCGCGTTCATCCGACGGAGAAAGCACGCTCGCGTCTTCCGCCACGAGGGCCGTCATGGCGAGGTCGCGCAGCATCTGGCGAAACACGGTATCATCGGCCTTGATCGGAAGATCCAGTTTTCGCTGCTCCGAGATCGCGACGTTTTTCACGACCTCTGACCCACCTCCATACGCAGCGGTCTCGAACCCGGCGCCGGGTGTGAAGAACCAGTCATCAATCATGGAATTCAGATCGGAAACGTCCGTTGCGGTCGATGCGATTGGTCGCAAGGCAGCCATGATATCGTCAGCGGAGGCCAGTGGCCTTTGCGCACTGTCCGTCCCGCTAAAAAGATACCGCCCCGCGCTTTGCGTGTTGAGATAGGACACCGCTTGGTCGAGACGACTGAAGGCGGTTGCTGCGTGAGCCTCCAGCCCGTCGCGTTGCTCCAGACTGGAGGCCGCAAGAATATCGGTCCCATAGTTGCTTACGGCTACCTGAAGCGATCCCAGACTTGTCTGCGTGGCGTCGAGCCGAATACCAAAATCCGCTCGGGCCTGGCTAAACGCATCGAGTCGGCGCACGGCGGCCTTCAAGCTACCCAAGGCACTGAAGTCTCCGCCAACATGCGAGCTGATGTCTTGACGCTTCCCGGTTGTGAGCTCTTGCGTCAGCCGCGTCAGATCGGTTTTCAGCCCGGCCCCTTGCCTGCGCAGCATAAGGTTTTGCGCAAGATCTCCTACACTTGTGAAATTCATGTCTAGATCCTCAGCAATGATTGGAGCATGTCGTCGATGGTCTGGATGACCTTTGCATTGGCCGCATAATTCTGTTCGATCAGAAGGAGCTTTTGCATCTCTTGGTCTGTATCGACGCCAAATCCTTGCAGCGCTTCAGAGAACGCTTGGACTTTGCTGGCTTCGAACCCTTGTCTTTGTTCCGCCAAAAAGCGGGCCTGTCCGGTCTTGGACGCCAGATCAGAAGCAAGGGCCGAGGCTGAACCGGCGTCACTGAATGCACCTCCGACGGGTTGTCTGCTGGCGGCCATCGCGTCCACAAGCGCGCTCAATCTGGTATTGTCATCGCTAGCGCCGGAGGCACCGGCTTCTACACCGTCGCGGATCCGCCATAATGCACCGCCTTGCGACGGGTCGACGGCCGCATTCACCTGTAATCTTGACGCAAGACCCTCCACGTAGGGGCTGCCTGCCAGAGATTGGCTGTTTGTGAAAAGTCCGGGCACGCCAGCCGACAAAGACGGATCAGCGACCGCCGCGCGGTCAATCAGATCTGCCGCGAGCGCGTCTAGATCATCTTGGACCCGTGGAAGCTCCGTATCGCGGATTTCGAATTTCGCGGCCAATGATCCGCCCGAAATGGCATCTAGCGCCGTGCCGCTTTGGCTTGCCGCGCCGGTCAATGTCAGCCCCGACAATGCGCCCGAGGCAAGTGTCATGTCAGGTGTGATAACGGGCGTGACCGAGAACGTGAATTGTGCGGCATCCGCGTCCACGAGCGTCGTGCCATTGGGTGTGACCAGCGCGACCTGGCCGTCGTCGCGCGCCACTTCGGAAATCGGGATAATACGTGCGATCTGATCGATCACGATCTGACGTTGATCCATCAGCCCAGACGCGTCCCCGGTGGTGAAAATCTGACGTCGGATTTCGTCATTGAGCCGATCCACGTCTGACAGGGCCTCGTTCAGCGACGCGACCATGTTCCCGATGGATTTGTCGGCACTTTCGCGCTGCCGTGACACCTCATCCGAGGCAGAGTTGAACTTCGCGGCGAGGGCTTTCGAGCTTTCAAGAACCGACGCGAGGCGCGGCTCGCTTGATGGGTTCGCGGCGGCAGTGATCAGGCTTTGATTGAAACGATCAATATGCGCAGACAAAGAGGCCTCATCTTCCGGCGTCCCGATCACCCGCTCCATGACCTGATGCACGGACGCCATGGATTGGCTGTAGCTCGCGCCTGCATCCGCGAGACGGCGGTCCGACAAGGCGGCCTGATTGACCATGCGCTCGATTCCCAAAACACGCACGCCCGAGCCTCGCGTGCCAGTCTGGGAAGAACCGAGCTGAATTTCTCGGCGACCGTAGCCTTCGGTCATGGCGTTGGCCACGTTGGACGAAACAAGCTCGGCAGAGCGCGATACCGCGCCCAAGCCGGAAACCGCATTCGACAATGCTGATGAAATACTCACTCTTTAAGCCCCCGACGCCCTAGCGTTTGATATTCGTGGTTTCTTGCAGCATTTCGTCCACGGTCTGGATGACCTTCGCGTTGGAAGAATATGCACGCTGGGTCTGGATCAATTGGGTCAATTCCCCCGCTACGTCGGTCGTGGACTCCTCCAGGGCATAGCCAACAATGTCTCCCGTGGGCCCGTCACTGGCATCCCAAAGAAAGAACGAGCCGCTGTCATTGGACGGCGAATATGTCTGGTTATCCAAAGCGGTCAGACCATTCGGGTTCGGCAGGTCGACAAGCGGAATTTGATAGATCGTCCGCGTGATACCGATATCGAAAGTCGCTTGAACGAACCCGTTGGAGTCGACATCGACCGACGTCATGTTGCCCACAGGCGAGCCGTCCTTGGTGATCTGTGTGGGGGCGAAACTATCCGACAACTGCGTGATACCGGTCCCTGATCCAAGTTCGCCGATTGTTACGTCAAGCGGGCCGCCATCGAGCTGAACCTGAAAACTTCCGGTCGACCCATCATACAATCCGCCCGATATCTCGTCGACTTGCGCAAGCGTCCCGCCAGAGCCGCGTGTCTCGTCGAAGGTCAGACGATATTCACCAACAACGGCGTTGGCGCTGGCCGAGTCTCGCAAGGTCATGGTCCAGATGTTCGTCGCGCCGTCAGTCGAATTGGCTGGAAGGGTCGGTTCATAGGTCACGAGCAGGTTTTGCGATGTGCCAAGATTGTCGAAATATTCGACGGAAAGCTCCAGTGGATTACCGCTGGCCCCAAATTCCGTCTCCGTCGCCGGCAGGTTCACACCGAGGTTCATCCGCGTGGTGGGCTCGCCCGCGAACTGGTTCACATTGATTTGGATCGGCTCAAGCCCGTCAGAGGTATCGCGCGGGAACGTCGGAACCGTACCGTCGGAATCTGCGGGCCATCCCAGCAGCATCATACCGGTCTGCGTGCGAAGGTAGCCTTGGGAATCCGTTCTGAATGACCCTGTCGTCGCGAGGCGGAACGGGATATCTGCAGTCTCCAAATTGACGGCGGATTCCGTCGTGACAGGCAGGAAGCCACGGCCACGCACGGCCAGATCGGTCGAGTTGGAGGTCGACAGAAGCGAGCCCGCCTGGTCGATCAAGCGCTGTGACGTCACCCGCACCCCGCCTGCGGAATATGTGCCGCGGCCGTTGGAGATCACCATCGAATGGAAACTCGTCTCCGCTCGTTTGTACCCGTTGGTGTTGGAGTTCGCGATGTTGTCGGAGATCGTGGACAACCGGCTGGCATTGGCGGCAAGACCCGCAACGCCCGCGTTAAGAGAGGAGGAAATTGTCATGCTGCGCCCTTCTGATGCTTTCAACTTGAGGCCGACTATGACGGGTCGGGCTTAACAGGCCGCTAACAGATAAAATTACGCGTATTTCGCTATATTTCCCGCAGTAGCGTCACTTCCAGGCGGTTATTGCGCGCCGCCATTGGATTTTGAACCAGCGGTTTGCTCTGCCCAAATCCGATCATTCGTTCGAACCGGTTCGGGTCCGCACCGTCAGATAGCATCAGTTCCCGCATTAGCTGCGACCGATCTGTAGTGATGTCCCAAGCGGGATTGTCGATCAGAACAGATGGGTATGCGCGAGAGTGGCTGGCCACGGCTATGCGGTTCTCCACGGCACGAAAGACCTCGACCAAAACTTCAGAGATTTCCTGCAGGATCGCAGTGGGTCGACCTGTTTGTGGATCGAACAACGGCGCGCCTTCTATGTCGAAGATCTCTACCACAAGGCCCTGATCGGTCACTTGCGTGGTGATGTGTTCCATCGCCATCTCGCGGATCAGGCTGTCGCCGCCCTTGCCGAGAATTCCCGTCGCCAAGGCTTCCAATTCCGCCTGCTCTATCGCGGCAAGCGCGCCGTCTGCACTGGCTTGTGACAGGTCGAGTTCGATCAATCCGCCATCGCCCTTTTGCGGCAATTGACTTTCTGCCGTCAGGCTTTGTCCCCCAAACGCGCCGTCCCCACCGCCCGACACCCGCGCGATCGCAATGGTCGGCGCAAAATAGTCGGCAAGCCCCTTGCGCTGCTGCTCCGTCGTGGCGTTCAGCAGCCACATCAGCATGAAGAACGCCATCATGGCGGTCACGAAGTCAGCGTAGGCCACTTTCCACGCGCCACCATGGTGCCCGTCGCCGCCGGACACCTTCTTGCGCTTGATAATTATGGGGCGGACGTCGTCGGAACTCATGCTTAGGCCTCGTGGATCACTGGTCGGTATATCCCCCACGACGTAAACAGAGCTTAACAGATAAACTTGTAGCGATTTTTTTCGCCAGTTAACGCTGCGCGCGATCGAGCATCAGCGAGGTCTCTGATCGGGTCACCCCGGGAATCTCGCGCACCTCACGCAGCACGCGATCAAAATCGGGAAGGCTCGCGACCTCGATAAAGGCCACAAGGTCCCAAACCCCGTTCGTCGTATGAAGATCGTCAATCTCCGGCATGCGCCGAAGCCTGCGCACGACCGCGTTTGCGTGAGTACCGGCCACCTCGACCATCATCACGGCCTTGATTGACGCATCCAGCCGCGCGTCGCCAAGCTCCACAGTGAACTTTCGGATCACGCGTGAATCCACCAACCGCTTCAGTCGGGCTTGCGCGGTCACCCGAGATACGCCCAGCTGACCCGCCAAGGTGGTGATAGAGGCGCGTCCGTCCATCTTGAGATGCGCGATCATCGCGCGGTCTATCTCGTCCATGCTTTGCAAAATGTCATCCTATTTCACATTTTGTAAATAACAATCGGCATTTTTTCCAAAAATTCTGTCTGTTTCGACACCAGAAACAACTAGTCTCGAACCAATTCAGGAGACATCCATGACACCCAAAACCTGCACCCTTGTCGGCGCTCCGGTCCAGTCTGGCGCAAGTCAGCCCGGCTGCATCATGGGCCCGGACGCCTTTCGTACGGCTCGGTTGGAAGACACGCTTGTCAGTCTTGGCCACAAGGTCGACGACCGCGGGAACGTGCGCCCGGAGACGGTCGATGCCACCAAGCATTCGAACCCTGCGATCCATGATCTGAGCGAGACGATTGGCTGGGCCACAGCCCTTGAGCAAGCCGCCTTCGACGCCGCGGCCAGCGACGCGATGCCGATCTTTCTTGGCGGAGACCACAGCCTGTCCATCGGAACTGTGCCCGGAGTGGCGCGGCATTGGGCCGAAAAAGACAGGCCGCTTTTCGCGCTCTGGCTCGACGCGCATCCGGATTTCCACACGCTGGAAACGACGGGCAGCGGCAATTTGCATGGCACGCCGGTCGCTTATTTCTGCGGTCTTGGCGGGTTCGATGCCTACCCGCCGCTCCGCGCCAAAGTGGATCCCGCCAATGTCTGCATGCTGGGCATTCGGTCGGTCGATCCGGCAGAAAATGCGGCACTCGCAGCCGCCCGGGTCGATGTGCATGATATGCGCGCCATCGACGAGCACGGCATCGCAGCACCACTACGCGCCTTCCTTGATCGGGTGCGCGCAGCAAACGGCGCGCTGCATGTTTCGCTCGACGTGGATTTCCTCGACCCCGCTATCGCGCCCGCCGTTGGTACCACGGTGCCGGGCGGTGCAACGTTTCGTGAGGCTCATTTGGTGATGGAAATGCTCTGCGACAGCGGCCTCGTCACCTCGCTCGATCTGGTCGAGCTCAACCCTTTTCTCGATGAGCGCGGGCGCACGGCCAGCCTCATGGTCGATCTCTGCGCAAGCCTGATGGGCCGCAAGGTGCTCGACCGTCCCACCCGGAGGTTCTAATGTCCAAACCATCCAAACTCGCCCTTGTCCCCTTCGTCTCGGTCGACAACATGATGAACCTCGTGAACGCGATCGGCCCCGCCCGGATGATTGCCGAAATCGCTGAGTACATCGAGCAGGATTTCAAGCGGTGGGAGCAATTCGACAAGACCCCTCGCGTCGCGGCGCATTCCGATGAGGGCGTGATCGAGTTGATGCCGACCTCTGATGGCGAGAGCTACGGGTTCAAGTATGTAAACGGGCACCCGGCCAACATGGCGCGCGGGTTCCAGACAGTCACGGCCTTCGGGGTTTTGGCGCGCGTGGACAATGGCTATCCGGTGTTGTTGTCAGAAATGACGATCCTGACCGCCCTGCGGACAGCCGCGACCTCTGCGCTGGTGGCCAAATATCTGGCGCCTGAAAGCGCTGGTACCATGGCGATGATCGGCAATGGCGCACAATGCGAGTTTCAGGCACTGGCCTTCCAGCAGGTTGTCGGTATCCACACCGTCAGGCTCCATGATATCGATACTGAGGCAACCGAAAAGGCCGCGCGCAATCTGCAGGCAACCGGATTGAAGGTGGTCACCTGCGCGTCTGCACAAGAGGCTGTCACCGGGGCGCAGATCATCACCACCTGCACCGCAGACAAGCAATATGCGACGATCCTCACCGACAACATGGTTGGCAGCGGCGTGCATATCAACGCCATCGGGGGCGATTGCCCTGGCAAGACGGAGCTGCACCGCGACATCCTTCTGCGCTCGGATATTTTCGTGGAGTATCCGCCGCAAACCCGTATCGAGGGCGAGATCCAGCAGCTTGATCCCGATCATCAGGTGACCGAGCTGTGGCGCGTGATGACGGGTCAAGTTCCGGGCCGCTCCAGTCCCGAGCAGATCACCCTGTTCGACAGTGTCGGCTTCGCGACCGAAGATTTCTCGGCCCTGCGTTATGTCCGCGACCAGCTGGAGCGATATCCCCATTTCGTCGACCTCGACATGCTCGCCGATCCCGATGATCCGCGCGATTTGTTCGGAATGGTCGCACGCGCCGCAACGTGAGACGCAATTGCTCTTGCGCGCCCCGCATGCGCTTGCAATCTTAGGCACGTTCTCAGGGCGGGGCGGAATTCCCCACCGGCGGTAAGCGGCATCAGCCGTAAGCCCGCGAGCGCCCTCTCGCGAGAGAGGGGTCAGCAGATCAGGTGCAACTCCTGAGCCGACGGTCATAGTCCGGATGAAAGAGAACGAGCGCGCAGCCCCGTCATGGGGAGGCGTGCCCGTGATCGCCGCTGTGACGTGTCTGTTGCGAAGGAGATTACAAATGACACTCACAAAATACGCGTTCGTCAAAGCCAACTGGCATTCCGATATCGTCTCGCAGGCCCTTGTGGGCTTCAATCAGCTGATCCCGGCGGCGCAGACGGATATCTTCGATGTGCCGGGCGCATTCGAGATGCCGCTCTTGGCAAAAGAACTCGCCGGATCGGGTCAATACGCCGCCGTTGCGTGCGCCGCGCTTGTGGTCGATGGCGGGATTTACCGCCATGATTTCGTGGCGCAGGCGGTCGTAGATGGGCTGATGCGCGCAGGGCTCGATACCGGGGTTCCGGTGCTTTCGGTCTCCCTGACCCCGCATCATTTTCAGGAAACGGAGCACCATATGGCGATCTACCGCGAGCACTTCGTCACCAAGGGCCGCGAGGCCGCCGAAGCCGCGCTGATGATCGGCAAAACACGCGCGGCTCTCGCCGCCTGATCTGCATTTCATTGCTTTAACCGTATTCTACCCGGAGGGTCGGCTGACCTCTGACCCTCCGGTTTGGAAATCTTGCGCCTGACACCCGTTCAGGCCAGACGCTGCGTGTCCCCGCAGATCGAGATCGCTTGCCCCGAGATCGTCCGCCCGCGCTCGGACGCCAGAAACAGGCACTGATCCGCGATCTGCTCTGGCGTCACATACTCCTTGATCGAGACGTGAGAGAAGGCCTGCGCCTCGGTCTCTGCGTAGCTCTGGCCTAATCGTTGCGCCTTGGCCTCGAGAACGCGGCGTTGACGGTCACCGGCGACCAGCCCCGGCAGGATCGCATTCACCCGGACCCCGGATGGCCCCAGCTCCAACGCTAGGGACTTGGTGAACCCGACCACCCCCCATTTGGCTGCCGCGTAGGGCGTGCGCATGGCAAAGCCGACCCTTCCTGCCAGCGAGGAGAGATTGATGATCGAGCCATTCCGGCTGGCCTTCAGCGCCTCGACCGAGCAGCGCGTCGTGTTGAATTGTGACGTCAGGCACACCGCCAGCGTGTCGTCCCAGCCGTCCGGCGGCATGTCCTCCACGGCCGCCGTCGGACCTGCGGTCCCGGCATTGTTGACCAGACAATCAAGCCCGCCCATCGCGGCTATGCTCTCGTCCATGAAGCGCGCGACCGCCGTCCGATCCGACACATCGACCCGCGCACTTTCCATGCCGACAACGCCTGCAAGCGCGGCCTCGTCGATATCGCAGATGATAACCCGTGCGCCTTCCGCTCGGAAGCCTTCCGCTATCGCCCGCCCAATGCCAGAAGCGCCCGCTGTTACGATCACCCGGTGGCCGTTTAGTCCCAAATCCATACCTGCGCCCTTCCCTGACTTGCCGTGATCGGACACTATCACCGCAAAGGAGCATTGCGATGTCCAATCCCGTCATCATCACAGCCGCGATCACCGGCGCGATCCACACCCCGTCCATGTCAAAAGCCCTGCCCGTGCGCCCGCAGGAGATCGTAGATGCAGCCGTTGAGGCTGCTGAAGCCGGTGCTGCCATCGTGCACCTCCATGCCCGCGATCCCGAAACCGGCGCGCCCGATCAAAGCCCGCAGGCCTTCGCCCCGATCCTTGGGGCCATCAAGGCGCGCTCGGATGTGGTGATCAACATCACCACAGGCGGCGCGCCGACGATGACGGTCGAAGAGCGCGTACAGCCCGCCCAGCACTGGCAACCCGAACTTGCCTCGCTGAACATGGGTTCGATGAATTTCGGCCTCTTTGGCATGCTCAACCGGTTTCCCGAGCTCACGCATCAATGGGAAGAGGACTATCTTGGCAATCATGACATCATCTTCCGCAACACTTTTCGTGACATCAGATATATTCTCGAGACTTTGAAGGACGCCGGCACGCGGTTCGAATTCGAATGCTACGACACCGCTCATCTCTACAACCTCGCGCATTTCCGCGATCAAGGGCTCGTGACGGGGCCGCTCTTTATCCAGACGGTGTTTGGCCTGCTTGGCGGGATCGGCCCGCATCCCAATGACGTTGCGCATATGAAACGCACGGCAGATCGTTTGTTCGGCGATGAGTATCGCTGGTCCGTGCTCGGCGCAGGTCGCCATCAGATGCCGCTGGCCGCCCTGTCCGCGGCGCAAGGCGGCAATATTCGCGTCGGCCTGGAGGACTCGCTTTGGCTTGAGAAGGGTGTCATGGCACCGTCCAGTGCGGCGCAGGTCGCACGTGCCCGGATGATCGTCGAAGGGGTCGGGCGCCGCATCGCGGCGCCGGATGAGGCTCGCACGATTCTTGCGCTCAAGGGCGGCGACAAGACCGCGTTTTAGATCACAGCCTTTTCCACAAACTTCTCGGCCCGGGCGATTCGCCCGTAGCCAAAGGGGCTCAGGTCCAAGGATTTATACGTTCCATAGGTAATCCACTCCGCAACGCCGCGTCCCATGGCTGGGGATTGTTGCAGCCCGTGCCCGGAGAATCCGTTCACAAAGATGAAGTTTTCCACATGGTCATGGGGTCCGATAATCGCGTTTTGGTCGAGCGTGTTGAACGCGTAATGACCCACCCAGGAATTGATCAGCTTTACGCGCTCGAAGGCAGGTACGCGGGTCGCGATGACCGGCCAGACCTTTTCTTCCCAGATCGAGTGGTCGAACAGGAAGTCCTCGTAGCCCACGGCCGTATCATGGTCAGGCGGGCATCCAGCCAAATAGTAGCGCCCATCGGAACGCATATGGACACCCGAGGGGTCAATCGTCAGCGGCAGGTCGCGATCCAGCGGCTCCGCGGCGTCAAAGATGAAAGTGTAGCGCTTACGCGGCTCGACAGGGATATCGATCTTGGCCATCGCCGCCGTCTGCGCGGCGCGAGGGCCCGCGCAATTGACGAAGGTGCCACAGGAAATTACCTCACCAGACGCAAGCCGCACCGCGTCGACGCGCCGACCATCCGGCGCGAGGTCAACCCCGACAACCTCGTCATGGAGAAATTCCACCCCAGCCGCGCGCGACGCCTTGCGCCACCAGTCAAAGATCGTTCCGCCGTCGAAATAGCCCTCGTCCACTTGGTTATGATTGGCACCAAGAATGCCATCAAGATTGTAGAATGGATAGGCCTGCGCAATCTCTTCCGGGCTGAGATGCTTGGTTCCCGCGCCAAGCCGCGTCTGTACGAGCTGGGACGTGCGCAAGGTCTCGTTGAATTCGGGCGTGTCGGCCAGATACATATATCCGTAGCTTTGCAGAAGGATGTCGGGCGCCTCATTATCCTGCATGAACTCGCGAAAATTCTTGATGAACTCCGCGCCAAACTGGGAAACCCGGATATTTACCTCGGCCGAGAATTGCTGCCGAATGCAGCTGTTGGTGTGCGAGGTTGAGGCGAACTCATAGGTCGGATCGCGCTCGACCACCAAGATCGTTCCGCCGAAATCTCGATTGCGCGACAGCCACCACGCGACAGAAGAGCCGTACATCGCACCACCAACGATGACGACATCGTAGCTTTTGTGTTCCGGTGCTGGCATCGATCTGACCCTTCGACTAGCTCACGCAAAACCAGATACGAGAGGGCTTCACGATGCAAGTCTTGTCGGGCGAATTCAGGCGAGTGGCCCGCCTGCTGTCTTGAGACGCAAGGCATTTGTCACCACGAAGACGCTGGACAAAGCCATCGCCCCGGCCGCCAACATCGGCGACAACAGCAAGCCCGCGAAGGGGTAGAGAACACCGGCCGCAACCGGTATCAGCAGCACATTGTAGATGAACGCCCAAAACAGGTTTTGCCGAATATTGCGCATTGTGCGGCGCGAGACCTCAAGCGCCTTGGACACACCGGCGAGGTTGCCGGACATCAGCACCACATCAGCCGTCTCCATCGCCACATCTGTACCGGTGCCCATGGCGATGCCCACATCCGCGCGCGCCAAGGCGGGGGCGTCATTGATCCCGTCGCCCACAAAGGCGACGCCGTCGCCCAGATCGCGGATCGCGGCCGCCTTCTGGTCCGGCATCACACCCGCGATGACATCGTCCAACCCGATTTGGCGCGCTACAGCGCGCGCCGTGGCCTCGGCGTCCCCAGTGATCATCACCGTGCGGAAGCCCTTGGCATGCAGACCCGAAATCGTGTCGCGCGCATTATCCTTGATCCGGTCTGCTATCCCGAAAGCTGCCCTGATCTCCCCATCGAGCGACAGGTAAACAACCGTCTGGCCCATTTCGGTGAGGCGCGCTGTCTCTTCCGCGAATGGCGTCTTTGCATTCAGAAAACCTGCGGACCCGATCTCTACCTTTCGGCCTTCGACAATTCCGACAGCACCCTTTCCGGCTGTCGCGTGGAAATCCCGCGCATCGCGCAGTTTCAATCCGCGCTGACCTGCGGCCCTTGCAATCGCCGCGGCGAGCGGGTGTTCCGAATACTGCTCGACCGCTGCTGCAAGAGCGAGAAGTTCGTCCTCGTCTTCGCCTTTCCCCGTGACTATGTCCAAAAGCTCTGGCTGGCCTTCCGTCAACGTACCCGTCTTGTCGAAGGCGATGACCTTGGCATCGGACAATCTTTGCAGGGCATCACCCTTGCGAAACAGAACGCCCTCTTCCGCCGCGCGCCCGGTTCCGACCATCACCGAAGTCGGCGTCGCAAGGCCCATCGCGCAGGGGCACGCCACGATCAACACCGACACGCCGGCCACAAGCGCCAGTCCAAACTGCGCCCCGAACGCCAGCCAAATCAGAACCGTGGCGCTGGCAATCACCAAGACCACCGGTACGAACCACCGTACAACTTGATCGACAAGCGCCTGGATCGGAAGCTTCGCCCCCTGCGCTTCGCGGACCATGCGCACAATTCCGGACAGGACCGTGTCCTGGCCCACCGCGGTCGCTTCAAACTCGACCATGCCAGTTCCGTTCACCGTCCCGGCCACGACATGGTCCCCAGACGATTTTGCGATCGCGGTCGGCTCGCCCGTGATCATGCTTTCGTCCACAAAACTCTCGCCTGCCCTGACGGTGCCATCAACGGGGACTTGCTCGCCGGGCCTCAGGCGGATGCGGTCGCCGACCCGAACCTCGGAGAGTGGCAGGACAGCCCACTCTTCATTGCGTTGAACCATCGCCTCCTTAGGGGTCAACCGCAGCAGCCGCGCGACTGCGGCCCCGGTGCGTCCTTTTGCGCCCACCTCCAGCAATCGGCCCAGAAGAATGAGGGTAACAATGACCCCTGCGGCCTCCAGATAAACCTTCTGCGCACCATCCGGCAGCGCCGCCGGAAGGAAAATCGCGACACTGGAATAGGCCCAGGCTGCCGTGGTTCCGATTGCGACCAAAGCATTCATATCGGGCGCGGCGTGAACCAGCGACCGCGCGCCCGCGATCCAGAACCTTCGCCCCGGCCATGCCATCACGGCCGTAATCATCACCCACTGGATGATCCAGAGTGTGGCCATTCCAATCGTTGCATCCAGAGCTGCAGCAACCCCCGGCACAAAATGGCTGCCCATCTCGACCAAGAAGACCGGAAGTGTCAGGAACGCCGCAATGGCTGTGTCCCGGCGCAATGCTTCGTACTCTACGTCGCGGGCCTGATCCGGATCGTCCTGCGGCGAAAGAAGCTCCGCCCCATAACCCGCACCTTCCACGACGCCAACGATGTCCTGAACGGCCAATAGATCCGCGTCCCATGTAACGGTCGCTGTATCGGTCGCAAGGTTAACGGACGATTGGACTATCTTCGGTTCGGCCGCAAATGCCCGCTCAACACGCCCCGCGCAGGCCGCGCAGGACAGACCTTTCAGAGCAAAAGTTTCGGTCGCGAGTTCCATGTCAAAGCTGCCATTTCAGCAAAAATCCGTAAAATTCGAGATGTATATAAGCATCGGAACGTTCAAGGAAAACAAGCGCAATGATGCTTTTCGTTGCTCGCGGACTTCGTGATTGAGCCGCGCTAGAGCTGCCGGATTTACGGGATGTAAAGCATTGAGTCCGATGAATTCGCCTTATGCACGTCGGAGAGTCCTTCAGATCAGGCCGGAACTGGCTCAGCGATTTCATCCCGGCAACGGGGATGAAAGGCGTGCATTGGGTCGTTGTTCTCCTCTCCCTGGTGATGACGCTGATCGCATGGCAAATCGCCGAACAACAGGTCGAAAAGCAGATCAGGCAACGGTTTGAAAGCTCGCTGGATCGGACCGTGGGCCTGATCGAAGATCGGATGAACAAGTATGAGGATGCTCTTTGGGCCGGTGTTTCAGCCGTCGAGTCCCATGGAGGCGACATGACGCTGAAGCAATGGCGCATCTTTTCTCAAAATCTTAGAATTGAAGAGAGATACCCGGGCATCAACGGGATTGGGGTGATCCACTTCCTCGATGGGGCCAACGATCAAGAGTATCTGCGCACGCGAAGGGCTGAACGGGCCGACTTCGTCATCCATCCGCAACACGACCAAGCCGTAAGCATGCCGATTTCCTTTATCGAACCGCAGGCCAGCAACGCGGCGGCAGTCGGCCTGGACGTCGCCCATGAGGAAAACCGCAGAACAGCTGCTCTTGCGAGCCGCGACACCGGCAAAGCCCAGATCACCGGACCGATCGTGTTGGTACAGGACGAGGGAGCCACACCCGGATTTCTCTTCTATGCGCCATTTTTTGCAGGTGGTCCGCAACCGGATGTCACTTCACGGCGTGAGAATTTCCTCGGCGCGGTCTACGCGCCTTTTGTTGTTCGCAAGTTGCTGGATGGATTGCTGTCCCAAGAGCTCAGACAGATAAACCTGTCGATCTCTGACGATGGCGAGACGATCTATGATGAGCACCTCGCAGACGATCCACTCTATGACCCGGACCCGCTATTTACGCGGGAAATCAAGCTGCCACTCTACGGCAGAGAGTGGCAATTGGACGTGCGAACAAACCTTGCCTTTCGGCAAGGCAACTCTGTGTCACAGCCGATTCTGATCCTCATCGGCGGCCTGATCATCGAAGCCTTGCTGATCTCGATTTTCCTGATGCTGTCCCGCGCGCACAAATCCGCGATCAAGTACGCGGACCGCGTGACGGAAGAGTTACGGCAGAAGACCGAAACACTCGAGCGGACCAATTCCGAGCTTCAGCAGTTCGCCTATGCGGCGTCACACGACCTGAAGACACCAATTCGTGGCATCGGCGGGCTGACCGGACTGCTTCGGGAAGATCTCAAGGAATACATGTCATCGAAAGATGCAAACCCGGACGTCGCAATGGGCCTGGAGCTTATCGAGGAGCGGGTGCGCCGAATGCAGAACCTCACGTCCGGAATTCTTGAGTTCTCTCGGTCCGGGTGCGCGCAAGCTGACGAGCCTCCACTTGACCTTCGCAAGTTCGTAACGGACCTGCGATCAGATCTCGACCTGCCTTCAGACGCGCTCGACCTTAACGGATCGGTCGATCAGATTTCTGTCGCGCCAAGTTCATGTCGCCGCGTACTGGAAAACCTGGTGACCAACGCGATCAAACATCACGACAACAAACGTCCCATCAAGGTGATCCTGACAGCGACAGAGTCGGGTGACTGGATGGAGATTGCCGTCAGCGACAATGGGCCCGGCATCGACGAAGCCTACCACGCCAAGGTTTTCGAAATGTTCCAGACCCTGCGCATGAGCTCTGCGGCAGAAAGTACCGGTCTTGGCCTCGCTATTGTCAAGAAAGCCGTTGTGCAGAACGGGGGACACGTCTGGGTCGAGTCAGAACCGGGTAAGGGAGCTACTTTCAGGTTTCTTTGGCCGATCGAAACTTCGTCGCCGAATGAACTACCGTGCGAGCAAGCCGCATGAGGGGAAAGCAGATGAATATACTTCTTGTCGAAGACAATGACATCGACGTCATTCTGTTTAGGCGCGCGCTGAAGGGCTCGGGCCACGAAAACGCACTCGTCCGCGCCCATGACGGGCTGGAGGCGCTGGACATTCTGAAAGAACGGCATTGCGAGACGAAGATTGAGGACCCATTCGTCATTCTTTTGGACATCAATATGCCGCGCATGAACGGCCATGATTTCCTTGAAGCGCTCCGACATGAGGAAGGCCTGCGCAAATCACGCGTCGTGGTAATTACGACCTCTGACGATCCGCGAGATATTGATCGTGCCTACGAAAGACAGGCTTGCGGCTACGTCGTCAAACCGGTTGGAACTTCTGAAATGCGCGAAACCATCGACACGCTTAATCGCTTCTGGGACATCTGCGAGGCTCCAAAAACCTCGGGCGACAGAAGCTTGGACCGCATCTAATTGGCCAATACGCGCTCGGCGACGTCTTGCAACAGAAAATCCAATTCGACATCACCCCCCATTTTCGACAGGCGATTATCGTGAAGTATGAAAGACAGGCCATGCACAAAACTCCAAAGCATAAAACCGCGGCGGCGCACCTCATCGGTAATGGACTTCTCATCCAGACATAACGCGACTTCTCGCAAAACAATTCCGAAAGTCTGCTCCCCGGCTTGCTGCAGCCGCTCGTCATCGAGCCCGTCGGTGAATCCGCCAAATTTCAACCGAAAGACCCCCGGCTCTTCCAGCGCGAAATTCACATATTCAGAGCCCAACGCCTTGATGCGTTGCGGCGACTTGGCGGGTATCTCTGCAAGCGAGGCTTCCATGTTCTCGCGGTGCCGCGCCATCCCCTCAAGAACGACGGCAACCAGCATATCTGTCTTGCTTTTGAAGTGCTTGTACGGCGCGGCGGTGGACACGCCCGCCAAGCGGCATGCATCCGAGACTGAGAACCCGTCGGGCCCCTTTTCTTCGACCAAGCGGCGCGTCGCTTCGATCAGGCCCGCGCGCAGATCACCATGGTGATATCCCGATTTCGCAAGGCCGCTCTCAGGCTCGGAAGTCGTCTTCAAGGATTGCGTTTTTGTTGGCTCTTTCATGATCCAATCCATCGCAGAACCCGTAGCACTTGTCAAAGTAAGCACTTCTAACTTATGTTAGCGCGACTAACTTGCAAAGGATTCGGCCATGTCTGATCGCAAACCCCATTCCGATGCCCCCGAAAAGCCGGGACGCTTTCGCCGCGCAATTCGACGTGTCGGGCGTGTGGGCCTCACCCTCGCGATCCTTGCGGGCGCAGCTGTAAGTGTTCAATTTGGAGCGACTGAGCTAACGCGTCGCGCCGACGCCGCGCCATCACCTGACCCGGCACCAATCATCCCGGTTTCAGCGACGCCGCTGGATCGAAAGAACGGATACGACGTCACCCGTGCATTCGTCGGACAGATCGAGCCGAACAAAACCGTATCCATCTCATTCGAGCTTCCCGGTCAGTTAGACGAAGTTCTGGTAGACGAAGGAGCGCAGGTCGCTGCGGGGCAAACGCTCGCACGCCAAGACTTGTCGCTTTTACAGGCGGAACGCGGCCAGCTTGAAGCGTCGCGATCCGCGACGAAGGCTCAATTGAAGTTCGCAATTCAGACGACCGAACGCCGGGCGGAGCTGAACAAACGCGGCTTCACCAGTCAGGAAGGCGTCGACGAAGCCGTCGCTCGGCAAGATGAGCTTCGGTCGCGCATTGCCGAGATCGAGGCGGGATTGCGCAACATCGATATCCGGATCGGAAAGTCCGAACTGCGGGCGCCATTTGATGGCCGCGTCACCCAGCGTTTTGTGGATGGCGGCGAGACCCTTGGCGCGGGTCAGCCCCTGATGAGTCTGGTTAAGCTCTCACATCCGCAGGTGCGTTTCGGCGTTTCGCTGGATGTGGCTGAGGCCGACCTGCGCGAGGCGCTGATAAAGATTAATGGAGAAGAGCTGACCGCGAGGTTGGTCACTTTGCGTCCCGACATTGACCCTGTCACCCGGACGCGCACCGCAATTTTCGAAACCCAAGCAACCAGTGCCGCCTTCGGTCAAACGGCCATGCTGATCCTGCGCCAGAAGGTTCCAGCGGACGGGGTCTGGGTGCCGATCACCAGTCTCAAGGAGGGCGTGCGCGGTCAATGGACCGTTATGGCGCTTGATGACGAAAACACGGTTCGCGCCGCGGTCGTAGAAGTGCTGCATGCCGAAAGTACGCGCGTCTATGTGCGCACAGGCCTGCCAGACGGTGCGCTTCTGATTGATGAAGGTCCGCAGCGGGTGACCGTTGGCCAGCGGGTCCAACCGACCCGGTCGATGTAGGAGCGGCGCGATGGAAACCCTGACCTTCCGCCAACCGCGCCTTGTGGCGTTGACCATCCTTGTGTTGGTCTCAGCAGGCCTTTCGTCCTTCCTGTCGCTGGGACGGCAAGAAGACCCCACCATCACCAATCTATTTGCGACTGTAACCACGCAGTTCCCAGGCGCCGATCCCGAACGGGTCGAGGCGTTGGTCACTGCAGAAATCGAAGATGAACTGCGCTCTATCGCGGAAATCGACACTGTCTTCTCGGTGTCCCGATCGGGCGTCTCGGTGGTGTCTGTCGAGCTGTTGGAAACCCTTGACGCGGCCTTGATCGAGCAGGTCTGGGCAGAAGCGCGCGATGCCGTGGAGGACGCTCGACGCAACTTTCCCCCAGGCGTTCTGGCACCGGAATTCAACGCCGAAGGCATCTCGGCCTATTCCGCGGTCATTTCGGTTACCGGCCTCGATGAAGGGACGCCGGTCACAGTCCTGTCGCGCCATGCCGAAGCCTTGGGCGATCGCTTGCGCGCGATCCCCTCCACCCGGGCCGTCGACTTTTTCGGAGTGCCCGAAGAGGAAGTTCTGGTCAGCGTCGACCCGACCAAGGCCGCCGCGCTCGGGCTAACCGCAGCCGAGATATCAAACCGAATTGCAAAGGCCGATGGCAAGGTTCAGTCGGGACGGCTTCAGGGCGATGTCGATCTGACGATTTCCGTCACCGGCGAGATCGAGACGCTCGACAGATTGCGGCAGGTGGTTCTGCGCGAAAATGACCAGGGTGCGACCGTGACGCTTGGCGACATCGCGACCATCGATCGTGGACCGCGCAGCCCCGTATCCGAATACGCAATTGCAAACGGAAAGCCCGCGATCCTGGTTGGTGTCCTGGCCCAAGATAACGTGCAGATCGATCGCTGGATGGGCTTCCTGCGTAACGAGCTTGACGCGGGCGCCAGCCAAGTACCGCTTGGCATCGAAGAGACGCTCCTCTTCGATCAAAGCACCTACACACTGGACCGGCTTGCCGATGTCGGAACGAACATGGCGATTGGCGTTGGCCTCGTCGTTGCGGTTCTTCTCATCACGTTGGGCGTTCGCGCAGCGATGATCGTGGCGCTGGTCTTACCGGTCGTGTCTCTTGCCACCTTGGCCACGATGAATTTCATCGGCTTGCCGATCCACCAGATGTCGGTCACCGGATTGATCGTGGCGCTTGGTTTGCTTGTCGACGCGGCGATCGTGATGACCGACGAGGTGCGCAGGCGCTTGCAGGACGGGATGGCGCGCAAGGATGCGGTCGGCGACGCGGTACGCAGGCTTGCGGCGCCGCTGCTGGCTTCAACCGTCACGACGGCGCTGGCGTTCACACCAATGATCCTGTTGCCGGGGCCTGCGGGAGATTTCGTAGGATCCATCGCAATCGCAGTGGTATTGATGCTTATCTGGTCGCTAGTAGTCGCCCTGACAGTCACGCCCGCGCTGGCCGGTTGGATTCTTCCGGAGGCTGACAAAGGCACGGCGCTGAGCCGTGGCATATCTATGCCCGCCCTCGCGCGCGTGTTCGAAGGATCAATCCGCCTTGCCGTCAACAACCCGATCCGCGCAATCGCCGTGTCACTGATCCTGCCGGTTCTGGGGTTCGCCGCGTTTCCCACACTGACGGCGCAATTTTTTCCGGGTGTGGAGCGCGACCAGTTCTATATCGAGATCGACATGGCATCTGGCTCTGCCCTCAGCCAAACCGCACAAACCGTCGCCGAAATGGACGACGTTATCCGCGCCGATGCCGGTGTCGAAAGCGTATACTGGACCGTTGGCCAATCCGGGCCCGCCTTCTACTACAACATCGTCGGCAATCGCGCGCAGGAGCCCGGCTTCGCGCAGGCGATGGTGACAACGGTCACGAACGAAGACGCAGATCGACTTGTACGCAATCTGCAGGCCCGCTTCGACGCGGCGTTCCCCGATGCGCAAGTGATCGTGCGCGGTCTTGTGCAGGGCCCGCCCGTCGACGCCCCGGTCGAAATTTCCATCAAGGGGCAGGATATTTCGACGCTGCGCCTGCTGGGAGACGAGGTGCGCGCGATCATGGCGGATCTGGACGTAGTGACCCAGGCAAGGGCTGGCGTGAACGGTGGTGCGCCGCAGGTGCGCTTCCAGATCGACGAGGTGAAGGCCCGGCTGCTTGGTCTCGACGTGACCGACATCGCCGCGCAACTCAACACGGCGCTGGTTGGTCTGACCGGAGGCTCGCTCGTCGAAGGGACTGAACAATTGCCCGTGCGCGTGCGATTGGGCAACGGCCTGAACAGCGACCTGCAGGCGATCGCCGACATGCCGATCTTGCTGCCGAACGCCGCGCAGGTCTCTGCCACGGGGGCATTTCCCGCAGTACCATTGTCGGAATTGGCCAGCCTCATCGTCGAGCCTTCCGAAAGCGTCATCACCCGCACCGATGGGTTGCGCGAGAACACGGTTCAGGCGTTCATCGTCCCCGGCGTCCTGCCGGAAGAGGCGTTGCAAGAGGTGCTCACCGCACTCGACGCGCGCGGCTTTGCGCTGCCGTCGGGCTATACGCTCGAGCTTGGTGGCGACAGCGACGCGCGCTCCAATACGGTCGGAAATCTTCTGGCCTCTGTTGGTCTGATCGTCACGCTGACCATCGCCACGATCGCGCTAACCTTCAATTCCTTCCGCCTCACCGGGATCGCCCTTGTGGTTTGCGTTTTGTCCGCAGGGCTGTCGATGCTGTCGCTCGCGATCATGCAATACCCGTTTGGGATCAATGCGATCATCGGGGTCATTGGGTCCATCGGTGTGTCGATCAACGCCGCGATTATTATCCTGACAGGCTTGCAACAGGACCCGCAGGCAGCATCAGGCGACCGCGCCGCAATGGCGCGTGTGGTCACCGGGTCGAGCCGACACATCATATCGACCACGATCACGACCTTCGGCGGTTTCCTTCCCCTGATCCTTGAAGGGGGGGCATTCTGGCCTCCGTTCGCGGTCGCGATTGCGGGGGGTGTGCTGCTTTCGACCGTCGTGTCCTTCTACTTCACTCCGCCGCTCTATGCCTTGGTGTATCGCCGGCAAAAACGCGACGCCCGTGAAACGGCACCCGACTACCCTGCGCCCGTTGTTCTGGATCTTGCGGCAGAATAATGCCGACGGAATAGGCAACTGACGTAAGGTCCCGGAAGGCCAGCGCTCCCCTCGCTGGCCTTCCCCCTTGCCAGACCCGAATTTCTGCGCTTCGCTGGTCGGACGTTCCCGCGCGATCGGCCTGTATTTTTCGGCCAGTTCTGATGTGCCATGCGGCAAGACTGCCGTCGGCATTTCATGCAGTTGTTACGCGCAACCACATAAAATCAAAGAGCCCGCACGTATGTGACGCGGGCAGTTTTCAGGAGGATACGGATGTCTCTCATTATCACTGGCGTATTGGATGGTCCGCTGCCCGGCGGGCTGCCGAAAGCGATCGAGATTCTGGTTGCCGCGGATGTAAGCGATCTATCGGTCTTCGGCGTCGGCGCCGCGAACAACGGCGGCGGCACGGACGGGCAGGAATTCACCTTCCCCGCGCAAGCCGCGGCCGCGGGCACCTATCTCTACATTGGCACCGAGAGCGACGCGTTTGAAAGCTTCCTCGGGTTCGCGCCCGACTTCACCTCGAGCGTGGCGTCAATCAATGGCGACGATGCCATCGAGCTGTTCGAGAACGGCACCGTGATCGACACGTTTGGCGAGATTAGTGTGGATGGCACTGGGCAGCCGTGGGAGTATCTCGACGGCTGGGCCTCTCGCAATCCCGGCACGACAGCGAGCCCGACATTCGATATCAGCCAATGGACATTCTCGGGACCAAACGCGCTTGATGGCGCAACCACGAATTCCGCCGCCACAACGCCCTTCCCGGCCGGTGGGCCTGTGACACCTCCGCCCGGCGCGCAGTTTGTCATTAACGAGGTGGATGCGGATCAAGCCAGCACCGACAGCGCGGAATTCATCGAGATTTACGACGGGGGCGTCGGCAATGCATCATTGGACGGGCTGAGCCTTGTGTTGTTCAACGGCAATGGCGACGCGTCCTATGACGCGATCTCGCTCGACGGCTTCTCCACAGATGAAAACGGGTATTTCGTCGTAGGCTCCGCAAATGTGCCCAATGTCGACCTGATCGAATTCACGACCAATGGGCTACAAAATGGCGCCGACGCCGTGGCGCTCTACAGCGGACCGCCCCCCGCGAACGGAACGCCAGCGACCACCGAAAATCTGATCGATGCCGTCGTCTATGACACGAATGAAGCCGATGACACAGGCCTGCTCGCGGCGCTCGGCCTGACCGAGCAATTCAACGAAGACGCCAACGGTGACAGCGAAACCCAATCTGTCGCGCGCCTGCCGGATGGGTCCGGCGAATTTGTCGTTCAAACCGCCACCCCCGGCGAAAGCAACGAGATCGCGCCGCCTGCCGAGATCACGCTCATCAGCGAAATTCAGGGCGAGGCGACGACTTCTAATCTGGCAGAGATCGGCGAAGACGATCTGAGCCCCCTGATAGGCCAAGTCGTCACCGTTCGGGCCATTGTTACCGCCGATTTCCAGGACGGTCTGCTGGGCAGTCAGGGCGATCTCAACGGATTTTACATCCAGGAAGAAGAAATCGACTACGATTTCAACGATCTCACCTCCGAAGGCATTTTCATTTTCGATGGCAGCAACCCCGATATCGATGTCGGAATTGGCGACCTCGTGGAAATCACCGGCACCGTGTCCGAATTCCGCGGGCAGACACAGATCTCTGCAGATGTCGTCGCGGTTCTTGAAACTGACCAGATGCTACCGACGGCCGTGGATGTCGAATTCCCGACCGCCACCGTGCTTCAGGATGACGACGGCAACTACGTCGCCAATCTCGAAGCCTATGAGGGCATGTTGGTGAATATCGAGCAGGACATGACCGTGTCCGAGCTGTTCAACCTTGATCGCTTCGGCCAGTACAACGTGACGTCCGATGGCCGCCCGGTCCAGTTCACACAAGACAATGCGCCAGATGTCGCCGCGTTCGAGCAGCATTTGCAGGAGACCGCCGCGCGCACGCTCGTGCTCGATGATGGCCTGTCCAGTCAGAACCCGGACGAGTTGCGGATCATCGACGGCAATGACGGCGTGCTCACCGCCGAGGACAGCTTCCGCATGGGCGACACGATCTCGGAAATCTCCGGCGTCGTGGGGTTTTCCTTCGGCGAGTTTCGCATTAACGCCGCCGAAGGGGTCTACGAGCAGACGGCCCCACGCCCGCAGACAACCGAAGAATTGGGTGGCAATTTCAAGGTCGCAAGCCTGAACGTGCTGAACTATTTCACGACGATTGATGTGGAGGGCGCGCAGACGGATATTGGCCTCGACCCGCGCGGGGCAGACTCGCCTGAAGAGTTCGAGCGGCAGGCAGAGAAACTCATCAATGCAATTGTCGAGATTGATGCCGACGTGCTGGGTCTCATCGAGATCGAGAATGACTTCGCGGGCGACAGCTTCGCGATCCAGGATCTGGTCGACCGTGTGAACGCGGCGATTGGTGAAGATGTCTACGCCTTCGTTGATCCGGGCCAGGAATTCGTAGGCGGTGACGCCATTGCCAATGGCATGATCTACCGGACAGACCGGGTCGACTTGAATGGCGACATGGCGATCCTGACCGAGTTCGAAGGCCGCGACTTCATCGACCCGCTCGATGCAGGGCGAGGGCTCAATCGTGCCGCCATCGCACAGACATTCGAGGATATCGATACCGGCCAGACCATCACGATCTCGGTCAATCACCTGAAATCCAAAGGCTCGCTATCAGGTCTTGAGGTCGACGAGAATCAAGGCGACGGCCAGGGCAATAACAACGCCACCCGGACCGAGGCCGCAGATATCCTGGCGGATTGGCTCGCCAGCGATCCGACCGGACAAGGCTCCGAGAACACGCTGATCCTTGGAGATCTGAATGCCTACGCGCGGGAAGACCCGCTGACCGTACTGGCAGATGCGGGCTACACCGATCTTGCCGCCGCCACGCTGGGTGAGAATGCCTATTCCTTTGTATTCGACGGCCAGATTGGAACACTCGATTACGCCCTTGCGAACGACGCTCTCGCCGACAACGTGGTGGGCGTGACGGAGTGGCATATCAATGCCGATGAGGCCGACGCAATTGACTACAACCTCGACTTCGGACGCGACCCGACGCTCTTTGATGGCGACAGCCCGGCGCGCAACTCGGACCACGACCCTGTCATCGTCAGTTTCGAGTTCGAACCCGTGCTCAACCAGATCGCAGGCACCAATCGCCGCGATGTGTTGTTCGGCACGCAAGGCGCGGACGAGATCGATGCCAAGGGCGGCAATGATGTGGTCTTTGCCGGAGGTGGCGACGACGTAGTGCTGGGCGGACGCGGTCGCGACGTCCTGTTCGGCGGCGACGGTTCGGACGAGATCAACGGAGGTCAAGGCAACGACTTTGTCTTCGGTGGCGCGGGTGATGACCAGATCACCATGGGATCGGGACGCAACGACATCGCGTTCGGCGGCGGCGGCATGGACACGTTCATCTTTTCTGCCGCGCAGGCAGAGGATCATCGCCGCGACAAGACCGTGATCAAGGATTTCGACGTCGACCACGATGTGATCGATCTTGGCGGGGCAGAAATCGCCCATGTCCGGGACCTAGGCTTCGGTGTCCGGCTGACACTCGAAGGTGGCCGCGACCGGATCGAGCTTTGGGGCGTGCGCGACGCAGATGAGATCGTCTTCGCTGACGATATGCTGTTGGGCTAGGCCAATCGCTCCGCGCGGGTCGAATCCTGCGCGGAGCACTCCGCTAAGCGGTTGAGAAGATATCTCCGAACCGCTCGCGCAGCAGGTTCTTTTGCACCTTACCCATCGTATTGCGCGGAAGATTATCGACCGGCAGAAGTTTACGCGGATGCTTGAACCGCGCCAGTTCCGTCGTCGCAGCCTTGAGTGTTGCGTCGCAGTCCAGCTCGACACCCGGCTCCGGCACAACCACAGCCAGCACGGTCTCACCGAAATCGGCATGGGGCACACCGATCACGGCGCTCTCCAGAACGCCCGGTTGCTCATCCAGCACCAGCTCGATCTCCTTGGGATAGATATTGTAGCCGCCGGAGATGATCAGATCCTTGTTCCGCCCTACGATGTGCACGTAGCCATCCTCGTCCACGCGACCCAGATCGCCCGTGATGAAAAAGCCGTCGGCCCGAAGCTCCGCCGCCGTTTTGTCGGGCATCTGCCAGTAGCCCTTGAACACATTTGGGCCGCGCACCTCGATCTGCCCGATTTCACCATCTGGCATCGTCTCGCCACTCGCCGGATCGGTGATCTTCAGCTCGACGCCGGGCAAGGGGAAGCCCACCGTCCCGGCCCGTCGCTCGCCATCATAGGGGTTGGAGGTGTTCATGTTCGTCTCCGTCATCCCGTAGCGTTCCAGAATGCGGTGACCGGTGCGCGCTTCGAATTGTTTGTGCGTTTCCGCCAGCAGTGGCGCGCTGCCAGAGATGAACAGACGCATATGCGCGGTCAATTCCCCGTCGAACTTCGTGTCGCTCAGAAGACGTGTGTAGAAGGTGGGCACGCCCATCATCGTGGTCGCGCGTGGCATCTCCGCGATCATCGCATCAAGGTCGAATTTCGGCAGGAAGATCATCGCCGCACCGCTTAGCAGCGAGATATTTGTCGCCACGAACAGCCCGTGGGTGTGAAAGATCGGCAGGGCGTGCAACAGCACATCCTCTTCTGTAAAGCGCCAATACTCAACCAGAGTGCGCGCGTTCGACAGCAGGTTCTCCTGCGTCAGCATCGCGCCTTTCGAGCGCCCGGTGGTACCGGAGGTATATAGAAACGCGGCCAGATCATCGGCTTGCCGAGCGACGGTCTCGAATGTGTCGGGCTGCTGCGACGCGGCCTCCATCAGGCTGCCCGATCCGTCGGCGTTCAACGTATCAAGCCCTGCGCCAAGCGCCTCTGTCACAGGGGACAAGGCCTCGCGAACGCGCGCATCGCACACAACCAGACGCGCTCCGGAATTGTCGATGAAATAGCGAAGCTCTTCGGTGGTGTAGGCCGTATTGAGCGGCAGGAAAATGACGCCCGCTTGGACGCAAGCGGCGTAAAGCGCCAGCGCCTCTGGTGACTTTTCGATCTGCGCGGCAAGCCTGTCACCGGGCTTCAACCCGCGATCGACCAGAGCATGGGCTATTTGGGACGCGGTTTGAAGAAACGCCGCATGGGTCAGGGACGTGCCGTCCACCAAATGCAGGAAAGTGCTCTCCTTGCCCGCATGAATGCCGAAAAGCTGATCGTAAAGGGGATTGGTCATGGACCCGCATCCTCAAGAAAGTGTTTTTTGGCGGCCGTGCTTGCAGCCTGCACCTCGGGCGACGCCGCAATCGCGCCCGTCGTCGCGAACCCTTCGTGGTTTTGCGATACCGCGGCAAGATCATAAAGATAATTCACCATCGCACCTGCCGACTGCGCTATCCCCTTTTCTGACAGATCGGCACCCGCGTGGACCCGGTGAAGGATAGCGCCATTGCCAAGGTGGAAGTGGGCCACCGGGTCACGAGGCTTGCCGTTGGGACGCTTGACCTCAAGCAGATAATACGCAGCCAAGGCCTGTACCCGGACCGGGTCGTCGTCGATCGCAAGCCCCCGCTCCGCCGTCCAAGCGGTCAGTCCCGGGATCGGTGACAGCGTCACGAATGTCTTCAGCCCCGGCAGTTCCAACGACAAATCCGCCGCGACTTGTTTGATCAGGGAATTGCCGAACGAGATTTTCGCAAGCCCCGCCTGGCAATTGGAGATCGAGTAGAACACGGCTGTATCAGCCTCTTGCGCCACGATCCCCTCTCGGTCCTCCGACAGCAGCGTCTGGATCGAACCGGGCACACCTTGGGTCAAAGCCACCTCGACGAAGATCAGCGGCTCATCGGGCATCGCCGGGTGAAAGAACGCAAAACAGCGCCGGTCGGTCGGCTCAAGCCTGCGACGCAGATCATCCCAGCTCTGGATCGCATGCACGGCCTCATAGGCAATGATTTTCTCGAGGATATGCGCGGGGCTTTCCCAGCTGATCGGGCGCAAAACCAAGAAGCCGCGATTGAACCACGACGAAAACAGATGCTGGATATCGAGATCGAGCGCCCCCAGCGCCGGATCGTCTTCGCCCAGTCGAAGCAGGTCTGCCCGCATGTCCACCAGCGCGCCAGTCGCGTGGGGCACGCGGTTCAGACGACGCATCAGCTCTTGCCGTTTGGGCTCTGCCGCGCGGGCAAACCGCGCGTAGGTCGCGCGACCCGGGTTGGACTCGTAGTCTTCCAGCGCGGAGCGAACCGCCTCGGGATCAAAATTCATCGCGTGGGCAAGGTGGCCGAAGAATTCCCGTTTCTCATCATCGCTCATACCAGCGAACCGCTCAAGGATCAGCCGTCCCAGCCGCTGCCCGGAAATCTCGCCATCCGCGCCGACCAGCGCATCCGCAAGCTCCTGCGTGCTGCGCGCATCGTCCTCCGGTGTCCGCGCCACCCGCATCCGACGCTCGAAGACCGTCGACAGAAGATCGGCAAGCATCGTCAAATCGTTGATCCCATCACCGCATCCGGCAGCCACGTGGCGATGCCCGGGAAAATGCACAGCAAAATGATGGCAATCACCATGCAGGCCACGAATGGAAGCGAGCCGCGCAGGATCGTCTTCAGCGAGATATCCGGCGCGATGCCGTTGATCACATAGAGGTTCAGACCAACCGGGGGGGAGATCAGCCCGATCTCCATGTTGATGGTCAGAACCACCGCGAACCAGATCGGGTCAAACCCCGCCGTGGTGATGATCGGCAACAGGATGGGTGCGGCCATCAGGATCACAGCCACGGGCGGCAGGAAGAAGCCCGCGATCAGCAGGAAGATGTTCACAGCCCCCATCAGAACCCAGCGGTTTACATCCAATGTGCCGATCCATTCGGCGATGGCCTGGGTGATGAACAGCGACGACAGCATGTAGCTGAACACGCCCGCAGCGGCGATGATGAACAGGATCATCACGCTCTCTTTAGTGCTGTCGCGCAGGACGACCCAAAGGTCTTTCGGGTGCCACAGCTTGTAGATCACCATCGCAATCACGAGGCATAGCAAGGCGCCGACGGCAGCGGTCTCGGACGGGGTCGCGATGCCGCCATACATGGCATAGAGCACACCGAGGATGATCGCCACGAAGGGCAGCACGCGTGGCAGGATCTCGAACTTCTCCCGCCATGTGTAGCTGCCAGAGCTGAGCACAGCCGCATCGCCGGACCGCCACGTGGAATAGAGCGACCACGCCATGAACAAACTGACAAGCAGCAACCCGGGGAAGACGCCTGCAAGGAAAAGCCGCCCGATCGAGGTTTCCGTGGCGATGCCGTAGACGATCATCGTCACCGATGGAGGGATCAAAATGCCCAGCGTGCCGCCCGCCGCGATCGAGCCCGCCGCGACCGCATCCGGGTAGCCGCGCTTGCGCATCTCCGGAATGCCCATCTTGCCGATGGCCGCGCAGGTCGCGGGCGACGAGCCGGACATGGCCGAGAACAGCGCACAGGCCCCAAGGTTCGAGACCACCAAGCCCCCCGGCACCCGGGTCAACCAGCGCTCCAGCGCCTCATACAAGTCCGCGCCCGCTCGGGTAGACGCGATCGCGGCCCCCATGATGATGAACATCGGGATCGACAAAAGGGCGAAGTTGTCGAGCTTGCCGAACAGGATCTCGGGCATCAGCTCTAGCGAGCGCATCCCGTCGAAAATGATCAGGAAGCCCGCGGAGACGATTAGCAGTCCTAGCGCCACCGACACCCCGGAGAACAGAACGAAGATCGTCGCGAAGGCGACAATCGCGCCAAGAACAAGCGGGTCCATCAGCTCTCCTCCAAACCGAAGGGCTTATCGACGCCCGTCAGGACGGCCACGAAATCCGCAACCAGCTGCAAAAGAAGAAGTCCGAAGCCCACGGGGATCGAGAGGTACGGAATCCAAAGACGCACACCCCAGACGGTGTCGGAGCGCCAGCCGCGCTGCCACGCGAAATGCCAGTATTCGTAGCCGTAGAAGACCATCACCGCGACGATCAGGATCGAAAGCGACAGCGTGATGCAGGCCAGCCCGAACCGCGCGCGCCGCCCAAGCGCAAGAGGGATCAGGTCAACATTGACGTGGCCGCGCAGCCGCTGGACATAGGGCAGACCGATCAAGGTGGCCGCGACGACGAGGTAAATGACCATCTCCGTCTGCCACACGGTCGAGCCGTTCAGCACGAAGCGGATGAAGATCATCTGGCACGTGATACCCACGGCGATCACGATCATCGCCGCAGAGCACCACCCCGCGACGGTCGAAATCGCTGCGACCACGCGCAGGAAAACATTGTCGCCCACGCGCGCAACGGTGGCGGAGCTTTGGCCAGCCATGGCGGCCTCCTCGTCTACCTGAATGGATTTGGCCGGGGCGCAGTGGTGCCGCCCCGGCCCGTTTGTCACTCGACCGCGAGCGCCGCGTCGAGAAGCTCTTGCCCGTTGGGCGTCTCTTCAATGAACGCCTTGTAGGACGTCTCCTGCGCAAGTGCACGCCACGCGTCGAACTCTTCCTGGGTCATTTGCGCGATCTCGACGCCATTGTCGGCGAAGACCTTGGCAGAATTCGCATCCTGCTTCTTGGCCTCTTCGAGATAGAACGCCTCCGCCTTCGCCGCCGCGTCCATCAGCGCGGTTTGCTGCTCCGGCGTCAGCCCGTCGAAGGTCGATTTGTTCATCAGCATCGGCTGATACATGAACCACAGTGCGAAGTCGCTGGCAGGCGTGTAGCAGGCCACCTGCTCGTAGATGCGGTAGCTCACGAAGGAAGACGAAGAAGTGTTGGCCGCTGTCAGCACCCCTGTCTGCATGGCGTTGTAGATCTCCGACGAGGCCATGGATGCGATGGACGCGCCCGCGCCCGCCAGCATCTGCTCGAACGCCTTGCCTGCGGCACGGATCTGCTGACCCTGCACATCCTCGGGCGCGGTGATGCAGCCGTCCTTGCCGACAAAGCCGCCAGCCAGATAGCCGTGCACAAGGACCATCACGTCATCCTCGGCCATGAGCTCTTCGATCTTGCCCATGAACTCGCTCTCGTTGAGCCGCGCGGCGTGATCGTGGTTTTTCACCAGACCGGGCATCAGCGTCAGGTTGAAGGCCGGTTGCTGTCCGCCCGCGTAGCTCAGCGGGAAAACCGTCATGTCAAGCTGGCCGCGGCTCAGCGGCTTGTACTGCTCGCGCGGTTTGAAAAGGGACCTGGACGGAAAAATCTTGATCTCAAGATCCACTCCAGCAGCGGCCACGTCATCGGCGACCATCTGGGCCACCTGGTGGCGCACATCGGAGGTGGACCATTGATGTGAAAGCCGCAGCTCTGTTGCGCTTGCGGCCAGAGTTCCGGCAAACATCGCGGCGGCCGCGACAGTGGCAGTGAATTTGGTTTTCATGAATTTCCTCCCAGAAAGATCCCGGCTCACGGACGGGCTACTCGGCAAGCTATCGCGGTTGTGTATCTTGTCAATGTTTTTGTATACAAGAAGCCACATGTTGCGTGCAAAATGGCCCTGTGATAAGAAAAGCCATGGAACGTAAACGGTCAGACATCATCGCCGATCAGCTTGAAGGTCTGATCTTCGACGGCACTTTCGGCGATGGCGACAGGCTGGACGAAGTGCAGCTGTCAGAGCGCTTTGGCACCTCCCGCACCCCCGTTCGCGAGGCCTTGCTCCGGCTCGCGCAGTCGGGGCTGGCCGAACATCTGCCACGCCGTGGGGTCTTCGTCCGGCAACCCGGCCCGATCGAGCTGATGGAAATGTTCGAAGTCATGGCAGAGCTCGAAGCGGTAAGCGCCCGCTTCGCGGCGACACGGATCACCGAGGATGCACTGCAAAGGTTGAAACAGACCAATGCCCGTTGTCAGGCCGCCGTGAAGGCCCAAGATGCCGACGGCTATTACCGCGAGAACGAAAGCTTCCACGCGATCCTTTATCAGCAGTCCGGCAACAGCTTTCTGGAGCAGGAATGCCTGCGCCTGCAAAAGCGCCTGCAGCCCTTTCGTCGCACCCAGCTGCGCCTGCGCGGGCGGCTCGCGCAATCCATGGCAGAGCATGAGGATATCGTACGCGCATTGGAAGCCGGGGACGGCACAAAGGCGGCCGACACGATCCGCGGCCATGTCGCCGTGCAGGGCGAGAAGTTCCACCACCTGATGGCCAGCCTGCGCCCCGCTGCGGAATAGCCGGGCCATTGCGCGCAGCCGCGCCACTGGCTAGATATCGCGCATGCCCGCCCTTTGCCGCGCCTGCTATTCTCAACTGACCGATCCTGCCCCGCGCCGCTGCCCCGACTGCGGCTCGCCGCGCATTCTCAACCACCCGGAACTGTTCGATCTGAGCATCGCGCATATGGACTGTGACGCCTTTTACGCCTCGGTCGAGAAGCGCGACAATCCTGCCCTGCGCGACAAGCCCGTCATCATTGGCGGCGGCAGGCGCGGGGTCGTGTCCACCGCTTGCTATATCGCCAGGATCAAGGGCGTGCGGTCCGCGATGCCGATGTTCCAGGCGCTCAAGCTCTGCCCCGAGGCCGAAGTGGTGCGCGGCCGGATGGATGTCTATGTGCAAGTGTCCCGCCAAATCCGCGCGATGATGGAAGAGCTCACGCCCGCCATCGAGCCTCTATCTCTCGACGAGGCGTTCCTTGATCTTACCGGCACCGAAAGGCTGCACCACGCGCCGCCCGCCGTTATGCTGGCCCGTCTCGTGGGTCGCATGGAGCAGGAGTTGGGCCTGACAGGCTCGATCGGGCTCAGCCACAACAAGTTTCTGGCCAAGGTCGCATCTGACCTCGACAAGCCCAAGGGCTTTTCGGTCATCGGCAAGGTGGAAACCGATGCGTTCTTGCGCGACAAGCCGGTCTCGATGATCTGGGGCGTCGGCGCCGTGGGCCGCGAAAGCCTGGCAAAGGCGGGCATTCGAACCTTCTCCGACCTGCTACGCTGGGACCGGCAAGACCTTCACGCGCGCTTCGGCTCCATGGGCGAGCGGCTCTACCATCTGGCCCGCGGGCAGGACCATCGCCGCGTTTCAGCCCATGAGCCGGTCAAGGGCATCTCGAATGAGACCACCTTCCACGAGGATACCGCCGACACCGACCTGCTCGACGGCCATCTTTGGCGCATGGCCGAAAAGGTCTCAGACCGCGCCAAGGCAAAGCAGATCGCGGGCCGCGTCGTGACGCTGAAGCTGAAAACTGCAAAGTTCCAGATCGTCACCCGCCGCCAGACCCTACGCGACGCGACCCAGATGGCCGACACGATCTACCGCACCGCACGCGAGATGATGGATCAGGTCGATCAAGGCCCCTACCGCCTTCTCGGCGTCGGCATCTCCCACCTCACGCCCGAAACAGAGGCCGACCGCACACCCGACCTGCTCGACCCGACTGCAGGCAAGCGCGCGGATGCGGAACGCGCAACCGACAAAATCCGCGAGAAATTCGGGCCTGACGCGATTCTGAAAGGCCGCTCACTTAGATAGGCTTCGTTTTGGTCGAAATACTCCAGAGAGTTTGCCCGCGTGGCTGAGAGACAGCGTCTCTCAAAGAACGCAAAAGCATCGCGGGCGCGCCGCGCGCCTTAGGATCACTCCGCCGCCAGCGGCAAAGCCGGCCTGCCCAGTTCCGCAATCTCGCGCAAAACCCGCGCCATCAATTGCCGGAAACTGTCGAAATTGCCATTCGGCCGCACGAACTGCTCGTTCATGTAAAGTGCGCGATCGATCTCGATCTGCACCGCATGTTGCCCCCGGGAAGGACGCCCGTAGGTCTGCGCGATATACGCCCCCGCAAAGGGCGCGTTGCGGCTGACCTTCAGACCCGCCTCCAGAAAAATCGTCTCGATCCGGTCGACGATATGGCCCGCAGCCGATGCGCCGAACCGGTCCCCCAAAACGACTTCCGGGCGTGGCAGGCCCGGGGCGCTGACCGATTGCACGGCCTCGTGGGGCATGGAGTGGAAATCCACCAGAACCGCCTGCCCGAACGCGCGTGTCGTGTCGTCCATCAACTGCCGCAGCCGCGCATGATAGGGGTGCCAATACTGGCTGATGCGCCGCTCGGCCTCCGCCGCGCCGATCTTGCCGGAATAGATCGCGCGCCCATTGGCCACGACCCGTGGGATCACCCCAAGGCCAGACGCGATGCGCGGGTTATGCGCCGGACGCCTCACGCCTTCGACCACGGCTGGGTCCAACTCGTCGCTGGCCCGGTTCAGATCCAGAAAGGCCCGCGGCATGGTTGCCGCCAAGAACGGTGCGCCGAAACCCGCAACCGGGCCCACCAGCCTGTCCATGAACGCATCCTCCGAGGATCGGATCTGCAGCTCATCAAGCATCGAGCGGCGCAGGAACGCACGCGTGTAAGCCCGGCCACTATGGGGGCTGGCAAAGACCATATGCGTGGTCTGGACGTCCGGCAGGGACAGGGTGTAGGCGTCGGTGGTCAAAAGGCGGGTCTCAAGGCTTCGGTTCCCACGACTATAGGGCGAAACCCGCGCGCTTCAAAAGCCCTTGAACCACATTCCGACTCCTTCTATAGAGCGCAGACCAATCCGCTCCGGCGGGGCCATATCGCTGTGGCAAAGTCGGAAAAGTATGGCTCAGATGGGCGCTTAGCTCAGCGGTAGAGCACTTCGTTGACATCGAAGTGGTCACTGGTTCGATCCCAGTAGTGCCCACCATCTGAGACGAATTCAATGAAGGCGCCCACCGCGCTGGACCACAGGAGAAGAGACATGAAGGTCAAGAACTCGCTTCGCTCCCTGAAGTCGCGCCACCGGGATTGCCGGATCGTGCGCCGTAAGGGCCGCGTCTATGTGATCAACAAGACCCAGCCGCGTTTCAAAGCCCGCCAGGGCTAAACCCCGCGCAACAGGTTTTTAGGGCCGCTCCTTTTGGGGCGGCCTTTTTCGTTCTCAAAGGTCTGCTCAAAGCCCAGGCCGCGTAATCTCATAGACCGCACAGGACTCACCGTAATGGGTCTCAAGCCCACGATAGGTCATCCCCAAACGCTCCATCACTTTTTGCGATGCCAGATTGTCCCGATGGGCGACCGAGACCAGATAATCGACTCCAACTTGCTGAAAGCCATATTCCATCGCCGCCCGCCCGGCCTCGGTTGCAAAACCTTTCCCGTGAAAAGCCGGAACCAACCGCCAGCCAATTTCCAACGGTGCGCTTTCCTCGTGTGCAAGGTGCTGCAGACAGGCGGCACCGACCAACGTGTCGCTGTCTCGCAAGAAGACCGACCACCAGCCAAACCCATATTTTTGCCAACGCATCTGCGCCTTGGCGATATAGGCTTCAGTCTCCGCCATCGTCTCGACATCACCCAAATAACGCATCACTTCCGGGTCGCTGCTCATAACATTTAGCTGCGCAGCGTGCTCTGGCGCGTAAGGCGTCAGAAACAAGCGATCCGTGAAAATATCTCGGGACAAGACGCCCCCTAGCGCAAGACAGAGTCGGCAAGCAGGCGCACAAGTGTCGCCTGATTGAGGTAACCGGTTTTCGTCAGGTTGCGCGCTTCCTGATACCTGCGGATGGCGCGGCGTGTTTCTTCGTCAAATGTGCCGTCGACCTCGCCTGGTTTCAGGTCGAGTTTTGCCAGCCGATCCTCGATCAGACGCCGCGTTCCGACGTTCAGGCCCAGCCGCTCCTCGTTTCGCGCGGCGGCCTGCAGGGCGGCAGCATTGCGTTGCTGGAACTCCAGATCGCTGATCTTGGCCTGCGCTTCAGCCGCAAACGCCCCGGCGGGATTGCCCTGCAAGTATCCTTGATACGCCGCAAGTGTCCCGGTGGAGACTGCCGCATCCCACGTCGCGCGGTCCTGCGTCGCAGCAGCCTCACGCCGTGCAGCCTCAAAAGGCTTCAGCCGCGCCTGCGCGATTTCCGCAAAGACCCCGTCAGGGTAGCGCTCGAGATAGGCGCGCAAGCCCGCTTCATCCCCCTGCTCGCCGGTTGCCTGCCAATACGCCCGATCAGCGCGCTCGATCTCGAGCTGGCGCAGCCGCGCCTGTTCCTCCAGCTCTGCCGCTCGGCGCTCCGCTTGGGTGGCCAACAGGGTCAGCTGCGGTCCGGTCAAAAACCCCGTCGCTTCGGCGGCATTCTCGCTTTGCCATTTCGCGATGGCCGCGCGCGACCCCGGGCCGAAGATGCCATCAATCCCTCGCGGATCATAATCAAGAAGCGACAAGGCTCGCTGGATTTCCCGCCGCCGCGCACGGTTCAGTGACAGCGCATCCTCAGCAGCCTCGGCCCGGCGCGCAGGCTCATTTTCGATCTCTGCAATGCGCGCCCGTGCCTCATCTGCAAAAAGCCCGTCCGGGTGTTGCTGAAGGTAGTTCCGGAAGCCCTCGACCGTGCCGATGGTTTGCGTCACCCGCCATAAACTCTTCTCTGACGCATCCGGGTCCACAACCGGCGCGGCCTGTCCGTCCGCAGGCAGAAACGGCACCAACGGTGCCTGAAAGCCGCGCAGGATCAGCGACGGCCAACCCTCTAGCGCGGTGACCAGCGAGCGCCCCGGCTGCGCCAGCTCGTCCCTCGCAAAATCGGCGAGCGCCTCGGTCGGGCCTTCGATCACCGTGACACCTTGCGGGATGTCCAACGCACCGATGCCCTGCACCAGCCCCGCGCCATAGTCGAATTCTGCACCTTCACTTCCCAGCAAAACCACCGCGCCGCCGGGCGCGCGACCCGCGATCTCCAAAATCGTGCCAAGCGAAATCCCCTGATCCGCCACCGTCACCAAGCTGGGAGCGTCCGCATCCCCGGTCAGATACCATGTCTCACCCGTGCTCCGCGCGAAATGCCCGGCCAAGGCGATCACGATCCGACCCGAACCGTCCGCCTGCGCCTCGAAGCCGGACAGCGCATCAATCATATCCGGGAAGCCCAGCTCGTCGGCCTCGACCACCTCGAAGCCCGCATCCTGAAGCGGAGCCACCGCGTCGAATATCTCATCCGCCGCGCGTAAATCTCGGCCGTTGGCGTAGTCTTCGGTTGCGGCGAGGAACGCGACGTCCGCAGCGCCCACCGGGGCGACGCTCAGAAGCAGGGCGGTCAGGCAGGCAGTGGGTCGCATGTTCGGCATCCTTTGTTAGTCGTAGCTGCGGGTATCCTCGATGACCAAACCGTCATTGGGCAGGGATCCCACGGGCACAACGTCGACCGCGCCCTTTAGTTTCAGCACCTCCGCGACCGAGGCCGCGTAGGCTTGCGCATCTCCACCCGGGCTTTCCACCTTGACGGACATCACATCCATCTCACCCTCGCGGCTTGCGATCACGCGGGCGCGGGTCACTTCGGGGTGGCGCGCAACGAGATCGGCCACTTGTTCGGGCCGCACGAACATGCCCTTGATCTTGGTCGTCTGATCCGCGCGCCCCATCCAGCCCTTGATGCGCGTGTTGGTTCGCCCGCAGGGTGACAGGCCGGGCATGATCGCCGACATATCCCCCGTGGCAAAGCGGATCAGCGGATAGTCCGGGTTGAGCGAGGTCACCAAGATCTCGCCCACCTGCCCTTCCGGCACCGGATCGCCCGTCCCGGGCGTGACGATCTCGACGATCACGCCCTCGTCGAGGATCATGCCCTCCATCGCCTCGCTCTCATAGGCGATATGGCCAAGATCGGCGGTCGCATAGCATTGCAGGCAGCTGATGCCGCGATCCGCATAGGCCTGTCGCAGAGACGGGAACAGCGCGCCGCCGGACACCGCCGCCTTTGTAAACCCAAGCGCCACGCCCATCTCGTCGGCCTTCTCGAGGATCACGTTCAGGTAATCCGGCGTGCCCGCGTAGGCGGTCGCGCCGACGTCCTTGGCCGCGCGCACCTGCAGCTCCGTCTGCCCGGTCCCTGCAGGCAGCACCCGCGCGCCCACGGCTCGCGCGCCATTCTCGAACATCATGCCCGCGGGCGTCAGGTGGTAGCCAAAGCAGTTCTGCACCGTGTCCTCTGCGCCGATGCCGCAGGCATGCAGGAACCGCCCGAACCGCCACCAGTCATGTGACACGCCACCCGGCTCATAGATCGGTCCGGGCGATTGAAACACATGGGCGGCGTTGCTGACGGCCATACCGCCGAAGGGCGGCGTCTCGGCCTGCCATGTCACGAGGTCGGACTTGCGCAAGACCGGAAGCGAGCGCAGTTCAGACAGGGTGGAAAGCGCACCGCCATCCGGCAAACAATTGTCGTTGCCGGACCGCACGCGCGTGAGCTGCGCATTCAGCGCGTCCAGGTGCGCGGCCTCACGGGCATCCTGAGATCGTGTCTCCAAGTCGTCAAAATAGCCCAAGCGCCCTGTCTCCATTTGGTTAGAAATACTCAAATGTGGCTACGACAGCCACCGTTTGCGCCGCCGGTAGCTGCGCACGTCGCGGAAGGATTTGCGGCCCTCGTCGCTCATGCCGAGGTAGAATTCCTTCACATCCGGGTTCTCGCGCAGCTCGGCGGCGGGGCCGTCCATCACGACGCGACCGGACTCCAGAATATAGCCATAATGGGCAAAGCGCAGCGCCACGTTCGTGTTCTGCTCGGCCAGCAGGAAGGACACGCCCTCCTGCTCATTGAGCGATTTCACGATCCCGAAAATCTCTTCCACCAGCTGCGGCGCCAGCCCCATCGAGGGCTCGTCGAGCAGGATCGTCTCGGGTCGCGCCATCATCGCGCGGCCGATGGCGCACATCTGCTGCTCGCCGCCCGATGTATAGCCCGCCTGGCTCTGCCGCCGTTCCTTGAGACGCGGGAAGTAGGTGTAGACCTTCTCCAGATCCTCAGCCACGGCCCCCCGCCCATCGGAGCGGGTGTAAGCCCCGGTCATGAGGTTCTCCTCGACCGTGAGGTGCTCGAAGCAATGCCGCCCCTCCATCACCTGAATCACGCCGCGCTTGACCATATCCGCCGGGTCCAGCCCCGCAACATGATCGCCGCGATAGATGATCGAGCCTTTGGTGACCTCACCGCGCTCGGAATGCAGCAGGTTCGACACCGCCTTCAGCGTGGTCGTCTTGCCCGCGCCATTGCCGCCCAGAAGCGCGGTGACCCCGCCCTGCGCCACCTTTAGCGAGACGCCCTTCAGCACGAGGATCACATGGTTATAGATCACCTCGATATTGTTCACCTCAAGCAGGGTGTCGGTTTTCGCGCCGTCCAGCATGTCTCAAACCTCTCCTAGAATTCCAGGGCCGCGGCGCGCACTTCGCGCGGGCCCTTCCATGTGATGTTTCCGCTCATCGCCAAGGCCTCGCCGCGCGCGTAGAGCGCCCTTGTGACACAGGCCGAAAATATCTCGTCTGTTTCATCGCACCCCAACTCTTCAAAGTCAGGGGCTTTGACCGCGCGCAAGCGCCAGCCTGCGCGCTCCGCCACCTCGACCGTGCGCAACAGCGAGCTGCGGAGCCCCTCGTCGATGATCAGGTCGATGTTGCGCTCGGCGAGATCGGACAGCTTGGTGCCCGTTTCGACCTCGCGTACCCGCAGATCGTCATTGATAATCAGATAGGCATTCACCCTTAGATCCACGTTCAGCAAATTCGCGCCTTCGCGCAGTCCTCGCTCAATACCGTCGAGGAAGATGTGCTCTCGCACCCCCGCATCGGTATAAAGCTGCCCGTTGATCCGGCGCGGCGGAAAGAAGCCGGGGATCGCGCTGGTCGCCAGCACGGCTTCCGTCAAACAGTCGCGCTTCACCGCCAGCGGCACGTCCTCCTTGGCCGCAAACAGTCCGACGTCCAGCAGTGAAAACCGCCCCGTGTCGATATTCGTGGCTCCGATCACCAGCTCGTTCTCGGCCTTCCACCGCGCGGCGATGGCCTCAATCAGCTCGGCATCAATGGCCGCCCGTACCCGCGCCTCGAGCGGCTTTACGTCATAGAGCGCGTTGGCCCCCAAAAGCTCGAACAGGCCACGCGCGCGCACGAGATCGCGGTCACCCACGCCGGTGTTAAGGCGCAGGCGATCGTCGAAGGCTGCGCCCGCGAAAACCACCGGGGCGATGATCCCACCGGCGCTGGCCCCTGTCACGACATTGAAATCAGGCCGCGTGCCGGCCTTGGTCCATCCCGCAAGAAATCCGCTCGCGAACGCGCCGTACTGGCCGCCCGTCGACAGGGCCAAAAGGTTCAGCTGCACGGTGCGGCGCGGCGGTGCGGCACGGCGGGTCGGTGCGGTGGCGGGCTCGGGGGCCTGTTCGCCTTCGATCACCCGCAGCATCATATTGCCCAGAGCCGCCCCCATGTCCGGCTCGGACGGGACAGCGCCTTGGCTCGCGACCTCTATGGGCGCGTCATGGGTCAGCCCCGCACACATGTTGTCCGCAACCATAGAGCCCGAGCAGGCGCTCAGGCCGAAGGCAAGGAAGGCAGCGATAGACATCGGGGCGACAGGTCTCACAACACATGCGGGTCAAAGGGAAAAGAGAAACTCCCCCGGCGCGCCACATTTGGGCATGCCGGGGGAGGTCGTGTGGTTTAGGAGCAGCCCGGCGTGATGCCAGCCTCAGCCGCAAACGCGGCGCTGTCCTCTTCGATCAGCGGCAGGATGACATCCTGGTCGGAGCCCTCGTAGCCGGTGATCAGGTTCCACTTGCCAGCGGCCGCATCCCACTGCGCCACGGCACCAAGACCGTTGCCGCCGTGGTTTTCACAGGACACTTTGAATTCCGGGCCGAAGTTCGGCAGGCCAAGGGCCTCCATCTTCGCCTCGGTCATCTCCAGCGCCTCCATCCCGTCGCGCATCATCGCAGGGGTGATGTCGGCGGTGCCATGGATTTCCTGCGCGGTCTTCGCGGCCTCGGCAGCCAACATCGCGGCATACATGCCACGGTTGTAGAGCGCCGTGCCAAGCTGATCGCCCGCACCGGCGGCCTTGCCCGCGTCGACCACATATTGCTGCAGGTCATCATAGAGCGGGTAGTCGCGGCCAAGGTTGTGGAAGGTCAGCGCCTTGTAGCCATTGGCACGGTCACCCGCGGGCAGCACGTCATTTTCAGAGCCGGACCACCAGATGCCGATGAAGTTCTCCATCGGGTAGCGGATGTTGGCCGCTTCCTGAATGGCCACCTGGTTCATCACGCCCCAGCCATACATGATGACATTGTCGGGGCGCTGCTGGCGGATTTGCAGCCACTGCGACTTCTGCTCCTGGCCGGGGTGATCCACCGGCACCAGCATCAGCTCGAAGCCATGCTTCTTGCTCAGCTCTTCCAGCGTACGGATCGGCTCCTTGCCATAGGCTGAGTTGTGGTAAACCAGCGCGATCTTTTTGCCGGAGATGTCGCCCAGCGACATGATGTGGTTGATCGCGTGGCTCGCGCCGTCCCAGTAGTTGGCCGGGTAGTTGAACACGTTCGAGAACACCTCGCCATTCTTGGCAGAAGTCCGGCCGTAGCCCATCGTGTGCATCGGAATGCCGTCGGCGGTCACTTTCGGGATCAGCTGGTAGGTGATGCCGGTCGACAGCGGCTGATACACCAGCGCGCCCTCGCCTTTGGTCGCCTCGTAGCACTCCACGCCCTTCTCGGTGTTGTAGCCGGTCTCGCATTCCAGCACGCGGGCCGGGATGCCGCCGATGCCGCCGTCACGCTCGTTGAGCAGGGTGAAGTAGTCCTCATAGCCATCCGCAAAGGGGATGCCGTTCGCCGCATAGGGCCCGGTCCGGTAGGACAGGCTTGGGAACACCAGGTCCGCTAGGACCGGGGAGGCCGCCATGATGGCCGCCAGTGTCATCGTTGTCAGTGTCATCGTTGTCAGTTTCATCGTTTCATTTCCTCCCTAGGATATTTCGATGGATGATGAAGGACGGGGTTTCTCCCCCGCCTCATGGGTTAGTGTGGGAACGGCCAAAGCCGCAGTTTCTCTTTCGCCAGCCGCCAAAGCTGCGCCAGCCCATGCGGCTCGACGATCAGGAACATGATGATCAGCCCGCCCACGATCACAAGCTGCAAATGCGCCGCCAGATCCGTGGGCCAGCCCAGCATGCCCACGAGCACGTTCTTCAAGAACACCGGCAGCAGCACCAGGAAGGCCGCGCCCGCAAAGGACCCGAAGATCGAGCCGAGGCCGCCGATGATGACCATGAACAGGACAAGGAACGACTTGTCGATGCCGAAGCTCTCGCCCACTTCCGCGGCACCCAGATAGACGCTGAAGAACAGCGCCCCCGCGATGCCCACGAAGAAGCCCGAGACCGCAAAGGCGGTGAGCTTCGACATCATCGGGTTCACCCCGATGATCTCGGCCGCGATATCCATGTCCCGGATCGCCATCCATTTGCGACCGACCGAGCCGCGCGTCAGGTTGCGTGCGATGACAGCGGCCAGCGTCACGAAGATCAGGCAAATCATGTATTTTGCCCAGGCCTCGGTATTGGGCCCCGTGACGATGATCCCGAAGACCGAGCGCTCCGGCGCGGAAATCTGGCCCGACGCCGAGTAGTTGTAGAACCACGGCACCTTGTTGAACAGCCAGACGAGGAAGAACTGCGCGGCCAAGGTCGCCACGGCCAGATAGAAGCCTTTGATCCGCAGCGACGGCAGGCCGAACAGGGTCACGACCCCCGCCGTGATCAGGCCGGCGATTGGCACATGGATCAGCATCGAGACCTCGGGGAAGGCCGTCATCAGCTTGTAGACCGCATAGGCCCCCACCGCCATGAACGCCCCTGTCCCCAGCGAGACCTGCCCGCAATAGCCCGTCAGGATGTTCAACCCGATGGCCGCAATGGCGTAGATCAGGAAGGGCACGAAGACCGCGTTGGCCCAGTAATCGTTGATCACGAACGGGATGACCAGAAACGCCACCGCCAGCACAATGTAGTAGCGATACCGGTCGAACTTGATCGGGAAGGTCTGGCTGTCTTGTTGGTAGGTGGTCGAGAAATCACCGGCTTCACGGTAAAACATCAGCACGCTCCCCTAGTGAAGGTCTGTGGGCGGGTGGGTGTCGTCGAGCCCCGCGAGACGCGGTCACTCGAACAAAGATCAAACACGCTCAATGATCTTCTCCCCAAACAACCCCTGCGGGCGGAACACCAGAAAGACCAGCGCCAGAACGTAGGCGAACCAGTTCTCGGTCGCGCCGCCCACCATCGGACCGATGAGAAACTCGAACAGTTTCTCGCCCACCCCGATGATCAGCCCGCCGACAATCGCGCCCGGAATGGACGTAAATCCACCCAGCATCAGCACCGGCAGCGCCTTCAGCGCAATGAGCGACAGCGAGAACTGCACGCCCGACTTTGCCCCCCACATGATGCCTGCGACCAGCGCCACAAAGCCTGCAATCGACCAGACCAGGATCCAGATGTAATTCAGCGAAATGCCCACCGACAGGGCCGCCTGGTGGTCATCGGCCACCGCGCGCAGCGCCCGGCCCTGCTTGGTGTATTGAGAAAACGTGATCAGGGCGGCCACCAGAATGATCGCCACAATCGTGGCCGAGATATCAAGGTTGTCGATGAAGAACCCGTATCCGAACGCCTCAAAGGTCGTGATATCGATCCAGTCGTTGATCCCTTGCGGAAGGCCCACATCCAGCTTCTTGATGTCCGCGCCCCACATCAGATCGCCCACGCCCTCCAGGAAGAAGGCAAGGCCGATGGTCGCCATGAACAGGATGATCGGCTCTTGGTTGACCAGATGGCGGAAGATGAACCGCTGCACGGCCCACGCGAAGACGACCATGACCCCGATAGTCAATATGATCGCCAGCAACGCAGGCACGTGCCAGCCGAAATGGTGGATTTCCGTCCCGAATATCGCGTTGATCAGGTGGCTGAACGGCACCTGCCCTTCCATGATCCCCACAAGGGTCAGCGCCGCAAACAGCGCCATGACCCCTTGGGCGTAGTTGAAGATGCCCGATGCCTTGAAGATCAGCACAAAGCCCAGCGCCACCAGCGCATACAGCACGCCTGCCATCAGCCCGTTCAGGGTCACTTCCATCGCAAAGAGTAGCTGCTCAGGCATGCACGCCTCCTGTCAGATCACGATTCAAGGTCGGTCTCCTTTACGGAAATACTGCCATGGGTCGGCCAGACTTCCAGCACCACTTCAAGCACCGGCTCACGCCAAAGATGCGAATGCAGGACGCGCCGCTCAAAAAGGATGTCCTGATAGGGCTCTTGGGAAACCTCGATCAGTCGATACCGATCCAGCGCCTGTTGCGCATCGAAATGGGCAATCGCGTTATCAATTATCTTGTGGCGCGTATTTGAAAGCGGGCCGTTGGCGTTGAAGGTTGTCTCGACGCCAACCCCATCGCAACCTGTGATGTGTCCGTTGTCGCGCGACACGCTCAGCCGAAGCAGATCATTTAGAAACAGCTCGGACGTCCCGTAGCTCCTGCTGACTTCGAACCCGTCGGTCCTCGGAGCCTCGAAATTCTCCATCGGCACCAGACAGCGTGCCTCAAACTCGTCCCAGGCACCCGCCTGCGCGCCGCACACCGAAACCATCACTAGCCCTAGTGGTCCGACGATCTGCCCGACACAAAGCCGACGCAAAGCCGACAGGTATCCGACGCCCGCTTCAATCATGCGACACCCCGAGATAGGCGTCGATGACCTCTTGGTTGTTGCGCACCTCGTCGGGCGTCCCATCGCCGATCTTGCGACCATAATCCATCACGACCACCCGGTCCGACAGGTCCATCACGACGCCCATGTCATGCTCGATCAGTGCAATCGTGGTGCCGAATTCATCGTTCACATCGAGGATAAAGCGGGACATGTCTTCCTTCTCCTCGACATTCATCCCGGCCATAGGTTCGTCTAATAACAAGAGCTTAGGCTCTGCGGCCAGCGCGCGCGCCAGCTCCACCCGCTTCTTCAGACCGTAGGGCAGCCGCCCCACGGGCGTCTTGCGGATCGCTTGGATTTCAAGAAAGTCGATGATCTTTTCGACGACTTCGCGGTTCTCCACTTCTTCGCGCTCGGCCTTGCCCTTCCAGATCATCTGGGAGAACAGCCCCGTTTTCATATGGGTCAGCCGCCCGGTCATCACGTTGTCGAGAACCGTCATCCCTTCGAACAAAGCAATATTCTGAAACGTCCGCGCAATCCCCTGCTGCGCCACCTGATAAGGCTTCATCGGCGGGCGTTTAGAGCCGCGAAACCACACCTCGCCTTCCTGAGGGTTGTAGAAGCCGGACACCACATTCAGCATCGAAGACTTCCCCGCCCCGTTCGGCCCGATGATGGCGCGGATCTCGCCCTCATGGATGTCGAAGGAGATATCCTTGATGGCCACGACCCCGCCAAACCGCAGGGTAATGTTCTTCATTTCCATCAGGGTATCACCGATCTGGCGCCCATCTGCGGTGGTGTAGTTGCCGGACATCGCGTTCATCGCGCAGTGATCTCCATTTGGTCCCAAATACTCGCGTCGGAGGCCTCGCGGGATGGCGGGCGGGGCGAAAGCGCAGCTGTGCGTCGCATCGTCATTCCGCCGCGACTTTCATGGGTTCGGCCACCTTGGCGTCCCGCACTTCGAGGGTCGCCTTGATCTTGCCTTTCCGCCCGTCCTCGTAGGTCACTTCCGTCTCTGTGTAGACAGACGACGAGCCATCGTAGAGCGCGGTAATCAGATCGGCATATTTCTCTTCGATGATCCGACGGCGCACCTTCTGTGTGCGGGTCAATTCGCCGTCATCGGCATCAAGCTGTTTGTGCAGCACCAGAAAGCGATGCACCTGGCAGCCTGACAGCATCGGGTCCTCCGCCACGCTCGCATTCACCTCTTCGATATGGCCCTGGATCGTCGCCAGCACCTGCGGGTGTCCGGCGAGTTCCAGGTAGCTTGAATATGCGATGTTGTTGCGCTCCGCCCAGTTACCCACCGCTGTCAGGTCGATATTGATGAAGGCTGTGCACATCTCGCGGCCATTGCCGAAGACGACGGCCTCCAGAATATTCGGAAAGAATTTAAGCTTATTCTCAACGTATTTCGGCGCAAACAGGGAACCATCCGCCATTTTGCCCACGTCCTTGGCGCGATCGATAATACGCAAGTGGCCCGAACCCTCTTCGATGAAGCCCGCATCCCCCGTCGCGACCCAACCTTCGGCGTCCTTGGTAGACGCCGTGCTCTCGTCGTTCTTGAAATAGCGCACGAAGACGCCGGGCGAGCGGTAGAACACCTCGCCATTATCAGCGATTTTCAGCTCCACGCCCGGCGACGGTACACCCACCGTGTCGGACCGAACTTCGCCATCGGGCTGTTGAGTGATGAAGACCGACGCTTCCGTCTGACCGTAAAGCTGCTTCAGGTTGATCCCGAGAGAGCGGTAGAAATCGAAAATCTCCGGCCCGATGGCCTCACCCGCGGTGTATCCGACGCGCACACGGCTGAAGCCAAGCGTGTTCTTAAGTGGTCCATAAACCAGCAAATCGCCCAGCTTGTATTTCAGCCTGTCACCGAAGCTGACGGGACGCCCGTCCAGCAGGTCCGGGCCGACCTTCTTGGCATGGGCCATGAAGTGGTGGAACAGCCATTTCTTGAAACGGCCCGCATCCTCCATCCGGATCATCACATCCGTGAGCTGTGTCTCGAACACGCGTGGCGGAGCGAAGTAATATGTCGGCCCGATCTCGCGCAAATCGTGATGCATCGTCGCCGGGCTCTCGGGGCAGTTCACGCAGAACCCGGTCCAATAGGCCTGCCCGATCGAGAAGATGAAATCCCCGACCCACGCCATCGGCAGATAGGCCAAAATGTCATCATCGGCGCGCAAGTGGTCAAATTCGGCTGACGCTCTCGACGTCTCAATGATGTTGCGATTGGACAGCACGACGCCCTTGGGCTTTCCCGTCGTGCCGGAGGTGTAAAGCATCACGCATGTATCGTCGTAGGTCTGGCGGTCTTGACGCGCGCGAAGCTCGGCCTTGTCGCCATCGGCACGGCCCTTTTCCTGCAGTTTCTGGAACTGCGTCAGGTGCTCCGGGTCGTATTTCCGCATCCCGCGCGGGTCGAGATAGATCATCTTCTCGACGCCCGGCACCTGCTCCTTGATCTCGAGCACCTTGTCGACCTGCTCTTGGTCCTGCGCCACGACAAAGCGCGCTCCGCAGTGGTCCAGAACATAGGCAATCTCTTCGGCCACGGCATCCTGATAGAGTGGCACCGGCACCGCGCCCACCATCTGCGCCGCCACAAGCGACCAATAGAGGTAAGGCCGGTTGCGTCCGATGATTGCCACGTGGTCGCCTTCGTTCACGCCAAGGGTGAGCAGGCCCAGTGCAAGCGCTTCGATCTCGTCCGCGGTCTCAGCCCAGGTCCAGCTTTGCCAGATCCCGAACTCCTTTTCGCGATACGCCGGAGACCCGCCAAAAGACGCAACATTGCGCGCCAAAAGGCGCGGCAACGTGGTCAGCTCACCTGATCCAGATGCTGTGTCAGCCAAATTTTCCTCCCAAGTCGGTCTTGCTCCGACGTCGGGCTTTTCGCCCTGTCCCACGATACTGAGACTCATATCTTCCTAGGTCAATTAAATTTTTTGAACGGGCGTTCATATAGCGCCTCTTCGCGAGGCCACGGAGCTGTGCTAGCGTAACCGGATGGATATTCTATCGCTTGTCTTTTACGCCATTGTTTGCGGCCTTCTGAGTGTGTTTGCACCAAATTTCGGCTCGACTGCCACCCGCATGGGGATCGGCGCGGTTGTTGGCATCGCGGCTGCGGCCTTACTCCCGATGATCCGCGGGGTATTCGGCGGCTATTGAGCGACCGCCCGTGCCAGCGTCTCCACCCCCGCGATCAGGTCTGCCTCGGCGGTGTCTTCCGCAAAATCGTGGCTGATGCCACCAATGGATGGCACGAACAGCATCGCGACCGGAAGTCTCCGGGCCACATTCGTTGCATCATGGAGCGCGCCAGACGGCATGTGCCGCCACTTGCCCGGCGCGACCTGGTCGGCCGCCGACGCCAGCCTCAACTGCAATCCCGTGTCCATCGCCACCGGATCAAGGCCCAAAAGCGGGCCATACTCCAGTGCCAAACCCAACTGCTCCGCAACTTCGCCGATCACGTCGCGGATCACCTCTTCCATCCGCGCCAGTCGTTCCAGATCGCCATCCCGCCATTGCATCGAGAAGACCACCTTGCCCGGCACGATGCTCGATGCGTTTGGCGACACGCTCACATGCCCGATTGTCCAGACGGAGGTCGGGGTCACAACGTTGCGCAACCGCTCCTCCAGCCCAACCGCGATCCGCGCAAGCCCCTGAACCGCGTCCCGCCGCAAATGCATGGGCGTCGTGCCCGCATGGTTCTGCTGTCCCGTCAGCGTCACGCGCATATCGCGAATACCCACGATGTCGGTGACGACGCCCAGCGTTTCGCCCGCCTGATCCAGCACAGGCCCCTGCTCGATATGCGCCTCGATGAAACCGGTGAAGCGCGACGCGTCAACTGGCCCGCTGGTCAGATGTTCCATGCGGGCGCGGGCTTCAGCGAAGCTCACGCCAGAATGGTCCAGCAGCGCGTCGGCCTCCGCCAACTCGAGCCCACCTGACCAGACCGCACTTCCGGTCGTCACCCCGAAGCGACCTTCCTCGTCCTGAAACGAGACGACCGAGACCGGCGGCCCACCCCGCTCCGCGCTGGCCCGAGACACCTCCAATGCCGCAATTACGCCAAACGCGCCATCCAGCCAGCCACCTTCGGGCTGGCTGTCAGTGTGAGACCCCATCAGCAGGCTCTGCCCGTCACGAAGCCCAAACAGATTTCCGACCTCGTCAAACCGCGTTGCGAGCCCAGCCTCCGACATCCGCTCCGCCAGCCAGATGCGTGCGGCGATGTCCGGCTCCGAATAGGCGGGCCGCACAACCCCGGAGCCCGAGGCGCCGAAGCTGCGCAAATGGTGAAGGTCGGACAGGAAACGCTCGGCGTTGATCATCGCGCAACTATGGCGCGCGCATCCGCTCCCAGCAAGCCGACGGCGACAATGACGCGCGTCGGGGGAGTTTGCCCGCGTGGCTGAGGGCGCAGCCCTCAAATCACGCAAAAGCATCGCGGGCGCGTCAGCGCACCTTGAGGTCACGACCGCTGCAAAAGCGCATAACGCAGATGCAGCTTTGGGCAATTTCCGCAGGCACGGCCGCCGCGTATGTGCCGCCCATCACTGCAAAAGGACTTCCATTATGCCCCGCACGCACACGCAAACCGCCACGCTGCTCTCCGCGCTCTGGCTCGCCTATATCTTCAACATCATCTTCCGCGACATTCACGAATTTATCCGCCCCGGCGTCCTGCAAGAGGTCCTGACCGACTCGCTCAACGGCACGCTCCTGAACGAAGGTCTGCTGTTGATCGGTGGAATTCTGGTCAACATTCCAATCGCGATGATCGTGCTCAGCGTCGCGCTCTCGCCTGTCGCATCACGGCGCGCAAACCTGATCGCCCTTCCGCTGTCAGGCATCATGGCCGTGCTTACAATGCCGTTTCCGGGCAGCTCAGCCGATTGGTTTCACGCCTTTGGCGAGCTCTGCATCCTCGCCTATGCCGCCCATATCGCGTGGGTCTGGCAGCCGCGTTATTCCGCGGCCACCTGAGCGGTATCGACAGCCTCGACCCGAACGGCAGAGAACTTGAATTCCGGGATCTTGCCAAACGGGTCGAGCGCCGGGTTCGTCAGGATATTTGCCGCCGCTTCGACATAGGCAAACGGCAGGAACACCATATCCGGCGAGACCGCGCGATCCTCGCGCGCCATCACCTCGACCGTGCCGCGGCGCGTTGTCAGGCGGACCATACCGCCCGGGGCGACGCCCAGCTTGCGCAAGGTCGACGGGTGCAGCGAACAATTCGCCTCAGGCTCGACCGCATCCAGAACCGTCGCGCGCCGGGTCATCGACCCGGTGTGCCAATGCTCCAACTGACGACCGGTGGTCAGGATCATCGGAAACGCGTCATCCGGCGTCTCGGCGGGCGGCGTCAGGCGTGCGGGCGTAAATTTCGCCCGGCCCGCCCGGCGCGGGAAGCCGTCGCCAAACACCACCGGCTGGCCCGGATCATCGGGGCCCGTGGTCGGATAGGTTACCGCGCTTTCAGCCTCGAGCCGCTTCCACGTGATGTGATGGAGCGAACGCATCGACATCTTCATCTCATCAAACACCTCGCGCGGGTCGTCGTAGTCCCAATCGAGCCCCACGCGCCGCGCCATCTCGACCAGCACCGCCCAGTCCTCGCGCGCGTCGCCCGGGGGCTGCACGGCCTGACGTGCCACCTGCACCTGACGGTTGGTGTTCGTCACGGTCCCCGACTTCTCCGCAAAGGCGGAGGCCGGCAAAATCACATCTGCAAACATCGCCGTCTCGGTCAGGAAGATATCCTGCACAACCAGATGGTCGAGCTGGCCCAACGCCTTGCGGGCATGTTCCACGTCTGGATCCGACATAGCCGGGTTTTCACCCAGGATATACATCCCCTTGATCTCGCCACGGTAGACGCGGTCCATGATCTCGACCACGGTCAGCCCCGGCTCCGGCGAGATTTCGGTGCCCCGCCAGATATGGCGGAACAGCTCGCGGACTTCGGGGTCCTTCACCGACTGATAATCCGGCAGGAACTGCGGGATCAGTCCCGCGTCCGATGCCCCTTGCACGTTGTTCTGCCCGCGCAGCGGGTGTAGCCCAGTGCCCGGACGCCCCACATGGCCACAGAGCAGCGCCAGCGAGATCAGGCAGCGCGCATTGTCGGTGCCATGGATATGCTGCGACACACCCATGCCCCAGAAAATCATCGCGCGGTTCGCATCGGCAAAGCGGCGCGCCACATCGCGGATCACCTCTGCCTCGATCCCGCAGAGATCAGCCATCCGCTCCGGCGTGAAGGCACGGATATGGTCGCGGAACTCGAAGAAGCCTTCGGTGAAGCCCTCGATGTAATTCCGATCATAGAGCTTCTCTTCCACGATCACGTTCATGATCGCGTTCAACAGCGCAACGTCGGTGCCGGGGCGGAATTGCAGCATGTGGGTCGCGTGCCGCTTCAGGCCCTGCCCGCGCGGGTCCATCACGATCAGCTGCCCACCGCGCTTGGTGAACTGCTTGAAATAAGTGGCTGCGACCGGGTGGTTTTCGGTCGGGTTCGCCCCGATCACGATCGCCAGATCAGCATTCTCGATCTCGTTGAAGGTCGCCGTCACGGCGCCAGAGCCGACATTCTCCATCAACGCCGCCACGGACGAGGCATGGCACAGCCGCGTGCAGTGATCGACGTTGTTATGGCCAAAGCCCTGCCGGATGAATTTCTGGAACAGGTAGGCTTCCTCGTTGGTGCATTTGGCCGATCCAAATCCTGCCACTGCGCTGCCGCCGTAATAGCTGCGCAGATCCACCAACCCGTGAGCGGCCTTGTCCAGCGCCTCTTCCCAGGTCGCTTCTCGGAAGAATTCCTGCCAGTTCTCCGGGTCCACGTTCAGCGCTTTCTCCGGCGCGTCTTCGCGGCGGATCAGCGGCTTGGTCAGGCGATGCGGGTGGTTGATGTAGTCGAAGCCAAAGCGGCCTTTGACGCACAGACGCCCCTCGTTCGCCGGGCCGTTGATGCCTTCGACGTGTTTGATCTTGCCGTCCTTGACCTTCATCGACACCTGACAGCCGACGCCGCAGAACGGGCAGACGGATTTGATCTCTTCGTCGAAATCCGCGCTGTCGCCCATCTGGGCCTCGTTGACCACGGTGGACGGCATCAGCGCACCGGTCGGACAGGCCTGCACGCACTCACCGCAAGCCACGCAAGAGCTGTCGCCCATCGGGTCGGACATATCGAAGACCGGGTAGGCGTCATGCCCGCGTCCAGCCATGCCGATGACGTCGTTGACTTGCACTTCACGGCAGGCGCGCACGCACAGCCCGCACTGGATGCAGGCATCCAGGTTCACCGACATCGCCACATGGCTGTCGTCGAGCAGCGGGATGCGCTCTTTCTCCAGCTTCGGGAAACGGCTTTCCGACACGCCCTGCAGCTCTGCCATGTCCCACAGATGCGAGGATTGGTCATGGGCAGCCTCGCGCTCGGGCTGGTCGGCCAGCAGCATCTCGACCACCATCTTGCGGGCGGTCTCGGCGCGGTTGGAATTGGTGGTCACCACCATGCCCTCAAGCGGTTCGCGGATGCAGGAGGCCGCAAGGGTACGCTCGCCCTCGATTTCGACCATGCAGGCCCGGCAGTTGCCATCCGGGCGATACCCCGGCGCAGGCTTGTGGCACAGATGCGGGATTTGCAGGCCACGGCCATTGGCCACTTCCCAGATGGTCTCGCCAGCTTTCGCCTCCACCTCTGCCCCGTCCAGGGTGAATCGGATCGTGTCGGACATGCGCAATCTCCCGTGTGTCACGGCAGCATAAAGCATGGAATTGCGCGCCCCTATGCCCCCGCCCGCGACACGCGACCTCGCATTTGCGCCATGGGGCGGACCGGGCTGGCGCCTATCGGAAACCTCGCCTACATCTGGACGCAAAGAAGGACCGACATGGCAGAGATCACGATCACCCGGCACGGCCAGGCAAATGCAGGCGCGAAAACCGAAGAGGAATACGACCGCCTCACGCCCTTGGGCCACCAGCAGGCGGCATGGCTCGGGGAGTATTTCGCCCAGACCCAAGGCTTCGACCGGATCATCTCGGGCGGGCTGAACCGGCAGATCGATACGGCGCGCGGGTTGAACCTGAACGGCTTACCGCACGAGATCGACTCGCGACTGAACGAGCTGAATTACTTCGCGCTCTCGGACTCGCTGCAGGACATGCATGGCGTGCCCTTTCCCGACAGCGCCGAAAGCTTTGCGGCCCACGTGCCGCAGATCCTAAGCCATTGGGCGGCCGAGGAAACACCGCCGGAGATCGAAAGCTACGCGCATTTCCGCGGCCGCATATTCGCGGCGGTCCAAGATGCAGCCAAGCTGCCCGGCCGCACATTACTCGTCAGCTCCACCGGCGTGATCGCGTCCCTGACCGCCATCGCCCTGGGGCTCGAGACCCACAACAAGGCCAAGATGTTTCTGCACGTCGCCCACACCTCGCTGCACCGCTTCGCCTTTTACGACATCGCCGGACGTGAGGAGCTGTATGTCGCGCAGTACGGCGCCACGCCACATCTCGATCACCCGGACCGGCATCACGCCCGCACCATGGTATAGGACCAGCACATGACACATCTTTGGGTCCGCGCGGAAAGCCGCGATCACGAACAACGGGTGGGCATCACGCCCCAAGGCGTCAAAGCGCTGATGGCGAAGGGCATCGAAGTCACGGTGGAAGACAGCGCCTCCCGCGCACTGCCCATCGACGGCTACCGCGCCACCGGCTGCGCCATCGCGCCGGAAGGCGCGTGGACCGACGCGCCTAAGGACGCGATCATTTTCGGGCTCAAAGAACTGCCGGATGACGGGACGCCCCTGCCCCATCGCCACATCATGTTCGGCCACGCGTTCAAGGGCCAGCCGTCGGGGCGTACTCTTCTGGAGCGCTTCAAAGCTGGGGGCGGTGCGCTTTATGATCTCGAGTACCTCGTTGACGCGGACAACCGCCGCGTCGCGGCTTTTGGCTATTGGGCGGGCTACGCCGGTGCCGCCGTGTCGATCCTGTGTTGGATCGCGCAGCAACGCGGCATGATTGCCGAGCCCGTTGGCGTCTACCCGTCCTCCAACCACATGCTCTCCGATCTGCAGGAGAAGCTGATCACCCTTGGCACCCACCGCCCTACGGCGCTGGTCATCGGCGCGCTTGGCCGCGTCGGAACGGGCGCGTCTGATCTGTGCACGGCGCTTGGCGTGCCCGTCACCAAATGGGACATGGCAGAGACCGCCTCCGGCGGCCCTTTCCCAGAGGTGCTGGCCCACACGATCTTCCTGAACTGCATTCTTGCCCGCCCCGGCACGCCGGTTTTTGTGCCGGCATCCGCCAAGGTCGCGCCGCGCAATCTCAGCGTGATCGGCGATATCGCCTGCGACCCCGACAGCGACTTCTCGCCCATCAAGGTTTATGACCGCGTCACGACATGGGATGCACCCGCGCTGAGGGTCCACGACGCCCCGCCTCTCGACGTGACCGCCATCGACAATTTGCCGTCGATGCTGCCTGTCGAAAGCTCCGAGGATTTTGCCGAGCAGCTCTTGCCGTCGTTGCTGACACTTGGCGATCTGGACAGTGGCGTCTGGGGCCGCGCCTACGAGACGTTCCAGCGCAACCTCTAGGCTTCAATCTTGGAGTGTCTAAAGGAGGTCTTCTTCCGCAGCACTCAGATCGAGGCCAAGCGCCTCCGCCCCCGACTCAAGATGGTCCGCGACATGTGGCATTCCCAGCAGGTAATCCGCGGTCGGCGTGCTTGCTTCCTGCCGGGCCGTAAGCACCGCTTCCTCCCATTCCTCCGCGTCGAAACTGCCCCGTCCAATCCAGGTCAACGCGACCAACTCGATTTGCTCTTGCTCTCCCATCGCGCCGATGAACGCGCGCAACTCTGCTTCGGCGCGCTCGCGCTCATGAGCATAAAGGACCACTTGGGCCACGGTGTTCAGGGACAGTTCCATGTGTACAATTCCTCGTCGCGTGTTTGACGCGAGAGTATGAAAAAAGGGGCCGAAGCCCCATGACATGGATCAAGTTTCCGCAGGCCCCGCAATCAGGAGAAGATGCGGAAGTAAATCCAGTCGGGCAAGAACTGCGAGCCGCGGAACACAAGGCTGAAAAGCGTCGGGAAAGAGCGCTTGAAGCCGCCCGATTTCATGTGGTCAAACATGGTTTGCGCGGCCTCATCAGGCTCCATGATGAACGGCATGTTGAAGTCGTTTTTCTCGGTCAGTTGGGTCTTGATGAACCCCGGGTTGGCGACCTGCACGTCGACGCCAGTCTGGCGCAAGTCAGCATACATGCACTCGGCGAGCGACATGCAGCCCGCTTTAGAAGCGGTATAGCCGATGGAGCCCGGAAGCCCGCGAAAGCCCGTCAGGCTGGAGGTCAGGACGATATGCCCGCGGTCGCGTTCGACCATGGCGGGCACGACCTGACCTAGAACCCGCGCCATGCCGGTGAAGTTGATATCGCACATTGCGGTGACTTCGCCCGCATCCCACTCCTTGGCGCCTTGGGGCCAATAGACCCCGGCCAAATGCACATACCCGTCTATCTCGCCCACCTCTTTGGCGGCGCGTTTCACGTCATCATCCTTGGACACGTCGATTGTCACATAGGAGGCTTTTTCGCCGATCTCGGATACGGCCTTTTGCAGGTCCTCTTCACCCCGGGCCGACAGCACCACCTCGGCACCCGCCGCGACCAATTTGTCGGCTAGCGCCCGCCCCAGCCCGGCGGACGCACCCACCAACCAATACCGTTTGCCCTGAAAAGATCTCACGCAGCTTGCCTCATATCTTTCTTGCGCATGGTCGCGACCAGTTCGGCGACCTTGATGCCGTACTTGCGGAACTGCGAGCGGTTCATGATGGTTCCGTTCTCCACCAGATACATCCAGTCCACGGTGTCCAGTTCATGCCCGCCGGACTCCTCGGGCAACTTGATGCGGTAGTTCAGCTGCAACGCCGGGCCTGCCTGCTGGCCGTGGCCCATGCCGATCACATCGGGCGCCTCCGCCTGGATTGAGCCGTCGTTGCCGACGGTCAGCTTCCAGTGGCGCTTTTGCACGGCGCCGCTGTCATAGGTGAAGACCTCGTGCATCATGCCCACATTGCCGTCCCACGTGACATCCATGTCCGCCACAAAGCGCGAGGTCACCCGGCCCGTCGGCCCATAGATCATGCCTTCGCATTGAATCGGCCCGCTCAGATGCTCGCGCACGTTGAACGCCGGGCCCTTGCCGGCGTAATCCTCCGGGCGCTGGCCCAGAAAGGACAGTTTACGGGTCCAGAGCCAGTAGAGGCTCGTCATCAAAGCCATCCCAAGCAGCGTGAAGCCAAGCAGTTCCATGGTCGTCACTCCTTCAAAGGGGTTGCCAGCAATAATCCGATGGCAACCAGTTTCAGTGCGCACGGCACCAGGGCGTAGAGAATAGTCAGAGTCGTCAGAGCGTCGGCAGGGTTCTCCGCCGCGCCCGATTGGAAGCCTTGTGCCTCAAGAACCGGCAGCAGGATCGCCGCCGCAAAGGCCAAGGTGAATTTGCTCACCAGCGACCACAGGCCGAAGCCCTGACCGCCATTGGGCGAAATAGCGGCCATCCGCCGGGCGAACAGGGCGGGAAGCAGGGTCAGGTCCGCGCCGATTGTCGCACCCGAGGCGACGCAGATCGCCGCGAAGATCCAAACGTCGCCTGCACCCAGAAACATCACGCAGCCAAAGGCCGCAATGGCCATCACCATGGCCGACAGAAGCATGGGCTTCTCGCCCCACCGATCCGCGCCTCGCGCCCAAAGCGGCGCAGACGCCGCCGCAGCCAGGAAGAACAGCACCAGAAGCGGGCCTTCCCATCCCGGCGCGCCCAGGCGGCTTTCGACGTAGAACAGGAATAGGGTCGATGACACCGCCAACGGCGTTGCGTTGACCAGTGCCAACAACAGCAGGCGCCGGGCGACCTTGTCTTTCAGGATGGCGCCGATGGCCGTAGGCTCTTGCTCGACCTCGCCGGGCCATTCGGGAGCCATCAGGCTCGCCGCGATGATCGTCACCCCGGCAAAGCCCGCCGCAAAGGCCGCGAAAGGCGCGCTTATGACACCTTCCAGAAGCGTCGGCGTCACCGCAGCCACGCACACGCCCAGCAGCGCGCCGGTCTCGCGCCAGGCGGCGACCCGCGTGTGAGCGTCGCCGAGATCGCGCGCCTTGGTGATACCTTGGGCATAGAAGTTGATCGTCAGAAAGCTGAACGCGCTGAATAGACCGGTGATCATCAGGCCAAACCACCACACGGGCGAGATTGGCGGCGTGATCCCGAACAACCCCAGCATCGACAGTGCCAGGATCAGCGCGCCCGCGCTGACGGCGAACTTGCGGGCCGCGCCCAAACGCTCTGACACCCAGCCAAGCACCGGGTCTTGCACCACGTCCAGCAGGCGCAGCACGAACAGCACCGTGCCCAGTGTCGCGAGGCTGACGCCATAGGTGTCGGCGTAGAATTTCGGCGCATAGATATAAATCGGCAGCCCCGCCCCCGACAAAACGGCGGCGAAGAGCGCGTAGGCCCCCAATCGGTCGCCCATCTTCGGAAGCGCGGCAGAGGTCATCTTGAAACCTCCTCTGCAGGCGGCTCCGGCCGCGTGCGGAAGCTTGCGCCTTTCCACCACAGCTTGAACGCCTGCCAATGGATCAGCCCCAGCACCCGGCGCGACCCGAACGGGCGGCGCAGGCAGGCTTTCAGGATCGACAGGTTCGTCAGCGGACGGCGCTTGCCGGTTAGCGTCGCGAGCAGGCCATTGTTGCCTGCGTTGTAATCGATCCAGACGCCAACCTTGTCGCCAGTGAAATCAAAGCGGAACGTGTAGTCGCCTTCGACCGGCTGGAAGGGCGAAACATAGAAAATCTTCTGCGCGCTCAGCGTATCGCTCGGCGCGATCACTCGCATATCGTCATGGGCGCATAGGTAGGAATGGCGGTCGCCATAGGTGTTGGACACTTCCGGGATCACCGCTCGCAAACCGCCATCGGTATCAAAGCCCAGCCAGAACGAGACCGGGTTGAACACATGGCCCAGCACCCGCGGCTGCGCCAGCAGCTCAATCCGCGTTACAACGGCATCCAGCCCATGGGCCGCGAAGACCTCCCGCGCCCAAGGCAGGCCCACGCCATCCTTCGGCGCGCCGCCATGGTCACGATCATGCAGCGACACCAGATTGCGCCCGTTGCGCGAAAACAGCGCCGGGCCGGCCACGTCCTCGGACGGGTCAAACAGCACATAATCCACGCCGTAGCGGAAGGCGTTGTCCACCGCTCCCTTGCGCCCGTGGAAGGTCACGCCCGCGATATGATCGATGCCCCGGCTCACGCGGCCACAAGCCGTTCATCGCGCGCGGCGATGGCCCGCGCCACATCGAGGCCCGAGGAAAACCCGTCCTCGTGAAAGCCATTTTTCATCCATGCGCCACAGAACCACGTCCGGTTCGTGCCGTTCATGGCCGAGATCGTCTTCTGCGCCTGCAACGCCGCCAGATCGTAGACGGGGTGGTGGAAGGTGCGGGTTTCGTAGATCAACTCTTCGCGAATGTTGCGCGTGTTGTTGAGCGTCACGAACAGCGGGTCGTCATGGGGGATCGGCTGCAGCGAGTTCATCCAATAGGTCAGGTCGATCCGGTCGGTGCGTTTGACCACATCTTCGCAATAGACCCAGCTGGCCCAGACTTTGCGGCGCTTGGGCATCATCGACGTGTCGGCATGCAGTACCGCCTCGTTGGGCTGGTAGCGCACCGCGCCCAGCTGCGCGCGCTCCATCTTGGACGCGTCCGCCAGCATCGACAGCGCTTGGTCCGAGTGGGAGGCGAAGACGACCTCGTCAAACCGCTCCGGCGTGCCGCCTTCGCAGGTCACTTCGACTCGCTCGCCGCGCGTGACGGCCTTCACCGGCGCACCAAGTCGCAGGTCCACGCCCTGGTCCCGCAACGCGGATTCCAGCTTGGTGACATACTGGATCGATCCGCCCTTGACCGTGTACCACTGGTGCTGGCCTTCGTAGTCCAGCAGCGCGTGGTTCTTCATAAAGCGCACCAGCGCTTGGGCCGGGAAATCCATCATCCGGGAAACCGGCGTCGACCAGATCGCGCCGGTGAAGGGCAGCAAATACTTGTCGCGGAACCACGTGCCCGTGCCCAGCTGCCCCAGCATCTCGCCGATCGAAATGTCGGGGTCTTTCGCCACCCGCAGAGCGTGCTTGTTGAACTTCACAATGTCACGCACCATCCGCAGGAAGCGCGGGTCCACCGCGTTGCGGCGCTGCGCGAAGATCGCGTCAACCGAGTGCAGCGCGTATTCCAGCTTGCCGCCCTTCATCGAGGCGCCGAAGCTCATGTTGCTCTCGGTAGTCTCGACGCCCAGCTCGGCAAACAGCTCCACAAGGTGGGGGTAGTTGACCGTGTTGTAGACGATGAAGCCCATATCCACCGGCTGATCGCCCCGCTTGCCTGCGGTGACAGTGCAGGCGTGGCCGCCCAGGCGCGACTCGGCCTCGAACAGGACAACGCGGTGGGATTTCGACAGGGCGTGCGCCGCCCCCATGCCCGAGATGCCGCCCCCGATGACGGCGATGCGTTTGGGGGCGGTGATAAGTGGTTCAAAGGGCATTCGTGTCTCCGATAGTGGACAGGTGTCAACTTGAGATGACACTCTGCGCAGTAGATTTACAACCACTACGGATGCCAGCGCCAATTGGATTGAAGAGAAATCATTGATCCACTTCCCAATTGCGTGCGTAAGATGTGTATGTTGACGGGAGACAACACCTTCCAGCCCGCCGAGGACGCCGCTGCCACTGCGCAGAGCGCCGTGGCTATGCTGGCCAGAACGAACAAGGCGAAGAGACGCAAAGTGTCCCGCAACGTGAAAGATGACCTGCGATGGGTCGAATGTGTTCAGCGAATTCGGGACGCCCAGGACAGGGCAGCCTTCGCTGAGATATTCCGACACTTCGCGCCGCGGGTGAAGGCGTTCTTGATGAAGTCGGGAACGGATGCAGGGATGGCAGAAGAGTGCGCGCAGGATGTGATGGCGACGCTCTGGCACAAAAGCCACCTGTTTGACCCCGCACGGGCGTCGGTGAGCACCTGGGTGTTCACCATCGCGCGAAACCGGCGGATCGACATGCTGCGCAAGCAGCGGCGGCCCGAGCCGGACGAGTTAACATGGGGCCCAGAGCCGGAGCCGGAAGCGGCCGACGTGATGGAGCTGCAACAGGAGAGTGCCCGGTTGGCCGAAGCCTTGGCTGAGCTGCCGGAAAAACAGAGGGATCTGGTCCAAAAGGCCTTTTTCGGGGACCTGTCGCATAGCGAGATTGCGGCGGAAACTGGCCTGCCATTGGGCACGATCAAATCGAGGATACGTTTGGCGCTGGAACGACTGCGCCATGCAATGAAGTGAACGGGAAAATGGATCAGATCAAACATCATCTGAACGACCAGCTGTTGCTGTCCTATGCGGCCGGCAATCTGCCAGAGGCGTTCAATCTAGTCGTCGCCACACACATAACGATGTGCGACGAATGCCGTGCACGGCTGGGCGCATTTGAAGCCGTCGGCGGTGTCATGCTGCAAGACGCGGTGCCCGCATCCGCCAACCAACTGCCCGAGGTTGATCTTGACGCCACCATGGCGCGGATCGAACGCGGGTCGAAAGACGAAATTCGCGTTGCGGCCAAATCTGGCGAGCTACCCGCGGCATTACATGATTACATCGGTGGCAGTCTCGCGGATGTGAAATGGCGTTCCGTCGGGATGGGCGTGCGGCAGGCGATCCTGCCGACCTCCAAGGACGCGTCCGTGCGGCTGTTGTATATCCCCGCGGGGACCAAAGTTCCGGATCACGGTCATCGCGGGATGGAGCTGACACTCGTATTGCAAGGCGCGTTCCGCGACGAGCATGATCGTTTCGGCCCCGGCGACATCGAGATCGCGACCGAGGAAGATGAACACACTCCCATTGCCGAGATGGATGTGGACTGCATTTGCCTGTCAGCGACGGACGCACCTTTGAAATTCAATGGTTTGCTGCAACGTATCGCGCAACCATTCCTGCGCATCTGAGCCATTAAGCACAGTAGATTTAAGAAAAGGCGGGGCATCGACCCCGCCTTTTTTGCGTCAGCCGGTCGGCCGCAACTCAGAAGTGCTCTTTCACCTTATCAAACAACCTCCCGTGGGGCTCTCGCTCCCGGACCGGCTGCGCCGTCCAATCGACCGCATGGCGCAGCTTAGCTGATCTGGCGTCTTCGCGCAGGCGCATATCCAGCGCATACCAGTGCCTTGACAGATGGATAATCTGCGCAAGGCACAAAAGAATGAAGGCGACCTGTAGCATCGGTCTTCGTCTCCCTTGGATTCTGAACTGAACGGGCGGCATGTCAGAGGTCCGCCTCGTTAAAGAAACAGTTAACACCCCGTTCATGAACGGGACGTGAACGAGCCGAAAAAATGTCAGAAATCTGGCGCTACGATGAACGGGTGGTGTGAGCGCGGCTTTTAATCTTGCTTTATTGCGCCCTATGGCTCGACAATTCGGGCCACGGGCGGCACCGTCTCAATCGCCTCGTCGGGCTCATCAAACTCAAATGTATCGAGCCGCCGCGCGCGGGTGCCGGCTTTCTCGGCGGAGATCTTGATCTCCGAGATATCCTTGGCCGCTTGCCCGAAATGCCGGTCCAGGTTTTCCACCCGCGTGCCCAGTCGGTCTACATCTTTGTAAAGCAGCCCCAGCTCGCGTCGGATCGCACCCGCCTGCTCACGCATCCGCGCGTCCTTCAGGATCGCCCGCATCGTGTTCAGCGTGGCCATGCAGGTCGTCGGCGACACGATCCAGACCCGCGCCGCGAAGCCTTCGCGCACAACCTCAGGTAGCCGCGCATGCAGCTCGGCGTAGATCGCCTCCGATGGCAGGAACATCAGCGCCCCATCGGCCGTCTCCCCGTCGAGGATATACTTCTCCGAAATCGCCTTGATATGCACCCGCACCGCGGCCCCGAAATCTCGCAGCGCCCGTTTGGTCTGCTCGGGACCCTCGGCGGCGGCCAGCATCTCGAACGCCTCGAACGGAAACTTTGCGTCGATCACAATCGGCCCCGGAGGGTTCGGAAGGTGAATCAGACAGTCCGCCCGCTTCCCGTTCGAAAGCGTCGCCTGCATCTGGTAGGCATTCGCCGGCAGCGCCTTGGAGACGATGTCGTTGAGCTGGATTTCGCCAAACATCCCCCGCCGCTGCTTGTTCGACAGGATGTCTTGCAGCGACAGCACATCGCCCGACAGCTTCTCGATATTGCTCTGCGCACGGTCAATCGTCGCCAGCCGCTCCTGCAACTGGGTGAGGCTCTTAGTCGTCTTCTCCGAAGAGCCATGGAGCGTATCGTTCATCCGTTCTTGCAGATCAGACAGCGAGCGCGCGGATTTCATCGACGACTCGTGGAGCTTCTCGGCCATCTGCCGCTGCACCTCGGCCAGCCGAACTTCCATCGTCTGGATCGTCATGGTCTGACTTTTCGACAGGCTCTCCAGCCCGCCCGTCAGCTGCGATTGCCCTGCACCGAGGTTCTGCACGGTCTGGTTGAGCTGCCCCATCTGCATCATCATCGGCTCGACCGCCTTGGCGGATTTCAGCACCGCGCGCAGGGTGATGAAAAGGACCAACACAACGATAACTGCCGCCGCAGCGGCCAGAATGATGGGATCGTTCCATGTGTAGAATATGCCGTTAATCTCGATCATGTGCGTCCGAACAGCCGCTCGATATCGGCCAGTTTAAGCTCCACATAGGTGGGCCGCCCGTGATTGCATTGGCCGGAATGCGGCGTCGCTTCCATCTCGCGCAGCAGCGCGTTCATCTCGTCGGCACGCATCCAGCGGCCCGAGCGGATCGAGCCATGGCAGGCCACCCGCGAAAGCACCGCTTCGATCTTGTCGGCCACCAATTGCGTGTCACCCAGATCATCCAGCTCGTCGAGAATATCGCGCACCATCGCTTCGGCGTTCACCTCGCCCAGAATTGCTGGCGTTTCGCGCACCGCGATGGCCCCGGCCCCGAACGGCTCCAGCGTCAGGCCGAGTTTCGACAGGGCGTCGGCATGGGTCAGCAAAGTCTCGGCGTCCGCTTCGGACATCTCGACAATTTCGGGGATCAGCAAGGCCTGCGCGGCGACGCCATTCTCTGCCATCTGGCGCTTCAGCTTTTCATACACGAGCCGTTCATGGGCCGCGTGCTGATCGACGATCACCATACCGTCGCGTGTCTGGGCAATGATGTAGTTTTCATGCACCTGCCCGCGCGCGGCGCCAAGCGGTTGCTCGGCCTCTGGTACCGGATCGGGCTCGACCACGTCGACGCGTCCGTAGACGGGCTGCGTTTCGGCAAAACCCGGGGCTTGGGCCTGATAGGACGCGCGCATCGCGGTCTGGGACGGACGGTCCATCTGGTAGATCGGGCGCTCGACCCGCTCGGGCTGGAACGCGCCCAGCGTGGCATCCGATACGGTGGTCGAGGCGCGATGCCCTGCTTCTGCCAGCGCGTGTTTCAGCGCCGAGACAATCAGCCCGCGCGCGTTGCCCGGATCGCGGAAGCGGACCTCGGCCTTGGCCGGGTGCACGTTCACGTCCACGCGGGTCGGCGGCAGTTCTAAGAACAACACGCAGGCCGGGTGGCGGTCGCGGCTGAGGAAGTCAGAATAAGCCCCGCGCAGCGCGCCGATCAGCAGCTTGTCGCGGACAGGACGCCCGTTGACGAACAGGAACTGCGCCACGTTCGAGCCGCGCGAATAGGTCGGCAGAGCGGCGAAGCCGGTCAGGGTGATGCCCTCCCGCTCCGCATCAATAGGCAAAGCATTGTCCGCGAAATCCGCACCGAGGATTGACCGCAGCCGCGCCCCGAGCGCGTCGAACATGTCGCCCGATTGCGCATCGGCGCGAAAGGATACCCGGCCGGCCTCGTCACGCGTGATATCACGCACGGTGAAGCCCACGTAGGGCTCCGCCATGGCAAGGCGTTTGACTACGTCGAGAATGGCAGCGGTTTCCGCCCGATCAGAGCGTAGGAACTTCAGCCGCGCGGGCGTGGCGTAGAACAGGTTGCGCAGCTCGACGACCGTTCCCTTGGACAGGGCTGCAGGCTTGACCGCCCCCATCTCGCCGCCATCGACGGTGATGCTGGCCGCATCCGCGCCGTCGATCCGTGATGTGATGGTCATTCGGCCGACGGCCGCCATCGACGGCAAAGCCTCACCGCGAAAACCGAAGGTGTGGATGTTGAGCAGGTCAGAGCCGTCAATTTTCGAGGTCGCATGGCGCGACAGCGCAAGCGGCAAATCGGCGGCGGGAATGCCGTGGCCGTCATCGATGACCCGCAGCAGCGTCTTGCCCCCGTCTTTCAAACACAGCTCGATCCGGGTGGCCCCGGCATCGAGCGCGTTCTCGATCAGCTCCTTTACGGCAGAGGCCGGGCGCTCGACCACTTCGCCCGCGGCGATGCGGTTAACGGCGACCTCGTCCAACTGCCTGATTTGAGGCCGTTTTGCGGGCTGTGCACCGCCTATGTTGGGGCTGAGGTCATTCATACCCCAAGGTGTAGCATGCGTGGCCGCGATTCGGCCACGCGCTTCTTAATTCGACGCGGCCAGACCTTCGGGCCGTCCGACCACCACGAAATGCAAGTTCTCGGGCTTCATCAGCCGCGCCGCAACCCGCTTGATGTCTTCACCGGTCACCGCTTCAACCTTCGCGTTGCGCGTGTTGATATAGTCGATGGGCAAGTCGTCCATCTGCATAGCGGCAAGGATCGTGGCGATCTGGCCGTTGCCGTCGAACCGCAAGGGATAGGCTCCGGTCAGGTAAGTGATCGCGGTCGAAAGCTCTTCTTCTGTCACGCCCTCGGATGCGATCTTGGCCCATTCGTCGCGGATCACGTTGATCGCCTCGGCCACCACATCGTTCGATGAAGACACCTGGCCCATCACAAGTTCCACATGCTCGCGCAGGACGAGGTAGGAGTAGACGCCATAGGTCAGCCCGCGCTTCTCGCGGACCTCTTCCATCAGCCGCGAGCCGAAGCCACCGGCCCCCAACACCTGGTTCATCACGAAGGCAGGGAAGAAGTCAGGGTCTGTGCGCTTGATCCCCTCGTGCCCGAAGAGCGCGACGGATTGCGGCGTGTCGAATTCCACGACCGTCTCGCCACCGTCCAGAAGAAACGGCGCGGGCCCCGCCTGTGGTGCGCCCTCGGCGGGCAGATCGCCCAGAAGCGTGTCGAGCAAGGCGCCCAGCTCGGCCTCGGTAATGTCCCCAACGGCACCGATATGGATGCGGTCGAGCGCCAGCAGGTCTTTGTGGGACTGGATCAGATCATCGCGGGTCAGCAGAGCCACGCTTTCCTGCGTCCCCTCGATTGCCGTGGCATAAGGGTGGTCGCCATAGGCGAGCCGGGCAAAGGTCTTTCCTGCGATGTCGTTGGGGTCCTTCAGGTCGGACGCGATGATCGACTGGACCTGCGCGCGCACCCGCTCAATCGCGTCGGGATCAAAGCGCGGGGCGTTGATCGCCTTACGAAGCAACTCTACCGATGCGTCGCGGTTCTCGGTCAGGAATTGCGCCGAGACAGAGAAGCTGTCGGGCGAGACGTCGAAATCGAATTGAAGCGCCAGCTCTTCGGCGGCGGTCGCGAACTCGGTGGAGCGCAGATCGCCCGCGCCCTCATCCAGCAGGCCGGACATCAGGTAGGCCGCGCCGCGCTTGCCGTCCCGGTCGAGCGACGCGCCGCCCTTGAAGCGAATTTCCAGCGCCATGAACGGGATCGACGGCTCTTCCACCAACCAGGCCTTGATGCCACCGGGGGAGGTCACCTCCTTGATATCAATCGCGCTGGCAGCGTAGGCGGGCAGCGTCAGCAAGGCGAAAAAGCTCGCGGCGATGAAGCGGATCATTGGCTGACCTCCTCGGTGGATTTGCGGAACCAGCCGGTCACGGCCTTGTCGCGGTCGAACACGAGTGCTGCCGCCTGCATGATGTCATCTGCGGTGACGGCATCGAGGATCTTGGGCCAGTCCTGCACGTCCTGAACCGTCAGGCCAGAGGTCAGCGAGGCACCATATTCGCGGCCAAGACCGGACACGTCATCGCGCTCGTAAACGAGCGAGGCGCGGATCTGGCTTTTGACGCGCTCCAGCTGCTCCGGATCGACGCCATCCTGCATGAACTGCGCAATAACCGCGTCCATGTCGTCCTCGGCCTGCTGCAGCGTCAGGCCCGGGGCGGGAACCACGAAGATGCCGAAGGTTGTGTCGTCGTAATTCATGCCGTTGTAGAACGCAGATGTGTAGACCGCCTTCTGGCTGTCCTGCTGCAACGCACGGCCAAGCACGGAGGTGTTCGAGCTTCCCCCGAGGATCTGCGCGAGCAGCGTCAGTGCTGCTGCGGTTTCCTGCTCGCCCGGATCGCGCTCGGGCGCAAGATAGCTGCGGATCACATAGGGCTGCGCGACGCGTGGGTCTTCGAACACGATGCGCCGTTCCGCCAGCTGCGGCGGCTCTTCCACGCGGTCGCGCTCGCCGAGGCCTGGGGTCGGCTCAAGCGGGCCGTAGTATTTCTCGGCCAGAGCCTTCACCTCGTCCGGCTCCACATCGCCGGCGACGATTAGAACAGCCGCGTTCGGCGCGTAGAACTTTTTGTAGAAGGCCAGCGCGTCATCCATGTCCAGCTCTTCCATCTCGTGGCGCCAGCCGATGATCGGAATGCCATAGGGGTGGTTGAGGTATTGCGCGGCGCGTCGCTGCTCACCGAAGAGCGCGCCGGGATCGCTGTCGGTGCGCTGCGCGCGCTCTTCCAGGATCACCTTACGCTCGGTGATGATATCTTCTTCGGTCAACCGAATGTTGCGCATCCGGTCGGCTTCCATCTTCATCATCAGCTCAAGACGGTCGGCGGCGATGCGCTGGAAATAGCCGGTGTAGTCCCAAGACGTGAACGCATTGTCAGAGCCGCCATTGGCCTCGACCACGGCGGAGAATTCGCCCGCTTCCATCTCCTCGGTCGCCTTGAACAGCAGATGTTCGAGGAAATGCGCAACTCCCGACGCACCGGCGGGCTCGTCGGCGGCACCGGCCTTGTACCACAGCATGTGAACCACCACCGGGGCGCGGTGATCTTCCAGCACAACGGCCTCGAGACCGTTGTCGAGCGTGAATGTCGTGATCTTGTCTTCCGCCGCTGCAGGCAGGGCAAGCAGTACGGGGGCGATCAGGCAGGCAAAGAAACGGCGCATAAGCATCCTTTGGGTTAATCAGCTTGTTGGAAAGATGGCACCACCGCTGGCAAAATCAACCAACCCAACGGGGATGTGAGCGATCTAGTCTTCGGTGCTTTCGGGCGGGGCCGAAACCGTGCGTACGCCAAGCCGCCGCATCCGTTCCAGTTCGCGGTACTGATCGAGCGACTGCTCTGCATAGGCCTCGAAGTAGACATTCACATTGAAAAGCCGCTCCAGAATACGGCCGTCATTGTCGCGACGGTATTCCAGATCCTCTTCCGCGAGGGCTGTGCGAATATTGGGCGTAACGCCGTAGCGGGACGCGTAGTTTACGAGGCCCCCGTCACGGATGCCGCCCGCCGGATTGCCGCCAAGCGCAACGGTCGCGTCGGCCAAGGGCGTCGGATCAACGCGGTTGCTGCCGCCGCGCGTGGGCGCAGGCAAGGCGCTGTAGTCATCAGGCAAGGTGAGCGGCTTGTTGGGCAGGATCGAGAATTCGTCCGGGCCGACCTGCTGGGACTTGATGTTCAGCAGGCTGGGCTCGGCGTTACGGTCGCACGCCGACAGCACCATTGCGGCACAGATTCCGGCTAGGATCATCGCGTGGCGTGGCATGTCGGATCGCTCCTGCTCTGTCTTTTGGGCTGTTTTAACCTATCGGCGCGAGATCGTCACGAGGCTTCTTTCCCCGCGTCCTTCTTCGGATCGGTGTCGAAGATCACCAATGCGAAAGCCCCTGCGAAGATCCAGATATCGGCGATATTGAAAATGAAGGGATTGTCGATGCCGCAGCAAGACATGTTCAGGAAATCCGCGACCGCACCATAGACCACCCGATCAAGCGCGTTCGCCACGGCACCGCCCACAATCAGGCCGACGCCGATTAACACGATGGGCTTGCGCGGCGCCTTGCGCGCCCACCACAGCAAGATGCCCGAGATGAAGACGGCCAGCGCGACAAGGACCCACCGCGCAAAGTCGGGCGAGCCGGAGAACAGCCCAAAGTTGATGCCGGGGTTCCAGCCGAATTTGAACACGACCAGCGGCGGCAGTATCTCGACCATATCGCCCACGCGCATGCCCATGCCGTACATGACATAGAGCTTCGACAGCTGGTCCGTCAGAAACGCCGCGAGGGCAGCGAGCGCGAGCCGTCCCATATCAGTGCCGGAAGTGGCGCATGCCGGTGAAGACCATGGCAAGGCCCAGCTCGTCGGCGGCGGCGATCACTTCGTCATCACGCATCGAGCCGCCGGGTTGGATCAGCGCGGTCGCACCCGCTTCCGCCGCCGCTTGCAAACCGTCCGCAAAGGGGAAGAACGCATCAGAGGCCACGGCGGAGCCAATCGTGCGCGGCTCTGGCAGGCCCAGAAGCTCCTGCACGTCGACCGCCTTGCGCGCAGCGATGCGCGAGCTGTCCACCCGGCTCATCTGCCCCGCGCCGATACCGACGGTCGCGCCGTCCTTGACGTAGACGATGGCGTTGGATTTCACATGCTTGGCGACCCGCCACGCAAACAGCATATCGGCCATTTCCTGATCGGTGGGCGACCGCTTGGTCACGAGCTTCAGCTCGTTTTCGGTGATGCGGCCATTGTCCTTGTCCTGCACCAACAGGCCGCCGGAGACCTGGCGCACGGTCAGGGCCGCAGTCACCGGGTCGGGCAGGCCATCAGTGGTCAACAGGCGCAGGTTCTTCTTCTTGGCAAAGATCGCGCGGGCGGCGTCATCGGCGCCGGGGGCGATAACGACCTCGGTGAAGATGCCGCTGATCTCCTCCGCTGTCGCGGCGTCGAGCGGCTGGTTCACCGCGATGATCCCGCCGAAGGCCGAGGTCTGGTCGCATTCAAACGCCTTTTTGTAGGCCTCGGCCACCGTCGCGCCGCGCGCTACGCCGCAGGGGTTGGCGTGCTTGATGATCGCGACCGCAGGGCCGTCTTTCGGGTCGAATTCGGCGACCAGCTCGAACGCGGCATCGGTGTCGTTGATGTTGTTGTATGACAGCTCCTTGCCCTGATGCTGCTGCGCGGTGGCGACCCCGGGGCGGGCGGAGCCGTCGGTGTAGAACGCCGCCTGCTGATGCGGGTTCTCGCCGTAGCGCAGGGTCTGAGCCAACGTGCCCGCAAAGGACTTGCGGCGCGGCGTCTCGCCCAGCGCCTCTGCCATCCACGACGACACCGCCGTGTCGTAAGCCGCCGTGCGCGAATAGGCGGTTAATGCAAGGCGCTGGCGGAACGCGTAGCTGGTTGCGCCGTCATTTGAATTAAGCTCCGCCAAGACGGGCTCGTAGTCCTGCACGTCCGTCACGACGTTGACGAATTTGTGGTTCTTCGCAGCGGACCGCAGCATCGCGGGGCCGCCGATGTCGATATTCTCGATACATGTCGCGTAATCCGCGCCTTTGGCGACAGTTTCCTCGAACGGGTAGAGGTTGACCACCAGCAGGTCGATCGCGCCGATCCCGTGCTCTGTCATCGCCGCCACATGGCCGTCATCATCGCGCAGGGCCAGAAGGCCGCCGTGGACGATCGGATGCAGCGTCTTCACACGGCCATCCATCATCTCGGGGAAGCCTGTCACCTCCGACACATCCTTGACTGCGAGACCCGCATCGCGGATCGCAGAGGCCGTCCCCCCGGTCGAGAGCAGCTCAACACCGTGGCCGATCAGCGCGCGGGCGAAATCGATCAGGCCGGTTTTGTCGGACACGGAAATAAGCGCGCGGCGCACGGGGACGAGATCGGTCATGGAGTTCCTTCGAAGGTCAGTTGGCAGTCGTTACTTCAACGCCAGCTCAAGCTCCTCATCCACATCGCGCAAGTAGGACGGCGTATCCTGCGCCTTGGCCAAGGACCAGCTGACCTGGCTCGCATACTCCATCACGCGGGAGGATAAAACGATCTGTTTGGCCGCACGTGGCTTCAGACGTCCTTTTTCCAGATAAACGCTCGGCTCAACTGTCATTTTGACGCCTTGGGACGTGCGGAACACCCAGATCTCGCCGCTTTTCAGCGCCAGTGAGACCGCCGTGCCGCCCATGTCGAGCTCTGCGTCGACCTCCGGATGCAGATGGAAGCGAAGCGTGTAGGGCACGCCTTGCAGCGACACCGCGTCCATGTGCTTTTCGAATTGAACCCGGTCTGTCTCTGACAAAGCGGCAAGCGTGTCCTCGCCCGTCACCCGGCGCCCGTCGAGGCTGACCTCGATCTTGCGCACATGGGTCAGACCGAAGTCGCGGATATAGGCATCGTGGCTTGCGACAAGCTCGGTTGCGTCCTCGACGCTTTCTTTCCGGGCGGTGACGGTCCGCGGCGCGCTGGTCAGCAGCTCGAACCCGGCCTGTTGGGTCAACTTGGCAGATGAAACACCGTCGATGGACAGGGTGCTGTGGGACGGCGTCGCCCGCCCCGCGCGGCGCCATTCGGCCCCAAAGGGCGCGCCGGAGCCGCAATTGACGATCACCGGGCGGCGGCCCGATGTCAGCTCAAAGGCCAATGTGCTGGCATGGGCAGCTTGCGACGCGTTGCGCGCGGGCGGCGCGCTTGCGTCGACCACGACAGAACTTCGCCCTCCTGACAGGCGCGCATATCCCATCGCAAGTCCGTCGCGCGGGCTGGCCTTTACACCGCTGCTTGCCAGGGCGTGATCAAGGCGTCCCTCCGGCCCACGCCCACCGCCATGGAACCGCGCCAGCGCGCCGTCAGCGTGGCGCAACGCGCGCAGGGTCGGCGCGATCCGCGCAATCGCCTCTGTGTGAGAAGGGAGCGGCTCATGGCCTGTCTCCTGCAGGGCGGCGGCGGCCCAGGTCAGCAGGGTAAAGACCTCCAAAAGCTCTTCGGGGTTGCGGGTCGGAATACCGCCTTCCGCGTCGATCTGGTCGGCGCATTCGCGGGCCAGCGCATTCGTCGCGGGCACCACGAAGCGCTCCATCCCGCCAAGGCTCAGCCCGGCATAAAGCAAACCTGTCAACGCCTCAAACCGCGGCAATCCGCGGGAGGCGACAGACCATCTGCGCCCCAGATAATTCGCCTGATGCGCAAGCGATTTGAAGTACCGGTCATTGGCCTCGGGCGGTTGGCCGTTCATCAAGAAGACAGCGTGGTTGATCCACCGGATCAGCCTGCGCCCGGTCAGATCCGGCGACCACCCGTTGCCACGCCCGCTGCCGTAGAGCGCGATCCACTCATGCACCCAGGCCTGCGCCAACTGGCGAGAGCGGCGATCCCCGACCGATGCCAGATCATCGAGCCATGTGAACCCGTTCAGCTCCGCCTCGTACATCGCGTCTGGCGGCGTGATGTCCCACAGCGAGCGTGCGCCCGCCTGCACCAGATGCCCGCCAAACTGAAAATTGCCGACCGCAAGCTGCTTGCCGCGCGCATAGGAGCCGATCGTGCGCGGCTCTGGCTGCGACACGAAGCTCGTCGCTTGCGCCCCCATCGCTGCGAGGCGCGCGTGCACCCGGTCCATCAACGTCATATTTCGCTCCACCAGTGGGGTGGCGACTGCCTTGGCCTCAATGCTCATATCACCGACTTTTCGTCTGTTTCTTTTAAGAAGCAGTTTAGGCCGAGCGATTTGATCCTGTCACCGATTATTCCGGTTTGCGCAGCGCGATCATGAAGAAGCCGTCCAGACCGCCGCGTTCGGGCCACAGGTTCGGGGTAATCCGCAAGCCGCCGACCCGACTGCGCCATTCCGAGGGCACGCCGGTTGGGCGCGTCTCGATCTCGACGAGGCCATGCCGCTCCATCGCCGTCTTGGCCTGACGCTCGCCTTCGTCGAAGAGCAGCGAACAGGTGCAATAGACCAACCGCCCGCCGGGTTTCAGAAGGCTCACGGCGGCGTCGATCATGTCCGACTGCAACGCGCACAGTTCGGCCATGGCGGAACCATTCTTGACGAAAGGCAAGTCGGGGTGCCGCCGGATCGTGCCAGTGGCAGAGCACGGCGCGTCGAGCAGGATCGCGTCAAACGGCGGCGCATCAAAGTTCAGCGCATCCTCGATGACCAGATCAGCCACCATGCCGGTGCGCGAGAGGTTCTGCTCGACCCGCGCCATCCGCTCGGACGAAACATCGAGCGCTACGACCTCGGCGCCGGTCGCTGCAAGCTGCATGGTCTTGCCGCCTGGTGCGGCGCACATGTCGAGCACCCGCTCGCCCTTGGACGCGCCAAGCATTTGGGCGGCGATGGCGGCAGCGGCATCCTGCACCCACCACGCGCCTTCCTCGTAGCCATCAAGCTCGGAGACTTGAACATTGCGCGCGATGCGGAGCGAGCCCGTTGGCAGCACCTCCGCCCCAAGGCGCCCGGCCCACTCCGTGGTCTTGGCCTCGTCACGCAAGGTCAGGTCCAGCGGCGCACCGGCCTGATGGGCCGCCTCGATGGCCTGTGTCTGCTCTTCATCAAGCAGATGCACGATCCGGGGCCGCAGCCATTTGGGCAGTTTTGACGGGGGCAGATCAGGCCACATCTGCGGCCCTTCGGTCGCGACCTTGCGCAGCACGGCGTTGGCCAGACCAGCCATGCGGGGCGAGTTGCCGGAGCGCTTCATCAGGTTCACAGCACTGTCGACGACACCATGGGCCGCCGCCCCCTCGACGCAGAGCTCGACGACGGCGAGGCGCAGAACGTTGATCGCCTTTGCTGGCGGCATCTTGTCCACGAATTGCGAGATCACAGTATCGGCGCGCCCGAGCTCCCGCAGGGTGGTGACCGCCAGCCGCTGCGCCCGCGCACGATCCGCGGGCTCCAGCCGGTCAAGCAGGCCTGCGCCCAGCAGTGTCGAAAGTTGCTCTTTCTCCTCGAGCACCCCGCGCATCAGCATAACGGCCGCCTGCCGGGCAGGCAGGCCCGTGGGGGGCGGGCTATGGGGTCGCACCATGCTTGTCTCCTTTGTCACGGGCCGTATATCAAGCCAGAGACCGGAACAAGGAGTGGGACATGGACGAGCGCGACGATCTTCCCCCCGCAGCACAGCGCGCGCTGGCCGAAGCCGCCGAGCGCAAGAAAAAAGAAAAAGCGCTTGAGCTTCCAAAAGAGCTGGGCGGACGCGACGGACCGGAACCGGTCCGATACGGCGACTGGGAAAAGAAGGGAATCGCGATCGATTTCTAGGACGCGGAAGTTCGGCGGATTCTAGCGCATCCGTAGGTCAGCATACCGTCCCGTGCCGCGATCAGACTGAAACCGGATCACGTCACCATTGACCCGGACCTCTTGGCAATTTGGTCCAAGGTCCATCTCGCCCCAGAACAGATCACGGCAGAAGTAGCCGTCTTTCCAATTCCATTTGCCGTCCACCTTGCGGCCATAGGCCTTACCCCCGATATCGCCGTCGGAGGACACGTTTACCGAAATTCCAAGCATTGTCAGGTCCTTGCCTTTGACGACCTGCATGAATTGGGACTTGGTGCTGATCTTCTCGAACCCTTCAGAGGCCGCAGTTGCAGATGCGGGAAGAGCGATTGCGGCTGCGATGCAGGCGGAGCGATAGAATGACATGGCGTGGTTCTCCCAAAGCTATGGAAATATTACGCGACACGCCGCTTTTTGGATCACTCCGTCGCGGATCAAAGCCCCAGCACGTCCAGCATATTGTAGTGCCCTGGCTGCTTGTCTTGCGCCCAGACCGCCGCTTTCACCGCGCCGCGCGCAAAGATCGCGCGGTCTGTCGCGAGATGGCGCAAGACGATGCGCTCGCCGTCGGCCGCAAAAATCACGTCGTGCTCGCCCACTACATCCCCGCCACGGAGGGCGGCGAAACCGATATCCCCGCGTTTGCGTGCCCCGGTGATGCCGTCGCGCCCGCTGTCCTTGACGTCCTTCAGCGCGACGCCGCGCCCCTCGGCGGCGGCCTCGCCCAGCATCAGGGCCGTGCCGGACGGCGCGTCGACCTTGTGCCGGTGATGCGCCTCTACGATCTCGATATCGAAATCCTCGTCCAGCGCGGCGGCGACTTTCTTGGTCAGTTGCACCAGAAGGTTCACGCCAAGGCTCATGTTGCCCGCCCGCACGATTTTGGCCGTGTCAGGCATCTGCTCCAAGGCTGCGATATCATCCTCCGACAGCCCGGTGGTTCCGATCACATGGACCACACCCGCCTGCGCCGCGACGTCTGCCAGCGCCACCGTTGTCGCGGGGCTGGTAAAGTCGATCACTGCATCGGCGCCTGCAAGGATATCACGCGCATCGTCGACTACGGGCACACCTGTCTCGACACCACCCATCGCAACGCCAAGGTCCCGTCCGACCCATGCGTGACCGGGCCGCTCGGTAGCGCCCACGAGGGTCGCGTTGTCCGAACGGTTGATGGTCTCGATCAGCATCTGGCCCATCCGGCCAGAGGCGCCCATGATGACGATACGTGTCATACTGTGCTCCCACATAAAGCGTTGCGGGCGATGTAGGACCGGTTGCACCGCCCGTGCAAGGGCCTTAAGTGCGAGCGTATGGCAAAGAAATCCAACTTCGCGGGTGCAGGCCCTTCGCAGCGCATGCTGCGCGTCGGCGAGCTGATCCGCCGCTCCATGGCCGAGATCCTGGCGCGCGGGGATGTGCATGACCCTGACCTGAACCGTATGTCGATCACGGTCTCCGAAGTGCGCGTGACGCCCGATCTGAAAATCGCGACCGCTTATGTTCTGCCGCTGGGTGGCGACCAAAAGGAAGATGCGCTGGCGGCACTGGCACGCAACAAGGGCGAACTGCGACGGCTGATCACCAAGAAGATCGCGCTGAAGCACTCACCGGACCTGCGGTTCATCCTCGATGACACGTTCGACCGGATGGATGAGACCAAGCGGCTGTTCTCAAGCGAGGCCGTGCAACGCGACTTGGCCCCAGGCCTTGATGACGAGGCTTAAGGCCGCAATCGCGGCGCTGTTCGCGCTGATCGGCACGGCGGAGGCCTGCCGCAATATCGACCATCTCGGACATAGCTACACGGTCTGCACGGCGGAGGATGCGTCGTCCATCGGGTTGTGGCTGGACGACGACCGGGGCGTCATCGGCGAGTTCTTCGCGTTGGAGGACATGCTCGCCGCGCAGGGCAAAGAGCTGCGCTTTGCGATGAACGCCGGAATGTACCATGAGGATCGCCGCGCGGTGGGTCTATATATATCGGAGTTCAAGCAGAAGGCCCCGATCGTCACCCGCGCGGGACCGGGCAATTTCGGGCTGCTGCCGAACGGTGTGTTCTGCGTCTCAGGCGGCAAGGCCCGCGTGATCGAAAGCCGCGCCTTTGCTGCCAACCCGCCCAAGTGCCGCATCGCCACGCAATCCGGGCCGATGCTGGTCATCAACGGCAAACTGCATCCAAGGTTTCTACCCGACAGTACCTCGCGAAAGCGGCGCAATGGCGTGGGCGTGGACCGTGCGGGGCGAACCCATTTCGCGATCTCCAATGGGTTTGTGCGGTTCCATGACTTCGCCACGCTCTTTCGCGATGTGCTCGACAGCCCCAATGCGCTGTTTCTCGATGGCTCGATCTCACGGCTGCACGCGCCGGAGTTGGGACGTTCGGATGGCGGCAGCCGGATGGGCCCGATCATCGGGCAGGTGCGCGCGAGGGATTGAAGCCCGGCGCGCGGCGCTCTAGACCCGCCGCTCAGACAATGGAGCATGACAATGGCACGCCGCAAAAAGGGCCGCGACATTTCCGGATGGGTGGTGATCGACAAGCCTGCCGGGATCACCTCGACCAATGTCGTGGGCAAGGTCCGCTGGGCGTTTGACGCCAAGAAAGCGGGTCACGCGGGCACGCTCGATCCGGATGCGACCGGCGTTCTGGCCATTGCACTAGGCGAAGCGACCAAGACAGTGCCCTTCGTGACGGACGCAATGAAGGCTTACCTTTTCACCGTGCGACTGGGACAAGCCACCAACACCGACGACGCAGAGGGCGAAGTGATCGCCGAAAGCGATGCCCGCCCGACGGATGCCGAGATCGAGGCGGCCCTGCCCGCCTTCACGGGCGACATCATGCAGGTGCCGCCGCAATTCTCCGCGGTGAAGATTGACGGGGAGCGTGCCTACAAACGGGCCCGCGACGGCGAAGAGATGGAGATCGCCGCGCGTCCGCTCTTCGTCGAAGAGCTGAAACTGGTCGCGCGGCCGGATCCGGATCATGTGACGCTGGAAATGACATGTGGCAAGGGCGGATACGTGCGCTCGATCGCGCGTGATCTGGGCGAGGCGCTTGGCTGCCACGGCCATGTGCGTGAGCTGCGGCGCATCTGGTCAGGACCGTTCGATATCGAGGATGCCGTGACGCTCGATGAAATCGAGGCCGTGGCGAAGACCGACGGTGTGCTCGACTTCCTCGGCCCGCTGGAGATCGGGCTGGCCGACCTGCCGGAAGTGCCAACGACAGAAGCGGGCGCGGCCAGGATGCGCAATGGCAATCCGGGCATCGTGATCGCAACCGGGCTTGAATACGGCGATGAATGCTGGGCGTCGCTGAACGGCGAAGCGGTCGCGGTTGGCCGGTTTAAGGCAGGCGAATTGCATCCTGCGAGAGTGTTCGTAAAGGCAATTCTGTAACAATCGGTTCCGAACTCACGGGGAAGTGGGCGTTTGTTTCACAAAAACCGCCCGAATTGTTACAGTTCTCACGATACAGGCGCGCAGATCACGCATTCGCGTGAGGTATCTGTTCGTATGCGCACCGATTTTGCACAAAGGTTCCAACGCAACATTCTGGAGCTTACCATGACCACGCAAACCAACATCTCTCACCAAATCTGGACCGTCCTGCTTGCAGGAGGGCTCGCCACTGTCGCCTTTGATCTCTTTGGACAGGGCCTGTCTCCGGCGTTCGGGTTTTCCAAACTCGCCCCGGTCGGGCTGGCGACCGCAACGCTGAAAACCGTCCTTGGGGACATCCCGAAAGGCGCGGGCGATATCATGCACATTTTAACGGGCCTGTTCGTCTACACGCTGGGCTACCTGCTTGTCGCCAAACCCATCCAGCAGAAGATCATGCCGGGCCTGCATTGGGCGATCACCGCAACCGTCTACGGCATCGGCCTTTGGGTCTTTGCGCTCTATGGCGTCGCGCATCTGATCGCGGGCAACAAGCCGTTTCTGGGCTTTACCGGGATCACCTGGGTCGCACTTTGGGGACATATCGTCTACGCTCTAGTCGCCGTCTACGTCATCGAACGCGGGCCATTCTCGAAACGCGCGGAGGCTTGAAGCCATGCACATGGGCTGGCACAACCCGGCCCATGATCACGCGCACACATCTCAAGGGCGACGCGGCTTCGACGGCGATCTACTCTGATTGCGAACGCTACCGCTACGCCCTGACCCGCATATGGGACGAAGGCGGCCGCAAGGTCGCCTTTGTGATGTTGAACCCGTCCACCGCGACGGAGGTGCAAAACGACCCCACGGTTGAGCGGTGCGAGCGCCGCGCACGCGCGCTGGGTTTCGGCGCGTTCCGTGTCTGCAACATCTTCGCGTGGCGCGACACCGACCCTTTCAAAATGCGCAAGGCGCCCGAGCCAGTGGGCCCGGCCAACGACGATGCAATCGTAGAGGCCTGTGGCTGGGGCGACATGGTGGTCTGCGCCTGGGGCATCCATGGTGCGCATCTTGATCGCGGGCCAGACGTCGAGCGCCTGATGCGCGCCACGGGCGATCCGCTCTACCATCTGGGTCTCAGCAAGGCCGGGCATCCCAAGCACCCGCTGTATATTTCCTATGCACAGCAGCCGGAGCTGTGGGTCGCATAACCAAGAAGGAGGCCAGCATGGCAGAGAAATCCATGATCCCCGGGTTCGCAAAGCGCAGGATCGAGGTGGATGGCGTTGGCCTGTCCGTTCATATCGGTGGGTCCGGCCCCGCGCTTGTGATGCTTCATGGATACCCGCAGAACCACATGTGCTGGGCCAATATCGCGCCGAGCTTTACGCAGGACTTCACCTGCATCATCCCCGATTTGCGGGGCTATGGAGACAGCGATGCGCCGCACGATGACAGCCACGATCACAGCACATACTCCAAGCGGCGCATGGCATTGGATCTGGTGGGCATCCTGGATGCCTTGGAGATCAAGCGCGCCCATGTCCTTGGGCACGATCGCGGCGGGCGCGTGGCTTACCGGTTCGCGCTGGATCACCCCGAGCGACTGGACCGGCTTGGGATCATAGAGATCGTACCGACGGGGGATTTCTGGCGCGCCTGGGGCGCTGATCTGGCCCTGAAAGGCTACCACTGGACCTTCCTCGCACAGCCACATCCCGTGCCAGAGCGGATGATCAATGCCGACCCCGTCGCCTATATTGACCATACGCTTAAGAGCTGGACGAACGCCAAGTCGCTCGAGATATTTCCAACGGCGGCCTTGGAAAGCTACCGTGTGCAGGCCCGCGATCCGGCGCGCATCCACGCGATGTGCGCCGACTACCGCGCCGGGGCGTATTTGGACCGTGCCCTCGACGAGGCAGACCGGGAGGCGGGCCGCAAGATCACGGCGCCTTTGCGGTTCCTCTGGGCGGAGGGCGGATTTCCGGGGCAGACCGGGGACCCCGCCGCCCTGTGGCGAGCCTGGGCCGAGGTTGTGACCGACCAATCCTGCGTCAGTGGGCATTTCGTTATGGAAGAAAACCCCGAAGCAGTGATCGACTGCTTCGGGGCCTTTTTCAGAACCGTCTGAGGTACGTTCGGGTTTAGGCCGCGGCGGCCTCGGTCTGAGGATTGGTCGAACTTGCGACCGCGACTTGCACGTCAACGGCCTCTGGCGCGTCGGCAACCTCGTCCGCCATGGTCTCGGGCGCGGTCTCTGATGGATCAGCGGCGACTTCTTCAGCGACCTCGTCCGTCACGGCTTCGGGAACTTCCGGGAAGACCAGCCCTGTATCCGCATCCGAGAAAGTCAGCGTTTTGACGATCAGGATATCTTCGGCGGCCAGATCACCGGGGGTGGTGACCGTCAAAACGATTTGCTCGCCCATCAGGATGTTGGCGGAACCATCGGCATTTGCGACCACACTGATTTCGGGCGCGTCGCCTGCAGAGCCGTCATAATGCACCTGAATGGTGTCTTCGTCCGCGTCAAAATCCGTGACAACGCCAGCCTCGCCCGGGCGCACGAAGGTGCCCGTCGCGAACCGGTCCGATCCCTCGCCGCCGGTTGCGGTGTCGGAGGAGCCGATGAAGAAGAAATCGTTGCCCTCGTTGCCGAACATGGTGTCGCCCGCGTCTTCCTCCAGCGGGCCAAAGGGCAGGTCCGTGTCAAAAACACCAGTGAGGATGTCGTTGCCCTGCCCGCCGCTCATCTGGTCGGCGCCAAGACCGCCGCTGATCACGTCATTGCCGACGCCACCGCGCACGTCATCATCGCCATCGCCACCATCCACGAAATCGTCCCCGGCCCCGCCTGCGACCAGATCCTCGCCCGCGCCGCCAGCCAGCACGTCCGAGCCGCCGTCGCCCTGAAGCGTATCGCCCCCGTTCTCCCCGAGGATGATATCATCGCCGCTGCCGCCGCGGATATTGTCGGAATTGCCACCACCCTGAATGGTGTCATTGTCCGATCCGCCTTCCAGCGTGTCGGTCCCGACGCCGCCCAGAATCAGGTCCTGGCCTTCGCCGCCGCGGATCGTGTCATTGCCCTGACCACCCGCGAGCGTGTCGTCACCAGCGAGTCCGGAGATCTCGTCATCGCCGCCATTGCCCTGGATCAGGTCGACATCGAGCGTTCCCAGAAGCAGGTCTTCGCCGTTGGTGCCGTCGATTTCGTTGACTTCAGGGCCCACGGGGGGCTCTGGCGGCTCTGGCGAGGTGTTATTGTCATCATCGTTGAACACTTCCGCCAACGCACCGACCAAGGCCAATAAGCCTACGACTCCAAACATGGTTTCACTCCCCCGAGGAACAAGAATTAAACATCTGGTAATATCTTAGGTCAGGCAGTCGTCGCACGGCCAGCTATTTCGCCATCTTTTAGCCTTAATTTGCACTTTCTTTTGCCGTTGTTTCCCGAGGCAAAACAACTGACCTCAGCCCGCGCTTTTGTCCGACGCGTTTGGTTAAAAAATTAACGATTTCCGGGGCCTTACTGTGAGCCAGGACGCCTTGGAGAAAGAATCAGGCTTTCCAAGCCATTCGATATTGCCTATACGCCCGCATCCGGCTCGTACGCGAGCACGGAGCTCCACGGGCCTTGCTGGACGACATCCCGGCTCGCGCCATAACCTTTAACCTTTGAAGGAGACCCCGATGTCGATCACTGCTGACGAAAAAGCACGCCTGATGAAGGAATTTGCAACCAAGGACGGCGACACCGGTTCGCCCGAAGTTCAGGTTGCGATCCTCACATCGCGCATCAACACCCTGACCGAGCACTTCAAGACCCACAAGAAAGACAACCACGGTCGCCGTGGTCTTCTGAAAATGGTGGCTCAGCGCCGCAAGCTGCTGGATTACACCAAGGGCAAGGATGACGCGCGCTATCAGGACCTGATCAAGCGTCTTGGCATTCGCCGCTAAGCGCCTGTATCGCACCATGTTGAAGGGGCCCCGCAGGGCCCCTTTTTCTTTGCGCCTCAGAAACCGATGAAGAAATCGGCCAGCGCCATGAACAGCGGGATCGACAGGATCGCCACGGGCGTGCCGAGGCCGGTCGAGGTGCCGACATAGGCTGACGGGTTCGCCTCTGGCAGCGCGCCGCGCATTGTCGGTGGGCCAGAGATGTCAGAGCTTGACGCTGCCATCACCGACAACAGCACGACACCCCCGGCGGAGAAGCCCGTCAGGTGATGGGCGACCAGCCCGGCGCCGAACCCCAGCAGCCCGTGGATAATCGGCGCGGTCAGACCGTATAGCACGTAAGCACGGGCGACCTTGCGCATCTCCGACAGGCGCGACCATGCCTCCATGCCCATGACCAGCATCAGGATCGACAAGAGGCCCCTGAAGAGTGGCTCGTAGAAGCTCTCGTATACCGCTTCCGGTCGCGCGAACACGCCCAGCGCCAGACCCAACAACAGCGCGGAGATGGCAGAACTGCGGAACGTATCAACGAGGATCGATTTGATCAGCCCGCCGTCGAAACCGCCCGACGTGCCGCTCCTACCGCCGCCCATCGTCAGTGTCCCGCCTTGGACAGACGCGGCTGTCTTCCGCTGCGCGCTTAACTTCGCCAGCACAATCGCTGTGACCAACGCCGCGATATCCATGAACGGGTAGAGCGCACCGATGAAGCCTTCATATACGATCCCTTCGCCGTCGAGAACCGCCATGGAGGCCGCGAGCGTAGATGCGGACACCGCGCCGAACAAACCCGCGGTCGCCATCCCGTCCATCGGACTGACGCCGCGCAGGCGCACCAGCGTCCGCGCACCCAGCAGCACAATCGCAATGCCGACAATGGCCGCCGCCAAGGCGGGGACGGCAAGCGAGACAAGATCCGCCTCTCGCACAGATATGCCAGCGCCGATACCGACCTTCAGCAGCAAAAGCATGACCACAAATTTGTAGACGGGCTCGGGCACTTCCAGCTTGGAGCCGAGAGCGGCCAGCATCATACCCCCGATCAAGAAGGCAAGCGTTGGCTTTTGCAGCTGCGCGCCCATGGTCGTGAGGATTTCGACGATCAAGTCCATGGCTTCGGTCTCCGATCAATTTGGCTTGACCGGGACATAAGCGTCAGTCTGATAGAAGAAAAATATATCTTTATGAATTGAACGTTCTATTTTCTGGATATGTTGAATTACCATCATCTTCGTTACTTCCGCGCGGTCGCGCATGAGGGAAATCTCACCCGCGCCGCCGAGCGGCTCAATGTGTCTCAATCCGCCCTCTCGACCCAGATCAAGCAACTGGAAGAGCGGCTGGCCCATCCGTTGTTCGAGCGGGTCGGTCGGCGGCTGGAGCTGACGGAAGAAGGGCGCATCGCGCTCGACCATGCCGACCGCATTTTCGAGACGGGCGACGAGCTGCTGGCGACATTGCAGCGCAGCGGGCAAGCGGTGCCGCCGTTGCGCGTGGGGGCGCTATCGACCCTGTCACGCAACTTTCAGATGCAGTTCCTCGCGCCGTTGGTGGGACAGGACGGCGTCGACATTACCCTGCGATCCGGAGACGCGGATCAGCTTCTTGCAGCCTTGCGTGACCTCGCGCTGGACGTGGTCCTGTCAACCGAGCCTCCGGCAGGTCAGGACGTCATTGCGCACCGCGTGGCAGAGCAGCCCGTGGGTCTGCATGGAAAGCCAGAGCTTCTTTGCCACAAGACGCTCGGTGCGCTGATGCGGAATGCCCCCTTCATCCTGCCAACCGAGACGAATATTCGGGCGGGATTCATGGCGCTGGCGGATCGGCTGAAACTGACACCCCGGATTGTCGCCGACGTCGACGATATGGCCATGGTCCGCCTGCTGGCGCGCGCGGGTGCGGGCATTGCCGTGGCCCCGTCCGTCGTGGTCGCGGACGAGCTTGAGGCCGGGCGTCTTGTGACTGCGCCGTTCGATCTGGACCTGTCGGAGCGTTTCTTCGCCGTGACCCTGCGGCGGCGCTACCCCCATCCTTTGCTGGCAGGCTTGCTGGATGCGGCGAAGGGTCCGGCCTAAGCGCTTCCCATTGCGTCCGAACTCCTGTATGCGCTCTCTATCTGAGACGTGAAGCCTTTGGACCCCGGGCGCACACAGAGGATAGGGGTCGGCGGCAATGGGGCCGCCATTGAAATGGGAGACCCGGAACGCCGGGAGTGCTCCCTGTAAGGATCCGATACATGTTTAATGTGACCAAAAAATCCATCGAGTGGGGTGAGGAAACTCTGACGCTCGAAACCGGCAAGGTTGCCCGTCAAGCCGACGGCTGCGTCATTGCCACCTACGGCGAGACCTCCGTCATGGCCGCCGTGACCTTTGCCAAAGAGCAAAAGCCGGGGCAGGACTTCTTTCCGCTGACCGTGCACTACAACGAGAAATACTACGCCGCCGGTAAAATCCCCGGTGGCTTCTTCAAGCGTGAAGCGCGTCCGACCGAAAAAGAGACGCTGACCTCGCGCCTGATCGACCGTCCGATCCGCCCGCTGTTCGTCCCCGGCTTCAAGAACGAAGTGCTGGTGATCTGCACCGTGCTGTCCCACGACCTGGTCAACGACCCCGATATGGTCGCGATGATCGCGGCCTCCGCCGCGCTGACGATCTCGGGCGCGCCGTTCATGGGCCCGATCGCGGGCTGCCGCGTGGGCTACGAGGATGGCGAGTACATCCTGAACCCGGAACTCGACGACATGCACAACCTGCGCAACAACCCCGAGCAGCGACTCGACCTGGTTGTGGCGGGCACCAAAGACGCCGTGATGATGGTGGAATCGGAAGCCTACGAGCTGACCGAGGAAGAGATGCTGGGCGCAGTGACCTTTGCCCATGAGCAGATCCAGCCGGCCATCGACCTGATCATCGACTTCGCGGAAGATTGCGCGAAAGAGCCCTTCGACTTCACGCCGCCGGATTATTCCGAGCTTTATGAAGCCGTGAAAGCTTCGGGCGAAGCCGCCATGCGCGAAGCCTATGCGATCACCGACAAGCAAGAGCGCACCGCGGCCGTCTCTGCCGCGAAGGAAACCGCCAAGGCGGGCCTGAGCGAAGAGCAGCTTGAGGATGAGAACCTGGGCGCGGCACTGAAGAAGCTCGAATCCACCGTGCTGCGCGGCGATGTCGTGAAGAACAAGAAGCGCATCGACGGGCGCGCGCTGGACACCGTGCGGGCCATCGAGTCCCAGGTGGGTCTGCTGCCCCGGACCCACGGCTCGGCGCTGTTCACCCGCGGCGAGACCCAAGGTCTGGTCGTGACCACGCTGGGCACCGGCGACGACGAGCAGATGATCGACGCCCTGCAGGGCACCTACAAGTCGAACTTCCTGCTGCACTACAACTTCCCGCCGTACTCGGTCGGCGAAGTGGGCCGCTTCGGCCCTCCGGGTCGCCGCGAGATCGGCCACGGCAAGCTGGCATGGCGCGCGCTGCAAGCCGTGCTGCCCGCCGCGACCGACTTCCCCTACACGATCCGCGTGGTCTCCGAGATCACGGAATCCAACGGCTCCTCCTCGATGGCCTCCGTCTGCGGCGGCTCGCTGTCGATGATGGACGCGGGTGTGCCCCTGAAAGCGCCGGTTGCCGGTGTCGCCATGGGTCTGATCCTGGAAGATGACGGCTCTTACGCGGTGCTGACCGACATCCTGGGCGACGAGGATCACCTCGGCGACATGGACTTCAAAGTGGCCGGTACCGAGAACGGCATCACCTCGCTGCAGATGGACATCAAGGTCGCAGGCATCACGCCCGAGATCATGAAGACCGCCCTGGCACAGGCCAAGGAAGGCCGTCTGCACATTCTGGGCGAGATGAACAAGGCGCTGTCGGAAGCTTCCGACTTCTCCGTGCACGCCCCGCGCATCGAGACGATGCAGGTGCCCACCGACAAGATCCGTGAAGTGATCGGGTCCGGCGGCAAGGTCATCCGCGAGATCGTGGAAGTGTCCGGTGCCAAGGTCGACATCAACGACGACGGCATCATCAAGATCGCGTCCCCCAACGGCGAGGCCATCAAGAAGGCCTATGACATGATCCACTCGATCGTGGCAGAGCCCGAGGAAGGCGTGATCTACACCGGCACCGTGGTCAAACTGGTCGACTTCGGCGCGTTCGTGAACTTCTTCGGCAAGCGCGACGGCCTGGTGCACGTCTCCCAGATCGAGAACCGCCGCCTGAACCACCCCTCGGACGTCCTGAAAGAGGGCCAAGAGGTGAAGGTCAAGCTGCTGGGCTTCGACGACCGCGGCAAGGTCCGCCTGTCGATGAAAGTCGTGGATCAGGAGACCGGCGAAGAGATCAAGAAGGAAGAGACGGCAGACTAAGCCGTCCACCAAGATCAAGAACTGGAAAGGCCCCGGTGGAAACCCCGGGGCTTTTTTCTATCCGTCGTCCCCGTGCGACGCCCGGGTCACTCCGTATAGAAACTGACGGTAGCGACAGCGACATCTGCCTCGAACTCGCGGCCAATGGCTAGCACGCCGATCCTGCGCAGCCGTGCCGGATCGAAGCTTTTGTCGGTGCGATGCGGCTCAAACGCGGTGAAGGGGATGCGGATCGTAGTCCACTTGGGCGGGGCGATAAAGTCCGCGCGGAAGGAATGCCATGGACGCTCCAGCTCGTCGGTGCGCACGCGCAGATCATACTCTTCGTCATTTCCGTAAACCTGCAGCTCGATCCCGTCCCACGCGCTGGCATCGAAGCTCCCGTCGCCCAGATCGAAAGCCATTTGAACGAAGCCACCATTGTTCTCGAGCGAGACCTGTCCCGTCAGCCGCATTGCAGCGCGCCCGGCGATTTCTGCCTTGGATGCGCGGCCTTGGGACACCCCTCCCATGACGCCGTCGGCCACGTATTCCCAATCTGGATCAAGCTGCATCTGCGCCTCCGCTGCGGGCAATGGGGTAGCTTGCATCACAGCCAGAGCCACCGTCAAAATGTGTTGCATCGTCATACGTGGCGAGGTGGATCGGCCACGACCAAGATCAAGGGCACGTGATCACGCGCGTGTTATTGCCCTTTTCATACATTCGCCGGTAATGTCACGAAACTAAGCCACCTCTCGTCACGTTTTAGAGGGGTAAGGAGGACATAAGAATGATCGACCGCCGCACATTTCTGACCACATCCGCTGCCGCCGTGGTGGCAAGTCCCGCTTTGGCGCAGCGCAAGGGCTGGACAATGCCCGAGGAACACAAGCCCCGCGTGATTACGCTTCAGGGCGATTTGCCGGCCGGCGAAATTCACGTCGATCCCCGCGCTTTCGCGCTTTACTGGACCCTGCCCGAGGGGCGCGCGCTGCGCTATGCCTGCGGCATCGGCAAGGCAGACCTTTACGAGAGCGGAAGGTTCACCGTGGGTGCCAAGAAGGAATGGCCATCCTGGACGCCGACCCAAGACATGATCGAACGGGATCCGGCGGCCTATAAGCAGTTCGAAGATGGGATGCCCGGTGGGCCGGAAAACCCGCTTGGATCGCGCGCGCTGTATCTGTTTACACCGGGTCGGGGTGACACGTTCCTGCGCATCCACGGCACATCCGCACCCTGGACCATCGGGTCTGCCGTCTCGAATGGGTGCGTGCGCCTGACCAATGCGCATATCGCGCATTTGTATCAGCGGGTGCCCAAAGGCACGAAGGTGGTCCTGCACTAATCACGCGCGGACAGACATCCCTTGTAAGGCAAGCTACGGCGGTCAAGCCGCCTGCACCGATACCTTGGCCCACAGAAAACAAAGCCCGCCAGAAGCGGGCTTTGCGATGTAAACAGACCTGACAGAAATCAGCCGGGTGCTTTCACCGTACGTAGGTAAGGCAGCACGGTCGTGACCTCGCCAAATTTCGCGGTCGCATCTTCGGTCGAAACTGCGGGCGGCACAATCACGTCTTGGCCGACCGTCCAGTTGGCAGGCGTCGCTACACCCTTGGCAGACATTTGCAAACCGTCCAGCGCACGGATGATTTCGGCGAAGTTGCGGCCGACTGTCATCGGGTAGGTCATCATCAATTTTACCTGCTTGTCCGGCCCGATGATGAACACGGACCGCACGGTGGCACTGTCGGCGGGCGTGCGCCCGTCCGGCAGCACGTATTCGGACGGCAGCATGTCAAAGGCCTTGGCCATATCCAACCCGTCATCAGCGACGATTGCGAACTCGGCCTTCGCCTCCGCCACCTTTTCGATGTCGGCTTTCCATTTGACGTGATCCTCAACCCCGTCGACCGAGACGCCCAGAACCTTGGTGTTGCGCTTGGCCCATTCATCGGCAAGCTGCGCGACTGCACCAAACTCGGTCGTGCAGACCGGCGTGAAGTCCTTGGGGTGCGAGAAAATCACAGCCCAGCTGTCGCCCACCCAATCATGCAGTGAAATCTCGCCTTGATCGGTGGTGACGGTAAGGTCGGGGATGGTGTCATTGATACGCAATGCCATGGCAGCGCTCCTTTCTTGAGAGACTCGGTTAATCCCTATGTAAGGGAGCGGCCCCTGCGTTAACAGGGGGTGGCGTGACCTCAGACCCCGCCACGGTTATGTGGCGTGTACGGCTTGACCGATCCGTTCGGGCGCGGAAATGCAATAGTCGGGCTGACGGTCGCGATCTGGCGACCCACCGGCACCGGGGCGATCAGCTTCCATTGCGGGATCTTGAACGAGCCGGGACCATAGAGCTGCACCACCGGCGTCATCGAGCGCGCTTGCGGGCCATGGGTGTTCTTGCCGTCCGCATAGTCCTTCCGCGCCTGCATCATGTCCTTGTGAAAGGCGTCCTTGTCGGCCCCCTGCCCCACGGGCTTGCCATCGGGAAACCCGGCCGAGAACTTGAACTCCACCTCGTCAGAGCTCGGCAATCGCGCGAGCGCGTAAACATAGACCAAAGGACGCAACTCGAACGGGCGCAGACCCAGCTTCATCTCGATCTCGGTCGCGGTCAGCCCCCAAAGGTACCGCTCCTCGGTCACGTAGCCGCTAATGTGATCTTTGTTCGAGTTCTTCTCGCTGCCCATGAAATTGCGCGCCGAGATGCTGAACACCTTCACCAGGCGCGACGGCCCCGTCAGGGACCAGTGTTTCATCGAGCTTGCCTTGATTCCTTCGCCGACGTTCATGGGCGGCTCCCTCCGTTCAAAATGACTGCTTCAAATGCCGGTAGGGTGCCGCGTCTTGCTGAGAATGGGAAGGGGAAGTTTTCAGAAAGGCGCCTTGGCCTTGAACTGCATGCCGCGGCCACCCTGCGGATGGCGCAGACGCAGGCTCTCGGCGTGCAGCATCATGCGCGGGTAGCGCGCAGCATCGTCGGAATAGAACGGATCGCCCAAGATCGGGTGGCCGAGGGCTTGCATATGCACTCTCAGCTGATGCGACCGCCCGGTCTTGGGCATGAGCCGCATGCGCGTCGTGCCGTCTTCGACGCGCAAGCGCCGCCAATTGGTCACTGCCTCCTTGCCGGTGACAAAGTCGACATGTTGCAATGGCCGGTTCGGCCAATCGACAACCAGTGGCAGAGAGATGAGGCCCTCTTTATCCGCCACCTCGCCCGCCACCCGCGCGACGTAGGTTTTCTTGGTCTGGCGCTTCTCGAATTGCAGGCCAAGATGCCGCTGGGCGGATTTGGTCTGGGCAAACACCATGACGCCTGACGTGTCCCGGTCGAGCCGGTGGATCAGCAAGGCCATGGGAAAGACCGCCTGCACCCGCGCGATCAGACAATCGGCCAGATGCGCGCCCTTACCGGGCACCGAAAGTAGCCCGGCGGGCTTGTTGACCGCCAGCAGCTCGGCGTCCTCGTGAAGGATATCCAGCGGATCGTCCGGCGGCGCGTAGTCAGCGTCCATCATCTGCGCGCCCTCAGCATCGATACCGTGTACATAACCAATGCCGCCCAGATCATCGGGAAGGCAATCGCGCGCGCGGTGCCGAATGGCTCGCCGAACACGAAGACCGCCACCAGAAAGATCATTGTCGGCGCGATATATTGCAGGATCGCGATAGTGGTCAGCTTCAACCGCTTGGCGCCGTTGGCGTAGAATAGCAATGGCACCGCCGTCACCACCCCGCAGCCCAGAAGCATCCACATGTCGGTGTCGAAATGACTGTCACCTGATTGCGCGATGAAAGCCCAATAGCCCAGGGCAAGTGGCGCAAGGATCAGGACCTCCAGCAGGAAGCCCTGATTTGGGCCTATGGGCAGCGACTTCTTGCACAACGCATAAAGCCCCCACGAGACGGTCAGCCCGATGGCAACCCATGGCAACCGCCCGGCATCCAGCGTCAGCACAAGCACCGCAGCAGCGGCCAGCGCGATGGCCGCCCATTGTGCCCGCGTCAGCCGTTCGCGCAGGATGATCGCCCCAATTGCCACGCTGAACAGAGGGTTGATGTAGTAGCCCAGCGCCGCCTCCAACGTCTGACCTTCAGCGATCGCCCAGATATAAATGCCCCAGTTGATCGAGATCAGCGCTGCGGAGACACATCCCATCGCCAGCATAGAGGGCGTGGCCAGCGCCGCCCGGATATCCGCCGTGCGGCCCAAAACGACAAGGACCAGCCCCGCGATGGGGACAGACCAGATCACGCGATGGGCAACGATCTCGACCGCGGGCACATGGGACAAAGCCTTCATATAGAGGGGCAGGAACCCCCACAGAAAATACGCGCTGACGGCAAAGCCAAGCCCTGCCGCGCTGTCGCCATCTTGGACCGGAGGATCACTTGCCTGCGCCATGCCCGACATTCAGCACCCGCACGGCGCGGTTGCAAGCCCCAGTTGTCAGACCTTCACCCGCTCCGAGGTTGGATCATAGAAGGGCTTCGATGACACCTCTGCCTTCACCCGGGTCCCGGCCACGTCGATCTCGTAGCTCGAGGCCAGCACATCGGCCAGCGTCTCGCCCTGACACGGCACGTAGCCCATGCCCATCGCGGCGCCCTCGAAATGGCCGTAGGCGCCGGAGGTCAGGTAGCTGACGATCTCGCCATCGCGCAGGATCGGCTCGGCGTGGTACAAGAGCGGCTCGGGATCGGTCAGTTTGAACTGCAACAGGCGCATCTGCAGCCCCTCGTCCTGCTTGGCGCGGATTGCGTCGCGGCCCATGTAGTCAGGTTTGTCCTTCTTGACCGCAAAGCCCAGCCCCGCCTCCATCACATGGTCCTCGGCGGTGATGTCATGGCCGAAGTGGCGGAAGCCTTTTTCGACCCGGCAGGTGTCCATCATGTGCATCCCGCACAGGCGCATGCCGAACTGCTCGCCCGCCTCTGCCAGCGTCTCGAAGACATGGCCGGCCATATCGGCGGAGACATAGATCTCCCAGCCCAGCTCGCCCACATAGGTCACGCGATGCGCGCGGGCGAGCCCCATGCCGATCTCGATCTCCTGCGCGGTGCCGAATGGGTTGGTCTCGTTGCTGAAGTCGTTCGGGCTGACCGCCTGCAACAGCTCCCGCGACCGAGGTCCCATCACGGCCAGCACGCCCTCTGCTGCGGTCATATCGGTGATTACCACATCGAAATCCCGCGCCCGTGCGATGCGCTCCATCCAGGTTTGGTCGGCCAACCGCGTGGCGGCGGGGGTCACGACGAGGTAGTCGAATTCGCCCAGACGCGTGACGGTCACATCCGCCTCGATCCCCGCCCTGGCGTTCAGGAACTGGGTGTAGACGATCTTGCCCACGGGTACCGAGTAGTCGCCGCCGCCCACAAAGTTCAGAAACGCCTCGGCCGCGCGACCCTGCACCCGGATTTTGCCGAAGGAGGACATGTCGTACATGCCCACGTTTTGGCGCACCGCCATGTGCTCCTCACGCACGTTGTCGAAGAAGTTCTGACGCTGCCACGAGTACTCATAGGCCGGTTCCTGATCGGCGCGGGCAAACCAGTTGGCGCGCTCCCAGCCTGCGAGTTCGCCCATCACTGCGCCCCGGTCCAGCAGGTGCTTGTGAAACGGCGTGCGCCGGACGCCACGGGCTGTTTTCTTCTGCAAATAAGGGAAATGGTCCGCGTACAGCAGGCCCAGCGTCTCCTTGGAGCGCTCGAACAGGTAGGTCCGGTTACCCTGAAAGGGCTGCATCCGGCTGATGTCCACGTCGCCCAGATCAAAAGGTTTCTCGCCCGCATCCATCCACTGCGCCAGCGCTTGGCCCGCACCGCCCGCAGACTGGATGCCTATAGAGTTAAAGCCCGCGGCAACCCAGAAATTGTCCAGCTCAGGCGCAAGACCCAGATGGTACGCATCGTCCGGCGTGAAGCTTTCCGGACCGTTGAAGAAGGTGTGAATGCCCGCCTCAGCCAGCATCGGCATCCGGGTGACCGCATTCTCAAGGATCGGCTCGAAATGGTCGAAATCCTCAGGCAGCTGATCAAACTCGAACTCCTTTGGGATGTCGAGGGTCCAGGGCTTCGAGACCGGCTCGAACGCGCCCAGCAGCATCTTGCCCGCGTCTTCCTTGTAGTAGGCGCATTCATCCGGCACCCGCAGCACCGGCATCTGGGTCAGGCCGGGGATCGCCTCGGTCACGATGTAGAAATGCTCGCAGCTGTGCAAAGGCACGTTCACGCCTGCCATGCGGCCGATGCCGTGCCCCCACATGCCGCCGCAGTTGACGACATGCTCGCAGGCGATCTGGCCCGTCTCGCCGGTCTTGTCTTTCCAGCTGACCCCGATAACGCGGCGGTCTTCCTTCTGGATGGCCGTGACCAGTACACCTTCTTTGACCAGCGCCCCGTTCTGACGCGCGCCCTTGGCCAGCGCATGCGCGATATTGGCCGGATCACCCTGCCCGTCGAGCGGCAGGTAGACGCCGCCGGTAACGCCTTCGATATTCAGATGCTCGTATCTCGCCTTCACCTCAGAGGGCGAGATCGGCTCCGCTTCCACCCCGAAACTGCGCGCCATGGCGGCCTGGCGGCTGATCTCTTCGAGGCGCTCATCAGTCAGGGCCACAGTGATCGAGCCGCAGCGTTTGAAGCCGGTGGCAACGCCCGTCTCGGCCTCGAGATCGCCGTAAAGCTCTTGGCTGTACTTGGCGAGCTTCGTCATGTTTTTTGTCGCGCGTAGTTGCGCGATCAAGCCCGCGGCGTGCCATGTGGTGCCGCTCGTCAGCTGCTTACGCTCCAGCAGGACGATGTCCGTCCAGCCCTGCTTGGCCAGATGGTAGGCGACCGAACAGCCGATGACGCCGCCGCCGATAATGACCACACGGGCAGAAGAGGGGAGGGTCATTGGCCTATCCTTTGAAGTGCTGCGCCAGTGCGCGAATGTGATCGGGGCCCACCTCGCAGCAGCCGCCGATAATCGACGCGCCCGAGGCGGCCCATCGCTTGGCAAAGTCGAGATAGGCAGGCGGGTCGAGGTCCTCGCGCACCTCCAATAGGTCAACCGTCGCGCCGATCTCGGAGAAGTTGTTTGCGATAGCGACAAACCCGTTGGCGTAGGCCCCGACGGGCGTTGTGCCTTGCAAAAGCTCAACAGCTTGGCTGACCGCCTCGGGCGCAGAGCAGTTGACCAAGATGGCGGCCACGCCGAACTCGGCCACAAGCGGCAGGATGTCGGCCACAGGCTCGCCGGAGCGCAGTTTGCTTCCGTCTGTGTCGTCAACCGAGACCGCAAGCCAGATCGGCTTGCCGGTGACGCTTGCGCCCATAACCCCGCCGCGTGCCTGTTCTACCGATGACATCGTCTCCAAAAGGTGGAAGTCGACATAGTCCGCGTGGCGCAGCGCAAGCGGAGCATAGGCCTCGGCGGCCTGCTCCGCCGGTGGCGCCTTGTCGGGTTGGTACGAGAACCCGATGGGCCCAAGCGAGCCTGCCACCTGCCCCGACCCATGGGCGTCGCGCGCCTCGCAGGCCAATGTGCACGCAAGAATGCCCAGCGCATCAAGCCGGTCGCCAATCCCGTGGTGATCCAGCCGGTCCGGTAGGACAGAATAGGTGTTTGTCGTGGCGATCTGTGCGCCTGCCTCGAAATACATTCGGTGCACCTCGCGCACGAGATCAGGGTCATCAAGCAGGAATTGCACCGACCACAGCCCGGTGGGCGCACGTTTCGAGCGGGCAAGAAGTTCCTGCCCCATGCCGCCATCCAATATCGTCAGGCTCATGGCGCGACCCCAGCGCCGCGCAGCGGCGCTGCCACCGAAGGTGACATGCGCAGCATGGAAGGGAGGCGGGCGGGCCCGCGCTCAGACAAGGGCGCAACATCCATCAGGCGCGGATCCTTTCATTTTCGGGATCCCATAGCGGCGCATCCTCCTGCACCACCGCGGGGCATTTCGTGCCGTAGATCTCGACATGCAGTTCGGTGCCCGGCTTGGCGGCCTCCGATTTGACGACACCAAGCGCAATGGACTTACCCACCCGGTAGCCCCAATCACCCGACGTCGTCTCACCCACGATCTCGTCGCCATGCCACACCGGCGACATGTAGGGCGCGTCGGCCCCGTTCGCCTCGACCACCAGCGTCACGAAGCCTTTCTTCGGCCCCTGCTGCATCTCATTGGCCAGCGCGGCCTTGCCCGGGAAATCCTGCTCCTTGCCCAGACGCAGGAAACGGTCGAGACCGGCCTCCAACAGAGTGTAATCTGTAGACAGATCGCCCTTCCACGTCCGGTAGCCTTTCTCGATGCGCATCGAATTCAGCGCATACATCCCGAACGGTACAGCCCCCGCAGCGCGGATCGCGTCATAGACCGCGGGGCTGTCGTCGAACGCGGTGTGCACCTCCCAGCCCAGCTCGCCCGCAAAGGAGATGCGGAACAGCTTGGCGGGCTTGCCCGCAACTGTGGCGTCCTGCATGGACAGCCAGCCGCGTTCCAGATCGGCACCTTCGGAGATGCCTGCCAACATCTCGCGCGATTTCGGGCCCGTCAGGATGTGAGCGGACCACTCTTTGGTGATATCGATGAGCGCCAGCGATCCATCTTCCGGCAGGCGGGATTTCAGGAACTCGAAGTCATGCCACTGTGCCACGGCAGCGGTCATAATCCAGAAATCATCCTCGCCCCAGCGAATGATCGTGACCTCGGTCACGACACGGCCCCGCGAGTCGGTGAAGTAGCCTAGGTTCATGCGGCCCACCTTGGGAAGCGCGCCCGCAATCTGGCCGCGCAGCCACTCGGCGGCGCCCGCCCCTGTCAGCGTGTAGCGCGAGAAGCCGGGCATATCGAGAACGCCCGCGTGATCGCGCACCGCCTCGACCTCCTCCTTGATCCGCTGCTCCCACGGTCCCTTGCGCCCCCAGGTCTGGGTCGCCTCCTCGGACGTGTCGTCGCCGTCCTTGGCGAACCAATTGGCGCGCTCCCAACCATTGTAGGCGCCCATCTGCGCGCCGGAGGCGAGCAGCGTTTCATGATTCGGCGACAGCTTCTTGTCGCGCCCGGCGGGCCATTCGTGATGCGGGAAGTGCATGGCATATTCGTGGCCATAGGTCTCCAGCGCCTTCGACAGGCAATAGTCGTGATCGGCGTAATCCGTGTAGCGGCGCGGGTCGACCGACCACATGTCCATTTCCGTCTCGCCATGCATGATCCATTCCGACAGCACTTTGCCCGCGCCGCCGCCCTGGGCGATGCCGAAGGTGAAGCTATGGCCCTCGAAAGCGTTCTTCACGCCGGGCATCGGGCCGACCATCGGCAGCCCATCCGGCGCATAGGGGATTGGCCCGTTGATGTTGCGCTCCACCCCGCCTTCGCCCAGCAGCGGCACCCGCGCCATCGCGTCCTCGATATAGAACTCGAGCCGCTCCAGATCGTCAGGATACAGCTGGAACGAGAAATCCTCCGGCATCGGATCGTCCGGAGTGACCCAGTGCGCCTTGCAGTTGCGCTCATAGGGGCCAAGGTTCAGTCCGTTCTTGTCCTGCCGCAGGTAGTAGCTGATGTCCGGGTCGCGCAACAGGGGCACCTTGTGGCCCTTCTCCGTCGTCCAGGCCTCCAGCTCGGGCAGCTGGCCGGTCAGGAAATACTGGTGGGACATGACCACCATGGGCACCGTGCGTCCGCCAAAGGGCTTGAACATCTCGCCCACACGCTGCGCGTAGTAGCCCGCGCAGTTGACGACCTTCTCGCAGCGGACATCACCCTTTTCGGTCTTCACGATCCACTCGTCGCCGTCGCGGTCAATCCCGGTCACCGAGCAGAAGCGCTCGATCCGCCCGCCCGCATCCCGTGCGCCCTTGGCCAACGCCTGGGTCAGCTGGGCCGGGTCGATATCGCCGTCCAGCGGGTCCCAAAGGCCGCCCTCCAGATCGTGGGTCTCCATGAACGGATGGCGCTCGCGCAGCTCCCCGGGGGTGCAGACATCCATGGTCAGGCCTTGGTAGCGCGCCTGAGAAGATATCTTCGCGAACTCCTGCATCCGCTCCTTGCCGTGCGCCAGACGGATAGAGCCGGTGACATGGTAGTTCATCGGGTAGCCCACGTCGTCAGCCAGGGTGCGGTACATCTCCAGCCCGAAGCGTTGCATGTTCATCACAGCCCAGTTGGGCGCGAAGTTCGGGCAGTTGCCCGCCGCATGCCAGGTCGAGCCCGCCGTCAGCTCGTTCTTTTCAAGCAGCACGCAGTCTGTCCACCCCGCGCGCGCCAGATGAAACAGCGTCGATGTGCCCACGACGCCGCCGCCGATGATGACGACACGGGCCGTCGTTGGAAAATCAGACATGGGTCTCTCCCTTTTGATCGTGGTGCGGTGCGATGCCCGCGATGTTGCAAATGGCCCGCATCACGCGGGCCGTCCGGGGGCGGACGCGCTGCCGAGCAGCACGCCGTAGATGACAAAGCAGGCGGCCATAATGCGTCGCACCCACACATTCAACACAGCGCCTATCGCCGCGCGCCCGAGGCCCGCACCGATGGCCGTGTAGATCAGGTAGCTGGCCGCCGTGATGGTCAGGGCCGTGGGCATGATCACCCACATCTGGCCCCAGACCGGGATGTCGGGCTGGATGAACTGGGTGAAGGCCGCGAAATAGCCCGCGACAGATTTGACATTGATCGTCGCGATCAGAAACGCCTTCAGGTAGACGCCGCCCGGGCGGTCGTCTGCCTTGATCGGCCTTGCCGCGTTCAGCCAGCCGCGCATACCCAGCCAGATCAGCACCGCGGCACCAATCAGTTTGCCATAGAAAAACGCCTCCGGCACGGAGGCCAGCATCGCGGTGACCCCTGCTGCGGACAGCAACATGAACAGCGTGGCCTGTGTCAGGATCGCCAGCACGCCCCAAAGCGCCTTTCGGAAACCAAGTGTCATGCCGTTCTGGATGCAATTGACCGCATTCGGGCCCGGTGTGGTCACGAAGACCACCCAAAATAGCGCGAATATGACCCATCCTTCCCAACTCATGGCTCAATACACCGGGGGCGCGATGACCCAGATCACGACCGCCGGGTCCGGGTAGGGATTGCGCCAACGATACGCCTCGCCACGTATGCGAAAGCTGTCACCGCGGGTCAGGCGATGCCAAACGCCGCCGATCTCGATATCGAGCTTGCCCGAAGTGACGTACCCGACCTCTTGCGTGGGCCGTGCGTTGGGCTCATCCAGCGACGCGCCGGGCTCGAAAGTGGAATGCACCACCTCGAAATCATCGGTCAGATCAGGGGACAGAAGCTCCTCCACCAGCCCCGCGGCGCGTGAGCCTATGGGACGGCGGGCGCCAGCGCGCACGATGAAGCCCTGCTCAGACGCCTCGGCGGCCTCCTGGCGGAACAGGCTCGAGACCGACACATCAAGCGCGCGCGCAAAATGGCGCAGGTCGGTGATGGAAGGCTCCGAGATGTTGCGCTCCACCTGGCTGATCCACCCCACGGAACGATTGAGCGCGTCGGCCAAGGCCGCCAACGTCAGGCCGCGCGCCTTGCGCAGCGCGCGCAGGTCCGCACCAAGTGTATTCGTGGTCTCGGGTCGGGTGTGGCGCACTGGACGGCTTGGCCTCGTGAAAAATTCATCCTATTTTTCATGCGTGCCAGAAAATACACGAGTCGTGCAAGGGTTTTTACGTGTGCCAGCCTTATGGGAGAGGCGGCCTATGACACCTAGGCCGCGTTCGCAAAGACGCCTTTCAAGATCGCTTGCAACGCATCCGCATCCTCTTGCGTAAACGCATCAGGCTGGTCACTGTCGATGTCAAACACCCCAAGCAGCGCGCCTTCGCCATTCCACACCGGCAGCACCAGTTCCGATTTGGTTGAGCTGGCGCAAGCGATATGGCCCGGAAACGCATCGACATCGGGAACTAACTGCGCCTCGCCGGTTCGCGCAGCCGCGCCGCACACCCCGCGCGAGAACGGGATCACGAGGCATCCATGGCCGCCCTGATAAGGGCCGATCTTCAACATCTCCGGCCCAACAACGCGGTAAAATCCGGTCCAATCAAACCGGGCGTCCGCGTGGTGCACTTCGCACGCGACCGTTGCCATCAAGGCGACTGCGTCCGTCTCACCCTCTGTCAGGGCTGCGATGGTTTTGGCAAGCGTTGCGTAATCGACGCTCATACCCGCTCCAACGCGATCGCAGTGCCCTCGCCACCGCCGATGCAGATTGCCGCCACGCCACGCTTCAGGCCGCGGGTCTCCAGCGCATTGAGCAGCGTGACCATAATCCGCGCGCCCGACGCGCCGATGGGGTGGCCAAGCGCGCAGGCACCGCCGTTGACGTTCACGACGTCCCGGTCGAGCCCAATTTCATGCATGAACGCCATGGGAACCACGGCGAACGCCTCGTTCACCTCCCACAGGTCGACGTCTTCCTTGGACCATCCGAGCCGGTCGAGCAGCTTTTGCGCCGCGGGAACCGGTGCCGTGGTGAACAACCCCGGTGCCTGCGCATGGCTTGCGTGACCGAGAATGCGCGCGCGCGGGGTCAGGCCATGTTCCCCGACCGCGGCCTCAGACGCCAGCACCAACGCCGCTGCCCCATCGGAGATCGAGGAGGAGTTGGCGGCCGTCACTGTACCCCCATCCCGGAAAGCGGGCTTGAGGTGCGGAATCTTCTCCGGACGCGCCTTTCCCGGCTGCTCGTCCTCGGTGACGGTGACACTTGTGCGCCCCCGTACTTCGACGGACGCGATCTCGGCCGCAAAAGCTCCGGTCCGCTGCGCCTCGAGCGCATTCGACAGTGAACGCAGCGCATAATCATCCTGCGCCTCGCGGGTGAACTGGAAGGATTCGGCACAATCCTCGGCGAAGGTGCCCATCAGGCGGCCTTTGTCATAGGCGTCTTCCAGCCCGTCGAGAAACATCGAATCCTGCACATTCTGGTGCCCGATCCGCGCCCCGCCGCGCATCTTCGGCAGCAGGTAGGGCGCGTTTGTCATGCTCTCCATCCCGCCTGCGACCATCGTTTGGGCGTGACCCAGCGAGAGCTGGTCGAAGGCCATCATCGCCGCCTTCATGCCGGACCCGCACATCTTGTTGAGCGTCGTGGCAGGCACCTCTTCGCCCAAGCCCGCCGCGAAGCCAGCCTGACGGGCCGGCGCCTGACCTTGGCCTGCAGGCAACACGCAGCCCATCAAAAGCTCATCCACCGTCTTAAGATTTGCTTGCTCCAACGCCGCCTTGATCGCAACGCCCCCAAGGCTGGGGGCATCGACGGCCGCGAAATCGCCCTGAAATCCCGCCATCGGGGTGCGGCTGGCGCCGACGATTAATACCGACATTTTGAATTACCTTTTGCGTGGATCAGTTGGGACCTGAATACCGGATGGTAACCTTTGAGGTCTACTCCCTTCGGCAATCATTGCCAGGAGTAGCCAATATGTTGAGTGCGCGGAAAGACGGAAGTGTTCTTATCCTTGAGGTCGACGAAAACCGGATCGATGCAGCCAGTGCGATCCACCTGAAAGATGAATTCCGTGCAGCCGTTGCGGACCATGACGGTCGCGTCGTGATGGACCTGCGCTCGGTCAATTTCATGGACAGTAGCGGGCTCGGCGCGATGGTCGCGGCTCTGAAGCTTCTGGGCGGTCGCAAGCTGGAGCTGTGCACGCTGACGCCCACGGTGGACAAGGTTTTCAAGCTCACCCGGATGGATAAGGTGTTCATGCTGCATACCGATATGGCGACCGCTTTGTCCCATGACGGCTCGAAAGGGCAGGATGCAGCGTGAGCAACGTCGCCCGGTATTCCTTCATGTCGTCTCCGCCGCGGCTCCATTTCGAGGAGTCGATCAACGCGGACCCGTTCGCAATCCGGGACACGATCATCGAGATCATGCGGTGCCTGCAGACTGAGTTTCCCGCCCAGTCTGAAGGTATTATCAGCACTGAGATCGTGCTGGCGGAGGTGATGAACAACATCGCGGAACACAGCTATCAAGGGACAAATCTGGGGTCGCTGTCGATTTCCGTCCTGTGCACGGATGATATGATCTCGATCGAGACGCGCGATTATGGAATTCCAATGCCCGGCCTGACGCCACCAGAGCTGGATCAACCAGATCTGCCGGAGGAAATGAACGATCTGCCGGAGGGGGGATTCGGCTGGTTTTTCATCCGCTCCCTGTCATCGCACATGGAATATCGCCGCATCGGGTCTCAAAACATCTTTTGCGCCCAGATCCGCACGCGTGGAAAGAACGAGGGTGACGAGGACCCTGCGAATATCGCGTTCTGATCGCCATCCCAGTCATTGATTGTCGCCAGATTGGCAACACTCCATAATCTGGCCTCAAAAAGGTCGAAGCGATTTCACAAAGGCACCCACACACGGCCCCAGTCTGACACGATACAAGTCTCGTAGCTGCATGGCTTCACTCGGCGTCGCGTTAATCAGCCCCCACCCAGATGCGCGGCGTCGAGTCCAACTCCCCCAACATGTCAGACACTTATGCGCCCCATGGACAATCCTGGGTCTGCGCCTATCCTTTGCCGTGAAGGACAGGGAAGGGTTTCATCCATGCGCGATTTTCATCAGCCGGGCCGCTCGGCGGTCTTTGCCACGAATGGCATGTGCGCCACGTCAGATCCGCTGGCCGCGAAAGTTGCCGTGCAAATTCTGGAGGCTGGCGGGAACGCCGTCGACGCCGCAATCGCCGGGGCCGTTTTGTTGGGGCTCTGCGAGCCTCAGATGACCGGGATCGGCGGAGATTGCTTTGTGCTGCTCGCCAAACCGGGTGAGGATGACATCATCGCGCTCAACGGCTCCGGCCGCGCGCCCGCTGGGTTATCTGCCGCCGAGATGCGCGACCGCGGGCTTGCGACCGTCCCGATCAGCACGTCTGACGCAGTCACGATACCCGGCGCGATCGACGCGTTTTGTAGGCTCAGCAAGGACCACGGCAAGATCGGCCTGAAGGCCACTCTCGCCCCGGCAATCCACTACATGGAGGCGGGCATCGCGGTCGGACCGCGCACCGCTTTCGATTGGGCCGAGGCCGAAGCGACTCCGCAAGGCGCCGCCAAGGATTTCTACTTGATCAATGGCAAAGCCCCCGGCGCAGGACAGGTCTTCCGCGCGCCCAAGCAAGCCGAGGTCCTGCGGCGCGTGGCGCAGCACGGACGCGCGGGCTTCTACGAGGGCGAGGTGGCCGAGGACATGGTGGCATCGCTGCAAGCCGCTGGTGGATCGCACACGTTGGATGATTTCGCCGCAACGGCATGCGATTACACCACGCCGATCGCCGGCACATACAAGGATCTGGAGTTGGTCGAGCATCCGCCCAATGGGCAAGGCGCGACGGCGATCTTGATGAACAACATTCTGGCGCAGTTCGACCTGCCGTCGCTCAATCCTGTGGGCTCCGCGCGTGCGCATATCGAAGCGGAGGCCGCAAAACTTGCCTATGACACCCGCAACCGCTTCCTGTCGGATGCGGACCACATGACGCGGGTCGACCATATGCTGTCTATGGAGACCGCCAAAGAGCTTGCCGCCCTGATCGACCCGACCAAGGCGATGGCAAATCCGGTCAAACTGTCGGAGCAGGTGCACAAAGACACGATATACATCACCGTCGTCGACAAAGACCTGATGGCTGTGTCGCTGATCTATTCAATCTTTCACAGCTTTGGCTCCGGCATCGCGTCGGACAAGTTCGGAATTCTGTTCCAGAACCGCGGTGCGGGCTTCACTTTGGAAGAGGGGCACCCGAACGAGGCGGCGGGCGGCAAACGCCCGATGCACACGATCATCCCCGGCATGCTGCGCAAAGACGGCGAAGTCATCATGCCGTTTGGGGTGATGGGCGGGGCATACCAGCCCAACGGCCATGCGCGGTTTGTCACCAATCTGGTGGATTTCGGCAAGCATCCGCAGCAAGCGATCGACGCGCCACGCAGCTTCTCGGACGCGGGCGACATGAAGGTCGAGCGGGGTTATTCAGATCAGGTCCGCCAGGAACTTGCGGATATGGGGCATACCGTCTCAATCCCCGAGACGCCGATTGGCGGGGCACAGGCGATCATGATCGACCGCGAAAACGGCACGCTTCAAGGCGCGTCAGACCCGCGCAAGGATGGCTGCGCGATTGGCTACTAGTTGAAGTCGAACTGAAGCGGATATTTGCCCCGACCGTCATAGTCGCCGAACATGGCGCCCAGGTCGGGGTGATCAACCGGCTCGCCGGTCATATCCGGCGTCAGGTTCTGCTCTGACACATAAGCCACATAGTAGCTCTCATCGTTTTCGGCGAGCAGGTGGTAGAACGGCTGATCCTTGCGAGGACGACTTTCGACAGGGATGTTGTCGTACCATTCCTCGGTATTTGAAAACTCTGGATCGACGTCAAAAATCACCCCTCGGAAGGGATGTTTCTTGTGCCGCACGATTTGGCCCAACGTGTATTTGGCCTGAGTTCTCAGCATTAGATTGCAACCTCTTATACCCGTAGATAGCGTCCCGGGCGGGGGTTTGTCCATCAATCCGCCGCCATTTTCAAGGAAACAGTCTGTGAACTTAATTTTAACCGTCTTGGAAATCGTGGCTCCGGTATTCCTGCTCGCAGCCATCGGGTTCACGTGGGTCAAACTGGGATTTGACTACCGAATCGAGTTCGTCACACGGCTGGCGATGACCCTTTCAGTGCCCGCGCTGATCTTTGTGGCGTTGATGCAAACAGAGATCGCCCCGGACGCCCTGACGACTGTTTCATTGGCTGCCGTCGCGGCCTACGGGCTTGTAACCCTAGGGTGTTTCATCATCGTGAAACTGGGTCGAATGGAGCTGCGGACGTACCTTGCCCCATTGATTTTCGGCAACACGGGCAATCTCGGCCTGCCGCTTGCGCTGTTCGCCTTCGGGGACGAGGGGCTGGGCTATGCCGTCGTTATATTCGCGATCATGGCGATTTATTCTTTCACCTTTGGGGTCTGGCTGGTGTCGGGCGGCGGCTCGCTTTCCAAGGTGATCAAAGAGCCGTTGGTGGGCGCGACACTTCTCGGAGCGCTGTTCATGCTGGTGGACTGGCAAACACCGCGCTTCTTGACCAACACGATCGAGCTTGTCGGCCAGATGGCTATCCCCATGATGCTGATCACGCTGGGCGTCGCCGTGGCCCGCCTTAAACCGCGCTCTGTGTCCAAGGCGATCGTGACTTCTGTTTTGAAGGCCGCGCTTTGCATCGGGGCGGCATGGGCCGCAGGCGTGTGGTTCGCGTTGGACCCGGTGCCTTTCGCAGTGCTCGTCTTGCAGGTCGCGACCCCGGTCGCCGTGACCTCTTACCTTCTGGCCGTGAAATACGAGGCCGACGGCGACGCAGTCGCGGGGCTTGTCGTCGTCTCAACGCTGCTTTCGGTGCTCTATATCCCGCTCACATTGGCGTTTTTGGTCTGATCTCCGACCGCAGGGCGCTTTGCGCAGCGAGCTTTTTGCGCTAAGGTTGCCCAAAGAAAAAAGCCAATCAATCAGGCGAGCAGGTACCATGAAAAAAGTCTTCACCGCTTTGGCGTTCGTTCTTCTTGTTGCCGCATGTGGCGGCGGAGGCAGTGCGCCACCGCGCAACCTCGACAATGCCTGCTCGATCGTCTCGCAGCGCGCCAATTGGCTGACCGAGATGAAGAAGGTCGAGCGCAAATGGGGTATCCCTGTGCATGTGCAGATGGCCACGATCCACCAAGAGAGCAAATTTGTGGGCGATGCCCGCACCCCGTTCCGCTACGCCCTTGGCGTAATCCCGATGGGGCGTCAAAGCTCGGCCTTTGGGTATAGCCAAGCGCTGGACGGCACTTGGAAAGAATACCAGCAGGATCAGCGAAAATTCAGCGCCAAGCGGGACCGCTTCCGCGATGCGGTCGATTTCATGGGCTGGTACATGCACCAAAGCAACGAGCGGCTGGGCATCTCGAAATACGACGCGCGCAATCAGTATCTGGCCTATCACGAGGGCCGCACCGGCTTTGCGCGCGGTTCATATAACCGCAAAAGCTGGCTGCTGCGGGTAAGCCAAGCGGTCGCGGACCGCTCGGACATGTATCGCTACCAGCTGATCAGTTGTGGCAAGGCCTAGTCCAGGCCGCGCTTTCTGATCTCGTTCTGAATGCTGAAGGGCGCCGCACCGATCTGGATGCCCTTTTTCAGATCACCCAAGATGACCGTGGTCTGCTGACCCGCATCATTGGTAATGACCCATTGGCGCAGCTGCACCGGATTGTCGGTGAATTTCAGCTGAATATTGCCGTATTCCGGGTTTTTCGGGTCCTGCACCGTGACCGTCGTGGCCGTGCCATCGTCACTATGACCCACGACCATGTTCGACTTGGTGAAATCAACCTGACGCGCGAGGATCAGCTTCAACGGAGTCCGGGCCAGCGGGAACTGCTCTGGCGGCAGGTTCGACTTGGGGTCGAACACGGCAACCCGGTTGCTACCGGCGATGACCAGACTGTCGTCGGGCGCGGCGTAATCAAACCGCATCCGGTTCGGGCGCTTGATCAGAATGTCACCCGTGGTGACCGAGCCATCGGCGTTGATCTGCGTGAACTCCGCCTCTGCGGTCGAGAAGCTGTTGAGATACTTATTGATCGCGCCAAGCGAGATCTTGTCGGCCGCGGCCGGCACCGCAAGAGCGAGCGACAGCACAGGGGCAAGGATCAGGTGTTTCATCATCATACCCTCAAGATATGCAAAAGGCCGGGGGATTAAACCCACGGCCCTTCACGTTACTGAAACATGGCGCAATGAAGCCTAGTGCTGCTCCGGCACCAGAATTTCGCGTTTGCCCACATGGTTGGCCGCCGACACAACGCCTTCGTCTTCCATCTGTTCCACCAAGCGCGCGGCCTTGTTGTAACCGATGGCGAGTTTCCGCTGGATATAGCTGGTCGAGCATTTGCGGTCCTTGATGACGATCTGCACGGCCGTGTCATAAAGCGCGTCCTCGCCATCCGTGTTGCCACCCAGCCCAAGCACCATGTCGATGTCGGAGGATTTCTCGTCATCCGGCCCCTCGACCACGCCAGACATGTATTCGGGCGGACCGAAGCTTTTGAGGTGGTTGACGATCTCTTCGACCTCTTCGTCCGAGACGAAGGGTCCATGCACCCGGGTAATCTTGGAGCCGCCAGCCATGTAAAGCATGTCGCCCATGCCCAGCAGCTGCTCAGCGCCCATCTCGCCCAAGATCGTGCGGCTGTCGATTTTCGACGTCACCTGGAAGGAAATCCGGGTCGGGAAATTCGCCTTGATCGTGCCGGTGATCACGTCGACCGACGGGCGCTGCGTGGCCATGATCAGGTGGATGCCCGACGCCCGCGCCATTTGCGCCAGACGCTGGATGCAGGCTTCGATCTCCTTGCCCGCGACCATCATCAGATCGGCCATCTCGTCAACGATTACCACGATATAGGGCATCGCCTCGGGCTGGAATTCCTCTGTCTCGAAGATCGGCTCGCCGGTCTCGTCATCGAAGCCGGTCTGCACGGTGCGCGAGAACAGCTCTCCCTTGCTCAGCGCGTCTTTGACGCGGGAATTGTAGCCGTCGATGTTGCGCACGCCCATCTTGGACATCTTGCGGTAGCGCTCTTCCATCTCGCCCACGGTCCATTTCAGCGCGACTACCGCCTTCTTCGGGTCGGTTACAACGGGCGACAACAGGTGCGGGATGCCGTCATAGACGCTGAGTTCCAGCATCTTCGGATCGATCATGATCAGGCGGCATTCCTCGGGCGTCAGCTTATAAAGCAGTGATAGGATCATCGTGTTGATCGCCACGGATTTGCCGGAGCCGGTCGTACCCGCGATCAGCAGGTGAGGCATCTTGGCCAGGTTGGCCACGATAGGATCGCCGCCAATGTCCTTGCCCAGCGCCAGCGGAAGCTTCTGATTGCCGTCGCCAAAGTCACGCGCGGCCAGGATTTCGCGCAGCACGACCATCTCGCGCTTCTCGTTGGGAAGCTCGATCCCGATGACCGTCCGACCCGGCACGGTCGACACACGCGCCGACAGCGCGGACATGGAGCGCGCGATATCGTCAGACAGACCGATCACGCGGGAGGCTTTCAGACCCGGCGCAGGCTCCAGCTCGTACATCGTGACAACGGGGCCGGGGCGCACGGACGTGATCTCGCCCTTCACGCCGTAATCGTCGAGCACGGCTTCCAACATGCGCGCGTTTTCTTCCAACGCCTCGTCGGACAGGACATGACGGGTCACGGTCGTCGGGCTGGTCAGAAGGCTGAGCGGCGGAAGCTCGAACTCGGACGCCTTGTCTTCGAATTGCAACGCTGGCTGCGCTTCGGCCTGCGCGCGCTTGGACGGCGCCACCGGCTTGCGGACAGGCTGCTGCACGACAGGCTTCGGCTCCGGCGTGAAGACGCGGGTGGCCGGGGCCGGTTCGGCAACCGGCTCGAACAATTCATCCTCGACCGCGTCAGGCGCACGCAACGTAGGCTCTATGCGCAAGACATCTGGTCCACGGCCGCGGGTCAACTGCGGTTCGGCACGCACGCCGGTTTCGGGAGTGTATTCCAGCGGCTTGGTGCGGCGGCCACGGTTTTTGATGACGTCAGAGATCTTCGACTTGATGCGGTCCTCGGGCAAGACATCATCGTGGATCATCACCTCGTCCTCGAACGTCTCGGGCGCCGGATCGCGCGGCATCAAGCGGGCGAGAAGACCTTGCTTAGGCGCTGGCTGCTCAATTTCGATCTGCGGCTCCATCTCGGGCTGCGGGGCGTGCAGCACGGTCGGCGCGCGGCGCAGGGACGGACCGGCAATCGGTGCGTCCTCTTCGTAAGCGGCAGCGGCGGCGAGCTTGGCCTCTTTGCGCTGCACGCGCATCTCGTTGGCCTTCACCGCAGCAAAAACTGCGCCTTTGCCCGTCGCGCCCAGCAGGCGCATGATGCTGGCATAGGTCAGAACGATGCCGACATACATGAAGCGCGCGACCGCCTTGATCTCCTCTCTGTCAAAGCCCAGCACGAACAGCGACAGGAACAACAGGCCGAAGAAAACGATAAACGCCAGGACCTTAAGGCCAAAGGTGGCACTGATCGGGGCGACGCCCAAAATCGCGCCCAGAACCGTGTCGCCGAACAGACCGCCAAGACCAAAGGAATGCGTCCACTCGGACACCGGCACGTGGGTCGACGCGTAGACAGAGGCCAGCGCAACCGCCAGCGGCGCAAACATCAAGCGGCCAAGCGCGCGCTCTTCGCCCCGGTGCAGCATGAAACGCAGGCCCCAGATCACGGCCACGAATGGAATAGCCCAAGCACCAAAGCCCACGATGATGAACAGCGGCGAGGCCAGATAGGCCCCAAAATAGCCCAGCCAGTTCTGCGCGGGTTCGTCGGTGGCGGACATCCAGGACGGATCCTCTGGCACGTAGGACAGAAGCATCATCGTGACCATCACACCCACAACCAGCATGGCGAGGCCAAACATCTCTTTGCCCCGCTTCTCTATCGCGGCCTGCATGTCGCTGTCCAGAAACGGATCGCGTGGTCTTGCCTGATACGCCATTTTCTTCGTCCTCACCTTCAACCGTATGCACAGCTTTTCAGGGCACGAAGCCCCGGCTGCAGCTCGTTCATTGGGGCGACCAAGGCCACCCGGATATATGTCTTGCCGGGGTTCGTGCCCCGGTAGTCGCGGCCCAGATATGCGCCGGGCAGCACTTTTACGCCCGTCTGGGTCCACAGAGTCTTTGTCATCTCTTCGCCGTCCTCGACCGGCAACCACAGGAAGAAGCCCGCCTCTGGCGCGACGAAGCCCGGCACATCGCCAAACAGGTCGTCGCAGAATTCCAGCTTTTCGCGGTAGAGCGCGCGGTTGGCTTCGACATGCGCCTCGTCCGCCCAAACCTTTTCAGCCACGCGTTGCAACGGCAGCGCCAGTGGTGCGCCTGCGTAGTTGCGCAGCGATTTCATCGCCTGAATGTTCTTCGGTCCGCTTGCCGCAAATCCGGACCTCAGACCCGCAAGGTTTGAGCGCTTGGACAGCGAATTGAAGAGCATCACCCGCTCGGGGTCGTGATCTTTGCCGGCAGTGAGCGCGCCCATGGGGGCTGTGTCGCGATAGATCTCGGAATAGCACTCGTCGGCGAAAACCTTGAAGTCATAAGTCTCGGCAAGAGCAAGAAGCTCGGCCCAGTAATCCGGCGTCGCCACCGCCCCTTGCGGGTTCGAGGGCGAGCAGAGATAGGCCAGCGCCGTGCGGTTCAACACGTCTTTCGACAAAGCGCCGAAATCCGGCAGGAAGCCTGTCTCTGCCGCGGCGGGTACGTAAATCGGCTCCGCACCCACGGCGAGCGCCGCGACGGCGTAGACCTGATAGAACGGGTTCGGCATCAGGATCGCTGGGCGGCCGTTCTTTTCTTCGGGACACAACGCGAGGCAAGAGTTGAACAGCCCTTCGCGCGTTCCGTTCAGCGGCAGGATCTGCGTCGCCGGGTCCAGCGAGACGCCGTAGCGGCGCGCGGCCCAATCGGCGATGGCCTGGCGCAGCTCTGGCGTGCCGTCATTGGGCGGATACGGCCCAAAACCCGCCGCGTGTTCGGCGATGATGTCGGTGATCCAGTGCGGGAACGGGTGCAGCGGCGAGCCAATTGTCATGTCCACAGGCGCGCCGCCCGGCTCCAACCCGGCGAGCAGCGTCCGAAGACGCGGAAATGCGTATGGTGGCAGGTTCGAAAACCGCTCGGGAAAGTCCATTGGGACCTACTATGACTGCCTCAGGATCGGGATCGTTTCGCCCCGCTTTTCAAAAAGATAGCCCATGGCCCGCCGCGCGGTCCAGAGATTGTGTTGCAAATTGGGCGTGTGCGCGTGGCGCGTGTGACTTTTTGGCCCCTCAGGCCAGCGCAGCTTCCGCGGCGGCACATAGGCGTAGCAGGCGCTCTTCGGAATTTGGCAAGCCGAGGAACATGATGCCCGCAGATGGAACACCCGTCGGCAACGTGATCCCGGCGGACCCCATCAGGTTGCCGACCCGCGTATTGCGAAGCGCCAAAAGGTTCTCGGTGACGTAGTAATCGCTGTCGGTCATCAACCGCTCTGCATTGGGCGGCAGAATCGGCGAGGTCGGCAGGATCACGGCGTCATAGGCTGCGATAAATGCGTTCCAGCTGCGCTTGATTTCCTCCAGTCGGCGCCACGCCGCCACGTAATCAGGCGCTGACACATCGGCGCCAGAGCGGAATCGGTTCAGGATTTCGCCAAACATCAGGTCCGGATTTGCTTCGATCACATCCTTCCAGATGCCGTAAGCCTCTGAAGAGAATAGCGTTCCCGAGAAAGACAGCGCCTCTTCCATCTCTGGGAAAGCATGGCGCTCGATCATGGCACCCGCCGCCTCCAGCTTCGCGACCGCCGCGTCGAACCCTGCCAGCGGCTCTGGCCGGATATCGTCGAAGGCAACCGTCTCGAGCACCATCAAACGCGCGTCTTGCAAGGATGCGGCCGTCAGATCGGTCGGGGTTCCGCCCTCGAGTGCCGCCAGCAAATGCGCGGCGTCCTCGACCGAACGACATAAGGGACCGATTGTGTCAAAGCGCGCGCAAAGCGGCACCGTGCCTTCGACCGACACGCGGTCGATTGTGGTCTTGAGGCCAACAAGATCGTTCCAAGCCGCCGGTATGCGCACCGATCCGCCGGTGTCTGAGCCAATTCCCGCTGCAGCCAAGCCAAACGCAACGGACGTGGCCGCGCCCGACGACGATCCTCCCGAGACCGCATCGAGGTCATTCACACAAGGCGAGGTCGCTGTGACCGGGTTCAGCCCAAGCCCGGAAAAGGCCAGTTCCGACATGTGGGTCTTGCCGATGCAGACAAGCCCCATCGCGGTCGCGTTGCGCAAAACCTCTGCGTCCCGCTCCGGCACTCGATCTTTGAGCAAGGCTGATCCAGCCTCGGTCGCAATGCCCGCGGTGTCGAAGAGGTCCTTCCAGGAGATCGGCACACCGTCGAGTAAGCTCCGCCGTTGATCGAGCTTTGCACGCACCGCCGCGGCTTTGGCTTCGGCCCTGGCGCGGTCTTCGGTGAAGCGGGCGTATATGCGCTCTGTTTGGGCGTGGGTGCGGGCTGCGGTCAGATAGGTCTCGGTCAACGCGACCGGGTCGATCTCGCCCGCGCCAATGGCACGGCCCAGATCGCAGGCAGTCATTTTCAGCCAAGTCTCGGACATCTGCAGCACTCCTTTTCAGGCGACGGTAGCGGCAGCACAGCGCATGGACAATCCCGACCGCACGCTCATATTGCCAAGTATGAAATTTGACAGCGACATCTTGATTGTAGGCGGCGGGCTGAACGGCTGCGCCTTGGCCATCGCCTTTGCCAGCGGCGGGCTGAGCGTGACACTGATCGACAATCAACCGCTGGAGCGACTGCAATCGGACGTCTTTGACGGGCGGTCTTACGCCTTGGCTTTGGCCTCAAAACGCTTGCTGGGCGCCGTGGGATTGTGGGACGGGCTGGCCGAAAACGCCCAACCGATGTTGGAGATCAAGGTCACCGACGGTCGCGCGGGCGAAGGTCCGGCACCGTTCTGGATGCATTTCGATCATGCCGAGATCGAAGAGGGCCCGATGGGCTTCTTGGTCGAAGATCGTCACCTGCGCCGTGCTTTTCTTGATGCCATCGCATCCAGCGAGCGGATCACGCATCTGACGCCGGAGACGGTTGTGGCTCAGACAACCGACGCATCCCGTGCTGCGGTGCAGCTCGCCTCAGGCCAAACGCTGCGTGCGCGACTTCTTGTGGGATGCGACGGGCGACGAAGCGGTGTGGCCGAGCGGGCAGGCATCGGGCGCAGCTCCAAGGATTATCAGCAAACGGCGGTGGTCGCCGCAATTGGCCACGAAAAGCCCCATGGCGGTGTGGCGCACCAGTTCTTTATGCCCGCGGGTCCCTTGGCGATCTTGCCACTGACGGGCAACCGTAGTTCGATCGTGTGGGCCGAGACGCCCGCGCGCGCGGCGGAGCTGTCTTCCCTTGATGATGACGCGTTTATCGAGGCGCTTCGGCCCGCCTTCGGCGACTTTCTTGGGAAGCTGCATGTGGCGGGTGCACGGTTCACCTATCCCTTGAACCTGACCATTGCGGACCGGCTTACAGACACGCGGTTGGCGCTGGTCGGCGACGCGGCTCATGGTGTGCATCCGATTGCAGGGCAGGGTTTGAACCAAGGTCTGCGGGACGTGGGCGCGTTGGCGCAGGTGGTGGTCGATGCGAAGCGGCGCGGCGAAGACATCGGCTCTGAGACGGTTATGGCGCGCTATGCGCAATGGCGGCGGTTCGACACAACGACATTGGCGCTTGCGACAAATACATTCAACGCAATGTTTTCAAACGATAACCCGATACTGCGCGCTGGACGTGATCTGGGAATGAGTCTGGTCAATGCCCTGCCCGGCCTGCGCCGCGGCTTCATCCGCGAGGCCGCCGGCCTCACCGGTGACCTGCCCCGTCTGTTACAGGGCCAGCGTCTTTAGTCGAGCTTGCGGGCCTCGTCGACCAGCATGATCGGGATACCGCCGCGGATCGGGAACGCCAGCTTCGCGCTCTTCGACACAAGCTCTTGCGCCTCGGCATCATAAGCCAAGGTCGCCTGCGTCACGGGGCAGACGAGCCCCTCGAGCATGTGACGGTCAGTTTTCGGATCGCTCATTGTACCACTTCCTCGCCTGATCCGCCGCGTAGGGCGAACTCGATCAGTGTGACAAGGGTTTCGCGCCGTGTCGACAACGACGGGGCCTCCAGCAGCGCCTGCCGCTCCTCCGGCTCGAACGGGCAAAGCATCGACAGCGAGTTGATTAGCAGCTCGGTGTCGGCGTCTTTCAGGCTGTCCCAGTCCGTCTTGAGATCTTGAGCGTCGAAGAAACGGCCCAAGAGATTGAGAAACTTCTCGCGATCCAGCGCATCGTCGGTTTCCGCGTAGCCCAGATCACGTTCGAACCCGTCCCAGCTGACCTCGGCCCGGCGATAGGGGCTGAAGCCGGTGACCTCTTGGCGAATACGAAAACGCGATATCCCGGCCAGCGTGATCATGTAGCGTCCGTCTTCGGTTTCCGAGAATTGCGTGACGCGACCCGCGCAGCCGATGGCATGAAGCTGCGCTTTGCCGCCCGGTCCGTCGTGGGGCTGGATCATGCCAACCAGTCGATGCTGCGTTTTCAAGCAGTCCTCGAACATCTGAAGATATCGCGGCTCAAACAGATGCAGCGGCAGCCGGGCGCGCGGCAAAAGCAGCGCACCGGGCAAAGGAAAGAGCGGAATCGTGTCCGGCAGGTCAGATGCACTTAACATGACCTTCGACGTAGGCCGCGGGGGCCCTCAGGCAAATATCATCGACGACAGTTTTCTGCGGCCATTCAAGACAATAGGGTCTTCCGGCTTCATCGCATCGAAAATGTTGAACAGCTCGGTCTTGGCTGCGCCATCCTTCCATTCGCGATCACGGCGGAACAGCTCCAGAAGCTGGTCGACGGCGGCTTGCCCGTCGCCCGAGGCGTGCAGTGCCAAGGCCAGATCGAGGCGGGACTGATGATCATCCGGGTTTGCCTCGACCGCGGCTTGAAGCTCCGCGACCGGACCGGTGTCAGCGGCCTTTTGCAGCAGGTCGATCTGCGCCAGCACCGCGTCGATCTCGGGCAGGCCGACAAGTTCTGCCGGCATCGCGTCGAGCATCGCCGCGGCCTTGTCCAACTCTCCCATGGCGAGATGCGCGCGCACGAGGCCCGCATAGGCGGCAGGATTGTTGGGCTCTTCGCCGAGGATCGCGGCGAAGGTCTGTGCCGCATCGACGGCGGCCCCTTCGTCCAGCATCGCTTCCGCCGCCGCAACGGCATCAGCCAGACCATTGTCGACCTCGCCACCGCTCTCGGCGATCAGTTTGTCGATGAACGCCTTGATCTGGCTGCCGGGCAGCGCGCCTTGGAAGGCATCAACCGGCTTGCCTTTGTAGAAGGCATAGACTGTCGGGATCGACTGGATTTGCAGCTGTGCCGCAATTTGCTGGTTCTGATCCACATCGACCTTCACCATCTTGACCGCGCCTTTGGCGTCCTTGACGCCTTGTTCCAACGCCGGGCCAAGGGTCTTGCACGGGCCGCACCACGGCGCCCAGAAGTCCACGATCACCGGCTGTTCGTGCGAGGCGTCTATTACGTCGACCATAAAGGTCGCCTCTGAGGTGTCCTTGATCAGGTCCGAGGGCGCGTCGCGCCCGCCCATGCCGCCTACATTCAGTTCTAACATAATTCAGGTCCTCAATTTCTGTGGGACGATTTGCAACTTATATGCGTACTCGCGCCCTAAAGATCAAATGTTGCAAAGACGGGCGCGTGGTCGGATGGTTTCTCCCACCCCCGCGCGTCTCGCAAAACCCGCGACGAGTGCGCGGCGTTCTTGATATCGGGCGTGGCCCAGACATGATCCAGCCTGCGCCCCTTATCCGCCGCATCCCAGTCCCGAGCGCGGTACGACCACCATGAGTATAGCAGACCTTCGGGGATATCGGCACGGGTGACGTCAGACCATCCGCCCGCCTCCATCACGTCGTTGAAATGCTCCACCTCGATGGGTGTGTGGCTGACCACCTTCAGCAGCTGCTTGTGGGACCACACATCGTCCTCCCGGGGGGCGATGTTCAGATCGCCAACAAGGATGGATTTCTGGGGCTTCTCGGCGGCGAAGGCGTCGCGCATCTCGGTCAGATAGTCGAGCTTTTGGCCGAACTTCTCGTTCACATCGCGGTCCGGCACGTCGCCGCCGGCGGGTACGTAATGGTTGTGGATCGTCACGCCATTCTCGAGCCTGGCCGCGACATGGCGCGCATGGCCGAGGGAGGCGTAGTCCTCTGCCCCCACCTCGACCAGCGGCAGGCGCGAGATGATCGCCACGCCGTTATATCCCTTCTGCCCGCGCGCAACCATGTGGGTGTAGCCCAGCGCGTTCAAGCCTTCGGTCGGGATCTTGTCGACCGGGCTTTTGCATTCCTGCAAGCACAAGACATCCGGTGCCTCTTCTTGCAGCAGCTTCAGCACAATCGGCTCGCGCAGGCGGACCGAGTTGATGTTCCAGGTGGCAAGCGTGAACGGCATGACAGTCTCCGGTTTGACTTGGGGGCAGATTAGTCCGACGCTCCGACCACCGCCACAAGGAAACGCCCCCATGTCGCTGATCGCAGTCAATCGCAACTTCCGCCTGCTGTTCTCGGCGACGGCGGTCTCGAATTTGGGCGATGGCATCTCGGCCTTGGCCTTCCCGTGGCTTGCCAGCCTGATCACCCGCGACCCGTTCCTGATCGCCGCCGTCGCCGCCGCGACGCGGGCGCCTTGGCTGGTGTTCTCCCTGCCTGCGGGTGTGATCACCGATCAGGTGGACCGCAAACGGCTGATGGTCAGCGCGGATGTGTTGCGGATGATCCTGACGCTGGGTGTCGTGGGCCTGATCCTGTCGGCCCCGCCCTTGCCCTTCGACGACAACGCAAGCGCCGCCCTACCAATGATCCTTGGCCTGTGTGCGGCGGCTTTTCTGCTCGGCAGCGCCGAGGTAGTGCGAGACAACGCCGCGCAAACCGCCCTGCCCTCGATCGTGGAGACCCACGATCTGGAGCGCGCCAACGGTCAGCTTTGGAGCATTGAGCAGATCATGGGGCAATTTGTCGGCCCGCCCGTTGCGGGCGTCTTGATTGCGCTCGCCGTGCCAGTTCCTTTCCTTGTCGATGCCGCCACCTTCGGCATTGCCGCCTTCCTTGTTTGGCAGGTCGCCATGATGCCCAAGGCCATTCCGGCGATCACCACCAGCTTCTGGGCACGGCTGAAGGAAGGCGCTGACTGGATGCGCGGGCACGCGTTGATCCTGCGTCTTGCGCTGATGTTGGGCGTGCTGAACTTTGTCACCATGATGAGCGCCACGATGCTTGTGCTGCTGGCGCAAGAGCAGATGGGGCTCGAAGCGACGGGCTATGGCTTCCTTTTGACAGCAGGCGCGGCAGGCGGCGTCGCGGGAGGGCTGATTGGCCCTAAACTCGCCGCGCGCTTCGGTGCGCAGGCCTGCGTGCTGGGCGCATTGGCCTGCTTCCCGATCCCTTTCATCATCCTCGCGCTTACGTCGAACCCATGGCTGGCGGGCCTTGCGCTGTTTCTCGAGATGTCGGCAGGCATGACATGGAACGTCGTCACCGTCTCCTTACGCCAGCGCGTCATTCCCGATGCGCTTTTGGGTCGGGTGAACTCGATCTACCGTTTCTTCGGATGGGGCTCGATCCCGCTAGGCGCGCTTTTCGCAGGCGCACTTGTGGCGGCGCTGGAAGAGCCCATCGGGCGAGATCTCGCCCTACGTGCGCCCTATACCTTGGGCGCTATTGTCTGTGTCGCATTGCTTCTTTACGGCACACTGCGGCTTCGCCTGCCTCAGAGCTGACCCAACGCGTCCAATAGCGCCTTTTGGAATACCGCAGGGTCCTCAATCTGCGGGATATGGCCCAAGTCCGGCAGGCGGATCAAACTGCTTCCTGGGATCGTGTCGCGCAGCCATTCGCCTTGAGCGATGGGCGTTGCGGTGTCCTCTTCGCCCCAGATCAAGGTAATCGGCAGATCAATCCTGGGATAGGCTTCGGGATCAATCGAGCGTGCTTCAGGTACGGTCGACAGAAGAGTTGGCAACCAATCCGCGATTGCTTCAGTGGTGCCTTCGCGCGGGTAGGGCGTGGTCAGGATGTCCACATATTCGGGCGTTGCGCGATCCTTTTTATGTAGGAACATGGCAAGCAGGTAAGGCAGCGCAGGCGGGTTGGTGATCGTTGCCGAAACGACAGCTTCGCGGACCCATGCGGGGCGCAGCGGAGCAGGCAAGGGCGCAGGCTCGCTGCCGACCCCCAAGGCGCCCGCCACAATCACCGCCGCCCGAAAGCGATCTGGCGTGTCCATCAGCGCTTCGACCCCCGGCCCGGCACCGAAGGAATGGGCAAGCAGGATCGGTTTGATATTCAGCGCCCGGATCAGGGACAAGATGCGTTGCGCCTGTCGCGGGCGGGTGTAGTCGGCCTTCGGATCGCGGTCCGAGAAACCCATGGGCGACAGGTCGAAGGCAATGGCCCGGTAGCCCGCGGCAGCCAGCGCATCGCTGGTCTCGCCCCAGAACCCGGCCCATCCCACAGAGCCGTGCACTAACAGGACGGGCACCCCCTCCTCGGGCCCACGGGCGTCGACATAGACCGCGCCCATGGAGGTGTTCACCATCTCGCCCCTCGCAGGCAACAGATCGTCACGGCTGACTGTCTCTCGTTGCATTGCGGACAAGCGCAGGGCCACGACCAGCAGGGCAAGGGCCAGTAGCACAAGCCCAAATGCGGGTAGAATGGTGCGGCGGAACATGCCCTATCTGACCACAAAAAAAGACCCGGGCGCTAGCCCGGGCCAAGTCCAACAGGGAGGTTGTTGCAACATAACCCCGTCGCAACCAGGGGGTTCCAAAGAATCTTCAGACAGCCAGTTTGTAACCGCCTGATTCGGTCACAAGAAGGCGGGCATTGGACGGATCTGGTTCTATTTTCTGACGCAGACGGTAGATATGTGTCTCCAATGTGTGGGTCGTAACCCCCGCATTGTAGCCCCAGACCTCGTGCAGCAGCACGTCGCGGGCGACCACGCCATCGGTCGAGCGGTAGAGAAACTTCAAGATGTTTGTCTCTTTCTCGGTCAGGCGGATTTTCTTTTCGTCCTCGGTGATCAGCATCTTCATGGCGGGTTTGAACGTATACGGCCCAAGCTGGAATACGGCGTCCTCGGACTGCTCATGCTGGCGCAGCTGGGCGCGGATACGGGCCAGAAGCACTGGAAACTTGAAGGGCTTCGAGACGTAATCATTCGCACCGGCATCAAGGCCCAGAATAGTGTCGGCGTCACTGTCATGACCCGTGAGCATCAAGATCGGGCATTTCACGCCCTGTTTGCGCATCAGGCGGCACAGCTCGCGGCCGTCAGTGTCGGGCAGGCCCACGTCGAGGACGACGAGATCATAGATCGCTTCCTTGGCCTTCTGCATGGCCTCGGCACCGTTTCCGGCCTCGAAGACATCGAAGTCCTCGGTCATGATCAACTGCTCGGACAGCGCCTCGCGCAAATCCTCGTCATCATCTACCAGAAGGATTTTCTTCAACGTTGCCATAGGTCTAATTCCTCTCTTGTTACCCTTAAAATGTGTGCGGACCCGGTCCGAGACAACTCACGCGGCCGTTATTCACGGGCTCGTGTCGCGATCGCCGCAATTGTTTCAACTTTCCGTGGATTGGCGTAGGAAGGGGCGTGAATTGTTACAGAAGCGGCCCCGATGACCCTCTCTCCTGACACAACCGAGCTTGTCGCCCGTGCCCGCGCAGACCTGCGGATGGGCGTACCCATTGTGATCGGCGGCTCGCTTGTGCTTGCCGCAGAGACCTTGCAGGACGCCCGTCTCAGCGCCTTGCAGTTGTCCGGGCAGGACTTGACGCTTGCGATTACGGATTGGCGTGCGGCAACCCTGAAAGCGCGTGCCTATGACGGTGATCTTGCCCGGATCAGGGTTCCTAGCGACGCACCCGTGTCTTGGATCACCGCTATTGCGGATCCGGCGGATGATTTGAACGCCCCGATGAAGGGCCCCCTGCACTCCATGCGCGGTGGCGATCCGCGTGACGCGCGGCTGGCAATTGCGCTGACGAAATCCGCGCGACTATTGCCGGCCGTTTTGATGGCCCCCGCGACCTCGCCCCCCGCGAACCTGACCCATCTAGACGCGGATGCGCTTGGACAGACCCTGGAGACCCCAAGCCCGCTGTTGCCACTCGTCAGCGCCCGTTTGCCGATGGACGTGTCAGAGGCTGGCCGCCTCCATGTCTTTCGCCCGGAAGATGGCGGTGAAGAGCATTATGCGATCGAGATCGGCCAACCCGCCCGCGACAAGCCCGTTCTGACCCGGCTTCATTCCGCTTGCTTCACCGGCGATCTGTTGGGCTCGCTCAAATGCGATTGCGGCCCGCAGTTGCGCGGCGCGCTCGCCCAGATGGGGGCCGAAGGGCACGGCGTGCTGCTTTATCTCAATCAAGAAGGTCGTGGAATTGGCCTGGTTAATAAGATGCGCGCCTATTCGCTACAGGATCAGGGCTTCGACACGGTTGAGGCCAATCACCGCCTTGGATTTGAGGACGACGAACGCGACTTTCGGCTTGGCGCGGGTATCCTGACGCGCATGGGGTTCAGCCGTGTGCGCCTGTTAACCAACAACCCCGCCAAGGTCGCCATGTTGCAGGCCAATGGGCTTGAGGTCGTCGAACGCGTGCCCCTGAAGGTGGGCGAAAACCGCCACAACGCGGCGTATCTCGCCACCAAGGCCGCGAAGTCCGGGCATCTTCTTTGAACGTCTTGGATGTCGTGACCGGGCCGTGGGGGACACGGTTTATGGGGCGCAGCTTTGCGTCCAGCATCGGTAAAGGCGGCATCACGGCCCGGAAGCAGGAAGGTGACGGCGCGACGCCCGAGGGTGTGCACCGGTTCGTCGGTATGCTGTATCGTCCCGACCGCATGGAGCGCCCCACCGATTGGGCCAAGCCCATCGGTCCGTCCGATCTGTGGTCGGATGACGGCGCCGATCCGGATTACAATCACATGGTCCGCGCGCCTCATCCGTTCAGCCACGAGCGCCTGTCCCGCGCCGACCCTCTTTATGACCTGATCCTAATTACCGATTGGAATTGGCCCTATTCCGTGCCCGGACGCGGCTCGGCCATTTTTGTGCATCGCTGGCGCAAGCCGCGCCATCCGACCGAAGGGTGCGTTGCCTTCGCGCCCGAAGACCTTCTGTGGATCGCCCGGCGTTTGCGACCCCAGAGCCGCCTTATTGTGCGGGGGTAGGCCGTTCACCGAAGATGGCGGACCCGACCCGAACATGGGTGGCTCCTTGGGCGATGGCCCGCTCGAAGTCGCCGCTCATACCCATGGACAAGTTCTCCAGCCCGTTGCTTTTAGCAAGTTTGGCGAGCAAGGCGAAGTGCAGTGACGGCTCTTCGTCTACAGGTGGGATGCACATCAGGCCGATGACGGGCAAGTCGAGCGCGCGGCACTCGGTCACGAATGCCTCGACCTCGTCCGGCGAGATGCCGGCCTTTTGCTCTTCGGCGCCCGTGTTCACCTGAATGAAGATGTCAGGGCATTTTCCGATCTCATCGCGGATCATCCCAAACCGCTTGGCAAGCTTCAGCCGATCCAGGGTATGGATCACGTCGAACAGCTCCATCGCTTGACGGGTCTTGTTGGATTGCAACGGTCCAAGCAGATGCAGCTCTACATTGTCGTAGCGGTCGCGGAATTCAGGCCATTTGCCGGCGGCCTCTTGCACCTGGTTTTCGCCGAAAACGCGGTGACCCTCTTTCAAGACGGCCTCAACCCTGTCGTTGGGTTGTTTCTTCGACACCGCGATCAGCTGCGTGCTGCCCGCTGCGCGGCCGACCCGGCGCTCTTCGTCTGCGATGCGCGACTGAATTTCAGAGAGGGACATGTACGACCTTTCCTGTTCTTGCTTCCTTGCAACATAGGGCGGCGCAAAAGAAAAGAGCGGGCCGAAGCCCGCTCTTTCCAAATTTCTGCAATGGTCGCTAAGCTTAGAAGCTCAGGCCCAGACCAAGCGAGAAGCTCTTGCGGTCGCCGCTGGTCACAGCGCTCGGAGCGGCTGCTGCGGTCGCGGTGCTATCGCCGTCACCGTAGCCCATGTGCACAACTGCACCGCCGCCGAGGTCATATGCGACCGACAGACCGTAGCCGTCTGCTTCGGTGCCGTCGCCGAAGTCATACTGGCCGTAGTTGGCGTGCAGCGTCAGGGCGCCGGTGGTGTAGCCGAGGCCAACACCGATGTGATCGGAGTCTGCGACGCCGAAGATATCGCCGTCGGTGTAGACAATACCAGCGCTCAGACCGTTGCCGAAGGCTGCGTCGACAGAGACACCAACGATGTCAACGTCAATCGGCAGGCCGTCGATGGTCTGATAACCCAGACCGAAGTTGACGGTCGTGCCGGACAGGTCCAGAGCGTATTTGAAGCCAAGACCGAAGCCGTCGGTCTCGTCTGCGACACCAGTGGTTGCGCCGAGATCGCGGTCGCCTTGCTCGAAGGAGATTGCGACGCCGAAGGCACCCGAGGAGTAATCCCAACGCAGGATCTGGCCGTCCTGGCCTGCTGCGCCGTCGTGGTAGGCACCAAGGTAGCCCGGGTGGGACGTTTCGTCGTCAGCGATAGAACCGCCGTTGCCGACGTTGCCCGCGTCTTTCAGGGCCCAGTCCATTGCGCCGTCGGTGTCACCCATCGTCACGGTGCCGAAGCCGCCGGAGATGAAGATGGTTGCGCCACCGTCGTCGGTGTTGTCGTCAGACGCGCTGGAACCGTCGCCGCCTTCGTCCAGGTCGACGGATGCGCCGAAGGTCAGGCCGTTGTCGGTTTCACCAGTCATCGTGAAGGTGACGTCGATATCAGTGAAGAACTGCATTTCGACTTCGCTGTTCGTGCTCGAAGACTGCGCGATACCCATCTCGGCACGGCCGGACAGGGCAACATCTGCAACAGCTGCGCCACCGAAGGCGACCAGTGCGGTAGATGCGAAGAGAACTTTTTTCATCGGTTTTCCTTAATCTTAGAAATTTGGGGCGACTCATCACCACTTTCCCTGCGCCTTCTTAGCACGCCTCAATTTGGCCCTGAAATGGCCTTGCGAATAATCGCACGGCCCCGGCACATTTTTGCAACGCATAATCGGCGCTAAAGACCAAAGGGCCGGAAAAGAAAAAGAGCGGGCCGAAGCCCGCTCTTCAAATCGTATCAGCTGTAAGCGTGAGCTTAGAAGCTCAGGCCGAGGCCGAGGGACACGCTGCTGGAGTCCACGGAAGCACCGGCCGCATCGGTGACTTCGCTGTCGCCGTAGCCGAAGTGCACAACTGCACCGCCGCCCAGGTCGTAAGCAGCCGACAGACCGAAGCCTTCGGCTTCGCCACCGTTGTCGACTTCGAACTTACCGTAGTTGGCGTGCAGGGTCAGCGCGCCGGTGGTGTAGCCGAGGCCGAGACCGATGTGATCGCCATCAAAAGTGTTGCCTGCGTCATCGGAGTCGATGTCGCTGAACACGATACCTGCGGACAGGCCGTTTGCGAAGGCGGCGTTGACGGAAACACCGATGGTGTCGACGTCGAATGCACCGGCCACGGAGGCGTCAGATGCGTCGCTGATGGACTGGTAACCCAGGCCAAAGTTCACGGTCGTGCCTGACAGGTCCAGAGCGTACTTGAAGCCCAATGCGAAACCGTCGGACTCGTCAGCAACACCAGTGGTTGCGCCGAGGTCACGATCGCCTTGCTCGAAGGAGATTGCTACGCCGAAGGCACCCGAGGAGTAATCCCAACGCAGGATCTGGCCGTCCTGGCCGAACGCGCCGTCCAGGTAGGAGCCGAGGTAGCCTTCGTGGCTGGTTTCGTCGTCAGCGATAGAACCGCCGTTGCCGATGTTACCAGCTTCGGTCAGGGCCCAGTCCATTGCGCCGTCGGTGTCACCCATCGTCACGGTGCCGAAGCCGCCGGAGATGAAGATCGTTGCGCCACCGTCGTCGGTGTTGTCGTCAGACGCGCTGGAACCGTCGCCGCCTTCGTCCAGATCGACGGATGCGCCGAAGGTCAGGCCGTTGTCGGTTTCACCGGTCATGGTGAAGGTGACGTCAATATCAGTGAAGAACTGAGTGCTTACATTTTCGCCAGCAACGCCGGAGTCGGAGTCGGCAATACCCATCTCGGCACGGCCGGACAGGGCAACATCTGCAACAGCAGCGCCGCCGAAGGCGACCAGTGCGGTAGATGCGAAGAGAACTTTTTTCATCGTTTTCCCTCGAGTTTCGTTAACTTGGTGCACCTCAATTCAGGGAATCCGAACTGAGTCCCAGCCTGTTTCACGCTTTAGAGAGTGGATTTCAAGCAGCCGGGGCCGGGCCACAAACCAAGCTGCGAATTTGATGCAACACGGCCACACTGTGTCTTCGGCGCCCAAATTCGGCCGCGCTATTCTTTCTTGTGACAAACCGCGCGCTCCGATATGACACTATAAAACCAAGGGGTAAAGGCAGGCGGAGCATGGCAAACACCCGTATATACAAGTTGATTTTGGGCGGCCTTCTTGTGGTCAGCCTGTCCGCATGTGGCGGTCGCGGTCTGTTTGGCTCGGGCCAGAACGAGCGTCGCGAAAACGACCAAAACGGCTTCTCCCGCGATTACGACAGCGCCGCGGCCCAGACCGCCGCCGAACGCGGCGACAGCATCTTCGACCTGTTTGCCAACAATGATGACCCAAACGTCACGCTGCGTGTGAACAAGTATCTCTGGAATGCATCTCTTGATGTTTTGAACTTCATGCCGGTGCAGGCGGCTGATCCGTTCACCGGCACCATTTCGATGGGCTACGGGCGCCCGCAAGGCTCGTCGCGGGCCTATCGCGCCACTGTCTTCATCACGGACCCTGCGCTCGACGCGCGCTCTTTGCGCGTGTCGCTTCAAGGGTCCGGCGGCGCGGCCGTCGCGACAGACACGACCCGCGCCATCGAGGACGCCATCCTGACGCGCGCGCGTCAGCTTCGCATCGCTGACGGCAAGCTCTAGACCTTCGCTCAGCGCAGACGTATGACCGACGCCGGGCCCATCACAGCCCGGCGTCTTACGTTTCAAGGAAAGAAAAATGTCCCGCTACAACGCCCGCACAGTTGAGCCGAAATGGCAGAAAGCCTGGGAGGACGCCCAGACCTTCCTTGCCACCCGCGACGACGCCAAGCAAAAATACTACGTGCTGGAGATGTTCCCTTATCCTTCGGGCAACCTGCATATCGGGCACGTGCGCAACTACACGATGGGCGACGTGATCGCGCGCTACAAGTCCTCCTGCGGCTTCTCGGTCTTGCATCCCATGGGCTGGGACGCGTTCGGAATGCCGGCCGAAAACGCCGCGATGGCGTCAGGCGGCCACCCCAAGGATTGGACCTACGGCAATATCGCCGCGATGCGCGACCAGATGAAGCCACTTGGCCTGAGCATCGACTGGACCCGCGAATTTGCCACCTGTGATCCGGAATACTACGGCCAGCAACAGGCGCTGTTCATCGACTTCCTCGAGAAGGGGCTCGTTTACCGCAAGAACGCGATGGTCAACTGGGACCCAGTGGACATGACCGTGCTGGCCAATGAGCAGGTCATCGACGGCAAAGGCTGGCGTTCCGACGCGCCGGTGGAGCGCCGCGAGCTGACCCAGTGGTTCTTTGACATCTCGTCCATGGCCGATGAGCTGTTAGAGGCCATCGACGGGCTCGACAACTGGCCCGCCAAGGTCAAGCTGATGCAGGCCAACTGGATCGGCAAGTCGCGCGGTATCGAGATTCCGTTCCAGCGCACCGATGGCGGCGAGCCGATCCTGTGCTACTCGACGCGCCCCGACACGATGCGCGGCGCAAGCTTCATTGCGATCTCGCCGGAACATCCCGTCTCTCGCGCTTTGGCCGACGGCAACGCCGAGCTGACGGCTTTCGTGGACGAGTGCCGCAAGATGGACACGACCGAGGCCGCGATGGAGAAGGCCGAGAAGAAAGGCATCGACACCGGCATCACGGTCAAGCACCCGATCTACGACGAGGTCGAACTGCCCGTCTGGATCGGCAATTTCGTCTTGATGGATTACGGCACCGGCGCAGTTTTTGGCTGCCCGGCCCACGACCAGCGCGACCTCGACTTCGCTCGCAAATATGGGCTGGACGTGCAGAACGCCTTCTACATGCCCGGCGACGAGACCGAGGTTGAGAACGAAGCGCTCGTCCCCGCCAAGACCGAGAAGGTCGTCTATATCGACCATTTTGCTGGGATAACCGAGACGACCAGCCAGGACGGCATCGACGCCACTATCGACTATTTCGAGGCCAACAATCTTGGCACCGGGCAGGTCAAGTTCCGCCTGCGCGACTGGGGGCTTAGCCGCCAGCGCTATTGGGGCTGTCCCATTCCGGTCGTGCATTGCGACACCTGCGGCGTGGTGCCCGAGAAGAAAGAAAACCTGCCGATCGAGCTGCCCTATGATGAAGGCAGCCAGCCGATCGACTTCTCCGTGCCAGGCAACCCGCTCGACCGCCACCCGACATGGCGCGACGTTGCCTGCCCGTCCTGCGGCAAGCCCGCCCAGCGCGAGACCGACACGATGGACACCTTCGTGGACAGCTCGTGGTATTTCGCGCGCTTCACCGCGCCACGCGCCGAAACGCCGACCAATATCGATGATGCGGCATATTGGATGAACGTCGATCAGTACATCGGCGGCATCGAGCATGCGATCCTGCACCTGCTCTATTCGCGCTTCTTCGCCCGCGCGATGGTGCAGACCGGACATCTGCCGCAAGGCACCGAAGAGCCGTTCGACGCACTTTTCACGCAAGGCATGGTGACCCACGCGATCTATCAGACCCGCGACGAGAACAACCGACCGATCTACCATTTGCCGGAAGACGTGGATGAGGCGAACGCGACCCTGCGCGCCACCGGCGAGACGGTCGAGGTCATTCCCTCAGCCAAAATGTCCAAATCCAAACGCAACGTGGTTAATCCGGTCGACATCATCGACCAATACGGCGCGGATACTGCGCGGTGGTTTGTGCTGTCTGACAGCCCACCCGAGCGTGACGTCGAATGGACCGCGTCCGGGGCAGAGGCCGCGTGGAAGTTCCTGGGCCGCGTCTGGCGCTTGGCCGCTGATCTGGAAGACGGGGACGACACCGACACCGATCTTGAACGCGCCACCGCGCAGGCGATCCGTGAGGTCACGCTGGGGATCGAGACCTTCGGCTTTAACAAATCGGTGGCCAAGATCTACGAATTCGCCAATACGATCTCGAAATCCAAGGCCGGTCCGGGCGCCAAGCGCACCGCGGTCAAAACGCTCGCGCAACTTATGTCGCCCATGACACCGCACCTGTCGGAGGAAATCTGGGCGCATCTGGGCGGCGAAGGCCTGATTGCCAACGCGCCCTGGCCGGAGGCGGACGAAGCGCTGCTGGTGCAGGACACCATCACCATGCCAATCCAGATCAACGGCAAGCGGCGCGGCGAGATCGACGTCGCGGCCGAAGCCTCCAAGGAAGAGGTTGAAAAGCTGGCGCTGGCGCATGATGCTGTGGTCAAGGCGCTGGAAGGCAATGCGCCGAAGAAGCTGATCGTCGTGCCAGGCCGGATCGTCAATGTCGTCATTTAACCGCCGCTTCCTGCTGCTTGCCCTGCCCGCGCTCGCCGCGTGCGGCTTTGAGCCGGTTTATGGAACTGGCGGCAGCGCGACGAAGCTGCGGGGGCAAGTGGTCGTCGACGCCCCTACCGATCGCAACAGCTTCGATCTGATCGCGCGACTGGAAGAACGGCTGGGCCGCCCGCAAGCGCCACAATTCGGAATGTCGGTTGTACTGAGCTTGCGCGAGGAAGGCCTCGCCATCTCGGACGAGAACAATATCACCCGCTTCAACCTGCTGGGGACGGCAACTTATGTTCTGCGCGACATCGGGTCAGGCGAGCAGGTCTATAAAGGCACGGTGAACACGTTCACTGCCTATTCCGCCTCCAGCCAGCCGGTCGCGACCGTCTCCGCCGAGCGGGACGCACAGTCGCGCCTGATGGTGGCGCTGGCCGACAAGATCACCTCGGACCTACTGATCAACTCCGGCAAATTCTGACCATGAAGCTCGCCCCCCGCGATGCCCGTGCCTACTTCGCCAAGCCCGATCCGCGCCGGGCGGGCCTGCTGATCTACGGCCCCGACGCCATGCGCATCGCCATGCGCCGGCAAGAGGTTATCGCGGCCTTGGTGGGTCCCTCTGGCGAGGAAGAGATGCGCCTGTCCCGCATCCCCGCCTCCGAGCTGCGCAAGGACCCGGCTATGCTGCTCGATGCGATCAAGGCGCAGGGCTTCTTCCCTGGCGCCCGTGTCGCCTTTGTGGAAGACGCGTCCGATACCGTGGCCAAGGCCTGTGCGGCCGCGCTGGAAGAATGGCGCGAGGGCGATGCCACGATCATCGTCACCGCAGGCCAGCTGACCCCACGCGCGGCCCTGCGCAAGCTCTTCGAGGGCCACAACAATTCCTACGCCGCCGCGATCTATTCCGACCCCCCGGGTCGCGACGAAATCGAGGCAGAACTGAAGAAGGCCGGCATCACCGACATTCCCACCGATGCGATGGGCGACCTGATGGATCTGGGTCGGGTGCTGGAGCCCGGCGATTTCCGCCAGACGGTCGAGAAGCTTGCGCTCTACAAGTATCGCGACCAGAGCCCGGTCAGCTCCGACGATATCGCCAATTGCGCCCCCGCCACATCCGAGGCCGCGCTGGACGATGCCATCGACATCGTCGCCGAAGGCCGGTTCCAGGAAATCGGCCCGATCCTGTCCAAGCTCGAAGCGCAAGGCATCGCCGCCGTGCGCCTGTGCATCGCGGCAACCATGCATTTCCGCAAGCTCTATGTCGCGGCCTCCGACCCGAAAGGTCCGGAAGCAGGCCTCGCCCGCGCCCGCCCTCCGGTTCCTTACATGCGCAAGGAGCGCATGTCGCGGCAGGCGCGCAAATGGGGGGTCTACAAGCTGGAACAGGCGCTCAAGGTGCTGACCGACACCGACCTGCAGCTGCGCTCGGCCAAGCCCGTGCCGCAAATGGCCCTGATGGAGCGTGCGATGATCCGACTGGCTATGATGGGAAGGTAGAACGACATGTATACACTGATCGGGGTGACCCCCAGCCGCGCCTTCCGGGTCAAATGGCTGCTTGAGGAGCTTGGCCAACCCTACGAGCAAATCAACGCAGGACCGCATTCACCTGAGGCTTTGGAGCACAACCCATCGGGAAAGATCCCCGCGCTGGTCGATGACGGGGCCGTGCTGACGGATAGTACCGCCATCATGACGTATCTCGCCGACAAGCATGACGGCATGACTTTCAAGGCGGGAACGTTGGGTCGCGCCCGCCAGGACGGCTTCACGAACCTGATTCTCGATGAGTTTGACGCGGTGCTCTGGTCGGCTGCGCGCCATAGCTTCATTTTGCCAAAGGACAAGCGCGTGCCAGAGATCAAGGACACGCTCAAATGGGAGTTCGCCGAAGCCCAGTCCCGCCTCGTCGCGCAGATGGGCGATGGGCCGTTCCTGATGGGTGACCGGCTGACTATCGCCGATGTGGTGCTGGGCCACTGCCTTGGCTGGGCGATTACGGCGAAATTTGGCATAACGGAGCCCAGATTGTCGGATTATTTGAACACGCTGAAAGTGCGCCCGGCCTACAAGGCGGCGCGCGCCAGCTGAAAGGGATTTTGATGAGAGCTATCGCGCTCGTTATGCTGGCGCTTTTCGCCGGCTGCACCGATCAGGCCATCATCGAAGCCGCCTTTCCCGATCGTGAGAAATACGCATTCGCGTCCCGCGATGGCGAAAGCATCTTCACCTATACTTGCGCGCCAAAAGAGACGCCCGAGGCGACAAAGGCCCATGCCCGCGAGGCGCATGTCTATCTCGACACGCGATTCAATGCCGCCGTCGACGGCGCGGCCGAAAAGCTTACCGCAGTAGAAGATCAACGCCGCGCTCGCGCCATTACCCGCGCGTTGGACGCCGAAATCGAAGATATCGTCGAGCAGACCGAGGAGCGCTATGAATGCCTCTTCATCCAAGGTCGCGACGTCTAGGATTTGCGCTGGCCTCTTGCGGCGAAACTAGGCGCGGTTGGCAAGCGTCCCGGTACTAGCGAGGCTTCACAGCCTTCAAAACGATCGGCAGCATATTCCCGGGCTGAAAGGGATCCAGGCTAGTCCAAATCGGGCAATTCGTTGAGAAAAGTCCTAGCTTCGGTTCTACGCAAACCTCGACCCCAACATCCGTGAACCCGATCTCTCGCAGGATCTCAACCAGTTCCCAGCCGAAATTATGGAATGTCAGGATCCCGCCCGTGAGGTTGTCTCCATGTATCTCATCGGGCAGATGCCGTATCAGGTTTCCCGCATCATCTATTTCGGCCCGCAACATGTTTTTTTGCATCGGAAACATCGGCGTCGTGAAAATCAACCGCCCCCCGGGACGTAATATTCGGAAGCACTCGCGAAGCGCGACGTGGGCGTTCGGGACATGCTCCAACACATCGCTGTGGATCGCAAAATCGAACGCTGCATCCGCATATCCCAGCCTCTGAAGGTCTTGATGCAAAGGATCGCTTGGATCCCCGACAAAGTGGCTTGGAGTGATCAACAAGCCGCTCTTAGACAGCTCATTGTGCAAGGGCGTGTTGTATTCGAAGAGAGCGGCCTTTTGATTGCGCTTCTCAATTCGCCTCTGTGTTGCAAGCAAAAGCTGGCGTTGCCTCGCATTCAAGCCAGACGGATCAACAAAACTTTCCCTGAAATTGTACAGATCGAGGAATTTTGCGCTGGTAGCGACTGCAACCGTAGCGGGGTAGTTTCGGCTTGCATGGAAGATTTCGACCGTTCCATTTTGTCTCGACAGAGCGGCCTCCGACGCACGTTGATTGGCAAAATGCTCTTGGTGAAAGTCCAAGAGTGGCTCGAACTCCTGAAACTCGTCAGTTGCCTCTTTGTATATGTCCAGAGCTTTGCTTTGGGGCAGGAGCCTTAGTTTCCGTCTCACTCTGATTGCGAAGCTATTCATGCCAAATCAGGACGTTTCATTCCGCATCAGCCGTGCGAGTTCAATCCAGACAGGGGTTCTCACTTGATCTCTGAAGAAATACTCATCTTCAAGAGGTTGCTGCATCGCCAGGTCGGATGCGGTCAAACCGGGGTACCGCTCCAGAAAGGCTGCATTCAGCGGCTCGAAAAAATCCACGACCCGCTTCGCCTCCGCACTGGTGTACATCGAAGTTTTCTTACCGTCGAACAAAGGCAGAATGGTCGTCGCCAGATCGGCATCAAAGCCGTCGGGATGATTGATCAGAACGGAAAGCCATGTCGCGAGCGGCTCCGCTGAGCGGTTTGCATCCTCCTGCTTGATTTTGCCAATCAGGTTGGAAAAGCCGATATGCGAAAGCAAAGCGTTAAGAGGACTGACAGCCTGACCACTCGGACGGAACGGTAAAAACGTGATCTCGTCTTCTGAGAAGTGCGTCAGCAGCAAATCGTAGAGCTTGCCGTAATCGAGGAAAACGCCAGTGGCCAAGCGATCGCGGAAACAAAGCGCCAGATAGTTGTTCCAACCGAGCTTCCCGTGCTTGCGAAACACTTCAAAGAAGATTGACTGGATCAGGCTGAGCTGGTCGCGCAGGAAACAAACCACCTCGACCTCGTCAAACGCCGCTACAAGCTCGCGCAGTTCGCTGAAATTGACCTGATTGTCCGGCGTCCCACGGGACAGCTCCTCGGTCGAGATCAGAACCGTCCTATCCGTGCCGGAGTTTACTTTTGTTATGTGCTGCCAATGCGCCTTGGCTCCGGCCGGGTAGTGATAAAACTCCGGCAATCTGATCCAGTCCGCAACAAGCCCGTGGTGCTGTCTCGGTAGATCGGGATAGACCAGCCCAGCCTTGAAGGCTTCGGTCCTGTTCAGATGCAACGACCTCTGGATCGTGGTCGTTGCAGTCTTATGCGTCCCGATATGTAGAACCAGCTTTGACATTCTAGCGCACCAATTCAGCCGGAGTTACCGACATTTGGTTCCAGCAGCCTGCGCTCACGTCCATTTTGACAGTACTTTCAAAGCGGCGTCGCCATATTGATGCGTTGGCTCAAGCATGGCCTTTTCGGCCCACTCGTTCCACGCGTTGATAAACATCTCTTGTCGGTACGAACCGCTTATTCTTGTCTCGCAGGTCTGGCGTATCCATTGATTGAAGGTCATGGGGTTGGCACCCCACGCCACATGCCCGGCCTTCCCACGCCGCGCGGTGTTGTCCCATGACGGCATGACACTCGCAATAGTATTCGCTGGCAGCTTCGAGACGTATTCGGGACTACCGCTATTCGCAATGACATTGCGATACCCGTATATGAGCCCCTTGAAGCCCGGTGCGGGAAGAAGATCAACTTCCGGCTCCTTCGGTCCTCCGACGATATAATCATCGAGCGTCACAAGATTATGGGGCGGCATTTCAACCCAGAAATCCAGCAAAGCTGCGTCAAAAGGCTGAGCACCCTCAATATGGAAAATTACAGCGCCGAGCTCGACATCGCCGATACCTTCATCGCGCCAAGCCTGACGTAATTTAGCGATACTTTCGGCAGGGTTCGGCATATCCTCAGGACGGTATATCACAAAGCGAGGCCGCGATCCGTCTGGCCTTTGGTACCGCACATCTCGCATGTAGACCGCGCTGTCGCGAGCCAAATTCGCTTCGAATCCGTCATTATAGCTCTGGTCCAGTAGGACCTCGCCGGACATGCCGTCCCAGTTGCGCCGCCAACTTTCGTTGGCCCAACAGAGATAGAACGGGAAATCAATGTCGGAACGATCCAGAAGCCGATCAATGGGGCTTTCCAGAATGCGGCGGCCATCGAACCAATAGAAGTAAGTGCAAAACGCGTCGATGCCCGCTGCCTGCGCCAGTTTCGCCTGCTCTCCCATCACTTCTGTCTGACGTAGATCATAGAAGCCCAGAGTTCCCGGAATCTGTGGGTGCTGGTGGGACGCGAAGTTCGGCTTGGCAGAGGACGCGGCAACCCATTCCGTGAAGCCGTTGCCCCACCATGCATCATTCTCTGGAACGCGATGGAACTGGGGCAGGTAGAAGGCCGACACATATCGCGGCTTCTCTGGCGTTGAGGCAGCCACATTGAGATTCAGTTGAGAGGTTTGGACGATCTGATGTCCGCCATCCTCAGCCATATGACCCAATGCGCGCTCGAAGGCATGCGCGCGTGTCCCGTCGACTTGGCCGTTCTCTTGCTCAAAATCACTGTCTGTCAGAGACAGGCCCCGAATGGTCGAGATCAAGTCCTGCTTGAGCCAGTACATGGAGCCTGCAGGGAACGACAGCCGATCGCGGTGCGGCAGGATTTCCACGCGGCGCAGGATATATTCAGTCGGGGCAAAGTTCGATGACCACCAAACCGGATCATCATAATGCTGACCATCCGCGACCCACAGGCTGGCAGTCGGATCGTTCAGGAAGGCCTTGAGATGCGTTCCGGTTTCGCCTCCAAGCAGCAATCCTGACACGAGATGGTTGCGCCAAATATCGCCATCCTGGCGGTGGGGAGACTTCTTGGTGTGGATTTTGCAGACAGCATCGTATCGCGTCAGCAAGCCTGTAGCGACTAGGTGAACGAACGGAAAAATGTCGCGGCCATGGTTCGGCATGAAGACAACTAAGGCGTCGGGGTATTGCGCAAGGATCTCCGCCTTGAGCTCCTCCGACCTTTCACCGAACTTCGTGATCGTCACGAACAGATCGAACTCGATATCCACTTTTGCCAAAGTGTCAGCAAACCCCGACCACATCTCGAGATAGTAGATGTGAACATGAACCGCGAAACGCGCGCTGGCCTCTTGGGCTGTCGCGATGATCGTGCGTATATCTGGGGTTCCGATCTGATCTGCGCTTGGCCCAGTCACCAGATCCTTGGTAACGCGCCGTTCTTCCGCACCATACCGAATGTAGTGCAATAAAGGTTTGAGTCTGGTGTCGTCCAGGTCTGGGTTGAGGCGCTTGTAGGCCTCCGGCGAAAAGTCAGGATTGGGTTGCCATCCCATCGGCTCGCCAAAGCGGACATAGTGACGAGCAGGAAAGGCGCGGTACACCGGGTTAAGGCCTTGGTTGACGCCAAGGTAGAAATTCCGGTCGAAATGCTTCGATCGCCAGACGCGGAAAGTGTAGTAATCGAGAAGCGGTCGAGGGACGAAAAAACCTAACGCGCTCACCAGCTTCGCAATAGTCTTCGATGGCATATGGAAGCGCTCTCATCTGGTCGATCTGAGTTGATTATCAGCTTGCGATTCAATGCTCAACTGCGCGCGGCTATCTTTCGATCAGGTCACGGTAAGACCGCCCAAGCAGCAGTAATCCAAGCGTACTCAACGATCCGATCAGGAGGTACAAGTATACCGTCGACACATAGTTAGCGTCGTAGGTCGCATAGAACGCGGAGCGCATCATCCCGGTCAGGTGGATCACCGGATTGTACCACAGGTAGTCTCGCAGCTCGCTGGGTACGTCCTCATACAGGAAAAAGACGCCTGAAATAATGAACATGGGCCGCATCAATATGGACCAAATAGAGCGCCATACGGTGAATTTCGTAAACAAGTAACAGTTGAGCGTCCCTACCGCCAAACCGAACAGCGCAGTTGTGATAAGCGCGATGATCATCAGCTGGTAGTCGATGATCGAATTCAGATCGAACAGCACGTGGATGCCTGTCATGACGATATAGAAGACCATTATGTGCGTGATGGTGTTCAGGAAGAATCTCGCCAGAATAGCGTCAATGAAAGTGACCGCCGGATAGTTCAAAAACTGGCGGGAGAACAAAATAGCTTGGGCAATTCTCGTCGAGACATCGTTGAACATCATGAATGGCAGGAACGCCGTGGCATAGAACAGGGGGAAATTCGCCCCAAGCGACGGAGACCTGAAAGCAAAAGAGAAAACAAAAGACAAGATCGCAATGGCACCTACGGGCTCCAGCAGCGCCCAAAGATAGCCCCCCGGCGATCGGCCGTATGTCGAGGACATTTCGCGCAACATGAGCGCCATGATTGAGCGTATCGTGCGAAATCTTGGCTGACCGACACCTGCGTTCGCTTCCATCAGGTTAGACCCGCTCTTATTGCACAACTCTTCGAAACGGCACTATACAGACACAGAAGGCGATGGCCAACGCGCCGATCGGAGCACAACCGCTGAATGTCTAAGCCCACCCCACAAAACGCACCCTTTTCAACAGCACAGCTCGCACGTGGTCGCACGCGGCATGTCTGGCTCTTTGCGAGCTTCATTCTGTTCTTCATCGTCCCGGTCACCGTGGCGGCGTTCTACTTGTTTGCCATAGCGAAAGACCAGTTCGCCTCCTCCGTCGGCTTCACCGTCAGAGCCGAAGAAACCAGTTCAGCGGTCGATATCCTTGGGGGCATCTCGAACCTTTCTGGGGCAAGCTCGTCCGACACCGACATTCTCTACGAGTTCATTCAAAGTCAGCAGCTTGTTTCTGCCATAGACAAAGAAGTCGACCTGCAAGCCACGTATTCGCAGTACTATGACGAGGATCCATACTTCTCCCTGAAGCCTGGTGGGACCATCGAAGACCTCACCGACTATTGGGGCAGAATGGTCAAGATTTTCTATGATAGTGGCACGGGTCTTATCGAGCTTCGAGTAAAGGCTTTCGAGCCCGACACAGCTTTCGAGATCGCCAACAAGATCTTCCAGCACAGCTCCGAGATGATTAACGAGCTTAGTGCCATCGCTCGGATTGATGCGACCCGCTACGCAAAGGAAGATCTTGATCTGGCCGTTGAGAAGCTCAAAGGCGCGCGGCAGGCTATCCTAGAGTTCCGGGCACGCACCCAGATCGTCGACCCGGAGGCTGATTTGCAGGGGCAGATGGGTATCCTGAACAATCTGCAACAACAGTTTGCGACAGCCTTGATCGAACTCGACCTTCTTCGCGAAACGACAAGGACCAGCGACCCGCGCATCGTTCAGGCCGAAAACCGGATCAAAGTCATCCAGCTTAGGATTGAAGAGGAACGGGCAAAATTTGGGTCCAACTCAAGCAGCATTGATGAGGATTATGTGTCCATCATCGGTGAGTTCGAGCGGCTGAACGTTGATCTCGAGTTTTCGCAAAGCGCGTATGTCGCCGCTCTTGCCGCTTATGATAACTCGCTCGCGCAGGCGCAAAGGCAAAGCCGCTACCTTGCGGCCTATCTCAAGCCTTCCATCGCCGAACGCGCGGAATACCCCGAGCGTGGTGCTATCCTGCTGCTTATCGCTGTTTTCTCTTTCCTGTCTTGGACAATCGCATCGCTCGTTTACTACAGTATTCGGGACCGGGGCTGACCTCGATGATCGAGCTGCAAGGCGTCACAAAGACTTATCACGGCAAACGCAAGATGACCGTGGTCGCCAACAATATTCACCACGTTTTCCCTGCAGGACAGTCTGTCGCGCTGCTTGGCCGTAACGGCGCTGGCAAATCAACGCTCCTCAGCATGATTGCCGGAACCGTAAAGCCTGACAGCGGCAGAATTATCCGCCATGGACGGGTATCATATCCCGTTGGGTTCGCAGGCAGCTTTCACCCCGACTTGACGGGTGCACAAAACGCGCGCTTCGTCGCACGGATCTACGGGGTAGACTCTGACGAGCTTGTTGAATTTGTGCGCCGATTTGCAGCGCTTGGTCATCATTTCGATCTGCCGTTCAGATCCTACTCCGCGGGTATGCGGTCGCGCCTGTCCTTTGGGGTATCAATGGGGATTCCGTTCGATACCTATTTGGTGGATGAAGTTACAAGCGTGGGCGACGCGGCTTTCCGGGCAAAAAGCTCGATGGTCTTTAAAGAGCGCATGAAACATGCCGGCGCCATCGTTGTGAGTCATTCAATGGAAATGATGAAGACACTTTGCACCTCAGGTGCCGTCCTAGAGAACGGAAGACTGTTCTACTACGAGCGTATTGAACGGGCTGTCGAGCACTACGAAAACATGCTGATCGGCAAACCTCGTATCGCGGCCAAAGCGGCGGCCCAGACAGAAACGGCATCGCAGGCGATACCCAAGGATCAAGGCACTTAGGCTATGTTGAAAATATCCCCGCCGATCTGCAAGTTGATTTCGTCCTGCACGTCGCCGTCGATAAGTGCCCAGAGGATTTGGCCGGTTGGACGATAAATTACAAACGCCTCCATATCCCCCGCCAAGCCAGCTCGCGCAGTTTCAGCGTAGTTGACCTGGAACTCATCGACGGACGCGCTCGAATTTCCGAACAACAAGACATCCCCCTCGGCTGAGTCGTAATCCTGAATCCAGTCCGACCCGTGACCAAGAACACCAATGTGGTAGAAATCGTCGGCGCCGTTGCCGCCGTTGATGCGGTCACTTCCGAAGCCACCGTTAACGAAGTCATCACCGTCGCCACCAAAAATCAAGTCGCTGAAGGCCGACCCCGTTATGACATCATTGCCCGCTTGTCCGATCAACCTGTCGACACCAAAGCCGCCAAGAATGGTATCATCTCCGGCTCCGCCATAGACCTCGTCGTTTCCATACCCGGCGTCGATATAGTCGTCACCAGCTCCCGCCTTGATCTCATCTCGCAGGTCGGCAGCTGAATCACCGCCGAAGATAAAGTCGTCGGCTGCACCCGTCTCGATCCGGTCAAACCCATCGCCGCCATAGATCGTGTCTGCGCCACCACCGCCGTAAATGATATCGTTGCCTCTGCCGCTGTGGATTTCGTTTGCGCCAGTTGATCCGGTCAAGACATCGTTGCCGTCGCCCGAAAAAATGTTTTCGAATTGTCCGGCTGTCAGATTTACCCAAGTTTCTGCCGAGACCTGAATGGATTGATCCAGATCGGCGACGATGTTGCGTGACACCGCGGCCATGTTCAGCCAATCGATCCCACCATCGGTATCAGTGATAGTTCTTCTATCCGGATCGACCGTCGCCACTTCCAAGAAGTCATTTGTGAAATGGTGGATATCGTTCTTATCGGCTTGCGTGCCATAGAATTCCAATTCGAAGCTTCGCAGCGTCCCACTGTAACCGCTCACTTCATCCTCAATCCGAAGCGTCCATTCGCCAAGCGAACTTTCGCCGACCAAAGCTGCCACGCCGAGTGTATACGTCCAGCCATAATCCATAGTCTGGCTGTGTCCTGGGTTTTGGAACAACATGTATTCCTGCCCAGACGGAGAGACGAGAAAGGCCTCTAGATTCGAGCCATAGGAGTGTCGGATCGATACCGTCACATTTACGTAGTCAATCTCGATGTCCTCATCGGTGACCATGATCGATGACTCGATCGATCCGATCGACGGAATCCGCACATCCGTGCCGTTGAAATAGCTTCGTGACACCTCGTTGAGCGACGTCGCAGCGCCATCGGTCATGTGGACCCAGGCTTCAGCCATTCTGACTGCGGCCAAGGCATCAACTATTCCATACCCGTAGCTCATGTGGAAAGTCGCGCCCCCGCCGTTCCAATTGCCAGACGCGTTGGCGAACCAATCCCCTTGCTCAAAGCCACTATGCGTACTGCCGAAAGTGGATCCCGTTTGGCTCGCCGACATTGCGAGGATCGAGTTTACATCGCGCCACCCCAATTGCTCATTGGCATCAAGCATCAAGGCGATGACGCCAGATACAATCGGAGTCGACGCCGATGTTCCGCCGAAGGCACTGGGTCCGGATGCGGTGGTGTAATTTCCATTCGCGTATCCGCCTCGGCCAGAAATATCAGTTGTCACTGAACCGGAAGGAGCGGAGATCAGAATGCCGGTTCCGTAATTGGAATAATCCTCCACCCAGTTGTTCCGATCGGTTGCGGCGACCGTGATGGCAAATCGAGTCGTGTGTTCGCCGGACCCTTGCACATTCAACGTATCATTCCCCGCGGCCTGAACGATCACGGTTCCTAGGCCCCCACGTCCTACCTCTGCGGCGTTCTGATACGCAGGAATGATACTCGAAGCAAAATCGTCGTAAGGACTGAGTTCGAAGAACAGCGGCGTATAGCCCCAACTGTTCGACGCGATGTCGAAATTCGACGTGTGATAAAGCGCCCTTTCCGCATCCAATCCGTTCAAATCAACGTCGTCGAATACATCCACCGCACCGATCGTGGCACCGTGCGCAACACCAACGCCCCCACGGCCATTTCCAGCCTCTGCCGCGATCAGACCAGCGACAGCCGTCCCATGCCCGTTTTCCATTGTGTTGGGGAACGGGTTCCAGTTGAACCCGTTTGTAACAATATTCAGACGTGCATCGAAGTTGTCATCCAGATCCTCGTGGTTGAAATCGACGCCATCATCGAAGACTCCAACGACAACGCCCTCTCCCGAATAATCCCGCCAGACATCTCGAACATTGATGAGGTTCAGGTGCCATTGGCTCGAGAAGAGCGGATCAGAAAAAGAAACCACGGCAATAACCTCAGCATCGCAAGGGACTCGGATAAGGTTGAAGTTAAAGCCAAAATTTCCAGATTTAAACCGCGCTGATTACGATAGCAGGTCGAATTGTTCGCTACTTGAGCCAATCTGGATCATCAGTTCGTCATTTTCCTCTCCGTCGACAAGCGCCCATAAGACCTGTCCAGTGGGTTTATAGATCACGAAGGCTTCCGCTACGCCGTCCTGTCCAGCATTTGGGGTGTCCGCGAAGTTCACCTGAAAATCCTCGATTGTGGCTACCATGATAGCCGCTGCGAGCACGTCATCCTCTGATGCGTCAAAATCTTGTATCCAGTCGGACCCATGACCCGTGACCCCAAGATGGTAGAACGTGTCTGCGCCATCTCCGCCATTGACACGATCATGACCAAATCCACCGTTGATGAAGTCATCACCATCATTTCCGAAGATCAAGTCGCTCAATGGTCCGCCAGTGATAACATCGTTCCCGGATTGCCCAATCAGCTTATCAGCACCGAAGCCACCAATCAGGACGTCATCCCCGCTTCCGGCGTAGACCAGATCGTTTCCGTATCCTCCATCGATAAAGTCATTTCCTGATCCCGCGAAAATCTCATCGCGCAAGTCGTTCTCGTCAACGCCACCATAGATGCGATCGTCGCCAGTCCCACCCGTTATCGTATTCGCGCCGTTCCCGCCCCAAATGGTATCGTTGCCACCATTGCCGTTCAGGGTATCGTTCCCCGCGCCGCCGTCGATTACGTCGTCGCCGTCGCCACCATTGAGGGTGTCATTCCCCGGAGTACCACTCAGAGACTCACCAACGGGTCTCGATGGATCGAGTCCTGGTGGCACCGGGGGCTCTGGCTCTGGCTCTGGCTCTGGCTCTGGCTCTGGCTCTGGCTCTGGCTCTGGCTCTGGCTCTGGCTCTGGCTCTGGCTCTGGCTCTGGCTCTGGATTTGTTTCCGGAATTCCAGGCGCGTTGCCAACATAATTGTGGTCCAACTCGAAAAAAGTTGAAGCCGGGAAATCCGTCTCGCTGAGAGAGTCGCCGTAGGCGCTAGTCACCGTCAGGCTAAAAGAGCCGTATTCCAATAGTGCTCCATTGGCGGTCGGCGTGATCTGCAACTGGGACAGGTTGCTGAGCAAGGCAAACTGAGGGAACAGGATTTTGTCCATTCCGGGCTGGTAATCTGTAATGTGCCCAAGGTCCCCAGTTGTCTCGTACCCGACATCGAAGACGAAACTGTCCATTCCACCACCACCTGTCAGCTCCACCTCGAAAGCATCGGCGACGATAACATCGTCCGCCGCCCCACCAGTCAGGCTATCGCCGTGTGAATCTGCAACAAGGGTTAGACCAAGGTCATCAACCGCAACTTCCAGAACACTGATTCCTTCCTCAGCGGTGCTTGAAACATAGACTTGGATCACTCCATCATTCACGGTCGTCGCGATCGATCCAATGTTTTGCAATGATGTCTCTTCAGTGTCCGCGAGGCTGTCTAAATGTATCAATCTGCCCGTGGGCAAGAGCTGCAGGACGCTGATCCCCCCGTCCGACCCACCCACAAAAACTAGCTGCGATCCGTTGACCTCAAGTGTTGCCATCGCGGAGAGATCGTCGAACCGCGTCGAGGCCGTATCGCTGACATGGTCCAAGGGGATCAGACTTCCTTCGGGTCCGACCGCCAGAACGGTGATCGATGCGCTTTCCATGCTACCCACAAGAAGCAGAGCGGCCCCCCCCGTAGTCACGCCCAAAACGACCTCCGGTGTATTTAGGCCAAGTCCGGTCGGGGCTCCCGCCAAATCTGCCTGAGACAGGCCCCCATCCGCACCTATCTCAAAGCTGATTACTGAATCTGCGCCAGATGCTGTTGCGATCAGGTATTGCTGTCCTCCAGCCTGCACCAAAGTAAGGTCGCGCAGCATGACGGGGTCACCGCCGAATGAGCTCGCGTCCAGTTCAACAGAACCGCCAGAAGTGACATCACCAGCGGCCCCAATGAGATCGACATGGACCGCAGTACCGCCAGCGACTATGGAATAAGCGACCTGCCCGTTTGAAATGTCCGCTGTGACGTAGTCCGTGACTGCGCCGTTGTGATCTCCGCCCAATTCGATCCGAGGTCCGACGCTTAACTGCCCTGCCTCGCTCAATGCAACTGTGCCGAGATGCCCACCGTTCAATCCTGTGATGGATAGGGATCCGGTGTCAGAGGCTAGGATGCGACCGTTACCACCGACAGAAGATGATCCGGAAATCCCGATCCACCCAGTTTGCTGAAATCCACCGCCGGCGGACACCTCAAAACTCGCAAGGGACGTGTTACCGCTATAGCCAGCGACTAAGAATACTCTTCCGCCTGCCTCCCAGACGGCAAGGTCATCAACTTGGGAAAGCGGATCGAATCCATTTGGCAGGATCACAGCCGTTGAAGATAGTTGCATTTTTCACCCCGAAATCTCGCACCCGCACTGTCTTCGGAATGGTAGAAAAATAGCCTAAGGCATCCTGGCTATTTCAAGGCGTTTCAGCGCGTTTTTAACTGTATTGAGCGCGCTCACATCGACCACAGAGCATGCAAAGCGCGTTGATTTGACACCATCTGCGGCATCCTCCAAATGTGGCGGATTCGAGATCGGGACAAATCAATGCAGGACCAAGCGAAGAACCAAGCACCGGCCAGTGACTGCACTGTGGTTTTGTGCACATACAACGGTGCAAAGTTCCTGCCGGCGCAGCTCGACAGTATTGCGGTGCAAAGCATGGCGCCCGATTTAATTATCGCATCTGATGACGGCTCCACCGACGCGACCGTTTCACTCACACAGGCATTTTCGGATCAGTGGAACCGCGGTCAGGTCATACAATTCGAAGGCCCGAGACAGGGATATTCCACCAATTTTCTGGCCACGCTGACAAAGGTTCATCCTGAGACGGGTTTGGTTGCGCTCTCGGATCAAGATGACATCTGGCATCCCGAGAAATTGGCACGAGCAGCGAGTGTACTGAAGGCATACGGCAAGACCCCCGCCCTGTACGGCGCCGCAACCTGGGTTTGCAATGCCGAGCTGGAGGGCAAAAGAATGTCGCGCGTGACCCACGTACCATTGGGATTTCGCCATGCACTTGGCCAGAACTTCGCGGGCGGAAACACGATGGTCATGAACAACGCTGCACTCCGCACAGTGCAACGCGCCTATTCATCCACAATGCGCGTGCCGGTACATGATTGGTGGCTTTATCAAGTGATCTCAGGCGCAGGGGGGGAGGTGATCTTCGATCAGCAGCCTTGTCTGGATTACCGCCAACACACTGGAAATGAAATTGGCAGCGCTACCGGTATTACACCGATACTCAAGCGAATGCGCCGGATGGTGCGGGGGGATTACCGGCACTGGAACTCGGCCAACCTCTCCGCTTTGCAATCTTGCGCTTCAGTGCTGACCAGGGAAAACCGCGCAGTGTTGGAGCAAGTCGTGAAATATCGCGACGCCGGTCTTGTCAAACGGCTGTCCCTCACCCGTGACCCGGGTTTGTACCGTCAAGGTCTTCTTGGACAGCTTGGCTTACTAGCCGCGCTCGCCCTCAATCGGTTTTAACCAATTAGCGAAAGCAGATACGTACCATAGTCGGATTTTCCGTATAGCTCGCCCTGCTTACGCAATTGGTTCGCATCGATCCACTTATGCTCATATGCGATCTCTTCGGGGCAGCCGGTTTGCAGCCCTTGACGGGACTGAAGCGTGCGCACGAAGTTGCCCGCGTCCAAGAGACTGCAGTGGGTTCCGGTGTCGAGCCAGGCAAAGCCGCGGCCCATGCGCTGAACCGTCAAAAGCTCGTCCTTGAGGTATGTCTGGAGAAGAGCGGTGATCTCCAGCTCGTTGCGCTCCGACGGAGAAATCGAGCGTGCGCGATCAGACGCGGTGCCATCGAGGAAGTACAATCCGGTCACGGCATAGTTGCTGGGCGGAACTTTCGGCTTCTCGACGAGGTCGACGACCTTACCGCTCGCATCCGTTTGGACAACGCCGTAGCGCTCAGGATCTGTTACTCGGTACCCGAATACGGTTCCACCGGTGGTCTTGTCGTCCGCAGCGCTCAACAACTCAGGCAGACCATGGCCGAAAAAGATGTTGTCACCGAGTACCATCGCGCTTGGCGCGCCATCAAGGAATGTCTCTGCCAGAAGGTAAGCTTGCGCCAATCCATCGGGGCTCGGTTGCACGATGAAGGTTAGCGATACACCCCATTGGCTGCCATCGCCCAGGAGCCGCTGGAACTGAGCCTGATCCTCTGGCGTCGTGATCACCGCAATCTCGCGGATACCCGCCAGCATCAACACGCTGAGCGGATAATAGATCATCGGCTTGTCGAAGATCGGCATCAATTGCTTGGACACGCCTTGTGTGATCGGAAAGAGGCGCGTGCCGGAGCCACCTGCAAGGATGATGCCTTTGCGTTGTGTCATGGTGATCTACTTTTCAATTTTTCTGTGTCGACCGGAGCCAAATCGCGTTGTAGAGGCAACTGGGGGCCTAGGTCAAAGCCTCGACGATATCTGCAGTGTCTTTGCGCCAGTCTGGCCTCTTGATTCCGAAGACACGTTCAGTGTCGCTGCAGTCGAGCCGTGAGTTCAACGGGCGTATAGCCGGCGTCTTGTATTCCGCCGTAGGAATGTCAGTTACCGCGATGTGTCGGTCCGCTTCGGCAAAGATCGCGCGGGCAAAATCAGCCCAGCTGACATCTGGCGCGCCGCTGAAATGATAGATCCCGGCTTTGGAGGCTCCATCTGCACCGCGCATCTGCTTTGCCATTGACAGGCAAGCTGAAGCAATCGATCCCGCAGCCGTCGGCCCACCGACTTGGTCACCTACAATGGTCAGTGAATCGCGCGTCTGTGACAATCGCAGCATTGTCTTCAAGAAGTTGGCCCCGTGCGCAGAAAAGACCCAAGAGGTTCTGAGGATTGCGTAGCGTCCACCTGCGGCCTGCACCTGTTGCTCTCCCGCCAGCTTACTCCGACCGTAGGCGTTCAAGGGCCGCGTGGGACTCTCAGGCAAATGCGGGGCGCTTCCCTTCCCATCGAGAACATAGTCGGTGGAAATCTGAATGAAGGGGATATCAAGAGTTGCGCAGGCCCGCGCCATGGCGCCAGGTGCATCGCCATTGATAAGCGTGGCTCTGGCTTCATCCTCTTCTGCGTCATCTACAGCGGTAAAAGCCGCGGCGTTGATGACGGCAGCGGGCTTGGTGGCGGCAATCAAAGCTTCGCATGCCGCAGGATCTTCCAAGTCAGCCTGATCCCGGCCAACACACCTGACATCTGGGCTATTCGCCAGATGTCGCGCGACTTGACCCGTCTTTCCAAAAACGAGGATCGTCATCCGACCTTGCCCAACCGCTCTCCGACACCCTGCCGCTCCTGCAAAGCACGCCACCAGTCTTCATTGGCAAGATACCATTCGACAGTCTTTCTCAGACCTTGATCCAACGTCACCGAGGGCCGCCACCCCAGCTCGGTGCGAATGCGCTCGGGATCGATCGCGTATCGCAAATCGTGGCCCGGGCGGTCCGTGACATTGGTGATCTGATCGGCGTAAGGGGCCTCTTTCGGACGCAGCTCGTCAAGCAGGCCGCAGATCATCGTTACGATGTCGATATTGCGCGCCTCGTTCTCGCCGCCGATATTGTAGGTCCGTGCGTTCTCGCCCTTTTGCAGCACCGTCAGCAGAGCGTCGGCGTGGTCTTCCACATAGAGCCAGTCGCGCACATTCAGCCCTTCGCCGTAGACGGGGATGGGCTTGCCCGCCAACGCATTGAGGATGACGACGGGTATCAGCTTCTCGGGGAATTGGTACGGGCCGTAATTGTTGGAGCAGTTGGTCAGCACGAAGGGCAGGCCGTAGGTTTCCCCCCAGGCGCGCACCAGGTGATCAGATGCCGCCTTCGAGGCCGAGTAGGGACTATTCGGTGCGTAAGGCGTGTCTTCGGAAAACTGGCCCTCGTCCCCAAGCGTGCCATAGACCTCGTCGGTCGAGATATGGTGGAACCGGAATCCTTCGGGGCGCCCCGCCGCGTTCCAGTAGGACAGAGCCGCCTGCAACAGCGTGAAGGTGCCCATAATATTGGTTTGCATGAAAGCCTGCGGCCCGTCGATCGACCGGTCCACATGGCTTTCAGCCGCGAGGTGCATGACCGCATCGGGCTTATGCTTGTCGAACAAAGCCTGCATAACTGGCGCATCACAGATGTCGGCCTTCTCGAACACGTATCCTTTGGCGTTGCCGACGGGCTCAAGATTGGCAAGACAGGCCGCATATGTAAGCGCATCCACATTCACCACCTCGTGCCCGTCGCGGATTGCCTGTCGCACGACCGCGGACCCAATGAAGCCCGCCCCGCCGGTCACCATGATTTTCATGTGCAAAGACCCTTATTCAAATGGCGAAACGAAATCGGCAAAGTCGATTGCCGCCGCGTCTTTCTCGGACAATATCGCCTGTTCCGCATCCAGTTGCCAGTCGATGTCAAGGCTCGGGCTCGCAAAGTGGACAGCCCCATCGCAGTCAGGTGCGTAGACATCCGAGCATTTGTAAAGCAGCTCGGAGTTTGGGGCCAAAGTCGCGAAGCCATGCAGGAAACCCTTGGGAACGAAAAGTTGCTTTCCATTCTCCGCGCTCAGCTCTTCTGCCACCCACCTTCCGTAGGTCGGTGAGCTTTTGCGGATATCAACCGCGACGTCGAGAACGGCCCCCGCACCGCAACGCACAAGTTTGTCCTGAGCGTGGGGTGGTGACTGGAAATGCAGGCCGCGCACGGTCCCGACCGGCACGGAGAGCGAATGGTTATCCTGGACGAAATCCGCAACGATACCCAATTTTTCCAGTGTTTTCTTGTTCCATACTTCGGAGAAATAGCCGCGCTCGTCGCCAAACCGCTTGGGCGTCAGAACCACGACGCCATCCAACTGCGTTTCCTGAACATGCACTGTTGATCTCTCCTCGATCTATCGCCGCGACCTGTAGCAGGGGCAGTCTCCACTGTCACCTAGCCTCCGCGCCTTGGCGCTGTTCGCCCCGTCGGATTGCGATCGGATTGTTCCGTTCAAATTTAACGATTTCCTGCGGCGTAGCATCATCCGTATCGCTCCGAAAACTCGGTCACAACCAACCTTACACAACATACTCATTCGGCTCGGACCAGATGCTTTGAGAAGGTCAGATGCACTGAGAAAATCCGCTTTGAAAGGGCTGTAAATCATGCATCCGGAGGGCTTCAGTCAACGCGAAAACGCGGTCCTTGAGCACAAGTAGATTTGAGTTTGCGCAAAAGGGAGACGGTTCAGCTAAGATCAGAGCGAGGACCTGTACTATCATGCGGCTAACTGAGAGTAATGTGCGGGCGAAAGTAGCCAAGTAAAACGAGCCGGTGCGCCGGGTTTGGAAATTTGATCGGGACGATTATCAGGAAAGGTCAACAGGTGGTCGACATCAAAAAAGTATCCTTGGCCCCGCCTCGCGAGAAGATTGAATTCACAGGCGAGCGCTGCACCCCTTGGATTACGACAGGTCTCTTGTCGGAACATCTCCACAGGTATCTTTCCGTTCTTGAGCTTGTGGAAGGAAAAACTGTCCTCGATATTGCCTGTGGCGAAGGGTACGGCGCAGCCTTGATGCGGAATGCAGGCGCTTCAAGCGTTCTGGGCATCGACATCGACCAAGAGATTATTGTCAGAGCCAATCGTATATACGGCAGAGAAGAGCTTTCCTTCGCCTGTGGGGATATTCGGGAAGACCTCAATATTCCGTCAAAGAAATTTGATGTAATCACTTGCTTTGAAACGATCGAGCATATCGATGCGCAAGACGCATTTATGGCTGAACTCGCGCGAGTCTTAGCCCCGGGAGGGACACTCATAATTTCCACACCAGACGCGAAGCGACCCGGTGCGGAGAACGAGAATAATCCTTTTCACGAAAAGGAGCTGAGCATCGAAGAGTTTCAGGATTTGGTAGGTCGACACTTTGCTTATTCGGAAATGAACTATCAACGCTTCGTGTGCGGGTCCGTCATGAGTGGCCCTGACGGCGCAATAACGCCAAATCAGAGTTTCTGGGAACGGAACGGCTTCCTCGCCTATGAGAATACTCGAGGTCTACAACACCAGAAATTCGCGATTATTTCAGCGTCGGATAGGCCCGTCAGTGCACTTTCGACGGGCCTTCTGCATGATGGTCATATTCTGGCAAGCCTTCGCACGGCTCTCCGCGCCGCAACAGAATGACGCCCGGGTACTTCGCAATATCTACGCTTTCATTTGTTCATACAGCTTTGCTTGAAGCTGCAAACCTGAAATAAAGCGTTCGATTGGTCGGTCTTCCAAAGGCGCACCTTGCTTGACCCTCGCCCTCAACCACAAAATACTCGTTGCCGCGCTAAACGCAAAATCGAAACTGGAAACCTGTCGTGAAAAGGTCTTACCGGCTTCAGAAAGTGTCGAAACAAGTTCTTCCTCATTGGCCCCGGTGTGAAGCGCGCAAGAGATGATGTCAGAATAGGCCGGGCCAGCACGCAAGATGTCTAAGTCAACAATCCGATCAGCCTTTCGGGCTGTCAGAATAAAATTTCCGTTCTGCATGTCGTTGTGTAACAGCCCGTCCTCGAGACCAAGATCGTAGTCGTCCAGATCTTGGGTAATTTGATCCAAAAAAGGATTCAGACCAGCCGCCTCCAATTTTGACACAAACTCTGATGGCAGTTCGTCGTGCCGTGGCGCGCTTAACTGTCCGAAGACACGTTGAAGCGGCCCTAGGATTTCATCATCCGCGAGCGAAAAATGCTGAAAAAGTTTTAGGGCCAGCCCCATCGGATCTTTAGCAGCCTTCGGCGTCACTCGCTTGGGAAAGTAGTCGCTCAGCAATCCCAAGAATGGGAATATCATATACGTCTCGCCGTCACTCTCTTTTTTCCGAAACGCGCCATCAATGCGTTCCGGCGAAACGATGACTGAATTGGACACGCGCTTGGTTAGAAATTGCCCCAGCTTCTCGACGTCACCATCTCCAAGCCGCACGAAAGCGCTGTTCTTGGGGATGCTTTTCAGAACTTTGGGACCTTTGCTGGTTGTGATCAAAGAAGATTGGTTCACCCCGCGAGATAGAGAAATTCCAGACTGATTGGCGTTGGTCCAATGCTGGAGCGGAAGCGATTGCGCGTATTTGTCAGTTGCAGAAATCAGAACCCGTTTTGAATTCTCCATTTCTCCAAAATAGGTCATGAACCGCTCGATTTTCACGGTCTTGAAGTGTTTTGCCAGACCGCGAATTATGAGCTCGATATCGTAGTTCTCGGTGGGATAACCTTTGCGGTTTGCAATCGAGGGCTCGTCTATATCCCACGGTGTTTCAATAAAGAGTGTCTCATTGGTCAAACTCGCCAGGTGCGCGATACTTTCGGGCAGAGTGCCGCCCTGATGAACAATCCAATGCAGAACTTCCATACACAGCACGACATCTGCGTTGTTGGTTTCAGGCGACAGGGCGTTCAAGCCAATTTTCTCAACAGAAATTGGCAACTTGTGAGAACTTACAACATCCGAGAAAAACTCGGTGAATTCCGGCATAACATCCACAGATTGGATCTTCGAAGCGCCGAGGCTGTGGGCGAAAAGTGAGAGAGCCCCCGAGTTGCAACCGATATCAAGAACGGACTTTCCTTGGAATGTCTCTTCAGTCCATCCAGTCTCAATCAGGCGAACAAAGGTGCTGTCGTTTTCTGGCTGCAGCGTCTTCGGATCGTACCGCTCATATCTGCACGCAATGTCGGGCACCGAGTCATACATTGTCATTTCTTGTCCCATAACCTCTTGTTAGAGCGTCGTTCAAATCCAAGTCTGCCAATTCTCAAGCTTGTCTTGGATGCAACACCGCGCGGATTCAGCTTATTTCCCAAAACACTAACGTGTCAGAAAGTTCGTCGAACTGGAGACACGTTCACGCCAATAGTTCAACAGATCAGTCATCGTTTGCTCAAATCCGATTTCCGGCTTCCAGCCAGTGTGCGCTTCAAACTTTGCTGTGTTGGGAACCTGCAAATCCGCATCGATTGGCCGTAATCGGTCCGGATCTGTTTCAACTTTGATGTCCTTTACCGTCGACATAGCCAAGAGGGCGTCCAACATCTCACGAACAGAGCAGGTGTAGGTTCCCCCGATATTGTAGTACTCGCCTGGGATCGGATCCTTTGTCACCAGCAGATAGTAGGCTCTAACCGCATCACGTACGTCGGCCCACGTTCGCAAGCTATCGAGATTACCTGTCTTCAAGACAGGCGGAATTCGCCCAGCCTCAATCAGCGCGATCTGTTTGGCGAATGTCGACTCTGCGAACACGTCTCCACGCCGGGGGCCGGTATGCGTAAACATCCGTGTCGTCATGACCTTCATACCGTAGGCTTCGCCATAGTAGCGTCCGACCAAATCGGTGCCGACCTTCGAGATCGCGTACGGAGAGGCCGGATGGAACGTGCATTCCTCGTCGATTGGGAGCTTCTCCTTTGGCACGCGGCCAAAGACCTCCGAAGACGCACAAACATGAATGACCGGGTCCATTTCCTGTTGGCGAATGGCCTCAAGGAGACGGTTGGTCCCTTGAATGTTGGTGTCCATGGTATCCAGAGGGGCATCAAAGCTCGTGCGCGGGAAGCTTTGAGCCGCAAGATGGAAGACATAGTCAGGCTGAGAGACTTTCACCGCCTGATACAGTGAAAGCTCATCCCTAAGGTCTGCATATTGCAGAAAGACACGATCCTTGTCGTTGATGCGAGGCAAAAGATGATTGAGGTTATCCATCGGGCTGCGCCAGCGCGCGACACCCCAGATATCCCAGTCAGTGTTTTCTAGAAGGAAGTCGGTCAGGTGAGAGCCCACCATTCCCGTAATACCAGTGATCAAGGCGCGTTTTGTCATGGTCTCTCTGTTTTCATTTGGGCCTCTGCATACAGCCAATGCAGGGTATCCTCCATAGAGTATTTACGAGCGTAGCCGAGTGAGCGGATCAGGGAGTTGTCCCCTCTTTGATAGAGGATGTCCCGCGCACGAATGAAATCGGGGTTGATCCGGATTTCTGGCCTGTGAGCCGATATCTCGCCCAACATATCCAAGATGGTCTGTATCGATACGACCTCTGCATTCGCGAAGTTTATCAGGGGCGGTGGAGCGTCCGCGGCGAGAACGGCCTCCATCATCGCGCAAAAATCGCGCACATCAATGAAGTCGCGCTCGACGCCCAAATTGCCGAGTTCGATAATTTCGGACTTGGCCACAAAGTTTCGGATCAACTTTGGAAGTAAGAACGTCTCCGCTTGGCCCACGCCGATGATGCTGAATGGGCGGATGATCACTGTGTCCACATCCCCGGCCATCATGGCACAGTAATGCTCCGCTAGGAGCTTGGCGCAAGAATAGTGATTAAGCGGTAGTGGCCGATCCGTTTCAGACAACGGGTTCTGAGGTGCTGCACCATACACGTTCGCGGTCGAGACGAAGTACAGCCGTCCCGAAAAGGCGCTTTCGCTCAGCGCCTCAAGCAGGTTTAGATGACCTTGAGCGTTGATCCTGTAGAGATCCTCGGTCGCAGATCCGGTATGGGACAAGGCCGCGAAGTTCAGCACAATCTCCGGTGAAGTCTCGTCGATCAATGCGCGCAAGCTGGCTTTGTCCGTAAGGTCCCACGTCTTGCGCTGAGGAATACTCAGGTCATACTTGTCACGTAAATACGCCTGCATCCATTGGCCCAGAAACCCGCTTGCCCCGAGAAAAAGCGCCTTCTTCATGTAACTGACCTCACCACGTCCGCCAGGTTTCCGCCTTCGAACAACACACCCCGGATGCCTGCTGCTTCGGCAGCCTGCACATCGCTGGCGTTGTCTCCGATCATGATCGAGCGATCTTGGATCACCGCGTAGTGCTCGATTAGGTCAAGCAACATTCCAGGCTGTGGCTTCCGCCAAGGATGAGGCCCCGTGAATTCGGGCACGACCCCATCGACATGATAGGGACAGAAGCGAAAATCGGAAATCCGACCACCTATGTCGCAAACTTGGTCTTCAATCCAGCTGTGCAGGCGTTCTACGTCGTCTACGCCGTAAAATCCGCGCGCGACGCCCGCCTGATTCGTGACAACGAACACATGCATTCTCATCTGCGTGGCCCACAGAATGGCCTCTTGGGCACCATTGATCCACTCGAAGTCTTCGATGCGGTGCAAGTAATTAATGTCCTTATTGATGACACCGTCGCGATCAAGGAACAAAGCCGACCTAGCCATGGCATCTGGAACAACTTTCCCTGCGCGATCCAAATCGTCGGGAATCCCGATGTCGATGAATACCTCGTCAAACGACTTCGCTGTTACAAGATTCTGATCGACCAAGTTGGGGAAAACGTCGTTCTCCAGTGAAACAAATCCTTTCCCGATATCTTGGAGAATGCGCTTGTGAAGCAAATAGATACCGCCGTTGATGTCTGCGGCCCCGGCGCCTTCCCTCGGTCTCGCCGAGAAAGAACTCACCCTCGCGCCGTCGCAAAGCACAACCCCATATCGGCCGGGATCACTGACCCGCCGCAGGGCTATACACGCCACAGGGTCTTCTTTTTCGATGTCCAAACCAAGCATCGCAAGCGGAACGTCGAAGAACGTATCGCCGTTAAGTAGAAAGAAGCGATCGGACAGGTGATCCTTTGCGAACCGGAGTGCTCCCGCGGTGCCCAGCGGCTCCGGCTCGATAAGAACGTCGACCTCGCAGCGCGGGATTTTCGTTTCTGCAAAATGCGCTTCAATCTGTTCGCCAAGATAACCGGCGATCACGGTGACCCGTCTCATCCCTTCGCAAACAAGATGACGAACAAGATGCTCCAGAAAAGGGCGGCCAGCCACATTCATCATTGGTTTTGGGGTCGCGTCTGTCAGTTTGCCCAGACGCGTCCCCCTGCCGCCCGCAAGAATGACGGCGTGACGTATCACATCAGTTCCTGTTCGACGATTTCGCACATCATGTGGCCAACGGCGATATGCATTTCCTGAATGCGCGCAGTGTGGTCCGCGGGCACACGGATGCAGGTATCGCAGGCATCAGCCATTGCGCCTCCCGTGCTACCGGTCAAGCCAACGGCGTATATTCCCATCTCTCGGGCCGTCGCCATGGCCAGCATGATGTTCTCGCTATTGCCGCTCGTCGACAACCCCACCAAAACGTCTTCCGTTTGGCCCAAACCGCGTAGCTGGCGATCGAAAATCTGCGCATACCCGTAGTCATTTCCGATTGCAGTCAACGTCGACGTATTCGTAGTCAAAGCGATGGAGGAAAGAGGCCGGCGGTCATGCAAGAAGCGACCCTGAAGCTCTGCGGCCAAATGCTGCGCGTCTGCGGCCGAGCCGCCATTCCCACAAAAATATACACACCCCCCGCGCCGCATGCGCGCGACGATCTCCAGAGAAACCTTCTGAATCTGCTCCGCATTGGCGGTCAGTTTTTCGTAGTTCTGTGCAGTTTCCCGAAAACGCTCGCGAATAACAGTTTCATAATCCATAGAGGAGAAGCCCTAATTGTTGAATGAGACGGGCTGCGGAAGCCGCCAAGATTCGGCGCCGGTTGACACCATGTGGCACCCGGAAACCTGACATCCAGCCTCCGACAGCGTCGACATCACGCGACCCCGGTTCATAGGATCCACCAAGAAGAACATGAAACCACCGCCGCCAGCTCCTGATATTTTTCCCGCCATGGCACCTGCAGAGATTGCACTGTCATAAAGGCCATTCAATTGCGCATTTGAGATCAGGTCAGACGTGCGCTTTTTCGCCTCCCAACTATGCTGTAGTATCGAGGCCATTGATCTCAGATCGCCGGTCAGCAGAGTATTTTTCATATCCAGGGCGTCCGCACGGAGTTGATGCATCGCTTCAAGTGACTTCGAAGCATCTTTGGTAGCCGCCTTGGCCTGATGGGAGATGATTTTTGCCGACGACCGGCTGATACCTGAGAAGGCAAGGACCAGGGACGACTCCAATTCGTTCCATATCTGACGCGACACTCTCAGGGGATTCACGATGACCTGATTCTTCGCGCCGAACTCCATGTAGTTCACGCCACCAAAAGTAGCCGCAAACTGGTCTTGCCGACCGCCATCCAGCGCTGCGACCTCTCTCTCGACATGGAATGCCAAATGCGCGACGTCGTATTCACCTAAAGGAACCGACAACGCTTCTCTTAAGGCTTCGATGATCGCAACGACCAACGCCGATGATGACCCAAGTCCGGAGCCCATCGGACTGTCGACATGCGTCGTAATCTCAAGCGGGAGCGCTTTTCCGTCTCGGTATTTTTCCATCATGACACGATAGGCAGCGCGATGAAGAACCAAACCTTCATTCACCGATGGTAGCTCGGTGTCGGGCATAACCTCACTCTCGTCTAGGTCCAAAGACCTGAACGAAACACCTTCACCCTTTTTGCGGCTGGCTATCGAAGCATAAGCATACCTGCCGATCGTCACGTTCAAGACTGCGCCGCCGTAGGTGTCACAATAAGGCGAGACATCTGTGCCGCCTCCGGCAAGTCCAAGACGCAACGGCGCACGGGCGCGGCAGACAAATGTCATTTAGGTTTCTCCATCCGGCGAGTGTCTTCGCCGCGCTTCGATCAGCACCGTTCCCGTGAGCGCACAATCAGGCAGCGCAAACCGATCAGTTCGGACGTCCCAATGCTCCGAGGCCTTGAGTGCAAAAACGATCTCCGAAATTGCTTCAGCGTCGGCAATGACCCTTTCTGCATGAGTTTCACGCTTCGGAGTACAAGCCAGCTTCAATTCAGAAACCCCCAACGGGAGCGTCATAAGAATATCTGAGATGCTCGTGGCCGTTTGATTACTCAGTTCGAGCTCAACCACTACACATCCTGCTGTTTCCAGCTCCGAGAGTGCGCCTTTTTCGCTCAGGGCTTTTTCAAGAACCGGGCACTCCCCCTGAACAAATATCTGGGTGGGTGCTTTCTGCCAATCATGCAATGAAGATCCCGCATCTGGGAAGCTGGAGATCAACGCCTGTGCCAGCACACGTTCGGCCACGTCGGAGCCGTCAGGTCCGGAACGCAAGCTTTTCGGTCTGTCCCAGCTATCGAAACGCCTCGTTTCTCGCATGCCGGATATAGGACAGGTGCCCCGGAACGGGACGACATCAGCTTTTGCGAATAGCTCAAACAATTGTCTACGAATTGCGCGCGGCGCAAAGTTTCGGTCCACAAACTTCAGACCTGCCTGAGACAAGGCTTTCCAAGCCTTGTCGTCCTTTATCAGATTTTTTACGGCGTCGATCGTGGCCGAAGCTCCGTCCGCTATGAGTATCTCTTTGCCGTCTTCCAGCCCCATGCCTTCGGCCGCGATAGTCGTGGCAATACATGGAACACCAGCAGCAAGCGACGAGCCGATTTTCCCTTTGATACCTGCGCCATATTTCAGCGGCGCAATCGTTGCGATCCGTTGTGCCAAGAAACCATCAAGGTCCTCAACAAAGCCCTCAACGATCACGTTTGCCCCTTCAAGCTCCAAAATCTCCGCAGGCGGGTGTGACCCAACGATGTGAAATATGAGATCGGGGCAAGCTTCGTGCAGGTCTGGCCAGATTTCTTCGATGAAGCTGACCACCGCATCCACATTCGGGGTGTGTTGGTACCCCCCTACAAAAGCGATGCCCGTGCGACCTTTGCGAGGCGCAACATCTCTTTGGCTTTCCAGAACAAGTGGGATGACACTCAGCGACGCCGTATGACCCAATTTCTGGAGCACCTCTCGTTCGGCTTGCGAGAGAATTATCGTGGCATTCGTCGTTTCGATCAGCCCAAGCTCCATGCGTCTGACCTCGTTTGCATGTGCCAACTCTTCGGGGCGCGATCCACCTAACTTGGCCTCGCGTTCCATCCGCAGGAAATGCAAATCGACAGTATCGAAAATGATCGGTGTCTTGGGGTAAAGACGCTGGATCGATCTCGCAAAATGCCCTCCCGCCGAGACCCGATAAAGAAAGAAGAGATCAAACCGGTGGCCATAGTTGCGAATATACGTCTCCAGATTGGTGACGTAGGGCATGTAGAGAAGTTCAATGCCTTCATCCTGCAAAGCTTGGCTGTAGTGGCCATCCCGCAGAAGGTTTTGGGCAACGAAGGTGACATCGTAGCCAAGTTGCACCAATAGCTTCATAAACCAAACGCTGGTGACCGATCCTGCGTCGTGATCCGGCCGAGGCGTGACAGCATCGATTATCAAAATGCGCGGGCGCAGATTTTCGCCCAGCTCCCTCGGGTCTTCTTGTTGAGCGGGCAAGTGACGCTCTAGGGCAAATTCCCACTTCTCCCGCAACTTCTGCTGATTGACGACTTGGTAGGACTTGATGCCTGATTGTACTGACCGCCCCAAGGATATGCCTTCGAAATGGACGATCGCGGAACTCGGGTTCACTAGCACGCGGTAGCCGTGCTGACGCAGCGCCATCGCCAGATCGCTGTCTTCGCAATAGGCGGGAACATAACGCTCATCGAATCCGCCCAAACGGTCCCACGCCGTCCGTCGGACCATGATGCCTGCACCGGACACGTAGTCAACATCGCGAAGGGTATTGTAACCAGGCTCGCTTGCGTCAGAATAACGGCCGATATTCGCACCACCACCATCGCGCCAGATCATACCGCCCGACTCTTGCAAAAGCCCATTGGGATAGACCAATTTCGACCCGACCAGCCCGGCCTCGGGAATACGGTCCATCGTGTCCATCAGTCGGTCGATCCAACCCGGAAGGACGGCGGTATCATTGTTCAAGAAATAAACAAACGGAGCTTTGGACTGCGCAGCAGCCGCATTGCAATTGCGCAAGAAGCCCAAGTTCTCGGGGTTGCGGAAGTAGGTCAGCCCGGGCAGCGACCCGAAAAACTGCTCCGTCTCATCCGTCGAGCCGTCGTCAGCAATAATGATCTCGATGGGCGTTTGCTCCTTGGCTTTCAAAATCGACCAAACGCAACGCAACGTGTAGTTGAACTGATCAAAGACAGGGATAACGACGCAAACCTGCGGCGTCGCAGTGCGCGCCTCAGAGAAGGCAGATCGGACGTCGTCACGCACAAAATCCCATGATGCGAAGTCGTCTAGCCAAGGTGGCGAAGGCTGACGGATGCGCCCTTCGTCCAACCCGTGTCTCAAATAATGATCCAGAGGCGTTCTGGAGTAGGCATCAACGCCTGGGTTTCTCGCATGATAAAAACGATGACTGAAATCAGGCACGAGAGTTATATGAGGCTCCCGACCATTTAACGCGTAATGCTCCAAAGCGCCGGAAGTAGATCCGCCCCCCATATATGCGTCCGCATATGTTCGCGGATTGAAGTATGGGTTTGGACGGAGACCTCTGTTCTCCCCCTCCCGTAAGTAGTGCGTCAGACATCCGACCAGAGTGTCCTCTTCACATCCTGAGTGCGCTGCGTAGTAGGCGGCATCGAAGAGCGGCGAGCAACTAGCCCTGAGACCCAGATCTTTGGTCAGCAATGCTTCCAGCATTGTACGACCATCGGCTTCCGACAAACCGTGAGGACCAGAGCCAGAAATTCGGTCAAATTCAACAAGCGGATGCACCGGAAGCGCGGTCCATCCCGCCGCGAGATATTGCTCCAGAGCTGAGCTGCCTTCGGGGACCTCGATCTGTCGGGCGACGAACGCAGGCAAGAACAGCAGGTTTGGTCTGATCGCATCTCGATCTTGCAGATCAAGGAATGCCTCCAGGATATCGTAGCTCGTCTTTTCAGATCCCAAGCCCAATTGATCAGCAACAAACGAGACATCGAAAATCGGACTTGGGTTCACGCGAGAGCCCGAACTTGAAAGCGCATCCAGTGGATCGCTGTCAGAGCCTTCAAGTTGGCTGGCAATATATTTCAGATCAATCAGCGGATGCGGGTTGCGCAACTCCGCCCGACCATGCGCTTTGAAGTGCTTCTGAGGGTCGATGCCCGCTTCGTGGACATCCTGATTTTGCGCGAGGTAGAAGCTCCTATCAAATATCATGGTTCATCGCCAAATTCTTTGGGGTTTCAGTCTCATCAAGTGATGTCGAACGCAACCGAGGATAAAGTACCCGTTGGTCTCCGAAATACTGCAGCCTGACACATGTGGTAGGCTCTTATGGCGGTAGCTATCAGGCAAACACGCACGAACTTCAACCCTTTGTTAAGAGACTTCGCGACCAGCGAAATCAGATCTCTTCCAGTCTTTATGTTTCTGGGTCAACGACTTACACCTACCCAACAAGATGTTTGACATTGAAGGTAAACCCACAGGCATTTCGACCTTCGGCAATCGAGGTAACAAACTCTTAATGGAAAAAGCGTGCCTGCCCTCATCCAGCATGCCTTCCGTTCAGACATGTCCGCGCGAACTTTATTCACCGTTCGCTGCGTACTCCGCCGCGCGCTCGCCGGCCCAGCGGCCCGTCGCGAGGCAGGCAGTAATCAGGTATCCGCCGGTTGGCGCCTCCCAATCCAGCATCTCCCCTGCGGCAAAGACGCCGGATCGTGATTTCAACATCAGATTTTCATCGAGCGCCGCCGCCCTGAGGCCCCCGGCGGTCGAAATGGCCTCGTCCATCGGCCGCGGGCCAGTGTGTCTGATCTCCAACCCTTTGACGACCTCCGCCGCTGCGGCAGGCAAGGGCCGTGCAAACTCCTGCAGGAGCGCCAGTTTCAGCGGATCCAGCTTCAGCACCTTGCGTAAGTGGTTCGACATGCTTGCCTTGCCGCGAGGGCGATTCAGCCGCGCTTCGACCTCTGCCACGCTCAGGTCTGGCACCAGGTCGATAATCAAAGGCGCGCCGTCCCGCACCGAAGCCGACACAGCGTAAACGCCGCCGCCTTCAATCCCGCGGGCCGAGACGATCGCTTCGCCACGGTGCGACTTGCCCTCCGTGACGAAGGCCACATTCTTCAAAGGCGTTCCGAAGTGGCGTTCCATGTGGGATGACCATGGGACTTCGAACCCCATGTTGGTGGGCTGGAATTGGGCCAAGTCACTCGCTGGAAACCGCGACACCCATGCGCCGTCCGAGCCAAGCCGTCGCCACGACGCGCCGCCCATCGCCAGCACCGTCACTGTATCCGGCGTCGTGCCGTCCCAAACGGTGCGTGTCTCGATCTCACCCCCGAGTTGATCAAGCCGCGCCAACCATGCGCGCAGCAAGGGCGAGGCTTTCATCGCAACCGGAAAAACCCGCCCGCTTGAGCCGGTGAATACGTCTTGCCCCAATTCCTGTGCCCAGGCCACGACCGCGGCGGGACCAAATGACGACACCATCGGATGTATCCAGTCCGGCAGGTGCTGCAGGAATTCCTCCAACGGTTTGTCCATGGTCAGGTTCAGCCCCGACTTGCCCGCCATCAGGAACTTGCGCCCGACGCTTGGCTTCTGATCTATCAGGCGCACGCGCAGCCCGGCCTTCGCCATCACCTCAGCGGCCATCAGCCCCGCCGGACCGCCCCCCACGACCAAGGCTGTGCTCACTTCGGCATCTCGCCTTTGAACTCCACAACGCGGTGCGGATAGGGGATCTTGATCCCGTTTTCCTTCAACGTGTTCCAGATAATAAACAACACGTCGTTCTCATACTTGTGCCGCCCGTCGTCGATCCCGTTCACCCAGAACTCCACCGCGAAGTCGATGCCGCTGTCGCCGAAGCCGCGCAGCTCGCAATCCGCCGGGTACGGCTCTTCCAGAATGTCCGGGTGTTTCTGCACTGCCGCTTCGATCAGTGGCGGCACAAGGTTGATATCGGTGTCATAGCTGACCGAGAACGCCGCCTCGTAACGGTTGGCCGATCCCTGGTCGGAATAGTTCGTCACCCGCGTGACGATGAAATCTTCGTTCGGCACCACGATCCAGCGCCCATCGAACGTCTCCAGAATGATCGCGCGGGCGGTCATCTTGACGATCGTGCCCGCCTCGCCCCCGTCGAGCTCCACGTAGTCGCCCACTGTCGCTTGGCCCTCGAGCAGCAGGATCACGCCGGAGATGAAGTTCGATGCGATCTTCTGCAGGCCAAAGCCCAGACCCACGCCAATCGCACCGCCCAGCACCGCCAGGGTCGAAAGGTTGACCCCCATGATGTTCATCAGCAGAAGGAACGCGGTGCCGAAGATCACGATCTCTGCCGTCTTAACGGCCAGTTGCCGCGTCGCCGGGCGCAGCTCTTCCTGCTTGGTGATCATCGCGGCGCTCTGGTCGTTCGACCAACGGCCCAGCCAGAACAGCAGCGAGCCCGCGATCAGCCCGCGCACCAGCGCCATCAACGAGAAGGAGATGTTGCCGACCGTGACCCGGAACTCCGTCAGGTAGACCGACGCCGCATCCAGCAACCCCACCGCATAGAGCGCGGCAATCGGGATCAGGACGAACTTGCCCAACAACTTCAGGAACGGGTCCGTCAGGATATCGCGCACCAGAATGCGCGCCGCCAGGAACAGGAACACTCGCTTGCCAAAGGCAATCACCGCGCCGCTGTCAAACAGCGACCGGACGATCTGCTCACCCACCGCCGTAAAGGCATAGGCCAGCACTGGCAGCAACAACGGCAGGAATTGCAGAACGAAGCGGCGCGCGGTGGCGAAAATGTTCTCTGCACCCGGCGCGGGCGTCAAAAGCCCGCGAAACGCGCGGCTCAGGCGGCGGTTGACCAGCAGCGCCAGAAAATAGGCCGCGATCAGCAAAGCGAATTGCGACCAAGCCGCCGGGCTCGTGGCCCAGCGCGTCGCAATTTCTATCGCGGGCTCCGCGTAGCCCATGATCTGCTCGACAAATGGATAATTCTCCATGGTCGTGGCCCCCAATAGCCCTATTCCTCTTGAGCATCCTCAGTAGTCCGAGGCCGCGGCCAAAGGAAGTCTTTTGCATGGATGAGCTGCCGATCTGCCCTCTCTGCCTGCGCCCGATCCCGCCCGGGGCGAAGCTGAGCCTGCACCACCTGATCCCGAAGCTCAAAGGTGGCAAGGGTGGTCCTGTCGTGCTGCTTCATCAGATTTGCCACAACGAGGTTCACGCCACCCTGACCGAGGCCGACCTCGCCCGCGACTACAACACCCTTGAAGCGCTGCGCGCGCATCCCCGGTTGGCGAAGTTCGTCAGTTGGGTTTCAAAACGCCCGCCGGATTTCCATTCCGTCACCCCCGGAGCGCGGCCCGGAAACAGGAAGAAACGGAAGGGTTGAGGAGCCAACCCCAGCGGGCAAACTTAATCGTCGCGCGACCAGGGTTTCTCCATCACCCGCTCAAAGGTCGGATTATCGAGATAAGACGCGATAAGCCGGTCCATCGCTGCCCGGGTCAATCTGCTATGGTCGCGGGAGTAACCAAGGCTGGCAACAAAGCTCCAATGCGAATGCATCATGGAGACAAAGAGGAAGGACAGTTCCTCGCATGCGGCGCTGTCGAGCTCTGGATGCGCAATAGCCAATTCATGGATCATGACCTGACCCAATACGTTGTACTGGCTGCACATCCGGTCCTTCAAAGCCTGCGACCCGACCGAGTACGCCACCAGTGAATCGTAGACCTCCAGATTGCGCGGCATCGGATGCCCTTCGGCCAAATCGAAGAAGAAGTCCAAAAAGAACTTGAGCCGTTCGACTTCCCCGATATTCACAATGCCCGCGACCAGACTGTCGCGATAGCCGGCGGCGAGAAAATCGCACAGCTCGACGATCAATGCGTCAAGATCAGAGAAGTAATACCGGACCAATTGGCGAGACAAATCCGCCTCGGCGGCAACGTTTTCAAACGACAGCGCCTGCACGCCGTGATGCTTCAAGAGATCTGAGGCGGCGTTCAGAATTTGGATTTTTTTATCAGACTTCGACTCGTTATTTGGCACAGCTTCCGGTCCCGTTCGCACATGCGCTAGCGGTGAAACGCAGGTGCCTTCGTTGCGCACAGTATAATGAATGGAATCCGAATTCGCGCAAGAGGACAGGTTTTGAAGTAGATCGACCCGCTAAGCTAGGTTTTCCTGTCGCCGCCTCAGCATGATCTGCCAATGGTTCGACAGATGCTGATAGTGTTTTCCATAACGTCTGTTAATCGTAGTTACGCAAGGGTTTTTCCACCTCGCGGCTCGTGCACTGGCAAAATTATTTAAGTCCCGATTAATCCAACAGCGCCTTTATCCCAGCTACATGCCTTGGATCAGCGGCCATGGCGGCCTCCGCAAGGCTGCGCGCGGCCTTGAGCGGATCATCGGATAAGCGGTCGACGAGGCCCCATTCCTCGGCCTGCATCGCATCGATCTTTTCGCCCGCCATTAATATCATCTTCGCCCGCGAGACCCCCACCAGCGCGGCCAGGCGCCCCGGATCAGAGGGTTGCGGCAGGAAACCCAGCTTCATAACGGGGTAAAAGAAATTCGCCCCTGGCACAGATACCCGCAGGTCGCAGGCCAGCACCATTCCCATCGCTCCACCCGCAACGGTCCCGTTCAGCGCCGCGATGGACAGGCCCGGGAAGTTTGCAATTGCCCGCGACAGACGCTCCCAGATCGGATCGACCGCAAGGCCCTGCTTGGCCGCCTCGAGATCTGCGCCTGCGCTGAAAACCTTGCCTTCACCGGTCAGAATGATCGTCTGCGCCTTTCCGGCGGCGTCCTCTACAGTCAGCGCGAGATCGCGCAGCATCCGACGGGTGAGGGAGTTCGCCTTTTCGGGGCGGTTTATCTTGATAATCCACAGAGCATCTTCGCGGCTCACCTCGATCATGCTCCAAGGCCCACGCGGGCGCGGATGCCCTCGTCGCGAAGCGAGATCTCTTCGCCGCAAAACTCATCCGCGTCCGACCCGCACATCCAAAGCAGCGCCTTCGCAGGCCAGTCGGCGGGAATATGGACGGACGGGTCAAGCTGGCTGACCGGGTTGATCCCGCTTTCCTTGATTACGACCTGCATCTCGGTGGCCACCGTCCCCGGGCTGAGCCCCATGGCCCGGATGCGGTCGCCGTGTTCCTTGTGAATACAGCGTGTCAGCATCGCAGCGCCAGCCTTGGACGCACAATAGGCGCTCCACCCTTCAAGCGGATTGGACGCCGCCCCGGAGCTGATATTCAGGATCGAGCCGCCGTCGCGCATATCGTCCAGCACGGCACGGGTCCCATAGTAGATGCCCTTAAGGTTGATATCGATCAGCTTCGACCATGCGTCAGGGTCCGTTTCTTCCAGCCGTGCGATGGGTTCGATGACACCCGCGTTGTTGACCAGAATGTCGATACTGCCGAAAGCCTGCTTCGCCCGCGCTAACGTGTTGGTCCAGTCGTCCCAGATCGCAACATCCATAGGGCAGGCTAGCGCAGCGTCGCCGATTTCCGCGGCCAGCGAGGCAATATCGTCGCCACTGCGGGCGATCAGCACGACATTCGCACCCGCTTGCGCGAACACGCGCGCGGTGTCGGCACCGATCCCGCGGCTTGCGCCCGTGATAAGCGCGGTCTTTCCAGTCAGATCAACCATGATACCTCCCCTTCATTTCTCGCCGCACTCTGGCCTGTCCTTTTGCCCGGTTGCAAGCCCGCGCCTTGCAGTGGCCGGTGCTTCGGACTACCTGCTAGCGACACGCCCAAGCCGGAGCCACCCCATGTCCCAAGACCTCGCAGCCCTTACCGACCGCATGCTGAGTGCCGCCGCGCGCGCGGGTGCCGATGCCGCGGACGCTTTGGCGCTGGATGGCACCTCGGTCTCTATAGATGTCCTGCAAGGCAAGCTCGAACATGCCGAGCGGTCGGAAGGTGTCGATATCGGTCTTCGGGTTCTGATCGGTCAGCGACAGGCAGTCGTTTCGTCCTCGCTCTTTGACGATGCCACGTTGCAAACCATGGCCGAGCGGGCCGTCGCGATGGCGAAAGAGGCCCCTGAGGATCCCAATATCGGCCTCGCAGACGCGTCCCAATTGGCCCAAAACACGTCCGCGGAAGCGCTGGAGCTTTTCGACCCGACGCCAGAGCCTGCGGCGGCCACCTTGGAAGAAGATGCAAAGCGCGCGGAAGCCGCGGCGCTGGCCGTGGACGGCATCAGCCAGGTTCAGGCCGCTTCGGCAGGCTACGGGCAAAGCCGCATTCATCTCGCGACCAGCAATGGGTTCTCGGCCGGGTATCAGCGTTCAAGCCGCAGCGTCTCCTGCGTCGCCATCACCGGCGAGGGAACCGGTATGGAGCGCGACTATTATGGCGACAGCCGGATTTTTCAGGCTGATCTCGAAAGCCCGGAGCACATTGGACGCACCGCGGCAGAGCGCACGTTGGAGCGCGCTGGGGCGCGGCGCCCCAAGACCGGGGCCTATCCGGTCCTGTTCGACGAGCGTGTCGCTGGGGCGCTGATCGGGCATTTGCTGGTGGCCGCCAACGGGTCCATGATTGCGCGGGGCTCCAGCTGGCTGATGGGCAAGCTTGGCGAGCAGATCCTTCCGGACACCCTCAGCATCACCGAGAACCCCCACCGGGCGCGCGTATCCAGGTCGAAGCCATTTGACGGTGAAGGGCTGGCGACAGCGCCAAGAGACATCGTCAAGGACGGTGTGCTGCAAGGCTGGACCCTTGATCTGGCCAATGCGCGCAAACTCGATATGTCCAGCACTGCATCGGCCGCCCGCGGCACCAGTGGCCCGCCGAGCCCCGCGATCTCCAACATCGCATTGACCCAAGGCAGTCAAAGCAAGGAACAGCTGATGGCCGAGATGGGCACGGGTCTGCTTGTGACGTCGATGATCGGCTCGACGATAAATCCAAATACCGGCGATTATTCGCGAGGGGCGTCGGGTATCTGGGTCGAGAATGGCGCGCCGCAATATGCAGTGAATGAATGTACCGTCGCGGGTAACCTGCTGGAGATGCTGCACCACATCACGCCGGCCAACGACGCGCGCACGCACCTGTCCCGGGTCGTGCCCAGCCTGCTGGTCGAAGGGCTGACCCTTGCCGGCGACTGAAGACCTGGACCTTTTGATAGACGCGGCCCGCGAAAGTGGTGACATCGCACGGCGTTTCTTCAAGTCCGACCCGGAGGTCTGGGACAAGGATGACGGCGCGGGACCGGTCACCGAAGCCGATTTGGCCATCGACAAGATGCTGAGGTCTGAGCTGTTGTCGGCCCGGGCCACCTATGGCTGGCTGTCGGAAGAAACCGAAGATGATGCGGCGCGGCTTGACCATGAGCGGGTCTTTATCGTTGATCCCATCGACGGCACCCGCGCCTTCATCGCGGGAGAGCGGCATTTCTCGCATTCGCTGGCGATTGCCGAAAAAGGTCGCGTCACTGCCGCGGCCGTCTACCTGCCGATGATGGATCTGATGTTTGCCGCGCACGAAGGCGCTCCGGCGACGTTGAACGGCGAGATGATTTCGCCGACAGAGACGACAGCGCTGGACGGCGCAACGGTGCTCGCCGCCAAGTCGAATTTCAATGACACGCATTGGCAGGGCGGCACGCCCCCGATGCTGCGCAAATTTCGGCCGTCGCTGGCGTACCGTCTGTGCCTTGTGGCCCAAGGGCGATACGACGCCATGCTGACCCTGCGCGACTGCTGGGAATGGGACATTGCTGCGGGTGATCTGATCGTGCGGCAAGCGGGCGGACGGGTGACGGACCGCCTGGGCGCGCCGCTTCGGTTCAACAATCCGCACCCGAAGACCAAAGGCTGCCATGCGGCGGGTGAGGCCATGCACGGAGCGCTGCAGGCCCGGTTGAAACCCGCCCCCTGAGATATGCCCTGTTGCGCGCAGGATGCTTGGCCTAGAGTGCCGCCAAACCACACCAATACCGGAGCCGAACCCATGACCCAGCGCCTGCATCTTGTCTTTGGTGGCGAGCTTGTCGATCCGACGAAAAACGCTTTCAAGAACGTCGAGGACATCCATATCGTCGGAATGTTCCCCGACTATGCCTCTGCCTACGATGCCTGGAAGTCAGAGGCCCAGAGGACCGTGGATAACGCCCACATGCGCTATTTTATTGCCCATATTCACCGTCTCCGCGACGAAGAGGCCGCCGCCTCCTCGACCGAGGAACTGGGCAACTAGTTCACTCGGCATGGCCTTTTCGCCCATCCTGTCGCTCTATCTCAGGGTCTCTCGATTTCTGGGGCCGGTCGCCGAGCGGAAGCTCGCGACCCGGCTGGCGCAGGGCAAGGAAGACCCTGACAGAATTGACGAGCGCAAGGGCGTGGCCTCGAGCCCGCGGCCTATGGGTGAGCTTGTCTGGTTTCATGCCGCCTCTGTTGGGGAGGCCTTGTCACTACTTGATCTGATCGAAAGCCTGATCGACGAGAGACCCGATCTCAATGTGCTGATCACGACCGGAACGCGCAGCTCGTCGGAAATTCTGAAGGCGAGGCTCCCGGACCAAACGGTGCATCAATTCGTGCCCGTCGATGCCCTGCCCTTCGTGCAACGCTTTCTCGATCACTGGAAGCCCGACATCGCGATCTGGACCGAAAGCGAGTTCTGGCCCGCGCTGATTGTCGAGACACACCGGCGCGGGATCACGATGTTGTCGCTGAACACCCGCATGTCGAATGCATCCTATCGGAAGTGGCGCTGGCTGCGCGGCGCCGCGCGGGCGATGCTGGACCGGTTCGAGCTGTTTCTGGCCCAGGACGAGGTCTCGTCGCAGCATCTTCAGCGCCTTGGTGTTTCGCGTGACAAGGTGAGGGTGAACGGCTCGCTGAAGGACGGTGGCGGACCGCTGCCCTGTGACGACGAGCTGCGCCAGAAGGTCGCCACGGCGTTGGAGACGCGCCCCGTTTGGCTCGCCGCCTCGACGCATCCCGGCGAGGACGAGATGGCGCAGGAAGCCCACCGGATCGCGCGCCGCGCCGCGCCGCGCCTTTTGTTGATTATCGCCCCGCGCCACCCGGAACGCGCGCCCCAGATTGCGCAGATGCTGCGCGACAAGGGATGGCGGGTCGGGGTGCGCTCTGAGGGTCAGGACCCGGATGCCGTCATGGATATCTACCTTGCCGACACGCTTGGCGAGATGGGGCTTTGGTATCGGATCGCGCCTCTCAGCTTTCTTGGGGGGTCACTCGTCGAAATCGGCGGTCACAACCCCTATGAGCCCGCTACGCTGGGCTCCGCGATCATTCACGGGCCGCATATCGAGAACGCCAAGGATATCTATGAGCGGCTGGGGGAGGCCGGGGCCGCACGCAAGGTCTATGACGCACGCAGCCTCGGCGAGGCGGTCATCAATCTGATCGAGCCGCACAAATCCGCCGAAATGGCCCACGCCGCGTGGGAAGTCAGCTCCCAAGGCGCGCGTGCGGCAGAGGTCGCTTTGCAAGAGATTACTGCGGTGCTGGATCGCGCCACGGAGAAGGCCTAATGCAGCCACCACTCTTTTGGCACCGTCCCCCGGGCTTGGCCGCAACCCTGTTATCCCCGCTCGGCGCGCTCTACGCCGCAGGCACGGCGCGACGTTTGGCCAGGGGCACGCCGGAGCGGCTGCCGGTGCCGGTAGTTTGCGTGGGAAACATCAATGCGGGCGGGACGGGCAAGACGCCGACCGTCATCGCCATTGTGCAAAAGCTCATAGGGATGGGTCGTGAACCACACGTGGTCTCGCGGGGATATGGCGGCTCAGTCGATAAGCCGACCCGGGTCGATGAACGCCGCCACGGGGCGGATGCCGTGGGCGATGAGCCATTGCTGCTGGCAGGCTTCGCGCCCGTCTGGGTCTCGCCCGACCGCGCCGCAGCCGCGCGCCTTGCGGTCGACGACGGGGCGGATGTAATCGTGCTGGACGACGGGTTCCAGAACCCTTCCCTCATACAGGATTTGAAGCTGGTCGTCGTCGACGCGGCCAAGGGCTTTGGCAACGGGAAGGTTCTGCCGGCGGGGCCATTACGCGAGCCAATCCATGTCGGGCTCGCGCGGGCCGACTTGCTGGTCAGTCTCGGACCGCCCAAGGCTCAGGCTCATTTTCTGGATACATGGGGCGCGCCGCCCTGCCCACATCTCAAGGGTCATCTGGAGCCGTTGAAAACGGGGATGGAGTGGAAAGGCGCGCGCGTCTTTCCCTTCGCGGGCATCGGCCACCCGGAAAAATTCTTCGCGACACTCAAATCGCTGGGCGCGGAGGTCATCAAGTCAGAGGCTCTCGCCGACCATCAACCGCTTTCGCAGGCGTTGATGATCCGGCTCGAAGGCGAGGCGATGGCTCTTCGCGCGCAGTTGGTAACAACGGAAAAGGACGCGACCCGATTGCCCGACAGCTTTAGGGCCAAGGTTCTGACCGTGCCCGTGCGGCTGCAGTTCGAAAACAGCTCAGCGCTGGATATCGCGCTGAGCCGCCTTTTCGATTAAAGCTCCGCGTCAAGCAGGCGCTGGAAATCGGCGTAGCTCATATTGGAATGGGTCGTGCCGTTGATCACAAAAGACGGGGTCGACTGAATACCGTCTTGCTGTGCGTTCTTCTGGTAGAAAGCAGTCAGCGCCTGTGCCTTCTCGCCGTCGGTCAGGCACGCCTCAATCGTGGCATCATCCAGACCAGCCTGCTTTCCGAACTTGCGAAGGTTGTTCGCGATCGTCGACGGGTCACCTTGGGTCCAGGTCTGCTGGTTCTCGTAAATCAGATCGACGATGCCAAAGTAGCGATCTCCGCCGCCGCAACGCGCGACCATGCCGGCCCACAGGCCGTAGCGGTCAAAATAGACCTCGCGGAAGATGAACTTCACCTTGCCGGTGTCAATGTAGTCCTTCTTGATCTGCTTGAAGGCGTTCTCGTGGAAGGTCCGGCAATGTGGGCATGTGAAGGACGCGTATTCGATCACGGTTACCGGCGCATCAGCATCGCCCAAAAACGGGTCCATGACCCCCGATGTATCGATATCTGCCGCGGCGGTTTGCGCGTTCACGGCGGTGACGCCGGGCACGGCGTTCGAGCTGTTGCCCATGACAAAAAATGCGCCGAGGCCTATTGCCACCACGCCCACAATTGCGATCAAAAGGTTACGGTTCATCTGCTTGATACCCCTTCTCAGGTCTTGATTTTTCGGGCCATGACATTCTGACCCAATTGTTCCAATGCGCGGCGCAGGCCGTCGCTTTCCACGTCGCGGGCCAGCGCGGTGCTGGCTTCTACTATCTCGGGTGTTGGTTCGGGTTTCGCTTTGGGCGTGGTCTCAAAGGCGGCTTGGCCTTCGCGGAATCCTGTGGGCGCGGTTTGCGTCACGCGCACCCGGCTGATCGCCGAATACCCGTAACACGCGTTCACCTTCTCGCGGATTTGCGGCAACATCTGCTGGATCAGTGGCGCAGTCGAGCCAGTACAGAGCACGGTCAGCGTCGCCCCGAAGCCTTCGCGCCCGTAGCCCACATCGACGGGACGGGCCATTTGGGCGACATCCTCGCCCACAATCTCGGTCCAGTGGGTGAGTAGACGCATCACGGCGAAGCCACGCTTCTCCCCGGCGCGGCGGATTTGCGGCTCGAGGAAGCCAGACATCGACGCAAACCCCTTGCGGCCGCGGCGCGGCCCGCCCGGCTTGGTCGCAGAGAATGTCGCTGGCTTGCGAGTCACAGTGTTTCCCCTAAGTTGCATCGGAACTTAACCTCTCATGACTTGGGTGTCAGAGAAAAGCGGAATGTCGGAGGTATAAACTTTGCGTGAGACCGCGTCCTCGGACGAGCTTTTGGCGTGGTACGACCGTCACGCGCGGGAGATGCCATGGCGGGTCTCGCCTGCCGACCGCGCTGCCGGGATCACGCCGGACCCCTACCGCATCTGGCTGAGCGAGGTCATGTTGCAGCAGACGACCGTGGCCGCGGTGAAAGAATACTTCGTGAAATTCACCACGATCTGGCCGACGGTGAACGATCTCGCCCGCGCCCAAGACGCTGATGTGATGGCGGCGTGGGCCGGGCTTGGATACTACGCCCGTGCCCGAAACCTGTTAAAATGCGCCCGCGTCGTCGCGTCCGAGCACAACGGCATTTTCCCCAAGACGCGGGTGGGGTTGCAGGCGTTGCCGGGGATCGGGCCCTATACGTCCGCGGCCATCGCCTCCATCGCGTATGATCTGCCAGAGACAGTGCTGGACGGAAACGTCGAACGGGTCATGGCCCGCCTCCACGCTGTGGAAACGCCCTTGCCCACCGCGAAGCCAGAATTGATTGCGTTGGCTGAACAACACACCCCCCAGACACGCGCGGGCGATTACGCCCAGGCAGTGATGGATTTGGGGGCCACAATCTGCACGCCCAAAAGCCCTGCTTGTGGCATTTGTCCATGGCGCGATCCCTGCGCCGGGCGCGCCAGCGGCATCGCGCCGGAACTGCCGCGAAAACTGCCCAAGAAGGCAAAACCCATCCGGCGCGGTTTTGCCTATGTGCTGCGTAACTCGGGCGGCGATTGGTTGCTGGAAACTCGGCCCGACAAGGGTCTGCTGGGCGGCATGTTGGGCTGGCCCGGCTCCGACTGGTCAGACGCGCCCGATCCTGCAGCACCGGTGCAAGTGGAATGGAATGAGGTCGGTGCAGAAGTACGACACACCTTCACCCATTTCCACCTGATCCTCGACGTCTTCTGCGCGACGAGCGATGTGCCGCCCGCACGTGGATTTTTCGTCTCTGCCCGCGATTTTCGCCCCTCGGACCTGCCGACGGTCATGCGCAAGGTGCATGACGTAGCGAAACATCGCTTCGAGTGAATTGAGACGTTAATCTTTTGCCCGTACCATCAAGACGTCGGAAATCGCTTGGGAGAGGCGCCATGACCACCACTTTGACCGCAGAGCAGGTCCGCAAACCTACCGCTGCCCTACCCTTTTGGCTGTCGTTAAGCATGATCCCGTTGGCGATTCTTTCTGCAAGCCAGGGCGGGTGGTGGTTGCTTCTTTTGCCCGTCTACGGCTGGGGGATGTTTTCGGTCCTTGATGCGCTCGTGGGGCTCGACCTTGAGAATGCCGACCCTCAGACCGCCGAGGATGACCTGTACTGGTACAAACTGATCACCATTTTGTGGTTTCCGATCCAGTTCGTGCTGATCTTCGGAATGATCGCCTATGCGACGCGGGCCGATCATCTATCCAGTCTCGAGATGATCGCGCTGTTTTTCGGCATCGGTGTCGTGAGCGGCACCGTCGGGATTAATTACAGCCACGAGCTGATGCACCAGAAAAACAAGCTGGAGCGTTGGATGGGCGATCTGCTGCTGGCGACCGTGATGTATTCGCACTTCCGGTCCGAGCACTTGCTTGTTCACCACCGCTACGTCGCCACCCCGAAAGACCCTGTCACCGCGCGCTATAACGAGAGTTTTTTCCGTTTCTTCCCACGCGTCGTCGTTGAATGCTTCATTTCCGCGTGGAATGCCGAAAAGGCGATGCTGGCCCGCAAGAAGCTGCCCGCGCTCAGCCTTGAGAACCCGTTCGCCCGATACGCGGCATTGCAGGGTGGAATGCTGCTTCTGGCGCTGATCTTGGGTGGATGGGCCGGTGTCGGGTTGTTCCTGTTTCAGGCGTTCGTGGCGATCTGGCAGCTCGAGCTGGTAAATTTCATCGAGCATTACGGCCTGACCCGAAAACATCTTGGCGACGGAAAATACGAGCACGTGCAACCGCGCCACTCATGGAACGCGGCTCAGAAAGCGTCGAACTGGCTGCTGATCAATCTGCAGCGGCACTCGGATCACCACTACAAACCCGACCGCCGCTTTCCGCTTCTGCAAAACTACACCGAGGCCGACGCGCCCCAATTGCCCTTCGGCTATCCGGTCATGACCATGGCCGCGATGGTCCCGCCGGTATTCCGCCGGATCATGAACCCGCGCGTGCGCAAATGGCGCGCGATGTACTACCCAGAGATCACCGATTGGTCGGCCTACAAGACCGCCTCCAATCCAATGCCGCGCTGATAAAGGGTTTCTTCACGGGAATCGGCCAGACTGCCCCCAAATTCGATTTGGAAAGGTAGTTCGGTTATGTGGAAACTCGCGTTCTTTGGTCTCACGATACTTCTGGTCGCCTGCGGAGGTGGGTCCGGGTCCAACCCCGGCGTGACCGAACCTGCGGTCTCGTCCTTCTATGGCGGCACACCCGGTGAGGCGGTTCAAGTTCAGGTCCAGATCACACCGACCGCCGATCCCATGACGGCCCATGCACGCACGCAGCTCACGGCCAATCGGGTCTGCGCGCGCCGCAATCAGCGCGCGGAATATACCCACCGCCGTGAGATGATGAACCGGAATTGGGAAGACGTGTATATGTGCCGCTAAAGCGCGTAGCCGTTCTGGCTGGAGGCGGCGACGACCGGCCTCCAGTACCCCAGTGACGCATCCAATTCGGCATCGTGGGCCGGAACTTCCGTCCCGATCAGCTCTGCCCGCTGGCGCAGCGTTTCGACTTGGGTCGGACCCATACCGACGACGTACATGGTCGGGACGATCATTGAACACCGCATGTCGTCGCGTTCTGCAGAGAAGCCATTGTAGGGCGCAATCAGAATTGTACCTGGCCGTGCCTGGGCCATGATACGATCTTCCATGTCGCGCAGGCCGTCAGGATCCTTGATCGGGCGGAAGAAATAAATGACGTCGTAATCGCTGTACTCCGCGAAAGCCCGGGCATCGCCTTCGATCACCTTCGCTCTGGGCGCATCAAGACGCTCGAGCACCGCGGCTGCGACGGCGGCCTGACTTGGGTTGTTCTCAAGTCCGTGGGACTCTTTGAAAAAGGGCAGCGCAGCGAACACCTTGGTGCCACCCCCGCAGCCGACATCCAGAAACCGTGGCGGTTGCTCGCGGCGTTGGGCGCGGCAAATGCGAAAGGCCGCATTCATGAGCGCTTCGAAATGCGTGGCGGGCAGGGCAATATCAGGATGGGCATCTGCGATGCGAATTTTCAGGGCCTCGGCCGAGGGCAGAGCGAGCGTGTGCAAGGCCGAGTACAGGTGATTGACATAGTGATTGTGGGCGCCGCTCATGAACTCTTCTTCCGGCGGCATCAAGGACCGGCGGTCGGGCATGATCTGCTTGTTAACCATGTCTTCGATCCGCGACCAAAGCCGTAAGCGCCGGCTTGCGGCGTTGAAGGCCATCTGACGCTCGATCTCAGTGCCAGAGCCTCTGTTCGCCCCGGGGTTCGCCAAGGCCGAGCCGCGTTCGCGCAACGCCGTGCGCAACGCAACGCGATAGCGCGAGATCGGACGCCAGATCTTGGCAAAACCCGGCGTGCTTCGATCGCAAGGCGGCAAAAGAAGAAACTCCCCCAGATCACGGGTGAGCTTGGACAGCTCGGCCTCAATTCGGGAAAGGTCAGACATCCGGAAACAGCCACAAGAATTGGTTAACACTCAATATGTCCCGAAGGTTATCCGGTGCCCTCCGATCTGACCAGAGTCGAAAACTGTGAAGACTCGTGAAAAAAATGCCCCGCACCTTGGGTTAGGGCGGGGCAGTTATGTGCCGCGGGAAGCCGCAGGCACAGGCGGTAACTCTATAATGCGTCTAATTCATCTCGGCGCGGATTTGTTGGCGCAGAAGATCGATCGGAACCTTCTTTCCGTCACGCTTGAAGGTCCAGTAGGTCCACCCGTTACAGCTTGGCGCGCCCTCAAGCGCGGCACCAACCTGATGGATCGAGCCCTTCACGTCGTCGCCGATCAATGTGCCATCCGCACGCACCTTGGCCTTGTGACGTCCATTGAGGCTCCAAAGTTCTTCGCCCGGCGAGAGCATTCCGCGTTCGACCAGCTGCCCAAATGGCACACGCGGCTCAGCGCGTTTGGACTGCGTGACCTCAAGCGAGGAGCGGTCAAACTTGCGGACGTTCTTCAGGCGGGCTTCGGCCACATCGCGATAGGCTTTCTCGCGCTCGATCCCGATGAAATCACGGCCCAGCTTCTTCGCGACAGCCCCCGTGGTGCCTGTTCCAAAGAATGGATCCAGCACAACGTCGCCCGGATTGGTCGTCGCAACAAGTATCCGGTGCAACAGGCTTTCCGGCTTTTGCGTCGGGTGCGCCTTGTCACCGTTTTCGTTTTTCAAACGCTCATGGCCAGTACAAATCGGAAGCACCCAGTCAGAGCGCATCTGAACCCCTTCATTCAGCGCCTTGAGCGCTTCATAATTGAAGGTGTATTTTGAACCTTCGGATTTCGACGCCCAAATCAGCGTCTCATGCGCGTTGGTCAGCCGCTTGCCCCGGAAGTTCGGCATTGGATTAGATTTGCGCCATACCACGTCATTGAGCATCCAGAAGCCTTGGTTCTGCAGCTCGGCCCCAACGCGGAAAATGTTGTGATAAGATCCGATCACCCAGATGGCACCGTTGGGCTTCAATAGTCGCCTGGCGGCCGCCAGCCACGCGTGTGTGAAATCATCGTAGCGCTTGAAGCTTGCGAATTGGTCCCAGTCATTATCAACCGCGTCGACCTTGGAGTTGTCCGGACGATGCAAATCGCCCCGCAGCTGCAGGTTGTAGGGCGGATCGGCAAAGATCAGATCGATCGAGGCTTCGGGCAGAGCTCGCATCGCCTCGATACAATCGCCATCAAGAATAGTGTTCAGCGGAAGCGCTCCGCGCTCCACCTTCGTCATTTTTCCCATTCAACTGCCTCAAGCTGGTGCCCGTTGTCGGGCTTGTACGCTGTGTTGGCTTAAGGATGAGTCAAAGGCGATTCGCTGTCAAAATCTTTATATTTCAACAGGTTGAAAATTATGGATGACACAAGATATTGTGGACTGGCTTAAAGGAACGCCGATGATGTGGGGTGACACCAAGTTCAATTAGGGCAGAAATGTGGCCCTTAGTCGGATAGCCTGCGTTTTTCTCCCAGCCATAGCCGGGGTGTTGTTGCGCAAGTGCATCCATGTGGCGATCGCGCGTCACTTTCGCCAGGATAGATGCAGCAGCGATTGACTGTGACCTGCCATCCCCTCTGACGAGCGGCGTCGCGGGTACGCAAATTCCAGCAGGGATCTTGTTGCCGTCCACCAGGACATGCCCCACCTCGCCTAGTCCGGCGACGGCCCGCGACATCGCAAGATGCGACGCGTGATAAATGTTGAGAGCATCGATCTCTCCGACGCTCGCCTGCGCAATCGAACATCGAGCGGTTTCCATAATCTGCGCGAACAGGACTTCCCGCTTCTTGGCGCTGAGCTTCTTGCTATCATTCAGCCCGTCGGGAATGTGGTTTGGGTCCAGAATGACCGCTGCGGCCACCACAGGACCGGCGAGCGGTCCGCGGCCTGCCTCGTCGGTTCCGGCGACATTGGCGATGCCGCGCGCTATCAAATCCGCCTCATGGCTGAAATCCGGTATCCCCATGTCGCCAGAGACCGCAAATGGGCGAGCAATTCAACCGTTTCATCCCACCCGCCAACCGTAAAAAAGGGACGCCCACACCGGGACGCCCCTCCTGCTCGATTATCATTGGATGGATCAGGCGCGCCAGCCATTGCGGCGCAGGCAATTCGGCGCATAGAACCGGCGCAGGCCGTTGCGGGTTTCGACCTCTCGCTTGCAATTCTGCGGCAAGGCGTGCTGTGCGTGGCGCTTCATGCACCGCGCGCCATAGACGTTGCGCACGCCGCGATGAGTCCACTGCTCGCGCAGACAGCGCTGCGGGGCAACCTTGGCGCGGCGCGGCTTGTGCGGCTTGTATACGTGGGTCTGGGGATGGCTACGCGTGACCCTTTTATCCTTGTCTTTGTCGTTGATGACTTTGGCGATGATGCCCAAGGCCACCAGACCTGCGAGCACTTTCGCAATATCATCGTCCGCGCGTGCAGGCGCTGTCGTGACTGCGGTCAGTGCGATTGAAAGGCTCAAGAGTGCGGCAAAGAACTGTCGGGTCATGGTCAGGTTTCCTTTTCGTTGGGGCCGCGAACATTGCGGCAGGAGAGCGATAAGATCAGCCTCGGCCATCCGTGGCGCGTCACTCAATGTCAGCGCATCGTTATCGGATAACCGGCCCTCCCGCCGCGGGCAGATATTGAATAACAGGGCCGCTGGCCCCATGCTAAACCCCATGAAACATTATATTCTCTCGATGGCGCTTGGAGTCGGACTGCTCGCCGCTGCACCTGTGCACGCCGCCTGCTATGCCGATTACAAAGCGAAGAAGGACAACCCGCTGCAGCTTCATTACGGCGTGATTGCCTTGCCCGACAGCGCCTGCAGTTCGGCCCGAGCGGCAGCACAATCTGTCGCCCCACGCTTGCAAGCGGCCGGGTGGACCCTGCTCAACATCGTTTCGGTCTTCGATGACCGGGGCCTCGATCGGAGGCAGGCAAATGCCGGACAATACTTCCTTCGCTTCTAAGGCTCCGACACCGACACAGGTGATCGTGATCGGCATGACCGTTGTGGTGGCGATCCTTGTCGTCGCTGCTTTGGTTTTATTCGTGAACCTGCCCGACGCCAACGCCTTCAATATGCGTGTGGAGCGGATCTTCGTCGAAAATGACGCGCTCACGCGGGGCGGAGAGATCCGATTGCTCGAGATCCTCGCGCAAAGCGGCACGGCGTTCTCGGATACCTTGGCATCTTACAGATTCATAATCTTCGTGCTCATGGTTTTCGCCACCGCGCTGTTGATCACTGCGCTGGTATCCATCGTGTTCCTGACGACCCTCGCCCGCCGTCTGAGCGAGATCGAGAAGAGCGGCATTCAGGTGAACTCGCTCGTTGTCAGCCGCGACGAGCGCATCGTGCAGATCAATGACATGGAGTTCAAGCTGACCGAGGCGGCGTTGGAGACCCTGTCCGTGCTCGCAGAGGCGCGACTGGACGACGACATATTATCAGGTCTGGAGATCGAAGCGATGATTTCCGGAAAGTCTGAGGCAGACTGCGACGAGGCCGCCGGCGCCACCCGCATCAAGCGCTTGAGGGATCATCTCGGCAATCAGATGATGAGCGAGCTGCTGATCAAGAACATCGCCCGCAAGGGATACATGCTCGCAGTCGAACCCGGCGCCATCAAGATGATCTAAACATGGCGACCCCGGCAGGATTCGAACCTGCAACCTGCCCCTTAGGAGGGGGCTGCTCTATCCAGTTGAGCCACGGGGCCGCGCGGGGATTGTATGGGCGGGAAAGCTGTTGTCAGGCAACCAAAAAGTGGCGGTGTTTGCGGCTTGGAGTGGGCCGGTATTGGCGCTATCATGCGTCACCCAAGAAAGTTAACGAGACCGTAAATTGGCCGAACGCTCCAGCCCCGACTACCGCCACCAGCTCACCTTGCGAGACGTGTCGGAGGCATCGGGCGTCAGTGAGATGACCGTCAGCCGGGTCTTGCGCAACCGTGGCGAAGTGTCTGAAAAGACGCGGGAAAAAGTCATGAACGCAGCGCGCCAGCTTGGCTATGTCCCCAACAAGATCGCAGGAGCTCTGGCGTCCAATCGCGTAAACCTCGTCGGCGTTATCATCCCATCACTGTCCAATATGGTGTTCCCGGAAGTGATGATGGGCATCTCGAAGGTACTGGACGCGACGCCGTTACAGCCGGTCGTCGGAGTGACCGACTACTTGCCGGAAAAAGAGGAAACCGTGATCTTCGAGATGCTGTCCTGGCGCCCGTCCGGCTTGATCGTTGCCGGTCTCGAGCACACGGACGCCGCGCGGCGGATGATGGAAAACTCCGGCGTTCCCATCGTCGAAATCATGGACGTGGATGGGAACGCCATCGATGCGGCCGTCGGGATTTCTCATGTCAGGGCAGGGCGCGAGACCGCAACTGAGATCCTGAAGCGAGGCTATCGCAAGATCGGCTTCCTCGGCACAAAGATGCCGCTCGACCACCGCGCGCGGAAGCGTTTCGAGGGGTTCGAGGCCGTGTTGAAGGAAAACGGTCTCACGCTCGCGGCTGAGGAGTATTACTCCGGAGGGTCCGCCTTGGGAAAGGGCCGGGAGATGACCGCAAACATTCTCAAGGCCCACCCGGACCTCGATTTTCTGTATTATTCCAATGATATGATCGGCGCGGGCGGTCTGCTTTATTGTCTTGAGGCGGGAATGGATGTGCCCGGAAAGATCGGACTGGCAGGGTTCAACGGGGTTGATTTGATCGACGGGCTGCCCCGCAGGCTGGCAACGATGGACAGCTGCCGGGTCGAGATCGGCAAGGCCGCGGCGGAGATCATCGCGGCAGAGGCCGAGGCGCGTGGGACCTCGCCCCACGCCAAGCGCACCGAAATCTCGCCGATCTTTGCAACAGGCGACACGCTGCGGGACGCCTGACTCCTGTTTCAGCGGGCACCGTACGCTGCCCCTTGAGTGAATTAAGACTGCGTTAATCGTGGGATTATAGTGAGCGTGCCGTTCGCCCATTACCAATGACAGATTGATCCCCCTCCATGCCGACTTTGCGCGAGCGGCATCTACAAGACGGTGTCGTCAAGACCATCCCGCTCTTACAGCGGTACGCCCGGGCGTTGACCGGCAGCGCCATGGCCGGTCGGGCTTTGGTCGATCTTGCACAGGCCGACTTTACATTGGAACCCGCAGGCCCGCGGCTCAAAGCGCAACTCTTTGGACAACTGCAGATGGCGTGGAAGGCTGACCCTCGCTCAACGCCCCGCGCGCGCGCTTTGGAGGTCGTCTTGTTGCAACGTACGGAAGAGTTCTCGTTGGCGGAGCTGAGCCATATCTTCAACCTCCCCGGCCCCTACATATTTCGCCTTCTCAATCGCGCCGAACTTGCCCACCGCGGCGCTCCACCCAGCCGGGTGTTGATCCTGGAGCGAGACGCGTTGATCACGCTGGAATTGTGCGACTGCCTGGCGGAGCTCGGCTACCGGGTGGTCGGCATCGCGCGGTCCCTGGCGGAAGCGGTGTGCAAGGCGAAAGAAGCGCGGCCTCACATCGTGATCTCTGACCTCGTGATGACGGATGGCAGCTCGGGCACCCAGACTGCGATCGCAATCGCCGTCACCGTGCAAAGCCTGCCGACCATCTTCATCGATCCGCCCCTGCCGGAGACACTGATGGATAGCGAAGAGATACCCGGCTTCGCGCTGAGCGTGCCGTTCCTCGCCGCCGATGTAGAAGCCGTCATGCGGCAGGCCGAGAGCCTCAGCCGCTACGAGGCGGCCAAGCTGTTACTTTGACGGCGGCGCGCGATTTCGCAGTTCAGGGTCGCCCCAAGTAACACCACCCAGGCGCTGATGTAGAACCACATCAAAAGCGCCACGACCGCGCCGATTGATCCGTAGACCTCGTTGTATTTGCCGAAGTTGGACAGGTAGAGCGAAAAGCCCCAGGACGCCGTACCCCAGATCACCACGGCGACGAATGCGCCGTGTGATAGCCAGCCTACGCGCAGATGTTCCGTCTTGTGATTGGGGCCGAAGCGGTAGACCAATCCAAGTCCCAACACGACGACAGAGATCACAAGGACCCAGCGCAGTGCCTCGAACAGGGTCCCGGTCAGACTTCCAAGCGGCAGAAACGACAGCACGATTGGCGCGATCACGATGCAGGCCAATGCCACAAGGGACATGCCCACGAGGCAAAGCGTCATAAGCATCGCGGCAAAGGCGCGACGTATGCCGGTACGGTGCGGCGCGGAATAGACGGCATTCAACCCACGGATCAACGCCGCCACCCCCGCCCGTGTGGACCAGAGCGCCGCGCCAATCGAGACGAGCGTGGTATAGCCCAGTGTCGAGTCGTTGGCGTTGATCAAGCGGTTGGCTTGGGATTCGAACAGGCTGTAGGCCTCACCGGGCAAAAACTGGCGCAACAGCGTCAATTGATCGTCGATGAACGCCGGATCGGAAAACACGCCCCAAAGCGCAATGACGGCAGCCAACGCGGGAAATATGGCCAGCATCGCGTAGAACGCAACGCCCGCAGAAATCAGGCTCAGGTTACGGCTGTCCATCGTATCCAGCAGATTGCTGCCGAACTTGAAAGCTTTGACTATCGCAGCCCAGAGCGTCACTTGGCGGGCTTCGGTCCTGCGAAATACCAAATGATGAAGCCGATCAATGGCAAGATCAGCACAAGCGCGATCCAGAGAACCTTTTGGCCTGTTTCGACCTTCGCGCTGAAGATCGATGCAATGGCCCAGACATCGAGGGCGAAGACGATCAGTCCGAGTAAGCCGTTTATGCCCATGGGTTTGCTCCGTTTGCTGTTCTAGGGTTCAAGTTAATCCGATAGGTCGAAAATACAAAGGGCCGCCCGATATAGGGCGGCCCTGTTGTTTGTTGGTCCCGCAGATCAATCGAGCGAGCGCTCGACCTCTTCGCGCGTGAAGATCTCGATCACATCACCGGGGCGGATATCGTCATGGGCCTCGAACGCCATGCCGCATTCCTGACCGGATTGCACCTCAGCAACCTCGTCCTTGAAGCGTTTGAGCGTCTTCAGCGTACCTTCGTGGATCACCACGTTGTCGCGCAGCAGGCGCACACCCGCAGACCGGCGCGCCACACCTTCGGTGACCAGACAGCCTGCAACCTTGCCAACGCCGGTGACCTTGAAGACCTCTTTGATCTCGGCGTAGCCGATGAAGTTCTCTTTGATCTCGGCAGACAACAGGCCGGAGGCCGCGGCTTTCACCTCGTCCACAAGGTCGTAGATGACCGAGTAGTAACGGATCTCGATACCCTTTTGGTTCGCCGTGTTCCGCGCCGAGGCGTTTGCCCGGACGTTGAAGCCAAACACTGGCGCGCCAGAGGCTTCGGCGAGGCCGATGTCGGATTCCGTAATTGCGCCCACACCAGAGTGCAAGACGCGCACGCGCACCTCGTCGTTGCCGATCTTTTCCATCGCTTGCACGATGGCCTCGGCAGAACCTTGCACGTCGGCCTTCACCACGATGGGCATCTCGGACACGTTCTCGTCCGCCTTGGCGTTTGCCATCAGCTGCTCGAGCGTAGTCGCAGCACCGGCGGCCGCGCGCTTGTCCTTGGCGGCCTGAGCGCGGTATTCGGCGATCTCACGCGCCTGCGCTTCGGTATCCACCACATTCAGCACATCACCTGCTTCAGGGGTACCGTTGAGGCCAAGCACCTCAACAGGAACGGACGGACCGGCGTCCTTCACGCGGGCGCCCTGATCGTTCTCCATTGCGCGGACTTTGCCCCACTGCTCGCCCACGACGAAGATGTCGCCTTGGTGAAGCGTGCCGTTCTGAACCAGAACTGTCGCGACGGGACCGCGACCCACATCGAGCTGCGCCTCGATCACGGCGCCAGAGGCGGCGCGGTCGGGGTTCGCTTTAAGTTCAAGAATTTCCGCTTGAAGCGAGATCGCTTCAAGCAGCTCGTCCAGACCTTGGCCCGTCTGGGCAGAGACTTCGACATCCTGCACGTCGCCCGACATCTTCTCGACGATAACCTCGTGTTGCAGCAGATCCGTACGGACCTTGTCAGCGTTGGCCTCCGGCTTGTCGATCTTGTTGATCGCCACAATCATCGGCACTTCGGCGGCCTTGGCGTGGTTAATCGCCTCGATGGTTTGCGGCATGACGGCGTCGTCAGCAGCAACCACCAAAACCACGATATCGGTCACCTGCGCACCACGGGCCCGCATGGAGGTGAACGCGGCATGGCCGGGTGTGTCGAGGAAGGTCAGCTCGCTGCCGTCCTGATCGACCTGATATGCGCCGATATGCTGCGTGATGCCGCCGGCCTCGCCCGCGGTCACACGGGCGTTGCGGATTGCGTCCAGCAGCGACGTCTTGCCGTGGTCGACGTGTCCCATGATCGTGATCACCGGGGCGCGCGGCTTGAGATCTTTCTCGTCGTCTTCGACTTCCTTGATCACGTCTTCGACGTCAGCGTCAGACACGCGCACCACGTTATGGCCGAACTCTTCAATGATCAGCTCGGCGGTGTCAGCGTCGATGGTCTGCGTCTGGGTTGCCATGATCCCGTTGGTCATCAACGCTTTCACAACATCTGCGACGCGCTCGGACATACGGTTCGCCAATTCGGAGACCATGATGGCCTCGGGCAGTTGCACGTCACGGATCACCTTCTCGCGCTCGACGGAGCCGCCCATCGCCTTTTGGCGGGCACGCTCTTGCTTGCGCTTCATTGCGGCCATGGATTTCTGACGACCACCTTCACCGCCACGCAACGCCTGGTTCAGCGTTAGCTTGCCGGAGCGGCGTCCATCATCGGCGCGACCTTTGCCGCCCTTATTGTCGCGGTCGTCGCGATCACGGCGGGCGGGCGTGGGCGCAGCTTTGCCACCACCACGGGGACCCGAAGGCGCGACCGCAGGCTCGCCCGGCACGGCAGCCGCCGGGGGCGGTGCGTTTTTGGCGGCCTCGGCCTCGCGCTTCTTGCGGGCATCTTCTTCGGCTTTTGCCTTCAGCGCGTCTTCGCGCTCTTTCTCTTCGCGCTCTTTGGCCTCAGCCTCGGCGCGACGACGCTCGCGATCCGCCGCGCGCTCTTTCTCTTCCGCGTCGCGGCGGGCGGCATCAGCTGCCTCTTGTTCCTTGGCCGCCTGAAGTGCCTTCATCCGGCGTTCCATCTCCGCATCAGAAATGCCGGCAGGACGCTTGGACGGGTCACCCACTTGCGGGCTACCGGTGATCGAAGGCTTGGAGCCGCCAGGCTTTGGCACCACAACGCGCTTGCGCTTGGTTTCCACCACCACATTCTTGGTGCGCCCATGGCTGAAGCTTTGCTTCACGTTGCCGGGACGTGCGCCTTTAAGGCCCAGGGGTTTTTTGCCGTCACTATCGCTCATGCGTCGTCTTTTCCTTTCGGGCGGGATTTTGATTTTCCGCCGCTATGTCCGCGGACACCTTTCAGCCTGATTCCCTCAGCTTGCACTTGTTTGCTGAGTCCTCCGGCCGTTAAGGCGCCATGTATCACACTTTCCCGGCCGAAAGCCAAACCCAATTCCTGAGCGGTCAAACAGCCAATAAATACGTCTTTTCCGGGCGGCGAGTGGAGCTTCGATTTGCCCCTTTCGGACCCGTCGCTGGCTTGCACCAGCAGCTTGGCCCGGTCTGTTTCCAGCAGGCCCTTCACCTTCTCGTACCCGGTCACCGCCTGACCGGCCTTACGCGCCAGCGAGATCAGGTTCACCAATCGCTTCGCCAGCAGCGTCTCGGTCTGCGCGAACAGGTCGTCCGGAACGGTGACCTGCTCCTTGGCCGAGCGCGAGAACGCCTTTTTCTTGATCGCGGCCTGCAGCGCGTCCTTGTCCGCGCTAACCCACATGCCGCGACCGGGCAGCTTGCCGGACACATCCGGCACCGCTTGGCCGTCCGGGCCCACCACGAACCGGATCATCCGCGCTGGATCACGCAGCTCCCCGGTGGCGATGCAGCGCCGCTCGGGTCCGTCTTCCGTTTTATCTCGACCGCCGCGGCTCATGACCGGTGTCCCGAGGCCTGGGATCAGGCCTCGGCCTCCTCTGCGGCTTCGCCTTCTTCGCCCTCAGCCTCTTCGGAGACCAGATCCGCCGGATCGACCCAGCCAAGCTGAATGCGCGCCGTCATCACAAGGTTCTGCGCTTCTTCGAGGGACACGTCGAACGGCTCCAGCACGCCATCATCCTTGGTGCGTTCGCCATCCACCGTAGTCCAGCCGCCGGCCAGTTCCCAGTCAGCGCAGGTTGCGAAATCCTCAAGGGTTTTCACGTCATCCTTTGCCAGCGCTTCCACCATTTGGGGTGTCAGGCCTTCGAATTCAATCAGGCTGTCCTCGGCCCCCATTTCGCGGGCATTTTCAAGCGCCTTCTTGGCTTGGGCTTCCAGATAGTCGCGTGCACGCGCCTGCAGCTCGCCTGCGGTGTCGTCATCCACACCGTCGATGACCAACAGCTCGTCGACTTCGACATAGGCCACTTCTTCAAGCGAGGTGAACCCTTCGGAGACAAGCAGCTGGGCAAAGAACTCGTCGAGGTCCAGCGTGTCCATGAACAGCTTGGTGCGCTCTTCGAACTCGGCCTGACGGCGCGCGCTCTCTTCTTCCTCGGTCATGATGTCGATATCAAGACCGGTCAGCTGCGAGGCCAGACGCACGTTCTGGCCGCGGCGACCGATGGCGAGCGACAGCTGCTCTTCCGGCACCACGACTTCGATCCGCTCGGCTTCCTCATCCAGAACCACCTTGCTGACCTCCGCAGGCTGCAGCGCGTTCACAAGGAAGGTAGGCTGGTCTTCGTTCCACGGGATGATGTCGATCTTCTCGCCCTGAAGCTCGTTAACCACGGCCTGCACGCGCGAGCCGCGCATACCGACGCAGGCCCCGACCGGGTCGATCGAGTTGTCGTAGCTGATCACGGCAATCTTGGCGCGGGAGCCCGGGTCACGGGCGACAGCCTTGATCTCGATGATGCCGTCGTAGATTTCGGGCACTTCCATTTTGAAAAGCTCAGCCATGAACTGCGGGTCGGTGCGCGACAGGAAGATCTGCGGCCCGCGCGGCTCGCGGCGCACATCCTTGATGTAGACGCGGATCCGGTCGTTGGGGCGATAGGCTTCGCGGCCGATCTTCTCGTTGCGGCGCAGAATCGCTTCGCCACGGCCAATATCGACGATAACGTTGCCGTACTCTTCGCGCTTGACCAGACCGTTGATGATCGTGCCCGCCTTGTCTTTGAATTCTTCGTACTGGCGATCCCGCTCGGCTTCGCGAACCTTCTGCAAGATGACCTGTTTGGCGGATTGCGCGGCGATGCGGCCCATCTCGACCGGCGGGACCTCATCGACAATCGTGTCGCCTACTTTCGGGTCGTCCAGATAATCGGCGGCCTGCTCTACGGTCAGCTCTGCGCGGTCGTTTTCGACCATATCGTCTTCGACCACGGTGCGGACACGGGTGAAGGTCGCCTTGCCGGTCTTGCGGTCGATGGAGACGCGGATGTCGAGCTCTGCGCCGTAGCGCGACTTGGCAGCGCGGGCGAGGCTCTCTTCCATCGCTTCGACGACCAGCTCCGGGTCGATCATCTTCTCGCGGGCTACGGCCTCTGCGGTTTGCAGCAGCTCCAGCTGGTTGGCTGATGTGATTGCCATTTAAGAGTCTCCTTCACCTTCGACGATCTGTTGAACCTCGTCGAACTGGGTTTCATCTATCTCGCCCGCATCCTTGCGGGCCTTCAATACGTCGCGGATCAGCTCGTCGGTCAGCACCAATTTGGCGTCCGTGAGCCAGTCAAATTTCAGGCCAATTGTGCCTTCTTCGATGGTGATCAGAACCTCGTCGCCCTCGACCCCGGCCAGCTGGCCCTTGAAGCGGCGGCGGCCGTCGATCAGCTCTTCGGTCTCGATCTTGGCCTCGTAGCCATCCCACATCTCGAAGTCTTTAAGTCTCGTTAACGGGCGATCAATGCCCGGGCTCGAAACCTCGAGGTTGTATTCCCCCGCAATCGGATCTTCGACATCGAAGATAGCAGACAATGCGGTGGAAATCTTGGCGCAGTCATCGACCTCGATCCCGCCTTCGGGTTTGTCGGCCATCACCTGCACGACATCCGTTTTGCCGCCCATCAGCCGCATGCGCACCAGCTCATAGCCCAGCCCCTCGATGACGGGTTGGGCGATCTCGGCCAGACGGCGGTCGATGGCGGCTTTGGCGATCAGGTCAGACATGCAGTCCTCTGCGAGCACAAAAAAACGGGCACGCGGCCCGTTGGTGAATTCGGTGGGCGCCGGGGGTGGAGACCAGCGCGCCGCTGTTGAGCAGCGATATACGGAAACCCGCGTGAGTCTGCAAGGCTGCAATTTACAGCCTTGCAGGAGTTCGACCTAAGCCGCCCGTTTGCGAAGTGCCCGCAGGCCAACGAGACCTGCGATCAGAAGCGGCAAGGTGGCGGGTAGTGGCACGGGATCAGGCTCCGGCTCGTCCGAGGGACGGCCTTCGGCGTTACTCAGGAACGAGGGTGTGTTTTGCGTGAAGCTAAACCCATCGCTCGTGACATAGGACAGATACCCTGTGCTGAGAAAATCGCTGGTGCCCGACCCACCATTTGCGCTTCCCGAGCTTCCACTATTGAGGCTCAAAAGCACACCAAAGCTTTGGCCTGCATTCAGATCGAGCGTGACTTGAATCACCTGATCTATCGAAATCACGTCCGCGGGCGGAGCGACGCTTCCACCGACAATCGTGCTCAAAGACCCGTCGAGGAAGCTGACAACGTTGTTGGACCGCGCTTCTTGGCGTTGAAAGATATTTGAGCCACTGGCGAATGCCGTTGCCCTAAGGGTTGCGCTAAAGGACGTCGAACTGTTCGGGCCACTTGCGCTCAGCATGCCATCGAAGTCGAACAGAAAGGTAATTTGCCCGGCGGTCGTGGCTGAAAAACTCTCGCTTACGCTAATCAACGCACTGCTGGTTGCACGACCTCTGAAAGGTGCGCCTGGCCCGAATGTCGCGCTTGACCCGAGCTTGAAAATGCCCGTGGTCGGATCGACCTCCAGATCGGCTGCTGCGTCCGCGCGACCGAGGCTCGCGGCCTGACTGTCATCAATGGGGTTCAGAAAATTGCTGACCCCGCGATCCTGGTTGTTCACGACCCTAATATCGGTCGTATCAAGATCTTCCGCCGTGGTTCGGACACCTGAATTGAATGTCGCAGCGGATGAGACGCTGACAAAAAGTCCTATGAAAATAGATGCGAGAAAAAGTCCTCTCATAATTGATCCTCTTTAAGCTGGAATCGTGGTTAAGCCTTAAACACTAAGAAAATGTCCTTTTGAGTCAATCTTCAGCCCCAAATCAACAGCGCCCGCACCACCTAAATCACCGTAATCTGGTCGGAAAGTCGCCCCAATCGCCCCTTAACCGTGCATCCTGTCAATTCTGGAAGGAGACGAGTTATGGATGGTTACAACTTTGCAATGCTGGCCTCGGTCGGCGGCGGCGCGTTCCTGTGCGGCGTGGCAGTCATGTATGTGGTGATGAACCGCACGTGGAAAAAGCGCGACGCGGAGCGTGCAGCAGCAGGCGCCTAAGCCCAAGTCCGCACCAAAAAGAAAAACGCCCCGTCCGGTCAGACGGGGCGTTTCTTATTTCTCAGACCGGCGCGCTTACGCGAACCACCAACGCTCCATGAAGCGGGAGCTGTCCATCTGGAACACGTTGCCGATGGTACCCGAGTTGGCCAGCTTCGACGAATGCGCGTCCACATAGTTGGCGTACATCGGCACGACCGTGCCACCTTCTTTCGAGCAGAGCATCTGCATCTCGGTGTACATCTCTTTGCGCTTGGCGCTATCGAGCTCCGCGCGGGCGGTCAGTAGCAGCTCCTGAAAGCGTGCATTTTCCCAGCCCGTGTCGTTCCACGGAACACCGGTCTCGTAGGCGGTCGAGAACATCCAGTCCTCGGTCGCACGGCCGGACCAGTAGCAAGCACACCATGGCTTCTTCAGCCAGACGTTGGACCAGTAGCCGTCATCGGGTTCTTGGACCACGTTGATCTCGATGCCGGATGCCTTGGCCGAGTTCTGGTACAGCTGGGCCGCGTCTATGGCGTTCGGGAACGCCGCGTTGGCGGCTGACAGATCGACCTTCAGGCCTTCCATACCGGCTTCTTTCAGCAGGGACTTGGCGCGGTCCGGATCGTAGTCGTTCTGCTCCAGATCGGCAGCGAAATACTGGTTCGCGGGGCCGATCGGGTGGTCGTTGGCAACCTTGCCATGGCCTTGCAGGATCTTGTCGACCAGTTCCTGGCGGTTGACGGAGTGCTTGAGCGCCTGACGCACCTTCAGGTTGGTGAAGGGGTCCGCGCCGGTCAGCATCGGAAAGGTGAAGTGCTGGTTGCCTGTCACTTCCATGATCTCGACCATCGGGTTGGCCTTCAGCAGGGCCTCGGTCTTGAAGTCGACCCGGTTCACCGCATCGACCTGTCCGGTCATCAGCGCGTTCATCCGGGCGGAGCTGTCGTTGATCGCGATGACTTCGACCTCGTCAAAGTGCCCTGCGCTGTCGCCCTTGTAGTGGTTCGGGTAGCGCTTGCCGACGAAACGGACACCGGGATCGAAGGACTCGACCTGGTAAAGGCCCGTGCCGATACCCTTCGAGATCGCCTCGTCAATCTGGCCCGCAGGGAACATGATGATGTGGTAGTCAGACAGCAGGAACGGGAAGTCGGCGTTGCCGGCCTTCAGCGTCATCTGAATCTCGTGCTCGCCCAGCTTCTTCATCTCGGTGATGGCCGATACGATCGGCTGTGCAGCGGACTTGGCGCCTTCTGCCACGTGCATGTTGAGCGACTCGATCACATCGTCGGCCCCGAAGGACTTGCCGTTGTGGAAGGTCACGCCCTGGCGCAGCTTGAAGGTCCAGGTCTTGGCATCGGCAGAGGCTTCCCAGCTTTCCGCCAGCTCGCCGGTGAGCTGCCCGTCGGCGCTGACTTCGGTCAGGCAATCAAACACGGCACCGTGGGCGCACATGATCATGAAGCTGTCAGAATGCGTCCGACCGTCCCAACTGTCGGATGTGTTGGCGCCAGCAAGGCCAAGGCGCAGGCGCCCGCCCTTCTTGGCTTGCGCGCGCACCGGCAGGCCCGTCGCGGACAGAACGCCCGCGGCAACACCTGTCTTCAGCAGGCTGCGTCTTGAAATCTGTGACATACATTTTCTCCCATTGTTGTCAGATCAGGCGGCTTTCCCCGCCCGTGTTGTCAGCCCCAGAGTGGGGGGCGATTCGTGCTACATCTTATCAACTGCCGCATCGCCGATGTTATCAACTCCGCGTTCTTTGAGCAGGTTGGTCAGCCAGTCCGGGTCCATTTCCGGCACCGAGCTGAGTAGCAAATCGGTGTAGGCGTGATGCGGCGGCTTGAACATGTCGGCCTTTGGCCCCTGCTCCACCACCTCGCCATCTTTCATCACCACCACCTCGTCAGAGATCGACCGCACGGTCGCCAGATCGTGGGTGATGAACATGTAGCTGAGGCCCTTTTCGTCCTGCAGCTTAGCCAAGAGCTTCAGGATGCCTTCCGCAACCAGTTGATCCAGCGCGGATGTCACCTCGTCGCAGATGATGAACTTCGGCTCCGCGGCCAGCGCGCGGGCGATGCCGATGCGCTGCTTTTGGCCGCCCGACAGCTCGGATGGCAGCCGGTCGATATATTGCGTGGGCTCCAGCTCGATCTCGGCCAGCAGCTCTTCGACCTTCTTGCGCTTCTCGCGGCCTTTGAGGCCGAGGTAGAATTCAACCGGCCGCCCGATGGTCTCGCCAATGCTCTTGCGCGGGTTCAACGCGGTGTCGGCCATCTGGTAGATCATCTGGGCCTGCCGCAGCTGATCCTTGTTGCGGCTCTTGTAGCTCAGGGGCAGCTTCTGCCCGTCAAATTCGATATGCCCGATGCGCGGCGGCAAAAGCCCGGTGATGCAGCGCGCGGTCGTGGACTTGCCCGAACCGCTTTCGCCCACCACGGCCACCGTGCGGCCCGCATGGATGTCGAAGCTGACATCGTGCAGCACGTCGATCTTGCCATAGGCCGCCGTCACGCCGCAGACGCTCACGACAGGCGTTGCCGACGTGTTGATCGCGGGCTTTGCAGGACGCTCAAAACTGCGCACGGCCCATAGTGACTTGGTATAGTCCTCCTTTGGGTGGGACAGCATCGTGCGGGTGTCGGCTTCTTCGACCTCGTCGCCTTTCAGCAGCACTTTGATCTTGTCGGCCATCTGCGCCACGACCGCTAGGTCGTGAGTGATGTAGATCGCCGCGGTGTCGAATTGATCGACGATATCGCGGATCGAGGCCAGAACCTCGATCTGGGTGGTCACGTCGAGCGCCGTGGTCGGCTCGTCAAAGATAATCAGGTCTGGTCGGCAGGCCATCGCCATCGCCGTCATCGCCCGCTGCAGCTGGCCGCCGGAGACCTGATGGGGGTAGCGGAAACCGATCTCGTCCGGATTGGGCAAACGCAAGCGCCGATAAAGCTCGATCCCGTCCTTCGTGCTTTCGGCCTTGCCGGCAACGCCGTGCTGAACCGGACCTTCAGTGTGCTGGTCCATCAGCTTATGCGCTGGGTTGAAACTGGCCGCCGCAGACTGCGCAACATATGCAATGCGCTTGCCAAGGAGCGCGCGCTTCACCGCCGCCGATGCCTTGGTCAGCTCGACGCCGTCAAATTCGACTGTGCCTTCGGAAATGCGGACCCCATCGCGGGTGTAGCCCATGGCGGCGAGGCCAATCGTGGACTTGCCCGCGCCGGATTCGCCTATCATCCCCAGAACCTCGCCCTTGTTCAGGTCAAGATCGACACCGTTGATGATCGGGTTCCAGGTCTCGTCAGAGCGGCCTTCGATCTTGAGGCCGCGAATTTTCAGCAGCGGATCGCTCATTCTTTCAGCCCCGAGGATTTGTGCAGCATCCAGTCCACAACGAAGTTGACCCCCACGGTCAGCAGCGCAATGGCACCCGCGGCCAGCAACGGCGTTACGGCAGCGTTGGGCGCGAAAGCGGCAAAATTGATGAACTGCGACAGGTCGCGCACCATGGTGCCCCAATCCGCGAAGGGCGGCTGGATGCCGACACCCAGGAAGGACAGCGATGCGATCGTCAGGAACACGAAGCAGAACCGCAATCCGAATTCGGCCAGAAGCGGCGCGTAGGCATTGGGCAGCATCTCGCGGAAGACCAAGTACCCAAGCCCCTCGCCGCGCAGTTTGGCGGCCTCGATATAATCCATCACGACGATATTCTGACCCACGGCGCGCGACAGGCGGAAGACCCGTGTCGAGTCGATGACCGCGATGATCAGGATCATGTAGATCGTCACCTGCCACTTCTCGTTCCCCGCCCAAGCGGTCGCGATGGTCATCAAGAGCAGCGCGAAGATCAGGGCCGGGATCGCCATCAGCGCGTCGACGACGCGGCTGAGCAATTGATCAAGCCATCCGCCCAGTGTCGCCGCCAGAAAGCCCAGCGAGCCGCCCAGCAGGAACGCAAGGCACGTCGTCACGAATGCAATGCCCACCGTGTTCTGCGCCCCGAAAATCAGGCGCGACAGGATATCGCGACCGATCTGGTCGGTGCCCAGTGGGAAGTCCGGATTGCCGCCCAGCGCCGGGTTTCCGCCTGCAACGACATTGGCAGCGCCCAGAACCTCTTCCTGACCGTGGGGCGCAATGACGCCAGCAAAGATCGAAACGATGGCGTAAACAATGATCACCAGCACGCCAAAGGCGGCGGTCAGCGGCATGGAGCGGAACAGCTTCTTGCTCGCTTCAGTGCCCACATTGCGAAAGATCGTGCGAAAGACCCATGCGGCGGCGGCGAACATCAACAAGCCCTGCACGGCCCAGCGGAAGAAGATCACGCCCGCTTGCGGCACGCCGTCGACGCTTTGCGGCTGGAAGAAGTAGTACACCGTGAACAGAAGCGCCGCGGCAGCCAGCATGTAGCCGAAGGCGACGCCGAAGGTCATATCGCGGAAATAGGGCGCGTTGCCCGTCGCCTTTTGCCCGGCAAAGCGGAACAGCCACCCAAACGCTGACAGGACGGCCAAAAGGCCAATGATCCAAACAAGCGCGTTCATTTCGGATGCCTCAGACGTGGGTTGGAAATGATCGACAGGATGTCAGCCGTCAGGTTGAGCAGAATATAGACAGCCGCGAAGATCAGGCAGCAGGCCTGTACCACCGGGATGTCGCGGATCTTGACCGAGTCGACGAAAAGCTGGCCGATACCGGGATAGACGAAGACCACCTCCACCACGACAACGCCGGTCACGAGAAACGCAAGGTTCAGCGCGACCACCGTGATGATCGGCGCGAGGGCGTTGGGCAACGCATGGGTCACGATCACCCGCATCGGGCTTAGACCCTTGAGGCGGGCCATCTCGATATAGGGGGACGCCAGCAGGTTGATGATCGCAGCGCGCGTCATGCGCATCATCTGCGCGGTAACGGCAAGGGTCAGGGTCAAGGCAGGCAGCATCGTCTTGTTCAACCGGTCGCTGAATTCCATGCCGGGGAAGATGTTGCTGAGCGACGGGAAGATCGGGTTCAGCACGGCCAGAAACAGGATCAGGATGTAGGCCAGGAAGAATTCCGGGCTGGAGATCGCCGATAGGGTCGAGACGTTCATCGCCTTATCGAAGGCTGAATTACGATAGAGCGCCGTCAGGATACCCAGGCCAACCGCCAGCGGCACCGAAATGGCCGCGCTGACGCCTGCAAGGAACAGAGTATTCTTCAACCGGGGCGCGATTTGCTCGACAACGGTGATCACATCCGTCCCCGTCGCGGTCGTGCCGAAATTGCCGGCAAACAGCGCTTGGCTAAGGGGAACACCCAGGTCGCCGCGCAGCACGCCGCCAAGCCAGGTGACATATCGGGTAAACGCGTTTTGATCGAGGCCAAGCTGCTCACGGATCGCCGCGACCGCCTCAGGTGTAGCCCCTTGGCCCAGAATGGCCTGCGCGAAATCGCCCGGAAGGGCGTTAACCGCCACAAAAATGATAATGGAAACTGCAAAAAGGGTGACGACCCCAAGCGCCAGGCGCTGCAAAATGATGCGAAGTAGACCAGCCACGTGTTCTCAGAGCATCCCGAAATTATCCCCATTGGTAGCAAAGCGTAACGGCTGAAGACCTGCTGTAAACCCGGTTTACGGGAAAAATTCACGGTTTCAGAGATTTACGGTCTCATTATCGCGAAGTTCGTCGGTAATCTTAACCAGCTCTGCCGTAATTGCGGGCTCCGACAGGGCATGACCGGAGGCCCGGATCATGCGCAAATCCGCCTTTGCCCAGCCATAGGCCAACTTGTAGGCCGAAATGGGCGGGCAGATCATGTCGTAGCGCCCCTGCACGATGGTCGCCGGGATATGCTCGATTTCCGAGCGACGGGCGAGGATCTGGCCGTCGCTTTCCAGAAAGCCCTTGTTGGTGAAGTAGTGGTTCTCCAGCCGCGCGAAGGCGCGGGCGTAGTCGGCGGGGCTCTCTCCGTGCCCGCCTGCGACGTTGAGCGCGGCCAACGCGTTCTCCCATCCCGCCCAGGCGCGGGCGTAGCGGGTCTCTAACGGCAAGTCGCCGGAAAACAGCCGTCGGCTGTAGGCCGCGATCAGGTCATCCTGTTCGTCGGCCGGGATCAGGTCGGCAAACTGTTTCCAGCGCTCGGGGAAAAACTGTCCGGCCCCGCCGCCGTAGAACCAGTCAAGCTCTGCCTGCGTCATCAGGAACACGCCACGCAGCACCAGATGCACGACCCGGTCAGGATGCGCCTGCGCATAGATCAGCGCGAGCGTCGCACCCCAGCTGCCGCCAAATACGATCCACTGGTCGACATCGAAGCGCTCGCGGATCAACTCGATGTCGCGCACGAGATGCCAGGTGGTGTTGTCGCGCACGCTGGCATGTGGCCGGGACCGCCCGCATCCGCGCTGATCGAACAGGAATATTCGATAAACCGCCGGATCGAAGTAGCGACGCATCGCTGGGCTACACCCGCCGCCGGGGCCGCCATGGAAGACGACGACCGGGATGCCATCGGGATTTCCGCATTGCTCGACATAGATCCGGTGGCCCTCGCCCACGTCCAGCATCCGCTGGTCATAGGGATCAAGCGGGGGATACAGGTGCGACACAGCGCGGTTTTGTCCTGACGATCGGTCCATGAGACCCTATATAAACCACGACCCACCGGGCACCATGCCTGATGAAAAAGAATCCAAGGACGTACCATGAGCACAAATACCGTCGACCCGTCGGAAGTGGCCAAGTTCGAAGCGATGGCCGCCGAGTGGTGGGATCTGAACGGCAAATTCAAGCCGCTGCATATGCTCAATCCCTGCAGGCTGGACTATATCACAAGCCAGATCGCCGCGGAATATGATCGCGATCTCAACGGTGACGCGCCCTTTGCCGGTCTGCGCATACTTGATATCGGATGTGGGGGCGGCCTGCTGTCAGAGCCGATGGCACGTCTTGGCGCCGATGTCGTCGGAGCGGATGCGGCGGGCGGTAACATTCCGGTCGCGCAGGTTCATGCGGCGCAATCGGGCCTTGAGATCGACTATCGCCATACGACGGCAGAGAGCCTTGCCGCGTCGGGCGAGCAATTCGACGTCGTGCTGAACATGGAGGTGGTAGAGCACGTCGCCGACCCCTTGGCCTTTCTGACCGCATGCCAGACGCTTCTGAAGCCGGGCGGGCTGATGATCTGCTCGACGCTCAACCGAAATCCCAAAAGCTTCCTAGCCGCGATCATCGGGGCCGAGCACATCATGAAATGGCTACCGAAAGGCACCCATGACTGGTCCAAGTTCATCACGCCCGATGAGCTGTTTCATCTGATCAATAAGGCGGGGCTGGACCCTGTCGACCGAAAGGGCTTCGTTTTCAACCCGATCACGTGGGACTGGTCCCTGTCGGATCGCGACCTGTCGGTGAATTACGTCACCGCAAGCCTCAAGTCTCCATCAGCGAGCGCCTGATCGCGCGCAGCACGGGGACGGCGCCGCGCACCTTTTCCTCGCCAATCCTCTCGACAAGATCGCCCATCACCGGGCCGATTGCAGCCAGTGCCGCCTGACGCGCCGCGCGCCCTGCCGGGCTGATGACAACCTGCTTACGCCGCGCATCGTCCCAATCGGGCGAGACGTGAATATGCCCCGCCCATTCCAGCTTGTTGAGCGTGTTGGTCATAGCGCCCCGTGTAAGCGCGAAGCTTTTGGCCAGTTGTGCCGGCGTGCGCGGCTCCGAGAGTTGGGCGAGATGATTGAGAACCGAGAAATGCGACAGCTCCATACCCTTGGGCAGCACCTTGCTGAGCGTGTTGCGCGCAAGCTGGTCCGCCATGAACAACTCGCTGAACAGCGAGGCGGCGATCGTGTCTTTGGTCTCGGTCATCTAGTCTAGCGTATACGGTCGGTCGTGCTCCAAGGAAGGGACACGCTGTCGCGCTTTGTTAACCTCTTCCAAATCCATGTCCAGAACGCTGATACCCGGCTTGGTGCCAGCATCCAGCAAAACCTGTCCCCAAGGCGAAACGACCATGGAATGCCCATAAGTTGTGCGTGACTTGCCCGACTTCGCGGCATGGGTCCCGGTTTGCGCAGGCGCGATGACGAAACATCCGGTCTCAATCGCGCGTGCGCGCAGCAGGCTTTCCCAATGGGCGTCACCTGTGACGGGCGAAAAGGCCGACGGGGCCGAAATGATCCGCGCGCCCGCTTGCGCAAGCGTCCGGTAGAGCGCCGGGAAGCGCATGTCGTAGCAGATCGTCAAACCGATCTTGCCAAAGGGTGTGTCTGTCACGACGGCTCGGTCGCCGGGACGGTAACCTTTGCTTTCGTGATACGCCTCGCTGTCCGAGATCGTAACGTCGAACATATGGATCTTGTCGTACCACGCGGCGATCTGGCCCTTGGAGTCGATCAGGAAGCTGCGATTGGCGAAGCGGCCGTCCGGGTCGCCCGTCTTGAGCGCCAGTGAGCCGATCAGCAGCCAGACCCCATGCGTGTTCGCAGCCTGCCGCAATGCCGCCAGCGTCGGGTCATCGTCTTGCTGGCGCAGCATCTCGATCTGACGTTTGCGGCTGGTCGAAACGCAATTCGTGACCTCCGGCGTCGCGATCAGCACCGCGCCAGCGCGGGCGGCCTGTTCCACCATGTCGAGCGTTCCGGACAGGTTGGCGGCAGGATCGTCGGAGACGTTGAGCTGCAGGATGCCGAGCCGCATCACGCGGCCAGCATCGGGTCCAGCTTGCCGGCTTGCTCCAACGCATAAAGATCATCGCAGCCGCCGACATGGGTGCCGTCGATGAAGATCTGCGGCACCGTGCGCCCGCCATTGGCACGCGAGATCATCTCGCCCTTCTTGTCAGGATTGCGGGAGACATCGGTCTCTTCAAATTCGACGCCCTTGGAGCTCAGTAGGCGCTTGGCCGCATGGCAAAAACCACAAAGCGGCGAGGTGTAGATTTCAACTTGGGCCATGGCGCGGCTCCTTTGTCTCTTGCTTTGGCGCCTTACCTAGTCATCTTTCGCCACGCGCGCCAGCACCACCATATCAACGCTGCGTGCGCCCTCTGAAACACAAGCCTCAGCACAAGCGGCGAGCGTGGCGCCCGACGTCATAACGTCATCGACCAGCAAGACAGCTTTCCCAGCCAGAGCTCCCCCGCGTTTCGGATGCGGCACAATCGCTTGGTCCATCGCCGCAAAGCGCAAATCGCGCGTCTTGCCGTCGAGCACGTCCGTGGCGCGAAACCGGTGCAGAGAGTCGGGAAGATAGGTCAGATCAAGCCGCGTCGCGATCCGCTTGGCGAGCAGGGCCGATTGGTTGTAGCGCCGTCTCAGCAGGCGCAACCAGTGAAGCGGAACCGGCACCACAACGCCGTCCGCTGGCATCCGCGGCGCGGCCTTCGCCATCCACGCGCTGGCGGGAACCGCGAAGTCCGTTCGATCGCCATGCTTCAGGCGAAGCGCAATCGACCGGCCATTGCCCTTGTACAGCATCGCCGCAGCGCCCCGATGCCAAGGCCGCGCGATGGTCAGGCAGTCGTCGCATTGCACATCTTGGCCGTCATCATCGCCCGGCAGCGGCACACCGCAGCTTCGGCAGGTCAGACCATAAATGAACGGCGTCTCGCGCCAGCAGCCGCCGCACAGGGACGCGTCGCCTTCCACGGGGTTTGCGCAGGTCAGGCATTGGCTTGGATACAGAAGCCTCAGCGCGGTTTGCATTTTCATCTCTAGCCTCTAAGTAGCCATGTCTCGCCTCTGGAAGCCTCCGCATGTCGCAAGCCCCCGCCCTGTTCGATCTTGACGCGCTCGCCCGCCACCGCGCGCGCGCCGCGAAGGGTGAGTTCGCGGGATTTCTGCATGACGAGGCGATCTTCGAGGTCCAAGAAAGGCTCATCGACGTTAACAGAACGTTTACGACACCTGCGATTGTCACGGGGTTCGGGGATATCTGGCGCGCCGCCTTTCCCGATGCGACGGTGGTGCCGGATACCGAGACGATTGATCTTCAGCCTCAGTCGCATGATCTGGTCGTGCATGCGATGGGCCTGCACTGGGCAAACGATCCGGTGGGCCAGCTGGTTCAATGCCGCCGCGCGTTGAAACCGGACGGATTGCTGATCGTCGCCATGCTTGGTGGGCAAACCCTGGTCGAGCTGCGCGCAGCCTTGGCCGAGGCCGAGACCCGCATCACCGGCGGGCTGTCCCCGCGCATCGCGCCCATGGGCGAAATCCGAGATCTGGGCGGGCTGCTTCAACGCGCTGGCCTTGCTTTGCCCGTTGCCGATAGCTCCAAACGCACGGTTTCGTACAGCTCCCCGCTTGCGCTTTTGTACGATCTGCGCGCGATGGGCGAGACCAACGCGCTTGCCGCGCGGGAAAAAAAGGTGCCGCCGCGCAATCTGTTTGCGGAGATGGCGCGTATATACACCGATACATATCCATCTGGGCCCGACCGGGTTGCGGCGACGTTTGAAATGATCTTCCTGACCGGGTGGGCGCCCTCGGAAACGCAGCAAAAGCCGCTGCGCCCCGGATCGGCCAAATCGCGGCTTGCAGATTTTTTGGGCACGACCGAGTTGGGGCCGGACGCAAAACCCGTTAATGGGGATGAGGACTGACAGAAATGAACATGATGAACATGACCGCCCTTGAGACCGAATTGCCCCACGCAGGGCCCGACCATCCGAAGGTAAAGTTCGGCAAGGTTGGAGTTCTTCTGGCCAATCTCGGCACGCCCGACGACTACACCTACTGGCCGATGCGGCGCTACCTGGGCGAGTTCCTGTCCGACAAGCGCGTCATCGACTACAGCCCGTTTATCTGGCAGCCTCTGCTGCAGCTGATCATCCTGACGAAGCGCCCGTTCTCCTCCGGCGCGGCCTACAAAAGCATCTGGAATCACGAAGCGGGCGAGAGCCCGTTGATGACGATCACCAAGGACCAGACCGCCAAGATCACAGACGCGATGAAGGCCAAATATGGTGACCGGATCGAGGTCGATTTCTGCATGCGCTACGGCAATCCGTCGACCAAATCGAAGGTGCGCCAGATGATTGAGCGCGGCTGCGACAAGATCGTGTTCTTCCCGCTTTACCCACATTACGCCGGCGCGACCTCGGCCACGGCCAATGACCAGTTCTTCCGCGCGTTGATGGAAGAAAAGTGGCAGCCGTCCGCCCGCACCATCCCTGCGTATTTCGAAAATCCTGCCTATATCGACGCGCTCGCGCAATCGGTGGAGCGGTCTTACGCGCAACTGGAGAAGAAGCCGGACATTCTGGTCTGCTCCTACCACGGTGTGCCCAAGCGCTACCTGATGGAGGGCGATCCGTATCACTGCCAGTGTCAGAAAACGACGCGGCTTCTCAAGGAGCGTCTGGGCTGGGCCGATACCGAGATCTGTACCACGTTCCAGTCAAAATTCGGGCCGGAAGAGTGGCTGAAGCCCTACACGGTCGAGGAGGTCGCACGACTGGCCGAAGAAGACGGCAAGAAGAACATCGCCGTCATTGCCCCTGCGTTTTCCGCCGATTGCATCGAGACGCTCGAAGAGATCAACGAAGAGATCAAGGAAAGCTTCGAGGAAGCGGGCGGCGAACACTTCACCTATATTCCGTGCCTCAATGACGATGACGCGCATATCAATGCGCTTTGCGGCGTCATCGATGACAATCTGAAGGGCTGGATCTAGGTCCGGCGGGGCGTAACCGGGCGGCCATCAAAGGTTTGGCCGTCTACTGCGACGCGCATCAAACCGTTGGCCAGCTTTTTGACGAACATTCCCTGAATTAGAATGCTGCTGCCGATGGATATTGTGCGTAGCATAAGTTCCTCCCCCAAGGTCTTGTGAGAGAGGATAATACAAATCGAACCTAAATCCAGTAATTATTAACCATATTTATCGGGCATATGCTCGAATTTCGGGCGAAATCTAAAGCCAATCCCGCAAAATCGGGATCAGCGGCACATCTGCAGCGGGCATAGGGTAGTCACGCAGCTTGTTCGGGCGGACCCATTCCAACGTCTGACCTTCCTGCGCCTTCGGGATACCCTGCCATTTGCGGCACGCAAATAGCGGCATCAGAAGATGGAAATCCTCATAGCTGTGAGACGCAAAGGTGAGCGGCGCGAGGCAGCTTTCCCATGTGTCGATCCCAAGCTCTTCGTGCAACTCCCGGACCAAGGCATGTTCCGGCGTCTCGCCTTGCTCGACCTTGCCGCCCGGAAACTCCCACAGGCCCGCCATCGACTTGCCTTCGGGGCGTTGTGCAAGCAGCACGCGACCATCGGCATCAATGAGCGCGACGGCAGACACCAGGACCATCTTCACGACCGATAATCCGCGTTGATCTCGATATAGCCATGGGTCAGGTCACAGGTCCAAACGGTTGCGGCACCTGTGTCGAGGCCCAGATCGACCCGGATCAAGAGCACCTCGCCTTTCATGTGCGCAGCGGCGTCCGCCTCGACATAATCGGGTGAGACCCAGCCATTTTCCGCGACCAGCACGTCCCCGAACCATATAGAAATGCGATCCCGGTCCGCCTGTGCGCCGGATTTACCGATGGCCATCACAACGCGGCCCCAATTCGGGTCCTCGCCCGCAATGGCGGTCTTGACCAGGGGCGAGTTCGCGATGGCCATGGCAACGCGTTTGGCATCCGTGTCGTTCACCGCGGCCGTGACCTGCACTTCGACGAATTTCGTGGCCCCCTCGCCGTCCCGTACGACGAGGTGCGCAAGATCGAGCATCACGTCATGCAGGGCCTCCGCGAAACCAGCATGGCCTTCCACATCCACACCAGACGCGCCAGTCGCGGCCACCAGCAGCGTGTCGGACGTGGACGTGTCGCTGTCGACGGTAATGCAGTTGAAGCTGCGGGCGTTCTCCGATGAGACCAGCGCCTGCAACGCGGGCTGGCTGATCTTGGCATCCGTGAAGATGTAGACCAGCATCGTCGCCATGTCTGGCGCGATCATGCCCGATCCTTTCGCGATGCCCGCGATTTTCACAGGTTTTCCATCGACCTCGATGACACGCTCGGCACCCTTGGCAAAGGTATCGGTGGTCATGATCGCTTGGGCGGCGTCTTCGATCTTTTCAGGGTCTAAGTCGGCCGAAAGCTTGTCTAAGGCAGAGGTGATTTTCTCATGGGGCAGCGGCTCACCGATCACACCTGTGGACGCTGTGTAGACATGGCTTTCAGGGATACTCAATGTCTTGGCGACTGCACCGGCCGTATGGCCCACCGCCGCGACACCCGCACCGCCGGTAAAGGCGTTTGCGTTGCCGGAGTTCACGAGAAACGCAAAACCGGCGTTCGGGTCATCGACTGTGCCGAGCTTCGCCTGACAGTCCAGAACCGGCGCCGCCCGCGTGGCAGAGCGGGTGAAGACGCCAGCAACAGAGGACCCCGGTGCAATTTCCGCCAGCATCACATCCGTGCGGCCCTGATATTTCACCCCTGCGGCCACGGACGCGAAACGAACGCCAGAAATGACGGGCAGAGAGGGAAAGCCCCCCTTGGGTGCCAAGGGGGAGGTCTTTGTGATTGTGGCCATGCCGGGCGCTCCGAAGCTGCTAGTCTTTCAGAAGCTCTAGATTGCGAATGATGGAGGGATCAACCTCAACCTCGGCACGGGTGATGTCGGCGGCTTCGGTCAAGGTGGTGATCCGGTTGTCGATTGCCGCTGCCCGCAGCTCGCGCTCCAGCTCGTCGCGCACGCTGTCGAGCTCCGGCGCGGATTTGGCGCGGCTTTCATTGAGCTTCACGACATGCCAGCCGAACTGGGTCTGCACAGGCGCTTCGGTCACAGCGCCCTCTTCAAGGCTCAGAACAGCCTCTTCAAAGGCAGGCACCATCTGACCCTTGCCGAACCATCCCAGAAGGCCGCCGCCGGGACCGGACGGGCCGGTGGATTTCTCCTTGGCGAGCTCGGCAAAATCCGCGCCGCCGCTCAGCTCTTCGATGACGGTGTTGGCCTCTTCTTCCGTCTCGACGAGGATGTGCGATGCGTTGAATTCCATCTCTGGCTCGCCTGTCTCGTAGCGCTCTTCGTAAAGCGCTTCGACCGAGCCGTCGTCCAGATCGGCCGTGCCGACCTTGGCCAGCAGCTCGCCTGCCAGGAACGCGCGGATCTCGTTCTCTCGGGTCAGGGCGAGCGACTTGGTGTCATCCTTTTCCATCTCTTGCGCGAGGGCAGTTTGCTGGATCAGCTGCTCGAGCATGCCTTCGTAGAGCACATCGTCGGCCAGTTGCTTGTACTGATCAGGCAGGCGTTCTTGCAGCGCGATCATGTGGCCGATGGTGATGTCGGTCCCGTTGACGGTCGCCAGCACCGTATCGGCATCTTGCGCGGCAGCTGGCATCGCCACCGTGACGGCCAGGCCAGTCGCACGCAGAAGTGTTGAAAATTTGCCCATTTCGCTTGTCTCCAAAGGGTCCGCGACGGCGCGCGGCGTTGACACTATCAGAGCCGCCCCTTACATCGCCAAAGGTCGGGGAGGCCTCCGTCTTGGCAGTCGAGATATGGTGCGACAGGCCAAGGAGCAAGGCATCTTCGCACACATACATGTCAGCGATCATAAAAGGCGCGGAAATATGCTGGGTTTGGGAACCATTACAAAGAAGGTGTTCGGGACGCCGAACGACCGCAAAGTAAAGGCCGTCCGCCCGCTGGTCGCCAAGATCAACGACCTGGAGCCTGAATTCGAGGCCCTGTCCGACGACGAGATCAAGACCCGCACCGAACAGATGGCGATGCGCGCCCAGAAAGGCGAAAGCCTCGACGCGCTGCTGCCCGAAGCCTTCGCCAATGTGCGCGAAGCCGCCAAACGCGCGCTTGGCCTGCGCGCCTTCGACACCCAGGTGATGGGCGGGATTTTCTTGCACCAAGGCAACATCGCTGAGATGAAGACCGGTGAGGGCAAAACGCTCGTGGCGACTTTCCCGGCCTACCTGAACGCGCTGAGCGGCAAGGGCGTGCATATTGTCACCGTGAACGACTACCTCGCCAAGCGTGACGCGGAATGGATGGGCAAGGTCTACAGCGCGTTGGGCCTGACCACCGGGGTGATCTACCCGCAGCAGCCCGACGACGAGAAGAAGGCGGCCTACGCCGCCGATGTGACTTACGCTACGAACAACGAACTGGGCTTCGACTACCTGCGCGACAACATGCGCGCGTCGCTGGCCGAGATGGCCCAGCGCGGGCACAACTACGCGATTGTCGACGAGGTGGATTCGATCCTGATCGACGAGGCCCGGACGCCGCTGATCATCTCTGGACCGTCCGAGGACCGCTCGGAACTGTATGTCACCATCGACAAACTGATCCCTGAAATCACCGACGAGCACTTCAAGCTCGACGAAAAAACCCGGGTGGTCACGATCACCGACGAGGGCAACGACTTCATCGAGAAGCGCCTGCGCGAGATGGAGCTGCTGCCCGAAGAGCAGTCGCTCTATGACCCCGAAAGCACCACGCTTGTCCACCATGTCACCGAAGCCCTGAAGGCCCACAAAGCTTTCACCAAGGACAAGGACTACATGGTGCGCGACAATCAGGTCGTGCTTGTGGACGAGTTCACCGGCCGCATGATGGCCGGGCGTCGCCTGTCCGGCGGGCTGCACCAGGCAATCGAGGCCAAGGAAGGCTGCGCGATCCAGCCGGAAAATGTCACACTCGCCTCGGTGACGTTCCAGAACTACTTCCGGCTTTACAACAAACTGGCCGGTATGACGGGTACCGCCGCGACAGAGGCCGAGGAATTTCAGGAAATCTATGGCCTTGGTGTGGTCGAAATGCCGACCAACAAACCCATCGCCCGGATCGACGAGCACGACGCGATCTACCGCACGGCCAAGGAAAAATACGACGCGATCACCGAAGAGATCAAAAAGGCCAACGCGACAGGCCAGCCGGTTCTCGTCGGCACGACCTCTATTGAGAAATCCGAGTTTCTGTCTTCGCTGCTCGAAAAGGCCGGTGTGCCGCATAACGTCCTGAACGCGCGCCAGCACGAGCGCGAGGCAGAGATCGTCGCGAATGCGGGCACCCTCGGCGCCGTGACCATCGCCACCAACATGGCGGGCCGCGGCACCGACATTAAACTTGGCGGCAATATCGAGATGCAGATCATGGCGGCAGTAGATGCCGATCCAGACGGCGATCCCGAGGAAATCCGCGCCCGCATCGAGGCCGAGCACGCCAAGGCGGAAGCCGAGGTCAAGGACGCGGGCGGTCTGTTCGTGCTCGCCACAGAACGCCACGAAAGCCGCCGCATCGACAACCAGCTGCGCGGCCGATCTGGCCGTCAGGGGGACCCGGGCCGGTCGAGCTTCTTCCTGTCGCTCGAGGACGATTTGATGCGTATCTTCGGGTCCGAGCGTCTGGACAAGATGCTGTCCACCTTGGGCATGAAAGAGGGCGAGGCCATCGCCCACCCTTGGGTGAACAAATCGCTGGAGAAAGCGCAAGCGAAGGTCGAAGGCCGCAACTTCGATATCCGCAAGCAGCTGCTGAAGTTCGATGACGTGATGAACGACCAGCGCAAGGCGATCTTCAGCCAGCGCATGGAAATCATGGAGGCCGAAGAGGTTGGCGAGATCGCGCAGGATATGCGCCATCAGGTGATCGACGATCTGGTTGATCAGTACATCCCGCCGAAATCCTACGCGGACCAGTGGGACACGCAGGGGCTCTATGTAGCCGTGATGGAAAAGATCGGCATCGACGTGCCAGTGATCGACTGGGCCGAGGAAGAAGGCGTCGATGACGGCGACCTCCGCGAGCGACTTTACGATGCCTCGGACGAGTTCATGGCCAAGAAGGCCGTCGATTTCGGACCCGAGCAGATGCGCAACATCGAAAAGCAGGTTCTTCTGCAAACCATCGACGGCAAGTGGCGCGATCACCTTCTGAAGCTGGAACATCTGCGTTCGGTCGTGGGATTCCGTGGCTACGCCCAGCGAGATCCGCTGAACGAATACAAGACCGAAAGCTTCCAGTTGTTCGAGGGTATGCTCGACAGTCTGCGTCTAGATGTGACCGAAAAGCTCTCGAAGGTGCGTCCGCTCAGCGAAGAAGAGCAAAAACAACTGCTTGCTCAATTCATGGCGCAGCAACAAGCCGCACAGCAGACCGAAGCGCCTGCGCCCGCGCCTGCCGAAGAGCCCGCGGCCCTCGAAGGGTTTGACGAGAATGACCGCTCGACCTGGGGCAATCCGGGCCGCAACGCGCCATGCCCGTGTGGATCTGGCAAGAAATTCAAACATTGTCACGGCGAGCTTGTCTAAAGCTTGCCTCACCGGCTTATTTAGGGTCTGATTCCTGCCAAGAACGAGAAAACTCGGCAGGACGGGCAGATGAACAGACAATTGAGAGCCGCGGCTTTGGCCGCAGGGCTTTTGGCATCCTCGCAGGCATCGGCAGAAGGCATCGTGGCCGCCATCGTGCCAGCCGGCCCATCTGAGCACCTTGCAAGTCCGGTCCTTCCCGACACCGTGCGTCTGCCGACATTGCCATCCGTCGCAAAGGTCGCGCCGGAGGCAAGCGCGGTAGTGCCGGTGGCAGAGATTGTCGGACGTCAGGCCAACATTTCCAATTTCGGGACAACGTGCGGACCATCCCTGACGGTTCTTCCATCCGAAAACGCGATGCTTCGGGTTGAAATACAAGCCCCCTGCGAGCCGTCGCAATACGTCGACGTCACACATCACGGGCTCTCCTTCACAACTGCCCTCAGCATGACGGGCAAGGCCGAATTCATGCTTCCGGCGCTCACCCCGCAAGCCCAAGTATCGGTCCGCTTGCCGGACGGCGGGTCGCTGTCGGCGATGACCGAAGTACCAGAGGTCGCGGCCTTCGCCCGCGTTGCGTTGCAGTGGGAAGGGGCCGATCCGGGTGAATTAGTGTCTAATGCGCCAAAGGTCCTCGACGGACAGATGTATCGCCTGGGCGAAGAGCCGCAGGTCTTGCACATCTTCTCGCGTCGCTTGGGCGAGCTGACGCGGGGCGGGATCGTGCGGCTGTCCATGCGCTCTGACATAACTGCGGATAATTGCGGCGCGGACCAGTCGGCGCGCGTCTTTCGGGCCGTTCCGGGGGAGCCGGAGACCGCTTATGACATTACGCTGCGTGCGCGGGATTGCGCCGATGTCGGACAGAGTCTTGAGTTGAAAAATATCCTGCAAGACCTGAAACTCGGCCCAATCTGATACGGGCGGCTCCTTGCACTTTTTCCGACGCAGTCTTCTCGCAGCGATCCTGTCCTGCGTGGCCTTTGCCACTTGGGCCGACGATGTACGCCTGACGTCCCGCGACGGGACCATCGTGATCGAGGGCACCTTGCTCACCTATGATGGCGAGTTCTACCGGGTTGAGACGATCTACGGCCCGTTGACCCTGGACGGGCAAGGCGTGATTTGCGATGGCCCCGGTTGCCCCGACATCGACGCCTTCGTGGCCGATGTGCGCTTGTCAGGCACCCGCCGGATGGCCGACGTCCTGATCCCCGCGATGATCCGCGCTTTTGCTATGCGACAAGACTACGAGGTGACCAGAGAGGTGACCGACGACACTTTGTCTACGTTCGTGCTGCGCGATGCGGAGCGTGTGCGCGCACGATTTACATTGCGCGCCGGGACGACCGCGGAAGGCTATGCCGACCTTATTGCCGAGGAAGCCGATATCGCGCTGGTCGTGCGGGAACCCCGGCCCGGCGAGGTGCAGATGGCGAAGGATGCCGCCTCTGGTGATTTGCTGAAAGGCCGGCGCGCACGGGTTGTGGCGCTCGATGGGATCGTCGCGATCACCGCACCGGGCCAATCGACCCGCAACATATCGCTCGAACAGATGGCCGCCGCCGCGTCCGGAACGGCCGCTCGCTGGTCGGATATCGGCGGGCCGGATATTCCGATCCTGCGCCACCTCCCTGCTCCGCAGACGGGACTGGCCGAGGCGTTTGAGGATCGGGTCCTGCGCCCGAACAGGCTCGAGATAGTTGGGGAGCCCGCCACCTATGCCTCGCTCGAAGATTTGTCCGATCGTGTCGCGGGGGACAGCTTTGCGTTCGGGATCACGACGCTCAGCGAGGTTGGGAATGCGGTTCCGATGCGGGTCTCCGGAACATGCGGCTTCGAGACGAACGCGACGCTTGCCGCGCTTCGGGCCGAGGACTATCCGCTGACGCTACCCTTGATGCTCTATACGCCCGCACGCCGCTTGCCGCTGATTGCGCGGGAGTTTCTTGATTTCACCCAAGACCCCGCCGCCGACATCGTCATCCGTCGGGCGGGCTTCGTCGATCAGGCAATCACAACAACCCGGTTTGACGATCAGGGCGACCGCTTGGCCCATGCTATCTCAGAGGCCGGGGAAGAGGTCCCTCTGCCAGAGCTCCAGCGCATGGTCGCCGCCCTGCGTGACCGTGACAGGCTGTCGACGACCTTTCGGTTTGTCGGCGGCACTCGGCTTGATGTTCAGTCAGAAGAAAATGTCCTGCGGCTGGCCCGGGCACTCGAAACGGGGGCCTTCAACGAGCGCGAACTACTTCTGGTTGGGTTCAGCGACAGCGAGGGTCCCGCCGGGCCAAACCTGGCCCTGTCGCGCAAGAGGGCGCAACTGGTCCTGGGCCTGATCCGCGAACAGGCGGAGGCTGCAGATTTCTCGCGCATTGTATTGCAAACCGACGCGTTTGGAGAGGCTTTGCCCATGGCCTGTGATGACACGGCATGGGGTCGTGCGATTAATCGACGGGTCGAAGTTTGGGTAAAATAGGGTCTATATTTGCCCATTCGCCCGCAGCGAATACGATCCGTCGTGCCCGATAATCAAGTGATCATGCAATACGAGACCAAGCGCCTCGGCCCCGCGCTGCACCGTTTCCGTCATGGTTAAGTCGTCCTCGGACGGGCTTGCGTACCCGGATGGGTGATTGTGCACGAGGATCAGGGCGCAGGCGTTCAGCTCCAGCGCGCGTTTCACGACTTCCCGCGGATAGACCGGGACATGATCCACCGTTCCGGTCTGCAAGGCTTCATCGGCCATCAGCCTGTTGCGCCGGTCAAGGAACAGGACGCGGAACTGCTCGCGTTCCATATGGGCCATCTTGGTGCGGCAATAGTCCAGCAACGCGTCCCAGGACGACAACACATCGCGGTGCATGACCTTGGCGCGGGACATGGCATGAGCCGATGCCTCTACGATTTTCAGTTCCTGAATGACGGCGCTTCCGACACCCTGGATCGCGGCAAGCTGGCTGCGCGGTGCAGAGATCACCGCGTTGAAGTCGCCAAACGCTGTCAACAGACGGCGCGCAAGGCTGCTGGTCTCGCGCCTGCGAATGGCACGGTAGAGGATCATCTCAAGCAGCTCGGCATCGCTCGTCGCGTCGGCACCGGTTTGCAGAAACCGTTCCCGAACGCGCTGTCGATGGCCGTGCTGCTCTGCCTCTGCAGAGCGTTGGATATCAAGGCGATGGGGATGAAAGCCCGGAAGGGGGGCCTCGGACAGATTGGCAGATCTATGTTCCATTCGACATAAATCGAGCGATTCTGATTAAGGAGCCGTTAAGCCCTACTTCGTCGGGTGAAACCGGCCCGCGGGCGATAGGGTAAAGATCCGGCAGCCCTCCGCTGTCACCCCGATGGAATGCTCGAACTGAGCGGACAGGGACTTGTCGCGGGTGACTGCGGTCCAGTCATCTGCCAGAACCTTCGTCTCTGGACGGCCGAGATTAACCATCGGCTCGATCGTGAAGAACATGCCCTCTTCAAGCACGGCGCCAGTCCCCGGACGCCCGTAGTGCAAAACGTTGGGCGGCGCGTGGAAGACGCGGCCAAGCCCATGCCCACAAAAATCACGCACCACAGACATGCGATGTGCCTCGACGAATTTCTGAATTGCGTAGCCAATGTCACCGAATGTGTTGCCCGGCTTCACCGCCTCGATCCCTTTGAACAGCGCGTCATGGGTCACTTGGATCAGCCGCTCTGCCTTGCGCGAGGGCTTTCCCGCCACATACATGCGGCTCGTATCCCCAAACCACCCATCGACGATCACGGTCACGTCGATGTTCAGGATGTCCCCGTCCTTGAGCGTCTTGGACCCCGGGATCCCGTGACACACGACATGGTTGACTGAGATACAGGACGCATGCTGATAGCCCTTGTAGCCGATCGTGGCCGACTTGGCGCCGGCGTCGTCGACCATCTTCGTGATCGCATCGTCGAGGGTTTCGGTCGTGACACCCGGCTCGATCAGGTCGGCGATCTCATCAAGGATTTGCGCCGCCAGAGCCCCGGCTTTAGCCATGCCTTCGAAGTCCGCTTCCTCATAGATGCGGATCCCTTGCTTGGTGATGCGGCCCTTATGGGTGGTCTCGTCCACGGACTGTCCTTTGTGTCTTTGCCCGCAATATAGGGCCCTGTCGTTTCAAGTGCTAGAGGAACCGATTGCCTGAGATTTGCTATCCACGGGCAGGGCATGCGTCACCGCAACGCCTTTGGGCGAAATATCGGTGCCGTAACACATCATTTCGATCCCGTGTGCACGTGCTAAATCGAAGGTTTCGGCATATTTAGGGTCTAAATCACCGGCCATCTTCAAGCGCCTACAATCCGTTCGGGTCACGAGATAGAGCATGACAGCCCGCGCCCCGCTTCGCTTGACCTCAATCAGTTCCTGCAAGTGCTTCGTGCCTCGGGTGGTCACGCAATCCGGGAATTCCGCCCAGTCCCCTGATCGCCTGAGATGCACGTTCTTGACCTCAACATACGCGTCCGGAAGACCGTCGCCTGTCAGCAGAAAATCGACCCTGCTTCCGGTGCCATAGGCGACTTCCGGGCGCACGCTCGAATAGGCCGCAAGCTCTGCGATCCGCCCACCGTGCAGGGCCTCTTTCACGGCGCGGTTGGGCATCGCGGTATCGATGCTTGCGAAATGGCCGCTTTCCAGCTCGGCGAGCCGCCAGCCATATTTCAGCTTCTTCTTCGGATCCTCATTCGGTTCAAGCCAGATGCGCATCCCCTCGTCCTTCAGCCCCAGCATCGCGCCGGGATTGGGGCAATGCGCGGTGACCTCTCGACCGCCCTCTTCCAGCACGACATCGGCCAGAAAGCGTTTGTAGCGGCGGATCAGCCGCGCGGGGACAAGTGGGGTTTGAAAGCGCATGGGCGGGGCCTATACCACAAAGAGGACCGCCATCAAGGAGCGCCACATGCCGAACCCCACCGCCGCCATGCTTGTCATCGGGGACGAAATCCTGTCCGGGCGCACCAAGGATAGCAACACGAACCACCTGGCCTGCAAACTGACCGAAGCGGGCATTGATTTGCGCGAAGCGCGCGTCGTCGCAGACGAGACCGATGAGATCATCGCCTCCGTGCGCGCGCTCAGCGACAAGTACGACCATGTGTTCACGTCTGGCGGCATCGGGCCGACCCATGACGACATTACCGCGGACGCCATCGGCGCGGCCTTTGGCGCCCATGTCGATGTGCGCGAAGACGCCCGGGCGCTGCTGGCCGCGCATTACGAGCGGTCCGGGCTGGAGTTCAACGCGGCGCGGATGCGCATGGCGCGCATTCCCGAGGGCGCGCGCCTGATCGACAACCCTGTTTCCACCGCGCCCGGCTTCACGATCGAAAACGTGCACGTCATGGCCGGGGTGCCCAAGGTCTTCCACGCGATGGTCGAAAGCGTACTGGCCACGCTGACCGGGGGCGACCCACTTCTGTCAGAGACCCTGCGCGTCAACATGGGCGAAGGTGATATCGCGGGCCCTTTGGGTGCGTTGGCAGAGGCCCATCCGGAGCTGTCTTTCGGCTCCTACCCGTTTATGCGCGACGGCGTGCACGGCTCCAACGTGGTGATGCGCGGCACGGATGCTGCGCAACTAGTGGCCGTGAAAACAGAATTGGCCAGCACATTGGGCGTGCCCGTTGAGTGATATCTTCGAGACCCTAGAGGCCACGTGGCCCGCGGCGCGCAAGTCGCGTGTCGGTCCGTGGGAGATCAAGGAAGGCAAGGGCGGCGGCAAACGCGTCATGGCGGCGAAGGCCATCGATCCGGTGGGTGCCGCCGATGTCGCGCTGGCAGAAAATGCCATGAAAGCGTTAGAGCAACCAAAGCTCTTTGTCCTCCGCGATCAGGACGAAAAATTGGACTCTATTCTTGCTGAACGTGGCTATGAAATCGTCGATCCGACGCTTTTGTTCGAGAGCGACATCGTCGTGGCTGACGTCCCCCCGGTCACAGCCTTCGAGATTTGGCCCCCGCTTCAGATCATGCTGGATCTGTGGGTTGAAGATGGTGTCGGTCCGGACCGGATCGCGGTCATGGAGCGGGGTCAGGGGCCGAAAACGTCGATCCTTGGCCGGATTAAGGACCGCGCTGCGGGCGCGGCCTTTGTTGCGATCCATGGACAGGTTGCAATGGTCCACGCAGTGCTTGTCCTGCCCGAATTCCGGCGCTGCGGCCTGGGGCGTCACATGATGCAGGCCGTGTCAAACTGGGCCGCCGGGCACGGCGCGACCCGCAAGTCGCTCGCTGTCACGGACGTAAATGCGCCCGCAAAATCGCTGTACAGTTCTCTGGGCATGGTCCCCGTTGGGCGGTATCATTACCGTATCAAACCATGAAAGAGCCCGCTTTGACCGAACCCCAAGTGACCGCCCTCGACCTTCCCATGGCCGATCCGCTGCCGGAAGCGACGCAGAAATACTTCGACATCTGTGTCGAGAAGCTGGGCATGATTCCAAACGTGCTGCAGGCCTACGCGTTCGAGCCAGAGAAGCTTAACGCGTTCACCGGCATGTATAATGATCTGATGCTTGGCGATAGCAATCTCAGCAAGCTGGAGCGGGAGATGATTGCGGTCGCGGTGTCGTCGGTGAACAAGTGCTTCTACTGTCTCGTCGCGCACGGGGCGGCGGTGCGGCAGCTGTCTGGTGACCCGAAACTTGGCGAGGCGCTGGTGATGAATTACCGCGTCGCGCCCCTAGATGCACGACAGCGCGCGATGCTCGATTTCGCGGTTCTGATGACTGAAGCCAGCTACCGGATCGAAGAGTCCGACCGCACCGCGCTGCGCAATGTCGGCTTCTCCGACCGCGATATCTGGGACATCGCAGCGGTCGCGAGTTTCTTCAACATGACGAACCGCATGGCCTCGGCGATCGATATGCGCCCCAACGACGACTATCACGGCCAGCATAGATGAGCCTTGCGCGCGCTCTGGCGATGTGGGTCCTTGTGGCCCAGCCGGTATCGGCGGCGGTCGAATTGACCTTTCCGGGACCATCTGCGGAGACCGCCTCCATCGCGCGCGACTTCATGAGCTACAAACTGCCCGTCGGACCGTATGCGGACGGGATTATTCAGACCTTGGTAGCCGAGGGCAGCGGGCTGACGAAGGCCTGGCGCGTGGAGATCGCCGGGGGAACCACGCTTCTGGTGATGGACAGCCTGCGCCAACAGCTGGAGTCGGCAGGGTTCGAGTTGCTATATGAATGCACGACGGACGTGTGCGGGGGCTTCGATTTCCGCTTCGGCACCCGCGTGCTGCCGGAACCAGACATGCATGTCGATCTAGGCGATTTCCGCTATCTTGCGGCCCAGCGCCTTGGCGGGCCGGTGCCGGAATATATCAGCTTGTTCGTCAGCCGCGGCGCGGATCAAGCCTTCGTGCAAATGATCCTCGTCGGCAGCGAAACCGAGACCAAGGTAGAGGCGAAATCCGGTGGATTAGTGTCGCAAGTTGCCCCGTCCGTGCCGACGGTCGAGTTTGGCTCGGTCGTTGAAACCCTGCTGCAGACCGGCAGCGCGGTGCTTGATGATTTGCGTTTTGAGACTGGATCGTCGTCGCTTGGCGATGGCAAGTTCCTGTCGCTCATCGATCTGGCCGAGTACTTGAAGGCCAACCCCGAGATCCGCATTGCGCTTGTTGGGCACACAGATGCCGAAGGATCGCTGCAGGGCAACATCAACCTGTCGCGCAGGCGCGCGCAATCGGTGGCAGAGCGCCTTGTGTCGGAGTTCGGTATCCCCAGCGGACAGGTCGAGGCGGACGGCGTCGGCTACCTTGCTCCGCGCGCGCCCAATCTGACCGAAGATGGACGGACCTTAAACAGAAGGGTCGAGGTGATTATCACCTCGACCCAAAGTTGATGCTGCCAAGCATCGGGGGAAAGTCGTGACCTACCAAGTGTCGGGGCCTTTCTCTTTGAAGGCCTCCACCAGGAAGTCGATAAACGTGCGCACCTTCGGCTGCGTGTAACGGCCGGGCGGGTAGACGGCATAGATCCCTTGTGTCTCGCGCGGCAGGTCGGGCATGGCTTCCTCAACCAGACCCTGCTGCAGCGCTTCAGCATAAAGGAAGCTGGGCAGATACGCGATGCCAAGACCGGAGACGGCCGCATTCAGCAGGGATTGCCCGTCATTGACGGTCAGCCAGCCTTGCGTGCGCACTTGGCGCTTCTCGCCGGATGGCGCAGTCAGTTTCCAGACATTTCCGGCGGATTGGTTTGAATAATGCAGCAGCTTGTGCTCGTTCAGATCATCGATCTTCTCGGGGCGGCCAAACTGCTTGAAATATTCGGGCGACGCGATCAGGCGCTTCGAGGTCTCCGTCAATTTGCGCGCGCGCAGGCTCGAATCTTCCATCTCGCCGATGCGAATGGCCAGATCGAACCCTTCGGAGATTAGTTCCACGAAGCGATTGTTCAGCACCATGTTCACGGTGATATCTGGGTAGTCCACGAGGAAGTCGCCCAAGATCGGCGACATGTGATTGACGCCGAAATCCGTCGCGACCGAGATGCGCAGCAGCCCGGATGGCGCGCTTTGCATCGAGGAGACCAGCGCGTCGGCTTCGCCCGCATCATTTAGAACCCGGCGGGCCCGATCGTAATAGGCAAGACCAATTTCGGTCGGGCTGACGCGCCGCGTCGTGCGGTTCAGAAGCCGTGCGCCAAGACGCGACTCTAGGGAGGAGACGTGCTTCGAGACGGCGGATTTGGAAATCCCCATCTTGCGGGCCGCATCGGTAAAGCCCCCCTGGTCCACCACAGTGGCGAACGCTTCCATTTCGGTCAGTCGATCCATCCGGATACCTCAAAAACAATACAATCGCGTTTGGGAGGTTTATCCGCGCCAATTGGGGCAGCAATGCGAAGAAGGCTGGACGATAAATGGGTATCTGTAGGGATCGTTCATGTCATGGAAACGGCGAAACAGGTGTTTCCTAAAGCCAATCGCGCTGTTTGAAGACCCAGATCAGCACCAGCGCCACGACCACCATGAAGGCGCAGAGGGCCGCAAAGGCATATGGCCATTCGGTGCCGGGCAGGCCCGCGACGTTCATTCCGAACACGCCGGTCAGAAATCCAAGCGGCAGGAAGATGGCAGCCACAATGGACAGAACATAGCCATTGCGCCCCTGCCGATTTGCCTGCGAGGCGTCGAGATGATCCTGCGCCGCGATCAGCCGGTCCTGGGTAGAGGCCAAGGCCTCGACCGCCACGGTCGTCCGGTTCATCGCTTCGCGCAGGCGCAAATGGGTGGTCTTCGACAGAAACCCGACATCAATGCTCGACAGTTTTTGCAAGGCATCCCGTTGCGGGCCGACATAGCGGCGCAGCCCGATGGTCTCGCGGCGGAGCGGGCCGATCTCGACCGCAACCTCATCGTCGAAGACCTTTGCCTCGATCTCGTCGGCGGCCTCGACCCCGTGCAGCACGGTCTGCTCGATCCGGTCGGTCAGTCCGTCCACCAACCGAACAATGAACGCGCCAAGGCTCTCCGGTCCGCGCCCCTCCTCAAAGTCGACGCGGATCGCATCGACAGCGAAGATCTTGCGGAACCGCACGGTGACAATCAGGCCGTCGATCACCCAGATGCGCAGAGACACCATGTCGAAGGCAGACGCGCCCTCATTCAGGTTCACGCCGCGCAGGTTCAGGATCAGCCCGTCCTCGTAGCTGTCACAGCGCGGGCGCGTCTCGACCTGCAGAAGCGTGCGCCGGGGCAGGTCAGGCACGTTGGCCTCGAGCCACGCAGGCAAGGCAGGGTCGGTCGCATCGAAATGCACCCACCGATATGTCGCCGTCTCGAACTCGCAGATCGGCATCAGATCTGCGCGGCCAGTCGGGTGCCCTGATCAATCGCGCGTTTGGCATCAAGCTCTGCCGCGACATCCGCGCCACCGATGACATGCGGCGTGCGCCCGCGCTCAATCAACTGGTCGGCCAGCGAGCGCTCAGACACCTGACCCGCGCACAACACCACTGTATCCACCTCGATCACCCTCGGGTTCTCCCGTGCCTCGCCTTCGGAAACATGCAGGCCCTCAGCATCAATGCGCTCGTAATTGACGCCGCCCACCATCTGCACGCCCTTCATCTGAAGCGCGGCCCGGTGAATCCACCCCGTCGTCTTGCCCAGACGTTTTCCCAGCTTCTCGGACTTGCGCTGCAGCAGCGTCACGTCGCGCACCGGTGCATCGGGCTTCGGGCCTTCGGGCACCAGCCCGCCGCGCTTGGCGGCAGGATCGGTGACGCCCCACTCCTCCATCCAGGCATCAAGGTCTTCGGTCGGGCTGTCATCGGTCACCAGATACTCCGCCACATCGAATCCGATACCGCCCGCACCGATGATCGCCACTTTTTTGCCGACTTCGGCCTTGCCGCGCAGCACATCTATATAGGACAGCACGTTCGGCCCGTCCTGCCCGTCGATCTGCGGATCGCGCGGCAAGACACCGGTCGCGATGATGACCTCGTCGAATTCGCTCAGCATCTCTGCGCTTGCGTCGGTGCCCAGCTTCACCTCGACAGAGGATTTCGACAGCATCGTCTCGAACCAGTCCACAAGCCCGAAGAACTCCTCCTTGCCTGGCACCTGCTTGGCCATGTTCAGCTGCCCGCCAACGCGGTCGGCGCGGTCAAACAACGTGACCTTGTGCCCACGCTCGTCCGCCGTGAGCGCGGTCGCAAGACCGGCGGGTCCGGCCCCAACCACGGCAACCGTTTTCGCGGTTTCCGCGGGCTCCACGACCAGCTCAGTCTCGAAACACGCCTTGGGATTGACCAGGCACGAGCTGATCTTGCCGTTGAATGTGTGGTCGAGACAGGCCTGATTGCAAGCGATGCAGGGCGCGATCTCGGCCGCACGTGCGTCCATTGCCTTCTTGACGAAATGCGGATCGGCAAGGAAGGGCCGCGCCATGGACACCATGTCCGCACATCCATCGGCGAGCACGTCTTCCGCGACATCGGGCGTGTTGATCCGGTTCGAGGTGATGACAGGAATTGACACCTCGCCCATCAGCTTCTTCGTCACCCACGTAAACGCGCGACGCGGAACGGAGGTGGCAATCGTCGGAATGCGCGCCTCGTGCCAGCCGATGCCGGTGTTGATGATCGTGGCGCCCGCCTTCTCGATCTCTTTGGCGAGCATCACCACCTCATCCCAGGTCGAGCCGTTGGGGATCAGGTCAATCATGCTCAGCCGGTAAATCACGATGAAATCGTCGCCAACGGCCTTGCGCACGCGTTTGACGACCTCGATCGGCAGCCGCATCCGATTCTCGTAGCTCCCGCCCCAGCGATCCTCGCGCTTGTTGGTATGGGTTACCAAGAATTGGTTCAGAAAATAGCCCTCTGACCCCATCACCTCGACCCCGTCATAGCCCGCCTGCCGCGCGCGTTCGGCGGCGGTGGCGATATCCGCGATCTGCTTCTCGATCCCGTCCTCGTCCAACTCCGTCGGCGGGAAGGGCGAGATTGGCGATTTGATGGCCGAGGCAGAGACGCATTCCGGCCCGTAGGCATAGCGGCCCGCATGCAGGATCTGCATGGCGATCTTGCCGCCTGCGTCGTGCACCCGGTCGGTGACAATCCTGTGGTTGGCAATATCCTCGTCGGAAAAGAGGCCCGCCGCGCCCGGGAAAACGCCACCTTCGCGGTTGGGGGCCATACCGCCTGTCACCATCAGTGCGACGCCCCCGCGCGCCCGTTCTGCGTAGAACTCTGCCACGCGGTTCCAGTCCTTGGTCTCTTCCAGCCCCGTATGCATCGAGCCCATCAGGACACGGTTTTTCAGGGTCGTGAAGCCAAGGTCGAGCGGGGCCAGCAGGTGCGGGTATGCGGTCATGGGAAATCCTCCGAAATCGTGGCCAAGTTGACGTAAGCCCGCCGCAAGGTCACGCAAAACCCAACGTCATGACATCTTCATTGCCTTATAAATATTCCGAGGTGCGGAGCAGATCCTCGCCTGGCGGCGCGCCTCGCGCGGCGCAATCCCTCACGCGGTCTCGACGCAATGCCGCCGGAACGCCTTTTTCAGCATGTCCAGCTCCGCCCGCAGCAGGTCCATCTCGGCGCGAATATCATCGGAGAGCGGTTCGCCGGTGATGATGGTGAAACTGTCCAGCGTCTCCCCGGTGGCGTTCTCGATGATAAGGAAGCTCTGCACCCCATCGCCCAGCAGGGACGCGGGGATCGCGAAGCGGACATGCCACGTGTTCCCAAGGCTCGCATCCTCGGTGATTTCCAAGCCGTCGACCGGTTGCTCGAGATGGATGACCGACAGGTCCGGATGGTAGTTGCCTTCGGTCTGCGCGGTCAGCACCGCCTCGTAGACGCCCACCTGGATGCGGGTCTTGGTCAGGGTCACGTCGCTCATCGGTCAGTCTCCTGCTTAGAAATCGGCGCGCGGGCGGCGCGAGAACGTCACGTCGCGCAGGTTGATCTCGTTCATCTCCGGGCCCTCAAAGATCAGGTCCATCCAGATACGCTCCAGCCGCCGCTCGCTGATCTTCGTGTGCGCCAGGTCGAACTCGACCATCGCCTCTGAGCCGTCCAGCGGCAGCTCCCGCACGACCTGCTCGACATTGGGGCCATATTTGATGTTGAGCCGCGCGAAAATCTCCAGCGGCTTCTCCGTCTCCACCTCGGTGTCCATGCGCAGGATGTGGTTCTTGCGCAGCCCGTCGGTCGCGCTTTCTGGCAGGTCCAGAACAAGGCTCAAAAAGCTGCCGTCGAACTTGAACACGTCCATGCGCAGCCCGAAGGGTGCCAGATCGCCCTCCCGCGTGTTGCGCACCTGGCGCAGGGTCAGCTCGGAGATCTGGCAGTCATGGTAGAGCGTCGCCGCGTTGCCGATGCGCGTGCGGCTTTCCACCGCCGCCATCCCGATGGGATCAACCGGCCCGCGCCACAGTTCGGGACGATGCGCCCAGTCCGATTGCGCGGGCTTGCGGATGGCGTTGGAGCCGATGCGCGGCAGCGTCAGACGCGCGTCGGCCACATGGGTGACCTGATCCACCCGGCGGCGCATCTGCCGTGCCTGGGTCCGCAGGTGACGCAGCACCGACAGGTCAAGCGTTTCCGCGTCGCGTATCGCCGCCTCCCAACGGCGCAGGCTCCGGCGGTGCAACCGCCGCCTGACGAACTCTCGCATACGGTCCTTCATATCGAGTGGTACTGCCCCAAATACTGCGCCCTAAAGCGCTATCATTGTTTCTATATTGCAAACAATGGTTTCAACCAAATAAACGGCGCAGCAATCCTGTGTTCTGCACATCGTCCGGGTTGGAACTGGCGGGGGCGGTCTGATTGGGCCTTTGGTCTTCAAGGATTGAGTTCGCAAAATCGTAAAGCGTGGCCAACCCATCGCTGCTGGACAGCGGCGCGCTTTCCAATCCCATCACCGACACGGCGACCAAAGAGGACTTCACGTCAAAATACCCGCGCCAATAGGTGTTGTCCGCCCCGGGGATGCTCCCGCCGGAGCGGTCGCGCGCGTGCACGAAAAACGCACCGTTGCGCAGGAAGCTGTCCAGGACCTCTACGGTGTCGGGATCGCCATTGCCGCTCAGCGCCGCTTTGCCCGCGGTCGAAGAGAAGAACTGCTCCAACGCAACGCCCGAATCGCCCAGCGCCGTGGACCCCGCCTGAGAGGGCAGGACCGTCACGGTCGCAAACGCGCGCACAAACGGCTGTGGCAGCTCGTCATTGCCGGCAATCGCCGCGCAATTCCCGAACACGATGAATGCCTCGGATGGGCGGTGACGGCTGCTGTCGGGATCGACGCAAAACCCCGTTGGCCCGCGCAGGGTCACCCGGTCCGCCGTTACGATAATCTCGGATTGCGGAACCGACCCGCCCGGCAGCGCGATGTCACAGCCCGACAGGGCCAGCACCGCGACTGCCGCTCCTCCCCAAAAGCGCATGTGGTCAGATGTCCATATAGATGTGTTTTTCTGCCTTGGCGCCCGGATGGGTCACTGCGCCTAGGCGGCTCGACCCCACCAGCTGCGCGTATTTCCAAAGCGCGCCGGAGGCGTAGATCGTCTTGCGTGGGCCTTTCCAGTCGGCCTTGCGTGCGGCAAGCTCATCATCGGTCAAATCGACACTAATCTCGCCCGTGATGGCGTTCAGCGTGATGACATCGCCGTTCTTCAGCAGGCCAATCGGGCCGCCATGGGCCGCCTCGGGTCCAACATGGCCAACACAGAAGCCCCGGGTCGCGCCAGAGAAGCGCCCATCGGTGATCAGCGCCACCTTCTTACCCATGCCTTGACCCGACAGGGCAGCAGTGGTGGCCAGCATCTCGCGCATGCCCGGCCCGCCTGCGGGGCCTTCGTTGCGGATGACGATCACTTCGCCTTCCTCGTATTCGCGCTTCTGCACGGCCTCGAACGCATCTTCTTCGCATTCGAAGACGCGGGCGGGACCGGTAAACATCTGGTGCTGCTGCTCCATGCCCGCGACCTTCACGATGGCACCCTCGGGCGCGAGGTTGCCCATCAGCCCCACGACGCCACCGGTTTTCGAGATCGGCTCGGCGATGGAGTAGATCACCTTGCCATCCGCTTCGAGCGAGACCTTGTCGATCTCTTCGCCGATGGAATAGCCGGTCGCGGTCATGCAGTCTTCGTGGATCAGGCCCGCCTTGCGCAGCTCTTTCATCACGACCGGCACACCACCCGCCTCATACAAGTCCTTCGCCACATATTGCCCGCCGGGCTTCAAATCCACGAAGTAGGGCGTGTCGCGGAAGATCTCGCACACGTCCTGCAGCGTGAAGTCGATGCCAGCCTCATGGGCCATCGCGGGCAGGTGCAGACCCGCATTGGTCGAGCCGCCGGTGCAGGCGACGACGCGGGCGGCGTTCTCGAACGCCTCTCGGGTGCAGATGTCGCGCGCGCGGATGTTCTTCTCGATCAGGGTCATCACCGCCTGGCCCGAAGCCACGGAGTACTGATCGCGGCTCTCATAGGGCGCAGGCGCGCCGGCGGAGTTGGGCAGCGCGAGGCCAATCGCCTCGGACACGCAGGCCATGGTGTTCGCGGTAAACTGACCGCCGCACGCCCCGGCGGACGGGCATGCCACGCGCTCCAGCACTTCCAATGCCGCGTCGCTCAGGTTGCCCGCTTGGTGGTTGCCGACGGCCTCGAACATGTCCTGCACGGTCAGGTCACGGTTCTTGTACTCATCCGGCACATCGGCGCCCGCAGGCGCCTTTCCCGGCAGGATCGAGCCGCCATAGATGAAGACCGACGGCGTGTTCAGGCGGATCATCGCCATCATCATGCCCGGCAGCGACTTGTCGCAGCCCGCAAGGCCCACCAATGCGTCGTAGCAATGCCCGCGCATGGTCAGCTCCACCGTGTCGGCAATCGCTTCGCGCGACGCGAGCGAGGACCGCATGCCCTCGTGGCCCATCGCGATGCCGTCGGTTACAGTGATCGTGGTGAACTCGCGCGGGGTGCCGCCGCCTTCCTTGACGCCCAGCTTCACGGCCTGGGCCTGACGGTTGAGCGCAATGTTGCACGGCGCGGCCTCGTTCCAGCAGGTCGCCACACCGACAAAGGGCTGGTGAATCTCGTCGTCGCCCAGACCCATCGCGTAGAAGTAGGAGCGATGCGGCGCGCGCGCCGGGCCCTCGGTCACGTAGCGACTGGGCAGGTTGGTTTTGTCGGTGGGTTTCTTCAGCATGGATGCCTCCCTGAAAAGCGTTGGAGACGGGAATAAAGACCCAGCCCCAGTGGCACAAGCGCGATTGCGCCTTCCGGACGCGCGTCCTACCTATGGCGCATGTTCGACCGTACCCCCGCCTTCGAGGCCTATATCGCCCCCGCCCGCCGCTACCCCGCCATCTGGCGGCTCGTCCTAGGATTGCTCACTGGTCTGGCGGTCTATATGGGCCTCGCCTTCGCGATCATCGCCTTCGGCATCGTGCCCGCCTCCTACATCTTTCCGGAACTCGAAGGCGTGGACGGCGCAGCGCTGATGTTCAGCGAGGACAGCACGCCGGGGCAGATGTTCATCGTGCTTGCGACATTCATCGGCATGGCGGTGGCGGCATTGGCGATGTGCCTGTGGCATTGGCGCGGCTTGCGCTCGCTCTTGGGCCCCAGAACAGATTTCGGCCGATATTTCCTGATCGCGATCGGGGTGCTTCTGGGCATCCAGGTGATCAATTCGATCCTGAGCCTGTTCCTGTCTCCGCACGAGGTGATCCCGCATCTCGACCTCGCTACCTGGGCCACCTACCTGCCCTGGGCGATCCCGCTTCTTTTCATCCAGACCACCGCCGAAGAGCTGGTCTTTCGCGGCTATATCCAGCAGCAGGTGGCCGCACGGTTTCAGCATTGGTTCTGGTGGATGGTGCTGCCGTCGCTGCTGTTCGGATTGGGGCATTTCGACAACACAATAGACCCTGTTCTTGCCTATATGATCGTTTTCGCGACCACGCTCTTCGGGGTCGTGGCCGCTGATCTGACGCGCATTACCGGCAACCTCGCCGCTGCGATGGGCCTGCATTTCGCCAACAACTTCCTGGCCCTTCTTATCGTCGGGGTGCCCGGGGAGCTGTCGGGCCTCGCGCTGTTCCACACCCCCTTCACGATGGACGACGTGGAGATCGTGCGCACCTACCTGCTCATCGATATCACCGTGTTGACCGTCATCTGGATCACCCTGCGCCGTGTCCTGCGCTGATTGCATTTCGCCCCGGTCGGGATTAACTGAAAACGAACACGGGAGCAGAGCCTTATGAACTGGATTTCCAACTACGTCCGCCCGACGATCAACTCGTTGTTCTCGCGCCGCGAGGTGCCGGAGAACTTGTGGACCAAGTGCGACGAGTGCGGAACGATGCTGTTTCACCGGGAGCTGTCCGAGAACCTCAACGTCTGCTCCAACTGCGACCACCACATGCCGATCACCGCCCGGGCGCGCTTCGGCACACTGTTCGACGGCGGGATCTTCACCGAGGTCGAGGTCCCCGCGCCGCTGTCCGACCCGCTGCATTTCAAGGATCAGAAGAAATACCCCGACCGCATGAAGGCGGCCATAAAGCAAACCGGCGAGAAGGAAGCGATGCTGGTCGCCGAGGGTGAAATCATGCGCACGCCCGTCGTCGCCGCCTGTCAGGATTTCAGCTTCATGGCGGGCTCGATGGGCATGTATGTCGGCAACGCGATCATCGCCGCCGCCGAGCGCGCTGTCGCCACGAAGCGCCCCCTGATCCTGTTTTCAGCCGCGGGCGGCGCTCGCATGCAGGAAGGCATCCTGTCCCTGATGCAAATGCCCCGCACCACGGTTGCGGTCGAGATGCTCAAGGAAGCGGGCCTGCCCTATATCGTAGTGCTGACCCATCCGACCACCGGCGGCGTGACCGCGTCCTACGCGATGCTGGGTGACGTGCATATCGCCGAGCCGAACGCCCTGATCTGTTTCGCGGGCCCGCGCGTGATCGAACAAACCATCCGCGAGAAACTGCCCGAGGGCTTTCAGCGCGCCGAATATTTGCTCGATCATGGCATGCTGGATCGAGTGACCCACCGCAAGCAGATGAAGGAAGAATTGGTCACGATCATCCGGATGATGATGAAGCAGCCGCCTGCGGTCATGGCCGACCTTCCCGCCCCGGTGGAAAAGGCGGAAACAGACTCTAAACCTGCGGAAAACGCGGAGTGAGCAGCGGGAGCGACGCCATCCTTGAACGGATGATGGCGCTACATCCAAAAGTCATTGACCTGACCCTCGATCGCGTCTGGCGCCTGCTCGACGCGGTCGGAAACCCTCAAGACAACCTTCCGCCGGTGATCCATATCGCGGGCACCAACGGCAAGGGCTCGACCCAGGCCATGATCCGCGCCGGGCTGGAAGGCGCGGGGCACAGCGTTCACGCCTACACCTCGCCCCATCTTGCGCGCTTTCACGAACGCATCCGGCTCGCAGGCGAGTTGATCTCAGAGGATCATCTGACCGAGGTGCTCGATGAATGTTATGTCGCCAATGGCCCCGATCCGATCACTTATTTCGAAATCACGACTGTCGCCGCGCTACTGGCTTTCAGCCGGATTAGAGCCGATTTCACTCTACTCGAGGTCGGTTTGGGCGGTCGTCTTGACGCCACCAATGTCATTGAGCCCCAGATGACTGTGATCACTCCGGTCTCCATCGATCACGAAGCCTTCCTCGGCAATACGCTCGCAAAAATCGCGGGCGAGAAGGCAGGCATCATCAAACGCGGCGTGCCATGTGTGGTAGGCCCGCAGCACGAAGAGGCGCTCGACGTGATCGAAGAGCGCGTGGCGAAACTGGGCGCTCCGCTATTGGCCCACGGGCAACATTGGCATGCGTTCGAGGAACGCGGGCGACTGATCTTCCAGGACGACCACGGTTTGCTGGACCTGCCGCTGCCCGCATTACCGGGCGCACATCAAATCCAGAATGCAGGGGCCGCGCTTGCGGTTTTGCGCCATCTTGACCTCGGGCCGGCGGCGTATGAGGCCGCGATGAAAAACGTCGTATGGCCCGCCCGGATGCAACGTCTGAAATCCGGACCGCTGGCCGACGCCGCATCGGGTCCGCTTTGGCTGGATGGTGGGCACAACCCGGCTGCCGGGCAGGCCATCGCCGATGTCCTGCGCCCCCAAGCCGGGCGTGTCCATCTTATTTGCGGGATGCTCAATACCAAAGATGTGCGCGGCTACATGGTCCCCTTGGCTGAGGTCGCCGCCTCGCTTCACGCGGTTTCGATCCCGGGCGAGACCGCGACGCTCTCTGCCGCCGACACAGCCACCGCTGCGCGCGACGTCGGGATGGAGGCCTTTGAAGCCGAAAGCGTTGAAGATGCGTTAAAAAAGCTTGCGACAGACCATCCTGAGGCACCTGTCTTGATTTGCGGGTCTCTCTATCTGGCCGGGGAAGTGCTCCGTCAGAACGGCTGACCTTTTGCCCGACAAAAGTCCGACGCAAAGCCGACAGCTATCCGACACCCCATTCCGCCCCCATCATCTCGCGTAGGCGCGACGCGGTGCGCTCGAATTCGAACGCGCCTTCTCCCTCAAGATATAGCCGTTCCGGCCGGTCCGCGGCGGAGCAGATCAGCCGGGTCCTGGCCTCGTACAAGGCGTCGATCAGGGTCACGAACCGCTTGGCTTCATTGAAGTTATCGCGCGACAGGCAGGGGATGTTTTCGAGGATCAGAACCCGCGCGGCCTCTGCCAGCGCGAGGTAGTCCGCAGCCCCCAAGGGCAAACCGCACAGATCGTAAAAACTCGCCCGCGCAACACCGTTATGGAACGCCGGGATCCGCACATCACGACCCTTGACGCGCAGGGTCAACGGCTCGCTCTGACCATTCGTAAACCCTTGCCATATCTTAGAAATCTTGTCTTGCGCCTCGGCATTTGCCGGGTGGAAATAGACCTGCTCGCCCTCAAGCCGGTCCTGTCGGTAATCCGTCTCTGACGCCAATTCATGCACGATCAGCCGATCCTTGATCAGCTCGATAAAGGGCAGGAACAGATTGCGGTTCAGGCCATCCTTATAGAGATCATCGGGCACGCGATTAGAGGTCGTCACGACCACGACACCTGCGGCAAACAGGCTTTGAAACAGCCGCCCGACGATCATGGCATCGGTGATATCGGTGATCTGCATCTCGTCGAAACACAGCAGACGCACGTCGCGAATGATGTCCTCGGCAACAGGTTTGATCGCATCATCAACCCCGGTCTTGCGCACTTCGTGCATCGCCCCATGCACCTCCTGCATGAAGGCATGAAAATGCACCCGCCGCTTTCGCTCGACCGGCACGGTCTCGAAGAACAGGTCCATCAACATGGACTTGCCACGCCCCACTCCGCCCCACAGATAAAGGCCCTTCACGGGCACCTCATCAGCGCCGAAGAACCCGAAAAGCTTCTTCTTTGACTTCGCCTGAGCCAAGCCCTCGGCCACGCTGTCAAAGTAAGGCAGCGCCTCTTTCTGAGTAGGATCAGGCTCTAATTCACCCGACTTCACTTTGGTCTCATAGGCGTCTGTCAGCAGCATGCGTCGGGTCTCATAAAAAATACTGTTCTGATGTCGCAATAATCCTGAATTGACGCAAACTGGAAATTCAATCAGCGTCGCCCAATGGTCGATACACGCACGCCTTTATTCACCCCGGTTCTGATCGTCGGATGCATCATCATGATGCTGGGCTTCGCCATTCGCGCGAGTTTCGGGGTGTTTCAGATTCCCATTGGCGAGGAATTTGGCTGGCCACGGTCCGAGTTCAGCCTCGCCATCGCGATCCAGAACCTCGCATGGGGTATTGGGCAGCCGATCTTTGGCGCAATCGCCGAGAAGGTCGGAGACCGCAAGGCGATCATTCTCGGCGCCCTGTTCTACGCAGCGGGCTTGGTGCTGAGCTCCTTCGCGATCACGCCGGGCGCGCATCAATTCTATGAAATACTGGTGGGATTCGGCATTGCGGGCACTGGCTTCGGCGTCATCCTTGCCATGGTCGGGCGTGCCAGCTCGGACGAGAACCGCTCGATGGCCCTTGGCATCGCGACCGCTGCGGGGTCCGCCGGGCAAGTCTTCGGCGCGCCGGTCGCGGAATATCTGCTTGGCTTTTATTCGTGGCAGATGGTCTTCATCATTTTCGCCGTGGTGATGCTGCTGTCGCTTTTCGCGCTGCCTTTCATGCGCGCGCCCACTGCGTCGAAGCAAGAGTTGGAAGAGAGCCTGAGCACGGTGCTGAAGCGCGCCTTCAAGGATCCGTCCTACACGATGATCTTCCTGGGGTTCTTTTCCTGCGGCTACCAGTTGTCTTTCGTTACCGCGCACTTCCCCGCGTTCGTGACCGAGGTGTGCGGACCAATTGATCCCGGCGGCATGCTCGCGGGTATGGGTGTGACGACCACCTCCGCCTTGGGCGCCTTGTCGATTGCGTTGATTGGTGCGGCCAATATCGGCGGTACGATCTTCGCGGGATATCTTGGTAAGCGGTACTCGAAAAAGTACCTGCTTGCGGCGATCTACACTGGAAGGACGATCATTGCGGCCTGGTTTATCCTTGTTCCGATGACACCGACCACGGTGATCTTGTTCAGTCTTGGCATGGGAAGCCTGTGGCTGGCGACCGTCCCGCTCACATCCGGGCTTGTGGCGCATATATATGGGCTCCGCTACATGGGAACGCTCTACGGGATCGTGTTCTTTTCCCACCAGTTAGGGTCTTTTCTGGGCGTCTGGCTTGGCGGTCAGATGTACGACATCACGGGTGACTACACGGCCGTGTGGTGGGTAGGTGTCGGGGTCGGGGCGTTTAGCGCGATCGTGCATCTTCCCGTGCGCGAGAAGCCTTGGTCCGCGCAACCCGCTTAGCTCAGCGTGCGTTCCACAGGTCAAGCAGATGGCGGCAGGTCATCAGATCAAGATGCGCGCCACCGCCATTCTTGCAGATCGTGATATCGTCTGCATCCCTCTGAAACGCGTCGGGGGTATAAAAATCGGCGATCACACTTTCGCGGCCAATCGCGCCAGAGGAGAGCGGGATTTTCAGCTCCCCGATATGGTCGAGGGTTGTTGCGAAACTGTCGACGAATATCTTGGCGCGTTGCAGGGCCGTATCGTCAACCTCGCGCATATCAGGGCGGTAAGCGCCGATCAGATCGAGGTGCTGCCCGGGCTGCAGCCAATCTCCCTTAATTACGGGCTCAGTGCTCATGGTCGCGGTGCAGATGATATGGGCCTCGCCGACGCTCGCTTCTAGGTCCTGAACCGCCTGCACCCCATGCGCCTCGGCGAACCGGTCGCAATTGACTCTGTTTCTGCCCCAGACGCTTATCTGCGCGGCTGGGAACACGCTGCGGTAGGCGCCGACCATGTTTCCGGCAACGGCCCCTGTTCCGACAATCAGGATGCGCTCGGCATCAGGATTTGCGAGCAAGCTTGCCGCATAAAGACTGTCGCCCGCGGTCTTCCACTTGGTGATCAAATGGAAATCGAGCATCGCTTCGAGGCTTCCATCATCGTCCGAGAACAGTGACACAGACCCGTTGATCGCTGGCGCGCCGGATTGCACGTTGCCGGGGAAGATCGTTGCGGTCTTCACAGCCACGCCCAGACCATCGATCCAGGCCGAGCGGGACAACATCGTGTCGGGGTCGCGATAGAGGAACGTATCGCCAATCTCGGCTTTTGGCAGCTGATGGCCCTTGGCGAATGCGTCCAAAAGACCGCTCCAGGACAGGATCTCGTTCCCCGCGTCGAAATCTATGATTTGCACCGTCACGGGCGCGCCTCATCTTCCGTCAGCAACTTGTGACTTACGAGGCATTGCGCCCAACCGGCGGGCGAGGTGAACAAATGTGCGTTCCACCCCCGCGCCTCTGCCGCTTCGATATTGGCGGGGCGGTCATCCGCGAAAAGCAGGCTGTCCGGGGCCAATCCGCAGTCCTGCTCGACCATCTCGTAGATGCGCGGATCGGGTTTGATCACGCCCATATGGCCGGACACATAGCGCCGATCGAATTCGCCTAAGAAACGATAGATGGACTCCGCATAATCAAAGCTGCCGATCCCGAAGTTGGTTAATGCGAACACGGGCACGTCCTTTGCCCGCAGCGCACGGAGCAGTTTGACCGAGTGGCCGTAGACCGGCGCCGCAAGCTCGATCCAGTGGTCATGCCACATCTGGATTTCGCGGCGCCACTCCGGATAATCCTCGGCGGTCTGATAGATCGTTTCCTTGAAGGGTGCGCCCGTGTCGACCTTGTCGTTCATCCCGTGCAGGTCGACGGTCTCGAACATCGCGCGACGGCGATCTTCGCCAATGGCGCGGTCATAGAACCGCTCCGGCTGCCATTCGATCAGCACGTTGCCGATGTCAAAGATGACCGCCCTAATCATGCGTAAAGCGCCTCTGCGTGGAAGGTGATGTGCTCTTCCATGAAGGTGGAAACGAAGAAGTAGGAGTGATCATAGCCCGGTTGCATCCGGAAATTGATCTGTTGGCGGCGCTTGGCGGCAGCCTCTGCCAAGGTCTCTGGGCGCAATAAGTCGAGGAACTGGTCCTGCGTGCCGGTGTCGATCAGCATGGGGCCATCGAAGCCTTTTTCCGCCATCAAGGCGCTGGCGTCATGCGCGGACCAACTGGCTTCATTCGAGCCTAAATAGGCCGAAAACTGTTTCTTGCCCCAGTCGGAACCCGTTGGATTACAGATCGGCGAGAACGCCGAGACGCTGGCAAAGCGGCCCGGTTCGCGCATAGCGAGGGTCAAAGCGCCGTGCCCGCCCATCGAATGCCCCGTGATGCTCTGCCGGGTCTCGTCAAGCGCGAAGGCGTTGAACAGGACCGAGGTCAGATCCTTCGTGATGTAGTCATACATCTGGAAATGCTTGGACCACGGCGCCTCGGTCGCGTTGACGTAGAAGCCCGCACCTTGGCCCAGATCGTAGGCCTCGTCATCGGCTACGCCCTCGCCACGCGGCGACGTGTCAGGGAAAACCACCGCTATTCCGTGATCGGCTGCCCACCCTTGCGCACCCGCCTTTGTCATGGCGTTCTCATGGGTGCAGGTCAGGCCCGACAAATACCAAAGCAGCGGCACCGGGCCGTGTTGCGCTTCTTCGGGCATGAACAGACCGAACGTCATGTCGCAATCGCAACTCTCGGAGCGGTGCGTGTAGACCCCTTGGGTCCCGCCGAAACAGGCGTTCTCGGAGATGGTTTCCATGGTTGTTCCTTAACTGACCCAGCCGATGACGAGCGACACCGACACGATGGAGATGGCGGTTGAAATGAGGATACTCGCGGACACCCGGGTCGGCGCAACCCCGTAATGCTGCGCGATCATGTAGACGTTGCCCGCGACCGGCAGCGCTGCGGCGGCGATCATCACAGAGGCGGCGTAAGGCTCGACAGGGAAGATCAGGAGCGCCGCGATCGCGACCATCGCCGGATGCAGCACCAGTTTTGAGAAGGACAGCCAGCTTGCGACGACCATCCGCTCCGCCGCCTTGGAGGCCAGTGAGGCGCCAATGGCAAAAAGCGCACCGGGCGTGGCCGCGCCGCCGAGGATCGACAGAAACTCGTTGAACGGTCCCGGGATCGGCCATTCCATCGCGGACCATGTGAAGCCCAGCACGATGGACACGATCATCGGGTTCTTCAAAAGGCCGGTGCCCACCGTTTTCAAGATGCCAAGCGACATGCGCCCATCCCGCGAGCCGGTGATCAGGATCACCACGAGGCTTCCGAAGAAGATCAGATCGACAGCAAGCACCAGCATCACCGGCCCAATGGCGGCCTCGCCCATCAAAAGCACCAGCATCGGTACGCCCAGGAATCCGACGTTGCCGATGACGCCGCATTGCGCTTCGATGGCGGCTTCCTCGATCGAGCGCCAGCGTAACAAAGCGACGGCAGTGACGATGAGGTAGACAAAGAGGGTCGCCCAGAAATAGGCGATTACGAAGGTCCAATCGAGGATTTCACTCATCGACAGATTCGCCGAGAAGCGGAACAGCATGGCAGAGAGCGCGAAATAAAAGACGAATTTCGTCAGATAGGCGGTTGCTTCAGCCGTGAAGAACCGGCTGCGCCCCGCCCAGTACCCGACCGCGATAATCGCGAAAAAGGGCAGTGTTTTCAGAAATATCTCCAGCATCCCTGCTGCGATATCATGCCCATGCGGGAGGAAACAGAGGAAGTCAGTGACGCAAAGTGAACTGATCTGTTCATTTACCTCTTGAAAAGGTGAACCGTACGGTTTAGTTGACTTCTAAACCAATCAGTTCACTTCACAAGGAGTTAGCACATGATCGCCCTCAAATCCGCGCTCGTCGCCCTGTCAATCATCGCCGCCGCTCCCGCATTCGCGGCTAACATCGTCTTCCCACCGGACTTTGATTTCCCCACGGATGTGAAGACGGACACTGTGACGAAAAACGCGGGACTCGGCTCGATCACGAAGAACCAGTGATTTTCGGTATACCGCAAAGCTTTCCGTCCCTCCCGCGGGATTGCGCGAGGCGCGACACGCTCTCCCCGGCAACGTCGCGCACAATGGGGTGGGTCACAGGCCCACCCCATAATTATTTGGACATATTGCTGATTCTGAACTGAATGGTCTAAGATGCACCCTAGGGGATCAGGAGACACTTCATTGGACGGGAACACGCCAGAGATCAAACGTGGCCGCAAGTACGACCAAGTACTGGCCGGCGCGCGTGACGTATTCCTCGCCCAAGGCTTCGAGGGCGCAAGCGTCGATCTGATCGCGAAAGAGGCCGGAGTATCGAAGGCCACGCTCTACAGCTACTTCCCCGATAAACGCGTTCTCTTCTTCGAGGTCGCGAAGAACGAATGCGCCGCGCAGGCCGATCGCGCCCTGCAGGTGGATGCCACCGATGTGCCTGTGCGCGAGATGCTGACCGGCATGTCCTACAAGATGATGGAATTCCTGACGTCGGATTTCGCACAGCGGATTTTCCGCATTTGCGTGGCGGAGTCGGATCGGTTTCCCGAACTTGGCCGCGAGTTCTACATGTCCGGCCCGAAACTGCTTGAAGACCGCCTGACAGAGTACTTCGAGCACGCCTGCGCAAGGGGTGAGTTGAAGATCGAGGATGTCAGCCTGGCCGCGATGCAGTTCCAGGAATTGATGAAGTCCGAGATCTTCGTGCAGATGATTTTCAACATCATCGAAAAGCCGACCCAAGAACAGATCGACCGCGTGATTGAAGGTGCGGTCGACATGTTCTTGGCGCGCTACGGGGTCTAGTCGACCCGGCGCAGCATCAGCTGGTTTCCTTCTTTGCGGGTCTCGAACCGGCGCAGCTTCTTCACCAGATCACTCAGCTTTGCCTCGCCGTAGGTACGCGTATCGAAATCGGGATTGTCGGCCATGATGTACTGGCCAACTGGTCCCATCGGACACCATTCGTCGTCGGTATTCACTTTCTCCATAGCCCGCAGGATCAGCGGAATCGCGTGTTTCGGATCCTGCTTGCCAGCGGGCCGCGACGCGCCTTTTGCGGCCTCCGGCGGCGTTTCCACCAGGTTTTCGATCAACACGAAGCGATTGCACACATTGCGCAGCGCCTCGGGGGCCTTGCCCTCGCCAATCCCGATAACGTCGAGCCCTTCCTCGCGGATGCGCGACGCAAGGCGAGTGAAATCACTGTCGGAGGACACTAGCACGAACCCATCGAAGCGACCCGTGTGGAGGATATCCATCGCGTCGATCACCAACCCGATGTCGGAGGCGTTCTTGCCCTTGGTATTGGCCGTCTCCTGATGGGCCACGAGGCCAAGCCCGCGGATTTTTTCCGACCAACGCTTCAGCTGGCCCGACGACCAGTCGCCGTAAACGCGGCGCAAGGCAGGCTCGCCGAAGGTGGTGACCTCCTTCAGGATCGCCTCGGCGTGGTCTGCGGGAATGTTGTCGGCGTCGATCAGGACGGCATAAAGCGGCCGATCACGATCCGCCATCTAGTAGACCACGACGGAGCGGATCGATTTGCCCTCGTGCATCAAATCGAAGCCCTTATTGATGTCGTCCAGCCCCATCGTGTGGGTGATCATCGGGTCGATCTCGATCTTTCCATCCATGTACCAGTCCACGATCTTGGGCACATCGGTGCGCCCGCGCGCCCCGCCAAAGGCCGTCCCGCGCCAGCTGCGGCCAGTGACCAGTTGGAAAGGCCGGGTGCTGATCTCGGCGCCCGCCGGAGCGACCCCGATGATGATGCTTTCGCCCCAGCCTTTATGCGCGGATTCGAGCGCTGTGCGCATCACACCGACATTGCCAGTCGCGTCGAACGTGTAGTCCGCACCACCTTTGGTCAGCTCGACAAGATGGGCGACCATGTCGCCGTCGACCTCGTTCGGGTTGACGAAATCGGTCATGCCGAAGCGGGTGGCCATTTCCACCTTGGACGGGTTCAGGTCCACGCCCACGATCTGATCCGCGCCCGCCAGTCGCAGGCCTTGGATCACGTTCAGACCGATGCCACCAAGCCCGAAGACAATAGCGCGCGAGCCGATCTCGACCTTGGCGGTGTTGATCACTGCGCCGATGCCGGTGGTCACGCCGCAGCCGATATAGCAGATCTTGTCAAACGGTGCGTCCTCGCGGACCTTCGCCAGCGCAATCTCTGGCACCACGGAGTGGTTCGCGAAAGTCGAGCAGCCCATGTAGTGCAGGATCGGGTCACCATCGAGTGTCGAGAAACGCGATGTGCCATCCGGCATCAGGCCTTGGCCTTGGGTCGAGCGGATCGATTGGCACAGGTTCGTCTTGGGGTTCAGGCAATATTCGCACTCGCGGCACTCGGGCGTGTAGAGCGGGATCACGTGGTCACCCTTCTTCAGCGTCGTCACGCCGGGGCCCACGTCGACCACGACGCCCGCGCCTTCGTGGCCCAGGATCGCCGGGAACAGACCTTCGGGGTCAGCACCGGACAGGGTGAACTCGTCCGTGTGGCAAATCCCGGTGGCTTTCATCTCGACCAGAACCTCGCCGTGCTTGGGCCCTTCAAGGTTAACCTCCATCACCTCGAGCGGCTTTCCGGCTTCTATCGCGACGGCTGCTTTGGTGCGCATAATGAGATCTCCCCTAAATTTGATCGCGTTCAACTATGCGCAACCACCCGCCAAAGGCAACGCCCCTTGGATTGCGCCGGGACGCCGGAGACCTTAAATCCGTGCAATGCGATTCCTTGTTCCCCTATGCCTTTTGCTGGCGGCATGTGGCCCGCGCCCGTCGGACCCCGCAGATTTCGATGGCGTGCCACGGTGCGGAGCAGAGGATTTCTACTACCTGCTGGGCCGCAATGCCTCGATCCTGGACGGGATCGTTCTGCCGCAACCCTCGCGTGTGCTGCGGCCTGAGGATGTGATCACCATGGATTTCAGTCCCGACCGGCTGACGATCGACATCGATACGAACAATCTGATTTCTAGTGTGACCTGCCGCTAGGGTCAGTTTTTCTGGCGGAACGTCTTGTGGCAGCTTCCACAGGTCTGTGCGAGGGCGGTGAAGCTTTCGCGAAATTCCGCGTCAGAGCCCAGCTTCAGAGCATCCGCGGCCGCACCCATGTCCTGCGCTTGCGCGGTGAATTCCGGGAAATTCTCCCAGATTGCGGGCAGGGCCTCGCTTTTCGGATCAGTGGCGTTGGCTTCGAACAATCGGATCGTCTCGGTCGCGTGGGCACTGAGATTGGCGGCGCTGGTCCGCGCCTTGCTTGCATCGAACGCCGTCTGGCCCTTGGCCATCTGACCCAGCACTTTCATATCGGCTGCGACTTCTTTCATCAGCTCCATGCGCGCCAAGACCTGCGAGTCCTTGACCCCCTGATGGGCGAAGGCGGCAGAGGCAAGCACGAGAGCGGGGATCAGTATGAGACGTTTCATAATGGCGAGCCTAACCGCGTGGCGGGCTCGGTCAAGCGGGGCGTGCCGGGGGTCAGCCGGTGCCGGATCAGCGCGACCGGGTGGGCGCGCAGGGTCAGGCGCATCGAGACGAAGTCCTCCACCACCTGCTCGCCCAGCGACATGTCGGGCAGGCTGACCTTGGGCTCGAACAGCCCCTCGCCGTCCATATCGCCCGCAAAAAGCGGCAAGGGCGCGTCCCCCTTGATGGCCCGGGCCTGCCACAGCGCATCACGGCGGGACAGGCCGATGCCCGAAAAGGCGTCCGCCTCTGCCAGAATAGTCAGGACGTGGGGCGGGGTGCCGGCCCGACGCCAGACATCCTCGACCGTCAGGTAGCCATTGCCGCGGGCGGCGGTGAGCCAGTTGGCCTCGTCCTCCTTCATCGACTTGATCTGCCGGAAGCCCAGACGCAGGGCCAGCCCGCCCTGGCCGTCCGGCTCGATCGTGCAGTCCCAGTGGCTCTCATTGATGCAGACCGGGCGCACCTCTACCCCGTGCTCGCGGGCGTCCCGCACGATCTGCGCCGGGGCGTAAAAGCCCATGGGCTGCGAATTGAGAAGCGCGCAGGCGAAGATGCCGGGATGGTGGCATTTCATCCAGGACGAGGCATAGACCAGCAGCGCAAAGCTGGCGGCGTGGCTTTCGGGGAAGCCGTAGGAGCCGAACCCCTCAATCTGGCTGAAGCAGCGCTCCGCGAAGTCCGGCGCGTAGCCATTCTGCGCCATGCCCTTGAGAAACCGGGTGCGGAACTCCGACACGTTGCCGTGCTTCTTGAAGGTCGCGAGCGAGCGGCGCAGGCGGTCGGCCTCTTCGGGTGAGAAGCCCGCGCCGATGATGGCGATCTGCATCGCCTGCTCCTGAAAGAGCGGCACGCCCAGCGTCTTGCCCAGCACCTCGCCCAGCGCGTCAGAGGGGAACGAGACCTCCTCCTCGCCGTTGCGGCGTTTTAGGAACGGGTGCAGCATGTCGCCCTGGATCGGTCCGGGCCGGATGATCGCCACCTCGATCACCAGATCGTAGAAAGTGCGCGGCCGCATCCGGGGCAGGAAGTTCATCTGTGCCCGGCTTTCTACCTGAAACACCCCCAGACTGTCAGCGCGGCAGAGCATGTCATAGGTTGCCGCGTCCTCTTGCGGAAGGGTCGCCAGATCGTAGTCCAGCCCCCGGTGCTCACGCATCAGGTCGAACGCCTTGCGCACGCAGCTGAGCATGCCCAGCGCCAGCACATCGACCTTCAGGATGCCCAGCGTGTCGATGTCGTCCTTGTCCCAGCAGATGACGGTCCGGTCCTCCATCGTGGCGTTCTCGATGGGCACCAGTTCGTCCAGCCGACCTTCGGTGATGATGAAGCCTCCGACATGCTGGGACAGGTGCCGGGGAAATCCCTGAATTTCGTAGATCAGCATCAGGGTCTGCATCAGGCGCGTATCGGTCGGATCGAGCCCCAGCTCGCGCATCTTGTCGGGCTCAATGCCGCGCACGGATCCGAAGCCCCAGATCTGGCTGCTGAGCGCGCCGATGCTGTCATCGCTGAGACCCATGGCCCAGCCCACCTCGCGCACCGCGCGCTTGCCGCGGTAGTGGATCACCGTGGCGCACAGCCCCGCCCGGTGGCGGCCGTATTTCTCGTAGATATGCTGGATCACCTCTTCGCGGCGCTCGTGTTCGAAATCGACGTCGATATCGGGCGGCTCGTCGCGGGCCTCTGACACGAAGCGCTCGAAGACCATGGTGCCGATCTCCGGACTGACGGAGGTGACGCCAAGGCAGTAGCAGACCACCGAATTGGCCGCCGATCCGCGCCCCTGGCACAAGATCCCGCGGGAGCGCGCGAAAGCCACGATGTCGTTGACGGTCAGGAAATAGGGCTCGTAGCGGAGCTTGGTGATAAGCGCCAATTCATGCTCTAACATGGCGCGAACCTTCTCTGGCGCGCCGTATTTGTAGCGCCATTTCAGCCCCTCATGGGCGAGGCGGCGCAAGCGCTGCGCCGGGGTCTCGCCGCCGGTCGCCTCGGACGGGTAATCATAGCGCAGCTCGTCGAGCGAGAAGGTGCAGCGCGCGGCAATCTCCGCGGTGCGGTGCACGGCATCCTCATGGCCCTTGAACAGGCGCAGCATGTCCGCCTGCGAGCGCATGCGCTGCTCGGAATTGGTTTGGGCGGCGCGGCCAAGATCGTCGACCTTGATGCCCTTGCGGATACAGGTCAGCACATCGGTCAGGCGACGGCGCTGGCTGACATGCATCATCGGCGCGGCGGACGCGACCGGCTTGATGCCAAGCTGCTGCGCGAGCTTTGCGAGATGGGCAAAGCGCCGTGCGTCCTGACCGCGGTAGTTCGGCGCCATCAACAGATAGACATTCCCAGGAAAGCGGCGCGACAGACGTTCCGCCTGTGACACCCATCCGCCCGCGCCGCGCTGCACCCGCCGCGCCGGTGGCGCAGGGTGGAGGAGCAGGACATTGCCCTGCGCGCCGTCCAGCACATCCGCCAGTGTCAGGTGACACTCCCCCTTCGGGGCCGCAAGCCTGCCCTTGGAGATCAACCGCGTCAAACGCCCCCAGCCCTGTCGATCAATCGGCAGGGCGGTGATCGTCAGGCCATCCATCAGCACCAGCCGACATGCGGGCATCAGCCGGGGGATCGTGGTGACATCGCGCGAGCAGGAGGGCGCAGGGATATGAGCGGGCCTCGGTGGGCCAATCAGACCCTGTTTCGCCTGAACCACCTGCATCTCACGCACCCGGCGCGCGATATCGCGGCATTCGGTATGGGCCCGCACGATCCCCGCCACCGAGTTTTCGTCGGCAATGGCAAAGGCGCCCATACTCATCTCCGCGGCCCGAAGAGCGTATTCCTCGGGATGGGATCCCCCCGTCAGGAAGGTGAAATTGGAGGTGATGTTCAACTCGACAAAGGGCACGGGCGACTCAGGTTTGTTCTTATTTTGTTCGAACCCTTAACTCTGGCCTTCCGGGGTACCATGTCAAGGCTTTGCCGATGCCGCGAATGCGGCTAGAACGGCATGATGGCGAAGGCAGCGAAGACCAGATCCAAACCCCAAAAGACCGCCCGCCCGAAGAGATCGTTCTTCTGGTGGCTCGGGATCGTGCCGATCATGGCCGTCCGCTGGGGCATGCGACTGCTGCTCGCAGCCGTGGTCTTTGTGGTGCTTTGGGTGGCGCTCTATGCGGTCGTGAACCCGCCTACGACGGCCTACATCCTGACCGAAGGCTGGCGGCTTGATGAGACCCGGCGCGAGTGGCGCGACTTCGACACGATTTCATCCCATATGCCCCATGCGATCGTTGCCGCGGAGGACGCAAATTTCTGCAACCATTGGGGCTTCGACATGGCTGCCATCCGCGATGCGCTGGAGGACGGGTCCGGGCGCGGGGCCTCGACCATCTCGCAGCAGACCGTCAAGAACGTCTTCCTGTGGCACGGACGCAACTGGACCCGCAAGGCGCTGGAGGCCGCGATCACCCCGGTCATGGAGGCGATCTGGTCCAAGCGCCGCATTCTCGAGGTTTACATGAACGTCGCGGAGTTCGACGAAGGCATCTTCGGCGTCGGCGCCGCCGCACCGTGGTATTTCGGCGTGGACGCCAAGGATCTGAGCCCCGCGCAGGCGGCAAGACTGGCCGCGATTTTGCCAAATCCGAAAGGGCGGTCGGCCAAGCGACCCTCTGCCTTTGTGCAAAAGCGGGCCCGCGCCATCGCAGCGGGTGCGTCGACAATCCGCGCAGACGGGCGCAACGCTTGTTTCAGCGGTTGAAAATCAGCGCCAAGATTGCCATGACAGGCAGACCGCAGTGACCTGATGGACCGCTCCATGAACCGTCTCTACCACATCCCGCTCTCGCCTTACTGCCGCAAGGTGCGTCTCGTGCTTGCAGAGAAGAAGGTCGAGGTGGAGCTGGTCGAGGAACGCTACTGGGAGCAGTCGGCCGATTTCCTGCAGCGCAACCCCGCAGGCAAGGTGCCGATCCTGAAGATCGACAGTCAGACCTTGAGCGAGAGCCAGGCGATCTGCGAATATCTCGAAGAGGTTCTGCCGGACCCCGCCCTGTTCCCGAAAAAGCCCGAGGACCGCGCCGAGATGCGCCGCCTTGTGTTCTGGTTCGACGACAAGTTCCACCAAGAGGTGACGTCGAAGCTGCTCTACGAGCGGGTGAACAAGAAGATCATGGGGCAGGGATATCCGGAAAGCCGGAACGTGAAGCTCGGCGCGCAGAAGATCAAATATCACATCGACTACATGGGCTGGCTGCTGGATCAGCGGCGCTGGCTGGCGGGCGATCAGATGACCCTGGCTGATTTCACGGCCGCCGCACATTTCAGCTGCCTCGACTACATTCGCGACGTGGACTGGAACCGCAACGCGAACGTCAAGGACTGGTACGCCAAGATCAAATCGCGACCTGCCTTCCGCTCGATCCTTGCGGATCAGGTGCCTGGCTTCCCGCAGCCGCCACATTACTCGGATCTCGATTTTTGAGCCTGAAAGACCGGCTTCGCGATGTCGCGCTGGCGGAAGGGTTCTCGAAGATGGGCGTCTGTCGCCCGGACGCGATCCCGCTGGCCGGGGATCGGCTGAAGCGCTTCATCGACGAGGGGCGGCACGGGGAGATGTCGTGGATGGCGGAGCGGATGGCGTGGCGGGGCGATCCGCAAGCGCTTTGGCCGGAGGCTCGTTCGATCATCATGCTGGCGGAGGTCTATACGCCTGATCACGACCCGCTCGACACACTGACGCTGCGCGACCGCGCCGCCATCTCGGTCTACGCGCAGAACCGGGACTACCACGATCTGGTCAAAAAGCGCCTGAAACGCGTCGGACGGTGGCTGTTGGAGCAGGCGCGCGGCGAAAAGATCAAGGTCTTCGTCGACACCGCCCCTGTCATGGAGAAGCCGCTCGCGCAGGCGGCCGGGCTTGGGTGGCAAGGCAAGCACACCAACCTTTTGGCGCGAGATCTGGGAAACTGGTTCTTTCTGGGCGCCATCTTCACGACGGTGAAATTAGACCCTGATATACCGGAAGACGAGAATTGCGGGTCCTGCCGCGCATGTCTCGACATCTGCCCGACTGATGCCTTCCCTGCACCGTTCCAGCTGGATGCCCGGCGCTGCATCTCATATCTGACGATTGAACATAAGGGACCGGTTGCACCGGAGTTGCGCGCAAAAATGGGCAATCGCATCTATGGCTGCGATGATTGTTTGGCCGTGTGCCCGTGGAACAAGTTTGCGCAGGACGCGACCGAGATCAGATACGCCGCGCGAGAGGATCTTCGCGCGCCGAATTTGGGCGAGCTAGCATCGCTTGATGATGCCGGGTTCCGCACGAAATTCTCAGGTTCGCCGATCAAGCGGATTGGCCGGGACCGTTTCGTGCGCAACGTGCTCTACGCGATTGGAAACTCGCAAACACCCGCCCTGGCAGAGGCCGCGCGGCGTCTCACGGATGATCCTGACCCCACGGTGGCCGAGGCCGCGCAATGGGCGATCGAAAGGCTCGCTTCATGAACCATCTTCTCAGCTTCGGGCATGGATATTCCGCACGCGCTTTGAGCAAGCTGTTGTCCCGTAAGGAGTGGACCGTCACCGGGACAACGCGGTCTGATGAGAAGGCGTACGCGCTGCGGGCAGAGCATGTGTCGCCGGTCATCTGGCCCGGCACCGATCTGACACAGTCCTTGGACAGCGCGACACATCTGCTGGTCTCCGCCGGGCCGGATGCGCAGGGCGATCCAGTCTTGCGCGAGCTGCGGGACAGAATAGCAAAACGAGCCGATCAATTCGCGTGGGTTGGTTACCTTTCAACAACAGGTGTCTATGGCGATCACAACGGCGGGTGGGTCGACGAGGCCACGCCCCTAACGCCCTCCACCACGCGTGGCCAGCTGCGGGTCGAGGCTGAAGCAGAGTGGCAAAGCATCCCCGGACTGCCGCTGCACATCTTCCGGCTCGCTGGGATCTACGGCCCGGGTCGGGGGCCATTTGCCAAGGTTCGGGCCGGGACCGCGCGGCGAATCATCAAGAGGGGACAGGTGTTCAGCCGCATCCATGTCGATGATATTGCAAAGATCCTGAAGGCGTCGATCGACCGCCCAAATCCCGGCGCAGTTTACAACCTATGCGATGATGATGCAGCGCCGCCTCAAGACGTCATCGGCTACGCGGCAGAGCTTTTGGGATTGCCGCTTCCGCCCGCCGAGGATTTCGAGACCGCAGACATGAGTGCGATGGCGCGGAGCTTTTATGCGGAGTCCAAGCGCGTTCGAAATGACCGGATCAAGGACGAGCTGGGGGTTGAATTGATCTACCCCGACTACAAGACGGGGCTGCGCGCCCTGCTCGCCGCAGAGGCCTAGCACCGCTGCAACACAAGCGCGTCAGCACGCGCAAAGTGGATTCCTTAGATCGCGGATACGCGCTATCGTCGCAAAAAAATATTGGGACGGTAACTCCAATGCGTTCAGTGCTCTTCCGCGGCCTTTTACTTGCCGTGCTGCTGGCCTTATCGGCCTGCTCGTCGAAGTTCATCACCTATAACGGACCCGAGGTCACCAAGATCGAGGTTCACAAGGACGCGCGCGTGATGAAGCTGTTTCACGGCAACCGGCTTTTGAAGCAGTTCGATGTCGAGCTTGGCTTCGGTCCCACGGGTCACAAGGAATTCGAAGGGGACGGCAAGACGCCAGAGGGCCGCTACCTGATTGATCGGCGCAATCCGAACAGCTCTTTCTACCTGTCGCTTGGTATCTCTTATCCGAACGCGCGTGACATCGCGTATGCGAAATCGCTTGGGAAATCACCCGGTGGCGATATCTTCATTCATGGTCAGCCGAACCTCGTGGGCCCCAGGGGTCCGGATTGGACTGCCGGTTGCATCGCCGTCTCGAACAAGGAGATGCGCAAGATTTACGCGATGGTGCGTAATGGCACGGTGATCGACATCTTCCCCTAGGTGCCAGTCACCAGGGTCCACCAGATCTTGCCATTAGGCTCTTGGAACCACGAGAAGCCGAGATTGCGCGCGCGCGGTGAGAGAACCACATCACGGGTCGACTTCATTTCCATCCACGCGGCCAACGTCTCGGACTCGTTCTCGTAGGTCTCGGAGATGTTCTCGCCGATCAGCTGGCCCGTGTAGCCGACCCGGGCCACACGATCGAGCGGCGAGGAGCCGTCAGAGCCGAAATGCCACGGGCGGTTTTGCACCGACATATCGCGCGCATGGGTGGCGGCAGCGGCTGTGAGCTTTGCATCAAGCTGCAACGGTTGCTCACCCGCGGCGGTACGCAGGGCGTTCACCGAATCGAGCACCCGGAACTGAATCTTGGCCGTGTCTGCATTCTTGATCCGGTAGACGCGCGGCAAAGGTTTTCCATCCGGCCCGACCGATGGCGGCGGGGGCGTACAGGCCGCAAGCGCAAACATCGCGGAAAACAGGAGGATAAACAGTCTAGCCATGTTCCAGGTCCTTCGGAATTTTGACAATGCTTAGACCGAACCTCGGAGGGGTTCAAACACAGTGGTGGGAATCAGCCGATCTGTCTCGGGTTTGAATTGTGATTGAGGCATTCTCGCCATATTATCACACCGAAGATTAACTCAAGGAGGGTAGATTCCATGAGCGATACATCCCGTTTCGGCCTGAGCCGCCGCCGTTTTCTGCTGAGCGCCGCCGCAACAGGTCTGGCCGCACCGGCCTTGGCGCAGAACACCACACTGCCGCTGGGCGACGACGAGCCGGAGTTCGCGCGGCGCAACATCTCCAGCTTCCGTGCGCTGGACTGGCAGCCGTATTTCAGCAATCTCAACAAGGGCGCGATCCTGGTCGATATCGACAGCCGCGCCCTGCACATGTGGACCGAGGATGGGCAGTATAACCTGTACCCGTCTTCCGTTCCGCTGTCAGAGGACCTGACCCGTCGCGGGCGCACCAGCGTTATCCGCAAGGTCGATGGCCCCACATGGAGCCCGACGCCCGCAATGAAGAAGCGCAATCCGGAATGGCCCGATTTCGTGCCGGCCGGCCCCGACAATCCGTTGGGCACGCATGCGCTCTATCTGACGTGGACCTACTACCGAATCCACGGCACCCACGATACGCGCAAAATCGGGCGCAGATCGTCCAATGGCTGCATCGGGCTGTTCAATGAACACATCGCCGAAGTGTTCGGACGGACGCAAATCGGCACCCAAGTGTTGCTAATTTGACGACATTCGGGCGTTTCGAAATCCCCCACCAATGCCGTCGCATTGAACTCCATCGGGATAGATGGTTATAGGATGTGACGAGATACTGTCTTGGGTGTCTGTGGATGGGCCAGATAGTCTAGGCTCAGCAGACGTATCTTGGAAGGATATATAAAGATGAAAAAAATCGCACTTGCTACCGCATTCACGCTGGCCGCTTCCACCGCATTCGCTGGCGGCCTGTCGGACCCGATCATCGAAGAGCCGGTCATCGTTGAAGAGACCTCCTCCTCGGCTGGCGGCATTCTGATCCCGCTGCTGTTCCTCGTTCTGGTTGCAGCCGCTGCTTCCTAAGTTCGACGCGAACATCTGAATTCGAAAGGGCGGCCCCAGTGGCCGCCTTTTCTATGTCTGGGGCGTGGCGATGCCCGCTTCGGCCTCGATCTGCTTGCGTGATTTGCGCGCCCGCTCGGTTGCGGACTTGAGCTGTCCGCAGGCCGCCATGATGTCTTCGCCCCGCGGCGTGCGGATCGGCGAGGCATAGCCAGCCTTGTAGATGATATCGGCAAACTTCTTGATCCGGGCCCAGTCAGAGCGCTGATAAGGCGCGCCGGGCCATTCGTTGAATGGGATCAGGTTGATCTTGGCCGGGATGCCCTTGATTAGCTTGATCAACCGCCGCGCGTCCTCGTCGCTATCATTTACGTCCTTCAGCATCACATACTCGAAAGTGATGCGTTCGCTATTCGACAGCTTCGGATAGGCACGCAACGAGTCCAGCAGCGCCTCGATGTTCCAGCGCTTGTTGATCGGCACCAGCTTATCGCGCACCTCGTCCGTCGTCGCGTGGAAGGAAATCGCCAGAAGACAGCCGATCTCTTCGGCGGTCTTCGCAATCTCTGGCACGACGCCGGAGGTCGACAAGGTGATCCTGCGGCGCGACAGGCTGATCCCTTCGGGGTCCATCGCGATCTTCATCGCGTCGCGCACGTTGTCGAAGTTGTACAGCGGCTCGCCCATGCCCATCAACACGATGTTGGACAGCAGGCGCGTCTCATCCTTGGGGTTCCGCCCGGGTTCCGGCCACTCGCCAAGATCATCGCGGGCCAGCATCACCTGGCCGATGATCTCGCCCGCCGTCAGGTTGCGCACCAGTTTCTGCGTGCCGGTGTGGCAGAACGAACATGTCAGGGTGCACCCGACCTGGCTGGAGATGCACAGAGTGCCACGCCCTTCTTCGGGGATGTAGACGACCTCGACCTCGTGGCCGCCAGCGATGCGAACCAGATATTTGCGGGTTCCATCATCAGACACCTGACGGGTGACAACTTCGGGCAGCGCGATTTCAAACTTTTCGGCCAAAAGGGCGCGGTAATCCTTCGACAGATTTGTCATCGCATCGAAATCGCGCACGCCTTTCTGATAGATCCACTGCCAGACCTGCCCCACCCGCATCTTCGCCTGCTTCTCGGGCGTGCCTGCGGCAATCAGCGCCTCGCGCAAACCCTCACGGGTCAAACCCACGAGGTTGACCTTGTCGCTGTCCGGCAGCTTGCGCGGAATAGTCAGCATGTCTTGCGTGATCGGGGCGGTGGCGGACATCTTGGGCCTCTGGGCTCGGGAAGGCCGTGAATTACACCAAATCAGTGCAAAGGGAAAGCTGCGGCCTGCGCGTGTGAAGGGACATGGGGACGCAGCAGGTTCGTTGCAAGCCGGGCTTCTTCTACCGAGAGCGCCGGGCGTGTGGTTGTCTGGCAGCCGGGGCCAAGATCAAGGGCCAAGTTCCCACAATAAAGCAGGTGGCGCTTCATGAAGCCGAGCGACACGTAAGTCACCCCGCGCAAGCCCGACACCCGCTCGATCCCGGCGACGCCGACAAGGTCCCGTGCGGCGACCAGAACTTCGCGCGATGCGAAGAGCACATCAAACATCCGGTGGCGCAGCGCGATCTGCTGGCTAGGGGCGAGGTAGATATCCTGACCGGGGCGTTCATGCCCGAAAGCACCCGGCGGCACGCGGATCGGCGACAAGTCCGGACTGCTCTCCAGATCGGCGTCGCGGAAGGCAATGCATTTCACCACCTGCATGCCTAGGTCCTTAGTCAGCACGCGGTCACCCGATTTCAGCTCTTCGATCGGCCGCTTGCCGGTGCTGGTCATGACCGGCGTTCCGACGGTCAGACCTGCGGCGCTCAAGCGCACAAGCGCCGGTTTCGCCTGTGCAGGCAGTTTGACGACCGACGAACGTGATAGGGTCATATGTGCTGCCTTCCGGCCGGGTGATCCCGGCTCTTGTCGTTTGGATCACAAGGGGGCCTTGGCAGCCGGCACCCCTTGCGTTTGAAAATCAGATCTTGCTACGCGCCGCAGCGCTTTGCGGCATCTTCGAGGGCCGCAGTGAAGCCCAGAAGAGAGAACGTGTCTTTCGTGGTCGTCCCCCGACGCGATTGTCCCGTGATCACGGCGTTTGCCCCACGCTTCATGGCCGCGATAATCTTGTTGTCATCCGCGGGTGTCGGTGCCCAAGCCGTCTCGCCGCTGGTGAACAGCTCGTACTGACCATCACCGATCTGGAGGCTGACCGTCGCGCCGTCGGGGTAGGGGTATCCGCCGGTGAAGGACACTTCGCCCAGCTTGCCCGATCCGGGCCAGTAGCTCACGAACATCAAGGTGTCGCCGCGGGTCACGGCCACAACGCGGCCTCCCTTGGTGTTGACGGTTTCCTTGGGGCTCGACACGACCCAGCATTGTGTCGGGTTGTCCTCCACGAACACGCTCCAGTCGGTCTTTGACGCAACACGGTTGGTGGATTGTTCCTGAGCGAAGGTTGGCCCAGTGGCCAGGACGATTGCCGCAGCAACGGCAACGCTTTTCAGCACGTAATTCATGTGTTCCACAGCTCCAGCTGTCTCTGCCTCTTCATACGCCGGGTGGCCCTTTTCAGGCTCGATTTGAACCGGCGCAACTTCATTATCTCGATTGCCAAACTTTAGCCCAGAAGTCATGTCTGGGGGAAGGCCCATTGGCGGATTTTCGCTTTATGAGGAGGCGTCTATGACACAGCCCATCCCGATGCTCGAAATCTGGCGTGGAGACTTGCTTGAATCGCAACATCTTGGCCATGCCGTTGTCTGTGATAGCAGCGGTCAAGTGGTTGAAAGCTGGGGTGATGACGAAAAGGTGATCTACCCGCGGTCGTCATGCAAGATGCTGCAAGCCCTACCCCTGATCGAAAGCGGCGCGGCAGACGCATTCGGGCTCTCGACCGAGCAGTTGGCGCTCGCCTGTGCATCGCATCAGGGCGCGGCCATTCACACAGATCGGGTCGATGCGTGGCTCAGTGATCTGGGCCTGACCGAAGCTGCGTTTTGCTGTGGCCCACAGGAACCAAACGACATTCCGGCCCGTGATGCGCTCATTCGGGCCGGGGAGGCGCCGGGTCGGCGACACAACAACTGCTCCGGCAAGCATTCCGGGTTTTTGACCCTTGCGAAACACCTTGGGGCGGGTCCGGACTACGTGAACATCGACCTCCCTGTTCAGCGCGCCGTCAAAGCCGCGTTCGAGGAAATGGTCGAAGAAAACTCGCCCGGCTACGGAATCGACGGATGCTCCGCCCCAAATCACGCCTGCACAGTCACAGGGCTAGCCCGGGCCATGGCAAAAATGGCGGCCCCTTCGGGCGGCGGCACGCGGAGTGCGGCCTGCGAGCGGCTGGTGAGCGCCATGGGGGCGCATCCCGATCTTGTCGCGGGCGAGGGACGCGCCTGCACCGAGCTGATGCGTGCGATGGACGGAAAAGTCGCGATCAAAACCGGGGCAGAGGCCGTATTCGTCGCGATCCTTCCCGAGCAAAAGTTGGGGATAGCCTTGAAAGTTGCCGATGGCGGCACCCGCGCGGCCGAAGCGGCCATTGCTGCCCTCCTTGTCAAATACGGCGCGCTGAATGCGGAGCATCCGATGGCCCTAAAGTTTATGCATGGCCCGATCCGCAACTGGGATGGACTGAAAACCGGCCACATGAAGATCGCTGCCGGTTTCGCCTAATCCTCGAACGGGGCGGTGTCCTTCGGCGCAAGCTCCCGGATTAGGGCATGGATTTCCGCCTTCTTCAGAGGTTTGGTCAGGTAGTGGCTGATGCCCGCCTCCCGGATACGGCCTTCGTCGCCTTCCATCGCGTGAGCCGTCATTGCGATAAGTGGCAATGGATCTTCTCCGCGCTCGGTCTCCAGTTTGCGGATCGCGCGACTGGCCTCCATTCCGTCCATCTCGGGCATTGAGATGTCCGTGAAGACGAGGTCAAAGTCGCCGTCGTTGAAGGCCTCGACAGCCTTTAAGCCGTTATCGACCAAGGTCAGCTCCATATTTACGCCCTTGAGCATCTTCCGAAAAACGAGCTGGTTGGTTTTGTTGTCTTCTGCTGCGAGGATGCGAAGGGGCCGCAAGACCTTGGACTCCTTCTGCACCACCGCACCGGCTTTTTCCGAAGCCGCCATGAGGCAACTGAACAAATCCTGACGGTGAAAAGGCTTTTTGAGCGTCTCGACGCCCTTCGGGACCTTGACCACATCCGACGGGCCGAGCATCGCGATCATCGGCGTATCGGGGAAAACCTTGCCAAGTTCACCAAGCGTCGAGGTCCCGTCCGACAACTCACCATGATGGCCGACAAGGATCACGTCGGGCGTGCTGTTCTTCTTCTTTTCCAACACGGATTTCACGTGCGGCATCACTTCGACATCGAGCCCGAGCAGGCCGACTTGCCGGGTCAGAATATCCAGATCCATCGCGTTGGGTTCGATCACCATTACGGACTTCAAACTCTCTGGCAGCACATTGGGCGGCCGCTCCGCGTCTGTGACGACCGGAAGGTTGATCGAGAAGCCAAAACATGCGCCCTCGCCCTTTTGCGAGCTGATCCAGACCTCGCCACCCATCTGTTCAACCAGTTTGCGCGTAATCGCGAGACCTAGACCGGTGCCCTCATATTTGCGGTTCGCCTCATCTTCGATCTGGTTAAATTCGCCGAAGATGTGTTCAACCATCTTGGGCTCAATCCCGATCCCGGTATCCTCGACCGTGAGGTGCAGCTGACAGTCGCCGTTCTCGCCGGGAATGCCGACGACGCGGATCAGAACGTACCCGTCATCGGTGAACTTCACCGCATTGCCGACAAGGTTTGTCAGGATCTGGCGCAACCGGCCCGGATCGCCGATGAACTCCGCAGGCAGAAACTGATCGTAGTCGATCTGGAAATCGAGCCCCTTGCGTTGCACGGTCGGCTCGACGATCAGGCCCACGTCCTGCACCAGCCGTTCCAGATCGAAGGGTTGCGGCTTCAGCTCGATCTTCTCGGCTTCGATCTTGGAGAAATCCAGAACGTCATTGATGATTTCCAACAGGGCTTCGCCGGAATTGCGGATCGTCTGCGCGTACAGCTCGTTTTCCTCGTCCAGGCCGTTTTCGAGCAGAAGATCGGCCATGCCGACCACACCGTTCATTGGCGTGCGCAGCTCGTGGCTCATCTTTGCGAGGAAGGCGGATTTGGCGCGGTCGGCGGCGCGCGCCTTGTCGCGCGCGTCTCGCAATTCGTCTTCGCGCAGGATCGTGTCGGTGATGTTCATCGCCATGGATACGATTCCGCCGTCAGATGTGCGGCGGTCCATCATCTTCACATACACCCCGTTGTAAAACCGGAGCGTCACGGGCTCGATCTCGCCCGCGGACCACCGGTCAAGCATCATCTGAAGCCAATCGTCGGGATCGCTGCCCTTCAGATCAACGATCCCCTCGTCGACGCTTAGATCGAGAATAGTCTTGTAGTTGCAACCCGGCCCAATGCCTGCGGCGCCTTCGAAGATGGCAAGGTAAGGCGGGTTTGCCGCGACCAGATTGAGCCGCGCGTCATAGAGCGCGAAGCCGTCCTTGATCGTATCGACGGCGTCCCAAAGCAGCCGTTCCACCGCCACGACTTTATGGTTCGCGGCTTCCAGATCCTGACTGACGCGATCCTTCTCGCCTGCAAGTTCGGCCACGACCTTGCGCTGGTCGACGATCTGGCCCGACAGCGACAGAGCATGGGCCGAGAGCTTGCGATTGGCGGCAACAAGCTCTGCGCTTTTTTGCTCCAACAGCCGCTCGGCCGCGAGGCGCGCACGGCGCTCCGCCATGATCTCACTGTCGCTCGGCGCGTGTTCCATCAGGGTCCGATTCGTGTGTCTGCTTTGCGCGTACACTCGTCGAACAAAATGAAAACACGCTTAACGCCGGATCAGACCCGCTCGATAGCCAGCGCGATGCCCTGCCCGCCACCGATACACATGGTGATCAGGGCCTTGGAGCCCCGAATGCGCTCGAGCTCGTAAAGTGCCTTTACCGTGATGATCGCCCCCGTTGCACCGACCGGGTGACCCAACGCGATAGCACCACCGTTCGGGTTCACTTGGGCGGGGTCGAACCCGAGTTCCTGGCTGACCGCAAGCGCCTGCGCCGCAAACGCTTCGTTTGATTCGATGACATCGAAGTCCGACGCCTTGAGCCCGGTTCGCTCCAACAACTTTTGAACCGCAGGGACGGGACCGATGCCCATCACCTCCGGTCGGACACCGGCATGGGCGTAGCCGAGGACGCGCGCACGTGGGGTCAGGCCGGACGCGCGCGCGGCGGCCTCAGATGCCAAGACCACGGCACCGGCACCGTCGTTGATACCGGAAGCATTGCCAGCCGTGACGGAGCCATCTTTCTGGAACACCGCGCGCAATCCTGCCAGCGCCTCAAGAGAGGTCGCCTTGGGGTGCTCGTCCGTGTCGAACGCAACCATGTCGCGCTTCACACGTACCTCAATGGGCGTGATCTGATCGGCAAAGCGGCCTTCTGCGATCGCTTTTGCCGCGCGTTCCTGGCTTTCCATCGCAAACGCATCCTGCATCTCGCGGGTGATGCCATGCTCTGCCGCGACATTCTCCGCCGTTACGCCCATGTGGCCGGTTCCGAATGGGCAGTTCAACGCACCGAGCATCATATCCTGCGCTCCTGCGTCGCCCATTTTCTGACCCCAGCGCGCTTGCGGCAGGATGTAGGGTGAGCGGCTCATGTTCTCCGCGCCGCCAGCAAGGCCAAATTCGGCGTCGCCCAGCGACAGCGACTGGATCACGGACACGATGGCCTGCACCCCGGACCCGCAAAGGCGGTTCACGTTCATCGCTGGCACCGTGTCGGGCACACCTGCCTGCATGGCAGCGGCACGGGACAAATACATGTCGCGGGGTTCGGTGTTGATCACATGGCCGAAGGCCACATGCCCGATTTGATCCGGGGCGACGCCAGCGCGCTCCATGGCCGCTTTCGATACGGCTGCGCCAAGATCAATGGGGGCGGTCGCGGCGAGCGCGCCGCCAAAGGTGCCGATTGCGGTGCGCGCGCCGCTTAGGATCATAATGTCGGTCATGGGTCAGTTCCTCCTGATATCGCGGAAACCCTAACCGAAAACACATGTGTGCACGCTATGACGTTGCGTATGGCGCACGCAAAAAGGCCCCTCCGGACGGAGAGGCCTTCGATCATTTTGGATTGGGGTGGCTTAGAACTGCACGCGCTCGGCAGCAGAGTCGTTGCCCAGCGCAAAGAAGGCCTGCACGTTGCGGCTCACTTGCGGGTTCTGGTCGACGACGATGTTACGCTCGGCGGAGCTGTCCTTGGACGCGACGAAGATGTCGAGCGCCTCGGAGATGTCGCCGGTGGAGGTTTCGCTGACGGTCCGCTCTGCGGCAGATTCGTTGCCCAATGCGAAGAAGGCCTTGGCGTTGTTCACGTCTGCAAATGCAGGGGCAGCGACGGTCAGGGCGATGACGGATGCGATGATGGTTTTCATTTGGGTGTACTCCAGTAGATCGTTTGTTTTCTGTCGGCGTTGTGCCGTTTGATGAGTTGAATATGGAGCTCTGCCTGATCACACTCAATGAACAGGCGCGTGATAGATCTGCATAATTGGTGCATCAGCGCACGGATTTGGTGCGGTCCCGATCAGTGGATCACAGGGTCGTCAGATCGGCTCACAGCGGCGCGAGAGAGACATCCATCTGGACCGTCGAAGCGTAAAAAGCGTCCGTTAAGTCGGGAGGGTCTGCAAAAAGTCGACGCGACCATCCGGTAGAATCACCGCGGTAGACAGAAGCCCGGTCTCATAGGCTCCGGTGTCGACCGAGATACGCCCATCCCCCATTGAAGGGTATTCGACAACCGTGTGTCCATGGGCAACCCAAGTGCCATCGCTGCGTGCGCGCGTCAGGAACTCCGGGTGGCCCCAAAGAAGCACGCGGGTCGATTGGTCTTCCAGCGCGCGGCCGGGATCCGCCCCAGCATGGGCGACCATAAGATTGCCGGATCGAATAGAGGTCGGGCGCGCCCGCAGCCACGTCCACAAATCATCACCCAGCGCTGCCCGTAGCTCGGGCCCGATGGTAATGGCGGCGTCCTGCCATTCCGGCTCTTCGGGCAGCTCAAGCCCGAAACTGCGCAAGGTCTGCGCGGCGCCATTGCTGAACCAACGTTTGTACCGAGCCGATGGCGCGTCGACAAAGTCGACCATCATCTGCTCGTGGTTGCCAAGCAGGCAGCTCACATTGTCGGGAAATTCCTGTGTCAGCTCCTGCAGGCGGCGCAGAACGGCGGCACTTGACGGACCACGATCGATATAGTCGCCCACGAACACCAGCCTCGGGTCGCGCATGTCCAACGCGCCGATCACCTGGTCGATCTGCTCCAGCATCTGCTCCAGCAAAGACAGGCTGCCATGGACATCACCTACCACGAAATGCGGGGCGTCAGGCATTGGTCGATCTTGTGTTGGTGGCGTTGAGGTCGAAAGGCTTTTTGACGCCTTTCTCGACAACAAGCCGCGCAGGAGGTTCATGCAACGCTCTCCGGATCTGCTCTCACGTTCTACAGTTGGCCGCTGGACCGACGAATGCAAGGGAAAGCCTGCGCTTCCCCTTTCACCTGCGCGGCTATATGCCGGAGCAAGGCGCTCGCACGGCAAGGAGTAGAGGCATGGCACAAGAAACGCGGACGGCGCTTGTTACCGGATCGGCCGGGTTTATCGGCTACCATATCAGTGCGCGCCTGCTGGCCGACGGCTTCAAGGTGATCGGGTTTGACGGGATTTCGGACTACTACGATGTGCATCTGAAACACCGCCGTCACCAGATGCTGTCGCAGTCGCCTGGCTTTCACGCGGTCGAGGGCCTGCTTGAGACCGACGGTTTGCTCATGGATCTGGTATCCGAGCACAAGCCTGATGTGGTCATCCATCTCGCGGCCCAAGCAGGGGTCCGTTGGTCGATTGAAAACCCGCGCGCCTATGTCGATTCCAATCTGATCGGCACGTTCAACATGCTGGAGGCGGTGCGGGCCAATCCCTGTGCGCATCTCTTGATGGCCTCGACCTCCTCCATTTACGGAGCAAACACGGACATGCCCTACGCCGAGACCGACAAGGTCGACACGCAGATGAGCTTCTATGCCGCGACCAAGAAGGCGAACGAGGCGATGGCGCATTCCTACGCCCATCTCTACGACCTGCCGACAACGATGTTTCGGTTCTTCACCGTGTACGGTCCCTGGGGGCGGCCGGACATGGCCCCCATCAAGTTCACCAAGCGGATCGTCGCGGGCGACCCGATCGACATTTACAACCACGGCGATATGCGCCGGGACTTCACCTACATCGACGATCTGGTGGAAGGCATCCGGCTGCTGGTCGATACCCCGCCGGTGCGCCCAGCCACTAAGGATGAAATTGCCAAGGGCGACAGCCTGTCCCCGGTGGCCCCTTGGCGCGCTGTGAATATCGGGAATGGAGAGCCGATCCAGTTGATGGACTTCATCAAAGCCATCGAAAACGCGCTTGGCATCGAGGCGAAGAAAAACTTCATGGACATGCAACCCGGCGACGTACCCGCAACCTGGGCGTCAAATGATCTGCTCAAAACGCTGACAGGGTATACGCCCAAGACCGATGTGAGGACGGGCGTTCAGAAGTTCATCGCGTGGTATCGCGACTACTACCAAGTCTAACGAAAATGGGCCCCTCCTGATGGGGAGGCCCGTTTTGAGCGGTCAGGGAAGGGACCGTTCGGGGGATTACTTGGCGATACGCTCTGCGGCGGAATCGTTGCCTTTGGCGAAGAAGGCCAGAATGCCGGAGGGCGCTTTCGTTGCCACGTCTGCGGTGACTTCAACCTGGCTTTCAGCGGGCGATGCGTTGGCGGATGCGCCTTTGACCTGAGCTGCAAAGACATTGCCGGTCGAGGTTTCGGAGACCGAGCGCTCTGCTGCAGAATCGTTGAAGCTTGCGAAGAAGGATTGTGCGTCGAGCACTTGGGCACTGGCCGGTGCGGCGAGGGACAGGGTCACGAGGGCGGTTGCGATGACGTTTTTCATTTCGATGTACTCCAGTGTATTTCGTTTTATGTTTGCGGCGTGTTGCCGTTTGATGAGATGAATATGCGCCTTGTGATGCTGCGCCTCAATGCGCCGAAATCGTAAAATTAGCTCATTTCTGCGCTTCAGTGCACAATAAGAGTTCAAGCCGGCCCACAGCATCGCGCCCGCGTGAGATGCGGCTCACGTTTCGTGAGATTTCAGAGGATACCGATCCCTAGAACGCGTTCTGCCACTCTTTGACCGACTCGAGCGGATAGAGCAGCATCAAGATATTCAGGGCCAGACCGTCTCGGATCGACGCGATCACCACGAATTCGGCTATCACGATAATCGCGAGGCTCACCCAGACTGGCACGCGACGGGCCAGCCAGAAGCCAAAGAACATCGCCAGGATATCGAAGACCGAGTTCAGAACGCTGTCGCCATAATAGTCGAGCGCGATCGTCACCTCGCGGTAGCGGTTGATGATGGCGTCGGTGTTCTCGACGATCTCCCACGCGGCCTCGATCAGAGTTGCGATGGCCAAGCGCCATCCAATGTCGATCCTGCGCGCCACCAGCCACAACAGGAAATAGAAGATGAAGCCATGCAGGACGTGGCTGGGTGTGTACCAGTCGAACATGTGCTGGGAATTCTCGGAGCTCATCGTCTCGAGATGCAGCAGTTTCACGTAGCCACAGGTGCAATAGGGCACCCGCCCCATCCAGAGCAATATAAGCGCGGTTGCCACAACGATGGCCAGAGTGGCCCAATAAGGAAGGTAGCGACTGGTCATGCGTCGGAGCGAACCATAAGCTGCGCCCACCTGTAAATCAGGACCGCGGCAGGAGGCAGATACATGAGTCATTTTGGTCCCACACGGGGCGAGTTGGTCTTTCGGCTTTGCTTCAGCCTCGCAGGGCTCGCCCTGATGATCTTTGCGCTGGTGTTTCGCGGAGTTGCGGGGATCGCGGCAGTAGAGGTCGTCGGCATCGCTGGCGCATTTTTTGGCGGAACAACGATCTGGTCAGCCTGGAAACTGATGCAGCACCGCGATGACTGATCTGGAACGGGCCGCAGGCCGCTTTGCGCCACTGACCGCTGCAGAGCAAAAGATGATCGAGGAGGCTGCGCGCCCCGAACGCACCACCGTCGGGGACGGCGAGCTGCCCAAGCCCGATGCCACCGCGGCCGAGATCAGGGCCGATCTGATCCGTTTTCTGTTGCTTAACGATGGTGCCTTGCACGACAAGGGCATCCGGCTGCGTGGCGCGCGGATTATCGGCTCGCTTGATCTGCAGGGGTGCGATTGCGGGCGGGACATATCGCTGACGCAATGCGTGCTCGACGGGGCGGTAAACCTGGTGAACGCCCGTCTGCGGGGGCTGCATATCTCGAATTGCCAGATGAAGGACCTGAGTGCCGACAACGCAAGCTTCGCGGGTTCGGTCTATATCAGAGCGGGGTCCGTAGTGACCGGGGAGCTGTCCTTTGCGGGCGCGCGCATCTCGGGCGATCTGCAAATCTGCGACGCTACATTGTCGAGTCCGGACCATGATGCAATCTTCGCGCCCTCCCTGCGGGTCGAGGGGTCGGTCTTTCTAGGCAACTATCCTTACTCCGACACAACGACACATCTTCATGCGACGGGAATGCTGTTTTTCTCGTCCGCGCGGGTCGATCACGACTTCTTCCTGACCAACACCTCAATCTCGCTGGTCGAGGACGGGCTGGGCACGCCGGTCTTTGACCCGACCGAAGAGCATGGCCGCGATATGGCGCTGAGCCTCGCCCGCGCGAAAGTGGGCGGCATCCTGTATCTCAAGGACAATCAGATCAATCGCGGCTTGGTGAATCTGGCGGGCGCACAGGTCGCGCGGCTGAAGGACGAGCCCGCCGGGCCCGGTGCATCCTATCCGATCCGCCTGGACGGCTTTCGCTACGGCGACTTCTCACGCCATGCGGAGACCAAGATCAAAGCGCGGCTTGACTGGTTGGCCCGCACGCCAGAGGCGATGCCGTTTACATCGCAACCTTACGAGCAGCTGGCCTACGTGCTGCAGATGATGGGCCACCGCAATGATGCGCGTACGGTCCTGATGCGCAAGGAACGGCTACTTCGTGAAGAGAACCGGCGATTGATGGGGTCCGGTATGCGCCGCGGGCTGGCTTGGGCGTCAGACGCCTTCCTCCGGCTGACCATCGGTTACGGTTACCGTCCGGGGCGGGCGATCTCGATCGCGATCCTGCTGATCCTCGTTCTGGGCTTCTTCTTCCAAGCGACGTGGAAAGCAGGGGACATGACGCCAAACGCGGCCCCGATCCTTGTCTCGCAGGACTGGATTTCAGCCACGCAAACCCACCCCGAAAACCCGGCCGCTTTCTGGTCGTCGCCCGGCCAGGGCGGGCAGGATTGGGAAACGTTCAACGCGTTCGCCTATGCGGCGGATTTGACGATCCCCATCGTCTCGCTGGGGCAGGAAAGCGCATGGGCACCGTCCACCTCCCGCTCACCCTTGGGCCAGATCGGCTGGTGGGTGCGATGGTTTGCCAAGGCCATTGGCTGGATCGTCACAGCCTTGGCCGCGGGTGCGGTCACCGGGGTCATCCGGAAGGACTAGAAGCGGGGCTCCTTCCGCGCAAAGGAGCCCCGCCTGTCTCAGGCTACTTCAAATTCAAGCGCTTTGACCTGCTGGAACATGCCGGTGGCCTCCAGTTCTTTCAGGATCGGACCTGGCACCGGATCGTCGACATAGAGCAGCGCGATTGCCTCTTTGCCCGCGCCTTCGCGGCCGAGGGTGAAGTTCGCGATGTTGACATTGTGCTTGCCCATGGCCTGGCCAAGCGTACCAATGATGCCCGGCATATCGTTGTTGGTTGTGTAGACCATGTAACGCCCGATCTCGGCGTCGATATTGATACCCTTGATCTGGATGAAGCGCGGCTTGCCGTCAGAGAAGACCGTGCCCGCAATCGAGCGCTCGCGCTGGTCGGTCACCACATTCATCTTGATGTAGCCGTCGAACACGCCCGATTTGTCCTGGGTCGTGGTCGAGATCTTCACGCCGCGCTCTTTCGCAATCACGGGGGCGGAGACCATATTCACGTCTGGGTTCGTGGCTTTCATGATCCCGGCGATGCCCGCACAGTTGAGCGCCTCCAGGTTCATGGAAGAGACCGTGCCGTTATACGTGATCTGGATTTCCTTCATCACCTCGTTGGTCATCTGACCAATGAAGGCGCCAAGGTGTTCTGCCAGCTTCACCCACGGGCCCATGACCTTCGCCTCTTCGGCGGTCACGGAAGGCATGTTTAGCGCGTTTGAAACTGCCCCGGTCAGAAGGTAGTCCGACATCTGCTCCGCCACTTGCAGGGCAACGTTTTCCTGAGCCTCGGTCGTGGCAGCGCCGAGATGCGGGGTCACGACGACATTGGGCAAGTTGAACAGCGGCGACTCGGTTGCGGGCTCTACCGCGAACACGTCAAAGGCTGCGCCTGCGACATGGCCGGATTTCAGCGCCTCTGCCAGCGCGGTTTCGTCAACCAGCCCACCACGGGCGCAGTTCACGATACGCACGCCCTTTTTCATCTTCGCGATGTTCTCGGCAGAGATCATGCCGCGGGTCTTGTCCGTAGCAGGCACATGAAGCGTAATGAAATCAGAGCGTTGGAACAGCTCGTCCAGCTCCACCTTGGTGACGTTCAGCTTCTCGGCACGCTCCTCAGAGAGGAAGGGATCATAGGCGATGACCTTCATCTTCAGACCCACACCGCGCTCGCAGACGATGCCGCCAATGTTGCCCGCACCGATCACACCAAGGGTCTTGCCGGTCAACTCGACCCCCATGAATTTCGACTTCTCCCACTTGCCCGCATGGGTCGAGGCGGACGCCTCGGGGATCTGCCGGGCCACGGCGAACATCATCGCGATGGCATGCTCGGCGGTGGTGATCATATTACCGAAGGGGGTGTTCATCACGATGATGCCCTTCTTCGATGCGGCGGGAATGTCGACGTTGTCGACACCGATGCCGGCGCGGCCGATGACTTTCAGGTTGTCGGCGGCGGCGATCAGTTTCTCGGTCGCTTTGGTGGCCGAGCGGATGGCAAGGCCGTCATATTGGCCAATGATCGACAGCAGTTTCTCTTTGTCTTTGCCCAGCTCGGGCATGAAGTCGACGTCGATGCCGCGGTCACGGAAGATCTGGACGGCGGTTTCAGACAGCTTGTCGGAGACGAGTACTTTGGGGGCCATTTTGGGCGCTCCTCGATGAGTTTTCTACAGGTTGGGATCAGACATGCCGGGCCAAAACCCAACATGTGAAAGAAGTCAGGCGTTGATTTCGGTCTCGAACGCGTAGGCGAGCCAAGGCAGCATCGCCTCGATGTCGGAGGTCTCGACCGTGGCGCCGCACCAGATCCGAAGGCCCGGAGGGGCATCGCGGTAGGCACCGATATCGAGCGCGACATTCTCTGCCTCGAGCCGCTTGGCGATGGCTTTGGCGAAAGCCGCGCCGTCGGTGATGCGGTCGTCGCTGAACTTCAGACAGACAGAGGTGTTCGAGCGGGTCGCCGGGTCCGTTGCCAGAAAATCGATCCAATCATGCGCTTCGACGAAGGCGGTGATCGCCGCCGTGTTGGCGTCGGCCCGGGCGATCATGCCTTGCAGGCCACCCACGGACTTCGCCCAATCGAGCGCGAACAGGTAATCCTCGACACACAGCATGGAGGGCGTGTTGATCGTCGCGCCGGAGAAGATGCCGTCGATCAGCTCGCCGCCCTTTGTCAGGCGGAAGATCTTCGGCAACGGCCATGATGGCGCGTAGCTTTCCAGACGCTCCACCGCTCGGGGTGACAGGATCAGGATACCATGCGCACCTTCGCCGCCCAGCACCTTTTGCCAGCTGAACGTAGTGGCATCCAAACGGTCCCAAGGCAGGTCCATCGCGAATGCGGCCGATGTTGCATCGCAGAGCGTCAAACCGGCCCGTTCGGCAGGAATAGAGTCTTTTGACGGCACCCGAACACCCGAAGTCGTGCCGTTCCATGTGAAGCACACATCGTGGTCGAAATTGACTTGGGCGAAGTCGACGATCTCGCCGTAATCAGCGGTCGTGACCTTGGCGTCGATCTTCAGCTGCTTGACCGCGTCGGTCACCCAGCCGGAGCCGAAGCTTTCCCATGCGAGCATCTCCACTGGGCGCTCTCCCAGCAGGTTCCACATGGCCATCTCATAGGCACCAGTGTCGGACGCCGGCACGATGCCGATCTTGTAGTCGGCGGGAATACCAAGGATCTCGCGGGTCGTCTCGATCGCGGCCTTTAGCTTTTCCTTACCGATGGCGGCACGGTGCGAGCGACCCAAAGGCGCGTCAGCCAGCTTTTCGAGAGTGAATGTCGGGGGTTTGGCACAGGGGCCACTGGAAAAACGCGGATTAACCGGCCGCGTGGCCGGAGCAGTGGTGCTCATAGTGTGTATCCTCACAGATATATGCCCTTCGTTGGGGAAGGGTGTCCCACCTGCGGGAATAACGGGGGCTCAGCGCTTCCACAACAGCGAAAACGCGTCTATAGCGCCGCTTGATCGGTTTTTTCCGACATGCCTGACACGATAGGAAACCTGCCCCATGTTCGTCGCCACGCTGCTGACCGCCCCGTCCACTCCGGTCTTGGAGGGCGCGCTGATCGAGTCCCTGCGCAACGCCTGGGGTGGCGGCGAAGGCAACTGGCTGATGCCAGATGTGGCGGCCGAGTTCGCGATAGAGCGGCGTCCCGACAATTTTGAGACGGTCTGGGCAGACCTGCAAAACATGCAGATCGATCTTGTCGTGCAACCGTTCGAAGGTCGCCGCAAGAAGATGCTGCTGGCCGATATGGACAGCACAATGATCCAGCAGGAGTGTATCGACGAGCTTGCCGCTGAGGCAGGTGTGGGTGAGCGCGTAGCCGATATAACCGCCCGCGCAATGAATGGAGAGCTGAATTTTGAAGCTGCCCTGATGGAACGTGTCGGGCTGCTGAAAGGGCTCGATTGCGGTGTGATAGATACTGTTTTGAACTCTCGGATCACCTACATGCCCGGCGGAAAGACGCTTCTAGCGACGATGAAGGCGAACGGCGCTCACGCCGCGTTGGTCTCTGGCGGGTTCACGGCGTTCACGGCCGCTGTCTCCGCCGAATTGGGCTTCGACGAGAACCGGGCGAACACGTTGATTGTCGCGGACGGGAAATTGACCGGAGAGGTCGGCTTGCCGATCCTCGGGCGCGACGCCAAGGTCGCGGCGCTCGAACAAATCAGCGCTCGGCTAGGCATCTCGGAGGCGGATGTCATTGCAGTGGGCGACGGGGCGAATGATCTGGGCATGCTGCAGCGTGCCGGCGCGGGCGTTGCGCTTCATGCGAAGCCATCGGTGCAAGAGCAGGCCCAAATCCGGGTTAACCACGGCGATCTGACGGCCCTGCTCTTTCTACAGGGATACGCGTCATCCGAATTTGTTTGACACGCCTCCCGCGACCGGCTCAAGTTGACCTTAGGTTAACTTAAAGCATGCGCGTCATATTTTTGCGCCCTTTTATTGGAGAGAGCTATGCCCGAGCTCCTTGGCGCCGATGATGATGCGCCCACTTACCTTGTTCCCAAAATGGGGGAGTTCGCAGTCTCTAACACTGCGTTTTATACCTCTCTTTATATCACCGACATCAATGAGCCGCCGTCCGAGCTGACCCCGATCGAGGCGCAGATTGACCCGTTTGCCACGATTAGCGAGGACGGCGAGAACGCCAATACGCCGGCAGTTGGTGTCCTTCTGACCCATGAGCAGGGATGGTTTCAGGAAGGTCTGGCGCTCGGCACTCTGCTGCACTCGTTGTGCCTCGCGCCCGGCGAGGTGACCAAGGTTGCAATCGTCGACTGGCAGCGCCGCGCTGCGGCTGTCGACGCCCAAGCCACAGATCAAAGCGAAGAGGTTGCAAGCGCGTCTGACCAGGCGCTGTCCACGACCGAGGTGCAGCGCGCGCAGGCGAAAGAGTTGCAATATGGCCGCTCGTCCGGAAGTTCTGTGTCGAGCCAGTCAAATGTCGGTGGCAGCGTTGGCTTTCTGGGGATGGGCGTGTCGGGCTCCACCTCATTGGCCGCGAGCCATGCCCATTCCGCGTCCATGAGCACGGGGGTCAGAAACCTTTCGGCTGAGTCGAGCCGTGACGTCAGCCAGCGGACCGAGCAGCTCAGCCAGGCGACGCGCTCTCGCCGCTCGACCCAAGTGCGCGAAGTGCAGGAAGGAGAGACCGAGAACGTCACGACCCGCGTCGTCGCGAACTACAACCGGATGCACGCGCTCACCGTTCAATACTACGAGGTCCTGCAAGTCTATGCTTTGCGAACCCGCGTCTCAAAGGCCGAACGGTGTCTATTTGTGCCGCTGAAGGTTACAGAGTTCTCTTCGGATAACCTGCCACAATTCCGGGAAGTTCTGGTTGCGATCGCCACGGACCTTGGATTTGAAGACCTGCGCGCCTTGTTGATGGAAGGTAGCAATAACGCGGAGGCCCGCGAGGCCGAACTGGTGGCCGCCCAAAGCGCGGTGGAAGAGGCGCTGAAGAATATCGAGACGGCCCGGAAGGCGCTTGATGCGCATATGGCCCACCAGCCGCAACCACCGGTATTTTCCGGAAATATCGTGAAGTTCTCGCAGGCGATGGCGAGCTATGCTAATGCGATGCCGAAATGGGCCGCGCGCGCAAAGCAGCTTCAAGCCCAGATCCCGCGCGCGATTGCGGCGCATGCGAAGACTCTTTCAAAGCTTGCTGCCCTGAAGGAGCGGCACCGGGTGTCAGGCGAAAGGCTCATCGAATTCCTGAACCGCGATAAGCTGATCCTGAACCAGATGATGTGGATGCGGCTTGATGCGCATCGGGTGCATGCCTTGCTCGCCAAGCACACGTTCCGCGATAATCCTCTTGCGGGGCTCATCGACCCGAAGCCGGTGGGGGTCTTCGGCAACTACGTCGCCTTCCGGTGGCATTTTGATGACAAGGAGCAGCGCGACAGCTTTTCAAGTAAATACGTGATGGACGAGGGCACTGTTGACACGACGGTTGTGCTCCCATCGGACGGGGTCTTCGCCGAGGCTGTTCTGGGGCAATCGAATGCCGCCGAGAAGATCGATCTGACGCGGTTCTGGGATTGGGGCGAAAATCCGATCCCGATCCTGCCACCCGACATTGCTGCAATCGAGACCGGCAGCCGTGCAACCGAAGTCGCAACGAAAGACGGTGGGTTAGAGCCTTCTTTGGCGGCATTGGGTCAGCTCCAATCGCTGCCCGGATCTGATTTGGCCGCGATTCTGAGTGCCCTGCAGCAAGGGTCGATCTTCCGCAATATGAGCGGGATCGAGCAGACCGCAGAGCTCGCTAAACAGACTAGCGGCGCCGCGAGTAAGGGCGCATCGGAGGCTGCCAAAACCGCGCTTGAAGCTCAGAAAGCCTATGCTGACACCATGGTCAAACTCGCCAACAGCGAAGCTGGGAAGGCCGCGGTCCAGCTTGCAATGACCGCTACGCCTCAGGGTAAGGCTGCGACAGTCCTGGGCGGGCTGATGAATGCCGGGAAGGGCAGCGAGGAGCCAAGCCTTGATCCGAAGCCGCCCATCAACACGGGCATGACGTCCAAGCTGAGCAATCTGAAGGGGCGCAACAAGGGCCGCGGCTAGCGGCCTTTCCAGACCGGGTCGCGCTTTTCGGCGAAGGCACGTGCGCCTTCAAGCTGATCTTCGCTAGAATAGAGCCTTTTGACGGTATCAAAGCTGCTGCTTGTGATCTGGTTCATCGTGTCCTGAAACTTCTCGTCCTCCGCCTCGCGCACGATTTCCTTGATCGCCGCGTAAACCAGGGGCGGACCGGAGGCCAGAAGTTCGGCCAACGTCCAGGCCTCGCTCATCAAATTGTCGGCCGGATAGATGTGGTTGACGATGCCCCACCCCTTTGCCTCGGTTGCGTCGAACCAGCGGCCAGTGAACAAAAGCTCCATCGCGATGTGATAGGGAATGCGCTTCGGCAGTTTGACGGACGCCGCGTCGGCAACCGTGCCGGATCGTATCTCTGGCAGCGCAAAGGTGGCGTGATCTGCCGCGAGGATTATGTCTGCGGACAAGGCCAGTTCCAGGCCACCGCCGCAAGCTATGCCATTCACCGCAGCAATGACCGGCTTGTTCAAATCGGGCAGCTCCTGCAGCCCACCAAACCCACCCACACCGTAGTCGCCGTCCACCGCATCACCGTCAGCTGCGGCCTTGAGATCCCAACCCGGGCAAAAGAATTTGTCCCCGGCCCCGGTGATGATCGCAACCCGAAGCTCCGGATCATCGCGGAACGCCGCAAAGGTCTCGCCCATAATCCGCGACGTCTGCAAATCGATTGCGTTGGCCTTGGGACGGTTCAGCGTGACCTCGAGGATCGCGCCATCGCGGCGAGTCTGAATTGGCGTATTCATGGGTTCTCTCTGATCAGGGCATCCACAGCTACCGCACCAGTATCGCTGCACAGCAACGGGTTCACTTCGACCTCGGCAATACGGCCGTCTTCGGCGATGACGAAACTTTGCACCGCTTCGACTGCGGCGACAATCGCATCGATATCACAGACGGCCGCGCCGCGGTATCCGTGCAGGAGTGGGGCGATTTCAAGCTTGCTTAGAGCCTGCTCAATGGCCTCTGGACGACTTGGAAGCAATAAGGTCTGACTGTCCTTCAGAAGCTCGGTTAACGTGCCGCCAGCGGCCAGGGTCAGCAGGTATCCATGCGCCTCGTCATAGGTTACGCCGATCAAAAGCTCCGCGCTTCCGTCGCACATTTCCTCGACAAGGAACGATGTCGCGTCCTGCATGCCGTCCATGGCTTCCTGCACTTCAGAGATCGATTTACAGTCCAGGATCACGCCGCCCGTCTCGGTCTTGTGGACAAGGCCATCCGCCTTCACGACAACTGGGAATTGCAAATCTTCGACACCGGCCGCGCCATGATTGGTGCGGACGGATGCGGGTACCTTCAGACCGAGTGATGCCAAGCGTTGCTTTGACTCGAACTCCGGCGAGGTCTCGCCGCTTCCAGATTGCGTTTTGTCGAAGATCGGAAGGGGATCGGCGGGAGCCAGAGGTTTTGCAGCCAAAGCGATAGCTTCCAATGCCTCGGACAGGCCGGCGAATGGGACCACGCCACCTTCGATCAGAGTCTGCGCCACACTTTCCGGCATCAACTCGGGCAGGGTCGCAACAACCGCGACTGGGCGCTTTGTGCCCTTACGGACGCGCAGCGCTGCGTTCGTCGCGAATTGCCAATCCACGGGATCACAGCGATCCGACCGAGGATAGTCGAGAACAATCAGCGTGATCGCGATGTCAGGCGATGCCATGGCTGACCAGGCCGCGGTCATCGCGTCTTCGTCGCGCCAGATGTAGGTGTGGTAGTCGAGAGGATTGGCCAAGGCCACTTTAGGTCCAAGAGCACGTTTTAGAGCCTGTTCCTGCGTGGAGGACAGTTTCGGAAAGGTGAGATCGTAATCCACGGCCATGTCGGCAACCATGGACGCCTCGCCGCCAGAACAGCTGATAGAGCCTAGGCCGTTGCTTTCCAGACGGCCATACAGATGAAGCAGCTTTAGCGTTTCGAGGAAGCTTGGAAGGTCGCTCGCGCGCAAAATTCCAAGCCGGTCTAGGATCGCCTGAGCCCCGGCATCCGCGCCTGCAAGAGATCCGGTATGGGAGATCGTGGCCGAGCGCGCCTGCGTGGACTTGCCGACCTTCAGCGCGACCAGAGCGACGTTCTTCGCTCGCGCTTTCGCCGCCAGCGATTCCCACTGTCGCAAATCGCCAAAGCCTTCGATGTGAAGCCCGATCGCCGTAACCCGGTCATCGTCCAGCAGCGTTTCAGCGATCTGGGCCTGAGTTGTCTGCGCCTGATTGCCCGCCGCAATCATATACGCGATGGGCAGACCGCGGCCCTGCATCGTCATATTGATCGAGATGTTTGAGGACTGCGTCAGGATCGCGACGCCCCGCTCGACCTTCACGCAGCCATGCTGATCGGGCCAAACACAGACGCCGTCGAGCGCGTTGATGAAGCCGTAGCAATTTGGCCCAAGGATCGGCATGTCGCCCGCGGCGCGCAGCAATCTTGCTTGGGCATCGGCACCCGTGTGATCGATCAGTGTGGTTTCGGCATAGCCCGAAGCGAAACAAACCGCGCCCCCGGCATCCAGCTTCCTCAAACGCTCAATCGCGCCGATACTGGCCTCGCGATTGATGCCAACGAAGGTCGCATCGGGCACCTCTGGCAGTTGATTTACGCTGGGATAGGCTCTAATTCCTGAAATTTCCGGCTTGCTGGGATGAACTGCATAAAGCGATCCCTCGAAGTTGAAGAGCTGTGCTTGACGCAGCACCGCTTCGCCCCAGGCGCCACCGCCGACCACAGCAAGCGAGCGTGGCCTGAAGAGACGCGACAGGTCAGGCACCGAGCGCTCTTAACAAATCGCGGCTGATGATGTGGCGTTGGATCTCGGAGGTGCCGTCCCAGATACGCTCCACCCGCGCGTCGCGCCAGAACCGCTCGATCGGGTAATCGTCCATGAGGCCCATGCCCCCGTGGATCTGAAGCGTCGCATCCGTCACCCGCGCAAGCATCTCGGAGGCATAGAGCTTCGCAGATGCGATTTCCCGGTTTGCGGGCAAATTGCGGTCCAGCCGATCCGCCGCCGCAAGCGTCAAAAGGTCAGCTGCGTCGATTTCAGTAATCATATCGGCGAGCTGGAAGCTGACGCCCTGAAACTTGCCGATCGGCTGTCCGAATTGTTCGCGTTCGGCGGCATAGGTCAAACCATAGTCAAAAACCCGGCGCGCTCGCCCGACCGACATCGCGGCAACCGTGATCCGGGTGGCATAGAGCCAGGTATTCATCACCTCGAACCCGCCATCGACGTCACCAAGAACCTGCGCATCGGGCAATCGACAGTCGTCGAATTCAAGGATCATGTTCTTGTATCCGCGATGCGAGACCGACTTGTAGCCATCCCGAATGGTCAATCCGGGTGTGCCCCGATCCACCAGAAAGGCGGTGATCCTTTTCTTGGGACCCTTGGGCGTCGCATCTTCGCCGGTCGCGATGAACACGATGATGAAGTCGGCGTGTTCTGCCCCGGAAATGAAATGCTTGGTGCCGTTGACGACCCAGTCGCCATCTTTTCGCACAGCGGTACACGCCATCGAGCGTATGTCGGATCCCGCACCGGGTTCGGTCATCGCCAAGGCATCCATCCGCTCGCCCCGAACAGCGGGTGTCAGGTAGCGCTCGATCTGGTCGCCCTCGCAGGCCATCAGGATGTTCTGTGGACGCCCGAAAAAGTGGGTCAACGCCATGGAGCCGCGGCCCAGCTCGCGTTCCACTAAAGCGAAGTCCAAATGCCCAAGTCCGGCACCACCCACGCTTTCCGGGAAGTTGCAGGCATAGAACCCAAGCTCGATCGTCTTGCGCTTAATCTCGTCCGCGATCTCCGCCGGGACTTCGCCGGTGCGTTCGACCTGATCTTCGTGCGGGTAGATCTCGTTCTCGACGAAACTGCGAACAGTCGACGCGATCATTTCCTGTTCTTCGGTTAGTCCGTAGGCGGTCATTGGGCGTAATCAGAGCCTTCTTTATCGAGAATAGCCTTCAGTTCGGCCAAGTGGCGCACGTCCTGTTCGGGGTAGTTTTCAATCTCGTCCGCGGTCTTTGCAGCGATCTCGTCGGGAAGAATGCGCAGAGGCTGGCCGGTCTGAAGTGCGCGGATGTAGACCTCGCAGGCGCGCTCGAAGAAATACATGCGATTGAAGGTTTCCGCGATCGTGTCGCCAATGACCATGATGCCATGATTGCCCATGATCATGACCTTTTTCTTCGGGTCAGCGAAGAGTTGCGCGCAGCGCTCGCCCTCTTCCTCGAACGCGAGGCCGCCATAGTTGTCGTCGACAACCTGGCGATCAAAGAACATCGCCGCGTTTTGGTCCAATGGTGGCAGGATAGAGTTCTGCAAGCATGCCAGCACCGTCGCATGGACCGAATGTACATGCATCGCGCAGCGGGCGTGCGGGCAGTGCCGATGCAGGCCCCCGTGCAGACCCCAGGCGGTCGGATCCGGCGCGTTTGGGCCTTTCAAGACATCGGGATCGTTTGCGTCCAGTTCCAACATATCCGACGCGCTGATGCGCGAGAAATGGACCTGGTTTGGATTGATCAGAAACCGGGTGCCATCGTCGCTGGTTGCGAAAGAGAAGTGGTTCGACACGCCTTCATGCATGTTCAATCGCGCGGTCCACCTGAAGGCGGCGGCGAGATCGACGCGTTCTTCCCAGTGTTTGATGTTGGCGTGGGTTCCGTCCATGTCGTGCCCTCCTGTGCCGGGCAAGTTAGGCATGGCAGAGGCGGTAACGCTAGTGATTTTGCGACTTGCGCTCCCGTTGCAGGTCTGGAATTTTGGGACATGGAACACACACCCCTGAAATCTTGGGCCGACAGTGCCGCGACCTTGGTCGCGGTTGCGGCGGGCCGCGCTCCTGCGGACACTGTCTTGCGGGGTGGAAGCGTTGTGAATGTCCACACACGGGAAGTGCTTGAAGGCTGGCAGGTCGCGATCAGCTCTGGCCGATTTGCCTACGTTGGGCCAGACGCGAGCCATTGCATTGGACCTGAGACGAACGTCATTGAGCTGGACGGGCGATATCTGATCCCCGGGCTGTGCGACGGGCACATGCATATCGAAAGCGGCATGCTGACGCCCGCGGAATTTGCCTCTGCCGTCATCCCGCATGGGACGACGACGATGTTTACCGATCCGCATGAAATCGCGAATGTTCTTGGGTTACGCGGTGTTCGTTTGATGCATGATGAGGCTCTAATCCAGCCCATTTCGATCTTTACGCAGATGCCAAGCTGTGCGCCCAGCGCGCCGGGGCTGGAGACAACGGGCTACGAGATCGGTCCCGACGATGTCACAGAAGCGATGTCGTGGCCGGGTATTATCGGCCTTGGCGAGATGATGAATTTTCCCGGTGTCGTGAATGGCAGCCAGCAGATGCTGGCCGAGATTGCGGCGACGCAAAATGCGGGCAAGACGGTTGGCGGGCATTATGCCTCGCCTGATCTGGGTCCGGACTTCCACGCCTACGCCGCGGGCGGGCCGGCGGATGATCACGAAGGCACATGCGAGGCCGATGCGATTGCCCGGGTCCGTCAGGGGATGCGGTCGATGATGCGGCTGGGATCCGCCTGGTATGATGTAGAAAGTCAGATCACGGCGGTGACCGAGAAGGGGCTCGACCCACGCGGATTTATCCTGTGCACCGACGATTGCCACTCCGGCACTTTGGTGAATGACGGCCATATGAACCGGGTGGTGCGCCACGCGATTGCCTGCGGCTGCGATCCGCTCATCGCGCTGCAGATGGCGACGATCAACACGGCGACCCATTTCGGGCTGGAGCGAGAGCTTGGATCGATTGCGCCCGGTCGCCGTGCCGACCTGATCGTGACCTCCGACCTGCGTGAGCTGCCGATCGAGACCGTGATCGCGCAGGGGCGCATCGTAGCTGAGGGCGGTAAGATCAAAGTGTGCTGTCCGCATCTCGACTGGCCGCAAGACGTGCGCAAAACTGTTCGTATGGGTCGGGAATTGGCCGCACCAGACTTCGAGATCAAAGCTCCTGAAGGGGCCACAAAGGTACGCGCCCGCGTGATCGGCGTGGTAGAAAACCAAGCGCCTACGGAAAATCTTTCGCGAGATATTGCGGTGAAACAGGGTCTGTTGGCGCCTTCCGGCGATGTTTGCCAGATCGCACTGGTCGAGCGTCATCGCGGCACCGGGACTGTGGTTAACGCGCTCGTCGAAGGCTTCGGGTACACCGGAAAAATGGCGATGGCCTCGACCGTGGCACATGACAGTCATCACATGATTGTTGTCGGCACCGACCGCGAGAACATGGCCTTTGCAGCCAACCGGCTGGCAGAGGTCGGCGGTGGCGTAACAGTCTTCAAAAATGGCGAAGAGCTGGCGCTGATTGAGCTGCCCATAGCGGGCTTGATGTCGGACCGCCCCGCCGCAGAGGTCGCCGCCAAGGCCGACCGGATGGTCGCCGCGATGCGCGACTGCGGCTGCACCCTGAATAACGCGTATATGCAACACTCGCTCTTGGCACTCGTGGTCATCCCGTCGCTTCGGATCTCCGATCTGGGACTGGTCGATGTCACACGCTTTGAGCTGACAGATTTAATCGAGGACACACTATGATCGGCTATGCCGCAAATCTTCCCGTTCGGACACCTGATGTGCCGGAACCCGAACTTTTTACCAACCCGAAGCCCGCCGTCGAAAGGCTTCAAGCTCTCTATGAGATTTCATCCGATTATCTGACCAACCGGTTCCGCGACAGTCTGGAAGGCAATCCGCCAAGCGAACGATACCGCGCCTTTTATCCTGAGATCCGCATCTCCACGCAGAGTTTTGCGAAGATCGACAGCCGCCTGAGCTTTGGACACGTCGCCGGCCCCGGCACCTACGCAACGACCGTTACCCGCCCGGATCTGTTTGCGCATTATCTGGAGCAGCAAATCGGGCTGCTGATCGACAATCACGGTGTTTCAGTACAGATCGGGGCGTCGGAAACGCCGATGCCTGTGCATTTCGCGGTCTCCAACGCCCTTGGCCTTACGGTGCCCCAAGACGGGGCGATGGATTTCACCTTGCGCGATGTCTTTGACGTCCCGGACCTTGCCACGACAAATGACGACATCGTTAACGGCACACTGCCCGAAAGCCCTGACGGCACCAGCCCGCTGGCGCCTTTCACCGCGCAACGGATCGACTACTCTTTGGCGCGTTTGGCGCATTATACCGCCACGTCGGCGGATCACTTCCAGAACCATGTTCTGTTCACGAACTACCAGTTCTATGTCGAAGAATTCGAAAGCTATGCGCGTAAGGTGCTTGCCGATCCGAATTCCGGCTACACCGAGTTTGTCAGCACCGGCAACCACGTGCTGACCGATCCGGAGGACGATATCCCACCCATCGAAAAGATGCCCCAGATGCCGACATATCACCTGAAGCGCAAGAACGGCTCGGGGATCACATTGGTGAACATCGGTGTCGGCCCTTCGAATGCGAAGACCGCGACAGACCACATTGCCGTACTCCGGCCGCACGCCTGGTTAATGGTCGGCCATTGCGCGGGACTTCGGAATTCGCAAAGCCTTGGCGACTTCGTGCTGGCGCATGCCTATCTGCGAGAAGACCACGTGCTTGATGATGATCTGCCCGTCTGGGTCCCAATCCCGGCTTTGGCGGAAATCCAGATCGCGCTGGAGCAGGGCGTGGCAGAGGTTACCCAACTGGAAGGGTTCGAGCTCAAGCGCATCATGCGGACCGGGACCGTGGCGACGATCGACAACCGCAACTGGGAACTGCGCGATCAATCCGGCCCCGTCCAACGGCTCAGCCAGTCGCGCGCGATCGCGCTCGACATGGAAAGTGCCACGATTGCGGCCAATGGGTTCCGCTTTCGGGTGCCGTACGGGACGCTCCTGTGCGTCTCTGACAAGCCCTTGCACGGTGAATTAAAGCTGCCCGGGATGGCGTCTGACTTCTACAAAACGCAAGTTTCGCGGCATTTGCTCATTGGAATCCGGGCCATGGAGCGGCTGCAGGAAATGCCTCTGGAGCGTCTCCATTCACGGAAATTGCGCAGTTTTGCAGAGACTGCGTTCCTCTAACCCTACGGAAACGGCCAAAAAGTGAGAAAAAGAAGGGGTTTTGGCACACTAATTGTTGTGCGACACGCCTATATTCAGTTACCTTCCGGCGGTAACACCCCAATGGATGGGGAATATAAGAGAGGGAGCAGAGCTCATGGCAACGAAACCAATGACCAAAACCCAGCTGGTCGCAGCACTGGCTGAGGAAGCAGGCACCGACAAGAAGGGCGCCGCTGCCGCTCTTGACGGCCTGATCGCAATCATCACCCGCGAAGTGTCCGGCGGCGGTGCCGTGACCCTTCCCGGCGTCGGCAAGATCTACTGCCGCGAGCGTCCGGCCCGCATGGTGCGCAACCCCGCCACCGGCGAGCAAATCCACAAGGATGCCGACAAGGTCGTGAAGATGACGATCGCAAAGGCACTGAAGGACAGCGTGAACGGCTAAGCGCCGACCGCGTTCCAGAGAATTTGAGGGTCGCCTGCGGGCGGCCCTTTTCTTTTGCGCGTCTTCGCGAAAGGGTGCGGCCATGGATATCAAAGCCATCATCCTCGGTCTCAGCTTCGCGCTGATCTGGTCGAGCGCCTTCACCTCGGCCCGCATCATTGTCACGCAGGCCCCGCCGCTGACAATCTCGGCGCTGCGGTTCTTCATTGCGGGCTGCATCGCAGTGGCAATCGCGCGGATGATGGGGCAGGGATTCAGGCTGACCCCCGGACAATGGCGCGCGGTGATTATGTTCGGTATCTGCCAGAACGCGATCTACCTGGGGCTGAACTTCGTTGCTATGCAGACGGTGCAGGCCTCACTCGCCGCGATTATCGCGTCCTCGATGCCACTGCTTGTCGCGCTGATCGGATGGCTCGTCTTAAAAGAACGGGTGCCCGCCATAGGCATCATCGGCCTGATCTTGGGCTTGGCCGGAGTTGGCCTGATCATGGGCGCGCGGATTGCGGGCGACGTTGATCCGACAGGTATCGCCATGTGTGTCATTGCCGCGCTCGCCTTGGCGGTCGCAACCCTTACGGTGAAAGGCGCATCAAGCGGCGGAAACCTCATGACTGTTGTGGGCCTACAGATGTGGGTCGGAGGTGCCGTGCTGCTGGTCGCCGCGCTGATCTTCGAGGAGATGGTAATCAACTGGACACTCGAGATCGGACTGGCCTTTGCCTATACCACCCTTGTCCCCGGCGTGATCGCGACCTTTATCTGGTTCGTGCTCGTGGCGCGCATCGGCGCTGTGAAAGCCGCAACCTTTCACTTCCTGAACCCGTTTTTCGGGGTCGTGATTGCCTACGTGCTTTTGGGCGAGGACCTGAGTATGACCGACGCGGTCGGTGTCGTGGTGATCACAATCGGCATTCTCGCGGTTCAGCTGTCCAAGCAGAAAACCTAGCCGATCTGTCCCCGGTTCGCGCCAATCTGGCCGCGGTGCAGAAGCAAATGATCGAGGATCACACAAGCCATCATCGCCTCTCCCACCGGCACCGCGCGGATACCGACGCAAGGGTCATGGCGTCCCTTGGTGATGATCTCGGTGTCTTCGCCGGACTTGGTAATCGTCTTGCGGGTCGTCAGGATCGAGCTGGTCGGCTTCACCGCGAAGCGCACCACGACATCCTGACCTGTCGAGATGCCGCCCAAAATGCCGCCCGCATGGTTGGAGCTGTAGACCGGGCCGTCAGGTTCCATTGAAATCTCGTCGGCATTCGCCTCGCCCGTCAGCATCGCCGCGTCCATGCCTGCGCCGATCTCGACACCTTTGACGGCGTTGATCGACATCATAGCTGCGGCAAGGTCCGTATCGAGCTTGGCATAGATCGGCGCACCAAGGCCCGCCGGTGCGCCTTTGGCGACTATCTCGATCATCGCACCGACGGAGCTGCCGGATTTGCGCAGGCCGTCGAGATAGGTTGCCCAAAGCTCTGCCGCGTCAGCGTCAGGCACCCAAAACGGGTTCTGACCAATCTGGTCGAGATCGCGCTTGGCGGTCTTATGTTCGCCCATCTGAACCATGTAGCCGATGATCTTCAGATCAGGGGCCAGCATCTTAATCGCCTCGCGCGCAACGCCGCCAGCTGCGACACGGGCCGCGGTTTCGCGGGCGGAAGAGCGCCCGCCGCCGCGATAGTCACGGATGCCGTATTTCTGCCAATAGGTGATGTCGGCGTGGCCGGGGCGGAACTTCTCGGCAATGTCGCCATAATCCTTGGAACGCTGATCGGTGTTCTCGATCATCAGCTGGATCGGCGTGCCAGTGGTCTTGCCTTCAAACACGCCCGACAGGATGCGGACCTCGTCGGCCTCACGGCGCTGCGTCGTGTACTTGTTTTGGCCGGGTTTACGCTTGTCGAGCCAGACTTGGATCATCTCCGGCGTCAGCGGCACGCCGGGTGGGCAACCGTCCACGGTAGCGCCCAAAGCCGGACCGTGACTTTCACCCCAGGTGGTGACGCGGAAGAGATGTCCAAAGCTGTTCATCGACATGGGTGTGCAGGCTCCAATTCAGTATCAGCGGTTTAGCGACGGACTGGCAAAAAGAAAAGGCGCGCCGATGCGGCACGCCTTTGTCTGTTTCATCTAATGGAGGATCAGACCTTAGTCTTTCACTTTCTTCCAAAGACGCTTGTTGGTCAGGTAGAGCAGAGCCGTCAGAACGATCAGGAAGAATACGGCGATGAAGCCGGTCTGCTTGCGCGAGTTCTGGTGCGGCTCTGCCGTCCAGCGCAGGAAGGCTGCGACATCTTTCGACTGCTGCTCAATCGTGGCCTCGGTCCCGTCAGCAAATTCCACGTCGTCGCCATAAAGCGGCGGGCCCATCGAAATCCAGCCGCCCGGGAAGGCAGTGTTCTCGTAAAGGATCGTGCCTGCTTCTTCCTTCTCTTCACCCGTATAGCCGGTCAGAAGGGACGCGATGTATTCCGCACCTCCGATACCATTCATCAACTGGTTGATCCCGGTGCCGTAGGGGCCATGAAAGCCCGCGCGAGCCTTTGCCATCAGCGACAGATCAGGTGCACCTGCTGCGTTGTTGGCCGGGAAGTTGTCCGTAGGTGCCAGTGCGCGCAGTTCGTCCTCTTCCGGATCGTAGAGGTGCATGTTCGCAGCCTCATCCGAGATCAGAAATTGATCGACATAAGCCTTCATCTGCTCTTCAGGCAGGTGCGGACCACCTTCGTCGGCCAGCGTGCGCATGGGCACGAACTTCAAGCCGTGACAAGCCGAACAGACCTGCGTGTAGACCTGCAGACCCCGCTGCAGCTGATTTTCATCGTATGTGCCGAAAGGCCCCTCGTAAGAGAAGTCGTAGTCGACCGTTTTGCCGTCGCCCCCGGCGGCATAGGCGCCGGAGGTGAAAGTCAGAGCCGCAAGGGCTGCGAGTGTTGCGTTTTTCAACATTGGTCTTTCTTTCCCTTACTCAGCCGGTGTCGCCTCAGGCGTGGTGCCTGCGGTGCTCGACTTGGGGGGGTGGCTGGCATCCCAGTCCTCTTCGATGGTGGCAGGACGCGGCAGCGGCTTTTCGATCACGCCCAAAAGCGGGAGGATCACCAGGAAGTAGGCGAACCAGTAAGTGGCCGCGATCAGCGAGATCGTATTGTACGGCTCTTCTGCGGGCATTGCACCCACCCACATCAGGACGAAGAAGTCGACAACCAGAAGGGCAAACCACCACTTGAACATCGGACGATAGCGGCCAGAGCGCACCGAAGAGGTGTCAAGCCACGGCGCCAGAGCCATTGCGATGATCGCGCCAAACATGGCGACCACACCGAAGAACTTGGCGTCCACGATACCACCAGTCACGAAGCCCACCAGCTGCACAATCCACACCTCGTCGGTGAAGGCGCGCAGGATCGCGTAGAACGGCAAGAAGTACCATTCGGGCACGATGTGTGCGGGCGTCGCCAACGCGTTGGCCTCAATGTAGTTGTCGGGGTGGCCGAGGTAGTTCGGCATGAAGCCCACAATTGCCCAGAACACCACCATGATGACGCCCAGCGCGAACAGATCCTTCATCACGAAGTAGGGCCAGAACGGCAGGGTATCTTTTTCTGCTTCTTCCTTGGACGTGCGGCGCACTTCGACCCCGGTGGGGTTGTTGTTGCCGGTCGTGTGGAAGGCCCAGATGTGGACCACGGTCAGGCCAAGGATCACGAATGGGAAAAGGTAGTGCAGCGAGAAGAAGCGCGTCAGCGTGGCGTTGTCCACTGCGGGCCCGCCAAGCAGCCAGGTCTGCAGCGTTTCGCCGATGCCGGGGATGGCGCCGAACAGGCCGGTGATCACGGTTGCGCCCCAGAAGGACATCTGACCCCAAGGCAGCACGTAGCCCATGAAGGCTGTGCCCATCATGGCGAGGTAGATGATGATACCGATGACCCACGTCACTTCGCGCGGCGCCTTATAGGAGCCGTAGTACAGGCTGCGGAAGATGTGCGCATACACGGCGACGAAGAACAACGACGCACCGTTCGCATGCAGATAACGCAGCATGTAGCCACCATTCACGTTACGCATGATGTGCTCGACCGACGCGAAGGCCTGATCGACATGCGGCACGTAATGCATGGCCAGCACGATGCCGGTCACGATCTGCAGCACGAGGGTAAAGGTCAGCACGATGCCCCAGATCCACATCCAATTGAGGTTCTTGGGGGTGGGAATCATCAGTGTGTCATAGGCGAGCCCGAGGATGGGAAGGCGCTTGTGAAGCCACTTCTCGCCACCGGATTTCGGCTCGTAATGGTCGTGAGGAATTCCAGACATGTATTCTCTCCTTAACCGAGTGTCAGTGTATCACCGTCGAGTGTCGCGACGGGAACGGGAAGGTTGCGCGGCGCGGGACCCCTGCGGATCCGGCCGGACGTATCGTAATGGGAGCCGTGGCAGGGGCAGAACCAACCGCCAAAGTCACCGGCGTCGCCCAGCGGCACGCAGCCAAGGTGCGTACACACGCCGACCATCACCAGCCATTCGCCTTCTTCGTCGAGCGAGCGGTTCTCGTCGGCCGCGTCCGCACCGGCGGGGGCATTGGGGTTTTCAGCACCCTGATCAGGAAGATCGGAGACGTCGACGGAACGCGCGGCCTCGATCTCTTCCTCGGTGCGGCGGCGGATGAACACCGGCTTGCCGAGATATTGCACGGTCAGCTGCGTTCCCGGCTGAACGCCGGACACATCAACGTCGATGGAGGCAAGGGCCTGCACGTCCGCGGAGGGGTTCATTTGGTTGATGAGCGGCCAAATGGCCGCGCCTGCGGTCACGGCGCCTGCACCTGCTGTCGCGTAGTACAGAAAATCGCGGCGGGTCTTGCCGTCGCTGTGGTCGTCTGCGTGGGACACGTGGACTTCTCCCTTGTAAGACCGCCCAAGCGGCCTGTAAAAATCGAAGGACCCGCACCGACGGGCGCAGGATTATCGCGGCTAGATATATGCCAAGGGCCCCCCTCGTCCAGCCGAGAGTCGCTTGAAACGGAAGCCATTTGTCGCACTTAACGCAAATTGCGGCTTACGAGCCCGATCTAGCCCCGAATCTTGGGTCGCTGGCGCGGCTGAGCGTCTGTTTCGACGCACCGCTCCATGTGATCGAGCCGTGTGGCTTCCCCTTCTCGCTGAAGCTTCTGCGCACCCGGGCATTAGACTATGCAGATCAGGCGGACCTCCACCATCACGACAATTGGGATGCGTTTCAGCAGACGAAAACAGGGCGCTTGGTTTTGTTCACTACTCAAGGTGCAACGGATCTGTGGGACTTTCGGTTCCAGAAAGGCGACTGCCTTCTGTTTGGACGCGAAAGCGCCGGTGTGCCCGATCACATCCATGCGGGCGCCGACGCGCGGGTCAAAATCGCGATGCCGGGGGGTGGTCGGTCCCTCAATGTCGCCATCTCCGCCGGGATCGCGCTGGCGGAGGCACATCGCCAGTTGCGATAAAACCGGTTTCACACAAGCATATTGCGTCGTTGAACATCCTGTCGGATAGTCTCCCTACATTTTGAGAACTCGAGATTTTTTGGAGACGGGCGTGCAGCGCACACATTTCTACACAGACACCAATAACGGCATCGCCCTGCGAGAGCATGAACGTCGCGAATTCGAGCGAGCCATCACCGTTCTGCGCGGTGAAGTCGCCAACGTCGCGGCACACATGGCCGTCGATGGCGCGACCCGCGCCGCCTATGACCGTCAGGTCACTCGCTATGCCGAGGAGCTGCGTGCCAAGGCACGTGCCGGTAAGATCCCATGGCGCCAAGCCGCGAAAGAGGCAAATGAGATCAGAAATCTGATCATGCAATCGCTGCGAGGACGCTCGACGCCGGTGGGGCGGGCCCTCGCGGAGTATCTCAAGAAGGAGGGCAAGACCCTCAACGAGATGATCGCGAAGAAGACAATTGACACCTACGGCAAGGGAGCTGACTTCAACAAGCTTTCGGCGGTCCAGAAGAACCGGGTTTACTCGGAGGTCGTCAAGTCAGCGGGCAAGAGCAGTCCAAAATGGACCCCGCTCATGCGCAAAGTCTCTACTGCGGGTCGCGGGTTGATCGTGCTGTCCCTTTCGGTCTCCGTCTATGTGATCGCCACATCCGACGACAAAGTCGCTGCCGCAAAGAAAGAGGGTGCGGTTTTAGGTGCCGGGATCGCTGGCGGTGTCGCCGGGGGCGCGCTTGCCGGTCTTGCCTGTGGACCCGGTGCGCCGGTTTGCGTCACCGTCGGTGCGTTCGTGGGCGGCGCCCTTGCGGCCTTCGGTGTCGATATGTTTTTCTAAGGAAGATGCCAGAACTGCGCTCAGAGCCGGACGTCAGACTTGGCCCCCTCACGACCAAGATCCCGTCCGCAAAGATATCTTGGAAAGATACCGTCTGGACGGTCACTGGCGCGGTCCTTGAGGGCGCGTGGTCCTTTGGATCGGAACTGCTTGTCGCAACGACCGATGACGTTCCCTACGAGGACATGTTGCATCTGTGTCTGCTCGCGCCGAATGGCAGCGTCATCGAAGAAGTCTCTTTCGGCGGCATGTACGCGACAGGCTCGTTCGAACTTCTCGGCCTGTCAGGCCCCACGCTTCAATTTCGGTTCATTAACCATATGGACTGGCAGGCCAAGGTTCTCGACCGACCAAAGCGACGCTTTCCCTACTTTGGCGATCCCGCAGGGGTCAGCAGGGCCTTTGGCTTTTCGACGAGAGTCGATATCTCTACGACGCCGACGGCCTAAAGCGTCCTGCGCATGTCGCGATGTGGAATACCAGCATCGTCATATTCCGGTCCGAACGCCTCGAATCCCAGTCGCGCATAAAATCCAATGGCATGGGTTTGCGATCCAAGAACCGCTTCCTCAAACTCTCCCGCGAGATCGCTGAGAATAAAGCGCATCAGATCGGTTCCGATGCCTTTGCTACACAGGTCTTCAAGCACTGCGACGCGCTGGATTTTTGCCTGACACCCAAGCGGCTTGACCCGCGCGGTCGCGACCGCGTTGCCCTCAACCACCCCAAGGTAATGGCGACACAGGTGATCCTCACCATCGACCTCCAAGTCCTCGGGGACGTTTTGGCCTTCGATGAAAACCACCCGCCGGATCATCAGGCATGTGGCGATGTCGTCTGTCCGCCGAAAGTCAGCCAACAGGAACAGTGGCCTGCATTGACGCGCGTTCGGAGAATTCGGCATGCCACGCGGCAAGCTTCTCGCGCCCCGTCTGCCACGCCCGATCACCATGGCGGAAATCAAGATATGACAGCGCACAGGCCACAGAGATCTGAGCGATGTTGATTTTGTCAGACGACAGACTGTTCATCGCGCGACCCTCGAGCATATTGAGAGCGGCTGAAATCTTGCCCCACTGCCCCTCGACCCACTCGGCGAATTGCTTGTCTTCGGGTCGGACACGCGCCTCGTACACCATCAAAAGGGCTGCATCCAAAATGCCGTCAGCAGCCGCTTCAAGAGTCTGAAGCGTCCAGGTGGTTTCTCCACTTCCGTAGAGACCTGCGCTGGCACGGTCGTCGAAATATCGGCAAATCACGCGACTGTCGAACAGCGCGCTGCCGTCGTCGAGAACAAGCGCCGGAATTTTGCCAAGCGGATTGTGCTCTGTCGGCATCTTCGAGGAATCCAAGGGTGTGCCAATCGCGCCGACCATCTCGACATCATCAAGCTGACCTGTCTCTCGCAAGACCAGATGGACTTTCCGCACATAGGGCGACGTTGGGCTTGAATAGAGTCTCATTTGGGGTCCTCCGAAGATGCGCCGAGCATCAGCGCGGCGAGGGTTTGTGTATCATTACCGATGCCGTAGCCCGTGACCTGTTGGGCCGCGGCGACGCGGACGGCGTCGGGTTTGTTCTGGCCCAGCTTCCAGGTGCCTTCGATGGCGGTCACGGCGAAATGGAACGGCTGGATCATGCGCATCATCCGCTCCATCACATCAGGCGTCATCTTGGACGTGTGCCAAGGCTGTTTGGGCAGCAAGTGTTCTTCGAAATGCGCCGAAAGACGGTCGAGCATGGGATGGAGCGTGTCCTGCGGCATGGCCGTCAGGAAGCCGGACAGGCGCACGGCGACGTAGTTCCACGTCGGGACCTGATCCGCGACGCCGTACCAGTCGGGCGAGATGTAGCTGTCTGGACCCGTGACGGTGATCGCCGCCTTTTGTGGCTCTTTGGACGCGCGGGCGATGGGGTTGGAGCGGACGAGGTGCAGCTCCGCATGCGATCCATCTTCTTCCAGCAGGAACGGGATGTGCGATGTCAGCGGGCCATCATCGCCATTAACCGCCAATGTGCCAAACCCCCGCTCGCGCGCGAAGCCTATGTTGCGCACATCGGGCGCGGTGCGGAAGGCGGGATTGGGATGCATGGCGCTATCCTTGGGGGCATTGCTTTGCGGGTGCAAGGGTTGGCGGATCGCCTGCCTGCCATTTTGGGTATTTCCCCATGATGGCCGCAAAGCGCTGGTGATCGAGATGGTGGGCAAGCCAGCGCTGCAATTGCGGCCAATCCTGAGCATCGAACCACGGGCGATCAGTGTTCGCGAACTGGCGGATGAACGGGAAGATCGCGATGTCTGCGAGCTTTGGATCGTCGCCGATCAGGTGTGTGGTCTCGGCCAAGCGCGTATCAAGATCGTGCAGGATTTCGGATGCAACTCTGCGATGCTCCAACGGGTCCTCGCCGTAGCGCGAGGCGTATTTATAGCGATCGAGCGCGTGCTTGAATTGGGTATCGTTGCGGTGAATTAGAGTCTGATCATCGCCTTCCAACCACGCGTCGGGATCGTTCTGGACAAGCGCCCAACGCATGATATCCAGACTTTCCTCCAAGACCATATCTCTCAGCACCAAGACGGGTACGGTGGCCTTAGCCGAAGCCGCGATGAATTCAGGGGCTTTGTCGCGCAACACGATTTCGCGGTGCTCATGCACAAGGCCGGATTGATACAGAGCAAGCCGCGCGCGCATCGCATAGGGGCAACGACGGAAGCTATAAAGAACCGGGGTCATTGCGCCGAGGTCAGGCACTAGGCGCTCAATTGAGTGCCGGTGACGCCCTTGATCACGGTGGGAACGATCTGGCCCGTGGGCTGGTCACTGTCAAACGCCACTTCGGTGAATTGCTCGGTGCGACCCATGCGGGGATTTTCCATCAGGACGTTGTGCTGCTGTCCAATTCGGGACGCAAGGTGTTTTTTGACCTGCGCGTCGCCGGCGGCTCGAAGGCGCGCGGCACGTTCCTTGATCGCCGCTCCATGCACGGCAGGCATTTTCGCGGCGGGCGTGCCCTGACGGGCGGAGTAGGGGAAAACGTGCAGCCAGGTCAGATCGCAGTCTTCGACCAAGCGCAGCGAGTTTTCGAACATCGCATCCGTCTCGGTCGGGAAGCCCGCAATGATGTCAGCGCCATAGGTCATATCGGGGCGCAGCTTGCGCGCGTCTTCGCAGAAGCGGATGGCATCGTCGCGCAGGTGGCGGCGCTTCATGCGCTTCAGGATCATGTTGTCACCCGCTTGGAGCGAGAGGTGAAGATGCGGCATCAGGCGCGACTCAGTCGCGATGGCCTGCATCAGCGCCTCGTCCACCTCGATCGAATCGATGGATGAGATGCGCAAACGAGGCAGGTCGGGGACGAGCTTCAGGATGCGCAGGACCAGATCACCCAATTTGGGCTCCGCCGGAAGGTCAGCACCCCAAGAGGTCAGGTCGACCCCGGTCAGCACAACCTCGTTATAACCGCGATCCACAAGGCGCTTGATCTGATCGACGACAACGCCCGCGGGCACCGAGCGGGAATTGCCGCGACCGTAGGGAATGATGCAGAAGGTGCAGCGGTGATCGCAGCCGTTCTGGACCTGCACATAAGCGCGGGCGCGCGTGCCGAACCCGTCGATCAGGTGACCGGCGGTTTCTTCCACGGACATGATGTCGTCGACCTGCACCTTTTCGGTGTCGGGCAGGAAGCCCCAAGTGGCGGCATTCATCTTCTCAGTGTTGCCGATGACATTGTCGACTTCGGCCATGTTAGAGAATGTTTCAGGCTCTGTTTGCGCGGCGCAGCCGGTGACGACAAGGCGGGCATGCGGATGCTCGCGACGCAGCTTGCGGATGTCTTGGCGGGCCTTTCGAACGGCCTCGGCGGTGACGGCGCAGGTGTTCACAACGACAAGATTTTCCGCGCCCTTGGTCAGGTCGCGCATCGCCTCGGTCTCGTAGGCGTTAAGACGGCAGCCATGGGTGGAAAAGATAGGCGGCGTGGTCATAGCGCGGCCAGGAATTCTGGGGTCAGGTACCCGGTGAAGACATGGGCGGTCGGCCCCGTCATCCAGACACCATCGTCGCGCCAGTCGACTTCGATTCGCCCGCCATCGAGATCGATCTGGACCTTGCGACCAGTCAGACCTTTGCGGGCGGCGGCGACACCCACGGCGCAGGACGACGAGCCGGAGGCCAGCGTGATGCCCACGCCGCGCTCCCACACCCGCATCCGCAGGTGATCGCTGCCGATCAGCTGGACGATCTGCACATTCGTGCGTTCTGGGAAGAGCGGGTGGTGTTCGTGTGCCGCGCCGAACTGTGCCAGATCGATGGTCGAGATGTCGTCCACAAAGAAGGTGCAATGTGGATTGCCCATGCCGGTGGCCGTGGGCGCGCCGTCTATGGGCAGCGCGAGCGTGTCCATCTCGCGGGCGAGCGGAATATCCTGCCACTCGAGCAGCGGTTCGCCCATATTCACGCGTGTTAGACCCTGTCCGGCGTCTTCGGCCTGAAGAATCCCGCGCTCGGTTTTTAGCGTCATGGCCGCGCTTCCGGCGCGGTCGAGCTCGTGCCGGGCGATGCAGCGGGTCGCGTTCCCGCAAGCGCCCGCGGTGCTGCCGTCGCTGTTAAAGAAGGTCAGCGCGATGTCCGCATCCGGGGTGTTTTCCAGCACGGCGAGCTGATCGAATCCCACACCACGATGACGGTCACCCAGCGCCCGCGCCAGGTCAGATGTCACGCACGCATCGGTGCCCCGCTGGTCGATGACCACGAAGTCATTGCCGAGCCCGTGCATCTTCATGAAGGGCAGGCCGGAGGATGTGTCGGCGTATCGCATAAGCCGCGATATAGCGGCGGCGAAGGCACAAGGGAAGAGCGCGACACTAACGCCTTGTTTTGGGGTTGACCCTGTGGGGCGACCTTTCTAGATAGACCGCTCAGTGGGCCCTTAGCTCAGTTGGTAGAGCAACTGACTTTTAATCAGTGGGTCGCAGGTTCGAATCCTGCAGGGCTCACCACTTCTCCATTTCTTGACTGGACCGATCTTGCCGCGCGCGGCAGGGTTCGCGCGATAGCAAGCTATGGGAGGCGCCGTCATGGACCTTAACGCAGATTTCACCCAGCGGGTGGTGGTCCATTCGGACGAGCTGGACTGGATCGCCTCGCCCATGCCCGGGGTGGACCGGCGGATGCTTGACCGCATCGGTGGCGAGGTGGCGCGGGCGACGACGATCGTGCGATATGCGCCCGGCTCGAGCTTCTCGGAGCACACGCACACAGGCGGTGAAGAGTTCATCGTGCTAGACGGTGTATTCTCGGACGAGCACGGCGATTTCCCGGAAGGGTCCTATATCCGCAACCCGCCGACCTCGGCCCACACGCCGGGATCTGAACCGGGCTGCGTTATCTTTGTGAAGCTTTGGCAGTTTGATCTCGATGACCGGACGCCGGTGAAGATCGACATGAACAAGATGGAGATGGTGCGCGCGGCGGACCGGCCGGGCGTGTCGGTGATGCCGCTGTTCCAAGACGCGCGGGAGACCGTGCGGGCCGAGGATTGGACCGCTGGCGCAAAGGTTGAGATGGACTTGCCTGAGGGCGGCGAGTTTTTGGTGCTTTCGGGCGGATTCTCGGAAGGGGAAGACGCGTTGCGGAAGGGATCGTGGTTAAGGGTGCCGGAAGGTGGGCGCTTGAACGCGACCGCGGGGCCAGAGGGCGCGCGGGTCTGGATGAAGCTGCGGCATATCCCCCATGCGGCACCGCCCGCGACCTGACATGAAAACCGACATTGCCATTGTGGGCGGCGGCCTGTGCGGGCTGGCTCTGGCGCGTGCGCTGGACGCGCACGGTGCGGACTATGTGCTTTTGGAAGCCCGGGACCGGATCGGTGGGCGAATCCTGTCGACCGATCCGGACGGCTTTGACCTGGGTCCGGCATGGTTCTGGGACGGGCAGCCGCGCATGGCACGATTGGTCGAAGAATTCGGGCTCGGCGTGTTCGAGCAGTTCTCGGATGGGCTGCTGGTTTTCGAGGATGCTCAGGGTCGAATTCAGCACGGGCGCGGCGGCTCGATGGCCGGTTCCTATCGTATCGAAGGTGGGCTTGGCCGGCTGACCCATGCGCTGGCCGGTGGCCTGAACATTCGGACGGGCGTCAGAGCCGTGTCCTTTCAAGATGGGCCAAGTGTGACGATTACGACGGCAGATCTTACCGAGCTCCGTGCCAACAAAGTCGTGCTGTGCATGCCACCCCGACTTGCCACACGGATTCAATTCGACCCACCGCTCGATCGCGAAGAGCTGCAGGCGGCGGAGAGTATCCCGACCTGGATGGCAGGCCAGGCGAAGGCGGTTGCGGTTTTTGATCGCCCTTTTTGGCGGGAACAGGGTCTATCTGGCGACGCGATGAGCTATATCGGCCCGATGGTTGAAATCCATGATGCCAGTCCTGCTTATGGGTCTGTCGCGGCGTTTTTTGGCTTTCTAGGTGTGCCGCCGCAAGCGCGGCGTGATGAAGCCGCCTTGAGGGCGGATGTAGTCGCTCAGTTGGTGCGGCTGTTTGGGCCTGAGGCCGCGACGCCCAGCGCACTGCACTTCAAAGATTGGGCTTTTGATCCCCTGACGGCGACCGATGCGGATCACGCCCCGCTGCGCCATCATCCGCAATACGGGATGCCCGCGGCGCTTGCGCATCTCTGGAAGGATAGGATCCTTTTCAGCGGATCAGAGACGGCCGAGCAGTTCGGCGGGTACTTGGAAGGGGCGCTGGAGGCGGCAGAGAGAAGTCTGGCGCAGCTTGGCCTGAGTTGAGGCGCGGCGCGCTTGTGCCTATATAGCCCGAAAGCATGAGGAGAGCGGCGATGGCGGACGAGACATTCCCGGGCTGGCACGGCACGACGATTATCGGCGTGCGCAAAGGCGGCAAGATCGTGGTGGCGGGCGACGGGCAAGTGTCGGTTGGCCAAACCGTCATGAAAGGCACCGCGAAGAAGGTCCGGCGCCTGAGCCCCGGTGGTATGGATGTCGTGGCAGGCTTCGCAGGCTCGACCGCGGACGCGTTCACCTTGTTGGAGCGGCTTGAATCGAAGCTGGAAGCGACGCCCGGCCAATTGGCCCGCGCGGCGGTCGAGCTGGCCAAAGATTGGCGCACGGACAAGTACCTCAAGAATTTGGAAGCGATGCTGATCGTGACCGATGGCACCGATCTGTTTGTGATCACCGGCGCGGGTGACGTGCTAGAGCCCGAACATGACGTGACCGCTATCGGGTCTGGTGGAAACTACGCGCTGGCCGCCGCGCGCGGGATGATGGACAGCGACAAGGATGCCGAGACCATTGCGCGGGATGCGATGGCGATTGCAGCGGATATCTGCGTCTACACGAACGGCAATCTGACGGTCGAAACCATTGAGTGAGGGCATCAGCCGCGACGATCTGCGGGCGGCGGTCGCGTCGGGCGTGCTGGACGAGGCGCAAGCCACCAAGCTGATGATTTTGTCGGACCAGCGTCAGGGGTTCCGCGCGAACATGATCGGCGATGATGAGCCGTTCGAGCTGTTCAAGGGGTTTGCGGAAATCTTCGTCACTGTTGGTCTTGCGTTGTTGATGTCCGGGCTATTGGGTCTGGGCGCGCTCTTCGGAGAAGTGGCTTTCATTCCGCTTTTCGCGGCCGGGCTTTCCGTCCTGTTGGCATTTTACTTCACGAAGAAGCGGCGCATGTCGCTTCCGTCGATCGCATTGTGCCTGTCCTTTGCTGCGGGACTTGGCGCGGCTTTGGCGCTGATGATTATCGATGAATTCATCGTTCTACCCACGCAAGTCGTTCTCGTCGGGGTGGCGGGCATGGTTGGCATGGCGATCTACTACCGCGTGTTCCGACTGCCATTCTCGATGTTCGTGCTTGGGCTTTTTGGCATCGTCGCGATGCTGGGCGTGATCGAGGCCCTGTTTCCAGGCGCAAATAGCGGCAGTACGGAACTGACAGACTATTTCGACCTGCGGCGTCAACCGTACCTGGCGCTCGGCACCTTGGTGTTTGGCGTGCTCGCATTCATCGGCGCGCTTTGGTTTGACCTGCGGGATCCGCACCGGGTCAGCCGCCTTTCGGCTTCGGCGTTCTGGCTTCATATCCTGGCCGCACCCGCGCTGGTGAACACTCTGGTGTTGTCGAACTACCAAATGGGTGGGGTGTTTGGCACTGGACTTGCCATCGGGGTGCTTGTCCTGTTCACGTTGCTGGCAATCATCATTGATCGGCGCAGCTTCCTGACGGCAGGGTTGATCTACATGGGATTGCTTCTGGCCGCCGCAATACAAGGAACGGGGACCGAGTGGGCCCCCGTCTTGACGCTACTTGTTTTGGGCAACTTCGTCACCGCGCTGGGCGCATTCTGGACGCAGATCAGGGCCGGGCTGCTTGGCGCTTTGCCAAACTTTCCCGGCAAGGACCGACTGCCACCCTATGAGAATGGGCTATCGGTGTCCGAGTAATCAGAGCTTGGCGACACCAAGCGGCACGTTGAACTTTTCGCACCAGATCCAGACCTCGTTGTAATCGTCGGGATTGATGCCCGCCGGGATCTGGTAGGACGACGCGCCGGAGTTGCTTTTCAGCGGACCCATCAGCGTCTTCGGATCATACCCGTTATTGCCCAGCGCCACTTTCGGATCCGGCGCACCGTCGAAAGTGAAATCGCCCAACAGCTCGACCGAGCCTTTCAAAACTTCGACCCGACCGGTAGTGGTATGGCCCTTTTGGCCGGTGAAGGTGCCGATGCGACCGTGGCCGCCAGCGAAAGCGGGCAGGGCCGCGACGGTAGAGACAGCAACAGCGCCACGCAGGATAGAACGACGAGAGATCATGGTCAGGGACTCCTTGATATTTTCAATCAGAGTATTGCCGAAAATTTCAATCCGCATAGCCCCCCACACGCAAACGTCACCGCCGGTTACAACAGCCCTTCAAGTTGCGAGGGCGCGCGCATAAGTCTACAAGGCCGCCAACTGCAAGAGGACCTTTCCCCGTGACAGACCTGACCCCCCGCGAAATCGTGTCGGAATTGGACCGATTCATCATCGGCCAAAAGGACGCCAAGCGGGCGGTGGCCGTGGCCCTGCGCAACCGCTGGCGGCGCAAACAGCTCGGCGATGATCTGCGCGATGAGGTCTATCCCAAGAACATCCTGATGATCGGCCCCACCGGGGTCGGCAAGACCGAGATTTCACGCCGACTGGCGAAACTGGCGCGCGCACCGTTTCTGAAGGTCGAGGCCACGAAGTTCACAGAAGTGGGCTATGTCGGACGCGATGTGGAGCAGATCGTGCGCGATCTCGTAGATGCGGCCATCATCATGGTGCGCGAGACTATGCGCGAGGACGTCAAGGCCTCGGCCCATGAAGCCGCGGAATCGCGTGTGATTGAGGCACTGGCAGGCGAGGGCGCGCGCGAGCAAACCCGCGACATGTTCCGCAAAAAACTGCGTGACGGTGTGCTGGATGACAAGGAAATCGAGCTGGAGTTGGTCGATACCTCGAACCCGTTTGGCGCGATGGAAATCCCGGGTCAGCCTAATATGGGCGGTGCGGGCATGATGAACCTGGGCGAGCTGTTTGGCAAAATGGGCGGACGCACAAAGCGGGTGAAGACGACCGTGAAGGACAGTTACGATCTGCTGATCGCGGATGAGGCGGACAAGCTGCTGGATGATGAGCAGATCAAATTGGCCGCCATCGAGGCGGTTGAGCAGAATGGGATCGTGTTTCTGGATGAGATCGACAAGGTCTGTGCGCGCAGCGATGCCCGGGGCGCAGATGTCAGCCGCGAGGGCGTGCAGCGCGACTTGCTTCCACTGATCGAAGGCACAACCGTGTCGACCAAGCACGGGCCGGTGAAGACCGATCATGTGCTGTTCATCGCCTCAGGCGCGTTTCACATTGCCAAGCCCTCTGACCTGCTACCAGAGTTGCAAGGCCGTCTGCCGATCCGGGTCGAGCTGCGGGCACTGACCGAAGAAGATTTTGTGCGCATCCTGACCGAAACCGACAATGCGCTGACGCTGCAATATACCGCTTTGATGGGAACTGAAGAGGTCACAGTTCGCTTTGAAAGCGACGGCATCGACGCGCTCGCCAAAATTGCGGCGGACGTCAACAGATCGGTAGAGAATATCGGCGCGCGCAGGCTATATACCGTCATGGAGCGAGTCTTCGAGGAGCTGAGCTTTTCGGCCCCGGACCGCGCTGGCGAGGAGATCGTGGTGAACGCTGATTTCGTTGAAACCAACCTGGGCGAGCTGAGCCGGTCCTCCGACCTCAGCCGTTACGTGCTCTAACCCATGTGGCGGCTGGCCGTCCTTTGTCTCTTGGTCCTTGCGGGTTGCAGCTTTCGCGGCGATCTGGCACGCGTCCCGGCGGGCCTTGAAGCCTCCCCAAACACACGCAGCATCTTCTTTTCGACGACGCGGGAAACCGACGAGTTGCCGTTTGGCACCGATCGCCGTCGCGGGCTGACCTATGGCGTGGCCGACGTGTCGATTCCGCCTATTCACGAGCCGGGCCAGATCGAATGGCCGCGTGGCGAGCCCGACCCCGCGAAACACTTCCTCTTGGCCCGCACTGACGCGTTCGATGGCGAGCGGGAGCTGATCGCGCAGATCAACGCGGCGCTGGTCGGACGCAAACCCGGCAACAGAGAGGTTGCGATCTTCGTTCACGGGTTCAACACGCGCTTTGGCGACGGGCTCTACCGTATGGCGCAGATGAGTTACGATCTGGATATCCCCGGCATCGCGATGCACTACTCGTGGCCGTCCGCCGGAAATCCGCTAAACTACGCCTATGACCGAGACAGTGCCCTGTTTGCCCGTGAAGGCCTGCGCCGCACGGTTGAGGCGGTCGCGAAATCCAATGCGTCTTCAGTCCTGCTCGTGGCGCATTCCCTTGGCAGCATGGTCACGATGGAGACGATCCGCGAGCTGCGGCTGAGCAGGAAGGAAAACGTCCTGCGCCGCATCGGTGGCGTGATCCTGATGTCGCCAGACCTTGATCTGGACGTGTTCCGCTCGCAGGCGGATCAGATCGGCAAGCTGCCTCAACCCTTCATCATCTTCTCGTCGCGCCGGGATCGAGCGTTGCGTCTGGTCGAACGGCTGACGGGAGAAACCAAGCGTCTGGGCAAACTGGAAGACGTCGCCGAGATTGCTGAGTACGAGCTGACCTACATTGATATCACCGCGTTCAGCGAGGGCGGAACGAACCACTTTGCCACCGCGAAATCGCCCGCATTGCTGAAGGTTTTGTCACGGGTCGAGGATCTCGAAACATCGCTATCTGCGGATGGCGGCCAAACAGGCTTGCTGCCCGGAACCGTCCTGACTGTTCGAAACACGACCGCCCTGATCCTGTCGCCCGCCGGACTTTGATGGAGACCCTGCGCTTCGTCCGCGACAATGCCAGATGGCTCGCGGCGGGGTTTCTACTAACCCTCAGCTCGAGCTATGGGCAAACCTTCTTCATCTCGATCTTCGCCGGTGAAATTCAGGCCGAATTCTCACTATCCAACGCGGCCTGGGGCGGGATCTATATGCTGGGCACATTGGGATCCGCGGTCGTCATGATTTGGGCCGGGGTCCTGACCGACCTATTCCGCGTGCGCACGATCGGCAGCATCGTCTTGGTGCTACTGGCAGCCGCTTGCATCGCTACGGCGCTGGTTCCTTCGGTCTTTTGGCTTGTGCCAATGATCTTCTTCCTCCGCCTCTTTGGCCAAGGCATGGCAAGCCATGTCGCAGCCGTCGGAATGGCGCGCTGGTATGTGGCCACACGCGGGCGCGCCTTATCCATTGCGGCCTTGGGGTTTGGCGTCGGACAGGCTTTGCTGCCACTGATCTTCGTCGTCTTGATGGGCTATATCGGCTGGCGCTGGTCATGGGTTGTCGCGGCCATTCTGGCCTTGGTCGCGGCACCGATTGTGCTGATCCTCCTGCAGGAAGAGCGGACGCCCAAGTCCGTCGCAACCGAAAATCAATCCGCGGGAATGGGCAATCGCCACTGGACCCGCACCGAGGTTTTGCGCACGCCGCTCTATTGGTTGATCCTGCCGGTGATGCTGGGGCCACCTGCCTTTGGGACGGCATTCTTCTTCCTTCAGGTCCATCTGGCTGAGGTGAAAGGGTGGTCCCATCTGGAGATGGTGGGTCTTTTCCCGATCTACACGGTGGTCACGACCGGCTTCATGCTGCTGTCTGGCTTTGCAATCGATCGCTTCGGCACAGGCAAGATGATCGCGATCTACACCCTGCCCCTAGCGCTGGGTTTCGTGATCTTCTCGCTGACATCGTCATTGCTGGGCGGAGCTGTCGGGATCGCCCTGTTCGCCGTAAGCTCCGGCATGCAGGCCACCGTGCCGCCCGCCTTTTGGGCCGAATTCTTTGGCACGCGCCATCTTGGCTCGATCAAGGCGCTGGCGGCAGCCGTCATGGTCTTTGGCTCGGCAATTGGGCCGGGATTGGCGGGGCTGCTTCTGGATATGGGGATCAGTTTTCCAACCCAGATGCTTTGGGTGGCGGGCTATATGGTGGTCGCGACCGTGTTGGCTGTCATCGGGGTGCAGCGTGCGGTCAGCACGCTACCGCGCACGGCGAAGATAGACGTAGTAGGCACCTGAGCCGCCGTGTTTCTGACTGGCCTCAGCGACCTGCAGGATCAAAGGCTTTAGCGGATGCTGCTGGAACCATTGCGGCACCTGATGGCGCAACACACCAAGGCGAGTCGGGATCGGGCCACCGTCATCGCGCGCCTTGCCTTTCCCCGTGATCACGAGAACAAGCCGCTTGCCCGCGGCATGGGCATCCAAGATGAAGCGATTTAGAGCGGGATGCGCCTGATCCAGCGTCATTCCGTGTAGATCAATCCGACCCTCGGGCGACAGACGTCCCTGTTTCAGGCGGGTGAACGCCTTTTTGTCCATTGCCACCGGAGCTTTGCCGATTTGCGTCTCGAGGCTCGGCGCGAGGTTGTGTTTGGCGGGTTTCGGCGCGGCTTGTGCGCCTAACCGGAACGACTTGATCGAGCGCGGTGAGGCCGGTTCGGGAATCGCGGTTTTGGCCGGAATAGTGTCTTGTTTGGGCGAGCGGACAGGCATCGGGATCGCGGTTTCAGTCACGCGCGCCCAGAGTTCCTGCTCTTCGGGTTTGAGGGTCCGTCTGCGCCGCGACATCTCAGCCGCCGGAAACAAGGGTGTAGGCGGTCTGGATCGGCATCAGCACCACAAGCCGTCCGCGATCCTTGATACGGCCCGCCTGGCGACCGGCCTGATCACCCGTGCCGTAGAAGATATCTGCCCGCTGCGCGCCCTTGATCGCCGACCCGGTGTCCTGCGCAATCATCAAGCGGTTGAGCGGCGTCGCGCCGCCCTTCTCGATCCAAACGGGCGCACCAAGCGTAGTGAACGCGGGATCAACAGCAATCGAGCGCATCGTGGTGATCGAGCGGTTCATCGCCCCCAGCGGTCCCTTGTGGGATGGCACTTCGGATACTTCGCGGAAAAAAACATAAGACGCATTGTGACGCAGTAGCTCTGCCCCTTCGATCGGGTTGCGTTGCACCCAGCGCCGGATCACCTGCGCAGAGACCTGATGCGGCTCATAGACACCCCGCCGGATCAGTTCTTGCCCGATGGAGCTGTATTCGTGGCCGTTCTTGCCCCCGTATCCGACCCGCATTGCTCCACCTTCGGCGAGCTTTACGCGACCGGAGCCCTGGACCTGCAGAAAGAACTTGTCGACCGGGTTGTCGAGCCAGACCAGCTCGAGCCCGCGACCTTCAAGCGCGCGGGTTTGCTCGATCTCACGGCGAGATAGCCAGCGCTGTCCATTCGTGACCTCGGGTGGTTTGCGGTGCAACGGGTACTGGTACGGCCCGCCACGCTGGCGAGAGCCGCGCAACTCCGGCTCGAAATACCCGGTAAACAGTGCCTGTTCATCGCCGTTGATCAGCACCGGGCGAAAAAACAGCTCGAAATACGCTTTCGCGCTGGGCTGACTCGTCGCCAGGGCGCAAAGCGTGGCCCATTCCGGGTCTTTGATGTCGGGGCACGTGTCCTGAAAGACGGTAAGCGCGGCTTGATGATCGTCGGTTTCCCAACCGTCGAGATCGTCGAATTTCAAGATTTCGTAGGTGGGGGCGGCCTTGGCCTCGGGCGTTGCCATCACAACCCCCAGCGCAAATGCCGCTGCCCACCGGACATGCCTCATTCCCCGGTGGCGACCAGCTGCCAGTTGGGATCGTCGGAGCCCATGATGCGCGCGAAGGTCCAGATATCTTTCTGGCGTTTGATTGCATTCGGATCGCCTTCGACCACGTCACCGGCCGCGTCGCGCACGACGGATGTCAGCTCACCAACAAAGCGGACTTTCAGCTCGCCTTCCTTCGTGTCCTTGTCGAATTCCGCGTCGAGCAGCGTCATCTCGCGCACGCCCACGAAATTGGCCTGAACAAGAAGGCCCTCTTTCTCGCGCTGCTCGATCACCGATTCAAACGCCTCCAGAACATCGCCCGACAGGAACGGTTCGACCTCGTCCAGCTCGCCCAGCTCGAACGCCATCAGGATCATCTCGTAGGCGCCGCGGGCACCGCCAAGAAATTCGGTCACGTTGAAATCGGGATCGACGCGCTTCATCTCGGCCAGCGCCTTGGCTGCGTCGCTGTCTGCATCCACGTGGTCCGTGATGTCCAGATCTGCGCCACCTTCTATCACTTCGAACTTTTCGCGGGCCTTTTCGGCCGGGCTGGTTTGCGCGGGAACAGGAAGGGGGGGCTTCTCGAATCCCTCACGGGTCCCAAGCACAGACTTGAGCTTCAGAATGAGAAAGACGGCGATGCCCGCCAGGACGAGAAGTTCGATCATTTATACGCCTATAAGAGCCTGTCGATGCCGATGGATTGGCAAATTTCGTGTTCGTTCCCTATGTAGGTTGTAGGGGGGCACAAGTCCACCTGACCCTAAGTTCAACAAACAGGCATTTGCCATGTGGCTCTTTCTGCTCTTCGTCTCGATCCCGATCATCGAGATCGCGCTGTTCATTCAAGTGGGCGGAGCAATCGGCCTTTGGCCAACTCTGGCAATTGTGATTGTGACCGCATTTCTCGGAACAGTCCTTGTGCGGGCGCAGGGGCTTTCGGCGATCAATCAGATCAAGTCGAACCTGAACGAGTTTCGCGACCCGACCGAATCGCTCGCCCATGGCGCGATGATTCTGGCCTCCGGTCTGCTATTGCTGACGCCTGGGTTCTTTACTGACGGTGTTGGCTTCGCGCTGCTGATCCCGCCCGTACGCCTGGCCTTGTTTCACTGGATCCGCAAGCGTGTGAAGGTGAAGAGCTTTGTGCAAACCGACTATCGCCGCGAACCGGCGCGCCCGCGCGACACGGTCATCGACGGCGAGTATTCAGAGGTCGACGACAGCACCCCGCGGCCGACGCATCAGCCACCTTCGGGCTGGACCCGTCATTAGTTGAAAAATAATTCTCACCTGATACTCAGGCGCAAACGCATAGACACTTTTCAAGGAGTAGCCTGATATGGCCGAAGAGAACGGCGCGGCAGCCGCCACCCCCGCGCAACCCCGGATGCAAGTCCTCGCTCAGTTTATCAAGGACATGTCGTTCGAGAATATCGCCGCGCAAAAGGGCCTCGGTGAAGGCGATCAGACGCCGGATATTCAGGTTCAGGTGAACCTGGACGCGCGCAAGCGCACGAACGAGAACCAGTATGATGTGACCACAAAGCTAGAGGTCAACGCGAAGACCAAATCTGACGGCAAGCCGATCTTCCTGATGGAGCTTGAGTATACCGGCGTTTTCCTAGTCGAAAATGTTCCGGACGAGCAGTTGCACCCGTTCCTGATGATCGAATGCCCGCGCATGCTGTTCCCGTTCCTGCGCCGTATCGTCTCTGACGTGACCCGCGACGGTGGCTTTCCGCCGCTCAACCTCGAGACGATTGATTTCCTGGCGCTCTACCGCAACGAGCTGGCCCGCCGCGCGCAGGCCGAGGGCAAGACACCGACCGCCGACGCCTAGGTCGCCGACTTCCACAAAGCAGCGTCGCCCATCTTGTCCACGAAGGCCTGATGGGCCGCGCGTTCTTCTTCCGTGATCTTTGGAGCAAGCGGCTCGGGTCGCGGCATCGGCCTCCAGACATCATTTGATGCCATGGACGTTGTGCCGCCACTCTCCGACAGGTCCATTCCGGGTTGCCGACCACCGATCAGCTCCAGATACACCTCCGCCAGAATTTCACTGTCGAGCAATGCGCCGTGCTTTTCCCGCGCGGAATTGTCGACGCCGAAGCGGCGGCACAAAGCGTCCAGAGACGCCGGTGAGCCGGGAAATCGTTTGCGTGCGATCGCGAGCGTGTCGAGCGCCTGATCATTCGGCAGCAGCGGAAAGTTGGCCCAGCCAAGCTCCGCATTCAGGAACTTCATATCGAAGGCCGCATTATGGATGACCAGTTTCGCGTCACCGACGAAGTCCAGGAATGCCCGGCCGATGTCCTTGAACTTCGGCTTGTCGCGAAGAAACTCATCGCCCAGACCGTGAACCTCGAACGCGCCTTGCGGCATGGATCGTTCCGGGTTGATATATTGGTGATACGTCCGCCCGGTTGGCATGTGGTTATGCAATTCTACTGCGCCGATCTCAACGATGCGGTCGCCTTCCGACGGCTCAAATCCGGTGGTTTCAGTATCTAGGACGATCTCACGCATTTTGGCCCCTCAGCTTCTCGACCAAAGATGTCACGGCGGCGCGGGTCGCTTCAAGTTCCAATGTCTCGATCACATGGTCGGCCCGGCGGCGTTTTTCGGCATCTGGGACTTGCTTGGCCAGGATCGTATTGAACATGTCTTCACTCATGGAGCCCCGCTCCAGAACACGTGCGCGCTGTATTTCAGCTGGGGCAGACACGACGAGGATCGCATCAACCTGATCCTCGGCTTTCGTTTCGAAGAGCAATGGAATGTCGAAGACGACCAGGGGTGCATCGATATTCTCTGCAGTGAACTGTTCCCTGCTGTCCCGAACGAGCGGGTGAACAATCGTCTCAATCTTCGCAAGCATGTTCGGATCAGCGGATATCGCGGTTTTCATCGCTGCGCGATCCGCAGCGCCATCTGTCACGAAGTCAGGGTTTAGCCGCTTGAGTGCAGGAATGGCCGCGCCGCCTTTCTCATATAGCCGGGCGACGGTCGCGTCCGCGTCCCAAACCGGGACACCCAGATCGCGAAACATCTGCGCAGTCGTGGATTTTCCCATCCCGATCGAGCCGGTCAGACCCAGCTTGAACGTCATGTCAAAAGGGCGCGGCGCAGCTCCGCGTCGACTTTCGGGACCTGCCCGAACCACCGCTCGAACCCCGGGGTCGCTTGATGAAGCAACATGCCAAGGCCGTCCACAGTCGGACACCCGATCACACGGGCCGCTGCAAGCAAAGGCGTAACCAACGGCGTATAGACAATGTCAGTGACAAGGGTTTTCGGCGTCAGCCGTTCGAGATTGAGTTTCAATTCTTCCTTGCCTGACATGCCCAACGCGGTCGTGTTTACCAGCGTACCGATCTCGTCGAGATGGGACGCGGCCTGGGTCCAGTCCACAACCGTGATCTTGCCGCCGAAATGCGCCTTCAACGCATCCGCCCGCGCGCGGGTCCGATTGGACAGAAAGATCTCTGGTACCTTCTCATGCAACAGTGCGGCGACGATTGCCCGGGCTGCGCCCCCTGCCCCAAGCACAAGCGCTGGGCCGGATTTTGGCGCCCAGTCTGGTGCTTCTTGCTTCAGATTGGCCGTAAACCCGTAGCCATCGGTGTTATCGGCGTGCAGTTTTCCGTCGCTTTGGAAGGTCAGCGTGTTCGCAGCACCGATCAAGGCAGCGCGGTCCGAGATCACGTCCGCCATATCCAGCACGGCCTCTTTGTGTGGGATCGTCACATTGATACCGCGGAATCCCATTTTCGGCAGGTTGTTCAGCACATGAGGAAGGTCGACGCTGGACACTTCCATCGGAATGTAATGCCCATTGATGCCATAGCGCTTGAGCCAGTGCCCATGCAGTTGTGGTGACTTACTCTGGTTAATGGGTTGCCCGATGACGCCCGCCAAGGGAATGCGTTGGGTGTTCATCCGTCGATGGCTCCTGACAGGGTGAGATATCCTAGCACCTCTAATAGCGGCAGGCCTAACACGGTGAAATAGTCGCCATTCACACGAGCAAAAAGTCGCGCGCCTTCGGCTTCCAGCTGGTATCCGCCAACGCAGTGCTGGATTTCGTCCCAGTTTCGCGCCACGTAATCCTCAATAAAGTCAGCACCAAGCGTCCGCATTGTCAGGCGTACCTGCCCAACCGTGCGCCACACCGGCTTTGCATCCTCATAGATCACTGCGGCCGAAAGAAGCCGGTGGGTCTTGCCCGACATCGCGGTCAATTGAGCAACGGCTTCCTCCTGCGATTTCGGCTTCGACAGAAGCTGGCGCTCGAACTCAAGGACTTGGTCCGCCCCAATCACGATGGCGTCCGGGGTTTTATCCGCAACCCGACGGGCCTTGAATTCGGCAAGCGTGTCGCCAATATCACGGGGACTCGCGTCTTCGGCTATGAGCGACGCCTTGATCGCATCTTCATCTATGCGAGCCACGATCGAGGTGAATGACACCCCGGCGTTTCGCAGCATTGTCTGGCGCGCGGTAGACCCTGAGGCCAAGATAATCGGACGAGGCATGGGGATAACTCTGAGGGAAACCTTAGGGACATATATTGTGGTTAGGTTGGCTTATCCACCTACAATGGAGCTGATCGAGTTTTCGTGCACAGAGTTAATAAAAGGTTAGCGGGTTTATCCCGTGTGGGCGATGGGATTCAGCCATGTGAATGGATGAGTTAACTCCAAGACAGCCAAATATTTATGCACAGATTCTTCACCCTCTTCCTATTAATTAAGTATCTGAAAAATATAACATAAACACGCATGTAAGAAATCCGGGGGTAAGTCTTCCACCGATGCTCGCACGCTTGGGGACGGAAATTTGATCCCCGTTATCCACCGTACCTACCAACAACATCATCTTTTCTTTCTTCTTTATTTATTTAAGAAGGAAGGCCGAGAGTGAGACACGCATGACCGACCTTCTGGCAATTTTGTATCCGTGGACGAAGAGCTTGCATGTGATCTCCGTGATCGCATGGATGGCTGGTTTGTTCTATTTGCCAAGACTGTTTGTGCATCACACGGAGCGAGTCACTGTGGGATCCGAGACGGACCAGTTGTTTCAGATGATGGAGATGAAGCTGCTGCGCTTGATCATGAACCCGGCGATGATCGCCACATGGGTATTTGGTCTTTGCCTTGTCTTCACTCCGGGGATCGTTGACTGGTCCGACGCTTGGCCTTGGCTCAAGGCTGGTGCCGTGCTGGCGATGACGTGGTTTCATCATTGGCTTGGACTGCGGCGCAAGGAATTTGTCGCGGGCGCGAATACCCGGCCTGGTCGCACCTACCGGCTGATGAACGAGGTGCCGACCGTCCTGATGATCGTGATCGTCGTGATGGTGATTGCCCGGCCGCTTTGATCTCGATTGACTCGCAGGGGGTCTGACTGTTAGGCCCAACCACACGCGGCCGTCCGGTCGTTGTGACCCCCGAATTCTACATTCCTGCTGCGGCCCCTGATGCCGCCTGATCTATTGGATGATCCTGCATGTCTGACGACAAACTGAATCTCGCTGACCTCAAGAAGAATAGCCCGGCCGAACTGGTCGCGATGGCCGAGGAGCTGGAGATCGAAAACGCATCGACGATGCGCAAGGGCGATATCATGTTCGCCATTCTCAAAGAGCGTGCCGAAGAGGGCTGGGAAATTTCGGGCGACGGCGTGCTTGAAGTTCTGCAGGACGGCTTCGGCTTCCTGCGCTCGCCGGAGGCGAACTACCTGCCCGGCCCCGATGATATCTATGTCTCGCCGGAGATGATCCGGAAATTCTCTCTGCGGACCGGTGATACTGTCGAAGGTGTGATGAGCGCACCGGGTGAGAACGAGCGTTATTTCGCGATTACCTCGGTCACTCAGATCAACTTTGAGGAACCTGAAAAGGCGCGCCACAAGGTGTCCTTTGATAACCTGACACCGCTCTACCCGGACGAGCGTCTGACGATGGAGCTGAAGGATCCGACGGTCAAAGACCGCTCTGCGCGGATCATCGACCTTGTGGCGCCGATCGGTAAAGGTCAACGCTCCCTGATCGTCGCCCCGCCGCGCACCGGTAAGACCGTGCTGCTGCAGAACATCGCCAAGTCGATCGAAGAGAACCATCCCGAATGCTATCTGATCGTGCTGCTCATCGACGAGCGCCCGGAAGAGGTGACCGACATGCAGCGCTCTGTGAAGGGCGAGGTCGTGTCCTCGACCTTTGACGAGCCTGCCACGCGCCACGTGGGTGTCTCAGAGATGGTGATCGAGAAGGCCAAGCGCTTGGTCGAACACAAGCGCGACGTCGTGATTTTGCTAGACTCGATCACGCGACTGGGCCGCGCGTTCAACACGGTTGTTCCGTCCTCGGGCAAGGTTCTGACCGGTGGTGTGGATGCAAACGCGTTGCAGCGTCCCAAGCGCTTTTTCGGGGCGGCACGGAACATCGAAGAAGGTGGCTCCCTGACAATCATCGCGACTGCGCTGATCGACACCGGGTCGCGGATGGACGAGGTGATCTTCGAGGAATTCAAAGGTACCGGTAACTCCGAGATTGTCCTGGACCGCAAGGTCGCCGATAAGCGCGTCTTCCCGGCCATGGATATTCTTAAATCAGGCACGCGGAAGGAAGAGCTGCTGGTTGACAAGAACGACCTTCAGAAAACCTTCGTTCTGCGCCGTATTCTGAACCCGATGGGGACTACTGATGCCATCGAGTTCCTGATCGGCAAGTTGAAGCAAACCAAATCTAATTCTGATTTCTTCGACTCCATGAACACCTGATTTCTGTTTAAAAACAGAAGGTTAATTGAAAATGGATACGATTTTCGCACTGGCAACGGCGCGAGGCAAAGCGGGCGTTGCCATCGTGCGCGTTTCGGGTCCTAGCGCGTTTGAGACGGCGCGGCAGCTTGCCCGGATAGAGCCCCAACCACGAACGTCTGCCCTTGCGCTCCTCAAGGACGGGGACGGTGTGCTACTTGATCAAGCGCTTGTTCTTTCTTTTGCCGCGGGTGCGAGCTTCACTGGCGAGGATGTGGTCGAATTTCACCTCCATGGCAGCCCGGCAATTGTGGCGGCGGTGTTGGCATATCTCGCAGACATTGGTGGATGCCGCCTGGCGGAACCCGGTGAGTTTACGCGTCGCGCATTGGAGAACGGGTGCCTTGATTTGGCGCAGGTTGAAGGTCTTGCCGATCTGATTGACGCCGAAACTGAGGCGCAGCGTCGCCAGGCAGTTCGCGTTTTCAACGGGGCTTTGGGCGCCAAGGCTGATGAATGGCGAGCTGATTTGATCCGGGCCGCGGCCCTGCTGGAAGCCACAATCGATTTCGCCGATGAAGACGTACCCGTGGATGTTACGCCCGAAGTGACCACTCTGATCGAGCGCGTTGCTGCTGGTCTGAATGAGCAGGCCGCGGGCGTGAGGATGGCCGAACGCATTCGGGATGGGTTTGAGATTGCCATTGTTGGACGACCGAACGTGGGTAAGTCGACGCTGCTGAACGCATTGGCGGGGCGCGAGGCCGCCATCACCTCATCGATTGCAGGCACGACCCGGGACGTGATCGAAGTGCGGATGGACCTCAAAGGGCTACCGGTGACTATTCTGGATACCGCTGGCCTCCGTTCCACCCAAGATGAGGTTGAGCGGATTGGTGTTGATCGCGCGATTGCACGCGCTCGGGACGCCGATCTACGTGTATTTCTCACAGACGAAACGGGTAGACCTGATCTGATGACACCGTCGGATGGCGATATCGTCATACGTGGCAAGGCCGATCTCGGTGGACAAGGTGTGTCTGGGTTAACTGGTATGGGTGTCTCAGAGCTTTTGGATCAAGCCTATCAAGTGCTTGCCGAGCGGGCGTCCAATGCTGGTCTGGCCATTCGGGAGCGGCATCGAATTGCGCTGATCAAGGCATCGGATGCCTTGACGAATTGCGCAGCAGAACTCAGCTACGGTATGGATCGCGCAGAAGTCGCAGCGGAAGAACTGCGGATCGCTGTTCGGGCTCTTGAAAGTATGATAGGCCGCGTGGATGTCGAATCCGTGCTGGATGAGATTTTCGCGAGCTTTTGTCTGGGCAAGTAGGAGTGTTTCACGTGAAACATTCAGATTTTGATGTTGTTGTTATTGGCGGCGGCCACGCCGGCACTGAGGCTGCGCATGCTGCGGCTAGAACAGGTGCGCGTACAGGCTTGATCACACAGAAGGCCGATACCATCGGCGTCATGTCTTGTAATCCAGCAATTGGTGGGCTCGGAAAAGGCCACCTCGTGCGCGAAATCGATGCCTTGGACGGTATCATGGGCCTTGCAGCGGACGCGGCGGGTATACAATTTCGCCTCCTTAATCGGAGGAAAGGCCCTGCGGTACAGGGTCCAAGGGCGCAGGCTGATCGCGATCTTTACAAATCTGCTGTTCAGAATCTGATCAATTCGCAAGAAAATCTCTCGGTCCTTGAGGCGCAGGTCGATGATCTCATGATGGAGGGCTCGACCGTCGTGGGCGTGATTCTGTCCGATGGATCGGAAATTCGTGCCCGTGCGTTTGTTTTGACGACAGGCACATTCTTGCGTGGTGTCATCCACATTGGTGATGTATCGAGGCCCGGCGGACGCATCGGCGATGCGCCAGTCATCAAGTTGGCAGAGCGCATAGATGGGTTCGGTCTAAAAATGGGCCGATTGAAGACCGGCACCCCTCCCCGCCTGGACACGCGCACGATCGATTGGGCGCAGCTCGAAATGCAACCGGGCGATGATATTCCGACGCTCTTCTCGTTTCTCTCCAATACGCCGCAAGCCAAGCAAATCTCCTGCGGGATCACGCATACGAACGAGAAAACGCACGATCTGATCCGGTCAAACCTTGAAAAGTCGGCGATGTATGGCGGTCATATTGATGGGGTTGGACCGCGATACTGCCCATCCATTGAGGACAAAGTTGTTCGGTTTGCTGAGAAAACCTCTCATCAGGTGTTCTTGGAGCCGGAGGGCCTAGACAGTAATGCGGTATATCCCAACGGTATTTCGACGTCTCTTCCGGTGGACGTACAAGAAGCTTATGTCGCCTCAATTGCCGGGCTTGAGGGTGCCAAGATCCTTCAACCTGGTTATGCGATTGAGTACGACTACGTCGATCCGCGGTCACTAAAACAAACCTTGGAGCTCCGCGACGTAGGCGGTCTTTTCTTGGCCGGACAGATTAACGGCACAACGGGGTACGAAGAAGCCGGCGCACAAGGATTGATGGCAGGTGTGAATGCTGCTCTGTCCACTCGGCACGCTGACCCGTTCGTTCTGGACCGCTCTGATGCTTACATCGGCGTCATGATTGATGACTTAGTCACGCGCGGGGTTCAGGAGCCCTACCGGATGTTCACGTCTCGGGCGGAATTTCGAATGTCCCTGCGCGCGGATAATGCCGACCAACGCCTTACGGCGCTTGGCACAAAGATTGGGTGCGTTGGTTTAGATCGCGCTAAGGTTTTCAGCCGGAAGCTTGACGCTCTCCAGAAAATGCGAAGCGTGCTGTCTGCGGTTCGGGTTTCCCCTCAGGAAGCTGAGCAGGCTGGGATTGAGGTCAAAAAGGACGGAAAGCGGCGCAGTGGTCTAGAGCTTCTGTCTCTTCCTAATGTTTCAGTAGCGGATTTGAGCGAGCTTTTTGAACTACCTTCTGATTTCGATTGCGAGGTTATCGCTCAGGTCGAGCGGGATGCTCTTTACTCAAGCTATATTGAGCGGCAGCGGCAAGATGCCGAAGCTCTGCGCAGAGATGCGTCTACTGTTATTCCCGCAGATCTGGATTTTGATGCTCTAAGCGGTTTGTCCAATGAACTTCGAGGCAAGCTTGAACTTGCACGCCCGGAAAACCTTGCACAAGCGGCCAAGATTGACGGAATCACGCCTGCAGCACTCACCCTTATTCTTGCGCATATCAAGAAAACCCTGTCGAAAGCGTCGTGATGCCTGACGGATTGGAGCGCTTCCGGGCGTGTTTCGATGTTTCACGTGAAACATTGAAACGCCTAGAGCAGTACGAGGCGTTGATTCGAAAGTGGTCGAGATCAATAAATTTAGTCTCAAAGCCTACGCTTCAAGAAGTGTGGGACCGCCATTTCATGGATTCTGCACAAGTTTTCATGCACGTCGGGAGCGAGAATGTAATCGCCGATCTGGGGTCCGGAGGAGGATTTCCTGGCGTGGTCTTGGCCATAATGGCAAAGGACAGCCGCCCCGAGATACGAATTGTCTTGGTAGAATCCGACGCTCGGAAATCCGCCTTTCTTTTGACAGCTGTCAGAGAGTTAGGTTTGAACGTAGAAGTCAGAACAGATCGGATCGAGATGACGCCGGCGCTCCAAGCAGATCTCATAACAGCACGGGCCTTGGCCAGCCTCGACCAGCTTTGTGGTTTTGCCCATCATCATCTAAACGAATCCGGTCGCGCGCTATTTTTAAAGGGCGCTCGCTATCAACAAGAGGTGGACTTGGCCCAAGCAAAATGGGATTTTGACCTCACGATTCATCCGAGCATCACCAATAGCGACGCCGCGCTGCTGGAACTCCAAAATTTGAGGCCAAAGAGCTAAATGGACGCGAAGCGACCACGAATTATCTCCATTGCAAACCAGAAAGGCGGCGTCGGAAAAACGACGACGACGATCAATCTTGGTGCTGCGCTGGCCGCTCAGGGCTTAAATGTTGCTCTCATTGATTTGGACCCACAGGGCAATGCCTCCACCGGGCTTGGGATCGAGCAATCCGACCGCGAGCTGACCACGTATGACCTTTTGCTTCAGGACACACCCCTGTCAGACGTTTTAAGAGAGACAGAAGTGCCGGGGTTGAAAATATCGCCCGCCACAACGGATTTAAGCTCAGCTGATCTGGAAATGGTCACAAGCGCGCGCCGCATATTTCTGATGAAGGACGCCCTCGCCGCTTCCAATACTGAAAACCTGGACCTCGACTATATCCTCATCGACTGTCCTCCATCGCTTAATTTGCTGACGCTGAACGCGATGGTGGCATCGGACTCGGTCTTGGTACCACTGCAAGCTGAGTTCTTTGCGCTGGAAGGATTATCGCAGCTTATGCTGTCCGTTCGTGAAATCCGCGAGACGGCAAATTCCAAGCTACGATTAGAAGGTGTTGTGTTGACTATGTATGACAAACGCAACAACTTGTGTCATCACGTAGAAATGGATGTTCGCGAAAACCTACGGGACCTGGTGTTCAAGACGATGATTCCGCGCAATGTTAGGCTGAGCGAGGCGCCATCTTACGGGCTTCCGGTCATTAACTATGATCCCGTATCTCAAGGGGCCGTTGCGTACAAAGCTTTGGCGAACGAGATCCAATCGCGTCATAAAATAGAAGGGCAAGTATAAATGGCGGAGAAGCGCGAAAAGCGAGGGTTGGGCCGCGGCTTGTCCGCACTTATGGCCGATATCGAAACCCCCAAGGACGTAGAAACACCGGCACGAGGTGAGGCAGAAAATCGGGTTCCGATCGAAAGGGTCGATCCGAATCCGGATCAGCCGCGCCGCGATTTCGATAGCGATGATTTGAACGATCTCGCCGCGTCGATACGCGAGAAAGGGATCATTCAGCCGCTGATTGTGCGCCCGCACCCCAAGGATCGTGGCCGCTTCCAGATCGTGGCGGGTGAGCGGCGTTGGCGGGCCGCCCAGCTTGCCAAAGTGCATGAAGTCCCGGTCGTCGTCCGCGAGATGGACGATACCGAAGTTCTGGAAATCGCGATTATCGAGAACATTCAGCGTGCAGACCTCAACCCCGTTGAAGAAGCGCTTGGCTTCCGGCAGCTGCAAGACCGGTTCGGGCATACGCAGGAACAACTTGCCACAGCCTTGGGGAAAAGCCGCAGTCACATCGCGAACCTGATGCGTTTGCTCAATCTGCCCGAGGACGTGCTGATGCTCTTGCGGGAGGGCAAACTGTCCAGCGGTCATGCACGTGCGCTTATCACGTCCGTGGACCCGAGCGGCCTTGCCAGACAGGTCGTGAAGCAAGGTTTGTCTGTGCGCGACACCGAACGCTTGGCGAAGAAGGGCAAGCCCGATGCAACAGCGAAGGGTCCCAAGACTGGGGCCGCGAAAAAAGATGCTGATACCTTGGCGCTGGAGGGCGACCTTTCAGCAACGCTCCGGATGCCCGTGCAGATTAACCATGACTCCGGCAAAGAGAGCGGCGGTGTCACGATCAAATACGCAAATTTCGAGCAGCTAGACGAGATATGTCGCCGCTTGGCAGCAGTTCAGGGTTAACGCGCCAGCTCAGCAAGAATAGCGTTCAGGAGGATTCGGGATTTCGGCGGAACGACAAGAGTGTCCTTGGTCCTGATAAGACGGTTTTGATCGATTAAGTTGCTGATTTTATTATCAGAAACTAAATAACGATCGAGCGCGCGAAGGTGCACCAGATCACACCCTTCTTTCAGCCTTAATGACATGAGCAAGTATTCGAGCGCCTGTTCTTCGTTTGACAAGACCTCGACCTTGCCGTCACCAGAGCCAGTGTTTTCAACCTGCTCCAGCCATTTTCCGGGCGCCAAAGGAGTTTCGGTCGCGCATCGTTTACCCTCGATCTCAATACGACCATGGGCGCCGGGTCCGATCCCGGCATAATCACCGCCGCGCCAATAAATCAGGTTGTGTTGTGACTCCTGACCTTCGCGGGCATGATTGGACACCTCGTAACCACTGAAACCAGCGGTTTCGGTTAGCTCTTGGGTTAATTCATACATATCGGCGGACGTGTCATCCGACGGAAGCCCACCAAGCTTGCCGCGGGAGAAGCGGTCGCCAAACGCTGTGCCATCCTCGATGGTCAGCTGGTAGAGCGAAAGGTGGTCGACCGCCATTTCCATCGCGTCCGACAGTTCCGAATGCCAGTCCGCGAGTGTTTGATCCTGACGCGCGTAGATCAGGTCGAAGCTCACACGAGGAAAGGTTGATCGTGCAATTTCGAAGGCGCTCTTCGCCTCATCCACACTGTGCAGCCTGCCTAACGCTTTCAAATCGCGATTGTTCAGGGCCTGAATGCCCATGGACACACGGTTCACGCCGCCATCGCGATAGCCGATGAACCGACCTGCCTCCACCGAGGTTGGATTAGCTTCTAGCGTGATCTCGAGCTCGTTCCGACACCGCCAATTTCGTTTGATCCGCTCGATCATCGATGCGACCAAATCCGGATCCATCAAGGACGGCGTGCCCCCGCCGAAAAATACCGAGCTGACGACGCAATCCTTGGTTAACTCGGACATTCGATCGAGTTCCAACAGGTAAGCACGTTTCCAGCGGCTTTGGTCTATATTCGCCGTGACATGGCTGTTGAAGTCGCAATACGGGCATTTGGCTTGGCAGAACGGCCAGTGGATATAGATCCCGAAACCGCCACGTTGCCAGTTCTTAACGCTCAAACGCTTTCACCAGTTTGGAAAATGCGTCGGCTCGGTGGCTGATCTTGTTCTTTTCCCAACGATCCATCTCGCCGAACGTCATGTCATAGCCGTTGGGCTTGAAGATCGGGTCATAGCCATGCCCTTGGTTGCCACGCATCGGCCAGACAATCTCGCCTTCCATCGTGCCCGGAAAGACGTCGTCATGCCCGTCGGGCCAAGCCAGAACGAGCGTACAACAGAACCGTGCGGTCCAGGGCGCATTCGCCTTAGTCTTCAGGATTTCCTCGTAGGTCTTGGTCATCGCCATCTTGAAATCGCGACCGCTGTCAGTCTCTGCCCAGTCTGCCGTATAGACGCCGGGCGCGCCGTCGAGGCAGTCGATTTCAATACCGCTGTCATCAGACAGGGCGGGCAAGCCCGTTGCTTTCGCAGCGGCATGGGCCTTGATCCGGGCATTTCCGACGAAGGTGGTCTCCGTCTCTTCAGGCTCTGGCAGGTTATGTTCCGCGGCTGATGTCGTTCTGATCCCAAAAGGCTCTAACAAGGCAGAAATCTCTTCCAGCTTGCCTTTGTTGTGGGTCGCCACGAGGACGGTATCGCCGGAGAATTTCCGCATGAATCAGCCGTCCACCGCAGCTTTTTGGGCAGATGCCAGCTCTGCGACGCCCTTCTCGGCCAGATCCATCAAGTGACCCAGCTCATCACGGCTGAAGGTGGCACCTTCTGCCGATCCTTGAACCTCAATCAGACCAAGGCGTCCGGTCATCACGAAATTGGCGTCTGTTCCAGCATCGCTGTCTTCCGGGTAATCGAGATCGAGCACCGGCTGACCCGCATAGATACCGCAACTGACGGCGGCCACATGATCTGTCAGGGGGTCGGTGACGATATCGCCAGCCTTCATCAATGCGTTGACCGCAAGGCGCAAAGCGACCCACCCGCCGGTGATGGACGCACAACGCGTGCCTCCATCCGCCTGGATCACGTCACAGTCGACAGTGATTTGTCGCTCACCCAGAGCGACGCGATCCACGCCGGCCCGCAAGGCGCGGCCAATCAAGCGCTGGATTTCCTGTGTGCGACCCGATTGGCCCCGTTTCGCTTCGCGGTTCATGCGTGTGTGCGTTGCGCGTGGCAGCATCCCGTATTCAGCAGTCACCCAGCCAAGGCCAGAATTGCGCAGGAATGGCGGCACGCGCTCGTCAACGGAAGCGGTGCACAGCACATGGGTGTCGCCACATTTGATCATGCAGGACCCCTCCGCATGGCGGGTAATCCCGGTCTCGATCGTGATGGGGCGCATTTCGTCAAGCTGGCGGCCAGAGGGGCGCATGGCGTGTCTCCTGTTGCAACGCGGTCAGTTACCCTTGTGAACCGGGGTCTTGCAAGCCACATTACAAAGTGACCGTGCAAAGCTGACAGAGAGAAAATGGATCAGGAAAACCTACTGTCTCAAATGAATGATCGCTCGCGTGAGGTCTTTCAGCAGATCGTGGAATCCTACCTTTTGACGGGTGATCCGGTTGGCTCCCGCAGTCTGACCCGCACTCTGAGCGAAAAGGTCAGTGCCGCGACTGTGCGCAACGTTATGCAGGACCTTGAATATCTCGGCCTGCTGGATAGCCCCCATGTCTCTGCCGGGCGCATTCCAACCCAAGCGGGGTTGCGGATGTTCGTGGACGGGCTGTTAGAAGTCGGTGACGTGACGCCGGAAGATCGTGAGACACTCGAATCCACGATGGGCAGTAATGACCGCGAGGTGTCCGGCATGTTGGACAGGATCGGGTCTGCGTTGTCCGGGGTGACCCAGGGCGCGAGCCTTGTCTTGGCCCCCAAGCAAGAGGCGCCGATCAAGCATATCGAATTCGTCAGTCTTGCCGCCGACCGCGCGCTTGTCGTGCTGGTTTTCGCCGATGGTCAGGTGGAAAACCGCGTCTTCACGCCGCCCATAGGTCAGACTCCGTCGTCAATGCGGGAAGCAGCCAACTTCCTGAACTCAATCGCCGTCGGCCTGACCATTTCAGAGCTCCGCACGCGTATCACACACGAAATCAAAACACATCGGCAAGAGATCGACGTTCTAGCGCAAGACCTGGTGGCCGCCGGTTTCGCCGTTTGGGAAAACGAAGGTACGCAGTCCGAGCGTTTGATCGTACGCGGGCGTTCGAATCTCTTGGGCGAAACCGAGGATGTCGAGACGCTCGACCGCGTGCGTGCGTTGTTCGATGACCTGGAACGCAAGCGCGATATCGCAGAATTTCTGGAGCTGACCGACGAAGGCGAAGGTGTGCGCATTTTTATTGGCTCAGAGAACAAACTCTTCTCACTTTCGGGTTCCTCTTTGGTGGTGTCTCCCTATATGAACTCTGATCGAAAGATCATCGGCGCGGTTGGCGTGATCGGTCCGACGCGTCTGAATTACGGACGCATCGTTCCGATCGTCAACTACACCGCGCAGATGGTCGGCAAACTGATTTCGGACGGTGGGTAGAGGTTACCAATGGCTGATACGAACAAGGAAGATGATTTCCAGACAGACCATCTCGAGGCGATGGCAGAAGAGACTGTGGACATCACGGAAGGCGCCGATGACGAGATGGCCGCTCTGATCGAAGAGCGTGATCTCTTGAAGGACCGGTTACTGCGCGCCCTCGCTGATATTGAGAACACACGCAAGCGCGGCGAGCGGGATCGTCGCGAGGCCGAAAATTACGGCGGCTCCAAACTCGCCAAGGATATGCTGCCGGTCTACGACAATCTGCGCCGCGCCATCGACTCTGCCGATGAGGCGCAGCGAGAGGCAGCCAAGGCCGTCTTCGAGGGTGTTGAGCTGACCCTGCGCGAGCTGATCCACGTTTTCGGCAAGCATAAAATCGAGCCTATTGCGCCTGAAGTCGGCGAAAAATTCGATCCTCAACTGCATCAGGCGATGTTTGAGGCTCCGATGCCCGACACCAAGGCCGGCGACATCATCCAAGTGATGTCTGAAGGCTTCCTGCTGCATGATCGCCTGCTGCGGCCTGCTCAGGTTGGGGTGTCCTCAACTCCCAGTTAAGTCCTTTAGCTCGTAGAGTAACTGTAGTGCATCCCTCGGCGTTAACTCGTCGGGGGATATGTCTTTCAAACGCTCCTCAACGGTTGAATTTTTTGCGGGTGCGGCGGGCGGGGGCGCGGCAGAGAATAGCGGCAGATCGTCGATCAGTGCCTTTTGACGGGTGCCCCCTTCCCTTTCCCCGGCCTCAAGTTGTTCCAACACCAGCCGAGCGCGATCAATCACCGACGCCGGCAGGCCTGCGAGTTTTGCGACTTGGACGCCGTAGGACCGATCCGCCGCGCCACGCCGCACCTCGTGCAGGAAGATCACATCGCCGTCCCACTCCTTGACGGCGACGGTCGCATTCTCGACGCCGTCCAGTTTTCCGGCCAGCGCGGTCAGCTCGTGGTAATGCGTCGCAAACAGGGCGCGGCAGGTATTTGTCGCATGCAGATGCTCAAGGGTTGCCCAAGCGATCGACAAGCCATCGTAGGTGGCAGTCCCGCGGCCGATCTCGTCCAAAATGACCAGAGCGCGCTCATCCGCTTGGTTCAGAATGGCCGCAGTTTCGACCATCTCGACCATGAAGGTCGAGCGGCCCCGGGCCAGATCATCAGATGCCCCTACGCGACTGAAAAGCTGCGAAATCAGTCCGATATGCGCCTCGCTTGCAGGCACAAAAGACCCTAATTGGGCCAAAAGCGCGATTATCGCGTTCTGGCGAAGGAAGGTCGATTTACCAGCCATGTTCGGCCCGGTGAGAAGCCAGACGCTTGCGGCGGCCTCTTTTGCGCTCAGATCGCAGCTGTTTGCGACGAAAGACGACCCCTGGTCTCGCAAGGCCTTTTCGACGACCGGGTGCCGTCCATCCTTGATGTCGAACGCGCGGCTCTCGTCGATCTTCGGACGCACCCAATCGTCCGAAACCGCTAAGTCGGCGAGCCCCGCAAAGACATCCAGTTCAGCCAAAGCGGCGGCGGCGGCGAATAGTTCTGCGCTGCGTTCGAGAACCTGCGCTTTGATATCAGCGAAGATTCGAAGCTCGATTTCGGTCGCCCGCCCGCCTGCGTTCAGGATTTTGGTCTCCATCTCTGACAGCTCGACCGTCGTGAATCGGATCGCATTGGCGGTCGTCTGTCGATGGATGAAGTGATCCGAAAGAGGTGCGGCCAGCATCTTTTCCGCGTGGGAGGCCGTAGTCTCGATGAAGTAACCCAACACGTTGTTGTGCTTGATCTTCAGCGAATTGATTTCGGTCTGCGCGGCATATTTCGCCTGAAGCTCCGCAATCACCTTTCGACCGTCGTCACGCAGTCGCCGCATCTCGTCGAGTTCGGCATCATAGCCCGGGGCAACAAACCCGCCATCCCGCGCTAAGAGTGGAGGTTCTGCGACCAGCGTATTTTCCAGCAGCTCAAGCGTGACGTCATGCCCGCTCATCGCGGTGGCGGCGTTCGCAATAGCTTCGGGCGTAGAGTCGGAAGATAGTGTTTCGTGCAATGTTAGACACTGTTCAATCCCCGATCGCAGCGCCACAAGGTCTCGTGGTCCGCCGCGATCCAACGCGAGACGGGACAGCGCGCGATCCATATCCGGGACTCTGCGCAGGGCGTCCCTAAGGCCTTCGCGAAGCGTGCCTTTCTCCACAAGACACGCGACGGCATCAAGGCGTCGCGTCAACTCAGAAAGCTCTGTCGAAGGGCTGCCAAGTTTTTGTCCCAGAAGCCGCGCACCGCCAGCTGTCAGCGTCCGATCAATGGTCGCCAGCAAGGAGCCCTTTCGCGTCCCGCTCAGTGTTTCCGTCAGCTCCAGATTTCGCCGGGTCGCCGCGTCTATTTGCACAACGCGGCTGGCCTTTTCACGCACCGGGGGCCGTACCAGCGGCAGCCGGCCCTTCTGAGTGATATCGAGATACTCGATCAGGGCGCCAAGCGCAGCGATCTCTGATCGCCCGAACGTGCCGAATGCATCCAGCGTGTTGACGGAAAAGAGACTAAACAGACGCTTTTCGCCGCTTGCGCTGTCAAAACTGCCCTTCGCCATCGGCGTGATGGCGGAGCCGCTTTCTTCAACTAACTCGCCCAGATCATCGAATATACTTTCGGACACCAGGACTTCGCTCGGCGCGAGACGAGACAGCTCGGGCGACAGCCGAACACGCGGACAGGGCGACACCCGCAGCTCTCCGGTCGAGATGTCGATCCAGGCCAGGGCTCCGTCGCCGCGGATATCTGCATAAGCTGCGAGAAAATTGTTGCGGCGCGGCTCCAGCAGCGAGTCTTCGGTCAAAGTGCCCGGGGTCACCAACCGCACAACATCTCGCTTCACCACGGATTTGGAGCCGCGCTTTTTCGCCTCTGTCGGGCTTTCCAGCTGTTCGCCAACCGCAACGCGGAACCCCTTGCGGATGAGTGTCAGAAGATAGTTTTCGGCTGAATGTACCGGGACGCCGCACATGGGAATGTCTTCGCCCAGATGCTTGCCGCGTTTAGTGAGTGCGATATCCAGTGCCTCTGCCGCGGCCACGGCATCGTCGAAGAACAGCTCGTAAAAGTCGCCCATCCGGTAGAACAGCAACGCGTCCGGATACTGGGCTTTGATCTCCAGAAATTGCGCCATCATCGGCGTGACGGATGCATTCGCGACGTTCAAAGTTTCACCCCCCGGTGGATTGCCGCGATTCTACTGGTCCACCGCCGGAGGCGAAAGCGAAAACCCGTCCTTGTTGTCCGTATCGCGAAGCCTCGCTATCAATAGCGACGCACCCAAGGAAAGACCCCTCATGTCTAAGAAAACCCGCGTCACCGATGAAGAGGCGCTGAGCTACCACCTCGAGCCGACACCAGGAAAGCTGGAGATCATCGCCTCAACCCCGATGGCGACCCAACGCGACCTGAGCCTTGCCTATTCGCCCGGCGTCGCCGTCCCGGTGGAAGCAATCGCAGCCAACCCGGAGACCGCATATGATTACACCACCAAGGGCAACATGGTGGCAGTGATCTCCAACGGGTCGGCAATTCTGGGGCTCGGAAATCTGGGGGCGTTGGCATCCAAGCCCGTGATGGAGGGCAAATCCGTCCTCTTCAAACGCTTCGCGGATGTGAACTCGATCGACCTAGAGCTTGATACCGAAGATGCGGATGCGTTCGTGAACGCCGTGCGCCTGATGGGTCCGTCTTTCGGCGGCATAAATCTGGAAGACATCAAGGCGCCGGAATGCTTCATGATCGAGCAGCGCCTGCGTGAAGAGATGGATATCCCCGTCTTCCACGACGACCAGCACGGAACTGCGGTGATCTGCGCCGCCGGTCTGCTGAATGCGTTGCACCTGACCGGCAAGAAAATCGAAGATTGCAAGATCGTGCTGAACGGTGCTGGGGCAGCGGGGATTGCCTGCGTCGAACTGATCAAGGCGATGGGGGCAAAGCACAACAATTGCATCGCGTGCGACACAAAGGGCGTGATTTACCAAGGGCGTACCGAGGGGATGAACCAGTGGAAGTCGGCCCATGCGGCGAAGACCACGGACCGGACGTTGGAAGACGCGATGCGTGGGGCTGATGTGTTCCTCGGTGTGTCGGCCAAGGGGGCGGTAACTCAGGACATGGTGAAATCCATGGCGGACAATCCGGTGATCTTCGCTATGGCCAACCCGGACCCCGAAATCACGCCAGAGGATGCGCATGATGTGCGCCCGGATGCGATCGTGGCGACGGGTCGTTCTGATTACCCCAATCAAATCAACAACGTGCTGTGTTTCCCCTACCTGTTCCGCGGTGCCTTGGATATCCGCGCCCGTACCATCAATGACGCCATGAAAATCGCCTGCGCCGAGGCCTTGGCGAAGCTTGCGCGTGAAGACGTGCCCGACGAAGTTGCGATGGCCTATGGGCGCAAACTGACCTTTGGCCGCGACTACATCATTCCGACGCCCTTCGATCCCCGACTGATCCATACGATTCCGCCTGCCGTTGCGAAAGCGGGTATCGACACTGCCGTGTCCCGCAAGCCAATCGTCGATTTCGATGGCTATGTGGCGACGTTGAAAGCGCGTCTCGATCCGACGGCTTCCATGCTGCAGGGCCTGCACAACCGAGCGCGATCCCGCAACGCACGCATGATTTTCGCCGAAGGAGACGACATTCGCGTGCTGCGCGCAGCCGTCTCTTATCAGCGTTCCGGTTTTGGGCAATCGCTGGTCGTCGGTCGCGAAGACGATGTGAAAGAAAAGCTGGCTGGCGCTGGGTTAGAGGATGCGTTTCGCGAGTTGACCATCGTAAATGCCCGGAATTCCGAGCATCTCGATGAGTACAAATCCTTTCTCTACGAGCGCCTGCAGCGCAGGGGCTACGACGCGCAGGACGTGCACCGCCTCGCCGCGCGGGACCGGCACGTTTTTTCGGCTCTGATGCTGGCCAAGGGGCATGGCGATGGCTTGATCACTGGCGCGACGCGGAAATCTGCGCATGTTCTGGGATTGCTCAACCATGCCTTGGACGTCTCGGTCGAGGATGGTGCGGTTGGCGTCACGGCCCTATTGCGCAATGGCCGTATTGTCTTGATTGCAGATACGCTGGTTCACGAATGGCCCGATGAGACCGATCTTGCCAACATCGCCGAGCGCGGTGCTGCAACTGCGCGCTCTCTTGGTCTAGAGCCTCGGGTCGCATTCGTCAGCTTTTCGACCTTTGGCTATCCGGTCAGCGAACGTGCAGAAAAGATGCATATCGCGCCAAAGGTGCTCGACGCGCGCGGCGTGGATTTTGAATATGATGGCGAGATGAACGTGGATGTAGCCATGAACCCGGATGTGATGGCGCAATACCCGTTCTGCCGTCTGTCGGGCCCGGCGAACGTCTTGGTGGTGCCCGCACGCCATTCGGCGTCCATCTCGGTTAAGCTGATGCAGGAGATGGGCGGCGCGACGGTTATCGGTCCGATCCTGAGCGGCGTGGATCAGCCCGTTCAGATCTGCTCAACCACGTCCACTGCAAATGACATCTTGAATATGGCCGTTATGGCCGCCTGCAAGGTTGGATAAAAAAGCGCCCCGAGTTGGGGCGCCTTTGTCAGCCTTTCATATCTTCCCAGAAGGATTTCACCTTCGAGAAGAACTTGGACAGCTGCGGGTTGTTCTCTTCGCTGAGCTTTTCGAACTCGCGCAGCAACTCCTTCTGTTTGGATGTCAGGTTAACGGGAGTTTCCACGGCCAACTCGATGAACATATCGCCGGTCCCTGCCCCGCGCAGCGCGGGCATTCCCTTGGCACGCAGTCGCATCTGACGGCCCGACTGGCTGCCTTCAGGAACCTTCACCCGGGAACGGCCGCCATCAATAGTCGGCACTTCAACATCGCCACCGATGGCAGCGGTCGTCATGGAGACGGGCACCCTGCAAAACAGATCAATGCCTTCGCGCTGGAACAACGCGTGTTCCGTCACCTCGATGAAGATATAAAGATCGCCCGCAGGCCCACCGCGAAGCCCCGCCTCGCCCTCGCCTGACAGGCGGATGCGGGTGCCGGTCTCAACGCCCGCGGGGATGTTAACGCTGAGCGAGCGGTCTTTTTCTTCCCGCCCCGATCCACCACATGTGCGACACGGGTTTTTGATGATTTGACCGATGCCCGAACAGGTTGGGCACGTACGCTCGACCGTAAAGAAGCCCTGCTGCGCGCGAACTTTGCCCATGCCGGAACAGGTCGGACAGGTCTGCGGCTCTGCCCCACCTTCGGCACCGCTGCCCTCGCAGCTCGAGCACGAAATTGAAGTCGGCACGGTGATTGTTTTCTGCAGCCCCGCGTAGGCCTCTTCCAAAGATATCCGCAGGTTGTAGCGCAGGTCGGAGCCGCGAGACGCACGTCTTCCGCCGCCGCGCTGGCCGCCGCCACCCATAAAATCACCGAACAGATCTTCGAACACATCCGAGAACGCGGACGAGAAGTCGCCGCCACCGGGCCGTTGTCCGCCGCCGCCCATGCCGCCCTCAAAGGCTGCGTGACCGTAGCGATCGTAAGCCGCCTTCTTGTCGGCGTCTTTCAGCACTTCGTAGGCTTCGTTCGCTTCTTTGAATTGAGCTTCTGCGTTCGGATTGTCCGAATTGCGGTCTGGGTGGAGTTCTTTTGCCTTCTTGCGATAGGCCTTTTTGATCTCGTCTGCCGAGGCGCCTTTGGCAACACCCAAAGTCTCGTAATAGTCCCGTTTTGCCATGGATCAGCCTTCCCAAGCTTGAACCCCTGAAACGCATAGACCGGCCCGGGTTGCGGGCCGGTCTGATTGGGTTCAGGTGCTGCGCACTTTACGCGCGCTTGTCGTCGTCCAGATCTTCGAAGTCAGCGTCCACGATGTCTTCGTCAACGCCACGCATCTCGTCATCTGCATCGTCCGACGGCTCGGCCGAGGCGGCCTCGTCCTGCTGCGACTTGTAGATCGCTTCGCCAAGCTTCATGGCAGCGTCGGTCAGGTTTTGGATGCCACCTTTGATCTTTCCGGCATCCTCGGTTTCCATCGTCTCTTCGAGAGCTTTGAGCGCCAGCTCAATTGCCTCGACGGTGGAGCCATCAACCTTGTCGCCATGCTCTTCAAGCGACTTCTTGGTGCCGTGGATCAGGCTTTCGGCCTGGTTCTTGGCTTCGACCAGCTCGCGGCGCTCGGCGTCTGCATCGGCGTTGGCCTCTGCATCCTTGACCATTTGTTCGATATCTTCGTCGGACAGACCGCCGGAGGCTTGGATGGTGATCTTCTGCTCCTTGCCGGTGCCTTTGTCCTTGGCGCCGACTTCCACGATGCCGTTGGCATCAATGTCGAAAGTTACTTCGATCTGCGGCATGCCGCGGGGCGCGGGCGGGATGTCTTCCAGATTGAACTGGCCAAGGATCTTGTTATCGGCGGCCATTTCGCGCTCACCCTGGAACACGCGCAGGGTCACGGCGTTCTGGTTGTCTTCCGCGGTCGAGAAGATTTGCGACTTCTTGGTCGGGATCGTCGTGTTGCGGTCGATAAGACGTGTGAACACGCCACCCAAGGTCTCGATGCCTAGCGACAGCGGGGTCACGTCCAGCAGCACTACGTCTTTCACGTCGCCCTGAAGAACACCGGCCTGAATGGCGGCACCCATGGCAACGACCTCGTCCGGGTTCACGCCCTTGTTCGGCTCTTTGCCGAAGAACTTGGAGACCTCTTCGATGACCTTCGGCATACGGGTCATACCACCCACAAGCACGATCTCATCGATGTCGCTGGTGCTGAGACCTGCGTCTTTCAGCGCGGCCTGGCACGGCTTGATCGAAGATTTGATCAGGTCGCCCACAAGGCTTTCCAGCTTGGCGCGGGTCAGCTTCATGACCATGTGCAGCGGCTGGCCGCCTTTCGGGTCCATCGAAATGAACGGCTGGTTGATTTCGGTCTGCTGGCTCGAGGACAGCTCGATCTTCGCCTTCTCCGCCGCTTCCTTCAGACGCTGCAGTGCCATCTTGTCCTTGGTCAGGTCGACGCCGTTCTCTTTTTTGAACTCGTCGGCCAGGTAGGTCACGATGCGCATGTCGAAGTCTTCACCACCCAGGAACGTGTCGCCATTGGTGGATTTCACTTCAAACAGACCGTCGTCGATTTCCAGGATGGTCACGTCGAACGTACCGCCACCAAGGTCATAGACCGCGATGGTTTGTGTCTCTTTCTTGTCCAGACCGTAGGCCAGCGCGGCGGCGGTCGGCTCGTTGATGATACGCAGCACTTCAAGGCCCGCGATCTTGCCGGCGTCTTTCGTCGCCTGGCGCTGGGCGTCGTTGAAGTAGGCCGGAACGGTGATCACGGCTTGGGTGACGTCCTCGCCCAGGTAGCTCTCGGCGGTCTCTTTCATTTTTTGCAGGATGAACGCGGAGATCTGGCTGGGGCTGTACTTCTCGCCCTTGGCGCTGACCCATGCATCGCCATTGCCGCCATCGATCACGTCGAAGGGCAGGTTTTTCTTGTCTTTCGCGACATCCTTGTCGTCGAACCGGCGACCGATCAGGCGTTTCACGCCGAAGATCGTGTTGTCCGGATTGGTTACGGCCTGGCGTTTGGCGGCTTGGCCGACCAGACGCTCGTCATCCGTAAAGGCCACAATCGAGGGCGTGGTCCGTGCCCCTTCCGCGTTCTCGATCACGCGGGGTTGCGAGCCATCCATGATGGCCACGCAGGAGTTGGTAGTTCCAAGGTCGATACCGATGACTTTAGCCATAAGCGCAGGTCCTTTCTTAGCGGCGATAATTTGGAGCACAGACCCATGTCGGCTTCTGCACTCCGATCCCAAATTGACCGGGGGCATAGCCCCATCGGAGTTCGGAGCGTATATAGGGGTGGGTCCAGAGTGTCGCAAGGCGCTGCCCGGATTGAATCTCTCAAAAATGTCAGAATTGGTGTCTTGCGTGACGGAAGTTGGAAAATGAGCGGTGATGACGGCCATATTCCCCCAAATCTTGTGGTCCGGGGGTCAAAATTTTCGAAGGTTTTCTGGATCAGGCGGCGCAACGATCCCTGGTAGAGGACATCCGCCGCGTTGTTGCGCACGCGCCCTTGTTCACGCCGACGACCCCCAGCGGAAAGGCGATGACGGTGCGCATGACGTCCGCCGGGCGTGTTGGGTGGGTCACCGATCACAGCGGCTATCGCTACGAGCCTGCGCATCCGAACGGGACCGCGTGGCCCCCGATTCCGGATGCGGTCCTGGAGATCTGGCGCGCGGTGGGGTCGAAGGATCGTGATCCCGACAGCTGTTTGATCAATTTCTACGGCGAGGACGCCAAGATGGGTATGCATCAGGACCGGGACGAGGGCGACTTCTCTTGGCCGGTTGTGTCAGTGTCTTTGGGGGATGAAGCCCTTTTTCGGATCGGGAACACCACGCGGGGCGGGAAGACCGAAAGCCTGTGGCTGCGCTCCGGCGACGTGGTGGTGATGGGCGGCGAGGCACGCCTTGCCTACCATGGGGTGGATCGGGTCAAGCACGGCTCGTCTCTGCTTTTGCCGAAAGGCGGTCGGATCAACCTGACGCTGCGCGTCGTGGCGGATTAGCGACCCGCCCCCCAGCTGACCGAGACATGGCGGCGGGTATAAAACTCGCCCATCAACCCGATCATGATGAGGATTATCGTAACCGTCAGGGGATACTCCCACGACGAGAAATGTGGATTGTAGTTGATGAACGTAAAGCCGCGCGCCTGATCGATGCAGTGGAACAGCGGGTTCCAGTCAAAGAAGGCGATCACGTAGCTGGGCATAGCGTTGGCCACGAACATCTTGCCTGATGCGATCATGTTGGCCCGGCTGTAAATCGTGGACAAAAGCAACGAGATTTCCGGCAGCCAAGGCTTGAGCGCCAAGAATAGCATGCCGACCCCGACGCCCGACAGCCAAGCCAGCAGGAACATCGCGCCGGCCAGAACGGGCTCTTCGATGACAACCGGGTGCCATGCGACGTGCACGCCGAACAGGATCAGCAGCACCGACAGGGTTTGCAAGTAGAGGCAGGACAGCGCTGCGGACACGATGGAAATCGCCGTGTTCATCGGTGCGTGCTTCATCATGGCCGAGGTCGGACCCTCCGCGCCCATGACGGCGCTCATCGCCTTGTTATGGGTCAGAAAAAGGAAAATCCCAGACAACAGATACAAAATGAAATCGCCCCGGATCGCGGAGCCGCGCAGCCCGAGCACGACAAACATCAGGTAGAACGCCGCCACGAACACAACGGTCTGCATCATGTTCATCATCAGGCCAATGATGGCGTTGGAATGGTTCTTGCGCAGATGGCGCACCGTGCTGACATAGATCAGCTCCGCCAGGCCAAGGGCCGAGCGGAAATGGGTATTGCGTTCCTGCGTCTCAAACATCGCCACAAACCTGCTTTGCCGTGGGGCCGGTGCTCTGATCGCTGATATGCCAGAAAACTTGCCGATCCGTTACCGACGCAGCATAAGAAGATGAATACGGCAGATCAATGACACGGGCGGGAGAGCGGGCTTGGACTATAACAAACTGGCAACGGTGTTTCGCACCCTTGCGCTGGAGGCGGGCGACAAGATCATGGAGATCTACAACGCCGACGATTTCGAGGTCCGCTCGAAATCCGATGACAGCCCTGTCACGGCGGCTGATGAAGCGGCGGATGTCTTGATCTCGGCGGGCGTGCGCGCGGCGTTTCCCGACATTCTGCTCGTGACCGAAGAGCAAGCCGCAACTCATTCGGACACCGCGGGTACGTTCATCCTTGTCGACCCCTTGGATGGCACAAAAGAGTTCATCAAACGGCGTGGGGACTTCACGGTAAACATCGCGCTGGTAGAAAACGGCATTCCGACGCGCGGCGTTGTCTATGCGCCGGCGAAGGGGCGAATGTTTTTCACGGACGCACAAGGTGCGAGCGTCGAAGAGCAGGGTCCGTTTGACCGCGAGGAGCGGGGCGATACGACCCCACTTCGCGTGAAAGCTCCCAATAATGACGCGCTTGTGGTGGTGGCTTCCAAGTCGCACCGCGATCAGGCGACCGACGACTATATCGCAAAGTACAATACATCGGACATGACCGGCGCGGGATCGTCGCTGAAGTTCTGTCTCGTCGCGGCGGGTGAAGCGGATCTGTATCCGCGCCTTGGCAGGACGATGGAGTGGGATACCGCCGCCGGCCACGCTGTCCTGCGCGGCGCGGGCGGCGATGTGGTGCGCTTCGACGATCATTTGCCGCTAACCTATGGCAAGCCGATCTACGAAAACCCGTTCTTCATAGCCTACGCGCCCGGCGTCGATTTGAGGCCCGCGTAATGTCGGTCACGATCGTCATTCCCGCGCGCTACGCATCGAAGCGCTACCCGGGCAAACCGCTCGTTGAATTGACGGGCGCAACCGGCGAAGCGCGCAGTCTGATCGAGCGGTCCTGGCGCGCAGCAAAGGCGGTTTCGGGCGTAGATAGGGTCTATGTTGCCACTGACGATGATCGGATCAAAGCCGCGTCAGAGGCCTTCGGGGCGGAGGTCGTCATGACTTCTGAAGACTGCTTCAATGGCACCGAACGGTGCGCCGATGCCTTGCCGAAATTGCCCACAGAGCCGGAGATCGTGGTGAACCTGCAAGGCGACGCGCCACTCACCCCTGCGTGGTTTGTGGAGGACTTGATCGCGGGACTGCGCAGTGCGCCGGATGCAGCATGCGCAACCCCGGTCTTGCGCTGTGATGGCAAGGCATTGAACGGGTTCCTCGCGGACCGCAAAGCAGGGCGTGTCGGCGGCACGACCGCAGTGTTCGGGACCGATATGTCGGGGCTCTATTTCTCGAAAGAGGTGATCCCATTCACCTCCAAATCCTACGAAAATGACGCGCCCACTCCCGTGTTCCACCATGTCGGGGTCTACGCGTATCGCCCCGCAGCACTGCGCCAATACACCGATTGGGGTGTTGGCCCGCTCGAGGACTTGGAAGGATTGGAGCAGCTGCGTTTCCTTGAGAATGGCGCGAAGATCCTATGCGTCGAGGTCGAAGCACGCGGGCGTCAATTCTGGGAACTCAACAATCCCGAAGACGTCCCAAAACTGGAAGCGATGCTGTCGGAGATGGGCCATCCATGAGCGATGTTTCGGTCTCTGTGGTCATTGTGAGCCGCAATCGACCGGATGATCTGCGTAAGTGCCTTCGGGCGCTGAAATTTCAGACACTACGCCCGTTCGAAGTGGTTGTTGTCGGAAACACACGACCTCCCCAAGATGCCCAGATCAAATTCGTGGCCTTCGACGAGCCCAATATCTCTGCCGCACGCAACCTCGGGATCGAACAGTCGGCGGGTGAGATCATCGCTTTCATCGACGATGATGCGATTGCGGAGCCGACGTGGCTCACAAGACTTGTGGCCCCGTTGGATGATCCGAGCGTGTCGGCAAGCGGCGGGTTTGTACGAGGGCGCAACGGAATCAGTTTTCAATGGAAGGCAGAGACGATCGGGAAGGATGGAAGCTCCGAAGCCATTGAGGCTAGAGAGACGACCGTCTTCCGAGGAGACGAAACAGACGCGATCAAGCTGCAAGGCACCAACTGCGCATTCCGCCGCGAGCCGCTGGTCTCGATTGGCGGTTTCGACGAGAGTTTTCGCTTCTTTCTTGACGAGGCCGACGTCTGTTTGCGGCTTCACACCGAAGGCTATGCAGTCGCGGTCGTACCCGATGCAGAAGTTCAACACGGCTTTGCCGCGAGTGCGTTGCGCGGGAAGGATCGGCGGCCGACCTCGCTGTTCGAGATCGCGGCGAGCCATGCGTACTTCGTGAAGAAACATAACAACTCAGGTGAAATAGAGCCTTTACTGGGCGAACAGACTGTTCGGTTGAACCGCCTCCTGGAACAAGGCCTGCTTGAGCCGAAGGATTACCGAAAGCTGAAGCAAGAGCTTGATGCAGGCTTGCAGGATGGTAAGGCGCGCACTTCGCAGATCAGGGCGACGTGGTCTGAGCCTGGCGATTTCCTCCCTTACGTCGAGGGTACCCCGAAGGACCACGTCTATCTGAGCTGTCGAAGGTCAGATCGTGCCGTTACCTTTCAACAGGCTCGGGAATTGGGTGCATCCGGGGTCCCTGTGACGGTCTTGGTCTTGTCGCTCACATCGCTGTATCATCGCAGGTGGTTTCACGAAGATGGGTTCTGGGTGCAGACCGGGGGAATATTCGGAAAATCGACCCGTTCCGACCGTCTGTTTTCCCTATACTCCCGATCAAAACGGTCGGCGCGCGAGATTGAGATGCTGAAACAGATCAGAGATTAGGCAAGAGATCGCGAATATTTAACCTTTGGCGGCGATATCTGGCGTATCAGTCACACCTTTCTGGCCGCTCGGAAACAAGACGTAGTCACTGGCATCGCAAATGGTTAATGCTGGGACAAGCAAGAGGTACGGAATGAAGCGCAAAGTCACGAAAGCAGTCTTCCCGGTTGCGGGATTGGGCACGCGGTTTCTGCCAGCAACAAAGTCGATCCCGAAAGAGATCATGACGCTCGTCGATAAGCCATTGATCCAATACGCGATCGACGAAGCGCGCGCCGCAGGCATCAAGGAATTCATCTTCGTGACCTCCCGCGGGAAAGGCGCGCTGGAAGACTACTTTGATCACGCTCCAGAGCTGGAAACGAGCTTGCGCAAGAAGGGCAAGAAAGAGCTGCTTCAGACGCTCAAGAACACAAATATGGATAGTGGTGCGATTGCCTATATCCGCCAGCACAAGGCGCTTGGTCTGGGCCATGCCGTCTGGTGCGCGCGTCGATTGATCGGCAATGAGCCTTTCGCAGTTATCCTGCCTGACGATGTCATTGCAGCCGAAAAACCGTGCTTGCAACAGATGACAGAAGCCTACGCCGAAACGGGCGGGTGCATGGTCGCCGCGATGGAGGTGCCGCCCGAGAAGGCGTCGTCCTACGGTGTTCTGGACATCAAGGACGATATGGGCGCGATGGTGTCCGTCAACGGTATGGTCGAGAAGCCGGCGCCCGACGTTGCGCCCTCAAACCTCGCCGTTATCGGCCGGTATATCCTCACCCCGAAGGTGCTGAACAATCTCAACCAGATGAAGAAGGGCGCGGGCGGAGAAATTCAGCTCACCGACGCCATCGCGCGCGAGATCGAGGCGGATCGTGACGTCTACGGCTACCGCTTCCGCGGTCAGCGGTATGATTGCGGATCGAAGGCTGGGTATCTGCAAGCGACGGTGGCCTTCGGCCTGGCGCGTGACGAGTTGCAGGATGAGTTTGCCCAGTATCTGGACGAGATGGTCGCCCTTCGCAAAGCCGCCGAGTGACATGACCACCGATGCAAGGCGCTGGTACCAAACGGGCCGATACGAGCGATAGATCCTATCCAGTGCTTCTCGACATCACGCGGCTTACGTCTCGCGTGGGGCGCGGCGCGCTGACCGGTGTGGACCGGGTGGAAATGGCGTATCTGGATTGGTGTTTGAGCACTCATGGTCAGCTTCACGGTCTTGCGCGCATCGCCAGCGGCTATGCGCTATTGGATCGCAATGGACTTGCGCGGTTTACCGACCGACTGAAGGGGGCAGAGCCGTGGGGCAGGCGCGACGCCAGAGCCTTGGTCGGCGTAAAGACTCCGAAGCCCCGCGGTGCGGCGGAAAGTGATTTGCGGCGACTTGCGATTTCTTTGAGCAACAAGGCGCGCCTGCCAGATCTGCCGGATGCCTTATACCTCAACACGGGCCACTCGAACCTTCGGCGGATCACGCTCGAGGGTGTTCGGGCCCAGGGCCTCAGGACTGCGATTCTGGTTCATGACACGATCCCTTTGGATTTCCCGCAGTTCCAGCGCGACGGAAGCGCCGATGCATTTGCGCAGAAGCTACGTTTGTCCGTCCAGCACGCGGACCTTATCATCTCGAATTCCAAACAGACGAAGCAGAGGGTGAAGGCACACGCCAAAACATGGGGTGATTGCCCGCCGGTCACCGTCGCTCATCTGGGCCTTGATGCAAGAGAAAGGGTTGAGGTCAAAGCCAAGAATAGACCCTATTTCACTGCGATTGGAACGATCGAGCCCCGCAAGAACCACACACTGTTGCTTGATATTTGGGAGGATATGACCCCGGATGAGCGGCCGGACTTGCACTTCGTCGGCAAGCGCGGATGGAAAAACGAGGCGCTGTTTGCATGGCTTGATCAACTGAAATCGCAGCCATGGTTACATCTGCATGAAGACATGGACGACCCGGCGCTTACGCGGCACCTGTCCGGGGCACACGCGCTTCTGTTCCCGTCCTTCGCCGAAGGCTTCGGCCTTCCGTCACTTGAAGCGGCTCAGTTAGGGATCCCGGTGATCTGTGGCGATCTTGCCATCCACCGGGAGCTGCTGGGGGACTACCCCGTTTACGCAGACCTGGAAGACCGCTACTTTTGGAAAAAAACAATACTTGAGCAGGCAGCGCAGAGGCAAAAAGACCTCGTCCACGCACATATGGCCAAGAGACCGCATATTCCGACCTGGTCGGAGCATTTTGCTGCCGTTAACGCGGCGGTGATGAAGCTGGTCTAGGGTCCCCGCGTGGTCAAAGGTGACACAACATGGGCGCGTTGAAATCATACCGGCTCCGCCTTGAGCGGAAGCGATGGCGTTTGCGGGCCCTGCGCAAGCGGCGCGAATTGTCATCGGTCAAGAACCGCACCGCGCAGATTGGCAAGTCTGACATCCTGGTGTTTTGCACCTTGCGAAATGAAGCGGTGCGGCTGCCGTATTTCCTCAAGTACTACCGCGACATGGGCGCGGATCATTTCATCTTCGTCGATAATGGATCGGACGATGGCACGGTCGAATACCTATCTGCCCAGCCCGATGTGTCCGTATTTCGATCGGAAGAGAGCTACAAACGCTCCCGCTTCGGGGTGGATTGGCTGAACTGGCTGCAACGCAAATACGCTCACGGCCATTGGTGCCTGGTGGTGGATGTTGACGAATTTCTTGTCTACCCGTTCTGTGATACGCGTCCCATTCGGGCGCTGACCGACTGGCTTGATGCGTCGTCGGTGAAGTCGTTCGGAACCATGCTGCTCGATATGTATCCCAAGGGGCCCATCGATTCTGTCGCCTACCATGCGGGTGAGGACCCATTCGAGAAAGTGCATTGGTTCGACAGCGGGAACTACACGATCCAGCGCAATCCGAAATACGGCAACCTGTGGATTCAGGGCGGTCCGCGCGCCCGCGCGTTCTTTGCCGACAAGCCCGAGCGCGCGCCGGCGTTGAACAAGGTGCCGCTCGTGCGATGGGACCGCAGCTACACCTATGTCAGCTCGACCCACATGCTGCTGCCGCGCGGCTTGAACCTGGTTTATGACGAATGGGGTGGCGAAAAGACGTCAGGCTGTCTTTTACACGCCAAATTTCTCGACACCTTCACCTCGAAATCCGCCGAGGAGCTCAAGCGCAAGCAGCACTTCGCCAACAGCCACGAGTATAAGGCCTATCACAATGGGCTCGCATCCAACCCGGACCTGTGGTGCAAATGGTCGGAGAAATACATCAACTGGCGCCAGCTTGAGATCTTGGGGCTGATGTCGAAAGGCAACTGGGCATGAGCGTCGGCTTTGTCATGCTGGTCCACGAGGCGTTGGATCGCGCCGCGCAGACCGCGAGGCATTTTGCCGAACATGGCAAGCCGGTTGTGATTCATGTCGATCAGCGCGTCGATCAGCAGACCTATGTCTATTTTACCGGAAAACTGGCCGATCTGGACAATGTGAAATTCTCAGAGCGTCACCTGTGCGAATGGGGAAACTGGTCCATCGTTGCCGCAACGCAGTCGGCCTGCGAGCTGATGTTGCAGAGTTTTACCGAGGTCACGCATGTCTTTCTCGCCAGCGGGTCGTGCATGCCGCTTCGCCCGATGGAAGAGCTGCAGGGTTATCTCGACAGTCGACCGAAGACCGATTTCATCGAATCTGTGACGACGGACGAGGTTGACTGGACCGTGGGCGGTCTGGATCAGGAACGCTTCACTTTGCGGTTTCCATTCTCGTGGAAACGCCAGAGGCGGCTGTTCGATCGCTACGTTGATATTCAACGGCGCTTGAAGTTCAAGCGGCGCATCCCGGACGGGATCGTACCGCATCTGGGCTCGCAATGGTGGTGCCTGACGCGACAGACACTGTCGGCCATTCTGCAAGACCCTCGCCGCGATGAATATGATCGCTATTTCAAACGTGTCTGGATTCCGGATGAGAGCTATTTTCAGACTCTGTCGCGGCTGTATTCAACGCATGTCGAGAGCCGCTCATTGACGCTGTCGAAGTTTGATTTTCAAGGCAAGCCGCACGTGTTCTACGACGATCACTTGCAGCTGCTACGCCGCTCGGACTGTTTTGTCGCGCGCAAAATCTGGCCCCGGGCGGAGCGGCTGTATCGCGAATTTCTGGCCCCCGCCAGCCGCGCACTTGTTATGGCAGAGCCGAACCCGTTGAAGATCGACCGCCTGTTCAGCCGCGCGACGGAGCGGCGGACGCGCGGTCGTGCGGGGCTGTACATGCAGGGCCGCTACCCTAATGACGGTTGGGAAAACGGCAAGACGAGCGGGCGCTATTCCGTGTTCGAGGGCTTTACGGATCTATTCGAGGATTTCGAGGATTGGCTGGCGCGTCGCACGGGCAACCGGGTGCACGGGCATCTATTTGCCAAGGACAGGGTCGAATTTGCCGGCCGTGACCCGGTCTATAACGGGGCCTTGTCGGACAGCGCGAAGCTGCGGGACTACAACCCGGAAGCGTTCCTGACCAATCTGATCTGGAACACTCGAGGGGAGCATCAAAGCCTGCAATTCGGGCCTGCGGATCGACAGAAGATCTCCAAGTTCCTTGCGGCAGACCGAAATGCGCACATCTCGGTCATCTCCGGCGCGTGGGCCATTCCGCTATTTCACTCGAACCGCGACTTTGCCGACCTGCGAAAGGAGGCCGCCCATCTGCAACGGGTCGAAGCTGCCCATCTGGAAACCCTGCGCATGGGCAAGACCAAAGCGCGGGTCAGGATCTGGAGCTTGGCGGAGTTCATCGAGGACCCGATGGAGAACCTGCAGACAATACTCGACGAGATCGGCGGCTCAGCCCAGCGACGGCTGACCGAGGTTCCGACCCTGGCGGGGCTGAAAGGCTTTGGACAATTCCTCCAGAACCTGAAGAACCAGGGAATGAGCCCGCACCTTATGGGTGATTTTCCAGTGGTCGAGGATACCGGCGAGAAACCTCAGGGCCAGCGCCCGTATTTGGTGAAATAGATGAGTAGTGCGTTCGACTATTTCGTGGTGTTCGCCGAGATGCGGACCGGGTCCAATTTTCTGGAAGCAAGCCTGAACGCGTTCGACGACCTGACCTGCTATGGCGAGGCCTACAATCCGCATTTTGTCGGCCATCACAACAAGAGCGAGCTGTTCGGCGTTGACCTTGCCCAGCGCGAACTCTCTCCGCTGACCCTGATCGAGCGGATGAAGGAAAACACAGACGGCCTGCCGGGCTTCCGATTTTTCAATGACCACGATCCACGGGTCATGGCACATGTGCTTGCAGACCCCAAATGCGCGAAAATTGTCCTGACGCGGAACCCGCTGGAAAGCTATGTCTCTTTGAAAATCGCAGCGCTGACCGGTCAGTGGAAGCTGTCCGACATGAAGCAGCGGCGGGAGGCCAAGGCGACTTTTGAAAAGGACGAATTCATCTCACATCTCGAGGCGAAACAGGACTTCCAGCTTGATATCCTGAAGGCGTTGCAGATCTCTGGCCAGACTGCATTCTATGTCGCCTACGAGGATCTTGGCAACGTCGATGTGATTAACGGCATGGCCCGCTTTATTGGATCGTCTCATCAGATCGACGCCACGCCGAAATCGGTGAAGAAGCAGAACCCAAGCGAGCTGGAAGACAAGGTCACGAACTACAATGAAATGGTACAGGCGCTCTCCAGCATTGACCATTTCGCGCTTGCCCGCACACCAAATTTCGAGCCGCGCCGCGGGGCGGGGGTGCCCGGGTTCTATCTTGCCGCAACTTCACCACTTCTGTTCATACCTGTGGCCGCAGCGCCCAAGGCTTCGGTTTTAAAATGGATGGCGGCACTGGATGGCGTTACGCCCGAGGCATTGCAAACGAAGCTGTCACAAAAGCAGCTGCGGCAGTGGAAGAAGCAAAAACCGGGGCACCGCAGTTTCACCGTCTTGCGGCACCCTCTGGCGCGCGCCCATGATACGTTTTGCCGTCACGTGGTGCCGAAGCGGGATGACAAATTCTCCGATCCGCGCCGTGTCATGCGCAACAAATATGGGGTCGGTGTGCCCGGAAACGGTGATCTTGATGGCTACACCAAGCTGGACCACCGCGCGGCTTTCGCGGCCTTCCTGACTTTCTTGAAGGGTAATCTGGCGGGTCAGACGAGTATTCGCATCGATGCGGTCTGGGCCACGCAATCCGCGCTGCTTGAAGGGGCGTCATCGGTCGTCTTGCCGGATCTCGTGGTACGCGAGGATGACATCCAAGAGGAGCTCGCCACCCTGGCCGCAAACCTGTATCTGGCAGAGGTGGACATAGAGCCGGAAGACGAGCCGGGGCCGTTTTCACTGGCCGAGATCTACGATGAAGAGCTTGAGAAGCTGTGTCAGCAGACCTACCGCCGCGACTACATCAACTTCGGGTTTGCGTCCTGGTCGGGGACTTAGGCTGCCTGCGATTCTTCGCTTTCCGTCAGGATCGCATGTAGGGCTGCCGGTTTGGTATTGGCGCGCAATTTGGTGCAAATTTCTTCGCTACGCATCGTGCGTGATGCCAAGGCGAGTGCTTTGAGGTGATCCACCCCGGCCTGCTCCGGTGCGAAAAGTGCGAAGAACAGATCAACCGGCTGGCGGTCGGTGGCGTCGAAATCCAAGGGCCGCTCAAGACGCAAAAACACCGCCACCACCTTATCAAGGCAATCGAGCCGCGCATGCGGCAGAGCCACGCCGTGTCCAACACCGGTCGGACCAAGCGACTCGCGCTCAAGAAGCGCCTCCAGGGTTCGATCCGTCGGCATGTCATGCGCCACGGTGGCCAGTTCTGCGACCTCTTGGAAAAGGCGCTTCTTGCTGGTCACAGCAGAAACAGTCTTAACAGCCGACTGAGTCAGAATCTCTGAGATTTGCATGCTTGGCTCTCTGAATGCAGCCTTCGGTGGCCGTTACCCGCTGGAAGGATCGATCCAGCCAATGTTCCCATCGTCTCGTCTGTAGACGACGTTTACACCCTTGTTTCCCTCATTCCGAAACACCAAAACGGGTGCCCCGGCGATTTCCATTTGCATGACGGCCTCGCCAACTGAAAGCGATGGAATCTTGGTCTCCATCTCTGCAACGATCATGGGCTGCAGGCTCTCGGGTTCTGAGTCGTCCGTCTCTTCGCTTGAGGCGAGGATATACGAGGCGGCCCCGGAAAGTTCAACAGGCTGCGCGCGTTCCTTGTGGTGATCTTTCAGACGACGCTTATAGCGGCGCAATTGTTTCTCCATGCGCTCGGCGCATTGGTCGAGGGCCGCATAGATTTCGGCGCTGCGCCCGTGCGCCTGAGTGGTCAGACCAGTGCTGAGGTGTACCGTGGCCTCGCAAACGAATTCGTGGCCATCCTTGGAAAAGACCACATTGGCGTCGGTCGGGCGCTCCGCATATTTGTCAGTGATCACCCCGATCTCCGACTTCACATGGCTCTGAAGAGCCTCCCCAATGTCGATTTGCTTGCCGCTGATCTGATACCGCATGGCGTCTCCTTAACTTGTTTTTCTGGGGAATCCGGGCGCTTTGATCGGATCACCGCGCCGGGATTGGATTGAGGACTTGGCTCCGCCCGAAACACCGGGACGCCTGCTCGTATCGTCTGCGCGAGGCAACCGGGTTGCCATGGGCCTTGAGTCTCTCATTGACCCCATTTGGCGTCTTGAGAGGGGTCGCTGTCAACAAAAAGAGAAAGCCTGGTCAGGAAATTCGGAAGTTCTGACCGAGATAAACGCGGCGCACATTCTCGTCCTTGACGACTTCTTCGGTGGTGCCGCTCATCAGCACATGACCGTCGTGCAGAATGTAGGCGCGGTCCACGATTTCGAGGGTTTCCCTCACGTTATGATCAGTGATCAGCACCCCGATCCCGCGCTTTTTCAGGTCAGCCACCAGCCCGCGAATCTCGCCCACGGCGATTGGATCCACCCCCGCGAAGGGTTCGTCGAGCAGCAGGTATTTGGGATCAGCCGCCAAACAGCGCGCAATTTCGGCGCGGCGGCGCTCACCACCGGACAGCGACAGGGCAGGCGCGCGGCGCAGGTGCCCGATGGAAAACTCGTTGAGCAACTCATCAAGGCGCTCGCGCCGCTTCGTACGGTCGCTGATTGCGATCTCGAGGATAGCAAGGATGTTGTCCTCAACGCTCAGGCCCCGGAAGATCGACATCTCCTGCGGCAGATAGCCGATGCCCATCTTCGCCCGGCGATACATCGGCAGAAGGGTCACGTCGCGACCATCAATGCTGACGGTTCCAGCCTCGGGGGTCACGAGCCCTGCGATCGAGTAGAAACAGGTGGTCTTGCCAGAGCCGTTCGGCCCCAGCAGGGCCACGACCTCGCCCCGGGCGAGCTCTAGCGAGACATCGCGAATGACAGGCCGACGCTTGTAGTTCTTGCGCAAGCCGACAACCTTCAGCCCGGACGAGCCGTCCTGGACGCTCAGGGATGGCCCCTCAGCCATTAGTTATTGCCGCCGGTCTGGAAAATCGTTCTGACGCGGCCTTCCATCCGGCCGCTGCCCGTATTCAGGTCAACTGTCAGCTTCTCGCCCGACAAGGCATTAACCCCTTGGGTCAGCACGACATCGCCGGTCATGACGATTTCACCAGAGCCCACCGCATAGACGGCGCGTTGCGCTTCGGCGGCCTCGGCCCCGTTCACGAGAGTTACGCCGCCGGTCGCCACAAGTTGGTTGATCTGACCCGTCGCCTGTCCGTTCTGTGTCGCGTATTCGACCTGAACCCGCGCGGCGCTGAGGCGCATCTCGCCTTGCCCGGCCACGACATTGCCAGAGAACACGGCGGAGCCGGTGGCCTGATCGACAGTCAATTCATCGGCGGTGATTTCGACGGGGAGTGAGGCATCGTGCTGAAGCCCTCCGAAGGCGACGCTCGCGCCCTGTGCGAACGCTGAGCCGATCCCGAGCGCCAGAACCAGCGCAGCTGCGGTGAAAACCTTCATCGATACCCTCTACTCTTTGGGGTCATATATCAGCTTCACCCCGTTCTTGAAAACAAGAACCTGTGTGCCGTCTTGTCCTGTCAGCTCCATCGCGCCGGCCTCGATAATGCCCGGCGGACCTTTGCCGAAGACCTTGCCCGGGGCAGTAATGGCGCTGGTTTGCAGGTTTGTGGTCAGGGTTTCGGTTTCCAGCCTGTAGCCGTTGGATGTCCCGATCCGCACGTCACCATTCAGTTCCAACGTCTCTGTGTTGCCGTCGTAGCGGGCGCGCAGGGATGTAATGCCGTAGGACCGGCCATTGGGGCTTTCGATCCGGGCGACGACCTCCTCGATATTCATGCGTCGCGGGTCAGTGAGGTCGGGCACAGCGCTGGCCGCGTCCACGGTGATCGCGGTGCCATCGTCCGTTGCGCCAGAGAAGCGCGGCGAGGACAGAACCTGATCGCGGGCAATCTGCTCCACATCGATATCCGCAAACGGGATCGCGTCGGATGGATCGATCGTCCGGGAAAAGAGAAACAAGGTCGACAGAAGACCAAGCGCCGCCAGCGGAAAGATCACTTTTGCCCATTGCACGAAGCGAGAGTAGCGATTGTCGATCCGGCGCGCCACGGGGTCAGGCGACGCCTGCGCGCAGGCAGTCGTGAATATGCAGAATACCCAGTGGCGTACCGCCTTGGCCGCGTTCAGTGACGAACAGACAGGTAATCTTGCGCTCGTTCATAACGGCAACTGCCTGTTCGGCGAGCGCATCCGGCGCGATGGTCTGCGGGTTCGCGGTCATGACGTCTGCCGCGCTCATCTCGAGCAGCCCGTTCATATGCCGCCGCAAGTCGCCATCGGTGATGATCCCGGCGAGAGCACCTTCCTGCGAAGTGACCCCGACGACGCCAAAGCCCTTTTGACTGATCGCGATCAGGGCCTCTGACATGGGCGTCGCTTCGTCGATCACCGGCAGCTCCTCGCCGTCATGCATCAGGTCGGCCACCTTTGACAGGCGCGCACCCAGCTTGCCGCCGGGATGGAAGTCGCGGAAGTTTTCTGGCGTGAAGCGCCTATGTTCCATCATCGCGATGGCGAGCGCATCACCCAGCGCGAGGGTCATTGTGGTCGATGTCGTGGGCACGACGCCGGTATCGCAGGCTTCCTCCGCAGGCGGAAGGATCAGCGCGACGTCGGATTGCTTGATCAGGGTCGAGCCGGGGCGTCCCGCGACACCGATCATCGGAATGTTGAAGCGGCGGGTGTAGGCGATCACGTCCGCCAGTTCCGGCGTCTCGCCAGAGTTCGACAGGATCAGCGCCACGTCGCCTTGGGCCATCATGCCCAGATCGCCATGGCTCGCCTCCGCCGGATGCACGAAATGCGCGGGCGTACCTGTGGATGCCAAGGTTGCCGCGATCTTGCGCGCGATATGGCCTGACTTGCCCATACCGCAGACGATCACGCGGCCCTTGGCGTCCAGCATCAACTCGACGGCGCGGGCGAAGTTGTCGTCCAGCGCATCGGCCAGCATCGCCAAGGCAGCCGCTTCGCGCGAGATCACGCGGCGGCCGATCGCCAGAAAATCTGAAGGGTCGATGCTCATCTGACTTACTTAGTGCGAGAAGATGTCGATTTCAGGCCAGCCGGCCAAATCCAGCTGAGCGCGCATCGGTAGGAAGTCAAAACAGGCCTGCGCCATCTCCATACGGCCCTCGCGTTCCAGCATCCGGTCGAGCTCGGACTTCAGCTTGTGCAGATACAACACGTCCGAGGCCGCGTAATCATGCTGCGCCTTGGTCAGCTCGGGCGCGCCCCAGTCGCTGGATTGCTGCTGCTTGGAGACATCAACGCCCAGCAGCTCCTGCAACAGGTTCTTCAGGCCGTGGCGGTCGGTGTAGGTGCGAACCAGCTTGGACGCGATCTTGGTGCAATAGACGGGCGCGGTGAGCGCGCCAAACGCGTTGAGCATCGCGGCGATGTCGAAGCGGCCGAAATGAAAGAGCTTCAGGATCTCGGGGTCTTCGAGCAGTTTGCACAGGTTCGGCGCCTCCGTCTGGCCCTGCGCTATCTGCACCAGATGCGCATTGCCGTCGCCGCCCGACAGCTGCACGACGCATAGCCGGTCGCGATGCGGGTTCAGGCCCATCGTCTCGCAATCGATGGCCACTACCGGGCCAAGATCGAGGTCGTCGGGCAGATCGCCCTTATGCAGGAAGTTCGCCATTCTCTGGGCCCTTTCGCGATTACCCCCGCGCAATAGGGGGTTCGGCGCAATTATTCAATGACGGCTCACGCCGGTGCGCCCAGATCCTTAATGTCTTTCAAAAGCGACAGCGCCGTGTTCAGCCCCAGGCCAGTGGCCGCGATCATCTGCGGCAGCAGCATCCATTCAAGGGCCCACATCGCGCCGGAGCGTTCAAGCTCTGCCCGCAATGCGGTGTGCATCCCGGCGAGCTGTGTGGCGTTGAAGGTCGCGAGGGTGACCAGAAGCTCCGCCTTCACCGGATTCTTCTTATGCGCCATGGCAGAGGATGTGCCGCCGCCGGATAGGGAAATCTCGCGGCCCTGCAGCGCCATCATGGCGATGTCCTGACCCATCTTGCCCAGCGTGCCAGAGACAAGGGACAGCCAGCTCGCGTATTCCGCCAGCCCGTCGCGCATGCTGTGCCACGCCTTGGGAGGCAGCGGCAGGTCTAGCGTCGCGGCAAGCGCCTGTGCCACGCCGTCGGGCAGATCGCGCAATCCGACAGGTCCGCCGATCTGCAGGCGGATCAGTCGTGGGGTGAGTTCCGTTAAGCGGGTCTGATGGTCGTCGAACGGCATGCCCCAGGCGTCGATGCGGTCGCCCACAGTGATAGGCAGCGCATCCTGCATCCGGGTCACGCCCATCATAGTGTGGGTGCCGAATTGCGCGTGCAGCGCGCCAAGGGATTGACCGACCGCTTCGATGCGCTGGGACAAAAGGCTGTTCGCCTCCCGCAAAGCGAGCACAAGCGCGGTGTCCATCACGTCCTGTGACGTCAGGCCGGTGTGGATGGCGGCGTGCAATTCGGGGTCTGCGCGTTCTTTGATCTGGCGGATCAGGTCCGGAATGATAATCCCATCGACCCCGCTGGCGCGATGCAGCGCGTCGGTGAAAATCTGCGCGCTCTCGATGGCGGTGGCGGCTCGGGTGGCGATATCAGGGTTTACGGCATCGGATTGACCGAGCGCCTTTGTATAGGCCACCTCGATCTCGATGTAACGCGACAGGGTCTTTTCTTCGGACAGAATATCGCGCAGTTCGGGGTCTCCGAAGAGGCCGCCCATCAGGCTTTGATCGAATATCGAAATCACGTCGCTCGCCGTCCTGACTCTGCACAAGGAGGGGAGTTTGGTGCCCAGGAGAGGACTCGAACCTCCACGTCCATACGGACACCAGCACCTGAAGCTGGCGCGTCTACCATTCCGCCACCTGGGCACAGGTGTTGGTGGGCGGTGATTAGTTTGCAGCATTCTCGCTGTCAACGGGATTCGCGCGGCTTGCGTAAAATTGCCTTGGATCGGCGCGGAAGGGCGGCGAAATGCGCCTTGCTTGGGGGGAAGGGCGTCAGTAAACCTTGGGCCAGCCAGCCTTGAAGGGAAGTTACATGTCCAAGCTCGTCACCATCTACGGCGGATCAGGTTTCGTGGGCCGCTACATCGCGCGCCGCATGGCCAAGGAAGGCTGGCGCGTGCGGGTCGCCGTGCGCCGCCCGAACGAGGCGATCTTCGTGAAGCCCTACGGCGTCGTGGGCCAGGTCGAGCCGGTGCTGTGCAACATCCGCGATGACGCCTCGGTGGCGGCGGTGATGCAGGGAGCAGATGCAGTGGTGAACTGCGTCGGCATCCTGGCACCGCAAGGCAAGAACAAGTTTGACGCCGTGCAGCACGAAGGGGCCGAGCGGGTCGCGCGGCTGGCGTCTGAGGCCGGGATCACGCGGATGGTGCATATCTCTGCCATTGGCGCGGATGTCGAAAGCGAAAGCCAATATGCCAGCACCAAGGGCCTCGGCGAGGAAGGCGTGGTGGAGCATATGCCCAACGCCGTGATCCTGCGCCCGTCCATCGTCTTCGGGCCGGAGGATGATTTCTTCAATCGCTTCGCCTCCATGTCGCGTTTTGGACCGATCCTGCCGGTGGTTGGCGCGGACACGAAGTTCCAGCCAGTCTATGTCGACGACGTCGCGCGGGCCGCGGTCAAGGGCGTCACTGGCGAGGCCGCTGGTGGTATCTACGAGCTTGGCGGGCCCGATGTGGACACGTTCCGCGAGCTAATGCAGACCATGCTGGATATCGTCCGCCGGCGTCGGCTGATCGTGAACATTCCGTTCTTCATCGGACGGATCATGGGCACCTCTTTCGACGTGCTCAGCTTCATCAGTGGCGGGCTGATCAAGGGTCCTGTGACCCGCGATCAGGTGCGCAATCTGGCCGTGGACAATGTGGTGTCCGGCGAGACAAGAACCTTCGCTGATCTGGGTATCGAGCCGGTCGCGATGGAAGCGATCTTGCCGAGCTACTTGTGGCGCTTCCGGCCCTCTGGGCAGTACGACGCCATCAAGGAATCCGCGAGCAATCTGCGCGCCGATCACGAATAGGCGTAGACCAGTAGGACAATCCCGAGAATGACGCGGTAGATCACGTAAGGCGTGAAGCTGACGGATCTCAACAGGCGCATCATCAGCGTCAGCGCGAAGAGGGCCGAGATGAAGGCCAGCGTTGCGGCGAGGATGCTGTCGCGGGCGAGCTGCATATTGGCGTCGGCGATGACCTCGACCCCCAGCACAAGGCCGGAGACGATGATGGTCGGGATAGACATCAGCATTGCGAGCTTCGCCGCGTCCTCCCGCCCGTAGCCCAGATGGCGCGCGCCCGAGATCGTGGCGCCGGAGCGGGAGGTGCCGGGTATCAGCGCAATCGCCTGCCACAGACCCATGACGGCCGCGTCCTTTATGGACCAGCGTGCGGCGGTTTTCTCGACCGCGCCTTTCTGGTCCGTCCAGTAGAGCACGAGGCCAAAGATCAGCATCGTCCATCCAATCAGCGCGACCGAGCGCAGCATGTCGCCCAGACCGGTCACCATCAGGATCAGACCGAAGGCCATCACGGGCACCGTCGCGATCCCGAGGCACATAGCCAGCCATGCCCCTTGCGTGTCCACCTTGCCCTTCATTAGCCGCGTTGTGCCGTGGGCTGCGACTTTCACGTCGCTCCAGAAATAAAGGATCACGGCGAACAGCGTGCCGACATGCACGGCAACGTCGATCATCTGGCCCTGGTCCTGCATGCCGGTGAGACCCGGAAGCAAGATGAGATGGCCGGAGGAGGAGACAGGCAAAAACTCGGTCAGACCCTGGATCAACGCCACAAGGATCAGGTGGAACAGGGACATGAACTGCGGGCCTCGAATCGGTTTTCCTCAACCTAAAGGGCAGGATTTAAATGAGAAGTCACTATGTAGGTAACTCATACTGACCTAATAATTGCCGATAAGGGTCAGTTTTTCCTTTCCTATGCCAAGAAAATGAATAATAGGTCAGCACGAGTGACTTTTATTCCCCATGGTCTCAAAATAAACAGGCGCTTCAATCAGGAGTATGGATATGGCCAAGCAACGCATGCTGCAATTCGTGAATGTGGACCGGGACATGCCAGAGAAGCGTCCTCCTGATCTACGCGCCAAAGATTTCAACGAGATTTATGCAGAGTACGCAGAGGCCAAGGCCGAGGAGCAAGCCGGGCGCTGCAGCCAGTGTGGCGTGCCCTACTGCCAGTCCCATTGCCCGTTGCATAACAACATTCCTGACTGGCTTCGCCTGACCGCTGAAGGGCGTCTGAAAGAGGCCTACGAGATCAGCCAGGCCACGAACACGTTTCCAGAGATTTGCGGCCGCATCTGCCCGCAGGACCGCCTATGCGAAGGCAACTGTGTTATCGAGCAGTCCGGCCATGGTACGGTCACCATCGGATCGGTCGAGAAATATATCACGGACACCGCGTGGGAAAACGGTTGGGTGAAGCCCGCCGCACCTTCCCATGATCGCACGGAGAGCGTCGGCATCATCGGTGCGGGCCCGGGTGGTCTGGCCGCTGCAGATATGCTGCGCCGCCAAGGCGTGCAGGTCACTGTCTATGACCGCTATGATCGCGCGGGCGGGCTTCTGACCTACGGCATCCCCGGCTTCAAGCTGGAGAAGGACGTCGTGATGAAGCGCATCGACCAGCTGGAGCAGGGCGGCGTGACCTTCAAGATGAATTGCAACGTGGGCGAGGACGTCACTTTCGCTGAGCTGCAGAAGACCCATAACGCTATCCTGATCGCCACCGGTGTCTACAAATCCCGCGACCTGCCCGCGCCCGGCGTTGGCGCGAAGGGCATCGTGCGCGCGATTGATTTCCTGACCGCGAGCAATCGCAAGAGCTTTGGTGATGCGGTGGCGGAGTTCGACAGCGGCGAGCTGAACGCCGAAGGCAAGCGTGTGGTCGTGATCGGTGGCGGCGACACCGCGATGGATTGCGTGCGTACCGCGATCCGGCAGGGGGCCAAGTCGGTCAAATGCCTGTATCGCCGCGACAAGGCTAACATGCCCGGCTCCCAGCGCGAAGTGGCAAATGCCGAAGAGGAAGGCGTCGAATTCGTATGGCTGTCTGCCCCAAAAGGCTTCACCGGCGACACGGTCGAGGGCGTGATGGTGCAGAAAATGCGCCTTGGCGCGCCGGATGCCTCTGGCCGCCAGAGCCCCGAGATCATTGAGGGCGCGGACTATGTCGAAGACGCCGATCTGGTCATCAAGGCGCTGGGCTTCGAGCCCGAAGCGCTGCCGTCCTTGTGGGATGTGCCGGAGCTGGAAGTGACCCGCTGGGGCACGGTGAAGGCCGATTTCCGCACCCATGAGACATCTTTACCGGGCGTATACGCCTGCGGTGATATTCAACGTGGCGCAAGCCTGGTTGTTTGGGCTATCCGGGACGGACGCGAGGCGGCCGAAGCGATCCTGGACCAGCTGAACGCCGCGGCGCAGGTTGCTGCCGAGTGAGATATGACCAACAAAACGCCCCGGCTGGAGTTCACGCTTCTGCACGATGTGGATCCCTTGAGGATCGAAGCGACGCCCGGGACGAGCGGCCGGCTTGTGGTCAGCTTCACTTCCGTGGGACGGGAGCGCGAGACGCGACCGCCAAAGGAATTTGTGAGCATGACGTCGCGCAAGGGGCTCAATCATGTGATCTGCGTAACGGACATGTCGCGCAGCTGGATGAACGCCAACGGGATGGCGGCCAAGATTGTCTCGGTGATCAGCGACTACGTGCTGGAACACCAGATCACGCAGATCATCGCGATTGGCAGCAGCATGGGCGCGTTCAATGCGCTGGTGATGGGCCGCAAGATGCCGTTCACCTCAATCATCGCCTTCGCGCCGCAATATTCGGTCCATCCCGAGGTCGTGCCGGACGAAAAGCGGTGGTGGTGGTTTCGCAGGCAGATCACGCAGTGGCCGCACAAGGCGCTGGACAAGCTTCCCAGCAATTGCTCGATCTACATGTTCCACGGCGACACGCCCGACGAGCAGATGCATTGGCGTTTGATGCCAGAGGCCGAGAACGTGAAGCACTTCATATTCGCGGGTGGCGACCACAACTTCGTCCGCAACCTGAAAGCGTCGGACACACTGCGCAAGATGGTGTTTGCGGGGCTCAACGACCGGGTCGGTCGCATGAAGCAACTGGTCCGGCGCGCGGGCGGAATGAAGCGGTCGGAATACGAGGGTTTTTCCTCTGCCGAAGCCTATTTCCGAGAGCATCCCAAGCTGAAACGTCCTGCCAATCTGACCTGAAATCGACGGTCGGACTTACGTCGGCTTTCCGTCGGACTTTTGTCGGGCAACTTGCCCGACCCCTCCAAATTCATGGGTCAGCGATGATGACCCAATCAATGAACACTTCCCTAACAAGGAGCCTTTCGAGATGACCAAGTTTGACCAGGACTGGGTGGCCCACGAGGAAGAGAAGCGCCGCTACATGGACGAAAACTCGCTCTACCGCGAGGCGGACGAGCACGCCTCGTGCGGGGTGGGCCTTGTCGTGTCCATTGATGGCAAGAAATCCCGCAAGGTCGTCGAGAACGGCATCAATGCGCTGAAGGCCGTCTGGCACCGCGGCGCGGTCGACGCCGACGGCAAGACCGGCGATGGCGCAGGCATTCATGTGCAGATTCCGTTCAAGTTCTTCGGCGAACAGGTCGAGCGCACCGGCCACACCCTGCGTGACGAATTGCTGGCCTTGGGTCAGGTGTTCCTGCCGCGCACGGATCACGGCGCGCAGGAGACCTGCCGCACGATCATCGAGAGCGAAGTGCTGCGGATGGGCTACTACATCTACGGCTGGCGGCACGTGCCGGTGAACATCGCGTGCCTTGGTGACAAGGCCAACGCGACGCGGCCCGAAATCGAGCAAATCCTGATCTCCAACTCCAAAGGCGTCGAGGAAGAAGAGTTCGAGCGCGATCTTTATGTGATCCGCCGCCGGGTGGAAAAAGCCGCCGCCGCCGCGCAAGTGCCGGGGCTCTACATCTGTTCGTTGTCCTGCCGGTCGATCATCTACAAGGGCATGATGCTGGCCGAGCAAGTGGCCGAGTTCTACCCCGACCTGATGGACGAGCGGTTCGAGAGCGCGTTTGCGATCTACCACCAGCGCTATTCGACCAACACTTTCCCGCAGTGGTGGCTCGCGCAGCCGTTCCGCATGCTGGCCCATAACGGCGAGATCAACACGCTGAAGGGCAATCTGAACTGGATGAAGAGCCACGAGATCCGCATGGCCTCCGGCGCGTTCGAGGATCGGGCGGAAGATATCAAGCCCATCGTACCGCAGGGCTCGTCGGATTCGGCGGCGCTGGATGCGGTGTTTGAAGTGCTGGTGCGCTCGGGCCGGTCGGCCCCGATGGCCAAGACGCTGCTGGTGCCCGAGTCGTGGTCCAAGCAAGCGGTCGAGATGCCTAAAGCGTGGCAGGACATGTATTCCTACTGCAATTCTGTGATGGAGCCGTGGGACGGCCCCGCCGCCCTGGCGATGACCGATGGGCGCTGGGTTGTGGCGGGTCTGGACCGCAACGGCCTGCGCCCAATGCGCTATGCGGTGACCGGCGACGGCCTTCTGATTGCAGGGTCCGAGACGGGCATGGTGCCGTTCGACGAGGCGACCGTGCGCGAGAAGGGCGCATTGGGGCCAGGGCAGATGATTGGCGTGCACATGGGCAAGGCCAAGCTGTTCCATGACACCGAGTTGAAGGACAAGATGTCCGCGGCGCTGCCGTTTGGCGATTGGGTCGGCAAGATCACCGATCTGGATGAGATCACGCTGGACGTGGAGGAGACCGCTATCTTCTCCGGCTCGGAGCTGCGCACGCGCCAGATCGCGGCGGGCTATTCTATTGAGGAGCTGGAACAAATCCTCGCGCCGATGGCCGACGATGGCAAGGAGGCGCTTGCGTCCATGGGCGACGACACCCCTAGCGCGGTGCTGTCGAAGAAGTACCGCCCGCTGTCGCATTTCTTCCGCCAGAACTTCAGCCAGGTGACGAACCCGCCAATCGACAGCTTGCGCGAATTCCGCGTGATGAGCCTGAAGACCCGGTTCGGCAACCTCAAGAACGTGCTGGACGAGGATTCATCCCAGACCGAGATTTTGGTGCTGAACAGCCCGTTCGTCGGCAATGCGCAGTTCGACAAGCTTTGCGACCAGTTCAACGCGGACATGGTGACGCTTGATTGCACGTTTGACGCCAATGAGGGCCAAGGCGCGCTGCGGAGCGCGTTGGACAAGCTGCGTAACGAGGCAGAAGATGCGGTGCGTTCTGGCGCGGGCCACATTATTCTGACCGATCAGGACCAGAATGCGGATCGCATCGGTATGCCGATGATCCTGGCGACGAGCGCTGTTCATTCGTGGCTGACGCGCAAGGGCTTGCGGACCTTCTGCTCGCTCAACGTGCGCTCGGCCGAGTGTATCGACCCGCATTACTTTGCGGTTCTGATCGGCTGCGGTGCGACCACCGTGAACGCCTATCTGGCCGAGGACTCGCTGGCCGACCGCATCGAGCGCGGGCTGCTGGACATGTCCCTGACCGAAGCGGTGGCGAGCTACCGCAATGCGATTGATCAAGGTCTTTTGAAGATCATGGCGAAGATGGGGATCTCGGTGATTTCGTCCTATCGCGGGGGCCTGAATTTCGAGGCCGTCGGTCTGAGCCGCGCGATGGTGGCGGAGTATTTCCCGGGTATGCAGTCGCGTATCTCTGGTATTGGTGTCTCTGGCATCCAGACCAAGGTGGCGGAAGTTCATGCCTCTGCTTGGCGCAACGGCACGGATGTGCTGCCCATTGGCGGTTTCTACAAGGCGCGTCGGTCGGGCGAGAAACACGCCTGGGAAGCGCAGACAATGCATATGCTGCAGGCTGCGTGCACGCGGGCGAGCTATGACATGTGGAAGCAGTATAGCCAGACGATGAAGGCTAATCCGCCCATTCACTTGCGCGATTTGCTGGATATCAAGCCACTGGGCGAGCCGATTTCGGTGGATGAGGTGGAGTCGATCACGTCCATTCGCAAGCGCTTCGTGACGCCGGGCATGTCGCTGGGGGCGCTATCGCCCGAAGCGCACAAGACGCTAAACGTGGCGATGAACCGGATCGGCGCGAAGTCGGACTCGGGCGAGGGTGGCGAGGACCCGGCGCATTTCGTGCCGGAGCCCAATGGCGACAACCCTTCGGCGAAGATCAAGCAGGTGGCGTCGGGCCGCTTTGGTGTAACCGCCGAGTACCTGAATCACTGCGAAGAGCTGGAGATCAAGGTCGCCCAGGGTGCCAAGCCCGGCGAGGGTGGGCAGCTGCCCGGCATGAAAGTTACCGATCTGATTGCGCGGCTGCGGCACTCGACGAAGGGCGTGACGCTGATCTCACCTCCGCCGCACCACGACATCTACTCGATCGAGGATCTGGCGCAACTGATCTACGACCTCAAGCAGATCAACCCACGCTGTAAGGTGACGGTGAAGCTGGTTGCCGCAAGCGGTGTTGGCACGATTGCCGCCGGTGTGGCGAAGGCGAAAGCGGATGTGATCCTGATTTCCGGCCATAATGGCGGGACGGGCGCGTCGCCTGCGACCTCGATCAAATATGCAGGTCTGCCGTGGGAGATGGGTTTGACCGAAGCGCATCAGGTGCTGGCGATGAACAACCTGCGCGAGCGGATCACGCTGCGCACGGATGGTGGCTTGCGTACGGGGCGCGACATTGTCATGGCCGCGATGATGGGGGCCGAGGAATACGGCATCGGTACCGCTGCGCTGATCGCGATGGGCTGCATCATGGTGCGTCAGTGCCAGTCGAACACTTGCCCGGTGGGTGTGTGTACCCAAGACGAGGCGCTGCGCGAGAAGTTCACCGGCACCGCGGATAAGGTGGTGAACCTGATCACCTTCTACGCGACCGAGGTGCGGGAAATCCTGGCCTCGATCGGGGCGCGGTCGCTGGACGAGGTGATCGGGCGGGCGGACTTGCTGGCGCAGGTATCGCGTGGCTCTGCCCATCTGGATGATCTGGACCTGAACCCGCTGCTGATCACTGTCGATGGCGCGGACCGGATCGTCTACGACCGGACCCGCGAGCGCAATGCGGTGCCGGACACGCTGGATGCACAGATCGTTAAAGACGCGCAGCCGTTCTTCAACGATGGCGAGAAGATGCAGCTGTCCTATGCCGTGCAGAACACCTTGCGGACCATTGGGACGCGGGCGTCGAGCCATATCGTGCAGCGCTTCGGGATGCGCAACGATCTGCAGCCGGATCATTTGACGGTGAAGCTGAGCGGCTCTGCCGGGCAATCGCTGGGTGCCTTTGCGGCGCCGGGTCTGAAGCTGGAAGTCTTTGGCGACGCGAATGACTACGTGGGCAAAGGCCTGTCGGGCGGGCGCGTCGTCGTTCGCCCCGCGCAGGACAGCCCGTTGAAGGCGGATGAGAATACGATCATCGGCAACACGGTGCTTTACGGCGCAACCGATGGCTACCTGTTCGCCGCTGGCCGGGCAGGCGAGCGGTTCGCTGTGCGAAACTCCGGCGCGAAGGTCGTGATTGAGGGCTGCGGCACCAATGGCTGCGAGTACATGACCGGCGGTGTCGCTGTGATCCTGGGCTCCATCGGCGCGAATTTCGGGGCCGGCATGACGGGCGGCATGGCCTATCTTTATGACCCCGATGGCGAGTCGCCCGAGCTGATGAACATGGAGACGCTGGTGACCTGCCCTGTCACCGTCGATCATTGGGAGAGCCAGCTGAAAAGTCTGATCGAGGCGCATGTGGCCGAGACAGAAAGCGTCAAGGCCGCGCGGATCCTTCAGGATTGGGACGTGGAGCGCGCCAATTTCGTGCAGGTCTGCCCAAAAGAGATGCTGGTGCATCTGCCCGCGCCGCTGAGCCTTGAGGCAAAGGCAGTTCCAGCGGAATAAACATCTGGAAGAGGGCGGGTTTTACCCGTCTTCTTTCTTGACCTCACACTCGCCGCCCGCCGCGCATTGCTCGACAGCCTTGATCGCGTCCGCTTTCGGGTTCGGGAAGGCGAAGCTGTAGCACGGGTCGACATTGAAGATCAGACCGGTATCCGTCCGCAGCACGAAGGCCATGTAATCGGTGTTCGGGCTCATGCGGGCGCACCATGGTCCGGCGCAGTCCAGATTAATTGTGACAGGTGCCTGCACGTCCTCGGTGAAACCCTCGCTGGTCAAGAGCTTGCCCCGGAAGGTCGCGTCGACCGCGACCTCTTGCGGTGGGCCCTTGAACGGGTCCGGGATGCCAGCGGTATCGAACGCGAACTGGCCGTTGACGATGAAGAAAGTCTGATCCGCCTCTGCCACGGTTTTGAAGGCCGCGACCGGGTCTGGGCGCAGGCAGGACAGGGCGGCGGCTTGGCTTGCCCCCAATGAGAGCGCCAAGGCGGCGTATGTCATGTGTTTGATCATGGGTCAGACCCTATAGGAGTGGACGGAAGGCTTCGATCACTTTGCCGTACACCTCGCGCTTGAATGGCACGATCTTGCCGAGAAGCGCATCCGCGTCGAGCCAGCGCCATTCGGAAAACTCGGGGTGGTCGGTCTGAATGTCGATCTCGCTGTCGTGACCCAGAAAACGCAGCAGCACCCATTTCTGCTTTTGACCGCGGAAGCGACCTTTCCAGACCTTCGGCACAAGATCATGGGGCAGGTCGTAGGTCAGCCAATCGTCGGTCTCGTTTTCCACACGTACTTTGGAGGCCGGAACGCCTGTTTCTTCTTCCAACTCACGCAAGGCGGCCTCGCGCGCGGTCTCGCCATCGTCGATGCCGCCTTGGGGCATCTGCCAGGCGGGCACGTCGCTGTCGATCCGCTGCGCGACGAAAATCTGGCCCTGCGCATTGACGAGCATCACACCCACGCAGGGGCGATAGGGCAGCTTTGCGATGTCCTCGGGGGTCATGTGAAAAGGGCGGGCCTGCGCCCGCCCATCTCCTTAATCGTCGGCCGGGCCGAGCGCGGTCAGGCCCTTCAGGACATCAAGCGCGTAGGCCAGCTGATAGTCTTCCTCGCGAAGCTTGGCGACTTCTTCGGCCTTCTTCTGCTCGGCCTCAAGAAGCTCGCGCTCGTCCTCGGAGATATCGTCATTGTTCGACAGAGAGCCGCGCAGATCGGCCTCGGAACGGCCGGGGCGTGCGTTCGTCTCTTCTTCCTCGGTCTCCTCGGTCGGGCGACGCGGCGGCTGCACGACGATGATGTCGGGCGACACGCCCAGCGCCTGAATGGAGCGACCCGACGGCGTGTAGTAGCGCGACGTGGTCAGGCGCATCGCGCCATCGCCGCGCACCGGTACAACCGTTTGCACGGACCCCTTACCGAAGCTCTTTTCGCCCACGACCACCGCGCGGCGGTGATCTTGCAGCGCGCCTGCGACGATCTCGGATGCCGAAGCGGAGCCACCGTTGATCAGAACCACGATGGGTTTGCCGTTCGCCAGATCGCCTTCGGTTGCGTTGTAGCGCTCGCTGTCGCGCGGATTGCGGCCACGGGTCGAGACGATCTCGCCCTTATCTAGGAACGCGTCGGAGACGGCGATGGCCTGTGTCAGCAAGCCGCCGGGGTTGTTGCGCAGGTCCAGCACGATGCCGTTGATGTTGTCCTCGCCACCGGCTTCCTCGATCTGCTTTGCGAGCCCGTCCTTGAGGTTCGGGAAGGTCTGCCGGTTGAAGGTCGTGATGCGCAGAACGACGCTGTCGCCTTCAATGCGCGAGCGCACGGCGGTCAGCTTGATCGTGTCGCGGACGATGGAGACCTCGAACGGCTCATCGATGCCTTCGCGCACAACGGTCAGGATAATCTCGGACCCGACAGGGCCGCGCATCATGGTGACAGCTTCCTCAAGGGTCAGCCCCAGAAGCGATGTGCCATCGACAGAGGTGATGAAATCGCCCGACTCCATCCCGGCCTCATCAGCGGGGGTGCCGTCCATGGGCGAGACGACCTTCACGTAGCCATCTTCCTGCGTCACTTCGATGCCAAGACCGCCAAACTCGCCGGAGGTCTGGGTCCGCATGTCGTCAAAGTCCTTGGGCGGCAGGTAAGAAGAATGCGGATCGAGTGAGGTCAGCATGCCATTGATGGCGGCCTCGATCAGATCGGCCTCGTCCACCTCTTCGACATATTGCGCGCGAATGCGCTCGAAGATGTCACCGAACAGATCGAGCTGCTCGTAGACGGTGGACTTCTTGTCGGCTTCCTGGGCCACGAGCGGCCCGGCGAATTGCGTGGTTACCAAAACGCTCGCGGCTGTGCCGAGCGTGGCGGCCATCAGAAATTTTCTCATACGGATTATTATTCCCTTATGTTGGCGAACCAGTCGGCCGGATTGATCGGCGCATCGCCTTTTCTCACCTCTATATAAAGCGACTCTTGCTGAATGCCGCCACCTCCATTCGCCGCAGTGTTCAAAAAAGCGTCAGGATTGGGAGGTAAACCGCCCATCAGCCCTAACGGCGCGCCCTGTCCGACGACCTCGCCCACCTCGCCGAAGGTTTGGCCAAGTCCCGCCAGAATCAACAGATAACCGCGCCCGGGCTCCAGGATCATCACCGTGCCGTAGTCGAGAAGCGGACCGGCGTAGCGGATCGTCGCGGGCCAGGGGGCTGTCACGAGGGTCTGCGCCCGGGTTGCCAGGACGAGCCCGGGGCGGGTGACCCCAGATGCGTCGGTCTCGTTGAAGCCGTGCAGGACGGTGCCCGGGGCAGGCAGCGGCAAGCGCCCTTTCGAGGTCTCGAAATCCGCAAGGTTCGACGTATCCGCCGCGTCGAGCTCTGTCAGGCTGGACGCGAACCCCTGTAGCGTGTCCGCGCTTTCCACGAGGCGGAGCATCGCGTTGCGATCCGCGGTGAAGGCCTTCGGCAGCTCGGTCCTGTCCGCCATGGCCTGCGCAAGCGCGGAGCGAGCGGTTTGGACGCCGGTCAAGGCACCCGTGAGCTGGTTGGCAGCGCTGGCCTGTAGACGTCTTAAATCGCGCACTTCTTCGAGCTGATTGCGCAATGTTAGAGCCTCTTTTCGAAGCGCGGGCGTCACATCGGACAGGATCATTCCGGAGCGCGCAGTGCCAAGTGGCCCCGTTGGATGCACCATCAGCAAGGGCGCGGGGGAGGCACCGATTGTCTGCAAGACACCAAGCAGTCGGGACAGGCGGTCGCGCTTGGCCTCGAAGGTCAGGGCGATGGTGCGCTCGCGGATGGACGCGCGGCGCAAGCCCTCGCGCAAGGCGGCGAGGCCTTCCTCATAGGCGCGCACGGTCTCGGTCAGGGCGTCGATGCGGTTCGATGCGCTCTGCGCCTCGGACAGGGCGGATGCGGCGTCGGTGAGCATCTGGCTTGCGCGTTTTGCCGTTGTAATCGGGTCTGATTGCGCGCCGGCTTGCGTGGCAAAAAGCGTGAGGGCCAAGAGGAGCGGTCGTAGCTTCATTTCGCGATCAGGGACATGCCGGTCATCTCGTCGGGTTTTGGCAGGTTCATCAGGTCGAGAAGCGTCGGCGCGAGATCGGCAAGACGTCCATCCTGAAGTTGCGCGTTTTGTGGCCCATTGTAGAGGATCACGGGCACTAGATTGAGCGTGTGCGCGGTGTGAGGGCCACCGGTTTCCGGGTCGATCATCGTTTCGCAATTGCCGTGATCGGCCGTGATGATCATGGTGCCGCCCGCTTTATCCAGGGCGGAAATCACCTGTGTTAGACCCTGATCAACCGCCTCGCATGCAGCCATAGCGGCTTTCAGATCGCCGGTATGGCCGACCATATCCGGGTTGGCGTAGTTGACGACGATCAGATCGTAGCCGTCTTCGATTGCGCCGATCAAATCGTCGGTCACCTCGCTTGCCGACATTTCCGGCTGCATGTCGTAGGTCGCGACGGACGGGCTCTTGGGCATGTGCCGGTCTTCCCCCTGTTCGGGCACCTCTTTGCCGCCGTTCAGGAAGAAGGTGACATGCGGGTATTTCTCGGTCTCGGCCACGCGGAACTGGCGCAAGCCTTGCTTAGCCACCCAAGCGCCGAGCGTGTTGGCGATCTTCTTCTTCGGGAAAACCGTCGACATGTAGGCGTTATGATCTTCCGAATAGTCGACCATGCCGAGCTTTCCGGCGAGGTCCGGTCGCGAACTGACGTCGAAATGATCGAATTTCGGGTCGGCCATTGCAGAGAGGATTTCGCGGGCGCGGTCGGCGCGGAAGTTTAGAAAGAAGATCCCGTCTCCGTCTCTCATGCCGTCGTAGTCGCCGATGACGCTCGGCAGGATGAATTCGTCGGTCTTGCCATCGGAGTACGACGCCTCGATCGCCGATTGGGCGGTTTCTGCGCTTTCGCCTTTGCCCAGGACGGTGGCGTTGTAGGCCTTTTCGATCCGATCCCAGCGGGTGTCCCGATCCATCGCGTAATATCGGCCAGAAACCGTGGCGATCTTTACCTCGCTCGGCAGCTTGGCGTTCAGCACTTCCAGAAACTGCAAAGCCGATTGGGGGGCGACGTCCCGACCGTCCGTCATTGCGTGTAAAACAGTGTCTATTCCAGCGTAAACCAGCGCTTTTGCTGCGGCGATGATGTGGCTGACATGACCGTGCACGCCACCATCGGACATGACCCCGAAGAGATGCGCAGTGCCGCCAGTTTCTTTTAACGTGGCGATAAAGTCCTGTAGCGCGTCTTCCTTGGCAAAGGTGCCTTGCTCAATGGCGAGATCAATCTGACCGAGATCCATCGCGACGACACGACCTGCGCCGATATTGGTATGCCCGACCTCGGAATTGCCCATCTGGCCCTTCGGCAAGCCGACATCCGGCCCGTGGGTGATCAGGGTCGCGTTGGGGCAGGAGGACATCAGCCGATCGAAGGTTGGCGTCTGCGCCAGCACCGGTGCGTTGCCCTCGCGCGTGTCGGACAGGCCCCATCCATCAAGGATGCAAAGGATCACGGGTTTGGGTGCGGTCATGGTCAGCTCTTCTGTGCGGAGGGTTGCTTCTTTGTATGGCGCTGGGCGGGCAGCATCAACCGGCGGCTGGAAATCGAGGTGTGCTTGGGGAAAATTTCGGCTAGAACCTGCGAAACCACGGAAACAGGAAAGCGTATCTCGTGAAGAAGGCTTTAATTACTGGGATCACAGGACAAGACGGCTCTTATCTGGCGGAGTTTCTGCTAGAAAAAGGGTATGAGGTCCACGGGATCAAGCGCCGCGCGTCGCTGTTCAACACTCAACGGATCGACCATGTCTATGAGGACGTGCATGCCACCAACAAGCAGCTTTATCTGCATTACGGCGATCTGACGGACACGTCGAACCTTACCCGGATCATCCAGGAAGTGCAGCCGGACGAGGTTTATAACCTTGGTGCGCAGAGCCACGTCGCTGTGAGCTTCGAGGCGCCGGAATATACGGCCGACGTGGATGCAATGGGCACACTGCGGCTGTTGGAAGCGATCCGCTTTCTTGGGATGGAAGAGAAGACCCGGTTCTATCAAGCCTCGACCTCTGAGCTGTATGGTCTGGTGCAGGAAACGCCGCAAACCGAGCGCACGCCTTTTCACCCGCGTTCGCCCTATGCGGTGGCGAAGCTGTATTCCTACTGGATCACGGTGAACTACCGCGAGGCTTACGGGATGTATGCCTGCAACGGCATTCTGTTCAATCATGAGAGCCCACGACGGGGCGAGACCTTTGTGACCCGCAAGATTACGCGGGGGCTCGCGAATATCGCTTTGGGGCTGGAACAGTGTCTATATATGGGCAATATCGACGCGCTGCGCGATTGGGGTCATGCCAAGGACTACGTCAAGATGCAGTGGCTCATGCTGCAGCAGGATGCCCCGGACGACTTTGTGATCGCGACTGGCAAGCAGTATTCGGTGCGTCAGTTCATCGAGTGGTCGGCGGCCGAGCTTGGTGTCGCGATACGGTTCGAGGGCGACGGTGTCGACGAAATCGGAATCGTGGCGGAGATCGAAGGCGACAAGGCCAGCGCCCTGTCCGTCGGTGATGTGATCGTTCGCATCGATCCACGCTATTTCCGGCCCGCCGAGGTGGAGACCCTATTGGGCGATCCGACCAAGGCGAAGGAGAAGCTGGGCTGGGTGCCGGAAACCACCACGCAGGAAATGTGCGCCGAGATGGTCGCCGCAGACTATACCAGTGCACGCCGGAGCCTGCTTCTGAAAGAACACGGGCTGGAGCTGCCGCTGTCGTTGGAGCTGTAACATGCGGATTTTCGTAGCCGGGCATCGCGGAATGGTTGGCGGCGCCATTTGCAGAGCGCTGCAGGCGCGCGACGGCGTGGAGCTGCTTATGCGCAGTCGGAGCGAGCTGGATCTGACGAACCAGGCCGATGTTAACGCCTTTTTCCAAGACCAGCGGCCGGACGGCGTCATCCTTGCAGCCGCCAAGGTCGGCGGGATCATGGCGAACAACACTTATCCGGCTGATTTCATTTATGAGAACCTGATGATCCAGTCGAATGTGATTCATCAGGCGCATGTGGCAGGGGTGAACAGGTTGCTGTTTCTGGGCAGCTCCTGCATCTATCCAAAGCTTGCGCCGCAGCCCATGGCCGAGAACGCGTTGCTGACGGGGACGCTGGAGCCGACGAACGAGCCATACGCAATCGCGAAGATCGCCGGGATCAAGCTGTGCGAGAGCTACAATCGACAGTACGGACGCGACTATCGCAGTGTCATGCCAACGAACCTTTACGGGCCGGGCGACAATTTCCACCCTGAGAACTCACACGTTCTGCCCGCGTTGATGCGGCGCTTCCACGAGGCGAAGCGAGATGGCTTGTCAGACGTAGTGATCTGGGGCACGGGGACACCCAAGCGCGAATTTCTCCATGTTGATGATATGGCGTCGGGATCGCTCTACGTGTTCGATCTGGATCGTGAGACGTTCGAGCGCGAGACGGAACCGATGCTTGGCCATATCAATGTCGGGACGGGGGAGGATATCGCCATTCTCGACGTCGCGTATATGATCGCCGAGGTCGTTGGGTTCGACGGAGACATCAAGACCGATCCGACGAAACCCGATGGCACACCGCGGAAGCTGATGGACGTCACTCGCTTGCAGCGGCTGGGCTGGAAAGCGCAGATTGGGCTGAAACAGGGTCTTTCAGAGACCTATGAGTGGTTTCTGAAGCAAGAGGGCGATCTGCGCGTGGCCTGACCACAACGCGAAGCATTTCCGCCATTCGCCAAAGCCGAATTCTGAACAAGGTCCTGATTGCGCGCCACTTGGCCGTGGGGTCTAACAACGCCTTTGACCTCAAAATGATGACCGTATGAACCACCGCCGAAAGTGGCATTGCGAGTGAGCGAAGCACCCATGCGGTGGTACCTTTTCCGGCAGCCAGATGTAGCGCGTAGCTCTCCCGCGTCAGACGATCCCATTTTGCACAGAGATCATTCCACGTTTGCCGGGCCGGGTGGGTCACCCGTGCGTTCGGTGCGAATTGCAGGCTGAACCCTTGCGCGTGAGCCCGGTGGCACCAGTCCTTGTCCTCTGACACGCCTTCGTGAAATGGGCCGACCTGCTCGAACACATGCCTGTGGGTCGACAGATTCGCCGTGACGGAAAACCGCCTTTTGGCGATGTAGTCCCGCTGATTGAAGGCGAACACCTTCTCGAATGCCTCGGGGCCGCTGGGGTCCGGTGTTGTCGATACCCGCACGTCGCCGCCGATCAGATCAGTAGTTTCAAGCGCTGCGATATGGGCGGAGATGAAGTGTTCGTGCGGCATGCAGTCGCAATCAAGAAACAACAGCAGCTTTGCCTTAGACTTATTTGCGCCAAGATTGCGCGCATGCGCGGCCCCTGGTCGTGGCTCCGACAAGAAGTGAACGCTTGGGAAACCGCGCTTGAACTTCGGCGTCAGTGTTTCGCGGCCGCTATCGACGACCAATACTTCCGTACTTCGCGCATCGGCGCAGCGCATCAGGGCTATCAGGCAGGTGCGGAGGGCAACCGGATCGCGGTAATGCGGAATAATGATCGATGCCTTGTGTGACATCATCGCGTGCCGACTTGCTGAGCAGGGACGCCGGCCATGATCGCGCGATCCGGCACCGACCCACGTATCACGGCGCCCGCTGCGATAATCGAGCCGTGGCCAAGGGACGATCCGGACAAGATGATGGCCCCGGCACCGATCCACACGTCATCGCCAATCGTGACGTCGGCCTCGTCCATGCCTTGCTCGGTCACGGGTGATCCGTCGCGAAATCGGTAATTGGCGGCGGTGATCGTCACGTTGGGACCAAGCAACAGATCGTTTCCCACAGTGATCCGCCCGTTGCGTGGTCCCGCCCAGATGATGCATCGCGTGCCAATATGGGCGCGGTCGCCGAGCACAATCCGTTCGGCATGGGCGAATTCGCATGTGGGGCTAATTGCGACACCCGGGCCGTGGCGAAGTCTCCGACGGGGGATCGCATGGGTCTGGTTGAGGTGGTTCAGAACGCGCAACGCATGGAGATAGGCGCGCGGGTCGAAAACGGATAAGAGTAGGCGTACGCCACGCGCGGTCTTGGTCGGACGCGGCTTGTGGGCCGGGGCGAGCGATGCGGAGATATCAGCCACGAAACGAGGCCCCGGGCACCTCTGCAAAGCGGCATCGGTTCAGCACCACGCCGAGCGGCTCGCAAGTGTCGGCAATCTGGCGCTCCGCCCAATCAATGTCTTCAAGCGTCGATCGATCTGCATGGCCGATCAGAAGCGCGCAATCAACTAAAGATAGCCCCGCCAATGCGGCGTCCGAAGGCCGCAGCGACGGGAGGTCGAACACCATCAGGTCTGGAGCGTACTCCGCGTCGATATAGTCGAGCAGGTTCCGGGTCTTGGTACTCGCAAGATGCTCTGTTGCATCTTCAATCGGCGACGCGTTCAGACTGAGGCCAAGGGACGAGCCGTAGCGCAGGCAGGTGCTGTCGAAGTTCCGCCGATGCCCCGCAAGCGCCGAGAAGCGCGGGCCGGTTTGCGTGAGACCGAACATATGGATCAGCGAGGGCGACCGCAGGTCCAGATCGAACACCATCACGCGCAAATCCGTGTGGCGGGCAAGGCTCAGCGCAAGGTTTGCAACGATTGTCGAGCTGCCACAGCCGGGCGTCGGCGAGGTTAACGCGAGTTTGCGATGCCCCTGCGCGGCCATGTGCTGCAGAATTCGGGTGCGAAGCTGGTCGAACGGTTCCGCCGTGGGATTTGGCGACTGCGTCACGATGTTATGGCGCTGCAAGCTGACCGGGTCGACTTCGGCAGGGGTGAGGCGCGCCCAGGCGTGTTCCGGGTCGGTGAGGCCAAGGCTAAAGGACTGCTCTGGCAGCGTCCGCTCTGCCTCGCGGATAATCTCGTTCGGGTGGGTGATTTGTTCCATTTCGAGCTCCTAAGCGAGACTGGGTCCGAGGTCGGGTAGCGTGGCGAAAGGCGCGATCCCCAGACCGCGCGCGAGGTCGCGTGGGCGACGAACCCGGCGGTCTAACTTGAACCGCATCGCGATCAGCCCGATGGCGGCAAGAGCCGATATCCCGAGAATTGCGATACGGGCTGCGAGCAGCTTCTTCGCCGATATCTCCGGCTGTGCCGTTGCGTCCTCGATTACGTTGAATGGCCTGAAGCTTGCATCGCCCTTCAGGCGTGCTTCGGCGAGGGCATCCTGCGCGCGCAGATGCGCGGCGCTTGCAATCGCGACCTGAGCCTCCAGGTCTGCCCTTTGCCGCTCATCATCCTGAGCGCGCGCAAGTGCTGTTGTGGCCGAGGCGACCCGGTCCTCTAAATCGGCGAGGATCGGTGCGGTTGGTTGGGCCGTCCCATGTTCGATCTGCGCGTTCAAAAGCTTGATGGCGGGATGTTGATCCGAGTAGAGCGCGCGCGCATTCGCCAGCTCCTGCGTCAGTTTCTGGATTTCCGGGGACTGGATTATCTTGATCTGTTTTGCGCTTTCGAGCTCTCGTCTCAGAGCATCGAGCTGAAGCGACAGTTCCTCCGGTGTACGGGTTTGTTCGGGACGAAATTCTGCGAGTCGTGCGGTGGCTTTCTTTACCTTCTCGCCCTCGAGGCCTTCGATCTGTCTGAGCTTTTCCAAGGCAGAGTCGATGCGGGTGCGTTGGCTCGTATCGCTTGCCGCGATGGCCTTGGCGGAGACGTCATTTACGAAAGCCAGCGAGTCTCTTTCTGTTTTCATCTTGCTGCGGATGACCAGGATCGTTGGTTTTTCGCGTGCAGATTCGATTGAGAGGCTCAACCGATCATCTTCCGGACCAAACTCGGCCCGAAGACCGTGCACCACGGTTTGGAGATGCTGAATATGATCCGCGGTGCGCGTAGCTTTCGGTGCGCTCGCAAGGGCCAGTGGCGTCTCCAACGCAAGGCGGCTTTCGGCGACGAAGTTCTGCGGAATCGCTTTGAGCGCTGTGATGCCGAGCGTCGCCAGAGCGAAGAACAGCAACAGCGCAACAGGCGCATTCCGCAAGACCTGCCATCGCCAATAGCGCCACTCTATCATGGCATCTCCCTCGAGGTTTGGGGTGATTGGCGTCGTGAAAAAAGCATGTGAGCCAGAGGGCCTGTTTGTGGAACCATGAGCCTCAAATGACTGCTTAAAGTTTAAGACATAATTAATTTATCTGCGCTCTTTGGAGGTTAATTGCGCCGGCCCACTTTTGGTTTTTGAAGAGTGCGCGTCGGTCGATCCCTGCCACTGAGGAGCGCAGCGAATGGACGCACGACTGGACAGTTTTGACGAGGACGCACAGGCCATCGGGACCTTGGATATCGCAACAATAAAGGTCCCGGGCCAACCTCAGGGACTGTATCTTCGACATGGTAAACGCCTGTTCGATATCGCACTCGTTCTGCTCTTTGCACCAGTTGTCATTCCAGTGATTTTCACATTGGCGGTCGTCGTTTGGCTTGATGGTGGTGCACCGTTTTTCAAACAGATTCGCGTCGGTCGCGGCGGGCGAAGTTTCGCGATGCTGAAGCTGCGCACGATGCGGACCGATGCGGAACGGGCATTGACCGAATTGTTGTTGAACGATCCGGCGGCAGCGCTGGAATGGCGGTTGCATCAGAAGCTCTCCGTGGACCCGAGAATCACGAATGTCGGGCGATTCTTGCGCCGCAGCTCACTCGATGAACTGCCCCAGCTTTGGAATGTCCTGCGGGGAGACATGTCGTTGGTGGGCCCTCGGCCGATGCTGGAAAACCAGACGGATTTATATCCGGGCACGGCCTACTTTCGCGTGCGGCCCGGGCTGACCGGGCCATGGCAGGTCTTCGCCCGCAACCTCAATGGGTTCGCGGATCGAGCCAAATTCGACACTGCCTATGCGGCGGACGTTGGGTTTTTCCGGGATCTGACTTTGATTTTTTGCACGTTCGGCGCCGTTTTGCGGGGAACAGGCCAATGAAGGTGCTTGGAGCCAAAGGGAAGCGTGACACGCCCAGAATTCTCGCGGTTTCGTCCGGCGGAGGGCATTGGCAGCAACTGCACTTGGTTCTTCCCGCGTTCGCGAATGCCAAGGTGACGCTTGCGTGCAGCAGCGCGGCTCAGGCCGACGCGGCCCATGTCTTGCCGGAGTGCAATCTGCGCACGCCGCTTAAGGTTCTGGCATGCCTGCGCGAGGCGCGACGTCTTGTGCGGCGATTGCAGCCTGAGATCGTTATCTCTACCGGCGCGGCTCCGGGGCTGCTGGTCTTGCTTTGGGCGAAGCTATTCGGGGCGAGAACCATCTGGATCGATTCCGTCGCAAATGCCGAGCGGCTCTCGCTTTCGGGGCGTCTGGCTTATCCGCTGTCGGACTTGTGGCTTACGCAGTGGCCGCAAGTCTCAGAGGAAAGCGGTGCAACCTACGCGGGTGCGGTGCTTTGATTTTCGTCACGGTCGGCACTCAACTGCCATTCCCGCGTTTGATATCGCAGATGGACAGTTTGGCGGATCGGACCGACGAGCCGATCCTTGCTCAGACGGGTGTTGCGGGCTCGACGGTTGCGATGGAGAGCTTCCCGACTTGCACGGCCCCCGAGATGGAGCATTTTTGCGATGCGGCGCGGCTGATCGTGGCACATGCCGGGATCGGCACGGTGCTTATGGCGCGCCGTCTGGGCAAACCGCTGGTGGTTGTCCCCCGCAGCCACGAATTGGGTGAGCATCGCAATAACCATCAGATTGCGACGGCCCGCAGCCTGGCCGGTCGCCCGGGTATTCGAGTGGCCTGGGATGTCGCCGACGTCGAAGCCTTTCTGAGCGAGGATATCGAGCCGCCCAACGCGGCGCCCAGCGACAGTTATGCGAGCCTCTTGGCTACCTTGCGAGATTTCGCCGCGGCCTGATCTGTCTGGCCCAGTTGGGCCTGAACTTTTGGTCCCGGACCCAGCCCATGCAAGGCCCGCATCGTAGGGATTACCGCTGATATCTGCCCTTTGATCCCATGTTGCACGGCTTTGGCGAGGCCAAAGAAGTAAGCGATGGGAAGCGCAATCGGATTGAACCATGCCACGAATTTCATCCGGGCGCGGTGCTTGAAATATACTGAAAGAGCTGAGGGCCCGCGGTCCAGCGTGGCGGAGCCGATACTGGCCCCGGCCGAATGCAGGACGGGAGCGTCGGCACATATGGCAAGGGGCAGATCGGCGCGCAATTGCGCCCAATGAACCTCTTCATAATAGAGGAAGTAGTCTTCGGGCATCGGCCCCGCGATTTCCAGGAATTCGCGAGACGCCGTCATGCTGGCACCGGAGATGAAGTCGGCCCGGTGCGGCTTTGCCGGCGGCGTTTTCAGCGCAGGTGCACCGAGGTTGAGGTTGCTGGTCACGCCGGTCCATCTGTTTATCGTTCCGGCGTCGATCTGAATGCGTTCCGGGTCGTGTGCATAAAGAAGCCGGTTCCCGAGGAGCGAGAACGGCTTGGGATGCCGCGCGATTTTTGCGGCTGTTTCAGGTGGAACGGTGCAATCCGGGTTCAGAATCCAGAAGCGATCAAGCATCTGGTCTTTTCGCAGGCAATCCAGACCCTGATTTACACCCGCGGCGAAGCCCCCGTTTATCGCCGCCCGGATGAGGGTCGGACGAGAGGGATGCTGGGCGACACGATCCACAGTGCCGTCGGATGAAGCGTTGTCCACGACCACGATGGAGAGGTCGACGCCATTCGAGTGCATCAGGCTGTCGAGGCACGGACCGATCTCCGCCTCGGAATTATAGGTGACGATGATGCAGCCAAGTTTGTGTGTCATGCGAGCTCTGAGAAGCGCGAATAGGGAAGAAAACGCGGTACGGTCTCCGGCTGTGCCTCTTCAGATTGGTCTTTGAGCATCCAAAAGCCTGCGCCGAACAGGAAGAAGACGAATGAGAAGACCGACGTCCAGACATGGACAGTGCACAGCGTGAAGGTCAGGCCGGTGAAGCAGATCAGCCACCCGATCCGATAGCCCTCCAGATGCGACGGAAGCTTGGCACATGCGATCCTAGCCATGCCGAACAGATATGCTGCGGCCAACAGAGCGAAGCCGGGCAGCCCGTAGCGCACCGCGACGACGAGCCAGAAATTATCCATGCTTCCCGAGTGCATGAAGGCGGGTCGGACCCACTCTTTCAGACCCAGACCGAAGACTGGATTTTGCCAGACATTCACCATGCCCCACTCGAAGATGATACCACGCCAGTAGGCGTTATGCGCGGAGAAGGTCGCGTAGCTGAAGAACACGCGGATCGGGCTTCGGTTCGAGGCGATATCAATCAGGACGTAGGCGCTGAGGCATATCAGGGCGAGCGTCATCCAGGATCGTCGTGCCGTTCCGAATGAGAGGGCCCAGCCGATCAAGAAAAGCTGAAGGATGATCGAAAGAAACGCGCCGCTGGACAGTGCAAGGAAACTGGAAATCACCCCGGCAGTGGCTGCCAAAATTCGGAATGCGAGGCTTGAATCGGGCAGCCCAAACAGGCTGAGAGCCACCAGCGTTGATGCAAATAAGCCGAAGTGGATGGGATGCGCAAAGACTGCCTGAACGCGCTCCAGTCCGAGGCGGGGCGCGATGTCGACGATGTCCACGCTGGAGATCGCAGGCACGGCCTTGATCAGCGAGATGAGCAGCGGTTCGCCGAACCTTGCCTCGAAGATTGCGAGTGGCAGAATGCACAGGATCGCCCAGAATAGGGTCTTGATGAGTGCCTGAAACTGTTCCTGGGATTGGATATAGACCCGCGCGATCAGATACCCGCCGAGCAGTTCCAGTGACAGGGACCCGGCGGCTTCTACCGCTTGGCCGGGCGAGCTTTGGCTCAGGGCGATCGTGATCCAAGCGGCGAACGTGAGCAGAAGAAAGTCGATTGGGCGCGCTGGATGGTTTTTCTGGCGGAACAGCTGCACCAACAACGGGATGATCGCAAACAGTAGGAAGGTCCGCAGACCAGTCATTTGCAGTGGCCCGATGGAGTAGCGAACGGGCAGAAGTACAGCTACTAGGTAGGCGAGGACGGGCCAGGGCAGACGGGCAGGCTTAAGTTCAGGTGACATCTGGAACGCTCGCGGATCAATTGAGATGAGTGTCGCCAGATTTGGTTAGGGATCCGTTAACCAAAGAAATTTGCCTGGTTCTTAATCAACTATTCACCAATTCAAGTTCAAATTGTCTCGATCCTAAAATGGGATCGTTGCGTGACGTGATGGGACCAGATTGAGCGTGGAACACACTGACAAGTTCTGTCCTGCACCGTCGTCCTGCAAAAACGCAGGCGCACCCTCCTTGCCTGGTGGTGGAGCTTGAATTGAGCGACGCGACACCAGAACCTTTCGACACACTTGTCGAACAAAATCCTCGACCTGCCGCCTTACCAAAGGCGCGCAGGCGGGGGTTGAACAGGCTCTATCTCTTGCGAAAACTTCTTGTTTCCGTTCGGCTGGTCTGGCTCAGGCGCGTGCTTGGCATGGATATCCACCCGAGTGCAGAGATGTCACTTCGTGCCCGCCCGGATCGTACGTTCCCCGGCGGGGTTCACATTGGGCCGCGCAGCTATGTCGCGTTTGAGGCGTGTGTTCTGACCCATGATAGAACGCGCGGGCTCTATCTGCATACGCGTGTGGGGCAGGATTGCTTCATTGGCGCACGCTCTCTGATCTTGCCGGGCGTTACGGTCGGCAACAATGTGATCGTGGCTGCCGGGGCAATCGTGACCCGCGATGTGCCCTCCGGCTGCGTCGTGGCTGGCAATCCGGCGCGAATCCTGCGGCGGAGCGACCAGATCGGGCCCTATGGACGCTTCCATTACGCAGATGAATCCGAGGCTGATTTGGCACGCCGCGGCCTGACCTGAGGCAGCGCGCGCTGCTTAGTGCAGTCGGCAACACTCCAGTATCTCATGCTATGGGCGGCGCGATATCGTGGCGACTGGAGTCGTCAACCACACATCTGGAGATGCATCGCACCGTTGCGCCCTGATTTGATCAGAGCTTCCCTCCCGCGTGCAGATGCGCGGGAAAGGTCGGCATATGTTTTTGAATTTGGGCTTGGGGATTGCGCAGCAAAACCGTCAAACCGAGGCACCGATGGTCGCCTTGACCGAAATCACGCTCGATCCCTTCACTCGCGATAAAACTCTGTTCGACAGCGGTGCCGCGTTTGGGCGCGATAGCGCGGATGTCACGATCTCTGGTACCGGGACCGTCGGAGAATCCGTTCAATACCGCGTTCTGCGCGACGATGGCAGCATCAGCGATTGGGCTGACTTGGTAGACATCGCGCCGGATGGCACGTGGACCGGAAGCATTCAGCACGCGCGCAGTCCGGTCTGGGTCCGTCCGGAAGTGCGGATCAAATCGGAGACCTCCACGCGCGCGCTAAGCCCGACGCGGTTTGGAGTAGGCCATGTGATCGCTTTGTGGGGGCAGTCCGAGATCGTGCGCATCCGATCGCTCGCCAATGATCTGATCCCGGCCGAGCCGATCCTGACTGACGATATGGTGCAGGCCATGTGGTACGACGGAACACCTGTGGTGTCGCATATCACCAATGAGACGCCCCATAGTGCCGCGCTGGCCGCCATGGCAAACGTGTTTCTGGCGGAGAGGCCGAATGACAAGGTCGCGCTCGTGTTTCAGGCCACGTCCGGCACCGGATTCAGGCAACTTGTCGATGACACTGACAGCGGCCGGAGCTGGGCCGATGATGCGGCGCTGCATGCCTTTGCGACCGCCGATGGTCAGCATGTCGGCGTTCCTGCGGTGTCGTGGTTCGCAACCCCCGGCTCGTTGTCTGACAGCTATGACGACGCGTTGTTCCCGCTGTTCACAGGCAAGATGCTTGATGGCACTCCGGTCAATTTCCCGACGAGCATCGACTATGGCTCAGGGTTCAGCTTTCAGGCTGACCACTGGTTCGGAGAGCTCTACGATCCGGCCCATACGCGCTGGGTTCCCTACGGGCCGCACAGGTTCGAGATCGGCGAAGACATGCAGAGCGCGACCATTACGGCCACTGGCGCGACACAGAATAATCTCGAGAACAAGCAATCTGCGCGGGAAGCCTGGCGCGAGATGGTTGCGAATCCGAATGCTGGCACCTGGTTCCTTCCCTTGGGGGCAGAGCCGCTTGGCTACCGCAATGGCGTTTCTGACGGGATGGGCGGTTGGACGGATCAGAGCCACCCATCTGGCGACACGGATGATGGCGCAGCGCTGTTTGCGCGCCTGTCCGCGCACGCGATCCTGCAATCTATGGGTCTAACCTCTTGGAGCGTACCGGAGTTCGACAATTGTGAGTGGGAGCCGAGTGGGTCCCATGTCGACGTGTGGTCTTCTGCCGGGCCGATCACCACATCGCGCGAGGTTCGCGGCGAGGCCGCTCTCGATGACAGTTTCGCGCATTGGACCGATGTTCTTGGATGGCAAATCAACGGAACTCCGGCGGAGCGCGCGGAGCTCGTTTCGGGCCGAATTAGGCTCTATCCTGCATCCGGAACCTTCCTGCCGGAGGACACGATCAGCTTCGGCGAAGGCGGTGCGACCGGTATGGTCAAGTTCCCCGAGGATTTCTATGCCGAGTGCTACAAGAACATCCCGCTCGTGGATGTCGGTGCGGCGCGTGTCGATGGGATCGCTGTGCGTCCGATGCCCGCGCCTTCGGTTCTGCAAAACGCCCTTGTCGTGACAGAAACCAGCTTTGACGTGAGTGCTGCCGGTCCGTATTTCGTCGACCCCGCGCAGATCGGTGCCGGGTGGTCACAGCTTCAGTTCTCGGTGGATGTTGCGGTGGTGATGCCGAGTTCGGGCGCGCGGACGCTCATCACCACGACGGGGAATTATCTAAGGCTTGAAGTGCTGCCAAACGGGAAACTGCGTCTGCGGCTGCGTGATGCCGATGGTGATGTGAAGGTCGATGGGGCGCAGACCGCCTCCGGCACGGTGATCGATGGCGTGCGCACGAAAATTGATCTGGCCTTCGACCTTGTATCTGGCTTGGCGCGTATCTGGTCCGATGGTGCGCTCGTGCTTGATCAAAACTTTACGCCGGGCTCCGGGATCTTGCCGAGTAACAGGGTGATCTCGATGCTGGCTGTCTTTGGAGGCACGTATCAAGTCGAAGGGACGGTGTACGGAGCCGATCTTTGGCGCGACAGCACGACAGACGGTACCTCGCCTGCGGGCGCCCCGCACAAGACTCTGCGTGGTCCGGCTGCGTCGATCAATCTGGATCTCTGGAAAGACGGCGCGGACGCGACCTGACGGCTTAGGGGAGGGCCGCGCGCATCGAGTTCGGGCGGCCTTCCAGCCGAAGTGCTAGCATAAGACCAAGTACCAGCCCGGCGCATTCGCTGAGAAGCGCGAGGTACAACAGCGTCTCGATGCTGCCGCCGTGCGACAAGGCATACCAGATCGCCGGGGCCGCAAGCAGGCGCGGCAGGTTGGCCCAGACCGGCAATCTGGTTTGACCGCGTGCCAATGCCAGGGTCGAAAGCGCTGACTTGGGCAGTCTGACTGCGGCCACGAGGACAAAGAGGTGCAGAAGCGGTCCAAGCGCCTGAAAGCCATCTGCTAGGATGCTGAGTGCATATTGAGCTGCAACGATGGTTGGCAGCGCTATTAGTACGGCAGCTATCGCCGCTTGTGCCAGAAGCGGCAGCAGTGCTGCTTCCGGACGGTGTCTCAGGCGTGGCAGGTGATAGGCCTGAAAGCTCTTTGACGCGATGAGAAACGGGGTGAGCGTCAACGTCGCGCCCATCGCAACAAGTCCAAGCTCGGGCAGCCCGAGCGCATGTCCTGCGATCAGTTTTTCGAGGTGCAGAACCGCAAAAAGAAGAGCCCCGTTTGCCGCAATCGGCATCCCGTATCGGAGTGTTTTGACGACCAACGCCTTCCGAACATGAAACTGATATCTGTGCAGAGCTAAGGCATGGCTGATCAGGGTCGCTCCGATCGCGTGTGCGATCAGGGCGAAAAGCATCACTTCAGGCTGTAATAGAGCCTTTCCATAGATCACCACGACGCTCACGCTGACCGCAGCTGGCACGATGAGGAACAGCGTGTAGCGCAGGTGCCGGCCCGTACGTTGCGCACGGAACGGGTCGAGGTGGCAAAAGCCCATCACGATGGGGATGAGTGCGCTCCACATCAGAAGTGAAACGTGCCGGGTAATCTCCAACGCATGTGCCAGCGGGTGCGCGAGTATCAGGATAAGCACGCCTCCAAAAATGCCGCGGATTATTTGCATGCCGTGGAGGCCGGCCTGCATCTGCCTGGAGCCCCCACGCGGATGGCTGACACAAAGCTGCGGGATGCCGATCGACGTCATCAGTTCGACCGCCGAGATCACGAGCGAAAGAATGATCGCAACGCTATAGTCCTCAAGCCCGAGAAAGCGGGCCAGCAATAGATTGCGCGCGAAAGTGAGGCCCGCGGTGAGGCCGTGTCCGATCAGCAGGGTGACTATTCCGGACAAGACCGCTCCTTTCCTGAGATGCTTTACGACCCATTAACCAGTTCGGTGTTTAACACTCGGTAAAGATCGATGGGTTTTCAGGAAGGCGACCAATTTGGCGGGCAGATTATCTACGGTCATGGAAGGCGATCTCTGCACGGGATGTGGCGCATGTGCGGCGCTCTCTGATGGTATACTGGAGATGAAACTGACGTCTGAAGGGTTCCTTCGACCCATGTCGACGTCCAAAGACGTTAGGGCTGACGTTCCGATGGCCTGTCCGGGCTTGAGGCAATCCTTGCCCCCTGATGCCAGATTTCGCGACCCTCTTTGGGGGCCAGTCACAGCTGCGTTTACGGGCTACGCCTTAGATGCCGAGATCAGACTAAAGTCGGCATCCGGCGGAGCGCTTTCGGCTTTGTTAGTGTCTATTTTAGAGCAAGGTCTTGCCGATGCAGTGGTGCAAACCGCGCGGGATCCGGACCTGCCAACGGGCAATACGACAGTTGTAAGTCGTACGCGTGCTCAGATCGTGGATGCGGCCAGCTCGCGCTATGCGCCCTCTTCGCCGCTCGCTGATATCGGCAGGCTGATTGGCGATGGATCGCGATACGCGTTTGTCGGGAAGCCTTGCGATGTGGCCGCCTTGTTCGAGTTGCGCAAGACAGATCGCCAGATTGCTGAGAGCTTTCCGATCCTGATTTCGTTCTTCTGTGCCGGTGTGCCGTCCTTGATAGGGTCCGAAGCCGTGCTGCGGGACATGAATCTGCCGCAGGACGAGGTCGCCCAATTTGACTACCGCGGTCCCGGATGGCCGGGCGAGGCCGAAGCCACAACCCATGACGAGCGCGAAAGGCGCATGAGCTACAGCCGGTCGTGGGGCGCTATCCTGTCCAAATTCGTGCAGCACCGGTGCAAGATCTGCGCGGATGGCAGCGGAGTTTTCGCAGACATCGCGTTTGCAGATGTATGGGAGGCGGATCGTGATGGATATCCAAGTTTCGACGAGCGCCCCGGGCAAAGCCTGATCCTGTGTCGGACCGCTTTGGGGCGAGAATTGCTTCAACGCGCGACGGATCACATCGATTTTGCAAGCTATGACCTTGCCAACCTTGCGGCTGTGCAGCCGGGCCAAGTCCGGCGCAGGCGTGCTGTACTGGCGCGCTTGATTGGTTTGCGTCTGATGGGACAGCCGATCCCGCAATACCGCGGGATGGGGTTGGTGCGGATGGCGCGCGAGAACAGTTTTGTGGACAATGCGCGGAATATGCTCGGTATGATGCGCCGTGCGTGGCGCAGACGTCGGGCGCGCGCATGATCCGCATCGGTCTGCTCTTCCACTCGTCTCATTCGGATAACTTGGGCGTCGGCGCTTTGACTGTGTCGCAGGTAGAAATTATCCGCGATATCGCGCGGTCCACTGGCATAGAGATCGCGATCACGATCTTCGATTGGGCCGGGAAGCGGCCCGCCTATGTCACCGGTCCCGACATTCAGGTGGTGACCTTGCGGGGTGATGATTTGAAGAGTCCAAGGCAGCTTTTGCGGGGGTTTAGAGCCTGCCATGTGATTGTAGATATCGGCGCTGGAGACAGCTTTACCGACCTCTATGGGCCAAATCGGCTCTGGCGGATGATCTACCTGAAATACCTTGTGCACATCGCGCGCGTTCCCTTGGTTCTGGCGCCCCAGACTTACGGGCCTTTCGCCGGTTGGCAAACGCGCATCGTGGCAAAGGATTTGCTAAAGCGGGCGAGTGTGGTGGCGACGCGGGATGTTCCCTCTACCGCGTTGTTGGCTGATCTTGCGCCTCAGCGCGATGTCATCACCGCAAGCGATGTGGCCCTGCGACTGCCTGCGCGTCCGGGACGTCAGGTGCGTGAAGCACCGGTTGTCGGGCTGAACGTGTCAGGTCTTTTGATGAATGGCGGCTACCGGGGAGCAAATGATTTTGCGCTGTCGCTGAATTATCCGGAGGCAATGCGCGGGATCATCAGGCGGTTCCTAAGCCTGCCAGATGCGCCAAACGTCGTGCTTGTGCCCCATGTCATCAGCCCGTCGCAGCCAACAGAGGACGACTTGGCAGCAAGTCGCGCTTTGCAGGCGGAGTTTCCGGCCGTGCAGCTTGCGCCACACTTCGCCTCGCCGAGCGAGGCAAAGAGCTTTATCGCAGGATTGGATTTCATGGTCGGCGCGCGCATGCATGCATGTATCGCGGCGTTTTCCAGCGGGGTGCCGGTGGTGCCGCTCGCCTATAGCAAGAAGTTCGAAGGGATGTTCGGATCGCTGGAATATGACGCGACCGCCGATTGCAGGAAGCTGGACACGGCAGGCGCGATTGAAGCCGTGCTGGACGGCTACCGCAGGCGCGATGTTCTGCGCCACCAGGTGCAAATTGCGCTGGGTGTCGGGCAGACGCGGCTGACAGAATACACGGATGCTTTGACCCGCGTTGTCAGCGCGATTGCGTTGAAGAAGAAGGCAGGGGACCAGCCCGGATATGGACCCGCCCCCCGCTGGAGTACCTTGGATGAAAGGCTCTAATTCACCACAAAGACAGGATTGCACCCGCTGTCGTGCCGCTCGCGCGAACCTTGGAGGCGCGGATTGGAAGCAGCGCACCTGTCGGCACGGATTCGAAAACGACCGTGTCTCCATCGGCCATTTCGACAGCGAGTGCGCCACCGAGGCCCACATAAATCGCTCGGCTCACATGGGGCAGAGCATCAGCGTCATTCGGGACGACGGTGCTGGCGGAACGTGCGGGTGAGATTGGGGTCGTCGGGAAGGAAGAAAAGCTGTCCATGATGGGTCCTGTGATTGGCGTCGGGGTCGACAGGCCTTTTCTCAAGACAGGGTTAAGAACTGGTTGGACCAGCGTACGGTGCCCTACGCCCGATGATACGGCGCACCCGCGAGGATCGACGCCGCGCGGTAGAGCTGTTCGGTTAGCATCACGCGGGCAAGCATGTGCGGCCAGACCATCTTTCCGAATGAAAGCGATGCGTCGGCACGCGCGCGCAGGATAGGGTCTATGCCATCTGCTCCACCGATAATGAGCGCCAGATCGCTGCACCCCTGATCGCGCCATCGGGCCAGCATCTGCGCAAAATCCGGCGAGCTCATGAGTGTGCCGCGCTCGTCGAGCGTGCAGATCGTGGCGCCCTTCGGCACGGCGCGGTCCAGCAAAGCGCCTTCTGCGGCCATGCCCCCGCCCTTCTTGTCCTCCACCTCGGACACACTCAGGGGCCCAAGCCCGAGGCCGCGGCCGGTGCGATCAAATCGCGTGGAATAGTCGTTGATCAGATCAAGCTCCGCCCCCGCCCTCAGGCGGCCAACGGCGCAGATATGCACACGCATCAGAGGTCGGCGTCAGTGGCACCCGCAGGTAGCCACATTTTCTCCAGCTGGTAGAACTCGCGCACTTCCGGTCGGAAAATATGCACGATCACATCACCGGTGTCGATCAACACCCAGTCGCCCTGCGACTTGCCTTCCATCCGGGAGAAGCGGCCGAACTCCTGCTTGACCATGTCGACCATCTTTTCGGCCAGCGAGGTGACCTGACGCGTGGAGCGCCCGGAACAGATCAGCATGTAGTCGGCAATCTCGGACCGCCCGCGCAGATCAATCTGCACCAGCTCCTCGGCTTTCTCTTTTTCCAGGAAGGCGACGATCCGGTCGCGCAGCTCTTCGCTGGTGCCGGGGTCTTTTGCGGGGGCCGATGTCGCGTTCAGCGGCTCGGCCAGGTTTGTGTTTTGAGACAGCGCTCAAACCTCCATTGAAACGTACCCACCGCGGGTACAACACGGAAACAGGGTATCAGTATGACAGTGAAATCTCAACGGTTGCAGCTACAGGGCCGGCAGGATGTGTTCAAGGCAGCCAGATGCATCTTCTTCATGCATCAGGTGTCCCAGCTTCGGCAAAGTGACGCAGGTGGCGTTTTTGATGCGCTTTGCGGCCTTAAGCGACGTGTCCGGTGGGACGGCTTTGTCGTTTTCCCCGGCAAGAAACAAAACCTGTTGGGATAGATTCGGTATGTCGCGCAGCAGACCGTCGAGCGACCATTGCGCCATCATCAAAAGCGTCGCTTCGACGTGATCCCGGTCGGAAATCAGCTTGTGATACTGCGCAAGGCCCTCGGGCTCCAGCGTGCTTCCCGTCGACGCAATCAGTGATTTGACCCGATCGGGTGAAGACGCCGTCATCGCGAAAAGTGGTGCGGTCAGGGGGTTCAGGGCCAGGAACTTGGCCATGGCAGGAAACAGCAGCCCCGCGATCCCGCGGAAATTCTCCAGCGCACCGTTGATCGAGATCAGCCGCGTGTTGGCGAGATCTGGCTGGTTCAAAGCCATCCGGAACATCAGCGCCGCGCCAGCGGAATGGCCGATAACAGCGGATGGTGTGAAATCCAGCTGATCCAGCAGATGCGCCAGATCATGGGCCATATGGTCAAGCCCGCAGCGCGATTTGTTGCCAAGCGTCGAAAAACCTTGCCCGGGCAAATCCACGGCGAGGGTCTGGAAATCCTCTGCGAGCCGGGGGAACATCTTGCGCCAAGAATGGGTCGACCCGCCCGCACCATGGATCAAGAGAACGCGCGGGCCTTCGCCATGTTCTTGCACATGCCATTTATGCGGTCTCGCAGTCACAAAGCGCGACGCCTGCGCCATCGGCCAGCTGTCTTTATGGCGTTCCCAATTCATCGTCGCGACTTAATCCAGAACGGCCTCAATGGCTTGGCTGACCCGATGCGCGTCAGCGCGCGGAAGAGGCAGATAGGGCGCAGCAAGGTCCAGCGCGAGGTCGGAAAGCGCTTTCTGCGGTCTGTTTCCGGTATCAATCACCAGCGCAGGGGTTTGCCGCGCGCGGATCATGCGGGCGATCTGCTTTGCGTCCTCACTTGCAGCGCTGCGATTGGCGGAGCCGTCCAGCGCGATGTTTGCGCGACCATCGGTTAGCACGACAATCGTGGGTGTTAGACCCTTGCCGCGGGTCTTTTCTGCCATCTGCAGCGCCGCTTCCAATCCCGCCGCCAAAGGGGTTCCGCCGCCACCGGGCAGGGCCGAAAGGCGCTTTTTCGTCTGTACAAGGGATCGGGTTGGCGGCAGCAAAAGGTCGGTTCCGGCCCCGCGGAAGGCGATCAGAGCGACATGGTCACGTCTCGCATAGGCCTCGGCCAGCAACAGCTCAACCGCACCTTTCGCCTCTGCCAGTCGTGCGAGGGCGGCCGAGCCAGAAGCATCCACAGCGAAGATCAGTAGACGATCGCTCTTTTCTTCGAACCGCTTCAAGCGGATGTCGCTTGCGCGCACCTGAAGCCGCCGGTCCGGCGCATGAAGTGCTGTCTTTCGAATAGTCTGCCACGGCGCCGCAGCCCTTAGGGTCGCGATCAGGTCGATCTGGGCCCCGCTTCCCAGCTGGCCCTTTTGCGACGGCTTCGGTCGGCCACGTCGGTTCCCCTTCTTGGCCGCGCCAGACCCGCTGCCCTGTGCGGCTTGACGAGCCTTCGTCAGATCAACGCGGTCGAGCAGATCTTTGGGCAAATTTGCAGCGACGGCTTGAAGCAATAACTCCTCAGGAAGATCGCGGCTTTGCGGTTGTTTAGACTCTCTTTCAGCGTCGTTTACGTTATCTTGCGCAGCAGTGGCTTCCTCCGGCATATCCTGCGGAATTTGCGTGGCACGAGGCCCGTAAACGAGTGTCAGAGCCTGCGACAGGTGGCTCTCATCGACATGGTCTGTACGTTGGATCGCGGCGAGCGCGCGTGCCGCGCGCAATGCAAAACTCGGGGCGCGCAGGCTGGTGATACCGAGCCGCAGTGCGACCCGCGTGACATCGGCGATCAGACCTGGATCCAGAAAGACCTTGGGCAAAGCAAGACGGGCAATTTCAATGCGGTCGTGATCAAGTACGATTTCCGGACAGTCGCGGTGCGACAGATCACCAAGATCGATATGGAAGGCGACGCGGTCGGTCAGAACCTCTGGTGCGCGCTCCTCTTCGCAGCCCTCATCCAGCAGAACCGCACAGTGGAAGCCATGGTCAAGAGCGATCGCAAGCTTGGCGGCGAGGCTACTGGGGCATCGTTCCGCCATGGTCAAAACGAGGTTTGCGGCTGCACCGTTCAAGACCCCTTCGGTCATGACCGTTTGCCCCGCCTCCAGGGTTGCGGCCAGATCGAGCCCGCCGAAGAGCTGGTCATCGCTGATCGCAGGGTGCAAACGGCGCGTGGTCCGAGGCGAAAGGGCCAGCGGCAATGCCGAAATCCAGCGGTCTCGGACCGGGCCGCTCCGCGCCTTCAGCCAGAAGCCACCCAGCCCCGCCGGGTCAACCGCCATTAAGGTCAACGCCAGCGTGGCGTCTTGCCAGGCGGGCGGGGCCGATGTCACGCAAGCACCTCGTCGATCACCCGCTGAACCCGTGTCGTAGAGCCCGCTTCGTCGAGCGGATCGCGCCGCAATCTGTGCCGAAGCGCGGACGGCGCAATCGATTTTAGATGCGCCGTGGTCACTGTCTCTTCGCCAAGATAGGCCGCATAGGCTCGCGCCGCGCGAAGCAGCGTCAGCTCGCCGCGCAATCCATCAGATCCCAGCTTCAGGCACAGCTCCGCACACTCACGCAGAATGGCCTCACTCGCGTCGACGCTCGGCAGCAGGGCGCGCCCTGCTAGTATCGCCTTGCGCAATTTCGTGTCCTGCCTGCGCCATTTGGTCAGGAATTTCTTCGTGTCGGTCTCGTAGGCATCGCGGCGGCGGATCACCTCGATCCGCGTGTCGATGTCGCTCGGAGAGCTGACTTCGACGGACAGGCCGAAGCGGTCCAGCAGCTGCGGGCGCAACTCGCCCTCCTCGGGATTGCCCGAGCCCACCAACACGAACTTCGCGGCATGCCGAACCGAAAGCCCCTCGCGCTCGACAACATTCTCGCCGGAAACAGCAACGTCGAGCAGTAAGTCGACGATATGGTCTTCGAGCAGGTTAACCTCGTCGATGTAGAGATATCCGCGATGCGCGCGGGCGAGCAGGCCCGGCTCAAATTCCTTTTTGCCTTGAGTTAGAGCCTTTTCGATATCCAGTGCGCCGACCACGCGATCTTCGGTCACCCCAAGCGGCAGGTCCACGACCGGGGTCGGTCGCTTAACCAGTTTCTTCGATGTGATCCGCGCGGGGTCGGGGCACAGTTCGACCCGCTCGCTGTTATATGGACAGCCGGCGACGGTCTCGATCTCAGGCAGCAGCGCCGCCAGCGCGCGCACCGCGGTTGACTTGCCCGTACCCCGGTCGCCAAAGACGAGCACGCCGCCGATGCTGGGGTCGATTGCGGTCAGGACCATGGCCTGTTTCATCTCTTCCTGCCCAACGATGGCGGAGAAAGGGAAAGGTTGGGTCATGATGCGACCTCCGATGGGATGATGTCTTGCAGGGGATTGCGCCCGTTCCACGACCCAGCGCTGCCCAGGATGTTGAACCGCGCATAAAGCTCTTCGCGAAACCAATGCTCGGCGCGGACGGCCTTAATGGCGCGGGCATGGGGGCCGTCCTTACGGGCGAAATTTGCCATGGCGTTGGCATCGGGCCAGATCGAGAAGGTGACCTGATGCAAAAGCGGCACTTCACCCACGCCGATTTTGAAGACGACGTTCGGATCGCTGCCGATCACATCGCTGATTGCTGGAACGCGCTTCCAAAAGCGCCACGCGACGCGGGGCTTGACGGTAGCACGGGTCAGAGCAGCAAGCGGTCCTTGAGACACGGAAATCCCGGTCTGAAAAGGCTCTGTCCCGGCCCAATTCCCCCGAACAGAGGCAGTACTGAGGAAAACCGTCCAATGCTCGTTTGCCCAAGACTGGTAGCGCCGGAAAACCGGGGCGCCGCTGGTTTGCCCACGCGCGATCTCTTCGGACGGCCAAGTTGCGAGGATCGCATAGACGCCGGTGTTCGGAATCGGTGTGAAACCTTCGCCGGTTCCGCTGCCCAAAAGCTTCCAAAAGCCTATATCGGGAACGCCGGGCAAGCTGAGCCGCGCAGCGCCCATCTGTGCCAACGCCCAAAGGCGTGACAGTGGCGTGGAAAACCGAAAGAAGCTGAGGCTTACGGTTTGGATAGCGACTCTCCCGACGTCATTATGTAAATCTAAGCTGACACATTCGGGTAGGAATTCCAAGAAATTACTGCGTAGGCCCCAGTAAATCATGGGAAAAGCCTTTGTTGTAAACTTAGCTAGACATAGCTAGGCTGATCCCATGACCAGACTCGATCCAAATCTCGCCACGCCGGATGATTTCAACGCACGCCCCGTCGCGGTCGTGATCGGCGCGGGCCTTGGTGGCCTGTCAGCGGCGATGCGTCTGGGGGCGAAGGGCTACAGGGTTGAGGTGGTAGACCGCCTTGATATGCCCGGCGGCCGCGGCTCTTCGATCAGCATGAACGGGCACCGGTTCGATCTGGGGCCGACCATCGTCACGGTGCCGCAAGTGTTCCGCGAGCTATGGGCAGCCTGCGGGCGGGACTTCGACACCGACGTCGATCTGCGTCCGATGCTGCCGTACTATGAAATTCGCTGGCCCGATGGGTCCAGCTTCAAGGCGTCCGGCTCCACCGAGGAGATGATGGCAGAGGTGAAGCGCCTCTCCCCCTCCGACGCGAAGGGCTACGAGAAGTTTCTCAAGGACAGCGAGGCCCGCTACGCCTTCGGGTTCGAGGATCTTGGCCGCCGTCCGATGCACAAGCTTTGGGACCTGATCAAGGTGCTCCCAAAATTCGGCATGCTTCGCGCGGATCGCTCGGTCTACGCCCATGCGGCCAAGCGCGTCAAAGACGAGCGACTACGAATGGCGCTGTCGTTTCATCCGCTGTTTATCGGCGGCGATCCGTTTCATGTGACCTCGATGTACATTCTCGTCAGCCATCTCGAGAAAGAGTACGGCGTGCACTATGCCATGGGCGGGGTCGCGGCGATTGCCAAGGCGATGCAAGGCGTGATCGAAGATCAGGGCGGCACCTGCACCTACGGCCAAGAGGTCAGCGAAATCCTTGTGAAGAACGAGCGGGCCGCAGGCGTCAAGCTTGTCTCTGGCAGGATCATTCCGGCTGACATCGTCGTCTCCAACGCCGACGCGGGCCATACCTACAAGCACCTGCTGAAGCGCAAGAAGAAGCGGTGGACGGACAAAAAGCTCGACAACTCCAGATGGTCGATGGGCCTGTTCGTCTGGTATTTCGGCACCAAGGGCACGCGCGATCAGTGGGGCGATGTCGGGCATCACACCATTCTGAATGGACCGCGCTATAAGGGGCTGCTCGACGATATCTTTTTGAAGGGCAAGCTCGCCGACGACATGAGCCTCTATGTCCACCGCCCCTCCGTCACCGACCCGTCCGTGGCGCCCGAGGGTGACGATACGTTCTACGTGCTTTCCCCCGTTCCCCATCTGGGCCATGACAATGGCGTCGATTGGGAGATCGAGCGCGACCGCTACCGCGACAAGGTCACAAAAGTTCTGGAAGAACAGCTGTTGCCGGGGTTTGCCGACAAGATCACCGCGTCGGAAATCTTTACGCCGCTAGAGTTTCGTGACCGCTACCTGTCGCCCAACGGCTCCGGCTTCTCCATCGAGCCGCGCATCCTCCAAAGCGCGTGGTTCCGCCCGCATAATGTCTCCGAAGAGCTGCCGGGTCTCTATCTCGTCGGCGCGGGCACGCATCCGGGCGCTGGCCTGCCGGGCGTCGTCTCCACCGCGGAGGTGCTCGACAAGATGATCCCTTCAGCCTTGAAAGTGCCTGCCGAATGATCCCCGCCGATGATCTGGCCCATTGCCGGGCGGCGATCCGAACCGGGTCGCGGTCCTTTTACGCCGCCTCCCACCTTTTGCCGGCTCGGGTCCGTGATCCCGCGCTTGCGCTCTATGCGTTTTGCCGTTTGGCCGATGATGCGGTGGACCTGAACGCAGAGAAAGCCGCCGCCGTGCTGTCCTTGCGCGACCGGCTCGATCTTGTCTACCAGGGCACACCCCGCGACGCGCCTGCCGATCGCGCCTTTGCCGCGATGGTGCGCGACCACGACATGCCGCGCGAGCTGCCGGAGGCCCTGCTCGAAGGTCTGGCGTGGGATGCGATGGAGCAGAAATACGAGACGTTGAGCGATATCAGAGCCTATTCCGCCCGCGTCGCCTCAGCCGTTGGCGCGATGATGACGGTGCTGATGGGCGTTCGAGATGCGGATGCCTTGGCCCGCGCCTGCGATCTGGGTGTCGCGATGCAGCTTACTAACATCGCCCGCGACGTGGGCGAGGATGCGCGCGAAGGCAGGCTCTACCTACCGCTCGAGATGATGGAGGACGAGGGGCTTGATCCCGACGCTTTCCTCGCCAATCCGCGCTTTTCCCGTGCGCTGGGCCGCGTGACCCGCCGCTTGCTGTCCGAGGCGCGGAGGCTCTATCACCGCTCAGAGCCGGGGATCGCTGCTTTGCCGCTCTCCTGCCGTCCCGGCATTTTCGCTGCGCGGCATATCTATGACGGGATCGGCAGCCAGGTGCGGCGCAATAATTTCGACAGTTTTTCGCAACGCGCGCATACCGGGACGGCCCAGAAACTGGGCTGGCTGGCACTGTCGGTCCTGCGCAGCGGGGTCGTGACCGTCATGCCGCAATCGGCTGTGCTATACGCGAAACCGCTGCTGGAGGTTCAGTTTCTCGTCGATGCCGCCGCCCGGCGCGAGCCCGTGCCGCAATCACGTGGTCAAGCCATGATTGAGCTGTTCGCGCAGCTGGAAGCGAAGCGGCACACGCAGCCCTGAGCCTTGCATCCTGTGCCAATCGGCTTAGGTGTGGCGCATGGATTGGATGCTGTTCGTCATATTTCTATGCGCCTGTTTTGCGGCCGGAACGACCGGCGCGGTCTTCATGCCGGGCGAATGGTATCGCAAGCTCGACAAGCCGGATTGGACTCCACCCGATTGGGTTTTCCCGCTGACATGGACCACGCTTTATATCTGCATGTCCTTCGCAGGCGCGCGGATTGCGGTGCTCGATGACAACGCCTATGCCGTCGCGCTTTGGGCGCTTCAGATTGCACTCAACACGCTGTGGACGCCAATCTTTTTCGGCTTGCGCAGGCTCGGTTTCGCGATGGGGGTCATTGTGGCGCTTTGGATCTCGGTGGCGGCGTGCTTGCTTGCGTTCCTGCAACTCGACTTCCTCGCGGCAATTGCCTTCGCGCCCTATCTGGTCTGGGTCACGATCGCGGCGGCGCTGAATTATTCGGTCTGGCGCCGAAATCCCGATATCGACGCGCTTGAGCCCGACAAGATCTAGAAGGTCCAGCCGGGTCTTCGGGGTACTTTGACCGCAAGCATCGGCTTGATGAGCGGGCTTGCAAATCGGTTCAGGTCCAGCGCCTCGTGAACGCCATCGGAGACTTGACCGTTGATCTGCGTGCGAACGCCCGCGCGCGTGTAGAATGGCGCATCCAGCATCATCTTCGTCTGCCTTGGCCGGACGCCCGCATCGCCGCGCGTCTCCCGCCGCACGGCCCAGAGCGAGCGATTGAATTTGAGCTTCGGCGGCGCCTCCATCGGCGCGACGCTGCCATCATCGTTGAACATCAAGGACACCGCCAGATCGTCCGACACGTCGCGCCGCGTGGCGTCATAAAAGCATGCGGTCCCGCCGGAAACGGGGAAGCGGCCCCAGGTCCAGTAGCTGAAATCATCCTCCAACGCGGAGGTCCCGAAATTGGCATCGAAATACCCGTGCCCCGTCCATTGCCAGCCTGATTTGTTTAGCGACACTTCAATGTCCGAGGTCGGGGCAAACGGCCGCCACACATGAGAGCCGCTATCATGCAGCGGCACCTCGACGTCGGTGACGCCTTTGGGGTGGATCTTGACCGTGCCCCGGACGCGGTCGCAGTGGGGCACGCTCACCTCGTTGATGTCGATGACCAGGGATGTGCCGTCCCAATGCATGGCGCTCGGGCCCACGGTGAATGTGTCCTCGGTCTGGCGCAGGGCGCTTGATCCGCGGTCGGTCATGGTCCACCTGCCGCCCTTGCCGTAGGTCGCCACGTTGATGCAGCAATGGTTGTCCGGGTTCTTGCGGCCCGACCAGCGATACCACGGCGAGAATACCGATCCAATGAAGCCGATGATCGAAATCGCGCGCTCGCCGCAGGTGCTTATGCCGTCGACATACCACCACGCGTAGCCGTTCGGCGGGACGGCGAGGTTGAAGTTCGGTCTTTCAAGATCGCCGCGGCCGCGTGCTTGGCGGAGAGGGTTGCCATCGGGATGCCCGCCCCCGGATGCGCCCCGCCCCCCACCAGGTAGAGCCCCGGGATCGTCGTGCGCGCCAAGGGGCGCTTCAGCCCCGCGGTCAGGCCATGCGGGCTTCGCCCGTAAAGGGATCCGGCCGACCCGGGAAACAACCGACTGAAGTCGCTGGGCGTCGTCAGCGTCTCCGGCCCCGGTCGCGCGTCGAAATGCAGACCCATCCGGGCCAAACGATTGAAGGTCTGCGTCTGACATGTGTCGAACTCCTGGCTTGTGTCGCCCTCCGCGGGCGCGCCGTTCATGATAATCTCGAACCGTTCGTGGCCGCCCGGTTGCGCAGTGTCGCCCCGGTCCTGGGCGCACAGGTAGAGCGTCGCATCGGTTGGCATCTCGCCGCGCTCCAACGCATCGAATTCGGCGCGCTCGGTGTCGGCGAAGAAGACATTGTGATGCACCAGTGGCAGTCCCTCGGGCTTAGCGGCGAAGGACCAGACAAAGGCCGAGAGCGAGCGCGGCTCGCAGGCCTTGTCCTGAACCGCGTTTTGAGAGGCCTGACCCAGAAGTCCGGTCCGCAGTGCCCGCGGATCGCCGTTGAACACGACCTGATCGCACGCCATTCGCGTGCCATCGTCGCAAACAACCCCCCGCAGGGTTCCGTCCTGGTATTCCAGCCGCTCCACACCTTGCCCCAATACAATCTCGCCCCCGCGGTCGCGGATCAGGGCCGCGATGGCCTCTGCCAGCTTGTGCATTCCGCCCTCGACCACCCAGACGCCGGATGCCTCGGCGTGCCAGATAAGTGACAAGAGCGCAGGGGAGCGGAACGGCGAGCCGCCGACATAGGTCGCGTAACGGCCAAAAAGCTGGCGCAGCTTCGGATCGCGGAATTGGCGCGCGAGTGATCCGGCCATCGAGCGGAGCGGATCCATCGCGCCCAACAGCGCGGGATTGGCAAGCACCGTCTTGGTCAGGGCCAGCTGGTTCGGGGCGGGCTCCTGCATCATCGGGGCGTCGAATGCCTCGAACATCGCGCGGGCCTTACGGGTCATCTTCGTGAAAGCCGCGGCCTCGCGCGGGCCACTCATCTCTGCAATTGCGGCGGCGCTTCGTTCGGCGTCAGCATGAAGATCAAGCGACGATCCATCAGACCACCAGTGGCGCGCGAGGATGGATTGCGGGTGCAGCGTCACGTGGTCTGACAGGCGCTCTCCAGCGGCGGCGAACAACTCTTCGAACACCGGTCGCATCGTCATGACCGTTGGTCCCGCTTCGACGGGACCGGCAGCGCTTGGAACCGTGCGCATCTTGCCGCCGACCTGGCCGTGGCGCTCCAGCACTGTGACGTGCTGGCCCGCAGCGGCCAGTCGCAAGGCGACGGCAAGGCCACCAATTCCGGCACCAATCACGATGGTTTTGCTGGGGGCATCGGCCAAGGGCCACCTCTCTTGCTCAGGGCTGTGTTCGGAATTGTTGACACTTCGAGGTGAGGTGTCCAGTATAATTTACAGTTATAGTGTCACACATGTGATACAGTCATGGAGGCCCTATGCCATTCACCGCCCGCATCGAAGCCGCCATTCTCCGCTCTATCCGCGCCGGGCAATCCGGCACGCCGCCCCCGAAACTCGCAGCGGCGCTGGAACACGCGGTGATGCCCGGTGGCGCGCGGATCAGGCCGCAAATCTGCATGTCGGTTGCCGCGGCCTGCGGCGATGATATCCCGACGATGTCTGAGGCCGCCGCGGCCTCCATCGAGCTGATCCACTGCGCCAGCCTTGTCCATGACGACCTGCCCTGTTTCGATGACGCTGACATCCGTCGCGGTAAGCCATCGGTGCACAAGGCTTTTGGCGAACCGCTCGCGGTCCTGACCGGTGACAGCCTTATTATCATGGGATTCGAGACGATCGCCCGCCAGATGGAGCTTGATTGCGCCCGGGCCGGCCAGCTGACGCTCGCACTCGCGCGATCCACCGGAATGCCCTACGGCATCTGCGCCGGGCAAGGATGGGAAAGTGAGCCGCAGGTCGATTTGTCAGCCTATCATCGGGCCAAGACCGGCGCGCTGTTCGTGGCCGCATCACGCATGGGCGCGATTGCCGCCGGGCATGATCCTGAGCCGTGGACCGAATTGGGCGCGCGCATCGGTGAGGCCTTCCAGGTTGCTGATGATCTGCGCGACGCACTTTATGATGAAGAGACGCTCGGCAAGCCGGTCGGGCAGGACGAGATTCACGCCCGTCCGAACGCCGTCTCGGAACTCGGCGTGCAAGGCGCGATTCGCAGGTTGAAGGACATTTTGGGTGGCGCGATTGCCTCGATTCCCTCGTGCAAGGGCGAAGCCATGCTTGCCGAAGTCGTTCGCCGCACGGCGGAACGGCTGACGCCAGTTGCGCCGAATAAAGCGCCCGCTCACCCGGCAGAATGACCGCGCTGGATCACGAGCCCATGCCGCGCTCGCCCGCGAAGCGTCGCGGGCTGCATCAATGGCTGATGCGCCGGATCGCCGACCCGGGATTCCAAAGCTGGGCCAGCCGCTTCCCCCTGACCAAACGCGCCTCTCGTAAGGATGGCGAGCGCCTGTTCGACCTCGTTTCGGGTTTCGCATATAGCCAGACGCTTCTCGCCTGTGTCGAGCTGGGGCTGTTCGAGGCGCTTGAACAAGAACCTGCGACCCCCGAACAACTCGCCCACAAGCTGGGTCTCGCACCGGACCGGATGCGGCTTTTGTGTCAGGCGGCGGCAGGGCTCGACCTGATCCAGCGGCGCGGCGAAAGCTACCGGCTTTCCCGGCTCGGTGCGGCGAGCCTTGGGGTGCCCGGTCTGCTCGATATGATCCGCCATCATGCCGTGTTCTACCGCGATCTTGCCGATCCCGTGGCGCTGCTGCGGGGCGAGACGCAACCGGAACTTGCGGAGTTCTGGCCCTATGTGCGCGGTGAGAGTGCGACGGAAATTCCCGGCCAGCAGGCCAGCACCTATTCGGATTTGATGGCGCAGACACAGGGCCTTGTAGCGGAAGAGACGTTGCGCACGGTCAGTCTGTCGAAGGTGACCAAGCTTATGGATGTCGGGGGCGGCACGGGCGCGTTTTTGCGCGCGGTGCGGGCGCATTACCCGTCGCTCGATCTCGCGCTGTTCGATTTGCCACCCGTGATCGAGGTCGCGCGGGCCCACGTCGCCGACCACCGAATCGAGCCTTTGGGCGGGAGTTTTCACGAGGCGCTGCCGACAGGCGCGGATGCGATCAGTCTGGTTCGGGTTCTCTATGATCACAGCGACGATACGATCGCTGAACTGCTCGCTAAGGTCTTCAAAGCATTGCCGTCTGGCGGCCGCCTGATCATCTCTGAGCCGATGTCCGGCGGGGATGCACCGACGCGGGCAGGCGATGTGTACTTCGCGCTTTACACTATGGCGATGACCACCGGAAAGGCTCGCTCCGCCGACGAGATATGCGGGATGCTGGCTGCTCAAGGCTTTGAAAATATGAAGAAACACTCCGCTCCACGGCCGTTTCTGACCAGCTGCATCACGGCCATTCGACCGTAACACGTGGTGGACACGACTTTGTGTCCATAGTGATTGACAATTTAAACTGTAAATTTAAACTGACACATAACCGCAAGGAGACTCGCTGTGATTCATTCACAAGCGAGCGACAGGGAAAGTGAGACAACGTGGACACTGCAGCCGTACTTCTGTCAGGCCCTCAAGACCTTGGTCTTGAGACACTTGCCTTGGTGGATCCCGGTGCGGAAGACGTTGTCGTAGAAATCACCCATTCCGGCATTTCCACGGGCACAGAGAAGCTCTTTTGGTCCGGCGAGATGCCGCCATTTCCCGGCATGGGCTATCCGCTTGTCCCCGGCTACGAGGCCACCGGCGTCGTGATCGACGCGGGCCGCGACAGCGGCTTCAAGATCGGCGAGACCGTGTTCGTCCCGGGTGCGAATTGCTTTACCGAAGCGAAAGGCCTGTTCGGTGGCGCGGCGCGCCGGATCGTGACGCCTGCCACTCGGGTCTCCCGCATCGACAGCGGCATGCGCGGCGAAGGCGCCTTGTTGGCTTTGGCCGCAACCGCCCGCCATGCCATGGCAGGGCTGGACCGCGACTTGCCAGATCTTATCGTGGGTCACGGTGTTTTGGGTCGGCTCTTGGCGCGCCTGACGGTCGCCGCAGGATGCAAGGCCCCGACCGTCTGGGAGATCGACGATCAGCGGATGGAGGGCGCGAACGGTGCCTACGAGGTCATCAAGCCCGAAGACGATCCGCGCCGCGACTACGGCTGCATCTACGACGCCTCCGGCAGCGCCGCGCTGCTGAATGATCTGGTCGCGCGCCTCGCAAAAGGTGGCGAGATCGTGCTGGCGGGCTTTTATGCCGAGCCGCTGAGTTTCGCCTTCCCGCCCGCCTTTATGAAGGAAGCGCGCTTTCGCATCGCGGCCGAATGGACCGCTGATGACCTATCCGCGACGCGCGCGCTGCTGGATTGCGGAGCGCTGAGCCTCGACGGGCTTATCACCCACACATCCAGCGCCGAGCACGCCAGCGCGGCCTACACGCAAGCCTTCAATGACCCGGCTTGCCTGAAAATGATTCTGGACTGGAGAGCGGTTGCATGAAGGACGAAGTCCCAAACCTCAAAGAGTTCGATCAACGCCTGCGCGACGAGGCCCATGAAGACCTTGCCGATGTCGTGGCCGATGAGCCGACGTCGAAAACCCAGATCATTGCGATCTACGGCAAGGGCGGAATTGGCAAGTCGTTCACGCTCGCCAATCTCAGCCACATGATGGCCGAGCAGGGCAAGCGGGTGCTTCTGATCGGCTGCGATCCAAAATCCGACACGACCTCGCTTCTGTTCGGCGGCAAGGCCTGCCCGACGATCATTGAAACCTCGACCCAGAAGAAACTGGCGGGCGAGGAAGTCAAAATCGGCGACGTCTGCTTCAAGCGTGGCGGTGTCTTCGCGATGGAACTGGGCGGCCCCGAAGTCGGGCGCGGCTGTGGCGGGCGCGGCATCATCCACGGCTTTGAGCTGCTGGAAAAGCTGGGCTTCCACGATTGGGATTTCGACTACGTCCTGCTCGACTTCCTGGGCGACGTGGTCTGCGGCGGCTTTGGTCTGCCGATTGCCCGCGACATGGCGCAGAAGGTCATCTTGGTCGCATCCAACGATCTGCAATCGCTTTACGTGGCCAACAACGTCTGCTCCGCCGTGGAGTATTTCCGCAAGCTGGGCGGCAATGTCGGCGTCGCCGGTCTTGTGATCAACAAGGATGACGGATCGGGCGAGGCGCAGGCCTTTGCCGAAGCGGTCGACATTCCCGTTCTGGCCGCCATCCCGCAGGATGACGATCTGCGCAAGAAATCGGCCAACTACCAGATCGTCGGCACGTCCGAAAGCCAGTGGGGCGCTCTGTTTGCGGAGCTTGGCGACAATGTAGCCGAGGCCCCGCCAGTACGCCCGTCCCCGCTGGATCAGGACGGCCTGTTGGGCCTGTTCGACAGCAAGGATACCGGCGGCGACTACGTGCTGGTGCCCGCGAGCGATGCCGACATGCGCGGCTCCAAATCCGCCCCGAAAGCGTCGTTGGAGGTGATCTACGATGAGGCGTGACCATCAAAAGACCATCACGGAGATGCGCCAGGAGGCCAAGGCCCAGCGAGAAGCCGCAACGCGGCAGCGCGAAGGAGTTCTTCGTAGGTCTCAAGAGACCGACGAACTGTACGAAATCATCGATTTGATGTTCCCCAATCTAGAGAAAAGCGACGTCGGACATGTTTGATCTCGACGAATTGCAGGAATGGGACGAGGCGCTGGAGCATCTGGAAGCTCAGGCGCCAACGTCGCAGGACGATGACAAGGAAGATGAGTGAGCGATACAGCCACATATGAAGTCACCTACGGCGACGACGGGAAGGTTCTCGTGTCCTCCGCCGATGGCTCTGCGCCTGCGGTGGTTGAGCCCGTTGACGGGCATGGGTGTCATTCCGGTGGCACGATGGCGGATGCCGCGCGCAAGGCGGGGCAGTCAGAGCTTCTCGACAAGTTTGCGGCCGACTATCCGACCGGCCCCCATGATCAGCCCCAGTCCATGTGCCCGGCCTTCGGGAGCTTGCGCGTCGGTCTGCGGATGCGCCGTACAGCGACGATCCTGTCCGGCTCAGCGTGCTGCGTTTACGGCCTGACCTTTGTGTCCCACTTCTACGGCGCCCGCCGCTCGGTGGGATATGTGCCGTTTAACTCCGAATCTCTGGTGACCGGCAAGCTCTACGAAGACATCCGCGACAGCGTGCACGAGCTTGCCGATCCCGACCGCTATGACGCGATCGTGGTCACAAACCTTTGCGTGCCGACCGCATCCGGCGTGCCGCTGCGCTTGTTGCCCGACGAGATCAACGGCGTGCGCATCATCGGCATCGATGTGCCGGGCTTCGGCGTGCCGACCCACGCGGAAGCGAAAGACGTTCTTGCCGGCGCGATGCTCAACTACGCCCGCAAGGAGATCGAAGCAGGCCCCGTCGCCGCGCCCGCCTCCGGCAAATCCGACCGCCCGACCGTCAGCCTGTTGGGCGAAATGTTTCCCGCCGATCCCATGTCGATTGCACAGCTCACTGCGCCCATGGGTTTGGCTGCTGGGCCGACCGTGCCTTGCCGCGAATGGCGCGAGCTTTATGCCGCGCTGGACTGCGGCGCGGTGGCGGCGATCCATCCCTTTTACACCAGTTCGATCCGAGAATTTCAGGCGGCCGGGAAGCCTGTTCTTGGATCTGCCCCGGTGGGTGTCGATGGCACCGCCGCGTGGCTCAGAGGTCTGGGAGACGCGTTCGGTCTCCCTGACACGGTGGTGGCAACCGCGCAGAATGCGTCTCTCCCGGCGATTTCATCTGCGTTGGCGGCCACCGCCATCAATGGCACCATAACCCTAAGCGGTTATGAAGGCTCCGAGCTGCTTGTCGCTCGGTTGCTCATCGAAAGTGGTGCGAACGTGCCTTACGTCGGCACCGCCTGCGCGCGCACCGAATGGTCGCGGCCCGACGCCGAGTGGCTCGAAGCGAAGGGTGTGCAGATCAAGTATCGCGCATCGCTAGAAGACGATTGCGCCGCGATGGAAGCGATCAAGCCCGACCTCGCCATCGGCACGACCCCCGTGGTTCAAAAGGCTAAGGAGCTTGGCGTGCCCGCGCTCTACTTCACCAACCTGATTTCCGCGCGTCCTCTGATGGGTGCCGCCGGTGCGGGCTCGCTCGCTCAGGTGGTCAACGCCGCCATCGCCAACAAGGACCGCATGGACCGCATGCGGGAGTTCTTCGAAGGCGTCGGTCATGGCGACACCGCCGGGGTCTGGGAAGGCGCGCCGAATATTCGCAGCGACTTCCGTGATCTGAACCTCAAGAAGCTTGAGCGCGCCGCGAAGGCCGCAAAAGCAGCGGAGATGATCTGATGCTTGTGACCGATCACGATAGGGCGGGCGGATACTGGGGCGCGGTCTACGCGTTCTGTGCCGTCAAGGGCCTGCAATGCGTGATCGACGGGCCGGTCGGGTGCGAGAACCTGCCGGTGACCTCCGTGCTGCACTACACCGACGGCTTGCCGCCCCATGAGTTGCCCATCGTGGTGACCGGTCTGAGCGAAGCCGAGATGGGCGCGGGCACCGAGGATGCGATGAAGCGCGCCTGGGGCACTCTGGACCCGGCGCTTCCCGCCGTGGTGGTCACGGGCTCTATTGCCGAGATGATCGGCGGCGGTGTCACGCCGCAGGGCACCAATATCCAGCGCTTTTTGCCGCGCACCATTGACGAAGATCAATGGGAAAGCGCCGATCGCGCGATGACCTGGATCTTCACCGAGTTTGGCATGACCAAGGGCCGGATGCCTAAGGAATCCAAGCGCGAAGAAGGCTCTAACCCACGGGTCAACATCCTTGGTCCGATGTATGGAACGTTCAACATGCCGTCTGATCTGGCCGAAATCCGCCGGTTGGTGGAAGGCATCGGGGCCGAGGTCAACATGGTGATGCCGCTTGGCGCCCACGTGGCCGAGATGCGCAATCTGGTGAATGCCGATGTGAACGTCTGCATGTATCGCGAGTTTGGCCGCGGCCTGTGCGAAGTGCTCGACAAGCCCTATTTGCAAGCCCCCATCGGCATCGACAGTACGACCAAGTTCCTCCGCAAGCTTGGTGAGCTGCTCGGGCTCGACCCCGAGCCGTTCATTGAGCAGGAGAAGCACTCCACGATCAAACCCATCTGGGATCTGTGGCGCTCGGTGACGCAGGACTTTTTTGCGACCTCCAGTTTCGCTGTCGTGGCGAACGAGACCTATACCCGCGGCATCCGCAACTTCCTTGAAGGTGACATGGGCCTGCCTTGCGCCTTCTCCGTCTCGCGCTGCCGGGGCAAGAAGACCAACAACGAAGAAGTCCGTGCGTGGACGCATCAAAAGCGCCCGCTCGTGATGTTCGGCTCGATCAACGAAAAGATGTATCTGGCCGAAATGAAGGGCGGGTTCGGTCCCGCGCCGACATTTATTCCCGCCAGCTTCCCCGGTGCCGCCATTCGGCGCGCGACGGGTACGCCCTTCATGGGCTACGCCGGTGCGACGTATCTTGTGCAGGAGGTGTGCAATGCGCTGTTCGACGCGCTGTTCCACATCCTGCCGCTCGGCACCGACATGGACGCCGCCGAGGCGACACCAACGACCCTGCGCCGCGACTTCCCCTGGGATGCCGACGCGCAACGACTGCTCGACCGGATTGTCGAGGAGCACCCGATTTTGACCCGTATTTCCGCAGCCAAGACACTGCGGGACCGCGCCGAGGCCGCCGCATTGGCGGATGGGGCTGAGCGGGTCGTCAAGGAAACCGTGGCGGCGCTTGCGCCCGCCAATTTTGAGATCAACGAAGGAGAACAGGCATGAGCGACCAGACCTCTGGCGGCTTCGACTACGAGGCGCCCGCGAAGCGGCACACACCGAAGACCGAATTTGCCGTCTACTTCGCGATCATCTTTGCGGCTTGCCTGCCGCTGGCCTGCCTGACCTGGGCGCTGTCGCTGTTGAAAAACGGCACGGCGAACGGTCGCGGGCCGATCAAGCGGGCCTGGAGCCAGGCGAACATTATCACACCGATGATCTTCGCCGCATGAGTTTTGCGCGCTCCGGGTGAACGCACCGGGGCGAGCAGGAAGACGTGAGGGGCGAGCCTTGAACAGGCTCTGACCTCGCTGAAATTAGTTCTGTTGGGGAGACAGCAGGATCAGTTGCACGGGCCTTGGCGACAAGGCGCGCGTAATTCCCGAAGGCCTATGCCCAAGGGAGCCCTGATCTGTCACTCCCCCCCGGGGTGGCGGATTGTGACGGGGGATGAGCCCTCGACATAACCCGGCCGCGGGGGGCGCGGCGTCAGTCTAATTTCGGAGGAAACCATGGCTGATAATCTGTCCTTTACCGGACTTACCGACGAGCAGGCACAAGAGCTGCACGCGGTCTATATGAGCGGCCTTTGGCTGTTTTCGGCAGTCGCCGTCGTCGCTCACTTGGCCACGTACATCTGGCGTCCCTGGTTCACATAGAGGATCTGAAGCATGGCTAAGTTTTACAAAATCTGGCTCGTTTTCGATCCCCGCCGCGTGTTTGTCGCACAAGGCGTGTTTCTGTTCCTGCTGGCCGCGATGATTCATCTCGTCGTGCTCAGCTCGGGCCTGAACTGGTTTGAGCTGGCCGCTCAGTAGAGCGCGCTCAACGAAAAACCGCCGCGGGCGGGGGACCCGAAACCCCCGGCCGCGGCAAACCAAGACCAAAAAATTTTAGCGGGACGGCTAAGACCCGAAGACGACGATCAAGGCCGCCAAGTAGGGAGACAGACGCAATGGCATTGCTGAGTTTCGAGAGAAAATATCGCGTCCGAGGTGGGACGCTGGTGGGCGGCGACCTGTTCGACTTCTGGGTCGGCCCCTTCTACGTGGGCTTCTTCGGCGTCACGACCGCCTTCTTCGCCGGATTGGGCACGATCCTGATCTTCTGGGGGGCCTCGCAACAGGGCACCTTCAACCCGTGGCTGATCAATATTGCGCCGCCAGATCTCAAATACGGTCTTGGCATGGCACCGTTGATGGAGGGCGGGCTTTGGCAAATCATCACCTTCTGCGCGGTCGGGGCCTTTGTGTCCTGGGCCCTGCGTGAGGTCGAGATCTGCCGCAAGCTGGGCATGGGCTACCATGTGCCGGTGGCCTTCGGCTTCGCGATCTTCGCCTATTGCACGCTGGTGATCTTCCGCCCGCTGCTGATGGGCGCGTGGGGGCACGGCTTCCCGTATGGCATCTTCTCCCACCTCGATTGGGTGTCGAATACGGGCTACGCCTACCTGCACTTCCACTACAACCCGGCGCACATGCTGGCGGTGACCTTCTTCTTCACCACGACGATGTTCCTGGCCCTGCACGGCGCCCTGGTTCTGTCGGCGGCCAACCCCGAGAAGGGCGAGGAGATGAAGACACCGGACCATGAGGACACGTTCTTCCGTGACTTCATCGGCTACTCCGTCGGCACGCTGGGCATCCACCGCGTGGGCCTGCTGCTGGCGCTGAACGCCGGCTTCTGGTCGGCCGTCTGTATCATCATCTCTGGCCCCGTCTGGACCAAGGGCTGGCCCGAGTGGTGGAACTGGTGGCTCGAAATGCCGATCTGGCCATCTCAAGTGGGGCTATAAGCTATGATTGAGTATCAAAACATCTTCACCCAGGTCCAGGTTCAGGGAAAACCCGAATGGGGCATGGACAACGAAAACAACATGATGGAGGAGCGCACCGGCGCGCCCCGCTACTCGACCCTCGTAGGATGGATCGGCAACGCCCAGCTGGGTCCCATCTACCTGGGCACCTTCGGCGTGGTGTCGCTTGCGACTGGACTTCTGTGGTTCTTCATCGTGGGCTTCAACATGCTGGCGCAGGTGGGCTGGAACCTCGTGGAATTCATCCGCCAGCTGTTCTGGCTGGCCCTCGAGCCGCCCTCGCCCGAGTACGGCCTGACGATGCCGCCGCTCAACGATGGCGGATGGTTCATCATCGCGAGCTTCTTTCTGCTGATCTCTGTGTGCAGCTGGTGGCTGCGGACCTACGAGCTGGCGCAGATGCACAAGATGGGCAAGCACGTGGCCTGGGCCTTTGCAGCCGCCATCTGGCTGTTCCTGGTGCTCGGCCTGTTCCGTCCCATCCTGATGGGGTCCTGGTCAGAGGCCGTGCCTTACGGCATCTTCCCGCACCTCGACTGGACTACGGCGTTCTCGATCCGTTACGGCAACCTCTACTACAACCCGTTCCACGCGCTTTCGATCGTGTTCCTCTACGGCTCCGTGCTGCTGTTCGCGATGCACGGCGCCACCATTCTGGCCGTCACCCGTCAGGGCGGCGACCGGGAACTGGAGCAGATCGCGGATCGCGGCACGGCGTCCGAGCGCGCTGGCCTGTTCTGGCGCTGGACCATGGGCTTCAACGCCACGATGGAAGGTATCCACCGCTGGGCGTGGTGGTTCGCGGTGCTGACGCCGATCACCGGCGGCATCGGAATCCTGCTAACCGGCACCGTGGTGGACAACTGGTTCATCTGGGCGCAGGAGCACCATTTCGCGCCAATCTATGACGGCAGCTACGGTTACGAGGCCTACACGCAGCCCGACATCTGGCCGGCCATCAACACCGAAGGGGGGAACTAAACGATGCTTCCTAAGTGGTTTAACGACTGGAACGAAAAGAACCCCACCAATGTCTTCGGCCCCGGCATCATTGTCGGTGTCGTGGGCGGGGCGGTGTTCGTGGCGGCGATGATCGTGGCCTGGGGTCAACCCTTCGCCACCACCTCGCTTCAAACGGGTCCGCGCGGCACCGGCATGTCCGTGCCGGAGTTCAAATCTGATCTGCTGACCCCTGATCCCACGATCGAGGAGTACTACACGGACACACCCATCGTGCCCGAGGGCGGCGAGCCGCTGGCAAAGGACATTTATGACAATGTTCAGGTACTGGGTGATCTGACCGAGGACAACTTCAACCGGGTGATGCTGGCCATCACGCAGTGGGTGTCCCCTGAGCAGGGCTGCGCCTATTGCCACGGCGATGGCGATCTGGAGACCTACGGCGAGGACAACCTGTATACGAAGGTTGTCTCCCGCCGCATGATCCAGATGACGCAGGTCATCAACGAGGAATGGGACGGGCACGTCAACGCGAATGCGCAAGTGGGGGTCAACTGCTCCACCTGCCACCGTGGGCAGAATGTGCCGTCCGAGATCTGGTTCAAGAACACGCCGGTCAAGGATACGAACATGGCAGGCTGGGGCGCGGTGCAAAACCGGGCGACCTCGACCTCCGGCTCGACTTCCTTGCCGTCCGATCACCTCGAGAAGCTTCTCGTGGAATACGGTCAGATCAATGTGCATGATCTGGAAAGCCGCGTGGCAGGCTCGCCCGCTGACGAGGGTTATCAGACTTGGCAGAACACAGAGCGCACCTACGCTTTGATGAACTATTTCTCCAATTCGCTTGGGGTGAATTGCAACTTCTGCCACAACTCCCGCGCCTTCTACGATACCGCGCAGGTGACCCCGCAATGGGCCACCGCATCCCTGGGTATCGCGATGGTGCAAGAGCTGAACAACGAGTACCTGATCCCGCTGCGCGATACCTATCCCGAAGAGCGGCTTGGCCCGGTTCACGCAGACGCGCCGAAGGCGGCCTGTGCGACCTGTCACAAGGGCTATCAGAAGCCGTATCAGGGCATGAACGCGATTGCCGACTGGCCCGAATTGGCCACCACCGGCGTCCCGGTCTACGAGTAATGCCGCGGGCGTCCCGAACGCCCCTGGCCTATCGCCATTCGGAGCCCGACGCGGCGCCGGATATGGTGATCCTTCGGGATCACACTTCCCTTCCTGTTGGCTACAGGACCACTGACGCCGCGCGGGGCTTCCCCCTGCGCGGCGCTTTTTCTTTCTGCTAGGAGACCGCCCATGTCCCGTCCCGTGACCCCTCTGCTCGACCGCGTGGCTGGCCCTGCCGATCTGAAAGCGTTCTCTGACACCGAGCTGGCCGCAGTGGCCGAAGAACTACGGGCAGAGGTCGTCTCCGCCGTGTCCGAGACGGGCGGGCATCTGGGCTCTTCTCTGGGGGTGGTCGAATTATCCGTAGCGATTCACGCCGTCTTCAACACGCCCCATGACAAGCTGGTCTGGGATGTTGGACACCAATGCTACCCACACAAGATCCTGACTGGCCGGCGGGATCGCATCCGCACTCTGCGCCAGAAAGACGGCCTGTCTGGCTTCACCAAACGTGCCGAGTCAGAGTTCGACCCGTTCGGTGCCGCGCACAGCTCCACCTCGATTTCCGCCGCGTTGGGCTTCGCGACCGCGCGTGATCTGGGCATGTCCACCGGCGACGCTATCGCTGTGATCGGCGACGGCTCGATCTCGGCGGGCATGGCCTATGAGGCGCTCAATAACGCAGGACACGAGGGCCGCCGCTTGTTCGTGATCCTCAACGACAACGAGATGTCCATCGCCCCGCCCGTGGGCGCGATGTCGAAGTACCTCTCCGGCCTCTACGCTGAAGGCTCACCCTTTCCGATGCTCAAGGACCTCGCCGAAGGGTTCGAGGCCGGGCTGCCTGCACCATTGCGCGACAGCGCCCGTCGCGCGCGGGAGCTTGTCACCGGACAGTCAGAGAAAGGCACGCTGTTCGAGCAGTTGGGTTTTTCCTATATCGGTCCCATCGACGGCCACGATATGTCCCAGCTTCTGCCGGTTCTACGCTCCGTGCAGACTCGTGCCACCGGCCCTGTGCTGATCCACTGCTGCACCGTCAAAGGCAAAGGATACCAGCCCGCCGAGAGCTCGCCCGACTGCTATCACGGCGTTGCAAAATTCGACGTCAGCACCGGCACGCAAAAGAAAAGCGCGCCCAACGCGCCAAGCTACACGTCTGTCTTCGGTTCCACACTGGTGAAAGAGGCGGAGCGTGATCCCCGGATTGTCGCCGTGACGGCCGCCATGCCGTCGGGCACAGGGCTCGACAAGATGGCCGAGCGCTTTCCGGCGCGCACCTTCGACGTCGGTATTGCCGAGCAGCACGCGGTGACCTTCTCCGCCGGGCTTGCGGCCACGGGCATGAAGCCATTTTGCGCGATTTACTCGTCTTTCCTGCAGCGAGGCTACGATCAGATCGTGCATGACGTGGCATTACAAAACCTGCCCGTGCGTTTCCCGATCGACCGGGCTGGTCTGGTGGGGGCCGATGGCCCGACCCATGCGGGTGCGTTCGATATCGGCTACCTGACCCATCTGCCGAATTTCACAGTGATGGCCGCGTCGGACGAGGCGGAGCTGGTACACATGATCGCGACCGCCGTTGACCATGACGCGGGTCCGATTGCGTTCCGCTATCCGCGTGGCGCAGGGGTGGGTGTCGATTTACCCGCGCAAGGAATGCCTTTGGAAATTGGCAAGGGCCGGATCGTGCGCGAAGGCAATGATGTCGCCATCCTGTCTTTCGGCGCGCATCTTTCGGAATGCCACCTCGCCGCAGAACGGCTGGAGGCGCAGGGCGTCTCCGTCACCATCGCAGATGCGCGGTTTGCCAAGCCGCTCGATCACGAGCTGATCCGTCAGTTGGTCCGTCACCACGGCGCGCTCGTGACGGTCGAGCAGGGCGCGCGGGGCGGATTTGGCGGACATGTTCTTGAATGGCTTGCCTCAGAAGGCGCGTTTGATCGCGGTCTGAAGATCAGAACCCTCACGCTGCCCGACCGCTTTATCGATCAGGCGTCGCCGGAAGAGATGTATGCCGACGCGCAGCTGTCCAGCCACGATATCGCCGCGACCTGCCTTGAGACGATGGGTGTTGTTACTGGTCGTTTTGGGAAACAGCTTGCGTAGGCTGATAAAGCGGCACGGTCGAGACTGACATCTTGGCAGAGCCGTTCTGCACGTCGCGTGCGTGTGCGATGTAAATCAACGTCTGGTTTTCCTGATCGAAGATACGCTTCACGCGGATCGATTTGAATATGATCGACCGGCTCTTGGAGAACACATCCTCGCCCTCGCTGCCCGTGGCAACGTCGCCGATGGTTATCGGTCCCGTCTGACGGCACGCAATCGAGGAATTCGACGGGTCCTCGAACCAATTTCCCTTTTGCAGCCGGTCAATCAGCCCGCGCTCGAAATAGGCGACATGGCAGGTGACACCCTCGACGTCCGGGTCGGTCAGCGCTTCTATGATGATATCATTGCCCAACCAATCGACATCCACGGAGCCGACTTGATCGGCACTTGCGGTGGCAGGAAAGGTTAGAAGACAGGCGGCGGTCAGGATGTGTTTCATGCGAGTTAACGCCACGGCGGCTCAGGTGTTCCCTTACGCCTGCACAAGCGTGCCGAAAATCCGCTCGGTATGCTCATTGAGGTAGATCTGCAGCCAAGCGGTGAAGTTCTCTGGACGACGGGTTACCTCGGCCGCAAGGTCATAGAAGGAGATCCATCGCGTCTCCATCACCTCGTCCGGGTTCAAATCCAGTTTCAGGTCCTGCGTGGCTTGCGCGAGGAAGACATCGACGACCTCGTGCTCGATCAGCCCGCCGCCCACGTCGGCGCGGTATTCGATCTGGTCGCGGAAGGACGGGTACAGCCCGGTGATCCCCAGCTCTTCGCGCAGGCGGCGGATGGCGCAGGCCTCCGGCACCTCGTTCCAGAGCGGGTGGGTGCAGCAGGTGTTCGCCCACAGGCCGGGCGTGTGATATTTCGACATGGCGCGGCGCTGGATCAGTACCTTGTCCCGGTCCATCACAAAGACCGAAACCGCCTGATGGCGCAGCCCCTCGCGGTGGACCTTCATCTTCTCGACGGGGGTCAACTTCCCGTCGACCCAAGCCGGGATCATATCGCGGTTCATTGCATTCATGTGTAGGCCTCCGGGACCAGCCGCCACAGGTGAGCCAGGTTCTTGATGCCGATTTTCATGTGGGCCATGGGCCGGGCTCTCACCAGTTTCTTGTTCATATACGCCTCGAAGGTCAGGCGCTGCACATCCACGTCGTGGCACAGCGACACGAACCGCTCGCGGCGCTCGTCGGACTTGTAATAGGCGTCTTGCATCGCGCCGAGAACGCGAAAAACTGTCCCATGCTGTTTCATGTAGACTTTGCGGGCCTGACCAAGATCCTTGACCCGTCCGGACGCCAGACACGCCATGACGGCCCTTGCTGCCTGACGGCCGCCTTCCATCGCGTAGTAGATGCCTTCGCCAGAGCTTGGCGCGACCACACCTGCCGCATCACCGGCAAGCAGAACGTCCCGGCCATTGTCCCATTTATCAAGCGGTTTCAACGGGATCGGCGCGCCTTCCTTGCGGATTGTGGTGCATTCGGTCAGGCCCGCCTGCTCGCGCAGAAGCTTGGTGCAGGCTTTCAGGTCCACACCGTCAATTCCGGTGCCCATGCCGATGCTGGCAGATTTGCCGTGGGGAAACACCCAGCCGTAAAAATCCGGCGAAACCTTGCCGTCGTAGATCACGTCGCACCGGGTGGGGTCATAATTCGCGGTGGGCTCAGGGGCCTCGACGATCTCGTGATACGCGATGACGTAAGGAATCGTGTCGCCACCGGGCACCTCGGCCCGCGCGACATCTGATCGCGCGCCGTCAGCGCCGATGATCAGTTTGCATTCCAGCTCCAGCTCGTTGCGGCTGACCTTGTCGCGATAGATGACCTTCGTGCCGTCCTCGCGGTCAATGCGCAGGAACGTACCGGTATAGCGATGCGCGCCCGCCTTCTTGGCGCGCAGCCGCAGAAACTCGTCGAAGTCTTCGCGATCCACCATGCCGACATAGCCGTTCTCGACCGGGATATCGACGGAACGGCCCGTGGGCGAGATCATTCGCGCGGTATTGATGCGCGCGACCAGTTGGCTGTCGGGAATATCGAAATCCTGCACCGCGCGGGGCGGAATGGCACCGCCGCAGGGCTTGATGCGCCCGGCCCGGTCCAGCATGGCGACCTTGTGGCCCTGACGGGCGAGATCTTCTGCGGCTGTGGCCCCTGCGGGCCCTCCACCCACGACGACGACGTCATAGATCATGTTCATTCTCCCGGAACCAGGTTTGTGGCGGCGCGGCGATCGCCTGCGCGCCCGTCAATGATTTGAAACGCCATGATGGCGGCGATTAGAAAAAGCCCGCTTTCGAACAGAAACACCGCCCCGAAGGCGTCCGCGTCGTTTGCAAACCGGCGCATAACGTCGACGGCGAACGCCCCGACGAGCCCGCCGAAGCCCGCGGCAACGGCCTGTGCTGCGCCCCATAGGCCCATGCGTGTACCTTCGCGCCGGTTGCGGCCCTCGCCCGCCAGTTGCATCATCGATCCGATGGCGGCGACCGCGAAGGCGCCATTGGCAAATCCAAGGAATACGGTGGCGGGTACGACTAAGGCGGCGTTGCCGATCTGGCCAATCGCAAAGATGCCGATCAGGGCCAATGCGGATAGAAGGCAACCGCCCGTGACCCAGGCCTTGAGCGAGCCCCACCGCAACCCGGTGGCGCAGATGCCGACGGTCACCATGCCAAGGAACACGCCACCATTTTGCGCGCCTGACAGCGAGGTGCTCTCACCCGGTGTGAAAGCGAAGACGAGCCCTGCGTAGGGCTCGAGGATCAGCTCTTGCATGAAATAGGCGGTCATCGACAGGAACACGAAGATGGTGAAGTTGCGGGCGCGGCTCTCGGACCAAACCTCTTTCAGCCCCTCGATGAAGGGCGTCTCGTCCGGCTCTTTGAAATGCACGGTGACGCGACGCTCGATCCCCCAGACCGCTATCATTGTCAGGGCGATCGCTCCGCCGGTGACAGTCGCCACGATCTTGAGCAGCAGCGCGGGGGAGTAAGGATCAAGGTAAGCGCCGACCGTGCCGGCAGTGATAGCGATGCCTGCAATCATCATCAGCCAGGTGATGGTAGCGGCCGCCGCGCGACGGTGCGGCGCGGTTGCGGTGGCGAGCAGTGCCAGAAGCGACGTGCCCGATGCCCCGACGCCAAGGCCGATCAACGCGTAGGCGAGGATCGAAATTGCGAGCCCGAGCGCAAAGCTCGTCTCCATCGCGACGACACCCGCTGCGGCCCCAAGTCCACCCAAAGCGAGTGCGACCATGCCGCCGATGATCCAGCGCGTGCGCGACCCGCCTGCGTCGGACATGAAACCCCAGCTGGGCCGCGTGATCTGAATGCCGTAATGTAACGCCACTAGCAGGCCGGGCAGAACTGCGGGCAGGGCCAGTTCCACAACCATCAGCCGGTTCAGGGTCGATGTGGTCAGAACCACGACCGCACCAAGTGCCATCTGGATCAGGCCGAGCCGAACGATAGAAATCCACGACAAGGCCATCAGATCAGCCCCTTGAGCGCGAAGGCCGCGATCATCATGCCGCAGACATAGGCCGAGACCCCGGTGCCGTTATACCACGGCGCGCGGGCTTTCGGGTCCTTGAACAAGACGGTCATGGCCCAGAACTGGACCGCAAGCAGCGCTGCAATGCCGAGGGCATGAAGCGGGCGGTCCCATGAGAGAAGAAGTGCGACCACGATAACCTGAGGCACCGCCATGATGAGGCAGGCCACCTGCGCCGCACGGCGCGGGCCGAGTGTGACGGGCAGTGAATTGACCCCGGTCTGGCGATCGCCCTCCAACGCCTTGAAGTCATTGAGCGTCATGATCCCATGTGCGCCGATGCCATAGAGCAGCGCGACCAGAATGATCTCGCTGCGCGGCAATCCGGCGGACAGGACCGCGGCCCCGGTGAACCACGGCAGGCTCTCATAGGACAGGCCGACAAGGCCCGGGCCCCACCAGCCCGAGCGCTTCAGGCGGATGGGCTCAGCCGAGTATGCCCAGGCAGCCAAGACCGCGACGACCGTTGCCGCGAAACCCCAAGGGCCAAGGAAAGCACCCATCACCAAAGAGACGGCGGACATGATCAGCGCGATGTAAAGCCCCCAGCGACCCGGGATGCGGCCCGACGGGATGGGGCGGTCCGGCTCGTTGATTGCGTCGACGTGCCGGTCGCACCAGTCATTGGCCGCCTGGCTCATGCCGCACACGATCGGTCCCGCAAGAACCACGCCGAGAAGGACCAGCAACCATTGACCAGAAGGGGACGCGCCGCTGGACACCGCGCCGCACAGGTAAGCCCACATCGGCGGGAACCATGTGATCGGCTTCAGAAGCGTCAGCACGGCGGCTGGCTCCGGGGTGGTCCTCGGCTGTAGGTCTGAGCTGACAGTCATGTGTAAACTAAACTATACACATCGAGTCGGAGCAAGGGAAAACAAGGCCACCGCGACAGGGTGACCCGATCAAATTTGCCATGTGGCGGAAGGCTGCCTAGTCCTTGGGCGTCTTGTCCAGAAGGTCGTATTTGCGCAGCTTCACATAGAGGCTCTGACGGCTCAGTCCCAGCATCTCGGCAGCAGCGACCCGGTTGTTTCCGGTCAGCTCAACCGCCGTTTCGATGCAAATCTTCTCGATGACATCTGTGGTGGCGGACACGATGTCCTTGAGCGGGGAGGATCCCACCAGCTCGACCACGTTCTTCATGTCCTGGCCCGTGGCCCGGGTCGGCCCCTCGCGCACCATCTCGGAGCGGGAGGCGTCGCGGAACACAAAAGCGAAGCTGGCATTGGACTGGTCGCTGAGATGGGTCGCGGACACTTCCACCGGCAGCTGCGAGCCGTGATGGCCGGACAGGCGCGTCGCATAAAGCCGCATTTTGCCACTGCGTTGGGCGTTTTCCAGCAAGACCTTCAGATCGACATGGCTGCGCAGCAAGAAGTCCGCCAAAGAGCGGCCTTTGATGTCCGTCATCTGCGCCGCGTCGCAAAGTGCCATGAAGGCTTCGTTCGCCGAGCGCAGAATGCCCTTCTCGTCGGTAAAGACCATCGCGTCGGCCCCGTCACGGTAGAGTGCGGACAGGTTCGCAGCCAGCTCTGCGGCAACGCCTTCGGCGCGGTTCTCTGTCTCGAGGCGGCAGAGAAGCGTGCGGTCACCGCCAGCGCGGAACAGGGTCGGGAAGATCGCGACCGAGCGGCGGGATTTCTGCGTCGCGGATTGCAGCGAGGTCGCGCCATCATTGGCGGCGGCGGCAATCAGGCGGTCCAAAAACTCGGATTTATTCCCGGCCGACAGCTCGCCTGACAACAAGCCGCCCACAAGCGCGTCGGGGCTGGAGCCGAGGATCGCGGCCGCGGCCTTGTTCAGATCGGTAATTCGCCCGGATGCCGCATCGACGAGCACCAGCGCATCACGGGAGTTTTCCATGAGGACGCGGTAGCGCGTCTCGAAATCGCGGCGGCTTTCGTAGTCGACCTCAAGGGCAAGCTGCGCCTTGACTAGACGCTGCTGCAACTCTGCGATGGGGCGCAGATCGCGGCCCAACATCAGGATCGCGCCATCCTCGCCGGTCAGGTGGAAGGTGTAGCGGATCGGGAATTCCCAGTTCGCATTGTCGAAATGATTGATTTCGACCGACTTGGTGATCACCGACGCGCCGGAGCGGAATTCCTTGAGCAGCGCTTCGACACGGTCGCGGCTGTCTTCGGCCAGAAACTCGGACAGGTCGCGGTTGATCCAATGATCAAGGCGGCCCATCGTCTGGTTGAGCGGATTGACGACGACGGTCTCGATCTGTCCGTCCAGATTGATCACAAGCGCGATGTCGGCCGCGGTAGCGACAATTTCGTTGAAATGTTCTGGTGCGATCCGCGGCCTGCCCGAGCCCGACCAGAAGTTCATTTCTCGTGTGTTCATTCGTCACTACCTTCCGGTGCGCGGGCCTGTCGGGGCTCGGGCGCTCGTACTCGGAGTGCCTTCAATCCACACAGTTTTAGTGCCTCATTAGGGCAAGACGTTATATGATCTACGCCGGTCTCTTCAAGAAGTTCTGTATGTTTCGCCGTCTCGCGGCAAATCCCACCACCAAGGACCAAAGGGGTCGATCGCGCGCTGGACTTCCGCAGGCGCTTCACGATGCTTCCAACGCTCTTCAGGGCGCGGGTGCTCGCGATTGAAAAGCCGATCATGTCGAAGTGGCGCTCCTGCGCGAGCCTGACAATGGCGTCAGGTTCCTGGCCGATGGCGATGTGCACGTAGCAGCCGAGCTCTTCGAACGCTTCACCGACGACAAACAGAGCGAGAAGATGGTTTTCTGCACCGGGCGCCACCAGCAAAATCTCGGGTCCCGAGACGTCGCGCCAGGCTGATCTTCGGCGTGCCGACAGGCTGCGCACGGTCTCTTGCAGGCGCGCGGCACCGATGGTGACTTCTGCGAAGCTGATCTGATTGCGCGCCCACATCTTTCCCAACAGCTCCGCCGTGTCGACGATATGAGAGCCGATGAGTTCGTGCGGGTCGACGCCGGACGCGAGGATATCACCGACAACCAGACGGCGGCGGGCGGGATCATCGTCGCGGAACGCTTCGCTGAGCAGGGCAATCCAGGTTTCGTAAGAGACGGGCGCTCCAGTCACATCATCATGCTCCCGGCCGGGCGTCATGACGGCATCCAGCGCCTGAGACGCCAGAGCGCGCACCGGGTCGACCGGTCTGCCGCGTTTTACCTCTTCGATATCTTTCATGCGCGTGGCCTTGATTCAGGCGTGGTCGCCAAGCGAGGCGACACCCCAATTGGCGTCGTACTTCCAGCGAAATATGAGGCACGGGGCCGGGGATGTCAAAAAAATAGACACCAAATGTGTAAATCAAACTAGACAAATGAACGTGATTGCACGGAAAAGCCGCCTTTTCCGAGATTTGCACAGAATTTGTCGCCGTGGACGCAGTTTGATCGCAAGCCGAACTGTCAACTTAATAGTGTAAGATTTAATTGACACTTTGGCGTGGGCGGCGATACTTTTGAGACAGAGAGGTCTGCAGCCTCTCCAAGAATCACGAGGGAGTCGCGCCTGAATGGGCCACGCAGCCAAGACAAATAGGCTCTATACCGCTGAAGAGCGTGCGCGCCGCGATGCGACCGGCTGGACCCTTGTTCAAGGTATCCTCGCCCCCTTGCAATTCGTGGCCTTTGCGATCTCCCTCGCGCTGGTTCTGCGCTACCTAGCAAGCGGTGAAGGATACGCCTGGGCGACCGCCTCTATCCTTGTAAAAACGGCGTTTCTTTATGTGATCATGATCACTGGCGCGATCTGGGAAAAGGTCGTGTTTGGCCAGTATTTGCTGGCTCCGGCGTTCTTCTGGGAGGACGTGTTCAGCTTTGTCGTGATCGCTTTGCACACGGCCTACATCTGGGCGCTGTTCTCGGGCGCTGACCCGGCCACGCAGATGTGGATCGCGCTAGCCGCTTACGCCGCCTACATCGTCAACGCCGCTCAGTTCCTGCTGAAATTGCGCGCGGCCCGTCTGGAGGTCGCGACATGAACAAGCCCACCCATATCGAGGCTGGCGGATGCCGCGAAGCGCCGATCCTGAAAGAGCGCGGTCAGCGCGAAGTGTTCTGTGGTCTGACCGGAATCATCTGGCTGCACCGCAAGATGCAGGACGCCTTCTTCCTTGTGGTCGGCTCGCGCACCTGCGCGCATCTGCTGCAATCCGCCGCTGGTGTGATGATCTTTGCCGAGCCGCGGTTCGGTACCGCGATCATGGAAGAGAAAGACCTTGCCGGTCTGGCTGACGCCCATGAAGAGCTCGACCGCGAAGTCGCGCGCCTGTTGGAGCGCCGCCCTGACATCAAGCAGCTGTTTCTCGTCGGCTCCTGCCCGTCCGAGGTGATCAAGATCGACCTTGGCCGCGCGGCAGAGCGCCTGACACAGATCCACGCGCCCCATGTGCGGGTGCTGAATTATTCCGGCTCAGGGATCGAGACGACATTTACCCAGGGCGAAGATGCCTGCTTAGAGAGCATGGTGCCCGTGCTGCCGGAGACGGATGCGCGCGAGCTGCTTTTGGTCGGTGCGCTGCCTGATGTTGTTGAAGATCAGGCCCTGAGCCTTCTGGACGCCTTGGGGGTTGGTCCGGTCCGTGTCCTCCCCGCGGGCCGGGCCGACGGGATGCCCCATGTGGGCCCCAATACCAAGTTCGCTCTGCTGCAGCCCTTCCTGGGTGAAACCGCATCGGCCCTATCGCGCCGCGGCGCGACCCAGATCGAAGCGCCGTTCCCCTTTGGCGAAGAAGGCACGACGATGTGGCTGCGCGCCATCGCCGACGAGTTCGGCGTCGATGCGGAGACGTTCGAGCGTGTCACTGCCGCCCCGCGCGCCCGGGCGCGGAAGGCCATCGCCGCGCAGTCCGAAGGGCTGAACGGCAAGTCGATCTTCTTCTTCCCCGACAGCCAGCTGGAAATCCCGCTGGCGCGGTTCCTGACCCGTGAATGCGGGATGCAGGCCATCGAGGTCGGCGCGCCATACATCCACAAGGGCCTCGTCGGCCCGGACATGGATATGCTGGAAGTCGGCACCGTATCCGAAGGCCAGGACGTCGACCTGCAGCTCGACCGCTGCCGCGCTGCCAAGCCCGACCTGACCGTCTGCGGCTTGGGTCTTGCCAATCCGCTGGAAGCCGAAGGCCTGACCACCAAATGGGCCATCGAGCTGGTCTTCACGCCAGTGCATTTCTACGAACAGGCGGGTGATCTCGCCGGTTTGTTCTCGCGCCCGTTGCGCCGCAAGGCAAAGCTGCAGGTGGTCGCCGAATGAAGCTGACCGTCTGGACATATGAAGGTCCGCCCCATGTGGGCGCCATGCGGGTCGCGACCTGCATGAACGGGCTGCACTATGTCCTGCACGCGCCCCAGGGCGACACCTACGCGGATCTGCTGTTCACGATGATCGAGCGGCGCAACCACCGCCCGCCGGTGACCTACACAACCTTCCAGGCCCGCGATCTGGGCTCTGACACGGCGCATTTGTTCAAGGATGCCTGCCAGGACGCCTATGACCGATTCAAGCCCGAGGCGATTATCGTCGGTGCCTCCTGCACGGCCGAGCTAATTCAGGACGATCCGGGCGGTTTGGCAGAGACGATGGGGCTCGATATTCCCGTCATTCCGCTGGAGCTGCCGTCTTACCAGCGCAAGGAGAACTTTGGCGCGGATGAGACGTTCTTCCAGATTGTGCGCGCCTTGGCGAAGCCTTGCGACAGGACCAAGCGTCTGAGCTGCAATATCCTTGGCCCGACCGCGCTGGGTTTCCGCCACCGCGACGATATCGAAGAGCTAACCGGGCTGCTGTCCGAGTTGGATATCGACGTCAATGTTGTCGCACCCTACGGTGCAAATCCAAGCCAGATCGCCCGGCTGGGTGCCGCCCATTTCAACGTCATGCTCTACCCCGAGACGGCCGAAAGCGCATGCCGCTGGCTGGAGCGCGAGTTCGACCAGCCCTTCACAAAGGTCGTCCCGATCGGCGTCGGCGCGACCCGCGACTTCATCACCGAAGTGATCGGCCTGACGGGCCGCGCGGCCTGCGTCGATGAAAGCCGCTTACGGCTGCCGTGGTACTCGGCCTCGGTCGACAGCACCTACCTGACCGGAAAGCGGGTCTTCCTGTTTGGCGACGCGACCCATGTCAAAGCAGCCGCCCGCATCGCGCGCGATGAGATGGGGTTCGAGGTGGTCGGCATGGGCTGCTACAACCGCGAGTTCGCCCGCGATATTCGCGCGCTGGCCAAGGAGTACGGCGTCACCGCGCTGATCACCGACGACTACCTTGAGGTGGAAGCCGCTATCGAAGAGCTCGCGCCCGAGATGATCCTTGGCACCCAGATGGAGCGCCATATCGGTAAGCGTCTGGGCATCCCTTGCGCCGTGATCTCCGCGCCGGTGCATGTGCAGGACTTCCCGGCCCGTTACTCGCCCCAAGTGGGGTTCGAGGGCGCGAATGTGATCTTTGACACGTGGGTACATCCGCTGGTCATGGGGCTCGAAGAGCACCTGCTGCACATGTTCCGCGATGATTTCGAGTTCCACGACGACGCTGGCGCGTCGCATCACGGCGGCAAGGCGGTCGAGCGTGTCGAAGCAACGGCCGATCAAGCGCCGGCACAGGTCCAAGCCGACGACCAAGTGGTCGTCTGGCTCGCGGATGCCGAACGGGAGTTGAAGAAAATCCCGTTCTTCGTGCGCGGCAAGGCCCGCAAGAACACGGAGAAGTTCGCCTGCGAGAAGGGCGTCACCGAGATCAGCGTCGACACGCTTTATGAGGCGAAGGCCCATTATGCGCGATAGCTCGGATCATATCGGTTACCGCTTCGTCATCGTGACGCTGGACGCCCATGCGGCGGGTCCTGCGTCGCGCGTGCTGCCCCGGCTGGAAGAAGATTTCCCCGGCCTGCAGGTCTCTATCCACGCGGCGGCTGAGTGGGCCGAGAACCCGCAGGCGCTGGAAGACGCTAAAGACGCGGTGCGCCACGCAGACATCGTGGTCTCCAACCTGCTGTTCATCGAAGAACATGTCCGCGCAATCCTGCCCGAGATGGAAGCGCGCCGTGACCATTGCGACGCCATGATCGGCGTGATCGCGGACCCCGCGATTGTGAAGCTGACGCGCATGGGCGATCTGGACATGTCCAAGCCTGCCTCCGGCGCGATGGCGCTCCTGAAGAAGCTGCGCGGGTCGGCGAAGCCTTCGGCAGGATCCGGCGAGAAGCAGATGAAGATGCTGCGCCGCCTGCCCAAGATCCTGAAGTTCATTCCCGGCAAGAGTCAGGACCTGCGCGCCTGGTTCCTGACGATGCAATATTGGCTTGGCGGCTCCGACGACAATGTCGAGCAGATGATCCGCTTCCTGGTCGCGCGCTATTCGCGCCAAGCCGCGTGGAACCGGGTCGAGGCCGAAGCCCCCGTCGACTACCCCGATGTGGGTCTATATCACCCCGATGTGCCTGAACGCATCTGCACCGACTTGGCTGATTTGCCTACGCCTGATGCACCTGTGGCAACCGTTGGCCTGTTGATGCTGCGTAGCTACATTCTGGCGTCCGACACCGCGCACTATGACGCCGTCATCCGTAGTTTCGAAGCGCGCGGCATTCGTGTCATCGCCGGGTTCGCAGGTGGCCTCGACGGTCGCCCGGCGATTGAGGCGTATCACGTCGGTCAGGTTGACGCGCTGGTCTCGCTGACCGGTTTCTCTCTGATCGGTGGGCCCGCCTACAATGACAGCGACGCAGCGGTCGACATTCTGTCTGCGCTCGACGTCCCCTACATCGCCGCGCATCCACTGGAGTTCCAGACGCTGGGCCAATGGGCCAAAAGCGGCCAGGGCCTGGGTCCCGTCGAGACCACCATGCTGATCGCCCTGCCAGAGATCGACGGCGCGACCAATCCGACTGTTTTTGCCGGTCGGCACGGCGAGGATGGCTGCCAGGGCTGCTCGCACATGTGCACGATGAAATCCGATTGCCGGGCCATGGCGCCGTGTCTGGAGCGCATCGAAAGCCTGACCGAAAAGACCCTGCGCATGGCGCAACTGCGCCGCGCCGAGAACGCAGGTAAGAAAGTCGGCATCGTGCTGTTCGGCTTTCCGCCCAACGCGGGCGCGGTCGGCACCGCCGCCTATCTGAGCGTCTTCCGCTCGTTGCACAATACGCTCACGCGCATGAAGGCGGATGGGTTCGATGTCGAGGTGCCGGGGAGCGTCGAGGATCTGCGCCACGCCGTGCTTGAAGGCAATGCCGCCCAATACGGCCAGCCGGCGAATGTCGCGGCGCAGGTTGATGCGGAAACCATTGTGCGCGAAACCGCGCATCTGGCCGAGATCGAGACCGCCTGGGGCCCGGCTCCGGGAAAGATTCAATCCGATGGGCGCGGCGTCTTCGTCTTGGGCCAGCATTTCGGGAACGTCTTTGTCGGCGTGCAACCCGCCTTCGGCTACGAGGGCGACCCGATGCGCCTGCTGTTCGAGACGGGCTTCGCACCGACCCATGCTTTCGCGCAGTTCTACCTGTGGCTGCGCAACACGTATCAGGCCGATGTGCTGTTGCATTTCGGTATGCACGGCGCACTGGAATTCATGCCCGGTAAGCAGGCCGGGATGGGTGCGCGCGATTGGCCGGATCGGCTGATTGGCGAGATGCCGAACGTCTATCTCTACGCCTCAAATAATCCGTCCGAGGCGACGCTTGCCAAGCGCCGCTCGGGCGCTGTGACGGTCACCCATATGACGCCACCGCTGGCGCAATCGGGTCTCTACAAGGGTCTGTTAGAGCTGAAAGACAGCCTGACGCGCTGGCGCGCCATGTCGCCCGACGCAAAAGATCGCGAGGAGTTGGAAGCGCTGATCGCGGCGCAGGCGGCTGCGGTGGATATGCCCGACACCGCCCCGCAGGACCTGTGGCTGAAGCTGCTCGAGACCGAGGATGCGCTGATCACTGATGGCCTCCATGTCGTGGGCGAGCCCTTGGGCGAAGAGGCGCGTCAGCGCTACCTCGACATTATGCTCGACACTGACCCGGAGACGCGGGCGCGCGTCGATGCTCTGTTGCAAGGCGATGATGAGTTGAACGGCCTGATGCGTGCGCTGGGCGCACATTACATTGCGCCGGTGCCGGGCGGCGATCTGATCCGCTCGTCCGCGGTGCTGCCTACTGGCCGCAACATCCACGCATTCGATCCTTTCCGGATGCCCACCGCCTTTGCGATGCAGGACGGAGCAAAACAGGCTCTGACATTGCTCAAAAAGCATGATTCCTTGCCTCGCACCGTTGCGCTCGTGCTTTGGGGCTCCGACAACATCAAATCCGACGGTGGCCCGATTGCCCAGGCGCTCGCGTTGATGGGCGCGAAGCCGCGCTTCGACCACTACGGTCGTCTCTGCGGCGCCGATCTGGTTCCGCTGGAAGAGCTCGGTCGCCCGCGGATCGACGTGATCATGACGCTGTCCGGAATTTTCCGCGACTTGCTGCCTTTGCAGACCCGGATGCTGGCAGAGGCCGCGTATAAGGCCGCGACGGCCGATGAGCCGCTGGAACAGAACTTCATCCGCGCCCATGCGCTCGCCTATGCCGAACAGATGGACGTTGACATGGAAACGGCGGCGCTGCGGGTCTTCTCCAACGCGGAAGGCGCCTATGGCTCGAACGTGAACCAGTTGGTCGACAGTTCTGCTTTCGGGGATGAGGACGAGCTGGCCGATGCCTACGAGACCCGGAAGAGCTTCGCGTATGGCGTCAACGGCAAGGCCACTCAGAACGCGGCGCTGCTGCAAAAGGCGCTGAAAGACGTGGATCTGGCCTATCAGAACCTCGAAAGCGTCGAGCTGGGTGTCACCACGGTGGACCACTATTTCGATACGCTGGGTGGCATCGCCCGCGCGGTGAAGCGCGCCAAGGGCGAGGCGACGCCGGTTTATATCGGCGACCAGACCCGTGGCGAAGGCAAGGTGCGCACTCTGCAGGAACAGGTGGCGCTCGAGACCCGGTCGCGCGCGCTGAACCCGCGCTTCTTCGAGCCGCTTTTGCAGCATGGTCACGAAGGGGTCCGCCAAATCGAAGCCCATGTGACCAACACCCTCGGCTGGTCCGCCACGACTGGTCAGGTGGAACCTTGGGTATACCAGCGGCTGACCGAGACTTTCGTGCTCGATGAAGAGATGCGCAAGCGTCTGGCAGAGCTGAACCCTGAAGCTTCGGTCCGCATGGCGAACCGTCTGATCGAAGCCCACGAACGCAATTACTGGCAACCCGATGATGCGACGCTTGAGGCGCTTCAAGCGGGCGCTGATGAGCTTGAAGACGCCATGGAAGGCGTTGGAGTTGCGGCTGAATGAGCCGCGTTAGAGACGAAAGGAGGCTCTCATGAGCCCCAAAGACAACATCCCCGATCTCGGGCTGGACGGTGAAGGCTCCGTCCAGGTCGAAGACAATTCCCGCATCGAAGGGGCCAAGGTCTTCTCGGTCTACGGGAAAGGCGGGATCGGCAAGTCGACCACCTCGTCCAACCTGTCGGCGGCGTTTTCGATGCTGGGCAAGCGGGTCCTGCAGATCGGCTGCGACCCTAAGCATGACAGCACGTTCACCCTGACCGGCTCGTTGGTGCCGACCGTGATCGACACGCTCAAAGACGTGGATTTCCATGCCGAAGAGCTGCGCCCCGAGGACTTCGTCTACGAAGGCTTCAACGGCGTAAAATGTGTCGAAGCTGGCGGCCCGCCCGCGGGCACCGGTTGCGGCGGCTACGTCGTGGGCCAGACCGTGAAGCTGCTGAAGCAGCATCACATGCTCGAAGACACCGACGTGGTGATCTTCGACGTGCTGGGCGACGTGGTTTGCGGTGGCTTTGCGGCTCCGCTGCAGCATGCCGACCGCGCGCTGATCGTCACGGCCAATGATTTCGACTCTATCTATGCGATGAACCGCATCATCGCCGCGGTGCAGGCGAAGTCGAAGAACTACAAGGTGCGGCTCGCGGGCTGCGTTGCCAACCGGTCCCGCGAAACGGACGAGGTGGATCGCTACTGCAAGACCGTGGGGTTCAACCGCATCGCGCATATGCCCGATCTGGACGCCATTCGCCGTTCGCGGCTGAAGAAGAAGACGCTCTTCGAGATGGATGATGAAGAGGACATCGTGCAGGTCCGCAAGGAATACATCCGCCTTGCCGAGACCCTGTGGAACGGGACCGAGCCGCTGGCGCCAGAGCCGCTGCCCGATCGTGACATTTTTGAATTGTTGGGCTTCGACTAAGTGAACGGACAGCCGTCATATCTGCGCACACGCGCTCGGGTCGAGACGTATTTCGACCAGACTGCCACCAAAGTGTGGGAGCAGTTGACCTCTGACGCGCCGGTCTCGGGCATTCGCGCGACCGTGCGCAAAGGCCGGGACGATATGCGCGCGCTGATGCAGGCGCAATTGCCCGATGATCTGACGGGTGCTCGCATTCTGGATGCCGGCTGCGGCACCGGGGCGATGGCGGTTGAGTTGGCCGACAGGGGCGCGGATGTGGTGGCGATTGATATCTCGCCATCCCTCATCGAGATTGCCGAGAAGCGCCGCCCGGCGCGGCTAAAGGGCTCCATCGACTACCGCGCAGGTGACATGTTTGACGCCAAGTTAGGGTCTTTTGACCACGCTTTGGCGATGGACAGTATGATCTATTACGACGCGCCGAGCCTTGGCGCGATCCTGCGCGATTTCGAGCCGCGTGTGCGTGGTTCACTGATCTTCACCCTTGCGCCGCGCACGCCGCTTTTGATGGCAATGTGGTATGCCGGGAAGCTGTTCCCGCGCTCCGACCGCTCGCCTGTGATGATCCCGCATAACGCGCCACGCGTCGCCCATGCCGCTCGCAAGGCCGGTGCAAAAGGCACGCTCAGCGATGCGGGGACGATCAATAGCGGCTTCTACCATTCCACCGCGATGGTCTTCGGGGGGGCGAGATGAGCGAGCAAGGCCAAGCCCTGAAGCGCTTGTCGCTGAAGATGCTGCCCTTCTCGGACGCGGCGAGCGAGGATTTGCCGTTAGGCCAGCTCCTGCGCCTGTCGCTTTTCCAGATCTCGGTCGGCATGGCGGCAGTGATGCTGCTGGGCACGCTCAACCGCGTGATGATCGTCGAGCTTTCGGTGCCCGCCATGCTGGTCGCCCTCATGATCGCGCTGCCCGTCCTGATCGCGCCCTTCCGCGCGCTGCTGGGCTTCAAGTCCGACACCTACAAATCCGCCATCGGCTGGAAGCGCATCCCGTACCTGTGGTTCGGCACGTTGTGGCAGTTCGGCGGGCTGGCGATGATGCCGATGTGCCTGCTGGTGCTGGGCGGTGACAATGTGCACGACATTCCCTTCGCGGGCGAAGTGCTGGCGGCGCTGGCCTTCCTGATGACCGGCCTTGGCATGCATATGACCCAAACCGCGGGATTGGCTCTCGCGGCAGATCGCGCCACAGACGAGACGCGCCCGCGTGTTGTCGCGCTACTCTATGTGATGTTCCTGATCGGCATGGGGCTGTCGTCAATCGTTATCGGCCTGCTGCTGCGGGACTTCACCAACGTGAAGCTGATCCAGGTCATTCAGGCCACCGCCGTCGTTACAATCGCATTGAACCTTGTCGCGCTTTGGAAGCAGGAGCGCATCCGACCCATGAGCCGCGAAGAGCGCGCGGCGCCCAGCCCGCGCTTCCGCGACGCGTGGCGCGACTTTGCCGAAGGCGGCACCGCCGGGCGGCTGATCGCCGTCGTGGCGCTGGGCACGCTTGGCTTCAACATGCAGGACGTCCTGCTGGAACCTTACGGTGGGGAAGTCCTGGGCCTGTCCGTCTCTTCCACCACGCTGTTGACGGCCATGTGGTCCGTCGGTGCGCTGGCGGGCTTCGCGCTGGCCGCCAAGTGGCTGTCGAAATCCCTCGATCCCATGCGCATGGCGGGCACTGGCCTGCTTGCGGGCATCGTCGCGTTCTGTGCGGTGATCTTTGCGGCCCCCTTGGGCTCGACCGAACTGTTCTTCGCGGGTGCCGCCGGCATCGGCTTTGGCGGTGGGTTGTTCTCGGTCGCGACGCTAACCGCCGCCATGACGCTGCCGGTTCAGGGCATCGCGGGCAAGGGTCTGGCGCTGGGCGCTTGGGGCGCCGCGCAGGCCACGGCGGCAGGCGTCGGCACCATCATAGGCGGCACGACACGCGACGTGGTCAACTCCGCCGCTCTGCAAGGACATCTGGGCGAGGCGATGACCTCGGCCGCGACGGGTTACTCGGTGGTGTACCACCTCGAGATCGCCTTCCTGTTCGTCACTCTCATCGTGCTTGGGCCGCTTGTGCGGTCCGGGCGCACGCAAATTCAATCGGAAGACACCCACAAGATCGGGCTTGCGGACTTCCCAACATAAACCGCCACGGAGGACACAATGGTAGACCCATTCTTTGGCAATTTTGACCTCGCTTCGCTCAGCATCTGGCTGTTCTGGGCCTTCTTCGCGCTGCTGATATACTATCTGCAGACCGAGAATATGCGCGAGGGCTATCCCCTCGAAGACGATGATGGCAAACCTGCCGCAAACCAGGGACCGTTCCCGGTGCCCGAGCCCAAGACCTTCAAGCTGGCCCATGGCCGGGGCGAGGTTACGGTGCCCGACCACCAGCCCGAGAAGCGCGAGGTGGCGCTGAAGCGCACCAATGGCGCCAACGGCTTCCCGTTTGAGCCCACCGGCGATCCGCTCGTGGATGGCGTTGGCCCTGCGTCATGGGCGCCGCGTCGGGACGTGCCAGAGCTGGACGGCCACGGTCATCCCAAGATCGTGCCGATGGCAGGGGCAGACAGCTTCCTTGTGGCGGCTGGTACCGACCCGCGCGGCCTGCCGGTCGTGGCTGGTGACAAGGCGATCGTCGGCACCGTGACTGACATGTGGATCGATGAGCCGGAGCAGCTCGTGCGCTATCTCGAGTTCGAACTTCAAGGCGAGTTCGGCTCCGGCAAGCGCTTGGTGCCGATCCAGCTGGCGCGGATTCACCGCGACCGAGTGGCGATCAAAACGCTCTACGGCAAGCACTTCAACAAAGTGCCAAAAACCAAGTCCGGCAATCAGGTCACGCTGCTCGAGGAAGACAAGATCTGCGGCTACTACTCGGGCGGTGTGCTTTACGCCGACCAGTCCCGCCAGGACCCGCAACTCGGCTAAAGGAAAGGCGCACGCCATGCCCCATGATGACTTCGAGATAGAACCCGTGCCCGGTCTGCCCGAGCTGCCACCAGAGGGAGAGAAAATCCTCTGGCAAGGCAAGCCAGATTGGTGGGCTTTGGCCAAGGAAAGCCTGAACCTTTACTGGGTCATGGGCTATTTCGTTCTGCTTGGGGCGTGGCGCTCACTGGCCTTGTCGGAAATCATGCCCGTCCCCCAGGCGATCTGGGGTGCGGTGCCGTTCTTGATCATGGGCTTGCTCGCCTGTGGCCTGCTGGCATTCATCGCTTTCCTGCAGGCCTGGGCGACCGTCTACACGATCACCAATCGCCGCGTGGCGATGCGGGTGGGCGCTGCGCTGAATGTGACCCTGAACCTGCCCTATACGGGCATTGCGTCCGCTGATCTGGACCTGCGCAAGCGCGGCCACGGCACCATCGCTCTGGAGTTGATGGATCAGGGTCAGAAGCTCAGCTACCTCAGCCTATGGCCCCATGTGCGCCCCTGGAAGATGAATCCGACGCAGCCCGCCTTGCGCTGCATCAAAGACGCGCAAAACGTGGCCACTATCCTGGGCGATGCGGCGCAAAAACAGGTGGCCCTGAACACAGCCACCGAGACCCCGATGCCCGACGCGGTACCGGCGGAATAAGACGATCTGACGGGAGACAGACATGCGAGATATTGCTGGCGAAAAGGCTCTGGTGCAGCGCGACAAGGAGATGATCCCGACGCGTCTGCTGTTGGCCATGGTGGCGCTTGTGGCGATCATCTTTTCCTTCGTGGTCTACGCGGCGGTCACCGATCGCCCGCTTGAGGCAGGTCCGCCCGATCTGGCCATCGTCAAGGAACGCGAAATCTCGATTGTGGCTGATATGTCGGGTGCGGCCCGGGTGATGACGCCCGAAGGTGCGCTGATTGCTGACCTGTCAGCCGACGAAGGCGGCTTTGTGTCCGGCATCGGTCGTGTCCTGCACCGCGAGCGCGGCAAGGTCGGCAAGGAGGCCTCCGCCCCGATCCGGCTGATCCAGTATTCAGACGGTCGCCTCGCAATCCGCGACGATCACACAACATGGCGCGCGGAGTTGCGCGGCTTCGGCCAGGATAACGAAGCAACTTTCTACAGAATTCTGAACGCGAATTAACCAACTGACGGGAGACAGTTAAAATGGGACTACTGACCAAGGACTTTGAGACCGCACCGTGCGAGGTCGAGGTGTCGCACACCTTCGATAGCCTCCACGCGCATGTAAAATTCCTCAACGGCGCCACGATCAATCCCGGTGACGAGGTGCTCGTGCATGGCGAGCCCGTTGTGGCGGGCTATGGCGAAGTGATCCGCGAAGAACGCACCGCGACGATAACCCGCGCCTCTAAGCTGGAGCAGCTCTGGACCCGCCTCACGGGTGATCTGGAATGCATGGAACTGGCCGAGTTTGCCTTCAGCGACGAGGTGCTGTCATGAACGCCCGTACAGACCCTAATGCACTTGGAATCCTGCCCGAAAACTCCGAACAGGCGACTGAGAAAGCCGCAACGACGACCCTTCTGGATCCGCGCTTCTACACCACCGATTTTGACGAGATGGACCGCATCGACGTCACCCCGGTCCGCGCCCAATGGGACGAGATGATCGCCAAGATGGCCGCGGACCCGAACAAGGGCCATTTCAAGAAGAACGAGAATTGGAATACACCGGATTGGGAGAACATGGACCCCAAGCTGAAGGCCGAGCTGGTCGACTTCTTGGTCTCCTCGCTGACGGCGGAATTCTCGGGCTGTGTGCTCTACAAAGAGATGAAGCGGCGCGGCAACAATCCCGACATCTGCCAGCTGTTCCAGCTGATGGCGCGGGACGAGGCGAGGCATGCGGGTTTCATCAATGACGCCCTGCGCGAGGCCGACGTGGCTGTGAACCTGGGCTTCCTGACCAAGGCGAAGAAATACACCTACTTCCGCCCCAAGTTCATCTACTACGCCACCTACCTGTCCGAAAAGATCGGATACGCCCGCTACATTACGATCTATCGGCATCTGGAACAGAACCCCGACAAGATGATCCACCCGATCTTCAAGTGGTTCGAGAACTGGTGCAACGACGAGTTCTCCCATGGCGAGGCGTTCGCGTTGCTGATGAAGACCGACCCTAAACTGACCCAAACCTGGCAGAACAAGCTGTGGATCAGATTCTTCCTGGTCGCCGTGTTCTCGGTGATGTGTATCCGCGATCACCATCGCCCCGAGTTCCACAAGGCGCTGGGCATCGACATCGACGAGTATGACCGCGAGGTGCTGCGCAAGACCTCCGAGATTTCCAAGCAGGTCTTCCCGATCGCGATCGACCTCGATAATCCGCGTTGGGAAAAGAACCTGCTCAAGCTCCGCGCGGCCTCTGCTGCCATGGATGCGGCGAAGCAAAAGGGCGGCCTGATGGGCGCCTTGGCGAAGATCCCTGCGGGCGCGCGCGCCGGTCTGGCCTTCGCCTCGCTCTACCTGATCCCGGTCAAATCCGACCACGTGATCGAGGAAGACAGCCGCATGGTGCCTAGCTACTGATGTTTTTTGCGTCCCCTTGGATAGCGGCCCTTGTGGCGATGTTCCTCTGGTGGTTCTCCACCGGGATCATCCTGCTGCTCGTCCGGGGGGCGGATCGCGCTGACAAACAGGGCGAAAGCACACTTCTGATGCTGCCCATCCTGTGCCTTGGGGCGGTCGGGTTTTGGCTGTCGAAAGACACTAATACACTGCAAAACGTCTATATCGCCTTCCTGTCAGCCCTCGCCATCTGGGGCTGGATCGAGCTGGCTTTTCTCAACGGGATCATTACCGGTCCCAACCGCTCGGAGCTGCCGCCAGAGACCCCGGAATGGGAGCGTTTCATTCGCGCCTGGGGCACGATTGCCTATCACGAGATGCTGCTGGTCGCGGCCCTGATCACACTTGGCTTTGTCGCCGCAACGGCGCCTAACGCGTTCGGCTTCTGGACCTTCGCCGTGCTGTTCTTCGCCCGCATCTCCGCCAAGCTGAACCTGTTTTTCGGGGTGCCGAAGATCAACACGGAATTCCTTCCTTCCGCGTTGGCGCATCTGCCCAGCCACTTCCGACACGCCAAGATGAACTGGCTGTTCCCGGTCTCGGTTACCGCGCTGACCTTTGCCGCCGCCTGCTGGCTGGAGCGGATCTACGCCTCTTTCAATGCAGCCGACATTGTCGGCTTCGCCCTGCTCGCCGCATTAACTGCACTGGCCCTGCTGGAGCACTGGTTCATGGTGTTACCGCTGCCCGACGAGAAACTCTGGCGCTGGATGCTTCCAGCCCGAAAAGAACAAACAAAGACGACAAGACTAAGCGAGGAAGCCCATGGACTTTGATACCCTGTTTAATGCCCAGCTCGACAAGCTGAAATCCGAGGGCAATTACCGCATTTTCGCCGAGTTAGAGCGTAAATGCGGGGCGTTTCCGCGCGCGCGCAACCACTCGGATGGGGCCAATGAAGTGACCGTGTGGTGCTCGAACGACTACCTTGGCATGGGCCAGCACCCGAAGGTGATGCAGGCCATGAAAGACGGTGTCGACAAGTGCGGCGCAGGTGCAGGTGGGACGCGCAATATCTCCGGTACGAACCACGCCCATTGCGAGCTGGAGGCGGAACTGGCCGATCTGCATGGCAAGGAAGATGCGCTGCTGTTTACCTCTGGCTATGTCTCCAACTGGGCCGCGCTGAGCACACTCGGCGCGCGCCTGCCCAATGCGGTGATCCTCAGCGACGAGCTGAACCACGCCTCGATGATTGAAGGCATCCGCCATTCCAAGGCTGATAAGGTGATCTGGAAGCATAACGATCCGGAAGATCTGGACCGCAAGCTTGCGGCGCTGCCTGCGAATGCGACCAAGATCGTGGCGTTTGAGAGCGTCTATTCCATGGATGGCGACATCTGCCCGATGAAAGAGATCGTCGAGGTGGCCGAGAAGCACGGCGCGCTGACCTATCTCGACGAGGTGCACGCTGTGGGCCTTTACGGCGCGCGCGGCGGCGGCATTTCAGAGCGCGAAGGCCTCGCGGATCGTATAACGTTGATCGAGGGCACCTTGGGCAAGGCTTACGGAGTGGTTGGCGGTTATATTTCCGGCTCCAAAGCGCTGTGCGACTTCATCCGCTCCTTCGCGTCGGGCTTCATCTTTACGACCGCCCTGCCGCCCGCCGTTGCGGCCGCGGCAAAGACCTCCATCGCGCATCTCAAGGAAAGCCAGGTGGAGCGCGAGATGCAGCGCCGCCAGGTCGCCCGCCTACGCGCGATGCTGGATCGTGAAGGTATCCCGCATCTCGAGAACCCCAGCCACATCATCCCTGTGATGATCAAGGATCCGATCAAATGCCGCGAGATCGCCGACATCCTGATGGATCAGTTTGGCATCTATGTGCAGCCGATCAACTACCCGACAGTGCCCAAGGGCACCGAGCGGCTGCGCTTCACGCCATCCCCGCTGCACACGGATGCCGATATCGACCATCTGGTGATGGCCCTCAGCACGCTCTGGCGTCAATGCGCCCTGGCGCGCGCGGTGGCCTGAGGGCAGGCAAACTTTTATGAAAAGTTTGCGGCCAAAGTCTTTATAAGACTTTGGCTGCGGGCTCGGCCCGCAGCGCGGGCAGTCCAACGCCCGTGCACTCGAACCCGCCATCTACGGCAATCGTCTGACCGGTGACGTAGCTCGCCCGATCCGACAGCAGGAAGGCGATCACATTCGCGATCTCCGTCTCGTTGCCGTAGCGGTTCAACGGGATAGCGTCGTGGTAGGCGTCGATGATCTCCTGCGTATGCACCGCCATTGCCAGTTTCGTGCGTACCGGGCCGGGCGCTACGCAATTGACCCGAACCCCATGCTCGCCCAGCTCCACCGCCTGCTGCTGGGTCAGTTGGATCACGCCCGCCTTCGAGGTGCCGTAGGCGACCCGCAAGGTGGAGGCTCGCAGTCCCGAAATCGAGGCGATGTTGACAATCGACCCGTTTGCCTTTTTCAACGCCGGTGCGGCGGCTTGGGTCATCAGGAACACACCGTCGAGGTTCACTTGCATCACATTGCGCCAGCGATCGAAATCGGTTCCTTCCATCGGTCCGAAATCCGCGACGCCTGCGTTGTTGATCAAATGGGTGATGCCACCGAACACCGCTTCAGTCTCGGCCACGATTTCGACGACTTGAGCTGGATTAGACACGTCTTTCGGTATCGCCAGCACATTTTCAAGCCCGTCCGATGCGCGGGCAAGCTCCTCGGCATCCCAGTCGACCATGGCGACCTGCACACCCTCATCCAGCAACAGCTTCGTGGTGGCCAGACCGATACCACGGGCGGCTCCGGTGACGATTGCGGTGCGGTTTGACATGGGCGAGATCTCCTGAATTTGAGCCATTCTCTATCGCGCCCTTCACACAAAAGTCACAAGAAAATGGAAGCTTTACCTCTCATGCCAGCGTATTAAGTATGTCAGCTAGCAACGCAAAGGGAGCTACCACATGAAATTCACTGCAATTGCAGCCCTCTCCACGGCTCTGATGGCCGCACCTGCATTCGCCGATGGCCACGCCACGGGCGATGCCGCCGAGGGCGAGAATGTCTTCAAGAAATGCCGTTCGTGCCACATGATCGTGGCCGATGACGATACGGTCATCCAGAAAGGCGGCAAGACCGGTCCCAACCTGTACGGCATTCTCGACCGCGCCCCGGGCTCTGTTGAGGATTTCCGGTATGGCAAGTCGCTGGAGTCCGTGGGTGAGAGCACCGACATCGTCTGGAACGAAGAACAGTTCGTGGCCTATGTGGCAGATCCCAAGGGCTGGCTGGCCGAAGTGCTGGACGATAGCGGCGCGCGCTCGAAAATGTCCTATCGCCTTCGCGACGCTGAAGATGCGGCCAATGTCTGGGCCTATCTCGTTTCTGTCGGACCTCAGCCGGAAAGCTGAAGCCGCCGCAAGAATTTACGGAAATGGCGGCCCAGCCGGGTCGCCCTTTTTCGTGTCTGATCAGCAAGGATCAATCGTGGTGAGCTCAAGCACGTCGAGCGCATCCGCGACGGACGCATTGCGCACGAGAGTAAAGAAATCACCGTCCGCCTGCGTGCGCAGCAAGACGGAAACGGTGTCGTCTTGAGAGGGCCCGGCCCCGACGGAGCAGCCTTCAAACGTCACACTGACACTGCCAGACGTCGCATCGCCGCTTGTCTGCTTCCATCCCCGGATGAGGGTCTGTTGACGTCTTAGATCATCCCGATCCGCGTCTGCGATATCGAATACCGTCTGCCCCCCGTCACCACTGCGCACCCGCAATGTATAGACCCCGTTGCTGGTCTCGCCCGTGTCGGCCCGTTCGGCGACGAAGGTGATTTTGGCGCTACGCGATTTGACGTCGAGGGTGTCAGGCAGCACGAGCGCGACGGCAAGATCCGCCGGATCGGCCTCCAGTGGGGAGACTTGGTAGAGGCGCGCGACTGCACTTGGGACCAACGCGCTGCAACCTGTCAATGCGAACACCGCCAACGATAGAACTATGTGCTTCAAGAATTCACTCCTTTTCAAGATTCATTTTTTATCGTAAAACATTAAAAAATAGATTCGAAAAGGATAAAAGTTGTGAGAATGCCGACAATGCCCGAAGTGGCGCGTGTGCTGACGGTTGTGACCTTGGCGGCGATGATCGCCATCGTGATCTTCGTGGCCTATTCGTTCATCGACACATCGCTGGCAAAGGCGATGGTGCTGCGCCAAGCCCTTTCGTTCCCCCTCGATGACGCCAGCGAGGGAACGCTGCGCATGATGATGGGGATCGGCCTGGTTGCGATGCTGGTTCAACTCTACATTCTCAATTCCGTGCGAGACCTGTTCGGTCTCTATGCCCGCGGCATTTTTCTTACCGATGACAACGGCCATGCCATCACGCGGATCGGTCTGGGATTGATTACTTTGCCGCTGGTCCGCTTCATCCTCGAGCCGCTTTGGACGCTGCTCCTGACGCACGGCCTCGACGAGCGGAGCGTCTCGATCTCTGTGTCGTCTACCGGGATCGGACTCATGCTGGGCGGCATCCTGATGCTGATGATCGGGCGTTCCATGTCTGAAGCTGTGCGGTTGCGGCTCGAGAACGAGGCATTCGTTTGATGGAGATCGTTGTCCGCCTCGACGTGATGCTGGCCCTGCGCAAGATGCGCTCGCGCGAGTTGGCCGAAAAGATCGGCATCACCGAACAGAACATCTCGGTGCTGAAATCCGGCAAGGTCAAGGGCATCCGCTTTGAGACGCTTGCCAAGATTTGCGATGTCTTGAACTGTCAGCCCGGCGATCTGCTTGAAGCGGTCGAGGTCGGGTCCGGTCCCAATGCGGTCCAGCCCTGAGCCGCGTCGTAGGCGCGGCCCAATGCCAGAATGGCAGCGTCCTGCCCGCGATGGCCGATCAGCTGAAGCCCCATCGGCAGGCCATTATCCCCGAAACCCGCAGGTACGCTGAGCGCGGGCAGGCCGGTCAGCGACGCGGGGATCACGACCTCCATCCAGCGGTGGTAGGTGTCCATGGCTGTGCCCGCGACTTCGGTCGGCCAGTCCCAGTACGCCGGGAACGGGAACATCTGCGCGCTGGGCAGGGCCAGCACATCCACGTCCATCGACGCGGTTTTGCGGAACCAGTCGGATCGGATGGTGCTTGCGGCATGGACCCGCTGCGCGGTCATCTGCAGGCCGCGCTCGATCTCCCAGATCGCCTCCGGTTTCAAGAACGAGCGGGTCGCCGGGGCATCATAAAGCGTGCGAAACTTTTCCGCCGCAACGAAGGAACGCAGCGTGATCCATGCGTCCCAAAGTGCATCGGACGGCATAGGCGGGTCGACCTCGATGACCGTGTGGCCGAGGGTTTCAAGCAGGCCCAAAGCGCTTTCGCACAGCTCCAGAATGCCGGACTCCATCGGGTAGGCGCCGCCCCAGTCGCGCAACCAGCCGATCTTCATCTGATCCCCCTCGCTTGTGCGGTAGGGACCTATGGAATGTGGGTGGTGCGGATCGTGGGCGGCCTGCACGGACAGCAAGAGCTCCAGATCCTCGATCGTTCGCGCCATCGGCCCATTGGTCGACAGCTGGCTAAGGAACATGTCGCCCGGTGCGGGCTCTGCAACCAACCCGTAGCTGGGTCGGAAGCCGTAGACATTGTTCCAGCCCGCCGGATTGCGCAGGGAGCCCATCATGTCCGACCCGTCCGCCAAGGCGACCATGCGCGTGGCCAGCGCAGCACCCGCCCCGCCCGACGAGCCGCCCGCGGATTTGGATGTGTCATACGGGTTTCGGGTGACGCCATAGACCGGGTTGTAGCTGTGCGAACCAAGCCCCCATTCCGGCGTGTTGGTCTTGCCAATGATGACAGCGCCCGCCGCCCGCAGCCGCGCGACCATGGCGCTGTCGCCGGCTGGCACATGTTCTTTGAAAATCGGCGACCCATACGTGGTGGTGATGCCCTTGGTGTCGGCGAGGTCCTTTACGGCAATGGGCAGGCCTTGCAACGGCCCGTCGGGTGCCTTTTCGGCGGCCCGCAAAAGCGTCTCGCGATCCTGCAGCGCCACGATGGCGTTCACGGCAGGATTTACCGCCTCGATCCGGTCGAGCGTTGCGGCCATCAATTCTCTTGCGCTGATCTCACCTGTGCGCAGCGCCTTCAGCTGTGCCGTGGCATCCCGGTCAATCAAGCGCTTTCGGCATCTCGCCGCCCATAACCTTGACCTCGCGCTGCGGGAACGGGATCGAGATATCGTGCTCCTGGAACGCATCCCACAGCGCCAGGTAGACGTTGCCCCGGATGTTCGTCAGCCCCCCGGTGGGGTCGCGGATCCAGAACCGCAGGATGTAGTCGACGGACGAGTCGCCGAAGCCCACGATGTGGCAAACCGGCGGCTTGAAAGCCAGCACCCGGTCCACCCCCGACGCGGCCTCGATGGCCAGTTTGCGCACAACGTGGGGGTCGTCGGAATAGGCGGTGCCAAAGTAGATATCGAGCCGGACGAAGTCGTTGGAGTGCGACCAGTTCACCACCTGATTGGTGATCAGATCCTCGTTCGGGATGAGGTATTCCTTGCCGTCCCGCGTGACCACCGACGCGTAGCGCGCACCCAGGGTGTTGATCCAGCCAAACGTCTCGCCCAGCGAGATCACGTCGCCCGGCTTGATTGACTTGTCGAGCAGTATGATCACGCCCGACACAAGGTTCGAGACGACCTTTTGCAGGCCAAAGCCAAGGCCGACACCAATGGCACCCGACAGCACCGCAAGGCCGGTCAGGTCGATGCCCACCGCCTTGATCCCGATGTAGAAGGCGATGCCGTAGAATGCGATCTGCAGCACCTTGACGATCAGCACCCGCATCGAGGGTGAGATGTCTTCGTTCGACTGGATGCGTTGCGATGTTGTCGTCGTGATGAACCGCGCCAACGCGATCAGCACGCCCATGATCACCAGCGCCTGCACCACAAGCAGCAACGACAGCCGCAGCTCGCCCAGCTCGATGGCCGCGCTGTCCAGGATGCTCGCGGCTTCCGACGTGATGCCCAGAATTTCGAGTGTGACGTAGATCCACGCTCCATACCGTACGGCCATGCGCAGGAATTTCGACCGGATCAATCGCGTGGCGAACACAACCAGCAACCAGGCCGTCGCCAGCGTCGCTATGATGCCAAGCAGGTAAGATCGGCTCGGCCATGTGACCTCGCGCATGATCATCACGGCCATCCAAAGGAGCGCCACAAAGAAGATCGGCCTAAGCCGCTGGTGCACCACAACGAGGATACGCATGCGCCATTTCGGCCAGCCCTCACGCGTGCCCATCCATGTCCGGATGGGTGGGCCAAGAAGCTGACGTAGGATATGCGCCAGCGCCCAGAGCCCGATGGCGATCCCGATCTGATAGGCATTCCACGGCCGCATCAGCGACATCGCGAAGGTTTCGCCCTGCTCCAGCAGCGATTGCCCAAGGCTGATCAGCTCCGCGACGGGTTGTTCGGGGATCAGTTCCGGTTCGGCATCGGGCTGCGGCACCGGCGCCGACGTCCCATCCATGGCGCGTATCTGCTCTTCGGTGAGTCCGTTATGGGTGGTCATCCACGCCCCTCTGTTCGCTGGTACCAAACCTTGCATGGCGGCGGGTAGGGCTGCAAGCGTCAGCGCTTGCGAGACTCACGCCTCGCGTGTATCCACGCATCTATGACGCTTGTGTTCGACATCTGTGACCGCGCCCGCCTGCGCGAACGCTTCTTCGGGGCGACCTTCACGGTTCTGGCCCGCCTATAGGCGCGCGCCCAAACCTCGAACCACATCCACATCTTACATCACGGGAGAGGACCACATGTCCCCCAAAACGCTTTATGATAAAATCTGGGATGCCCATGTCGCCCACGAGGCCGACGATGGCACTTGCCTTCTCTATATTGACCGCCACCTCGTGCACGAGGTTACCTCGCCTCAGGCTTTTGAGGGTCTGCGCATGGCGGGCCGTAAGGTCCACGCGCCCGACAAGACCATCGCCGTGCCCGATCACAACGTGCCGACCACGGCGGGCCGGGAGAACCCGGTCAACATGACCGAAGACAGCGCCATTCAGGTTGCCGCCCTCGACACCAACGCCAAGGAGTTCGGAATTCACTACTACCCCGTCTCTGACGTGCGTCAGGGCATCGTGCATATCGTCGGCCCCGAACAGGGCTGGACCCTGCCGGGCATGACGGTCGTGTGCGGCGACAGCCACACGGCGACCCACGGCGCGTTTGGCGCGCTGGCCCATGGCATTGGCACGTCCGAGGTCGAGCATGTGCTCGCCACCCAGACGCTGATCCAGAAGAAATCCAAGAACATGAAGGTCGAGATCACCGGCAAACTGCGCCCGGGTGTGACCGCCAAGGACATCACCCTGTCCGTGATCGGCGAGACCGGCACCGCGGGCGGCACCGGCTACGTGATTGAATATTGCGGCGAGGCCATTCGTGACCTGTCCATGGAAGGACGTATGACCGTCTGCAACATGGCCATCGAAGGCGGCGCACGCGCGGGCCTGATCGCGCCGGACGAGAAGACGTTTGAGTATTGCATGGGTCGCCCCCACGCGCCGAAGGGCGCGCAGTGGGAGGCCGCCGTGGCCTATTGGAAGACGCTCTTCTCCGACGATGATGCGCATTGGGACAAGGTCGTGACCATCAAGGGCGAAGATATCGCGCCGGTTGTGACTTGGGGCACCTCGCCCGAAGACGTGCTGCCGATCACCGCCAAGGTGCCGTCGGCTGACGATTTCGAGGGTGGCAAAGTCGGCGCGGCACAACGCTCGCTCGACTACATGGGCCTGACACCCGGCACGCCACTGTCGGAGATCGAGATCGACACCGTCTTCATCGGCTCCTGCACCAATGGCCGGATCGAAGACCTGCGCGCCGCGGCCGAAGTGCTGAAGGGCAAGAAGATCAAGGTCAAGCGCGCCATGGTTGTGCCCGGCTCCGGTCTGGTCCGCGCGCAGGCGGAAGAGGAAGGCCTGGCCGACATCTTTAAGGAGGCCGGATTCGAGTGGCGCCTTGCGGGATGCTCGATGTGTCTGGCGATGAACCCCGACCAGCTGTCCGAGGGCGAGCGCTGCGCGTCCACCTCAAACCGCAACTTCGAGGGTCGTCAGGGTTATAAAGGTCGCACCCACCTCGTCTCCCCCGGCATGGCCGCGGCGGCGGCGATTACAGGCAAACTCACCGACGTGCGGGAGATGATGTAATGGACAAATTCGAAACGCTCACCGGGATCGCGGCGCCGATGCCGCTGGTCAATATCGACACCGATATGATCATCCCCAAGCAGTTCCTGAAAACGATCAAGCGCTCTGGCCTGGGCGTGAACCTCTTTGACGAGATGCGCTACGACCGTGAAGGCAATGAGATCGCGGATTTCGTGCTGAACAAGCCGCAATATCGTTCGGCCGAGATCTTGGTCGCGGGCGAGAACTTCGGCTGCGGCTCGTCGCGTGAGCACGCGCCTTGGGCTATTAAAGACTTCGGCATCCGCTGCGTGATCGCGCCCAGCTACGCCGATATCTTCTACAACAACTGCTTCAAGAACGGCATCCTGCCGATCGTGCTGCCGCAAGAGCAGGTCGATGTCTTGATGAAGGACGCCGAGAAGGGGGCGAACGCCCGGATGACCATCGACCTTGAGGCGCAGACCGTGACCTCTTCTGATGGCGAGGTGTTCTCTTTCGAGGTCGACGCCTTCAAGAAGCACTGCCTGATGAACGGCCTGGATGATATCGGCCTGACCATGGAGAAGGTCGACAGCATCGCCTCCTTCGAGAGCAAAGCCGCCGCCGAGCGTCCCTGGGTTTAAGACCCACGCCACCCACTCGGCGCGTTAAGGTTAACAAGCTTGTCCCCCTCGCGAAGGGGGGCAAGAACACGCCACCGCCCCAATTCGTCCCACATGTTGGGGTTTGTGCCTTGCCATCCGCGATATCGGCGTTCACCCATTTTCGGGTGACACAAGAATACCACGAATTCTCCGCATAAAATCCCTCAGTCTTATCAGATGGTTGAAGGGCGATCTGAACTTGGGCAAAACTGAGGCGAAAATGAGGCACCTTTCGGCAGAAGCCAAAGGATCATCCATCTGGGACAGGGTTCGGCAAAGCATCGATCCCGCTCGGGTTGAGAGGTTTATAGACGTGGTATCACGCCTAATAGGCGCGATCGCCCGAGCAATGTTTGTGGTGCTGCTGATCTGCACACCGTCCCTGCTGCTCCCCGGCGTATCGCAAGACACGACACAAATGGTCGTGCTGGTCGCCTTGTTTGCAGGCCTTGTGACGCTGATCGAATACGGCTCCAGCTACCCCTGCCTCGTCGAATTCCGCAATGCCCCGCCGTTCAACCGTGTGCGTTTCCTGTCGCTCTTCATCTCCGTTTTCCTGCTGTCGATCATCTTCCGCGGGCTCTACGAGCCGACGACGCTGACGATCTTCATTCAGGCCGTCGGGCATCTAGTGGGCTATGTCATTGATTTCCCCTATAGCCCGGTGCGCTTGATCCTGTTGCTCGTGCCCGATCAAAGCAACGCCGAGCATATGGCCCTGATGCGTGCGGCCGTCGGTCTTAGCTACCTGGTGTCGCTGCTGACGCTCGCGGTCTTCCTGATCGTGCTGCGCATCATGGGCTGGCCGAACCGCCGCGTGGCGTTCAACTTCTGGACGAACCTGCCTACTTTTGACCCGACGATGGGCGGCGATGTGGTCACGCGCCTCAATCGTGATGCGCGCTTTAACATTGCGTTAGGGTTTTTCCTGCCATTCTTGCTGCCGATCGTGGCGCGCTCGGCGTCGGGCCTGTTCGACGCGAATATGGTCGACTCGCCGCAGACGCTTGTTTGGATGATTTCGCTATGGGGCTTCCTGCCTGCCAGCTTGTTCATGCGCGGGATCGCAATGAACCGGATCGCCGACATGATCGACGAAAAGCGCATGCGCGGCGCGCGCGCCGTCGCTGCTGGATTGGTGCCAGCCTGATCCTTTGGCTCTGCGCGGCATTCGCTGCGCAGGCCGACACATTTCGCATCCTCACCTACAATATGGGCCTGTCGCGTGACGGGCCCGGCCTATTGGTGCGCGATCTGTTGCGCGACGATGCTTTGATCGCCGTGACCCGTCTTGCCGATGCGCGCCCTGACATCGCGGTTTTGCAAGGCGTAGACTACGATCACGATCAAGTGGCAATCACTCTTTTGCAGGAACGGTTGGCGGCGTTGGGGCTTGATCTGCCGTACCGCTACGTACGCCGGCCAAACACCGGGCTCGATAGTGGTTTTGATCTGGACCGAAACGGCAAGCTTGGAGAGCCACGGGACATGCAAGGCTATGGCAGGTTCGCCGGGCAGGGCGGCATGGCCGTGCTGTCGCGCTTCCCGATTGACCACGAGGCATCGGTGGATCTATCGGGCGCTCTGTGGGCAGAGCAACCCGAGGCGGGACTGCCGCAAACGCCAGAGAGGCCGTTTTTTTCCGCAGGGGCGCTAGACGTATTGCGGCTGCATTCTGTCGCCGCGTGGGATGTTGCGATTGAAACACCCACGGGGCGTGTCCGCGTTCTGACCTTCCACGCCTCAACCCCGGTTTTCGATGGCCCAGAGGATCGCAACGGGCTGCGAAATGCGGCAGAGCTGCGCTTCTGGTCCGATTATATCGACACGCTCCAAGCGGACGCCCGCTTCGTGCTGGCGGGCGATTTCAACAATGACCTAGCGGCTGGCGAAGGGCTTAAACCCGCGCTGCGCGCTTTGCTGAACCACCCCCGTCTGCAGGATCCAATCCCCGAGAAGACCGGGACTGCAAAATGGCGCAGCGGTCTGTCACTGCATGTGGACTACGTGCTGCCGTCACGCGGTTTTAGAGTTGCAGGTGCACAGGTTGAACGGGCGCCGCTTGCGGAGGCTGGTCCGCGGCACCATCCGGTCTGGGTCGATCTGATCTGGGACTGACGCCGCCAGTGCCTCGATCAGCGGAGTGGGCTGCAATTCGGGCGCAAGCTCGCGCAGACGTTCACCGCACAACCCGTGCGGGGTGTTCCAGAGATAGCGCATCTCTTGCAAGTATTTCGCCATCGGCCAGAAGGGTCGGGCGAGCGTCAGCGGTAACCAGCTCATCTGTTGCAGCTTCAAAGCGCGGCCGGTGGCCTGCTCAAGCGCTGCGTGCAGCTCTCGTCCCGTCAGGGTGAAGCCGTCGAACTGGACTTCCGCGAAGCGCGGCAGGCTGTCAGCCTGTTCCGCCAGCGCCACTGCAGCATCGGCGACGTCGTGTAGGAAAGCCCAGGCGTGTGGCGTGTCGAGGTCGCCCGGATAGGTAACGATCCCCTTTTCCAGTTTCGCGGTAATGATCTTGTCGAACCAGTTCCCGCTCGCTTCGGTGTCGATGAAATCCCCGGCGCGCAGAATGATCGTGCGCACACCTGCGTCGCGGTAGGCGGCCTCCATTTCGGCCTTGATCTTGCCGAGGCCCTGCGGCGCGGCGTGGGGCGTCGTCTCGGACAGTTGCGCGGGCATGTCGGGGCCGTAGGGATAGACGTTGCCCGGGAGCAGCACCGTCGCGCCCGTGTCGCGGGCCGTGGCAATAACTTGACGCGTAAGCTTAGGTACCACCTTGGCCCAATTCGGATAGGCCGGGTTCCACGCATTGACGATCACATCTGCGCCCCAAGCGGCGTCCGGCAGGCTTTCGGTTGCCCGGTCGAAGGTCGCGACATTCCAGTTCGCCCAAGAGAACGCGCTTTGGGCATTTCGGCCAAATCGGCCATTCGCGCCGAGGATCAAAACAGTCTTGGGCATGGGGTATCTCCTTGGAATATGCCCTAAGGTCACCCATTCACCGCTGAAAGGGAATTGTGATTATACGCACATCTGCTATTCAAAAATGAATGAATATACGCACCGACAGATTGGACTCGCTCGACTGGTCCCTTATTCAGGCCTTTATTGCCGTGGCCTCGGATGGCTCGCTGTCTCAGGCAGCGCGCACGCTGGGGGTCAGCCAACCCACGCTGGGCCGCCAAGTCAAATCCATGGAAGAGCGGCTGGGCATCGCCTTGTTCTTTCGACAGCCCAAAGGGCTGCGCCTGACCGCGGAGGGCAAGGCCCTGTTGCCCCACGCCACCGCAATGGCCGAAGCGGCGTCGCGCTTCGCAACCCGGGCTGCGGGCCATGACATGTCGGTCAGCGGGACCGTGCGGATCACCGCGTCCGAATTCACATCGCTCTACATGCTGCCGCAAATTCTGGCGCAGATGCGCCGTACGCATCCTGACATCGAAATCGAGCTGAACCCGACCGACATCAGTGAGAACTTGCTGTTTCGGGAGGCCGATATCGCCGTGCGAATGTATCGGCCCACGCAGCTGGAGATGGTGACGAAGAAGCTTGGTATGTTGAGGCTGGGGTTTTGGGCCACGCAGGAATACCTGGACCGCAAGGGTGTTCCGAGGAGTGTAGAGGATCTCTTTGATCACGACCTTCTGGGCTACGACCGCCTTGATCGCTTCATTCGGGTGGCCAACCAGATGGGCTGGCCGCTGAAGCGCAGCGATTTCTGTTTCCGATGCGATACCCAGAATGTGCATTGCGAGATGATCCGCAACGGCGCGGGCGTCGGGGTGATGGAGGTCAACCTCGCCCAGATGCATCCGGAGCTGGTGCAGGTCTTGCCTGATTTTCCGGTTCCGGGGCTCGAGGTTTGGCTGACCACCCATGAGGCGCTGCGGCACACGCCGCGCGTGGAGACGGTATGGCGCGCGCTCGAAGCCGGGCTGACGCCGTGGCTTACGCATGATGCGGCGGTCCCGGTGATGCCTTGACCCTTCTGGGCCCGCGCGATACCTCGCACGAAACGCCATTTCAGACGGAGCGCGCCCCATGTCCAACCCATCCATCCTGATCCTGCCCGGCGACGGCATCGGCCCGGAAGTCATGTCGCAGGTCGAGCGCATCATTGAATGGTTCGGCGACAAGCGCGGCCTGAAATTCGATGTGGAGACCGATCTGGTCGGCGGCGCGGCCTATGACAACCACGGCACGCCCTTGGCGGACGAGACGATGGCGCGCGCGCTGGAAGTCGACGCCGTTCTGCTCGGCGCCGTCGGTGGCCCGAAGTATGACGATCTGGACTTCTCGGTGAAGCCGGAGCGCGGCCTGCTGCGCCTGCGCAAAGAGATGGATTTGTTCTCGAACCTGCGCCCGGCGCAGTGCTTTGACGCGCTGGCGGATTTCTCTTCGCTGAAGAAGGACGTGGTCGCGGGTCTTGATATCATGATCGTGCGCGAGCTGACCTCCGGGGTCTACTTTGGCGAGCCGCGCGGCATCCACAAGGAAGGCAACGAGCGCGTCGGCATCAACACGCAGCGCTACACCGAGAGCGAGATCGCCCGTGTCGCGCGCTCGGCCTTCGAGCTGGCTCGTAAGCGAAACAACAAGGTCTGCTCGATGGAGAAGGCCAATGTGATGGAATCGGGCATCCTGTGGCGCGATGTGGTGACCGAAATTCATCAGGCGGAATACCCGGATGTCGAGCTGTCGCACATGTATGCCGATAACGGCGCGATGCAGCTGGTGCGTGCGCCCAAGCAGTTCGATGTCATCGTGACCGATAACCTGTTTGGCGATGTGCTGTCGGATTGCGCCGCGATGCTGACCGGATCGCTTGGCATGCTGCCCTCCGCCTCGCTCGGCGCACCGGATGCCAATGGTCGCCCCAAAGCACTGTATGAGCCGGTGCACGGCTCTGCGCCCGACATCACCGGGCAGGGCAAGGCCAACCCGATCGCCTGCATCCTGAGCTTTGCTATGGCGCTGCGTTATTCGTTCGATCAGAGCGACGAGGCGACCAGGCTTGAGAAGGCCGTCGAGAAGGTACTGGCCGACGGTGTACGCACCGCCGATCTGATGGGCCCAGAGGGCGGCTCCCCCGTTTCGACGACCGAGATGGGCGACGTCATTCTGGAGGCGCTCGACGCCTCGCTCTAAGGACGAACCGGCATGAACCCGAACGCCAAAGGTGCACTGCTTGCCCTCGTGGCGTTTGGGATATTCTCGACCCATGACGTGATCATCAAAGTTTTGGGCGGGACCTATTCGCCCATCCAGGTCCTGTTCTTCTCGGTTCTGCTGAGCTTCCCGCTCGCGACGCTGTGGCTCTTGCGCGATACGACCTCTGACACCCTTCTGCCGAAACACCCCTACTGGATGGTCGCGCGCACGGTCGCGGCGGTCATCACCGGGTTTTCGGCGTTTTATGCCTTCTCCGTGCTGCCCTTGGCGCAGGTCTACGCGATCATCTTCGCCTCTCCCTTGCTGATCACCATCCTCGCAATCCCCGTCTTGGGCGAGAAGGTCCGCCTGCGCCGCTGGATCGCCGTACTGGTGGGCCTGAGTGGCGTTATGGTCGTCCTGCAACCGACCCAGACAGAGCTGAGCCTTGGTCACATCGCGGCCTTGGCCGCAGCGGTGGGCGGGGCGACGGCCTCCGTGATCGTGCGCAAGATCGGGCGAGATGAGCGCACGGTGGTTATCATGCTCTATCCGATGATGGCGAATTTCCTGGTGATGGGCAGCCTGTTGCCGCTGGTTTACGTCCCGATGCCAATCGAGGATCTCGGGCGGATCGCCGTTATCGCGGTCTTCGCATGGATCGCCGGGCGCTTCCTGATCGCGGCCTACAATTCGGGCGAGGCCGTCATCGTCGCGCCAATGCAATACAGCCAGATCCTCTGGGCGTCGCTCTACGGCGCGCTGTTTTTCGACGAGTTCCCGGATATGAACACGATCATTGGCTCGTCGATTATCATCGCAAGCGGTCTATACATCGTGCTGCGCGAAAGCCGCTCCGAAGGGTCGGAGACGCCGGTGCTGCGCACCCGCTCGCGACCGGAGACGGGGATCGCCCCGCGCATCAGCATGTCGATCTGGCGCAGCGAGCGGAAGAAATAGGGCGCTTGCCAAAGCGGCCTCTTCGGCGTAATTGCCTCGTCACGGTCGGGCTGTGGCGCAGCCTGGTAGCGCACCTGCTTCGGGAGCAGGGGGTCGGAGGTTCGAATCCTCTCAGCCCGACCAGTTTTCCATGAGTTCCAATCCGCCCAAGCGCTTCACGTCCCCGTGGGGTCGGTTTTGGCGTTGCAGCATTTGCGCTATGTTTGTTTTGAACCATTCATAAGAGGACTGTTCGAATGAAAACGCCTTTCTACAACCGTCGCTCGTTTCTTATCTCTGCCGGGCTGTACTCCGCCGCTGCCAGCACGGGGCTGATGAGCGCCGCCCATGCCCAATCGGGCTTTGTTCCGACCAAGACAATGCGGGGTGGCTCCAACAACTACCGCCCGAATGCGCCGCTGGTCGACAAGCTCGGGGATGGGTTCCTGATGAGCGGCAAGGTGCTGCGCGCCGGCGATGGCGCACCGCTGAAGGGCGTGCGTATCCAGATATGGGCCGCGACGACGCTGGGCGGCGAGCGCGAGCCGCGCAACCATGGCAGCGTTCTGACCGCGAGCGATGGCAGCTACCAGCTTGAGATGCCGCAGATCGTGCCGAATTTCGGCCAACCCCACGCGCATCTTGCCTACGACGATGGCGACTTCCAGACCGTGTTCCTGCGCCCGGTCATGCCAAGCGCGCGCGACACCAGCCTGACCGCCGATTTCGTGCTGGCGCCCGCCTGATCTTATGTCCCGGCCCCCGGCTCTGACAGCGTGGCTTGCGCTGTGCTTCGTGCTTGCGGGACCGGTCGTGATCGCAGCATTGAACCCACTTCTGGCCTATCGCGGGCCGGAATACATCATTGGCGGGTTCGCGGGCATTCTCGCCTTGTCCCTGCTGACGTTTCAACCCTTGTTGGCGGCCGGCTACCTGCCCGGCCTCGCCACGCCCAAGGGACGGCGATGGCACAAGTGGACAGGAATCGCCCTGATCGCGTTGGTCGTTCTACATGTTGTTGGACTATATCTGACAAGCGCGCCCGACACGCTGGACGCGTTGCTGCTGGTCTCGCCCACACCCTTCTCGATCTACGGTGTGTCTGCGATGTGGGCAGTGTTTGCGACCGCGATCCTAGTTCGGCTTCGGCGGCGGCTGCGCCCTTCGGTCTGGCGCTGGGTGCATAATGGACTATCTGCTTTCATCGTGGTCGCCACGGTGATCCATGCGGTCCAGATCGAGGGGGCGATGGGCCAGACCTCGAAATACCTCGCTTGCGCGGCAGCCCTTCTTGCCACCGCGACGGCTCTTATCCATTTGCGCGTGATCGCGCCGCTCAGACGTTGATATAAATGTATCTCGAAGACAGTTTCTTCACCCTGAACCCGCCCCAACAAGTCGGCCTCATCGCCGTATCGGTCAACCTAATGCTGATCAGCTTCTGGGTGCTGCGCCGCTTGAGCCGCATTTATTCCGTCTGGGTCCGGCTACCCATGGCGCTGGCCCTGTTCTACCTGTTCGTGTGGGTGACCCCGCAGGCTTATTACCAGTACTACCGGCTGATCTTTCTCGACCTGCCGCAGCAGCTGGTGATCAAGGGTGCACCGCCGCTGTCACGTATCGTCGAATTGATGACCTTTCGCGCGGAGTCGAACCTATCGGCGCATTCGCAGGGTCTACTCGGCTGGGCTCTCGTGCTGTTCGCCATCTTCTGGCGCAAGCCCGTAAGGCGCGACGAGTGACCAGACATGCCGCGGCACCATGTGCTTCATCCGTTTCGGGTGGTGGCGGCGCAAATGCAAAACGGTCTCGATCGCTTTCATCTCCAAGCGCGCCTTGGCAAACTCCAGCCCGCGCGGCCCGATCTTCGGCATCAGCCAGCCCATGAAGCCACGCATGAAATCTGGCATCCGGCGCAAAGGTAGCCCGCCCGCCGCGCGCTTGGTGTTCTCCATGAACCCGGTGACGGAGCCTTTCCGCCTGCCGCGCGTTCCAACCGGCGACAGCTTCACCTCGGACCCAAGCGCATCCAGCATTTCCCGGCCGCGCCCATTGCGTACGATCAGCCATTGCTCGCCCTCGCCCGCCATGTAGCCCACCGTGATATCCGCCAATGCATTGGTGTAGTCCACACACGTCCTACAGGTCAGCGGAAAGAAATCCGGGTCGAGGTCGGAGAGGGGCAGTTTCAGAAACGGTATGTCCTGCCGACGGCCATCATCGAAGCGCAGCTCGACATGGAAGTCGGGCTTGAACTCGAGATACCTGATCGTTTCCGGCGCGTCAGAGAGGCGGGAGAGGAAGTCGTGAAAGTTCTCGGTCGTTGTGTTGTCGGAGCAGGGCGTGCCGATGACATAAATCCGCTCGAAGCCCAGCTGCGCCTCGATCTGGCGCAGAGCGTAGACCTGGCACGGGATGCCGATCATCGCGATGCGTTTGTGTCCAGCCTTTTCCGCAGGCTCTAACAAAGCCAAAACCGGCGCATACCCCATCCGCATGCCCCTCGCTTCGATCATGCCTTGGGGCTCGGTGACGAGGATCGGTCGGGGCTTCCAGCGATCCTCCGGGTCGGGCCCGACACAGAGAACGGCATCCACCGCGCCGGTTTCCAAAAGTCGCTGGGCAAGCCGCGTGGTCAGCCCCGTCCATTGTGCGCCTTCGCGCGGCTTCTTGAGGGCGGCCTTGTGCATCGCCTCGACCGGCCCGAAGAACTGTTCGTCGTGACGCCGCGCGCGGCCGTGGATGCGCGCCTCGGCTGTCGGGTAGTCCGGTTGAATGAACTGGCACGCCGTGCCACAGGATTTCTCGATACCCATGCGCGATAGGCCACAATCCGTGCACATCCCGCGGGCAGCGGGAGCGGGCAGATCAGGTGCGCTGAAGCCAGAGGTCATGGTAAAAACGATGATCTGTCGCACAGGCGCTGTCAACCTGAGCTTACAGTTTGCCGAAGCCGGACTTGTGGCGTAGGGAGTTTCATGGCCCCTGTGTTCGTCACCAATTTCAACCGCAACTTTACCGGTGTGTCCGCAACGGCCGCCGGAGTGGTGCGCGCGCAAGGCGATGAGGTCGTGCTGGTGGGCGAGCCGCTGCCCGGGTGTCCCGATCCCATTACCCTGAAACAGGCGCGGGAGATGTCCCGTACCCCTCCCGCAGGCAAGCCGTTCGCGATCTGGCATGTGCGACGCAACACCGAGATGCGCGCGGCGCTCTGGACCCGGGACGTGCTGCGGTTGCCAATTAAGATTGTATTCACCTCCGCCGCGCAGCGACGGCATTCTGCATTTCCGCGTTGGCTGATCTCGCGCATGGACGCGGTCATTGCCACGACCGAGCTGGCCGCAAGCTTCGTGCCCCATGTCCGCGCGGTGGTGCCGCACGGCGTCGACACGCAGCGCTTCCATCCCGCTCAAGACCGGGGGGCGGCTTGGAATGAAACCGGATTCCCCGGCTCGATTGGCCTTGCCACGATTGGCAGGATCAGACCCGAAAAGGGCACCGACCTGTTTGTCGACACGATGCTTCGGATCTTGCCGCACCACCCAAATGCGACAGCCCTCGTGATTGGGCGGGCCGGGCGTGGGGATCAGGCCTTTCTGAGCGCACTCAAACGCCAGATCGACGCGGCGGGTCTCGCGGATCGATTACGATTTATTGGTGAAATAGAGCCTGAACGCCTGCCTGCGCTCATCCGCGCTTTGAGCCTGCTGGTTCCGCTGCCACGATACGAGGGATACGGCATGACCCCGTTGGAGGCGATGGCCTCCGGCGTGCCGTTCGTGGCCTCCGACACGGGATACTTCCGGGCATTCTCGGATGATGGCCGCGCAGGGCATGTCGTAGCGTTGGAGGACGTGGATGCAGCCGCGCATGCCGTGAATAGCCTCTTGGCCGATCCCGATCAGTTGGGCAGTCTGTCGAAGAGCGCCGTCGAGGTCGCGCGTGCTCAATACGGCATCGAGACCGAGGTCGCGGGAATCAACGCGGTCTACGAGACACTTTGGAGCGAAGGTTGATGGAAGGCTTCATCATTCACCTAGCCCGCGCCACGGCGCGCCGTGCGCAGGTCGATCAGTTGATCGAAGCGTTACCATTTCCCGCGCAAGCTTGGCCCGCCTGCGACGGATCTGTTCCGGGTGCGTTGGACGGGATGCGGGCGGAAGAAGCTCTATTTCAGCCCAAATTTCCCTTCGCCCTATCGAACGGGGAGGTCGCGTGTTTCGAAAGCCACCGCGCGATTTGGCGACATATCGTGGACCAGAAGTTACCGGCGGCGATGGTGTTTGAGGATGATGTCGGGATCGACCCGGACGTGTTCGCGAGGGCCGCTGACCTCGCGCAACGCCATATCGCCGAACATGGCTACATCCAGTTTCAAACCCGACCCGTGCCGAGTGATGCGACAGAGATCACGAGCGATGGCACAGTGAAGCTGTTGCGCCCTGTTGTCGTTCCGCTGCGCGCTTCGGCGCAAATGATCAGTCGGGACGCCGCGACAGCACTGTTGCAATCCGCGCAGAGCATCGATCGCCCGGTGGACGTTCTGGTGCAGATGTTTTGGGAGACCGGCGTTCGCCCGGTCGTCGTCAGCCCGTCAGGGGTTCATGATCTGCCGGGCCCTACGACCATTCAAGGCAAGCGCGGTTTGGCCGAAAAGCTGAACGCGGAAATTCAGCGCCCGCTATTTCGCAGAAAGATGCGCCAGCTCTCTAAAAAGCACGGCTAGCTCGCGCGCCCAAAGAAACGATTGAGGAAGTTACGGACCGGGCCGGGCTGCTGCGCTTCGACCTGCGCATCCAGGATCGGTTGCGGCACGTCGCCGGTGAACGGCGCGGTCCCGGTCTTGAATTGAAGCTCATGTAGCCGGGCGTAGATATTGTTGAGCGCGAGCAGCTCCGCGTGCGTGCCCTTTTCGGCCACCCGCCCGTGGTCCATGACGATGATCTGATCCGCCTCGCGCACGGTGGACAGGCGGTGTGCAATGACGAGCGTTGTGCGCCCCTTGGACAGTCGCTCCAGCGCGGTCTGAACGACCTTCTCGGATTCTGCATCAAGCGCGCTTGTGGCCTCGTCCAGCAGCAGGATCGGCGTGTCACGCAAAAGCGCGCGTGCGATGGCGATGCGCTGGCGCTGGCCGCCCGACAGGTTCGAGCCGCGCGGCCCTGCCTCTGTCTCCAACCCGTCCGGAAAGCTCTTCAGGAAATCGCTGACATGGGCATCGTCGAGGACCTTTTGCAGCGTCTCTTCGTCGATATCGGTGCGGCCCAGCAGGATGTTCTCGCGCAAGGTTTCATCGAATAGCAAGGCGTCCTGAGAGACCACCGAGAACAACCCGCGCAGCTGGCTCAGCGGCAGCTCCTTGATGTCGATACCACCGATTTTGACCACGCCCTCTGCGGGATCGACCAGCCGGGTCAGGACGTTGAACACCGTGCTCTTGCCCGCGCCGGAAGGACCGACCAGGGCCACCGTTGTGCCCGCGTCCACCTCGAAGCTCAGACCGGTAAGAACCGGGTTGTCCCCATAGCTCAGCTCTGCGCCTTCGATCGAAATACTGGGCGCGGCAAGCGGCTTTTCCGCAGTGTTAGTGTCGATAACTGTCGGCTTCATGTCGAAAAGCCCGAAAATCCGCGACAGGCTTGCGATCATCATTTCCCAGTGACCCAGCACGCCGCCAAGCCGTCGCATGGGCTGGAACGCGAGCGACATAGCCGTGAAGAAGCTCATGAACTGCCCGATGGTTTTCTCGCCGGAGATGATCTCGGGTGCACCGAAGAGCAGCACACAGAAGAACCCAAGACCCACGGCAACGTCCACCAGGGCAGGAACGCTTGATTGCCCTGCGACCGTCTTGATCATCGCGCGGACCCATGTGCCGGAGAGGTCAGCGAAACGCGCCGTTTGGTAGCCTTCCATGCGGTTCAGCTTCACGGGCGTGATGCCGTGAAAGACCTCGTCGAGCCGAGTGGTCCGCTTGCCCGCAATATCGCGCAGCTGCAGGGATTTGCGGCGGACATAGCGCTGGACGATAAGGCTCGGAACGATGAGAAGTGGCGCCCCGATGATGGCGACGAGCGTCCATTTCCAATCGATGAAGATGGCGACGCCCATCAGGGAGATGAGGGCGATCACATCCCGGCCCGCACTGATCAGGATCAGGTTCCACAGGTGCTGGATCGAGGTGACATCCCCCTGCACTCGTTCGATCATCGCGCCTGGCGAGGTCTGTGAATGAAACGCGTTGTCGAGCGTCAGGGTGTGCTCCAGCAAATCCACCTGTACTTCGGTGGAGGCCAGATAGGACACACGCGTCAGAAGCGTCTTGTGGATAATGCCGGTGACACCGCGGATCACGAACAGGCTGAAGATGCCGATGCCGACCCACCAGATCGCGCTTTCACGCCCTTCCACGAAGACCAAATCGAACATCGGCTGCAACATGTAGCTGAGCGCGCCCAAGGTGGAGCCCTCGATCACCATGAACAGGAACGCGACCGCCATGACCGGCCAGTGTTTCTTGAGGTAGCCGCGCCACAGGCGGCCGAACAGTACGCGGCCGGGCTGCTCCGACTGGGCTATGGTTGAATGTTCGGGGGTGTCCAAGTTCAGGCTCGCTCGCGCTGTTTCAGGCGGCATACCTACCGCAGGTCGCGGCCATGCGGCAAGGCGTCAGGAACAAGCCTCTTTCGCCCCATGTGGCAAAGGGGTATCAGGCCCCGTCCGAAACCAAGACTCATTAGAAGGATCAAAAGGATCATGGGTTACAAAATCGTCGTCGTTGGCGCCACGGGTAACGTGGGCCGCGAGATGCTGAACATTCTGGATGAGCGCCACTTCCCCGTGGACGCTATCGAGGCGCTGGCCTCCCGCCGCTCGATCGGCACCGAAGTCAGCTTTGGCGAGAAAACCCTGAAGACCAAGGATCTGGACACCTTTGACTTCACCGGATGGGACATGGCGCTGTTTGCCGTCGGTTCCGAGGCGACGAAGAAATACGCGCCCAAGGCCGCTGCCGCGGGCTGCGTGGTGATCGATAACTCGTCGCTTTACCGCTACGACCCCGACGTGCCGCTGATCGTGCCGGAGGTGAATGCCGACGCCATCATGGGCTATTCCAAGAAGAACATCATCGCGAACCCGAACTGTTCGACCGCGCAGATGGTGGTGGCGCTCAAGCCGCTCCATGACCGCGCGCGCATCAAACGCGTTGTCGTGTCGACCTACCAGTCGGTCTCCGGCGCGGGCAAGGAAGGCATCGACGAGCTTTGGGATCAGACCAAGTCGATCTACAACCCGGTTGACGAGAAGCCCGCGACCAAGTTCACCAAGCAGATCGCGTTCAACGTGATCCCGCATATTGATGTGTTCATGGAAGACGGATCCACCAAGGAAGAGTGGAAGATGGTCGCCGAGACCAAGAAGATCGTCGACCCGTCCATCAAGGTCACCGCGACTTGTGTGCGCGTGCCGGTCTTCGTGGGCCACTCGGAAGCCGTGAATATCGAGTTCGAGGATTTCCTTGATGAGGACGAAGCGCGCGACATCCTGCGCGAGGCGCCGGGCATCATGGTGATCGATAAGCGCGAAGATGGCGGCTACGTCTCGCCGGTGGAATGCGTGGGCGATTTTGCCACGTTCATCTCCCGCATCCGGCAGGACAGCACCATCGAGAACGGTCTGAACCTGTGGTGCGTGTCCGACAACCTGCGCAAGGGCGCCGCGCTGAACGCGGTGCAGATCGCCGAAACGCTGGGCCAACGGGCGCTCAAAAAAGGCTAGCCATCGCGCAGCGTACACGAAACACTGGGCCTCATATCCTTTCGATGTGAGGCCCTTTTCATATGCTCCGTTCTCTGTCGCTCGCCGCCCTTCTTGTCACCTCCACTGCCTATGCGGAGGAGGTGTTCATCGTCCCGAATATTTCGCAGGTCACGGTCTACCCGCAGGGCGCGAGCGTGACGCGGGTGGTGGCGGCCGAGCTGCCTGCAGGCGAGCACATCATCCGTATCCCGTATCTGCGGCAGGGCTTTAGCGTCGGCCCGCCACGGGTGAGCACTGCGGACAACGTCGCAGTGGGGGCGATACGGTTGCTGCCAAACCATTTCACAGATCCCAAGGACGCTCGCACGCCTGAGCAGATCGCCGCCGCAGACCGGGTCGAGGCCGCCCGCGACGCGGTGCAGGCGCTCGAAGACCGGGTGATCCTGGGCCAGGCTCAGGTCGAGGCGCAGAAGGCGCGCAACGCATACCTTCGGACCCTCACCGGGGCCGCGCAGACCAGCACTGATCCAGACGCGTTGAAGGCTGCCGCTGACATGGTCGCGGCCGAGCTTTCCAGCGCCTGGACTGCGCAATACCAAGCCAGCATCGCTCTGCGCGCGGATGAGAAGGCCCGCGACGAGGCGCGCGTGGCGCTCGGTCTGGCAGAGGCCGAGTTTCAGGCTCTAAACCCGCCCACCGGGCCTCTGACACTCTTGGAGATGGCAGTCGAGACGGGTGCCGCAGGGCCAGTCGAGCTGACAATTGATACGCTTGTCTACAACGCAGGCTGGCGCGCGGATTACGATCTAGATCTTACTCGCGGCGACGACGCCTCTATCGCGATGGAGCGCAAGGTCGTGCTGCAGCAATCCACCGGAGAACGGTGGTCGGAGGCCGATCTGATCCTCTCCACAGCCAACCCCTTTGCGCAGGTCGATCCGACCGAGCCCTTCCCAAATCAGGCGTCGATTTTTGCGAAGGGCAAGGCGGGCTACGGCGTCTCGGTCCGCTCGCAGGCGGAGGATGTTTCCTCTTTTGCCCGCGCTGGCAGCGCAGCTGATCTTGAGGTGGAGGCGGTCGCCGCGCCGACAGCGCAAGCTGTCATCGACGGCCTGTCCGTAACGTATGACTACCCCACACCCGTAAGCCTCGCCTCCGGCGGCTCCGAGTTGATCCTGGCCTTGGATGATTTCACTTTCGATGCCCGTGAATTCAATCGCGCGGCCCCGCGATTTGATGAGACGGCGTTCCTGATGGCCGAGTTCACGAACAGCACGCCCGAGCCGTTTCTGCCCGGGCAGGTCTCCGTTTCACGAGACGGGGTTTTCGTCGGGCGCAGTGATCTGGACCTCGTGCCGGCCGGGGCCAAAGCGGAGGTCAGCTTCGGCTCTCTCGAGGGTCTGCGGCTAGACTATAAGCTTTTGGACAACGATACCGGCGACCGGGGCTTCCTGACATCCAGCAGCACCCGCGTGCAGCAGATGGAGTTTTCGGTCGAAAACCTGCTGGACACGACCGAGCAGGTGCAAACGATTTTTGCTCTGCCCTATTCCGAGCAGGAAAATCTTGAGGTGTCAGTCTCGACGCGTCCCAACCCAGCTGATGCGGATTTCGAGCAAAAGCGCGGCGTCTCGGTCTGGGATCTGGAGCTTGGGCCCGGCGAGAAGCGCACGGTTCGCGTGAATGTTCAAATGGATTGGCCCGATGGGCAGCAGCTGCAATGGCGACCTTGAGCCTGATTAGGGTCTAGAACCGCTCGGCGCGCAGGACCTCGACATCCGCGATCGTGACCACGCCGATATGTTTGTCCACGACCTTGAACACGGCTTCCAGGAGGCCGTCCAGACGCTCTGGCTTGATGATGCAGATCACTTGGACCATGCCGCTTGCGCGACTGACCTGACCCTCGCGCGACCATGCCCCGGAGCGGCCCGAGCCGCCCAGAACCGGCAGGATCGAATAGCCTGTGACCCCAGCCCCTTCGAGGATGTCGGTCAGGCGCTTCTGCATGATCGCCTCGATCGTGATGACGACCCGTTTGGCCTTGTGGGTTTGCATGTCTCAGCCTCCGGCAAAAATGCTGGCCACCGCGATGTAGGTCGGGATGCCAATCGTTAGGTTGAAGGGGAAGGTGATGCCTAGCGACAGGGTCAGATAGATCGACGGGTTTGCCTCTGGCAGGGCGACCCGCATGGCCGCAGGCACCGCGATGTAGCTGGCAGAGGCGCAAAGTGTCATGAACAGCGCGACACCGCCGACGGAAAGCCCCAGAAGAAGGCCTATGACAAGACCCAGGATCGCGCCCACCAGCGGCATGATCATCCCGAATATGAACACCCCGCGGTTGAGATATTTGCCGCTTTCGCGAAGGCCGCGACCCGCAACAAGACCCATATCCAGCAGGAATAGACACAAAACGCCCTGAAATGGCGCGACGATGAAGCTTGCGATCTTCTCGAGCCCCTCATCGCCGGTGATCCCGCCGATCAGGAAGCTGCCGATCAGCAGAACGATGGAGCCGTTGAGCAGGATCTCCCGTAACAGATCGCCATCCATGCCGGAGCCTCCCGCCCTGCGCGAGACAAGCCATAGGGCCGACAGGATCGCAGGGGCCTCCATGATCGCGGCGACGGCGACCATGTAGCCCTCTGGGTCGAGCCCCCGGCCGGTGAGCGCCGTCGAGCAGGCGACAAAGGTGACGATGGAGATCGAGCCGTAGTGACCCGCGACCGCTGCAGCATCGATTGTGCTGAGATTGGTCATGACGCGCAGCAACGCATACGCGATGAAAGGGATCAGCGCAGACAGAAGCGCTCCCGCCAGAAGCGACAGGATCAGGCCGCCGTCGATTCCGTGCGCGACGACCGAAGCGCCGCCCTTGAATCCGATCGCGAACAGCAGGTAGATCGACATCGCCTTCGCCGCGGCTTCGGGGAAGGTCAGATCGGATCGCGCGAAGGCTGCGGCGAGGCCAAGCACGAAGAACAATATCAGCGGTGACAGCAAGTTGTCCGCCGCTAACGCAAGTATTTCACCCACACATATTCTCCAATCATTCAGACCTTAAACAGGCTGAAAACCCGTTTCCGGCACGTAGTGCTCCAGGCCACCTTCTTCGATATCCGTCCACAGGCCGTGCAAGCTCAGCAAGCCACTGTCCAGCGCTTCCGCGATAAACGGGAAGCCCGTCAGGTTTTCCAGCGAAATCACCACGGCCTCTTTTTCCAAAGCGCGACGGCGGGACGCTTCGTCGTCGATGTCTTTGACCCGGTCGTAGCCCGGCCGCAGAATATCCATCCAGCGCCCGACGAAAGACGTCTTCTCTTCCAGTTGCGGCGCCGTTCCTGCGCACATGTCGTGGCACCCGGCCACGCCCCCGCAATTCGAGTGACCCAGCACGATGATATGGGCCACACCCAGCCCCGTTACTGCGTATTCTACGGCTGCAGACGTGCCGTGATATTCGCCGTCCGGATTGAAGGGCGGAACCAGGCTCGCGATGTTGCGGTGCATGAAGAACTCGCCCTGCTCCGCCCCGAAGAGCGAGATTGCATTCACGCGGCTGTCGCAACACGCGATCACCATCGCGCGGGGATGCTGGCCTTCAGTGGCCAGCCTGCGGAACCACGCCTCGTTTTCGAGATAGGTCGTCGTCTTCCAGCTCTTGTAGCGGTTGATCAGGTAAGAAGGCAGGGGCTTGGCAGCGTGCATGGGCGGCTCGTCCTCGGAAATTTCGGAATTAGTAGAAACAATTGGTGCGAAATTCGAGGGAAAATTGGGGTTGGTGGAAAGAGAATGTTCAGGTTCCTTGGGCACGGTGCTGCGAACTGCTGTTGGGGGCATGGCGAAATAGGTGCGAGATGGAAGAGATTTGTAGACTGGAAATGCGCGAGGCGGTGACGATTGATCCCGACCGGCTGGTCGAGCTTTGCGTCTCCATGGGGGAGCTGAAGGCAGAGGCGATGATCACCACCGCGATCGAAGAATTGGCGCGCGGGATTGTCGAGGTGGAAACGGCCTACCGTCAGCATGATCTTCACGCGCTGCAGGACCGCGCATCGGTGATGGCGAAGACAGCGGAACATATCGGGATGACCACGTTTGCCCGCGTGGCCGAAGACGTGATGGCTTGTGCGCAAGCCTGCGAGGGTATTCCACTAGCGGCGACTTTGACCCGTCTGCGCCGGATTGCCGACCGCTCGCTCAGTGCTGTGTGGGATATGCAGGACATTCGCGTCTGACTGAGACCCCGCGCCCTTGCGGATCACGTGGCAGTCAGTAGGCTGCTGCAAAGACCGAAGCAGGGCGGCGAAAATGGATCACACTCGACTTAAATTTGCGAAATCGGGGGCGCAGGCGATCCCCCTGTTCGCCCTGACGAAAGACGCCGTATCAGGCTGGCTCGAGGCGCAGCCAGACACGTTGAAGGTCTGGGTGAAAGCCCAAGGATTTACCGGCAGCGCGGGTACGGTCTGCACGATCCCGGATGACGATGGCGGCATCGCGCAGGCGCTGGCCGGTCTTGGGGATAGCGCGTCTCGCAAGCGGCAGCGCTTCACAATGGCCGCGTGCGCCGAAAAGCTGCCGAAAGGCATCTACCGGCTGGAGACCGAGCACGACCATGATCGGTTGGAAGAGCACGCGCTTGGCTGGCTGCTGTCGCAATACACGTTCCAGCGCTACAAGGCGAAGCCCCCGCACGAGGCGCGACTGATCTGTCCCGATGGACTGAATTCGGCAAGGTTAGAGACGATTGCTGCAGGGGAGGCGCTCACACGCGACCTGATCAATACGCCCGCGTCAGACATGGGCCCGGATGCATTGGAGGCCGCCACATCAGCGCTGGCAGAGGCGCATGGCGCCTCGCTGTCTGTCACAAAAGGCGACGATCTGCTCGCGCAGAACTTCCCGATGATCCACACCGTGGGCCGCGCCTCCGCCACGCCACCACGCCTGCTGGATCTCCAATGGGGTACCAAAGGTCCGACACTGGTTCTGGTGGGCAAGGGCGTGTGTTTCGACACGGGTGGTCTGAATATCAAACCCGCAAGCTCCATGGGCCTGATGAAAAAGGACATGGGCGGGGCCGCGACCGTGCTGGGCCTTGCGCATATGATCATGGGGCTTGGACTGAAGCTACAATTGCGCGTTCTGATCCCGGCGGTGGAAAATTCCATCGATGGTTCAGCCTTCCGCCCGCAAGATATCCTGACCTCCCGCAAGGGTCTGACGGTCGAGATCAACAACACCGACGCAGAGGGGCGGCTGGTGCTCGCCGACGCGCTGGCCCTCGCGGACGAGACCCCGCCCGATCTGATGATCTGCATGGCGACCCTGACAGGCGCGGCGCGTGTCGCGGTTGGCCCCGATCTGGCGCCATTTTACACCGACACGCACAAGCTTGCCGACGCGTTACGCGAAGGCGCGCAGCGCGCCCGGGACCCAGTGTGGCAAATGCCCTTCCACGACCCGTATGAGCAGATGATCGAGCCGGGTATCGCCGATCTGGACAATGCGCCTTCAGGCGGGTTTGCAGGCTCCATCACGGCGGCGCTGTTCCTGCGGCGTTTCGTGTCTAACACGGCCAAGTTCGCGCATTTTGATATCTACGGCTGGCAGCCTTCGCCCGCGCCGGGACGGCCGAAGGGCGGCGTCGGCATGGGGGCGCGGGCGATCCTTGCGGCCTTGCCGGACGTGCTTGATCTATGAGCCTCGATCCAAGGCTCACACCCGCCAATGCGCGGGTCGCAGCGACCGAGCTTAAAGGCCAGGTCGAGGTGCCGACCTATACCGATGGCGAGCTGACCCAATGCAGCAGCGCGTTCGGCGACATCATGGGCCGGCCAGAGGGCCGCCGCACCGCGCAGCTTCTTTACGGTGATCTGTTCAACGTGCTTGAGCGGCGCAAGGGGTTCGCCTTTGGTCAATCCGTGCATGACGGGTATTGCGGCTATGTCTCCGAAGATCTGCTCGACCGCCCCCACGATCCGACCCATTGGGTCGCGGTGCCTTCGACGCATCTCTATCCCGGCGCAAACATGAAGCTGATGAACACCGGCACGCTTTACCTGGGCTCCGAGGTGCAGGTGATGGAGGAAGAGGGCAGCTGGTCGCGCCTGTCCAACGGTGGCTTCGTGCCCACCATGCATCTGCTGCCGCTGGGCACCCGGATGGATGATCCGGTGGCGGTCGCGGATTTATTCTTCGGCTCGCCTTATCTTTGGGGTGGCAGCACCCGCCACGGCATCGACTGCTCCGGGCTGGTGCAGACGGCATATCGGGCGTGCGGGCAGGACTGCCCCCGCGACAGCGACATGCAAGAGGCGCAGATCGGCACTGAAATAGACCATGATCGCGCCGAACGGGGCGATCTTTTGTTCTGGAAAGGCCATGTCGCGATCGTGTCGAAGCCGGGTATGATGATCCACGCGAATGCCCATCACATGTCCGTTTCCTACGAGCCGATTTCAGAGGCCATTGCCCGGATCGAAGCGTCCGGCGGTGGACGCGTCACCAGCGCGCGCAGACCCTAATCCACCGCGCGGATCAGCTTTTTCTCCAAAACCCTCAATACCTGTTTAAGGTCCGCACCCCGCTTCAGGATGCGCCCGTCCATGCCGATTACCGCGTAGGTCTGCTGTTTGGCGGCAAGTTTCGGGCGTTTTTCAATGCGGTAGATCGGGTGCTCGGCCGCGCGGCGGAAGATCGAGAAGACCGCGACGTCCTTCAGCATCGAAATCCCGTAATCGCGCCACTCACCGGCGGCCACCATACGACCGTAGAGCGTCAGGATGTCCCCAAGCTCGCGCCGCTGAAAGGCGACCTTGTCGTTGGCTGCCGGGGACGGGAAGGGGATAGTTATGTTTTGGTTCATGGGGTGATGGTGGTCCGGGCCGCGCCGCAAATCAAGCACCCGCCCACAAAAAGCCGCGAAGGGGGCGCTGCAATTCCCACAATGCTCCGCATTGCGGCCCCGAATCCTCGCCATACCCGGCCTTGTAGCGAGTTAGGTCTCAAGCCCGGGGCGGGTTAATCAGCCCCCACCCAGATGCCCGTGTCGGGTGCTACGAATATAGGAACCCCCGGACTGATGGTCAGTTCGGGGGTTTTCCTTGTGCCCTATCTTCAACCTTACTCCGGGACCATGAAGGTCAGCGCGGCCCAGACCGTCCACCAGACCGGCGTTTGCGTGGGATCGCCTTCATCCAGCGGGATCAGCGCGACCGCGTCGACAAGGTATTCGTGCCCCGGCTTGACCGGGACCGCACCCATGCCTTCCGCGTCCGTGCGGTGCAGCGTGACCGTGACGCTGCCATCGGGGGCCTTTTCAAACAGTTCGATCTGGGCATCGGCGCGCGGTGCACCGTCAAGAAGGACCTTCACTGGCATCTCGGCCAGATCATCCGTGTAAGGGTTTGCAAGAGCCAAGATTTCGGTCTTCATACCGACCTCGACATCGGACCCGGCCCCGTCGCCGACGGCGATCAGGCTTTTTGCGTAGCGGTGGTAGCGCTCGACAAAGCGGTCCTCGGGCAGTCCGCGTGCGCGATGCTGGCCCACGGCGTCGTCGAAATCCTTGTGGGTGGCGAATTTCTCGAACTTCGCCATCTGGGTGTAGGTCAGGCGATTGGCAGTGGTTTCGTGCACTACGACCAGCAGGCCTTCGCCCGGCGCGGTCATGTCCAGCGCGGGTCTGTCGCCCAAACGCCCCTCGACCTCTACCGTTTGCCCGCCCTGGATCAGCTCGAACCGCTCGAAAGTGCGTGGGTTGAAAGAGTATCCCGCGCCGCTCATCTCCTCGCCCACCCGAAGTTCGGCTTGAACCTGTCCGCCGTTCGGTATCACGTAGGCTTCAGGCGAAATCCAGAACTCATGGGCGCTGGCCTGCAGCCCCCACAGTGACATGGCAAGGACGAAAGAAGTGCGCGACAAGAACATGATGATCTCCAGAAAATTCACCCCGCTCATGCTGATGCAGCTGGCCGCGATGTCAATGCTGGCCGTAATCACTTTCCTGACGCCGGCGCGCGCGCACGAAGTGCGTCCGGCCATCGCGGACGTCTCCGTCTCAGAGGCGCAGGTCGACATGACGATCCGCCTGACCGCGGAATCGCTGATCGCGGGCATCAATCTCGATGGGCTCGAAGACACCAACGAGGCCCCCGAGGCCGAGCAATACGACGCCTTGCGTGAACTCTCCGCCGAAGAGCTGGAAACCCAGCTGCGCGAGGCCTGGCCCCGGATCGCCGCCGGCATCACCGTTCTGGCCGGAGAGACGCCCGTGACGCTCGATCTGACCGGCGTCGAGGTCACGCCACAATCCGATCTGGAGCTGCCCCGCGATACGACTGTCACGCTCACCGGTGCATTGCCCGAAGACAGCTCTGATCTGCGCGCCGGGTGGCAAGCGGAGAATGGCCCCCTCATTTTGCGCCAAGCTGAAGGCGGCGATGACGCCTATGCGGGTTATCTTGAAGGCGGAGCCCTGTCAGAGCCGCTGCCGCGCGTCGGTGCCGCGACCGAAAGCGCGTTTTCCGTGTTCGTGCGCTATATCGGCGTGGGCTTTGATCACATCATTCCCAAGGGCCTCGACCACATCCTGTTCGTGCTGGGCCTGTTCTTCCTGTCCCTGCAGATGCGGCCGCTGATCACGCAGGTCACCGTCTTCACCGTCGCCCACACCATCACGCTTGCCTTGGCGAGCCTTGGGTATGTCACGGTCAACCCGGCCATCGTGGAGCCATTGATTGCGGCATCCATCGTCTATGTGGCGGTCGAAAACATATTCACCAACAAGATCACTTGGTGGCGACCGCTCGTCATCTTCGCCTTTGGCTTGCTACACGGCCTTGGCTTTGCCTCCGTGCTGGGCGAGTTCGGGCTGGCGCCGGGCCGCTTTGTCGCGGGGCTCATCGGCTTCAACATCGGGGTCGAGGTCGGGCAGCTCACTGTCATTGGCCTCGCCTTCCTCGCGGTGGGGTACTGGTTTGGCAAGAAGCCGTGGTATCGCGCCCGCATCTCGATCCCCGCCTCTATCGCGATTGCGATTGTCGGGGCGTATTGGGCCATCGAGCGGGTGTTCTTCTAGGGAACCGCCTCCGGGCGGCGGCGTTGGTCAGGATGAAAGAGTTCCTGCACCGCGCCGCCCTGAAAGCCGAAACCCTCTATGATCGCGCCTTTGGCCGCACCGGGCAGGGCCGCGTCATCGACCCCTATATCGGCTACGCCACGCCCGACAGCCTGATTGTCCGGGGTCGCGTGCTGTCCAAAGTGACGCGCGCCAATCCCACTGAAAGCCAGTCGGTTCTGACCAACATTCGCCAGATGATCTCGCTGTTTCTCACAGACGAGGTGCAAAACGTCACGGTCCGCGCCCAAGGCGTAGAGGCCGTCACGGATGAGGAAGGCTACTTCAGGCTCGAACTGCCACGCCCTGAGACTTCCGGTTGGCATGAGGTCGATCTCGATATCGAAGGGTTCGAAGATCAGGCCATGTGCCACGCCCTTGTCCCACGCGACGATGCGCGGTTTCTCGTGATCTCTGACATTGACGACACGATGCTGGAAACCGGCGCGTATGTTTTGTGGAAGAATCTCTGGACCTCTTTCTCGGGCAATGCGCTGACCCGCCGGGTCTTCTCGGACGCGATTGCCCTGATGGACACACTGTCGGAGGATGGCCGGAACCCGGTGTTCTATGTCAGCTCCAGCCCGTGGAATTTCCACCACTTCCTGGAGCAGATCTTTCGCCATGCCCGCCTCGTGCGCGGCCCAAAGTTCCTGCGCGACCTCGGCCTGTCGGAAAACCAGTTCATCACCGGCACCCATGGCGACCACAAGGGGGCGGCGATCGATACGATCCTCGCGGCCAATCCCGACCTTCCCGCGATCCTGATGGGCGATACCGGCCAGCACGACGCGCACGTCTATCTTGACGCGATCAAGCGCCATCCCGGACGCATCCACGCGGTGGTTCTGCGCGAACCGGGACGGGGACCGGACGTTGGCACAATGAGCGTCATGCGCGAGATCGAGGACACCGACACCCCGCTCTATCATGCGCCGACCTTCAAAGGGATGGAGCCTCAGGCGGGGCTGAGCTAGACCGGAGGGCATGGAAAAGCCCAAGCCGAACATCCCCCTCGCGATCTTCTCGAAACTGGGGGCGGTCGTGTTCTTCATGGCAATGGCGACGCTGGTCAAGATCGCCTCCGTCCGAGTGCCGCCGGGCGAGACAGTATTCTTCCGTTCTTTCTTTGGGCTGCCCATCATCCTCGGCTGGATCATCTGGCGGGGCGAGCTGCGCACCGGGCTGAAAACCGAAAATCCGCTTGGCCACTTCTGGCGCGGATTGGTCGGTGTGACTGCCATGTCCATGGGCTTTGCCGCGTTGGGCCTTCTGCCCCTGTCAGAGGTCAAGGCGATCCAATACGCCCAGCCCGTCCTCGTCGTCATTTTCGCTGCGATGTTTCTGGGCGAAAACGTCCGCATCTTTCGCCTGACGGCCGTGGCGCTGGGCATGATCGGCGTGCTTATCATCATATGGCCGCGCCTGACGGTGTTTGCCGACAGCGACGGCGACCCGTATCTGGCCATCGGTGCATTACTTGCCTTCGGATCCGCTGTGATGGCGGGCCTCGCCCATGTCTTCGTGCGCAAGCTCACCATGTCAGAGCCGACATCGGCCATCGTATTCTGGTTCGCCGTGACCGCCTCGACCCTGTCGCTGATGACGCTGCCCTTCGGCTGGGTTTGGCCGACAGGACCCGAGGCCGCGGCGCTGATCGGCGCAGGGCTGTGCGGCGGGGTCGGCCAAATCTTTCTGACGTCGAGCTACCGCTATGCGGATGCCTCCGTCGTCGCTCCTTTCGAGTACAGCTCGATCCTACTGGCACTCGCCATCGGCTTCTTCATCTTTGCCGAGGTCCCGACCGTCCCGATGCTGGGTGGCATCGCCCTGATCGTGATCGCGGGTATCTTGATCATCTACCGCGAACGCCAGCTGGGCAAAGACCGCGCCGCAGCACGTAAGTCCATGACCCCACAGGGGTAATTCCGCCGATTTGATGACTCTTTGTTACAAGGGATTCCCTTGGGGCAGCTTTGGCGGCATGATTTATCCACAGGAGGAGCAGTCATGGCCTCAATAGAAGAAATTGCCCGCGAGACCCTTGGTGCAGAGATGTTCCACCGCGTCGAGATAGGGCAGTCGCACCAGGAAACCCAAGCCGATGAAGTCTGGATCGATGTGATCTACGACGCTGCCGTGTCCGACGTGACGCCCAAGCAGATGATGACCCTTGCCGACCGCGCGTGGGAATGGGAGGGGCGCGGTGACCTCGCCCCGGTTGTCAGCTTTGTGGCCCTCGCCGACGCGCCGATGGCCGCCGCGCAGTAGCCTTCCGCAGGCTCAGGTCCACGCAAAGCCCCGCCGATCCGGGTGGGCTCAGAAACCGGACCTGCGGAATCAGGTCTGGTGTGCTATTGTGGTGCTCCACGAAGACACGGGAGATTCCAGTCATGCGTCATATCCTAGATCAACACGCGCCGGGCACATCAAGTACGGCCCGCCGCTGGGCCTACGCCATGCAGCGCCGCGCGATGCCCTCCAAGGGCACGCTGGTACTGCAGCGCCGCAAGCGCAACTCCGACAGCTCCGCGCGGCCGCAGCACTTCCTGCGCATCGCAAGAGGCGTTGAGGCCTAATGAAAAAGCCCCGCGCAGTGGCGGGGCTTTGACCGTCGGAGAGCGGGCGGAGCGCTAGCTGCGCACAAGCTTCTCATAGCCTTCCGCGATGTCGCGGGCGATGGCACCGACCTCGAAATTGTAGTCGCCGATGGAGCCAACGGGCGTCACCTCGGCGGCGGTGCCGGTCAGCCAGCACTGCTCGAAGCCTTCCAGTTCTTCGGGCATGATGTGGCGCTCATGCACCTTGATCTGGCGGTCCTTCAGCATGCCCACGACCGTTTGCCGCGTGATGCCGTTCAGGAAGCAGTCCGGCTTCGGCGTGTGCACTTCCCCGTCCTTGACGAAGAACATGTTGGCGCCGGTCGCCTCGGCCACATAGCCGCGATAGTCGAACATCATCGCGTCAGAGCAACCCTTGGCCTCCGCCGCGTGCTTGGACATGGTGCAGATCATGTAAAGGCCGGACGCCTTGGCAAAGCAGGGGATCGTTTCGGGCGACGGGCGCTTCCATTTCGAGATGTCCAGTTTCGCGCCCTTCATCTTGGCGTCGCCATAATACGCGCCCCATTCCCAGGCCGCGACCGCCATGCGCACGGGGTTCTTGGCCGATGCAACACCCATGTCTTCGCCCGCGCCGCGCCACGCCAGAACCCGCACATAGGCGTCGGTCAGGTTGTTGGCTTTCAGCACTTCGTATTTCGCCGCCTCGATCTCGTCGACGGTGTAGGGGATCGGCATGTCCAGCTGCTCGCCCGAGAAGATCAGCCGCTCGGAGTGCTTGCGGCTCTCGAAGATCTTGCCGCCGTAGCAGCGCTCGCCCTCGAACACGGAAGAGGCATAATGCATCCCGTGGGTCAGGATGTGGACATTGGCGGACCGCCAGTCCACCAGTTTGCCATCCATCCAGATGACGCCGTCACGATCGTCATATCCACCAGCCATTGCCCTCGTCCTTTTCATTTGTTGCGCCGAAAGGGTCCGTTTCGGTCACAATATTTCACCAAAGTGACGATTCGCTATCATTCGCTACTTGGAAAGTCAACAAGGCTGACATAATATGCCGGTAATCGAGAGCAAAGGACCAGCTCCATGTCTGACCGAGGGACAGGTCAAAACCCAAGCAGCGGCGAGAGCCTGCTGTTTCTGACCGATGACCAATTGCGCCGCGGCATCGAGGCGATGTTTTTCGCCTATCGGGGCTTCACCGCTGACCCGGACCGCATTCTGGCGGAGCATCAATATGGCCGCGCCCATCACCGCGCGGTGCACTTCATCAACCGCTCGCCCGGCACCACCGTGAACAACCTGCTCGACATCCTTGGCGTCACCAAACAGTCGCTCAACCGCGTGCTGCGCGCGCTGATCGAAGACGGGCTGGTCGAAAGCCGGGTCGGCAAGCAGGACCGCCGGGAGCGGCATCTGTACCTGACCGACGCGGGTCAGGCGCTGGAGAAAGAGCTGTCAGAGGCGCAGCGCGTGCGCATGCGCGCCGCCTACCGCGACGCCGGGCCAGAAGCCGTGGCGGGCTTTAGACAAGTGCTGGAACAGATCATGGACCCCGAAATGCGTCGCCACTTCAAGACCTTCAAGGAGGGCGCGTAGATGGCCCTGTCGCAAAACGACGCGCACCTGCTGATCGTCGATGATGACGAGCGGATCCGCAAACTGATCCAGCAATTCCTGTCGCGCAACGGCTTCTGGTGCACTTCTGCCCGCGACGCCGAACATGCGCGCCGCCTGCTCGAAGGGTTGGATTTCGACCTGATCGTGCTCGACGTGATGATGCCCGGCGATGACGGCATCACCTTCACCAAAGAGCTGCGCAAAAGCCGCGACACCCCGATCCTGTTGCTGACCGCCAAGGGCGAAAGCTCTGACCGGATTTCGGGGCTGGAGGCGGGCGCGGATGACTACCTGCCCAAACCGTTCGAGCCGAAGGAGCTGTTGCTGCGGATCAACGCCATCCTGCGCCGCGTGCCCGCCACCGAAGAGGTGGTCGAGACGCCAAAGGTGCTGACACTAGGCGACATTCGCTATGACATCGAACGCGGCGAGATGTGGCAGGGCGAAGACCTGATCCGTCTGACCGCGACCGAAGTCGCCCTGATGCGCATCTTCTCGTCCCAGCCGGGCGAGCCCGTGTCGCGCTCCAAGCTGGTCGAAGATCTGGGCCGCGACAAGGGCCAGGCCCAAGAGCGCGCCGTCGACGTGCAGATCACCCGGCTGCGTCGCAAGATCGAAGCCGACCCGAAACAGCCTCGCTATCTGCAGACCGTGCGCGGGGCCGGATACATGCTGGCACCGGATTGATATGACGACCGCACTCATTACCCACCCCGACGGGCTGCAGCACATCACGCCACCCGGACACCCCGAACGCGTTGACCGGCTGATGGCGATTTATGCCGCGATCGACGGGATGGATCAGACCGGCTTGCGTCGTGTCGAGGCCCCGATGGGCACGGACGAGGCCATCCTGCGCTGCCACCCGCAATCTCATATCGACGCCGTGACCGAGGCCGCGCCTGCGGAAGGCACCGTGGCGCTTGATGCCGACACGCATATGTCCCCCGGCTCGCTGCGCGCGGCCTACCGCGGGGTGGGCGCCATGACAACCGCCGTGGACATAGTGATTAAGGGCGATGTGCAAAACGCCTTCGCGGCCATGCGCCCGCCCGGCCACCACGCCGAAAAGACGACGCCCATGGGCTTTTGCCTTTTCGGCAATATCGCCATCGCGGCCAAGCACGCGCTCGATGTGCATGGGTTGGAGCGTGTGGCGATTGTGGATTTCGACGTGCACCACGGCAACGGCACGCAGGATCTTCTGTGGGACGAAGAGCGCACGCTGTTCATCTCCAGCCACCAGATGCCGCTCTATCCCGGCTCCGGCGCGCCGTCCGAGCGCGGGGCCCATGAAAACATTCTCAATGTCCCGCTCGACCCGCATACCGGCGGGGTGGAGCTGCGTCTGGCCTACGAGCGCATGGTCTTCCCCGCCCTCGATGAGTTCAAGCCGCAGCTCGTCCTGATTTCCGCGGGCTTTGACGCGCATCGCAACGACCCGCTGGCCAATCTCAACTGGGACGAAGCCGATTTCACCTGGGTGACCGAGCAGCTGTGCGATGTCGCCGATACCTATGCGCAGGGCCGCGTCGTCTCGACTCTGGAGGGCGGATATGATCTGGATGGCCTCGCCGCGTCCACCCGCGCGCATCTGCAAGTACTGATCCAGCGAGGCACCCATGGCTGACACCCCCGTATCCGAAATGAGCTTCGAGCAGGCCATGGCAGAGCTGGAGCAGGTCGTGGGCCAGCTGGAACGCGGCGACGTGGCTCTCGAAGACAGCATCAAGCTTTATGAGCGCGGGGCGGAGCTGAAGAAGCGCTGCGAGACCAAGCTGAAAGAGGCCGAAGAGAAGGTCGCTCAAATCACGCTTGGGGCCGATGGCCAGCCGTCTGGGACCGCACCCGTCGAAGGCATGTAAGTGTTTCAAGACGCGCTCAAGGACGCGCAGGCCCGGGTTCAGGCCGCGCTCGATACCGCCATGCAGCCGCTCGACGGCACCATCGCCGAGGCGATGCGCTACACCTGCAATGGCGGCAAGCGCCTGCGCGCATTTTTGGTGATGGAGGGCGCGCGGCTGCACGACGTGGACCCGGCGCTGGCCGACCCCACCGCCGCCGTAATCGAGATGATCCATGCCTACAGCCTCGTGCATGACGACCTGCCCTGCATGGACAATGACGACCTGCGCCGCGGCCTGCCGACCGTGCATATCCAGTGGGACGAGGCCATCGCCGTGCTGACCGGCGACGCGCTGCAAACCCTCGCGTTCGAGGTGCTCGCCGGGCTCGACACGGATGCCGACACCCGGGTCACGCTGGTCTCCTCCCTCGCCAAAGCCTCCGGGGCGCAAGGCATGGTGTTGGGTCAGGCGCTGGATATCGAGGCCGAAAGCGCCGACCGCCCCCTGACCCTGCCCGAGATCACCCGGCTGCAGGCGGGCAAGACCGGCGCGCTGATCGAATGGTCCGGCACGGCCGGCGCCTATCTCGCCAAGGCGGACCCGGCGCCCCTGCGCCAATACGCGCAAGCGCTGGGCCTTGCTTTCCAGATTGCCGACGACATCTTGGACATCGAAGGCGACGCTGCGAAGATGGGCAAGGCCGTGCACAAGGACGCCGAGGCGGGCAAGGCCACGTTTGTGACCCTTCTGGGCATGGACGGCGCAAAATCCCGCGCCCGCGAGCTGGTAGGGCAGGCCAATGATGCGCTTTCCCCTTACGGCGCGCGCGCAGACAACCTAAGACAGGCCGCACGGTTCGTCATCGACCGCGATACGTGAAGGAAGACGCAGATGGATAAGCCCAAGACCCCCTTGCTGGACCGCGTCAGCTATCCGTCCGATCTGAAGACGCTCTCTGACGCCGAGCTGACCACGCTCGCGCACGAGCTGCGCGCCGACACGATTGCGCAGGTCTCGCAGACCGGTGGCCATTTCGGCGCGGGCCTTGGCGTGGTCGAGATGACCGTTGCCATCCACGCCGTGTTCGACACCCCCCGCGACAAGCTGATCTGGGACGTCTCGCACCAGTGCTACCCGCACAAGATCCTCACCGGGCGGCGCGATCGTATGGGCACGATCCGGCAGAAAGACGGGCTGTCCGGTTTCACCAAACGCACCGAGTCGCCCTACGACCCGTTCGGGGCGGCCCATAGCTCCACCTCGATCTCTGCCGCGCTCGGAATGGCGGTCGCCCGCGATCTCGGCGGCACGCCGGAGCACGGATTGGGCGACTGCATCGCCGTGATCGGCGACGGCTCGATCTCTGCGGGCATGGCCTATGAGGCGATGAACAACGCAGGCCACTTGGGCAAGCGCATGATCGTGATCCTCAACGACAACGAGATGTCCATCGCGCCCCCCACCGGCGCGATGTCGTCCTACCTGTCGCGCCTCTATGCGGGCGCGCCGTTCCAAGAATTCAAGGCCGCCGCCAAGGGCGCGGTTTCCCTGCTGCCCGAGCCGTTTCAGGAAGGGGCCCGCCGCGCCAAGGAGCTGCTGAAATCCGCGACCGTCGGCGGCACGCTTTTTGAAGAGCTGGGCTTCTCCTATGTCGGCCCCATCGACGGGCACGACATGGAACAGCTGCTCGCCGTGCTGCGCACCGTGAAGGTCCGCGCCGATGGCCCGGTGCTGATCCACGCGATCACCAAGAAGGGCAAGGGCTACGGCCCGGCCGAGAACGCCGCCGATGGCGGTCACGCCACCGCCAAGTTCGATCTGGTCACGGGCGAGCAGAAGAAAGCGCCCTCCAACGCGCCCAGCTACACCTCTGTTTTCGGCAAGGAGCTGGTTCGTCTGGCCGAGAAAGACCCCAAGATCTGCGCTGTGACCGCCGCCATGCCCGACGGCACCGGCCTGACCCTGATGGGCGACCGCTACCCGTCGCGCTGCTTTGACGTCGGTATCGCGGAACAACACGCGGTGACCTTCTCCGCAGGCCTCGCCGCGGGCGGCATGAAGCCGTTTTGCGCGATCTATTCGACCTTCCTGCAGCGCGGTTACGATCAGGTTGTCCATGACGTTGCCTTGCAGAAGCTGCCTGTCCGCTTCGCCATCGACCGCGCCGGGCTTGTGGGGGCCGATGGGGCCACCCATGCGGGCTCTTTCGACACCGCATTCATGACGAACCTGCCCGACATGATCATGATGGCCGCCGCCGACGAGGCGGAGCTGATGCACATGGTCGCCACCGCCGCCGCCTATGATGACGGCCCGACCGCCTTCCGCTACCCGCGGGGCGAGGGCGTTGGCGTTGAGCTGCCTGAGGGCGGCACCGTGCTGGAGATCGGCAAGAGCCGCCTGATCCAAGAGGGCAACCAGATCGCCATCCTCAGTTTCGGCACCCGCCTGTCAGAGGTCCAGACCGCCTGCGAAAACCTGTCTGCCAAGGGCATCATGCCCACGGTGGTCGACGCGCGGTTCGCCAAGCCGCTGGACGCGGAGGCCATCCTGCAGCTGGCCCGTCACCACGAGGCGCTGATCACGATCGAAGAGGGCGCCGTCGGCGGCTTCGGCTCCCATGTCGCGCAGCTTTTGGCGGAGAACGCGGTATTCGACACTGGCCTCAAATTCCGCTCGATGGTGCTTCCCGATATCTTCATCGATCAGGCAAGCCCGGCGGAGATGTACGCCATGGCGGGTCTCACCGCAGCGGATATCGAGGCACGGGTGCTCGACACGCTCGGCGTCGCAACCTTGTCCGCGAAACGGGGCTAGGCTGGGGCGGCGCGCCGTTTACGAAGTCTTCACTTTGGTTAACGTGGCGACGCGCTTCGGCGTCAATGCCGACAGTTTGCCCGACAGAAGTCCGACGCAAAGCCGACAGCTATCCGACACCGCAAAATCGCCTGATTTCAAAGGTTAACGCGCGCTCGTGCGGGGTGGGGCGTTGCCGCAACGCGCCCCAGCGACCGCCGCGTTAACCCATTTCAGCGCAGCTTCTTGAGAATATCCAGCGACGCATACCCATCCGGCACCAGCCCGACCGACCGTTGGTAGCCGCGCACCGCCTCGATGGTGAGCGGTCCGATCTTGCCGTCGATTTTCTTGGTATCAAACCCCTTCGCCGTCAGCCGCTTTTGCAATTCCTTGCGCTCGGAGAACTTCAGCGCGCGATCGCCCCGCGGCCAATTCGCCTGAATGGCAGGTTTGCCCTTGAGCCGATCAGACAGGTGTCCCACGCCGATCACATAGGCATCGGCAGTGTTGTAGCGCTCGATCACCTCGAAATTCTTGAAGATCATGAAGGCCGCACCCTTCGCGCCGGCGGGCAGCAGGATTGACGCTTTCCCGTGGTTCGGCACCGCGTTCCCCGCCATGTCCCGCACCCCAAGACGCGCCCATTCCCCGGGCGATTTCAGTATCTTACGGTTTGCGAGGCTGTAGTCGAACCCACGTGGCACCGTGACTTCAACCCCCCAGGGCTGGCCCTTGGCCCAGCCGAATTTCGCCAGATACGCGGCGGTCGAGGCCAGGGCGTCGGTCGGGTCGTCGCCCCAGATATCGCGCTTGCCGTCGCCGGTAAAATCGACCGCATAATCGAGGTAGGAGGTCGGGATGAACTGCGTGTGCCCCATCGCCCCGGCCCATGATCCGGTCATCTCCCGCGGCTCCACATCACCGGCCTGAATGATCTTCAGACCCGCGATCAACTGCCCTTCGAAAAACGCGCCGCGCCGCCCGTCAAAGGCCAAAGTGGCGAGCGAGCCCACCAGGTCCTTGGAGCCTTTGAAGGTGCCATATGCGCTCTCCAGCCCCCAGACCGCGGCGACAACCTCCTTGTCGACGCCGTAGCGCGCCTCGATCCGCTGCAGGGTCGCGCGATGCTTGGCGATGGCGGATTTGCCGTTGGAAATCCTTGTGTTACTGGCTGCAGAGTCGAGGTAATCCCACAAGGTCTTGGTAAATTCCGATTGGTTGCGGTCGCGCTTGATGACCTCCGGATCATAGCGCACGCCGCGAAACGCCCGCTCGAAGGTGCGCTCCGAGATGCCCTGCGCCAAGGCGCGGCCGCGGAATGCGTTGATCCAAGCGTCGAACCGCGCGTTCGAGCTTGCGAGCAGGATTGGCGCCTCCCGTGTCACCTGCGCATCGACCCGCACCAGCGGCCTTAGCGAACGACGCACGGCCAGAGCCGAGCCACCGGTCGGCAGCACGATCCCCTTCGTCGATGCGACCGACACCAGATCCGGCCGCACGACCGGGCGTTTCGACATGTCCTTGGCAAAGGCCGGGCTCAGCCCGAAGGCGAGCGCGCTCAAAGAGATCATGATCCCTGTCTTCATGGTAAACCACCTGCGTTGCGCGCTCTGCGGCGCGTTCTCGATGGGGTTAATCTACCGCAGGAATTGCGCCCTGTCACCGCTTGCGCTTGAGCTTCTTCTTCAGCTTTGCCGATTTCGACCGAGACTTGCCCAGTTTGCGCCCGCGTGCGCCCATCTTGCGCGCAGGCCCACCGGTTTGTGGCAGAGGTTTGCCGTCCAGTTCCAGCAGTTCCAGCACCAGCCCGCCGGTCTCTGGCGTCGCCTCCGCAAGTCGCGCCAGGACCCGGTCGCCGATACCGATGACCACGCCGGATTTCTCGCCGGTCAGGGTCTGCGCGTCACGGTCATAGGCGAAGTATTCGCGGCCAAGCGTGCCGATGGGCACCAGCCCATCGGCCCCGCTTTCGTCGAGCTTCACGAACAGCCCGAACCGCGCGATCCCGCTCACGCGGCCCTCGACCTCGGTGCCGACCCGGTCGGACAGGTAGGCCGCCAGATAGCGATCCGTCGTGTCCCGCTCCGCCAGCATCGAGCGCCGCTCGGTCATCGACACCTGCTCGCCCACCGCTTTCAGATCGTCCTCCTGCAGCCCGTCATCGCCCCAGCCATGGGCGGTGATCAGCCCGCGATGCACGATCAGGTCGGCGTAGCGGCGAATGGGCGAGGTAAAATGCGCGTAATTCTGCAACGCCAGCCCGAAATGGCCGAAATTCTCCGGCGCATAGTAGGCCTGGGTCATGGCGCGCAGGGCGGAGATGTTCATCAATTCCTGATGCTCCGACCCTTCCGCCTGCTTCAACAGCCGGTTCAAATGGCTCGTTTGCAACACCTGCCCCTTGGCCAGCACGAAGCCAGAGGCCTGCGCGATCTCGCGCAAGGCCTCGAGCTTTTCCGGCCCGGGCTCCTCGTGCACGCGGTAGAGCAATTCGACCTTGCGCGCCTTCAGCTCCTCTGCGGCGCAGACATTGGCGAGCACCATGAATTCTTCGATCAGCTTGTGCGCGTCGAGCCGCTCCCGGAACGCGATCGAGACAATGCGCCCGACCTCATCCATGGCGATCCGTCGCTCGGGCAGGTCGAGGTTCAGCGGCTCGCGCCGCGCGCGGGCATCGGCCAGCGCGTGGTAGGCCGCGTAAAGCGGTGCGATGACGCCTTCCATGAAGGGTGCGACCTTGTCGTTGGGCGCCCCATCCTGGCCCGCTTGCACCTCTTCGTAATTCAAAGCCGCCGGCGACTTCATCAGACCGCGCGTGAACCGGTGCGACAGCTTGCGCCCTTGGGCATCGACGACCATGCGCACCGCGATGCAGGCCCGCTCGACGCCTTCATGGAGCGAGCACAGATCACCCGACAGCGCGTCGGGCAGCATCGGCACCACGCGGTCGGGGAAGTAGGTCGAGTTGCCGCGCTTGCGCGCCTCGCGGTCCAGCGCCGAGCCGGGCCGCACGTAATGCGCCACATCCGCAATCGCGACCCAGATCACGTGGCCGCCGGGATTGGCCGGGTCGTCATCGGCATGGGCAAAGCAGGCGTCGTCATGGTCACGGGCATCGGACGGATCGATGGTGATCAGCGGCAGCTCCCGCAGGTCCTCGCGCGCGCCCAGCTCCACGGGTTGCGCGGCCTCCGCCTCTGCGACGACGTCCTCGGGGAAATCGTCGGGGATGCCGTGCTGGTGGATCGCAATCAGCGACACCGCGCGTGCATCGCTCGGGTTGCCCAAGCGCGCCACGATGCGGGCTTGCGGAAGGCCCATGCGGGCGCGCGGGCCGGTCTGCTCCGCCTCAACCAGCTCGCCGTCTAAGGCCCCTGACACGGCGCCCGGCGGCACTCGCCATTCCTTGTCGGAGCCCTTGTCGATCGGGGTTACACGACCGCCCTCGGCCCCCTTGCGAAAAATGCCGAGGATTTTTGTGGGACCCGTGCCGATGCGCCGGATCAGCCGCGCCTCGTAGTCGTAATCCTCGCCCGACACCTTCGTCAGACGGCACAGCACCCGGTCCCCTTCCGCCAGCGCCGGGTCAGAGGATTTCGCCATGAACAAGACGCGCGGTGGCGTCTCCCCCGCCTCGACCGGCTCGACGAACAGATCGCCATCGGCGTCGGGCGCCAGTACACGGCACACCGACACCGGGGGTAGGGCGCCATCCTCCCGATAGGTCTTGCGGCGCTTCTCCAGATGCCCCTCGGCGGTCAGCTCCTTGAGGATGCGCTTGAGATCAATGCGCGCCGCCCCCTTGATCCCAAAAGCCCGCGCTATGTCGCGCTTGTTGGTTTTGGTCGGGTTGTCCTCGATCCAGGCGAGGATTTCGTCTTTGGTGGGCAGCGTTTTCATTCCGCCCGCCTATCACGCCCGCGCACGCAGGTCATGGCTTCGTTTTGGCAAAAATACTCAATTCCTCAGGTCCGCCACGGTGTCGACGTCACGCAGCTCGCGCACATAGGCCACCCGCGCGCCTTTGAGCGAGGCAATCGTGTCTGCCAGCGCGTGCTCGGTCGACCAGCGCACACCGTCAAACATCCCCGCATGGCGGCGCAATCGCTTCAGCCCAACAAGCCAGTAGCCGCCATCGGGCGCAGGGCCGAACACGGCGGCCGCCGCGCCCAACGCCGCAAACGCCTCCGCTACGGCGCCGCGGCTCACATCGGGGATATCCGCGCCGATGATGCAGACCGGACCGGGCGGCATCACCGCGAAGGCCGCGCCCATACGGTCGCCCAGATCACCGCGCCCTTGCGGCCAGCGCCGCAGGTCCTCGGGCCAGACACGGGAGGCAAGCCCCTCGTGATCGGGCGACACCGCCAATACAAGATCCCAACGCGGATCACGCAGCCGCCGAAGGACCGAGGCGACCTGATGGCGAAACCACCACGCCGCGCCTACCATGCCGAGATCGCGGCCCAGCCGGGTCTTCACCCGACCCGGTCGCGGCTCCTTCACCATGACGACGAGCGTCTTACGCAAAGTAATCCTGCAGGATACGCGCGTAGATCGCCTTGAGTTGATGCACCTGATCGACGGCCACCCGCTCGTCGACCTGGTGCATGGTCTTGCCGACCAGTCCGAACTCCACCACCGGGCAGTGGTTCTTGACGAAGCGAGCGTCAGAGGTGCCGCCAGTGGTGCTCATCTCCGGGCGAACGCCCGTCTCTGCCTCGACGCTGGCGGCAATCAGCGCGGACAGATCGCCCGGCGGGGTGATGAAGCTCTCGCCAGAGACTTGAATGCGCAGATCGACCGTGGCGCCGCTTTCATCCGCGATCCGGTCCGCCTCGTCGCGCAGCCATGTCGACAGGCTGCCTGAGCTATGGGCGTCGTTAAACCGGATGTTCACCGTCGCGCTGCATTCGGCGGGGATCACGTTGTTGGCGGGGTTGCCGGTGTCGATGGTCGTGACGGCCAGCGTGGAGGCGTCGAAATGCTCGGTCCCGCTGTCCAGTTCATGGGACGCCAGCCGGTCCATCAGCCGCGCCATCACCGGCACCGGGTTCAGGGCGCGGTGCGGGTAGGCGGAATGGCCCTGAATGCCTTTCACCGTGAAGAACCCGGTCATCGAGCCACGCCGCCCGATCTTCATCATCTCGCCCATTTTGTTCGGGCAGGTTGGCTCGCCCACAAGACAGGCCGACATCCGCTCGCCTTCGCGCTCCATCCAGTCCAGCAGGGCCACCGTGCCGTCAATCGCGTCGCCTTCCTCATCGCCGGTGATCGCCAGTATAACCGCGCCCTTGGGCGGGCTCTCTCGCACGAAATCCACGGCGGCGGCGGCGAAGGCCGCGACGCCGGATTTCATATCCGTAGCGCCGCGTCCGTAGAGATATCCGTCTTTGATTTCCGCTCCGAACGGGTCCACCGTCCACGCATCACGGTCTCCGACAGGCACCACATCCGTGTGCCCGTTGAAACCGAAGCTCCTCGCAGCGCCCTTGTCGCCCCAACGGGCATAGAGGTTTGATACTTCCCCGCGGTCCACTCGGGTACAAGTGAACCCGGCCACCTCCAACACGTCTGAAAGCACCCCAAGCGCGCCACCTTCTTCAGGGGTCACAGAGGCGCACCGCACCAGGTCTGACGTTAGGGCAACGGGATCAATGGGTTGGGTCATGCAAAAGCCTCCGGGCATTGGGGGTGTTCTAGCTTGCCTCGAAGGTGAGGCGCAATGGCAACAGGGCGGTCGAAAAACCCTGGAATTGAACGCTGCTTCAGCCGCCAGCCCAGTTTTTTCTTTCCCGAGCCGGGGGAAGAAAGTTAACCATAATTTAATAAAAAAATGCCCGAGGCAGGGTATCTGGTCCGCAAAGGGCCATTCGAGCGGTTTGATTGAAAAGTTGTTGTGTATTGCGACAATAGGGGAGGAGTCCCCTTGATCCGCACGCTCGCCTGCCCTCTGGGAGACGGAGGCAGTCATGGTAGCGGCATCGGAACTTCCGATCCAAGAAAACGCGTCGGCTCTGGACATGGCCAACCTGATTTTCGGGAGCGGTGCGACCGTGGTCTCCGCCGATTACGACGGGTGGTCGCAATCCTCCGGTATTTACACCAACGGCGACACGGTCGCCCCCGACCTGACCCCAGGCGACACCGGCGTGATCCTGTCCACCGGCCGCGCCCGCGATGTCACCAACTCGTCTGGCAATGGGAACGGCAACGGCAATAACGGCAATGGCAACGGCAATCAGGGCGGGGCAGAGGCCAACCAGTCGACCAACACGTCGACCAATACGCCCGGCGTGAACAACGATGCCGATTTCAATGCGCTCGCCGGGACCAACACCTACGACGCGTCGATCCTCGAGGTGGACTTCATTCCCGATGGCGACACGCTGTCGATCCAGTTTGTCTACTCGTCCGAGGAATACCCGGAATTCGTGAACTCGATCTACAACGACCTGGTGGGCGTCTGGGTCAACGGCGCGCCGGTCAGTCTTGCCGTGGGGGACGGGGATTCCTCGATCACCAACATCTCGGACGTGAACAACTTCAACCTCTACAACGACAACACCAACGACGCCTTCAACACGGAAATGGATGGCTTCACCGCCACCCTGACCCTGACGCTGAACGTCAATCCCGGTGTGGTGAACTCCATCAAGATCGGCATCGCCGATGTTTCCGACAGCGCTTACGACAGCAACCTGCTAATCGCTGCGGGCTCTATCCAAAGCGATGTACTTGCCGTCGATGACCAAATCCGGCTGGACCCGAACGAAAGCGGCACGCTCGACGTGTTGGCGAATGATCAGGACAGCGATGGCGGTACGCTAACAATCACGCATATCAACGGGCAGGAGGTCACCGCGGGCAGCGTTGTAAACCTGGCCACCGGGGAGCAGATCACCGTCAATGCGGACGGCACCTTCACAGTGCTGAACGATGCCGATACCGAGACGGTCAGCTTCAGCTACACGGTCGAGAATGACGATGGTATCTCGGACACGGCCTTCGTGTTCATCAACCCGATCCCATGCTTTGTGGCGGGAACGATGCTCGAGACGCCCGACGGCCCCTGCGCGATCGAGATGCTGGAGCCGGGCGATCTGGTGCTGACCAAGGATCACGGCCCGCAGCCCCTCCGCTGGATCGGAGCGCGCTCGGTACCCGCGACGGGTGACCAGACGCCGATCCGGATCGAAGGCGGAGCGTTCGGCGACCACGACACCGTGTCCCTGTCCCCGCAGCACCGGGTGCTGATCCGCGACGAGCGGGCCGAGATGCTGTTTGGTCAGCAAGAGGTGCTGGTGGCCGCCAAGGATCTCATCAACGATCACACCGTGCGCCGGGACAAATCCCGGCAGACGGTCACCTACGTGCACATCCTGTTCGACGATCATCAGGTCGTCTTCTCCGAAGGGCTCGCCACCGAAAGCTTCCTGCCGGGCCCGCAGACGCTCAATTCCTTCGACGCGGATGTTGTAAACGAAATATGCACTCTTTTCCCCCAGATTGATCCCGAAACGGGCCTGGGGTACGGCACCGCGGCGCGCGCAGCGCTGAAAGGGTATGAGGCGCAGCTTTTGCTGACGCAGGGCCATGCGGCCTAGAATTGCACCCAAATACGGCAACAATGCCACGATTGTTCCACGGAATGATCACCGACTGTGCATGGTTTTGTCCCGTCTTGCTTGTTACCCCTCGTCTAAACACGGCCGCGTTGGTCGCTTGTGGGGTAATAAGTAATGAAACGGATCGAGCTGAAATTATACGGACACACCGCCCTTCTGGGGCGAGCCGCTTTGTCGCAGACAGTTGCGTTGCAGGCCAACAATGGCCGTGACAGCGCGGACAACGCGTTTCTTCCGTCTCACGCCAATATCAATCAGCTTCCCTCCGCCGTTGACGGCACGGGCCTGATGGCCGCGACCCGCATCGCGACGCCGTTCGGGCCACGCCGCGTCGACGAATTGTCTGCGGGCGATCTTGTCCTGAATGCCGACGGACAGGAAGCGCGCGTCTGTCATGTGCTGACCGCACCTGCACCGCGCGATGCCTATATGGTGCGTGCACCCTATTACGGTCTCGATCAGGACGCCTTCGTCGGTCCGAACCAGCAGATCGTTGTGACTTCCGACATTGCCGAATACCTGTTTGGCGAAGAGACCGTCATGGTCCCGGTCTGGGCGCTCAGCGACAGCCGCAAGGTGCTTCACGCCGAGACACGCAGCACCGATTTGCTTTACCAGGTCCAGCTCGACAGCGCCGCGCCGATCAAGATCGGCAATTGCGCCATGGCCGCGCTGCACAAGGACGGTGTTACCAAAGGGCGCGCCCTGACCACGGACGAGGCGCGTTGTTTCGCGACTGAGCACCGTCTGGGCTTCCGCAACTAAAACGCGCCGCTACTGAGCCTTGCTGTCCTCGTAGAACGCGGTGGTCTGCGCCACCACGACCGAGTTTTCATCGCGCGCGCGCTGCATCAGCGCGCGCTCTTCGTCACTGATATCATGACCTTCGGCCTCGCGGTCTTTCAGCGACCCGTATCCCGTGACATCCAGCGGCGCGAGCCCGGCCTGCTTCATCAGGGCCACCGTTTCCCGCACCGCTTCCGCCTCGTCCACGCCGCTGGCGTAGCACATCAGGGCCGCGCCGGACGCGTGCTCGGGCAAGCCGTCGCCATCCTTGCGGCCGACCTCGACGAGGAGCGTATAGACGTGATGCGGGCGTTTGGGCTTGTCGGACATGGCGCTCTCTCTAGGGCCATGCCGCGTGTCCATCAAGCGGTTTGCGCAGCGTCCAGGGCCCGGTCCATCAGCTCTTTGATCTGCGCGGTGGAGGTGCCCGCCACGACCCGCCCAAGCTCGTCATTGCCCTTCAGCACGATCAGTGTGGAGCGGCGAGGGATGTTGCGGTCGCGCGCCACCGGCGAATTTCCGAAATCATCCCAATCGACACGGACAAAGACGATGTTGGCATCATATTCCGGGTTTTCCGCCCGCAGCGCATTGATCACCCGCTCCTGTTTGCGGCAGGTCGAGCACCAGTCCGCGGCGTAGTCTACGAACACGGTCTTGCCCTCGGCCAGTGCCGCCTTGATCGGGTCGGTCCGGTCGTAGTCGATTGTGGTCAGCCCGCCAGCAAGGGCAGCCATGGGCGCGAGGCCGAGTGCGGCGGTGGTCATCAGAAAGGCACGTCTGTTCATTACAAAACTCCTGTGTCAGATCGCGATTGATAGGTCATTGAACCAGTTTGGCAGGTTGTCGAGCACCCAGATGTCGATCACGTGGTTCACGCGGAACAGGATCATCAGCCCGACGACGATGAACACCGCCCCAAGGATCGGTTTTGAGCGGGCGGCAAGACCACGCAACGCCTCGGTCCGTCGGCGGATCAGCTGCTGCCCGCCAAGTCCGATCCCAAGGATCAGTGTCGAGACGCCCGCGGCAAAGCCGACCATGATCAGAAACGCCCAGAACAGGCTTTCCCCCTGGCTCGCCAGCGCGATTGCGCCGCCGAGGGTCGGCCCGATGCAGGGCGACCAGACGGCGCCCAAAAGTAGCCCGCCCAGAAACTGCCCCTGCAACCCGCTTGAGGTGCTGGTTGCCAAAGTGGTGTCCGCCCGCGAGGACAGACCGGCCATCGCCAGCTCAAACCGCGACGACAGCGCAGGCACCAGCAGCACCGCGCCGAAGATCAACATCGCGACCGCGCCGGTATCCGCCAGCACTTGCTCGGTCAGACCAATCGCGCGCCCAAAGGTTGCCACGACCATGCCGAATGTCACGAAGGACAGGCTCATCCCTGCCGCCAGCGCCAGCGGCCCGCGCCGATCCGCGTTCAGGGCCGAGGCGAGCACAATCGGAAGTACCGGCAAAACGCAGGGGTTGATCAGGGTCAGCAACCCAGCAAGGTAGGCGAACACGATGTCCATCCCGCGCGTATAGCGCGCAACAAAAAGCGGCGGAACTCACGAGAGCCCGCCGCCTGGTCACTTATCCGTCAGAAATCAGTCCCGCAGCAGCTCGTTGATCCCGGTCTTCGAGCGGGTCCGCTCGTCCACGCGCTTCACGATCACCGCGCAATACAGGTTGATCCCGTTCTTCGACGGCATCGAGCCCGCGACCACGACAGAGTAGGGCGGCACTTCGCCATACATGACCTCGCCCGTCTCGCGGTCGACGATCTTGGTGGATTGGCCGATGAACACGCCCATGCCCAGCACCGAGCCCTCGCGCACGATGCAGCCCTCGACCACTTCGGAGCGCGCCCCGATGAAGCAGTTGTCCTCGATGATGGTGGGGCCGGCCTGCATCGGCTCCAGCACACCGCCAATGCCCACGCCGCCCGACAGGTGCACGTTCTTGCCGATCTGCGCGCAAGAGCCGACCGTGGCCCAGGTGTCGACCATCGTGCCTTCATCGACATAGGCGCCGAGGTTCACGAAGGACGGCATCAGCACCACACCGGGCGCAATGTAGGCCGACTTGCGCACAACGCAGTTGGGCACGGCGCGGAAGCCCGCAGTCTTCCAGTCCGACGCGCCCCAGCCCAAGAACTTGCTGTCGACCTTGTCCCACCAGCCGCTGCCCTGCGGGCCACCGTCCTGCTGCTCCATATCCTTGATGCGGAAGCCCAGCAGGACCGCCTTCTTGGCCCACTGGTTCACATGCCACGAGCCGTCATCTTGCTTTTCCGCAACGCGAAGCGTGCCGCCGTCCAGCGCGGCCAGCGTGTCCTCAATCGCCTCGCGTTGTTCTCCGGTCGTGGCGGGCGTGATGGTGTCGCGCGCCTCCCAGGCGGCCTCGATGGCGGTCTCTAGTGCAGCGTTGGACATGGTGGCTCCCTCTAAGGTGTCTGGTCTCGAAACTTGATCGCCTATAGACCGGAATCAAGCAGACGCGCAATCAAGAGGCAGAGCACAGATGAAGGACGACACCCGCAGGCACCCTATGCGCCACTCCCGCCAGGATATGGAGGAAGTGAAGCAAATCCCGGACACGCCGCAGACCCGGTCGCCCGCCTACGCGCTGGCCTTCACAGACGATGACTTCATGTGCCGCGACGAACTGCGCCCCGTGCGGCTGCAGCTGGAACTGCTCAAGCCAGAGCTGATGATGAACGAGGCCGGGATCGAAAGCACGATCGTGCTGTTTGGCGGCGCGCGCATCCCGGAGCCTTCGCAGAAAGACAAGGCCCGCACCAAGACTTTGGGCGAGCTGTCGCGGTTCTATGACGAGGCGCGCAAGTTCGCGCAGCTGATGACCGAGCGCTCGGATGGCAATGACAACGTGATCGTCACAGGCGGCGGCCCCGGCGTGATGGAGGCTGGCAGCCGCGGTGCGCAGGACGCGGGCGGTCGCTCAATTGGTTTGAACATCGTGCTGCCCCACGAGCAGGCGCCCAACGCCTACGTAACGCCGGAGCTGTGCTTCAACTTCCACTACTTCGCAATCCGCAAGATGCACTTCCTGATGCGCGCCCGCGCGATCTCGGTGTTCCCGGGGGGCTTTGGCACCCTCGACGAGACGTTCGAGGCGCTGACGCTGATCCAGACGGGCCGGATGCAGCGCGTCCCGTTCGTGCTGTTTGGCGAGGACTTCTGGCGCAAGATCATCAACTGGGAGGCCCTGCTGGACGCGGGCACCATCGGGGCAGACGATCTCGACCTGTTCCACTTCGTCGAAACCGCGGAGCAAGCAGTCGAGATTATCGACGCCGCAGGTTAGTCGCGGCGGTCTTTCAGCGCGCGCTCGATCGCTTCGAGCCGCGCGAGAACATCATCGCGGTATTGATCCGTCGCCGCATTGCTTTCTTCGGCGTGGGCGTCCTGCATTGAGTTCACGATGAGACCGACCAAAAGGTTCACCACCGCGAAGGTCGTGACCAGAATGAACGGCATGAAGAACATCCATGCGTAAGGGTACACCTCCATCACGGGCCGCACGATGCCCATCGACCAGCTTTCCAGCGTCATGATCTGAAACAGCGTGTAGCCCGACAGGCCAAGATTGCCGAACCAGTCGGGGAAGGCCGCGCCGAAGAGTTTCGTCGACATCACCGCGCCGATGTAGAACAGCAGCGCCATCAGCAGGAACACCGACGCCATGCCGGGCAGGGCCGTTACCAGCCCCTCGACCACCCGCCGCAGCGAGGGCGCAACCGACAGCACCCGCAGCAGACGCAGGATGCGCAGGGCCCGCAGCACCGACAAGCTGCCGGAACCGGGCAAAAGCGAGATCCCGACGATCACGAAGTCAAACAGGTTCCAGCCCTTGCGGAAAAAGCCCCAGCCCTGAGCGAAAAGCTTTGCCGCCAGCTCTGCCACGAAGATCCACAGGCAGATCATATCGAGCGTCAAGATCAGCGGCCCGGCAGCCTCCATCACCGGATCGACCGTCTCGAGACCAAGAATGATCGCGTTGAACAAGATCACCCCCAGAATGAAATTCCGGGTCAAAGGACGATCAAGGACCGCTTGCGTGCGGGCGCGAAGGGACATGGGGGCTCCTACAGGTTTCAGCCCATATGGGCCCGGGTGAACTGCGCGGCAAGTTCCACATGCGAGGACCAGCGGAATTGATCGACCGGCTGCACCCAATTCAGCACATAGCCGCCATTGATTAATATTTCGGCATCGCGGGCAAAGCTCACCGGGTTGCAGGACACGGCCGCGATCCGGGGCACGGTCGAGGCCGCAAGCTCGACAGATTGCGCCTCTGCCCCGGCGCGGGGCGGGTCAATAATGACGGCGTCGATCTTGCGCAGCTCATCTGGCAGGACCGGGCGGCGGAACAGGTCGCGCACTTCGGCGGTCACTTTCTTCAGGCTGTCGGCCTTGCGCCAGCCGTCGTCCAGCGTGCGGATCAGGGCCTCGTCATTTTCCAGCGCCCAGACCTCCGCCTGCCGTGCGGCGGGCAGGGAAAACGTCCCGCAGCCCGCAAACAAGTCGGCGATTTGGGACGCGTCGCCCACCGCTTCCGCCACCGCGCGGCTTAGGTCGCGCTCACCCTGCGCCGTGGCCTGCAGGAAAGCACCGGGCGGCGGCGTCACCTTCGCGCCCGCGAAGTTCTGCGTCGGCGGCAGCCGCATCGCGACAACCTCGCCGTCCCAGGACAGGCGCGCCAGCTTGTGGCGTTCTGCCAACGCCGCGATCTCCAGCTGTTCTTGCGGCGAAAGCGGCTTGCCGTCGCGCACGTCGATGTCCAGTCCGTTCTCGGACACGCTGACCATGATCCCAACGACCGCCTTGCGCGACGCGGCGGCCAGCGTGATCTCCTCGAAAAAGGGCAGCGCCTCGAGGATCGCCGGGTCCAGCAACTGGCAGTCCGGAACCTCGATCAACGCATCCGAGCCGCGCCCGAAGAAGCCCACCATCGCGCCTTTCTTGGTACGTTTGCCGTGCAGCATCGCCCGCCTGCGCGAGCGGGCGGGCGAGGTCTGGATCGGGCGAATTTCCGTCTCGATCCCGCGCGCGGTGAGCCCCGTACGGATGACGTCGGTCTTCCACGCCGCGACGAACGCGTCGGACGCATGCTGCATCGCGCAGCCGCCGCAGCTTTTGTAGTGCCGGCACGGGGCGGCGACCCGGTCGGTGGAGGGGGTGACGATGCGCCCGTCGTCGATGACCTCGCCCGGAAGCATGCGCGGGATCGGGGCGCCGGTGTCTGGCACGCCTTCGCCCTTATGGTTCAATCGTTCGATGGTTTGCATGGGGCTCTCTCGGCGCTTATTCGGCGGCGTCTGCGATGCCTATAAAGCCGCCCGATTGCCGTTGCCAGTAGCCCGCGTAAATTCCGTCCCGCGCCAGCAGCTGGCCATGGGTGCCGTCCTCGACAATGCGCCCGCCTTCCAGCACGACGATCCGGTCCATCCGGGCGATGGTGCTCAGCCGGTGGGCGATGGCGATGACGGTCTTGCCGTCCATCGCGATCTCAAGCGCGGACTGAATTGAGGCTTCGACCTCGGAGTCCAGCGCGCTCGTCGCCTCGTCGAGGATCAGGATCGGCGCGTCCTTTAGTAAGGCGCGCGCCAAGGCGATCCGCTGGCGCTGGCCGCCGGACAGTTTCACGCCGCGTTCGCCCAGATGCGCCTCGTACCCCTTGCGACCGCGATGGTCCTCAAGATCGAGGATGAAGTCATGGGCTTCGGCCCGCTTGGCGGCGGCGATCATCTCGGCCTCGCTCGCGTCGGGGCGTCCGTAGAGGATGTTGTCGCGGGCGGAGCGGTTGAACATCGCCGTCTCCTGCGTGACCATGCCGATCTTCTGGCGCAGGCTTTCCTGCGTCACGCCCGTGATGTCCTGCCCGTCGATGCTCACCTTGCCGCTTTCGGCGTCGTAGAGCCGCAACAGCAGTGAAACGAGCGTCGATTTCCCCGCACCGGAGGCCCCGACCAGCCCCAGCTTCTCGCCCGGCTTCAGGGTCAGCGACACGTTGTCGATGCCGCCCACGGGCTTGCCATAGCGGAAGGTTACATCGTCAAAGACGACCTCCCCCTCAGGCACTTTCAGATCCTGCGCGTCCTTCGCATCCACCAGCCCGTGGGGCGGGGTTAGCGTGCGCATGCCATCCTCGACCTCCCCGATATTGGCGTACATGCCCATCAGCGCGAAGCTGACCCAGCCCGTCATCTGCGCGATGCGGATCGACACCGCGCCCGCTGCGGCAATGTCGCCGGTCGACGCCGCGCCGGACTGCCACAGCATCACGGTGCCGCCGATCAGCAGCACCGGCAGGACACCCGCCGCGCCCATCAGCGCAAAGCGGAAGCCGGTGGAGAGCCGCCCGAACTCCAGCGCGCGATCGCGCAGCACTGACATGGCGTCGAGCGCGGACTGGTCCTCGAACCGGGAATGGCCAAAAAGCTTGACGGTCTTGATGTTGGTGATCGTGTCCACGACCTGTCCCGTCACCATGGTGCGCGCGCCGGCCCGCGCGGCGGAGCGTTTGCGGATGCGCGGCATGAACCAGCGGATCATGGCGATATAACCCGCGAGCCAGATCGCCAGGGCCAAGGCCATCGCCCCGTTGATTGTGAACAGCAGCAGGATCGAGCCAAACAGCGACGCCAGAGCGAAGGCCACTACGTTAATCGTCTCGGCGGTGACCTCGGTCAGGGCGCGGGCGGTCTGCATCTGCTTTTGCGCGATGCGGCCCGCGAAATCATTGTCGAAGTAATCCACCGCGTGTCCCAGCGTCCAACGGTGCAGGCGGCTTTGGATCAACGGGTATATGTTCGGCGGCACCACGATGCCGTTGAAGGCGGCGCTGGTGCCAAAGGCCAGCGGTCGGACGATCAGGAAGAACGCCGTGAAGCCAAGGACCAGTCCTAGGTTCTGGGAAAAGAACCCCTCCGGTCCTGATGTGGCGGCGGCGTCGATCACCCAGCCCAGCATCAGGGCCGTGACCGCTTCCATTGTGCCCGCGAAGGCCGAGAAAAGCGCGGCGACAATCAGGACAGGCCATGCGCCCGACAGACACCATTTGCAAAATGGCCAAAGCTCGCGCGGTGGCGGGGTCTCTGCCGTCGCAAACGGGGCGATGGCATCGCCCAGCCGTCGCAGAAGCGGCTCGATGAGGGTCAGGATCGGTTGCATCATTCAGCGGCGTCCGTGTTGAGGAACCCGCCTGACTGGCGCGCCCAGAACCCTGCATATAGTCCGCCGCTTGCCAGAAGCTCGGAATGGCTGCCTTGCTCCACAATGCGCCCCTCATCCAGCACGACGATCCGGTCCATATGCGCGATGGTGCTGAGGCGGTGCGCAATGGCGATCACCGTTTTTCCCTCCATGACGCCGTAAAGCGTGTCCTGGATCGCGGCCTCGACTTCCGAGTCGAGCGCGCTGGTTGCCTCGTCCAGCACAAGGATCGGCGCATCCTTCAGGATTACCCGCGCAAGCCCGATACGCTGGCGCTGCCCGCCGGACAGTTTCACGCCGCGCTCGCCCACATGGGCGTCATAGCCAGGGCGGCCTTTCGGGTCCTCGAGGTCAAGCACGAACTCATGGGCTTCGGCCCGCATCGCGGCGGCCAGCATCTGTTCCTCGGTCGCATCCGGGCGGCCATAGAGGATGTTCTCGCGCACTGAACGGTGCAGCAGCGAGCTGTCCTGGCTGACCATCCCGATCGCGTGGCGAAGGCTGTCTTGGGTGACCTCGGCGATGTCCTGCCCGTCGATGGTGATCCGCCCGCCCTCGGCGTCGTAGAAGCGCAGCAGCAGCTTCACCAAGGTCGATTTCCCCGCGCCGGATCGCCCGATCAAACCGACTTTCTCGCCCGCTGCGATATCAAGGCTCACGCCATCGAGCCCGCCTTTGTCGCGCCCGTAATGATGCGTCAGCCCTTCGAATGAAACCCGTCCCTCGTGCAGCTCCAGCGCAGGAGCGTCGGGCTTGTCGACCAGCGTGATGGGTTGCGCGATGGTCTCCATCCCTTCGGCGACGATGCCGAGATTGCGAAAGAAGCTCGAGATGGCCCACATGATCCAGCCGGTCATCGCGTTCAGCCGCAGCGACAGTGCCGTTGCCGCCGCCACCGCGCCGACCGAGGCCGTGCCTTGCGCCCAAAGCCATATGGCCCAGCCGACGACCCCCACGATCAAAATGCCGTTCAGGCAGACCAGCATCACGTCCATCATCGTGAAGATCCGCATCTCGCGCGCGAAGGTCTGGCGGGTGGTCTCGATCGCTTCCTTGGCGAATTCCAGTTCTTTCTCGTGGTGGGCGAACAGCTTGACCGAGTGGATGTTGGTGTAGCTGTCCACGACCCGCCCCGTGGTCATCGAGCGCGCGTCGGAGCTGGCCTTGGAGGCGGGCGTCACCCGCGCGATCGTCCAGCGCAGAAGGAAGCCGTAAAGGACCAGCCAGACCGCCAGCGGGATCAGCAAGCGCGGGTCGGCGTCCATCAGCAGAACCGCCGCGCCGATTACATAGGCAGAGGCGAAGGTGATCGCGTCGAACACCTGAAAGATCACCTCACCTGCCGCGGGCGGGGTCTGCATCACCCGGTTGGCGATTCGGCCGGCGAAGTCGTCCTCGAACCATCCCACGGATTGGCGCAGCACGTGCTTGTGCGCCCGCCACCGGAACAGGGTGCCGTAATTCGGCAGGATCGCGTTGTTCAGAACGGAGACATCAATCGCCTGCACAAGCGGGCGGATTATTAGAATGAAGCCTGCGGCCAGAACCAGCTCCAGCCCATAGGTCGACAGGACCTCCGCCGGGCTGCCCGAGGACATCAAATCGACGACCCGGCCCATGTAGAAGATCAGCGCGACCTCGACGAAGGCGCCGATCAGCGACAGCAGGCCCGCCACCCAGAACAGCTTGTGGAACGGCTTGGAGTAGGCGCGAAAGAACGGCCACAACTTGCGCGGCGGCGCATCGACCTCGTCGAACGGCGCGTACGGGTCCACCAGATTTTCTAGAAAGCGGAACATCAATGACCTCAGGAACGAGGTCAGTATATAGGCCGCATGCTACAGAAAAACCATGGCGGCGGAGGCGGCTAGCGCCAGTGCCATGACGCTCATGAAGGCGCGCCACAGGCGTGGCTCTGCCAATAGCGCCGTCAGCAGCGAGCCCGCGAAGGTCCAGAACAGGCACACGAACAGGTTGATGCCGGAAAAGGCGGTGCCCAGCCGCAGCGCCTCCTGTACGGGGGTCAGCCCGATGGCATAGCCAGAGGATGCCGCCATCGCGATCACCCAGATCTTCGGATTGACCCATTGGAACAACACGGCCTCGATGAACGTAAACGGTCGATCCCGCCCTTCCGCCTGCGGCCCGCGGGTCGAGCGAAACAGCTTCCACGCCATCCACAGGATCCACGCCGCGGCGATGATCTTGAGTGCGAAGGTCAGCGCTGGCAGGGACAGCAACACTGCACCCACCCCGAAACCGGTCAACGCCGAGGTGATCCCCACACCCGCCGCCACGCCAAGGACATGCGGCAGGGTTCGCCGAAACCCGAACCGCGCGCCGGATGCGGTGAGCAGGATCACGTTCGGCCCGGGCGAGAACAGGCCGGCGAAGACAAAGGCGTAGAGCGGGTCGAAATTCACAGGAGCGCGTCCCGTGTCAGCGTGAAACCCGACGCGATCCAGCGCGCCTCCAGCTCTTTGAGCTTTGCGCCCAGTTCCGGCCCACTGAGCGCGGGCATCAGGTCCGCCGCCTTCACCGGGAATACCGCCTGCGCGCCAATCTCGATCTCGTCCAAGCCGCTCAGCGGTTGCTCGAACAGGGCTGCGCGCAATAGTGCCGTGTCCTCGGCGGTCTCGCGGCCATGGCGATAGGCGATCTCAGACAGACCGTTGGTGGCCCCTATCAGATCGCGCAGCCGCGCGACCTCATCGGCCACAGTGTTGGATAGCCGCCACAGCGTTTTCAGGTCTTTCCCGCCCAAGGCCGCGATCCGGCGCGCGAGCCGTGGCGGGCGCGCAGCCTCGAGATGCACCAGAACCGGCAGACCCGTGACCTCTGCCCCCGGCATGACCCGCGCCAGAATGCCCGCTTGCGCCATCGCGAAAACGCTGGGCGCGGGGTCGGGGGCCAGAAGCAGTTTGCTCATCTCGGCGCCCACGCGTTCGGCGGAGAGTTGGCTCAGCCCATCGGCATGGGCGGCACAGGCCGCAAGGCCTTCGGGATCAAGACCTTCTGCCGGATCGCCATAATACGCGTGAAAGCGGAAAAAGCGCAGGATGCGCAGGTAGTCTTCGGTGATCCGCGCGCCCGCGTCGCCAATGAACCGCACGCGTCTGTCGCGCAAATCCGGCAGGCCGCCGACGGGGTCCTGCACCGCGCCGTGGCGGTCGGCATAGAGCGCGTTCATGGTGAAATCCCGGCGGGCGGCGTCGTCCTCTATCCGGTCGGAAAACGCGACCTCGGCATGGCGTCCATCGGTCGTGACGTCGCGCCGGAACGTGGTGATCTCGTGCGGAACGCCGTCCGATACGACAGTGACGGTGCCGTGCTCGATTCCCGTCGGGACCGCTTTCAGGCCAGTGGCTTCCACGGCGGCGATCACGTCGCCAGGTGGCGCGGCAGAGGCGAGATCAATGTCAGAGACATCGACGCCGAGGATCGCGTTGCGCACGCAGCCGCCCACGAAAAAAGCGGTGATGTCGGCGCGCTCCAATGCGTCGAACACGCGTTGGGTCGCGGGCGCGCGCCGCCAGTCGCCGTCGATCTTCATGTTGCAACCCGGTCGGCCAGAACCCGCAGCATGCACGCGGTCGCGCCCCAGATGTAATAGGGCCCGTAGGGCACTGTGTAGTAGTGCCGTCGTTGCCCCCGCCAGCGGCGGCCTTCGACCTTGAAATTCGCAGGCTCAAGAACGTGGGACAGTGGCACCGCGAAAACCTCCGCCACTTCGCCTGCCTCCGGCTTCGGCTCGAACGGATCGTCGATCATGGCGACGAAGGGTGTGACGGTGAAGCCCGTCACCGTTTCGTGGCAGGGAAGCGTGCCCAGCAGGCGCGAGGTATTTCGGGGCAGGCCGATTTCCTCTTCCGCCTCACGCAACGCGGCATCGGACAGGCTTTCGCCTTCCTCCCGTTTGCCGCCAGGAAAGGCGATCTGGCCGGGGTGATGTTTCAACGCAGAGGACCGCTTGGTCAAAAGCATCTGCAACCTATCCGCCTGCCGGATCAGTGGCACCAGCACGGCGGCATCCCGCAGCTTGCGCCCCTCGGGCGGCGTATAGTCGGGGTTTAGGTCGAAATCGGACGTGGCCGCGCCGGGGTTTTCCAGCGCGGCCACGATCTTGTCGAGGGTCTTACTGCCCGTCATTGGCGCCTTCGGCTTCGAACCCGAGCGTCTTCGGGTCCATCACGTAATGCGCGCCGCAGAACTGGCAGTCGGCGGTCAGGGTGCCGTCCTCCTTGGTCATATGCTCCAGGTCGCGGGCCGAATAGATCGACATGCTCTGTCGCACCCGATCCTCCGAGCAGGTGCAGCCGAACTTGATCGACTGCGGATCGAAGACCACCGGCTTTTCCTCGTGGAACAGCCGGTAGATCAGGTCCGTGGGCGAAATGCTGGGACCGATGAGCTCCAGCTCTTCGACCGTGTCCAGCAGGATGCCGGCGCGGTTCCAGTTCTCGCCCGCATCCCCGTCAAGGATGTCGCCCGCTTCCAATAGGCCTTCCTCGCCAGAGCCACCCTCCGGCTTCGCCATCAGAGGCGATGCCTTGGGCATATGCTGCAGCATCACGCCACCGGCGCGCCAGCTTTCCTTCTCGCCCGGCTCGGTAGAGCGACCGAAGGTCAGCGCGAACTTGGTCGGCAGCTGCTCGGACTGCGCGAAATACGTCTCGGCACAGGCCGACAGGCTGCCACCCGCCAAGGGCGTAATCCCCTGATAGGGCGTCATGTCATTGCCCTGATCAATCAGGATCGCAAAGTAGCCCTTGCCGATCTGCCCGAACGGGGCCGCATCCAGCTGCAGCCGCTCTGCGTCGTAGCTGGCATAGGCGCGGATGCGCGCGGGCGCGCCATCCTCGGTCGGGCCGTAGTAATCCGTCGCGATCAGTCGCAATGGGCCGTCGCCGCGCACCTGCAAGGACAGCTTCCAGCGCAGCTTGATCGTCTGCCCGATCAATGCGGTCAGCATCGTGGCTTCGGCCACGGCGGCTTCGACCACCGGCGGGTAGTCGTGTTGCGCCAGCACCTGATCAAGCACGCCATCCAGGCGCGCAACGCGCCCGCGGATGTCGCTCAGATCAAGCTGGAATGGCAGGACGGTGTCGTCCCACGCGATTTTCTGTCCAAGGTTCGTGTGGGGAGTCATGGGGTTTCCTTACGCCTTGAGGGTTGGCATACCGCGTCTATATAGGCGCGGCAATGGGCGGCCCAAGTGGGCTGCGCGTCGCGCATGGCGGGGTTGCATTCATGATCAGGCGGTTCGGCGAGGCATATGTGGCGGGCAAGCCCTATCGGCATCGGCCCGGGGCTTACGCAATTCTGTGGGATGGCGCGGCGATGCTGGCCACCGTTCAGTCAGAGCGCGAGGTGCCGGCCGAGTTGCAGTTGCCCGGCGGCGGCATCGACCCGGGCGAGCACCCGATCCCCGCTCTCCACCGCGAAGTTCTCGAAGAGACGGGCTGGTCAATTGCCGCCCCCCGCAGGCTTGGTGCGTTCCGACGCTTCGTGTTCATGCCGGAGTACGGTTATTGGGCGGAGAAGCTCTGCCACGTATACATCGCCAAGCCCGTTCGTCGCCACTGTGCGCCCAGCGAGCCGGGGCATTACGCAGTCTGGCTTTCGCCGGAAGATGCGGTTGAAAACCTTGGCAATGACGGTGACCGGCACTTCGTGCGGCAGGTCTTCGATCTGTAGACCACCACCCCGCTAGCGGGGTGCATGGGCGGTGAAGTCGAAGATCGCGGCCGACACGTCGTCGCCGAACTCATCACCCCCCGCAAAGGTGGTCAACTGGTCAAGCAAGCTCGACAGAACCTCCGGGCCGGTCTGGGCCCGGCTCTTGGTCAGCCACTGCGCAAGGCCTTCCTCTTCCAGCATATCGCCCTTGGGCGAGGCGCATTCGGTGATGCCGTCCGAGTACAGGACAAGCCGGTCGCCCGGCTGCAACTGGGTCTCGAAGCTTTCGAACGGGGCCTCGGGGATCAGGCCAACCGGCATGCCCCCATCGCCCAGCAGGGTGGTCGAGCCATCCTCGTGCACAAGGATCGGATGTGGATGCCCCGCCTGAACACAGCGCATCTTGCCGTCGGTCAGGTCGATGATCGACAGGGCGATGGTGAAATAATGCTCGGTCTCCAGCTCGCGCAGCAGCAGCTCGTTGAGATCGCTGACCGTGTCAGCCGGGTCGCGCGCCCGGAAACCGCCGGTCGGATCCTGCTCCAACGCCATGTTGTGGTCCGGCGTCAGCCCAGACAGGTAGCCTGCAAGGCGCGCGGTCATCAGGGCAGAGGTGACGCCATGACCGGACACATCCAGCGAGAAGACCCCGATCTGCCGCGAATTGACCCGAAACTGCCCCACAAGATCGCCACCGACATGGCCGCTGGGAGTCAGGTTCAACGCGATCCGGCCTTCGGAGAATTGAATGTCCGTTTCGCGCACGAGCGATTGCTGAAGATGGCGCGCCTCTGACAGGTCGTGGTTGAGGGCATCATAAAGCGTCTCGATCCGTCGCAAGGCCGTGTTGACGATCTGGTTCTTGTCGATCAGCTCCGCCTGCATCTTCAGAATACGCTCCCCGGCGCGAAGTCGTGCGCGCAGCTCGCCGGAGGCTACTGGTTTCGTCAGGAAATCATCGGCGCCGGAGTTCAGACCTTTGGCAATCTCGGCGCTTTCACCCTTGCTGGTGAGCAGGATGAAATAGCCGTACCCCTCCCGCGCCATCGACCGGAAGGCGCGGCAGAACTCGGGGCCGGACATGCCCGGCATCATCCAGTCGCTCAGGATCAGGGAGACGTCATGGCGCGCGCACATCTCAAGCCCTTCAGCACCGGATTCGGCTTCCAGCACCTCGTACCCGGCTTTTCGCAGTGTGGCGGAAAGCAGTTTGCGCTGCATGCGGCTATCGTCGACGACGAGAATCTTCAGCGGCAACGCCGGATCGGTGTCTGAGACATCGACCCAATCGTCCGGGGTATCCGTGTTTTTCTCACCGACAGGCGAGATGGCTGAGTTTGCGCGCAACATGGCGTCTGAGTGCCCGATGCGCCTTAACAAGCAGTGAAAGGGCGAATTGTAATGAATAAAATCCGGCCCATTACGCTTCGTTAAGGTCTGCTGGTTCAACTGTCGCGGACCCGAAGGGATTGGGAAAGGCAGTGCATGGATTGGGCGCGCGTCAAAGAGTTGCAGAACGATCTGGGTGAGGAAGATTTCGAAGAAATCATCACCTTGTTTCTGGAAGAGGTCGAAGACCGTCTGGCGTCGCTTGCGGCAGGTGACTTCGGCACGTTTGCAGAGGATTTGCACTTCCTCAAAGGCAGTGCTGCAAATCTTGGTTTTGCAAGCTTCCGGTCCCAATGCGAGGCACTGGAGCAGTCAAGAAACACCCAAGCGGTGCCCGAACTCAGCGCGGTTTATGCAAGGTCCAAGGCGGAATTTCTGGCAAATCTCAAAACGCGCGAAGGCATCTGAGACTCCATCGCTCAGATCAGGAATTCGCCAAGAACCTCGTCATCGGTTATGTCGCGATGCTCGAACCCGCCTTCAGTCATTTCGCGAAACAGTCGCTCGAAGGCATCAGGATGCTTGGTTTCGATCCCGATCAGGACCGAGCCGAAATTGCGGGCCGATTTCTTGAGGTATTCGAACCGGGCGATGTCGTCATCGGGCCCCAGAAGGGCCAGAAAATCCTTCAACGCGCCGGGGCGCTGGGGCATGCGCAGGATCAGGTATTTCTTCACCCCGGCGAACCGCAGCGCGCGCTCTTTCACTTCGGGCAGGCGCTCGAAGTCGAAATTTCCGCCCGAGGTGACGCACACGATCGTCTTGCCTGCAATCTCGTCGCGCAGCTCGTCGAGCACATCGAGAACCAGCGCGCCTGCGGGCTCTAACACGATACCTTCGACATTCAGAAGTTCCAGCATCGTGCCGCAAATGCGGTTCTCCGGCGCGCGCAGGACGTGGGTGGGATTGACATGCTGCAAAACCTCGAACGTATGCGCCCCCAACTCCGCCACCGCGGCCCCGTCGACGAAGGTGTCGACATGGGTCAGCCGCGCAGGCTTGCCGGCTTTTAGGGCCGCGGTGAGCGACGCGCCGCCAACAGGTTCGACATAGCGAAAGGCGATGTCCGGGTGGGTCTCGGTCATGTAGCGGGTCATGCCCGCCGACAGACCGCCGCCGCCCACGGGCAGGATGATCAGGTCGGGCAGGGCATTCATCTCTGCCTCGATCTCCACCGCGACGGAGGCCTGGCCTTCGATCACGTCGGGGTCATCGAACGGCGAGAGGAAATGCGCGCCGATGGCCGCGCAATGCTCCTGTGCGGCGCGCAGCGTCTGGTCGAAATAGTCGCCAGTCAGCCGGATCTTGACGTGGTCCCCGCCAAAGGCCCGCGTCTTGTCGATCTTTTGCTGCGGGGTGGTGATGGGCATGAATACCTCGCCGTTTACGCCGAAATGGCGGCAGGCATAGGCAAAGCCCTGCGCGTGATTTCCCGCGCTGGCGCAGACGAAATTCATCTGATCAGGCTGTGATGCGCGCAGCTTTGACATGGCGTTGAACGCGCCGCGGATCTTATAGGACCGTACGGGCGACAGATCCTCGCGCTTTAGAAAGATGCGCGCGCCGTAGCGCTCTGACAGGAAGTCGTTGAGCTGAAGCGGCGTCGGCTCGAACAGCGCGCGCATCGCCGTCGTGGCGCGGCGGGCGGCATCCGCGAAGCTGCTCATTCGGTGGGCTCAGGCTGAAGCCGGTAGATCGAGACCAGCCAGCCCGTGCCGATCAGGATCGCAAGCCAAGAGGTCAGAACGCTGACAATTATGCCCGGGACCAACAGGCCGCTCAGAAGCGCTGTCGGGAAGGCCAGCATCGCGATCAACACCACGCCAAGCGCCGCTACCAGCCACACGCCGATCCCGCCGGAGCCTTTCCAGGCCTGGCCGAGGGACAGCATCTCGCCCGCGGCACTGGCCGGGATTGCGGCCCCGATGCGCAGGAACAACCACGTCAGAAGGTAGAAGGTGATCAGCGGGAAGACGAAAAACCCGACCAGCAGCGGCATCAATGGCAGCGCCTTCGAGCCCGCATAGGACAGCAGAAACGCAAGCGCGCCGACACAGGCCACGACAAGGATCAGGGTGATCAGCACGCCGCCAAAGGGTTGGCCGCGCAGGCTGGGGATCACGCCCGCCGGTGTGTCGGCCTCTAGGCAATAGCGCGCCCAGACCATCGAGATGTAGGCTCCGGCCAGCACGTTGATGGTCAGGGCCAGCATCGAGAAAGTCGCGCTGAGCGCGGGCATCCGGCCTTCGGCATCGGGTCGCAGGCCCGTCGCGCCGACGATCTGGTCCACCATCACGTAGCCAAGCCCGTAGATCGCCACGCTCGCCAGCAACCACACCAGCGCGGTCAGCCGCAGGGCAGCCCCGAAATTCGTGGCGAGCTGGGTCAGCCCGTAGAAAAAGATGTGTGCCCCCTGGCGCATAGCGTCCCCATATTTCTGTCGCGTCGCGCGACCCTGCGGGCAAACGCGGTGCGGGTCAATCGGGCGCCGGCACGCCCTTGCGTCCCTGTGGCATTGGCGCTATCGCCCGTGGCGAGTTCATCTAGCCGGAGATCGCGCCATGTCAGCCCCAAAGAAAGTTGTCCTTGCTTATTCGGGCGGGCTGGACACGTCGATCATCCTGAAATGGCTGCAGACCGAATATGGCTGCGAGGTCGTAACCTTCACCGCCGATCTGGGCCAGGGCGAAGAGCTGGAACCGGCGCGGGCCAAGGCAGAGCTGTTGGGCATCAGCCCCGACAACATCTACATCGAGGATGTGCGCGAAGAGTTCGTGCGCGACTTCGTCTTCCCAATGTTCCGCGCCAATGCGGTCTACGAGGGTCTGTACCTGCTGGGCACCTCGATTGCGCGGCCGCTGATCTCCAAGCGCTTGGTGGAGATCGCCGAAGAGACCGGCGCGGATGCGGTGGCCCATGGCGCGACCGGCAAGGGCAACGATCAGGTCCGGTTCGAGCTGTCGGCGTATGCGCTGAACCCCGATATCAAGGTCATCGCGCCGTGGCGCGAGTGGGATCTGTCGTCGCGCACCAAGCTTCTGGAGTTTGCCGAGGGCCACCAGATCCCGATCGCCAAGGACAAACGCGGCGAAGCGCCGTTCTCGGTCGACGCGAACCTGCTGCACACCTCATCCGAGGGCAAAGTGCTGGAGGACCCGGGCGAGGAAGCGCCAGATTACGTCTACCAGCGCACCGTGCATCCCGAAGATGCGCCCGATACGCCGGAAATGGTCGAGATCGGGTTCGAGCGCGGCGATGCCGTGTCCATCAATGGCGAGGCGATGTCGCCCGCCACGATCCTGACCAAGCTCAACGAGCTGGGCGGCAAACATGGCTGCGGGCGGCTTGATCTGGTCGAGGGGCGCTTCGTCGGCATGAAGTCCCGCGGCATCTACGAGACCCCGGGCGGCACGCTGCTGCTGGAGGCCCATCGCGGGATCGAGTCGATCACGCTGGACCGTGGTGCTGCGCATCTGAAGGACGAGCTGATGCCGCGCTATGCCGAGCTGATCTATAACGGCTTCTGGTACAGCCCCGAGCGCGAGATGCTGCAGGCGGCAATCGATGCGTCGCAGACCCATGTGACGGGCACGGTGCGGTTGAAGCTCTACAAGGGTTCTGCGCGCACGGTTGCGCGGTGGTCGGATCACTCGCTTTACTCCGAGGCTCATGTGACGTTCGAGGAAGATGCGGGCGCCTATGATCAGGCGGATGCGGCAGGCTTTATCCAGCTGAACGCGCTGCGCCTGAAGCTTCTGGCGGCGCGCAATCGGCGGATGGGGTAGGCGGCCCGCTAGGGTAACCCATGGGTTACTTTTACCAGGGCGCTGAGTCTACTCGGTTTTTCCGACGACCTTGGATTTGAGGGTGTCATAATAAGGCATTGCTTCGGCGCATAAGGCCGCGGAGGGGCCTGTGAGTTCGGGCAAAGGACCCTCTGGCCCTGCGAAGCCGGTAGAGCGGTGCACGGCGTTATACCAATGCGCCGCCCACACCCCGTCAAAGGGTTTCGGCCCTGCATCCCAGCTGAGCATTGCGTCATCAAAAGGCAGGCCGATGGCCTCGCAAAGACCTGCAAGGGCGGCGGGGGGGTCTTGGCGGATGGCGAAGCTGTCGATCACCAACCCGCCAACCTGCTCGAACACCGCGACCTGCTGGGCGAAGCCGATGTCTTCGAGTGTCGGGTTCTCGCGTTTGGCGATGTAGCTCGCGATGACCCGGGCAGGGTGGCGCAGCATATGGATGTTCACGCAGCCCTTTGCCCAATCCAGCGGAAAGCCGGGGGCCATATGGTGCGGCATGTGCTTCATGTAGCGGTGGCGCAGGGGCGGCGTGGCGCAGGCGCGGGCGACCTCGGCGGGGTCAGTGGGTTGCGAGGCCAGCACCGCGTCGCGCATCGGGTGATCCGCGCCGGTGGCCGCAAGGTAGGCGGCGTAGAACGGCTCGTCCCAGGCATCCGTGTCAGCGCGGTTTCCGAACGCGTAGAGCATCGCAGTGGAGAGGTTCCGCGGCCCGGACCACATCGCGATGTTGAGGCTATTCGGCATCGGGGTCTTCCATTGGCGTATTTTCGCAACTCTATGCCGCGCTGCCGAAAGGCTTTGGCGCAGCAGGGATTCACAGCTACCAAAGTCATGGTTAATCTATTTTGAAAAACCTGTAGCCAACAAACACATTTGATACGAGGGAATTTACAATGAGTGAGAGCTTACCTGTCGGCGCAAAGCCGTTTGAATTCAAAGGCAACGCCAAGGAGTGGTTCGGCATCTGGATCGTGAACCTGCTGCTGAGCATCGTGACCATTGGCATCTACTCCGCCTGGGCCAAGGTCCGCACCAAGAAGTATTTCTACAATCACACCTATGTCGAAGGGCGCAATTTCGACTACCACGCGACCGGCAAGCAGATCCTGATCGGTCGGCTGATCATCATCGCGGCCGTTATTATTTTCCAGATCATCGTGACCGTCCTGCCCGTTCTGGGCATTCTGTTGATCTTCGGCCTGCTCTTTGCCTACCCTTGGCTGATCGTGCGCTCGATGCAGTTTAACGCCCGCATGTCGAGCTTCTCGAACGTGCGGTTCGGCTTTGTGGGCTCCATCGGGCAGGCGTTTTTGACCTTCCTGGTCTATCCGATCCTGATGGCGCTGACGCTCTACACGACTTTCCCGATCTGGGACCGTGCGGTGAAGCGCTTCTCGATCGACAATCACAAGCTGGGGCAGGCGCGCTTCAAGATGGATGTGGCGCTGGGTGCTTTCTACAAGGCGTTCTTCGCCGCGATCGCATGGGTCGTGGTGGTGGGCATCATTGGCGTTGTGCTGACCGGTTTCAGCTTCGCCGAGTTTGCCGCCGCGATGGACAATGCCGAGACGAACCCGGGTGCAGCCCTTGGCATCATGGCGCTGTTCTACTTCCTCTTTTTTGTGGCCTTCCTGCCTGCGGCGTTCCTGTATCAGGCCCTCGTTCGCAACGCGGTCTATAACGCCACCACGCTGGAGGGCGGGCATCGCTTCGCGTCCAACGTCACGGCGCCGAAGCTTTTGTGGATCGCCGTGTCGAACATGGTCGTCGTGGTTTGCACGCTGTTCCTGATGCTGCCCTGGGCGCAGGTGCGTCTGACGAGGTATCTGGCCGATCACACCGGCTTTATTCCGGGCGAAGGCTCGCTGGATGATTTCATCACCGACCAGCAGGCGCAGGGATCTGCCATGGGCGACGCCTACACCGATCTGGAAGGCATCGACGTCGGTATCCCGATCTAGATGGCGAACGCCCCCGATATCAACGAGCGCGGCCTCAAGGGCCGCGCTTTTGCTGCGCAGTCTTCCCGTCTGCAGCCCGCGCGCCTGATCACGCGGGAGGGCGGCGAGGACCTGTGGGTCGACATCATGGGCGAAGAGCGGGCCATTCTGGGCTCGGCCTATCTGTCGGAGATAAAAGTGGACGCGCCGCTCGGCTCCGCCCCGCGCAAGCTGACCCTGCCCGATGGCACGGTGTTCGAGACCGATGACCACGCCGGGATCGAGGCGCTGACTGGACTGACCCACGGGGCGCGCCTGCATTACTACGAGCGGTTCAGCCCGCGGCTTGTGGGCGTCGTGCTCGCCTGTCTCGGGGTGGCGTGGCTTCTGTGGCGCTACGGGCTCGATATCATGGCGGCGGCGGCGATTGCCGTGACGCCGCCCGTGGTGATCGAACAGATCGACGCGGGCTCCATGCAGACGATTGATTTCGCCATGGCGGAACCCTCGAAGCTATCGGATGCGCAGAAAGGCGAAGTCGAACGGATCTACCGCCAGCTGGTCTCGGCGCTTCCCGATGATGTGCGCGAAGATCACAGCTTCGATCTGCTCTACCGCAACATGCCGGGGATGGGACCCAACGCGTTCGCCTTGCCCGGCGGCACGATGGTGATGACAGATGCCTTCGTCGAGCAATTCCCGGACCCCGATGTTCTGGCCGGGGTGCTGGGCCACGAGATCGGCCATGTGGTCGAGCAGCATGGCCTGAAGCGGCTCTACCGCTCTCTGAGCCTGTATCTTCTGATCGCCTTCTTGGCCGGGGATACCGGTCCCATCCTTGAGGATATCGTGCTGGAGGGGAACGTCTTGTTGTCCCTGTCCTACGGGCGCGATCAGGAACGCTCTGCCGACCGTTTTGGCCTGCGGCTTGCCGATGAGGCCGGGTTCGATCCCGCGGGGCTGAAGGAGTTCTTCCTGAGCATGGATCGCAAATTCGGCGGCCGCGAGCCACCGCAATGGATGTCGACCCACCCGTCCAGCAAGGATCGCGTGCGCGAGATCGAGACCGTCATCGACGGCCTCTGATCACCGTCACCTCACGGTTGATTTAATTGAGATGCGGTGAAAACCAACTAGCTCTCCTCAAAGGTTTGAGAGGAGACAGAGTATGTGGAAAGCTGGATTAGCCGCGATCACCTTGGGCGCGTCGATCTTGTTGCCTAATGCTGCGCTGGCGGCGAAGATCACGGTGGCTGGCGGTTGCTTTTGGTGCGTCGAGGCCGATTTCGAGAAGGTCGCGGGCGTGACGGAAGCGGTCTCTGGCTTCACAGGCGGCACGCTTTCCAATCCGAGCTACAAGCAAGTGACCGGGGGCGGCACCGGGCATCTGGAAGCCGTAGAGATTGAATATGACCCGAACCGCGTGTCGGCGCGCGCGCTTTACGATCTGTTCTTCCGCTCCATCGATCCGACCGATGCGGGCGGGCAGTTTTGCGACCGGGGCGAAAGCTACTCCACCGCGATTTTCGTGAGCTCCGCCGAGGAACGTCGCGCAGCGGAAGCCGCCAAGGCGGATGCTGAGAAAGCGCTGGGCCAAAAGATCGTGACGCCGATCAAGGATGCGGGCGCGTTCTACCCGGCAGATGACTACCACCAGGACTACTATAAGCAGGACAAGCTGATCCTGACGCGGTTCGGGCCGCGGGCGAAGTCGGTGGCCTACAAGAAATACCGCGACGCCTGCGGGCGTGACCAGCGGGTCAGGCAGCTTTGGGGCTCTGCCGCGCCGTTCGTGAACTGATCACCTGTGGCGGGCAGACGCGCGCCTTTACATGAAGAACCCGGCATTGTTGCGCAGGATGATTTCCAGCGCGTAGATGCCCAGAAGTGCCACGATGGGGCTGAGGTCGATCCCGGCCATCTGCGGCAGCATGCGGCGGATCGGGCCGTAGATCGGCTCGAGCAGGCGCGACAGCCCTTCCCAGATTTGCGCCACGATTGGCTGGCGGATGTTGAGCACGCCGAAGCTGATCAACCAGCTCATGATGAAATGGATGAAGATCACCGTGCGCGCGACGCCGAGCACCAGCATCAGAATTTGGAAGAGCGATGTCACTTGGACCTCCGGGGCAATTTGTTGCGCAACAGGTAAGTGGGCAGACGCCCGGGTGCAAGGCGTGACGCGATGTTGTGGTTGACGCCGCAGGCCCGCGTGCCATGTGACGCCGCACGCGCACAGGAGCCGCCCGCCATGTATCCCATCGCCCGCTTTGCCTACCAATTCTTCGTGCATCGCAATGTCGCGCCGTTGGACCCGACCGGCACCCATGTGTCGCACCACATCTGCTGGCCATGGGATCTGGATCTGTGGAACGAGCTCAACAATGGCCGCACGCTGACATTGTATGACATGGGTCGGCTGCCGCTTGCGGGGCGCGTCGGGCTGATCCGGGTGCTGAAAGAGAACCGCTGGGGCCTGACCATGGCCGGCGCGTCGGTGAGATATCGCCGTCGCGTGCGCGCCTTTGACCGGATCGAGATGCACAGCCGCGCGGTCTGCTGGGACGCGCGCTTCATCTATCTGGAACAATCCATGCGGGTTCGCGGCGAGGCGACGTCGCACATCCTTTACCGATCCGCCGTGACAGGTTCTGGCGGCATCGTGCCTCCATCGACGGTCATGGAAAAGCTGAATGCCGACCTGCCGACGCCGGAAATCCCGGACTGGATTCGCGCGTGGACCGAGGCAGAGGCCCTGCGTCCATGGCCGCCCTTCTAGGTGTTTTGTGACGTGAGCGTCACGAAAATGGGGTAAGTTATTCCTTGCCTCAGGGTGCACGATAGCTCTAGGTCAACGGATTATATCTGGATTTAACTACGACATGTCGACATCCGCCAAGAAGCGCATATGGGGCTGGTTCATGTTCGACTGGGCCTCCCAGCCGTACAACACCCTGCTGCTGACCTTCATCTTCGGCCCGTACTTCGCCGAGATCGTCACGGCACGATTCGTGGCCGATGGGACCGCACCGGAGATGGCCAGCGCGCAAGCGCAAAGCATCTGGGGCTGGGGGCTGACCATCTCGGGGCTGCTGATCGCGTTTTCCGCGCCGGTCCTGGGGGCTGTTGCTGACAGCACCGGGCGCAGGCTGCCCTTTATCTGGGTCTTCTCGTTTCTGTATCTGATCGGTGCGGCGGGGACGTGGATTGCGGACCCGGCCGGGTTCAGCATTGCGCTTGTGCTGGCGCTTTTTATCGTCGGCCTGATCGGCATGGAGTTCGCAACAATCTTCACCAACGCGATGCTGCCCGATCTGGGCACACGCGAGGAGATCGGGCGCATTTCGGGCTCTGGCTGGGCCATCGGCTATTGCGGCGGGCTGGTCGCGCTGATCTTCGCGCTGGTCTTTCTGGCGGAGAACGGCGAAGGCCGCACGCTGATCGGGGCGGCGCCTTTGGGCGGCCTGGACCCTGAGGCACGGGAGGGCACGCGGTTCGTAGGGGTTTTCTCGGCCATCTGGTTTGCGGCCTTCATGATCCCCTTTTTCCTGTGGGTGCGCGATGCGAAGGATCGCCCGGCCTGGCGCGAAGGGGTTGTCGGTCAAAGCCTGAGTGATCTGGTGGGCACGATCAAACGCCTGCCGAAAAGCCCCAGCCTTGCGGCCTATCTGGGCTCTTCGATGCTCTACCGGGATGCGCTGAATGGCATGTACACCTTTGGCGGTGTCTATGCCGTGGGCGTTCTGGGATGGAGCGTGGTGGACGTGGGTGTTTTTGGCATCCTTGCGGTGATTGCCGGGGCCGTCGCGGCCTTCATCGGCGGGCGCGCCGACAGTGCCAAGGGGCCGAAGCCGGTGATCCTGGTGTCGATCATTGCGCTGATCATCGCCGCGGTGACGATTGTGCAGATCACGCCGACCTCGATCTACGGCATCCCTGTGGCCGACGAGGGCATTATCGCCGGACGCACCGCGTCTGACATTGCCTTCTATCTGGCGGGCTCCCTCGTGGGGGCGGCGGGTGGCACGATCCAGTCGGCCTCGCGCACCATGATGGTCCGCCAAGCCAACCCCGCGCGGATGACGGAGGCCTTCGGGCTCTACGCGCTGGCGGGCAAGGCGACGGCGTTCCTCGCACCCGCGTTGATCGCGCTGGTGACTACGATCTCGGGCTCCCAGCGGATTGGCGTCACTCCGGTGATCGGGCTCTTCCTTTTGGGGCTGGTCCTGCTACTCTGGGTGAAACCGGATGGAGAGGATCAATCCGTATGGGATTCCGATACCTGATAGCAGCCTTTGCCGCCGTGGCCCTGACCAGCTGCGCGCCCCCCAAGCCCGAGACCAAAAGCACGATGAGCCCGCAGGTCAAACGCGATCTGGGGGCGCAGGGCAACATACTGGCCAAACAGCTGTTCGGTGCGAAGGCGCGCGGCACGAACCAAAGCCCCGCCGCTTTTGGCTCTTACGCAAACGGCTGCGCCTCCGGTCTGGTGCAATTGCCCGAGACCGGGCCGACCTGGCAAGCGATGCGGCTGTCGCGCAACCGCAACTGGGCGCACCCCGAGACCGTGGATTTCGTCCAGGACCTGAGCCGCGTGGCGAAGCGGCAGGGGTGGGCCGGGATTTATGTGGGCGATATGAGCCAACCGCGGGGCGGGCCGATGACCAGCGGGCATCGCTCGCATCAGATCGGGCTTGATGCGGATATCTGGATGAACCCGGCGTCGAGCATGAATTTGAGCCGCTCGGCGCGCGAGAACATCTCGGCCATCTCTATGCGCCGCTCGAACGGCGCTTTCGTGAATGGCAAGTGGACGCGCCAGCATCACGAGGTGCTGAAGGCGGCGGCCTCCGACAAGCGGGTTGCGCGCATTTTCGTGTTCCCCGGCGCGAAGGTGCAGATGTGCAAGGATGAGAAGGGCGACCGGTCCTGGCTGCGCAAGATCCGCCCCTGGTGGGGGCATCACTATCATTTCCACGTGCGGCTGGCCTGTCCGCCGGGCTCGCGCGGTTGCGTCAATCAGGATCCGCCGCCAGCCGGTGACGGGTGCGCGGACGCGCAGCAATGGGTCAACAACATCCTGAACCCGCCTCCGCCCCCTAAAAACCCGCCGCCGGTCAAGAAACGCCGCGAGTTGCGGCTTGTGGATTTGCCGCAGCAATGCGTCGGCGTGCTCGAAGCCAATTAGCCCTTGTGACGTTGGCCCTGTGTTGGGCCGGCGTCGCCTGCGCGCAATCGTTGGAATTTGTCAGCCGGTTTACCTGGACCTCGAGCGAGCCGCGCTTTGGCGGCTTCTCGTCGCTGGAGCTGACCCGGGACGGCGAGACATTTGTCACCACAACCGACAAGGGCCTGATCGCGCAAGGGCGCATCCTGCGCGATGGCGGGCGTATCCGGGGGCTGGACAATCTGCGGTTTGACGTGCTGCGCAACGCGCAAGGCGCGGCACTGAGAAGCTACCGCACTGATGCTGAAGGACTGGCGATTTCGACCAGCGGCGAGATTTTTATCTCCTTCGAGGGCCGCCATGACATTGCGGCCTACAGCGCCGCCGACGCGCCCGCGCGCCTGCTGCCCGCCCCGCAATGGGGGTTCCAGAAGAACTCTTCGCTCGAGGCGCTTGCGATCGACGCCAGTGGCACGCTCTACACGATGCCGGAGCGGTCGGGCGATCTGAACCGGCCCTTCCCGGTCTTTCGCTTTCGCAACGGGCGCTGGGACAGCGCCTTGCAGCTGACGCGCAAGAACGGCTTTCTGCCCGTGGGTGCCGATTTTGGCCCCGATGGCAGGCTGTATATCCTGGAGCGGGAGCTGACGGGGCTCGCGGGTTTCGCCACGCGGGTGCGCAGCTTCGAGATTGCGCGCAACGCGCTGACGGACGAGAAGATCCTGCTGCGCACGACCGGCGGCACCCATGACAATCTCGAAGGGATTGCCGTGTGGGCCAGCCCCGAGGGGGTGATCCGGGTGACGATGATCTCCGACGACAATTTCCGCTTCTTCCAGCGCACGGAACTCGTGGAATACCGGCTCGTGAACTAGCGCCCGCCGGAATGGGCTGGCCTTCCCGCCTGAGGTGCGGTAGGGCGCGCGCAACTCTTCTTTTCAAGGCTAGACCCATGGACCTTCGCAACATTGCGATTATCGCCCACGTTGACCACGGCAAGACCACGCTGGTCGACGAGATGCTCAAGCAATCGGGCTCGTTCCGCGAGAACCAGGCGGTGGCCGAGCGCGCCATGGACAGCAACGACCTGGAGCGGGAGCGTGGGATCACGATCCTGGCGAAGGCGACCAGCGTCGAGTGGAAGGGCATCCGCGTCAACATCGTGGACACGCCGGGCCACGCCGACTTTGGCGGCGAGGTGGAGCGCATTTTGTCGATGGTGGACGGGGTTGTGCTGCTGGTGGATGCCGCCGAGGGACCGATGCCGCAAACGAAATTCGTGACCTCCAAGGCGCTGGCACTGGGTCTGCGCCCCATCGTGGTGCTGAACAAGGTCGACAAGGCCGATGCGGAACCGGACCGCGCGCTGGACGAGGTGTTCGACCTGTTCGCCAATCTTGATGCCAATGACGAGCAGCTCGACTTCCCCTCGATGTATGCCTCTGGCCGGTCGGGCTGGGCGGATATGGAGCTGGACGGCCCGCGCAAGGACCTGTCCGCGCTTCTGGATCTCATCGTCGAGCACGTGCCCGCGCCTGCACAAATCCAGCGGCGCGACGAGCCGTTTTCAATGCTGGCGACCACGCTGGGCTCTGATCCGTTCATCGGCCGTCTGCTGACGGGCCGCGTTGAGACCGGGACTTTGAAAGTGGGAGAGACCATCAAGGCGCTGTCGCGCGATGGCGAGCGGATCGAGCAGTTTCGGGCGACGAAAATCCTTGCCTCCCGCGGGCTAACGCAAGAACCGATCGATGTGGCCGAGGCGGGCGACATTGTCTCGCTCGCGGGCATGTCGAAGGCGACCGTGGCAGATACGCTGTGCGCGGTGGATGTGACCGACGCGATCCCGGCGCAGCCGATTGACCCGCCCACAATCACCGTGACCTTCGGGATCAACGACTCGCCCTTGGCGGGTCGCGACGGCAAGAAGGTGCAGTCCCGCGTGATCCGCGAGCGCCTGCTGAAAGAGGCTGAATCGAACGTCGCGATCCAGATCACCGACACGCCGGGTGGCGACGCCTTTGAGGTCGCGGGTCGGGGCGAATTGCAGATGGGCGTGCTGATCGAGAACATGCGGCGCGAGGGGTTCGAGCTGTCAATTTCCCGCCCGCAGGTGCTGTTCCAGGAGGGCGAGAACGGCGAGAAGCTGGAGCCGGTCGAGGAAGTCACCATCGACGTGGATGACGAATATTCCGGCGCCGTGATCGAGAAGATCACCGGCGCGCGCAAGGGCGATCTGGCGGAGATGAAGCAGGCGGGCGCGGGCAAGACGCGCATCATCGCCCATGTGCCGTCGCGCGGGCTGATCGGCTATCACGGCGAGTTCCTGACCGACACGCGTGGCACGGGCGTGCTGAACCGGGTGTTCCACGAATGGGCGCCCCACAAGGGCGCGATCCCGGGGCGTCGCGCGGGCGTGCTGATCTCGATGGAGAACGGCGTCTCGGTGGCTTACGCGATCTTCAACCTCGAAGACCGCGGCAAGTTCTTCATCGGCGCGCAGGAAGATGTCTATCAGGGCATGATCATCGGCGAGCACAGCCGCGAGAATGATCTGGAAGTGAACCCGCTCAAGGGCAAGAAGCTGACCAACGTGCGCGCCTCCGGCACGGACGAGGCGGTGCGTTTGACGACGCCGGTGCGCATGTCGCTGGAAGAGGCGATTGCCTATATCGACAATGACGAGCTGGTCGAAGTGACACCGAATGCGATCCGCCTGCGCAAACGCCACCTTGACCCCCACGAGCGCAAACGCGCCTCGCGGACGGATGGCTGACCGGCTGACACCGAATGATTGGAGCCTGCGCGAGGACGAATTCTCGGGCAGGTTCGAAGGCGCGCAGATCGGGGCGGAGGTCACGGTGCTGTTCGTGTCCATCGACGAGGTCGGCGGCGGGCCGCCGCTGCACACCCACCCCTACGACGAAATCTTCATCATCCGTTCAGGTCGTGGCCGCTACACCGTTGGCGACGAAGTGATCGAGGCCGGGCGCGGCGACGTGCTGCGCGTGCCTGCGGAGGTGCCGCACAAGTTTGAAAACCTTGGGCCCGGGCCGCTGGAAAGCGTCGACATCCATCAAAGCCCGCGCTTCATCCAGACCGATCTGGAGTGATCAGTCGGCGGGGGTGCTGACCACCTCACCATCTTCCAGTTTGAACGGGCGTCCCAAGGGTAGCGCGTAGTCCAATGTCGCGGCGAGCTCTCCGGTCGACAGGTCGTAGATCTCGGTGCGCGGTGGGCTAACGTCACCGCGCACCAGCGCGAAGCTGTTGTCGGTGCCGAAGGCGGGCAAGTCGATCTCGTGCGTCGCCGGCAACTCTGTCGATTGTCCTGTGTCCAATTCCACGATCCGGTAGCCGTCGAAGGCGTTGAAAGATGCGATCTCGACCGCGTAGCTGCCATCGGGCGAGGTCAGCAGCCAGCTGTCCGTGCCTTGCGATGGCATGATCGGGTCGCCGGTTGCCGTGTCGAAGATCAGCACACCGCCGGTGCCGAAGACATCCTGCACGATCAGGTAGGCGGCATTGCACGACAGGCGCGCGGTTTCGGGTGCGAGGGCGATATCGCTCAGAACGATCTCTGGCCCGATGAACAGCTCTGCCGTATCTGGTTTGGTCCGCAGCAGGGTTGCGGTGTTGGGCGCGTAGCTGAACAGGACCGGCAGGATCGATAAGCACGCGGTCGGGCGCTGGCCATGGAGCAACCGCGCGTTGGACAGATCGCGGACCGTATCACCGAATGCGACCTCCAATCGGTCGGCACGCTGGGTGATCTGGCAGGCCCCGCCGCAGGCGGTCCATTGGGTATCGGCCAAGGCTGGGTGCGCGAAAAGCGCCGTGGCGAGGGGCATAAGGTATCTCATCTTCCGCAGCGTGGCGGGCGGCGTGTCGCGTGTCAAACCGCATCGGCTCTGGCGGAGCGCGCCGAGAGTGGGTAGCCATAGAACAATCCCGATCCCCAAAGAGGTGTCCGATCCATGCTTCGTTTGTCTGTTTTGCCGTTGGTCCTGTTGCTGTCTGCGTGCCTGGATGTGGAGGCCGATTTCAAACTGGCCGAGGACGAGACCATCTCGACCGAGACCAAGGTGACGCTGGGTCGTCAGCTCTATGACATGCTGCAGCTTGCGCCGCAGGCCCAGGGGCTTTGCCCGCCGGAGGCCGAGAAGATCGAAGGCCCCGATCAGGTCCTGTGCATCAGCCGCGACGAGACCACGTTGGAAGAGGCGCTGACCGAGGCGGCGAGCGCTGGGAATTCAGGTGATTTCGCGGGCGATGTGGAGTTCGAGCGGATCGATGATGAGACGGTGCGCCTCGTGCTGCCGCTGGATTTCGAGCGGATCGAGGGCAAGCCCGCTGAGCTGACGCCGGAAAACCCGATGTTCGCGATGATGACCGACGGGCTGGAGGGCGCGGAGATTGTCGTGCGCTTCACCGCTTTGGAAGTGATCGAAAGCAATGGCGCGATTTCCGAGGATGGGCGCAGTGTCGAGCTGGTGGTGCCGACCGTGGAGCTGCTGTCGCCGACGGGGCAACTGCCCGATCAATTCACCGCCGTACTGAAATATCGCGATTGCGGGCTACTCGGCTGTTAGCGCGTCGCCTAGGCTGATCCGACCCGCGCGCAGGACCTCCGCCGTCATTCCACCGTGGCCGCGCATCGCGTTGTAGCCGCCGTGTCCGAGCGTGTCCTCCATCCGCGAACAGGGCGCGCAGGGACCCGTGATTTTGAGACGCGTGGTCCCGATTTCAATCTCACGCCCGCGCAGGCTGGTCAGGTTGATGCCGGAAATCACCAGATTGCGGCGGAGCATCTCGGGGGTGACTTCGATACCTGTCAGGGCCGCGATGACCGGCAGATGTTCGGACTGAATGAGCGTCACCGCGCGTTTGCCGGGGCTGGGGTGTCGGTCGCCTTCCAACCCTGCCTCGGTGATCTCGACGTCGTCCAGCGCGATCATGTCCGCCCGCCGCGCGGGACGGACGCCGATCCAGTCGACCCGGCCCGGGTGCGGATAGAGTGCCATCAGGTCTTTGAGCGTACGCATCAGCCTTGCAGCGCGAGGCAGGTTTTACGGCGGGCGGGCAGCACGAAAGCGGCGCCTGCGTCGTAGAGCTTCGTGACATAGCCCGGGTCGTCGGAGCGCACGATCAAAAGGCCCGGCGCGGTGCCGATGATCGCCACGCCATCGGGGACTTTCGTGCCTTGGGGTACTGCGGCGGTCGCGATGGAGCCGGTCAGCATGGCGCCAAGCGCCAGAATTAGCCAAGTGGCGACCATCGCGGATATGATTAAGGCAGGGCGCATCTAGTAGTCGTAGATGTGCTCGAGCGCGTTGAGCTTCAAGGCGGGGCCGAGCGTGTGCAGGTCGCGTACCTTCATCACGACAAGCGCGCGGGTTTGGTCGTGGAAGCCCGGGCGTCCGGTCACAGAAATCACGTCGAGATTGTCCGGGAAGACCGGATCGGAACGGGAGTGAAAGCTGAGCAGGATATCGTCGTTGCCCGCGATCTCGACGATGCGGGCGTCGCTGCCGGGCACGACCATTCGCTCGACCATCTTGGTGAAGGTGCGGTATCGCGGCACCTCTGCAATGATTGTGTCGCCGTCTTGCAGGATGACGGTGATCTCGGGGAAAGTCTGCAGATCAGCGGGCGAAGCGCCCTGAATGGCGATCCGCATGGTCAATTCATCCGCGCCCACCGCGCCCGCCGCTTGGGCGATAACGCGGGCGTAGGCGGCCTTGGCTTTCCATTCGAGACCCAATGCAATGCGGCGCTCGTGGGAGCGGACCCCTTCGATCGGGGCGGCCATCAGCTTGGCGTGCCATCCGTCAAAGTCATATTTGTACCATGGCACCTCCTGAAGGAAGGTGGCGTAATCGGCGGCCATCTCTGCCTCGACCTTGTCCTGCGGCGAGGTTTCGGACGTCAGGGACGCGAGCCGCCCGATGGTTTCCTCGTAGAGCGCCTTGAACGCCATCTCGAGCGTGAAGCTGGCACCGATGGTATAGATCGTTAGCTTCGCGTCGGTGCCTGCGGGGCCAAGCTCGTCGGCCTTCTCGGTCAGCGCGCAGAGCGAGGACCAGAAGCCGGTAATCGCCTGCAAATAGGGGAAGTTGTGCGGATCGGCACGGCTGAGCACCTCTGCATAGCCTTCGTAGGCGTAGACGATGTGCCATTCGGGGTAGGTCAGGTAGGTCCGCGCCTCGGCCCGCTGCCATTCGGGGTCGGTGATATACTGCGCCTCAGCCTGATCGAGTTGCTCGCCCCGGCACATGGTCTCGGTATAGAGGATCGGGCCTGCTATGACCGCGATCAGCAGCAAAAGCGCGCCGCCGAGCCATTTCAGCAGACGTTTCACCGGCTGCGCCACGCGGCGAACAGTGCCAGCCCGCCGAGGCCCAGATGGGGGATGTTGGCGGCGAGTTTGATCAGGAAGCTGGGGTATTCGTAGAAGCCGTAGAACACGATGCCGAGGTCGAGGAAGCCGGAGCCGGTCGCAAGCCCAAGCAGGCCGTCGGCGAAGTAGAGCGCCCCGAAATACAAAAGGAACGTGCGCGCTGCCTTGTGCGAAATCAGCGCGGCGGCCAAGGCCCAGAGCGCGGAGGCCACGTGCAGCAGATCGTCGAACACGTCCAGCGCAAAGACGCCGAAGGCGTTGCCATCTTCGTCGATGATGCCGGGGATGGGTAGGTAATTGAGTGAGGCGGCCGTCAGCAAAGCCGCAAAGAAGAACAGACAGGTTTTTTGCGCGCTGGACATATCAGACCCTCGCCATGTATTGGTCCCACATCGCGTGGCGGAACAGATTGGATGGGTCCATCGCCCGCTTCTTGGCCACGAAGGGGCGCAGGCCGGGATAGGCCTTTTGCATCTGATCCTGACGGGCGTGCAGGCGGTAGGGCAGGTAGTAGCTGCCGCCGATGGCCAGCACCCGATCGATCAGCTCTTCGGTCATGCGCTGCATGTCGGCCTCGCCGCGGTGGGTCTTTTCCTGGCTGAACAGCATCACGCAGGCGATGCGGTCGCCCGGCGCGTAGGACAGCCAGCTTTCATTGTCGGGGGCCACGTAGCGGAGCGTGATGTTCAGGAGCTCTTGATAGCTCGACGGGATCACATCGCGGCAGGCGGCGACGAAGGCCGCGAATTGGTCGGGCGAGATGAAGTATTCGTGCAGGATGTCGGTGCGGGTGTCGTCGCGGTCATCAAGCGTGATCACCGGCTCGTTCAACAGCGTGTTGCGGGTGGTATCGCCACCGCCGATCCAAGGGCCAAGCCCGGCCTCGAACCACCAGCGGGCGCGTTTGGCGCTGTCGGCCCCAAGTTGGGCGCGGAAAACGCCCCGCGCGGCCTTCGACAGAAAGCCAGAGCCGGGGGCGGGCGGCAGGTCGGTTTGGTCGTCGGTGGGCCGGTAGGTGATCATCAGCGCGTCCTCAAAAAAGCGCGCCTTGGTGACGTCCATGCGCCCGTAGGCCATCTGCACCGCGCCACCGCCCTTGATGGCCTGAATGAAGCGCGGGCCAAACTCGACCGCGGGCAAATTCTCGAATGTGGGTTTCAGCCGGGTGTTGGCGACCATCTGGATGGTCATGTCGGTGATCACGCCAAGCAGCCCGTAGCCGCCCATCGCGGCGGTGAAGATATCGGCGTTTTCATCGCGCGAGCAGGTGATGTGGGAGCCGTCGGCCAGCATCATGCGCAGGCTTTGCACGGTCGAGCCCATGCCGGAAAAGGGTGTGGGCCAGCCATGGGCGTTGACCGAATAGGTCGAGGCCACGCCGAAATCATTGTTCGATTGCATGACGGCGGGGGAGAAGCCTTGGGCGTCGAGCTGGCGGATTACCTCGGACCAGCGGGTGCCCGCGCCACAGCGATAGGTGAGCGCGGTTGTATCGAGCTCGATCCAGCTGTGATCCATGGTGAGCGTCGTGCCACCTCGGGCCATGCTTTGCCCGCCCATGGAATGCCGCGCGGCGGAGGCGATGGCGGGGCGTCCCTGATCGCGGGCCTCTTTCAGCTCGCGGCGCAGGGCCTCGATCTGGGGGCCTTCGAATCGGTCGGTCAGGGTGATGTGCTTGGCAACGCGGGTGGGCGACAGCTCTGATGCGTCATTGAGCAATAGGGGATCATTTGTCGGGGCGTCCAGCACCCGGCCCGACGGGTCCGGCGTCGTGTAATAGCTGCGGGTCGCATAGGCCCCGGCCAGCGCCCCGGTGCCGAGCAAAAATGCACGTCTGGTGTTACTCATCACGTCTGCCTCTGCCGATCGCCCGGCGTTTGCTCGCCTTGGGTCTATTGAGATTAATCGCAGATTAGGCCGAATTTGTGATTTTGGCAAAAACTAGCCTCGACTCCGGGCGAGGGCGTTTGGTAAATCAGAACATAATAGGAACATTTAGAGCTGCCACTGTGATGTTGCCCGTCCCCCCAGCGAAGCGGCGCGTGTTGTGCCTGTGGTTTCCGCGGCTTGCGGCCGAGCGGTTCATGCGTCGCGAAGGCGTAGCTGATGACGTGCCCGTGGCGGTGTTGCGGGACATAGGCAACATGCAGGTGATTCACTCCCTGAACCCCGCCGCAGAAGCGTTCGGCCTGACCCCGGGCCAGCCGATGCGCGATGCGATGGCGATGTGCCCGGAGCTGCGCACCCGGCTTGCCAACCTGCCACGGGAGGCTGCGTTCTTGCAGGTGTTGGCGCGCTGGGCGGGCAAGTTCTCGCCCTGGGTGCGGGTCGAGGGGGAGGCGGGGCTGATCCTGGACTTGACCGGCTGTGCGCATTTGTTCGGTGGCGAAGAGGGGTTGGCGCGGCAGGTGGAAGAGGATTGCGCGGGCTTTGGCTTCACCGTTCGCCTGGGTCTGGCGGACACCGTGGGCGCAGCCTGGGCGCTGGCGCGATTTGCAGGACGCGGGGCCGGGTCGCTGCGGTCTGGCGACGCCATTGATGCGGAGGCGCGCGCGACCCGCTCGCGGGCAGCCAAGCGGCGGCATTGGGAACGCGGCGGGGCCGCCCCGAAGATGCAGCTGGCAGAAGTGGTGCAGGCGGCGATTGCGCCGCCGGGCCAGACACGCGGGGCGTTGGCCCCACTGCCGATGGCCGCCTTGCGGCTGGATCCGGACGTGGTCACGGGGCTGGCCCGCGTGGGCCTGCGCCGGGTTGAAGATGTGATGGGCATGCCGCGCGCGGCGTTGGCGCGGCGCTTTGGCATGCAGGTGGTCCGACGGCTTGATCAGGCCTTGGGACTGGAGCCGGAGCCGGTCTCGCCCGCGAAGCCTGCGGATCATTTTGCGGTGCGGCTGAGCTTTCCCGACCCGATCGGGCTGGAGGCGGATGTTCTGGCGGGCATCGACCGGCTGCTGGAGCCGCTTTGCGAGAAGCTGCGCAAAAAGGGGCGCGGCGCGCGGCGTATACGGCTGCAAGCGTTTCGCACCGATGAGACCAGTGAAATTCTGGAGGTCGGGTTGGCGCGGGCCAGCAATGATCCTGACCGGATGCGGCCCCTTCTGGCGATGAAGCTGGGGGATCTGGATGTGGGCTTTGGGCTGGATGTGCTGCGGTTAGAGGCAGTGCTGTCGGAGCCGCTGCAGGCACGCCAGCACCGCGGCCATCTGGAAGCGAGCGCCGATGTCGCGGCCCAGATGACGCAGGACACAGAGATCGACGACCTGATCGGGCGGCTTGGCGCACGGGTGGGGCTGGAGGCGATCACCCGGGTGCACCCGGCCTCGAGCCACATCCCGGAGAAGGGCGCGATCGTGCTGGCCGCCGCGTGGTCGGAGCCGTGCGAGAGCTGGCCGGAGCCGGAATTGCCGCGCCCGCTTACTTTGTTCCCACCCGAGCCGGTGACCGCCGCGGAGGTGCCGATACCGCCCGAGACCTTCAAATGGCGGGGGCGGCATCTGACGTTGGCGCAGGCGGTGGGGCCGGAGCGTATTTCCCCGGAATGGTGGCTCGATGAGCCGGAATGGCGCACGGGCGTGCGCGATTACTGGCGGGTGGATACCAAGTCAGGGGATCGGCTGTGGCTGTTCTATGCTCATGGCGCGGCAAAGACCGGCGGGTGGTTCTGCCAGGGCGATTTCGGGTGACTTGGCTCGCGGGCCCTCCGGGGGGAATATTTTTGCCAAGATGAAACCGGGGGCGCGCGTTAACCTTAATGTGCGATCAAGAGGCGGCCTTGAACTGTTCCAGCGCTTCCTCGGTGCGCAGAAACACCGGTTTTCCGGGCTCTGACATTTTCGGCTGATAGGCGTAGCCGCCCGTGTCGAATTCCGTGATCTGGTCGGGCTTGGTCAGGCGGTTCTGGATAATGAAGCGCGCCATCGCGCCGCGGGCCTTCTTGGCGTAGAAGCTGACGATTTTGGGGCCGCCGGGCTTGTCTTCGTAAAATTGCGGCGTGATCACATTGAGCTTGAGCGCGTCGAGCTTTACCGCGCCGAAATATTCCTGGCTCGCGCAATTGATCAACGTGTCAGTTTCCACCTCTGCGGCCTGCGCGTTCAGCGCGTCGGAAATCGTGTCGCCCCAGTAGTCGTAAAGCGACTTTCCGCGCTCGGTCTTCAGGCGGCTGCCCATTTCCAGACGGTAGGGCTGGATCGCGTCGAGCGGGCGCAGCAGACCATAGAGACCAGACAGGATGCGCAGGTGGGCTTGGGCGAAGTCGATCTCGTCTTGATCGAGGCTCGCGGCCTCCAGCCCGGTATAGGTGTCGCCCGCGAAAGTGAACATGGCGGGCTTCGCGTTGCTCTCGGTCGAGCGCTGCTTGAAGTCGCGGAAGCGGTCGCGGTTGAGGGTCGCGAGGTCCTCGGAGATATCCATCAGCTTGCGCAGCTCGGACACGCTGAGATCGCGTGCAACGCTGGCCAGCTCGTTCGCCTCCGTCTGGAAGTCGGGCAGGGTGCGATCCACCTCGACGGGGTCCATGTCGAGCTTCTTAGCGGGCGAGATAACGGTCAGCATGTGGGTCTCCTTTGCGGATGACTTAGGCGCGGGTGGCGCGGTCTCAAGAGGCGTGAAGCACATCGAGGAAGGCCGCGCCGAACCGCTCGGCCCGGCGGTCGCCGAGCAGTCGCGCCATGGTCGCCTCGTCGCTGGGCTTGACCTCTGCCACTTTTGCGATGAGCGAGGCGGAACAGCTGAGCGGTTTCTCGTAACCTTCCGCCCCGCGTGCCAGTTCGGCCTGCGCTTCGAGCAGCCTGTCATAAAGCGCGCCACTGTCACGGCCCGCCAGCTTGCGGCGGGTCGGGTGCAGCTCTGGCGTAGGGGCACCATTTATCACCTCGAGGAAGGCCGCGCCGAAGCTTTCGAGCTTCTTGGCGCCGACGCCGGAGATGCGGGCGAAGGCATCGAGGGTCGCGGGCCGCGTTTCGGCCATCTCGATCAGGGTCTTGTCGTTGAAAATGACGTAGGCCGGCACGCGCGCGGCCTCGGCAAAGGCGCGGCGCTTGGCTTTCAACGCCGAAAGCAGCGGGGCGTCCTCGTCGGAGACGAGCGTGCGCACGATGGGGCGGTTCGCGCCCTTCTTGATCGTGTCCCGGCGCAGTGTGATCGTGGCCTCGTCACGCAGGATCGGGCGTGCGGCCTCGGTCATGCGGAACGCGCCGTGACGAGCGGGGTCGGGCCGGATCAGATCGTGGCCCATCATCTGGCGGAAGACGGCCTGCCAGCCGCGCTTGTCGTACTCGCCGCCAATTCCGAAGGTCGGCAGTTGATCGTGCCCGCGCGCCTGCACTTTGTCGGTCATGTTGCCCAGCAGAATGTCGATCAGGTGGCCCGCGCCAAAATACTCGCCGGTGCGAAGAATGGCCGAAAGCGCCTTGCGCACGGCGGTGGTGCCATCAAACGTCTCGGGCGGCTTAGCGCAGAGGTCGCAATTGTCGCAGGTAACCTCGGTGTCGCCGAAATAGCTCAACAGCGGCTTGCGGCGGCATTCCAGTGCCTCGGCAAGACCGAGCAGCGCGTTCAGCCGCGCGTGGTCCGCGGATTTGCGGTCGTCGGGGGCGAGCCCCTCGTCGATTTGCTGGCGGCGGAAGCGGATGTCGTCGGGGCCGTACAGCGTCAGGGTGTCAGCAGGGCCGCCATCGCGCCCGGCACGACCGATTTCCTGATAGTAGCCTTCGATGCTTTTGGGCAGATCGGCATGGGCGACCCAACGGATGTCGGGTTTGTCGACCCCCATCCCGAAGGCAATTGTGGCGACCACGATCAGGCCGTCCTCGCGGGAAAAGCGCGCCTCGATTTCGCGGCGGTGATCGGGATCCATGCCCCCGTGATAGTAGGCGGCGGAGTGCCCGTCTTCAGACAGCGCGCGGGCCAGGCTTTCGGTCTTGGCGCGGGTGCCGCAATAGACGATGCCGGATTGGCCACGACGGGCTGCGGCGAAATCGAGGATCTGGCGACGCGGCTGGTTCTTGACCTCGAAGGCGAGGTTCAGGTTCGGGCGGTCGAAGCCTTGCAGGAACGTGCTGGGGGCAACGCCATCGAACAGGCGTGTGACGATTTCTTCGCGGGTCTCGGCGTCGGCGGTGGCGGTGAAGGCGGCAAGCGGTACATCGAGCGCGCGCCTCAGCTCGCCGATGCGCAGGTAATCGGGGCGGAAATCATGACCCCACTGGCTGACGCAATGTGCCTCATCCACGGCGATCAGCGTGCAGTTGGATCGTTGCAGCATATCGCGTGTGCCTTGGGAGGCGAGGCGTTCGGGAGCGATGTAGAGCAGCTTGAGCGCGCCGTCGCGCAGGGCGGCGAACACCTCGTCGGTTTCGTCTTCGGTGTTGCCGGAGGTCAGCGCCCCGGCGCTGACGCCTGCGGCCTTGAGCGCGCGCACCTGGTCGCGCATCAGGGCGATGAGGGGGGAGATGACGACCGTGAGCCCGTCCCGCGCGAGGGCTGGCAGTTGGAAGCACAGCGACTTCCCCCCGCCGGTGGGCATAATCGCCAGCGTGTTCTCGCCCGCGCAGACGGCGTCTACGATTTCGCGCTGACCCGGGCGAAAATCGTCGAATCCAAAGACGTCAGCGAGAAGCTGCTGGGGGTCGGTCATGGGGAGCTGCCTGCGTTTATAGTTTTCAAGGAATCTCCCATATTTCCTTTGTGCAAACAATCCCTCCGACCACTAGATATGGGGTTTCTTTTTGCGAATGACTTGCAAAAAGGTCATGGGTGCTTACATAGATGCTGCGACGCGGCTAAAGCGTTGCTCAACCGATCCTGCAAGAGGAGGTCTTAAGATGACCTTTCTGAAATCCACCACAGTTGCTCTTTTCACCTTGGCCAGCGCGTCCAGTGCGTTCGCGCAGGACGTCACGCTGCGGTTCCAGCACTTCGTGTCGCCGAAATCAGCGAACCCGACCTATTTCATGCAGCCTTGGGCCGACAAGATCGAAGCCGACAGCAACGGCCGGATCAAGGTTGAGCTGTATCCGTTCATGCAGCTTGGCGGCAAAGCCCCGAACCAGTTCGACTTGATCCGCGATGGTGCCGTGGATGGCGGCTGGGTGATCCCCGGCTATCAGCCGGGCCGCTTCCCGGAGGCGGAGGCGCTGGAACTGCCGTTCATGACCACCAAGGTGGGCGAGCAGGCGAGCGTTGCGGCGTGGAAGTTCACGCAGAAGCACCTGATGGACGATTTCAAGGATATCCATCTGATCGCTGCGCACATGCATGGGCCGGGGCTGGTCCACAAGAAAGGTCCGGCCATTGAGAAAGTCGAGGATTTCAAGGGCCTGAAGTTGCGCGGCCCGTCGCGCCCGGCGACCCTGCTGCTCGACAAGATGGGCGCGACGCCCGTGGGCATGCCGGTCCCGGCCTTCCCCGAAGCGCTGTCGAAAGGCGTCGTGGATGGGGGCGTGATCACGTGGGAGATGTCGCCGTCGCTGAAGCTCAACGAGCTGACGGATAGCCATACGGACGTGTCGGGCGACAAGGCGCTCTACAACCTCTACTTCATCTGGGCGATGAACAAGGATCGCTACAACAGCCTGCCCGACGATCTGAAAGCCGTGATTGATGCCAACTCCGGCGAGTTTGCCTCTGCCTGGGCGGGGCGTGCCCACGATCAGGGCGATGTCGTCGGCAAACAGGTGATGATCGACGACGGCAACCAGATCGGTGTCGTGTCCGAGGAAGAGACCGCGCGGATGATGGCATTGGGTGAAGAAGTAACCGCCGAATGGATCACGGAAATCACCAAAAAGGGCCTAGATGGGGCCGCATTGGTGGCGGATGCAAAAGCGTTCGTGGCCGAAAGTCAGTGAACGTGTAACTTGTAACGAGTGACGAGACCGTCCCTTCTGGAGACAGGAGGGGCGGTTTTTTTAGTCCGGCTCAAGGAATGTGACGTGCGTGCCGCCGTATGTCTTGTGCTCGATCAGCGAGAAGCCGTCCGGGGCGGCTTGCGGCGCCTCTTCTTCCCAGATGACGAGGGCATCGTCGGTCAGCCAGCCTTGCGCGCGTGCCTGAAGCAGCGCCTTCGCGCCCAGATTTTGGCCATAGGGCGGGTCGAGGAACACCAGATCGAATGGCTTGTAGGGGTTCGGCGGCAAGCGTGTGGCATCGGTCGACAGGATATTGGTCTGCTCCGCCGCGCGCAGCTTGCCGATGTTTTTCGACAAAAGCCGGAAGCCTGCCCGCCCGTTTTCGACAAAACACACACGGTCCGCACCGCGCGACAGCGCCTCGAGCCCAAGCGCGCCCGTGCCTGCAAACAGGTCCAGCACCCGCGCGCCGGTCAGCGGGTCGCCGTAGCGGCCGCCGGCAAGTACGTTGAACAGGCTTTCGCGGATGCGGTCGGTGGTGGGGCGCAAATGCGCAGCCTCGTCACCCTTGCCGACCGAGGTCAGCGCGACGGAGCGGTGGGTGCCCCCGATGATCCTCACTTCAAGAGCGCCTTCAGGTCGATCTCGGCGTCTTCGACGAGCTCGGGTGCGGGGCTTTTGCCCGCCTCGATCAGCCGCTTGCCGATCATGTAGTTGCGCGGATCGTTCATGGCGTCGACGGCCACCAGCCGGTCGCCGCAATAGTACCAATAGGACACCGCCTCGCCGGTCTGACGTGTGACGATGCGGCTGTAGCCGGTGTTCAGCCCGGCGATCTGCAGCTTCACGTCATACTGATCCGACCAGAACCACGGCTTCGGGTCGTAGTCCTTGCCCGCGCCAAGCATGTTTTCGGCCACCAGCTCTGCCTGGTCGATGGCGTTTTGCACGGACTCGAGGCGGATGCGCTTGCCCTGCCACGGAAAGGACGCGCAGTCGCCCGCAGCCCAGATCGACGGATCGGAGGTGCGCCCTTGGGCGTCCGTCTCGATCCCGTTGCTGATCTTCAGCCCCGCTTCGACAGCCAGAAAGTCACTGGGCGCGACGCCGACGCCGACAATCACGAAATCGACCTGCAATTCGCTCTCGTCCGTGAGACGCGCGCCAGTGACCTGCGTGTCGCCGAGGAGGTGCTTCAGGCCCACGCCTTCGACGATCTTGACCCCGTGGTCGCGATGCAGGTCGCGGAAAAAGTCCGAAGTCTCGGCGGCTGCGACCCTTTGCAGGATGCGCTCGCTCATTTCGACCAGCGTGACCTCGACGCCCATTTTGGCGGCGACCGCGGCGGCCTCCAGCCCGATATAGCCGCCACCGACGATTAGCGCGCGGCGGCCTTCGACAAATTCTGGCGCCATCTGATCCACGTCATCGAGGCTGCGAACCGCGTAGACCCCGTGCAGATCGCCGCCGCAGCCCTTGGGCAGATGGCGCGGAGTCGATCCGGTCGTCAGGGCCAGTTGGTCGTAGCTGATTACCTTGTCGCCCACCTGTACCGTCTTGGCCGACGGGTCGATCTTGCTGACCGGCTCGCCCAGCAACAGGGTAATTTTCTGGTCGGTGTAAAAGTGTTCGGGCCGCAGGTAGAGCCGTTCTTTTTGCATCTCGCCCAAGAGATATCCCTTGGAGAGCGGGGGGCGCTGATAGGGTGGCTCGCTTTCCGCGCCGATCAGGGTGATCTCGCCGTCGAACCCGCTCGCGCGCAGCTTCGCAGTGAGCGACGCTCCGGCCTGCCCGGCCCCGATCACGACGATATGGCTCATGGCCTTCCCCTTCTTTTCTGGTCTCTTGCCAGCGCTCAACCTATATGGCCTGTGAACAAGAACTCAATCAGGGATTCCGACATGGCCATTTCCACCGGCGACAAGCTGCCCGACGTTAACCTTATTCGCTTAGGAGCCGATGGCCCGGAAGAGGTTTCGACCGCGAGTCTCACGCAGGGGCGCAAGGTTATCCTGTTTGCAGTGCCGGGCGCTTACACGCCGACCTGCCATTCCGCCCATGTGCCAAGTTTCATCCGCACCAAGGAGCAGTTCGACGAAAAGGGCGTGGACGAGATTGTCTGCGTGTCGGTCAACGACCCGTTCGTGATGAAGGCCTGGGGCGAGGCCACCGGCGCGTCCGAGGCCGGGATTTCGATGCTGTCGGACGCAAGCTCTGCCCTGACGAAGGCCATCGGCATGGATTTTGATGCGCCGCCCGCAGGTCTTGTGGCGCGCTCGAAGCGCTACGCGATGTACTTGGAAGACGGCGTGGTAAAGGTCTTTCAGGCCGAAGAAAGCCCCGGCACCTGCGAAGTGTCCGGCGGCGAGGCGATGCTCGACGCGATCTAAAGGCGCCGGCCCTCTTTAGCCGGAGGGCCGTTTCGTCAGGCCATCGCGTCCATCTTCTGCGCAAGCTCCACGTCAAGCGACGACAGGCCACCCGCATCGTGGGTGGTCAATGTGACCTCGACCCGGTTGTAGACGTTCGACCATTCCGGATGGTGGTTCATCTTCTCCGCGGCCAAGGCGGCCTTCGACATGAAGCCGAAGGCGTCGATGAAGGTCTTGAACTTGTAGGTCTTGGTAATGGCGTCGCGATCATCGACGCGGTTCCAGCCAGCGTCCAAAAGCTTTTGCACATCGGCGTCGGACGGGGTCTCGCTCATGGGTCTACCTCTGGGTTTGATTTCTTGAAGGGGCCGTATTCGGTCATGATCTCGATATCCTCGTCGATCGCGGCTTTCTCGGCGTGGAGAAATTTCTGAACCGCGTCGCGGAAGCTTTCGTCGGCGATCCAATGCAGCGAGTGGGTTGCTACGGGCAGGTAGCCGCGGGCGAGTTTGTGTGCCCCTTGTGCGCCGGCCTCGACCCGCGTCAGGCCGTTGTCGATGGCCCACTCGATCGCCTGATAATAGCACAGCTCGAAATGCAGGCAGGGATGGTCTTCAAGGCACCCCCAGTAGCGCCCGTAGAGCGTCTCCCGCCCGATGAAGTTCAGCGCGCCCGCGATCAAGCGCCCGTCTTGTTCGGCGAGCACGAGGAGCATGTCGTCGCGCATCGTTGCATGCGCCTCGTCGAAGAAGGCGCGGGTCAGATATGGGGTGCCCCATTTGCGCGCACCGGTGTCTTGGTAGAATAGCCAAAAAGCGTCCCAATGCTCCGGTTGGATCTCGTCGCCCGTCAGCGCGTGGATCGTGCCCCCGAAGCTTTGCGCCGTCTTGCGTTCCTTGCGGATGTTCTTGCGCTTGCGGGCGGACAGGCTCGCGAGAAACTCGTCGAAATTCGTGTAGCCGTTCGAGGTCCAGTGAAATTGCTGGCTGATGCGGGGCATCAGGCCCATCTGCGCACCCGCCTCGGCCTCATCTTCTGTGCAGAAGGTGATATGCAGCGACGAGACCTTATTGGTTGCGGCCAGCTGTACCGCGCCCTGCACAAGCGCAGATTGGCCGATCTCTTCAAATCCTGGGCGCGTAAGAAGCCTACGACCCGTTGCCGGCGTGTGCGGCACGGCGAGCTGCAGTTTCGGGTAGTACCGCCCGCCTGCGCGCTCGTAGGCATGGGCCCAGTTGTGATCGAAGATGTATTCGCCCTGGCTGTGGTTCTTCGCATAAAGCGGTGCGGTCGCGATGAGCTTTCCCGCCTGCCGCGCCAGAAGATATTGCGGCTGCCAGCCGGTGCCGGTCCCAACGGAGCCGGAGCGTTCCAGCGCGCCGAGAAAGCGGTGAGTCGTGAACGGGTCCTTTGGCCGTCCATCCGCGGCTTCAGGGCAGGCGCAAGCATCCCACTCCGCTGCCTCGATCTGGGACAGGCTGGAGATCGCGGTGATCTCGACCTCGGTCTCGGTCATATCGTCGGTCCCATCATGCACACCCGTATCAGATGGGCTTTGCCGGGACAGGGTCAAGCGGGGGCGAAGCCCTCGAAGGTGATGTTGTGGGCGATCTTCAGCGCAGCGTCAGCTTGCGCCTGGGATTTGATCGTCCAGCACAGGATCGTGGCGCCATGATCGCGAAGCTCCGCCACGCGGGGGCGATCAAGATCGGGGGCCTCGTGCGAGATGAACGAGAACATGCCCGGATCGAAATCGGGAATGTCGCGGAGCCGGTCGCAAATTGCGTGCGAAAGCGGCGCCCAGTCCTTGTACTTGAACGCGCTGGTCACCAGCCCGGCCGCGCGATCCGGCAAAGCCTTGGCCATATACGCGGCGCTGTACGGGTTGAAGGACATCACGGCTGCCTCGCCCGCGTAGTCGCGCAATTGCTGGGCGACGGCATCTTCCAGCGGGCCGATATTTGGACCCATCGCGCCGTCTTGGTCCTTTACTTCGATGAGCACCGGGACCCGGCCGCCGATCAGTTTCAGCACGTCACCAAGATCAAGGATCTGATCGTCCGAGCCGCTGAGTGTCATCGCGCGCACGGTCTCGGCGGAGCGGGTCTGGATCGGGCCCTTTTGGCCCGTCAATCGCGCCATGTCGTAGTCGTGAAACACCATCGGCTGCCGGTCAGCGCTCAACTGCACGTCCAGCTCGATCCCATAGCCCGCCGCGATCGCGGCCTCAAACGCCGAGGGCGAGTTTTCGATGATCCCACGCGCGCGGTCATGCAGCCCGCGATGGGCGAGGGGCCGCGCGGTGAAGACGCCTGTGAGCGGGGTCATGGTTTGATCTGGAAGATGCCTTCGATTTCGACGGCGACATTGAAGGGCAACGCGCCCGCACTAACCGCGGAGCGCGCGTGTTTTCCGGCGTCGCCCAGGGCTTCGACCAGAAAGTCGGACGCGCCGTTGATCACTTTCGGCTGCTCGGTGAAATCGCCGTGGGAGTTCACGAAACCCACCAGCTTAACCACCCGGACCAGCCGATCCAGGTCGCCGCCGCAGGCCGCCTTCACTTGCGCAAGCAGGCTGATGGCGCAGGTCTGCGCCGCTGCAGCGCCCTCTTCGACGGACAAATCGGCGCCAACCTTGCCGGTGATGAAGCTGCCGTCCGGGTTCTGGCTGATCTGGCCGGAAATGTAGACGGTGTCGCCCGTGATCACGCTCGGCACGTAGTTGGCGGCGGGGGCGGGGGCGTCGGGCAGGGTCACGCCCAGCTCGGCCAGGCGTGTCTCGAAGGTGGACATGGGGCAGCTCCGTTCAGGTTTCGCGGAAGGCGCGATTGAAGTAATCCGTGAGCGGCTTGAGAAGATAGCTCATCGGCGACCGCTCGCTGGTCTGGATAAAGCCATCAACCGGCATCCCCGGCAAGAGCTCAACGCCCCCGAGCCGTGCCATTTCGCCCTCCTTCAGGGTCATTTCCACGCGGTAGAAGCTGCGCCCGGTGGTCTCGTTGCGGAACGCATCGCCCGAAATTGACGAGATCGAGCCGAACACTTCGGGCGTGGTGCGCGCGTCGAAGGTGGCAAAGCGCAAGGTCACATCCTGCCCGATGAAGACCTCGTCCACATGGATCGGCTCGATCTCGCCGGTGATCACAAGCGGACGGTCCTGCGGCACGATGAACATCAGCGCCTCGGCGGGCTGGATCACAGCACGTTCGGCGAAGACCGACAGGCCGAAGATCAGGCCGGAGACCGGCGCGGTTATGTCGAGGCGCGACAGGCGTTCCTGCAGGGAGAGACGCTGCTCGCGCAGCTCGAATTCGCGGTATTGCAAGTCACGCAGCTGCGTGATCGCGTCTTCCTCGCGCTGGGTTTGCAGGCGGATGATCTCCAGATCAATCTCGGTGATCCGCCCTTCGCTTTCTGCGGTCGAGGCGGTCAATTCGCCAACGGTGCCGCGCAGGCGCGCCTCTTCGCGGCGCAGGGCCAGAACCCTGCTCGCCTGAGCGAGGCCCTTGTCCAGCAGATCCTGCTGGGCGGTCAGCTCTTCTTCGAGCAGCGCGAGCTGGGTCTCGAGCGCCGCTTGCTGGGCGCGCACCCCGTCCACCTGATTGGCGATTTGCGCCTTACGTTTCTCCAGCTGCTCGACCGCTTGCGCGGCGGAGGAGACGCGAGTCTTGAAGAGGCGCTGCTGCCCGTCGATCAATTCCTGCAGCTGGGGGCGTGAATCTGCCGCCTTGATCAGAAGAGGATCGACGGTGATTTCATCGAGATCGTCCCGCTCGGCCTTGAGGCGTGCGGCCCGGGCGATGAGCTCGAACAGCTGGCCCTCGACGATCAGAAGCTCCGAGCGCAGGCGCGTGGCGTCGAGTTTGATCAGCAGTTGGCCGCGCTCCACCCGGTCGCCTTCGCGCACGCGCACTTCGGCTACGACGCCGCCGTCGGGGTGTTGCAAAACCTGGCGGTTCTGGTCGACCTCGATCCGGCCGGGCGCGATGATCGCGCCTGCAATGTTGGCCTGCACGGCCCAGATGCCAAACCCGCCAAGCAGGAACACGAGCGCCAGTACGCCCAAGGTAACCGGCCCGCGGGCGGGCCATTTGGAAGCGATGCTCATGTCACACCTCCGGGCTGGGGTTTGCCGGTGATTGCGCCGTGGTTTGCGACCGTGCCCTTGAGCACCTCGTCGCGCGGCCCGAAGGCGCGGCGCATGCCACCCTCTAGCACCATCAGCAATTCGCATTCGGCGATGGCGGAGGGGCGGTGCGCCATGATGATGACCGATCTGCCTTCGGATTTCATCTTGCGGATCGCCGCGTTCAGCGCGTTCGAGCCGTCATTGTCGAGGTTCGAGTTTGGCTCATCGAGCACCAGAAGTACCGGATCGCCGTACAGCGCCCGGGCGAGCCCGATGCGCTGCAGCTCGCCGCCCGAAAGCCTGCCGCGCGCGGCGGAGATCGGCGTGTCGTAGCCCTGCGGTTGTTTCAAGATAAGCTCATGGGCGTCCGCCTTCTGGGCCGCGGCGATGATATCCTGCGGATTTGCGTCCTTACGCAGGCGCGCGATATTCTGGCCAATTGTCCCGTCAAACAGGTTCACCTTCTGGGGTAGGTAGCCAATGTGGCTGCCAAGCGCGTCAGGATCGTATTGATCCAGCGCCGCGCCGCCGAGGCGAATTTTACCGCCCGCAGCGGGCCAGATCCCTGTCAGGGCCTTGGCAAGCGTCGACTTGCCCGCGCCCGATGGTCCAATCACACCCATCGCCTGCCCTGGAGGCAGGTCGAAGGAAATCATGCGTAGGGTCGCTTGCTTCTCGCCCGGCGGGATCACCGTGACCTGCTCGCCGGTAAGCCGGGCTTGTGGCCGTGGCAGGGGTGTGCGCGGTGGCATCTGGGCCACCTCGGTCAGGAGTGCTTGCAAGGACTGCCAGCCCATCGAGGCGCGTTGCACCAGCCCCCATTGCCCGATGGCAAGTTCCACCGGCGCCAGCGCGCGGCCGAGCAGGATCGAGCCCGCGATCATCGCGCCTGCGGTCAACTCGTTCTGCAGCACCAGATAAGCGCCGAGACCCAGCATGGCCGATTGCAGGAAAAGGCGCAGGGTCTTGGTCGTTGCGGTGATGGCGCCCGCGCGGTCCGACTTCAGAAGGCTTTGCTGCAAGGCATCCGCCCGCAGTTCCTGCCAGCGATCGAAACTGGCCTCGCGCATGCCAAGACCCGCGATCACTTCCGTTTCCTCCATGATCTCGTCGGACATCCGGTTGGCCTGCATGCCCTTGAGACCGGCTTCCAGCTGCGGTTGTCGGGTTGAGCGCTGGTTGATCAGCGTCAGCACGATCAGCAACGTGCCGCCCGCGACCGCCAGATATCCAAGCCACGGATGGAAGATAAAAATCGCGGCCAGAAAAAGGGGGGTCCAGGGCATATCAAAGAGCGCCAGAAGCGCGGGGGAGGACAGCAGGTTCTGCACAGCCTCAAGGTCGCGCAGACCGGTATTGCCGTCCTTTTTCTCGGGCGCGAGGTTCGATTTGCGCAGCATCGCCGAGAACACGCGCCGGTCCAATGTGTCCTGGAACCGCGCGCCGATGCGCGCCAACACGCGCCCGCGGGCGTAGTCCAGAAGGCCCATCATCGCATAGAGAAAGACGACCAGAATCGACAGCGCCAACAGTGTTTCTTCCGACCGGGAGCCCAGCACGCGGTCGTAGACCTGCAACATGTATAGCGGGCCGGTGAGCATCAACAAATTGACAAATATGCTAAATACAAAGGCCGCCGCGAAGAGCGGTCGACTTTGCTTGCGGGCGGCCAGAAGTTCTGCCCGGCCTTGGTGATTAGGGGCCTGTCTCATACTGCTCGTTTTACTCTTTTTTTGGCGCTTTGCGCCATCATAACTCATTATTGCGGCGGAAATGTGCCTTACGCACCGCTATCAGTCAAAGATTGACAGTTTGTGACTTGAACCTCTGGAGATTGGCTACATCGTCTCATATATCCCGCGTTCAACCGCGTATCGCAGTTTAGGACGAAATTGATGGCCTCGTTTGGTTTTGTAAGACACTTCCGCGTCTCGGCGCTTCTTGCAGCTGGATTTCTGGCGGCATGCACGGCTGCGCCGATTGAGCGCGGTGTGAATGACCCGATCGAGGCGCAGAACCGCCAGACGCACAGCTTCAATCGCGGCGTTGACCGGGCCTTCGTGCGGCCCGCGTCCGAAGGGTATGGCACCATCGTGCCGAGCCCGGTTCGCACGGGCGTGTCGAATTTCGCATCCAACCTTAATCTGCCCGGACAGGTGCTCAACAACCTGTTGCAGTTCCGGATCGAGGATGCGGGCCACAACACGTTCCGGTTCCTCGTGAACTCGACCTTCGGGCTTGCGGGTCTGCTGGACGTCGCAACCGAAGCGGGCCTTGAGAACCGCGCCACCGATTTCGGCGAGACATTGCACGTCTGGGGCGCGCCAGAGGGGGCGTATCTGGAATTGCCGCTGGTCGGTCCGTCGACAGAGCGTCATGCGGCCGGCCGGGTTGTGGACACGCTGATCAACCCGCTGAATTTCGCAATTGATGGGCCTGCGCGCACCGCGAGCACGGGGAGCAGCGTGGCCGCGCGGTTCGGGGATCGCTACCAATATTCGGATTTGGTCGATTCCGTCCTATATGAGAGCGAAGACGGCTACGCGCAGGCGCGGCTGCTCTATCTGCAAAACCGGCGCTTCCAGCTTTCGGGCGGGGCACAGCCGGATTACCTTGATCCGTATGAGGATGTTTATGGTGAATAAAACTACTTACTCCCGTCGTTTCGTCTTGGGTGGCCTCGCTGCCCTTGGCCTTCCGCTTCCCGCGTTTGCCCTGAGCGGCCCCGCGGCCGAGCAGTTGGTCAACAGCGCGGTAACCGACATCAACAAGATCATCGCCACCGGAAAGAGCGAAAGCGCCATGCTGCGTGATTTCCAGCGCGTGTTCGAGCGGTACGCCGACGTCAATATCATCGCGCTGACCACGCTTGGTCCCGCGCGGCGCAGCGCGTCGAACGCCGAGGTGCGGGCCTATGTGGATGCCTTCAAAGGCTACTTTACCCGCAAATACGGCAAGCGGTTCAACGAGTTCGTCGGCGGCCAGATCATTGTCGAGGGCTCGCGCCCGTCGAAAAGCAATGTCGAGGTGCGCTCCACCGCGAAGCTGCGCGGCTCCGCGCCGTTCAATGTGACGTGGCTTGTGTCGGACCGTTCCGGCAGCCCCAAGATCTTCAATATCATCATTGAAGGGGTGAACACGCTGACCTCTGAGCGCGCCGAGATCGGTGCGATGCTGGATCGCCGGCAAGGCGATATCGGGCAGCTGACTGCGGATTTGCGCCGGATCGGCTAGCGATTTCTTGATAGGTTAACGGAAAAGGGCGAGCACTGCCGGTGCCCGCCCTTTTTCATGCGCACGGTGCTGGAACAGCCTTTCGTGCTGTCGTGACGTTGGTTAATTCCCACGCAGGATGTTGCCCAGCAGGTTGCCCACGTCGCGAATAATCTGCTCGGTGATGTTTTCGAGGTTGGGTTGCTGGCGACGCTGTTGCCCGCTTGGCCGCCGCTGGGTGCTGCGGGCGACGCTGCGCTCGGGTTCGGGCGCGGTGACGCGCGGCGGGTTGACCGGGCGGATGCGCGGCAATGGGACGGCGGGAAGCCCGTCCGTGACCCGCACCATCGTCTCGCGCCAGATCTCGGCGGGCAGGCCGCCGCCGGTGACACCGGTGAGGGGCGTGTTGTCATCGTAGCCCATCCAGACGCCCACGACATATTGCGCGGTGAAGCCGATGAACCAGGCGTCCTTGGCGGCAGAGGTTGTGCCGGTTTTGCCCGCAACTTCGCGGTCCTCCAGCCGCGCGCGGCGGCCGGTGCCGTCATTGACGACACGGTACATCATGTAGGTCAGCTGCTGGGCGGCGTTCTCGGTGATGACGCGCTCGCCAAAGCCGCCCTCCTGCCCCATCAGCGCTTGCTGGTCGCCTTTTAGACGCAGTTCCCGGATGCCGTAGGGCGAGACCGCGCGACCACCGTTAAGGATACCGGCATAGGCCCCGGTCATCTCCAACAGGGTGCTTTCGGACGCGCCAAGGGCCAAGGCCGGTCCATCGGCCAGCTCGTTGTCGATGCCGAAGCGTACGGCCACGTCGCGGACGTTTTCGCGCCCCACCGCCTCGGATACTTTGACGGCCACGGTGTTGATCGATTGCGCCAAGGCATCGGTCAGGGTCATCTCGCCCTTGAAGTCGCGAGTGTAGTTTTGCGGCGTGTAGGGGCCGGAGCCGGGCACGTTGATCGTGAACTTCTCGTCCACCACAACGCTGTCATACTGGAAGCCCAGATCCATCGCCGCGGCGTAGACGAATGGTTTGAAGGCGGAACCGGTCTGACGCTTCGCCTGCACGGCGCGATTGAATGCGCCGCTGACCTTGCTTTGCCGTCCGCCGACCATGGCGCGCACGGCGCCGTCGGCGGACATGACGACGATGGCTGCTTCCGCCTTGGACCCTTCGCGGACCTTGGTCTTGAAGATATCCTCCAAAGCGCCCTCGGCCGCCTTCTGCAGGCGGTTGTCGAAGGTCGATTGGATGATCACGTCTTCGGTCGTGTCGGTGGTCAGGAAGTCGGGAGCGGTGTCCATGACCCAATCGACGAAATACCCCCCTGCGCGGGCCTGCGCGGCTTTGGACAATGTCGCGGGTGCGGCGTTGGCCGCAGCCTCGTCGGCGGAGGTGATGTAGCCCTGCTCGCGCATCAGCTTCAGCACGGTCGCCGCGCGGTCTTGGGCGCGCTGCAGGTTGTTGGTGGGCGCATACGTGGAAGGCGCTTTTAGAAGCCCCGCCATCATCGCGGCCTCTGGCACCGACACACTCGCTGCGGATTTGCCGAAATAGACCTGGCTTGCGGCCTCGAATCCGCGGGCACCGCCGCCGAGATAGGCGCGGTTCAGGTAGATCGACAGGATGTCATCCTTGGAATACTTGGCCTCCATCGCCAGTGCGTAGAGCGCCTCTTTGCCCTTGCGGGCGAGGGTGGTACGGCGGCAGTCCGCCTCGTATTCGCGCTCGGTCTTCCAGATGTCGGGGTCGTATTGCACGCCAAGACACAGAAGCTTTGCCGTCTGCTGCGTGATCGTCGAGCCGCCATTGCCCTGCCATGGCTTGCGGCCCTCGCGCATATTGATGCGCATGGCGGAGGCGACGCCGCGCGGCGAGATGCCGGCGTGCCAGTAGAAGCGCTTGTCCTCCGTTGCGACGACGGCGTTCTTAAGGGCCGGAGCGACAGAGCCTGCGCGGATCGCGCCGCCGAACGTGTCGCCGCGCCAGGCGAAGACTACATTCTCGCGGTCCAGCACGGTGACCGAGCCGCGCGTGCGCCCGTCGAGCAGGTCCTCGACCGGGGGAAGCTGCGTGTAGGTGTAGCTGACGGCGGCAGCAAGCAGGATCAGGGCCACGGCGGTAGTCCGCCACGTCAGCCGCCAGATCAGCCGCAGCGTCCAGACGAAGGGAAAGAGAATCCATCCCAGCACGCCGCGCTTCTTCGGCGCGGCCTTGCGTTTTGCGACGCGGGGTTTCGCCTTTGCCTTGGGCGTCGCCTTCGGCTTGGCCGCCTTGGCATAGCGTTTTTCGGCCACCAGGGGCGGCTTCTTGCGTCCGGAATTGTTCATCTGACCTGCGCTTGCATGGGCTGCTTATCGTTGGGGCCAATATAGGCACCTGCGAGTCGGATGCGAAGCAAAACTACGCGAGCACCGGATTCCACTTCTGCCTAATTCGTGAGCATTGATCAAAAATTGTGCAAAAAATCGAGACGTGGGCAGAGTTCAGGCCCTGAATCTAAGCGTCTGACATTGCTGAGCGCCACCCAAGAGCTTGCTTTAGCGACATACGAGCCCGCGCTCTCGGGCGAAACCTAAGGGGAAGACAGTGAAACTGATCATTGCAGCAATCAAACCGTTCAAGCTGGAGGAGGTTCGAGAGGCCCTGACCGGCATCGGCGTCCGCGGGATGATGGTCACGGAGATCAAGGGCTTCGGGTCCCAGTCCGGGCATACCGAGATCTACCGTGGCGCAGAATACGCGGTGAACTTCGTGCCGAAGGTCAAACTGGAGATCGTCGTCGCCGCCAGCATGGCCGACCAGGTCGTGGAGACGATCTCGACCACCGCGAAAACCGACAAGATCGGGGATGGCAAGATATTCGTGATGGATGTTGGCCAGGCCGTGCGCGTGCGTACCGGCGAGACGAACGAAGACGCGCTGTAAGCGCCGCCACTGTTGAAAAAGGGACTTTGGTAACATGACACGCAACACACTTATTTCCGCGACACTGACCGCAGCCTTGCTGCCGGCCGGTGCCGCCTTCGCGCAGGACACGGTCGATCCGGCCGTTCTGCAAACTGACATGGTGTTCATCCTGAACTCGTTGCTGTTCCTCGTGGGTGGCTTCCTTGTGTTCTGGATGGCCGCGGGCTTTGCGATGCTCGAGGCGGGCCTCGTGCGCTCCAAGAACGTGACGATGCAGCTGACCAAGAACATGGCGCTCTTCTCGCTCGCCGCGATCGCCTACTACCTTATCGGCTACAACCTGATGTATCCGCTGGGCGACTGGGCCGTAGACGGCGTGTTCTCCGCGCTGTTCCCGGCTGTTGCCGTGCTGGAGGTCGTGGGCGTCGATGCCGCGGGGGCGGATGACTATTCCTACGCCTCCACCGGTTCGGACTTTTTCTTCCAGCTGATGTTCTGCGCCGCGACCGCCTCGATCGTATCGGGCACAGTGGCCGAGCGCATCCGGCTGTGGCCGTTCCTGATCTTCGTGATCATCCTGACCGGTATCATCTATCCCCTGCAGGCCAGCTGGAAATGGGGCGGTGGCTTCCTGGACGAGATGGGCTTCCTGGACTTTGCAGGTTCGACCGTCGTGCACTCCGTGGGTGGCTGGGCCGCTCTGGTCGGTGCGATCATCCTTGGGCCGCGTATCGGCAAGTACAAGGACGGCAAGACCATCCCGATGCCCGGCTCCAATCTGGCGCTTGCCACTCTGGGCACGTTCATCCTGTGGATGGGCTGGTTCGGCTTCAATGGCGGCTCGCAGCTGGCCATGGGCTCCGTGGGCGATGTGGCCGACATCTCGCGCATCTTCTCCAACACCAACGCGGCGGCTGCCGGTGGTGCTGTGACCGCGCTGATCCTGACGCAGCTGCTGTACAAGAAACCTGACCTCACCATGATCCTGAACGGCGCGCTTGCCGGTCTGGTGTCGATCACCGCAGAGCCGCTGACCCCATCCCTGGGTGCAGCAACGCTGATCGGTGCTGTCGGTGGTGTGATCGTGGTCTTCGCGGTGCCGTTCCTCGATAAGCTGAAGATCGACGATGTGGTCGGCGCCATCCCGGTGCACCTCTTCGCTGGTATCTGGGGCACCATCGCGGTGGTGTTCACGAATGGCGATGCGAGCCTTGGCACGCAGCTCTACTCGATCCTGGTGGTCGGTATCTTCACGGTCGTGGCCTCCGCCATTGTGTGGTTCATCCTGAAGGCCACGCTTGGCATCCGGGTCGGTGAGGAAGAAGAGATCACCGGTCTTGATACCACAGAGCTGGGCATGGAAGCCTACCCCGAGTTCTCCAAAGGCTAACCCTCCCTCGACGCCTTTGAACCCGAAGCCCGGGCCGGAAACGGCCCGGGTTTTTTCGTTTGGAATTAGAGAGATTCCAAGTCTGACAAAAATTATCAAGAATAGCTTGCATCCGATCTCGAATCCCGTAATTGAGTAAAACAGTCAGACATTCTATGCAGGAGGTAACATGTCACCCAAGGCCACCACCGCACTCGCAACGATCGCAGTTCTGGGATCCACCATCGCCGCCTTCGCGGAAGGGGAATTGAACCTGTATTCGTCGCGCCATTATGACACCGACGAGCGGCTCTATTCGGATTTCACCGACGCCACTGGCATCACAATCAATCGGATTGAAGGCAAGGCGGACGAGCTGATCGCCCGGATGCAGGCCGAGGGCGCGAACTCGCCCGCCGACATCTTGCTGACGGTCGACACCTCCCGTCTTGAGCGCGCCAAAAATGCTGGCGTTCTGCAGGCAATCGAAAGCGATGTGCTGGAAGATAAAATTCCCGACAACCTGCAAGACAGCGATAACCAGTGGTTCGGCTTCTCGCAGCGCGCCCGGATCATTTTCTACGACAAGGCCACGGTGACCGAGCCGCCGATGGATTATGTCGCCTTGGCCGACCCGAAGTACAAGGGCATGGTCTGTCACCGCTCGTCCAGCAACGTGTATTCTCAGACGCTGTTGTCAGCGGTGATCGAAAACCACGGCGAAGATGCTGCGCGAGAGTGGGCGCAGGGCATGGTCGATAACTTCGCGCGCGCCCCGCAGGGCGGCGACACGGATCAGCTGCGCGGCATCGTCTCTGGGGAATGCGCGATCTCGGTCGCCAATACGTATTACTTCGCGCGGGCCTTGCGAACGGACGTGGACGGCGTGACCGCCGAGATTGACAAGATCGGCTGGGTCTTCCCGGCGCAGGAGGCCGAAGGTGCGCATATCAACCTGTCCGGCGGTGGCGTTGCCGCCAACGCGCCGAACCGGGAAAACGCGGTCAAGTTCCTTGAATACCTCGCCTCCGATCAGGCGCAGCAGTATTTCTCCAGCGGCAATGATGAGTTTCCCGCGGTGCCGGGTGTCGCGCTGAGCGAGAGCGTGGCAAAGCTGGGAACGTTCAAGGCCGACCCGGTCAGCCTGAGCGCCGTCGCCAAGAACGTGCCGACGGCCCAGAAAATCTTCAACGAGGTTGGCTGGAAGTAGGGTCGTCCCGGACAAACGAAAGAAAGCCCGCTGGTCGATCCAGCGGGCGTTTTTCTTAGTTGGAGACCTGCGCGGCCACGCCGAAGGTCGATCCGATCAGACCAAAGATCGTGCGCGCATTGTTGACCGGGCTTTCAGTGGCATAAACCACATCCTTGGGGTTGATGTGGAACTTGCCGGCGCTGAACAGACCGTCCGCATTCGTCAGGTCCATGGTGAAGACCACGCGCTGGTTTTCCGGGCCCCTGATGCCGTCGGTGCGCACGGCCTTCTGGCCATATTCGCGCAGGACCAGAATACCTTTGGGATTGGCGCGCGCGTCGGACAATCCACCCAACAGGGAAACGGCATCGAGTGCCGAGACATGCTCTTTCGGGAAGGTCACCAGCTCTTCCTTGCCGGAGGCGCCGAGACCAATGAAATAGCTCTCGTCCTCGACCACCAGAATTTTGTCCTGATGCCGCAAGGTCGTATCGAGAGACGGGGTCTTGAACAGCTTGTCCAGGCTGATGGCATAGGTGCTATTGCCGCGCAGAAGCCGGACCTGGGGATTTTGGAAGCCCGCTGACGCTCCCCCGCCCAGAGCGATTGCGGCAAGCACGGTCATGTCGCGCTCTTGCAGCGGGAAGGAGCCGGGGTTGTTCACCCCAGAGACCAGATCTATCGAGTGGCGCTGGCCGACCTCGGACGTCAGCTGCACCTGCGCGGACGGAGAGATGCTGATTAGCGCCTCTTGGACCGCATCGCGTGCATTCGATTCGGTCATGCCGCTGATCCGCACGGAGCCGACATAGGGCACAAAGATATTTCCGTTCGGAGAAACGGTGGAGGTCTGCAGCTGCGCGACCCTTTGCCCGGGCGCGGTGAGAAGTGAATTCTCGTCGCTATCCCAGACAGATAGCGTCACCGCGTCGCCCGGCAGAAGCGTTCGACCGACCGGCCCTTTTTGCTTTCCGATCCACGAGTAGCGCGCAACGTTGCCCGTCCGTGGCCAGTCTTTGACCCGCGGCAACAAGTCCTTGGTCACTTGGTAGACCGAGAAATCAGCGTCCTCGGCATCGGATTTCTTAATGATTTCAGACTGTAGCGCCGCCCCGCGCGGCAGATCACATGCGGCGACCGAAAACGAAACGGCCGCCATGGTAGCGATCCAGCGATATTTTTTCATTCTGGCCCCCCAAGGCGCTTGGCCGGGTATCCTCCCGCCGTTGACTTGAGAAACCACATTTGGGGAACGCGAGCAAGCTTGTGAGAGAGGCTCATGCAATTGCGCGAACGCCGCCAGAGAGTATCCTTGTTTTTCAGTCAGACCAGCCTGCGAGAATTCGCCGCTTTTGCCTCTTCTGCGGGTGGGGGCGCTTGCGTTGGAACTTGCATTGACCGTAGTTTGGCGTAGGGGAGAGAAACGTCGGCACAACTTCCCCGTGCATTGCACGGCGTGTCGCGCAAGGATTTATGATGTTTGATTTTTTTATCTCGTTGTCGTCGGGCTTTCGCCGCGCAATCCTGCTCTCCATCGATGTCATTTCAATCGCAGTCAGCGTCGTTTTTGCGTTTGCGATTCTCGAAGGGTCAGTTTGGCCTACGGCGGCACTTTCCCAATCGGGCCTCCTGATCCTGACCATCACTCTTTTGTCCGTGCCGGTGCTGATGCTGGTGGGCACCAACCGTGTGAAACTCTCCGCGTTCGAGATCTACGATGTGAACCTCGGCCTGTTCGCCGCGACCGCGATGGCCGCGATCACCGGCGTTCTTGCGGTGCTCAATGGCGTGCCGGATGCGTTTCAGTTGGCGATGGTCACCGCGGTGGCCTTCATGGGGGTACATGTCACCGGGCGACTGGTCGGCAGACACATCCTGCGACGCCGATTGACCGACGGTGAAGGGCGCATACCGGTTGCGATCTTCGGCGCTGGTGCGGCGGGCGTACAGCTTTTGGCGGCGTTGCGGAAGGATCTTTACATGCGCCCGGTCACGTTTGTGGATGACAATCCGGCGCTGCAATCGATGACGGTCTCTGGCATGAAGGTGCGGTCAAGATCCGATCTTGAGCGAATGATCAGTCGCGGCCGCGTGCAGCGGATTTTGTTGGCGATGCCGTCGATGAACGAGGTCAAACTTCGTCGCGTTACGCAAGAGCTGTCGAGCCTAGGAACGGAAGTTCACGCCCTGCCGTCCTACACCGAGTTGGTCGAAGGCAAGGGTCTTGCAGGCAGCTTGCGACCTGTGACCGCGGACATGCTTCTGGGCCGCGACAAGGTGGATTTGCAGACCCCGGAGATGGCGCGGGCTTATGCCGGGCGCCGGGTCTTGATCACAGGGGCGGGTGGCTCGATCGGGTCCGAGTTGTGCCGTCAGATCCTTGCGTGTCGCCCGCAGCGGCTGACGCTGCTCGATCACTCCGAATACGCGCTCTACACCATCGCGCGAGAGTTGCAGCCCCTGGCGGACGCTGCGGGTATTGAGCTGACAGCGCGGCTTGGCTCGGTGTGCGACAAGGCGCGGATGCAGCATGTAATCGCGGAATCTGAGATCGATATCGTGCTGTTTGCGGCGGCCTATAAGCATGTTCCGCTGGTCGAGGACAACGAGATCGAGGGGCTACGCAACAATCTCTTCGGAACGCTGACAACCGCCGAAGTCGCGCAAGCCGCACAGGTCGAGCGTTTCATTCTGGTATCCACCGATAAGGCCGTGCGCCCGACAAATATCATGGGCGCGAGCAAGCGCCTTGCGGAGCTTGCGATACAGGACCTGCAAACCCGCTCCGAGACGACCAAGTTCGCGATGGTCCGTTTCGGCAATGTTCTTGGCTCTTCGGGTTCGGTCATTCCGCTGTTCCAAGAGCAGATTGCCAAGGGCGGGCCGATCACGCTGACCCATGAGAAGATCACGCGATACTTCATGACGCTGTCGGAGGCCTCTCGTCTGGTGCTTCTGGCAGGTGCCTATGCCGATGGCGGGGATGTTTTCGTGCTCGACATGGGTGCGCCCGTGAACATCCGCGATCTGGCCCGTCGCATGGTCGAGCTGTCCGGCCTGACCGTGCGCGATGACGAAAACCCGTTGGGCGATATTGAGGTCGAAACCATCGGGCTGCGCCCCGGCGAAAAGCTCTATGAAGAGCTGTTTCTCGGCAAGGATATCCTGCCCACGCCGCATCCGAAGATCATGCGGGCCGAGGAAAACCGGCTATCTCAGATCGAGATGGCCCGCATCCTGAAGCAGGTGCGTGAGGTCATCGCGACCCAGGACGCCGATGCGCTGCGCTATATTTTGCAGGAAAGCGTGGATGGCTTTCAGGGCGTCGACGTGGCCGCGAAGGTGGATGGCCTGCGCTGAGCGGCTTTGGTGTGAAATCGAACTCCCCTTGTCTTTTGATGGGCGCGTCGAGCCGCGTCGGCTCCATGATCGCGCGGGTTTGGCGTGCGGGAGCTTTCCCTGTCCTGACCCAAGCGCGCCGTGGGCCATGCGATCTTGTGTGGGACCCGCTGGCTGACGGAACGGCGCCGCTTGAAGCGTTCTGCGCGAAGCAGGGTCGTCTATCTGCAATCGTCTCCTTCGTCGGTGCGACGCCCGGCGGCTCTGGTGAGATGTCTCAGACTGCTGCTCTGGCGTCTTGCCTCCTGAAAGCGGCGAAGGCGTGCGGTATCTCGCGGGTGCTGCTGGCATCTTCTTCTGCCGTGTATGGTCCCGGGCAAAACCTGACTGAGGCGCATCCGCTGCTTGGTTCATCGGACTACGCGCGGGCCAAGATCGATATGGAGAATGTTGCTGCCGGATACCGCACGCCCGCGCTCAACGTGTGTTGTCTGAGGATCGGCAACGTGGCCGGGGCGGACGCGCTTCTTGGTCCCTCGGGACACCACCGATACATTGATCGATATGCGGACGGCGGCGGGCCCATGCGCAGCTATATCGGGCTCAAAAGCCTCGCGCGCACGCTCGAGGCGCTGTTGGGCCATACCGAGCCTTTGCCCTATTTTCTCAACGTCGCAACAGCGCCGCCTGTGGCGATGGAGGAGCTCGCCGAGCATCGCGGGCTAGATTGGGAATGGCGCGAGGCTGCGCCACACACCGGGCATCTTCAACGGATCACCCTCGACGTGTCGCGGCTGCGAGCGTATGTCGGGGACGGCGTGCTCAAAGCGGACGCGCAAAGCCTGGTTTCGGAATTGGACGGTCTCGATGACACCCACTAAACGCGCGTTTGATTTGCTGTGCGTTCTGGTGCTTGGCCTGATTTTATTGCCGGTCTTTATTTTGGTGGCGATCTGGATCGCGGTCCAAGACGGTCGTCCGATCCTCTACCGGTCAGAGCGGATGCGTACCCCGACGCAGGCTTTCGATTTGCTGAAGTTCCGCACTATGACTGTTGCCGACGCGGATCGCGGGGTGTCTGGTGGGGACAAGTCATCCCGTGTGACCCGTGTCGGGGCCAAGCTCAGACGTCTGCGGCTCGATGAGATCCCCCAGCTGTGGAATGTGCTAGTGGGCGACATCAGCTTCGTCGGCCCCCGACCGCCGCTGCGGGAATATGTCGAGCGTTTTCCCGATCTCTACGCAGAGGTTCTCAAGAGCAGGCCGGGTATCACGGGCCTTGCATCCGTGAAGTTTCATCGCCGGGAAGGGGCGTTGCTGGCGGCCTGCAATACACCCGCAGAGACTGATGAGGTCTATGCCCGGCGATGTGTGCCCCGAAAGGCGCAGCTGGACTTGATTTACCAGAGAAATCGCTCGATTTGCTTTGATGCCATATTGATGATCAAAACGGTCTTTTGACTTGGAGTTGACAGGATGCGGCGCATAGCGCATCCGAGGCGCACGTTTTCTGCGGAAGGGTTCTTTATGAAAATCGCGATGATTGGCACGGGGTATGTTGGCCTAGTCTCCGGCGTTTGTTTCTCGGATTTCGGGCATAACGTGGTGTGCGTCGACCAAGATCCGCGCAAGATCGAGATGCTGAATGCCGGTGAGGTGCCGATCTACGAGCCCGGGCTCGACGCGCTGATGGCGAAGAATGTCGAGGCTGGCCGTCTGTCCTTTACCACTGATCTGAACGAGGGGATCAAGGACGCTGAAGCGGTGTTCATCGCCGTTGGGACGCCCACGCGACGGGGCGACGGGCATGCGGACCTGACGTTTGTTTATGCCGCGGCGCAGGATATCGCGACAGCGCTCGTAGCCGCGGGCAATCCCTACACCGTGATCGTCACCAAATCGACTGTGCCGGTGGGCACCAATCGGCAGGTGAAGCAGGTTGTCCGCAAGGCCGCGCCCGATTTGCAATTTGATGTGGCCTCCAACCCGGAGTTCCTGCGCGAAGGGGCGGCAATCGAGGACTTCATGAAGCCTGACCGCGTGGTCGTCGGGGTCCAGAACGATCGTGCTGCAGAGGTCATGCAAGAGATTTACCGCCCGCTATTCCTGCGCGATTTCCCAATCATCACGACCGATCTGGAAAGCGCGGAGATGATCAAATACGCAGCCAACGCGTTTTTGGCGACGAAGATCACCTTCATCAACGAAATCGCCGCGCTTTGCGAAAAGACTGGCGCGGATATCAAGAATGTCTCGAAAGGGATGGGGCTGGACAACCGGATCGGCAACAAGTTTCTGCATGCGGGTCCCGGTTACGGCGGCTCGTGCTTTCCGAAAGATACCAGCGCTTTGGCGCGGATCGGCCAGGAACACGCCGTTCCCATGCAAATCACGGAGGCCGTCATTCGCGTCAATGACGGGGTGAAGGCGCGGATGATCGAGAAGCTGCGCGATCTCTGCGAGGGCTCGTTCAACGGCAAGACGATTGCGGTATTGGGCGTGACCTTCAAGCCCAATACCGACGACATGCGCGATGCGCCGTCGCTGACGATCGTACCCGCACTGGTAGGCGGAGGCGCCAAGGTGCGTGTGGTCGATCCGCAAGGCGCACGGGAGGGCGAGCATCTGCTGCCCGGCGTGCAGTGGCATGATGACCCGTACAAGGCCGCTCAGAAGGCGGACGCGCTGATCATCCTGACCGAGTGGAACGAGTTCCGCGCGTTGGATCTCAAGAAACTTGCACGCAAGATGGCAAGCCCCCGGATGGCTGATCTGCGCAACATCTATAGCGCGAAAGATGCCAAGCGGTCGGGGTTTGAGGCCTATGTCTCGGTCGGTCGCGAAGACATGTTCAGCGTCGGCTGAACGCAAAACGGCCGCCCGGATCAGGGGCGGCCGTCAGTGTTAGATTGGCTGGGATCAGACGCTTTCGTCGATCCAGCTTTGGAACGCGGATTTCGGGGCGGCGCCAACGCGGTTCGAAATCACTTCACCATCTTTGAACATGTAGAGCGCGGGGATCGAGCGCACGCCCACCTGGGCCGCCACATTGGGGTTCTCGTCGAGGTTCACTTTGACGATTTTCACCTTGCCCGCGTACTCGTCCGACAGCTCTTCCAGCGCCGGGCCGATCTGCTTGCAGGGGCCGCACCATTCGGCCCAGAAATCGACCATCACGGGGATGTCGGACTTGAGGACTTCGGCCTCGAACGATGCGTCAGTTGCGGCGACGGTGGCCATGTGCGTGCTCTCCAGATGGGGTTTCAATTCAGGAGTCGGAACCTAAGAGTGCGCCCCGCAGACGTCAAGATGTATGGGCTGACACCAGCGCTTGCCTCACGATGTCGTGTGGCATGGGCATAAGAGTGGCGGTCTCGGTCCAAAGGATTGCGATCTCTATCTTTTTGCCGAGGTAGATCGCTTCTAGCATCTCAAGATAAGCGCCCATCTGCGCGGAAATTCCGCTGGGGACCGATTTCGGCTGGTTTGGAACGACGGTGTTCGACTTGAAATCCACGGCAAGGATTCGGTCAGGCTCAATCAACAAACGGTCGATAGTCCCAAGCGCCACGCGTCCGTCGAGCGCGGCAATCGGTGCGGTGAGGGAGACCTCTGCCATGGTGCCGGGCGCAAAGATATAGGCGAGATGGGGGGCGTCGAGCACGCGGCGCGCGAGCGGCAGGAGGTCCTCGTCGCCGGGGCCGACGCGCCCGAGGTTTGTGGCGGCAGCTTCCCAGTCGGCGACCGACAGGTTCGGGAGGTGTTCGAGAAGCCTGTGCAGGACGGTGCCGCGTATCTTGGCGGCGTCCTCATCCAATGCGCGCCCGGTTGGGTCGGGCAAAGCTTTCGGACCTTCCAATTTGGACGGTAAGAGAGGCTCGCTATCGCGTTTCGGCTCTGGCGCCTTGGCGTGTGCCCATCCGGGCAACTCCGCTGTTGCGTCGATTTTGGACACTGTCTGCGCTGGGAGGTCTTCGGGCCAAGCAAGATGGGTCAGCCGCGCCGGGTTACCCGCCGCCCGCATGCCCTCGGCCGCGACGGCGTACCAGCCGCCATCCTCTAGCTTCGCGGGATCACCTGCGCCGCAGATGATCAGCCAGCTTTCGGCCCGGGTCATCGCGACATAGAGCAGCCGCATCCGTTCTTCGCGTTGCCGGTCCTTTAGTGTTTCAGTCAGAACCAGCTGCCCGTTCGGCATTTCAGCGGACCGCGCCTTCCACAGGGCCGCACCGCCTGCGTCGAGGATTTCTTCGTCGACGCTCGTTTTGGTCTTGCCGGTATCGGGCAGGATCACGATGGGTGCTTCGAGCCCCTTGGCGCCGTGCACGGTCATCACCCGAATTGCGTCGCCCGCGCTGTCCATCTGTCGCTTGATCGTCACCTCATCGCGCGACAGCCATTCAAGAAACCCCGTGAGCGAGGGCACATCCGTGCGCTCGTAAGCCATCGCCTGATCGAGAAGCGCGCTGATGCCTTCCTCGGCCTCTGGGCCCAGCCGTGTGATCAGCCGACGGCGGCCGTTGTGGAGGGTCAGCACTCGCTCCAGCAGGTCGTAGGGTCGGTCGAAATCAGCGCGGTTCCGAAGATCCTGAAGCATTGCGTAGAGCTGCGGGAAGCGGTCCTTCTGCTCCTCCAAGGCCGCGCGTAGATAGGAGGGCCTGCCATGAGCGAGATCGAACAGCTCCGCCTCACTGATCCCGCAAAGGGGCGAGCGCAGCACCGCAGCGAGCGACAGGTCGTCCTCGGGCGTGGCGAGGTAATTGAGAAGCGCGGTCAGGTCTTTGACCCCGATCTCTGCGCCGATGCGCAGACGGTCCGCGCCCGCCATCGGCAGCTCAAGCGCCTTACATGCGCGGATGATCTCGTGAAACAGCGTTGATCGTCGCTGCACAAGGATCAGGAAATCCCCGGCTGTGATGCGGCGGGTCACCGGCGCGCCGTCGACGATCTGGGTGATCTGGCCATGGGCGATCCGGTCGCGGATCGTCTCTGCGATCTTGCGCGCAAGGATCACCGAATGATGAGTGTCGCCCACAATGTCGACGGGGTCATACCAGTCCCGCTCGTCGCGCTGGTCGCTCTTTTCGATCCACGGCCAAAGGTCGACGCGGCCGGGCAGCTCTGATTTGAACGCGATGTGTTCGATCTTGTCGCCCATGCCCTTGAGGCGGGGGCCTGTGAAGCAGTGGTCGACGAGGCGCAAGACAGGCTCGCTGGAGCGGAAGGAATGCAACAGATCCTGCCGTGCGAGGCTTTTGCCGACATTGTGCAGCGCCTCGTCGAAATGGTGGCGCATCGCCTCGAACGCATCGGGGTCCGCGCCTTGGAAAGAGTAGATCGACTGCTTCTGATCGCCGACCACGAAGATCGTGCGTTCCGTATCGGCCCGGGCACCCACGCCGGACGTGAACTCCTGCGCCAACAGTCGCACGACGTCCCATTGCCGCGGTGAGGTGTCCTGCGCCTCGTCGACAAGAATATGGTCGATGCCGCCATCGAGCCGGAACAGAACCCAGGCGGCCATTTTGCTATCGGTCAACAAAGTGCGCGTCTTGAGGATCAGGTCATCGAAGTCGAGCCATGCGCGGCGCTGCTTGTGCGTCTCGATCCTTGGCAGAACGGCCCCGGCGAAATGGTGCAGGGCGCGTGACTTCTCGAACGCCTGCAAGGCGAGGCGCGGCTGGCGCGCATCGCTGACGCGCATCCGCAGCGCATCGAAAGGCCCCAGAAGCGGGCCAAGCGCATCCTTGGCATCCTTCGTAGGCGGATGTGTGCGGGGCAGGCCCGCGCTTTTGCCCGATGCTGTCAGAAACAGAGTTTCCAGCCGAGCGAGCGTGTCGAGCGATGGGACTGCCAGGTCTATTGCAGCAAGGTTGCGGCCCAACTGCGCATCGGATGTTTTTTCGCAGCTGCCAAGAACGGCGCTCGCGTCGCGTAGCATCTCTGCCTCGCCGCCCAGAAAGACGCTGGCAAGAATGCTTTCTTCGGTGACGCTTGCGTCAAGATCACACAGGGCGCGCAGATCGGTATCCAGCATGGGCTGCGCGAATAGCTCTCTTTGCGACAGAAGCTCCATCATGAAGCCCTGGGTGTCTACACCAGAGAAATGCCGCGCGAAGCCCGATAGCGCGCCCGGGTCCTCTTCGGCCAATTCGTCGAGCACCTCTTCAAACAGTGCGCGCAGCGTGCGGTCGTCCATTTCCGTGAAGGCGGGGGAGACGCCCGCCTCGAATGGGAAGCGGCGCAGGAGAGCCGCGCAGAATGAGTGGATGGTCTGGATCTTCAGCCCGCCCGGTGTCTCGATCGCCTTGGCAAACAGGCGACGCGCCTCTTCGAGTTTGGTTTCGCTGACCGTCGTGCCGAGCTTCGCGAGGTTTTCGCGCAGCTCCCTGTCGGGCATCATGGCCCATTCGCCCAGCCGGTCGAACAGCCGGTTTTGCATCTCTGATGCGGCGGCCTTGGTGTAGGTCAGACAGAGGATCCGCTCCGGCGGGGTCTCGTTCAAAAGGAGCCGCGCGACCCGGTCGGTCAGAACGCGCGTCTTGCCAGAGCCCGCATTGGCGGCGAGCCATGTGGAGGAGGTCGGGTCAGCGGCGCTGACCTGCGCGCGGGTGGCGGCGTTCATCTTCATGTCTGGCCCACCGTCACCGGGTGGACGTCATCGGTTTCGTCCCATTCGCCGAAGCGCGCAAGATGGTCGTAATCCTGACTCCAACGCGTTTCGTAGACTGCGCGTCGAGAGGAGTAGCCCTTGTCGGGGTCGGCATAGGCGGTGATCAGCTCCACGAAACTTTCCCAGACGGCGCCGAGGTCGCCGTGGCCGAAATCCTCGCTGTCTTCCTTGGCATGGGCCCCCAGCCCAATGTAGCCGGCTCGCAGCACCTGAGCGTCGGTCAGGGCCGCGAAGCCACCGCGCTCGGCGATGGTTGCGAGCAGGGCAAGCTGCTTGTCGAAATGCTTGCGCTGTTTTGGTGTCGGCAGCGCGCCGGTTTTGTAGTCGTAGATCACGGCGTGGCCGTCGGGGGTGATGTCGATGCGGTCTGCGCGGCCTTCCAGGGTGAAATCCAACGGCTCGATCCGCGTGTGACCCGTCTCTTCAGTGAAGCGCGGGCGGGCGAGTTGGCGCCGCTCCGCCTCGCTTGCGATGAACCATTGCGCGGCGCGGGTGAACTTGGCGTCCCATAGCATGCGCGCCGCAGGCCACGGGACCATCTGGGCGAGAACTGTGCGGGCAATGGTCAACAACTGGTCTTCTGCATCGTCGGGCAGGCTCATGGGCGATGCCTGCGTGAAGCGGTCCATCGCTTCGTGCAGGGCACGACCTCGCAGCGGGGCATCCGCGGTGGCGTGCAAGGGGTCGAGGGGCCGCAGCCGAAGGACGTATTTCGCATAAATTGCGTATGGATCGCGGATTAGCTTTTCGATTTGTGTGACGGGAAGCTTCTTCGGGCGCGCCTCGACCGGCGGTTGTGGAGAGGGCCGGGGGGCAGGTGGTGTCGCCTCTGCGGGTGTGTCGAGACGCGCTGCCATTTCAATCCACTCATCGCCGCGCGCCTGCATGGCGGCAAGTGCGTCGCGTCCATCCTCGAGCCCGCCCAGAAGGTTGGTCAGCCGGTTCATCCAACGCGCCTGCACCGTCTCGGCCTCCGCGTCGCGCTTGGCCCGGGTCAGCCAAACCTCGGGCGCAGAGATCGCTTGCTGGAAATCGTGGGCAGACAGACCCACGCGTCGCTCTGGCAAGAGCAGACCCGCGTCCTTGCGCATCTGGCGGTTGAGCCATGGGTCGGGGTCGGGCAGATCAGGCCAGATGCCGTCATTGAGACCCGCAAGGATGACCAGTTCTGCGCCCTGAACCCGCGCCTCCAGCGTGCCCCAGATCATGATGCCTGGATGCGGTGCATTGGCATCTCGCACCTCGTGGCGACCCAGGGTGAAAGTGATGAGATCACTGTAGGCGCTTGGTGAAAGGACACCGGCCTTGTCGGCAACGGTGCGCAACTCTGCCAAGGCTTCCGCGGCTTTCTCGCCCGGCTCTTTCTTCCAAAGCGCGCTCTGCTCCGCGCCGGGTCCCTGGGCAAGGTGTTCCGTGCAGGTCAGGTGCAGATCGAGATGGGCGTCCAACTCACCCTGCTGCGCAGCTTCGAGCTGTTCGAGAAGCGGCCAAAGCCAATCGGCCCAGCCTTGCAGCTCTGGCGTGCAATCGCGCTTGGCGATCCATAGGTCAAGATCGGCGCGGGTCGGGAAGGGGGCGCCCTTGCGCAGAACCTCCAGTTCGAAATCGCGCGTATTTTTCAGATGCGAATTGCGCTGCGAGGCGCAGACCAGCGGATGCTTCAGCAGCGCCAGAAGCTTGTCGGAGGCCAATGTCTGGCCCATCAGTTGCGCCGTCTGACGCAGCAGCCGCCCCACCGGGGTCTGCAGCAGTGGAACGCCCGCACTGTCGTCCGGCTCGATCCCCCAGCGGGCGAGCGCGGAGGTCACCTGCCGCGTCAACGTGCGGTCCGGCGTGATCAATGCGGCGGTCACGCCGTCCTCAGCGGCCCGTCGCAAGCGCATTGCAATGGCTACGGCTTCGTCCCGCGCGGTCGGGGCCTCCAGCAGGGTCAGCGGCGCGGTTGCCTCATCGAGGCCTTGCAGCTTCGGGCCTTCCGACAGCCATTCGTCGGTGACCGGCGCGGGGCGTAGGGCGAGTGAAATCAGGGCGTTGCGCTCGGTCGAAACGGGCGCTTGGGTGTCCCAGGATTTCAGCCTCGTTGGGTCAAGGTCGAGGTTTTGCAGTAAGGTGCGAAAGCGGAACTGCGGATGGCCCTCGCCGGTCAGCGGGTCGTCGAGCTGTCGCCAAACATGCGCTGGCATCTGGTCGTCGAAGCCGGGCAGGATCAGCGCGCCTTGGGGCAGCCGGGCCGCGGCCTCCATCACAAGACGCGTTGTGCCGCGGGAGCCGGTGGAGCCAACGATCAGGATCGAATGCTCGGGCGGGGCGGCTTGCCAGCGCGAAATCAGCTCCAGCGCCGCGCCGCGCTGAGTTTTCTGGCCGCCATCGCCGGTCCCGATGAACTGTGCCACCAGGTTCAGAAACGCCTGGCTGCGTTGCCAATATTGGGCGTGCTCGCCCACATCAAGCTTGGCTATGTCGGATGGAGCGACGCCCTCATCCTCCATTTCCTCCAGGAGGCTGGCGAGGCTGTCGGCCAGATCGAAGGCCCGGGCGGGCGTGTCGAAGGCGCGCTCGCTGTCGATCAGCTTGCGCACCAGTTGCGCCAGCTCCAGCCGACGGCCAAGGGCCGATGTCGGGTCGGGCCGGGGCGAGAGTGGCGTGTGCGCGATCTCGGTGATCAGGTGGATGCGGGGCAGGATCTGCGCTCCGCCATCGCAGAGAAGCGCGCGGATGCGGCGCTGCATTCGGGTCGTGTTGACGTAGATTTCCACGTGCGTGGCCGTCTCCGGCGGAAGGTCCTTGATGCGCGTCCGCAACCCATCGACCACCGCTTTCGGGAAGTCGACGCCACAGGGCACGTGAAAAACGCGAGCGTGCGCCTGCGGCTCAAACATCGCCGTGCTCCTGCAGCATCGTTTCGGCCAATTTGATCCCATCCGGCGTGCCGACATCGGCCCAATGCCCCGGATAGGTGACGCCGTAGGCGGCTCCTCCGGCCAGCATCTGATCCCAGAGCACGTTCAGCGAAAAGATATCCTGCGTTATGGCATCCAGCCGGTCCGTCCGCAAAAGTTGCGCGCCGGTATAGACCATACCGGAGGTGTCGCGTTGCAGCTGGCCGCCGTTTCCGATCGAGAAATTCCCGGACCGCGTGTAGCCGACCGTGCGCTCAACGGGCACGAGCAAAAGCAAAGCCTCCATGTTGTCTCGCCAACCTTCAGCAAGGATATTCAAGGGGTTGGGTCCGGCCCAAACCACGTCCGAGTTCATCGTAAAGACCGGGTCGGAACCCAGTTGAGCGCGTGCGTTGCGCAGACCGCCGCCGGTATCGAGCACCTCCGGGGCTTCGGTGATGACGGTGACCGGGGTGTCGGCCAGATGCGCTGCGATCATCTGGGACTTGTAGTGCGCGTTCACCACGGCTCTCGCGCCGAAATCACTGACGCAGGACAGGGCGTGGTCGAGCAGTGGGCGGCCCGCAACCTCGATCAAGGGTTTCGGGCGCGTGTCGGTCAAGGGCCGCATACGAGTACCGAACCCCGCGGCGAAGATCATGGCCGATGGTGCCTCATCCATTGGCGGCATCCTTGATGCGGGCGATGACCTGGGGTGTGGGCTCGGGGATGTGGGCGTGCACAAACTGCTTCAGTTCAGCCAGCGCAGGATGGGCCAAGTCAGAGCGCAGATTGCGCCACAGACGGATCAGAAGGTCGGGGTAGGATGTCTTTCCGTCGCGCACGCACAGCCGAGTGAAGACGCCGAGCACCCGCAGGTTTCGTTGCGCCGAGCACGCCGCGTAGGCCGCGCGGAATTGCGTTGGCTCCGCCTTGGTTCGCGTGATGTAGAGCTGAAGTGTACTGTCCTGCACTTCTTGCGAGACGTCGCGGCGCAAATCCTTCAGCAGGGACGCCAGATCATAGGCCGGATGTCCGAGCATTGCGTCTTGGAAGTCCAGAAGCCCCACACGCGCAACACCCTCGCGGTCGGGCAGCCATAGCAGGTTTTCGGCATGGTAATCCCGCTGCACAAGGACCGAGGAGCCTTTCAAGTGCGTCTGCAATAAGTCTGCGACCACGGCGCGGTATTCGGCGCTGGGAAATTGGTTTTGTCCAGTCGCGGCGATATACCACTCAGGAACCAGCATGGCAGCGTCGGTCATCGCCTGCGGTCCGTAATCCTTCAGCCCACCGGGCGGGTTTGCGGTTTGCGCGACAATCAAGGCATCCATCGCGGCCTCATAGAGTGCGGGCTCGCGCTCCGGGTGATGCTCTAGCACCCGGGCAAACAGCGCGTCGCCAAGGTCTTCGATCAACAGAAAGCCACGTTGTTCGTCGGCGGCATATACGCGTGGGGCGCTCAGCCCGAGACCGCTCAAATGCCGCGCGATTTTGACGAATGGGCGCGTGTCCTCGCCCTTTTCGGGCGGTGCGTCCATCAGGACGACTGAGGGGCGGTCCGGATGGCTTATCCGCTCGTACCGGCGGTTCGAGGCATCGCCGGCCAGCAAGCGACGGGTGCCGCCCTGCCAATCCGTCTGATCGAGGAAATGCTGTGCGGCCGCGTCTCGATCAATCATGCAGCCTGCGCCTGATACTGATCAAGCCACGTGTCCACCAGCGAAGCAGGCCCCGCGATTTGGGCGTGGCGCACATCCGGATTGGCGGGGTCGAGGGCCAATTCGACCCGCAACGCATCCTCGGGTGCAAGATCACCCATCCTGTCGGTCCATTCGATCAGACAAAACGCGGTCTCAAACGCTTCCTCGAGGCCGAGCTCAAGCAACTCGTCGACGCTGGTGAGCCGATAGAGGTCGGCGTGCCATATCTCCAGCTCGCCCACTTGGTAGCTTTGGACGAGGGTGAAGGTGGGCGAGGGAACGGCCTCAATCGGCGTCTCGTGCAGATGCATCAGATGGTGGATCGCGGCGCGCGCCAAGGTGGTTTTCCCCGCCCCGACCGGCCCGTCGAGCAGTACTGTCACGCCGGGCCGCGCGATGCTTGCGAGGGCCTGCGCAAGGTCGTCGGTGTCTGTGGCAGAGGACAGGGTCAAAGCGGTCATGACGCAGAGTGTTACGCCAAGCCGCGCGACCTTCAACCCGCCATTTTTGCACTCGCTTCCGCGGGGGCGGCAGGTGCTGGCATGATCGCGCCCGCATCCCCGCTCGGCATGAACTCGATCATCGTCGCGCCACCGCTGAGGGGCTGAAAGCGGCACTGCAGCGCGCGGCCATTGGCAAGCATTACCGTGTCGCTCCATTCGGCGCGGTCGCCGCGTTGGACAACAAAGTCCCGCGCGTCGCCCCAGATCGGATCAGGCGTGCTGGCTGATTGCCACATCCGGCTGGCATCCGTGATGGTGATCTGGTCCATCGCGGCCTCGGGGTCTGTGCCCCATAGCGCGTGATATGCGGCGTTCTGCATCGAAATCACTCCGTCGCTGTCGAACACGACCAAGGCGTTCGGCAGATTGTCCAGCAGGGTCTGGCTCATGTTGAGCTCGCGGCGGAATTTGCGGGTCAGGGTCATCTCTGCGGTGATGTCTTCCAGCAAGAAAGCCACGGCACCTTCGGGATGCGGCTGCCCGGTGACCCGGTAGGTCTGTCCGGTGGCCAGGGTCCATGTCTCGCAATATGTGCCGTCGCTGGCCGACTGCACAAGGCCTTCGATGCTTTGCCGCCAGTCTTTGAAGTCGCGGCGCTCCGGCACCATCCGTTTCTCGCGCAGCTCGTTGAGCACATCGTAGAGCGTCGGGCGCGTGGTCAGCCAAGCGGGCTCCAGACGGGTCAGATCGCTGAGCGCAGGGTTGAACATCACCAAGGCGCGGGAGCGATCGAACACGGCCAAGCCGATCGGGAGCGCGGCGAAGGTTTGTGTCAGGGTCTGCATGAAGCTGCGCAACGATTCTTCGGCGCGCACGGTGGCCGCCGCGTCGGTGGCAAAGTTGAGCGTGCTGGTGCCAATGCCAAAGCGTGTCACCTCAAATGTGCGCGCGTCTTCGCCTTTGATCGGCAAGCTGGAGCGCTTGACCTTCGGCTCGCAGCCCGGCGCGGTCACAGCGCCACCGTGAAACAACTTCGCGGGCGGCCAGGCGCCTGTGTCAGCGGCAATGTCGGCCTGCGCCATCAAAGTGAGATACGCCCTGTTGGCCCAATCGATCTGGCCATCTGCGGTTTCGCGCCATGCCGGGTGCGGCGTCGCATCGACGGTCGAGCGCAGGACAGTCAATTCAGCCTCCGCCGCACGCATTTCGTCGCTTTCGACGAGCACACGGCGCGCCAGTGGGGCCGCGACGCCGGATATCCGTAAGGTCAGGAAACTGCCATGCAATTCCGCCGCGACGGTGATCGACCCGTCCTCCGTCGGTTCTGTCATGTAAAAGCTGTCGTGATGGGCCGGGGCATTCTCGAGCCTGGATGGCAGGTCCGGAAACATATCCGCCAACCGGTCAATGAGCTGATGATAGACGTCTTCGTCGAAATCTTCGTAGGCCAGAGTACGGCGTGCATGGGGGCAGGCGCCGATGAGTTCGCGCGCCTCAAAACGAAACTCGAGCGTTTCCGAGGGCTTGGAGCGCCTGCGCAGTCCGAGCAGTGAGACGACACCCACGCAAAGGGCCACGCCGATGATCGCGCCGAACCCGAATATGGTCCCGATAGATGCGACGTCATCCGGGGAAAGCTGGTTCATGCGCGCGGTCCTTTCTGAACGGCCTATCGAGCGGTCAGGAAAGCGCAGAAATCTTAAAGCTTGATTAAATCGGGATGGGTTTGTTTTCGCCAAGTGCGCGGGACGTCTCACCGCGATCCTCGACAATGGCAGTCGCGGGCCAGACGACCTCTGCAATCGCGCCGCTGCGGGCATTGCCGCTGCTCGCGCTCCCGTCGGAGCCGTTGGCAAAGCTGATCTCTGCGCCTGAGCGCTCCAGCAAGGTCTTGGCGATAAAGAGGCCCAAGCCCATGCCTTCGTATTCCGGCCTGCTCTCATCGCGCTCGCGCTTCTCGCCGCGCTTGATGAAAGGATCGCCGATGCGTCCAAGAAGATCGGTCGGGTAGCCGGGGCCGTCGTCGATCACCCGCACGGTGACGGAGCTGTCAGACCAGCGCGCTTCGACCCAGATCCGGGTCTTTGCGAAGTCGACGGCGTTTTGGACGAGATTGCGCAGACCATGAATGATTTCGGGGTGCCGATGGATGCTTGGCATGGTTGGCGGCGTTCCGGTGCGGGGCGAGAAGTCGTAATTGATCTCGATCCCTCGGTGCGAATGCGGCTCTGCCGCTTCCTGCACGACGGAACTCAGCGGGGCGGTGCGCAGGTGAAGGTCGTCCTTGCCCGCACGTCCCATGGAATGAAGGATATCGCGACACCGGTCGGCCTGTTCGCGGATCAGCTCCGCGTCCTCCTTGAGGTCGGGGTCGTCCAGTTCGTCCACCAGCTCGGAGCTGACGAGCTTGATCGTGGCCAGCGGCGTACCCAGCTCATGTGCCGCTGCGGCCACGACCCCACCGAGATCGGTGAGCTTTTGCTCGCGCGACAGTGCCATTTGCGTGGCCAGAAGGGCCTGCGACATCGACGTCGTCTCGGCCGTGACGCGTGAGGCGTAGATGCTGAGAAAGCCGATGCCGATGATCATGGCGACCCAGAAGCCCAACACAAAGAGCTGCGGCATGCGCAGCACGAAGCCGTTTTCGTTGCGCAGGGGCAGATAAAACACCGCTAGTACCGTCACTAGAACCACCGCCAACGCGGCGAGAAACAGCGTCGAGCTGGTGCGCAATGTCATGGCGGAGACCGTCACGGGCGCGAGGATCAGCAGGGCGAAGGGATTGTTGAGGCCGCCGGTCAGATACAACAGGAATGCAAGCTGACTGAGATCGAACAGCAAGGTCACCAGCACCTCGCGTTCGGGCAGGCGGCGGTTTTCGGGATAGACGAAGATCGCCACCAGATTGGTGATGACAGAGGCCCCGATGGCCATGACGCACAGGCCAAGCTCGATTTCGAGCTGCAGGTAGAGACTTGCGACGACAATCGCCCCAATCTGGCCGGAGACAGCCAGCCAACGCAGGATGATGAGCGTGCGCAGACGGACCACGCCGCCACGTCCGCGACCGGGCTCCAGACCGAGGGGAGCCGTCACCATCGCGGGAATGTGAGCAGGAGCGTCATAATGGCCGATTGATAGAGGAGGCGAGTTGGGGGATCAACTCGGCAACGCCCGCATCAAGAAGGACCCGCCGACATGAACAAGCTTTACGCCTTCACCGCCCTGAGCCTTGTTGTCGCCATGCTGGGTGGGCTTGCTGCGTTTGTGCTGCTCAACGGCGGCGCGGAAGACACGCAATTTGCCGGTTGTTCGGCCTCTGCGGTGGCCGGGGGCGATATTGGCGGCCCGTTCGAGCTGGTCAGCGAAACAGGCGAGACCGTGACCGATCAGGACGTCATCACCGAGCCGACGCTGGTCTATTTCGGCTACACCTTCTGCCCCGATGTCTGCCCGCTGGATGCGGCCCGCAATGCCGAGGCGCTGGATATTCTGGCGGAGCGCAGCGTGGAGGCGAACGCGCTGTTTATCTCTGTCGATCCTGAGCGGGATACGCCAGAGGTGCTGGCCGAGTTCACGGATGTGATGCACCCGGACATGTTGGGGTTGACCGGCAGCCCCGAGCAGGTGAAGGCCGCCTCACAGGCCTACAAAACCTACTACAAAAAGCAGCCGGGCGACCCGGATTACTACCTCGTCGACCACTCGACCTTTACTTATCTTGTGCTGCCAGAACATGGCTTCGTCGAGTTCTTCCGCCGTGACGCTACAGCCGACCAGATGGCAGAGACGGTGGCGTGCTACGCATCCGCAAGCTGAGCCACGGTGGCTCCGGATTAATTTGACGGAACCATTAGGCCGACCTACACCTTTACTACCTATCAAGGTGTCGGGAGAAGATTGCGATGGCAGACGGGCCGCTTAAGGATATCGGAGAAGACAATTCGCTGTTGATCGTCGATGACGATGAACCATTCCTGCGTCGTCTGGCCCGTGCCATGGAAAAACGCGGCTTCGCGCCCGAGACCGCTGAAAGCGTTGCCGGCGGCCGCGCGGTCGCGACGGCGCGCCCACCGGCCTACGCGGTGATCGATCTGCGGCTTGAGGATGGCAACGGGCTCGACGTGGTCGAAGTGCTGCGCGAGAAGCGGCCTGACGCCAAGATCGTCGTGCTGACAGGATACGGTGCGATTGCGACCGCGGTGGCCGCGGTGAAGATTGGCGCCACCGATTATCTTTCGAAGCCTGCGGACGCCAATGATGTGACAAACGCATTGCTTGCCAGCGACGACGAGTTGCCGCCGCCGCCCGAGAACCCGATGAGCGCGGACCGCGTGCGCTGGGAACACATCCAGCGGGTCTACGAGCTGTGCGACCGCAACGTATCGGAGACGGCGCGGCGGCTGAACATGCACCGCCGGACCTTGCAGCGCATTCTGGCGAAGCGGTCGCCGAAGTGAGGTGGCTGGGCGCGGTTTTGGTCTTGTCCGCCTGCGCACCCGCCACAACCACGCCGAAAACGGAACCGATCCCGTTTGCGCTCGATAATCGTGGGGTGCAGTTGCTGGATCGGTCTCAACGGATCGATTTTGGGCGCACCGACCACTCGACCATCCCAGCGATGACAAAACTCGTGGGGCTCCCGCCTGCAACGACCCGTGATTGCGCGGGCGGCGGGCAAATTGTTGTCTGGCCAGACGGAACCGGGCTTGTCTTTGCGGGGGGCGATTTCAGGGGTTGGGTGTCCACGGCCCAGTCTGCCGGGGCAGGCTTGACCTGCGCCCCGACAGCCTGAGCCGCAGACAGAGGCCGAGCGACAAGGAGGCGCCCGACCTCAGACCTCACCATAACTGCCGAAACGGGAGCAGCGTGTCGTGGTGATGCGAACGCGCACCCTTATGCGCGCGGGGACTGCGAATGTAGCGGTCGGCATGTTCTTTGAGATGATCGGGAAAATCGCGATTTTCGCGCTGGGCACGCAAGATCATGTGGGAGAGCAAAGTCAGCATCTTGATAGTCCTTCTATGAGGTGATGCCTGAGTATTGCCCTGTTGCATCCGAAAAGCACGTCAGTATGATTTCAAATATGTTAGTTCAACTTACAATTTCTTATGAAGTGGAGTGAGCTTCCTTCCCTCGCCGCTCTGCGTGCGTTCGAAGCAACCGCCCGTCTCAACGGTTTTTCCGCAGCGGCACGCGAGCTCAACGTCACCCACGCGGCAATCGCGCAGCACGTCCGCGCCTTGGAGGCTGATCTGGGGGTGTCGCTCGTCTTTCGCTCGGGGGCCGGTATGGCGCTGACGGAGCAGGGGCGCGGGCTTGCTGCGTCCCTGGGCGATGGGTTTCGCCAGATTGCCGATGGCGTCGCGCTGGTTCGTGCCCGCAAGGAGGATCAGCCGCTCAACATCTCGCTGACGCCAAGCTTTGCGGAGAATTGGTTGATGCCGCGCATCGGGGCGTTCTGGGCCGAGCATCCCGAGATCAAGGTGGCGCTGAACCCGTCGATGGACTTGGTGGACCTGCGCCGCGACGGGTTCGATATGAGCATCCGCTACGGGCGTGGTGACTGGCCAGGTGTCGACGCGGAGATGCTGGTTCACGCGAACTTCGTGATCGTCGGTACGCCGGAGATGGCAGAGCATGTGCAGGGCCGTAATGTGCTTGCGTTGGGAGAGCTGCCGTGGGTGTTCGAGACCGGGCGAGAAGAGCTGATCGTCTGGGCGCAATCGGTCGGGCTGGGAGAATGTGCGCTCGACTCTATCGAGGTGCCGACCAATTCCATGGCGATGTCGGCCACACGGGCCGGCGCGCGCATTTCGATCCAGAACAAGGCTGTTGTGGAGCGCGATTTGGCGGAAGGGCGCCTTGTCTGCCTGCACGAAGAAGCGCCGTCACGCCTTGGTTACTACCTTGTCCGCCCGCCCGGCATACGCTCAAACCGGCTAAAGATATTTGAGCGATGGTTGAAATCGGTCGCTAAAGGATGAGGCGCTTGTGCACCCGGTCGACGGGCGTGCCGTCCTTTAGGGGGACGCCTGTTGTGACGAAGCGATCCTCGAAGCCCATTCTCGTGTAGTAAGCGAGCCCACCTGAATTGTCCGCCCTGATCTTCGCCTCGATCTCGGCATATCCGGCGGCGCGGCTTGCGGATTTGGTGACCTCGAACAGAGCCGATCCGATCCCGCGCTGCGTCGTGCCGGGCCGCGCGAAGGTAGCGATGCCCCCGATATGGTCGTCCGGGGGATCGAACGGCTCCATCCACTGAAAGCCGACGATCTCGCCCTCGGCTTCGGCCACATGCAGGAAGGTCTTCGGGTCATCTGCCTCGACCAATCGGTCGAAATAGGCGGGCGCGAGCGGGTCTTCATAGGCGGTCGTGCCGCCAATGGCGATGATATCGTTGAGGATTTCTGTCAGCGCAGGTTTGTCGTGCGGGCTGGCCAAGCGGATCTTCATAGCATCTTCGACAATTCGGTGAAGCGCGCCAGAAACGCCGCTTTGACCTCCATGGGCGGGCGTGGGGTCAGGGTTTGGGGCAGCTTCGCATCGCCGGGCGCGCCGAAGAATTTGTCGCTTTCCGCGACCGAGAATCCAGCGATCTGCGTGGCCTCCAGCCATGCGGACAGTTTGTCGGCCTTCTTGATCTGCTTCTTGATCTTCACCGGGATCGCGGCGGGCAGTCCAAAGCGAATGTGGATGGCGGCCGTGAGCCGGTCGTCCAATTCGGCGTATCCCGGCCCGACGGCGGCCTTCACTGGCGAAATCATGTCACCGATGACGTATTCCGGTGCGTCGTGCAGCAGCGCGGCCAGCTTCCACTTGGTCGGCGCATCAGGATGGATGTTGGAGAATAACTGTTCGACCAGAACCGAATGCTCGGCCACCGAATAGGCATATTCGCCGAAGGTCTGCCCGTTCCAGCGCGCGACGAAGGACAGCCCATGGGCGATATCCTCGATCTCGATATCCATAGGGGTCGGGTCGAGCAGATCGAGCCTGCGGCCCGAAAGCATCCTTTGCCAAGCGCGGGGGGGTGCGGGCATTCGCTGGTCCTCACGTTCACATCATTATTGGGAACTTTGCCCCGCTGCCCACGTTTTTTCCACGAAGGAGAGACCAATGAAACCCGGAATTGTTATTGCTCTGACCGCGCTTGTATTTGCCACCCCGGCATTCGCACAGGAGGAAACGCTTTGCATGGACAGCTACGCGTTGGAAGCGTCCCTAATTGATTGGTATGGCGAAGCGCCGGTGGAAGGCGAGACCGAAGAGAACCGTCAATTATGGGCGGCTGGTGTCGGCGGAACCTGGACCGTCGTGACCTACGAGCCGAACGGCCAAAGCTGCGTTCTTGCCCAAGGTGACAATTTTATGCCCACCGACATGAGTGACGTCTTGGTCGCAGCCTTGGACGGATAGCCGCCATTGAGCCTCGATTGCGAACCTGCTAGGCGGTGGCCAAGCATTAGATGAGGATCGCTGACGATGGCAAAAGACTATATTGTTAAGGATATCGACCTGGCCGCATACGGCCGCAAGGAACTTGATATCGCTGAAACCGAAATGCCGGGCCTGATGGCGCTTCGGGACGAATATGGCGAGAAGAAGCCACTGTCCGGCGCGCGTATCGTGGGCTCGCTCCACATGACGATCCAGACCGCTGTCCTGATCGAGACCCTTGTGGCGCTCGGGGCGGATGTGCGCTGGGCGTCGTGCAACATTTTCTCCACGCAAGACCACGCCGCCGCAGCGATTGCCGCCGGTGGCATTCCCGTTTTCGCGATCAAAGGTCAGTCGCTGGAAGAGCATTGGGATTATCTGGATCGTTCGTTCATGTTTGACGACGGCCCGAATCTGATCCTCGACGATGGGGGCGATGCGACGCTCTACATTCTGCTCGGCGCACGGGCGGAGGCCGGGGAAGAGGTGCTTGCGGTTCCGACGTCCGAAGAAGAAGAAGTTATCAAGGCTCAGATCGCCAAGCGCATGGAGGCCAGCCCAGGCTGGTTCACGAAAATGCGCGACCAGATCAAGGGCGTTTCGGAAGAGACCACCACCGGCGTGCATCGCTTGTACGATTTGGTGAAGCAGGGTCAGCTGCCCTTCCCGGCGATCAATGTGAACGACTCCGTCACCAAATCGAAATTCGACAACAAGTATGGCTGCAAGGAATCGCTGGTCGACGGCATCCGCCGCGCAACCGACACGATGATGGCCGGTAAGGTCGCGGTCGTGATGGGATATGGCGATGTGGGCAAAGGGTCCGCCGCTTCGTTGCGTGGTGCCGGTGCGCGAGTCAAGGTGACCGAGGTCGATCCGATCTGCGCCCTCCAGGCCGCGATGGACGGGTTCGAGGTTGTGATCTTGGAAGATGTCGTGGGCGACGCGGATATTTTCATCACAACGACCGGCAACAAAGACGTTATCCGCATCGAGCATATGCGCGAGATGAAGGACATGGCGATCGTCGGTAACATCGGTCACTTCGACAACGAGATTCAGGTCGCTGCGCTCAAGAACCACAAGTGGACCAACATCAAAGAGCAGGTGGACATGATCGAGATGCCGAATGGCAATCGTTTGATCTTGCTGTCCGAAGGCCGCCTGCTGAATCTTGGCAACGCGACCGGCCACCCGTCTTTCGTTATGTCGGCGTCGTTCACCAACCAAGTCCTGGCTCAGATCGAGCTGTGGACCAACGGTGAGGCCTACAAGAACGAGGTCTATATCCTGCCCAAGCATCTCGACGAGAAGGTCGCGCGTCTGCATCTCGACCGCATCGGTGTGAAGCTGTCCAAGCTGAATAAGGATCAAGCGGATTACATCGGCGTCGCGCCGGAGGGCCCGTTCAAGCCTGAGCATTACCGCTACTGAACAATCCGTCACGCGAAGAAACCGGCCCGAATTTGGGGCCGGTTTTTTCGTGGCTGGGCTTTGGAAGAGCTTTTGGCATTTGCACCGCACGCGGTGAAACGGACGGCATTGTGTGGCCTGTGACAGGTGCAGGGCTTAGGCTATAGCGGATCACATGCGTGCGCTTAACCTCATCTTGCTCCTCGTGGTCCTCGCGGGCCTCGCCTTTGGATCCTACTGGGTTCTGACGGACCTGCGCTCCCCGCTTCCCGATGCGTGGAACCCCCTCAAGGAGTTGTTGGTCGACGATCCGGTGACACCGCTGACACATTTCAAGCTGCGCCGCGCCTTAGGCGAGCCGGGAAGATGCGAGAGGGTCTTGCAGCAAGCAGCGGCCTTTGATCGGCTCACACCGCTCGAGGACGGGGATCGCTGCGGGATCGCGGACCGGGTTGATCTGCGCCGCGTCGGCGTCACTGCCCTGGCGGCGGTGGAGATATCGTGTGAGACGGCTCTGCGGCTGGCAATGTGGGAGCGGCACGGGTTGCAACCCGCGGCGCAAACGCATCTGGGCCAATCGGTGAAGAGCGTGCGCCACATCGGCAGCTATAATTGCCGCGCAATCAGGGGAACGACGACCCGGATGAGCACCCATGCCACCGCTTCGGCCATCGATATCGGCGGTGTTGTTCTGGCGGACGGGACGCGGGTTGAATTGCTGCAGGACTGGGACGCTGCCGGGCCGAAGCGGGACTTCCTGATTGCGCTTCGGGATGCGGGGTGCGTGTGGTTTTCGACGGTGCTGGGGCCGGAGTTCAACCGGCTTCATGCGGACCATTTCCATTTCCAGAACCGTGGCTGGGGGACATGCCGCTAGGCCGAGCTTCGCCGGCGGCTCGGCCCGAGTGAATTTTTTCCTTTGGATTGGCTTTCTTAGTGGGTAACGTCCCGCGCAAGGCCCAATGAGAGGCCTGGAACGGGGCCTGACGTGCCCAGCATTGGTGGGAGATATTTCAATGGGAAAACGTGAAGAGCTGATCGCGCAGTACGCGGATGATCTGAAGAACAAATGTGGCATGACGCCTGATATGGACCTTTTGACGAAGGTCACCATCGGCTGCGGCCCGGCGATCTACAATGCGGATGCCTCGACCGTGGCGGGCAGCCAGCCCGCTGAACTGGAGACGGTCAAGAACAACTTCCTGATCAAAAAGCTCGGCTTGTCGGACAGCCCGCAGCTTATGGAAGCGATCAACTCGGTCATCGAGACCTACGGCAAGTCGGAGCGCAACAAGTATCGCGCTGTGATCTACTATATGCTGACCAAGCATTTCGGCAAAGAATCCGTCTACAGCTAAGCGCGACGGTATTTGAGCAGATGCCCGCCCCCGTGGCGGGCATTTTGCGTTTCTCGACCACACGATCCGTAAAATCCAAGACGAATTGCGCCTAGTGTTTCTTTGCTTTTCCAGCGGTGAGGGCCTAAGTCTTGGCGCATCGGGCCAGGAAGGCCGGAGCCAGTTTCATAGTCACGTGGTGCGAGATAACCAAGCACGTGGGGTAGAAGGGGGCTCTGGGGTAGGGCCCCCTTTTCGTTTTCAGCGCCGTGTTCTGTGTTGGGGGCGTGATCCAAATGTGCGCTGCGCGCCCTCCATTCTTGATGAGGCGCTCTGCCCCTCAAGCTCCCCCGTAATATTTCTGAAGCAATGAAGTCAGTGCGACGGCGCGCTACAGACCTCCCATTTTGCAGACAATATCCCATTCGTCCTGCGTGACCGGTTGCACCGACAGGCGGGAGTTGTTCACGAGAACCATGCCGCTTAACCGTTCATCCGCCTTGCACATCTCGAGCGTCACAGCCGACTTCAGAGGCTCAACGGCCTTGATATCGACGCAGTCCCACCGGTCATCTTCCGTTGTGCTGTCGGGATGCGCCTCTGCGCAGACCTCGACAATGCCGACGATCTCTTTGTCCTTTTGGGAGTGGTAGAAGAAGCCGCGGTCGCCGATCTTCATCTCCCGCATGAAGTTGCGGGCCTGGTAGTTGCGGACCCCGTCCCATTCTTCGCCCGCGTCCCCCTTGGCGACCTGATCGTCCCAGGACCAGACGGACGGCTCCGATTTGAACAACCAATACCGCATCAGCCGATTACCTTGTTCCACTGCTCCAACCGCACTTCCGAGAAGAGCCCAGCCTTTGCATAGGGGTCAGCCGCAGCCCAGCCGTGCGCCGCATCCATATCGGGCAGATCAAGGATGATCAGCGAGCCGTACATCTCGCCATTCTCGTCGAGGAAAGGACCCGCCTGGACAACCGCATCGGTGCTCTTGAGGTAGGCGACATGGGCGTCCCGGTTGGCCTTGCGCGTCTCGAGGTGATTGGGTTTATCGGTGCAGATCAGGGCGATAAGCATAGGGCCATTCCTTCGTCAGCGGGCGGGAAAGCAGCAGCGAAAGCGCCTCCTCCAAGGTCAGTTTTCCTTCTACCACCCCGGCCACCATTTTGGCGATGGGCATCTCGACGCCCTTGGCCTCCGCCAGCTTGACGATGGCGCGGGCGGTGTGGCGACCCTCTGTCGTGGCCTTTGGAGCCTCGCCCTTGCCGCCGATCGACAGGCCCAGCGAAAAGTTGCGCGATTGTTCGGACGTGCAGGTCAGGGCGAGATCACCGAAGCCCGCGAGCCCTGCCAGCGTCTCCGGCTTGGCACCGAGGGCGACCGAGACGCGCAGGATTTCGGCCATACCTCGCGTCATCAGAGCCGCCCGGGCGCTCTCCCCGATGCCCGCGCCGATGCAAAGGCCACACGCGATGGCGATGACATTCTTCAGGGCGCCGCCAAGTTCCGCCCCGATCGGATCGTCCGAGAGGTAAAGCCGCAGGGTGTCGGTCGATAGCGTCTCTTGCAGCTCGGGGCCCATTGGGTCCTGCGTCGCGACCACCAGCGCCGTGGGCAGTCCGCGGGCGATGTCGGCTGCAAAACTTGGACCCGTCAGGATTGCCGAGGGGCAATCGAGCGCATCGCGCATGATCGCGCTGGGGCCGCGGCCTGTGGCAAGGTCGACCCCTTTGCAACAGGCAATCGCTGCCTTTGGCCGCGGCGCGGTTTCGCTGAGGTATTCGGCCAAAGATTGCATTGGTACGGCGAGCAGCAGTAAGTCGTCGCCGGTTACCTCCAACGAAGTGCTAAGCTTGATCCGCTGGGGGATCGGCACGCCAGCCAAGCGCGGGTTGTCGCGGCTTTCACGAAACGCGTCGACCGACCTGCCCACGAGGGTGACGTCATGGTCCGCCATATCCAGCGCCACGGCGAGGGCCGAGCCGAATGCGCCGGCGCCTGCGACAGTGATCTTGCTCATGCTTTCGCACCTTTCTTGCCGGAGCCCAGCATCGGTTGCGCGCTGTCGTCGAGGGGCCAGCGCGGACGGGCGGTCAGGGTGAGGTCATCACGGTGGCCGAGGCGGAACCGCTCCAGCCCGGCCCAAGCGATCATGGCCGCGTTGTCGGTACACAGCTTCAAAGGTGGGGCAGTGAAGGCGACTCCCTGCGCATCAGCGAGGCTCGCGAGCCCTGCCCGCAACTGGGTGTTGGCCGCAACGCCGCCTGCAACCGCGATGGCCGGGGTGGGCGGATCGTGGGACAGATAGGCCTCGATCGCGCGACGCGTTTTTTCGACCAGAACGTCCGTCACAGCAGCCTGAAAGCTGGCAGCAAGATCGTTTTGATCCGCTTCGTGCAGCCCGCCTTGTGACGCGACCAGCGCGTCGCGGGCGCGCAGCACCGCAGTCTTGAGGCCGGAGAATGACATGTCGCAACCCTCCCGGTCCAGCAACGGGCGCGGCAGGCGATGGGCCGTCGGGTCGCCCATTTTGGCCGCCCGCTCAATCGAGGGTCCGCCCGGTTGCGGCAGCCCGATGAGCTTGGCGACCTTGTCGAAGGCCTCCCCGGGGGCGTCGTCTATCGTGCCGCCGAGGCGCTCGAAGCGCATGACGGAATGCGCGATCAGGAACTGGCAGTGGCCACCGGATACCAGCAGCATCAAGTAGGGAAATTCCAGCGCATCGGTCAGGCGAGGCGTCAGCGCATGGCCTGCGAGGTGGTTCACGCCGATCAGGGGCGTGTTCGACCCGGCGGCCAAACCCTTGGCGCACATCACCCCTGACATGACGCCACCGATCAGGCCGGGGCCTGCCGTGACGGCTATCGCGTCGATCTCAGATAGCGACAGCTGTGCATTCTGCAACGCCACTTCGACCATCAGGTCGAGCTTTTCCGCGTGGGCGCGGGCGGCGATCTCGGGCACCACGCCGCCGAAATCGGCGTGTAGCTCCGTCTGTCCGAACACCTCGTTCGACAGGATTTGCGCCGTTTGGCCTTCGGTCTGACGGATCACAGCGGCGGCTGTGTCATCGCAGCTGCTTTCGATGCCAAGAAGAGTGAGGGTTTGCGCCAAAGGGTGGGCCTGTTGTGCGGGGCTTTGGCAACGGGTAACACCTTTGACATGGCGTCGACAATCCCACCCACAATCCTGCTCACCCGGCCGCGCAAGGCGTCCGAGCGGTTCGCGGCGGGGCTTGGCGCGCCGGTTATCATCTCGCCCCTGACAGAGACGAGATGGCTTGATCCCGGCCCGATGCCCATCGCGCCGGACGGTCTGGTCTTCACCTCAGCGCGGGGTGTGGAGGGGTTCGCTCGGCTTCAATCGTGGCGCGGCCCGGCCTTTTGCGTGGGCGACCGAACGGCACAAGAGGCCCGCGCCGCGGGCTTTTCTGCGACCAGTGCACAGGGGGCCGTCACCGAGCTGGCCGATTTGTTGGAGACACAGGCGCAGGGCATGAAACTGCTCCACCCCCGCGGCGTGGATGTGGCGGGCGATCTTCGCGCCCATGCGGTGCCCTACGTCGTTTACAGCCAAGAGCCTTGTCCGTTGAGCGCGGAAGGCCGGGCCTGTCTGCTCTCGGGCGGGGTCGTGATCGTTCCGCTGTTCTCGCCGAAGGCTGCGGTTCGCTTTGCGCAAGCTCTGCCCGAACAGGCCTCTACGGAACTCAGGCCAGTCGCGATGAGTTACAGCGTTGCCAAGGCGTTGGAAGCGCAGGGCATCACCGTGACCAAAATTGCAGCGTCTCCGAATGCGCAATCCATGCGGGCGGCCATCAGCGAGGCGCTGACATAGGTCTTGTGCTTGAGGGCCGAACGAATGTTGGTTTAAGCTCACGTGTGGCCTAAGTGCAGAGTCGCTGGCCAGAATTCGAAAGGAACGCGCTCCTTGGCACGTAAGAAGAAGACCCCGTCTGACGCTGACCCCAAACCAGAGACGCCCGCGTCCGACGCCGATGCTCCATCGAAAGCTGGCGCAATCTCGGGAGCCGTGAAAGGCGCGGATTTCGACACGCCCGATGCCGCCATGGCCGACACTTCGCTGGAGCCGAAGGCCAACCCAGAGGATGATACGTCGTCAGAGGCACCCAAGGACGGCGCATCGGACGATACGCCAGAGGATGCGATCATCCTGTCCGACAAACCCGCGACGGACGACACGCGCGATGACACAGAGGACGCGACATCCGAGCCGGAAAGCTCCGCCGACGTCGAAGTCATGGACGCTGACGCCCCAACCGTCGCACCGCTGCCTGCTGCACCGCCACCCCCGCCCCCGGCGCAGAAAAGCGGGTTCTTCGGAACGCTGCTCGGCGGCATCCTTGCGGCAATAATCGGCTTCGGTGGTGCCATCTATTTCGAGGCCGCCGAATGGCCGGTCTTCGGCGGGAACCAGCAGGATGAATTGCAAGCGCTGGTCTCAGAACAGTCGTCGCAGCTGGAAGGCGTGAGCGAGACGCTTGCCTCGCTGAATGCGCAGTTCGAGGCGGCGCAGACCCAGAATGCTGCCGCGCTCGCAGAGCTTGAAACCCGGCTGGATGAGATGCCCGCTTTTGGTGGCCCGGAGGTCTTGCCGGAAGAGCTGCAGGCGACGCTCGCTGCTCAAAAGGCCGAAATGGAAGCTTTGCAGGAAAACCTCAACGAGATGGCGGCGCTGGCTGAGCAACAGATCGCGAGCGCTCAGGCAGAGCAGGAAAATGCCGCCGCGGCAGAGGCACGCGCGCAGGCGCGCGGCGCTATGAACCAGCTTCGCACGGCGCTTAATTCGGGCGCAGCCTATTCCGATGTGCTCCCCGATATCGAAGCCGCCACCGATGTGCCCGACGCGCTTGCCTCTCAGGCCGAAAGCGGTGTTCCTACGGCCGCGGATCTTGAAGCGAGCTTTTCGGCCAGTGCGCGGGCTGCTCTTTCGGCCTCCTTGAAAGCCACGGCAGGGGACGCGCCCGCCGACAGATTGACGTTGTTTCTGAAAGATCAGCTTGGCGCCCGGTCGCTGACCCCCCGAGAGGGCGATGACCCGGATGCGGTCCTGTCGCGCGCCGAGGCGGATTTGAAAGCTGGCAACCTCGACGCGGCGCTCGAAACGGTTTCTGCGCTGCCCGAAGCCGGCCAGACCGCGCTTGAAGATTGGGCCCAACAGGCCAGAACTCGCAACGCGGCATTGGCAGCGTTCGACACGCTCTCAGACGCGCTGAGCGGGAAATAGGATAAGCATATGATCTGGTCACTTGTGAAAATTTTGCTCTTTGTCGCCGTGATCGTCGCGGTGACTTTGGGTCTGGGTCAGCTTCTGGAAACCAGCGGCGGCGTGCGCGTGTCGGTGGCCAACACCGAATTCTCGCTGTCCCCGTTGATGACGATCCTTGGGATCGTGGCCCTTTTGGTTGCGTTCTGGGTGACGCTCAAGATCATCGGGCTGCTGGTCGCGATTTTCCGGTTCCTCAATGGCGACGAGACAGCGGTGAGCCGCTATTTCACGCGCAGCCGCGAGCGCAAAGGCTTCGAGGCCCTGGCCGACGGCCTGATGGCGCTGGCCTCGGGCGAGGGACGCACCGCGATGGCAAAGGCTGCGAAGGCCGAAAAGTATCTCAACCGTCCGGACCTGACGAACCTGATCACCGCGCAGGCTGCGGAACAGGCAGGCGACACACGCAAGGCACAGGAAGTCTACAAACGCCTGCTGTCCGATGACCGCACCCGCTTCGTCGGCGTGCGCGGGATCATGAAGCAGAAGCTTGCGGAGGGTGACACCGACACAGCGCTGAAATTGGCCGAGAAGGCGTTTGCGCTGAAGCCGAAACATGTCGAGACGCAAGATGTGTTGTTGAAACTGCAAGCCCGTAGCGAAGACTGGGCGGGTGCGCGAAAGACGCTCAATGCCAAGCTGAAGCATGGGGCTTTGCCGCGCGATGTGCATCGCCGTCGCGATGCTGTGCTGGCCCTGTCGGAAGCGAAGGATGTGCTTGCTGAAGGCGCGTCGATCGAGGCGCGCGAGACGGCCATAGAAGCCAATCGCCTGTCGCCTGACCTGATCCCTGCCGCGGTTCTGGCGGCACGCAGCTACATCGAAAGCGGCAAGCCGAAATATGCGGCGCGCGTCGTGAAAAAGGCTTGGGAGGCGCAGCCCCACCCAGAACTTGCCGCAGCCTTCGCTGAGATCGAGCCGAACGAAACCCCAGAGGCCCGCCTGAAGCGCTTCAAGGCACTGACAGCGATGAAGCCGGACCACAGCGAGACGAAGATGCTGCTGGCGGAATTGAACATCGCGGCAGAGGATTTTCCGGCGGCGCGGCGTGCCATCGGCAACCTTCCCGAGACGGAGCCAACGCAGCGCGTTCTGACCATCATGGCCGCCATCGAGCGTGGCGAGGGGTCCGATGACGCCGTTGTGCGCGGCTGGCTGACCAAGGCGCTGTCCGCCCCGCGTGGTCCGCAATGGGTCTGCGAGAACTGCCAGACCGTTCAGGCGGCTTGGGCTCCGACCTGTGGCAATTGCGGCAGTCTCGACACGCTCAGCTGGAAAGATGCGCCGGAAAGTGCCGCCGCGATGCCCGCGGGAACGGCGATGCTGCCGCTGATCGTCGGCGCATTGGAGGACAAGTCCAGTGCGGTCGAGCCGGAGGCGGAAGAGGCCGAAATTGTTACAGACCACGAGGTCATCGTAGTCGAGCCGTCCGAGGATGCAGAGCAGGAGCCAGCGAAGGCAAATTAAGCCTTCCCCCGCCCGTCCGAGGGTGCTATTGCCCGCGCCGTGGCCGCTGTAGCTCAGATGGTAGAGCACGTCATTCGTAATGATGGGGTCGGGGGTTCGAGTCCCTTCAGCGGCACCACCCTTCATTTGCCAACAAATTATGACTCCTTCCGTCTCGATACGCGGCGGGTGGAGCGAGTGTGGTGATCACGCCATAAGCCGCGTGAACGGTGTGTTTCCGGCGCATTTTCCTTCATTTTCGCGCGGCGAACCCCCATATGTTGTGCAAAGACAGTTTGAGGGAGCAGTATAATGGAAGAAATTATCTTGGGGTTCTTGGGCAATAACGCAGTGTTTTTACTGCTGTTTGTCTTCCTTGTCGTCGTGGTGCTGGCCGGTGTCCGGATCGTGCCGCAAAGTGACAAATTCGTGGTGGAGCGCTTCGGGCGTCTGCGCTCCGTGCTTGGGCCGGGCATCAACTTCATCGTGCCGTTTCTGGACCGGGTGGCCCACAAGATCTCTATCCTAGAACGGCAGCTGCCGACCAACCGTCAGGATGCGATCACCAGCGATAACGTGTTGGTGCAGGTGGAAACGTCCGTGTTCTACCGTATTATCGAGCCGGAGAAGACTGTTTATCGCATCCGCGATATTGACGCAGCAATTGCCACCACGGTGGCGGGCATTGTGCGCTCCGAGATCGGTACGCTTGAGTTGGATGAGGTGCAATCGAACCGTGCTCAGCTTATCCTGCGCATTCAGGCCTCGCTGGAGAAGATCGTGGATGATTGGGGGATCGAGGTAACCCGTGCTGAAATCCTCGACGTCAATCTGGACGAGGCGACCCGGGCCGCGATGCTGCAGCAGCTCAACGCGGAACGGGCGCGGCGTGCGCAGGTAACCGAAGCTGAGGGCCTGAAGCGCTCGGTCGAGCTGCAGGCAGATGCAGAGCTCTACGCTGCCGAGCAGACGGCCAAAGCGCGGCGAATCTCGGCCGATGCGGAAGCATATGCTACCGGTGTGGTTGCCGCCGCCATTCAAGAGAACGGGCTGGAGGCCGCGCAATACCAGGTCGCGCTCAAGCAGGTCGAGGCGCTGACAGAAGTGGGCAAGGGGGCAGGTAAACAGACCGTCTTGCTGCCGACATCCGTGCTCGACAGCTTTGGTGACGCGTTCAAATTGCTCAAAGGGAGGACTTGATGGAACTCTACGTGCTCTGGAACCAGTATTGGGTGTGGTTCGCCCTGGCCCTTGGACTTGGTATCCTCGAGATACTCGTGCCGGGCTATATCCTGTTGGGCTTTGCCTTGGCCGCAGCCGCCATCGGCGTGATCTTTGCGGCGGGCGTTGGGCCGGCCGACATGATGATGGGCTCACTGCCGATCACGCTGACCTTCTATGGAGCCGCCTCTCTGATCATCTGGCTGGGCCTGCGCCATTTCTTCGGCCGTCGAGACGGGCAGGTGAAGATTTGGGACAAGGACATCAACGAGAACTGATCGGTTCTTTTTAGCCTAAGAAAGCCCTCGGTTCGCGCCTGGGGCTTTTTGTTTTGCCTCGCTTGGCAGCAAGTCTCACGGTCTCCTGACGTGTATTCACGGGGTCGTGAGGTCGTGGACCTTTTTGCGGGGCGCGGCGGTTGGGTGGGCAGATGACGGCGGGCGAGAGGCCTGCCGCAAACCCCAAAACAGGCGGCCGAGCCGCCAAATGCAGAAAGAGAGTACACATTATGAAAACCCTGATGACCGCAGCCGTTGCCCTGACCCTTGCCGCCCCCGCGGCAGCCCAGGTGGAGAACGCCGAGCGCT